>CP070664.1:0-6664 GCA_020355325.1 Caldifarciminota bacterium
CACACAATACAACCGAGGTTCCAGACTTTTTCACGGAATCCGACGCTATTGACTGGGAGAATCGAGTCCGAATTCAGGCAACAATCCAGAAGCACATTGACCACTCAATTAGTTCGACTATTAACCTTCCAAAGGGCACTGATCCAGAGGTTGTTTCGCGCCTTTATCAACTCGGCTGGAAACTTGGACTCAAAGGTATTACCGTTTATGTTGACGGCTCTCGTACCGGAGTTCTCGTCACAAACACCGAGGAAGAGAAAGAATCATTCCCACAAAATCAGGCTGTAAAACGCCCTGCTGAGTTGCCCTGTAACATCCACCACACAACTATTCAGGGTGAGAAGTGGATCATTTTAGTGGGCATGTATGACGGCAAACCTTACGAAGTTATGGGGGGTCTGTCGAACTTAATTGAGATCCCTGCGAAGCATACCCAGGGTATTCTCGTCAAGCATCCGCGAAAAACAAAGAATTCTGTTTATGACTTGCGCGTTGGTAAAAATGGTGATACTATTGTTGTAAAGGATATCGTCAAAGTCTTCGATAATCCAAACTATGCAGCATTCACCCGACTTATCTCGCTTTCACTGCGACACGGAGCAGACATTCAATATGTTGTTGAGCAAATGCAGAAAGATCGCGACAGCGATATGTTCTCATTCGCCAAGTGTGTTGCGAGGGTTCTCAAAAACTACATCACTGATGGCTCCAAGGCAAGCGACAAGACTTGTACAGAGTGTGGTGCCGATGGGCTCATCTATGTCGAGGGCTGCTTGACCTGCCGTGATTGCGGCTATGCAAAATGTGGATAATTTAACAAGGAAAGAAAATGCTACAACCATTTAACAGACACATCTTAATCACACCAGAGTTTATTGAGCGAGAAAAGAAGGCGGAGCAATCCCCAATCTTGCTGCCCGATGACTACACAAAAGTCGAAGGAAAATACTGCTCTGCTATCGTTCACAGCACAGCCGAAGACTGCCGCTTCGATGGTTTATCAGCCGGAAGCCGTATCCTTGTGGATCGCGCTATGATTGAGGAAGTCGAACACGATGGGCAAACTCATCACCTTATTTTAGACAATTATGTAATTGCACAGATCACGGAGTAATAATATGGCGCATCATTATGGCGACTTTTACATCAGTTACGATTTCGACAAGAAACTGGTAGAACAACAGGCGTCAGGCTCAGTCGAACAAGAAAAGGCTGAGAGCAAGGAAGAAGTAAAAGAAACTAAATGTTCCAATACGACAAAATAGCGATTGGATGTACTTTAAGTTCTGCTTTATATTGTTTTTATAACCAAATTCCGCTAATATTCGTAGAACGACAGAAAATACATCCTTTTGAGTTTTTTGAGCCCAATACAGACTTGAGTTTGCTTAAAATCGAGCCCCTTCGCTACGACTTAAAAAAGCCCGAGAACGACACAACTGTATTTGGAGCATCAAAAGAGCAAGTATACGAAAAAATGCTTGTTTTGCTATCTTTATCTGGACTCGTGCCCTTTTCCAACCTTGCAAAGTCCGTCAATATCGGCAAAAAAGAGATAAAAGTCATAACAGAGCGCAATAAAGTTTTTAATGTTGGCTATAATAGCCTAATAGTGTTCGACGACACCAAAATAAGCGGACTTTCCAGCATTGTTAAAAAAGACGACAACCAGCCAACCCAGATTCTTGACTGGTTCGCAGTGAACTCCGGCTGTGAACACGGTATCGATCATATTCGCACTGACGAGGACTTTGTAAGAGATATATTCTTTTATCCCTCGCAACGAGCGGCGGCAAACTCCAACAAAAAGGACTTATTGGCGATATCTTATTTGAGCGAAAGAGATGCAAAATACGAATATCAATATTCGGACACATACGCTCGTTTTAAGATCATTGCAAAGATGAAAGAGGCGGGAATTCGAGGACAGAAAAACGGCAAGAACCCAAACTATCCAGAGCGCTCTTCGGAGCCATATAAGTGGATCTCTCCTAAAATACAATTGATGGAACGAGAGATAATTCCACTGCCGATGCCCAAATATCGCAGCACCAAGAAAATTAAATTTTGTTATGATCCGCCCCAGCAAATTATTGCCGAGAACACAATAAAATTAAACACTTACACCACGAAACTACTTAACGCTTTATAATGGAAGAAAAGCCCGATTTAAATAAAAGTGCCTTTCATTTAGCAGGCATTATTCCCGTTGCAGGTCATAAAAAAGATTTTGGCTTTCAGTGGGACAACGTGCTTATGCCGATAGCGGAAAACTACACCGCTATTGAGCGTTCCGTTATGGAGTGTGCTTATGCAGGTTGCGAGACAATTTGGATTGTTTGCAATAACGACATTCAGCCACTTTTGCGCCATCGTCTTGGCGAAGTTGTGCAAGATCCAATCTGGTATGGAAGAACTCTTTCGACAAACCCAACAGAGCATCGAAAGCCGATCCCAATTTATTATGTTCCAATCCACCCAAAAGATCGTGATAGAATTGACTGTTATGCTTGGAGCATTCTTCACGGAGCAAACACTGCTTATTGGATCAGCAAGCAAATGAGCATATGGGTGACGCCAGACAAGTATTATGTATCTTTCCCCCTCAGTGTATATGCAGAAGATGCGCCGAGGGCTCACAGAAAATTAATTTCCAGTGAAAACAATTTCTTTTTCTGTTATAATGGAAAGACGGTGAAGGACGGAGAGTATCTTGGCTTTTCGTTTGGACCGGACGATTTTATTAAAAGCAGGCAAGTGATTAGGAAAGAGGGGACGCGAGAGTGGAAGCATTCAGGTGACTCCATACCGACCGAAAAGCTTCCTTTGGAAGAAAGATGGTCAGCACGTTATTTTTCTCTTGACAAAGTTCTAAAACCTGTTATATTAGTAGAGTCAAATGTGAAAGAGTTGGAGTGGTTTTACGACTTATCCAGTTGGGACAATTACACCACCTTTTTCGCATCTGAGGAATCAAAAACAATAAAACGTCCTTACGAGGGCTTAATCAAATACCATGAATGGAATGGTTTAGGAGTAGAGAATGAAGAGAACGACAAGAACTAAGTCAACAACGACAGAAACAGAGGCAACGCCTACCACACCCACGGTGGCAGTTGTGGAAGACACCAATACTGCCGAGTTGGAGTCGCAGATTCAAGAGTTGACTAGCCAACTTAATGCCGAGCGTGCTAAGACACAACAGTTTGGTCGCGTCTTGGGACAAATGCGTTATCGTATTACAGATGTGCTGGAACTCGATCCAGCGACTCGAACTCGAATTTTGACTGAGATCGATACTGTATTCAATCGCGCACTGTAAGAATTAGAGGAGGGTAAGATGAGCGACCGAGTAAAAAGCGAAATTCCATTTGTTGGGCTCCACGCACATAGCGTAGCAGGATCACTATTTGACGCACTTGGGTATCCGGCAGACCACATTGAATTTGCTTACCAGAATGGATGTGATGCATTGGCGTTAACCGATCATGGTAACGCAAACGGTCTTTCTCATCAAGTGCTCCACGCCAAGAAGATGAAAGAAGAGGGTAAGAGCTTTAAGCCCATCTTCGGAACGGAAGCATATTTTATTCCGTCTATTGCAGAGTGGCGTAAGGAGTATGAGAAAGCCCTTGAGGACAAGAAGCGTGCTAAAACTCTCGGTTCGGAGTTGAGTGGCGCTACTGTAGAGGATGAAAACTCCAGTAAGAAAGTCCAAGATGTATTGCGCCGTCGCCGTCATCTTATCCTCCTCGCACAAAATCAAACAGGACTTCAGAACATCTTTAAGTTGATTTCTGAGAGCTATAAGAGCGAAAACTTCTATCGCTATCCTCGCATGGACTACGATCTCCTTGCGAAGTATGGTGAGGGAGTTATCGCTGCTTCGGCTTGCCTCGGCGGCGTGTATTCTGGTAATTACTGGGAAAATCGCGAAGCAGGTGATGAGGCAGTCCTTGAGGCTATGCGGGAGACAACCCGTAAAATGATGAGCGTTTTTGGTGACCGCTGGTATGGCGAATTGCAATGGAATAATGTTCCAGAGCAGCACATTATTAATAAGTTCATCATTCAGATGCACAAAGAGTTCGGTATCGGACTTATCTCCACGGCTGATAGCCATTATCCAAGCCCTGACGCTTGGAAAGACCGTGAACTTTACAAGCGCCTTGGTTGGCTTGGAAAAGCCGCCCCATCTTACGAAAGCACCGAACTTCCAATTGGTGTTGAAGAGATCGGGTATGAGCTTTACCCAAAGAATGGCGATCAAATGTGGGCGAGTTACAAGAAGTATTCAGAAGAATGCGGTGTGGAGTATGATGACGACATTATTATGAAGTCTATTACTCACACTCACGAAATCGCCCATCAACGAATCGAAGACTTTATGCCCGATAACACGGTTCGTCTTCCAGACTTCGTTGTTCCTGCTGGATACACTGCAACCCAAGCCCTCGTAAATATGTCGTTGGAGGGGCTGCGAAAGCAAGGACTTCACGACAACCAAGAATACACAGAGCGCCTCCGTCACGAACTTACTGTTATTGACGACCGAGGTTTCTCAAAGTATTTCTTGACCATGAAGGCAATTGCCGACCGAGCGAACGAGTGCATGCTCACAGGTCCAGGTCGTGGTTCTGCCGCAGGTTCCCTTGTGGCTTACGCCCTCGGTATCACCCAGATTGACCCGATTAAGTATGGTCTACTGTTCTCGCGTTTCCTTCGCTCCGATGCTACTGACTATCCAGATATTGACTACGATGTAGCCGCACCGATGGAACTAAAAGAGCAGTTGATTGAGGAATGGGGCGACACCACTGTTGTTCCTATCTCCAACTGGAACACTCTTCAGTTGCGCTCGCTTATCAAGGACATTTCCAAGTTTTACGGCATTCCGTTTAAGGAAGTGAACGAGGTCACAGGCAAGATGCTTTTGGAGGCAACTCCAGCCGCCAAGAAGGCACACGGCATCAAAGCAGGTGTATATACGCCTACGTTCGAGGAGACAAAAGAATATTCTCCAACCCTCCAAGCGTTCCTTAACAAGTACACGAATATCGCCAACCATATCGATATGCTCTACGGACAGGTGCGCTCTTGTTCCCGTCACGCAGGTGGTGTTGTGGTCGGTGAAAACCTTGATAACTGGATGCCGCTGATTAACTCAAAGGGCGTCCGTCAGACACCTTGGGCTGAGGGACAGAACGTCCGTCACCTGGAACCAATGGGCTTTATTAAGTTCGATATTCTTGGACTCTCCACCCTCGCGATGCTTGACGGTGCAATCCGCCATGTTCTCAAGCGACATCATAACAAGCCAGAGCCAACCTTCGAGGATGTTAAAGAATATTACGACCAGCATCTCCATCCAGATACGATTAACCTGGATAATCAAGATGTCTATAAAAACATCTTCCATGACGGCAAGTGGGCTGGTATTTTCCAGTTTACAGAGAAGGGCGCTCAGGGCTTCTGTCAACGAGCAAAACCCACAAGTATTGTGGATATCTCAGCTATCACGTCCATCTTCCGCCCAGGTCCGCTCTCGGCAAAGGTTGACGACCAGTATGTAGAGGCAAAAGAGCATCCACAGTATATCAAATACGACCATCCTCTTATCCAAGAGGTCACTGAGGAGACCTACGGCTTCCTTATCTTCCAAGAGCAGATCGCCATTCTTGCCCACAAACTTGGTAAGGACTTGTCCCTTGATGAGGGTAACAAGCTTCGTAAGCTTCTCACAAAGAAGGGGACTGGCAAGGGTCATGAAGCCAAGATGAAGATTCATTCCAAGTTCATCACCGGCTGTGTCGAGAAGGGCATTCGTCGCGATGTTGCACAAGGTATCTGGGACAAGTTCGAATACTTCTCAGGCTACGGCTTCAACAAGTCTCACGCCGTTTCTTATTCGATGCTTTCATACCAGTGCGCTTGGTTGGCTCACCACTATCCCGCAGAGTGGATGGCTGCTTTCTTGGACAAGGAGCCCGAGAGCAGAAAAGAGAAGGCTATCAATGTTGCGAAGGGATTTGGTTTCAACATTCGTAAACTGGATATTAACACCTCTGGTCGTGTCTGGGAGATCTCTGAAGACGGCAAGACTCTTATCCAGCCCCTCACTTCAATCAAGGGGCTCGGTGATGCGGCAATTGCACAAATTGTTAATAACCGCCCATTTGAGAAGATTGAGGATTTCCTTTTTAACGAGAATATGGTATACTCCAAACTCAACAAAAAGGCGCTGGATGTTCTTGTCCGCTCAGGTGCGATGAATAATCTTGTCGATAAGCGATTTAGCGGGCTTAAACACTTTTGGTCGGCTGTTGCTGTTGACCGCCCTCGTAAACCAAAGCAGTTTGAGGACAATATTGAGTTGTATCGACCAGAGGGTGACTTCGAGGAAGAAGAGATCATTCAGTACACCGTTGAACTTACGGGCGTATTTCCAATGTCGGAAGTTATGAGCACTGAGATCATGGACAAGTTGCAGAAAAACTTGATCCCGCCCATCGGTGAGTTTGACCCCGATTTGCAGGTTACGTGGTTTATTCCTCGCAAGATTGTCCCGAGGAAGACGAAGAACAATAAAGAATACTGGGTTGTCGAGGTTATCGATGATACCGGCACGACATCAAACATTAAGTGCTGGGGCGTTAACTCCAAA
>CP070664.1:6764-16407 GCA_020355325.1 Caldifarciminota bacterium
GAGACATTACGCCTCGGCTGAGTTTAATACAATCGCTTTGTCAAGAGTTTGGCGATACTGAGCAAGTTCAGCTACAAGAGCGATGTCACCTTTCATAACAGCGGCAAGACTTTCCTGCTCGACTTCCTCGGATACACGAACATATTCTTTAACTGCAAGTGCGAAGTCAAGAGAGTGGGCGAAGGCTGTGAGGAACTGTTGGCTTTTTTCAAATGGAGTCATTGTTTTTTCCTTTGCTTACGATAGTCAAGTCTTCGAGGACAAAGTAGTAAACCTTGCCGGTGTGCATCAAAATTTTGGCGCGTGGTTTAAACCCACTATGAACGTTGCGGCGCTCCGGCACTGAGATATCAACCACAACACCATAGGCATCCGCGCCGTAGAAACCGGGGGAGACGATATCGCCAACTTCGATGCTGCTCATCGGGCACCTCCAACGTTCCGCGCCTTCTTAACGTGACGCTCCTCAACCATTATAGCAGCAGGGGAGCCAAAAGGCAAGATTTGATAAATCTTAGTGCCCTTCGCAGCGCAACGGGGATAAGCAGCGTTAGTCTTCAGAATGACGCAGGGAACGTTCTTAGCCTTGCCGCGAACCATACCAGGGGCAGTATCGCGAACAACAACATAAGAGCCGACAGGATACTTGGGGTCGGCATAACAAGCCTCAAGGATTTTCTTAGCGAACTTGTTGTTGGTAATGCTTTTGTATTGTTTCTCGGTAGGAACAAAGCCTTCGGTGTGAAGGATATTATCGGAGAGACCAGCATAGTAGCCGGTGATGGAATAGTAGGAGGCGGCAATCCGAGCCTTCTCTTGCATCTCAGGAGAGTCAAGGTAAGTCTGCTTCCAAGTGTTAGCAGCGGCACGGGCTTCATCAGACCAGCGAAGCTCGATCTTGGAAACAATATCCAACTGCTTGTCGGAGAGGTCACGCCCACGCTTGACTTGGGAGGTAACACTCTCAACAAAGCCAGCATCCCAAGTGCCTGGGTCAACCCGATCAGCGAGAGTAGCAAGGCGCTCGGTCAACGGGTTAGCAGCGGCAGCAGCGAGGGACTCATCGGAGTAACGCTCTTCAAGCCGCTCAATAGCAGCACGACGACCAGCAGTCATAGAACGCTTGCGCTGGTAATACTGCGTCAAGCTCTCAACAAAGCCTCTGTCGTAATCAGAGAGGGGCTTGGCGGCAAGATCAGCAAGGCGGTCGGCGTAGGTAACTCGGGGCATGTCTTTCTCCTTACATATATAATATAGCAAATCTTTATATGATATGCAAGTTTATTATGTCAAGGAAATGTCAAGAGATTATTTATGTTCCTCGACCATCTCTTTAAGTCGTCGGAGTGCTTCTTCCAAGTCTTCGTACTTGGGTCCATAGGAAAATCTCAAATAGTTTTTAAAGCGTGAGCCTGCTTTCTTCATGCGCTTGCCTGGGTTAACATCAAAGGCTTCACCTGGAACCGCAATAACTTTCTTCTCCAATGCTTTCTCTAAGAACGACATGCCTGTGTTAATGCCCTCGGGTAAGTCTGATACGTTGCCCCACAAGTAAAAGGAACCTCCTGGTTCTCTATCAAATGTTATACCAATATCCCTCAGTCCGTCAAGCATTAATTGTATTTTTCTTCCAAATTCTTTTTGTAAAGCAAGAGCTTCTTTTCTAACGTTGTCTGGGTGCATAAGAGGGATTACTGCTCGTTGAAGTGGGCGTGGCGCTCCACCGTCAAGGAATGAGCCTGCGCTGTTGACGGACTTAATAAAATCTTTGGGTCCAACTACCCAAGCAATTCTCCAGCCTGGATAGCGCCAGTTCTTGCCGAGTCCGTTAACGATAACGACATTATCATTTTCAATGTCCTCGACATACTTTGCACAGGAAAGGGTATCGCCTTTCTTCACGCCCTGGTAAACGTAAGAAGAGTAAAACTCATCGAATACTATTGAGCACTCCAAATCTCTTGCTGCCTCAACCCAACCTTTGAGTTGTCTGCCGTAAATGGTAGCGCCTGTTGGATTGCACGGGTTGGAGATCAAAAGTGCGGAGAGCCCTTTGCCTTGAATTTCTTTTCTCAGTTCCTCGACTGAGAATGTATAACCATTGTCTGGATCCAGTAGGATCGGTATGGTGTTAAAACTGTTAAAGGTTGTTAGCAATTCTTCGTATGCAGTATAGTCGGGCAGAAAGTGTCCGAGGTTAACATTGTCAATCGAGGCTGCGAGGCGTGTTAGTGCTGCACGCCCACCAGCCGCAACTGAGACGTTATCAGCCGTGTACTTTTGCTCCTTATCTTTGCGATAAAGTTCGTTGTACATATCAGCAATGGCTTGACGTAGTTCTTTTAACCCTCCGACTGGGGCGTATTCTTGATCAAGTTCGTCGATATGAATATCGGTTATTCTTTCTAATCCGCCTTCGATAAACCCAGTCTCAGGCTGTCCCTGCCCCATGTTTACCCAGTCCGGGTGCCCTCTGTAAAAGCCAAGTTTGGCTGCCTTGGAGGTTACATAAATAACGCCGGTCTGTGGAACTACTCTAAATGCACTCATATTCTAAGTAGTATTAATCCTCGTCAAGTTTTCCAATAATCTCGATATGCTCAAAATATTCAAAATTAAATATCCAGTCTATCTCGCCGTTCTTAAGCAACTGTAAATGCAAGCCCGCAATGCTGCTGGACTGTCCTCTTCTTCGTGGTGACTCCAAGACATCAAGTACAAGTCCGTATTGCCATTGATCGCCTTGTCCTACAAAAGTTTTAAAGCCAAACTTATGATATTCGTATGTGGCGGCTGCGGTTGGAAGCGGCTTCCAGCGAATATATTCACCAACTTTTATATTTCTCAAAGTTTCCTCTCTACTTAACTTTTCGCCATTCGCCATTTATTAATAATTCCAAATTACCTAGTTCAATAAGTAGATCCAAAGAAAGCCAAAATGTTTGTTTATATCCTGAGTCTAAGAGCAAAACGATTTTTCCGTCTATGCTTAGCTCGTCTTCTTCTTCTCTAACATTCATGACGAGCCCATAGGAAAAGTTACGTCTTTGTAGGTCAATATAACCTAACGGATATAACCAACGAACATAATCCCCTATTTTAATACTATCCTTGCTCACCATGATTAAATTTATTCATCGGCGCTTTTAGTCTCCATTGTTCCATCAGCGTGAAAACAAAGTTGCTCGCCATCCTCAAAAGTAATTATAGTCTTGTTTGCCGGATGGGGCTTGATATGTACTTTAAAAAAGTCATCCAATGAATTAAATATTGCAATCGCTCCAGTTGGAGGAGGATAAAGCCAGTGAATAATCGTTTGCCCTGTGGCTAAAAGCACGCCCTCGATAATGACGCCTTCGCCTGAAACACCTGTCTCGTCATACTGGCGACATACTGTGAATGAGCGGATGCCTCGCGGTGCAAGCCTCGGTGGTGGTTTTGGCTTAAGATCCTCTGTCTCTTCGTTTGAGTTATTCTCTTCCATAATCATCCTCTAAGCGAATTGTTCGGCTATTGAATTTTTTTTCGCTTATCTCAATAACCTGTGCTCCTTCTGTGAGCGCCTTGATGCGATATGGGCAGCCGGACTGCACGTTAAAACACTCTCCGTTTGAGATCGTGCTTTTTTTAAATGGGTACTGAACTGGATCAACCAATGAGCCCTCGGAGCCATACTCAACCTCGATAATACCATTTAGGACGTATAGGCATTCGTCTTTCAAGGTATTATACTTCAAACTCGTTCTTTCATTGGAACTAATGAAAAGCAACTTACCTTGCAGTGAGCCAAGTGCTGACCAAGTATGTTCTACGCCCCATGGCTTGTTGTGTACAGTGCTGCTGCTTAGCCAGCAACTTTTCATGTGCTTTATAGACTTCATTAACGGCATTATGCCTCTCCGGTTACTCTTGTGTTTAAAACATTGTGGTAATTGGCTGCTTGTTTTTCTGACTCTTTGATCTCTTCGAGCATATCCCACAGACTTTCATTTGTATCTTTTAGTTCGATGTTCTCTGCTTTAAGTTGTGTATTTTCTTTTTGCAACTCTCTAATAACAACGTAAGGGCGGAACAAATGGTTAAATATCTTCATCTTTTCCCCTGGAAAGTATCACTACCTCACCACTATTAATTAGTTTGTCCAATTCTATTTCGTCAAAAGCAAGCGATCCTAAGTTAACGTCATCCCTAAAGAAGTTTAGTTCGTAATGCCAGATCTGCTCGTCGTTAAAGAAAACAGGAAAGTACGATAAAACGATTATCCTGTAGGTATGGTTTCTCTCTTGGAGTTGAAGTAATGTACCAATGGGTATCATACCTATATGTATATTTTACATTACTATTCTTACTTTGTTAAATGTATTTATTTCCACTCGAAAAGATATGTTCCGTCTTCTTGTCGGAACCTTACGCTACCATCCCACATGCGAACGGCTTTGCCTTCCCAGTCGCAGATTTTGACTGTTCCATCCCTGATGTCGTCCAAACTCAAAGTGCGAGTTGTAAACATGCTGTTTCCACAGTGCGCTCTTCCAGTCGCCCCTAACTTGCCTGAGCGTAGTGTAAAGTGAATCGGAGAGCCGCACTTAGGGCACTTATTGTTCCACTCTCTTATATTGTGATCAAACTCATTAATATCATTCATAGTAAAGAAAGTCCTCCCCATAGCCCAACGGCAACAATTCCAACGAGAGTTCCAATAAGAACGCCACCAACCACCAACATTAGCACGTCACTCTTAGGCATATCTAAGTCGTAGTTATAAGTCGAATCATGCTTGTAGTAATGCAGTTCCGGCTCAGGCAGAGGCTGCGGAGGTGTCTTAACTAACTTGAGATGAGGATGTCTGTTTTCATCCATAAGACTGTCCTCCTTAATTATTCGGCAACTCCGGTATGGTTTCAGGATCAATGATTCGTGGAGCGTATGGATAAGCAATCTCAACTAACTGGTTGCCTGTTGGAACGACTGTGAAATAAACAGTGTTGTCGGTTCTGTTGTAGTACCAGTCGTAGTTTGGAACTCCGTCAATAAAAACATACACCTCGTTCATATCTGTTGGAGTGTGCGTTAATTCGTAGTGCTCGTATGGTGTGATTTGCACGGAAGCATCAGTTACGCCTGGTGCCCAGTCATCGGAACAAATATCAACGACAACGCCTCCGAGAAGATTAGTAGCCTCGATGGAGTTGTAACCTACATCGTAAAAACTGACATTGCACAAAGATTCGTAGGGATCAACATGAACGATGCTTGCTAAGTAAACATTCTTTCTGTAGTTGGAATACCACTGAACAAATTGTGCGGGCGTTTGATTACTCTGGTCTTCCTCGTCAGAAACAAACACAACCAAAAGAGGAACGTCAGTTCTCATCCACTGACTAACATAAGTGTTATAAAAAAGATATTCTTCAAGAGCATCAAAGCCCATCTCATATGTGCCGGTGGACATTTTGTTGTACATTGTCTGAGCGTCAGCAACAGTGTCTCCGGGCACGAGTGGGAACTGCTTGTCATTCAGCACATTTGGTGGAGAGTTGGAGATCATGTTAAGACGCCAGCCAGTTGATGGAAGCGAGTTAATCATCGCGTCGATGCCGTCAAATAATAGCGGCTCGTTGTCTCTCATGGAGCAAGACCTATCGATAACCCAAAGGATATCAACACCTTCTGTACTCTCGGGCTGAATGAACGAGTCAACCCAAATGTCTTCATTCTTTTCGTCTTCAGGAACTTCGATGAAGATATATTCTTTTCCGATCTCACCAACGATAGCGTATTCTGGATTACACCCCATCATCGTGAAGATACTAAGTATCATCAACAGGGTGCTCTTAATCATTTTGGAGCACCCCCCTGAAGTTCTACCATAAGTTCGTAAACTTGTAGAAGTTTCTCAATGTATTCTAAGTCGATTAACCATCCAGGTGATAACCAAACCATGTCCTCAGTGATCTGAGGGAATGGAGACAGTGTGCTTCTGTTAACATCTACTGCCTTAAGAATTCCAATAAGTCTGCCCTTCTCGTCAAAGACAGAAGAACCTGATGCGCCGCCCCAAGCGTAGGAGTGCATAACAACGCTGCCGTCCTGTGCAAGCCCGCTGATGTTTCCAAAGATAGTCATCTGGCGGTGGTGACCTGGGTCGCCTGTGTACACAACATCTTCTGCAATTGCGTCGGTGATGCCTTGTCGGATCTTAAGGTCCATTGGCTTGCGAGTCATCAACTCTTCTCGGAGAACGAGAACAGCCAAGTCGCTTGGTCCAGTCATGTCAAAAAGCAAGATTAGTCCTGCGGTGCTTTCTCCACTTGGAGCGCGGACTTCCATAATGTTTGCACCGCCGTCTACAACGTGAGCAGCAGTCAATACAATATGATAATCTTTAAACTTAAAATAAGTTCCAGTTCCTCGAACACCTCGCATGTTGTTGTGAATCTCAACAACGGCTTCACGGCTCTTAGCCGCAACCTTCTTAAGTCGTCTGTCCCCCCAAGAAGCCTCCTCCGGTACAGGAGTGTTGGTAATTGCAGTGCCATTGTCTAACGGAGTAGCAATGGCTGGTACTACGGTTGCTTCTACTTCTGTCTGGGATACCCCACAACCAGACAAAAGAACTCCCGCGCCCAATAAATATGATAAAAGTTTAGTCACCTCCAGGCTACCTCCCTGTAGTAACTATCAACATTTTAGCTTAAAGCGCTTTTTTTATTGCTCTTACAAATTTGCCTGAAATGTTCTCGGGCATTGTCTCGCTCGTCACGAATTTGTGATCGTCGTGCTCGTGACTGAGGGTTACTTTTTGATCCGGCATCTGTGCTTTATAAAAGGTTATGTTGTCTTCCTCGTACAACTTCTCTATGGGTTCACTGAGAGTGATACCAGTTTCTTCTCTTACCTCGCGGATCAATCCGTCTTTGGGATCCTCACCTACATGAATGTGACCGCCTGGAAGGTCCCACTTGTTTGGATACTTCTCTCCCGCTGAACGAAGTAAAAGGAGTGCTCCATCCTCTTTAATGATCACCGCCTTTGATACATTCTTTGAGTCTTTTGCTTCGCTCATATATGTTCGCCAACTTTCCAGTAACCTTTTCATTTCTTGTGAATAATGACTTTTAAGTCACCGTCTCCTTTGATCACGCGATGAAAAACGTATGCTGGGATGTTGTATGACTTGCCCTCCTGTAAGTATATAGGGAGTTCATTATCCATTTGCAGTTGCCAACCACCTGATTTTATTACTTTTACAGTGCGGTCCTCTTGGTCCTGGTGCCAAACCAACTCTTCGCTGTCCGTGTTGTGCTTAAACTCACGGAGAAAGCGTCGGTTGCCTAAGTCCTTTTCTGTGAAAGGAAAGTCGGACATTACCAGAATCTTCCGGGTACGTTCTTACCAAAGTCCTTGTGAGCGCGACAAGCCCAATATCCAGCCTTGGTCCTGTCTTTTTTATCAGCGCAGTTGTGACGGGCAGCGAAGGAGGCTCGTGCTTCCGCATTGTTCCAGTTGCCTTTAAGTCCGCCCTTGCTATCGCCGTAGTTGACCTTGATAACATTGCCTGCCTTGTTGCGAACATAAACTTTATATTTCTTTACATCGCCTGTGGTTGGCTTGCCTAACTGAACCTTCTTTCCTCTGTACTCAGCTTCTTCTAAAGTCTCCTCGTACATTGGGAAGTCAAGAGGAACACGCTCGCCCTCGTACATTCCCCACTCACCAAGGTCGGTGTTCTCAAGCAAGTCGCGCTCTTCGTCGTTAAGAGCCTCGTAAATGCCCTTGTTGTAAAAGTGGCGAGCCTGCTGATTAACATTAAAGTAGCAAGGAGAGCCGATGCGATAAATGTTCTCTGTGACTGGAATGCCGTTGTCTACGTGGTGGCGAAGTCCTGGCTTGAAGAGGTTGTTCTGAAGTTCTTGTAAAGCGATCTTTCTCAAGCCCTCGTTCTTAGCGGACTTCTTGCCCCAACTCCTGCCTCGACCGCGTTCTCCGCATGCCCCTGGCGTTGGACGGCAAGAAGGATACTTCGCTCTCTTCTCACCTTTTTGGCGACCGCAAGGCTTGCACTTCTTGCGACCAGTTTTCTTATCTTTGCGGCAGGTGTTACAGTCAACCCAGCCACCTTTCTTACCGGGTGCGCCTTTACGACCAAACCAGTCTCTTAAAGAAGACTCTTTGCTTGATTCGGTTCCGGCTTTCTTTTTCTTTCGCTTTTTTCGTTTCTTTTTCTTTTCGTCGAGGGAGTCCTCTTCGACTACTTCTTCCTCCTCTTTGAGACCTTTCCAGATCTCACCGCGACGGCACCTAACAACAGCGCCGGAGGCATAGGCAGATGGCCAAACATCATACTTGCGCTTGGCGATACGGGTACAGCGGTCGCCCTTCTTTGCCTTTTTCTTAGCACGCTTCTTTCTGCGCTTACGCTTGGCGGACTTGGATGACTTTTCTTCAAGACCCATTTTCTCAGAGCCCTCTTCACGAGACTTCTCGTTGCGGTCTACAACTTCATCGCCGTAGGTGTCGCGGACATCTTCTTCTTCTAAGAACTGTTTCCATTTATCTAAATAATCGCTCATTTCTCGCCTTTTTCCTGCCATTCATATGAAACTTTGTCCTCGTCAATTGGTCCGCCTGCTGCCCAGGTTCTACAACTTCTTGCGGAATGACACTTAAAGTGGTGCATCCAACAATATCCAAGTCGTCCATCTTCCTGAACAGAACCAGGCATACACTCTAACATACGAGGAGAGATATCGAACGCTACACAATTTCCACAGCGAGATTCCTTAGCAACCTCTGGCGTGGTGTTCCAGTGCTCTGCGGCTCTGTCCCAGTATTCCTCGTCAGAAAGGTTAAGAGGTCCGTATTGAATGTGCTCTGCTTTGATAGCAGCGTTGCGGTTCTTGGTGTTTAGTTCAAGATCCTGTGTAGGCTTAGGGCAAACAAGCTCCTTTGCCTCTTGAATAAACTTACGCCAACTTTCAATTAAGAGTTTCACGTATATAAATAGTTGTGAAGAAAGGTTTATTCCTCTTTACATTGTGCTCGGACTTCAGGTTTTTTAGCCTCAAGGTATTCGAGCAGTGAACAAATATCAGTTCCAAACGGTGGTCGTACAAAAGGCAGAACTGCGTGGACAAACTGTGCTACAGCAGAGAGAGCAAGCATTATCGCCAATGAGAATGCTTTTAGCCCGTGTGCAATATAACTTTCATTTACCTCACGAAGGTGCTTGCTCCAAAAAGGAATCTTGGCTTCTTCATATTCGCAGTGCTCACAGAACTGGCACTCTTGACTGTCTTCCATTAAGTTTCCACAACATGGACATTTTTCATTCTCGCTCATCTGTTTTCTCCTTAGCGTAGATCGAAACACCGCACAAAGCAATTGATGCGCCGCCTAACAAGACTTGGCTCTGAGAGCCCATGGCTGCACCAAAAAGAACAAGTGCGATATTCACTCCAATAAGTATGAACATGAAGTAGCGAAAGAGCTTTTTTATTTTATTCATTTTCCTCGGTCTCGCCCGTGTCCTGAACTAAGTCTTCAACCATGTCCAGTGCGTCTTCGATCTCCAAGTCCTCTTCTGTTGACTCGGGTGGAACGTAATGTTTTGGAAGTTCAGGGGGCTTTGGAGCGCACGCTA
>CP070664.1:16507-21126 GCA_020355325.1 Caldifarciminota bacterium
ATATGACCAGAGGAGATAGGGCGTATCCATATCTCCAATGAGTGGGGATAAGCCAGTATGCTGAGGGTCATGATGAAACATTGGCCAGGTTGAATCAGCCTGATTCTGTGCCCGTAAATTCGTTACCGAAAGGAACAGTATGATTACTAAAGGAGATACACTTTTAATGTATCTTATCATTTTTCCTCCTTCCATTTAGTTTTATAGTTTTACTTAGTAATATTAACTCTTATATATTTGCTTATAGGCTCCAAACCCATTCTATATACAATCATTTGAGTGTCAATGATGGATTCTGACAATTTTGGCACAAGTGAAAAGCGTAAAGCGAAATGCGTAGCGTAATGTGAAGAGTGTAGGACATATGGCGTTGAGCTAAGGCGCAGGATTATTGATACTCTAACGAACGCCCTTGTTTTACAGCCGGAGTTTTTATTTAACCTTCGCCGTCTTTTTAAGGTCTTATTTCTCTTTTTTTTGAGCAAACATTAGTTGCGACAGATAATTCTAACGATGCATCTCTCCGTTCTTTTCAGCATCAATGCATTCGTCGAGATAATTTTGAATAAAGCTGCCAGCAAAGTGAGGACATATCTTCCGCCGAGCGATGCGTCTGATATTCAAAAGATGCCGTACGGAGATATTATCCGTGGTGATATTCTTTCCACTTGTGCCACAGGCGAGCATTAATGAAGGCCTGAGCTTATTATATGTGCCTCCCAAGGCACCTTGCGAGGCAGGCGTATTCACCAAAATTCGGCCGGCGTTCATAACCGAAGCAAAATGTTCGATCTTGTCTTCGGCGTTCGAGAAAATACTGGCTGTATGCCCCAGCCCACCGTGTTGATTGATCTTGCGGCAGAGCTCGATAGCCTTTTCAAAATCATCAGCCACATAAAATGCCAGGATAGGAGCCAGGATTTCGAGCGAGAGAGGCGCTTGTGGTCCTACCTCTTCCAGGGGAGCGATTAGGACGCTTGTGTCAGGTGGAACTTTAATGCCGGCCATTTCGGCGATTAAAGACGCTGGCTGGCCAATGACTTCGACCTTCATAACCATCTTGGACCTATCGAACGCTACAGGCTCAAGCCGTTTAATTTCGTCCTTGGACAGGAAATAAGCCTTCTGCTTTTTAAATTCGCGGATTACCTCTTCGGCATTATACCGGTTTGCAACAATCGCCTGTTCACTCGCGCAAACCGTTCCATTATCAAATGTTTTTGAGATAAGGATCTGATCGACAGCAAAGGGAACATTTGCTGATTTTCCAATATAGACCGGCACGTTCCCTGGGCCTATGCCGATCGCAGGATTACCAGACGTGTATGCAGCTCTCACAAGTTCCACAGAACCAGTGGCCAGAATAAGGGATATCTTTTTGTGTGCCATCAACGTCAGGACTTCTTCTTTTGTCGAAGTTTTAATCCATTGCACACAATTTTCCGGTGCACCTGCTTTAAGCGCTGCATCGTAGACAATGCTGGCTGCCTCCACCGAGCATTTCCTAGCTGAACCATGCGGCCGGATGATGATGGGATTTCTAGACTTCATAGAAATCAGAATTTTAAACAGGACCGTTGAAGTCGGGTTGGTGATGGGTGTAACAGCGAAGATAGGACCCACCGGCTCTGCAACCTCGACAATCTCCTGCTCCTTGTCTTCAGCAATCATCCCGACTGTCTTAACATTTTTTATGTCATCATATACAAAACGAGTAGCAATAACATTCTTAAGAATTTTATCTTCCCATCTGCCCAGTTTAGTTTCTTTGTAGGCAAGCTTGGCTAGATGGTGCCGGTTATTGAACCCAGCTTCAAAAACGGCTTCAGTAATTCGATCGGTTTGTTCTTGATTGAAGTGCCGGAAAATATCTGCAGCTTTTGTGGAGTTATTAATGATTTTTTCTATGTCAAGTCCAGGAGTGTGATACTCTTGTCTCATGGCACCCCCATATTCAATTTAAGTAGCAGATTATTACCTAAATATTCAATGTTGTTATCAAAAAAAGTTAAACAAAATGAAGAGACACAGGCCTTGTAGGTGCTTGCCATTCCTCTGGGTTATTATAGTGTCAATTAAAGCAATGTCAAGATGGTGAACTCTCGATGGTATGGTATCATAGTGATGCATTCTGTTGACTCAAAAATGATATTTGCTATTATACGCCAACAGGTAGACGGACAGGTATTAAATGAATCTACGCGCTAATCTCTGTGCCCTGTTTCCTGTGCCCTAGAGTATGTGCTTCGCTATCGATGGGATATTTACTTTTGGGTTAAGCATTGTCGATGCGAACCGACAGCGGCATACGGCGCATGAAGTAAAGGTAGAGATCGTCGGCGGGCGGGGAATTCGTGGTCTCTCCCTACGGGATGCTGGAAGTGCAAAAAGTATTTGTTTTTCTTCAAAACTTTTTGGAGAAAAGGGGGTGTCCTCCTTTGCACCCATATGTTTTGGTAAAAATATGGCACAGATTTGGCACACTGTAGTCTCGAAGTATTGAGAGAAATCTGGCACAATCAAAAAGGGGAGTGGTGGAGATAAGTCACTCCCCTGTGCTACAATTCTGCTGTTTATCTTACCTTCACCACCTTTCTTTGCTTCGCAATCGATTACAGCGATGCAAGACAATGATTACAGCGATAAACACCTTACCTTATCTTAACTACTTTCTGGACGACCTCTCCATCTATTTCCAGAAAGTAAATGCCGGGTAGTATCTTGCCTGGTTCTACAACCCTTCCCGTGATGTCATAGACTTTGCACTTCTTGCCTTCAGGTAATTGCAGGACTCCACTGAAGATGGTTGCATGAAGCTTACTGCTCTCTATTTGTGATATTCGTGATTCTTCAATACCAACAGGTGAATATTTAATCGTCGCGAAATCAAACCCAATGTCGAGTCCTCGACTCCACCCTGTGACGTAGATATAGCCTGCATTATCAACGGCAATCGCTGACGCATCATCACAACGATCGATTGGTCCATTGTATCGTACTACCCACTGCTCAACACCTGAGGCATTATACTTAACCGTCGCATAATCCGCATGAGTGTATAAATCGATACTGTATCCTGTAACATAGCTATTGCCTGCATTATCAATGACCATCTCCCGTGCCTCGTCATAGGAATTACCTGGCCCATTATAGCGTGCCACCCATTGCTCCACTCCTAATGAATCATATTTCACGACTGCATAGTCAAATTCAGTACCTGAGCCTTCACTGAATCCTGCGACGTACACGTTACCAGAACTGTCAACGGCGATCGCGCACGCGTAATCCACATCATTACCTGGTCCATTATAGCGTGCTGTCCATTGCTCTATGCCTGAAGAATTATACTTCACTGTGGCATAGTCTTCATCAGAACCTAAACCAATACTATATCCCGTGACATAAACGTTGCTTTCACTGCTAATGACTAGAGCACGTGCTCCATCGCGATAATTGCCAGTTCCATTATATTGTGTCACCCACTGCTCTACGCCCAAAGTGTTATACTTCACTACTACATAGTCATCAGCAGTTTTTGAACGCAAACTCGTTCCTCCAACAAAGATATTACCTGAATTATCAATGGCAATTCCATTTGCCGTATCATGGCTACTATCTGGGCTGTTATACCTTGCCACCCACTGTTCCACACCTGAAGAATTATATTTTATTGTTGCATAGTCAGAGCCGGTTCCTGCACCCACACTATATCCTGTGACATAAACATTGCCGGAATCATCAACGACAATTGCACCCGCTCCATCACCTATATTACCTGGCCCATTATAGCGTGCTATCCATTGCTCCACACCTGAAGAATTATATTTTATTGTTGTATAGTCAGAGCCGGTTCCTGCACCCACACTACGTCCTGTGACATAAACATTGCCAGAATCATCAACGACAATTGTGCATGGCTCATCGCAACCATTACCTGGCCCATTATACCGTGCAATCCATTGCTCAACACCTGTAGAACTGTACTTTATGGTTGCATAGTCATACAAACCGTTTACACCATCACTCGAGCCCGTGACATAGACATTACCGACACTATCAACGGCAAGCGCATTTCCCCCATCCCAGCCGTTGCCAGGCCCGTTATACCGCGCTACCCATTCTTGAGCAGGAACGATTGATGGTAGAATTAGCATAAACATAATACACAACCATTGAATAGATTTACTCATAGTCATACCTCCCAAGTACATTTCTATATCCACAATCTTATGTTTATTCTAATTGTAATTCAGATCCTCACAAACAACTCACAGGTCTTCTCACAGCCCCACGAAACGAGAGGCAAAAAAAAGGGGGGTGACCGACTGAATCACTCCCTCTGTGCTACACTTTGATTCCTATCTAACCTTCACGATCTTTTGTGTTACTACACCGTCAATTTCAATGAAGTAAATACCTGGTTGCATCTTTTCAGGTGCTACAACTCTTCCTGTAATGTCAAAGACTTTACACTTCTTGCGTTCTATCTAACCTTACCCACCTTCTTTGCTTCGCAATCGATTACAGCGATGAACAGATAGATTATCCCGATTCTCATTATGCAAGAATAATCAAAGAAAATCGAGGATCCCGCAGAGCGGGACAGAGATATTATTACC
>CP070664.1:21226-26803 GCA_020355325.1 Caldifarciminota bacterium
AGCAGGCCTACGACGAAATGTTCATGCAGTATGCACTTTCTCTCGCAGAAAAGGGGTGGGGTAACACGGAGATTAACCCACTCGTTGGTGCCGTCGTGGCAAAGAATAACAGAATTATTGGCCAGGGGTTTCATAGGAAATTAGGTGAGGCACATGCTGAGGTCTGTGCTCTCACCGAAGCAGGAGACCAAGCACATGGTGCTACCCTCTATGTAAACCTTGAACCATGTTGCTGTGCCGGTCGCACTCCTCCATGTGTAGAGGCAATACTCAGGGCACAGATAAAAAGGGTGGTAATTGGTATAATCGATCCAAACCCTGAGGTTAATGGTAATGGTATACAATTTTTAAAGAAACACAATATCGATGTTACCAGCGATGTTCTTGCAGACCAAGCCCAACAGTTGAATAAGTGGTATGAAAAATATATTACAAAAAAAATTCCATACATCATTGTCAAAATTGCCCTATCCAAAGATAAAAAAATTTCAGGATTCCAGGGTAAATATATCACATCCGAGCAATCACAGCGATTTGTCCATTCACTGCGTAGTCGAGTGAGTGCAGTATTGATTGGTATCAATACATTGCTTGAGGATAATCCGTATTTGACTGACAGACTCGTTGGAAGGCATAACCCTACGAGGATAGTGATTGACCCACACCTCAAAATTTCGTTAGAATCACATTTCTTAAGACGAGATAGCCGCAGAGTCATCATTACGCACCGCAACAGCGATTCAAAAAAAATCAGCGAACTTGAGTCCCTCGGAGCCGAGTTTATCTTTCTTGAAGGGAGATACTATCTCCTCTCGGTACTCATGCGCAAACTCGGAACCTTGAACATCGCTTCTATACTTGTCGAGGGCGGCGGCAAAATCTTCTCGCAATTTTTAGGCGAAAATCTGTATGATGAATTATACCTCGTTATCGCGCAAAAGAAAGTCAACAAAGGAA
Source organism: Caldifarciminota bacterium (assembly GCA_020355325.1). Classification (GTDB taxonomy): domain Bacteria; phylum Hydrothermota; class Tepidihabitantia; order SM23-42; family SM23-42. Next base: position 22,184 of record CP070664.1, read on the forward strand.
AAAAATTTGATATCGATGACACATTATTAAAGGATGTCACACCAGACAAAATCGGGGAGGATTTATTGTACCATGTTTACAGGCATCATTGAAGAGAAAGCGAAAATTTATAAAATTGTGCGAGGCCGAGTACAACGGATATATGTTCATTCTGGTCTTCAGATTAATAAAGGCGATAGTATCGCTATTCAGGGCATCTGCCTGACGGTTACCAATGTTGAAAAACAAGGATTTTCTGTAGAAGCGATGGTACAGACCGGAGAAGTAACAACCTTATCTCAATGGCGTGTCGGTGATTATGTAAACCTTGAACGGCCGTTAAGGATTGGTGATCGGCTTGGTGGTCACATTCTTCTCGGACACACTGATGAAACAGGAACATTGCTCCGAAAGAGAGGTAACCAATACGTCTTCAAAATCAGCCCACGTAATTCCAAGTATTTGATTCCCAAAGGCTCAATCGGAATCGATGGTGTCAGTCTCACCATTGGCACTCTATCAAAGAACACGTTTTCAGTTTATTTAATTCCCTATACGTTATCGAACACGACATTCGGCAGTCTTAAAGTAGGCGCAGCTGTAAATATCGAATATGATTATTTAGCGAAAATACTCTTTGAGCAGGCAAAACGTCATTAAGTTAATCAATTCTTATTCGGAAATATTACTTTCTATAGTATGCAGTAATTTTCACACCGGTCTTTTTTAATCCAGTTGCGGCGATCTGTTTCAGTTGAGTCGGCACGACCCGCTTTATATTCTCATTTGGAACGGGTCTATCGAGTGAGTAAATCTGAACTTCTACTGGTTCTATCGTGGCAATTTTTTCAAAATAATTATCGAGGTCTTGTTTCGACACATTTGAAGGATTTCCAGACATGAGAACAGTCTGGATGTAAATTCCTTTAATGCTTTTAAGCGATTCAAAAACTTTCTCAAGACTAACACCCTGCGCTGGTCTATTAATCTGTTTGAACCTTTTTTCGCTCCCTGCATCGAGTTTGAAAATAGGCAGATCAATTTTATCAATAGACATCCTCACTTCTTCATGTGTTATGCCAGATGAATTGGAGAGGAGTGCTATGCGCACGTCAGGCCGATACCTATTTCGCAACACTGCTACCGCCGTTAGAATCTCACGGAAATGAGGGTGGAGCGTTGGTTCACCATTACCCGAAAAGGTAAGGTAATCAAATTTTAAAGAGGACTTCATTCCTTGCTCGATCTCATCGAGCACAACATCCGTATTCGGCAAATCGTGTATGTGTTTATTTACATTAAGATCGAGGACATCGGTCAAACCATAGTGGCAATAGACACAGTTAAAAGAACACAGTTTATAGCCACAAGGCATCAAGTTAATGCCTAAGGATTTACCGAGTCTTCTCGAATTAATGGGGCCATAAAGAATACCTTTCTGTAAGGGAAGAATCATGTAACCTCCTCAGAGAGTAAAATACATAAATGCCTAAAAACCTAAATTCCCTAAAACGAAAGATCTCAAAGCAGACGGTGTGATTTATAGATATTTGTTAATCTCAAATTCGATTTTATCCCAAAATTTGCTGCCAGTTAACTATAGTGACGCAGCAGTGCATGTCAACCCTTGACTTTTCTCGAAAAATATGGATAATTGATTAAAGGAGATACACAGATGACGATAAATAAAGACAAGAAACGAGGAATAATCGATTCTTATAAGAGACATCATAAGGATACGGGCTCACCCGAAGTGCAGATCGCGATTCTTACTGAACGGATTAACAATCTCACCGAGCACTTGAAACAATCCCCCAAGGACAAACATTCAAGGCAAGGTCTCATTAAGATGGTAAATGACCGCAGACGCCATCTTAATTATTTGATGAAAAAGGACAAGGCAAAATACCTAAAAATTATTGATGCCCTGAATTTAAGGGGTTAATTTGCATTCTGTAGAATTAACTGTTGGTGAGAAAGTATTAAGACTCGAAACTGGTCGCGTTGCTAAACAGGCAGCCGGGGAATGTGTTGTCTCGTACGGCGATACTGTTATACTTGTTTGCGTAACGTTTAAACCAGACATAGAGGAAGAGATTAATTTCCTACCATTAACCGTTGAATATCGGGAACTCTCATTTGCGGCCGGCAAAATACCCGGCGGTTTTATTAAGAGAGAAACCAGACCATCTGATATTGAAATCCTCAGTTCGCGATTGATTGACCGGCCTCTCAGGCCCCTCTTTCCACCAAATTTCAGAAATGAGGTTCAGATCATTGCACACCTCTTATCCTCCGATGTTGAACACGAAGCGCACACGCTCGGCATCATTGGTGCCACAACCGCCCTCTTAATTTCGGAAATTCCATTTAAAACGCCTATTGCAGCGGTCCAAGTCGGTTTAAAAGATAGCGAGTATATCGTCAATCCACCATTAAACATACAAGAGAATTGCAAACTAAATTTAGTCGTTGCCGGTACAAAGAGTTCTGTGGTTATGATTGAGGGATCTGCGAATGAAGCATCAGAACAAGAAATTATCGATGCGCTAAAATATGCCCAGCCAGAGATTGCGAGAATCATCGAAATCGAGGAAGCACTCAAGGAAAAGGTGGGAAAAGAAAAGTTAGAATTTAATAATCCATACGTTGACGAAGAACTGTTCGCAGAAGTACAAAATGTGCTGGGTGATGATATACATCAACTGTTCTTATTCAAAGAAAAGAAAGCTCGCGAAGAGGCAAAATATCAACTAATGAAGGCAACCGCAGAAAAACTACGCGAAAGAGACGAAGAAATAGAAGACAAGGTGAGATGGGTTGTTGATGAATTATTGCAGGGTGAGATGCGGCAGAAGGTATTGAAGGACAAGAAAAGAATTGACGGCCGTACCTTGAAGGATATTCGACCCATTTCATGCGAAATCGGTGTGTTGCCAAGAACCCATGGCTCGGCCATCTTCACCCGTGGGCAAACACAGAGCCTCGCAGTTACAACACTCGGTACAGCGAGTGATGAACAACGAGTTGATGCAATATACGGTGAAGAATCAAAAACGTTTATGCTTCACTACAATTTCCCTCCATTTTCAACTGGCGACGTGCGACCAGTGCGTGGTCCTGGAAGGAGAGAGATCGGCCACGGAGCTTTGGCAGAGCGGGCAATTATTCCGGTGTTACCCAAAGAAGAGCATTTCCCCTACACGATAAGAGTCGTCTCAAATATTCTCGAATCAAACGGCTCTTCATCAATGGCCAGTGTATGCGGCTCCTCACTCTCGCTCATGGATGCCGGTGTGCCAATCAAAACACCTGTAGCAGGAATTTCCATCGGTTTGGTGAAAGAGGACGAAGAGTACGTGCTCCTCACCGACATTGTTGGTGATGAGGACCACTACGGTGATATGGATTTTAAAATAGCCGGAACGGCAAACGGCATTACTGCATTACAGCTCGACCTCAAAATTCAAGGCGTGCATATCGATATTCTTTCACAAGCCCTCACCCATGCCCGTGAAGCCAATGATGAAATATTAAAGGTAATGAACAGTACTATTGCTTCACCGCGGAGCGAGCTCTCGAAGTATGCACCGAAAATTGTTGCCTTCACAATACCGAAAGAGAAAATCGGCGAGGTCATCGGTCCAGGAGGCAAAATCATCAGGAAAATAATTGCCGAATCAAATGTTTCAGATGTTAATATCGACGATGACGGCAAGGTTAAGATTACTGGTAATGATACGCATAGCATCGAACAAGCGCAAAATGCAATACTCACAATTGTTCAAGAAGCTGAGGTTGGCAAGTCATATATTGGGAGGGTTACAAGAACTACTAAGTTTGGTGCATTTGTAGAAATTTTGCCGGGTAAAGAAGGTCTTGTACACATCTCAAAGCTTTCGCGCCACAGGGTAAGAAAAGTCGAGGATGTCGTGAAAGTCGGCGATGAAATTGTTGTGAAGGTTTTGGAAATCGATGACCAGGGGAGAATAAATCTCATCCGTAAAGAATAACATAATTCAAGAAAAAATAGGCCCTACAGTATCTATCGTCGCAGAACAATTGCCTCATTTTTATTCATTTTCGCTCGGTTTCTTTATCAATTATGGCTCTCGGGATGAGGACCCCGAGGATAATGGCATTACGCATCTCATCGAACATATGCTCTTTAAGGGAACATCTCAGAAGTCTTCGCTCGATATTGTTAAGCTCATCGAAGGACTCGGTGGTTCTTTCGATGCATACACGACGAAGGAAAATCTAATAATTGTAACAAAGTTTTTGTCTGAGCACATGAGCCGTGTTTTCGACCTCATCTCTGAGGTACTGTTGGAATCAAAAATTGCAGAAGATGATCTCAGAAAGGAAAAATCGGTTGTTTTAGAGGAAATTAAGTCAAATGACGACGACCCCAGCGATCATGTCTTTGACCTCTTCTTTAGAACTTTGTTCCACAATCACCCGATGGGTTCACCGATTGCCGGAACTGAAGCATCAATTGAGAAACTCGAAACCAAAAAGGCAAAAAGGCACTACCGAGAACTATTGAAACAAAAAATGACGATTGCAATTAGCGGCAATTTTAACTATGAAGAAATCTTCGGGCTCACAAAGGCAAAATTTTCGACCAGCACTGTCGCC
>CP070664.1:26903-29739 GCA_020355325.1 Caldifarciminota bacterium
ATTATGTGGATACAGGTGTCCACTTACAGATGTATTCTAAGAATACACCAGATCAGTATCAACCCCATCCACTCGTATATAGGATTCGGGAAATATAAAATCCAAGGTATTTTTTAACTTTTTTTGAGGCGATTTGTATGTTATTAAGATTGCTGTTCTTTAAGCGATAACATTTTATCGTAGGCTTCTCGCTTAGCATCTGAAAGTTTCTCAAGGTAACCATTTCTTCTCAAAACTTTAAATGCAAGGTTCTCCACCGAATAAGCACCAACAGTTTCCAAGCCTGTTTTTCTCATTTTGCGGATCTTTGCCTTTAGTTTATCTGCGTATTTTTCTGCCTCTTCGTACTTGCCCTCGTCAAGAAGTGGCTGGAGGCGGTCAACTTGGTCCATAAGACCGGCTGCTTTCTTCTTTACGTTGTCCTTATCAAAATCTTGCTTATCGAGGACAGGCTTTTTAATCCACTCGTCGTTAAGAACTGAGTAAAGCCCTTGTGCTTCGTGAGGATCGTTAACGTCCTGAACGTAAATCTCAACTTCGTAGCCCTTGATAAGAATATCGTGCAGACGGTTCCAAATGGACTTCATGGCGTTAAAGTATTCTCGCACCAAGTCTACCTTGTCGTCAACCTTGGAGAAGTCAACAAGAATGTGGAGGTCCACGTCAGAGAACTGAGAGTAGTTGTGGGCGGCAAGCGAACCTGTGAAGGTGATATCATCATATTCGGTATCGCCAACTTCGAGTGAGTCCCAAAAGTCATTAGCAATCGCCATTAACTTAGCACGAATCTCTGGATCCAGTTTGTCGTCCTCTTGATTCCAAAAGTCTTGGTTGAGTTCATCGTGAAAATCAAAACTTGATAAGTCCACGGACTCAGGATCAGTTTGTTCTGATAAGAATTTTTTAAAGTTTCCAACAAGAAAATCGGAGCCCAGGTTTGTGTCTCCTGAGTCTCCGAAAGTCTTTGCCCAATTTTTAAATAAGCGCATATAATAAATAGTTGTCTATTAACTATTTGGAAGAATACTATTGACTGCAACCCTAATGAGTGCGCCACCAGTTGATGCAGCAACACTCCAGCTTGTACCGTGGTCGGTTGAGACAAGAATATTGTTTGCAGTTCCGTTGGTTACAACAACCCAAGTACCATCGGAATAAGCGACGGACATTGGTTCATCTGAACCTGGAATGTCGGTTGCCTGTGACCAAGTGGTGCCGTTGTCGGCGCTGATGTAAACATCGCGTGCGTGCCCAATCGCCATCCACTTGTTATCTGCACCGTACTGAACATCATTGATGTGATCTGTTGTAGTGTGCGCGAGGGTCCAAGTGTTGGAAGCAAAGTTTGCATCGGTAGCAGCGTGAATTCTGTTTCGGTTTGTAGCAACCCAAACACCGTTTCCATATCCAACAGACTTACGGAAATTGCCCGCACTGGAAACCCAATCTTCTTTGTATGATCGTGCAAAAGTTGCACCATTATCGGTGGACTTCCAGTATGCAAATTCGCGGTTTGCTTCAGAGGTTGCGACTACCCAGTTTTGACCGCCGTCAGTTGCAACATCCCAGATATTGTCTGTTCCGAGGTCGTAATTACTCCAAGCGCCATTAGTAAATCTAATGATCTCGCCGGAGGATCCACCGCCGACCCATACCTTTTGACTATTATCAGAGCCATAGTCACTGAAAGCAAGTCCGCGAAGGTTAACAACGTTTCCTGGGTCTGCTGTAGCAGTCCAAGTACCAGCGCCGTCAAGTGGTGCAGAAGAGACTAAAATTGAGTCAATATTATCAATAGTACCCATCATAAAGATTTCGGTTCCGTTTTCATCTTTACCGTAGCCGAGAGCATAAATGTGATCGCTGGAGTTAGGAACAACGTAGGTATCCCAGGCATCGCCAGGAGTTAAGTTGTCGTTTGTGGCGACGTGTCCGTTATGTCCAACTGCAACCCAGACAGCAGATGCACCAGCAGGGGCTCGCCAGTCATCGAGAGCGGTTGTGGTTACAAGTTCGCCGTCTGCACGGGCTACCATCCAAGTGCTTGTTTCTTCGGTGAAGTTAACCTGAAGTGGTGTGGAAGCAGAGAGAGCGGCTGGAAGGTTCTCGGTATCAATTGTTGCCCAGTCCTCGGTTGCAACTGCGGTGACTTTTGATCCATCGGACATTGCAAAAATAAGCACCCAACCTTCGGGGCTGTAGTCGAGATCAAAGACACTATCTGTATCGAGACCGCCACCGGCAGCAATGGTGATTCCATCGGCTCGTTCTGTTGCGACACCTCCGCCAACGGGGATAGTGTATACTTTAGTTCCTGCACCGAATACAAGTTCGTTTCTGCCTGCGGCGTGTGCAATGGCGGTAATTGGTAGTCCGCCTGCGTCGGTGTGTACGAGGGTAGCGACTGGATCTGAAGATGGGGTAGCGAATGTAAGTTCGTAAATCTTCCCGTTCTCAGTTGTTACAGCAAACTTTCCTGCACTGATGCGAAGTACATTGTTGCAACTTGCTCCTGCTGCAATAGCGGTGAAACTTAAGGTAGAGAGCGTCATGATATCTGAGCCGCTCCAAATTCCACTTGTTGTAGCAATAACTGCTATTGCATCATTGTTGTCTGCGTCTCCTTCTGCGACTCCAACGATATCTGTAATATCGACTCCAATTGTCCAATCTCTAGCCATTATAAAATACTCCTATTTGTTCTTGTTGCGCTCTACTGTGCGCTCGTGAATAAATAGTATTATTTTTTCCAATCTGCGACGATTTTATTCATGGCTGCATAAAGATCGGTGTAGTTAACAACGCCAAAACCATCCTCAATCATCATGGTTATTAC
>CP070664.1:29839-43988 GCA_020355325.1 Caldifarciminota bacterium
ACCTATCTGACCATTGATTTAAATCTTCCAATGTCAATGACTGAAGAAGCGTTGAAAATCGTGTGGACAACAATCGATGAAGAATGCAAAAAGATGGGAATGGCAGTCGTTTGTGGTCATACTGCCCGATATGATAACTGCTTTTACCCAATGGTCGGCGGTGCAACCGTGCTTGCTGTTGGTGATATAGATAAATATGTTTCGCCAAAATTTGCCCGAGTCGGAGATAAGGTAATTATCACCAAAGGTCCTGCCATCGAGGCATCGGGCATTTTTGCAACAATGTTTCCAAAATATCTGACAAAAAAATTTGGCGACGATTTTGCCAACCGAGCACAGAATCTCTTCTATAAAATGTCCGTGGTAGATGATGCGATGACTGCAGTAAAAATCGGCGTACGTGATGACGGAGTTTCAGCAATGCATGATGCCACCGAGTGCGGTATCTGGGGTGGTGTGTATGAAATTGCCCAAGCAGCAGAGGTCGGTGTACGGATTGAAAAGGAAAAGATTGTCATGGAAGAATGCGTTGATGAAATTTGTCGCCTCTTTGACATTGACCCGTATACATCAATCAGTGAAGGTACACTCATCATTACGTGTCGGGCAACAAAGGCAGAAAAGATTGTAGAAATGCTTCGGCAAAATAACATCAAGGCTTCTATCGTTGGTGAACTGATTGATGCGAAATTTGGGATGCTCTTAGTCGAAGACGGGAAAGAGAAAAAATTGCGGCATCCAAAGGTAGACCCATTTTGGAAGGCCTTCTATAACGCCCTCCAGAGATACAAGGAAGTGGAAGTATAGGGCCGATTGTATAAGAAGTAGAATGATATACCTCGATTACAATGCGACAACGCCAACTGACCCGCGAGTGCTTGATGCAATGCTTCCCTATTTCCAAGCTCGTTTCGCCAATCCATCATCGATTCATCGAGCAGGACACGAGGCGAGAAGAGCAGTTGAAAAGGCACGAGAGAAATTGGCGCACCTTGTGGTTGCCCGCGTCGATGAGGTATATTTTACCTCGGGAGGAACCGAAGCGGATAATATCGCAGTAAAGGGAGTCGCCTTTGCTCAGAATAAGCGAAAAAAAATCATCACCTCTGCAATTGAACACCATGCCGTTCTCACAACGTGTGAGTACATGACAAAATTCGGTTTTGAGGTCGTTAAAGTACCGGTCGATCCGCATGGCATTATTGACCTCAATTTTTTAGAAGATGCTGTCGATGACAATACGGTCATCATTTCAATAATGCATGCTAATAATGAGGTGGGTACTGTCGAACCAATAACAGAAATCAGCAAGATTGCTCACCGACACGGCATTGTATTTCACACCGATGCTGTGCAAACCGTTGGCAAACTGCCGATTGACATCGAGAGCATGGGTATTGATATGCTTTCTCTATCTGGACATAAGTTTTGTGGACCAAAAGGAACCGGTGCTTTGATTGCTCGCACAGGCATACGATTTGATCCACTCAGCCATGGCGGACATCATGAGCACAACAAACGTGCCGGAACCGAGAATGTTCCAGGAATTGTCGGTCTCGGAAAGGCATGCGAAATAGCAATGACTGAGATGGCAGAAGAAGAAAAGCGGATACGGCTGTTGAGAGACAAGCTCTGGAATGGAATACGTGAGAAGATTCCGGATCTGATATTGAATGGCCATCCAGAGAAGAGGTTGGCTAACACGCTCGGTATCTGCGTGCGATATGTTGAGGGAGAATCACTTCTCCTGCACCTGGATATGCATGGTATATGTGCGTCGAGTGGTTCTGCCTGCACGTCTGGTAGTCTAGAACCATCGCATGTTCTCTTGGCGATGGGTATTCCACATGAGACTGCTCATGGTTCGATTCGCTTTTCCCTTGGAAGATATACTGAAGAAGCAGAAATCCTAGAGGTAATACGCGTTTTCCCAAAAATCGTGGAGAAATTGAGAGTAATCTCACCACTCTCTAAGAAATAGGGTATGAGAAAAGAAATTTTTATTTTCGACTAAAAAACGCGGTACAACAATGCAATACTCTCAAAAGGTGATGGAACATTTCTTGAACCCAAGAAATGTCGGCGAGATTGAAGATGCTGACGGCGTCGGTACGTGTGGTAATCCTATTTGTGGTGACCTCATGACCTTTTATATCAACATCGAGCCAAAAACCGACGATTTACACATGGCCCGAATCGTCGATATCCGTTTTAAAACATTTGGCTGTGGTGCCGCAATTGCAGTCGCATCCATGGCAAGCGAAATGGCTGGAGGAAAAACACTTTTCGAAGTGACCGAGCTTACGCGCCAAGACGTTGCAGATGCACTCGATGGCTTGCCCCCAGTCAAGATGCACTGCTCCAACCTTGGAGTGCAGGCGATCCAAGAAGCCATCAAAGACTATTTACAAAAAATTGGACGCCCTGACCTGGCAAAGACGATACAGGGTTGTCCTAAAAAATCTGAACACAATAACCAATAAGACCTCATTAGTCTCTTAGCCTCGTAGACTGAAAATATCACACTTAATCGGTTCTTGCAATTGAGAGAAAACTATATATACTACAATAAAGAGTTGACTCCATTATAATAAGAATTGTCTTGATGAAGAATAATACTGAAAAAGAGACACAATTAATCTCTGATGCATGCAGCCGTGAGGAGGATGCATGTCAGAGACTTCTCAATCTTTATAAAGGAAGGATATTCAGTTATGTCTATCGTATGGTGAGAAATTACCATGATGCTGAGGATATCACTTTTGATACGTTCATTAAATGTTTTAATTCTTTGGACAGATTTGACCAAACGAGGTCATTTTCGACCTGGCTATTCACCATCGCCCATAACGTCACCATTGATTTTTTCAGAAAAAACAAGCAGGAGTATGAATATTTCGACGACCGGCATGCGGTGGCCGATGATTTTGTCCAGGAATATGAAAAAAAGAAAAAATTAGAGAAAATCGAACAGGCCATTACGAAACTGCCTCCCATAGATCGTGAAATCGTCATTCTCTTCCATCGAGAAGAGCATTCCTATCAAGAAATCAGCGAAATTTTAAATATGCCGGTCACAACGATAAAAACACGCCTGCACCGAGCCAGGAAGCGTTTACGAACGCTCGTTCAGGAGGAACGGTGAAACTTTTGTTCCTGTCTTCCGTATTACCTAGTGATGAAGCATAAAGAGATAGAAAGATTAATCCAAAAGAGCCTGGACCGCGAGACGAGTGCGGAAGAAGAGAGGAATCTGCATCTTCACCTGTCTGGTTGCCCTGAGTGTCAACAATTTTATCAGGAGTTGGTCCAGACCGGTAACCGATTGCGGGACCTGATCGAGTTCTATCCACGGCATGGTTTCAATGACCGGGTATTGCGAAAAATTGGCTTCAGACGAGCCTTTGCCTGGAAAAGAGTTGCAGCAGTCTTTACCGGTATCTGGTTAGGGACGGCCCTCTTCTTGACGTTTTCGCCACTGTCGCAAACGATCGTGAACAAAGCGTTGACGTCAACACCCGCGTTTGTCCGTCTGCTTGACAAGATTGAACTCGTCATCACATCTTTAAGCCACACGCTCCTACCGTTTGTAAAAAGTTCATGGAATTTTACATTCGTCGGTGGGTTGATCTTTAGCATTTTCTTAATTTATTTCTTTAGTAGAATGATAAAAAGGGAGGTACAATGCAAGGTTTGATAGCAATTATTTTAATGCTTTCACAGATGTCCGGTCCGCTGACCGCTGACGTCAATAACACAGCAGATATTGGCTTCATGCCCGAGGTTGTCTGTACGGCACCACGATACGAGTACGAGGATGAGGCATGGAGCGGGTTGATGCCCGAAATCGTCTGTACCGCACCACGTTATGAGGATGAGGCATGGACTGGTTTAATGCCCGAGGTTATCTGTACGGCACCACGGTACGAGTACGAAGACGAAGCATGGACAGGAACAATGCCAGAGGCCATCGTTGTTGCAGAGAGAGAGACATCATACGGCAATGACGAAGCATTTACAGTCGCAAACACGGCTTACCAGAATTACAATACTCGAACCTTTCATTTGGATTTAAACTCGAAGCCAGGATTCGCCTATGCAGAAGACCCTTTTGACGTTGAGATAATAATTCCCTGTGCCAAAACCTTTAGAGGTGATTACCATTTGCCTGAAGGTGACACAATTGATGAGGATGTTACTGTCACCGGAGGGAACGCCGAGATCGACGGTGTCGTTGACGGTGACCTCGCGGTCATGGGAGGCGAGGTAGACATCAACGGTATGATCGATGGTGATGTTGCGGTCATGGGTGGTAACCTCGATATATTCGGCACCATCAGCCGTGATGCTGCTGTCTTCGGAGGCCATGTTCGCAACAGAGGAACCATAGAAGGAGATCTTTTTATCGTCGGAGGCACAGTTTCGCTCGATTCCGGTTCAGTTATTGAGGGTAATATAAGTATGGTCGGAGGTACGGTTGACCGTGATGAACACGCTACGGTGCTCGGTGAGATCGAATCGGTAGAGGTAGAGGCATTACAGAAGGTATTACCACGCATTGGTAAGGCATTCAGATTTCCCAAGATTATACCTGCGGCAAAAGTATTCCCAAGACTCTTCTTCATATCGCTACTCGTTGTCGTATACGTACTCAATCTCTTGATACTCCTCATATTCCCGAAAGCAATTGACAGCATTGGTGAAAAGATTCAGCAAAATGTATGGGCATCGGTTGGCTTTGGCATCGGTATCGAAATCCTCTTCATCCCATTAATTGTCTTCTTCGCGGTTTCAATCATCGGCATACCACTCATCGCATTATTACCTGTTGCTTTGACTTTGGGTATACTATTCGGACTTTCGGCACTCTCACTCATCTTTGGCGAACGGGTCACCAGAGGGTTTAATTGGAAAATAGAAACTCGTGTCGGTCTATTCAGTCTCGGATGGATATCAATAATGATTATTCCGATCGTGGCCATACTCATCGGCACACCCATATTTGCCTTGGGCGCATTCATTATGTATGTTGCGGCAACAATAGGTTTGGGTGGTGTGGTATACGCACTCATAAAGAGGAAACCCAAAGAAGTAAAGAAGTAAGAGTGGCCCATAGTAACGAGGCCAAGTCTTTCTTGAAGAGGCTTGGCCTCTTTTCATTTAGATTTCATGTTGAGCAACGCTTCGTTCGTATTCATATTGAATTTTTTCATTACGTGGCTATAATAAGATAATGAAAAGCATCGACAGAGCACAGAAATTAATAGCACAGAAAGATTTAAAAAAGCTCGATGACCTCTGGACTGAGATGGTATTAGACGAACACGTCGATATCGTCGCATTTTTTGAAATAGCAGAGACATTAAAGAAATCGGATGAAGCCGCTCATGCACTCGTCCTTCTTGAAATGCTCGCCTCCCACCTTGAATCCGAAAAAGAAATTCAGAAAGCCATTCAAGTATATAAACACATGCTCTACTATACGAAAGACGACACGAAAATGAGAAAAAAACTGACGAGTCTTTACAAGACATTGTATCATGAAAGCACGCATGTGAATGACTATATCGAAATTTCAGGAATCGATAAAACAGAGCCAATCTTTAAAGCAATCAGAAAACTTGAAGAGTTTTTGAAATACGATGTTGGCCAATATTTTTACTTTGAACGCTATGGACTAGGAGAGATCATTGATACAATACCGGTCAGGCGTGAGATTGTGATTAATTTTGAGAAGAAAGAACGTCATTTCCTCACCCTCGATATTGCCCGAGGTCTCCTCACACCGATCGATAGTGAGCATTTTCTATATAAGAAACACAAGAATATTGCGGAACTCAAGGATCTTGCCTCCGCAGATCCTTTCGCATTGATAAAGTTGCTGCTCAAAAGCTTTGCACAACCGCTCACTGCAGCCCAGATAAAGGGCTATGTAGACGGCGTCGTCGAAAAAAAGGCACTATCTAAAGTGTGGGAAAAGGTGAGGAAACGCCTTGAAAAAGACGATAACGTGAAGGTATCCGGCAGGACAATGAAAACGTATGCCTACAGCGAATCTACGGTTGATAAACAAGAGGAGGCGATTACTGCATTCGAGAAAGCACCAACACATGAGAAATACCTCCTTGCCGAATACTATGCAAAAAAAATGCCAGCGTTTTTTAAACAGATTGAACCACGACTGACAGAACTGGGAAACAATGTGTACAAAAAGGAACCCGCAGTAGCACTCGGTATCGCACTGTTGTTCGATGATTTAAAGATCGAGGGTAATCTCTCATATACGCTCGATGATATTTTCGCACACACAAAGCCTGAAAAAATTATTACAAAATTAAATAATGTTGATCACCAAAAGATACTCCTCCACGTCATCAAAGAAAAGAATCCTCATGAGTGGCCGGATATTTTAGAAACAGTATTCTTTTCAACAGGTGACATAAAATTACTCGATGAGGTTGTACAGCACCTGCATCATTCACCGCAAAAATTAAAAAATATCTACTATGCAGTCTTTTCCGTGCCGAAACAGTTTCCACAGCAGTTTCAATGGATGCTCAAGAAAATACAGAGCGGCGACCTGCAGGAATACAGGAGCCCACGTTTTATTCCGAAATTAATCGACAGTCTCGACTATATAAAAGGCATCAAGGCGACGATGAGCAACATCTTGTCTCTCGAAACATTTGATGCCATACTTCATGAAGCAGAAGAGGATGAAGCACGGAGAATTTTAGAATCAATTGCTCGCAGTCAAACTCTCCTCGAATATGAAAAAAAAGACTTCTCAAGAATCATTGAATATTACTTTCCTCATTTCTTCGGTAAAGAGGAAAAAACGATCTATACGACTGAGTCGGCGCTCCTTAAGAAAAAAGATGAACTGCATCGGATCATGACAATCGAGATTCCAGAAAACAAGAAAGAAATTAGTCGGGCGCGAGAATACGGTGATTTAAGTGAAAACTTCGAATATAAGGCAGCGAGAGAGCGCCAAGACCAGCTCTACCAGAAAGTAAGAACTCTTGAAGCAGCATTGAAAAAGGTCACGGTTATTGACCCGAAAACCATTGATACGAGTCGAGTCACCGTGGGAGCAAGAGTAACACTGAAGAGTGTGCAGCGCGGCGAGCATATTCACTATACGATATTGGGCAGGTGGGATACCGATTTAGAGAAGAACATAATTTCGAGTGAGGCTCCCGTTGCACGATCGCTCCTCGGCAAAGTACGTGGTGATCGCGTAACGCTGCATAATAACGAGTATGAAATTGTTGAAATAGAGAAAGGATTATAGGAATGCATAGATTAAACTCTTTGCAGATTGCAAGCGTCTCATTAGTGATAAGGAGGTAGTAATGAAAAAAATTCTATTACTCGCTGCACTCACCCTTCCACTCGTGGCGTTTGCTGCAGAAGAGATAGTCGGTTACCTTGGTGTCACAACCAAAAATCTCAGTGAGGCAATGGAAATTGCTCTCGGAGTGGAACATGGTGTGCTCGTGGAAAAGGTGAGCGAAGATTCGCCCGCTGACAAAGCAGACATCAAGGCCGGTGACATCATTCTCGAGATTGATGGAAATAAGATTCACAGTTATGGTGATTTAAAAGACATTATTCACGAGAACCCGAATAAAAAGGTAGATATAATCCTCTATAGACAGAATAAGAAAACAACGAAGAAGGTCGTGCTCGGCGAGCGAGAAAAGACAAAATTCGCGTTTGAATTAGATATACCCGAGCTCGAAGAACTCCAAGAAGTCTGGGTTCATCGCGAAGGAAAAATCAAGGAACAAATTGAAAAACTAAAAGAACAGATTGAAGAGTTACGGAAGGAGCTCGAAGAAATAAGGGAAAAAATCAAGTCATAGAAAAACTGAGTAGCACGACTCTTCATCCCATAAGACCCCGATCACGAATTTTACCCATATCTTTGATGTGGTTGAAAAATTCAGTGTTGCGAATCCGCTGTAAAAATATCTTATGAAATATCAAGAATTTTCTGACATAAAAATCAACTAAGTGTGGCAGGTCACTTTCATACTGTGTTGACATACCTCCTGTTGTAGATATCATGCGTTATGGAATTTAAGGCCGCGCGATTAGACACAGTAGCTACCATCGCTACAGGGTTTGTAACTACTCTCTTTGTTGGCCTTACAATATTTTTTTCTATGACCATGCCCTATGGAGCGATATTCTCTATCCCTCTCCTGATCATTCTCGTCGTCACATATCTCCTGAGTCCGAAACGCTATCTCTTCGAGGGCTCGAAACTGATCATTGAAAAGGTGATTGGCAAAAGAATTGTCATCGCGCTCGATGAGGTTGAGGAATACGTTTTCATTCCGAACTTTACGAAGCTGAAAATCGCGCGGACCTTCGGTAATGGTGGTTTATTCGGCTACTACGGTCTCTTTACGACGGCTGAATACGGAACCATCAATTGTCAGCTCACGAATCTAAAGAATGTCTTTATCATAAAATCTAAAAAGGGTACTGTTGCCCTGTCACCCCGCGACTCGACTCAATTTGAGGAATATTTCAAGACCATCGTATCAGGAATAACCGGAACGGTCGAAAAACTCGAGCCGCGAAAAATAGATGTAGCAAAATACGCGAGCCCTCTGATTCTGCTCATTCCGAGCGCTCTCTTCATCCTGACAATCGTGATGCTCGTTTCTCTGTATCCTCATTTACCCGAGCGCATCGCAACCCATTTCACCTTATCTGGTGACCCCGATGCGTGGGGTTCAAAGGTTTCGTTTATTACCTCCGGTCTTGTGCCGGGTTCAATACTCCTCATCTTGAATATTGTCTTATTCTTCATTGTTCGACGAACAACCGTAGAACCGATAATACCAAACTTTTTAGTCATCGTTCTTTGCTTTATTCAGAGTTTTGTTGCATATGCATCATTCGATATATACTGGTACAACAAACATACTGTTCACTTCATCCCCTCTCTCATTAGTATTATCGGATTTACAAGTATCCTGACAATACTGCTTATCGTGTATTATTTTAAAATTGTGAAAAAAAAGGTGTAGAAGACTTAAGGCATTGAGTCTTCGATTTTTTTATTTATTTTTTTAATTATTGAATATACCTCATTCTCTTGCTCAAGTACCTGGGTGAGAATTTCTATTTGTTTATTCCTCATTTCGGCCGTCCAATCACTCCCCTCTTGTACCTGCTCTGGATACGGAGCAATCATACCTGCCTCGGCTATGAGCCTCTGTTCTGCCTCATATATGGACGCCAGAGCATTTATATCATCCTCTATTTGTGGAAACTCTGTAACAAACGACTTTAAATATGCAGCCCCAATCTTTCGATCATGGCCAAGCCGTTCGTATATCCAGGCATTTGCAAGCATTACATCATTATACCTTTCATCATTCAGAGATCCGAAGTCCTCTTCTCCTAATCTATTAATCCAATATTTGAGCGCTGCAATTCCTGAGTAGTATGCCTCGTACTTTTCTGTTTCATAGAGCTCCTGAGCGATCCTGAGTGATTTCTTAAAGTTTTCACCATCGTCTATCGTGCCTTCTCGTTGAGAAATTGTCATGACGACCCATGGAAATTTTTCAGCGATATCATACCCTTTTCGTTTATCAAAATAGGTACGAACGAGCAATTCCTCGCCGTTTTTCTGATAACCGACAACCAATCCCCATTCTGCGACGGTAATGAGGTCAATGGCAATGACCGGCATCCTTTTATCAATCGATTCAAGAATTTTTTTCTGCATCGTCTGTTTATTTTTGGCTTCTTTATTATAGAAGAGGTATTCTCCCTGCAGACCAACACTCATTAATGCAACTGTGCCGCAATCAAAGCCAACGGTCGCATCGGGCGAACTCGGGCACCAATTCTCATGAAACAGAATTCTAAATGCAGCCCCACTCGTTCCCATGAGAAAGGTGTAATCTTTCTTAATTTTCAGATATTCGACGATACGCGATAGTGCTCCCATGAAGGAGTTCGATTCTCCGGCCTCCCAGGCGAGCCTCCCAATACCCTCGATGACGACTGCATCTTCGTCATAATCGATATCCGGTACTACTTCTTTAATATAAACACCGATAAATCCTTTTGGGATTACAAAGCTGATGACACGATCGTCTCGTTTGACCACGATCTCGACACTGTCTGTCTCCAATGACTCCTTCAGCGCGTTCAATTTGTTAGTGCAGTGGACCGGTACACCATTATACGTAACGATAACATCTCCTTCTCGTATACCAACATCCTCGGCATAACTTCCCGGTATGATTCCCGTTACGACGACACTCTGTTCTTTTTCACAAGTTTCCTCACAAGGTTTTTCTTGATCCGCGACAACAAAAGTACACGTAACGAGCAGTGCAATGAAAATTCTCATAACGATATTTTTTATATCCTTACACATAGAAATCTCCTTTCTCACATAACATAAATCATTTTTGTAAACTATTGTGATTGGTGTTTATTAAAGTGGTGCTACTTAAAAATTTCTTTCCCCTTCCCAACAATCTTGTTCAGTTGTTCCTTGAAATATTCAGTACTCTCGACGATATGCTTTGGGATCTGCTGGCAATAGTAGTCCCAAGACCTCCTGATCTCTGAACCTAACAGCTGAACAAGAGTTCCCTCACGAAGACCTCTTTCCACCTTATCCTGATTGTACAGGATCAAATCAGATGCGAGTGCCTTGGCGAGTCTGCGTGCTCGCTCATGCCACTTCTTGTCTTCCGGACTCAGTCCTGATGGTAATGGTTGTTCAGTGGGTTTTTGAGGTTCTGGTGCTGGAGGCGCCGCTGGCTTTGGTGCCTCGGCTGGTGCCTCTGGCGATGGAGGAATGCCTGTTGGCTTCTCCACCTCTGAGGGGAGCGTCGGTGTTTCTCTTTGGATGGATATAATGTTCTGACACTTGCGACATCGAACCTTCACACCGGTGGCAGGAATCTTTTTTTCGTCAACGTTGTATTTCGTATGGCAGCCGCTACACTCAACAATCATTTTTTATTTCCTCGTAAATAGTTTGGCACTGTTCCCTCAGTGAATCCATCGTGCCGTTGTTCTTGATGACATACTTTGCGTGCCGTAACATCTCGGTTTCGTTTTTTTGAAACCCGAGAATTTTTTTGAAGAGTACACTATCAATACCCTTTGCCATTGCCCGTTTTTTTTTCAACGCATCATCTGCAGTAATGAGTATTGGATAGTCGACATGTTTAAAGACGAGACGGAAATCAAAGAGCAGTGCTGCATCGAGAACCACCACGCCAGATTCAATTTTCATCATTTTCTCTAATATCTTCTTTTCTAAAAGAGGGTGGGAAAGAGTATTAAGAAACTCAAGATGTTCTTCTTTCTCGAAAACAACATCGCGAAGTTTTTTCTTATCAATCGTCTCTCCATTCATAATGACGTCACCAAATTTTTCCTTTAATGCATGTGTGATTTCGCGTAAAATTTCCCAACCTATCTCATCAGCAGAAATATAGTGAGCACCGAAATGTTCAAAAACTTTACAGGCTGTTGTCTTTCCAGCCCCGACATTACCGCCAACACCGATTACTATTTTACGCTGTCGGTGCACCTCTTACATCAACCTTCGAAACGTTTGAAACAGAGGGTCACATTGTGCCCACCAAAGCCGAGAGAATTTGATATTGCGTAATTGATATTTACTTTACGCGCTCCGTCTATAACAAGATCTAATCCCTCACATTCTGGATCAGGATCGGTAAGATTGATCGTCGGATGGACAATACCATCGCGTATTGATAGAAGGGTAGCAACCGCCTCTATTGCACCGGCGGCACCGAGTGTATGACCAATCATTGATTTTGTGGCATTAATGACGAGTTTCTTTGCGTGTTCACCAAATAAGTCTTTAATCGCCTTCGCTTCGAACTTGTCATTCAAATCAGTCGAGGTGCCATGCGTATTGATATAATCAACTGCACTATAAGCACATCCGGCTTCTTTTATTGCCCGCTCCATAGAACGTCGTGCACCTTCCCCTTCTGGTGCGGGTGCGGTAATGTGATACCCATCACCTGTCGCACCGTAACCGACGAGCTCACCGTATACTCGTGCCCCCCTTTTCTGTGCGCATTCCATCTCCTCAAGTATTAAAATTGCAGCACCTTCAGCAATCACGAAACCATCGCGTGCCTTATCAAATGGCCGAGAGGCCTTTTGTGGTTCGTCATTTCGACGTGAGAGGGCGCGCATATTACTAAAACCAGCCACCGCGAAAGTTGTGACTGGTGCCTCTGCACCACCGCTCACAACGATGTCTGCATCTCCATACTTTATCGCACGAAACGCATCACCGATCGCATTGGCACCAGAAGCACAGGCTGACGTGGTCGTGTAGTTCGGTCCTTTCAGCCCCCAGTATATTGCTACATATCCAGACGTCATATCAGGAATCATCATTGGGATGAGAAAAGGAGATACCCGGGCTGGTCCTTGATTGACGAACTTAACATGCTCGGCTTCCCACGTGAGCAGTCCACCGATTCCTGAACCGATGATGACACCGATCTGCGTTTTGTCGTGTTGATCGAAGTCAATGTTAGCGTCCTCGACTGCCTCATGTGCCGCATAGAGACATAACTGAACGCACCGATCGAGTCGCTTCAGCTTCTTGGGGTCGATTTTTGTTTCGGGCTGAAAATTCTTGACCTCACCAGCAATCTTCACCGTATGATGAGTAGTATCAAAGGATTTAATCGAATCGATTCCGCTTTCGCCTTTGAGTAATTTATCCCATGTTGTCTTTACGTCATCACCCAACGGCGTAATGGCACCGAGTCCTGTAATAACGACTCGTCTCATTATGTTTTTACTACTCCTTCAAGATATGTTACTGCTTTTCCTACGGTATCGAGTTTCTGTGCCTCTTCTTCGGAAATCTGAAGGCCAAATTTCTCTTCAAACGCCATAATGAGTTCGACCGTATCGAGAGAATCAGCTCCGAGATCTTCGATAAATTTTGCTTCTAATGTAACCTTTTCTGGTGGAACGTGAAGTTGCTCCACAATGATATTTCTGACATCATCAAATAATGCCATGTTATCCTCCTTTTTTCAACACGAATAGACTCGAGCAAAACACGAATGACCACGAATAGAAAAATTCGTGATCAATCACATCACCATTCCTCCGTCGATACAGATTACTTGACCCGTGACATATGAGGATTGGTCAGATGCTAAGTAGAGGGCAAGGAGCGCGACATCTTCAGGCTGTCCAAATCGACCCAGGGGAATGAGTTTTTTGTAGTTTTGCTTAATATCTTCTGAAAGTGCCTGCGTCATGCTCGTTTCTATAAATCCTGGAGCAATTGCATTGACCGTGATATTTCGTGAAGCGAGTTCTTTGGCACACGATTTTGTGAAAGCGATAACACCAGCTTTACTCGCTGCATAGTTTGCTTGCCCGAAATTGCCGATTAATCCGATGATTGACGCCATGTTAATGATTCTCCCATAACGCTGTTTGATCATATGTTTCATAACTGCCTTGGTGACGAGAAAGGTTCCGGTTAGATTGATTTTTATTACGCGTTCCCAGTCTTCACTCGTCATCCTGAGGAGTAACTTATCATTCGTGATTCCGGCATTATTGACGAGTACATCAATTTTTTTTAAATCAGCTATAATTCTCTCGACTGTCGTGTTGACCTCCTCCTCCTCAGCAATATTCATCTGATAAAACCGGGAACTATCTCCCAGACGCTCCGCAGTTTCTGTCCCAGCATCTGCATCGACATCAGAGATGACAACCTGCGCCCCTTCTTGTATAAATCGTTCTGCTATCGCCGCACCAATACCGCGTGCTGCACCAGTAATGAGCGCGACTTTTTTACCCAAAATCATTTGAAATTGTAACCAATTTTAGTTTCATGTCAAGTATAGCTTCGAGGCGTGCAGTGATGACCAGATAATGCTAAAGAGAAAACGCTATACTACTGACTGAAGCAAAAACAGCAGAAGAGATCTAATTGGTCTAATCGGTCTACTGGTACCCCTGCCATCTCTTCTCTAAATTGGGATCAGCAATCGTCTCCAATATGTAATCACAGAATGCCCTGCCCGTTGCTCCAGTTGAACGGCCGGTCATGACGAGTTTCTTTTCATATTGG
>CP070664.1:44088-46600 GCA_020355325.1 Caldifarciminota bacterium
AATCGAACTGGGAATCGCAACCGCAAGCTCCTTCACAAAAACCCACTCCTTCCCATTCCAGTATATCTTCTTCTTCTGGTCTAACTCACGCAGTATCTCCTCAATATAGAACGGATTACCACCACTCTGTTGATAAACGAACGCGGCTGCTTTACGAGGAACCATACCCATCATCATCTTTAGAAGATGAGTAGTCTGAGCCTCATCCAGCGGCGATAGCGTGGTATGTGTATAGAGCTTTTCCCGTGCCCACATACGCCAGAAGTTGGAAAATTCCGAATGTCTTATCTCTTCGGTTCGATAGGTGCCAACGACTTTCATATGGCGATCAAGACTACGGATAAAGAAATCAAAAAACTCGCAGCTCGGTCGATCCATCCAGTGCAAATCATCCATGAGGAGCACAACAGGAGTCGAAGACATTGAATCTGCTATGTTACGCAAAAACTTACTGACCGCACTATATAATCGGTACTTATCCAGTTCCGTAGTTTTTGCGACCCTTGCCATCTGTTCTGCGGGCAGCAGTTTCGCAACTTCTCCTTGATACACTACCGGCATCTGATTGAGTATACGTTGGACTAAACCAGCATCCCTCTCCATCAATTCCTGAAACATGTTTCTAAATAGATGGTAAGAGACACATGACAATGCCGCAAATGCCTTGCTGTTTAAAATGTAGGAATTCTTTAGCTGACCAGGAAGTTCACGAAGTAATCGTGTTTTCCCAATCCCGGCCTCGCCGCCTATCAATATTGTATCGTATTCCCTTAACTGATTAAGACACCATTGCACATCGGCTTCCCGACCAACTATTTTTGGAGATGGAATACGTAATTTTTTAATAATTTCTTTTTTCAACGCAATTCTATTCTTACCCTGCTGTTTCGCCTGATACATCAAGTTTTCTGCATAACTGATTAGTGCATCCACCGTCGTCCCATTGTCTGGGAAAATAGCAAATCCAATACTACATGTTATTTTATGATGCGTTATCTCCACAGTCTGTAGGTTATCGTAGATTCGATGGGCTAAATCAGCTGTCCCTTTGGTTGTTGTATTTGGCACGAGGATAACAAATGCATCACCGCCATAGCGCACAAGGCTATCAATTTTTCTGATATTTTGGTGTATGAATTGTGCAAATCCCATTAAAACGTTATCGCCCTCTGAGTGCCCATAGGCGTTATTAATGTCACGGAAATCATCTATGTCGAGGAAAATCAGTCCAAACTTTGTTGTAAAACGTTTTGACCGTTTGATTTCATTATCGATCCAATATGGTAGAAAACGCCGATTGTAGCAATCGGTTAAACTATCGAGATACGTCTGTTGCATCAAAAGCATTATACTTAATATCTTCTTGAAGTCAACTTCCCTCTTCTGTAGAAAAAAAGAAGTTCCTGTCTTAAAAAGAACTTCTTTGTCTCATCATACAACAAAAAATAATCTTGTAAAATTCGCGCTGCTATTCACTATTATGTATAAATTTCTAAATTATTCATACTACATTGGTCGTCTCAAAAATAGACGCTTCGTGTTAACAAACATTTTTACTATACCCACTAAAGGTTTTTGCCAATCGGCTCATCTTTAATTTTTTACTGACTGTGTCATTCAGCTTCTTCTTCGATCCATTTTTTAATCTCTTCTTCCGATGGAATTCTGCCTGAGCACTTCACCCTACCATTAATCACTAAGCCGGGGGTAGTAAATACTCTATATTCAGCAATTTTCTTGCAGCAAA
Source organism: Caldifarciminota bacterium (assembly GCA_020355325.1). GTDB lineage: Bacteria > Hydrothermota > Tepidihabitantia > SM23-42 > SM23-42. The sequence continues at coordinate 45,836 of CP070664.1, forward strand.
TATGAGGATAAGAATAAGCACGAGAAAATATAATCCATTTTGCGCGAGAGAACGGGATTCGCCAGTAGTAGACTCGCTGATGGCGAGTTCTTCATCTACTCCTTGTTTATCTTTGAAGAAAAATGACATGAGAGGGCCGATGATAATCGAAAACGATATTGCGCCGACCGCCCGTGCAACACCCATTTCATAGCCGAGCACGCGAGCCGTGAGGATAATTGCAAGAATATTGATTGCGGGTCCTGAATAAAGAAATGCAGTTGCCGGTCCAATACCTGCGCCGCGTGTAAATACTCCTGCAAACATTGGCAACACGGTGCAAGAACAAACCGCCAGGATACTTCCGGACACTGACGCAATACCATAAGCAAGAATCTTATTTGCCTTCGCGCCAAAATACTTAATTACTGCTTCTTTCGATATGAAGATGCTTATGGCGCCGGCAATAAAGAAAGCCGGGATCAAGCAGAACAGCACGTGTTCTCGGGCATACTCTTGAAGCATGAAGAATGCCTCAAGAATGGCTCGTTGAAGGTGAGCCCTCTCAAAAGGTGCAAAATAGAGCACGAGAAAGACGACTATGAACAAGAATAGCTTCGTTCTATCTTTCATTTACCACGTCGTGTTAAGGATTTTAAAATATCCCTGCTTCTTTTTAGGTTTGCCAGGATACAGTCATTCATCAAATCTATAATCTCAAAAATTTTAGGATCCGTAACTTCATACCAGACCTCAGTTCCTCTCTTCTCACTGCAGACAATGCCG
>CP070664.1:46700-49209 GCA_020355325.1 Caldifarciminota bacterium
ACATCGTGTTTTAACCTCTTGTCCGCATGTTCAACACGATGTGTTAAATCCTTGGTGAACGACTTATCGTTGATCTGAGCGAGTTTCTGTAGCGCATTTCTACGGATTTTTTCTCGGTCGTTTTTATCTTCAGTACTGGCTTCTTTCAACAGGTCCTTCAATCTCTCAACAACCTCTTCGCCGTGAGGGGTGAAAACCTCAAAAAGACATCCTGAGGAAACTTCGGTAACATTTATGTCACTTACTGCCTCACCATACGGATTCAAACCGACGAGATTACAGAAGCAGGTATCTTCTGGTTCTGGACAATCAGCAGAGATGATAATAGTATTATCTCTCTTCTCTTTGTAGAATGGGTCAGTCGGCTCCCAATTCAAGAAAACGCGATCATAGACTTCAACGCCGCGCAGATCGCAATTTTTGACACCCAAAAGATACTGTTTCTCGGGTGCCCTGTGCACATCCTTGGGAAATATTGCTACAACATCCCGACTCGGGAACAGGAAGTGCTTGATATTTTCAACAGCCCTGATTTTTCTGAAATTTGGCTCATATTTTTTATCCTTATCGAATTTTACAAAATGTGCTTTATCTTCTTCGAGTACAGGATAAAACACTGAACCATCTTCTGCAAATCTTGTTATGAAATCGCTGATTCTATTTAAGGGCAGTAGATAGGTTTTCATAAAGCTTCATTATAGTCAAATTTTTTTCTTTGTCAAGCAAATTAAAAACCTCTGTAACTCGCTGTGCAATTGTCATCGTCTCATCACTAAAATGTTCGTATGAATTGGGCCTGACACCAATAAACCAAATCTCGGGCTTGTCTCGTTTTTTCAAAAACTGGTAAATTGCACTGAACGGCAGGCTATGTGTTGAGGCAGAAATTGGACTATGCGTAAGTATCTCATCATTTCGCAGAAAAATTGTCTTATCATGGTTTTTCTTTACCGTATCAAACAAAATTATCATATCGGGATTGAAGGATATAATTTTATTAAGATAATTCTCAAGATAGAGATGACAGTTGATAGTTTTTATGGTTTCGGTCTCTTGAATACTCTTCACAATATAGGGGCCAAAACCATCATCTCCTCTCTCCTCATTCCCCATTCCACAGAGAAGTATCCGCATGTTGTCTATTATATTTATAAAATAAACCTTGTCAACAAAAAAAGCATAGCGATACAGACTTGATTTTCGAATGGTTTCGATTACAATCTCCCATGTACATTAAACATTTAAATGATAGTCCTCAGTTTATTGCTGGCGACAAGTCTCATCTACGTGAAATACTTCATCCTCGAAACGATAAGATACAAACAAAGTACAGTCTTGCCTGGGCAACGGTAAAACCTGGCGAAAGAACGCTGCCCCACACGCTCACTTCGGCCGAGGTTTACTTTATACTGAAGGGTACTGGACAGATGCACATAAATAATGAAGAAAGCGTGGTTCGCGAACGAGACACTATTTATATTCCACCAAATGCAGAACAGTATATAGAAAATATCGGCGATGAAAATCTTGAATTTTTATGTATTGTCGACCCGGCATGGCAGCCTGAGGCTGAATGCATCATTAAAGATTACACATAACATGTAATTGGCATTTATGCTGTCTTAAGGGTAACACCGCAAGAACTCTCAACCTATCCCTTGAAGGCAGTAGTATAGGAATCACCACCACACAGTGATTTTATAAATCCATATATGACTTTTATTTTGATGCAGATTTTTTAAGGTTAGTAATTATTCTCGCATCAATCCAAAATAACGTCCCTGTTCCATTTTGTGGATTTCTATACAAATCAATGAGTTCTTTATAAGATTTTTCTAGATAATAGTCAGATTCAAAAGTCCTATAGCTAGAAAAGAATAGATATTTTCCATCCGGTGAAAGAATTGGCCTCCAGTCGCTCGCCGATGAATTGACCTTGTTACCTAAATTGACCGGTTGCCCCCAAGACCCATCCGGCTGTTTAAAACTCACATAAATGTCCATTCCCCCATAACCACCAGGCCGGTTGGAGTGAAACAGTAAAAAACTTTCGTCGTGTGCGATAAAAGGTGCGGATTCATTATAGAGTGTATTGATCTTATCGCCAAGATTATTTGGCTCTTTGTATTTACCATTCGTAAAGTGGGAATGATACAGATCCCATCCTCTTTCTTCGTGAGAATACTGAAAATACAGCGTGCCATTTGCAGAAAGAGAAGGGTTTGCAATATCAGCATCAGGATGAATAGGAAGTTCTAGATAATTTGCCATTCCAAAGGAGTCGCCAGTTTTCTCGACATACCAAATTCGGCCAGCGTCCTTTCGTTTAGTCTCTCCAGGAACAGGACGCGTGGAGACAAAATACAGTCTTCTTCCATCAGGTGAAAATAGGGGGCAAAAATCAGAATAATCACTGGAAAATGGGGCTATCTGTGGAGCTGACCATACGTGATTTGTCTTTCTTAAATAAATAATTCTATACAGAGAATAACCAGCATCAGTTGTAACA
>CP070664.1:49309-55166 GCA_020355325.1 Caldifarciminota bacterium
CGTTGAAAATGGCTACCAAGCAGCACTGATGGCTCCAACCGAAATACTTGCCGAACAACATTTTGTCGTACTCTCTGAATTACTCGAAAAACTTGGTATTGCTGCTGCGTTACTCACGAGTAGCGTCAAGGAGCAACAAAAGCAAGAGATCATCACGAAAATTAATCGTGGTGAGTTGCAGATCATTCTGGGCACGCATGCGCTCATAGAGGAAGATGTCGTTTTCAAAAAGCTCGGGTTGGCTGTTATCGATGAACAACATCGGTTCGGTGTCATGCAGCGAGCAGCTCTCGTCAATAAAGGGATACAACCCGACTTCCTCGTCCTTTCTGCGACACCCATTCCCAGAACAATCGCCCTCACATTATATGGTGATTTAGACATCTCAACACTACGAGAAAAGCCTCCTCTTCGCGGTGAAGTAATGACAAAGATTGTTGCCGAGAAAGAGAAGAGTAACGTTTTTCAGTTTATTAACAAAGAACTAGAAAAGCGCAGACAGGTTTTTATTATCTGTCCGGTGATTGAGCGGTCGGAAAAATTAGAACTGAAATCAGTCAATGAAGTATATCAAGAGATTATCTCTGTTTTTCCTCATTTCTCAGTCGGCGTCATTCATGGCCGACTCAAGACGAATGAACGAGTAAAAATCATGGACGATTTTCGACGCGGCACACTTCATATTCTTGTCGCGACCACGGTCATCGAGGTTGGCGTCGATATACCCAACGCAACGGTGATGCTTATCGAACATCCAGAACGATTCGGATTAGCACAATTACACCAGTTACGGGGAAGGATTGGCAGGGGAGCGGAAAAATCCTATTGCTTCCTCCTCCTGAACCGTTTCGTTGCTCCCGAGACCTATGAGCGTTTAACCTTCTTCGAGAAGAATAACGACGGCTTTGCCCTTGCCCAGAAAGATATAAAATTACGCGGCCCGGGTGAAATTCTCGGAAAGAGACAGCATGGCCTGCCGGATTTCAGAATAGGCGATATAGAAGATGACCGCGATTTGCTATTTTTGGCTCGTGATGACGCATTTGAGCTCGTACGCAGAGACCCGGACATGACGTTGCCGCAACATCATCCCGTGAGGAAAAAACTTGATTATCTATTGGAACGAGAGGAGTTATTAAGAATTGGCTAAGGAGGAATGTATGAAAGAGTTTTACGTTAATCGGTGTAGGGCTCCGCAAGAGCGAGAGTTCTCGCAAAGCGGGACATCGAGGCCCGTATCGTCCCGCAAATCGGGGATCCTCGTTCTCGGAACGGGATTATTTGTCTATCGTCTAACTTGTTTTTTAAAAGTGCTGCCTTTAATATTGGTTCTGAGTCTTTCCTGTGCCCGGCTGCCCGCGAATATTGGGAAGAGTAGCGAAGTCGTTGTGATTGCTTCACGTATCGACACGGCACTTGTTGTCAAAAACCTTCAAGTATATAATTACGTTCCTCAGAAAGAAGGGCTCTTTACATTTCTATTTGCTGCCGATACTGCAATTAAAACCTATAATAAATTCCATATGCTCTTTCTCTACGGCTCGTTGGATGAGTATTTCATCAATACCCTGCTTAGCCCTGAGGCACAAGAGGCGACAGAAAAAGATACCTTTACGCTCTTTAAGTTGGATGACCTCTGGGTACAGGGACAACGTGCCGTTATTTTAGCCGTATCTGAACCTCGCTTCATTGCTGCCGGCATAGAGAAATACGGTGCCTTAATCACACAGATATTAAAAGAACATCGCTATGAACGAGTCAAAGAGAACTACTATGTCACAGGAATCGATAATCGCACAAGGAATCAATTGAAACGATTTGGTGTCGTGTTTGATCTTCACAAGGGATGGCTTATTGATTCAACCTATATAAAAGAAAACTTTATTTTTGCCCATAGCCATTTTCCAGATCGCAGTATCTTTTTTTACAAAGAGCAATGGCACAACGAGTTAACTGATTCCATTGCCCTGATTAAACGTAATGCACTCACCAAAAAATTCTATAATGGTGATTACATATTAAAAGAATTGACGACGGCTGAAACAATTGAACAACAGGGGATGCACGGAATTAGATTAAAGGGAGTGTGGCAGAATGATTCACTCGTTGCCGGTGGTCCTTTCCTTTCTTACTTTCTCACGACTGGTAATACACTTTATGTCATCGACGGTATCCTCTTCCTCCCTGGAGAACGTAAGAGCGAGCAATTTACCAAAATTGAAGTAATAATGAACTCGTTCCAGATAATTAACCCTTGACAATTTTATGAATATGATTAATATATAACATGGAGGAATGATTGCCAGAAAAAGACTTTTCTGAGATTGCAAAACTGAGTGAAAGGTATAGCAAAGACCCCGAATCAAGAATATTCGTCCAGCTCGCCGATGCTTATCGAAAGAATAGCATGATTGATGAAGCACTCGATGTCCTGAATAACGGACTGCGCTATCATCCAGAGTACCCGCTGGCATACCTCATTATGGGTAAGTGTTTTTTTGATAAACGCATGTTTTTAGAGGCGCAGGAATCATTTGAGAAAACACTTTCATTGGACGCACAGAACATCGTGGCACTCCGTATGCTCGCTCAAACCTGTGAATTACTGCAGGACAGAGAAGGCCAAATTACAGCATATCGATCAATCCTTAACTTGGACCCATTCGATGCGGCAGCAAAAGAAAATTTCGAACGTCTCGCAGAGGTGCAGAAGAAAGAACCACTCTATACTATTGCTATGGCACAGGAGTATGAAAGGCAAAACGACCTGGCGCAGGCACTCGATATATATGAACACCTTCTGGCCAATAATCCTGCTGATGTTTCATTGCAAATGAGGGTAAATGAGTTGAAAGAAACATTAGCAGGTGGGAAACCAGAGGCGGTGCCAACACCCAGTGCAGTAGAAGAGGATACAGCAAAGAAAACAGAACCACAAGAAGCCGCGCCTGCTCCACCACCAGTGGTTGAAGAAGAAGAGAAACCACCCCTCGCAGAGGAGGTCATGTCTCTCGAAGATTTTCTCACTGAGGGAGCTGCCGAAAAAACCGTTGCAGCAGAATCCATACCTCCACCGCCCGAAGTGACGCCTCCGGTCGAAACAACGGAACCTGTGCCAACTGCCAAGGAACCAATAACACCAGAACCTTCCCCTCCACAGCCGACCCCACGAATCGAGGAGAAGACCGAGGCAGCATTGCCGATCGAAGAGACACCAGCACCACACGCTGAAAAACCCGAAGCTGAACCGCCGACTGCTCCGCCAAAACCTGAAGAAAAAAAAGAGGAATCGCAAAAACCACGCGAAGAAGATTTTAAGTCTTTTCAAGACTGGCTCTCGGGTCTATTAAAATGAAAATCAAGGAGATCGAAAAACTCGTTTATCTCTTAGAAAAAAGTGGTATTCTCGAAATCGAGGTTACCGACTTTTGGGGACGAAAGGTTAGAATCAGTAAGTCCAGTAGTCAGACAGTTACGCATCAGGTTCAAAAAGCGTCGGTGTCAGTCGAGAAAAAAAAGGAACTCCTTGAGGAACCTCAGGAACAGAAGAAAAATCTGGTTACAATACGCTCACCAATTGTTGGAACCTTCTATCGAGCATCCTCTCCAGATAGCCCATCCTATGTTGAAGTTGGCGACGTTATAAAACCTGGCCAAGTAGTTTGCATTATCGAAGCAATGAAATTGATGAATGAAATTGAATCAGACGTTGCAGGGAGAGTTTTGGAAATATTGGTGAAGAATGAGGAACCCGTCGAATATAATCAAGATCTTTTTTTGATTGAACCTTTAAAAGTGTAGAAAAAAGAGGATGGCTATGGAATTAAAGAATCTACTCGAAAAAATGATAAAAGTAAATGCCTCGGACCTCCATCTCAAGGCGAACGCTCCACCGGTATTCCGAATCAACGGCAAGCTTGCAGAAGAAAAGGGACAGTCTCTGACTCCAGAAGATCTCAAGAAAGTGGCGTACCAGATCATGACGCCGTCACAGCAACAAACATTCGAACGAATGAAAGAAATGGATTTTGCAATGGGCGTCAGAGGTCTTGGAAGATTTAGGGTCAATATTTTCTTGCAACGAGGGAGTATTGCCATCGCCATGAGGGCGATACCGATATCTGTTAAGCGAATCGATGAATTAGATCTGCCTGTCATTTTGAAAGATTTATCACTCAAGCCACGAGGATTAGTTCTCTGTACGGGGACGACGGGTAGCGGCAAATCAACGACCCTCGCTGCAATAATTGAACATATCAACGAAAACATCTCGCGCCACATCATCACCATCGAGGATCCGATAGAATACCTCTTTCGCGACAATTTATCAGTCATTTGCCAACGTGAGGTTCTCATGGATACTGTATCATACTCCATTGCACTTCGCCACATTCTGCGTCAGGACCCAGATGTGATACTCATTGGTGAAATAAGAGATCGTGAGACAATGGATGTGGCATTAAAAGCAGCAGATACTGGACATCTCGTACTCTCGACCCTCCATACACTCAACGCAACAGAAACAATCAATCGAATCATCTCATTCTACCCACCACACCAACACGAGCATATTAGAGTTCTCCTTGCCACAACGCTCGTTGGTGTTATTTCACTGCGTCTTCTTCCGCGTGCCGATGGTAAAGGAAGAATACCGGCGGTTGAGGTCCTCATCAGCACACCAGCCATAAAAGAATACCTCTTGGATCCGGTAAAAACACTGCTCATTCAGTCAGCCATCGAGGAAGGGTATAGCCAGTACGGCATGCAGACTTTCGACCAATCGATTTTCAAATTATACAAGGATGGTTTAATCGCTTATGATGACGCTATTCAAGCAGTCACGAACCCTGACGAATTTAAATTGAGACTCGTTGGAATTGAAGCCACGGCAGAACGGGGCTGGGAACAATTTGACAAAAAATAATCTCACTGGCGCACGCTGATTAATACTGCAAAACATTCATGCATCAATCGTACCTGTAATGAAATTCAATAAAATTCTCATTGCTAACCGTGGCGAGATTGCCATTCGTATAATTCGCGCCGCCAAAGAACTCAAGCTGAAGACCGTAGCCATATACTCGGAAGTCGATAGCGAAGCACTGCACACGCGCTTGGCCGACGAGGCCGTCTGCATCGGGCCAGCTCCGAGTAAGGATAGTTATTTAAATATTACAAGAATTATCAGTGCTGCTGAAATAACAGGAGCGAAGGCGATTCATCCTGGTTATGGTTTTTTAGCAGAAAATGCCGAATTTGCTGAAATCTGCGAATCATGTGGTATAACCTTTATTGGCCCAAAACCAGTACATATCAGAGCAATGGGTGATAAGATTAAGGCAAAACAGACGATGGAAAAGATTAACATTCACGGCATCCCTGGTAGTAACGGCGTTGTCGAATCAATCGACGATGCAACGAGAATAATTGAAGAAATAGACTATCCCATAATGCTCAAGGCAGCAGCCGGCGGTGGTGGAAAAGGAATGAGGATTATCAATGGTGAGGAGGCGTTGGAATCAGGATTTCGCCTCGCGCAAGCCGAATCAAAGGCAGCCTTCGGTGATAGTAGACTCTATATTGAAAAGTTCATTGCAAAACCACGACACATCGAGGTTCAGATCCTCGGTGATCAGTCAGGTAATGTAATTGCACTCGGTGAGAGAGAATGTTCTATTCAGCGCCGGCATCAAAAACTCGTTGAAGAATCGCCCTCTCCTGCTGTCGATGATCAGTTACGCGAAAACCTTCTGACTGCTGCAATCAAGGCGGCCAAAAAGATCAAGTATCAATCTGCTGGAACCATTAATTTTTGATGGACGAAAAAAAGAATTACTATTTCATGGAGTTGAATACA
>CP070664.1:55266-64944 GCA_020355325.1 Caldifarciminota bacterium
GAAGAAGGTGCTGTGCTTGGTGATCAAGGTGGTGATGAGTGGTGGGATTTACTGAGTGATAATCGTCAGCTTGTTGCGAGTGGTGTCTACATTTTCCATATTGAGTCCGATGTTGGCGAACAAGTTGGCAAGTTTGTTATCGTACGATAGGAGGCTCAGATGAAAAAGGTAAAATACATTGGATTACTTCTCATATTGCTGCTCCCCCTCTATGCCGACTTTGCGAAACTGGGTACCTCTGCTGCTCAGTTCTTAAAGATCGGCGTTGGCAGGGGCGCGGCAATGGGTGAGGCCTTTGTCGCAATTGCAGACGATGCCTCAGCAACATTCTGGAATCCATCAGGGCTCGCTCTCGTTACCAACCGGGAAGTCTGTTTCCAACACAATGAATGGATTGCTGACATCAGACATGAATATCTCTCGGCTGCCTTGCCACTCGGTGCTTTTGGTACCTTGGGAATAAGTCTCACTGCCCTCACAATGGGAAAAATGGAAATTCTGACCATCGATGATCCTAATACGACAATTCGTGAAGATACTGGAACAGGTGAGTATTTCAACGCCTCAGATTTTGCCCTTGCCTTCTCTTTCGGCAGAATGTTTACCGACCGTCTGGCAGCTGGTGTAAGCATCAAAGCAATTCAAGAGCTTGTTTGGGACCTCTCAGCGACAGGTATTTGTGCTGACTTCGGTATCCACTACAATACTGGTTTCAAGGGGCTCCGACTCGCTGCTTCCATGAGCAATTTTGGTGCCGACATCAGCTTCGGTGGTAGGCAATTGGATATGGCGCATGACCCATGGGAAGACTATGATTTTCCGTACGACTATGAACCGATCCCAGTTGCAATGAAGACGACTTCGGCCCCTCTGCCTCTTATCTTCCGTTTCGGTGTTGCATTCGATCCGATAGCGACCGATAACTCGAGATTTACGGTGGCACTGGATCTGAATCATCCCAATGATAACTACGAAACGATCAACCTCGGATTGGAATATGGATACCTCAATACGCTCTTTATCAGGGCAGGATACAAACTCTATCTCAACATGGACTACATGAGGGCTATGACTGGTGGCGAACCTGTCTGGAATGAAGAGGAAGAAAGAATGGAATACCCGGATTGGGGTCCGAACACTGAATGGCTTTTGAATAATCTCACTGCTGGTGTGGGATTCAAACTGAGAACTGGAGCCACAGCATTCACCATTGACTATGCCTATATGAACAAGGGGATTCTGAAACATACACATCGACTCGGACTGACAATCGGATTCTAAGCGTAGTGGGTGTAGTGCAGAAAATTTCTGCACTACACCCATTTTTCGCTCTACTAAAAAAGAAAGCAGGAAAGTAATGAAAAAATTTTTAGTTTTATTGCTTTTAATTTGTTTTTGTTTTGCATCTGATTTCATTCCCTTTGACAAAATTGAACATCTCGCTTATCAACTTGTAAATCAACAATTTGAATATCATTCTTTAATTGAAACCATCACCTACTACGGATTTGATGAGCAACCAAATGCCTATGCGATGGTGTATCAAAGCAAGGAAAATGAACCACTCACCATTGTCATGGGCGCACGGTATACAACGACACCAGTAGGTGAAATTTCTATGACCATTCCGCGCTGTAAATCGGTGTATAACAAGATACTACAAAAAGCAAGAACAGTGGCTCGCACCGAGCCCGTATTTGACAGAGTTTACTATTTCGGTCCTGGTGAAGAGTACTGTAGTTTTAAAGCAGAAGAAAGAGATATCTTAATCAATACCTGCACATTTAGGGTCATTGATAAATCTGCGCTCTTTGAACATATACCAGAGCCACATCAAGAACTCGAAGTATTGACGAGACAGAAGTGGGACAATTATTTTAATACACAAAACTTTAGTACACTCCAAGATACCGGGTATATTTCTAATGTTCCTTTTATTGATTGGGTCTATGGATGTTCCCCAACCGCGTCGGCAATGATATTCTGGTATTGGGATGAATTTGCTCCGAGCCCAGGTTATGGTCGACTCGTCGACTACTCCTACACACACTGGGATAATCCAGAAAATGAATGGAATTTTTGCGCCAATGTCAACCGTGAACTCGCTCTGGCAATGCCTACTTACGACACAGTCATTAACGGCGCCACAGCCGTTGATTCCATCGCGCCTGGTCAACTAAGGGTAGCAAACATTATAAACGGTTACTCATGCGGAAGCTCAACTTCACCCCAGGGTCATTCTGGAAATCAGTATATGTTTTCTTGGATCAAGAGCGAGATCGATGCAGGAAGGCCATTTCACTGGGTTGTCATACAATACTACTCACCTGCGCATGGCGAACGTGTCAATCATTCGGTCACCGGTATAGGATATCATATTTCACCGCCGGATACCTTTGTACGTGTTCATGACACCTGGAATTATGATGAACCACTCTGGCCCCTCTGGACATACTATGGAGGTGTATACTCCTGGGACTATGTTATAACCTTTGTTCCCGGTGGTGCAATAACCGACAACATTTTTCTCGACTGGCCGATTGGCGGCACGATGTATGGCCCCACAAATATTTTCGCGAATATTAAATACACCCTGCGCTGGCAATCCGTGGGGAGCACTATCGACCATGTTAAAATTTGGTATTCAACAGGAAGGCAAGGGTCTGGATACGATTCACTCCAGTGGACACTCATCGATAACAATGCACCCAACACAGGAACCTATGTGTGGACCTGTCCCGCTATTGATGATACCATTCGTATCAACATCAGCGGCTTAAATGCATCGAATCAACGCCTCGCTGCTGATGGCAGCTGGGGATGGAGTATGGTTTGTGAAGAATTAAGCCACTCTGCAGGCGTTGATCTGGTTGGCCATCTTCCTACTGATGTTGGGTATACCCATGATATTCAAACCCAGGGTACCTATGCATTTATTGCCGATGGCCCAAATGGTCTCGTCGTCGCAGATATTGCCGATTCATCACTCCCTGTTGCAGCGGGTCATCTTCCGCTTCCAGGACGTGCTTATAGCCTTGCACTCAATGCTTCGTACGCATATATTGGTGACCAGGAAGATACCCTACGGGTCATCTCTATTAGTGATCCCGCCAATCCTTCACAACTCGGCATGTTTCCGCTCAATGATCAGGCGTTAGACGTATGTGCTGTTGGCAACCTTGTGTATATTGCGGCACGTACCCAGGGGCTGGTCATTGTCGACGTCACAGACCCCACATTACCAGATATTGAAGGAGAATATGATACCCCGGGATTTTCCTATGATGTTTTTGTTGATGGTAACTATGCCTATGTAGCCGATGCCATTCAAGGGGTGAGAATCATCGATGTCTCGACACCAGGCAGTCCTTCCGAGACAGGATTTTACGACACCAATGGCATCTGCTACGGTGTCACGAAATCTGGGAACTATGTCTATGCCGCTGACGGTGCTCAGGGTATTAAAATATTCGATGCATCGAGTCCTGATACATTGATCTTGCTCAACTCCCTTGATACACCAGGCACGGCAACCAAGGTGCGTGTATGGAACAATACGCTCTTTGTTGCTGATGGCACCTATGGTGGTGTTCGCGTCATCGATGTCACAAATCCTAACAGTCCATCTGAATTAGGATATATTGAATCAAGGGGTGCGGCAGGCAATCTCTGGCTTCCTGGTGGTCCACGAGTCTATTTGGCAGATGGTGGTAATGGTTTGCTCTTGATTACTCAGGAACTGATTGGAATTGCCGAAGATGAAGCGGATGCGGTAGAATATGCTGTGAGTATCGTCCCATCACATTCAGTTACTCATAGGGCAACAACATTTAACATATATAGTAACCGTGCCACACGTGTTGACATGAAATTATTTGATGCAATGGGTAGGTTAGTCGAGACAATTTATAGTGATTTCATGAATATTGGGAATAACAAGATTCACTGGCAACCACAGGATATCCCTGCGGGCGTCTATTTCGTGCACTCACAGGTTGGTAATTCTCGGGATATTCATAAACTGGTGCTGGTGAAGTAATGGAAGGAGGTGACGCTACAAGAAACAAGGTAAAACAGAGACATGGAGACAAGGAGAATAACGAACAGCCTTTTGTGTATCCATGTTAGCATCGGTATAAATCAGTGTATTCAGCTATACGCTGAATAAGGAAGGAGGAATGAGATGAAGAAATTACTCGCACTATCTTTGTTAATAGTGTTTGTCTGGGCAATTCCACTAGATCGATATTACATTGACGAGGGAACTACTTCAGATCTCCCACACATGCCTCTTCCTGATTTCCAGGGTCTTGCGTTGGTCGATTCTTCTGGTAATCTCTATTCGGGATTGTTTATAGGCCAAGACGGTATCGACTATAATACAACACTCGGCTACTTGGAGTTTCTTAATCGAGGCTATAGTCCAACTGGTGACCTTTATGTCCATCAGACCGATAATGTCTTTACCTTCTGGACCCATGATCTAGCATATGAAGCCACTACACTTGGCAATGCCCGTTATCCATCGTCCCTCGCCTCAGAAAATGGACCACACATCGGAATGCCGTTATTGGATCAGGTGACCGGAACCTGGGGACATATGGGTGGTCAGTTCGATGCTGGTGGTTGGTTTTCAGGGTTCTGGGATCCTGCTATCGATATGTCTGGTGACATAGGTTCGCAATGTTGTGTTCCTAAAGCACTACCAAACGGTGATATTGTATTCGTGGCCGACGTAACCGACGGTACGGTCCAGTACTATACGTATTCTAACGACCTCGGTACGGAGAATGCGTCGGGCAACTTCGGCACCTATGATTTTATAGCAGTCGACGTTAATGGTGGCATCTGCCGCGTCTTCTTGCTTGACGGCGCGCTAGATGTCTACTATTTTAGTTCGACCGATGGCGTTACCTGGACAGGACCGACACTGTGGGATATCACCTGGCCGAATCCTTATACGAATAACACCATTTGGGTTGCTCAAATGGCATTAACCGATGCTGGTGACCCAATCTTTGTTTTCGAAATCCGTGACAGTGATGACGCCGTATGGCCAGTTAATGCTAAGTCCTATGTACAGACTGCAAGTGGAGCAACCCCAACTCAGATCTCCGATGACGTTTATGATGCTGGTAGGCTCCCATTCGTTGCCACGGGTGGCGGTACGATTGTTGTATTCTGGCTTGCACACACAAATGCCGAAGAAGAGTCTCTTGCCAGATGGGATGGCTTCTTTAGTAATTCAACTGATGGTGGTGCAACCTGGAGCAGTCCTTTGAATATCACCAGTGGAATAACTGACAGACCGTGTCTAACACAAATAGCAAAGAGAATAGATGCCACAAACGGCAATTTCTTCTACGTCCTTGGTACACCGATCCTGTTCGACATCGACTTGGAATGGGCGGATTTTACTGGTAACGATCATAGGCTCGAGCCCGTCCGATGGTGGGTCGGCTGGCACCCAACCACAGGTGTCGCAGAGAACAAGACCGAGAAACCGGGACACACGAGTCTCGCCTTCGCGCCCAATCCTGCATCACACCGTGCTGCTGTCTCCTACACGCTCTCCAAAGCGGGAAATATCTCACTCAGGATATTTGACCTTGCTGGTAGAGAAGTGCAGACCGTTGAGCGCGGTTACAGAGATGCTGGTGTCTACAGCGTCAATGTCGATACCCGTAATCTTACGAATGGAACCTACTTCTTCGTCCTCGATACACCCGACGGCAATATCTCTCGTCCATTGGTCGTCGTGCACTAAGACGCTCAGAATCATACAAAAGGCGGGCGCTATGCCCGCCTTTTGTTTTTTAATATAAAACGATTACATCGAATAGCTAAAAACTAATTATAACTGTGTAGCATCCTTGTCATCTATCAAATTTAAATAACGAATACGAATAATCCCTTCCAATGGACGAGGTGAAAATCGGGACGAAACACAGATACTGTATTTATTTCTTAGTTCCTACTATTACTATTGAGTACCTAGTTCTTAGTGCCTACTTCCTACTCTATAATCCCCAGCCACTCGCCCAGTATAAACTGAAATCTGCCAATCAACAGACTGACGCGTGCCATCACCGTATAGCCGAATGCAGCACCAAAACCAATCATGATAAAAATAATACCGATTCTCGATGTAACACCGAGCACACCCTTATGCTCACGGGAGAAGTAAAAGTAAGAAAGTGTACACGCAACACCGATAAACAGAATAACCGACCAGACAACACCCGTATTCCCAGCATTCCAGGCCGCAAAGTTCTGCGGTGTAAGAATTGTACCCTGAACCTGTCTTATAATATCAGCCTGGACAGTAGCCGGAATAACTGCTCCTGTATAGTATCCTATAGTACAAGCAATAGGGATGCGAACCAACCACGACACCTTCGGAATAAACCTCATAATGTAGAGCATACCGACGGTGAGAGAAATTACAAAGAGTATTCTCCCTTCGACAAAGAGCGGGACAAAGAGGTTCGGACCTAATACTCGATGAATGGTAAATGTCAAGAAATAACCATTTGCGACACCCACAAATAGGTGTTCGGCAAATTTATAGAAGGGATTGTCTTTGTAGAGAAAAGAGAAGATACATAAGGTCAAGAGACCACCAATCCAAATCCAGAGATCAGATGTTATATTCATCTTCGCCTCCTCAGAAAAAACCCAATATTTCCTATAATGATAAAGGCAATAATTGTCAAATGTGCCGTGGTCAGAGACCCCAATGCCTCACTCGCTTTACGCCTTTGCATAATTCTTAACTCAGTTTCAACTCTCTCTTCATATTCTGCTGCCCCCTTCATGCCAATCATCATTCCCGAGAACTGTCCGGTTTGAAAATACTGGTAGAAATCCGAGGCACTCACCGCCGTAATACCAGCACCTACGGCAACACCAAATCTCGTCTGTGAGTATGCAACCCACCACAGAGGTGCAGTCCCACCACTGATTGATACGAGTATCCCAACGTCGTTAAAATTTCGTATAGTCCTCATCATTGGTAATGAATCAGTCTTATAGCCATAATAATCTCTCCGGTAGACGTTGGCAATACTAATACCCATTCCCAGTAAAGGAACGATTGGTGGAGGAGTCCATCCCAGAAATACATAGTCGCGACCATAGATTATGCTGTCTGCGTTCGTTTGGGCCTCACTATTAAATTCTGCGGTTACCTGGTCCAATGCCCGCTTCGCTAACCCGAGCGGTTGAACGTAGAGGGATAAAACTGCCGTTTTAATTCTTTTTTTGAACGCGTGGCGTAGGAGTGCTATTGCCATCGGTTCTAATTCGGGTTGTGTCTGTGGGGCATAATCGAAGTCGAGCATGAGAATCTGCTCCTCTGGTATAGCGTCGACCGCAGCATAGAGTTTATGTACTGGGTCCATGACCCTAACCTTTTGAGCCGTCGGAAAAACAAGCGGTAAAATGACAACGATTGCGAGCACAAGATAAATGATGCGTCGGTCAATTTTTGTTACGTAATCTAAGATCTTCATTCTTTACCTCCCAGCCAAGATCGCTCAATGCCGAGAATAATCTTCAACGAAGTAGCAAGACCACCAAGGGCGATACCAAAGGTAATGCCCCTTTTTGAGGCAACATTTGGGATGTCCATAATCCACTGGGCAAATGAGGGGAGATGTGGTGAAATTTTATCACCGAGTGGTAAGACACCGATCATGAGTATAAAGGCAGCACCAAGCAGAAGTGCTGATTCTAAGGAGCGGACGCGGAATGCCCGATACGATGCCGATGCCATGAAAAAAGCCAGGAGCGCAAACATCGTCGAACCCAAGGGAACCATGATATTTTGATACAATGAATCGATATCAAAATGAAAACTCCCAATGCTTGTCGGTAAAATTCCTCCACCCTCAACACCACCAAATACACCGATAAATCCACTTATCACAAAGCCTATTATTAAAACATAAGAATACTGCCAATTCTCTCTGTGTTTTTTTATTTTATTGAAGTGAACCTTCATGAGGCTAACCAGACCGAGGACAATGGCAAATGCAGACAGTATTCTCAAGAAATCATTTCTAAGAGAGTTATCGAAACCTTGAAATGTTGCGTGTGGCATGTAGTATGGCAGTATTCCTAAAATACCAAAGATGAAAACGAGTATCAAAGGAAATCTCCGTTTCATGTCTCCTCCTTATCTAAAAAGACTCAGGATTGGAAATTTTGTTGCAAGACCAATAACCGAAGCCATAGTAAGTGCGGCAAATATAATAACCTTCCCCCAGTCTTCGCCTTTAATGGCTCCTAAGAGCAGCGGTTCTTGTGTAATATACGCAGATGCAGCATAGAGTTCTTCACCAATCAATGTAAAATCACAGGCAGTTACAAAAAATGGTAATTGTGAAACCCTGTCTGTTCCGGCAATCTGTATTGCGCCGGTCATGGCGCCGGTTTCGGCAATGATCAGTGACTCAGCCTTGAAATAACCAATGAGAAAATTCGCCGCTGGTTTTTCACGGAGCATGATACCATCAACCGCTGCTGCGTAAGCAAATTGGAAGTCAGTGACAAAATACACTTTATTCGGGTCGAATAGGTCTGGTCTTCCAATGGATGTATATGATTCTTTTACAATTTCTCGTGCTACAGTATACACTACCGCGTCTGACGTTGGAACAATGAGTGGTGTTTCAAATTGGCCAGTCTTCTTTGCGATCTCACCGAGAATATTAAAGGAAGCAATCGTCGCAATGTAGTCCACAAGACCTATCCCCATACAATACAGTACTGGTTTACCCATCTCAGTTGCTCGTCCCACTGCGTCATCTATTGCATCCAACCCGGCAATCTTTCGAATAGAGAATTTTTTTCCTCGTCGAGCCGAGTAGATAAAATAAATTGTGATTGCACAAAAAATAACCATACCGATAAAGAGATTACTCGCACCAAAGTCAAACCATTGAGAGCTACTTACTGATGGTAATGAGGCTTCTGAGAAGGTTCTGATCGTGTCTTTTATTGCAGCAACTTTATAATAGTATTCCACGCCATCTTCAGTCTCATCTTCATACTGCGTGCGACCACTCCCAATGAATCCTACCATTGTGTATTCTACTCCGTCTTCACTCCGATATATTTCATAACCGTCGAGGATTGCATCATCAGAAGACAGTTGCCATTCGACAATGATTGCACCACCGCCGTCATCTGGCGCATCATACGCACGCACGTCTGTCGACGGCGCGTGGGCAATAAGCCCGACTAATAGCAGTACCATCATAATACCCCCTTTAAAGTCTTATAATACAATTAAAACTCTCTTGAGTAATAAATTATAATGATACCAAATAATAAGTAAAGGGTATTTTGCGTTACTATAATGCAGAGGCTGTGAATTTAAGTTGACATATTTTTGAAGGAAATAACTACGTTACTTTCCTATAAATCTCCTTTTATTATCAATTTTAACTTCTTACTTCCCACTTCTTACTTCTGATATCCTGATAACCTGATATCCTAATATCCTGTTCCCTATATCCTGTGCCCTATTCCCTATTCTATGATCCCCAACCACGGGCCTAGTATGAACTGTAGCCTGCCGATCAAGAGGCTGATACGCGCCATGACCGTGTAACCAAATGCAGCGCCAAACCCGACCATGACAAAGATGATACCAATTCTTGCCGCAACGCC
>CP070664.1:65044-70573 GCA_020355325.1 Caldifarciminota bacterium
CCCGGATGGTTGCGCCGATGACTATGCGTATTATTCCCATGTTGTTGATTTAAGGCCGGATGATGACACACTCTTTGGCATCACGAATTGGGTTGCTCCACAGACAGTCACCTGGTATTCAATCTTTTTGTTTGAGGAAAGTACAGATGGCCTTAACCTTTGCAGAATGGTCGCTAAGTATGGTGGGTTTATCGATCAAAACGATAATAAAAAGCCTGATCTTCAGAGTGAATGGGATGCTGATGGTGATGGAGAACCCGATAACTTCTTCTATGCACAGGACGGCACTCAACTCGAGAACGAGCTCAGGGAAATGCTCGTAGAGATACAGGGTCTCGCAGCACGAATTACGAGTGCCTCGGCTGGTGCAATAACCGTGCCGAGCACAAACAGTGCAGGGGTTGTTTACAGTGGACAGTTCTATCCAAGAATGGAACCCGAAGAAGGAGTTTCGAGACATTGGCTCGGTCGAATTTCGGCTCTCTGGTTAGATCCGTTCGGATCGTTGCGCGAGGAAAGCGAGGGCAACAGAATACTACGCCTGAAGCAGGACAAGGTCGTCAATACGTTCTACTCTGCTCAAGAAAACAAGACAATGGCTGCCCGCTTTGCTGATACGAGTGGATTAGGTATCGCTTCCTTATTTGTGCCACTGGATACTGTACCGATTGAGAGCCTTAATTTCCTCTGGGACGGTGCTGAGCAGCTCCTGAACAGACTTCCCGCCAACCGAGAAATTTACTTCAATAAAAATGGTTTCTTCAGTGAATTTACGACGAGCGACGATTGGCTCGACCCGCACCTCAATTTCGGTAATTGGCAACGGTGTGATTCATTAATACGGTATATTCGGGGAGAAGATTTCCCTACCTATCGCAGCCGTGAGTGTTTGTCGCAAACCTGGAAATTGGGTGACATTATACACTCTTCGCCAATGCCGGTTGGAGAACCCAGTGAAGGTTATCATCTGATCTATGGCGACGATTCTTATGGTGGTTTCTTCGGTCAATATCGAGACCGACGAACCGTGGTGTATATTGGCGGAAATGACGGCATGCTCCACGCCTTCAATGCTGGTCTGTATGAAGACCTGGACGATCCATTTCAAATCTCACAAATCGATAATATGGGCGCGGCACTCGGTAGCGAACTGTGGGGTTTTATCCCCTACAATCAATTGCCTCATCTAAAATGGTTAATGGATAAAGATTACTGTCATGTCTATTATCATGATTTAACTCCATATCCCACGGACGTCCGCATCTTCTCGGATGATGCTGTCCACCCTAATGGCTGGGGTACGGTTCTCATCACGGGGATGAGATTCGGGGGCAGTGAGATACAGGTCGGCACGAACTGGTACCGTTCTTCCTATTCTTGTTTAGATATCACCAATCCCGAGGCAATCAATTATCCAGAAATATTATGGGAATACACCGATGATAGTCTCGGTTATACAATCTGTCAACCGACCGTGATAAAGATCAAGAACAAGTGGTTTCTGGTATTCGGTTCTGGTCCACAATCACTCTACGGCGAAAGTACCCAGAAGGCGCGCGTCTATGTTATCGACCTTGCAACCGGTACACTCTCCAGGAAAATAGTGATTCCGGACAACAATACCTCCATAACAAACATCTTTGGCGCTGATTGGGGCTTAAATTATTCGGTAGACCTGATTTACTTTGGTACCTATGATAACTCGGGTGGTGGAAAAGTTTATCGAATAAATACCCGCGAAAGTGATAACCCGGCAGACTGGACACTCCATCAGGTAATCGATCTTGGAAGACCAATAACTGCTGAGGGATCGGTCGCTACTGATGACTTTGGTAATATCTGGGTTTATTTTGGTACGGGAAAGTATTTTGCCAATGCGGATGTCAGTGATACGAGTACAATGGTCTTCGTTGGTATTAAGGATGATACAACAAGCATTACTACACCCTTTACCTTTGGTGATCTCGTAGACGTTACGGACGTCGAGGTATATGCTGATTCAGTAGCTGGCATGGCTGGAGTGACCAACTATGATGACTTGGTACAGACCGTAGAAGGTTATGCTGGTTGGTATCGCACCTTCGAGTCACCGTCAGGAGAAAGGGTGGTTACCACTCCATTGGTCATTGGCAATGCAGTCATTTTTACGACATTCATCCCGCAAGGAGATACAACGGGTGAATCGAGTCCTATATCAGATTTATGTATGGGAACGACTACTGGACCGCAGCTTGGTAATCTGTGGGCACTCTATTATCGTACTGGCACTGCCTACAAAACAGCAATGTTGGGCGAAGCCGTAACCGGTGAATTCAAGACGCACGTTGCTATTTCTGGAGATATGCCTTCGGGCCCTGCTATGCATATCGGCCTGGAACAAGAAAAAGTATTTATTCAAACAGCTGGCGGACTTACCGGTGTTCAAACACCACTCCCCTATAATCCCCGTGGTGGTATTATGTTGTGGCGTGGCAGATAAAGAGAAATGAGAGTAAGGGGTCAGGTTTTTTCAAAGACCCGACCCCCTTTCCAAAAACCGCAGTATGGGTGCACCAATTTTGGTTAGAAAGCAATCATAGAGGTGGAGAGAAAATTTATAATTGACGTTCAAACGTCTCTCATTAAAATGTTCGTATCAGGAGGTTACATTGAAAAACTTTATTAGCGTCTTCTTGGTCCTTTCCGTGCTTCTCATTATGAGATGTGGCGAGGAGAAAAAAGAAGGAGAGACCGGCATTGAGAAGCTGAATACCCCACCATTCATCAAGAGTGCTGAAATCATTCCTGATGCACCAATACTCGGTTCACGGGTAGCACTGCGTATCGACGCCGGTGATCAGGAAGGTGATAAGATCACCTATCGTGTCGCGTGGTTCTTAAATGACGAAGAGATTGGTACGGGGCTTGAATTCCAGATGACTGCGGCAAAAAAAGGCGACCGAATTTTTGCCGAAATCACTCCCAGCGACGGTAAACTAACAGGCGAAGCACTCAGAACCCCTATCATCACCATCGGAAACACACCCCCACGAATTGCATCAGCCAGGATTTCTCCTGATACGGTCTTAACGTCTACAGGCAATCTGACTGTAATAGGCGAGGGTATCGATCCAGATGGAGATTCTTTAACATGGCTATGTTACTGGGTTTTGGACTATTCAGAAAGAATCGCAGATTCATCAACCACGATAAGGTTGAAGAACCTCAGACTGAAAAAAGGTTCTCACCTTACCGCTGAACTATATGCCTACGATGGTGACACAGTCTCTCATCCATATCTCTTAGAAATAGACGTGGTCAATGCTCATCCAATTCTAGCAGAAGGATTAGATTCAATCCCATATAAGCGCGATAGCATCTACTTCCCAGTGCCGATTATCGATCCGGACGGTGATCCTATAACCTTTGAAATCCTTGAATCTCCAGAAGGCTTGAAAATAGACAAGACAAAAGGCGTTATCTACGGAAGTGTTGAGGACACTACTGCTTTTGAGATTGTAGTACGTGCTACAGATAGAGAGGGCGCCTATATAGACGCAAAGTTTACCCTCGAGCCACCCAAATAAGCATATGGAACGCAAACAGATGAGGAGACTGATCATGAAAGAGATAATGAGCATTTTTTTCCTATTCGTCATAGTGTTCACTGTTGAATGTGGTCAGAAGAAAGAGGAGGCGCGTGTACCAGAGAATACACCGCCGTACATTACGAGTGCGTTCATCATACCTAACAATCCACAAGTTGGCTCCCGACTTAACCTGCGTATCGATGCAGGAGATAAAGAAGGCGATAAGATAAGCTATACTGTTAAATGGTTTTTGAACAATGAGGAGATTGGTGAAGGTGTAGAATTCTACGTGAGTGAGGTAAAAAGAGGTGATATGCTCTATGCAGAGATTACTCCCTCTGATGGTAAAACGTTGGGCGAGCCAGTGAACACTGCAGTGATAAAAGTTGGTAATAGTCCTCCTGAAATCACTCGCGTAACAATATCACCAGACGCTGTGTTCACCTCATCAGATGAGTTGACCATCACGGGTGAAGGATTTGATGTGGATAACGATTCACTGACCTATTTTTGTTACTGGGCATTGAACCGCACTGAACTACTTCTTGATACATCGACGACTATTCCATTAAAAAACCTGAATCTAAAAAAGGGCTCGGTTCTCAGGGCTGAATTGTACGCCTTTGACGGTAGTGCAGTTTCAGCACCATATACCGTAGATATCACGATTGGCAACTCACCACCAATTCTCATACAAGATATTGATTCAATATTCTATAATTATCAGAATATCACCTATCAATTGCCGATTGTTGACCCTGATAATGATCCCATGACCTTTGAGCTTCTCGAGAGCCCTCCAGGCATAACCATTGATCAGGCAGAAGGACGTGTCTATGGCAGTGTCGAAAAAGCTGGAGAATTCGAGATAGTGGTCCGCGCCACTGATGTGGATGGTGCCTATTTAGATGCACGGTTTACCCTTACAGTTCCAGAATAAAGACTATTTTAATTGGGTAAAAGTTTACCCAATATATGAAAACTTTTTCAAAGCTTTGTGCATTAAAAATTCAAAAGTAATTAAATTTCGGCCATTTCTTAAAGCGATGCTGGCACAAATATTGCATAATTTAGAGCAGGAGAATGATGGTTAATACTAAATATTTTCAAGAAGGATTTTTATCTAGACTTGAGTCTAAACGAGACACAACAGATACATGGATGGCTGGACTCGATTTCTTAACAGCAGCAGCCTCTTGTTTTTCTTTTATTGTGTCTAGACTTAAGTCTTATTTGATGCTTATCCCCGAAAGTAAAAGTCTAAAATACTTTCGCAATACTGCGAGAATTCTCGCATCCGAAATTCCGGATGCGGAACGAAAAACCCAAATACTTCCGCCATTTGGCGTGAATTCCCGCATTCAACAAGTAGAATTCGGGACTACATACCTAAATCACAAAATATTTGAACAACCAAATACGATTAACGAAGCACAAACACGAAATTTACTTCTCACTTCTAACTTTCCCGACCTCGTCAAGCGAAGCGGGACGGGTTCATTTTTTACTTACAAAAGAGGTATCGCATTACTCGTTGCCATCGGCACATTAATACTCATACTGATCATCGCCGCGTTGGGGATATATCTTGCGGTCAAAGGTTTGGGTATCACTGGTGGACAAAAGAGATATCAAGTTGCATTTGAAGCCTGTGAAGGAGGATTAGAAATTGGACTCGCCAAAGTGGACAGCGCGTTTTCGGCAGGTGTTGATCCCACGGATTATGACGGTACGATCGGTAACTACACGGTCACCGTTGTAACACAACCTTTATTTGCAACAGTTGTCAGTGGATCGGCGATCAAGTATGCGCGTGGTTATTCTGGTGTTGGTCAGGGTATTTCTAAAGGAGGCACGAACCTCTATTATCATATTCTTTCACAAGCCATCTCTTCCGGTACAACCGGTGAAAGAGTCAGGTTGGAGGTGGAGCAAAAGAAGGTTATTGGTATTGATTAAA
>CP070664.1:70673-80747 GCA_020355325.1 Caldifarciminota bacterium
TACACAGGAATGAATCTATTACTGTGTCAATATGCCAAGAAATTGGGGTGTGTTGTTTATTATTTTCTACCGCCGCAAATCTGGGCATGGGGAGAATTTAGAAAATTTTTTATTAAAAAATGGGTTGATACCGCCATCTCGGTCTTTCCGTTTGAGTATGCATTCTACAGAAAGAGGGGTATTGAAACTGTATATTTTGAAAATCCATTATTTGACGAGTTAAAGAAATTTAAGAGAAGTGATGTTAGCAAAAGAATCGGTTTCATGCCTGGATCTCGACAGAGCGAGATTAATAGGAACCTGCCAATAATGGTTGAGGTGATGAAAAGAGTTGTTCAAGAAAGAACCGATGTGGAGTTTTGTTTGATTCGCTATCCTGAGTCATCGCAACGATTGTACGATTCTGTTCCATATGCAAAGGTTGTCACGAAGGATCGTTATCAGGCAATGAAAAATTGTGATTTGCTCATTACCTCCTCGGGTACAGCCTCACTCGAGGCGGCGATTATGGAGATACCACAAGTATTTGTTAATCGGCCATCGTTTTTTGACTGGTATGTATCTAAAAAATTTTTAAAGATTAACGAGTATAACCTTGCCAATATTTATTTTAATAAAAAAATAGTACCAAGTTATGTATCTTATAATACATATGACATTTTGTATAGAGTACATAGATTAATAAAAACCCATCTCGCGTAAGATTGTACTGAAACCTATTTATTGACGGATGTGTAATTGAGGATATAATAAAGTTATGGATTTCATGAATTTAATTACATGCCCATTTGGTCTCGGAGAGAGATTAATTTTTGAATTGTTAAAAAGAGGTGAATCGGTCTACACCATTTTCTCTTCGCCAAAAGAGGTTCCGATGTCGTTCATTGGTAAACCGAATCTAAAGTACGGATTCGTGAAATTTGATGAGGATATGCATTTCGATAGGAATTTACCAAAGCGAGTGAAAAATGTATTTCATATCTTTGAAGTATATAGCGGCTCATTTCTAAAGTTGTTCAAATCTAATACGCTTGCTACTATACTCTTATTAGATTGGGCAAAGAGAGTCGGTACCTCAACATTTGTGTATCTCTCGACCGGTGAAGTTTATGGTAAGGGAAAGGCAGTTGATGAGAATACTTTTCTTAATCCTCACAGTTTCTACGCGACAACAAAATTTGAAGCAGAGAAAATTTTCAAATTTTATGAAAAATTATACACTTTACATGTAGCACGGCTCTTCTTCCCATTTGGTAAGAATATGAATCAGGGATACATTACGGATTTGGCGAAGTCAATCGCGTCTGGCGACATGATCGATACAGCATATGGTGTCATTACTCCTACATTTATTAATGACGTTATTGAACCCTTGATCATGTTACGCGACTTAAAAGGAAATCTGGTTATCAATGTGTGCGGTGGTGCTGTGGAAGTGAAGATCCTTACAGAAGAGATTCAAAAGATTTCTGGAAAATCAGCCAAGAAAGTGAGTACAGGTAAGATAGAGCTATCCGGTAATAATACAAAGGCAAAAGAAATGCTGGGATATAAGGAGACACCGATTGAGGAAGCACTCAGAAGTGCGTTTGGTTGATAGACAATTTTGATATGCAAACACGCAGCTGGAAGCATGACATATTCAGTTAAAAGTTTTTCGTTGTATGGCATGGCAACCCGTATCGTCTCACGGCATCGTTGTATGGCTAAAAAATCGTATATGAACGGCATACGAAAAACGATAAACGAAACGGGCATCGTCACCATATATCGAACAACGTGTCTTTTATGATCGACATTCTCCTCGTCAACCCCAAGGAAACAGGTGGTTTTTTCGAAAAGATGCCGCCGTTAGGTTTGGCGCACATTGCAGTAAATCTCGAGAGGCACGGTTTCTCGGTAAAGATTGTCGACCTTGAAGTAGAAGATCAAGGACTGTACTACTGGTTGAGTCTGTATCAGCCTCGATTTGTAGGTATCTCTGGTACAAGCCATACACGCTTCGAATCTTTCCGGTTAGCAATGGAGGCAAAAAATTTTAACAAAGAAATTGTGACGATTTATGGTGGCGTTCATGCTACATTTACTGCGCGTGATACACTGAAGAACATCAAAGAAATTGATTTTGTTGTGAGAGGGGAGGGTGAAAAGACCACTGTGGAATTACTCAACTGCTTCAGAGATAGTAAAAAAATAGAAAACGTAAGAGGTATCAGCTACCGCGACAACAGCGAAGTTATTGAAAATCAACCTACGGAACGTATTAAATCACTCGACAGTCTCGGCATGCCAGCCTATCATCTCCTCAATATGACAAAATATTATGTCCCTATGGAATTCGTCAGTAAAAATGGTATTTCTCTCATTACATCACGCGGCTGTCTTTATAAATGCAGTTTTTGCTCTGCAAGCAGAATGTTCAACTACGAAGTGACAACTCGTTCTGCAAAAAACGTTGTCGATGAGATTGAATTCCTTTTTAAAAATTATGGTTTTCAAGGCATAAAAGTTTTTGATAGCACATTGACGATTAAGAGACAACACATTGACTCTTTATGCGATGAGATCGTACGACGGGATCTTGATTTCCCTTGGGAATGTGAGATAAAGGTGGGCACAGTCGATCGAAAACTCCTCGAAAAGATGAAACACGCAGGATGTTATTATGTGAATTTTGGTATTGAGTCGGCGAGTCAGAAGGTTCTTAATCTCATGCGCAAGGGAATGGCCATCGAACAGGCTGAAAAGCTTTTAGAACTGTGCAATGGCGTCGGCATGAAAACAAAGGTCTTTTTTTCGTTTGGACACATCGGTGAGACAATGGATGATGTTGAAGAGACCTTTGCATTTATCGATAAGCATCAGCACCAAATAACAGCCGTGGCAAGCGGTGCCGGCGTGAGGATATATCCCGGGACCTATTTGGAAATGTATGCCCGTAAAAATGAATTCTTACCTCATAATTTTGAGTGGAGTCTACCGTACCATGATAAACGGCTCGAAGCGATACTACAGGCTGGATGTGTGCCAGTTTTAATTCAACCTCGGTTAGGATTCGATGAACTCGAAGAGATAGCGTTGAGGATATTTGGTCGGAGATTTAGGGGTTGGAAAGGCTTCAAGATGGGAATCAAAAAGATTACTGATATGGGTAAACTGAAAAAACTGATAAGACTCCTTAAATTACGTTTCAAGAATGTGTTAAGAAAAAGAAGGCATACAGCGATATGAGGATTTTGCACTTTACATTCGAGAATTTTCAGGATGTCCCCGGACTGTTAAGCCGTTGCCATGCATTCTTTGGTGATGAGGGCTTTCTTGCCACAATGACGCCTTCGACATTGGGTTTTCCTAATGGAGTTCTCTTAAACTATCCGTTGCTCAATTCACAACTTATGCGCGCGATAAGACGATTTACTGGTCGGGAGAATGTTAATGTGCTTGAACATGAATTGAAACTGAAGATCAAAGGCGAAGGTACTCTGCATAGGATGTTTCTTAAATCGAGAGATATTATCTGGTTTTGGAGCGTGCATAGGGCGTGGAATAGACATATGCTTGGTGATTTTGATATTTACCATTTTGATGGAGATGTTCCCTTTCTATATGGCGATAGAATGCTTAAAAAAATAAAACACAAACATATTGTCACCCATTTTTTTGGCACCGATTTACGGAAATATGGTATGAATCCGTACTTAAAAGAGTATGCGCAATTGAAAATTACCTCAGAACTCGACCACACAAAAATTGACCCGTCGTTGGTGTTTATACCGATACCGTTCGAGACAGAAAAGATTGTGCCACGCCTGCAGGAAAACCGTACGTTGAGGGTTGGTCATTCACCAACGCGGAGGACTGCGAAGGGGACCAAAGACATCATCGATGCAATTCATAGATTACAAGAGAAGATACATTTTGAATTTTTGCTCATCGAGGGAGTTCCCCACAGAAAATGTATGGAACTCAAGGCAACCTGTGACATCGGCATTGACCAGATCGGTAATTATGCTGGGACTGGCTACGGTCGAAGCGGCTTAGAGTTTCTTGCTCTCGGTATTCCTACAATTACTGAAATTCCGGATGAATATGAGCACCTGTTGTCTGGACACCCATTTATCAAGGCAACAAAAAAGAATTTTGAAGCTGTGTTGCATAATCTTTTGTACGATATCGAGCTCAGACATAAAAAACGCGAACAAGGTTTGCAGTGGGTTCGAGATTTCCCGAATCCCAGGCGAATCATGTCCATGATATACACAGAATATAAGAAACTTGGTTGGATAGTGTAATAATTAGTCAATCCGGGAACCTCATCTAAATTCTGACCATTTAACCTATCTTTATGGAGGCGCGCGACTCGTTGCGCGCTGCTATGGATTGCTACTTAGATTATAGAGGTAGGCCGATGCCCCGGATGCCCTGAAGGCATCGAGCGGTGTGCCGAGAATATTAAGGTACGAGAGAAATAGTTTTTCTTCATCAACACCGCCCCATGTAGCAATGTGTGAGAAGACAATCCATACCCGCTGAACACCTCTGAGTTTTTCTAAATCTTTATAGTAATTTATCCAATTATCCCGTGCTTCGACACCGATAATATACTCGTCTTCAGCAAAGCCAAGTTTATCGGAATAGTAACGAAAAGCATTCTGCGCAGCATAATACAAGTAGATACAGTCGCCTTCCTCGTGGTGCTCACGAAGATAGTAAATCACAGTCCGTAGTTCTTCTGGAGCCCGCGGTCTTATGAGGTGATAACCAGCGAGCAAGATGGGGTGGATGAGGAGTATTACAACTAGTGCTATACCAATGATGTTCGAGTTTTTGGCCGTGCTATGACGTATAAAATATATGCCCTCGGCAATAAGGAGAAACATTAAGGGGGCGATGAACAATAAGAGCCTTCCCTGAAATGGATACTTACGAAAACCGGAGGCGAGTAACGCAAATAGTATCGGTAATAGGAGCATGTATACTGTCCTTCTTTTTTTACTATAAAGAACAATGATGCCGACCAAAAATGATAGCACTGCTAAGAGTAGTTCATAGAAAAATAATCCAAGGGGGTTTTTAAAAATACGAGCAAATGCATACGCGAACCATTGAATGTCGGCGAGCGAGGTTGGGGGTAAAGGCATAAAGCTCTTACTCCATACCTGTAATAAACCTTCGTGTTGACTCAGGGTCTGTAGAGATACGAGGTAGTTAATGGAGAGACTCACCGTCCCGATTATGCCGATAAAAATCAACCACGTCATTCGTACACGTTGCCGTCGACGTACCAGATAGAAGAGTAGGACAGCAGCAACAGCATAAAAGGTGAAAACCGCAGGGTGAGAAAACCAGGGGGAGAGCGCGCCGACTACACCGAATAGTATGAAGCAGTTCATGCGGAAATTTTTCTCGAGTAGGGTGAGCCCCAGAAAAATCAGCAAGAGTGTTATCGTCACATCACTCGAGTACTGTTTAATCTCTGATGAGAAATAAATCAGATGGTCACCGATGGTAAAGAGGATGAGGGCAATAGGTATTGCTTTACCACTTATTGATTTTTTTGCTACGTCGAGAAATAGAAACAACGAAGCAATGCTGGCAACGAGGGGTAATAAACGGAGTGTCAATTCATTATTTCCCATGATGTTCATTAAAGATTTTTGCAGTAATAAAAATCCTACTGGAGCAGCTTGTGCAAAATCTAAAGGTTTGAATAGTTCTGTATATGAACGCTGAACAATATTAATTGCGAGAGCCGCTTCTCCTTCGGTGAGTGACCGATTGTATAAATACTGGGCAATTCTCATAATAGTACCAATACCAATTATGATCCAAACTACATTTTTGAGTAACTTTTCCCGCGTCGTTGAAAGGAATGTGTTAATATTCATGAACTTAATTATATTAAATAACTCATTTAAGTCAATGTACTACCTGTTTTTACTCTTGTTGACATTGTTGATGAATTGCGTACAATTACGCAGATACGATAATGAATGCGAAGATTATTGTTGCCCAGCAAGGGAAATTTTGTTATCACTGTGATGAGGGAGCTCGGAAATATTTTTTTCAGAGTGTTCTATATATAGTTGTTGACAAATAATTATTTTGCGTTAGAATGATAACGCTCGAAATATCATGACGAATATCGATATTGCAAAATATCTTTTAGAGAAAAAAAAGATTGTGGATAGTGCTATTCTCAAATATTTTACTCATAAAAATCCACTTTTTCAGATAATGTATTACTCAGTTGATGGTGGTAAGAGAATCAGGCCAATTCTTTCAATTGCGAGTTTTGAATCATGTGGTGGTTCGGATATTGATACAATATTACCTATTGCCTGTGGGCTTGAGTTTATTCATACCTATTCGCTCATCCATGATGATTTGCCGGCCATTGATAATGACGATTTGAGAAGGGGAAAGGCATCCGCACACAAGAAATTTGGTGAAGCGAGGGCAATCCTTTCGGGAGATGGTTTATTTGCCTATGCATTTGAACTTTTCACGGAGGGTAATGGTTTGATACGTGAGAAATTTGCAGCGATAAAGGCAGTGAGTGAGATAATCGGTCCAAAGGGTATTGTTTACGGACAGACTCTCGATATTGATGAAAAAAAAACATTATCACCAAAGGTTTTGAGGGAAATTCATCTTAATAAAACTGCGAAATTTATTGCGGTATCAGTGAAAGTTGGAGCGATTATGGCTCAGTCACCAAAAAATACGATTGATATGCTGTATAATGCAGGGTTGTGTTTGGGTATGCTTTTCCAGTATACCGATGATATCTTGGATGTCATAGGAGAAAAAGATAAAATCGGTAAAACGCCGGGGAAGGATATTGTCAGTGGGAAGTTGACTGCCCCTTCAATTTATGGATTGGATGGTACACGATTCCGCGCTCAACGATATGCAGAACTGGCAAAAGCAAAGTTTTCTACTCTTGGAAAAAATTTCGAAATATTTCATGCATTAACCGATTTTGTGCTCAACCGAACATACTAACATGGCGATTCTCAAAAAGATTAAAGATCCAAACGACCTGAAGAAATTGAGTCTCGAGGAGTTACACATTCTTGCACGAGAGATTCGAGAGGCCATTATTAATACGTGTGCTGAAACCGGGGGGCATGTTGCACCCTCATTGGGTGTCGTTGAACTGACACTCGCTCTATATGTAGTATTCGATGCTGAGTGTGACAAGATAATCTGGGACGTTGGGCATCAGACCTATGCACAAAAACTCATTACAGGGCGTTGTGATAAATTTCATACACTGAGAACCTATAAGGGCATTAGCGGTTTCCCAAAAAAAACAGAGTCAAGATACGATGTTTTCGATACAGGACATTCATCAACCTCACTCTCTGCAGCAACAGGATTTGCTCTTGCGAGAGACTTTCGGAGAGATAATTTCCACATCATCAGTGTTATCGGCGATGGTTCACTGGGAGCAGGCATGGCGTTTGAAGCGTTGAACCATATTGGCCATCTTAAAAAAGATATTATTGTTGTACTCAATGATAATGAACGGTCTATTGGAGAAACGGTTGGGGCACTTTCTCAATATTTAACGAGAGTAATCACCACACGTACCTATAATCGTTTTCGTGACGATCTTTGGAAATTTTTGGGAAGATTGTCTCCCTATTTTAGAGATCGAGGAAGAAATTTGGCGAAGAGAATCCAGGAAGGTTTGAAAGGAATGTATGCTCCATCAGTCATTTTTGAAGAATTGGGATTTCGTTATATCGGCCCTCTCGATGGCCATAAACTTGGTGATTTGATTGACACCTTTTCACGGATGAAAGAGATGAAAGGACCAAGGATGATTCATGTGGTAACCAAGAAGGGTAAAGGATTTAAGATTGCTGAGACTCGTCCCGAAACGTTCCATGGCGTCGGTCCTTTCTGCAAAGAAACTGGAGAGGTAAAATCTAAGTCGAAATCATACACGAGTGTTTTTGGTGATGCAATTGTACGATTTGCGAAGGAGAACGATAAAATTATTGCAATAACCGCAGGCATGTGTCTCGGGACTGGTCTCGTGAAATTTAGAGAAGAGATTCCAGATCGATTCTTTGATGTTGGCATCACAGAGCAGCACGCCGTAACCATGGCAGCAGGACTCGCTATAGAGGGATACATTCCAGTGTGTGCAATCTATTCGACCTTCTTACAGAGGGCATATGACCAAATCATTCATGATGTTTGTTTACAAAAAGCGCCAGTTATTTTTGCTATCGACCGTGCTGGCCTTGTTGGCCAGGATGGCCCAACGCATCACGGACCCTTTGACCTTTCGTATTTTAGGTGTATTCCTCATGTTGTTGTGAGTGCTCCAAAGAATGGTGAGGAGCTCATTGCTCTTTTGAAAACTGCTATACATTACAGAGAAGGGCCATTTGTTATTCGCTATCCAAGAGGTTCATGCGATGAGGTGAAAAATAATAATCCGGAACCGATCGCCGTCGGTACATGGGAGGTTCTGCAAGATGGTAAAGGTGTGGCGGTGATTGCCATCGGTTCAATGGTCAAGGAATCACAGGCGGCATTGCCTCTCTTGAAAGCGAAGAAGATAGAGCCGATACTTATTAATGCGCGCTTCGCAAAACCATTGGATAGTAATATGCTACAAAGAGTCATCAAGAAGGTCAAGTTAATCGTAACAGTGGAAGAAAATGCAATTGCTGGTGGTTTTGGAAGCGCAATTTGTGAATTTTATGAGAAGATTAATGCCTCAATAAAAGTTCGACACATAGGTTTGCCTGA
Organism: Caldifarciminota bacterium; assembly: GCA_020355325.1. Lineage (GTDB taxonomy): Bacteria > Hydrothermota > Tepidihabitantia > SM23-42 > SM23-42. The sequence goes on from CP070664.1 coordinate 79,449, forward strand.
TACATTTATTGAGCATGGTTCACGACAGATTCTTTTAAAAGTGAATGGTCTCGACGCCGAAGGGATCGCGAAAAAAATACATTCTTTTCTATGAATTTTTTAATTTCAATTTTTCTATTCGTACAACTCATAACTCCATATGAGACGAGAGTATTTACAAGTGATGATGGGAACTTTTTAATCTACGCACGTTATTTTCATGGTAATTTGATCAATGTCGACAGTATCGTTAGTGTGGCTGATTATCTTCGTTCTGGTTTGATGCTACGTAATAAACAGTTGCTTCAATCAGAGTTACAGAGAGATATGGCAAAGAAAGGAGGTTATGCGAATAAGGGATTATTTGGGACATTCGAAATTCCCTTGCCAAAAGGTAAATTCAGCGAGTTTATGGGTGAGACTGGTAAACTCGACGTCGGTGGTCATGTAAAGATAACGCTCGGAGGTAGTGAGACATTCTTGTCAAATCTTCCAGGTCAGACGAGGCCATCGTTGTTGCCCGAACTCGAGATGAAACAAGAAATGGCAATAAATCTTGATGGACAGGTTGGCGACAGGATGAGGGTTTTCATTGACCATAATTCCGAACGGATCCAGGAAACGAAAAACAAAATTACGGTTACCTATACAGGCAGGGAGGATGAGATTATTCAAGAAATTGAAGGTGGTGACACGCAACTTTCAATTCCGCCAACCACTTATACCGGTGACATTCCGTCACATCGTGGACTCTTCGGTCTTAAGTCGACTGCGAAATTTGGTCCCCTCGACTTAGTCGCGATTGCCTCTAAGGAGCAGACACAGACGCAGGAGATAGAAATCGAAGGTACGATCAGCGCAGATTATGATACCATTTGGGCCCGACAGTACGCACGGCGCCGTTTCTTCTGGCTCGGCACCACTGACTCGATTATTGAGCTCCAAGTCTGGGTTGACGATAATAATGCCTACAACAATAATGTTAATGTCGTTACCTATGCTGGTGAGGCATATCTAGATATCAATGATGATAATGTTCCTGATGAGCAGACAAATCCTACAAATTACAAAGAAGGATTTTTTGATAGAAAATTCCAGGGCCTTAGTGAATTTTACCTGTTCAATCCTTTTGATAACGTGATTGAACTTAATTACAGTCTGCCGACGTACTATGTTCTTGGTGTCTGGTATCGAAAGATAGACCCACAGGGTAATGTCGTCGAAGTAGGTCGATTACCGAGTGATATCGATTCTACCATTCAACTAAAACTTATTTGTCCCGAACAACCCGATACGCTCTCCTATACGTGGAGCTATGAA
>CP070664.1:80847-89270 GCA_020355325.1 Caldifarciminota bacterium
AAGATGCTTCAACATTATCGACTGCCTAGAATGTACGCCCTTTTTTTTCTATTTCACCCCGCTTTTATATTATATTCACGCACCCTCCTGAGTGATTTACCTGCTACCATTGCTACTCTCATTGGTATTTACTATTCTATAAAGAAGCGATATTTTATTGCCGGTATTGTGCTCGGCATGAGCATATCAATAAGATACCCATCTTTACTCGTACCCGCCACACTTGGCGTGATACTTGTCTTCAGGGCTGAGTGGCGTAATCTCGCTCAATCATCCATGGGAGTTATAATTGCGCTCATCCCGCTCATTGTGTACCACCTTGTCTTTTTTCAGACGGTGTTCGGTCCCTTTAATGCCTATGGCATGGAGTTTTCTCTACATCGGTTCTGGAGTGTCGTGAAACAGCTTTTTATTTATACAAATATTCTCTACCCATTCTTTTTAGTCCTTCCTATTTTTTCAGGAATTAGAGAGAAATGGTTTTTTATCCTGTTAAGCCTTGTGTTTATTATATCGTATTCATTTCTCGGATTTATTGATCGGGGTGACACTTTTTTTGAATCGCTCATCCGTGGTCAGCGATATGTGTTACCTGTGTTACCATTACTTCTCATTCCATACATTGGTGTTATCAATAAAATGCGGTTCGTGAAAAAATCTGTTTTTTTTGCACTGTGTATTTTATGTCTTCTGTCTGTTATTATTCACTATAAGCACCAGCAATTTTTAGAACAAGAAATCTACTATCGGGATCTGATCTATATGCACACAGAAGACGCAGACCTCGTACTCTGCAACAAAGAAGTCTATGAACTGTTTAACCCATATATTAACTATGTTTCTTGGGCACCATTTGAATCACGGCGACATTTACTATCACTGGATAACTATAGTACCCTCAACAAAAATATTTTTTTTGCCTGTATTGCGCGTGATGAAGAAATGGAAGGGCTCTGTCGTGCTGTCTTATTGTCGTTTCCAGAGAGAGAGCAAGTCTATGTATCTTCTGAGCCTTTCTATTGCGGTGTATGGCGGGTCAGACAACCTCGATGAGATGATGGAATGAAGTCATTGAGTAACCGAACTTGCTACGTGATGGCGAACCATCGGTGTCTTGACATTTACTGAAAAAAATGTAAAATTATGGATGAGGAGGATTGATGGCTAAGATAAAAGTTGCAATCATCGGAGTCGGTAACTGCGCATCAAGTTTGGTACAAGGCGTGTACTACTATAGAAATGCTAAAGAAGGTACAATTATTCCAGGTATAATGCATACACGGCTTGGCGGTTATCACGTTGGGGACATTGAATTTTCGTTCGGCATCGATATTGATAAAAATAAGGTAGGAAAAGACTTAGCCGAGGCGATATTTACGAAGCCTAACAACACGTATAAATTCTGTGATGTTCCAAAATTGAACGTGCCTGTCGTTCGGGGCATGACACATGATGGTCTTGGTTTGTATCTTTCGCAAATCATCCAAAAAGCGCCTGGGCCGACCGCTGATATCGTGGGACTCCTGAAAGATACGAAAACAGATGTTGTCATAAATTTCTTACCGGTTGGGAGCGAGGAGGCGACAAAGTGGTATGTTGAGCAGGTGCTGACCGCCGGGTGTGCCTTCATTAATTGCATACCGGTTTTCATTGCAAGCCAGAAATATTGGCAGAAGCGGTTTATTGAAAATGGCGTGCCCGTATTCGGTGATGATATAAAATCACAGGTCGGCGCAACGATTCTGCATCGCGTTTTGGTTAATCTGTTTAATGATCGTGGGGTTAAACTCGAACGGACATCACAGCTGAATGTTGGTGGCAATACCGACTTCTTAAATATGCTCGAGCGTTCGCGACTGGCATCGAAAAAAATTTCAAAGACTCAAGCAGTGACATCACTCTTGAAATATGATATTGGTGAGGAGAATATTTACATCGGTCCGTCAGATTATGTGGCTTGGTTAAAGGACAAAAAATGGGCACACATGAGGCTCGAGGGTAGAACATTCGGTGACGTTCCACTGAATATCGAATTGAAGCTCGAGGTTTGGGATTCACCAAATTCTGCCGGCGTCGTCATTGATGCGATTCGATGTGCAAAATTGGCCCTGAACAATAGACTTTCAGGAGCAATGGTTGAACCCTCCAGCTATTTTTTTAAATCACCCCCGGTTCAATTTCCTGATTATATGTGTCGTGAAAAGACTGAACATTTTATAAAAAAGTATGGCATGAAGGTAAAAAAGAAGCGGTAGGTTCGGCCCATGCAGGGCGTCAAGCGAGGTATATTTATCACTTTTGAAGGCGTTGAAGGTTCTGGGAAAACAACTCAGGCCGAGGCACTCGTCGAGTGGCTACAAGAGAAGAAGGTACCTCATATTTTTGTCCGTGAACCTGGCGGTACTCGTATCGGTGAAAAAATTCGAGAAATACTTTTAGCTCTCGAACATCGAGAAATGCATCCAACGTGTGAGGTGTTGCTTTTTTTAGCTGCACGCAGCCAGTTATCATATGAAAGAATCCTTCCAGCAATTCAAGGAAAGAAGGTTGTGGTATCAGACCGGTTTGCCGATTCTACCTACGCGTATCAAACCCATGCACGCAGCTTACCCGAGCGCCTCATGGCCGTTTTTAACCGTTTCGCAACCGCAGGTATCAAACCCGACTTGACGTTCATCGTCGATGTGGATGTCACAAAGGGCCGCGAGCGAGGTACGGTGTATGACCGCATGGAGACAGAAGGTGAACAGTATCATCAAAAGGTGCGCGATGGTTACATGCGACTCGCCCGACGCGCGAAAAAGAGAATTAAAGTACTCGATGGTGAAAAATCAATAGATGCTTTGAGAAGTGAAGTTATACATTATGTGCAAGAATTTTTAACGAGAAAGGGGTACGCATTATGAGAAAACTATTTATTTTGTTGGTATCGGTGTCGATGATATGTGGTATATTCATCGGAAGTCGATTATGGGCGAAGTCGGACACCTATTCACTGCTTCGTATTTTCAATAAGATACTGAGCGAGATGGAAAACAACTATGTCGATACAGTCTCATCAGACGCGTTGATAAGAGGTGCGATTGATGGTATGATTGAGGCACTCAATGACCCCCATACCGATTATTTGACAAAAGAGGAATACGAAGCATTCAGGATAACCACCGAAGGAGAATTCGGGGGCATCGGTGCCACAATTGGTAAGCGCAATGAGGAGATTACCATAATATCGCCTCTCGAAGGAACCCCCGCTTATCGCGCTGGTTTACTGCCTGGTGATGCGATTATCAAGGTTGACGACATGCCGACCGAGGGGAAGGGTGTTGATATAGTTGTCCGTGAAATTAGGGGTATACCAGGGACAACGGTTATTCTCACGATACGACGGCCTACTATTGATGCCCCATTTGATGTTGAAATCATCAGGGCAATGATTAAATTAGATGCGGTTCCTTATTATGGGATGATCGACGGCAACACGGGCTATGTTCAGCTAGCAAATTTTCACCGCAAAGCAGATGCTGAGCTGAAGTTGGCACTCGATTCTCTCATTTCACTTGGCGCCGAAAAAATTATCTTAGATCTCCGGCTCAATTCTGGTGGTTATTTACACGAGGGTATTGCCGTCAGCGAACTGTTTCTTCCAACAGGCAAAGATATTGTGGTGACAAGAGGGAGAATCGAACGCGGAACGACATTTCGATCGCAAAAAACGTACTCATACGGGTTATTCCCGATGGTTACTCTGGTAGATGGTGGTTCGGCATCAGCCTCTGAGATTGTTGCTGGTGCATTGCAAGATTGGGAGAGAAGTCTTATCATCGGCACAAATACCTTCGGCAAGGGTTCAGTGCAAACCATTATTCCGCTTGAAGATGGTGGTGCACTCAAGCTCACCACTGCCCGTTGGTATACACCATCGGGTAGATCTATTGATAAACCAGGGGATTTACAAGGAACTGTGGTCGAAAAAGATACTTCAAAGGTCGAGAAAACATTTATAACTTTGGGTCCGCTCAAGCGAAAAGTCTATGGTGAAGGTGGTATCACACCAGATATTATTATTACGCCGCCGACGTTAACGAAACTGGAAATCGATGTTATATCCAAAGGATTGATCTTTGATTATGTCGTTCAGTATACGGCTACGCATAAAGACATTGACAAGGACTTTAAGGTAAGTGACAAGATGCTGAAAGATTTCACCGTGTATCTACTCGAAAAAAATATAGAATTTACTGAGGCACAATTTGATTCGGCCAAGACGGCATTTAAACAGAGACTGAAACTAGAAATTTTCACAAATCTCTGGGGTCTCAAAGAAGGATATCGGATAAGGGTCATGAATGATCCTTTGGTCAAGAAGGCAATCGAGTTGCTGAAGGAGGTAGAGGCGCCGCAAGACCTTTTTCGTTTCGCGAAAGAGTGAGCTCTCACCACCAGGAAAAAAGGAACGTAATTTTCTCATTGAAATCCCTGTGATCATTCTCCTCTTGATTTTATTTATCGTAGCGACGCGTATCGTAAGATTCAAATTTATCCATTAGGAAATGATGTCAAAGTCGCAAAGGAGTTCAGTGTATGTATCGCATTGAAATTAGACGGAGAGATGATCGTCGTGGTACATATGTGAAAGAAGAATTCAAATCGTTTGGTATTACTGGTATCGAAGATGTCGAGGTAAGAGATGTTTACTACATAAGCGCCGATGTCTCTCAAGAACAGATTGCGTTTATTGCGGAGGAACTCTTATGTGACCCTGTCGTAGAGGAATATACCCTTGGTGAGGCTGAGGGCTTCGAAATTTTGTATAACCCTGGTGTGACTGACCCGATGGAAGACAGCATTAAAAAGGCGATTGCTGATTTGGGTATAACCATCGATACCGTGAAAACAGCTACGAATTATATTTTCAAGGGAACCTTTGATGAGGAACATCTTAAGGAGCGTGCGAGTCTCTTCCTCTATAATCCCCTCATTCAGCACATACGGCATGCAAAAGAAGAAGTACATAAACCAGCGGCATACACGTTACAGGTTCTTACGATCAACCTCGATCAAGACGTGATGCAGATCAGTCGCGACATGGGGTTATCGCTTTCAAAGACGGAAATGGAGACGATCAAAGAATACTTTGATAAAGAAACAAGAATGCCTACTGATGTCGAATTAGAAACGCTCGCCCAGACCTGGAGTGAACACTGCCGACACAAAACTTTCTTAGGTAATATTCTCCTCGATGGTGAAAAGATTGAAAATCTCTTAAAAAATACGATCATGCGAGCGACGAACGAGATTAATCATCGGTTGTGTCTCTCAGTATTTCATGACAATTCCGGCGTGATCGAATTCGATGAAGAATATGGTGTTTGTTTTAAGGTAGAGACGCACAATCATCCGTCTGCATTAGAACCATATGGTGGAGCCGCAACGGGGATTGGAGGCGTTATCCGTGATATTCTCGGTACCGGGCTCGGAGCAAAACCAATATTGAATACCGATGTATTTTGCTTTGGGCTTCCTGATTTGGACTACAGAAAATTGCCCGAAGGAATACTCCACCCCCATCGAATTATTAAGGGAGTGATTTTGGGCGTCAGAGACTATGGTAACAGAATGGGTATCCCGACCGCCAGTGGCGGACTCTACTTTGATGAGGATTTTCTGTACAATCCGTTGGTTTACTGTGGCTGCGTCGGGCTTCTGCGTAAAGATCGCATTGCCAAGGCAGCAAAGTCCGGTGATGCGGTGCTTCTCGTCGGAGGGAGGACCGGCCGTGATGGGATTCATGGTGTAACCTTTGCCTCGGCAGAACTCTCACAGGAGTCAGAAAAGTCATGTGTGCAAATCGGTAATCCAATCATGGAAAAGAGATGTATGGATTGTTTGCTGCGTGTGAGCGATGAAGGAATTTTGAGTTCGGTTACTGACTGCGGCGGCGGCGGTCTCTCGAGTGCAGTTGGCGAGATGGCTAAGAATACCGGCGTGAGAGTCTATCTCGACCGTGTTCCATTGAAATATGAAGGACTCTCGCCACGCGAGATCTGGATTTCCGAATCTCAGGAAAGAATGATTTTGGCTGTTCCACAACAACATCTCAAAAGGGTGGTCGAGTATTTCCAAAGTGAAAGCGTTGAGGCGACCGTCATCGGTGAGTTTACCGACGATCATCGACTAACACTTTTCTATGAAGATAAACAGGTGTGCGACCTCGACATGGATTTTTTACATAATGGATTACCGATGCCATTAAAAAAAGCGCGATTGAAAAGAAAAAAACCGCAGGTATATGACGTACCAAAGCCAATAGAGTTCAACTCAATACTTTTAGAAATTGTGAGCAGTCTCAATTCATGTTCTCGAGAGTGGGTCATACGAGAATACGACCATGAAGTTCAAGGAGGGAGTGTTATAAAACCACTGGTCGGAGTCGATGGTATTGGCCCCCAGGATGCGGTTGTCATAAAACCGAGGCTCGATAAAAAGAGAGGGATAGCGATTTCCTGTGGCATAAATCCATCGTATGGCAGGTTCGATGCCTACCGAATGGCACTATCAGTTATCGATGAGGCATTACGCAATCTGGTTGCAACCGGCGGTGATATACGTAAGGCAGCAATGCTTGATAATTTCTGCTTTTCCTCACCAGAGCGCGAGGAGGTGCTCGGTGACATCGTCATGTCAGCGCGTGGCTGTTATGATGCGGCAAAGGCTTTTGGCGTTCCGTTTATTTCTGGAAAGGACAGTCTGAATAATGAATGGGTTGATAAGCATGGCACGAGTTACCTCATTCCTCCTACGCTTCTCATATCTGCAATAGGTATTGTGCCGAATATCGATGTGTGTATCACAATGGATTTCAAACATGATGATAGTGATATTTATTTAATTGGCGAAACAAAGGACGAGCTCGGCGGTTCTGAGTATTTCAGGCTTTTGGGTATAGATGGTGGAACGGTGCCAGATGTTGATTTAAAACGTGCGCCAGAAATTATGAAAAGATTACACGATGCCATACAGAAGGGAATCATTCTCTCATGCCACGACTTATCAGAAGGAGGACTTGGGCTCGCCATGAGCGAGATGGCATTCAGCGGAGATATTGGCGCTCTCATTAATTTAGATCACATCAGTTTTTCGGGTCAGAAACGGCGCCACGATTTTATCCTCTTTGCCGAATCGAATACCCGGTTTTTAGTAGAAGTACACAAAAAGCATGCAAATAGTATATGCGAAATCTTTCATGAGTTACCAATTACAAAAATCGGAAACACAATAAAAGAAAAATTCCTGAGAGTGTATGCGGGGAAGAAAAAATTGATTGATCTGCCACTCTCGGTTATTAAGACGAAGTGGCGAAGGAAAGTTCTTTAATAATGACAAATGTCAAATTACAAATTTCAAATAAATTTCCAATGACCAATTTTTAAGTGATGAAAAGTCTTTTAATAAATTTTGTGGCATTTTGGATTTTGACATTCAATTGGCATTTGGCATTTGTTATTTGACATTTTATGGTTAGCGTACCACTGCTATCTTCACGATATCATTCCTACCACCCCGAGTGAGTAACAGACAGTAGTAGAGGCCACTGGCAACTTCTTCTCCATCCTCGTCAATACCATCCCACATAAATGCCGCATGAGAAGATTCTGGATCCTGGTCTGTATACTGTCCAGGTAAGAGAAGACCCTCTCTCTCTTCTGTTTTTATTAATCGACCACTCAGAGAATATATACGAAGCTCGACTGAATGAGACATGATCAGTTTAAATGGAATGTATATGGTACCGTGTTGACTCGGAATGAAGGGATTTGGATAAGGGGTGAGAAAAGCATTTTCTGGTGTGATGTCAAAATCGGTAGGTGAGAAATTGAATGCTGCATAGGCATCAGGCCAGCCATACCCCATTGAGTCTGATGGTGTTGTCGCATGACTCGCAGTATTAAAGAGTGCATTTCTAACCGAATCAACGGTCCAGTTTGAGTGTGCTTCGAGAAGGAGTGCGCAGATTCCCGAGACCATTGCCGTAGCACCCGATGTACCGAAGGAGTAGAGGTACGAATTTGTCGAGTCGGGGTCGATGACCACAGAAGCTGCAGCGAGAGACATGATTTCTGGTTTTTTCACGCTATGGTCGGGTGTTGGATAATAACCAGAAAAAGTAGCTGGACCTTTCCAGTGGTTGTAGAGGGAGTCAATTCCGCCAACAGTAATAATGCCTTCGGCATCGCTCGGTATATGGATTCGGGGCGATTCACTGAGCGAGATATTTCCCACGGCAGAAGCGATGATCATTCCCCGTTTTGCTGCCTCATAACCCGCAATGGAAGCAGGAGATGTTTTGCCGTCGAAGTCCCGCGGCCATCGATACCAATCACTCCAGCCCAGTGATGTATTGACGATTTCCGCACCGCGTGATT
>CP070664.1:89370-92044 GCA_020355325.1 Caldifarciminota bacterium
AAAACGGTGATTTGTTGACAACGTATTCAATGGACAACATGATTTTATTCTTTATAATATTCACAAGATGATGTTTCACAGATATTTATGGATATATAAGATAAATGCAGATTTGGAAAACTACAACTTTTTCTACAACCAAAGAATTACGAGTTTTTGCATTGCCAAGCCGATGCAAAAACTTGAGTTGGACTTAACCGCCGGGATTGTTATTTGGGATTTTAACAGTGAGTGTCTTTATTGTCTCTGGTGATAAATAGGATACGAGACATAATTTCAATGTGATTGGACATGTTTTTTGTGCTTTTCGAGTAAAGCAAGCTTTGAGACAGCCAGTGCAAACATAGAAAGAAGTCAGTATTTTGGCAATGTGAATAGAGTAATACTGCTACGAATATCCATGTAGTAAAATTCGCGTTCGTTATGTTAGCATATAATAAGACTGGTACATAAATCATCATGGTGGTGCTCTTCTCTGGCCGGGTATACGTGCCAACCAAATAAGGATGCCTATTTTACAATGAGGGCACTTAAGTTCTGTTGATGACGGTGTCTTGCTTATAACATTCGTGTCCTGAGGCTGCAACTCTGATTGCTGTGTATTATTATCTTTTTTAAGTAACAATTGCATCTTGTACAGATACTTTTGATTCTTAGGACTCCATAATCCATAGTAGCGAATCTTATGGACACCTTTAGGTAGAACATGTTGAAGAAAACGACGGATAAACTCATGTGCCTGAAGCCTCATCGTTTTCCACTTATGGCTTTTGCGATCTTTGTAGCGAAAGGTTACTTTTCCGTTATCAATCGAGAGGATTCGGCTGTTTGTAATAGCCACCCGATGGACATAGCGGCCAAGATAGTTAAGAACTTTGTCGATGCCCTGGATAGTGGGTTTGCAATATACCACCCAATCCTTATGCAATGCCGATGACGGCAATTCAGCATCAGGTAGTTCTTTACGAGCCATATAGGTAAATATGCCTCGAAAGATTTTAGATAACGCTTTGACCGGAACCAGGTAGTTGTTCCTGGCAGAAAGCCATTGTTCTTTATCCGAAGAGATACCACCGGCGGGAACCAGGCAATGGACATGTGGGTGGTAAATAAGGGCGTTGCTCCAAGTATGAAGGACGCACATCACACCGACAAGACCGCCAATATAATGTGGATCATCAGCAAGTTTAATCAATGACTGGGCTGCTGATTTCATGAGAATAGCATAAAGCTTCTTTTGGTGAAAGCGTACAATCCTCTTCATCTCCTGTGGCAGTGTAAATACAACATGGTAATATTCAACATCTAGCAGTTCTTTACGTCTCTGCTCAAGCCATTCGGCTGTATCATCACCATGGCATTTCGGACAACTGCGATTGCAGCAGGAATGATAAGAGTAATGTCGATGACCACATTTATCACATTGGAAAACATGACCACCCATAACCTGAGTACGGCACTTGAGAATATCTGCAAAGGTGCGACGCTGACTTGGAAGCATATTGTCACCGAACTTCTGCAGATATTCCCCGCCATACAGGCGCAATATATCTGCTACTTCCAACATCACCGATTCCAGAAAACGTCACAGAGGTCGGACATGAGTTTATCGATGGAGTTGTGTAGCTGCTTGACCCTTTTCTGTGTTAAATGAGTGTATATTGTGGTAGTCTTTGGGCTTTTGTGCCCCAGAATCCTTTGAATAATTTGCAGATCCACGCCATTTTCTAATAGATGTGTCGCATATGAATGACGAAGCGTATGGACAGTGGCAGGTTTAGCGATACCACTTTTAAAGAGCACCTTTTTGAAACATGCTGCTACCGTAACGTTGGATATGTGCCCTACAGCATCACTTGCTGGGAAAAGCCAGGATTGGCTGCGTATAAGAAGCCAATATTCACGCAGCAACTCTAAAGTTCGCTTGGGAAGTGGCGCGTAACGTTCCTTGTTACCCTTACCTGTCTGTATCCGAACTAACATTCGCTTGCTGTCGATATCATTTACCTTTAAGTTGGTCCCTTCAGATATACGTAAACCACAGGAATAGATAGTAATCAAACACATACGATTTCTTATACTGTTTATTAAACTGAAAATCTTTCTAACCTCCTCTCTGGTAAGCACAACCGGTAGTTTTTCTCTTTTACTGGCACGAATAAGATCAAATACAGGCCACTTTCGTCTGAGAGTCTTTACAAAGAAAAATTTTATCCCACACAAATATACCTTGACTGTGCTTGGGGATAGACGTCTTTCCTCAATCAGATAAAGGAAGAAGTTGCGAATATCTTGCTCACTTAGTCGATCTGGAGGGCGCTTGTAATATTTGGCAAGAATTCTCACACAAGACAAATAATCACGTTGGGTATGCTGACTGTGACCTCTCAATTTCATGTCTTCTATCATTCGGCGTCTTAATTCAGTCATCGTAAAATCTCCTTTGCATAAATTAGGTAAGATTGATTAAACTCCACCGATAGGAGTACATGAAAAAGGAAGATATGCGTAAATTTTACATTTGAAAAGAGCCAGGAAATTCTTTGACGGGGAAAAAGTCTACCGCGCCAGCGGTTTAGTCCAAATCGCGTTTATCTATCAAAAAAAACACTATTTTTAGGAGACAGGATGATGAATATTTCAAAGAGAAAAACCCGTTCAGACAAGTTCCCAT
>CP070664.1:92144-95063 GCA_020355325.1 Caldifarciminota bacterium
GCCTGAAATGAATCGCTCATCACCGAAAGATCCACATGCGAGATTTTCAAATAATCATACATGAAATCACCAGGACCAAAGTCGGCCGGATAGGCTGCAACACCGGTCAGATCTGATGTCGGTCTCCAACCCACAAACCATAACCGACCACCAACATCAAGATAATCCATCAACTCTTCAACGTTATCCTCCGCCATCAACTCACTGTAATCATCCGCATGCCACAAAATTGTTGAGTAGGGCACAACATCAGCAAAAATCGGATGATGAACTAATGAATCAAATTCGAATTCAGTGTAGCGATAACCATCCAGAATATACCGATAGAACTCATCCTGCAAACTGTCGGGTGGCGGAGGGTTCGGTGGAAACGGACTGTTTCTCGTTTCATCCACAATCAAAATCCCTTGATCGAGCGTAATTGGACGACCATACACCTCACTGCTCATCGGACTCGCATTGCCATCCATATCAAAGGCACGTATTGCATAGTAGTATTTATTCGCTCCCGAAAGCGGCGCATTGGTAAAAGTAGTATCAGGCAAAAGAAGGACATTCATACTGTCGTATTGAGGATCATTATCAATACGGCGATAAACACGATATCCTTCTAAATCAAGTTCCTTGTTCGGCTGCCAGTCAATACGGATACCAGAAATGATGAGCGTCGCAACAACACCATGAGGCACTAAGGGAACAAGACGGGGAACACCAATAACCTCCATGACTACCGGACTCTCACGGTTATCAATGTCTTTTGCAGCAACCGCGATATAGTATGTAGAATCAGTCATGAGATTGGTCAACGTATCTGTCGTATGCGTTATCCCTGCAACAAAGTGCGTGTCCGTATAGACGCCGCTTTCTCGACCCCAGCACACATTATAACCCACGATATCACTCTCACTATTGGCAGACCAGTCAACTTCCAAACGGTGCCCATCTCCGATATCTGAAATAATGACATCCTGAACAACATACGGATACAAACCGAGAATCGCTATCGTCGCTACCGCAGCTTTTGTAACATTAGTATACAATTCTGGTGACAGTGTACTCAGTAAATCAGTAGTATCGTGATAATGAGGATTTTGATAGAACCATCGTTCTGAGACTCCAATTGCTGAATACCCCCGTATATAAAAAGAATACTCATCAGAACCATCTTGTTCCATTTCCTGATAGAGAAGTAACGAGGGGACGTAGATATATCCAGCTTGATAGAACACATCGGACAACCACCGAGAGAAAGAACCGCCGTAATATACTACACAATCGAGTAGTGGATCGTTCATATAACCTATCATGTCAAGATTTACAACGCCGCCAATATCTTGGTCTAGACTATCGGCGCGGCGCGCATAGTAATCGCTTCCTAAACGATAAGGATGAGGCTCTTCGGCTGCCCAGCCAATAAATTCCAGCGTCTTTTTCCAAGAATAGTTTTTCAGTATCCGGGCTGCCTCTAAGACTACTGCAACCGAAGAGGCATTATCATCAGCGCCAGGTGCATTATACATGGCAACAATAAGGTCAAAGACGATCGAGTCAAAGTGTCCACAGATAATGAACGTCTTATCAGGTTCAACAGTACCATCGAGCGCAGCAATGACGTTCCGCTCATAACCTGAGCCAGGAAAGGTAGTCTCAATGTAAAAGCTGTCAAATTCAGCCGCATAACCCCAACCGTTAAATCGCTGTCGCAACCACTCTGAGGCAGCGTATGAACTGTCGCTAAGTGCAAGCCTTGTCTTGAAATCCTCCAGTCTCTGAATATACGAGGTCAAAGAATCAGTGTTGACCTGATCAACCAGACTTTGAATGAACGGATCATAGATGAGTGATACAATAGGCACCGCTTGATACACTAATTTCTCCCAGAACCGTGAAGACAGAACCTCTCGGGAAAGCGGCCGGAATTCTACACGAAGCCCTATAAGGTCACGTGTTCGGTCAGCAGACATTTTTATTAAATAAACACCATCCACACTCCAGAGAACCTCGCCTGGTAATTCAATCTTGAAGTGCGGTGGCACACTACACATGAAGTAACTCTCACTCCATGGAGCCTCATCAATCACACGAACTTGAAAACCCTGTGCTTCTAAACTGAATGTCTCACTATCATCGACTTCAGCGATGGCAGTATTAAACACGAAATCATAGGTTGGATATCGCATGCTGCACCAAAGCTCAATCTGATTCTGATCACTCAGCTCGACTGCGATCAAAAATGGCTTGGCTTCTAAAACACCAACAAATAGGGTGAGACTCATGACAAGGAAAGAACTACATATGTGTTTCATGACTGCCTCCTTTGTGTTGTACACGTTGACCAGCAACCTGTCAACACAACATCGTCTGGCGTTCTGGTAATTACCAGAATGTCAGAATTTTTACTCAGTTGTATATAGTTACTATACTACAGCAATTTACACACCAACATTTACCGAAGCACTGTCATTTTCTTGACAACACTGTACTCACCAATTTCCAGCCGATAGAAATATACACCACTACTGACTACTGAACCTTCATTATCTCTACCATCCCAGACTATGTTATACACGCCAGGATTGTATGGATCACCAACCAATGTCCGCACTAACTGTCCAGCAATGTTGTAGACCTTGAGACTCACATAACCCCCATGCGGTATCTGATAGCTAATCGTTGTCTTCCTTGTAAATGGATTCGGCATATTTTGTGATAGGCTAATTCCTGAAATCAGGACTCCATCTCTTGGCTGCTCTGCCACATACAACTCGCCAAAATCAAACATCACCTTCTGGGCTGCTGCTCGCGCCTGGTCTTCGTCCATAAAATAGAGCGGAAAACCAAAAAAGACCGTCTTGAAATCATTACCCAGATACCGCACACCACACACCGCTCCCTCAAACGGACTGCTGTTGTTCTTCA
>CP070664.1:95163-118759 GCA_020355325.1 Caldifarciminota bacterium
AACCTTGAGTATTATCGCCAGGAATTTGTCGACCTCACTGGAAATGATACCCGAAATATTCCGGTCGTCATCGAAGATGTGGGGACAATGAGCAATGGACTCGCCAATCCAGTATTCTATAATATTCACATCTTCACGTATCCCCCCGGATTCGGTTCTTCTTTAGAGGGGATCGAAAGCTGGTATCGTTTGGTATCGGTGCATGAATACGTTCATATTGCGCATCTTACAAAAACGACCGGCTTCTCAAAGATATTAACCGGTCTGTTTGGCTCTCTTTTTCAGCCAAATATGTATTCGCCTGGGTGGCTCACAGAAGGGATAACCGTATTTGGCGAATCACAGATTTCTCCTTATGAAGGAAGATTAAATGACGGCTTTTTTGACAGCTATATAGGAACAAGGGTGTATGAAAAAAAATTTCCGACTATTATCGAAGCGACGAACATGGCGCTCGTATTTCCTTTTGGAGGTATTTACTTATATGGCGGTGAGTTCTCTCATTTTTTGTCTGAACGGTATGGCAAGGAACGCTTCAGCAGGTTCTTTCACGTGTATGGTTCTTATTTTTGGTCGCCCCTATCGGCAATTTTCCCTTTTACAGGTTTAGATGTGGCGGCGAAGAGGGTATACGGTGAGTCATTCCCGGTACTCTTTTCTGAATGGCGTCTGTTTGAGGAAAATCGTTTTTCACACTGGCGACCTACAGGAACACGTGTAACACAAAAAGGTTGGTATCTCTATTCACTCACCAGCCATGATGGTAAGTTATATTATGTTCGTTCTGAACCTCTGAGGTTGGATGGCTTCTCCTATAAAAATTTAATCCGTATCATAGAATTAGACCCTTCTTTTGGAAAAGAGAGAATTATCGCCTCACTCACCAGTTCAATAACGACTCCGCTAAGAATTTCCGATAATACATTGTATTACACGACATTTGAATTTAAGAGAGGAATGGCGAATGTTTCCTATACTGGATTCGGCGCAACATCTGTTTTACACAAAAGAGACCTCACAACAGGTACCGATGAAATTCTCTTTACCGATGACATACGCAGTTTCTGCGTTCTCCCAGATGGAAAAGTTTTGTATGCGAGAGATAAGGTTCATGAATTTGGTTCACAAGTCTGGCTCTATGCGAATGAAAATCATGAACTGTTATGGGAAACTGATTATCTCATCGGTGAATTACAAGCTCATGCGCGTGGTGTTGTGGTTGTGGCGAGACACGATTTTGAAAATTGGAATATCTACTATATGGAGTCTTTCGATGATAGCCAATTAGTGCCGCTTGTAGAAACTCCCTGGATTGAAGGCAGTATCAATCTCTACGACGACTGTATACTCTTTACGGCAAACTACGACAGAGTATATAGTATTTATATGTATGATATGAAACAAGGGAAAATGTATTCGTTGACGCAACATGGCTATGCAGATTTTGGTACAATTATTAATGATACCCTCTACTTCATTGGTCTATCAAAAGATGGTTTTGACATATATGAAACGATTGCAGGACCCGAGGAATACCACATGAGGCACTCAGAACCAATGCCGAGGCCGAACCTTTCAACACATACAATACAGACACAGGATGGGGGATACGGAGAAGTTCTCAAGACCTTATTCCCAGTAGTGCGTTTGCCCTTGGTTTTTCCTACAGACTCCACCTTCGAAAAATGGGCCTATGGTCTTCTCTTTGCCGGAGGTGATGCCACAAATGAAAACATGTACGCGGGATACTTTGCCTATGACCGTCAAGAAGATAAACCCCTCTTCAATCTTTATTGGCAATCGGCATTCATTCCGCCTGTATCTGCGAGCTTTTTTTATGATTACGACAACTCAATCGATTATGCAGTAAGTTATCCTGTGTTCGTAAGATCGCATCCTGGTTTATCACAACTTTACCTATCTCTTGGAGGACGTTCTTTTGAGCAGTTTTCACGGAAAGAATTTATCCCTGGCATTGGCTTACGATTCAATTATCCATATACTACTATTCAAGCATCGTTCTCATTTCCGTTTGAACGACATGCATGGGGTTCAACAATCAGTAGAAACAGTCAAGAGTTCAATGTGGGAATGAAACAGATACTCTGGGATGGTGAGCTCAGGTTGTTTGTATCTGGTTATAGTGACAGATATAATCCTGATACACCTTCTGTTTCGATTCGAGGTTATGATGAGGTCGAGGCGCCACGCGCCTTGGTGTGGCGAGCAGAATATTCTCACCATCTTGTCAACCTGAGAAAAGGCTTATGGAATCCCAATATTTACTTCGAAGACCTCTATGCAACCGTTTTTTATGACTTTAGTTTCGTGGACCCAGGCGATCTATACTATTCGTTTGGGTGTGAGATTAAAATCGAGACCAAGATTGGCTTTGGATTTTTAAACCTCTTGCCAACATTTGGCATCGTCTACACAAAAGACCGAAAATTCAAGACTTTTTTCAATATTTATCCTCGCATATCCCTTTAGCGCATGATAAGTTTCCTTAAAAATTGTGCGGTCATGCTTCAACCGACGTTTGAATTTAGTCTTGACTTTTTATGGAGAATTAATATAATTAAGTGTAGAAAATAGCTTCATGGTGTTAAAGGAGATAGATTATCAGGGATTTCGGAATTTAGTCGATTCACGGCTTGAATTTGCGGAGGAGTTCAATTTCATCATCGGTGAAAATGGAGCAGGAAAGACGAATCTGCTCGAGGCGATTTTTTATGTAGGTTTTGCCTCTTCCTTTCGTGTAAGGGAGGAGAGGAATCTCATTAATGTTAATAAACAATATTTGAGGATTAATGCTAGAACAAACAGAAAGAATGCGAGTGTATATTTGGATAGCGATAATAAAAAACTTACGCTACAAGGAAATGACGTTCAACGGATCAGTGACTTTGTTGGTTGGATCGGCATGACGGTCTTATCGATCGAAGATATCTGGATCGTGCGCGGTTCTCCATCGAGGAGACGTTCTTTCCTCGATTGGACAATGACCAAGATGTCACCATCGTATCTCGCTGATTTGATGGAGTATCGAAAAATTTTACGACAACGTAATAAAGTCTTGCAGTCGGCAGATGAAATTGGTGATCTCGGTCTCTTGGATATATTCGATCAACAGCTCATGCAGTATGGCAATAGGATTTATGAAGAGCGCGAAAAGAATATACCGGCGCTGAAGAGATATGTTGCATCAATGAGTGCCCATTTCGGGCTCGATAACGTGGACATTGATTATGAAAGCAGTTGTCCAGGGATGCGCATTGTCCAGGATATTCTGACTGAAGTGAGGCAGAAGGAGCTCATGTTCGGGCAAACGATTGTAGGTCCACACCGTGATGATTTGGTATTTTTCATGCACGGGCGGCCGCTAAAGTATTTCGCATCTGAAGGAGAAGAACGTGCAGTCGCGATCTCATTAAAACTCGCTGAGGCAGAGATGCTCTCTACCAAAGCAGGTGATCGACCACTTTTACTCCTCGATGAGGTGGCTGCTGAACTCGATAACAAGCGACGAGAGATTCTGTTGGGTTTACTCAAAGGTCAAGTTTTTTATGCGAGTACGCACGCGCCACAATTTACAGAGATGAAACAGCAAAGAAGATGTAAAACATTTGAAATGAAGCGAGGCGAAGTTGAGGTTTCCACAACGAATTAATAAAATAATACCAAGAGTGATGCTCAACATGGGTTTCAAGGAGCGAATGAAAAATTGGCAGATTGTCGAAAAGTGGCCAGAGATCGTTGGTACACGAGTGGCGAAACATGCTACGGCTACTCATGTCGATACAGAAAATCTGTTTGTTGAGGTTGATAATCCTGTTTGGCAGAGTCAACTTTTTTTGATGAAAGAAGAGATTATTAAAAAAATTAGAGTATACAATCGAAATATAAAAGATATAAAATTTAGGATTATTGAATCGAATAGAAAAAAGGGGGAGAAGGAATGAAAAAGAAAAGAGAGCGTGCGCCGAAGAAGCGAACACCGAAGCCCAAGCCGAAGGTTATACAGCAGGAAATTATTTCAGAAAAATATGATGCTTCAAAAATTCAGATTCTCAAGGGTCTCGAGGCTGTACGCAGGCGTCCTGCAATGTACATTGGTGACGTCGGTATACGAGGTCTTCACCATCTCGTATTCGAGGTTGTCGACAATGGTATTGATGAAGCGCTGGCAGGAGTGTGCGACCACATAAAGGTCACCATTGAAGATAATGTTGCGATAGTGGAAGACAATGGGAGAGGTATACCAACTGATATTCACCCAGTGCAGAAAAAATCAGCACTCGAGGTAGTGATGACAACGTTGCATGCTGGAGCCAAGTTCGACGATAAGGTGTATCGTATCAGCGGCGGTTTGCATGGCGTTGGCGTCTCAGCGGTGAATGCGCTCTGTGAATGGCTCAAGGTTGAAGTCTATAAAGATGGTAAGATTTTTTATCAGAGTTATCGCCACGGTGATTCAGATGGAAAGGTAAAGGTTATTGGCAAAACGAAAAAAACTGGAACTCAGATAACCTTCACGCCGGATACGGAGATTTTCAAAAAGGTCATATTTAACAAAGAGATAATTGGTCAACGTCTGAGAGAACTTGCTTTCCTTACGAAGGGTTTAAAAATCGATTTTGAAGACAAAAAGAGCGGCTTCAAAGAACGATATATATCGCACGGTGGCGTGATCGATTTAGTGAAATATCTCGATTCGGGACGTACGAGATTGCATAAACCGATATACTTTAATCAAACACAGAACGGTATCGAAATAGAGGTGGCACTGGAATATAACGATTCATATCTCGAGAATATATTTACGTTCGCCAACACCATTAATACCCACGAGGGAGGTACACATCTGGTTGGATTTAAATCAGCACTAACAAGAACGTTGAATGACTACGGACGGCGCCATAACCAGTTAAAGAATGACTTGAATTTTGCTGGCGAAGATACTCGTGAAGGACTGACTGCTGTTGTTTCGATAAAAATAAAAGATCCGCAGTTTGAAGGTCAGACCAAAACGAAACTCGGGAATCCCGAAGCGAAGGGAGCAGTCGAATCACTCGTCAATGAAAGATTGTCAGGATTTCTGGAAGAAAATCCACGTGTTGCGAATATTGTCATCAGTAAAGTTCTGGCTGCCGCAAAATCGAGGGAAGCGGCAAAAAAGGCACGCGAGTTGACACGACGAAAATCACTGCTCGACAGCGATACACTACCGGGTAAACTCGCGGACTGTTCTTCACAGAATCCTGATGAATGTGAAATATTTGTTGTCGAGGGAGATTCAGCCGGAGGCAGTGCAAAACAGGGAAGAGACAGGCGATTTCAGGCGATACTACCACTGCGTGGTAAGATCCTCAATGTTGAGAAGAGTAATTTAAACAAAATTCTCTCGAATCCCGAAATTCGAGCCTTGATTTCGGCAATTGGTTGTGGTATAGGTGCAGACGAATTTGATATCTCAAAGGTTCGCTACAAAAAAGTTGTGATTATGACTGATGCTGATGTTGATGGCGCACATATTCGAACATTACTCTTAACGTTTTTCTTTAGATTTATGAAAGACCTCATTGATGCTGGCATTATTTATATTGCTCAGCCACCACTGTATCGCGTGAAATATGATCAAAAAGAAGTCTATTATTATTCGGATGACGACTTGCAGGGATTTCTAAAAGCCAATGCCAAGGTGAGGCACGATATACAGCGCTACAAGGGTTTAGGTGAAATGAATCCACAGCAGTTGTGGCAGACCACGATGGACCCGGAGAAGAGAATTTTGAAGAAGGTGACCATGGAGGATGCTGCTGATGCTGATCGGCTCTTTTCAATTCTTATGGGCGGCGAGGTCGAACCGAGGAGAAAGTTTATCGAAGAGAATGCAAAATATGTAGAAAATTTGGACGTATGAGAAAATGTATGGGTACTTCTGGATTTTTACGGTTAATTTGTACTGTAGTATGTTGAAGGAGGTTAAATGGATCGCATTGCTCTTTTGAAGGAACTGACCGAGGCTTTTGGTGTGTCTGGCCATGAAGAGGATATCGTCAGCATCCTTAAGGAAAAATTCGCTGGAAATGTAACAATTACAAGTGATCGCATTGGGAGCGTTATTGCAAAGAAGGTCGGAACAGATGAAAAATTGAAGATTATGTTTGCAGCGCACATGGATGAGATTGGCTTCATGGTACAGGAAATAACGAAGGAGGGGTTCATCAAGTTTCTGCCTATCGGCGGTTGGTGGAGTGGAAATCTCCCTGGACTCAGGGTACAGATTAAAACAAAGAAAGGTGAATATATTCCAGGAGTCATTGGATTAAAACCGATTCATGATTTACAACCAGAGGAAAGGAAAAAACTTCCCGATATTGAAAAGATGTATATCGATGTTGGTGGTACCAAGCATTTTCATCCAAAGGAAAAATTTGGTATAACACCTGGAGATCCAGTAGTCCCGGAAGGTATGTTTCAGCAATTGGCAAACAGCGATTTGTGCGTTGCCAAAGCATGGGATGATAGAGTGGGTTGTGCCCTCTTGGTTGAGCTCTTAAACAATCTTACGGCAACTGAACACCCGAATACGGTTTATCTTGCAGCGACTGTTCAGGAGGAAGTTGGGCTGAGGGGTGCAAAGACATCTGCTTTTGCCGTTGCTCCTGATGTCGGTTTTGCTCTGGACGTGAGTATATGTCGGGATACACCGGGTTACGATGAAGAGGCGGTCGAAAAAATCGGTTCTGGAGTCGGTGTTATCATTTATGACCGTACAATGATTCCGCATAGAAAACTGAAGGAATTTGTGTGTGAACTTGCCGATTTAAACAATATTCCATACCATTTCACCTCATTGAAAGGGGGCTATGATACCGGAACAATTCATCTCACAAATTTTGGTGTTCCGTGTTTGGCGCTCGGAGTGCCGTGCCGTTACGTCCATTCCGGCGCCAGTATTATTTCTCTGGAAGACTATGAGAATATGCTGAACCTGATAACCCTGATCGTCAAGAATCTAAATCAGGATGTGGTGCAGCAAATAATAAAATAAGGAGCGTGAATGGCAAAGAGAATAATAAAACCTAACGCTATATACTATATTTGGACAACGACTAAGGACTGTATTGAAATCCTTAGCGATCCGCACTGGGCACGATTTTTGCTCCTTTCTGTTGGGTATCATCGTTATATGTTGAATTACAGGATCTACGCGTACTTAATCATGCCTGAATCATTTTATGTAATGATTCAGCCTGGCAGAATGTACACGGTATCGAAAATTATGAAATTGATAAAAGGTAACTTCGCTCGCAAGTATAATGAATACAAGAAGCTCGAAGGAACTGTGTGGAAGCAGAGTTTTGATGCAGAGATTATTGAGAATGAGAAACATTTTAAGGAATGTCTTGATCACATACACGCATTGCCCGTAGAGAGGGGACTTGCGAGAGAACCCAGTGAGTATGAATTTTCCAGTTTCAACAATTACTCGAAGCGGAGACGAACAACAATCCAGCTCGTGATCGACCCAGTGCCAGAAAAGATTGGGACTGAAAAATAAAGAAACAAACGACATCCGTAATTTGGGATAAATTCTGGGCACAACGAGACCCGGCGGCAATTTATCCCCCGGTCACAAATATCAGCCAAGAGCTGAGACAGATTGTTCCCATAGCAGAAAAAAAGATTTTAGAAGTCGGCGCCGGAACTGGCCGTGATGGCATGAAGCTTAGTGCACGCGGTGGCACTGTGTATTTGCTTGACTATTCGCTTGAAAGCCTGCGTCTTATGCGCCGTTCTTCAGAAGCAGATAATGTAACATTGATTCTTGCCGATGCCCGACATTGTCCATTCGAAGACAACACATTCGATATTGTGTTTCATCAAGGGTTATTAGAACATTTCCCCGAGCCCTCTCGCCTTTTGCGTGAAAATCATCGAATACTGAAAACGGGTGGGCTCCTTCTTGTCGATGTGCCTCAAACGTTTCATCTCTATACTGTAGTAAAACACGTGCTCCTTTTTTTTGGTCTGTGGTTCGCCGGATGGGAACGACAATTCACCATCGACTCACTCGCGCGCTTGTTAGAAAAAAATGATTTCGAATCATTATACTACTATGGAGATTGGTCGAGGCCGGGTTTAACCTACAAAGTACTCAGAGCAATACTCATGAAAGTAGGCATTACGTTACCTATGTTTCCAAGCTATTTCGGTAGATTAACAGAATCTTTTTATACTATACAAAATCATTTACGAAAGAAGAAAATTTTTTTGTATACGGTCCTGTCTATTGGAATTATCGGCAGAAAGAAGTAAGATAGAGTTAACGAAGAGTGCGCTAACACATTCAAAAATTGTGTTACACGTGATTATTTAGGGAGATTTGTAAAGAGTAAACCGCCGTCCTCGGTGAATGAACAATAGATTGGATTACTCTTTTTAGCCGCACCATAGCGCGCGACGATATAATCAACATATTCCATGGTTGCTGGTATTGTTGGCACACGATTTAATCGTCTCACAAGACTGGGACCGGCATGATATGCGGCGAGCACGAGTTCGAGTTCGCCATCGAACATATCAAAGAGGTTTCGTAGATATTTTACTCCTCCTTTTATGTTTTCCCATGGATTGTAAGGATCTTTAACACCGAGAATTTTGGCAGTTTCAGGCATGAGCTGCATGAGACCGATTGCGCCGCTCTTTGAGACTGCACGGGGATTAAATTGAGACTCCTTTTCGATGACGATTTTGACCAATTCATGGTCGACACCGTATACCTGGCAGTGATGTCGTATGATATTATCGTACGTCTCATAACGTACTGCTTCGGAAACCCGCGTTTCTTCTAACGGCGCAATATTGGTAATGAGTGCATGACCAGTTTCTGAATGAGCAATTACCTGGCCTATGAGTATAAGCATTAACATATACTTAAGTATAAAGAGAAATATTATTCTGTCAAGAGGTAATTCACCCGAGTCCTCTCTACTCTTTCCCTCCCCTAACCCCTCCCATCAAAGGGAGGGGCATTTTTGGGAGGTTGTTGATTTTTTTATTGATGATTTTGACAAAAAGTAGAAAAAATCCGTTATGCTGTCAGAAGAGCATGATAGATTTGATTATAAAAGTGGAGAGGACTCAGATAACGTGCCGATGAAGATACAGTCTTGTTATGTGGGTGCCGAACAATTACTGAGAAGGACCACTCTATGGTATGATGTAGCTTGCCGCGTGTGCCTCCGTAGCTCAGTTTTAAGATTTTTCTAATGAGTAATGCATTGATCGTTATGATTTCGTTCTTCTTTATTGCAAAATGTTTTATGTATGGTTTGTAACCTGTTTTTCTTAATTCAATTTTATGCTTGCCGACCGAGAGGCTGTCGAGGCGTGTTGGTGTTAATCGTTCTAGTTTTTTACCATCGAGAAAGATAATCGCACCCTCGGGCTGAGACGTGATATTCAGAACACCAAAACGGGTTGCAGGTTCTTGGTAATGCAATATTTTTTGCAAACGCCTTCTGTAGAATGCACCTAAGAAAATTCCTATAATAACCACGGCGATAATTCCGAGTGGAAGCATGATATTCCGCTTGCCAGTAACTTTTTCTTTTTTCTTCTTCACGGAAACCTTTTTTTCCTTCTTCTGTAGCAGTTCTGATAAATACTTTTGTGCTTGGCTATCCTCTGGATCGAAGTGTAAAACCTTCTGAAATTCGCTGATCGCATCGTCGATTTTTTCATAACCAAGTGTCATGAAATGGAGACCGCGTTTGAAATGTTGCTCTTTTCTTTTGCTGAGGACATTGTGTAGATCTTCGGGAGGAGTGCTGACAAACTCGCCCATTTGTTCTCGTGAAATTTCTATATCATTTTTTCGCTGATATGAAGAAATATCATCACCGACCTCTGCGATATCGAGGTATCGTTTCTCGGGATCTTTTTCGAGCATTTTTTCAATAATCTCGCTGATTGCTTTGGGGACGAGTGGGTTAGCCTCGGTTGGCTTAGGAGGGATGACGGTGAGAATTTCGTGAATCGTCGCCGAGTAGCTTTTACCCTTGAACGGTTTGATACCAGTTGCCATTTCATAAATAATGACACCTAAGGAAAAGATGTCGGAACGGGCGTCCGCCCTTTTCCCGGCTGCTTGTTCAGGTGACATATAGGCTGGCGTTCCCACGATCGAACCCGTTACGGTTATCGAAGTCAAATCTTGTGCCTGGGCTAGACCAAAATCGGTAATTTTTACGACACCGTCATAGCTCATTAAGATATTGGCCGGTTTTATGTCCCGATGGACCACACCCTTCTGGTGTGCATGGCGAAGGCCGCGGCAAACCCTATGGGCGACAGTGAGGGTGATGTCATCAGGAATAAACTTGATTGATTCGATTAATTCTTTTAGGCTTTTGCCCTCGACATATTCCATGGCTATGAAATAAATATCATCTGCTTGTCCATAATCGATGATGTTCACGATATTTTCATGCTTGAGATTTGCGGCAGCCTTTGCCTCTCGTTCAAACCGTGTTATGAAATTCTTATCCTGTGCGAGGTGTCCATGGAGTATTTTAATTGCTACTATTCTATCTAAAGAGATTTGAATCGCTTTATAAATTGCTGCCATGCCACCAGTAGCAATGAGTTCCTTAATTTCGAAATTTCTTATCGTACGATTTATCATATTTTATTACGATTATAATTAATTAATGATGTAAGTCAATATTTTACAGAGTAGTAAGCTACTGGCATTTGATGAGTATTACAAGCGTGTCGAAATTCGCAGAAAGTGAACGTTATAAAAATCTTTTGTTACACGTTCAGTCCAATTACTTCATAAACCTCAATAGGTTTACTGATATTTTTTAGTATGACGGGAGGTAATTTTTTGACAGTAATGCAGTCTTTGGTTAAATCGTGCGTTACACTGCTGATGAGTATTTGTCCTGGAGTTGCGGTACTTTCGAGTCGCGACGCTAAATTGACTGCAGTAGAAACGACCGTATACTCCATCCTTTTTATGTTTCCTATGTTGCCAGCTATCACCTCACCCGTGTGGATGCCGATACCAATGTCGAACCGCTCTATTTCAGGAATATTCATTTTACCACGCCACTGGTCTTTGAGTTCATACACGCGTTTTTTCATGCCGAGGGCTGCTTTTATGGCTCTCAATGGGTCGTCTGGGTGAGCTACGGGCGCACCAAAGATAGCCATGACACAATCTCCAATATATTTATCGAGCGTTCCTTCATGAATGAATACCTCTTCGGTCATGCTGCTCAGGAAATCATTGAGAATTTCAACTGAGACAAGCGTGTCGATTTTCTCTGTGAGTGATGTATATCCACGGATGTCGCAGAAGAGAATTGTTGCTACACGATTTTCTCCACCGAGTGCTAAGGCCTTTTCTTCGGCCATGATCTTTTCAACCACCGTCGGTGAAAAGAAACGTTCCAAACGTGCTCTGATTTTTTCTTCTTCTTTTATTTTCTCATATAATTGTGCATTTTCAATAGCGATGGCAGCCTGATTTGCAAATGATTTCATAAATTCAATATCATATTCGTCAAATTTTTTTTGTGCCACGGGGTTATCGAGATAAATGACGCCTATCTTTCCTTTTTCTTTTGAGATGAGGGGGACGCTGATAACTGAACCAATTGCATAGCTGATAACACTTTCCTGAGTTTTGAACCGATCGTCCTTTGTCGCATCTTCGGTTGTGATGGCATCGCCTTTCTCAAACGTTCGCCAGGCAATGGTGTGACTGATCCCGGTCGTCTTTGTCGGTTCGAGTCTGCCCCCCATATTGCGGGCTACTTTTATTGTTAAATCGTTTGACCCTTCGTCGTACAACATAATGAATCCTCGTTGTGCTCGCATGATTTTCAATGCGAGGTCCATGAAGAGGTTGAGCAAGACATTGAGATCAAATACGAAGTTTATTATTTTTCCTACCTCACAGAGCGTTGAGGCAATCTCCTTTGATTTTTCTGCTTCATCGAGTTTTTCCTGATAGAGCGTACATCCGGATTCCAATGCCGATAACGACTGTAAAACGAGCTCTCTCGTGTCACCTCTCAAAATCCGTTCTTTTACCGATGCGATTTTTTCGGCTAAATTGATTGCGGCGCCGATTCTATGTGTTGGTGTTTTCCTTTCAGGGATATGGTCAAGGGTTTTTTCGTCGACAAATGTAATGATTGTGTTACCCAACTGGATTTCATCACCATAGCTGAGTTCTGTTTCGGATATTTTGTCACCGTTGACGAATGTTCCATAGCGGCTCTCGCAATCTGTGATAATGTACTTGTTGCCTTTTTTTTCTACTCTGGCATGCATTCGAGATACGAATACATCATCGAATATAATGTCATTATCTTCACGCCGTCCCAGTGTAACAGTCTCTTTTTCTAATTTTATGGTTTCTGTTTTATCATCCGGTTTGTAAACCAAGAATGTTGCCATTATCTGACGTTATTTCATCATTGCCAGGGACTGATATCATCAAAATTGACTGATGCGGTTTGATTCTGGTTGAGCATTTTTACCCAAAGCCCAACAAATTCTTCTAAAAATGGACTATCGTCTACTTCGAGTGTAAGATTTCCATCGAGAAAAATCTTGGTGTCACTACTATTCGTACGGTCGAGCATGTCTAACGGAATTATATCGAAATTGCACAGGTTGTCAACATTTAAGTGTAAAACTGAACTTGACAAATTGACAAATTTATATACAATAGAGTTAAATGGAGGTAACAGATGATAGTTTTTATCATATTATTGATACTTCTCGTAATAGGTATCATAGCGATATACAATAGTCTCGTCGTTAAGAGAGCAAGAGTTAACAATGGCTGGGCACAGATTGACGTTCAGCTCAAGAGGCGGTATGACCTCATACCCAATTTGGTCGAGACGGTAAAAGGATATGCGGCACACGAGAAGGAAGTTTTAGAAAAGGTGGCTGAACTTCGGTCGCGAGCTATGGGTGCAACGAGTCCGAAAGAAGCTGCCGAGGCAAATAATATGTTGAGTGCGACACTAAAATCCCTTTTTGCCGTCGTGGAAAATTATCCGCAGTTAAAAGCAAATGAAAATTTTATGAAATTACAAGAGGAATTGACTGCAACAGAGAACAAAATTTCCTTTGCACGCCAATTCTATAATGATGTTGTGATGGATTACAATGCAACTATTCAGAAATTCCCTCAGACAGTCATTGCTTCAATGTTTAATTTTACAGCCCGCGAATTTTTCGAGGCGCCTGCCGAAGAGAAGGAACCAGTCAGAGTTAAATTTTAATGCGTGAAACACTCTACGATCTCATTGCCGCAAACAAGCGTAAGACCTTCTTTTTTATTGTTGTCATAAGTTTACTTCTCGGTATCATTGGCTATGCCTTGATTCAAGTTTTCGATTGGGGAATTCCTGCCTACATCGGTTTTGGCCTCTTTATCATTCTGTACAATATCATTCTCTACTATAATTCAGATAAAATTGCCCTCGCCACCACTGGCTCAGTACCAGCCGATCCCGATGAATTTCGGATGCTGCATAACGTCGTTGAAGAGGTGTCGATTGCCGCTGGTGTTCCAAAGCCCAAGGTTTACATCACGCCGACTCCTGGACCGAATGCCTTTGCGACTGGGCGGAATCCACAGAATGCTTCGATCGCCGTTACCGCAGGGCTTTTAGAGATTATGAATCGGCAAGAGCTTCAAGGTGTGATCGCCCATGAGATTTCCCATATAAGGAATTACGACATCTTGCTTATGACGGTTGTTGCTGCGATCGGCGGGCTGATTATTTTGTTGCGTGATTTCTTCTTGCGGTCACTTTTTTGGGGCGGTCGTTCACGCAGAAGTCGTCAGGGAGGTAAAGCAGGGGCTATTTTAATCATAGCAGGAATTGTATTAGCAGTCGTTGCGCCAATATTCGTTGCACTCATCCGGGCTGCAATTTCTCGACAGCGCGAATACCTTGCCGATGCGTCGGGCGCGTATATCACGCGATATCCTGAAGGTCTCGCCCAAGCATTGGCAAAATTGCGTGACGCCCATCGTCCTGTTAAGCGTGCTTCAGATGCAACGGCACATCTCTTTATTGCGAATCCATTCGGTAAAGATCGGGTAAGTATCCAGACACTCTTTGCGACACATCCGCCTATTGATAAAAGAATAGAGCGATTAAACAGTTTGGTTATATGATCACACTCCTATTCCTTTGCTGTTTTTCAGTGGGTGAAAAGCTTGAATATGCGGCAAAATTTTCATTTCTGCAATTGGGTGCAATGACATTAGAGGTGAAAGATACTGTTACATACAGAGACGCACACTGCTATGTGTTTTCATCTATTTTGACATCTAACCCAAGCTTACGTTTCCTCTTTACACTGTATGATACAGTCAAGGTGTATGCGCGTTCACCAGATTTGTTACCGCTCTTCTACGAGGAAAAAATAAATGAGGGAACGTATCATAACCATGCAGCACTTCACTTTGATCATCAGAACCTATCGGTTGCGTATGGTGATTCATCCGTGTATGACATCGTTGAGGACACGAGGGATTTACTTACGTTTTGGTACTACCTGCGAACAGTACCATTGATGCTTGGTGATACGATCGTGCTCCAGATACATAAGTCAAAGGAGAATTATGAGGTAGATTGTTTCATTCAAAAAGAAGAGGTCATAAAGACTGCTGTGGGTCAATTTAATACGATTGTTGTTTCAGCACGCGCAGATAAACCAAGCATATTCGGTTCTAAGGGAGGGATGGAGATTTGGTACTCCGATGATGAGTTCAGATATCCTGTTCAGATTAAGGCGGCAATGAGATTCGGTAGTATTCTTTTTAAACTTCAGGGGGTGCACCAATTAGAAAATTTGCAGTAATCTTGGCTGGTGGGCGTGGTGAACGATTCTGGCCGATGAGTCAGCCTCACCTGCCCAAACAATTTCTCAATGTCTTTAACAATACTCCTTTGATTGTGCAAACAATGAACCGAATTAAAAATCATTTTAAGAGAGGTGAACGGATACTCATCGTTCCTAAAGAACTCCAAAATGTTACACGAAAGTATGTTGGAAGAGAACGAATCGTAATTGAGCCGATGCGTCGCAATACTGCTGCAGCGATTTGTCTCGCGGCGATGTTGTTAAGAAGAGACTATGGTGATGGTATCATGCACGTTATGCCTGCCGATCATCTCATCAGTCCCCAGAAGCATTTTATCAATGCCCTCACTGTTGGGCATCGATTGGCTGAAAATGGTTATCTTGTGACTTATGGTATAAGACCGAATCGTCCTGAAACCGGTTACGGGTATATCAAGATTGGTAAAAAATTGCACCAGTTTCATAAAATACGCGCATTTCGAGGAGCCGGTTTTACCGAAAAGCCAAATGCAAAAAAAGCGAAGGACTACGTCAAAAGTAAAAAATATGTATGGAACAGCGGCATATTTACCTTGAGAATAAGTGATATTCTCAATGAAATTGAGCATTTTATGCCAAGGGTTCACCGTGGCGTTGCGGATTATGTGAGGCGAAAGAAAAAGAAATACTTTGAGCGAATACCCGATGTATCAATTGACTACGGCGTCATGGAGAAGTGTAAAAAGTTATGTGTTGTTGATGGCAATTTTTTGTGGGATGATGTGGGTTCATGGCTCGCGCTTGAGCGGTATTTTCAAAAAGACAAAAATAATAACATCCTCATCGGTAATGTCAGGGGACTCGAAACTGAACATTCTATTTTGTATACCTCTGATGTACCGTTGAAGGCGTATGGCATAAAGGGACTCATTGTTGTCGTGAGTCCTCATGGTGTCCTGGTCAGTAAAAAAGAAAAGGCTCAGGATTTAAAGCAGTTATTAAAATGATTATAGTGAGAACACAGATGCGTCGTCTTGTGGATTTATACATCACTGTAATCATAATGCGTTTAATGAAAAGGAGGACAAAATGAAAAAAATATTATTGCTTGGGTGTATCATGCTTTTTGTCTTGTGTGGAGGAAGAAAGACAACGGTTGAGACTGAAGGTCTTGAAGAAATCATCGTCTTTGAAGAAGAACCCCAGGTTTCAACAGAACCGGTGTTACCATCTCCGCCTGAGGGTGAAGCGGAAGTTATTCCTCCTCCTCCAATCGAGGAAGAACCCATGATTAAAGAAGAAGTTGCTATTATTCCTCCTCCTGTCGAAGAAGAGATAAGCCCACCGCCGGTTGTTGAGGAGACGTATGTACCACCACCGACAACACCAGTGCCGCCTACTGCACCAGTTGAGGTTTACGGCTTTCGAATACAAATTTTTGCCTCCTCGACCGAAAATAATGCAGCGAAAGTTGCTGATGATGCCAGAGGCGCATTCGGTGTGGATGTGTATGTTGAATATGTTCCACCCTACTATAAGGTTCGTGTTGGCAACTGTTTGACCGAGAAAGACGCATTGACGTTGAAAAATAAGGCATTGCAGTTAGGCTATAGAGGAGCGTTTATCGTTGAGACGATGATTACACCCTAAAGCGTTGGGATTACGTTTTACGATCTCAGCCGTCAATAACATCGTTGCATTATTGAGTACAATTGGTCGATGAGGAACGGTGAATGACTCACCGTCATACGTTAGTTTGCTTTAGTGAAAAGTGGCCAGAAGCGTAAAGCCTCGTTCTATCGTTCTCGCTACGCGAAATCCGCATAAGATTGCAGAGATTAAGGCAATTCTTGGCGGCCGTATTCAGTACGAATCCATTGGCGATTTTTTAGGGATTAGCGTAAAGGAAGCCGGGAGAACACTCGTTGATAATAGTCTCACGAAAGCAGCATTTACATTCAAGGTAAGTGGCAAACCGTCGCTCGCCGATGATTCCGGTCTTTTTATCGAGGCGCTGGACGGAAAACCTGGTGTCTATTCTGCGCGGTATGGGAGTGATGACAATGAGAGAATCACAAAAGTTCTCAAACAATTGGCAAATGAGAAGAACCGCAGGGCATCATTTAAGGCAGTTTTTATATACTACTACGCGCCCAATACATATGCGGTATTTGAAGGCGAATGTCGTGGGATGATTGCCGACGAGCCTCGGGGTTCCAGTGGCTTTGGTTACGACCCCATATTTATTCCAAAGGGTTATTCAAAAACATTCGCCGAACTTGGTGAAAAAGTCAAAAATCGTATTAGCCATCGCGCAAAGGCGTTAATAAGATTTAAAAAATATTTAACGAACCTGTAAGACAATACACTTCATTTACTCAGAATCGATGAACTAGATATCTGAAGAGTTACTTATTTCAATCAATTTTTCTCTAAAATATTTACCCTTTTTGATTTTGATTGCTGATTTCTTGATCTTGTAGTATTCAGCAAGCATGTTGATTAATTCTTGATTCGCCCTATTTCTTTCTGGTGGAGAGACTAATTTTATCTTGAGATGATTTTCATTCAGCTCAATAATCTCCGACTTTTTTGCACGGAGACTTACTTTCACATGTATATACATTCAGTGTTATTTTTTAACTCGGCAACAACAGGGGCGGCCTTCATGAAATTCGGTCGTGCCCCAACAACGATAATGATGTTATACTTCAATCGTTGCTCTCTTCCTCGGCCGTGTAATCTACGTAGAGTTGGGTTCTTCTCCCTGCAACGGTTGGAGGAGGCAATTGTTGGCCCTCTAAACGATTCTCCAACATCGTATCTTTTTCAGGTGAGATTGTATTTCCTGTTGCTACTTTCAGAACTTTTCCGGTTGAGTCGACAATTGCCCTGACGACTGTTTTTCTTGGTATATCCAGCTGAACTACCTGTACTTCGAAATCGTTTAACATGGCTTCATCAACTGCATCAATTTTTTTCTCTGTCTCCGCAATGACCAATCCAGATGGCGCAGCTGCTCTATCTGCTTCTCTTTCATAAACCTTTTCTTTTGCTGCCGCCGCTCTTGCAGTGTGAGGTTTAGCCATAAATATTTCTTCTTCCCTCTCGATCTCCATGTCTGCATAAAGAATTCTGCTTTCAATACCGATGAGTCTCTGTCGCGGAACAGTGTTAATAAGTACAATGAATAATAATAATGCGATTGCGGCGGGTGCGAATACAGGTGTTAATCGCACGAGGAATGGGCGTGGCTTCCTTCTAATTTTTTCCATTACGCGGCGGTTTAACGCAAAGACGAAATCGCGCGACGGTTCTTCCACCTCCTGCCTCTTTATATATTCATCCATACGCTTTAATTCTTCGAGTTCCTGTCTGCACGATTCACACTCTTTGAGATGTTTCTCCACTGCTGCCTTCAGTTTATTATCCAATACGCCGTCGAGATATCCGCTCAAGAGTTCAATCGGGATATCACATTTCATGTTTGTGCACCTCCATTTCTTTGAATATTTCTTTGAGCCGCTGTCGAGCACGGGCGAGTCTCGACATGACCGTTCCTTTGGGGATTTTGAGCACCTCACTTATTTCTTCGTACGAGAGTTCATCATTGACGCGCAGCACAAGAATTGTTCGATACTCCTGCGGCAATTGGGCCATCGCTTTGTTAATGCGTTCTTTCAGCATTTTTTCTCTTGTCATCGCTACTGGATTCTGTTTCTCAGCCACCAATCTATGTTCTGACCATTCAAGAGGTTCGAGGTGACCACGCTTCTTCTTTCTCAGAAAATTGATCGCATTATTCACTGCAAGTCGACTGAGCCAGGCATAGAAAGGCCTGCCGATTTCAAATCTTGAAATCGACCTGTATGCCTTTATGAATGCCTCCTCGACAAGATCTTCAGCATCATCACGATTATAGACCATTCGGTACATTAACTTGTAAAGAGCTAACTTATAGCGTTCCACGAGAGGATTGAAAGCCTCACAATCCCCATTTTTAACACGTTTTATGAGAATTTCATCACTCTCTATACTACTATACACAAAACAGCCCTTCTTATTCCATCCTGCGGACTAATTCAAATGGATTTGAGCAGATGAAAACGGATAAATTTATCCGTCTGAATCCGTAACAATCCGTTTGCATCTATGCTTCCCCTTCATTGTCTTACTTTTTCCTCGTCTTGCCTTATACTGCCATGTATTGCCATTAATTGCCCTATACTATCTCACATCGCCTTAATCTTTTAACGTGTACCCAGTGGGTATCTCAAATACCTTCCTGTCGATCGGCTTGGTGTTGAAATTTGTTACGGTACTGTGCATCTTTATGGAGAATGTCATCTCCTCGGCACCCATGGTCATGTCCAGATCCATTTCGAGTGGGAATCCTTCAATTTCGCTCGTTTTCTTTTGAAGCTCCTCATATGATTCCTTGTTACCACCCATCTTCATTGCTGAAGATTGTGTCATACCGAGTTCTGACATTTTTTTGTTAAAATTATTTATTTCTTGAAATCCTGGAATTTCTTTCGTGATCCACATCGTCTGAGTAAATGTCATAACGCCTTCTTCGGACGTTGCATCCATCGAAATAACAATCTTTTCACAATTTTTATTGAGAATCTTTTTCTTCTCTCCGGTCCTTTCCACCTTGATTTCGGGTATCTCGACTTTGGCTTCTTCTTCAGGTGATACCTGTTGCTTTAGTTCTTCGAGCTGCTCAATTTCTGTCTCAGCATATTCTTTCTCCTCAGGATAGAGTGTCCATATGACTCGTTTATCGAGCCGAATAATGGTAATATCAGTTGTCTCGCCAGTCATTGGACTCTGCGAGGTCGTTTCTGTTCTAAGATAGTCTCCTTTGACAAAAACACGCATCGTCGCTTCACCACCCATGCCCATCATACCTTCGCTGGCTGTGGTCATCTCATACATTACATCACCGTATAAAAAGATTCCGAAGAGTAAAACGAGAAAGAGTCGATGTATTTTCATCATAATCCTCCTTAACGAGATTATATCACAATCTTTTAAAATGTCAACTGTGAGTGTTGTACGACTAATATGTTATGTGCGTACCAGCATTAGATCATGAGTCTTTTTATGAGCATTGTAGCATAAGAGCCAGCAGGAAGGGTAAGCCGAAGTTTAAGTTTTTCTGAGTTCTTGTATATTTCATCGGGCTGAGGTTTCTCGAGGAGAAAATTCTTTGGTATGATAATCGCCGGGCGCAGAAAATGTTTGAATCGCACACCGCGGAAACGCATCTTTCGCAATGCAAAATCTTTTTGTGTGACGCCTTCTTTTGCAAGGACCGATTTGATTGCTGCACCCGTGATGCTGTTTAACGACGTTTTATCATTTATCATCGGTATTTTAAGATTGCGGAGTGTTTGGAATTCCTGCAAACTGCGATAAAAAACGAAAGTGCCTATCGAATACGGTACTTCTGTGATTTCGTCGCCGTATTGTTCTACAAAAAAGCTGAGCGTCTGGTTAAAGAGATAAGATTGGTAGGCAAGGAGGTAGAGGTTAAGAAGCTCTTTGTCGATTTGCTTAATTGCTCCTCGATAATCATGAGGATGAGCCACTAAATGTCGGACGATGCCGCGATAATGTTTTACTGCTAAGGGCAAACATTCCTTCCATTTTCCCCAGTGTTGATGGCAGCACTGTTTAAAGCACTTGACTGCTCTGCTATCTTCTTTGTACGAATAACACAGCAGAAGTCGCAGTGCTCCTCTATAGTCTTTGACCATAAGTTCTTTGGCAAAAAAACCCTTGCGATGCCGTGCCGAGCCAAAGCGCTGTTCATCAAAATAGTTAGGGATTCCAAATGCTTTTATCTGATTATGATTTTCAAAAATATTTTCGATTTCTTTCGTTTTTAGGTTTCTTAACGTAATTGAAAATCGATTGCCCGCGAGACAGAGGGGCGTAATTGGTTTTTTGGCGCTACCGATTGGGGTTACAGTAAAATTTTTTTCTCTGATAGTATGTTTCATGTTTCCTTTGAAGGAAAGGTATTGAGTTGAGAGTGAATAGCGATCTTTTAAGCCCGCTCGTGAAAAGAGCCGTTTTGATACTCTCAACCTTCGAGCTACATAGTCGATGACGTCGAGGGTATTCCAGTACCTTTTTTTTAATTTTAAAACTGTGTAGGGGCCGCTTTTGATTATAGGTTCATTGATGAGTTCTTCGACAACAAAATCCTCAGGCCGAACCTTGATTTTCATGAGCAGATTGTAATGATGATGAAGACATGAGTCAATACAGGTATTGTATATGAATACCTTTAGGTATTTAGGTGCTTTGCCCCGTCCCGAAAAATTCGGAACGGGATCCTCGAAAATATATTCTCATTTTATTTCGAATATTTTCGGGAGATTTTCAGGTATTTTATTATAGTTCTTGTGTTGCCGCGATCTCTTTTCTAAAACTAAAATTGAGAAGCAAGAGCGGCAGGACTTGAACGGGTAACCTTTTACCTAACGTTACGAGACGATGAAGTATTGCGTCGAATTGATAGAATTCGCGCCACATCTTGTCGACCTCTTCCTTTAATCTTTCAGCAGTCATCTTTAATGGTTTGAATACTGCATTACCAGCATCATATTTTGCCCAATCGAAATTAAAGATTCTATTCTGTTTTATGAGTCTGTTATAGATGGCGGTGCCTGGATACGGGGTAAGAATTGCAAATTGAGCGAGATCGATTTTGATTTTTTTTGCAAACTCTAAAGTTTTCTGAAATATTGATGTGTCTTCATTGTCATTGCCGAGCACAAAGGCACCTAAAACGCCGATGCCCTCATCGTGCAGTCGTGTTATCGAATCCTTAAACTGATCGGGGTTTAGGAAGCCTTTATTCATCTGATCGAGTGACTCACACTCTGCCGATTCTAACCCAATAAATAACCCCTTGCAACCACTTCGGGCAGCGAGTCGCAAGAGGTTTGGGTCATCAGCAATATTTACTGACGACTGCCCCATCCATATCACTCCCTCATATTTCAGTGCTGAAAAGAGTTTCCTGGCGTAAACACGATTACCGAATATGTTATCGTCAGAAAAGCCAAGAAATTTGGTCCTCATTTCTCTGATTTCTTTTATGACACATTCAACCGGACGCGTCCTAAACGTTCTGCCAAAAAATTTTGTGACGCTGCAAAAACTACAGTTGAATGGACAACCCCTTGTTGTTTGAATTAAATGAGTAAACAGATATCGTTCTTTTTTATATAAATCTCGACGCGGTGTACGGACCAGCGATAGATCTATAAAATTTTTATTTTTGTAAAATTTCTTGAGTCTATTTTTTTCAAAATCCGTTATCAACGTATGCCAGATACTTTCGGCTTCGCCGATGACCACACTATCGCAGTGTTGTATTGCCTCTTCGGGTACGGCAGATGGATGAAGACCACCCATTACGACCTTTACGCCACGAGTTCTAAAACGGTCTGCAATCTCATAGGCATGCGGTGCAAAGCGTGTTAGTGAGGTAATCCCGACCAGGTCTGCATCGCAACCATAGTTAATCGGTTCTATGGCTTCGTCAATGATCTCAACGTCGACGTGTTCTGGTGTTGATGCAGCAACGGTGGCGAGCGCGAGCGGCGGTAATTGGAATGCTCGTCCCTGCATTCCTCTTTTATTTTCATCCACTATTGCTGGTGCGATTAATTTAAGTTTCATAATCTATTATATTTCGTGATTCATAAAAGTCAATTCAAAAATGTTATACTGCAATTCCTGTGAAGATTTCCTCTATTTCTTTTTGGGTTATTGGACCGATTGCTGCAATTGTATAGTTTCTGGGATTAAGATATTCAGACACTAATGCGTTAATCTGGCTTTCGTTAATACTGCGAATTCTTTCGACGATGTCGTCTATGGAACTGATCTTTTTTAGATACAACATTTCCCTGCCAAGCCGCAACATGCGATTGGTTGAACTTTCAAGACTCAACATGAGATTTCCTGAAAGGTATGTCTTTGCGAGCTCGACTTCGGCTCTTGTAAAGCCATTCTTATGAATATCAGTGAAGATGGATTTTAACTGTTGTGCAACCTTTTTAAGATTCTTTTTATTGCAGACCAAGTAGAAACCGGTGACGCCACAGTCTGTATAGAGGTCGATAAACGATTGAACATTATAAACAAGCCCTTCTTTCTCTCTCAATCCTTGAAAGAGTCTCGACGACATGCCTCCACCGAATGCCGTATTCAGTATGGAAAATCGATAACGCAATGGTGATCCGTACTCAACACTGGGAATGCCGAAAACAAGATGTACCTGAGAAATTTCGCGTCGTGTCTGAATTATTATGCTATTATGGTAACCCGTCGGTTTTTGTCGTATGTTTTGGGCGACAGTGCTGGTCGAAAATTTTGCCTTTGTGAGCCCGAAGATTTCTTCATAGTTAAAATTGCCGCTAATTGCAATCGTCATTTTTTGTTTCAATAGTTCTCGGTAGTGCCTTTTTGCCTTTTTGGTATCGAGTTTCTCAATTGATGCTTCAGTTCCGGCAATCGGTGAACCCATCGGGTGATTGTGGAATAAAGTTCTAAAGAAGAGGTCAAAGACATGATCGCTGGGGTCGTCGTCATTTGACTTAATTTCCTCTAAAACAACCGATTTTTCCTTTCTGAGATCATCTTCTGCAATTTTTGATTCCAACAGTACCTC
>CP070664.1:118859-124956 GCA_020355325.1 Caldifarciminota bacterium
AATTTTTGATATATACTCCTTTGCGACGTGAGCGACGTAGATTTTTTCGAGGATAGATGTCATGTCTTTTGAAGAAATCTTAAAAAAAAATAAATTCATATTAGCAGAAGCGTCAATTGTTGAAGTATTACGCCGCTCGAAGAGAGTTGAATTACATCCTCAACTTGAGCATACACTCCTTCTATATGATGAAACCGGAAAAGAAGAACTATTGAATCTCTATCGCGATTATATCTCGGTAGCAGAAAAATCCGGATTTCCCATTATCATTCTTACACCAACATGGAGGGCTGATAAGGCCAGATTATCTGAAGCCGGAATCACGAAGAATGTCAATAAAGACGCGGCCGAATTCATGAAGCAAATTAGGAGTAATTGGGGCGTATGGCAAGACAATATTTTTATTGGTGGCTGTATTGGCTGTAAAAATGATTGTTGCAAACCTCATGAAGCTCTTTCTATACAAGAAGCATATGACTTTCATTCCTGGCAGATCAGTAAACTTGCGCAAGCGGGTATTGATTTCCTGATTGCAGAAACTGTACCCGCTCTTTCAGAAGCAACAGGTATTGCAAAAGCAATGTCGGAGACTGGAGTTCCATACATCATCAGTTTCGTCATAAACCGTAAAGGTCAGGTTCTTGATGGCACAAGTTTGGAACATGCCTTTAAGACAATTGATTCCGTTTGCGAAACATCACCGATTGGTTACTGGATCAATTGTTCCCATCCTTCTTTTGCGCGCGAGTGAACAACCAGACACGGTCTTGTCACGGTTTATTGGCATTCAGGCTAATGCTTCGTCCTTCGACCAGTCGGATTTGGATGGTGCCGCAACCTTGCGACTCGATGACATTCCGGATTGGGGAAAACAGATGATCGAACTCAATATGAAATATGGTGTAAAGATTTTAGGCGGTTGCTGTGGCACCGGCACACGCCACCTTCAATTCATTGTTGATAATATAACGG
Source organism: Caldifarciminota bacterium (assembly GCA_020355325.1). Taxonomy (GTDB): domain Bacteria; phylum Hydrothermota; class Tepidihabitantia; order SM23-42; family SM23-42. The sequence continues at coordinate 119,832 of CP070664.1, forward strand.
TTTAGAATTCATTATTTTTTTCCTCATCTCAGTATTGACTCTGCGTCGCAACTGATTAGAATTCAGCAGCAAGGAGGATGTTTCATGATTAATATAACCACCGTAGCATTGTTAGTCGTTTTTTTTACAATTCCGGTCATGGCTCAGGAAGAATATGAAAAGGATGTGATTGAGACTTCTGCTGGAGATCTAGAAGTCACGTTTATCGGACATGGTACGCTCATGTTCTCGCTTGGTGGAAAAGTTATCCATATCGATCCGTGGAGCCGCCTGGCAGACTATTCCAAACTTCCAAAGGCTGATTTGATATTTCTCACCCATCATCACGCAGACCATCTTGATCCTGTTGCGTTGGAGCACATTCGTACCGATAGTACAGTAGTCGTGCTCACGGAACTATGCGCGAAGACGGTCGACAATAGTGTCATCATGAAGAATGGCGATGAGCAAAGCTTTATAGGGATTGATGTTGTTGCCGTGCCGGCATACAATCTCATACACAAGCGTGAAAGCGGAGAATTCTATCACCCGAAGGGTGAAGGGAACGGGTACGTGTTTACCTTTGGAGATACTCGTGTCTATATTGCTGGTGACACGGAGAACACGCCAGAGATGAAGACACTGGAAAACATTGATTACGCTTTTCTACCAATGAATTTGCCCTATACCATGACACCGGAAATGGTCGCCGACGCAGTCAACGCCTTTCAACCAAAGGTGCTCTACCCGTATCATTACGGAGAGACGGGTGTGTCCAAGCTCAAGGACTTACTCAGAGACAATAAGAATACAGAAGTTCGTATTCGCAAGATGCAATGAAATGACGCGACTCGATTGGGGCCCACGGGGTCAGGTCTCTACCACCCCTACGGTTTTGCCTTGAACATACCTCATAGGAGCATAGTGTGGCACAAATTGAGTTGTCGGCTGTATCGGGTGTGATTATAGCATGAAGAAAGATAATAAATCTGTAATTTTTCTTTTTATTGGACTGCTTATCGCTTTATCCGACATAGCTTGTGAGTCCGACAATGCCGATAAAAGCTTCCGTTCTTTTTTTGATCCAAAAGAAATAGAGTATGAGCAGTTGTGTATTGAAATGGGACACGCGGTTTGGGACAATTTCCTGCACGAGGATGCATCGCGGCTGGCTGAAGCACACAAAAGATTCCATGAATTCTTTAGTGATGAGTCTTTGAAATCACAAATACAGTACTGGTACAGAAATAGAGGTAAGTTAGGGGATACTGTTCTTAAAAGGCGTGTTGAATTATGGAATAACATCATGATTGGCGCATCTGTCGATTATTCAAAGGAGATTTTCGAGTTACGAAAGAAGATTGAAGCTGCGTTGAGTAATCCAGCACAGGTTGAAGAGGCAGAGAGTCTTGAAGACGATGCCCTGAGATTGATGCAGTTCAGGAACCACAAAGCACAGGACTTGGGATTTGCTAATTACGCAGATATGATACTGGAAATTACCGAGATTGGAACAGTATGGTTTGACAATTTCATCTCGCTTGTTGATTCTATTACCTTGGAGCCCTACAAGCAACTTATCTCGGACCTAAAAGATGAGAAAGGGCTAGCGTACGTATCATATGCAGATATCAGTTTTATGATTAATGAGTATTATCAGAATTTAATGAAACCCGCGATACCCAATGAAAAAAAAATGGAGAAGCTAAAAGGTTTATTGCATAATATCGGCATTCAACTGGACGAGTTGCCAGTACAACTTCAGATCAAAGATTTGCCAGCTGGTATTGGTGGCTTTGGTAATGCTCTCGTAATACCTGGCGATTTCAGATTCGTAGTGGAACCAGAATTGCCATTCAAGGATTGGGTGCATGAGATTGGCCACGGCCTACAGTGGATGCATACCAAAGTACAGGCACCAGTCTTGAAGGGGTACGAGTGGAATATTGGAAATGCAAGCGACGCATACATGGAGGGGATGGGTGAGATTATGTTCTACTTCGCAGGACATCCATATTGGCTTCAGAATCAAGCCGGGCTGACCGAGGGAGACTGGAATGATATTTCTGAAATTCTGAGAGAATATGCTCCCCTATGGTACCGTTTGCTTCTTGTTGAAGCGATAACCGAGATTGAGATTTACCGTAATCTAGATAGACCCGCACAAGAAATAGAGAATTATTTGTTCAAAGAATATCTCCTGTTAGATGAAGCACCTGGGTGGAACAAGAATCTGGCCACGGTATTGTACGTTTCCTTTCCAGTTTACCAGCACAACTATTTCGTCGCTGACATTATTGCATGGCAGATACATGAGGATTTGTCTACGAGATTTGGAGAGGGTTACATTTATAATCAGGAGATCGCTCGTTATCTAAAAGACAATTATTGGCGGGATGGTGAGTTATACAATTGGCAAGAGCGATTGGTCAAGGCAACTGGGAAGGAACTTGATGTGAGATCATTTTTTGATAATAAGATGGATTAGGCCACGGGAAAAGGTTTTTGTTGTGGCGAAAACAACGGCGACGCAGTCAACGCCTTTCAACCAAAGGTGCGCTACCCGTATCATTACGGAGAGACGGATGTGTCCAAGCTTAATGACTTACTCAAAGACAATAAGGACACAGACGTCCACATTCGGAAAATGCCATGACACGGGCGAACTTCGTCGGACGTTAAGAGTCAGTTGAAATACTACAGTAGGTAGTATGTACTACGTAGTAAGGAGCGCTCAATAAGAAGTCGGTCACTGATTTTTTTATGTAATCGTGCATATATGGAAGAAAGGAGATTAATAATGAAGTCTCTATGCAAACGGTGTATGGTTATAGTTTTATGGCATCTTTTGATTATTTTGCCTTCATTCGGTAAAGGATCTCAAGAAACACCGAAGTTGATCGTTATTATAACCGTGGATCAATTTCGTGCGGATTATCTGGAAAGGTATGACCCGGCCTTCCGAGGTGGATTGAGAAGGTTAAGGGATGAAGGCTGGCGATATGACAGAGCAATAGTCGATCACGCGCCCACACTTTCTTGGCCCGGGCACACAACCATTGCAACCGGGTCTCACCCGAAAACACACGGAATCGCAACTGACGCTTTTATCGCTGATGGCATGCGCAGGCAAATGATGCTTCAGGATAACGAAGAACAAATATTGGGTTTTCCACGTTCCTTGAGCCTCTCGTCCAGGAATATCCGGGTTACGGGAATAGCCGACTGGGTCAGGGCAGCAGACTCTAATGCTCGAACTGTGGCGTTGGGTACGGGTCCAGGGTTGGCATTGTGTTATGGCGGCAAACCACAGAGCGACCGTACGCTGAACCATGTGTACTGGCTTGATTCGTACGCTGGCCAGTTTGTGACGACCACTTATTATCGCGATGAATATCCTGATTGGCTTAAGCGATTTAACAAAGAGATTGTGCCGACATACAAAGAGAATTTGGTATGGGAGAACTCGGTGCCTGAAGAGCACCGGCATCTTGCCCGGCCCGACGATGCGCCCTACGAAGGTGATGGTGTTCATACGTCATTCCCACATAGAATTGAGCATAGTTACCCGGGTACTGGTGAGAGATGGGTCAATTCTTGGTTCTACAATTACAGCTTCAGCGCTGAGGAAGCTCTATTTTCCCTCGCAAAAGAATCGATAAAGAACCTTCAGTTAGGAAAAAGAAATGCTACGGATTTGTTGACCATTGCCATAAAAATTACTGATCGGATTGGACACGATTACGGTCCACGCAGTCTTGAACAACTGGACATCGTGCTGCGTATTGATCGTGAATTAGCTGAATTCTTCCAATTCCTCGACACTACAATAGGAAAGGAAAAGTACGTGCTCGCATTAACCGCAGACCATGGCGCGCCAAACGTGGTCGAATACGAACTGGAAAAGGGACACACTGCGAGACGAGTTTTGGAAAAGGACATTAAGAGTGTTCTCTACAGAATAGAAGTATTCATCAACGGTTATGATGGTCCCCAAGATGAACTGCCATCACGTATTGCGCGAGAGCTGGAAAAATCAGATTTCATTGCCAGAGCGATGACACCGCAGGACCTTGCCGGAACCGGACATGCAGATCGTATTCTCCAGTCTTATAGAAATTCTTATGTCCCGGGCATAAAATCGCTTATTCCATTATGGACGAATGATGTTCTTCGTGGTAATATAAGTCCGAACCACCCGGGTAACTTTGGAGTCATTGTCGAGTTTGTCGAAGGGGCACAACTCTACACTGCTAGTTCTGCCCATCTTTCCTCTTATCATTACGATCAGGAAGTGCCGATTATCTTCTTTGGCAACGGAATTCGAGCCGGTGTTGCGAATGAGGCAGCACGAACAATCGATATTGCACCAACGCTTGCGCATTTGGCAGGCATACCCTATCCTGGTACGGTTGATGGCACCGTGCTCGATGTTCGATAGGCATCACAATGTGAGCATCGGTTTCGCCCATGGCTGCTCGGGCTCGTGAGAGATAAATCCGTATGACTTTTTTGCAAATTCTGGTATTTATCGTTGCTTTGATAATCATGATCATAGGACTGGCTGGAGTTATTCTCCCCATTCTACCGGGTATTCCACTGATCTTTGCGGCAGCATTTTTATATGGAATTGTAACTGGGTTCGAAAAAATTACTCTTCATCTGATCCTGATTTTTGCTGGTTTGACTGTATTTGGTTTGATAGTTGATTACATAGCCAACTATTTTTCAGTAAGAAAAATGGGTGGAGGAAGGGCAGGCGCCATTGGTGCAGTGATAGGTTTGTTTATAGGAATTTTTTTCGTCGGTTTGATAGGAATTATCCTTTTACCTTTTGTGTTTGCGGTCGTATTTGAGTTAATCGCGGGTAAAAGGGAAGGCAAAGCGCTGAAAGCAGGTATTGGAGTTTTTTTTGGCTTGTTATTCGGTTGGGTGCTTCGGTTTACCATAGGGTGTGTCATGATCGGTATCTTCATCTGGAGAGTTTTATTTTGGTAGAAATGGAGTCAAATTGAAACGGAGGTAATTATGATGAGAACCATGTGCTTATTAATGAGTCTGTGTATAGTATTGTTGTGTACTACACTATTATCAGCAGATACTATACCGTGTCAAAAGGCTTCCACTGAGGAGGTTCATATGGGTG
>CP070664.1:125056-136732 GCA_020355325.1 Caldifarciminota bacterium
GCTTGAACATGAAGCAAACACTGTCGTGGATATATAAAAATATTATATTGTTCCAACATTACAACATGTGGAAACTTCTTCGGCAAAAGAAGATTGCCCAAAACCCGCTCCATCTCTATCGCGCAAAATATATCCTGAAACGTTGGCTCGGCAATATTTTATCTGTCAGAGCCTATTGTAGACAAAGGCTCTTTCTCAGTGTGCACATCGAAACAATCGCATATTGCAACAGAAAATGCAGGTTTTGCTTGAATAACGATAGGTTTCCCAACCGTGAGCAAGGGCTCATGTCTGATAACATTTGGGAAAAAATAATAAACGAGTTGTCAGAGATAGGATACTGTGGGAAGATATCTCCTTACTATTACGGAGAACCACTTTTAGATAAAAGATTGTGTTACTTGATCGCTTACGCAAGAAGAAAGTGTCCTCTTTCATTCATCCAACTAAATTCAAATGGAGATTTTCTTACAGAAAAACTACTCGTCGATTTGATAAGGAGTGGAGTGGATAAAATACTCGTAACGAATTACTATGGTGTTGGACTCAAGAAAAAATCACAAACCACCGTTATGAGAGAGACCGAACGATTAGAATATTTAACGAAGAGATATCCACAGTTTGTAAAGTTGAGAAACTGGAAGGACATAGAATTTGTTAATAGAATTGGATTGCTTCGGAAAGGAATCAATCCAAGAAAAAATGAACCATGCCATCATCCATTCTTTGAGTTAGTAATCGATTGGAAAGGAAATGTTATCTTATGCTGCAATGATTACTATTCTGAATGTATCATTGGTAATGTAGCACAAGATTCTATTGTTGCAACGTGGCGGGCACCACGTTTTGATTCATTCAGAAGATTATTACGAGCAGGTGAAAGAGAGAAGATAAAAATATGCTCTGGTTGTGATGGTCATAGTGAGCTTCCCTTGGAGGCCCGAAATCGGATGTCTCTAAACACACAGTTCGCATAACCACGCCATTGCTGCATGAGTGATTGGTGAGATAAAGTCATACCTCGTAGCCCATTCATATCTTGACGTCCAGAGTATTTTCATTATAATAAATTGATACGAGCTTTATTCTTGAGAAGGATAGCTTAGATCCTAATTCAAAAAATGCAGAACTCTAATCGAAGACTCCAACCCGGAGACATCGTTGAGGTGCGCGAAAGCGGAGAGATATTCTCTCAACTCGACGATAATGGAACATTAGAAGGGTTACCATTTATGCCTGAAATGCTTCGGTATTGTGGTAGAAAGTTCAAAGTCTTAAAGTCCTTTGATAAGATATTCGTGGAAAACGTTGGTACCAGGCGCATTAAGAGTACCGTAATCCTTGAGGGAGTCCTGTGCGATGGCAAAGCACATGCTGGTTGTCAACGATTGTGCCATGTACTATGGAAAGAGACCTGGCTCAAGAGGATAGAAAAAACATCCATGAGGCAGGTTGTCACATCATATTTAGATAGTCGGAGATCTTTCTTTGATAGACCATTGCCCTGTCAATCTGCGAGCCTTGTTAAAGCGACTACCCGTGCTCCGGTTTCTTTCGAGAACCTCGTGCGCATATATGTATGTGATCCACGGTTTAGGAGATGGGTTCCTTTCAGACAACTGTGTACCCTTCTCGTAAGGTTCGTTCATAGGACAAGGAAATTATTCGGTAAAAAGAGACACGATGTATTGACCGGTTCATGCAAAAAAACTCCCGAAATTTCGTTAAATTTACAGCCTGGCGAACTCGTGGAAGTCAAGTGTAAAGAAGAAATCGAGACGACGCTCGATCCTATGGGTAAAAACAGAGGGTTGGCGTTTACGCCCGAGATGATGAAATACTGCGGTGGAAGGTTTCGGGTCCAGAACAGGATTACGAGGCTCATAGACGAAAGAACCGGGAAAATGCAGAGCACTGCTCATACTGTCATGTTGCAACATGTCACCTGTGATGGAAGCGGTCACGCTCACTGTCCGAGAAACTGCTTTCTTCTATGGCGAGAAATTTGGTTGAAGAGAATTTAATTTTCCTCTTGACTTTTGATACTTTTTAAGTATAATAATAAGTAATAAATTGATAAAGTGCCTGGAGGAGGCAACATCACAATCAGGCATATACATCGTATCACAAGAAAGAGAGCTGCTTTGTCAGTTAACTATTCTGACAATGCGGTAGCTTATTAGTTGTTAACAGGGGAGGAGTAGAAGAGGAGGAGCGAATCGAAGGGGGTATATGAAGGTTCCATTTATTGATTTAGGACGTCAGCATAAGGCGATAAAGCAAGAGCTGACCAAAACATTCGAAAAAATACTCGACAGTAATCAATTCATCCTCGGCGATATAGTCAAAGGATTTGAAACAGAAGTAGCATCCTATATCGATGTTAAATATGCCATAGGCGTGTCAAACTGTACGAACGCCTTGTTATTATCACTCAGGGCCTTGGGAGTTGATGCCGGAGACGAAGTCATTACGACACCATTTACATTCATTGCAACAGCCGAAGTTATTGCCGTACTCGGTGCCACACCTGTATTTTGCGACATCGATCCGAGAACCTTCAATATCGATCCCAACAAGATTTCTGCATGTCTCTCTGCTCGAACAAAGGCGATCCTTCCGGTACATCTCTATGGACAGGCGGCAGATATGGATACGATCACACAGATCGCACGAGTGCATAATCTTAAGGTGGTCGAGGATATGGCTCAGGCAATCGGTGCTACCTATAAGGAGAAGAAGGTTGGTACCTTTGGTGATACTGCGTGTATAAGTTTCTTCCCGACGAAAAACTTGAGTGCCTTAGGCGATGCTGGTATGATTTTGACAAATGACGAAGACCTCGATAAAAAAATACGTGCTTTTAGAGTGCATGGAGCTTCAAAAAAGTATTACCATGACTTTCTTGGGTATAATGATCGTCTCGATGCGCTTCAAGCTGCTTTTCTCAGCGTTAAATTAAAATACTTGGATGAGTGGCACGAAAGACGACGTTACATTGCCCACAAATATGATCAAGGCTTGAGAAATGTCGTTACAGTACCATATATCGATTCATGTAATGGGTCTATTTATCATCAGTATACTATAAGAACGCCTCAAAGAGATGAACTGCGAACATATTTGGGCGATTGTGGTATCGGCACGGCGATTCACTATCCAATGCCGCTTCATATGCAACCTGCACTACACTTTCTCGGTTGTAAAGAAGGCGCTTTTCCTGAGGCTGAGAAGGCTGCACGCGAAGTGCTCTGTTTACCTATTCATCAAAATTTAACTGAGGAGGAAGTTGACTATACGGTCAGCAAAATCAGGAAATTTTTTCATAAAGGAGGTCGCGATGCCGTAGAAGAGAATTTCTCGTGACATATCGAGAGGAGGTATAATGTCTATAAATTTAAAGTTTAATATCGATGATACAGAAGGCAAGGAAGAATCTGAAATCGGCGTTCAAAGATCTCCTATTATTGCTATAATAGGAGGTGGCGCCTGGGGTAAAAATGTTATACGCAACTTCTATGAACTCGGCGTTCTGCACACGATTTGTGACATAAGAGAAGACGTCTTAACAGTTCATAAAAGACTTTATCCAAAAACTAATTTTACTACTCAATACAATGACATTTTAAATAATGACCGTATTAATGCTGTTGCCATCACAACGCCAGCAGCAAGTCATTATGAATTAGCGAAACAAGCATTATTAGCTAAAAAACATGTCTATGTCGAAAAGCCGCTTGCATTACATGTTCATGAAGCCGAGGAACTTGTCGCTTTAGCAGAAAAACAAAAATGTATTCTCATGGTCGGACACATTCTCCGTTATCATCCTGCTGTTAATAAACTCAAAGAAATAATTGACTCGGGCGAATTAGGAAATATTAAGTATATTTATTCCAGACGTCTCAATATCGGTAGAATAAGAACCGAAGAGAACATTTTGTGGAGCTTTGCACCGCATGACATATCAGTCATTCTTTTTCTCTTAGACGAACAGCCCGAATCAATTTCTGCCACCGGTGCTGGTTACGTAAAAACCGATATCGCGGATGTCACGCTCACAGCTATGGATTTTCCAAGCGGAGTAAAATGTCACATTTTTGTATCATGGCTTCATCCCTTCAGAGAACAGAAGCTCGTCGTTGTTGGTGGCAAGAAAATGGCTGTTTTTGATGATTTGACAAAGGAAAAGCTCTTTTTATATCCACATAAAATTCAGTGGCAGCATCGAATACCCATTGCTTATAAGGCTGATGTCGAGACCGTTCCTGTGGATATGTCAGAACCACTAAAACTTGAATGTCAGCATTTCCTGGACTGTATACGAAATAATCAGACACCAAGAACCGATGGTCACGAAGGACTCCGTGTGCTTTCAATACTCTATGCCGCGCAAGAATCGTTCAATAATGGAAGCATCAAGTTGTCACTCGAAACATTAGCAACGAAAAAATTAAAGCATGAAGAGGTCTTTATTCATGCGAGTGCATCAGTTGCCGAGGACAGCACTGTTGGGAAGGGTACGAAAGTATGGCACAATTCACAGATACAGCCCGGCGCTAAGATTGGCGAAGATTGTATCATTGGACATAATTGTTTCATCGGTTCGCGTGCAAAGCTTGGTAACGGAGTCAAATTGGAATCCAATGTTGACGTATGGGATCTGGTGACACTCGAGGACTACGTGTTCGTGGGGCCCTCGGTCGTCTTTACCAACGATGTGAACCCCCGAGCGAAATATCCAAAAATGAAATATCCACAGTATGGCAAATGGATACCGACGCTGGTCAAAGAAGGTGCATCGATCGGTGCTAACGCTACCATCGTATGTGGCGTGACGATTGGTAAATATGCCTTCGTTGGCGCTGGTGCTGTCGTTAATACGGATATCCCGGATTACGCGGTCGCTGTCGGTGTTCCAGCGAAAATCATTGGCTGGATGTGCGAGTGCGGAGGTAAGTTAGAATTTTATGATACAATGGTTTCATGTTCACAATGTTCGAGTCTCTATAGAAAAGAGGATGGCCGGATTGTACCCGTTGGTGCAGCCGCTAAAATTCTTCTGAGGCTCGATTAAATATAAAAAGTTCCTGCTGAACGTCAACTACAGTGAAAAATAACTTCCCCACATTTTCATGGGCTCAATTTGGTGTGGAGATGGTGAAGGATTTGGGTGTGCTCATTGGCCTCCTTCTGGTCTCCTTTTACGTCGTTTATTTCACCTCGCAGACCATTTCGAGAATTTTCTTCCTCGCCCTCTTATTATTGTTCTTCTTTCTTAAAAAGGATTACTTCTGGTTTGCATTCTTCTTCATCGTTGCGCAAGGACCTGGTAACTTTTTCGCCGATTTTTCAGGCACGTCGCTGTACCGTCTGCCCTTGTACACATTCGTTGCTGGCTTTTCTTTTACACCCCTGGACCTTTTTGTTATTCTGGCTTTTATCAAAGCGCTTACAAAAGGAAGAAAGATACGACTGCATTTAGAGAAACCTCTGTTCGTGCTCCTGCTCTATATGATTTTTGTCTTTTTTGTAACTTCATTTTTATCAGGCACCACGATCGAAATACTTGCCTGGAATATTCGCTGGCTGTTCTATTACTCGATTATCATTTCTTTTCTGTATCTCGTGAATAGAAAATTGGAGATATATCAATTCAGTCTCCTTATTTTCCCTGTGGTTTTCTTCATCCTTTTCACGCAAATCTATTATTTGTTAAACGGCTATGAAATCATAAACCTTTTCAATCCGGATTTCAGAGGCGTTACGTTAAACACGGTGACTGGCGCATTGCGGCCTTTATCGAGCGGGACCTTAATAGTGTTCTTCAGTTTTATTTTTTCAATCTTTTTATTGCTCGACAAGAATTACCAACAGTCGAAGCTCTATTTGTATCTTGTTATGGTTACTGCTTTTCTATCGGTCTTTTTATCGGCAACCCGCTTATGGTTTGTAATTTTTTCGTTTATTTTAGTCGGTTATATCATGGTTACAAAAAAGAAATTCCTATCCACTTTAGGGATCGTTTCGGTAGGTTTTCTTGTCGTGAGTACGCTGATATACTCTGGTATCATTCCGCCGGATATGCTGTTTCAGAACCCGTGGCTGCGCGTACAGCAAGTATTCAATGTCGCACGTGGAGACATCTACTCTGTGGAGAGTGCAATGAACAGACTCGTTAATCAACTACCAATAATGATGAAGATAATCAAACAAAATCCGTTCATCGGTTATGGTTTTTCTAATATTACCATGATCTATTATGATAGTGACCTCGGGTTTTTCAATACTATTTTAATGCTCGGCATGTTGGGACTCGGTTTCTTCATCTATTTCTTCATAAAATATTTCGAGCTGATCGCTGCCTCTATAAAAAAAATAAGAGACAGCAACACCTTTAAGATCCAATTGAAAGTAATGACTATCCTCTGGGTAGGCATACTGATCGGTTATTTTTCAACCTGGGATTTCTTCACGATGTATTTTCATAAAATTTTCTTCGTCTCGATACTCATCGCACTGACTGAGTTTTTTATATCACAAGCGGAGGCAGAGGAAGTACGTTCAGAAAATCTCGTGTGGACGTATCATATACTCAATGCAATGAAAGGAGACAGCAATGATACCAGTATTTAGACCATCGATGACCGATGAGGAAGTAAAAGCGGTGGAACAGGTTTTAAAATCAGGATGGCTTGGGCTAGGACCTCAAACAAAAGAATTCGAGGACCAATTTGCACGGTATGTGGGCGTAGAGTATGCAATCGGCGTCAATTCGTGCACGGCTGCACTCCATCTTGCATTAGAGATAATGGGTGTTGGAGGCGGAGAAGTAATCACGACTCCAATGACCTTTGTTTCGACAAATCATGCGATTCTCTATAATTATGCAACGCCGGTGTTCGCTGATATTGAGGAAGATACACTGAATATAAGCGTCGATGATGTAGAGAAGCTCGTTACATCGAGAACGAGAGCAATTGTAGTGGTACATTATGGTGGTCATCCTTGTGATATGGATGGTATTCTGAATATAGCACGGGACAAAGGTCTAAAGGTAATCGAAGATGCAGCACATGCGTGTGGTGCTGAGTACAAAGGAAAAAAAATTGGGGCATTGGGCGATGCGACGTGTTTCAGTTTTCATGCAGTAAAAAATTTAGCGATGGGTGATGGTGGCATGATAACGGTACATACGTCGGAACTGAATGAACGTCTGAGAAAACTGTACTGGCTCGGCATAAGTAGAGGAACGTGGGACCGAGCAAAAGGGAAGGCATACAAGTGGGAATATGACGTGGAGGAAGTGGGCTTTAAATACCATATGAATGATATAGCGGCTGCAATTGGATTAGTCCAACTCTCAAAATTAGAAAAAATGAATGCACGAAGGAAAGCCATTGTCAATGCATATAACGATGCATTTGCTCGGGTGAAATGGATAGAAACACCCGTTGAAAAAGAATATGCCAAGAGCGCCCATCATAATTATGTCATAAAAGTTCTCAGTGGGAAACGCGACGAACTCATAACGTATCTTGCAGAACAGGGAATATCCGCGAGCGTTCACTACGTTCCTAATCATCTCTACAATATCTATAAACCGTACTACAGAGAGCTTCCTGTTGCAGAGCACGTATGGAAAAAACTTGTAACGTTACCGTTATTTCCAGACTTAAAAGACAGCGACGTTGATTATATTATTGAAAAGGTTAAAAAATTTGAATAAATAAATCAATCTTATGAAAAAATATCCATCCGTGTTTGTCCTGACGCTCAACTGGAACGGAAAGCAGATTACGATCGATTGTGTTGAATCCGTATTAAAGTCTGACTACCCACATTTTAGAGCCGTTGTGATCGACAATGGTTCGACCGATGGTAGCAATTCAGCATTAAGAAGAAAATTTGGGAATCGTATTACGATACTTGAAAATAAAGAAAACCTTGGCTATGCTCAGGGTTTCAATATCGGGTTGAATTACGGGTTTGAAAAAAACAATGCAGATTACTGTCTCGTCATGAATAACGATACGGTCATCGATCCTTCGGCTATTTCAGAAATGGTAAGAGTTGCTGAAACTGATGACTCGATAGGATTTGTCACTGGAAAAGTTTATTATTTTGATAACCCGACTGTGCTGCAAACAGTAGGAATAAAAGAAGACCCAATAACGTGGTTAGGTAATCATATCGGTAAGGGAGAGGAGGATAGGGGACAATACGATACAATGTGTGAGAGGTATTTTGCAGATGATGTTTTTACATTAGTGCGAAGAAAATTATATCAAGAGACACACGGTTACAACCCCTTATTCTTTCTTGAGTCTGAAGAAACAGACTGGCAAGCGAGAGCGAAGAAACGAGGATACAAGATAGTGTACACACCCAATGCAAAATTATGGCATAGAGTAAGTGTAACGATCGGTAAAGCTTCAGGTTTACAGGCTTATTATGATGCCAAAAACCCGATGTTGGTGGTTTTACTCCATAAATCACCGCACTTCTTTAGACGGTATTTCTGGTTTCATCTACGCAGAGATGTTATACGTGGCTCTTTAGTTTCATTAAAGCAAGGGAAAATGGCGACCGCGCTCGCAAAATGGCAGGGATTTTTTGCATGCATTACGTGGGGCATGAAAAATAAAAAAGTTTCGTTGAGGCATTTTGTCTAATGACAATGACACGTAAAAATTTATCGGCGCTGTCTGCGGATGATGTCGAACAAATTATGCGTTTCTTAAACGATAACTTTGGCACAGTATTTCACGAGCCTCATTTTAATGGGGTGGTTGAGCAAATCTTTCATACGGAATTCTTTTACGATCTCGCATATAATCGTGAACGAAAGTTAATAGCATTATGCCCACTGCATTTTATAAAAAGGGGACTCCTGTCACACATTTTTTCGAATCCAGCAATACACGGTGTACCGTACGGTGGGTGGGTCTACAACAAGGATGAAACATCCGTACGAGAACTGATGGAACAGATAAAATTGTCGCACAACGAGGCGTTAACCTACTGGTCAATTCCCCAAATAAACAACAACGGATACGTGGATATAAAAAATAAAAGAGAATTTAAAACCGGCATAATCGATCTAACGCTTTCGCTCGATGATATTCTCCATCAGCAGATATCGAAAAAAAGACGGCAAGCTATTAATCGTTCTATTCGAAGAGGCGTCGTCATCGAGCGATTAGACCCAGACAAGCTGTATATATTCATAGAACAATGTAACATACTGAGAAATTCGGTTGGTTTAGAAACGCAATCGGGCGATTATTTTACGCAGTTGTTTGAATGCTATTATGCGACAGAAAAAATTGCTGCCTTTGCGGCACGACTCGATAGTACCTATATAGCGAGCGGCGTCATAATCGGTAACAAAAACATGATGCACCTTTGGGTCGCCGGGAGACCAAAACACGTGCCTCAACATGTACGGCGGACCGAATTATTATTATGGGAAACAATAAAATATGCGAAAGAATATGGCAGTAAATATTTTGATCTCTGCGTCATTGAGCCGGAGAGACTTACCACGATTGCTCATTTTAAATTAGAATTTTCTAAGCATATTGTACCGTTCTATTACATCACCAGGAAAAATATGAGTTATCGCGTTATTTCCAAAGCTCAAAATATTTTGAGAATGAGATGAAATTGTCACGTAAAACGAAAGGGTCGGCACATATGACGCTGAAACGAATTTCAGAACTTACCGTTGATGAAAAAAGCTGCTTGAATACGTTCATTGATGGATGTAACTTTTCGACACCTTTCCACCGTATCGAATGGTTATCAATTATTGAGGCGCGCTTTCAAAAAGACGTTTATTATCTCTTTCACTATGACGACAACAGGCAGATTGATTTTGCGTTCCCCTTTCTTCTCAAGAGGGAGGGTCTTTATCGAGATGTCCTACCGTTCTCTTATTATGAATTAATGTACGGAGGCCCGTTATTCTGCACAGGTGACCAACATACAAAGATCAACATTTCCACGGCGATAGAAAATCATATCGAAGGCGTGAAGTCTATCTCTATGACTCTTCCACCGAAATTTCCGATCGACCACTGCGCGGCATCCTGTTTCGTTAAGTATTGTGACACACCCTTAATCGATTTACGGCCCGATGGAGAAGCAATCTGGAAGGCATTTCCTTATAAAAATGTGAGATGTAATATCAATAAAGCGTACAAGAACAACGTTACAATAGAAGTCAACAACATTAGTCATTTAAAAATGTTTCACACATATCATGCGGAGCTGTTGAAATCAGTGAATAAACATATTCTCCCTCTTCAGTACTTCATGGACGTTGCTCAATTACCCTGTATTCATGTAATGTCTGCCATGCATAACAGCTATCCAATAGCTGTGGCAATACTCGCGACGCACCGTGATACCGTGTTTTATTGGCATAATGCATCATCTATTGAGTATCGCAACTATAGACCAAATGATCTTCTCGTATGGGAGATTATTAAATGGGCGAAGGAACACCATTACAGGTATTTTGATTTTATCATGTTTAACATCAATGAACTGCCCGGTGTAACGAGATTCAAGTTAAAATTTGGTGGAGAAATCCACCCGATCTATCAGTATCTGCGCCATTATAGATTAAAAAACATACATCATAAAATAAATAAATATCTATATTACATATCTCATCCTCGACGGGCTCTTTCGAGAATCCGTCACTCTGCTTTTAAATCCTAAACGGCTGGAACACATATGAACCATCATCATTCTTTATCTCAGCGTTCTCGGTTTCAAAACCAACTCAAAAAAATACGGTTCTATCTTTGGAGAAAGAGGGTGACGTTCATGTCGATGTTAGGACGTGTCAACGTGGATCCAACTCGGATTCTGTGGATCGATCCCAAAAAAATTGAGAACATCGGAATCGGGTGGGGTGCATTTAATAAATTTCATGAATTTGGCAAGGTGGTCAATGGCGTTTGGGATCTTAACACGATGCCATTCGAGGATCTGGATGTGTATCAGTCTTTCAGGGCACGGTTTGTTCACAAGGCACAATGGGAAAATACGACCTACTATAAAATTCTCTTAGCACAGGCGAACCATGGCGCACAACCGTGGGGAGTGCGTAATAAATCCGATTTACTCGAACGATTCAATGCTCTCGACGACCTCTTTAAAGAAATGAAACGGTCAGGTTATAAAACTCAACAGCAACTTCTGGATAGCAAAACATCGCTCCGTAGATTAGATGAAGTGACGATTCGCATTGGGCGATACGGTGAATATATCTTCGAAGACGGGAGACACCGACTCGCCATCGCGAAGATTTTGGGGCTGTTACGAATTCCAGTGCTGGTTACGTGGCGTCACAAGAAGTGGTTCAAGTTCAGGGAAGAAATAGTTCACTATACGAAGAACCATGGAGGGAGAACGTATCAACCCATGACCCACGCCGATCTCACCGATATCTCATCCGTACAGGGAGATACTCGATTTCGGCTCATTAATTCGAATCTGCCTTTTCGGGGCGGGTCACTTCTGCATATCGGAGCGTACTGGGGATACCTGTGCCACAAATTTGAGGACGAAGGGTTTCGCTGTTATGCGGTAGAAACAGATCCTGAGAATTTTTATTTTATGAATAAACTGAGGATAGCGGAGAAAAGGAAATTTACCGCC
>CP070664.1:136832-152683 GCA_020355325.1 Caldifarciminota bacterium
TGACATTAATGCTACATTTCGGTCAAGAAGAGGATGCCCCGTGTTGATAAGACCGGAGACGATAAAATCATAGGCATTATAGGTTCCATGGCGATCCCGTGTGATGATTGTTAAAAACGAACCAACGTCTAAATCCATATCTCGTGCTAAATCTGTACCGATAAGGATGTCTTCTTCGTTATGCAGGTACCTACCTTTAACAACTGCCTTTGCAGTTTCGAATACTGTTGGTTCTTTTCCAATATCTATACCGATTCCTAAAATCGGCAGTTCATCAATACCATTGTTGATGAGGGCTTGAAATTTTACGCGCGGTGCAATGCCTCGTACTCCCTTTATGTGTTTTATCGCTTCTTCAATATGTTCAGGATGTTCTATGATCGTATCGAGTGGAAACACACCTTCTTCTCGGTAATATCCTTCCGCAAATACTTCCAGGTGACTCGTCTCATAATCTATGATATTTTGCGAAGCCATTTTATCGACACCGTTCATCATCGTATTCATGAAAATCATTGCGGCAAGCCCGATAGAAATTGCGGCTGCAGTAATAATCGTCCTGCGCGTGTGACGAAACACATTACGCCATGCTACGTTTAGAATTTTCACCTTGCTCCTCTTTTCTTTTCCTGTACTACCTTACCATCCCTCAGGTTGATCAGCCGTTCGGCAAAATCCATGACGAGCTGGTCATGCGTAGAAAAAATAAATGTTGTTTTCAACTTCTTATTTAATTCACGCATGAGTGCCAATATCTCTTTCGCAGTTGTCGAATCAAGATTAGCGGTTGGTTCATCCGCAAGGACCATGCTTGGATTTTTTACGAGGGCGCGGGCGACAGCGACACGCTGCTGTTGGCCACCACTCATCTCATTGGGACGTCGGTGAATAAATTCACTGAGCCCCACTTCTTTTAAAATGGCTATAATTCTATTGTTCTTCTCTTCCGGTGATACGTCGAGTAAAATGAGAGGAATTTCAACATTCTCATATGCAGTCAGTACCGGAATCAAGTTGAAGGTTTGGAATACAAAACCGATTCTTTCTTTCCGTAATTCCGCTTTTTCTTTTGATGAGAGTTTATTGATATTTATACCATTGAGTAGGACCTCTCCTTTTGTGGGTGTATCAAGGCAACCGATAATGTTGAGGAGCGTCGTTTTACCCGAACCAGATGGTCCTGCTATGGCAGTAAATTCGCCATCATCAATTTTTGTGCTTATGCCACGTAAGGCTGGAAAGAATACCTTTCCGACTTTATAGTCTTTGAATAAATCTATCGTTTCGACCAAAATACCTCCATTATCTAACGATAATGAGATTCACACGGATTAATAGATATCTGGTTATATCCGATTTCATCTGTTTGCATCCACACGAATCTGTCTCCATCTAAATATGCCAGAGGCATATTAAAAGTAGATTTTTGCCCATACATACACTGCACCATCATACGGTGTGATATTTTTAAATTCGCTCTCGTCTGAGCCGATAAAAATGTTCATACCAGCAGTGATCTCTGCATTCTCAAAGATCGCATAGGAGAGTTGTGGAATGAGAATAAATCCTTTATCATTCATATTGATGACCGCATTCATTACCGGCCTAAAAAAAGGATTATAGCTCGAGCCAATCGCAACATAAAAATAGTTCTGTGCCAGTGTAACTCTCTCTCCTCGTATGATTTTTGTAAAATCATAATCGTCTGAATTCGATACGCCACTTCCATCGAAAAAGTACTCGAACATCGTATACACCATAAACGGGAATGTGTAATCGATACCAATAGATACTTTGGCATAGTCGAATGTGTCTTCCCATGTGTAGCTGAACTCTCCCCAGTACCCTACTTCTAATTCGCCCGTAATCTCGGCGCCGAGTATTGTTTTCTTCGGTTCCGCACGGTGCATGGTATTCAAACCAACATCGTTTTCAAGGAAATTCGAGCCGAGCCGCACGCCGGAAAATGATTCTCTGAGAGTATATTCAGGCACGAATATACCGCGGATACTTGTTAAACTCCCCAATGCAACATAGCCGAGGAGTGCATTCGATCCGGGGCGTTCATAGCCAGGCTCAAAGAAATTAATTGGGTTGAAAACATCGAGTGGCCTAAATACACGAGCTACACCCCAGTAGAGTCGCTGCTTACCTGCAATGATTCTCAAATTCTCTGGACCCAACCAGAGTGCGAGTCTCGAAATAGTTACGTTGTCTATTGCATAATTAAATGCCGTCGTATCGTATGGAATAATGAGATCGAGTGCCAGGTGTGACCCATACTTTAATCCATCGGTTTTGAACTCTAACCAACCACGATTGTAGCCAGAAATGCGTAATGAATCATTCCACAGCAGATACGGTCGTGTTTCAACGTAACCAGAGATATCAATCTGAGTCGCTATGGTGAGTGCTAGGGAAAAAAAAATCACGTAGAATTATATAGGTATTTATTTAAAAGTCAATGTCATTTAAATCTTTGTTTTAAATATATTTTTACTTTACTAATGCTCTATTTAATGGTTTCAAAAATCTTCTGAGTTCTCGATAAATTTTTTCAAAAGGCGGTAGATCTACGACATGTTTATCCAATCTTACTGTCCACAGTTTTCTGTAATTATTTTCTTTGCGATTAAACATTTCAATAATGTCAAAAAATTTCATACCTTTATAATTACCTTTCTCTCTAATCTGTTTATCTAAATCTCCAAATTCTAAACATTCATGAGATACGAGATACCATAAATCATATATGTCTCTGGGTTCATTTCTACTTACATCCAAAATACTCAAGTATTTTTCCATAAATATTTCTTCTAATGAATAAACTTTTAACTTTATGTTTTCTGGAATATCATGATATTCATTATATTCACGTAGTAGCGTTTCATTTGTGGGCTGATAAATTAATTTCTCATTTATTGTAATATCTGTCTTAATTTCTCCTCTTGTTAAGTCCGCCCCGAGGGGTCCAGAGAAATTTATATAAAAAGTAAAAGTATTAGTATATGTTTCTCTACTTTTTAAAGCTAGCCTGATGTTCGAAAAATCCAGGACGATTATATATACCTCTTGCAGTATTTGTTTAAGTTTTTCGATAGAAACATGTTTCAAAAGTGTAAAGTCAAGATCTTCGGAGAATCTATAATCGGGAAAATAGAATTTCTTTATTGCGGTTCCTCCTTTGAAGCATAAAATATCATACGTCTCCGATTTAGCTATTCCTATAAGGATCCAGGAAATTACATAGTCTTTTTCTATAGACTTTACTGGTATGGTTTTATCCCCTTTCTTCAATTTTGATTCAATTCTGAAAAGATTTCTTGCTTCTATCATTTTAGGTACTCACATTTTTCCTCATTTCATCCGGACTAATATTGGCTATCAGCTTCCACGAATTTTTATATGTTTTTTCAGTAGATAACAATGGATCAAATAGATAATATTCATCATTTATTATTTCACGTATCTGATCTAAATAATTTATGCTTGCCAGATTTAAACTTTCCAATATATATCCCAGTCTTTTATTTACAACGAATTTGTTGAATTTCTTAAGATAATCAAGAAGTTTATTAAACTCCAATTTCTCTTTCTGAATCCATAAACCTTTAATAATTTCCATAACGCCGCCACAATATTTTGGACGGTACAGACAATCAATGATTGTTCTTTCTATATTGCTGACCCTGACTTGTTCAGACTGCGTAACCCAAATTTTTTCTATACCCCAGATATTTTTTTTATTCATATATGTAAATTCAAAAGTTGCGTTCCCAACGATTCTTTGCTTCTTATATACCTGTCGCGGAGTTGTTACAAAAACAGTTGTTATGGGATGGGTCAGCATGTTATGTATATCCATTGCGCTATAATATGAAACATAATAATCAGGGCTGTTAGCAATTTCCCTGGCAATTACATACCAATTTCCAATATAGGAAACGTTTTCTCCTACGTCCTGTGGGATTATGATAAATTTACCGGGCTTTATACGTGCGATTACGGCTCTCTTTATTAGTTTAGATGCCAGATCTCGAGCAGCACCTCCTTTTAATTCTGTTATGTGTTCAATATCAGCTATTGTGAATATAACTTTATTTATACTATAGAGAGAAGAAATTAGTTTAGCACTAACTGAACCAAGAGTTTTTGTCTTCCCCATTTCTATCTCCTTTATGAGAATTGCAGTATCATATAATGCATTTTACATAAAACAGCCTGTTTTGTCAAGTGTTTTTTTCGCCTTATTGACAGCAGGTATATTTTGGATATTATACTTTAAAAGGATAATTTTGACGAATTTTGCAGTGCAAAATTGAAAGGAGAGTGTATGGATTGGGGATTGAGTAATAGACTTGCACGCATCATCAAGCCTGATACAGGTAGAAGCGTGATGCTTGCCGTTGATCATGGCTATTTTTTGGGTCCAACGAGCGGCTTGGAAGATCCAGCCACGACAATCGAACCATTATTACCGTACGCGGATTCGTTGATGTTGACTCGTGGCGTCTTACGTACGTCGGTTCCAACTAATTTTGATATCCCAATTGTCCTCCGGGTGTCTGGTGGTACCAGCATCGTTGGAAAAGATTTATCAAACGAAGGGATTACCACTTCGCTGAAAGAGGCGATACGGCTTAATGTGAGTGCAGTGGCCCTTTCAATTTTTGTCGGCTCTGATCATGAAAAAGAGACCTTGCTCGGTCTCTCTGAGTTGGTCAACCAATCAATCGAATACGGCATTCCTGTGCTTGCAGTCACGGCAGTTGGAAGAGAGATGACACGGGATGCACGTTACCTATCGCTCTGCTGTCGTATCGCTGCTGAGTTGGGAGCCCACATTGTAAAAACCTACTACTGTGATGATTTTGAAAAAGTCGTAGAGAGTTGCCCGGTTCCCATTGTCATTGCCGGTGGCAAGAAAATAACCGAGAAGGATGCACTGAAACTCGCCCATGACGCAGTCTCACACGGGGCGGTTGGCGTTGATATGGGAAGGAACATATTTCAATCTGATAATCCTGTAGGGATGATTCAAGCAGTCAGAGCGATTGTTCATAAAGGTTCATCAGTTGAAGACGCGTATGGTTTGTATCAAAAGGCGTAGTCGGAAATTATACGACTCCGCTGACCGTATCGTTAATTGTCCCACGGTTACGTTCTTGTTACGTACAACGATGCCGATAACCCATATGGGCGGCGGTACCAATAAACATTAAACAGAGTCTTTCAAGAGCTATGCGCGCAGCTTTGTACTACAATAACAGAGACATAAGAATAGAAGAGATCCCAAAACCGACGATTGGTTCTCAAGAGATGCTTGTAAAAATTATTGCGAGCGGTATCTGTGGCAGTGATGTCATGGAGTGGTATCGTGTGAAAAAAGCGCCGCGCGTTCTCGGCCATGAGATCGCCGGTGAAATTGCCGAGGTCGGAGAAAAAGTACAGCGGTATAAGGTTGGCGACCGCGTTTTCGTTTCTCATCATGTTCCCTGTAATGAATGTCGTTACTGTCAGGCTGGCTATCACACAGTCTGTGATACACTGAGGTCAACAAATTTTGACCCGGGTGGTTTTGCAGAGTATGTTCGCGTTCCAGAAATAAATGTGCGTTTTGGTACATTCCTACTGCCCGAAGAAGTTTCTTTCGATGAAGGGACATTTGTTGAACCGCTTGGGTGTGTCATCAGGGGGCAGCGGTTTGCCGGCGTTAAAAAAGGTGATACAGTACTGGTGATTGGTGCTGGTATCTCCGGACTCCTACACGTTCAGTTAGCGCGCGTAAAGGGCGCGAGCAAGATAATTGCTACCGATATTAATGACTATCGTCTTAGCGCAGCAAAAGGATTTGGTGCGGATGTGGTAATCGATGCAAAAGAAGATGTCGTAGCATTAGTAAAGAAGGCGAATAATGGCCGTCTTGCTGATATGGTTATTGTTTGTACTGCAGCCCTGCCTGCGTTCGAGCAGGCGTTTCAATCGGTAGACCGTGGTGGCACCTTACTTTTATTTGCGCCCACCGCGCCCGAGGAGCGGATTCCTCTGCCGCTCTACGATATCTATTTTAAAGGCGTAAAAATCGTCTTTTCCTATGCTGCCGTGACAGTTGATATTAAGGAAGCAATTGAATTACTGAAAAATAAAAAGATCGATGTCCTCAGTATGATAACACACAGATTGAAGCTGCAAGACATTCAAAAAGGGTTTGATCTTGTTGCCACAGCCGAGGATTCAATCAAAGTCATCATCGAACCCTGGGGTCAGGCCTGACATTCTAGATATTCTTTACACCCAATTTCTTTGAGTAGCACATTGATTTCCTCTTTGAGGTTTTTTTCCGTTCGCATGCGATCAGCTATAACTCTAAAATTTTTAACCACGGTGGTTATATCAGTCCCCAAAAATGAAGCAATTTCTTTCAATTGATAACCAAGATAAATCCTGGCAATATAGATAAATAAACGCCGCGTCCAAACGACCTCGTCAATTTTAACGGTAGACTTAACCATCACAGGCTTCATTCCTTTACTAGAACAAATTGTTTCAAGCACTTTCTTTAGTTCTAACTTTTCAAAGATGAGATCTTTATCTGTTCTGGCCTCATTTTCTTGTTGTAAAACTTCCTCAACAAAATTCTCCTTACCTAAAATTCTTTGGTCAACTATTTCACCAATAAATTCCTCGTGACTTTTACAAATCCCTGCTCTGATAAACTGCTGATAATGCCTTCGCGCAGTTGTCTTATCATACCCAAACTGTCTCAGCACAAAATCTGTATCGATTATTTTATCGCCCTTGTCTTTTAGGTAATAGCTATAACTTGTCCAAGGATAATTCGCTAGACTTTTAGCCACTCCAGCACGAATTGGATTTAAGTGAATATACCTTATGAGTTCTAATAAATAAACATCTTTCTGGCAAATAATAGCCTTGTATCGTCCCTGGAATACGTGTCCAACCTTACCATATTTCCAATTAAAAAACTGAGTATACGTTTGCTGTAACCCTTGCATGATCTTAGAAAGCGGAGCATCAGCAGTTTCGATTAATAGATGTAAATGATTACTCATTAATGCATACGCATATAGTTGAAAATCATAGCGCTCCTTATATCGCCTAACGAGAGAAAGATATTTTTGATAATCCTTTGGCATTAAAAAAATCTGATTTTGGTGGTTGCCACGGGCGATAACATGATACAATGCTCCAGGAAATTCGATTCTCGGTTTGCGTGCCATTTGGTTATTTTACGGGAAAATAGCTAGAATGTCAGGCCTGACCCCATTATCTCATTTCATCGAGCACCATGTGTAGCGCCCTTATCTGATGAACGCCTTACGACCAGGGTGCGTGGCTGCATCCTTCAAATCATCCTCAATGCGCAACAACTGGTTGTATTTCTCGACCCGTTCTCCACGGCATGGCGCTCCAGTCTTTAGGGCACCGGTTCCCATGGCAACAGTAAAATCGGCAATAAATGGATCGTTTGTTTCACCACTACGATGGGAAACAACAACTCCCCATCTAACTTTCTGAGCCATACTGACTGCAGCGATCGTCTCGGTGATCGTGCCAATTTGATTCGGCTTGATCAATACAGCATTCGCCACTTCTTCTTTGATACCTTTTTCAATGCGTTGAACATTAGTGACAAAGATGTCATCGCCAATCAACATGGTATGCGCACCCAGCGCCGTGTTCAGAGCCTTCCAACCTTTCCAGTCATCCTCGGCCAAACCATCCTCGATTGATACAATCGGATATTTCTTCACCAGACCGGCGTATTTGTCTATCAATTCATGTGAATCCAAGCTTTTGTTTTCTATGCTCAGCGTATATTTGCCGTCTTTGTAAAAGCAACTCGCCGCGACATCAAGTCCAATTCCGACATCCTCGCCGGGTCTATAATGTGCCTTCTCGATTGCTTTCACGATCATTTCAAGCGGCTCTTCATTTGAAACTATTTGTGGGACAAAGCCGCCTTCATCCGCAACTGTGATCCTTAATCCCTTGTCAATGAGGATTTTTTTGAGCGCGTGGTACGTCTCACTTCCGCACCTCAATGCTTCGCGAAACGTATCTGCTCCATAAGGAACAATCATGTATTCTTGAAAATCCGGACCTTGGAACAACGTGTGCGCGCCTCCATTAATGACATTCATCATGGGGACAGGCACCAATACTGCATATGGACCACCAATATATTTGTAGAGCGGAATGCCAAGAAATGTTGCGGCAGTGCGCGCAATAGCCATAGAAACACCACAGAGTGCATTGGCACCGAGTCGTCCTTTGTTGGGTGTGCCATCGAGATCAATCATGAGTTTATCAAGATTAGGTTGTTCAATGACATCTCGGCCGATCAGTGCAGGGCCGATTATGTTGTTAATGTTCTCAATCGCACGCAAAACACCCTTGCCGCCATACCGCCTGGAATCACTATCTCGTAATTCAATCGCCTCGTGGGAACCCGTCGATGCGCCTGAAGGCACAGAGGCGACCCTTCGAATACCGTTTACCAATTTCACTTCAACCTCGATTGTTGGATTACCACGTGAATCCAGAATTTCCCGACCAATAACTGATTTAATCGTTCTACTCACTGCATACCTCCTTCATGTTTCATTGTATTGAATCCTTCAGTATTTGTCAACTGGATTTTCGCCGATTACAAGTATATATGGGCATCTGTTTTCTGATCGCCTCATACAGGTGTGTCTGCTTCGTTCTGAGTTTTTCTTCAACATTCTGTAATCCCTGCACGAGGTCTTCAAAAATCAGATCCTCTTTGAGCTGGCACCACGATACCTTCTTCTCTGCAAACGCAGGCGCTATCGCACTCACAACCTCCATACCGCCTTCTTGCAGGATCATCTTTGCCATCACTACCTCCATTTCTTCACGCAGTAATTGCCACAGATCCTTGCCCTGGATATGCGCAATCACCCGGCCGATCGCCAGAGATACTGAGAGTATTGCGTTCATACCAAGATTCCCTTTGCGCTGCATAACCTCAATGCACTCATGTTCGTTGGTTTGGGCAGATAGCTTACCGCGTTTTATCGCAGTTACTTTTTCGAGCTGTAAGAGTTTCTTATCAAGGTCAACGAGGCTCTTTAATGTCGATACCTTGGTGTCGATAAAATGGGGCGCAATTACATTTACTACATTATCTACTGCATTCTGACAACCTTTGCCATTGTATCGCTGTACCTTGTGCCATAGTGCTAGCAAATCACTGTCATGCGTCTTTTCCACCTGCTTACTATCGACAGTCTTCTTGAACATGAATGTCCTATCACGCTGCTCAACGAAGAGCGAACGATGTCGCCCAACCACTGGAGAACTCTCGATAACGCTGTCGATCAGGTGGATTGCTTCACCAGACCCGGCCGAGGTACCGAGCGGTGTTGACCCGGTGAATTTCATTATCTTCCTGTAGTCTCGATTATCTGGTACACCAACATAAACCTCGACGCCAACTGTAGGGATTCCTGCATTGGTAGGCTCCTCGTAGGCGATAATCTCCGTGATCGCCAGATCATCGATGAATTCAACAACCCGTGTCGCATCATTCATGTTGTATGCCTGTTTTGTGCTCCGCTCCATATCCTTCATGATTTTGGTCACTGCGCCGTACTTGATCAGGCGTTCTGTATTCGCACCACCGCCGGTTTTGAGCCCGAGGGCATTGACGGCGAGGGCAATCTGCGCTTCCATATCATCGTTTGGGGATTTAGATCGATGTGACACCACGATATCCAGGCCCTTACCAAGTGCAACGAGCATCGCGAGCATCGTTTCAGATAGCGTACCGATCTGATTCGCCTTGATGAGTGCCGTATTGATCAATTTCTTATCTGCGCACTCCTCGATGGTTGTGTCCTTTGTCGTCACAAGGTCATCGCCGATAATAAATACCTTATCGCCCAATTCTTCCATGAGGAGGCGCCATCCCTCATGGTCATCCTCGGCAAACGCATCTTCCAACGACACAGCCGGAATTTTATCAAGCGATACTCTATACAATTTGAACATCTGCTCGCGCGACATCATAACCTTCTCTTCACTACGCCAGAAGTAGTACATACCGACCGCGTCTTTCTGTTTGAATTCGTCTCGGTAGACATTGCTTAACTCGCTTGCTGCAAAGTCATACGCAATGGCCACATCCTTGCCCGGCACATAACCGCTTTCCTTTATTGCCTGTATCGCCATTCTCCATAACCGCTCCTCAGGGACCGAATCGGCCGATGCTTTCGCAACGAATGGTGCAAGTCCACCCTCCAAACCAATACCCATCACACGCGCGCCTTGTTCTTTTTCAATGATTTCCTTGAGACGTGTTTGCAATGTGATAGTGGTCATCTGTGCTTCCTCATAGTCCTGTGCACCGATAGGAATAAACATTAACTCTTGGAAACTGATGTTACTCTCAGGATATTCTTTCTCCGTATGACGGCCACCCATACCACAGTTTCTGAACTGCCATGGTGCGCGCAGCAATTCGCCGTCGGGTAACTTTATTTCCCGTATACGCTTTTCCCGCATCATCGCTTTTATATCTGCAACGCGATTTATCCATGCGTCGTGAGAAACGTTAACCGCTTCAGCACGCTGTGCTGCCTGGGTCTCACGTTCCCTGTATTCTTTGTATTTACCAGGATCGGCAAGGAGAAAATCAAGGATGCCGACACAGCCGATGCCAAGACATATGCGACCTACATAGATCAGGACGTGATACTGACCAATCAAACTAATCACGAGCAAAAAGAAAGCCGTGGGAAGCATTATCAGGGCAAGGGTGCGGCTCGTGCGCGGACCAGCCGCCGCAACACTCAGATTGAATGGGGCATCAGGATAGTAGGTGAGACCCTCTCTTTTCACACCTCTGAACTTACCGTATGGAATGGCAAGAAACATGTGCAGGAACCATAGCGCCCGAATGAAAAATTTGCTACGCATTTGCTGCTGCGCTTCGGGCAAAAGAGTTTCATTCAATGCATTAACCTTCACTGCTTGTAGGTAATGCCCCATCTCATGAAGGGCAACTCCGATATGAAAAGTAGTTAACCAAAATAATACTGAAATGACTGTTTCGGGACTGACGAAGACGAATCTCAGTACGTCAGTTCCTCGCAGATGATTCGGTATGCAGAGCAAAGATGAAACAAATGCAACATGGAATGATACAAGAATGTGATTTGCGATAACCCAACCAGAGTGCAGATAGTGATGCGTATCTATTTTTCTTTTCATCGTCTATAATACAGCATTCTTGACACATTGTCAACGCCTGGGGTTCATGAACCAGGACACTGGACCGGGCATCTTCATGTATCACTTCGAAAAAAGTGTGTGCTGAAAATTCGTGTACTAATGAGGATGGTATCTACAGGGGCATATCAAACAACGTGCAGCTTCCTTTTGTAGTTCCTCCTTCGAAGCCCACAGTTCGACTTCTTTAAAATCATGCTTCCTCTCTTCAATATCACGGTGGGGAATAGTCATTCTGGCTCTGTCTGTAATCGGGAGAAGTTGAACGTCGGGTTGATATGTCTTTTTCAATAGTCGTCCAATGAATGGTGGCATGCGTCTCAGAGAAAAATCAATGCGCTTGGCCGCATCCATGCCGTGACCGACGGCGTGTGCAACTGTTGCGCTACCAAGAACGACGTCACCGCCTGCAAAGATTTTGGGATGGGATGTTCTTGCATTCTTTGTAATGATGCAGCCAAACTTGTTCAATTTCACATAGTCTTTTAAGAAATCAGTCTCTGGCAGTTGCCCGATAGCCATAACAACGTTGTCCAGTGTCACGTCAAATTCACTGCCTTTAATAATTTTACAGGGACCCTTTCTACCATGTAGACATTCAGTTTTTACCATAATGACTTTATTTTTTTCTATTTTTACCGGGACCGTCAAGGGAATGATTTCTACACCTTCTTCCTGAGCTTCTTCGAGATTTTCATATTCTGCCGGCATATCCTCAATATTTCTTCGGTAATAAATTATGACTTCATGTCCTTCTCGTACCAAACTGCGTGCAATATCAATTGCCGTATTACCACCACCGATAACACCCACTTTACCTAAATGATATAACTCGCCTTTTCTTATACGTCTGAGCACATCAAAACCATCAAGGGTATGTTCTTCACCAGGGATACCGAGCTTTATTGGTTTCCATACTCCAATCGCGATGAAAATAGCACTATAGTTGTTCAGTAACTCATCCATGGATACATCCTTCGCTACCTCGACGCCGCACTTCAGCTCGACGCCTGTACTCAGGATAGTATTAACTTCTCTATCGAGCACCTCTTGTGGATGACGAAATTCTGGTATTAAAATACCGAGGACACCACCGGGTTTTTTCTCCTTTTCATAGACAGTTACCTTATAACCTCTATGGGCAAGATAATATGCGGCACTCAACCCACACGGACCTGCTCCGAGAACTGCTATTTTTTCCTTCTTCGGTTTATGTTTGTGGTCTGGCATTTCAATTGTTACGCCCGCTCTCAAGTATCGTATTGCGACTGGTGCATCAATGCCTCTTCTTGTGCAGTGAGATTCGCATGGAGCAAGACAGATTCGTTGAAGCGTTCCGAAAAATGGAATGAAGGGATAGGTTTGGTCGCTCTTTGTGGCGAGAAAATTGATGTATGCCCACGGTACGATGCCTGCAGGGCAGACTTTTTCACAGGGAGGTTTTTGATATTGAAATCCATGGTAGGCGTCATAGATATTGTAGAGCCAGACCAAAATCCAAGCACCGACAAGACCCCAGAAGGCTTGGTTGAGCCCGGTCCAGAGAATGACCATCAAGGCTATCGAGCCATAAAAGAGAAGCGCGAGCGATATCCCAGCCCAGAGCCGACCTGAATATAGTTGGCCACCGCCAACGATGAAGATAGAAATGAGTGTTGCTTTATCGTGTTTTATGCTCGATCGCATGTGTTGGACAAATCTTTACGCAATCTAAACAACGTATACAATCAATGTGATGAGGAGACTGATAAATAGGTACGTGCATAGGGCATATCATCTGGCATGATTCACACTCGATGCATTTCTCTTTATCGATGTTTAATTTTAAGAAGCTGAAACGATTGAATATAGAATATATTGCACCGATCGGGCAAAAGGTGCGGCAGAAGAATCGCTTTATGGGGATTGAAAATAATACGATAACAATCAATATTGCAATCTTCATGTAAAAATGCCAGCCCACGAGTGCCTTGAGATCACCGGTTTTGTCTGCAAGTACCAAAGGTATGCCCGCGATCAGGGCACCATCAGGACAGAGTTTACAGAACCACGGTTCTGCGGTAAGGTAAGCGACGACCATTGCAACACCGACGAGGACACCGTACTTTATATAGCAAAACCATGGTGGTAATTTCATCTTCATAGATTTTGCCTTATACAACAGATCCTGTAAAAATCCGAAAGGGCATACCCAGCCACACGACATCCTGCCGATAATCATGCCGACCGACCCAAAGAAACCTACTATGTAGAATGGAATGAGTTTTAGTCCGATAAAATGCTGCAGTGCACCCATAGGGCATGAGAGCCATGCGAGAGGGCATCCCCAACAATTCAGGATTGGTGTGCAGCCGCTCTTTAAGACTCCCTGATAAATACCACCGGCGAAAAATGCCGGAATATATGAATTCTGGATTATTGATGCGACGATTTGAACGATCCGTTTTAATCTCATTCTATGCCCATGCAGGAGAGGCACATGATTGAGCCAACCGTTTCGGTTTCGATGAAATCACCGAGTTTACCGCCGTAAATAATGCCGGCGATGAATATGATCGTGGCGACTGCAATAAATATGATCTTTTTCATTAATCCCTCCTATTTAATAAATCACTGTAATCAATCTTTAAAATCTCCGTAATCGCTGAGTCGTAAGACTCAGAAGATGCTCGTCAATACTACCTTCACTCCCTTAAACGGTTCTTCGAATCGACAGACACCACCCGAGCAGACCAGGCCACCTTTTTCTCCACCCACACGGATTCTGAGATTGTGGCGATGGGTCAAATCGAGACTGAGTTCAGCGAGAGGCCAGTTTGTCTCTTCACCGAGTTTTGGAATCAGCCATTCGGGTACCCGGTTACGACGTTCGTAGCGAAGGGTTAGCACGAATAATTCGGGTTTCCCTATTGAAAAAGAGCCTGCGTGTTCATAGTAATCACTCGTGTCGCTCGATATGAAGTTATGCTCGTACCCCGCCTCAATAAAAAATGGACCAAAATTATAGGTCACTTCAGCGTATGGTTTCGTCTCAGTCTTGCGTCCAATGTCTGCTTCGATCTCATCTTTGATTAATCTTTCTGTACCGGCAACCACCTCGAAATCATAACTAACATAAGATGTCACTTTACCTATTATTTCGATTACCCCGGCATCTTTGTCATGAGTTTTGATCTCGTTGTAGGCTGCTTCAACATTGAATAAGTCTGTGGGTGTAGCGTTCACGGAAACACCAAAACCTCTTTCATCAATACCTTGGTTAACTGCAATTCCAGATTTTATCGGGGTCGGTGGTGTATTATATCGGTATCCAGCACCGCCAAAGCCAATCGAATCGTAATTCATGTATTGAAAAGAAATACCGAGACCCGTGAGCGCGAAACCTGCTGTGAACAGTATGCCTTCACCCTTTCGTCTCCCTCCCACAACTGGGTAACTGCCCCATTGCCTGCCGTATTCAACGTAGCTTTCAAATGGTCCTATTCCGAACCCGATACTGCCGCCGAAAAGTTCTGTGAATGCCTTTGGTGTTATATCGGTAGTTCGGTTAATCCTTACATACCGTCCGCCCAGCGTTGTTCTCGGAATCATCTTCGTCTCGAAATCAATTCCTCGTATTTGGTCGGTTGTATCATTTTTTATTTTATATGTGTTCTCCTCAAAAAATATGCTTCTCGGCTTCCCGGTGAGTAGGGTTAGCTGACTTTTGTAATAATTTACTTCTGCCTTTGTTCCAAAAAGCGAATTGTCATTCTTGAAATCTTCATCGAGGAATGCATTGAGAACGAGTCCTCTACCAAATGTAGTGTAGTATCTTCCATAGAGAATACCTACTGGATCTTTCTTATATTGAGCACTATAATCCACATACTGCAATCTGTCTTGATTTGGTAAAGATGGATTCCATAAGAAGAAGACACCCCTGAGAATGATGTCCCCATACATGAGTGAAAGTTTTAACTTATCTTCGATGTGCTCCTTATAATTGAGCGTATCTAATTGCTCATCTACCCATACCCAGTATTCACCATAGTTCGCGCCACTGAGCCGTATATTTTGTCCTGAAAGAAGAGCAAACGATACTGCTATGAGAACGAAGCTATTCTTCAGATTCACGTTCGCCGCCTTGTTGATAGAGTTCTCTCACCTTTGTAATAATTATCTCTTCATCGCCGGGTTTGTAACCTTGATGGATAAATACAATCTTTTTATCTTGATTGATAATGAAACTTGTCGGCATCGCCTGAACATGATATAAATCTCTCATTACATTTTCAGGGTCTAAGACAACGGTATATTCCCACTTGTGGCTTTTCGCAAATGGTTTGACTTGAGGTATACATCTTGTCTTATCCTGACTTATTGCCAGAACCGTAATATTCAGGGAATCAAATTCATCAGCATACGGTCTTAATGCATCGAGCTCTTTAATACACATTTTACACCACAAAGCCCAGAAACTCATTAAAACCGGTCCTTCTTTAAGCAACTCATCAAGAACGATGGCATTACCATCGATATCTTCAAAGCTAAAATCAGGGGCATCAGAATATTCCTCTTCTTCGGTAAAA
>CP070664.1:152783-156028 GCA_020355325.1 Caldifarciminota bacterium
ACTCCACATTTCACTCGATTCACTCGATGGTAAAAACTGTTTTCCAGCTTAACAGCAGAATATTTATGCCTCTTTATCCTCATCTAACTCCTTTTTCTTGGTTTTTTCAAACATCCAGTCCTTAAATTCGGTCATGCCGAATCCTAGTGGCGAGGTCGCCGGAACACCCTCAAACGTGAAGGTATCCTGTGCCATACCATTACGCCCATGCATTGACTTATTTTTATCTGCCCCCATGGGCTGCTTCTCTTTGTTTTTCATTTGGCTATGCATGATTTGTCCTTTCTTTTACTAATAAAAAAGGCCCACCATTTTTATGGTGGGCCTTCGCCAAGTCTAAAAACGCACATTACGGCGGCATGAGACCCACCCTGATAAGCAACACAATAACTATAACCAGAGAACTATATGAAAAATGTTGTGTCTTCATTGATAGATTCCTTTCCATAGTGCAACATCCTATCGAAAAAATCATGTTTGTCAAGAAGGAAGTGCACGTGAATGCAAGAAAACGATGGTGTACAATTTTTAGCACATTCAATGATTCAGTTAAATTTGACGTTGACATGACAAATTACACATATAAACTATATGGAGGATGATGGTTTTAGAAATTATCAGGAGGACATAATAAACCATTTCTTAAAAAATAGGAGCAAAGAATGGAAAATATCTGGAAAAATCCGATAAGCTTTGTTATTTTTTCTATAGGACTCTTTCCATATTTATGTGAAGCACAATATCCAGAAATTCTCTGGTGGCAAGATTTAAATGCACCTTCCTTTGGTTCCGCAGCCATTGGCGATATTGATGGTGACGATAAGCCCGAAATTGTTTTCGGCACTTATTTTAATGATGAGCATATCTATGCCCTGAACGCAGAAGATGGCAGTCCTCACTGGAGTTACAATACCGGCGGGTGTAACGATGCTTCTCCAACTATAGCAGATGTTGACCTAGATGGCGAATTGGAGGTCGTGGCACCAGCATCATCTCCCTATCACGTTTACTGTTTCAACGGCACAACGGGAGATATCGAGTGGGATGCCTCAACAGGATATCCAAACTGCATTGACTCACCGCCTGCAGTTGCTGATGTGGATAATGATGGTAAGCCCGAAGTAATACTTGGTGCTTGGTATGGAAATGTTTTTGCCTTCGATGGTGAAGATGGAAGCGTAGCGTGGCACATTAACCTAGGCTCCAATAGCTACATTCAGTCCGGACCTAATATCCTTGACCTGAATGACGATGGGACGTTAGATGTCGTCGTTGCTCAGTGGGCTGGTGATTTTAGAGTCTACGCCTTAAAAGGAGTAGACGGTTCTACTCTTTGGTATTCTGATGTGCCACAAGATCACATGTACCACGGTGGTTCATTCGCAGATATTGATGAGGATGGTAAGCCAGAAATTGCCATTGGTTGCTATGATAATCATGTCTACGTCTTCAATGAAGATGGCACTCTTTTATGGGATTATGCAGAATCTTATTATGTAGGTGCTCCTACATCGATTGCTGACCTTAATAATGATAACCATTTAGAGATAGTTTTTGTCTCGTATAATAAGTTGGGAGTATTATCTCATATGGGAGATAGTTTACTCTGGAGTTATTATACAGGCGGTAATATGTTTCGCGGTGCTGCTATTGCAGATATAGATGGCGATGGTATCCTTGATGTTGCATTTGGTTCAGATGACGGTGTTCTTAGAGTATTAAGGGGTAGTGATGGTCAAGTGATTTGGGCATACGATTTAGAATCTCATTATGGACAAACCTTCGAGATGAACCATGCACCGGTCATTGCTGATTTTAATGGCGATGGGAAATTGGATATTTTCATTATTGGTGGTTATGCAACTTCGTCTCAGCCCCAGAACAATCATGGTCGAGCATACGCTTTAGCTGCTGGAGATGGAACTGGTACAGGCTGGCCAATGTTCAGACACGACCTTAGGCATAGTGCGTGCTTTCATGGTCCGTGGCCTGGTGTAGATGAAATGCGAAACACAAAAATCAAAAG
Organism: Caldifarciminota bacterium; assembly: GCA_020355325.1. Taxonomy (GTDB): domain Bacteria; phylum Hydrothermota; class Tepidihabitantia; order SM23-42; family SM23-42. Next base: position 154,810 of record CP070664.1, read on the forward strand.
GCAAGATTACGAATTTCTCCAGAGTTACCCGAATCCGTTCGATCAGATGACAGAAATCAAATTTCAGATATCAATATCCGGATACACTACTTTGAAAATCTACAACACGGCTGGTGGGTTGGTACGGACGCTTGTTAATGAATCCAAAGAGAAAGGTTGCTATATCGCACAATGGAATAGAAGGAGTGATGATGCTAGAAAATTACCTGCTGGTATCTATTTTTGTCAACTCAAAACTAAGGACTTCATAAATACAAAAAAACTAATAGTGATCGGTAGATAACATGATGAATAAAATTTCAAAAATCTGTGATATTTATGTCCGCAGAATCACGAAGAGTTCCGTAGACGACTCCGTTCTTGCTAAAAGTGGAATGGACGGAACTGTGTTGGAGATTAAACGGATTGTGAAAAATAATAGTGATTTTTCATTGATGGTAGCTGATAGCTTTAGAAGTGCGAAGAAATATCAAAAAGTGAGGCTATATGAATAAAAAAAATATCGATATAGAATATTGTGATAAAGTAGCTGTACTAAAGTTAAATCGAAATATCACAAATGCACTCGACCTCGCTCTCCTCAACGAATTAGCTGGAATTCTAGAAACCCTGAAAAATGACTCAAATGTACAGGGTGTTGTCTTCACGAGTACGAATGAAAAATTTTTCTCTATTGGTTTTGATATCCCACAGTTATTCGAACTCTCCGAAGATGATTTTGCGGTCTTTTACCGCACATTCAATCGAACATGCTTAGATTTGTACACACTACCGAAGCCGACCATAGCCGCTATAATAGGACATGCTGTAGCAGGAGGATGCATTGTGGCGCTCTGTTGTGATTACCGAATCATTGCAGAAGGTAAAAAGAAAATGGGTCTCAATGAAATAAAACTCGGTGTCCCAGTACCATATCTTGCCGATTGTATACTCAGACAAATAGTTGGGTATCGAAATGCACGTGAGATCATGGACACAGGCGAGTTCTATGAACCCGAGAACCTATTACAACTGGGCATCGCCGATATGGTTTTACCGGTAGAACAGGTTCTTGCGCAGTCGATTGAGAAAGCTAAACTGTTGGGATCTATGCCGCACAATGCTTTTGCAATGATTAAAGGTAATCGTGTTGAGATGGTTTTACCGGTAGAACAGGTTCTTGCGCAGTCGATTGAGAAAGCTAAACTGTTGGGATCTATGCCGCACAATGCTTTTGCAA
>CP070664.1:156128-159138 GCA_020355325.1 Caldifarciminota bacterium
TCGAAAGTTTCAGATGGCGCTTCAGCATTGGTCTTTGCCTCAGAGGAAGGACTCGCGAAGATTGGTGTTGAGAAAAAGGATGCCGTTGAGGTCATTGCCTATGCGCAGGTTCAAGACAACCTAACGACACCACCACCAGATTTGACGAAGCTCACGACATGTGGAATTGCCGCAAAGCGTGCTTACGAACGCGCAGCAATAAAACCGAGTGATTTGAGTGTATTAGAGGTTCACGACTGTTTCACCATCGCAGGACTGTTAGCAGTGGAAGCAGCTGGTTTTGCTCAATATGGCGAAGGCGCGGATTTTGTTAAGGATGGTAAAACAAAGGCTGATGGTGTAATACCTACCAATACGACTGGCGGACTCATCGGCTATGGCCATCCTACAGGTGCTACTGGTGTGCGTCAGGCAGTTGATATTGTACATCAACTTTCGGGCAAGGCAGCAGGTTGTCAAGTTACCATTCCCTCGAACCGGCCGTATGGTATGCTCTCGAGTATGGGTGGTAATGATAAGACTGTGGTGGCGATGGTATTCAAGAAGATTGAGTAATTTATGATGGAATTCGGATATCGGTTGAGAAAAGCGATTCGGTTACGTTCTTTGATTTCGACATTCGAAAACAATTACCAATCAATGAATCGCCTATCGTTACCGCTCAACGCAGACGAAACGGAATGATTATCGGCAGTAAAATATATCGTTTTGACGAGATTGACTCGACGAACGAATACGCGAAGTCGTTAATCAAACAGGCGCCCGAGGGAACTATTGTACTCGCTGACCGTCAGACTGCTGGTAAAGGTAGGCTCGGAAAGAGCTGGTATTCGCCTGATGGCGGTCTGTGGATGTCAGTCATTCTTCATCCTCCTCAAATCGCGCTCATATCTGTCATTACAGGAATAGCAATTTGTGAGTCACTCAGTTGCTACGGTGTTCTTGCTTTTATCAAATGGCCTAATGACATTCTTCTAAACGGAAAGAAAATTGCCGGTATTCTTACAGAAATTATCGGCAATGTCGTCATTTTAGGAATTGGTATTAATTTAAATATCCGTACATTTCCAGAAGAACTAAAGGATTACGCCAGTTCAGTTTTTCTGGAGACGAAGAAACATTTGGGTAAAAAGATGATTTACCAAACGTTGTGTACAGAACTCAATTATGTCTACATGTTGTTGAAAAATAAGGAGGTTCCTCATATCCTCATGAAGTGGCGGAATTATACGACGATGCTCGGTCGAGATGTTATCATCGAGTTGCCCGACAAGAAGATGATGACTGGTCGTGTTCTCGACATCGCTAATAATGGTTCTCTCATCATTAGGCTTCCTACTGGAAAAGTTGAACGTATTTTGGCAGGAGAATGCCAGTTAAAACTCGTTAAATGATAGCTACGAGCATTTACTGAAGATGTGCACAACGACACTAGGTAGTCAATGATTCAAATATATACAGGCAGTGGTAAAGGTAAGACGACCGCCGCACTCGGTTTAGCGCTGAGAGCGGTTGGTCACGGCCTCAAGGTAATCATGATTCAATTTATGAAGGGTCAAATTAATTACGGTGAACTTGAGTCGGCAAAACAATTACCGAACTTCACAATCGAACAGTATGGAAGACCCGATTTCGTTAATCTTGAAAAACCAGATAAGGAAGATGTGCGTTTAGCGCGTCAGGCACTGAGGAGAGCGAAAGATGTTATTGAAAGTAAAAATTTTGACATCATTATTCTTGATGAGATCAATGTCGCCGTTTCATTTGGATTAATCAAGCTCGGTGATGTTATCGAGCTCATGAAGAATACACCGAGAAAAACTGAACTCATTCTGACTGGACGATATATGCCACCTGAGTTTCATGACTATGCTGATCTTATAAGCGAGATTCGTGAGGTGAAGCATCACTTTCAAGCGGGTACACCGGCTCGTAAGGGTATCGAGTATTAGATTCAGAGATATTGACAACATCAATAATTTGCATAAAATCATTGCGGGAGTCTAATGTTAGTACCAATTGAAAAAATATGGAAGCACTTTGAGAATAAATATAAGGCAGTCAATGTCGCCTCATTAGATGCACGGAGGACGAAAGAGTTACATAGTAAGGGTCTACTCGATGCAAAAGTGAACCCAATTTTTGAGGCGATGAGAAAATTAACCGCAGGTAAAATAAGGTATACAGATTGAATATCATTCTCGGCATATGTGGCTCAATCGCCGCATATAAATCTTTAGAATTAGTGAGGTTGTTAAAAAAGTCTGGCGCTGATGTGAAGGTAATTTTAACAAAGTCAGCACTGCATTTTGTGACGCCGTTGAGTTGCCAAACACTTTCTGAAAATGAGGTATATGTCGACCAGTTTGTCCTGACAAAAGGGATCAAACATTTAACCTTATCGACGTGGGCGTATATGCTTGTTGTGGCCCCGGCTACGGCGAACATCATTGGCAAGGCAGCATCTGGTATCGGTGATGATCTCCTCTCGACAACGATACTTTCTTTTCAAAAACCTGTTCTCTTCGCACCCGCGATGGATTCGGGGATGTGGCAGAATAAGGTTGTCGTAGATAATGTCAAGCGATTGAAAAGTATTGGGCATCGTGTTATCGAACCAATAACCGGATACCTTGCATCGGGTAAAATCGGAAAGGGTCGTTTTCCACCGGTCGAGCTTATTTATAAAAAAATCCTGACGGTGCAGGGCGGATACAAGTCTTTAGAAGGCAGGAAATTTTTAATAACTGGCGGCCGTACCGAGGAGGACATAGATTCTGTAAGGGTCATGACAAATCGTTCATCAGGGAGAATGGCATTAGAGTTACTCGACGCGGTCACCTGCCGAGACGGTTTGGCGCGAGGCATAGTTGGCGAGGTGAGTATTCCTCTGCCACGCGAGATGGAGATTGCAAGAGTACTGACGTCCAGAGAGATGCTGACGTTGCTGAAGAAACACCTCTCCTGGTGTGATTGTCTGATAATGGCAGCAGCAGTGGGTGACTACAAA
>CP070664.1:159238-163572 GCA_020355325.1 Caldifarciminota bacterium
CGAGTTATTTGAAAGTCTCAAAAAGAGATGGACAAAATAAATGATTTTGACGAATACATCGTTGTCTGGTCGGATTCCTACTCTAGAGTTTATGATCCCTTTACCAGTCATGAGGATGCTTATCAACACATGGTAGAAAAGCTTTCCGAAGGAAAGTGGGCATGTTTAAGCACAAAAGACAAGTTGCCGAAAATTCATTATATTCATAAAAGGAGATAAATTATGGCGTCACCAAAAAAGAAATGGCTTGCAAGAAAAGCAAGAGAAGAAGCAGCAAAGGCTGCCGCAGCAAAGCCTGCACCAAAAGTAGAAAAAGTAGCACCTGCACCTAAGCCTGCTAAGGTCGAGGAAAAGGCAGCAGAGGCTCCAAAGAAAGAAAAGAAGCCCGCGAGAAGGCTTCGTCTCAGCAAAGATAGGGAATAAAAATGTCTATTGATCTTAGCTCACTAACAAGAAAGTTTCTTTATAGCATCCAAGAGGGTAAGGGCGAGGATCTAGGTGTTCGCGAATACCTACAAGCCCTTGGCGAGACACTAAATTCATTTAACCCTCGCACTTTAACAGAGCAGAGGCGTTTGGCTGTTGCTAAGCAGCAGTTAAAAGAGGTAAAGCGACACACAAGAAGGTTGCAAGAAAGAGTTGCAATCCTTGAAGAGCAAGTTTCTGTCTTAGAAGAAAACAAGGAGAGCTAACTATGGGCGGTGTTGCCGGAGGAATGGCTCATTTATACAATGATCCATCCTTATCATTTAACGACATTAAGAAAATATTATCTGCTGCTTCTCGTGGAGAACTTGAAGGAACCGAGAAGACAGACGGATACAATATTTATTTGGGATATGTCGATGGCAAACCCCGAGCCGCTCGCAATAAAGGCGATATGGCAAAAGGTGGTATGGATTTTGGCACCCTGGCTGCCCGTGAGTTTAAAGGCGGACCCGAAGTTCGCAAAGTTTACTTGGACGCCTTCAGAGCCTATTCTATGGCTTTAGACACCCTCTCAGAGAAAGAGTTAGACGCTATCTTTGGTGAAAACGACGAAGTTTTCTATAATACCGAAATTCAAGGTCCAAGTGCCTCAAATGTTGTGAATTATGACGCAAATGTGCTTTCAATTCACCCAACGGGGCACAAAGAATACGATGAAGAGACAAATCAGTTAAAACTTGTGAACACAGCTAACAATTCTGCTGCTTTGGATAAAGTTATTGATCGTTTTGAAGAAAGGCTTCAAGACGAAGACTTCTCGGTTCGTCGTACTGCTGCTCTTAAATTAAACAAGCTTGACAGCGATTATGACCTAAATATTGCACTAAACAAGATGGAAAAAGCTGGATTTACTGGCGATATGACCATTGGTGAGTTCTTAGAAGCCAATATTTTAGAATATCTCAATCAAAAGCTCGCTTATTTATCGGATGATGTTAAACAAGCAGTTGTTGACCGCATTCTTCGCAAAGACGGGGCTTTGGGTATACCACAGATTACAAAAGGTATGCCCAAGACTGAAAAAGAAAAGATCAGCGCATTTATAAAGTATGGTCCCGCTCTCATTAAAAAATTTACTTATCCTCTCGAAGACGCAATCCACGATTTTTCTGTTGAATTACTTCGTGGACTTCAAAGTGCCTATATCCTTGATAACGAGGCACAGGTAGAAGAATTAAAGAAAGAAGTAGCTGAAGCTATAAAAACTCTCCGTGATTATTCAGGTCCAGGGGCAGAAGAAGCACATGAGATTTTATTTCAACAGCTAAAAAAACTTAAGCACCACGACAATATTAATACAGCCGTTGAAGGCTTTGTTTTTCAAATTGGCGATCAAGTGTACAAGTTTACAGGTAATTTTGCCCCTATAAATCAACTTCTTGGGCTTTTCAGATATGGTAGGGGTAAGGTGCCACCGCTTAAGGGGCAAAAACTTAACGAGGTTGAGAAATATTTTAACTACCCCTCCAATGCAGATGTCGCACCAGTGATTAATGAACCAAGTAATCCAGAAGATAAGAAATATCTTATTATCATTCCAGGCGGCTTTAAGCCACCGCACTTAGGACACTACAATCTTGTTAAGTCTTATTTAGATCACCCGTCCGTTGAGCGTGTTGCTATTGTTATTGGTGACTCACAACGTACTGACTCTCAAGAAAGAATAAGCATCGGTTTTGATGAGGCTGTTCGAACTTGGAAGGAATATGGAATCTCAGAAGGTCCAAACGTAACGCTAATCCGTGCTCGTAAACGTCAAAACAAAAAGGGCGAGGATTATGAAAATCCAATGGCTGATGCATATGACTTGGTACAAGAGATTGATCCTAATGAGTTAAAAGAAGCAAACATGGTTGTTGCTATGGGAGCCTCCACAAAAGGCGGTGACTACGAGCGAGCAGTAAAGTTTGCTAAGTCACATGAACCCGGTTCACGTTATTATCGTGAAGGTGTTACTGTAACAGAGCCGCCGGTTAAAGTTCGTGCAGAAGACTTTAGTTATCCCGCAGGTTCCAAGCATGCCGGTATGCCCATTTCCGCAACCCACATGCGTGAGGCAATTGCAGAGGGTGACTTAAAAGAATTTTCATATCACGTACCAGAAGTTGCACGCAAATCCGAGAAGGCTCTTGAGAATTTGATGAATGATCTTGCAGGTCGCGACACTTATGAACCACAAGAGCGCCCAGACTATGATGAGGGCACTACAGCAACGCCTCCTTTGAACCCTGCTGCCTTGGACAAAATTGGGGAGGGTCTGGACATCTTTATTTTATTACAAAAGGTTATAGAGGAAAATATGGACGTTGACGATGCACTGGAGGAGTTATCTTCTGGTGCTGGTGGTAGTGCCGCAGGTCCAGCAGCAAAAAAGAGAAACAAGAGAGTGGCTACCATGTTCCGCGAGGAAGAAGAACTTGAAGAAGATGCTGGCGTTCGTGGGCAGCCCGGTTCAAATTACCCAAGCGCTCGTGATGCAGACGACCGAACCAACGAAGTTGATCCAGAAACTGGAAAGTCAGGAAATGTTGGTCCTAAGTATAAAATAGCCAGAGAACATAGTGAAATTGAGGAAATAGCAAACTATTTATTAGAAGCGGGAGTATTTGTAGGATGATCGACAGACAACAATTCGTTGAAGAATTAAAGCTCAGGGAGCAGATCCGCAGAGCGATTAAAATTATTCGTGAAAAGAAGGATAGGCACCAAAAAGCCATCTTAGCGGAAGAAACAAAACTGCGTAATCTTATTCGCACCCTTCTTAATGAAGTAGAGGGTGAAGGAGATGAATCAACTGGTATTTCATATCTCCGTCGCGATCTTAAAAAGATTATCCCTGAGCTTGAAGCAGGATACAAAGCTCTCCGCACATCAGATACACAGCGTAAGTCTTACCGAGCGCATGTTTTGAACGCCGTGCAGAGTCTTATCACTGTATCTGATACCAATTTTAATGCTACACCAGATAAAGATCCTGGTGAAGAGGCAGTCGGTATCGAGGAAGCAATCGACGTTAATATTGGTGACGATGCGCCAGATCCAGCAAAATTACTCGACATTGGACGCGAAGCTCCTGAAAAAGAAGAGACTGAGGATGATAAAGAATCCAAAGAGCTTGAGGACTTCGTAATCAAGGGTGAGGACAAAACTGGTGCAGCGGCAGCAATGGCTAGTATGAAGCAGATCGAAAACGTAATTAAGAAAACTTACAACAGTCTGTATGATCCAAATGACCGAGATCTTTACTCTGATTACCTCATCACAAACCTTCAGTTATACTTTGACGAGTTCGAAAAAGAACTTCAAGCAATGATTCCTGAGCCTGAGAATCCCGATTATGAAGAACGAAAAGCAGCAGACGCAGGGCTTGCTGATACCGGTATTCAGTCTGAAGACAACGATCCTTTATAAATTATTTTTAAAAAATTTAAAAACACACATTTTTGTATGCTACCCTGGGTGGGTAGGTGGCTTTATGAGTTGGAAGAAACAACGTAGCTTACAAGGTAAAAATAGATATTATAGTTTATCTAAGAAACTGAGACGTGAGAATAAGTCAAATGATGAATTTGAAGTTATGATCAGTCAGTTAACGTTAGAAGAATTAATTGGTCTTAAGTTAGAGTTAGCATCTAAAGTATTAGACGGTAGGTTATTTGGTTTACCAGTCTGGAATTCAATGCACTCAATAGTACAAGACGCAATGCTGAAATGGGTGTACTCTGCTTCACGCACAAAAGGTGAAGCAATGAGGTTCTTAGGTTTACAACAAGCACATTTCATTTCATTGATCAGAAAATATAAAGTAGATGATTATTTCTCAGATTTAGATGTTGATAAACAAG
>CP070664.1:163672-193363 GCA_020355325.1 Caldifarciminota bacterium
CTTAACCTCTCTCATGTTTCAGTAATATTGTTGACTAATAAAAACACCCAAAGTGCGGCCGAGTTGTTCACATTGATGATGAGGACACTACCCAATGTCACAATTGTCGGAGATTACACAACAGGGATATTTTCTGACACCCGGGTTTATCATCTTCCTAATGGATGGGAATACCGTTTATCAATCATGAAAACGACCGATCATGAAGATATCTGGCTGGAGGATGAAGGGATAGCTCCTGATATTTTTATAAAGAACACCAAAGAGGATATTAAACAAGGAATTGATAAGGTGCTGGAAAAGGCAATTGATTTGGTCGTCTCAGATTAAATTGTATTTCAATAAAAGGGAAGAATATACATGTCATATATTGTTATGTTTTAACGGGTGGCATCTCATGATTTTTTGCCCCAACGGATAATAAGTATACCTATTAAGCCCATCAGTGTAAGAACAATCATTATATGTAGCGTTTCATAGTACTCAGGATAATTTTGTAATGCAGGGAATTCCCTGAGTTTATATCGGTTACTCATTATAAGCAGAATCATTATTATACCTACAATGAACATAGATTGGGATATTCGTAGCCTGACGTCACTTTTCTCTCTGAAAAAGATGTGGTGAAGAGCATAAAACGCTGGATAGGCAATGATAAATAATACAAAACAATCATGTAAATCCACTTCAATGTCCTCCTCAAAGATTATAGAAATTAACCTTGGTCAGTCAAGTGATTAATAAACCACAGGGGGTCGATAGGCAACAATTACCACCGACCCCATGTGCTGGATTTGTGCGGTGTCGAAACTATAAAAGACACCACTCATCGGAATTCCCACCAATGGTCGGAAATGGGTAGAAAGATTATTGGCGTAAATCTCTCAGAATTTCAACACTTGCAAAGTGTTGTCAGTATTGCGTTTGCACAAAAAATGGGCGGTATGTGATTTGAACACATGACCTTCGGTATGTGAGACCGACGCTCTAACCAACTGAGCTAACCGCCCAAAGGGGGGTTCCACCCCCCTTTTATCCAAAAAGTTTCTTCGAATACTTTTTGGATGCCTTTAATCCCCCCATGCCCGTAGATCTACTCCGTTGAGCCATTGGGTTGATGCCGTGTTGACACGGTTCTGTTTTTTCAACAAACCTCAGAACAAATGTCACTTTTGAGCTAACCGCCCAAAGGGGGGGTTTCAGGTTTCACCCCCTTTTCTCCAAAAAGTTTGCAAAAAAAGCAATACTTTTTGGAGACCTCGAATCCCCCTTAACAAATAGATGTTAGGTTATGGTTGGGATGCTAGAAATAAAATCCAGCTTCTTAACCCTAACCCACTTACCCAGTTCGTATGATTCTTCTTCCCTCGATTTTATATTTACCAGACAAAATGATGTTGATTGCTTCAGTATAGATTCGATGTTCCTCTTTCAGGATCCGCGCCGCAAGTGTATCAGGTGTGTCATCATCGAGCACGGGAACGACTGCTTGGGTGATGATTGGTCCCGCATCAACATCTTCGGTCACGAAGTGAACAGTACAACCAGAAAATCTTACGCCGTATTCGAGTGCCTTTTTCTGAACTTCCAATCCAGGGAATGAAGGCAGGAGTGCAGGATGAATATTTAAAATCCGTCCTTTAAAGGCCTCTAACAACGGCTTTTTTATGATCCTCATAAATCCGGCAAGACAGACCAGATCGACATTGTGTTCCTGCAATGTCTTCACATAATTTTCCTCAAATTCAGGAAGAAGCCATGTCTTCTTCGGCCCGGGATCAAGATAGAGTGCCTTGAACCCATGATCGCGTGTAATTTGTAGGGCACGGGCATCCTTGTTGTCACTGATGACGCACGCGAGATTTGCCTGGAGTGTGCCCTTTTCGATATTTTTAATGATTGCCTCTAAATTCGAGCCTCGACCCGAGGCTAACACCGCGATATTTTTCATAAACAATTCTATCCACCCTCTACCCAAAGTCAAGGATATTCGATCATTTGTTCCCTTACTACACAATGAATGGCCACTTCACATTTCGTCATTACGCCAATTGACGAAATGACGTAATGAGTATAGATAAGACTGGTTATATAGTACTCGTGAGATGTAGTAAGCATTTATATGACGTCAAATTACTGATATAGAAAAATATGGAAGACACGGCGTTGGGTATCTTAATCCGATGAACAACGTGGCGGATTCAATACTGTTTCTCACTCTGTTTCATCTCGCAGGGCTCGATACAGGCATCTCGCAGGGCTCGATACAGGCATCTCGCAGGGCTCGATACAGGCATCTCGCAGGGCTCGATACCTGCTGCAAAACCTATGGTCAGTATCTCGATCCGCCACGATATTTGGCGGACTCGATACTTCCAGCATCTCGATACCTCGATACTTCGATACTTTCAGCATCTCAGTACTTTGATACTTGTAGCTTGACATCATCTGAAACTGAGGTAGAATTGGATGTGGATGTAAAGCATATTGGGGTAGTGATTCCGGCGTACAATGCAGAAATGACGATTACCAGTGTGATTCGAGAACTTATTGATTATGGATTTCGAAGAGATAATATCATTGTCATTAATGATGGATCGCGCGACAAAACATACGAGGTTATTAAGAGCGCCGGGGTTTGTGTGGTGAATCACACAAAAAATATGGGTAAGGGTGCGTCGTTAAAGGACGGTTTTGATGCTGCACGACAGAAGAAGTTACAGAAGGTAATTACGCTCGATGCAGATGGTCAGCACAGGGCTACAGAGATCGAGAATTTTTTGAGTTGTCAAGACGATTATGATATGATCATAGGCACACGCATCATCGGAGGCGATATGCCGTTTGTGAGGCGAATGGTTAACCGAACAACTTCGCTCATTGTTTCGTTGTTTTCAGAGAAGTATATTCCGGATAGCCAGAGCGGTTTCCGTTACATCGATTTACAGATCTTCGACCGAGTACGATTACAGACAAATCGTTATCAGACAGAATCAGAAATGGTTTTCAAAGCTGCTCGATATCATTACGAAATAGGATTCGTACCGATAACCACACTCTATAATAATGAAAGAAGTTATATAAAACCGTTCGTTGATACAGTGAGATTTTTGAGAATGCTGGCAGGTTTTTTATGGCGTTGATCTTACTCACCAATGATGATGGCTATGACGCCTTGGGTTTTCAGTCACTCTACAAGGAGCTGAGCAAGGAATTTGATGTCTTTGGTGTCGCGCCGCGTTTTCAGCAGAGTGGGGCTAGTCATTCGCTTACACTGAGACGACCTATTCGGGTTGAGAAGCTGCGCGAGAAACTGTATACGATTGATGGTACACCGACCGATTGCGTACTGCTTGCGTATCATGATTTGATGGACAAAGAAATCGATCTCATCATTTCTGGTATTAATCATGGTGCAAATATGGGCAGTGATGTTTTTTACTCGGGAACAGTTGCGGCTGCACTCCAGGGTGCGAGTCTTGGCATAAGATCGATGGCGATCTCGCTCTCTGCTGAGGAGTTTAGTAACTTTCGTAATGCGGTCAACTATTCTCGTGATTTAATAAAGCGAGTACTCGCAGCAGACATACCGAGTATTGTCTTGAACGTGAATATTCCGGCCGGCAAGATTAAGGGCGAAAAGATAACCAAAATGGGAAAGCGTATCTATCGGGACAAGGTGATTAGGAATAGCGAAGAGAAGAATGTCATGTATAGCGTCATCGATGGTACGTTGTCCTATAAGCTTGCTGCAGATACTGACTTCAAAGCCGTTGAAGAGGGTTATGTATCGGTGACGCCCTTGCACCTTGATTTGACCGATTACGAAGGCATGAAGGCACTCCAGGATTATCTGAAAAAACAGGTGTAGGTGAGCGCTATGATATTTGAACAACTCAATGAATTGAAATATGCTGCCGAGACCGGGAAAACCTACATCATATATTTCTTAAAATTCTGGAGGGCGGAAGACAAAAAGGATGATTTTTTGATAAAATATCAAATCAATACAACAGATAAAGAATTCTTCTGTTACGGCCGTATTACAAAGAAGCGTGCTATAAGCGACCTGCAGTTAACCCAGCAAGATATGAAGAAACTTCCAGATCGAGAGCTGCAGCAGAAGGTTCAGAACCATCTCAAGAGGCTTATCGTACATGTCATAAAGAGGGGACTCGATAAAGGGTTTGAAGAATCAAATGCAGAATTTATCTTTGACCTGAAGCCACCCGTGGCAAGACGGGAATGGCATGAATAAACGAAATGAGAGAGAGCAGTGTCATACTAATAGGTTGACATTTCCCTAGAAATATATATACTTAATTGAAGGAGCGATCGATGTTACTATTTTTATTTCAGCAGACGTGTGAACCAGGTGGTTCGCAACAAGGTAATCCATTCTTCAGTCTTTTGCCTCTCATTCTCATATTTGTTATTTTCTATTTTCTCTTAATTCTTCCTCAACAGAGACGGCAGAAGCAGCATCGACAATTGATCGAAGCGTTAAAGAAAGGTGACCGTGTTGTCACATCGAGCGGTATCTACGGAACAATCGTCAATGTGAAAGACCATACGGTTATACTATTAATTGCCGATGGCGTAAAGATAGAGATGGATAAGGCACAAGTTGTACACAAGGTAGAGCAGAGACGAGAAGGGGCGTAAGGAGGAACCTCAGCTCTTTCGGCTCATTTTTTCAATAAATAAGGAGTTCTGTGGTTGTACCAATAGTAAAGTATCCAGATCTAATATTACGCAGGAAGGCACTACCGGTTGAAAAACTATCCGAGGACATTTTCAAACTGGTTGACAACATGGTCGAAACGATGTTGAAAACAGATGGTGTTGGCCTTGCAGCAAATCAGGTTGGTTCTCTCCACAGAGTCTTTGTCCTTAACACCACGCCGCACGAAGATACACCCACGCTCATTCCCGTCATTAATCCAGAGATTATTACCCATGAGGGTCAGTTGATTGAAGATGAAGGTTGTCTCAGTCTTCCTGAGCTCTATATAAAGATTGCGAGACCGGAGAAGATTCGCATCAAGTCAAAAAATCTCTATAACGAAAATTTTGTTCTCGATGCGAGTGGGCTGCTCGCGAGGGCTGTTCAACACGAGATAGATCATTTGAATGGTATCCTCATCATCGATTATGTAGCTGAAGAGGAGAGAGAGAAGGTGAAAGAGTATCTTAATGGCCTCATTCATGCCTCGTAAGATGAACATTATTTTTTTTGGATCAACATCTTTTTCCGTGCCAATTGTGAAACAGATAAAGGAACGATTTCCCCTCCTTGCAGTTGTTACTTCGAAACCGAAACCCAAGGGGAGAGGACGAAAGACGACTGTGCCTGAGATTGCCGAATGGGCTCAGCATGTTGATGTCGCGGTCTTGTCTCCAGAGAATCCCAATGATGAAGCGTTTATCAAAGAAATTTCTGCGCTCAATCCTGATCTCTTTGTTCTTTCTGCCTATGGCCATATTTTGAGTAAAGAACTGCTTGGGGTGCCACGACTCGGTGGTATCAATGTGCATCCCTCGCTCCTTCCACACTATCGTGGTGCTGCTCCGATCCAGCGTGCACTGATGGCGGGAGAGGAAGAAACAGGTATCACGATATTTTTTATGGATGAGAAGATAGACCATGGCGATATTATTTTGCAGAAAAAATTGATTATCGACCCGAATGATACGTATGGTTCGCTCTCTGCACGACTTTCCTCGTTCGCTGCCGAGTGTATCACAGACATTTTGCAGTCAATCGAGTCCGATCAATGTACGAGAATTAAACAGAGAGATGAAAAAAAGAGTTATGCCCCAAAAATAAAAAAAGAGGAAATGGTTATTAGTTGGCATGTCGGCGTCGATAAGATTTTCAACCATATTAGAGCACTGTCGCCGCATCCTGGTGCACGAACCTTATTTCGCGGGAAGGAGTTGAAAATTTTCAATGTTGCGCGCGGACATCTACGATTAGAATCGGGGATACTCCACGTCGAAGACAAAAAGCTCTATGTTGGTACTGGTGATGCTTCGCTCATTATACATGAGCTACAGCCTGAGAACAGGGCGAAAATCTCAGGACGTGATTTTATCAATGGTTTTCGCATCAAAGAAGGAGAGAGGTTAGAATGAATGCACGTGAAGCGACACTCAATGCACTTTGTGAGGTTGACGAGGGGATCAACTTAAAGGATGCGCTGGGTAAAATTTTTGAAAAGGACGAATTGTCTGATGAGGATAGGTCGTTAGCCAATGAATTAGCATTTGGAACGCTGCGGCACCGCGAGGAAATCGACCAGATAATACGAGAGACATTTGACGGTGATTTTGGGTCACTCGACTTGGTCATTAAAAATGTCTTAAGGATTGCTGTCTATCAATATCTATTCCTCGACCGCATCCCACTCTATGCTATTGTCAATGAGGCAGTCAATTTTGGTAGAACGATTAAAGAGAAAGGTCTTATCAATGCTGTGTTGCGAGGCATTATCAGAAATAAACGCGTTCAGGAATTGAGAGAACCGAGGGCGTACGTTTTAAGAAAGATCATTGATGCATACCCGGTCGATGGAGAGCGCATCATTGAATCATTCAAGATACGGCCTACACCATATATTCGGGTAAACATACTGAAAAACGAAGTTCATGAAGCAGAGGAAAGATTGAGGCAGGTTTCTTTAGAATTCAAAAAAGCCAATTGGTTTTCAGAATTCAAGTCAGTCAATCACCTTGGTGCGATCATTAATAATCCGGTCATGAAGCAGGGTTACATATCAATACATGACGAGGCACAAGGACTCATCTGTCACCTCGTGGCACCACAATCTGGAGAAAAAGTCGTCGACCTCTGTTCTGCTCCTGGTAGCAAGGCGACATACATGGCGGAGTTGATGCGCAATCAAGGTATGATCATTGCCGTTGAAGTCAGTAGTGTACGAATGAAGCTGGTCATCGAGAATGCGTTACGACTCGGTATTACGATCATGCGACCGGTGCTCGCGGATGGTCGAAATTACTCAATCGAAGGAATCGATAAGGTATTGGTCGATGCACCATGTACAAATTCTGGCGTGATCGCAAAGAGACCCGAGGTCAAAGATCGTGTAAACAAAAAAGTAGTGAGGAGACTCGCAAAACTTCAACTCGACCTTATCACCAACGCGGCACGTTTTTTGAAAGTTGGTGGAGCCTTGATCTACTCAACATGTAGTATTTTACCACAGGAGAACGAAGAGGTTATTCAGGCATTTTTGGAAACACACTCTAATTTCGAGATTGAGTGCGCAAAGGATTTTACACCAATCGGTGATACATTCTTAAAGATTTTGCCCGGTGACTTTCATACCGATGGTATTTTTGCGGCACGACTCAAGAAAGTAAAATAGGTTGTCATATACTCTACCGAGGTAGTGCAATAAGATTCTTTAATAAATTTTTGTAGCAATACGAGTATTAGACAATAGCCCCAGTATTTTCCCATAGAAAAGTCTCGAAATATTAAGACTTACTTCTCTCACAGTCTGCATTTTAGGGCTTGACAAATCACAAATAATATATAGAATGGGATGAAATGGGGAAAAATGGGGAAAATCAGGTTTAGAGGATTCTTCAAACACATGATCGATGACCGAAAGCGTCTGGCTATTCCGAGCCAGTTTCGAGCCGTCTTGAATCACGAATCAGGAGGGAAACTCATCTTAACACCCGGCTATGACCAGGAAATCAGTGTGTATGCACTCAAGACGTGGGAAGAAATCGAAAAGAGTGAGCTCCTTACACTTTCCATGGACCGCTTACAGTCACGTCGATATCGTCGTCACTTCAGCTTTGGCATTAAGGAAGATCATCTTGATGCACAGGGAAGAATTTTAATTCCCGATTTTCTCCTGGAACACTCAGGGATAAATAAAGAAGTCGTTATTGTTGGTGAGATCGACTACTTTACACTGTGGTCTCCAGAAAATTACGAAAAATTTGGGAGAGAGGTTGAGAAGTTTTACTTAGAAGACGCTGAGAGTATTGAAACCTTAAGAAGGAGGAACCATGAAGGTGCAGGCCATTGAGGCGGTAAAGAATAAAAAGGTTTCATTTTTCTCGCCGAGCGGCGAGATTAATGAAGAAGAATTCGAGACGATGGAAGAGCAGTTCAAGAGTATGATCGAGGCTGGAGAATTCAATATCATTGTAGACCTCTCGCGCGTAAACCATATAAACTACAAGGTTGTCGGATGGCTCATCGACTATCAAAAGAAATTCAAGGAATTTGGCGGTGATATAAAACTCGTGAATGTCTCTCCCTATCTCTATGATATTCTGAGACTATATGGCTTTTATCCCTTTGAGATCTATCCTTCAAAACGGGCAGCACTGAAGAGCTTTCAATAAAAGCGAATCTGTATGAGGCGAGATAATCGCCATGGATTCGAGGTATACATTTCACCGTCCTGTTATGGTTGCTGAAGTTATGCGGTGGATGAACTTATATGAGAGTGGTACGTACTGTGATTGTACGGTTGGTGGAGCGGGTCATCTTGTTGCGATGCTGGAAGCGACCACGAGGGCAAAATTTATCGGGATTGATTGGGATCCTAATGCTCTCTATTTTTCCCGAAAGAGAATTAAGCCTTATGAGGATCGTTGTATGCTCATAGAAGACAGTTTTATCAATCTAGGAACGATTCTGAACAGACTCCAGATTAAGCGGATTGACGGAGCACTCTTCGATTGTGGCGTTTCATACCACCAGTTGGTAACGCCAGAGCGCGGCTTCAGCTTTGAGAGGGACGGACAGTTACTCATGCAGATGTCTCCGAACAACCCTTCACTTGCAGAGAGATTGAAGAAAACGACGAAAGAAGAAATCATTCGCGTACTAAAAGAATATGGTGACGTCCGAAACAGTCGTCGGATAGGAACCCTCATTTTTGAAAACAGGATGCATCTTACGACGACGCATGATTTGAGACGATTAGTTGAACGCGTAACTCCACGTAAATTCCTCAAGAAAAATTTGCAGAAAGTTTTTCAAGCATTACGGATATGGGTGAATGATGAGCTCGATAACCTCAGGCAGGGTATTGCAACAGCAGTCGAGCGGTTAAATAACGGTGCTCGTATTCTCGTGATCTCGTACCATTCTGGAGAAGATCGTATCGTAAAACATTTTTTCCGTTCATTACAGACAAAAGGAACGCTTCAGATTTTAACAAAAAAAGTTATAAAACCCCAGGAAACTGAAGTGAAAAGTAATCCCAGGGCACGGAGTGCGAAGCTACGGGTCGGTGAGAAATGCGTGCATTCTTGATATTTATTGCAATTGTTTTATACCTTTTTTTGCTTGTTTTTATTGAAAGCGAGCTCGTTCAGTTGGAACTGAGAAAAGAAGATATAGAAAATCGGCTTATCGAATTACAGAATCAGAAAAAACTTCTCGAGTTTGAAGTCATGGATGTTTCAAGTCTCGTGCGTATCGAGGCCGAGGCACGAGCGCGTGGTTTTATATTTCCAACAGAGAACGACATTCTGGGAGTGGTAGAATGAGGCGAACGCGTTTCTTAAATGCATTCCTCTTTATTATCTCTGTTTTTTTCTTTTCGTATATTTTTTACATTCAATGTTTACAGCATCCGTACTATCGAGAGAAGGCAAAAAACCAGCATGAAAAAAAGATTATTCTGCTTGGGTCGAGAGGAAATATTTATGACCGGAACGGCTTGCCGCTCGCGACATCACAACAATGTTTTTCAATCTTTTGCACGCCACGCTACACACCCAATAAGGGGAGGTTAGCGCAAAATATCGCTCGTCTTGCCGGTAAGTCGGTTCGTGATGTGAGAAGATTGATCGAGAAGGGTGTGTTCTTCTGGGTTGAGAAAAAGGTCGATCTTGAAAAACGTGACAACTATCTCGCCCTCGAGGACCCGAGTATCGGTTTTACCCACGACCTGCGCCGGCAGTATAACATGCCGGAGATGTTTAAAAGCCTTATTGGAACGTGTGGCTCAGATAATCGTGGCATTGAAGGTTTAGAATTACAGCTCGATAAGGCGCTCAGTGGGAAATCTGGATTCACCATTTATCAAAAAGATCCGATGGGCGATATGTTTCCATATCCAGATTACCCGGAGAAAGACCCCGAACCGGGTCAGGATGTATACCTCACGATAGACCTCCAGCTTCAGGCAATTCTCTACACTAATTTGAGCCGTTGTATGATAGAACAAGATGCAGCCTATGCTGCCGGGCTCATTATTGATCCCCGGTCCGGTGAAGTTCTTGCACTGGTCAATGTTGCGCGCAATGGTGGTCAGAGAAATCATGCCGTGTGTGATGAGTTTGAACCCGGTTCGACATTCAAGCTGATTACGTTAACCTACGGATTACTCAACGGTTTCAAAGAAGACGATGTCATTAACACCGACTATGGGAAGGTAACAATTCGCGGACACGTTATCCATGATTATAAGAATTACGGCGTCGTGACTTTTCAACAGGCAATTGCCCACTCGAGCAACGTGGCTATGGCTAAGCTATCGAAAGAATTTGACTACCACGATTTCTTTTCACTCATGTGGGATTTTGGTCTTGGTCAACTGACGAGTATTGAGTTACCCGGCGAGGTTAAGGGCAGGTTACCGGATCTAGAGAAGATGAATAACCTTGAATTTGCAATACTGGCATTTGGTCAAGGACTCACGGTTAATCTTCTTCAGCTTGCCTTTACGTATCAAGCAGTTGCCAATCGAGGTGTACTCAACAAACCAATCATCGTCCGTGAAATCAGAGAGGGTAAGCGGGTGATCCAGCGAACACACCCGCTTCGCATTCGCCGCGTCGTCGATGATGAAACCGCGCAGAGGGTGACCAATGTTCTCTGTTCAGTTGTTGAAGAGGGAACAGGAACCGAGGCTGCACTCGGAGACATCCGTGTCGCCGGCAAAACGGGTACAGCACAGAAGGTTGTCGATGGTGCGTATTCAAATTCTTCGATTATTACAACGTTCATTGGCTATTTCCCTGCTGAGTCACCAGATTACCTCATTGCGATCATGCTCGATGAGCCTAAAAAGGGTCTTTGGGCTAGCAGTGTTGTTGCGCCTGTCTTCAGAACCGTTGCGCAGCGCCTTTATCAAATGAACTCACACCACTATGCGATTAAGTGAATTAATTGCTGGCATCGACGGTGATTGTTACAATTTCGGAGAGGTTGACGTAACCTCTCTGGAATTTGACTCGCGGTGTGTCAAACCAGGGTCATTATTTATTGCAATGACAGGCGAACGCTTTGATGGCCACGACTTTATTGATGATGCAGCGCGGAACGGTGCCGTTGCTTTTGTCACCGAGAGACGCCTTAAGACAAAACTCCCGCAGGTCGTTGTACGCGATACGAGATTGGCGAGCGGTAGGTTGGCACGTACATTTTACGGTACCTTTGACCATATGAGCAAAATTGGTGTTACGGGCACGAACGGAAAGACAACGACAACTTTTCTCATCCATTCGATCTTGAAGGCTGCTGGAAAACAACCCGGCCTGATTGGAACAGTCTACTACAGTGGAAAGGCACAGTCTAAGGCCGTACGAACAACGCCAGAGAGTTTGGACCTCTTTAAACTCATGCACCTATTCGCTGGTGAGGGAGCACAGGCGGTTGTCATGGAGGTCTCTTCTCATGCGCTCAGTCTTAAGCGAGTAGAGGAGATTATGTTCGATGTGGCCGTCTTTACTAATCTTTCTCAAGACCATCTCGATTTTCATAAAACAATCGATGAGTATCGCAGCGCCAAATTACACATCTTTGCCCTCCTCAATGAGGCTGGTACGGCCGTATTCAATCTCGATGATGAAACGAGCGAGGCCATTCAGGCACTACATCTCAAGAAAACTATGACCTATGGGGTGCGGCATCGCGGAACGATATGGGGAGAAATTGTGCAGAATAGCATCGATGGCCTCACGGTTTCGATACAGTACAAAGAGAGAAAATATGCGATACACTCCCGATTGATTGGTGATTTCAATATCTATAATATATGTGCGGCTTGTGGAGTTGGTTTAGCCCTGGGTATCGATCTTGAAACGGTTGTACACGGCATCGAATCCCTCCACAGTGTACGCGGACGAATGGAGCGTGTCGTTGGCAATGTCTTTGTCGATTATGCACACACGCCGTCAGCAATTGAATACGTATTGAAGTCGTTGCGGTACTACACCAATGGAAGGATTATTATTGTCTTTGGTTGTGGTGGTGATCGCGACAAGGATAAGAGACCGAAGATGGGCGCACTCGCTGCCGAGCTCGCTGATCTCGCGATCGTGACTGCTGACAATCCACGGAGCGAGGCGATTCACGATATCATTCGAGATATTGAGAAAGGTATCAGTACTGATAATCATGTGGTTATTGAGAATCGGAGAGAAGCGATTCGCTACGCAATCTCGTCAATGGGTCAGGACGACATCGTACTCATTGCGGGAAAGGGGCACGAGGAGTATCAAACGATCGGCGATAAAACAATTGAGTTTGATGATGCAAAGGTAGTCCGCGAATGTTTCGAACATTTATGATGAACGCAGTTACACAGATGATTGGTGGGGACACACGTATGTGGAGTTTAGAATTGGTGCATGGAGTGAGCATTAATTCTAAAACAACAAAGGCTGGTGATCTGTTTTTCGCCCTCAAAGGTGAACGCACCGATGGTCATAAGTATACGAAAGAAGCATTAGATAATGGTGCAATTGGTGTGGTCGTCGAAAAACGTACTGGTGCAGAACGGGAAATTGTCGTTTCCGATACGCTCTTCGCACTCGGAACGTTTGCCCAAAAGTACCGTTGTCTCTTTTCGCCACAGACAATTGGCATTACTGGAACCAATGGTAAAACGACCGTGAAAAATTTAATTGCCACGATACTGAATAAAAAATATTGTATTGTGTACACAAAGAAAAATTACAATTCGCTCATCGGATTACCACTCACAATCCTTGAACTATCGGGTAATGAGGCGTATCTCATTGTTGAGATGGGGACGAGCAGTCCCGGTGAGATCAAACGGCTCTGTGAAATTGCACAGCCGCACATCGGTCTCATCACCAACGTCGGACCCGGTCACCTCCAGGGTCTCGAATCGATCGATGGGATACGACGCGAAAAACTCTCGCTTATCGATGCTCTACCGTCTCACGGCTTTGGGCTTATTGGCGAGGGTGTCGGTGATGTCAGACGAGCGAATGTGAGTAAATTTTCTTTGGACATGCTCGAGCATATTGAACTGAGCGAAAGCGGTTCGTGCTTTGTCTATAACGGGAATAACTACTTCACACCTCTGATCGGCATTGGTAATGTCTATAATTGCTCGGCGGCTCTCTGTCTCACATCGAGAATGGGTATTGAGTACGATATTCAACGTGAAGCACTCGCCGAAGCACAACCCGAACCTGGAAGATTAGAACCAGTACGACACGACGGATTATTTATCGTTAATGATACCTACAATGCAAATCCGGTTTCGATGAAGGCGGCGATAGACTTTGTAGCAGGTCTAGAACGAAAAAGAATCTTTGTATTCGGGGACATGAGGGAACTAGGAAAAGAATCTAAAAAATTGCATGCCGAGGTCGGTGCCTATGCGAGACAACGTTGTGAATTACTTTTGACCCTCGGTGATGAGGCGAGACTTTATAAAGGGAAACATTTTAAAGATAAGGGTGCATTAACCCGTTATCTCATAGAGAATCTTGGTGGTGATGAGGCGATTTTGATAAAGGCATCACGCGCACTACAGTTCGAAGATATTGTTCAGGAGTTGTTGCGGAGATTATAAAATGTTATACTGGCTTCTTTATCCATTAAAGGACGTTTTTGGACCATTTAGACTTTTTGGATATATAACATTTCGCAGCGCCTATGCCGCTGTTGTGGCGATCCTCATCATGCTCCTTTTTGGCCGACGATTTATAGATTTCTTAAAAACAAGATCGATTGGACAGAGGATTCGTGTTGAGGTTCCTGAGCGCCATCGCATCAAGGAAGGAACCCCTGCGATGGGTGGTCTCATGATTTTGGTGGCGATACTTGTTTCGTCATTCCTCTTCTGTGATTTATCCAATGAGAACATTCTCATTCTTTTCACGGCAACTATTTACTTTGGTCTCTTTGGTGCTTGGGATGATTACACGAAGATTTTTAAACATAAGCCGAGAGGTCTGTCAATCAAGACAAAACTAATCTTTCAAATTATGTATGGAATCGCGCTCGGTCTCTATCTATACTTTTTTGGTCCGCAAGACTATGCGACGAAGACCAATCTTATTTTTATGAAAAATTATATCATCAGCTTTGGTATATTCTACCCACTATTCGTCACGCTGGTCATCGTGGGTTCTTCTAATGGAGTGAATGTAACCGATGGACTCGATGGTCTGGCAATCGGGCTCATCGCAATCGCTGCACTCGCTTATGGTACATTGGCATATGCTGGTGGCCATGCAGGTATTAGTAGTTATTTGGACATTATATTTTTAAAGAAGGGTGGTGAGGTTACTGTTTACTGTGCTGCGATTTTAGGAGCGAGTCTCGGGTTTTTATGGTTCAATACATATCCTGCACAAATTTTTATGGGTGATACGGGTGCATTGAGCCTTGGCGCCATCATTGGTACTGCGGCGATTCTGATTAAGCAAGAGATTCTCCTCATCCTGGTTGGTGGCGTGTTTGTGATGGAGGCGCTATCGGTTCTGCTTCAGGTTGTCTATTTCCACCGGACCGGTGGCAAGCGGTTCTTTAGAATGGCGCCGCTGCACCATCACTTCGAACTGAAGGGTGTGGTCGAACCGAAGATCGTGGTGAGGTTCTGGATCGTAGGAATCATCTTTTTACTGTTTGCTCTATCCACTTTGAAGATACGATGAGGAGACAGATACATTTGAACAAGGCAATTGGGGGCAATTCAGGGCAACTGAGGGCTCGTGTGGACAAGGCAATTGGGGGCAATTCAGGGCAACTTGAGGGAGATGAAATCGCTTCCCTTCGACAAACTCAGGGCGGGCGTCATCCCTCGATAAACTCGGGATTCCTCACAAAGACAGTTCGACGAGGCGAGAAGTCTTTAGGCTGTTTAAATTCAACTTTTAACTTTTTAATTTTAAATTTATCGACATGAAGGTGTTGCTTTTGGGGTTAGGTCGGGCGAATCTGGCGGTTGCGCAGTACCTCCTGCAGCGTCATGACGAGGTGTTTCTTTATGAAGATAATATTGAGAACCTGGCGGAGAGAGCGCGCAGACTCGTCGAGACGGGTCAAGTATCAATACACGCTGAAGCAGCGTATGAGCTGGTGATTTCATCACCAGGGTTCCCTATGCATAAAGACATCATAAAGCAGATGCAAGCCAAAAACATTCCTGTTATCGATGAAGTTGAATTTACGTACCAGGAACTCAAGAATCCCATCGTCATCGCGGTTACAGGAACAAATGGTAAGAGTACAACCACCGCACTCATCAGCAACGTTCTCACGGTTGCAGGTATAGACAATTTTCTCGGTGGCAATATTGCTCCGGGCATACCATTCTCGCATGCACTCTTCCAGTCTCCTTTCAAGTACTACGTTCTCGAGATATCTTCTTTTCAGCTCATGAGAATAAGACGCTTTCGGCCGATGATCGCTGTCCTGACGAATATTGCTGTTGACCACCTCAACTGGCACAAGGATTTTGAGGAATACAAAACTGCAAAGGGAAGAATTTTTTCCAACCAGAACGAAGATGATTTTGCCGTTCTCAATTTTGAGGACGAACGGGTGAGAAGCTTTGTTAAAGAAATTAGAGCCAAAATCGTGTTCTTTGGATTTGGCGCACGTAAAGGCGTATGTATAGATGGCAAATTTTCTTACTATAGAGAGGAACTCTTCTCTCATAGAAATCTTCCACTCATTGGTAGACATAATGTGATGAACGTCGCCGCAGCAATTGCTGTGACGAAAATTCTTGGTATCCGCAACGATTGCATCGAACAGGGCGTGCGCACATTCAAATCCCTACCGCACCGTCTTGAAGATATTGGCACCATTGAAGGCATCCGATACATTAATAACTCAATGTGTACAAATGAACGTGCCGCGATTGATTCCTTTACTGCGGTCGAGGGACCGAAAGTTGTCATTCTTGGCGGTCGGCAGAAGGGTAGCGAAGGTCAACGCTATCTTGACTTGTTAACGAGAGAAGCGAAGGCCTGTGTCGTTTTTGGTGAAAATGCACCCTCCATCGAAAAGTATTTTAGATCAAAAAACTTCACTACATTTGCCGTCGTACAGTCGATGGATGATGCTATTGAGAAGGCCAAAGCATTTGGCGTTCCCGGTGATACGATTATCTTGAATCCTGGATTTGCATCCTTTGGTTATTTCAGAAATTTTGAAGAACGAGGGGAGGTTTTCAAGAATGCCGCATACCGGAATCGATAGAGCACTCGGATTCTGTCTCTTGTGTCTCATAATTCTCGGAATTCTCTTCGTCTACTCATCATCATATTATCGTGCAATGAGGAAAGGCGAAGATTCAACATATTATCTCTTTGGTCATCTCAAACGTCTGCTCATTGCCGCCCTTTTTTTCTTCGCGGGTCTTATTATTCCATACGAAGCAGTACGAAAGGTAATTCTACCGCTCTATGTGGTCATCGTCATCGTCTTAGTGCTCACCCTCGTTGCAGGCCGTGTTCAATTCGGTGCGCGGAGATCTCTTGCGATATCTACCTTTGGGCTTCAGGTTTCAGAATTTGTGAGGATCTGGCTTGTCTTCTTCCTCGCTAATTTCTTTTCAACACACCCATCCACGGCCAATACAGGAAAGGGCGTATTGATGGCAATTGCAATCTGCCTTTTTCTCATAATGCTCGTTGCGATACAACCGTCGATCTCGATGGCGCTCATCTGTTTTATTCTCCTCTTCATTATGCTGACGTATGGCAGCGCAAAGGTTAAATTACTATTCCCAACACTCGCAATGAGTTGTGTCATGTTCGTTCTGTTCATAGCGCTCTTTCCTCATGCTCGGGATAGAATAACTGGTTTCATTTCAAACCCTACGTATCAGGTGCAACAATCCCTCATTGCCATTGGCTCGGGCGGTCTCTTTGGTAAGGGGCCGGGTGCAGGTCTGCAAAAGTTTCTTTTCCTGCCGCGTATTCATAATGACTTCATCTTTGCGCATATTGCTGAGGAATTCGGTTTTATTGGCAGTTTCATTGTGTTTTTTCTCTATTGGGAGATTTATCTGAGAGGGCTGTCTATTGCCGGTGCGGTAGCCGATGAATTCGCAAGGATGCTCGTATTGGGGCTCAACGCATCGATATTTGTTATCTTTCTTATTCATGTTGGAGTGAGCATCGGGCTTCTTCCACCGACTGGCATTCCGCTTCCTTTTATATCATTTGGTGGTTGGTCACTCTCTGCAAATCTTTTCGCGATGGGACTCGTTCTTCAGGCTTCACGACGGAGGATGGTGTGAATAATAAATATCAAAAAGTGATTATTTCGGGTGTTGGTACGGGTGGACATTATTTCCCCGCCGCCGTGGTTGCGCGTGAGCTCTTCAAACGCGACATCGAGGTGTTATTCCTCGTACGAAGGGGCTACCACGAGGAGAAGGTTGCACGACATTATGGATTGAACATTTTTTATATCAAGATACATCCATTTTATGGAAAATCAGTTTTTCGCAAAATGATATTTATTGTTTCTCTCTTATATTCAATTTATAAACTACACTCAGTTACCAAAGACGCTCTCGGTCTGACGTTTGGTGGATTCGGTTCGCTCCCCGTCATTATTTCTTGTCTGCTCCATCGCCGTCCGTTGTATATGTTCGAGCCCAATCGTATTCCGGGACGGGCAACGAAGATGTTTTTTTCAAAAGCGCGGAAGGTCTTTCTGGGGTTGCCACTCATGACCGTACCGAAAGGTAATTCCATGGTCACCGGCATACCAATTCGGGAGGATTTCAAGCATATCAGCAAGCCCTATGCGAAGCTGGTGCAGCGCAAGAGAATCCTCTTTTATGGTGGTAGCCAGGGAGCACAGAAATTGAATAATCTCGCCGTCGAGCTTCAAGCGATTCTTCCCCAAGAATATGAAATTGTGATCATTAGTGGTGAACGAGACTATGAGTGGGTGTACAGTAAAAGAAATGGAAGAACCAGAGTGATTCCCTTTACGCTGAGTCCATGGGATGAAATAGAGAATGCAGATATCATCGTTTCACGATCCGGCGCACTTGCCGGCTATGAGATTCTCTCTTCGAATAGACCGGTCATTTTCATACCATTCCCCTTTGCCGTTGACAATCATCAATACTACAACGCAGAATTCTTTACGCGTATCGGCAATGCAGTGGTCATACGAGAAAGAGATGTGACTGGAAATCTCATTGCAGAAAAAATCATCGATCTCATAAAGAGAGACGTACAGAAGAAAGCGTGCATTACGTTCGATGCCGAACAGAGGATAGCCGATATGATACTGAGGGAGATGTAGTATGAAAAATTTTAAACCCGAGGCACGTAATCCCTCTATGATGGGTGCTGGTAGTTCACTCGCAGGTAACGAAGCCTATATCGTTGCATGGCAACATTATACAACAAAAAACGAAAGGCTACAGATGGATGACGATACGGGCTTCGTTACCATACAACGGTTTACGATATGTTAGGGAAGACTGAACATATTCACTTTGTTGGCATTGGTGGTATTAGTATGAGCGGTCTTGCGACCATTATGCGGAATTTGAAATTTAAGGTTTCGGGTTCAGATATTCAACGTTCAGAAATAACAGAACGTTTAGAAAAAATTGGAATAACAATAAGCTATCGCCATAAAAAAAATAATGTCTCAGGAGCCGATGTTGTCGTCTATTCATCCGCAATCAAGGATGATAATCCAGAGCTCACCGAAGCGAAGAGAGTTGATATCCCCGTGATACATCGAGGTGAACTGCTCGCCGAATTGACCAGAATGAAAATTGCTATCTGCATTTCTGGAACACATGGTAAGACCACAACGACATCTATAATTGGTGAGGTATTAGAGCAGGGAAAGTTATCACCGACGACTGTTGTCGGCGGTATCATCCACGGCAAGAGTCAGGCGCAGTTGGGAAAAGGAGAGTATCTGGTCTGTGAGGCAGATGAGTCGGATAAATCATTTCTGCGACTCTTCCCATCATATGCAGTGATTACTAATATCGAAGCCGAACACCTTGACTATTATAAGAATCTAGATGAGATAAAAGAGAACTTTACATACTTTGGCAGTCATGTACCTTTCTGGGGCTGTACATTTCTCGGGGCTGATTCCGTTGGTAATTTGGAGATACAAGATAAAATCCGTAGAAAGACAATTCTCTATGGACTCAATGAGCGTGCTGTATTGAGGGCTGAGAACATACAGAAATACAATTTTGGTAGTTCTTTCATGGTCCGATATGGCAGTACAGAAGTAGGTACATTCCGGACGACGTTGCCAGGAAAGCACAATGTCAGTAATGCACTC
Source organism: Caldifarciminota bacterium (assembly GCA_020355325.1). Classification (GTDB taxonomy): domain Bacteria; phylum Hydrothermota; class Tepidihabitantia; order SM23-42; family SM23-42. The sequence continues at coordinate 183,231 of CP070664.1, forward strand.
GCCGCGATCGGTATTGGGTTAGAGATAGGAATTACTCCAGCGAAGATAAAAAAGGCATTGGCGGAATTTAGCGGTATCCGTCGTCGCCTCGAATACTGCGGTGAAGTACGGGGTATAAGAATATTCGATGATTATGGTCATCATCCGACCGAAATTGCCGTGACCCTTCAAACAGTGCGCGATTATTTTCCGGGTGATCGCATTATATCGGTGTTTCAACCGCACCGTTATACGCGCACCCACTACCTGTTCAATGACTTCGCATTCTCTTTCCTCTATGCCGATGCCGTTATTGTTACGGAAATATATCCGGCACACGAACTTCCTATTCCTGGTGTAAGTGGTGAGTCATTGGCGAAAAGAATGAAAAAAGAACACGAGGCAATCTACTTTATTCTTGATTTCAAAGGTATTATAGAATTCCTCACTGAATTTGCACGGCCGCGTGATATCATCGTCATTCAGGGAGCGGGTAATATTAATCAGATTGCACAAAAACTCATGGAGGCACTCGCGTGAAAACCTTGTTCGATCGAATATCAGAGATAAGGGTGTTGCGAAACGAGCCGCTATCGAAGTATACATCATTTCATATTGGTGGTAATGCAGATTACGTTATCAAAGTATATTCTCAACAAGCGTTAAAAAATGTTTTACGCATTATTCGAAAACAGCATATGAAATATTTTGTTATCGGTGCAGGAACGAATATCTTGGTACACAACAGTGGATTTCGCGGCGTCGTTATAAAACTTGTCGGCTCTTTTAAGGACATGCACAAGCGAGGCGATTATTTCTATTGCGGTAGTGGTTTGTTACTCGATGCGTTTCTAGAAAAAGCCCACAGGCGAGGATATGGGGGTGCTGAGTTTTTGGCTGGAATTCCTGGCACCGTAGGAGGGGGCATTAAGGGAAATGCTGGCGCATTTGGTTATTCGCTTGCCGACGTCATCGAAAATATAACCATTATGACCGAGAACGGTCAGGAAAGAAATCTGGATAGACAGAAGGTTGGTTTTCATTATCGAGGATCGCGCATAAAAAATGGAAGTATTATTATTGGCGCACAGTTTAAACTCTTGAAGAGAAAGAAAAGCGACATACGTGCTGCGATTGAGCGAAATGTAAAGCGTCGGTGGCGACGACAGCCGACCGGCTACTCGGCGGGTTCATTCTTTAAAAATCCTCCAGGATATTCTGCGGGCAGGCTCATAGAAGAATGTGGACTCAAGGGTCTCAGAATCGGTGACGCAGAAGTGAGCAGAAAACATGGAAATTTTATTGTTAATCGTGGTCACGCGACAGCATCCGATGTGCTACGATTGGCAAGAAAAATTAAAAAAATTGTCAGAGAGAAGACTGGTATACGGCTCAAAGAGGAGGTAAAAATATTAAAGTGATAGCACTTTTTATACTGCTCATCCTCGGATTTTTTCTTATAATTCAATCATTGAACCACAGAGAGCAATACATTTCAATCTCTGAAGTTATTCCTCAAGGAACAATACTATCCAGAGAGGATGGTATCATAGAACACCACGGTGTGTGTTATATTGTGGGCACCGATGATTTACTGAGAAAAAAACATTTACTCGAATCACTGAATTTGTTGAATCTTGAAGATTCGGTGATCGTAGATTTGAGATTTAGGAGTCAAGTTATCATAAAAAACGTCAAACAGGGGTCGCGGTTCAACAACGTAGAATCAGACCCTAGGAGCAATCAATTAAGGAGGCGATGATGCCACAGAAAGAGAGAATCGTTGGTGTTGATCTTGGTACGACAAAGATTGCCGCGATCATTGCAGAAGTTGATAACAATGATTTAAAGGTGGTGGGTGTTGGCTCAACTCCCTCGTATGGTCTAAAACGGGGAGTCATTGTAAACTTAGAAAAGGCTGTCAACTCGATACAGAAAGCAGTTGATGAGGCCTCGAGAATGGCCGGGTTTAAGGTGGACGCTTGTTATGCTGGAATTTCTGGTTCACACATCGAGAGTATCAATGCTCATGCAATGATAGCGACATCGAGGAGTGGAGGAGTAATTACGAAACGGGATATTGAACGGGTGCTGGAGCAGGCGCAGGCAATTGCCCTGCCCCTTGATCGTGAAATCGTTCATGCCATACCAATTGAATATATGATCGACAATGAACGAGGCATCAGAGATCCCGTCGGGATGAGCGGTGTCAAGCTTGAAGCGGATGTTCATATTGTGACCGCTGCAATTACCTCGGCTCAAAACATTTACACAGCCCTTGAAAAAGCTGGACTCAAGGTGAAGGACCTCGTACTACAACCGTTAGCTTCTTCATATGCAGTCCTCCAATCTGATGAGATTGACCTTGGTGTTGGTCTCTTAGACATTGGTGGAGGAACAACCGACGTTGCTATTTTTTATGACGGTGCAATCAGGCATTCTGAGGTGATACCACTCGGCGGAGAGTATATTACAAACGACATCGCCATTGGCCTACGTACACCCTATAATCAGGCTGAATCAATAAAAAAGAAATATGCGACACTCATAATATCACCCGAGGAGAAAAAAGAGGAAGTCAAAGTACCTGGCATTGGAGGTCGCGAGGATCGCAATGTGACCGGAGAAATACTTTACTCAATCGTGAGTCCACGAGTAGAGGAGATTTTAATGATTACGAATAAGGCGATCAAACGGAGTGGATTTTCCGATGTCCTTGCAGCCGGTGTCGTGATAACAGGAGGTACAGCGAGACTGAAGGGTCTCGACCGATTGGCAGAGGAAATCCTTAATCTCCCAGTAAAAATTGGTATCCCGAAAAGGCTTGGCGGGCTCACGGACATTGTGCTTGATCCCATTTATGCGACGGGTGTTGGTCTCATTCTCTATGGCTTCGAGAAAAAAAATCAAATGTTGATTCCTCGGGCAAAGGATATTGGTATCTTTGATGCAATAAAAAAACGGTTTGAAGAATGGTTTACAAGATATTTTTAAAAAAGGAGGATACGCTATGTTGGAATTAGTTGAAGAGCCTAAATATATCGCCAAGATTAAAATGATTGGTGTTGGCGGGGCGGGTTGTAATACGATTAACTATGCACAGGATTACGGCATTCATGGTGTAGAAAGTATTTCGATTAATACAGATGCCCAGGTTTTGAATGTGAATAGGGCGCAAGAAAAGATACAAATCGGCGTTAACCTCACGCAAGGATTGGGTGCTGGGGGTGATCCGGAAATTGGCCGTAAGGCAGCTGAAGAATCTCGTGATCAGATACGGGACGTGGTTAAGGATGCTGACATGATTTTCATTACATGTGGTGAGGGAGGTGGAACAGGAAGTGGTGCATCACCACTCGTTGCTGAAGAGGCAAAGAACGCTGGGGCACTGGTCGTCGCAGTTGTCACGAAACCGTTCGAGTACGAGGGAGTGTGGCGCATGGCAAACGCCGATAAGGGAATCGAAGATCTCTCCGAAGTCGTTGATACACTTATCTGTATTCCGAATGACAGGCTCGTTGCAGTTTCACCGAAAGAGCGCTCAATTATTGAGGCATTCAAAATGGGAAATATGGTGCTCTTCAATGCAATTAAGGGGATTGCTGAGATGGTGACAAAGCCTGGGTTGATCAATTTGGATTTCGCCGATATACGAACAGTCATGATTGAAAAGGGAACGGCGGTCATGGGATTGGGTGTTGGTGAAGGTGAGAGTCGCGCAATCCAGGCAGCACAATCTGCAATTTCTTCGCCACTGCTTGACGATGTTTCAATCAAGGGTGCTCGGGGACTTCTCATTAACATCAGCGGTGCAAATGATTTAACCTTAGCCGAAACAAATGAAGCGGCCTCACTCATTGTGGGTGAGACCGATGGTCAACCAAGGGTGATCACCGGAGTCGTTGTTGATGAGAATCTCGGCAGTAAGATGCAGGTCATGGTTGTGGCGACAGGAATACGAGAAAGGATTAAAGAAGAGCCGATGGAAGTAGGAATAAAAAGAGAGAATTTAGAATTCCCAACATTCAAGAGACGCGAGGCACAGAAAGTGACAAAAGAACGGATCTATAATCAAAATGATCTCGAGGTACCGACATTTTTAAGGAGACAAATCGATTAGAAGGGATTCGTAGATCGGCTATCGGTTGCGAAAGGCGAAACGTTTGTGTGTTCCGGTTGCGCAAAAATGAATGTCGAACCTATTGAGAGTAAAAGATTTTTATAGATGTTTATATGAATAAAGATAATTACGATGTTATCATCATCGGCGCAGGACCAGCTGGCTTGACTGCAGGTATCTATGCAGCACGGGCTGGTCTTCGAGTCACCATCTTAGAAAGAGGACTCGTTGGAGGTCTTGCTGCTACTACCCACCTGATAGAGAACTATCCAGGGTTTCCAGAAGGTATCAGTGGCCCAGATTTAACACGGCGCATGAAAGAGCAAACAGAGCGGTTCGGTTGTCACATCATCCAGTCCGAGGTAACAGGACTGAAGCCGCATGACAGACAATTTGACGTCCTCACAAATGCAAAAACATATACTGTTTCTGCAGTCATTGTTGCATCAGGTACCGTTCCGAAAACACTGAATGTACCTGGCGAAGATGCACTACGAGGAAGAGGCGTCTCGTACTGCGCAATCTGTGATGGTCCTCTCTTCCGAGATAGAGACGTCGCCGTCGTTGGCTGTGGGAACTCAGGGCTTCAGGAGGGTAAATTCCTTCTTCAGGTTGTAAAGACTGTAACCTTTATTGAAATTCTCCCTCACATGACAGCAGATAAGATACTGCAAGATCGATTGAAGAATGAATCGAGAGCAACATTTTTACTCCATCATAAACTCCTGAGCATAAACGGTAAGGAACGTGTCACCTCAGTGACCACAAAGAATCTCCAGACGAATGAAGAGAAAACCGTCACGATCGATGGGATTTTTATATATATCGGGGTTATCCCGCTTGCTGAATTTTTAAAAGGTATCGTCGATATGGATGAACGCGGGTTTATTGTTACAGACGAACACTTAAAAACGTCTGTGCCAGGAATATTTGCCTGCGGAGATATTCGTTCAAAGCACATCCGTCAGGTTGTACATGCCTGTGCCGAGGGAGCAGAGGCAGCTATCAATGCATATCACTATATTGAATCTTTGAAAGACACGAATCGACACGAATAAAACACTAATTAACACGAATAGTGACACAGATACACACTGAAGTTAAGAAGATAAGAAGTTAGGAAGATAAGAATATTAATCATAACTTCCTATCCTCCTAACCTCTTAATTTCACTACCTTAACAATACTGCCTTTTCAACCTTCTCGTACTCGTCTGCAACAAAGTGGATAAAGTAGATACCTGCAGCAACTGCTCGACCTACTTCATCTTTACTGTCCCACATGAGCGTGTAATAACCTGGATTGTGCATTCCATCAAAAAGTGTGCGAACGAATCGGCCGCTCGCATCGTACACGCGCATCTGCACGTTGCTGTTTTTAGACAGTTGATATGAAATTCTCATCTGTCTGGTGAACGGGTTGGGATACGGTGCACGGAGCATGGTACGTGTAGGCAAACTGATCAATTCAGTTGATTCCTCAACGCCTGTACTCGGATCGTAGGTCGTATACTTTATGGCAAAAGAATCGGTCACCACTGCTGCATTTTCATGGTAGGCGGCATCATAGTAGTACTGAACACCAACAGTCTGTTCCCAATTTTCTATGCCGAGCGTTGAGCCTGGCCTTTGCAGCGACAACAAATACTGAGCGACAATCTCGCCGTCACCTGTGGGTGTTGGATAATAGGCAGGATCATACAGCAAAATCTCGAAGGTCTCGGGGTAGCCACTCGGATAGTGGTCGACGCGGAAATATTCCACAATGAAACGATGGTTTTGTGCGTCGTGATAGTAGTAGACGTCGCCTGCCGCATCAGCAACACCTGGGTGTAGGAAATCCCAGACACCAGCGATCATTGCAGGTGGACCATCGGCATTGGGGATACCTGAATTTGTGAAATCAGTCAATGCGGTTGAATCCATGGCGAGCCAACCATTTGAACTGATCGATATTCGATTATAATTCAAACCATAGTATGTGAAGGTAAAGGGAAGCGGAATGACCACAGTCTGATTAAAATCCAAATCTAACGATACACCAGGATATGCGGTCTGCGTCGTATCAATGGCAACCCATTCAAAGACCGGTGAACGGGCATGGGGTCCGCCGGAGAAGTAGGCATAGTAGTAGCCCGTATCTGAGGGTGGGAATCGTCCAACGATGAGAGAGAAATTCAGAGTGTCGATGTAGACACCACCTTCTATGACCAATGAAAAATCAACCGGTGTTTCAAGAGGAGTCGTACTGTCAGCCATGACGATATAGGGATCCGCGGCGTTGTCGACAGTATCGCTCGGATTGATGGTGCCGAAGGTTCCTGAAGCATCAATGACTGTAATATAGGATGAATTCGATGACAGAGTCGAAGTGACGGCTTCGGCAATCGCATGACCTTCATTCATAATGGTCACGACAAGATCCACTGTCTCTCCAGGATCTAAAACACCATTGTCCCAGTATTCACCTTCTACATTCACACCCTGATACGTGAGCAACGGTGCATAGACGATCAATTCTGGATTCTGTATCCACGTGCTGTCATTACTATCATGAAATTCAAGGGTGAACTGTATCTTGTGGGTATCAGGACAGTTATTAGCCACACTGAAATTATAATATGGGTTCGAAATCAAAGAATCATCTACCGAAATCACGCCATACCAACTCGAGTCGGTATTCATAATAACAAAGGGGTCGGACTCACTCAAGGTGCCATACACAGATTGGGCGGTCTGCGTGCCGATGTTTTTTGCATACACACCATAATCAATCGTCTCTCCAGGATTGATAGCACCATCATTATTGCCCGTCGCATCGTCGAGGATCGTTGTGCCCATAACAACCCACGCATAATTTTCAGGGACTACAGGAACGTGAGCCGCGTAGCGATGATGGTTCGCCTTTGTGACGGTGACGATCATGACATCGCCTACGGTCTGTTGCGCAATTGGAATCGTCACGGTAGAACCAGTTCCCTCGACAACACCGATTATTTCACCATTCACGGTTAGGGCAATGATTGAACTATCATCGGCAGCAACGTCAAAGGAAGTCTGGTTGGGATATAATTTAGGAGCATGCGAGACGGTGAGATACAGGGGTATTTCTGTATAGAGGATATTGAAGGCATCTCCTAAATGATGGAAGAGATGGTATGTTATGGGTTTTGCCGAAGCACCGGTCCAGTTCGAGTTACGCAGATAATATTTACCATAGGACATCGCCTGACACGGTCTGAGATTATTATAACCCGTAGCATCGGAGGTAGAATAATTGGGATCAAAATGAGCCCAGAGGCCATCATACATACCCCAGACATAGGTGTCATTGACAAATGAATAACTGACCTCAGTCGCCGCATTAAGACCCAGGGCGCCATGTTCAAGCCGGAGAAACCGTTCTGCAAAAACCTCACCCGAGTGATTAAATTTTCCAGTGAGACAGTTACTCGAATAGACAAAGGGGAACATATCATTGGTGAGACTATTGAGGTGATTCGTGTTGTAATCTGGCTCACCCCAACCAGATTCATTTCCGTGGTCGCGATGCTGCACAAGAAACGCACCCGAATTAATTCCCGCATTCATTCCAGCAGCATTACCACCGCTCCACCATGTCTGATCGTAGGGATTCGTCAGGCTGGGAAGCCAACCTACAGTATACCAGTAATTAACGACAGTTGTTGTGTTGCCGGCAGTGGACCAGGGACCACCCACAACTGGTGTTCCTTCATAGATCGCGTACTGGCGTTGTGGGTTTTTGCCAAAACTCGTGATAAAGAAACCACGAATGACCTCAACGCATAATTGAAACCAACGTGTGGTCTGCCAGCCGCAGGCCATTAATGGCTCATTGTAGAAATTCGCGGCGGTGTAGGGATTGCGTTCATAACTGAGAAACTTATTGATTATGATGCTCAAGTGCTCTTCATCTTGGGCGGGAATTCGTGCGTGGTGCATATCTGGTAAATAGTCTCCATCAACGTCGGCATAGATATTGTCTGATACGCAAGAACCATAACCATAGGGGTCATTATATACGGGTGAGGTAATACCATAGTCATCGCCTGATGGGTTATAATCAGAGAGCAATAAAAAAGCAGCGGGCGGCACATCCCATGAAGTGTAGGCATCGTTCAAAAAACCTTCAATGGCAGCGGCACTCGAACCGCCGACTTCGGTGAGCGTAAAAACATCACAGGAGATGCCCTGCAGTTTACGCCATAACTTGATCGTGTCTGCCCACGCCTCAAAGACTGGATCGTCTGGTACAATGATTACGTACTCAAACCCATCACGACCCTGCATACGCGCGGGTGCATAAAAATCGATTTCGGGTAATGAGTTGTAGTTCAAGAGGTGTCCTTGTAGTATTGGTTCCCAGAAACGGCTGCGTAAGCGATCCTCTCCGAAATGACCATTACCGCCTACAAAATCGACGCGCACCCTCAGGTCTTTATAGACAATGAGTTCCTTGGTTACCGGGTTGTATTGAAACGGCATAATACCGAGTATTACCACATCAACGCCGCGCATCTTCATCGGTTCAGATAAACGCACCGGAGAATCAGGATAGTAGGCATGACGACTGTAGATGGTCATATCCTTTTCATAGCGCAAAGGCGAGTCGTCATCTTCACGCGGAATATTGGGCGCTGGTGCCACTTCAACATCGTGATACACCGCAGTACGCGCACCGAGAATAGTAACTCGAGCATGTGCACCTTGTGGTAACGCAATATATCTTCCAGTACTGGCAAGATTCGGAGCTCCTTCATCATTGGGTAAGTGAATGCCTGGCACACCATAGGTCTTCATCGGTATCCCGTCGATGAGGATGTCTTCGATCACCATCCTGTGCATACTGAAGATAACCTCGACACCACTTGGTGTCTCTGTTACTACATTGAATAGTGGATTGGCTGCCCAGTTGTTATCGAAGGTGATGATCTCGGCAGCAAACCCGACAGTCAATGCAAGCATGATACTGAGTAGTTTATGCACTAAACCTCCTTTCTAAATATAGTTAATTGGTTGGGGTTGAGATGCTGGATTTTTTATATTTCCTTTGTCGAGCGTCCTCACCCAAACCTGCTTACCATTATCGTAATGGTAAAGAGTTAACCCTGTACTTCCAAGCGAAGCACGAGGTTAACCCCCACCTTTTTGATTCTACCCCTTCACTACTAATTATATTTACTTATTATATCCAATTAATATAACTTTTTCAACCCCCTTATTCAGCCAAAGGCTGAATACACAGAATTACACGAAATTTAACATAACTTCCTATCCTCTCTAACCTCTTTTCCAAAAAATTTTAGGTATTTAGGCATTTTGATTTTTAGGTATTTATCTCAACTAAATCGCCTTCTCAATCTGCTCATAATTAGTGGTTTCAAAACGTACGAAATATATGCCTGCGGAAAGAGCTCGACCAATGTCATCTCTGCCATCCCAAACCAGGGTGTGATAACCAGGATTATGCACGCCGTGAGCAAGACAACGGACGAGCCGGCCACTCACGTCGTAGACCTTGACATCAACCCTGCTCATCGTGGCTACCTGATACGATAGGCTCATTTCTCTGGTAAATGGATTTGGATAGGGTACACTCAGGGTCGTGCGTGCTGGTACCGTCGTCAATTCTTCTTGCTCTTCAATACCAGTGCTGGGCGGAGAGGTCGTGTATTTCAAGGCAAATGAATCGGTCACGGGTACTGCCAATTCATGATAGATACCATTGAAATAATACTGAATACCAACCGTCTCGGTATGATCCTCGATGCCGAGCGTGCTGTACGATTCCTGCATCTGCACCAAATACTGAACCACAATCTCACCATCACCAGTCGGCGTCGGATAATACAGAGGATCATAGAGTATCACCTGAAATGTCTCATAATTACCCGGTCCGCCCCAGTGATCGACCTGATAGAATTCGATAATCCACCGATGCCCTTCACTATCATAGTACTGGTATAGATCACCAGCCTCGGATGGATCAAGATCATCCCAGAACGGCGCAATCA
>CP070664.1:193463-201117 GCA_020355325.1 Caldifarciminota bacterium
ATGGATTAATTTTTAACTGTAGACCACCACCCCACGCCTTGACAATGAGTGGTAGCCCTGAATTGAAGAAGTATGGGTCATCGTATGGGTGCGTGCTGTTATAGAAAAAATCTATGAAGATCCCTGGGGCTATGAGGTCATCAGTAAAACTATTTCCGAGTTCGAAGTGATAGATGTGGCTCACATGGTTATCCGTTTGGTCATCAGGAATTAAAATACCAGCGGTGAAAGAAGGATTGAAGACGTGGGTTAAAAGGAGTATCATAATCATGTTATCTCCCTCCTATGCGAATGCCGAGTACGATGCCACAGCTGATACAGATAGCATAGAGTGGTGCAACAATTCTCGAATCATCTACGTCGGCTATTGATTGCAGCGTGATCGCTGTGACACCGCCGATTATGGCACCAAAAAATCCATACTCTATAGATTTGTTTACTGTGGCAATACGTGCTGCTGGGTGCTCGACCCTTACTATATCCTCAAAAGCAAATTTGGCGATTTGTTCTGTTTCATGGTTTATGATAATGAGGGAATCATTTGAAGTTGTTAGTATCGTACAATCAATTTTTCTGCCGTCTTTTAGGACAATTACTTCTCCCCACAATATACTGAGGGTCGTGAAAAGGATCAAGAATTTCGATACCTTCATAATTCCTCCGGGATGATTCTAATAGAAATTTGTGTTTTGTCAAGACAAATTTTCTATTTAAGATAACAAAGAGATGCTCGAAATACTGTACAGTTATTCAGGCACAACGCCTAATCTGATATTCCGACAATTACCGGAATGACGGAATATATTGTTGATTTACATGGTAGAACAAACTCGAAACTACTGCCATTAGAATTGGAAACCGATACCGACTCTGATTCTGAACGAATTATTGTAATTCGTTGCGTCTGTGTAGTAATTTTTCAACGCCATTATATATGCTTCTTTGTATTCTGCTGGCGTGATTAAACCATCGTGGTCGTAATCTGCTTGTGGTGAGTAATTAGGACGGGCAATAGATGTATAATTGAATGTACCTAATGGTGGCTCGGGGTCACCGTGGTCATCGGGTTTTCCGGTTGTGCCGTAGACATGTACTACCTGTTCAGTGTTGAAAAGATTATTAATCAACCCCGTGAATATGAATCGAACTCGATTGATTTGTATACAGCGGCTGAGTTTCAAATCAACATTCCAATAACCAGGCATGCGTTGCGAGTTCACATTACCAGCTCTGCTGCTTTCTGTATCACCTGCTAATACTTCTGGTGTATACGGTTTTCCCGAGTGGAATGAAGAGTAAAGAGTGCTCGTGATATTCTGCAAAGGAAATATGAAGAAGTCTTCAGGTATTTTGAAATCGAAGTTAGTTATGATCGTATGCCGCTCATCTGTGTCAAGCCAATACTCAATCTTTGGTGGCTCGATGTATGATTCGTAGTAATATTGATACGCCCAGGGGCTTTTGCCTTTAGCATATTGCAGGGTGTATGCAATGCCGAATCCCCATAGATTTGTTAGTTTCTTTTGCAGGATGAGTTCGATGCCTGCTACTTTATGCAGGGCATCGTTACAATATTGATAAATGTATGGTATTGTTTGAATCCTTCGCAACTCTGCAATGTTTTCGTAGTCTTTGTTAAAAGCCGTAATGGTGAGCAGAATATCGTTAAAGAATACCGTTTCCAAGGCAAGCTCGTATGCTACTAGTCTTTCTGGTTCGAGAAAAATGTTGCCGAAGATAGAACCGCTGTGAAACAAATAGTACTCGATTCTTGCGGTATCCGCGTTATTATAAAACTTATCGAGCTTGGGGACTTGATAATAATGTCCATAGCTGAAACGGAATTTCATACTTTCACGTACTGGTAGAGAAAAGGCTAATCGTGGAGAGAGTGTAGCCATGGGGTCAGAATATATGAGGCTCCAGCGAGGCATAACCCATTCGTTACCAATTATAAACGCATTTGCATCGAAGTAGTCGAATCGTAACCCTACCTGAGCAATAATACCTTCTACATCTATTTTGTCTTGTATGTAACCCGAAAAGCGAAAGGGTTCTCTCTCATAATACGAATACTTGACATCCATTGGGAATAAAGTGCTCTCAGGCAATCTTGCCTTAAAATATTTTACATTATACCAGGTGAAATCGAAACCAGTTTTGAGCTCATGATATAAGCCGATAGATTGGATGAGATCGGCTTGAAACTGTTTATCATCATTGTGCCAAAATATCCAATCTGGGTAATCCAGAAAGGTGGTTGTTAACCGGTCAATTCCAAAAGGATCATTTCGTAAGACATCATAGTCTCGGTAGTAGTAAGTCATGCTATCGACTAATAAATCTCTAACGACGAGTCCGGCTCTGTTTCTCAATTTCTCATCGACCAGGAGTACCAGGAGATGCTCATTCTTGAATCGATAGTCGTCATACCATGCTCTATTGTTTTCTTCTTCCCAACCGTAATCTCTGCTGCCGAATACGCGGTCGAAATGTGTCGAACTGATTTGTAATGAAATATGGGTATGCGTCCACATGCGGTTGAATGTGCCCGAGGTAATCCAACTTTTGGTGCGACTCATAGGTTTATCCAGAAAAGATACTAATCCAGTGCCCGTATTAGAAAAAGGAGGTTTCCACATCATGTACTGCTCTCGCGACCGATATCCTGAAAGAACGATTCCGCCCTGTACATGAGGAAGTCTGTAATATATTTTTCCGTGTGCGGTATAATCCATTCTTGGTGAGGAGACTTTGTACAGCGCCTTTTGATACGCATCCGTGAGCATAAGTTGACCAGAAACAAAGTAGCCGAAACGATTCATTATGGGTCCACCAAAATATATATCATAGCGATTGTATCCGAAGTTTAATTTATCAGTAGTAAATATTTCATCTGTCAGAAAATTAATCGAACCTGAATGGCGTGTGTTTGTCATCATTTTTGTGCGGATGTCTACTACTCCAGACATTACATTGCCGTATTCTGCATTCATACCGCTACGGATGAGCGTAATTTCGTCTATTGCAGAAGGGTCTATATGAATCGATTGCCAGCCGAAATTAGGAACTTTGACTTCGACACCATCTACATAATATATTATTTCATCAGGCCTTCCGCCTCGTATATGGATACCGGAATCGGTTTCAACGACGCCTGGCTGTAGCTTGATGATTTCATCAATAGTGGTGACTGGAAGTTGCTCGATATCACGAGAGGTGATTGTTCGGGCGCTTCGTGTCTCGAAAAAATCAATGAGTGTTTTCTCTGTGGTGCTATCGGTTTCTGTTTCTTCTGCTGTTGTGTACTCATCACCAAAGACAAAACAGAGCGGATACAGACACAGCAACAATACAGCAAGCTTTGAAACTTTCATATTCGCCTCCATAGATATTTTATACTCAGTACTTGTTTTGTCAATACCCCAATGATTATATAATTCGGTGATGTAGCGACTCTCGTAATTTCTTGACTTTGACATAATTTCGAATAAAATAGTCTATGAAGATAATCTGTCGGTGCGAAGATGTCACCGAAGAAGAGATTGTCCAGAAAATTCATGAAGGTTATCGTACAATGGATGACCTCAAAAGAGTCATTCGTGTGACCATGGGGCTCTGTCAGGGCAAAGGATGCCGCAGACACATTGCAAAAATAATCTCGAAAGAACTTGGTATCCCTATAGAAGAAATTCGACAGCCAACATATAGGCCTCCAACAAAACCTATTCCAATCAGCGCTACAGTCGATAAGAAGTAAAAAATTAGCACAAACATTGAATTCAACTGATCTAAACGTAGTAAATTTAGGGCACAGAGATTATAAAAAGGTCTGGGATATCCAGAAAAGATTGCACTCGAAAAGGCTAGAGAATGAAATCGCTGATACACTCATTCTGGTTGAGCACAACCCAGTCATTACAATGGGAAAGAGCGGAAAGGAAAAAAATCTCTTGATACCATTTAAGTTATTAGAAGAAAAAGGAATTACGTATTATGAGATCGAGCGCGGGGGAGATGTTACCTACCATGGACCGGGTCAGCTCGTGGGATACCTTCTATTTAATATTAAACAAGGGTTTATTGGTATTAAACCGTTTATCGAAAAGATCGAGGACGTCATCATCGCAACACTCGCCGAGTTTGGTATAAGAGCAGAGAAAAAAGAGAAGATGATTGGCGTTTGGCTCAAGGGGGGTAAAATCTGTTCGATCGGCATCGCGGTGCAGCGATGGATAAGTTTCCATGGCTTTGCTCTGAATGTGAATACCGATTTATCTTATTTTGACTATATCGTGCCCTGCGGGCTCAAAAATGTAAGGATGACGTCGATGCAGGAAATCCTCGATAAAGAAATTGTATTGGATGAGGTGAAAAAAATTGTTCGTCAGAAGTTTGGTTTAGTCTTCAATAAAAAAATACAAGAACGATGTTTAAAAGAACTCATTTAAACAAACCCGAATGGCTGAAGATAAAAATCCCATCTGGAGACGCATTCAAAGATGTCTATGAACTACTGAAAAAATATCGTCTCTCAACGGTCTGCCAGGAGGCGCGGTGTCCAAATATTCATGAATGCTGGAACAGAAAGAGCGCCACGATTATGATTCTCGGTAACGTTTGTACGCGTGCTTGTCGGTTCTGCGCCGTAGAATCTGGAAACCCAAAAGGCGTTGTTGACCCTGAAGAGCCGAAGCGTGTCGCCGAGGTAGTGAAGAAAATAGGACTAAAATATATTGTTATTACCTCGGTTGACCGTGACGATTTAGATGATTTCGGAAGCGGACACTACGCAGAGACGATACGACAGATAAAAGCAAAAAATCCCGATACGAAAATTGAAATACTCGTTCCTGATTTTTCTGCTCATGTTGATTATATTAAGAAAATTGTTGACGCACAGCCGTATGTTATCGGTCATAATATCGAAACCGTCGAAAGACTTACGGCATACATTCGAGATCGGAGATGCGGATACAAAAAGTCCTTGGATGTTTTGAAGAGCATTAAGGAAATCGACGGAACAATCTACACGAAGAGCGGCTTCATGGTCGGTCTGGGTGAAGAAAAAGACGAGATCAATGAAACCTTAAAAGACCTAAAAGATGCAAATGTCGATATTGTGACGATTGGTCAGTACTTGCAACCTACAAAAAAACATCACTATGTACAAAGGTATTACTCGCCTGAAGAATTTAGCGAGTTTAAAAAAATAGGAGAGGGTATAGGCATACAGAACATAATCAGTGGACCACTGGTCAGGTCTTCCTACCACGCCGCGGAAGTTTTGTAGCACAGGGCTTGAAATTTGTGATTTTTTTGTGAGCTTTTCTCATAAAATTGCTTAAAGAGAGGTATATATGAAGGGTTTATCTATCTTTGTTACTATAACCCTGCTTATTTTCAATTATTTGCACGCTCAATCAGTGCTCGCGGCGGTTAAGATCAACGATCAAGAACAGCTTCAGCTTTGGCACGACCTGAGTTACTCATCGTATGCATTTTTCGAAAACACGGTAATAAGCGAGGTAAGCCATTCAGATGTGCTTGTATTAGAAGGGCAGAATTTCCATTGTCTGATAATAGATGAAGCACCCTGGACAGAGCCATACTTCATTTGTACGGTGCCCTCGGACCTCGAATTATCATTGCCTGGTGAAATAATCTGGCATAGCAACAGAATTTATTTGATAAAACTGCCCAAAAATAGAATATCTGAGCTTAAGAATATACCTGTGAAATTCAAACAGCTAACCAAATCTACATTGCCCGATCGGTTCTGGACTGGCATGGACACAAAAGTAGTCCCTGTTCAATCAGTTCAGTGGGACCCTTTTATTCAGAGTCTCGTTGATCAAGTAAATACTGATTCATTGACCTCTTATATTCAGAGACTGCAGGATTTTAGGACTCGACTCATGCTCAGTGATAGCTCATATGCAGCTTCGGCGTGGCTACGACAGAAGTTTACCAGCTGGGGTTATGCCGCCGAATTTGACAGCTTCTACTTGGACCTTGAGTGGCCTGGTGTTGGTTATGAACGTAACGTGATCGCTACCATTGATGGTACAATTGCTCCTTCGAAGATATTTATCATTGGTGGACATGTTGACTCGTACGTTACAGATACCGCCATTGCCCGAGTCTATGCACCAGGGGCAGATGACAATGCCTCCTCGGTTGCTGCAGTTTTAGAGGCGGCAAGAATATTGAAAGGCTATACCTGGAAAAAAACAATCAAATTTATGGGTTGCAATGGCGAGGAAATGGGTTGTCATGGCAGTGATCACTATGCCGCCTATGCTGAGAGTCTGGGACTCGATATTGGTGGTGTCATCAATCTGGATATGATCGGTTATATGGATGATGCGTCGTTAGATTGCAACATAATGCGCTGTCATTCTTTTTCGCAATGGTTGTCTGATTTATTTTATCAGGTTGGACAAGTTTATATCCCATCATTGTTGCTCTATCAAGAAACCTGGGCAGCGGGTTGGGATGATTATTCCTTTGCCATTCGCGGGTATCCGGCAATCTGTGGTTCAGAACGTTGGTGGTATAATAATTTTCACGTGCACGATACGACCGACGTCCTCAGCGAGATGTTTCCTTTATTATATACGAGTGTTACGAAAGTTGCGGTAGCCACTGTGGCATTGCTCGGTTTGTACCCAGGCATGGTTGAAGATGTAGTTGTTTTTGACGCAGGAAATGGTGGTAGTCTGGTTGTTAACTGGTCAGCCAATTACGAGAGCGATGTTGTCGGCTACAAAGTCTACTGGGGGAGGCAGAGTGAAATGTACACCGATACACACTTTGTCGCTGGCTTAGAAAATACAACTGATACCTTAACTGGCTTGATGGCCGATTCTATCTATTACGTTGCCGTTAATGCAGTCGATGTTGATAGCCGCGAGAGTTACTTGGCTACTGAAGTGACGGGCATTCCACGGGCAATTCCCTTGACGCCTGCTGGTGTGATTGCCACACCGATTATCTCGGGTGTTCGTATTGACTGGGAACCGAATCAGGAATTGGATTTCGCAGGCTACCGTGTCTATCGAAGAGTGAATGACGATCCTGTCTATGACAGTTTAAATTCTGTTTTATTGCCTGATACTACCTTTACAAATGCGCCGCTTTCAGGAGCGAATAAATACTACTATGCAGTACGGGCATTTGATATGGATGGCAATGCAAGCCCGATGAGCAGTGAGGTGTACGGTCGTCCGATCACGCTCGATCAAGGGATTGTGATTGTGGATGAAACGAGAAACAGTCCGTTTCCACCAAATCCTCCGCCACCCGACAGTTTGCAGGACGCATTCTATCAATACATCTTAGAGGGGTATCGATATACGGAGTGTGATTTTGATTCGTTGGTTCAAGGATTGGTTTTTGCCGATTTTGTGCCCTATTCAACAGTCTTGTGGCATGCGGATGATTACAGTGAGCACATGGCTGAGGATAACGTTGAGGCGTTGCGGGATTATCTTGATGTTGGTGGTCGGTTATGGTTTGTGGGTTGGAGACCGACATCAGATCTGACCGGCGTTGCAGCCTATCCGGCCGACTTTGGTCCTGGTGATTTCATGTATGATTATTTGAAAATCTCGCATGTGGATCTTTCGGTGATGAGCGATTCATTTCAGGC
>CP070664.1:201217-213536 GCA_020355325.1 Caldifarciminota bacterium
CAAATGAGACGGACTGCTGACCTTGCTGTTCATTTAAGAACTTTTTAAAATTTTCAATTAGTAGTTTCATGATCTCTCCCTAAGCTTGTTCATCTTTCTAAGTTGTGCGAGTGTTGTGGGAGCCTTGGTGTATTTCTTGCTCAAAGGAGTGTCTGCCCATTTGTCACCTGCGTAGTCTTTTGCAGAGGCTTGGGCACAATTGTCTTCCTCTGGATCTGTTAAGGTGTTTTCTAAGTCGTCAAGTTGATCAGCGCTTACATCACTTCGTTTGGTAAGGTAATAGTCCCATACTTTTACAGCGTCAACCGAGACTGAAGACCTATCAGGTGTAAGACCCTCGCCGTTTTCTGTCGCCCATTCAATCGCGATGTCGTAAAGAAGCGGACCCCAGCCTTTTGTTGCTTCTGTGCTTGAAATAACCCAAGCACCAGCGCAGTCTCCTTCCGGCTTAAGTTTAAGTGGACCCCCGCCTCTGAGAGGGCGGTGAATGGAAACCATTCCAGATATCGGATCGTCGTAAAAGTCTGTGTCGTTGCCGTCTTCGTCGGAGTAATAAAAATGAACATTCTCTCCGCCCTCGTCCATGATACCAATATAAAGATCGTCTGGAAGATCAGCGACTGTCTTCATAGCCTCGGCTAAGTAGCCTCTCCAATTTTCCATTATTAGTTTCATTTCTTTAAGTTCTCGGCAATAACTTGTCGCACTCTGTTACGAACACTCTCAACGATGGACTCGGAAACTCTTGCTTCGCCCCATTTGTATTTTTCTTGTTGCTGTTTGTTTGCGCCTAAGTCTTCAAGGGCTCTCTTTACCTCGTCCTCAAACTTCCTTGGCACTTCTTCGCCATCGGGAATAACATAGTCTCGGCTCCTTCCATTCGCCATATCAATGTTAAGTCTTCTCATATAGTTGGTGGCACCCACTTGTTCAACTGGGCGCATCTTTTTAAAATTGTTCTGAACCCACCTTACAACTTTAAGATTGTTTGCTCGTCGTTCGTCGTTCATTCCGTCTCGGGTTTCAAAGCTTGTAGCGGTCTCAGGGTTCAATTCTCTTATTGCTGTTTCAATGTGACCCTTGATTGCCCTTCCGCTTTGGATCTCTTCTCTCGCCTTACTTCTGTCTGCTTCTTTTTCACCAAGGATACTGGCGTATGCTTTTTTGGCGATGTCTACAATTCTATCAAAGTTTCTATTAAGATAGTCCATCTGTAAGAGAACCTTTTCTTGCTCGGCTGCGGGCATATCTTCTGCAAACAAAGCCTCCATTTGTAGTCGGGCTGGGTCGTTTCCACGGCGAGCAGATGATATAGCATAAGTAAAAGCAAACGGATTGACGCCTTCTTTTGGTGCCTTGTATTGTGCGCCAAGGGGAAGTTCCAACTGCTTTATCGCGGCGGCTGTAGCTTCTCTATTAATCGTATCTAAGCCTGCTTCCATAGCCTTGCTGAACTTTCTGGAAACATAAGCTCCTTGGCTATCGCTCCAGTTAGCATTAAAGATATTATAAATGCCCTCGTCCTTCGGGAAGTCTCCAATGGGTGGGTTCTCGCCATATTGATCGCCTGTTTCTACAAGACGGAAAGCAATGTTCTTTCCCCTCTCAACAGGCATAAAGTGTGTTAGTTCTGCGACGGATCTTTTAAGGTCGTCCTTGGATGCGTCCCACTTATTTGGAGCGAGCACTTTTCTCGCAACAAGTTTCTGACGAAGTTCTTCGTATTCTTTAGGGTAGTCGTTACCGTAAGAGTACATAACTCGATCAATAAAGTCTTGGGTGTTTACAACTGCCTGCTCTCGTGCTTCTCGGTTTGGACCTCCAAAGGTGTCATCGGCATTTATTGTGAGGTCAATAACAAGAGTGTCTGTTTCAAAACCTATGTCTGCTTCATAGTAGTCTTGGGTAAGAGTAGAATCTATTTCTTCTTGAACCTCTACCTCGTCGCCCGGATACATTTCTGCTGCTTCTGGGTTCATGGGATTATAGCCTAAATCATAAACATATCGCACCGTTGCTTGTGCGTCATATCCAGTGTCCTCGTAATCAACATCAATATTAAAGTATATTGTATCTGGTGCGAATTCGCCAACGGTTCGCGCAACTTCAAGCTCTGCGTATTCCTGAATTTTTTCCAACTCCTCATACATATCGATACCAACATCGGGTGGGTTCTCGTCAAGGCTCTGCTGGATTGCTTCAAAGACATCATTAATCTTGTCCTGATCCCAAGCCACATAATAGTATTCTACAATGTCGTAAACTGATAATTGATCATCGGCAGCGTCGTAGGCATCGTAGGGGGTGTCAGCATCCGCATTGTCTGAGTCATAAACAAGAGCAACCTTGTCCAAGTTATCCTCTTTTAGTTCCGCGTTTTTGTCGAGAATAAAGAAGAATGTTTTGCCCTGCTCGGTTGAGTAGTCGTCCCAGTAGTTGCGGCTGTCGGTTGCTGCGATACACCATCTGGTTCCTTGTCCATAATAACAAGAAGCGCCCTCGGTATGTGGGCGGACAACAAGTGTTGTCTTGTCCTGATAAACCCTGTCGGCATCATCACGCATTTGCTGTTTATGAACCTTCTCTGCTTCCTTGGCTTGGAGGACTGCCTTGGCGTTTTCAATTGCTTGCTTTAAGTCGTCAAGGTTTTTGTATGCGTTTAGATCTCGTCCGCCTCCTTGGGTGGGCAAGTATTTGTTTAACTTGTGAAAATCAGTAACAAGATCGCGAATTTGGCGAAAGAACTGATTCTTTATACCTGTTATGCTTGTATCATCCAACTTGCGATCCTGAGCCTTTTCATATGTTTTTATATACCACTCAACCCGTTGTTTTAAAAGCTTAACCGCCTTGGCGAGGTATTTGTTGTTGCCGGAGGGATCTTCTTTGGAGAACAGATCTGCGTAGTTGGCGTAGTCTGGATATTTCTTTTGGACCTGCTCAAGCCTGCCCTCAAAAAGAACGCGCTCAAAGATCATGCGATCAACCTTCCAGTTGTCTTTGCGTTCCCAGAGCATATCTTTCATGCTCTTGCGTTGATTTGAGGTTTGGTGGCGATTAATAAACTTGCGCCAGTCGTTTGTAAAATCTGATTTCATTTAAAGGGCACTCCGAACATTATAAATAGTCTTTATTCATACAAAAAGAGGCACCAAATTGGTGCCCCTTGAGTGATACTCAACTTATTTTCTTAACTCACTTAACTTGGATAATGCGAGTATAAGTTGTAGCATCAGCGGTAGGAACCGAAAACGAAAGAATACCGTTTTCATAAGTGGCGGTGATATTCTCTACATCAGTCCCTTCTGAAAGTCGCCAAGAGCGGCGGAATGAACAACAGGCAAAGGAGGTTTCTGTTAACATTTTATTTCTTTTTATCTGCCCCTTGCTTTGGGGATATCTATAATTTAATCACTACAAAATAATCGTCAAGGGTTTTTTTGAAAAAAAGTTAAAATTCTCCCCGATATCGTGCTCGGGTTAGTTTAAGATCCCTCGCGGGGATGTAAGTGCCTGCTTCGTGGTTGCCTTTGGTGAGCGACAAAACAATTCCGCTTGTTTGTGCCGCAATAACACCATAAGCTTTATTAAAGTCCATTGGGGCTTCGAAAACTTTGCACTCAATTCTTTCCTGAGAAGTGCTGTATGTAATTGCTGTCCAAATCATTATTGTTCATCCTTTCGTGGGCGTCCGCGCTTTCTCTTGATGGCTCCAATTCCACCTGCACCCCAAAACTTCTTGTTCTTCTTTTGATCGGTTATAAGGAGAGCCTCGATAAAGGTTCCGTCTTCGTCCTCTTTAAAGTTAAAACGAATTGGCTGATCGTCAATGTTACCGTAAAGGGGTTGCGGCTTTTTCTTCTGATACTTTCTGCGAGGAGGAGGCTGATTGAGGAACTCGATGCACCTCTTTACAATGTCTTCCTCGGAAATGCATTCTTCCAAGTATGGCTTGTAGTCAACGTCAATATAAACTCCAACTACCCACTTTTTAATGCCGTAACTGGGCACGGTGCCGTAAAAGTCGGAGCCGTGATACTTGCCTTGACGCTTCCTGTTGTTGTAGTCTGGAAGCGCAGAGCCATACTCGCTCATCTCGCGCAAAGAGCACTCAATCATTTTCTACCCCTTGAGCAGTGCGTTTCTGGATGCTGCAAGTTTCTCTTCTACCATGTCTGGCGAACCAACCACGGTGATATCAAAAGAACTGTTGCCGCTATTGATGTGCAGTTTCGTGAACTCGTGTCGAGAATCCAGCCCTTCGGGAAGACTACCGTCTCCTTCCTGAAGTAACTTTAAAGTTTGGATATCCTCTCGCAGACATACCACGACATCCGGGTTAACGTAAACTGGGCGCATATTAAAACTGTTATCGCTTGATGTAAAACGATTCTGTCTAAAAAGCTCAGTTAGCTTGACTGTAGCCATTTTCTTCCTCCAATAAAATATCTTTGTTCAGTGGGTATACGTGCTTGCCGCTTACAAACCAAGTCTGCCCTCTAAACAATACAGAGCAGGTTCCGTATTCATCATCAAGCACGACTGCTGATGATGGTTTCTCAAGTTTAATATAATCTGATAATACGCCCTGGCTGTCGTTGTAGCGATACAACGTCACCTCAGAGGGAATATAAACCAGATCACCCTTCTTCATTTTCTTCATCTTCAGCAGTAGCCTCGGGCTCCTCTTCTGGTGGGTTATCAAGATAATGCTGATAACCTCCGAGGATCGACATGCAGTCTTCCATTCGCGTATCGATCTTCGCCATCTGAAGGCGAACGCTATGAAGAAGATCCAATGCTTCATTAGCATCTACCGTTTCACCGGCAAGTTTGCTGGAAACATTTGCTGCTCGTCGTGCTGTGAAAGAAAGTTCGTCTTGGACAAACTTCAGCATGTGAGCCACCTCGTGAGGAATATCCTCAAACTCAGTGATGAGATTAAGAGTTACGTTCATTGTTTTCTCCGATTTTGTATTAATAATATAACAGATGCAGATTTATCCGTCAAGCATTTATTTTATTTTTATTTAAATATTTTAGCCAGCGTTCCTCAACGACATATGTTGTGGTGTTGTCTAGCGGTAGGATTTTGTACTTTTTAGTGCTCTTTGCTGCCGTTGTAATGGGCTCAGGTGCGACTTGCAAAATAACAAACATATTTAGTTTCTCATTTATTCCGCACGGGTTATTCTTCCTCAGAGAGACGTAATCGTTCACTTTGTACTTTGGCTCTGCGTAGTGAGACTCCAATACTTTTGTGGCGTACTTGTTTTGTGTGAGTGCATTGTATTGTTTCTCTGAGGGAATAAAGTTTTTATCGTAAAGAACTCGGTAAGCCAAGTCTCCGTAGTAGGGAGGGTTCGCGCAATAATAAAGAGCGCAGATGTTTGCTATCTCTCGGTGTACATCGTTATACTGCTGCATCCACTCTGTGTGGTTAACTGGTGAGTCAAGATAACTTTTCTCAATATCAACGAATGCGTCGTACTGCTTTTGAGTTACTCCACCATATTTCTTAAAACCTGCGGCTAAAGAAGATAAGAATGAAAATGCATTTGGACTAATCTCGCTCTTTGTTCTGAGCGCGTTAATACGTTCTAATATTTCTGGGTTGGATAAGCGAGGAACTGCTATTTTCTTGTATGAAGAATAATAATCCATTTTCTTCTCCTATCCTACCCCTCCTGCGATCATGGTGTCCCAAATCATTTTTACGATTAACATAATAACACCCGATGTTACAAGCCACTGAACTTTCGACTGACTTTCTTTCCACTGCTCAAGCGCTCGAAGCCTCGCGTACAGACCCGAATCGGGGTTGTAAACCGCTTCTTTGATCTTCGAAATATCATCGCCCATACGCTCTTGATTTGCGTGAAGCGTATCAATGCCGTTAATCAAGCGCTCTAATTTAGCGTTAAGTTCTATCAATGTTTCAGTTGTAGGGTCCATGTATAGTATATAGTAGTCTCTGTTCTATTGGTCCTGAACAATCGCATAATTTGCAGTCAACAATGTGCCTGCTGCGGAGGCTGCATTTTGCAGAGCGCAGCGTGTAACCTTTGCTGGATCAAGGATGCCTGACTCGAACAGATCAACAAACTCTCCTGTTGAAAAATCCCAACCTTGGCTGTCTTCCGCGTCCAAAATGCGACTTACAGTAAGATCTGGAGAAGAACCGGCATTTGTCGCCATCTGCTTTAGTGGCTCCTGAATAGCTCCCTTGATAATCTCCACGCCAAGTTCTTGCTCTTCGTTGGCGACATCAATCTCAAGGTTTGCTGAGGCACGAACAAGGGCTGTTCCGCCTCCGGCTACAATGCCTTCTTGCTGGGCTGATTTAACTGCCTCAAGGGCGTCCTCGATACGGTGCTTCTTCTCAATCATCTCAATTTCGGTTGCGCCGCCTACACGAATAACAGCAACGCCAGATGCGAGTTTTGTGATGCGATCCTGAAGTCTTTCGCACTCGTGAAGGTTTTCGGTGTCCGATAGTTGTGCCTTGAGAGTTTCTACTCGCTTCTCAATCTCGTCCACGTCTCCCTTTCCGCCCATAATGGTTGTGAGGTTGCGGCTAATTTCAATCTTGCTTGAAGAACCAAGATCAGGAAGTTTAACTTCTTTTACCCTCATTCCACTTAGGCGATTAACAAAAGTAGCACCAACGGAGGTTGCAAGATCCTCAAGAATTCCTCGGCGCTCTTCTCCGTAGCGAGGAGCCTTAACTGCTGCGACTTTCATCGTTCCGCGCACCGTATTCATCACCAGGGCAGCCAGTGCTTGCCCCTCAACCTCTTCTGCAAAAATAACCAGAGGTCTGCCTTCGCGGGCTACAACCTCCAATACAGGGAGGATCTGATCTACTGTTTCGATCTTTTCATCGGTGACGAGGAGAAGTGGATTATCGTAGCGAGTCATTGAGGTTCGCTGATCGGTTACAAAAGCCGAGGCAGCCCAACCTGATGCAAGACGGAAGCCTTCTACGAGATCAAGGGAAGTCTCGACTGAGCGGGCTTCTTGGATGGTGATAGCGCCGTCTTTTCCTGCGGAGTCAACTGCGGTTGCAACAAGATTTCCAATAACCTCGTCTCCATTCGCGGAGATCGTCGCAATGCGTCGGATGTCCTCAAGAGAGGAGATGGGGCGCGACTGGTCCTCAAGGTTGCTAACAACTGCTGCAACTGCCTTGTCGATTCCTCGTTTAAGTTCTACAGGGGAGACACCTGCGGTGATGTATCGCTGTGCGTGTTGGAGGATGGCGCGACAGAGGATTGTAGTCGTCGTCGTTCCATCACCAGCGTCGGAGTTCGTCTGCTCTGCTGCCTGCTTGATAACTTGGGCACCAGCGTTCATAAAATGATCTTCGAACTCAACGAATTTCGCTACCGTCACGCCGTCCTTTGTAATGATCGGACGCTTACCCTTTTCCTGTAGGATAACATTCCGACCCTTTGGTCCAAGAGTCGTGGCGACGTTATCAGCGAGGGTCTCAACACCCTGTAAGATCTTTGCTTGTAGTTCCTCGTTGGAACAATATTTTTTACTCATTTTTATCCCTTATTAATGATTAATACTTCATTGGAGTCTTTGTCCGAGGACATACCGTACTTCCAATCTGGATATATAATATCATAGTCCTCGTATAGTTTCAGTATCGCTTGACAGTTATTATACGATAATATAGAGTTGTTTCGTTCTTTTAATATGTTCACCAATTTCAAATGGTCAAATGTTTTGTGTAAATCTCCACCATCTCCATAGAGGTTGTCTCTGCCGTCTGGCAAATAATATGGAGGGTCAAGATATAAAAAGGCTCTTGGGTGTGACGCGATTGCCTGTCCAAAGTCCGCATAGTCAACCCTAAAGTTCTCTGCCTTGAAGTCTCGAAGTCTCTGGACAGAAGACTCTGTGAATCTCGCGTATGAAGCGCGTTCAGACCAGCCACCGCTGAAAGTGGCACCAGAAAAGCTGCTGCGGTTAATAATGTAATACTTGGCGGCTCGCTCATACGAGAACATGTATGTATCAATTCGCAGGTCTTCCCTGTATCTCGCGAAAGAATCTTTGGCGCAACCTGTCACAGTTTTGCCGTCTCTGGTTTGATATTCTTCTCGTAGTTTTTCTACCTCATCAGCGAGCCTGTTATTATCCTCGCACAAAGCCTGCCAAAACCAGACAAGTTGTTTCATCTTGTCATAGCCAAATACTTCGACACCCTTGCTCGCGAGGGCAAGTTCAACTGATCCTCCACCAAAGAAGGGAGAACACACACGCCCCACATCTTCTGGGAATAGTGGAAGTATATGTTTAACAGCACGGCTTTTGCCGCCTGGATAGCGTAGTGGAGATTTCAACTCTACCTCTAAATCATTTTAGCAATCTTGCGTCCACCGAGAGGATAAATGGTGGCACGTAAATGCTTAATTCCAAAATTTCTTCGTGCCGTCGCATAGCGGCTAACTAAGGTCGGCATATACTCTTTTCCAAAATCTACTTCAGGGTCAAGTCTTGCAAGAAGATGATGTGCCGACAGGTCATAAACAACTTCTGGTCCATCATCTGTTTCTTCATCAACACCCACGGTCTCAATAGTGAACAAGCCTTGTGCAACCAAGTCTACGTTGTTTGGTCCGCCATCACCAGACGGAGTGTAGTCTTGACCGAAAATGCTCATTAGTTTTAACTCTACATCCTCAATCAGTCTACCATAACTAATGCCTTTTGGGTAAACTAATTCGCCCTGTTTATTCCGAACCAAGTAGGGCTTAAGGTCTTTAATAAATCTTTTCACCTCGGGGTGGTTATGGATATTCTCACCAGCTTTAGGGCTAACCCCAGACCATTGCCCGAAGCCCTTTGGGGTGGTGCCATCTTTGTGTGAAATATAAACTGGCGGTTTACCATCTTTTCTAATCAATTCAAAGTCGCTTTTGGGATCAACACAATCAAAGCGTGATGACCCGCGCACTCCGATTACGTCGTCGTAGACGGCAACGACTTTCTCCTTGCCGTTTTTTACTCGGAGAGTGATCGCATCTGTGTTTGCATTTTTTAAAGCGGCGTTGATCGCTGCTTCAAGCTGCCCACGAGCGGCGATTTCTTTCTTAACGTAAAAATCTGAGCCTTTGCCGCCAAACTCGCCAGTTTTTTGAAGCCTGCCGATAGGAAAAGGGTCGCCCTCTGGTGTAACCAAATAAAACTTTCTTCCTAAAAGTCGTTGTGCGGCAGCATGGGAAATTTCGCCACTCTGAAGCATTTGTTCAAGTGCGTCAAGAAGTGTGCTGTCGGCAACAAAAGTAGCGGAGCCTCCGCCAACCAACTCAAAAGGCTCGTTGTTTTTTAACTTATTGATAAAAGTCTGCATACGAGTTGGTGACTTAGCTAAATCTCCAAAACTCAAGTTTTTCTCAGTTACAACGTCCTCCTCCATCACCTGCTCAACCAGCCGAAAAAGGTCGGAGGTCTCAAAAGATTCGGTGAAGTAATTTTCAATTAATAAGTCAAGTTCTTTCATAATATATAAATAGTTTTTAAAACCCTAATAGGTCACCCTCGTTAAGAAGAGTGTAGCTAAAAGCGTTTCCATATCTATCTGCACTTTTCTGAACTAACTTCATGAAATCCTTGAAGTCATTTGCGTTTTTAAAAACCTGGCATCCGGCGGAGTAGGCTCCGATAAGCTCTGTGTCTCCCGTGGAGCGACTACGATGGATATTTATTCCGAACATCCCCTCGTCGATGGTTCCATGATCTCTGTCGTGCTCATGATCCTTATCAGCGTCCCTAAACACTTTTACATTGCCTCGTCGCTGACATAATGCTGTATATTTTCCAGCATGCGAGTCGATCTTGTAAACACCTCGATACTGACCTGGAACAAGGATCGCGCAGCCTTTGCTGTTTTGTGGCTTTTCTTGCCATACCTTGCCTGGATCCGTAGTGATTGAATAAGATCGGACTTCCCAGTTTCGTTTTGTGTCTCGATAAATAACAACAAGGGCATCATCAAACTCATTAAAGATATCCTCGTCACTACGCACCCCAATAATGTTTACATTATAGGGTGATTTGTTTTCGAGCCCGAAGAAAGCATAGCCTTTCGCCTCCATCGACTTTTTAAATTGCTCTTTAATAATAAAGGCATGAAGCCCTTTGATGAGTGCCATTGTTTATTTCCTTAAAAGATAATGTCCGCGATGCCAAGTTCAACTGCTTCCTCTGCGGTGAAGTAAGCATTAACCTTGCGGTTAAGAATCTTCTTCAAATGAGTCTTGCTCATGTTTGTTTCTTCAACCATCGCCTCAATATAGCGCTCCTGAACCCAGCGAATTTCGTCCATCTCGTTCTCAAGGTTGTGGATTGAGCCGTGATTGCCTCCGAGGACAGCGTGAATCATAACACGGCAGTTCTTGCCGATACGACGCTTGCCCTTGGTGCCCGAAGCGAGGAGAAGTGTGCCTGCGGAGAAAACCTTACCAAGCCCTACGGTGTGAATATCGCAGTTTTCACGAATCACGCGCATGATATCGTGCAGTCCGAACATCTCTTGTGCTGAGCCGCCAAGAGTTGAGATGATAAACTCAAACGGGGCATAACTCGCCAGGATATCTGAGTTCTCGTCGGTGGGGTCTGCAAGTTGGTAAGTGGCTCCCGCTTCATAAAGAGAGATCATGCCGTATAGCAACTCGCCAGCCTTCTCTTCGTCGAGATCGCCGCAAATACCTATCAGTCGAGGAGGCTCATCCTTTTTCTGGGCATAATAAACTGCCTCTTGTTCAACCTCTGGCTCTTCGGCTTCTTCCTTCTTTTTCTTTGCTGCAAATTGTGGTGTAAAAATCATAATACTGCTCCTGCCTTTACAAGTTTCTTGTTACGGAGTTTCTCATTTCCGTGAGATGTTAGTTCTACCAAATAAATGGGGAACTCTTCTGCCCATGCTTGCCATTTGTGTGGGTTATCAAAATCGCTTGAGAAAATAACTGTATATTCTTCGGTTTTAGCGTTATAGCCATCGCCAATGATCTCCCAGTCGCCAAGGATCTTAACAACCTTGTTTAGTGCTCGCTTTCCTTTGATGTTCTCAACTTGAAGGCAGTAATTTGCCTTGTTATTGTCTGTTTCACGTCTCCACGCAAAAGCCTTCATGCTTTCTCCTTCTATATTGGAAGTATTAATATAACAGATAAAATAAGAGGTGTCAAGAATTATTTCTTACCCAGTTGATAATTTCCATCAACTGCTCTCGGGTAAGTTGCTGAATAGTTGGAGCGCCCTTGAGTCCAAAACGGGGGAGAAGTTCTGGTGGAACTTCAATCTCGCCCTTGGCTGTTTTAACCTTCATCGGCTCGGTAGGGAACTTTTCCGATGGAACTGCTCCTGCTACTTTCTCTTGGAATGCCTCGACATCAAAAATAATTTGGAGTGCGTTCTGGACTGACTTGGGAAGTTCTTTCTCATTCTCGTCTGCCCAGATGGCGTATTGTACGAGATCTGTGATTTGATCTCCATAATCGGCAACGCCTTGGTCCTGAACGTACTCAAGCGCCTTTAAAACTTCTCTGCCGGTTGGATTCTGCGGATCTCTCTCAGAAACCCAGGCTTGGAGCTTTTCTTTTGCGTCATCAAGAATTTGTTTTGCGCTCTCCCAAGTCACGCCCTCAAATGGGTTCCACATTTCTTTAGGTTTATCTTTGCCCTTGGGATCTTTTAGTTTCATCTTGCGCTGTCCCAGGATGCCTAAGTCAAATGCGATCTCACCATATCTTGGATGCTTTTTATTCATAATCCTGCGATACTCGCCGGTATTAACATTGTAAAGGTTTGGGTAAGGATTATCATTTAAAATTGTGATGCCTCGCTCACCTTTCATTTGTGCGTAGGTGCCTTGGTCTACAACATTTTTTTGATAAGCGTTTGTCACTTGTTGGGCAATTTCACTTCCAACAGTTCTATCTCTGTATTGATCTGTCTCAACTGAAAACTCTGGTGGAACGTTAATGGTGAACACGGCAACATCATATCCAATATCAACCAGTTGGCGCATGATTTGCTTCATTTTCTTAGGGTTTTCGCCCGTGGTATCAAAAAGCAACGGAAGTGCCTGATTAATCTTTCGCTTTGTCTTATCAGACACGGCTTGTTGAAGAAGCTTTCTAACTTCTTGCTTCTGATCATATTCCTCACCTGAAGGTGGGTCTTGGAATTTGAGTGTGAGCCCAAACTTTGGAAAGACTTTTTCTACTGCATCATCTGTGTTGATTTGGACAAAACTTTGAGGTAAGCCCATAAAGTCCTTCATAAATGTTTTTCCTGAGCC
>CP070664.1:213636-221997 GCA_020355325.1 Caldifarciminota bacterium
CTTCTATTTAGTTCTACTGTAGTTCCTTTCCGATAAAAATCGAGAACATCCTGATTCATCGATTCCATTCCATAAATGGCTGCGACTACACCGGCCCTACGCATAAGAGCGTAAAGCCCCTCGTCCATGGCAGAATCTACTCTTCCCTCAGCGATAATACTGAATTTATATCCACGTTCAATAATGCCATTAAAGATTCCTGCCACGAGATTTCTATTTGTAATTGAGAGAAAATTATCATCTACAATACAGAGAATAGTATATCCTTCCATGTGTATTTGGTCTATCTCTTCGAGGCAGTTTTGAACGCTTCTCTTTCGGTATTTCTTGAAGTTTACCGCATTATTAGCACAAAATTTACACCGGAAGGGACAACCACGGGTTGTTATCATGGTAGTAATTCTGGTTTCGTTCTTTTCTCCAAGTAAATTATAGCCTTGGGATTTATTCTTTGTCCTTAATAGTTCTCGGGCAGGAAATTTTATTGAATCAAGATTTTTTTCAATGTATGGCTCTTTGCCATAAGCTGTTCGATTACTCAACGGCATCTTGTAGATAGCTCCATTTAATCTGGATAAATCACCGTCATTTAGGAGCGCGTCAAAGATTGCAGGTGCTGTCTTTTCAGTTTCGCCAGCTATTGATAAATCTGAACCTTCGATAACTCTGGGGTGTAGGGTGACATCCGGTCCACCCATTACAATTTTTACGTGTGGCCTCGCTTTCCTAATGTCACTAATGAGTCTATATGCGCCTCTCAGATTAAAAGAATTGGTGGTTATTCCAACTGCATCTTTCCCTGATAATAGTTCAACTAGAGTAGCTTCATTATACGAAGTGGAATTGAAATCTATTGTTTCTACTTCATAACCTGCATCTAATAACGATCTTCCAATATATAATAACCCAAGAGGCGGTAAAAGTCCAAACTGGTTCTTTATTACTTCAAGTACTGAGGGACTGGCTAATGGTGAGCGATATAGTTCAGGATAAATAAGCAAAACTTTTGACACGACAACTTTCCTTACTCTATCAATTATTCTAGTTAAGAGACGTACTTTGTCAAGTTTATTGCCGAGATGTTTTTTTTTAATTGTTAAAAGGTATCGAAGTATTGAACTAACCAGTTCCACTATATCAAAAAATAGGCAAAAAATCAAGATTTATTGAGCAGGATTGCCTTGTGAAGTGAACCATTGACATTTTCAACTGAGCGTATATACTTCTTTGTGAATCATTGTGACTCATGCTGTTCGAGGAAGAAGGTAAAAATAAAAAAAGTGTTAACTTCCTTGCTTATAATTTCCTTTTTATGCGTATCATTTTGTTTTAATCTTCCACAATATCACACATGCGTTTCAGTTTCTGCCACAAATAGTGATGTGTATAAGGAATCACACAATGTTAGCTATTCAAGGCGTATTCAAGAAAATCAACTATGTCTCGGATGTTTATTGCAAAAGAGTTACAAAACAATTACTGTTAATACTCCAGTTATTGCATTATTCTTTGTCATTACTTTGGATGACTATCCATGTCATCAAAGAATTTTACACCAATATAATTACTTTACAAGTTTTAGTCCCCGTGGACCACCTGTAACAATCATCTCATAACACCTTAGAATAACCGATAAAATAAGCAATCCAGAAAGATCCTAAAGCAAGACGTTGGTCTTTTTGAATAATAAGGAGGTGTGATGCATATTGCAACCAAGATTGTGCATGGTGAACAGCATCCAGACAAGACGACTGGTGCAATCTCGCCGCCGATTTATCAAACTTCAACTTTTGCGTTTAAGGATGTTGAATATGGGGCACGTTTGTTTAAAGGTGAAGAGAATGGGTATATATATACACGATTGAAGAATCCAACTATTGAACTCATGGGAAGACAGATAGCCTTAATTGAATCAGCTGAGGCTGGGCTCGCTTTTTCTTCCGGACTTGCCGCCATATTTGCCACGATTATTACTTGTGCTAAAAATGGTGACCACATTGTTTGTGACCATACAATCTATGGTGGAAGTTATGCTCAATTCAATAGTGTATTACCTCGTCTTGGTATTCAAACGACCTTTATTGACGCAACACAATACGATGAGCTAAAGGTAGCGATAATGCCAAATACCAAGATGATTTATATTGAGACACCCGCGAATCCTACTTTGAAGATTATTGACATCTCACGATGTGCTGAGATTGCGAAGAAACGTCACGTTCTTTTATGTGTAGACAATACCTTTGCAACGCCATATTTACAAAGACCTCTTGAATTTGGTGCAGATATTGTGGTTCATTCGGCAACAAAATACTTGAGCGGTCATGGCGATATCATCGGTGGTGCGGTCGTTGGTAAAAAGGATTTTATCGAACAAATGCATTCAGAAATTGCGAAACATACTGGTGCAATAATTTCACCATTTAATGCCTGGTTAGTCTTACGGGGATTAAAAACCCTGGCGGTACGCATGGATAGGCATAGTACAAATGCAATGGAAATTGCCAATTTCCTCGCTGCTCATTCCAAGGTCAAAAGAGTTTATTTCCCCGGTCTGCCGGAACATCCTGGATATGAAATCGCAAAAAGGCAGATGAGCGATTATGGTGGTATGATTGGTTTTGACCTAAACGGTGGAAAAGAAGCCGGGAAAATATTAATGAATTCAGTCAAATTGTGCACTCTTGCAGTAAGTCTTGGCGATATTGATACGTTAATCGAACATCCAGCATCGATGACACACGCCGTGTATTCTGACGAAGAACTACAAAACACCGGTATAGGACCCGCCTTCGTTAGGCTATCCGTAGGACTCGAAAATGTACAAGATTTGATTGATGATTTAAAACAGGCATTTGAAAAGATAGGGAGGTAACATGATATCCCGAACACTAATGAATTTAGAAAGGTTAAGCAAAAAAGACTTGGCAAAAGAAATTCTAAAAATTTGCATTATGACCGAGTTGAATAGTGTAAATCTTTACGAACAGTTGTCAGCACTGACGACAAATGAAAATATTAAGCAAGTTCTTCGTGATTATGCAGGAGCAATGAAGGTTCATGTGGAGACGTTGTACGATATGCTGTCAGAATACAACAAGATGCAAAAAAGGGAAAAATTGATAAAGGATAAGAAAATAAATTCTTTATTCTTATGGAATATGTTTTAATATCTTCGATGGCAAATGACATAATGTGGCAAAAACCACGTAGGAAAGTCTTTTATCTAGAGAAGAATGGATAAGGGAACATGTTAGTATAATAGTCATTTCTGTAACAGCGAATTTTCCACGGTGTCTGAGATTGCCCTTGATTCTCGTTTTGTAACTGCAGTTCTATGTTTGATAATCATTATGGCATCAATCATATTATTATATCGTGGTATAGAAGCGACTACAATGAAAGCGAACGAGATAAGAGTGAGAAAAGGAAATACTCATTTATTAGAAAAATTAGATTCATTAGGCGCACTGTTTGTGTCCCCCAATGGCGGATTAACACGGCGCCGTTTTCAATACATCCTATAATTTTACGCCTCCTTTATTATATTGCATTTTTTATATTCGTTAATTCAAAACAAAGAAAGTTAAATAAAGCTGAATTGTAGAGTTTTGTCAATCCGAGAGGGACCCTTTCGTAATCTCATAAAAAGCGCTTGACTTTGGAAAGGAGCCGGTTATATAATTTATCGAGTGAGGATAAAAATGACAGGGCAAAACCTTAGAGGGTGTAAGTTGCAAAATAAAGAGTTTATCCAAAATCAGTTGAAACACAACAAGAGGAATTTTTATGAAATACTTAATCATTTTATCGGTACCATCACTAGTTCTGTTTAATTTTGCTATGGCTCAACATCCTGGTTTGGGAAATCCTATAGTTCACAAAATAAGTGAAGATGTTTATGCTGTTACAAATTTGGATCATTCCTTCAAATACGGGTGGACCAATGCAGGTATCATTTTTACAGAAAATAGTGTAATTTTTATCGATTGTGGAATGACTGAGGCATCAGCCGAATTTCTGTGGGAACCCGCGCGTAAAAACCTTCAAGGTAATGAAAAAATCTATTTAATTCTTACTCATGAACATTGTGATCATATATTTGGAATGAATGTATTTAAGAAAAAAGGCGCGACCGTTATCGCGCATGAATTAATGATAGAATTTTTAAAAGAATGGAGTGACAAATACAAATCTACAATGATTAAGAAACTCAAGTGGAGTCAACAAAAAGGAGATAAGATTTTTGGAGAGGTGAAGCTCTCTCTTCCCGATAGAGTGATCTCTCAAGATACAGTATTAACCATCAATGGAGAAACTATCTCTCTATTGAGCACTCCGGGTCATTCAAAAACACAATTAACAGTATATGAACCTAAAACCAAAACCCTCTTTGCCAGTGATGTTATTTATCAGGGAGGGAATCCGAATACTTCTTTTGGAGGAACTCAAGAGTGGAAAGCCTGGATAAGAGCATTACAAAGACTGAAATCAATGGAAATTGAAATTATCTGTCCAGGGCATGGAAACTTGTGTGGTAAAGATGAGATATACAGAAATATCGGATATTTACAAGGATTTATTAAAGGTTTTCAGTCCAGGGGAGAATATAAATAAGAATTAACGAACATTCATAATCAATTTGATATACTGCTAATTGATGAACCCTAAAATTGGCCGATGAGTTTTGCTGTCCAGACATGGGTGGTTGCATTATTCAAGGTGACGGTAGCAACATACTCACCCTGCACAAAAAGGGCAGTGAACAGATTGATATTGAACCCAGCGCCTGGAGTGACCGAGTAGGTAATGTCATTTCCATGCGTTTCCTGCCTCGCTCCTCCCATCCTGACCGTGATGTACGATTTTGCACCAACTCTCAGCAAGACTTCACCATTTACGACGAGTTCTGAAGCCTGCGTCTGAGCGACTCCATAGTCATTCTCCTCCACTCTATAGTTGGTGCTCACTTTTGTCCGAAAGCGTGCAGACCATGGTTTACTCCACTCACAATAGACATTGTGGTCGGTCTGCGCGGGATAACTCCTGTATGTTCTCCAATCCCAGTCTGCAATAAAGAGTCCCCAATTCCCCGGTTCAAATTCAATTCTTATTTCGTCGGTCGTGTTTCTCTTTAAATCAGGCACCGAATAGTAGGCAAAACCACTATTATTGAGTACATGTTTTCCCCAAATGATAAGGTTCGAAAAAGTAATGAACTGCACAGTCATGTAGTAATTTTTTACATTGTTAATACTGGAAGGAGCAAAATCTTCGAGTGGTTTGAATAAAACGAAAGGCTTTTGATACTCTGCTGGAAGATTTCCACAATACTCATCAAAGTTATTACCCAAACCGAATGAGAAATTGACAATACTCAGGGGTGAATACCATCGACCCGGTGCGATGTTAACGGTATTATAAAAATAATTTTTTAATGACAAATCTTGCGCCGCAGCTGTATAAAATGACATATTTTGAAGATTGTAATTTCCTATGTAGTAAAGACCAGGGAAAATGTCCATCGTTATGGTCGCACGCAATTCTTCTTCGTTCTTCTCCTTTACCTTATCGGCATATACATTGTTTCTAAGAAAATAAATATCACCGTAGAGTGCAAATGGGAATGAGAAATTAGCGGCCACAATATATTCAACGACGTTTTTATTCGTTCCTCCATCCAATTCGATAGCATCATTCCGGAAGATAGAGTTTAATTTTATTTTTGTATCGAATGCATGAACTTCGTAGTTTGCATTGATCTGAATTCTTCTTTTTTCATAGTCGGGAAGATAGTCTTTACCAATGAGAATGTATCCATTGGGAAGCTTTGGGTTCATATAATCGAGCTTACCGGCTATGTGCTGTATCGCGTGTTCTGTGTTGAGTGAATCGACCTGGCGTTCTCTCGTGAATCGTCCCTCTAATCTCACATACGACAATGGCTCGAGACGCGTAGAAATATCAAAGCCTTGCGTGAGCGTGCCGTATTTTCTCTCACGCGCTCCGAACGCCTCAAATCTTTCTGAAAAACTGCGATATTCTGTATTCAGACTGAATATCTTGTAGTGTGCAATGAGTGAATAATCCTGAGCCCATTCTTTTTCATCATTGATTGCCACCTGCGGAATAAATCTGATACCCTTATCGCCTTCTCTGCCGCTCTGAAATTTTGCGGAAACATGAAAGAGCCGTTGGTCTTCGATAAGAGAAATGCCAGGAGCAATATGTATATTATTCCCCACTGTCATGGTCGGTTGTGCCGAATAAAACATGTCTTCACGTTCGCGTTCAACCGATGAGTAATAAACCTCGACCTCACTGAAATCAGAGACGATGTCATCTCTCAAGAACAAAAGCCTTCCGTATGTATAGTCTATAATGTAATCTTCCCCAATTATTTTTAAGTCGCCATCAACAAATACCTTTTCACTGTTGATAAGTATCGGCCTATGTCTGAGCTCGTAGAACGTAGAGTAAGAAGAAAACTGTATGTACATTGCATAGATGTTTATCGTATCTTCATAGACTTGAGCCGGGAATGGTCTCGGCTCTGGGAACATAAGATAACCGAGATCGTAGTTGATGAACGCTGCATCGACCGTGTCATCTCCGTTGTTATCGAGACCAAACTCACTCAAGGGATGGATGACCCCTGAGGTATCTCTTATCGTAAGAGAAAAAGAATGCGGAATGATGCGTGGTCCAACAAAATATGTATTTTCCAATATTCTTCCTTGAACCATGTCAGACTGGATAACAATTTCTTGGCCATTGATGAGCAGGACGATGATATCGGAATCACTGTTTGGACGCAAAAAATGAAGCATACCCTTATGATAGTCGATGAAGTAGTCGATGCCATTTATCAGAGGATCAAAATCACCGGTGATGCCTCCGGTCGTGAATTCAATTTTTGTATCGATTTCGTTTGTCGATGAAAATCTGTCGTCCACAAAGATTGTGTCATAGCCCTTTGTTATCTCTTGCGGTATTGAAAAGATGGAATAAAACGTATTTCTGCTGTACTCTATATCTAAAAGCGTATCTGTTTTCTCGGCTGATTTTCCATAAAAGAAATCGCTTCTTGAGCTCGACTTCAGTTGCCCTGTCTGGAGTGCGATGTTATGTTCTTTGTATTTCAGTTTCGCATTACCACCTAATGTAGAGAATTTTGGAATAATGTCGAATTCGTAGTATTCCGAATCGAAATAGCCTCCATTGCACCGGTACAGCAGGTCATGGTCAAGACCCCGGTAGCCAAATCCATACATTACCTGCTCTTTATCTGTATCGTCGTAATAGACTGAGAAAAGCCTTTTACTGGTATGCTGCCCAACAAGCCGCATATTGATGTTTTCATAATCGGACACCTCATCTCCTGAATAGAATAATGAATAGTACGTCCTGCCTTGCAGTTTTATATCCGTATTCTGTACCATACTCGTGTGCAGACCCCCTTCGTCGATATACAGCATCTTTTCTCTTTTTTCTTCTGGTTCCTTCAACCTCTCGACGTGCCAGACATCGGTTACCGGATCCAAGAACTCAATATCGTACGAACTCATAACAAAAGTAAATTCTGCATCCTGATAGCTATCTACGAGAGAATCTACTTCGAGACCATTTGCTCGATTGTATATTTTTCGATGCCTCTCTTGCCAATTATAGAGTATGAGACCTTCACTAGTCGCGAATAATATATTATTCTGTACCGTGAATATACCATTGACGTTCTTCAATCCTTCGATGTCTCTGAAGGGGGTCCAGTTATCAGCCCTTGATTCATAGAGGTAGACAGTACTGCCCGTTACCACAAAGAGCGAATCATTTAAATACGAGTAGTCGTTAATATCAAAACCATTATACACAGACCAGTCTTCGATGTCCTTCTTATACGCAACGAAATGCTCTGTAGACAAAAACCAGATTCTGCCTGGCGTGTTAATAATGTAGTGATATCCATATCGTGGTGCTACGGGCACATCTTCCATTCGTTCAAATTCACGATTGTATCGTTTAACACCCGAGTCTGTAGCACACCAGATATAATTATTTTCTAAAAAAATATCGTTAACTCTTAAATCTGTAACGTTTTCCCACGACTCGGAATATTTATCGAATCGTTTTATTCCGAAATCGCCACCAACCCAAACATATTTTTCGTCAAAGGCAAGTCCCTCGATCCTGCCTGGCAGATCGTACGTCTGCCAGTCGCTTATCCTCACATCGGCTGACGCGAGTCCACGAGGAGTAGCCACCCAAAGAATGCCCTCATCGAGACCAATAATATCGACCTGATTATCGGGCAACCCGTGTGCTTGTGTTATTCTGCCGAAGGCGAGGGAGTTTCTGTCAAAC
>CP070664.1:222097-229956 GCA_020355325.1 Caldifarciminota bacterium
CGTGATATAGAAGTAGGAGCCATCAAACTCACAACCAACAAGATACGCATCACCACCAGCTGCTCCTTGGATATCTAATTCATAAACAACATCACCCAAGGCGACCGCAGTCCTTGAAAAGACCGAGGATGTGTCGTTCGATGGATCCGCATCACCAGCGAGTTCAGTGTAGATTTCCGTGTAGAAATATTTATCCGCGGCAAAGGTCACCGTACCAAAGTCTACGAGCGAATCACCCCCCACCGGAAAGTCGGTTAAGGTAACGGTTGCGGTAAATATCTGGGTCCAGGCACCGTCTGTCGTATCATAGACATCTGCTGTAGCATCAAAGGTTTCAGGATTACTTCCAAAGTTCTCAATCCGACCAATCACATCGTAATCAGCCGGGAGAACGACTCCTGCTGGTGGGCTCGCAACTTCTGAACAACCCACATCATCTTCTGCTACGTAGATAGTAGCATCGATTGAGACATTATCAAATACCGCATAATAAGCCCAGGAATCATCATCGTCGTAGTAGAATTATATCTGAACAAGGTCGTATCCACTATATGCAGAAACATCGACCGAATCCCACATTGGACCAGTATCTACGGTATAGGTTTTCAATGGGGCAACAGCCCAGACTGCACCATCGAAATATTTAAGACCAACCTCGAGAAAGTCACTGTAGATATAGCGGTTAAAGCCAAATCCATATTTGAGCCAATCCATTGAAGCAGAAGGCACGAGTAGTGGTGAGAGTGCTGTATCCTGAATCCATGGACCAGCAGAACCGGCTGCATCAGAGTCAACCCATATTGAAGAATCGCCAGCGCTGGGCGGTGTCCAGGTTGAATGTAGACCTGATGGCTCCACATCCCAACCTTCTGGGAATGCCGCTCCATTGGTATGAGTCCAATCCTGCCAACCAGTCTCAAAATCCCACACTATAGCAGCAGCAGCCGAGCCATAGAGCTGGAATGAGGACTCGAACGCTGCGCCGAACGGCCCCGCCGTTGCTCCAATCCAGTTTGGATAGCCGAAGAAGGCGCTCTTGAAATAGAGCTCTTGTCCATCACCCCATAGACCTACAGCACAGTTGTTGCCCCACTGCGGTGGGTAGACGAGTGTCGGTTCAAATTCAATCCAGTAGGTAACTCCACCAGTGGCGGCAAACGGTGGGATTACTGCCTCGTAATAAAAGTATTGAGTAACCGGATCAATTAATGTCTCTACATACGGCACGCGCTGAACGTAGATTGGATTCTGCATTGGTCCGTTGCCACCACCACTATCAGGATAGATTTTAATCCAGAAATCTACGGGAGGATTAGGCGTGCCACCCCAATATCCACCCCACCAGACTAAAGACTCGATATTCGCATCAGCCATGAGCACAAAATTATCACAGATTTCCGCCTCGAACGGATAGACACTGTCCCATTGACAAGCATTGAAACCTACGTACTGAGTCGCTGCCTGGTCCCACAACAGATCCCGGGAAGCATCTGGATTTACTTGTGGTTTTCCATGGATGATTCCTTGTATAGATGTACCTGAATGAGTTTCGAGGGTTTGCCGTTGAATCACATCGGCCATGTCGGCATGCGTTGCCCAGAGTCCGACACAGAGCAATATAAGTAAGCCAATCATTTTCTTCATGAATAACCTCCTATCGATTTACAATAACGAGGGGTATTATAGCGTGCATAGCGGGTCTACCCCAATAAAACCCGATTCGAACTATGTCTGTGGCCACCACCTCCTTTCATTTGATATCTGAAAGTGTTTTGTATTGCAGATATAACAAACCATTATAATGAAAATGTCGAAGTTGTCAACCCCTTTCTTGCAGCTCGTACATGGAACCTCATAATATAGGTTAAAGCGAATGAAGAGCTCTATCCGCTTATTCGCCGGAAAAAATCTATTGCAATATGAGTATTTTGCACTATAATAATATATGGGACTAAAGTGGTTTCTTACCTGGATTTTACTGTTTCCCCTGCTTAAATTTCTTACCGGCATCAAGATCTCTGGTTCGATACCTCGAAACGGAGCAGTCATTTTGGCAAGCAATCATGTCTCATTTTTGGACCCACCGGTAGTCGGCACGACAGCATGCCGTGAGATCTATTTTCTTGCAAAGCCAGGTCTATTTCAACTGTCAAAATTTTTTGCCTGGCTGATTACTACATATAACGCCATGTCAGTTGGCGGAACCGAGGGAATAAAGCGAGCAATACGCTTATTAAAAAAAGGAAACGCAGTCGTCATCTTTCCTGAAGGGACGCGGTCAAGGAAGGGTTACATCTTGGATTTCAATCCGGGTGTGGCGTATCTTTCAGTAAGTCTTGACGTCCCAGTTATACCTGTCTACATTGCGAATTCAAATAAGAAGTTTATATCATTAGTACTACGACTCAACAAATTGAAAATTACATTCGGAAACCCAATGTATCCAGCAGGTTACAAAAAAAATCGTGAAGATTTTGACAAATTTGCAAAAACCATACGGGACGCGGTATTACGACTACAATGAACATCATTCGTGCGAAACATGGTGGCGTATGCGTTGGTGTCGAGCGGGCGATTCGAATGGCACTCGAGGCAGCAGAAAAATGGAAACACGTCTACTCATTGGGTCCTCTCATCCACAACCGAGTCGCCGTCGAGGATCTGAGAAAAAAAGGCATCATCACAGTAGATAAACTGAATAAAGTTAAGAACAAAAAAGTAATCATCCGTTCTCACGGCGCACATCCCACTGTTCTCGATAGATTAAAGAAGCAAGGGTTTACCATTATTGATGCAACATGCCCACGGGTGCGCAGGGCACAGCGTTACGTTGAAAAGCTCATTGCCGAGGGTTACTATGTAATCATTGTTGGGCAGCGTGACCATCCTGAGGTAAAGGGATTGTTAGGGTATGCTCATAACAAAGCCGAAATCTACAGTGACAAGATTAGAATTACAAGAAGAAAGATAGGCGTGGTACCTCAAACGACGCTCGACATCGAACACTTTAATGCCGCAGTTGCGCACCTCATGACTGATGTTTTAGAAATGAAGATTTACAATACAATATGTCATGAAACCATTGTGAGAATCAAAGAAGCGAAGAAAATTGCCAAGAAAGCCGATGTGATGATTGTGGTTGGAGGGAAAAACAGCGCCAATACAACGAAGCTCTATCAAATATGTAAAAAATCAAAGCCATCATACCACATTGAATTTCCTGATGAAGTCTCACCCGAATGGTTTACGGGCGTCAAAAGCATTGGAATCACTGCCGGGGCATCAACACCCAAAGATCAAGTCGACAGCGTAGAGAAACATTTGAGGAAGATATTTCCGAAGTAAGTCAAAAAATTATAATGGGCATTCGTTGTTTGTTT
Source organism: Caldifarciminota bacterium (assembly GCA_020355325.1). Lineage (GTDB taxonomy): Bacteria > Hydrothermota > Tepidihabitantia > SM23-42 > SM23-42. The sequence goes on from CP070664.1 coordinate 225,478, forward strand.
TACGGCATGGCGGCCCGTATCGTCTTACGGCATCGTAGATCGGCTTAAATAATATTCACGGCATGAGAATCTCAATGAGAATCGATACGAATGCCGAAACCCGTGTCGTTGAGCGGTTACGGCAGCGGCATTAAAAAACGTAGCCCATCGACGATAAACGATACGGGCATCGTTGCCGTACAACGACTGACGGTATGTTAGGACTTTGCTGAGCATCAACGAGGCTTCTTAAAAATCTCTTTGCTCGAGTGCTCGTAAGCCGAGCCGCAGCGGTACGTAGATCGTAAAGACATTAAAAATTAGAAAGGCAAGGAACCCAGCGTAGAGTAAACCATAGTTCAGGGAGTGATTAAAATACTTAAATGTTAAATAGTTATATGCCGGTGCAGCGAGAATAAGGATTGACACACCGACATAGGTAATACTGAGGAGTGCAGCAATGATACCCCCACTCCCGGCTGCAATCTTCGATGGATTATCCTCATTAAATTGAGGGAATCTACTTCCGATGCCTAAATTGATCGAAACCAGCGAGGCAGCAACGAGTACGGCAATGACTGACATTACCACATACATTCGCTGGTCCGTTCGTATAAAAATATTTGAAAAAATGACTAATGCTTCGATGATGATAACCGTCATAAAAAAATTGAAAAAATATTTGACCCTGAGGATTTTTCGAAACGACAATGGTGATGAAGCGATCATCCAGATACCAGAGCGCTCCAGGCTCATTGTGGGGAATATGAATCGCACACCTAATGTCGCCAAGACAAAGCTGACATAGGCAAAATTGGCGAACGATACGATCGTTCGCCACAGGGGAAAGGTAAAGTACATGGGCGTTTGCCTGAGTGAGAATACATAAATGACCAAAAGAATTATAAATATTGATAACTGCACCCACTGCGTTGGTTCGCGAACAAACGTCAGTATATCCTTGGCAAGAAATGTCTTTATCGGGCTACGCTGATATGTTGAGAGCAATGACCGTCGACTTCCTTTTTTCGCTACGTGTTCACCAATGGAGAGCCACGATTTTGCATAGAGAATTTTTGCTACGAAAAATGCCACTACCGTGGTACTTATACTCGTAAAGAGAAAGACCAAAAAGTAGAATATACCCTGAGACGGGTGTATCCTTAAACCCTTCAGAATATTACTCAACCATGTCGATGGAACATAGATACCTCCAACTGTTGTAAGATGAGCAGCAAATTCTAAGAGTTCTTGTTCATTTTCTGTCTCAAGGATTTTTAAAAGTGCTGGGTTTTGTATTTTGATGTATAAAAACGTGAGCCCCACCACAAACATGATCGAAAGTATTATAACATCCCTTGACTTCAACTGTGGGAAGAGACGCAGTATCATAAATATCAACATTGATGCGAGTGCAGCCGGGATGATGAGATACATAATAATACTCAAAATCGAAATCGGATAGAACACGAATGGTGCCGCGGTCGTAACGCCGTATGCACACACAAGGGGTAGGGCGATCACCATTGTCGCCCATGATGCATAGAGACAATTTTCCAAGAGTTTCGCAAGATAGATTGATGTAGGGCGAACAGGTAATGCAAAAAGAAAATTCAGTTCTCGATCATTATAAAAAGTCGAAAAAGACGTAATAATATTGCTAAACAAGAGCATAATAAAAAAGACGAAAAATGCCATCTCTAATATCTTATCCATGAGGACAAATCCTATGACTTCGACGGTCATGAGATAATGAAAGATTCTGAAGAATACGTAGTACGAACCAGTGAGGAAACAACCGATCACAAAAACGAACGATGCGATTCGTATTGTGCTCATCGAGGCAATAGATGTGACGATCGCTTTAACGTGTGCAAAAAATATTAATCGGAAATCCTTCATATTCTTCACGGAGAAGCACCGTTGTTGTCGCTCACACGGTGGATTCCTCTGAAAGCTTCAAGTATATCTCTTCAATATCTTTTTTACCGGATAGATGAGCTAACTCCTCGAGATTGCCCATGAATTTTAATTCACCACAATTGATGATGCCGATGCGCGATGCAATCTCCCGAGCAAAGGAAAGCGTGTGCGTACAGATAAAGAGTGTCTTCCCCTGTTCCTTGAGTTCCAAAAATGTTTCACGCACGGTTTTGCCACTCTTTGGGTCTAATCCGACCAAGGGCTCATCGATGAGGATCAGATCAGGATCATGCAAGAAAAGCTGGCACATAACTACCTTCTGTTTCATACCATGAGAATAACTTTCTGAAAATTCATCGATCCAATCTCCAATCTCGAATTTTTGAAATAATTCTTCCATTTTCTTTTGGTGATCCTCTCGTTTCACATTGTATATGCCAGCGATGAAGTTCATGAACTCACGGCCGGTCAATTTCCGATAGATAAATGGCTCGTCAGGGATGTAGCCAATGCGAGACTTTGCCTCTATCGGTTCTCTCTGCACGTCAATTCCCTGTATAAAAATCTCACCCTCATCAGGATGAAGTAATCCAGCGATAAGTTTCAATGTCGTCGTCTTTCCTGCACCATTTGGTCCCAAAAGAACAAAAATCTCACCCGGTTGCAACGTGAGATTGAGATCCTTAACCGCCCATACATTATTGAATCTCTTTGTTAGATTTTTTATAACCAGTCTGTTCATCGGTATTTTCTGTTGATTCTACTCGCTGTATTCTAACACATCAATCTTCAACTTACCGACAACCTTTAAAACATTTGCCTGTTCCGAGATTTCACCCTCCTTTAATTTTAAGTGTCCTACGTCGGCAGGATACTGATTGAACGTGGGATCGACAGGGACCCATTTGCCCAGCCACACCGCGCACCACGCATGATAGTAGTAGGCAAAACCATGGAGATTAACAAGCCCAACATAAATTTTTGCTGGAATGCCGCAGGCACGTGCGAGTGCAGTAAACAGTATTGCATGCTCATTACAATCTCCCTCTCGTGTTTGAAGAACATCAAGCGCAGACGGTAGTGATGCAATCGGATTTTTCTCGATAAAATTATATACACCCTCAACCAATTTCCCCACTGCCTTCTGAGCATCCTTTTCGTCGCCAACAATCTCTTTCGCCTTGGCAACGATGGCGGGGTCACCGCACTGGATATAGGCTGAGGGCTGAAGGTATGCCTCGTGCTCGCTCATAGGAATTGGCAAAGCGGGAAGGTCTGCGAGGTTAGGAAGGAATAATTCGATCGTAATCGGATCGGCTTTTCTCAGAACTTGATAATCATTATTCAGATCCAAGCCTTCTGCAGTAATATCTTTCAGCTCCACTTTTAAATAGGTAAGTGTCTGTGGATCAGGCAGTATCGTATCGAGTTTCACCGAGAAGAATGAGAGTAAATCGAAGGTTTCATCCGGCCTAATTTCAGCGAGTGCCTCTTCCTTCGAGAGAGGAATCATCTCTAATCCCATGGCTGGCGATGACTCCTTCAAGAGTTTATATTCATCGTCGAGCCAGAGAATTGATTGTATTCCTATATAATTGATTTCTACTCTCATGCCATGCTTCTCCATACCAAGAACCGTGACAGTTTCTTTACCGAATACCGTAATCGTTGCTGTGCTTGAGGATTGTGTTGTCGGATCAAAATAGGGTATGCTTATTTCATCCCCTGGCTTCAAATTCTTCCTCTTGATGACTTCTTCAATTGCATCAGGGAAATATGGCTTTTCTTTCAAGGTAATTACCTGCTCGGTTGGAATACCCCGAGAGTACGTGGTCAGCATGAGCTGCGTGCCTTCTATCGTTCCTTCAACCTTCGTCACATGCCCTTCTGTCTTGATCTCCATCTGGAAATTCTTGAGCGTGAATTCGTTGTCGGTATGAGCAAAAAGGTGGGTTATCAAGGTGCGTTGTGCACCCATCATGAGAAGGGTCATCTGACTAACATTTTCAACGACGAGGCCGGTGTCTGTTTTGCCCATTTTGGTGAATGAATAGCCCACGCGTTGTTTCTGTATAAAGATACCGAGCCACTCTTCTGAATTACTCTGAAAAGATGATACTGTCGGCTCAGCAAGTTTTGAGCGTCCCTGTTTCGGGATGTGCAGTATCAAATAAGCAGTTACACCGAGCACTGCTATGATGATGATAATGCCGATTATTTTTTTCACGATAAACTCCTTTTCATTATCGTATTATATTCAATGATTATGTTTTCGTCAATGAGGAATCTCACCTATTTGGCACAAATCCCAAATACTAATTCCTAAATTCTAAACAATCTCAAAATTCAAATTTTTAAAATTCAAAACATCCTCGTTCAAAATGCATTGCTGATAACGTACTAGTCTACTTTAAATGACCCAGCAATATGAGCACCGATTAACGCTCCGCATATGAGAGTTCAAGCCATAGGTGAGAAATTGCCTTTCGTAACCTTGGACCCAGAACGAAACCAATTTTTTTTAGGTATTTGTCTGTTATTCTTGACTTTCATTCATTTCCGATTATAGTAATACTC
>CP070664.1:230056-258204 GCA_020355325.1 Caldifarciminota bacterium
TTCAGATCGGTCAATACACGACGACATTAAATGTTGAGCGGACCTCGCACACCGCAACGGTTCTGTCTGGCAGCGCCTTAAAGTTTGCCCGCGCCGTATCAGATCCCGGACAGACACCGTCGACTGGCAGTTATCGGACCTACTACATCAACACGCAGTCAGTCGGAAAAGCCGGTGAACGGGTCATCGTTGAAATACTCCAACGGTATACAATACTGGCCGAATAAGGAGGCATAATGATTGCATTTAAGAACTATTTACAGTATAAAATTATTGCTGTCTTTCTACTCCTTACAATCTCGCAAAGCTTTGCTGCAACACCTTCTCTCTCACAAAATATCATGACACCGTATTGTTGTGCACCGCCATTCGTGACGACACTCGTATCGCCGAGCATTCTCATCTCACTCGATAATTCAGCAAGTATGTATGAGCGTGCCTATGCCGACACTATTCTCTATGTTGAAGATACGGTCAACTACTATGGTTATTTCAAGCCCGACAGTAATTACCGCTGGGAGAGTAATCGCTTTGTCTCGGATCAGTTCGGACTCTGGCCCGGTCGCATCCTCAACTGGGCATGCATGTCAAGGGCCGACGTGGCAAAGAAGGTCTTAACCGGTGGAAAGGCAAATATCGTTGCGAGCGATAAGGCCAGATTATTGAGTGAAGGCAGCGGCTCGTGGACAAAGTACTACTAGCGGGACGATTCTCATTATAACAAATTCATTATCACCCATTCTGCTCGTGTGACGTACGTAACAGTAGAAACGTACGGTTCAGATCCGCCCATTGATTCATCACTCACCGCTAAGGCCGTTGAGGTGGATATCCCTGCAGAAGAGTACCGCGGTGTACTCGACCAGGTCGGCGACAAAAACGATGACCGGCATTGGGACGACGATGCTCCTTTATTTGGCTTATGGCACTATAATTTTGATGATGGTGGTCATATTCGAGATTACATTGGAGACCCCGACATCATTGATATGAGAAATCATATTAATGATATGGTCTGTGAAACATGGACGCCACTGGCAGAGAACTATCTGGAGATTTTACACTTTTATTCTCAGGCTTCGCCCTATTATTTCAATGGTGACTATTCACCAAATCCTGGTGGCCTCCATGATCCCTACTGGGATAAAATTATCCAGATGATGGTTCCTTGCCGAAAGAGTTTTGTCTTGATGATTACTGACGGAGAATCAAGCTATGATCAGAATGTTCCAAATACAGATAATGCGTTGCCGAGCGCTACGAATCTACAGGATTACGACAGTGACGGCAATGACCCTGGCTCTTATCCAAATAATGGTACAGACTACCTTGACGATCTCTGTCTCTATGCCCGCACTAATGACTTGCGGCCTGACCCGGGCTCTGGATGGGGAGCACGTGAATTAGAAGATAACCAGACTCTCGAGTGCTTTATCATCTATGCTTTTGGACAATCTGGCTCACAACTTCTCAAGGATGCAGCAAAGAATGGCGGTTTCGAGGATAGAAATGGAAACGAGATTCCCGATTTACAGGTAGAATGGGATGAGAATAGCGATAATATTCCTGATAACTACTTTGAAGCAGAAAATGGCTACGAACTCGAGGCAGCAATCATGAAGGCAATCATGGAGATACTTTCGAGGGTTTCATCGGCCTCAGGTGTTGAACTCGTGTCTGCTGGTACAAAATCCGGTGGTATTACTGCCCAGTCTCAATTCTATCCGAGACGTGTTTTTGGAACGGGTGAGATACTCAACTGGATTGGAACCTGCCAGAGTCTTTGGGTAGACCCATACGGTTGGATACGTGAAGATACCCAAGCCGACGCTATTATGCATCTTCAGAATGACTATGTTGCATCGATGAAATTTGACCCTGATGCTGGTATCAATGGCAATGTAATGGTAACCCGACTCCACGATGTGAGCGGCTCTGGTAATCCAGCACAATTTGATACTATAGAGACCGTGCCGATCGAGGACCTCGACGCGATTTGGGACGGAGGTGCATGGCTTTGGCAACACACGCCAGATGAGCGAACAATCGTCACATTCATCGACGCGAACAATAATGGAACTGTTGATGATGGTGAGATCAAAGATTTCGTTTCTTCAAATGCCTCGCTCCTGAGGCCATATCTTGGCACTGAAAGCGATGCTCAAGCAGATACAATTATCAAGTATATCAGAGGAACAGATTTCGCAGGTATGAGAACGAGAACCGTCGAAAACAAAGTCTGGAAATTGGGCGACGTCATCAATTCCGGAGCAATAAGTGTTCAAGGAGCAGTTGAACGCTACGATTTTATTTATGGAGACAACTCGTATGTTGACTACTTTGACAAGCATAGGAACAGAAGAATCGCAGTGTACGCTGGCGCAAATGATGGAATGCTTCACTGCTTCAATAGCGGCAAGGCAGTTCAGTTGTCCGACGACATGATGAAACCACTTCAACTCGACCCAGATGGGTATGACCTCGGTGAGGAACTCTGGTCCTATATTCCGTACAATCTCTTAGCTCATCTCAAGTGGCTCAGAGAGACCGGCTACTGCCACGTCTACTATGTCGACCATAGGCCATATGTGACCGATGCACAAATATTCACGGCTGACGCCACACATCCCGATGGATGGGGCACAATTTTGATTGGTGGCATGAGGCTCGGTGGTATGGAAATTACCAATGACGCGGGAACATTCCGCTCTGCATATTTTGCCATTGACATCACTGACCCCTTGAATCCTGTTCCCCTGTGGGAGTTTGCCTCTTCTGATATCTCTTTGACATTCTGTTATCCGACAGTAATAAAGGTTGACGACTCATGGTATCTTATCTTTGGTTCAGGGCCCATAACCTGCGCCGGTGAGAGTACACAGAATGCATGTATTTTTGTACTCGATTTACTGACTGGTACCTTCCTCAAAAAATGGACGCTCCCTGACAACAACTCTTTTGTTACCAATATCTTAGGCGTGGATTGGGGACTCGATTACACAGTCGATCGTATCTATTTTGCTGACTGTTATCGCAATACCAGCCTCCCAGGTGATTGGGGTGGAAAAATCTATCGTTTGCTAACCAATGATCATGAAGACCCAGATTTCTGGAATCTCGCTGCAATCTTTGATATGGAGCGTCCGATTACAGGTGAAGGAAATGTCGCTACCGATGACTATAACAACCTCTGGCTCTACTATGGAAGTGGCAAATTCTTCTCTGATATTGATGAAGCAGATCAAACATACCATCGCTACATCGGTATTCGTGAAGATACGACACATGCCTTCAAGGTCTCTGGATTGTACGATGTTACTGATGTGTGGGTTGATACCAGCCAAATCGTCCATTATGGAAACGGTCAAACATCATCCTACGATGATTTAATTGACGCAGTAAACGGAAGTGCAGGTTGGTGGCGGGAATTTGATGAACCGGGCGAAAAAAATCTGACAACAACACTCGTCTACGGTGGGGCAGTACTCTTTACCACCTTTGGTCCGACTGGTGATATCTGTTCATATGGTGGTTCTGGTAACTTCTATGCACTCTATTATCGAACCGGGACTGCCTACACGCAGGCGTTCCTTGAACCAGACAGCTTAGGCAGACATCCAATCTTCGCATCGCTCGGCTCTGGCATGCCATCCGATCCAAAACTCTATATTAGAAGTGAACAAGCAAAGGTCTTTATCCAGGCGGGTGGTGGCATTGTCACGCCCGAGACTGGAATCCCAGGTCTTCCAGAATGTGACGTCATCATCTGGAAAGGACATTAAGGAGGTCATGATGAAGAAAGTTATCCTCTTCGTATTCCTACTCGCAGTAGCTCTCTGTGCTGAGGAAATATATCTCGGTATGGTTGCCGGTGTTGACGGTGATACGCTCATGCTCGTTGATGGCAAAAAGATCTACATCCGTAACCTCCAATTTAATCGATATGTCAATGAAAATCATCACCCGATCGACGCAACAACGGTCACATTTCCCTTTACTGCCTCACTGACCATAAATGAGCAGATGCCAGAGCACGTCCGGCAGCACTCCGTTCGTGTCAAGATTCACGAATTCTACGATATACGAGAAGGCCGTCTGGTCAAGAGAAACTCTTTTTAACGAGTAATAGTACAATAAGACAGCTATCATCAGCCATACAAATCGTTAATAAGTTGAACGACAATACCTCAATACAAAAGATCTATACTATAAGAGCGTAGAAATATGGTTGGGTAAGGATTTACCCAGTCTATGTAAATTTTTACAATACAGTTGCTATTGAAAAATATAACTCCTGAAATTTCGAAGGTTTTTCTACATAATTTGGCACAGATATTGCTGTTACTAGTGTAGAAATGAATTGTCTAGAATTAAGTATATTTATATGTTTTTCAAAACTTAAGTCTCTAAAGTTCTGTAAAGACTTTAAGGATAAACAGAATGCTATCTCCCTGCTCTCGATTCCAGTACTCAGGATTCAAAGACGTCGTAATGATATTTATGCTCATGCAACGAACATGTAGGTTACGAAGGACGAGGAGGAAACGATGAACACCCATAAATCTCTCAAAAGCAAAGATGCATTTATGCAAGGTGGTTTTACCTTGGTTGAGATTTTAGTGGCAATTACTGTTCTAACACTTGGTATCCTTACCATCAGTCAGTTGACACTCATCGGCCTGCGGGCAACCAATGTCAATAAACAGAGAATATATGCCCGCATTGCAATGACACGAGTCTTTGAAAATTTACACAACCGGCCCAGCACTGATTCACTCCTGATCGATGATGGTGACCCGACTGACCTCAATGATACAGGAGCGACGGCAGACTACGCAAGCGTGATTGACGATGTCGAAGCAAGCTACCGCTACTTGGCTCGATGGAATATTGCGGATAATACACCGGAACCCAATCTCAAAACCGTACGGATTCATATCCTCTGGGGCCATGATGACCGACATCATATCACCAGCGACTTAATTAAGAGAATGTAGAGGAGGAAAAAATGTTAGAAATACCTAAAAATACAATATTTTTTACTTTTAACTTTCTTAACCGCATCAAGCGAAGGAGGATGGGTTCACGTTTGACTTTCAAGTCAGGTATTACATTGGTCGAACTGTTAGTTTCTCTTGTCATCCTCATGTTCGTTCTCAGTGCGATCTACACCCTGCTCAATCTTCAGACGAGCAAGGCCACCCAGGTGGATAAGACCGCAACCCTCCAGACCGATGCCCAGGTTGCCCTCACCCTCCTCAAATGGGACCTGCTCATGGCCGGCCTGGGCTATCCGAAGAATATTACGGCAGTGCAATCAGATAATGGAGGAGCTTTCGCAACAGATGCCATAGACATGAGAGCAGTTGCGTTGGGCTTTGAGTCCGGTCGGGTAAAGTGGAGCTGGCTCCTGGAAAAAGCCGACCTCTCGAACACCATCAAAGTTCGGCGCTGTCCAGATTCTCTACACACCTTTCAAGTCAACGACACAATCGTCATCCTCGGCACACAACGTGAAGTGCTACAACCAGGCAATCTCGTTATCGCCGACATTGATACGCTCACATTCTTTGATGTCTACGGAACCCCGGTTCCTGCCCTGGCATTAACCCTCGATAAAGCAGTGAGCGCCATTGCCGGCCTCGTTGTTATTGGCTATGTCCCATCAATTTACGGCGGCGTCAACATCGGTGTAGCGAACAATAAATTAGTACGCGGCGGTGATACACTCCTTGAAAATGTCGAGGACATTCAATTCGCCTATGGTATTGATAATGATGGTGACGGTGTCATCGAAAGTTATTTCGATGATATTCCGAATTTCGCGTCTGCCGGAAGAAAATGGGTAATTCGATACACAATGGTAGTCACCTCACGACCGATTGGTGGTTATACCTATCCTTCAGATACGATTGCGATTGAAGACCACTCCTATACACTCAATGCGATTCAGAAGCGACAACAGCGCGTGATTCTCTCAGGCATCATCGCCCCCCAGAACTTGCAGCCGTAGAGGAGGATGAGATGGATAATAGTCTAAAATACTTAAAATTTTCAGGGAAGAGTAGAGGTATCGCTTTGCTCGTTGCCATTGGCACCATGATTATTATTTTCATTCTCGGTGCATTAGCGGTCTACCTCACGACACGTGGTCTCGGTATCACGATCGGCCAGACACGCTATGAGACCGCGTATGAGGCGGCTGTCGCATCGCTCGAAATTGGTAAGGCACGGGCAGAGTACATGAACCAAACCATCAATATTTCTGACACGACCGAGACGATTCAGGTCGGTCAATACACGACGACATTAAATGTTGAGCGGACCTCGCACACCGCAACGGTTCTGTCTGGCAGCGCCTTAAAGTTTGCCCGCGCCGTGTCAGATCCCGGACAGACACCGTCGACTGGCAGTTATCGGACCTACTACATCAACACGCAGTCAGTCGGAAAAGCCGGTGAACGGGTCATCGTTGAAATACTCCAACGGTATACAATACTGGCCGAATAGGAGGAATCATGAAGGTATTGAAGAAATACATCAGCTGCAAGTTTATAGTCCTCGGCCTGCTCCTTACTATCTCAGGTGCCTTTTCTCAAGAGCTGGCTCCATACTGCTGCGCGCCACCATTTGTAACAACAGTGGTGCCGCCGAATATCCTCATCTCACTCGATAATTCAGGCAGTATGTTCCAACGCGCCTACTCTGAAAACACAATTTACATGTCTGACACAACAAGCTACTATGGTTATTTCAAACCGGACAGCAACTACAGGTGGAGTACTAACCGCTTTGTCTCAGACCCTAATGGGCCCTGGCCTGGTCGCATTCTCAACTGGGCATGTATGTCCAGAGCCGACGTCGCAAAAAAGGTCTTGACTGGTGGAAAGGCAAATTATGTCGGCAGCGATCGGGCTCGACTCGTGAGCGAAGGTAGCGGGTCATGGACAAAATATTACAGAAGGGACAGCAACAATTACAACGAATTTTACATCACCCATTCTGCTCGTGTGACATATGTCGACGTAGAAGCCCATGGCTCGAATCCGCCCATTAATGCAAGACTCGATGGAGAGGCAGTACAAGTAGATATTCCAGCAGAAGAGCACCGCGGGGTGCTCGACCAGATTGGCGACAAAGATGATGACCGTCATTTTGATGATGATGCTCCATTATTCGGGCTCTGGCACTATAATGATAACCAGGGTGGTCATATCAGAGATTACCTCGGAGAACCCGATATCATTGACATGCGAAATCATATCAATGAGATGATCTGTGAGACATGGACACCGTTAGCCGAAAACTATTTGGAGATTTTACACTATTATTCTCAAGCCACTCCCTATTACTTCATGGCAGATTATTCTCCTAATGCAGGTGGACAACACGACCCGTATTATGAAAATATCATCAACGATATGGTTCCCTGTCGAAGAAGTTTCGTCTTGATGATCACCGATGGTGAGTCGACCCAGGATCAGAATATTCCGGACACAGACCTTGATTTACCCGACGCGTATAACTTACGTGATTACGACAATGACGGCAACGATCCCGGTTCATATCCGAGTAATGGCAGTGATTACCTGGACGATATTTGCTTGTATGGACACGTCAATGACTTGAGGCCAGATCCTGGTTCAGGATGGGGAAATAGAGAATTGGAAGGTGAGCAATCTATCGAGGCTTTCGTGATTTATGCCTTTGGAACATCAGGTTCGCGACTCTTGAGTGATGCGGCAAAAAACGGGGGTTTCGAAGACTCGAACGACAATAATATTCCAGATTTACAATCAGAATGGGATGAGGATGGTGATAATGTCCCCGATAACTATTTTGACGCCAGGAACGGGTACGAACTCGAAGCAGCGGTTTTGTCTGCGATAATGGAGATGCTTTCAAGAATATCCTCAGCCTCGGCTGTCGGTGTCGTTTCCGCGGGTTCAAAAGCCGGAGGCTTGACTGTTCAGTCTCAGTTCTATCCACGTAGAATTTTTGAAACAAATGAAATACTCACGTGGATTGGAACTTGCCAAGGTCTCTGGGTCGATGCATTCGGCTGGATTCGAGAAGATACTGAAAAGGATGCAATTTTGCATTTGCAGAATGACCATGTCGTGTCAATGCGCTTCGACCCTCTAGCGGGTCCCAACGGCAATGTAACAGTAACCCGGCTGTTGGATGTTAATGGCACAGGAGACCCTGCACAATTTGATACCGTAGAAATCGTAGAGATCGAAGACCTTGTTCCTATCTGGGACGGAGGCGAATGGCTCTGGCATCATTCGCCAGACGAGCGGAATATTTTCGCATTTGTCGATGCAAATAAGAATGGAATTGTCGATCCTAATGAAATACAGAGTTTTCTCTCTTCAAACGCCTCGCTCCTCAGACCGTATCTTGGTGCATCAACCGTTGAACAGGCCGATACAATCATACGCTATATTCGTGGAACGGACTTTCCAAGGCTCAGACCGAGAACCGCAGACGAGCGTGTCTGGAAACTGGGTGACGTCATTAATGCTGGAGCCGTAGCTGTTCAGGGCGCAATAGAACGCTATGACTTTATATATGGCGACAATTCGTATGTTGACTACTATGACCAATACGGAGACCGACGGCAGGTCGTATTCGTTGGAGCGAATGATGGAATGATTCACTGCTTTAATGGTGGTAAAGTAGTTCGAACGGATGATCCAATGGAACCGCTGAGACTCGATCCAGCAGGGTATGACCTCGGCGAGGAGCTCTGGTCATATATCCCGTACAATCTCCTCCCTCATGTTAGATGGCTCAAGGAACGCGCTTACTGCCATGTCTACTATGTCGATCTCAAGACGTATGCGACCGATGCACAAATCTTCACTCCGGATGTCGCTCATCCCAATGGCTGGGGTACAGTCCTGATTGGCGGGATGAGGCTTGGTGGCATGAAAATTGATAATGAAGCCGATACCTATAGCTCCGCATACTTCGCCATCGATATTACCGATCCCCTGAATCCTGCTCCCCTGTGGGAATTTACATCTGATGACATCGGGTTAACATTCTGTTACTCGACGGTTATAAAAGTGAAAGATTCTTGGTATTTAATCTTCGGGTCTGGTCCTTTCACCTGCGCCGGAGAGAGTAACCAAAATGCAAAAATCTTTGTCCTCGATCTAAAAAATGGAGTGCTCCAGAAAGAATGGGTTTTGCCGGATAATAATTCCTTTGTTACGAATATTCTGGGTGTGGATTGGGGCCTCGATTATACGGTCGACCGTATCTATTTTGCTGATTGCTATCGTAATACTGCTCTTCCGGGTAAATGGGGTGGAAAGATTTATCGAATCCTGACCAACGATAACGAGGATCCTGATTTCTGGAATCTTGCGTCAATCTTCAACATGGAGCGTCCGATTACCGGTGAAGGAAATGTCGCCACCGATGACTACAATCACCTCTGGCTCTACTATGGAAGCGGTCGATTCTTCTCAGATGTAGACGAAGCAGATGAGACGCGTCAACGATACATCGGCATTCGCGAGGATACGACACATGCCTATACTGTTTCAGGATTATACAACGTCACCGATGTCCGTATTGACACCAATGGCGTGGTTTACTATCCTGATAATAGCATTTCTACATTCGATGAACTGATTAACGAGGTGAATAATTCTGCAGGCTGGTGGCGTGAGTTTGAAGCGCCGGGTGAGAAAAATCTTACGAGCTCACTCGTGTTTGGCGGTGCAGTGCTTTTCACAACATTTATCCCCATTGGTGATATCTGCTCATACGGTGGAGTCGGAAACTTCTATGCAATCTACTATCGAACCGGTACTGCCTATATTGAAGCATTCCTTGGCGCGGATACCTTGGGTTGGCATCCAATTTTTGTATCACTCGACCCTGGTATGCCCTCTGAACCAAAACTCTACATCAGGGCTGACGAAGCCAAGGTGTTTATCCAGGCAGGTGGTGGTATTGTCTCGCCAGAAACCGGAATACCAGGACTTCCTGAATCGGATGTCATTCTCTGGAAGGGACGATAAGGAGGAAACGATGAAGAAAATCTTTCTGTTACTCATCATTGCGCTCATTATACCTCTCTGGGCTGAGGAAATCTGGCTCGGTATGGTCGTTGGCATTGAGGGTGAATCACTTCTTCTTGTTGATGGCATAAAATATTCTTGTCCAGGCCTTTCATCCCAACGATATATTACTGAAGATAGCCAAGCATTAGATGCGGCACGTATTACATTCCCTTTTACCGCCTCAGTGGTGATTGATGAGCAGATGCCAGCACAGTTACGTGCACAAACGGTTCGAATAAAAATTCACGCATTCTATGAGATGAAGGATGGACGTCTGAGCAGGAGAAGTTCTTTTTAATAAACGGCGCATCATAGCTTGTACGTAGATTCGTTCGCAGTGTAACATAAAACATGTTCAAGTACGTGCAGGTAGTCTCAGTCGTGGTATTATGTATCATTGTTCTGCACTGCGAAAAAAAAGGGGAAGAACAAAGTCAAACGAACACGCCCCCACTCATAGAAGAAGTCACATTAGCGCCCCTGCATCCCACCATTGAATCTGACATTACAACATACATTCTCGGCTCAGATAAAGAGGGTGACCCAATAACATTTAGAATAGTGTGGTTTGTCAACGGTGTAAAGATTGGAGAAGGACGTTCATTCACCTATAGTAAGATCAAGAAGAGTGACAGAATTTTTGCAGAGGTATCTCCCTACGACGGCAAGGCATGGGGCACACCAGTGAAGACAAATGAAATAGTGATACACGATCTGCCCCCAAAAATTCTTTCAATAACAACTTTGCCGGAATCACTGTTTACGAGAACCTCATATCTAGCCGTCGGCGCTGTAGTTGAAGATCCAGACGGCGATTCTGCAGGGCTTGTTGTACACTGGTTCGTGAACGAGAGAGCCATACCCGAAACCTCAAACGTGCTAGATCTCACGAAATTGAAATTGAGAAAAAATGATGTCATTCGTGCGACTGCTTTTGCCACGGATGGTGAGTTGCAATCTGATCCCTATAGTGTTACATTGACGATAGCGAATTCTGCGCCCGTCTTTACAAGGGATGTCGACTCGTTAAAATCTCGAAACGACACAATCTATTATCATCTACCCATTGCAGATCCTGATGGTGATCGACTAACCTTCCGGCTTCTCCATGCTCCGGCTGGCATAAAGATCAATGACAAGGAAGGCATCATTTATGGTGTCACCGATGCATCGGAATTTGAGGTATTGGTGCGCGCCACAGACACTGATGGAGCTTTCTTGGATGCGAAATTCTCGCTCACAGCAGTTGAATAGTGAACAAAACTGGGTAAAGGTTTACCCAATGATGCAAAATTTTTTAACTCTACTTAAACCTCAACCGAAAATATTATGAAATTTCGAATACTCTTCCTCATAAATCTGGCACAAATTTTGCATAATAGTATAAATGTATGGTGAGAACGCCGAATCGAAAAGATAGAAAAATAGTCTCTTTTGAAAGACTTAAGTGTGAGCCCCCTCAAACCAAACAGTTTAAAAATTTAACTATGGAGGGGGCCTACCAAAAATTTATTTTAACTTCGCCTTAAATTACTCCTCCTCCTCCTCCCCCTCTCCTTTCCCTCTCCTCTCCGAGGAGAGGGAGGGGAGAGTAAATTTTTATAATCTTTATTTCTTGGGATGATCTGGGTCAGGAACGCATGCCTCAACCGGACATACTGAAGCACATTGCGGCTCGTCAAAATGACCTTCACATTCCACGCACTTATTAAAATCAACCACATAAATCGGGTCACCGGCAGTGATCGCCTGAACCGGACACTCAGGCTCACAAAGCCCGCATGCCGTACATTCTTCAGTAATCTTATATGCCATTATTACCTCCTTTTTTAATGCGTATTATAGCTGAATCAGTGGCAAAGTCAAGGTATGACGATTCTAACTCCTCGCCATTTTTTTCAAAACCTTGAATTGTCATTGCAACCCCGTACCCTTACTTCTTCAGTGTTGCATATCCACTCTGTATCCCCGATTGTCTTTTGAATATTCTCTGATTAATGACACGCCTTTTGTCAAAATTGAAAAGGGATGAATTTTAAGCACAGTGAGGCTCATCTGAGCCACGGCATAGAGCTAAGCTACCCTGCTCGCCACAGGCGGCGTGTTTAGGGTAGCGGCCGAATTTCAATTAACAGAGATTGAGAAAAAGAATCTGTTTTTGGTTTTGAATGTGTTTGGGCGAATATGAGCCCACAAGCTTAAAATTATCTTCGAAAGAAAAAGTGTAAAGTCGTGTAATTATATTATCTTGAGGAAAAGGTGCAGGTGGAATGGCAAGAACCGTAATGCAGTATAAGAGTACCATTAACAAAACTCTGCAGGAAGTGGAAAGGGGTTAAGACTTTCTTACTATAACGAGTGCCAGAGGTAAGTGTTCAATTGGAGTCAACTTTTCTTCGACGCATGCCTGGAACCCTCGCTTCCTTAATAGGTGCTCCGAAGTTCTCAATTCTTCCTCAACACCATACGATTTATAAAAAATGGCACGACCGTTTGGTGCCATGAGATGATCAACGATTTTTAGTAACTTTTTAATTCTTCCTGCTGCCTTTATGAGAACAACATCAAACTGTTGGGTACTATGATGTTCTGCCCGTCCATGAATGACAGTAATACGAGAGAGGCCTAAGGTACGAATGACATGGTCTAAAAACGCCGCCTTTTTCTGTTTAGATTCGAATAGTGTAAATCCTATATCTGGTCGCATAATCTTTAATGGTACCGACGGGAATCCCGCACCGGCACCCAGATCGCAGGCCGTACGACAATCGCCGATAAAGGGGAGCGCCATCAGCGATACGAGAAAATGCCTTCTCGAAATGCGATTATAATCTCGTCGTGATATAAGATGAATTTTCCCTCGATAATGATAGAGCAGTTCTAAATATTGATGGAAAAATTGGAGCGTCTGTTGATTGAAAGTAATATCGAGTGCTGTTAATCCTGTTCTGAAATCCTCTAGTTCTCGTTCAATCGCGTCATGGTCATACATTACATTTTTTTAAGCTCATCCCATATCTTGTCCATTTCTTCGAGTCCCGCATCTTCGATTGTCTTCCCCCTTCGCTTCAATTCCTCTTGAACTGCTCGGAATCTCTTCACGAACTTTTTGTTCGCATATCTGAGCGCATCTTCGGGGTCAATCGCTAAATGGCGTGCAAGATTTACACACGCGAAGAGCAGGTCACCGAATTCTTCAAATTTTCTCTATGATTCAACACTTTTTTCAATCTCGTGCACCTCTTCGATCACCTTATGGAGTGGTCCTTGACTCGAGTCCCAATCAAATCCCAGCTTTGATGCACGCTCCTGAATTACCTTCGCTGCCAAAAGTGCAGGCAGCGCAGTTGGAATGCCTTTAAATATATCTTCTTTGTTCTCTTGCCAAAATTTCAATACCTCCTTCTGATCAGACAGAATCACGTTTTTAAACACGTGGGGATGTTTATCTCGATATTTTTCAACCGTAGCTGCGATCACGTGATCGACATCTATACCCCTCTCCTCTTCCAACACCTTCGCAAGAAACAGGCTCAAAAATAAAATATCACCGATTTCCTCTTGTATAGCTGACTGATTGTTTTCTTCAATTGCTTCAACCAGTTCGTATGCCTCCTCGATCACATTATTTTTAAGAGAAGCGAGGGTCTGTCTACGATCCCAGGGGCATTTTCTTCTTAGAATATTAACTAACTCAATGAGTTCATGAATCCTCATAGCTATCTTCTTGAAAATCGGCATAAAAATCTTCTTCAAAATTTAAACAGCACAATAGTTTACCACATATACCAGATAACTTACTGGGAGACACATACAATTTTTGTTCACGTGCCATGCGGAGGGAAATTGATTTCAATTCAGTCAAAAATGTCGCGCAACAAAGAGTCCTGCCACAGGGACCAATGCCCCCAAAGAGCTTTGAATAGTCTCGAACCCCAATCTGTTTTATGACCACCCTTTTATTCAGCTTTTGTGAAATATAGCGGTGTAGTTTGCGAAACTCGAGCCTCTTTTCAGCAGTAAAGTAGAAAATTATCCGTTCTTCGTCAAATTGACAATGGGCGTAGACTGGCTTCATAGAAAATCGAAACTCATCTACTGCACGCTTCAGTTCGATGAGACAGAACTCTTCATATTCTCTGAGTTCCTCACGTTTTTCTAAATCTTGCTCCGTCGTTTTTCTTAAAATTTCGCCATAAATAGACCCGACATCATCACTCTGGCTACCGATGACCTTGCCGACGTCAATACCCTCCTTACTTTTAAAAACAACCAACTCGCCTATAGAATAACTCATATCGCTCCGGCAGACCTCAATGCGAAATGGTGTTATCAGAATAGAGTGAATCATCTGCATTTACCGTTTGATAATTAAATACACCTTCTCACCTTTTTTAATCATACCCAAATCGTCCCGCGCCTTAGCCTCTATGAGCGTTCCTCTTTTGTATTCACTGATCCTGTTCCTGAGAACTTCATTTTCTGCTTCCAATACTACAATCCTCTTTTCTAAAATTCTCTCCTCATGGATTGAATGTACTAATTTATAGACCCGCCTACCAAAATGAAAAAGAGGTATGGCCATGACAAGAAGAATCAATAACCATTTACCTCGTTTTGATAATCGTTTTCGACGTTTTTTCATGGCTCGCCAGCACTAGTACGTGAATGGCTCCTCGTCATCATATATCAGAGCGCATATCTTTGATTCTTCTCAATTACGCAACTGAATGATGATAGTAGTAGTAATGATGCCGGTAGTAGTAGCTCGCCGTGTCGATACCATTTAATACGAAACCGACTATCTTTTCACCAGAACGTTCTAATGCGTCCTTTAATTCGACCGTAGCATCGCGCGTCGTCTTTTTAGCCATAACGACCACCAAAATTGCATCACAAATTCTTCCCAGGACACGGGCATCTGCTACACCGAGTGCAGGAGGTGCATCAATGATGATAAACTCGTAGTCATCCTTCAATGTATTAAGGACTACCTCCATTTTCTGTGACCCCAGTAATTCTGAAGGGTTTGAAGGAATCGTGCCAGTGATAATGAAGAAGAGGTTATCAATAGAACTCTTCATAATGGCGTCATTTAATTTCAACCGGTCAATCAAAACATCAGACAGACCATGTCTATTCACCTCTATATCCTGTGAGAAATAACGGTGGAGCATTGGTCGCCTGAAATCACAATCTAAGAGGATTGTCTTGTGTCCCTGCAGTGCGAGGGTGATTCCAAGATTAATACATGTAGTACTCTTTCCCTCTTGCGGTGAGGTCGATGTAATGAGAAGAGATTTGATTGGCTGGGCTGCCGCGCTGAAGGCGAGATTCGTTCTTAAAATTCTATAGGCTT
The DNA here is from genome assembly GCA_020355325.1 of Caldifarciminota bacterium. Taxonomy (GTDB): domain Bacteria; phylum Hydrothermota; class Tepidihabitantia; order SM23-42; family SM23-42. The sequence continues at coordinate 245,498 of CP070664.1, forward strand.
CAGCAATCTGTGAGTGTGGTTCATCGATTGTTGGTATTTGAGCGCGCTTTTTATTCTTTACCAGAGGAATTGTCGCCAAGACAGACGACCCGGTCAATTGTTCGAGCTCCTTTGAGTCCTTTAATGTAGTGTCAAGGTATTCGATGAGAAAAGCTCCACCGACACCGATCATCAATCCTAAAAGAAACCCGAGCACCGTATTCTGCCGTGTTTTAGGTTCCACAGGGTAATCAGGAACCGTGGCAAAATCAATGATTCTCGCTTCTCCGATCTGCATCGCCTCGGCAATCTTTGCCTCTTCCAGTTTACTCAACAACATTGTGTAGATCTCTTCATTTGCTAAGCGTTGCCGTTCTAATTGAGCAAGATTTACTTCAGCCTCAGGCAGTTGCTTCAATCGATGGTTCTGGCGAGCAATGATCTGGTTGAGCGCCTCGATGCGGCTCTGCAGAGCAATCATTTGAGTTTCGTTATTAATAATTTTTGAGATAATCGCTTGGAAGATCGGATCTTTCACTGATGGACCAGCAAGGGCTATCTGTTTTGTTGCCGTTTTGAGTTCCTCCTCGGCGCTTTGTATCTTGTTCTCAATGTCCATCAACTCTCTGCTCTTTTTACCACTCTGAATAAGCTCTTGCTTTTGCAACTCCAGGTCTTTCAATCGTTCTCTCAGTGATATGATGATGGGACTCGTGGATATGGTAGGAAACGATGCCATTCTCTTATAGGCACCGTATGTTGCCTCATCCTTGGATAATTCAGTCTCTAGATTTTCAATAGTGCTTTCCACCTCATGGAGTTCAACGAGCGACTTTTCCCGATCTGTCTCGAATTGTGCTAATGATGAAATTATCTCTTTCGCAGATTCATCGAGCAAAAAGATACCGCTCTGTTCTTTATACTGACGTAGTTTCTCCTCTGCCTTATTCAGCTCCTCACCAAAAATCTCTATTTGGCTCTGAATGAATTCCTTTGAACCCCGAGCCGACTCCCGCAGGGTTGCCAATGAGTAGTTGATATATTCTTCAGCTAATGTATTCGAAATGTTCGCCGCCAAGCGTGCATCAGTCGATTTGGCCTTCAATAGGACGAGCGCCGTGTTCTTAATTTGATTGGCGCTTATTTTATCTTGCAACTCCTCGACACTCCGCTCGATATCCATGAGGACAATTTCTATATTCTCTTTCGGGTTCTCTTTTAACAGAAATGTAAGAAATCCGATATCAAACATCGTGCCGACGGTGCCCTCGCCAATGATGTTTCCATCTTTTGCCGCGAGGGAAAATTGGTCGTCATTGATCTTTAAAGAATACCTTCCCAGAGGAGCGTTATCAGTAACTGATATTGAATCAAGAAAATTTCTATAATTACCCTGAACGCGGAAATTCAATCCGAGTTTCTTCACAACAGTACGTGCTAATGTTCGGCTCCTGATAATCTCCAACTCGCTCTCCACAGGATCGACACTCGTTGGCGTGTAAATTTCTGAGAAAAAAACCGGCTTCGCCTCGGAGAGGTCGAGCTTAAACCGAACTTTCGCCTCATAGACCTTTGGTAATCTGAGGCTTGTCACTAAAGCTACAACCGTAGCAACAATAACGCAAATAATGACGAGTCGTCGATGCTCAATAACGACGCTGAGGTAGTCCTGAAGTGTCGGTTCTGATTTCATTTGGCCACAGCAATATACATTTGCAACAGAAGTGTCCCCAGTGAGAAGAACACTGACCATTCCTGAAATGCAGGCATGAATCGCCTCGGCACAATGACCACATCTCCTGGGATCAAATTCAAATCATTAATATCGCTACTACTCTTCAAAATTTCTTCAAAATTGACTGTCCTCTCCATCCCGACATTAAGAACGCGTATGCTGCCCAAACTGCCTCGTTCGGTTGGACCTCCTGCTTGTGCCAATAGATTGGCCAAATTATCCTCGCTCTTTATATAGTAATAACCCGGTGCCTTAACCTCGCCAAAGATATTTATCCGGTAATAGAAGTAAATGTTAAGAAACACATCGCTGTAATAGTTGTGGAATTGTTCCATGAGCATGGTATGGAGGGAGTCAAGAGGAATGTCCTTGATCGATATTTTCCCAAGAAGGGGAATGTTTAAACTAGTGTCGGCATCAACGTAGTATCGACCACTCAGATCCTCCTGGCGCCAGATATCTATCTCAACTGCATCATTTGGTATAAGAAATATTTCACTCTTTGTAAACAGGAGAAAGAGGAACATGTATGTCATAATTTTATTATATATAGAAACAAAATGATGTCAAGCATTGTGCGTTTCAGACTAAATTCCGAAAGTGGTAAGCATTCGCTCCTTACCCCATTGACAGGAAATATCAATTAAATATGATTTCTTATGCGCCGGCGTGTCGATTTGAGCGGATATCTCTTTATTCTGCCAGCATTATTAGTCATTGCTATTTTTCGGTTGTATCCCATACTGCAGGCGATACGGATGAGTCTCTTTAATTGGGGCATTGCCGGACCGCTTACGTTCATTGGGTTAAAAAATTTTGCGCGACTATTCATCGACCCTAAATTCTACGAATCGATCGGTAATACATTTTGGTACGTACTATTCGTTGTTCCACTCACAATAATCATATCTTTGTTCTTTGCCTCTCTCTTGAATCAAAAGATTAAAGGCCGTAGCGCATATCGAACATTATACTTTTTGCCAGTGGTAACGTCGATCGTAGCGATATCCGTCGTATGGAAATGGATATTCAATCCAGACCGGGGAATATTTAATGCAGCTCTTAATCTCTTCGGTTTGAGCGGATTAAAATGGCTGAACGACTCGCGGGGTGTTTTTGAAATACTATTAGCACCATTGAACATACAGGTGGCAGGATTCTTCACTGGACCATCAATTGCACTCCTTGCACTCATTATCATGGCCATATGGCACAATCTCGGTTACTGCATTATCATCAGTCTGGCAGGATTACAAAATGTTCCTGCTCAATACTATGAGGCCGCACGAATCGACGGCGCAAGAGGATGGAAGCTGTTCCGCCACGTGACGCTACCGATTATTTCTCCTACTATTTTCTATTTATTAGTCACCCAATCGATCATCGCCTTTAATACCTTTACACCCGTCTATGTCATGACCCAACCACCCGGCGGTCCTCTCGGCACAACGAGCCTCGTGGTGTACTATCTCTATGAGCAGTCATTTAGATTATGGAATCTGGGATACGCAAATGCCATCGCCTTTGTCATTTTTATCATCATTTTCTCTCTAACCCAACTTCAGAAAAGATTTCTTGAGCAACGTGTTTACTATGAATAAATCAGCAAGGACAGCCATTCATATCCTCCTGATTCTCGGTGCGCTATGGATGTTGCTGCCATTTTTCTGGATGGTCTCCACGTCGCTCAAGACCCAGGTCGAGGCATTACAATTTCCTCCGAACCTCTTTCCAGAGACGTGGAAGTTTTTGAATTACATTCAAGCCTTTAGGCAGGTAGATTTCTCGCGATATTTTTTAAACACAATAATCATGACCCTCGGGACGACGCTGCTCGTCTTTGTCACCTCGACGCTTGCCGCCTATGCTTTTGCCCGCTTACAATTCTTTGGCCGCGACACGCTCTTTACCCTTTTCTTGGCAATGATGATGATCCCGATGCCGGTTTACCTCGTGCCCTCATATGTGATCTTAAGCCGTTTTGGCTGGATCGACACATTCTTCGCCCTCATCGTTCCCTGGAGTGTTAATATCTTCTCGGTCTTTCTTCTGAGACAGCATTTCAAGACAATCCCTCAAGAACTCTTTGATGCCGCGAAGATTGATGGTTTAAATCACTTGCAAATTTTAAAGAATATCGTCCTTCCCCTATCAAAAGCAGTTTTGATCACGGTGGGGATATTTCAAATTGCCACTAACTGGAATTCATTCTTATGGCCCCTCATTGTTACGCATTCTGATGCCATGCGTACTATTCAAACCGGGCTTGCCTATTTTGCCCAGGCAGAGTCGACAAACTATCCTTTGCTCTGCGCTGCCTCCACATTCACAACAATGCCCTTAATCGTTCTCTATGTCTTTGTACAGAGGCAGATCACGGAATCTTATGCGAGAACCGGATTGAAAGAATGATAAATTACCAATGACAAATGACAAACTGCATAAAATTGTAGAAGAGGTTGAGTGGTATTCCGGTAAGGACTTATATACACACCCGAAACGCGTCAAGGTGAGGGGCGTGTGGGAAGATGTTTTCCACTATGAAAAGCTCATTCGTGAAGAAGCTGAGGAGGGTAGACGAGAAATCGTCTTCCGCTGCCATATCGGCGACAATCGCATTGTTGAGGTGGTCAAGCCCTATTGACAAATAAATAATATTAATTATAATAGCAGGTCTAACTAACATAACAAAAAGGAGGTGTTATGAGACACTCTCTAAAGATCGGTATTGTACTCCTATGTATTATGTCAGTCTCTCTGGCCTTCGCAGACCAATATACCCGTACAAGTGATTCTCAAGGTAGGTTGTTAACCAAGAGAGTTGCTTCAGACAATAATGCGACTCCCTATCGTCCAGCCCTGTTTCAGAATAGCGTATTGTTTGTTGAGGACCCGGGTGACTCTGGCTTTGGACCACTGGACAAGCCTGACCCGTTATGGGATAGCTTGCTCACTGAGATTCTCGGCGACGGTAACTATGGATGGTATGGTCCAATCTACTTCGTCGATGAAGACGGCCCTGATCTCGCTACTATGCAGATGTATGACCTCGTCATCTGGCATACCTATGATGTCTGGTTCGCACCGCCGGCAGCATTGACCGAGAATGATCAGTCTAATATTGGCGACTATCTTACAGGAGGCGGCAAGGTCTGGTTGATCAGTCAAGATGGCCTTTATACTGGTATCCCGTACTTCTGGATGGACACTTACTTCCATCTCTCCGACGCAGTCGAGGATTACATTAGTGGCGTAGATTCGGTGCCGGTTCATGGACTCGCAGAGCTCGAGTCAATCAGCATGACCGCAGTTTCCGATTACCAAGCCAATCCATTCTGGATTGATTCATTAGTCCCTGACGCCGGAGTCGGCTGCCATGGCGTCATTGAAGAAACATGGAATAATGTCGTTATCGGCATTTTCTATCCAGGGTTCGGGGAGTGGCAAACTGCATTCTGGACAATTGATCCTCGAGACGCCACCTATACTAATCACTGGCCAGCAGTTATTGAGATGGTAACTGGTATGCTCGATGCATTCGGCATTGCCCCGGGTGTTGAAGAGACCCCTTATCGAAAATCCGCACACGAATTAATGCTCAATGTTCGGCCAGTTCCAGTCGTTCAGACAGCAGTCATTAGCTTTGCTATCCCCGTTGCCGACAATGTTAAACTTGAAGTGTTTAACACACTCGGCCAACGCGTCGTTACGTTGATTGATGCCTATAAGCAAGCGGGTTCATACAACGTGAACTGGAATGGCAGGGATACTAGAGGAGTGGATGTTGCCAATGGAATCTACTTTGTGAGACTAACATATGCTGATATGACTCGCACTGCCAATGTAGTCGTCGTCAAGTAACAGGCGAAGTGAAATCGTAAAGCGGGGTCATCTGACCCCGCTTTTTTATTATGGGGTTTCTGAAAAAAAATCCGAGACCTCGACGACAGAGATGCAAGAATATTATGGACTCAATCCCGATGTGTGTACAAGATTTTAAATCATTGACAAAATCTAAATGTATAGTAAAATAAAAAAAGGAGGATATATGAAAAATTATGTACACAGTTTTATTATGATAAGTTACGTTCTGTGCATCTCTAAGGCGCTCGCATACCAATCTCCAACAAGTTTACGGCAGGCCAGTATTCTATTTGTCGAAGACCCAGCAGGCTGGGGAGTAGCGACACATCCTGACCCATTGTGGCATGGCGTTTTAACCAGCATCGTGGGACCCGATGGCTTTGACTGGTTCGGCCCGACCGAAGATCCCTATGAAGATGGTCCTGACCTCACAACGATGCAACAATATGACCTCGTTATCTGGAATAACTACGACCATTTCGACGCCCCAACACTCACTGATGATGACCAACTCAATATTTCGAGTTATATAAGCGGCGGTGGAAGGTTCTGGCTAATCGGACAGGATGCTATATACAGTAACGTCAACATTTCTTTCTTCCAAAATAACTTCAACCTCGAGACCTTTATCGAAAATTATGTTTTCGGTGCTCCATCAACCCACATACAGGGTCTGGCAGAAGCCGCAGGGAATTTCTTTCATATCTATGCAGACTACTGGTATCTTCCGGAATTTTATCCTGATGACCTTACGCCCAATGCAGATGCACACCACATCATCAAAGACACCGAGTGGACTTATTATCCAGGCATACTCAGTAATGACTCGCTCACCAGTTTTTGGGCGATTGATGGTCGCGACCCAAATCCCTACAGCACATGGGAACAGCTGGTACAGGATATGATCGGTGTTTTCCTTCCTGGAGTTGCAGAAACAGTAACGAAGATTCCTGTTCAGAAACTACAACTGCATATCAGCCCTGATCCATTCGTCTATTCAACTATCATAAGCTACAGCATTTCGCGCGCAGAATATGTTAGCCTGCAGATTTTTGACAGGATGGGTAAACATATCACTACCCTGGTTGACGAATTTCAAACCACAGGTTCTTATGCAGTACAGTGGAAAGGTCTAGACACGAACGGCGCAACGCTTCCAAGCGGTGTGTATTTTTGCAGGCTGGCTGGCGAAACATCTTTTGCGACAACTACTATCGTTTTATTAAAGTAATAAGTCCTACTATCTACTGTCTATGCCGTTTTCCCCCAAATTTTAATTTGGTAGTGAAAACGAGCATCCCGACTTTTGTGTCGGGACTTTCTACTTTCTACTCAATAATAAGTATTGTTGAACCAGATATTTTTGAATTCTTAATATTCAAAAGAGCTTGGTTAGCATCTTTTAATTTGTATTCATTGACCCGTGTTTTAATCTTAAATTCAGAGGCTACTTTCAAGAATGCCAAAACATTCTCTCGTGTCGTATGGGCAATCGAGGTGAGGCACTTTTCCGGATAGATGAGCGAATAGTCAAAACCGGGCAGTGGCGTCGTATAAATCCCGGCAGAAACAATAATACCACCCTTATCAAGCTTTTTTAAAGACTCAATGAGTAATTCACCACTCGGTGCAAAGACAATGCCTGCGTCGAGTTTTGTGCCCATATCATCGTCGATACGGCCAACCCATTGTGCGCCGAGCGATTGTGCGAGATCGAGTTCCTTTTGCGTCCTCGAGACAACATAGACATCGAGACCGAGATGAATTGCAACCTGGATAATAATATGTGCAGAAGAACCAAACCCGAATAATCCCAGTTTTCCTTGATTCTTTAAACCCGTTTTTTGTAATGCCTGATACCCAATGACCCCGGCGCAGAGCAGAGGAGCAACCTCTCGAGCCGTATAGTTGCCCGGTAACGAATAGGCGAAATCCTCTGATACTACAGTATATTCGGCAAAACCACCATCAGCATCATACCCGGTAAACATTGCATTTTCACAGAGATTTTCTTTTCCTGCTCTGCAGTATGTACACTTCCCGCAGGTTTTATAGAGCCAGGGTATACCTACTCTATCGTTAAGCTTGAACTTCCGTACATTCTTTCCTAACTTCTCGACTTTTCCAACAATCTGATGGCCAGGAATGACGGGCATTTTATGTGGTGGTAGTTCTCCCTCAACAATGTGAAGGTCGGTCCGACAGGCACCACAAATCGCTATCTTTACCCGTATCTCCTTTTCCTTTGGTTCAGGGGTGGGAATATCTTTTAAGATTAAAGGATCGTTCTCGAGTGGCTGCTGTTTCTCTAATACCATTGCACGCATAGGACATTATATAAAATAATACTTTTCAGTCAATCATAAACATGGTCACACATCGTATTATCTCTTTTTTTATACGCATTTATGGGTATCACTTCATTATTTATATTGTTGACATTCGATTTTTTCCAAGTATTATTAACAATGTTTCTGTTCTATCTGACTGCACTGTCCGTAGGCATTGAGGGTGGTTATAGCCAACCCGCAGTTCGTTTCAATAACCTCAACGCAGGTACTGCATTCGTACTTTTTGCAGGTCGCGACTTTAAAATCATCAACAGTACGCTTGCATTTGAAACGAGATTCTATCGTGGTGAAAATGCTGGTTACTCATTCACAACAACGGGAATTCGATTCGAAATGTCTCAGCGTAACTGGAGGTTTTCTCCAGTCATAGGATGTGGCGCCGATTATGTTACACGATCAATAAACAAAAATAGAGAATCTGGTTTTGCATTTAATTACCGTATTGGACTTCTCATTAACTTTTTCATTAATCGCTTGCGCATCTATCCGAAGTTTTGCTATGAAGGTATTACCGACTCTCAGGAACAAGCTGGATTCTTTAACATAAAACTGGGATTGGACTATGAACTTTAATTACGTATCGCATAGTAATATAATATACTACACATTTTATCAGGGGAAGAGAGCATATAGTGTTATGTGTTTCGCGCTTATTGCCCTTCTGCTCCTTTCCTGCGAGAATCACATAATTCAACGGGCATCGAGTGATTATTTCCCATTGGACGAAGGTAATTGGTGGCGATATACGAGCGCCAATGATACACTCTTCATCGAAGTGGAACCCCTCGACACAATTTTGAATGTCGAGTGTTTTCCAATAAGTGCTGATGGATACGTAACATATCGCACAAAAGACGATAATGGAATTTCGGACTATATTAACATCGTGTACAACTTCTCTGGTGAGACATATACAATAATCGAAGACTTCATCATGAGGATCGAACTTCCCCTTCTCGATGGCAACACATTTAATGATTCTCTCGTCGATTCTCTCGAACTCTCTGGAGAATGGGTAAAAGCTGCATATCACGTGAGCGGAGTGGTCTCTGTGGATGAATACAGTAGTGGCCTGTATGACGGTGATGTCTACAGAGTAGAAATTTCGGTGCGTGAAACGCTCATGGCGATTGACACGACAATTATTAATGACACCTATGTGGAGGAATTATATGCTCCGGACATAGGAGTGGTCCAATTTCTTGCAGGAAACAGTGAGTATCACCTCATAGCATACCACCTCAACTAACTGTTTGGCTACAGATATCTTTCACAGGGTCCCATGAAAACCTATAACCTCATTCAGAGGATATATAAGCTACTCTACACAACATTCGGTCCTCAACATTGGTGGCCCGGTGATACGCCGTTTGAAATCATGGTTGGAGCAATTCTCACACAGAATACAAACTGGCGCAACGTGATAACGGCGATGAACAATATCAAAAAGGCTGGGCTTTTAGACCCAAAAAAACTTCTCAAGCACCGCAGGTCCATTCCACGCCTGATAAGACCATCGGGTTTTTACAGGCTCAAGACAAAAAGACTGTTCGCTTTTTTACGTTATTATGTGAACAATTACAATGGCAACACCAAAAACGTAAAATCTCAGACAACGGAAATCTTGAGAACTGAATTACTCGCGATACCTGGAATCGGACATGAGACTGCCGATTCGATACTCCTCTACGCATTTGTTCGTCCAGTCTTTGTCATCGATATTTATACACGCAGAATATTTTCAAGGCATAATATATTTGACTATGGTCTCTCCTATGATGCCGCACGCACGATTTTTGAAAATCACCTCCCCAAACGTGTACAACTTTACAATGAATATCATGCATTACTGGTAAAACTTGGCAAGGAGTATTGTAAAAAAAATGAACCTCTGTGTACTACTTGTCCTCTTCGAAACCTTAACGTTTAGCCCTCATCCAGATAGTACGATTCGAGGGGTCTACATTAATCCGTACCAAGCGGGTAACAAAGAGTACTTAAACCGGGTATTTGCCAAGGCCGATTCCGGTTTGATAAACACGATTGTCGTCGATTTCAAGAGCGACTATGGATTCCTCGCCTATGCGTCAAATGTGGCGCTAGCAAAAAAGCTATGGGCGATTAAGCGCTTCATCGATATTGACAACGTGATCGAGCGTGCAGCACGCCATAACGTAAAGCTCGTTGCCCGCATCGTCTGCTTCCGTGATGATTATCTTTCTCAGGATAAAAAGTATGCGATACTCGATGACTCGGGAGAGATCTGGTACGACAACAAGGGTATTGCCTGGACGAATCCCTATCAAGAAAAAGTAGGTGACTATCTTATCGATATCACAAAGGAACTTGTGGAACGTGGCATTACATCCGTAGCCTACGACTACATTAGGTTTCCATCGGATGGCGAGGTGTGGCGAATACGATTGACAAAAGTAATGGGAAAGCGTTATGAGCCGATCATCACGTTTCTCAAGAAAGTACGAAACGCGGTAGATGTTGAAATCGGTGTCTGTGTTTTTGGTTTTGCAGTCTGGCAACAGTTGAAGGCGGAGGGACAGGATATTGAAAAGATGGCAGACTACATTGATGTTCTTTATCCAATGCTCTATCCTTCACATTTTGGCTGGAATTTTAAACGAGAGGTGAATGAGTATTGGCGGAATTACTGGATATATTTTGATTCGGTACAAGAAGCGTTCGACAAGTTACCGGGATACATTAAGGTCGTACCGTTTGTTCAAGGGTTTGAGTTCGGGGCAGATACATTCAACAGTGATTATGTATTTTCACAGATCCATGGTGCATCAGCTGCTCATGCCCATGGTTTTATTGTTTGGCATGCAGGCGGTGATTATACTATTTCTTGGCCCGCGCTCTCGTGGGCACATAATGCAGTCCTAAAGCAATCCGCTCTGATGTCCCTAAATAGCCGTATGAAAGCAAGAGGCCAGCGATATCAACTACCAAACCCTCACCAATGAGTACCTCTATAGAAAATCCTAGAGAAAAACCCGACCACCCCCCAGATTCATAACCAGACTGATACCCCGCCATTATTGTGAATCCAGAAATCTTACCTTGAGCCAGCGCTTCTATGAGTTGAGGTGAACGAATACGCACCTCACCACCAATTGAATATGTGGGACTAATGTCGGGGTATACTGAGTAATCAATGCTGACCGCACATTGATTCTGACCGAGGGGAACCTTTACCGCTAATCCCTGCCTAAAATTAAGAGGTGGGCATTCCCACCGTTCAATAAATCGTCTTGGCGTTCCGACATTCTTTAAAACCGTTCCTAAATAGACATATTTAAACGGATTAATAATAATACCTATGTCTCCCAAGACACCGTAGGAACTATATGTATATAATTGACTACGCACAACCTTCACCGCCACTCCGAATGAAAATGACTTGTACCTATTTGCCTTACCATAGCCAATATTCAGGAGCATATCAGAATTTCTAAATTCACCAATCTCTTCACCGCGTTCCGAATACTCAATATCTGTTGCGGTCAAGTATGAAATACCCACGCCTAGACCGGCTTGTTTTTTTCCGAAGGGAATTGCTGAAGTCAGATTGTAATAATTGAAATATTCAAGATGGTTCATCGCCATTCCCGAGACGTAGTAACCTTCAACAATTCCAAGCCCAGCGGGATTCCAGAATATAGCGTTACCATCATCACTCAATGCTGTGAAAGCACTACCCATTGCTACAGGACGTACACCAATACCGAGTTTCAAGAATGTATAACCCGTAGCGCCGGGATCAAAAATTTGAGTGAACAGTATGATGCTCGTGATGAATATCACTTATAGAAGGATACACATGCACTCACGGCTGGGCTACTCTTACTGATGCTGGCTCCGAGGCCGAACCCAAACCACGCGAGTCTTTTTTCTATATTGAACTTCACCAAAAAAGAACCTATCGTTTCATCAAACTCAGTGACGGTACCTACCAATTCTTGCCAATATGATCCGTCAATAACATTAAACTGATACCCGACAGTGGCGCCGAAAAATAGCCCCACAAATTTCTTGTTTACTTCTGTAATTATCTGGAAGTTTGACAGTCGGCTGTATTGTGCAGTAAAATTTGGATCTTGTGGATGGAATCTCAAATCGCTGAACGTGTTGTACGAGAAACGAAGAGAGAGATGTTCTCGGTTTTCATTTTTAAGGATGCTATACCGGATACCTGCACCGAAAAGGTTCGCACGCCTGTCCGTCTCATTTTTGGGATATGTCCCCGCCTTGAGGAACAACGCGAATCTGTTAAAAAGACCAATGCCAAATTCACCGAAGACCGCCGGAGATGTCGCTCTCTTCTCATAAGGAAATAGTTCATATGCGGACAGAACAGAACCTACCGAAATTGACAATTCTGTATGACTTATATAGGAAGAGCTGAGTGGTACGAAAATGCCACTCAACCCTGGGGTTACTTCCTCAAAAAAAGGCTCACCGTTCGTTTGTCCAAAGAGTAATAAGGCGAGTAATGCGAGCGTCGCAGGATTCATAAACAATTTTTATTTGAATTTATCCTTCAATTTGTTGAGCACCTGGGGAAGAGTAGTATATTCCATATCAGAGAGTGGCAGACGTTGTGGTTCGAATGGACCATGGCGGCGAATGTAATTGGCAACCTCATTTGCCTGCTGCCGCGCGAGGTCGTAGCTCGGGTCAGCAAACAAATCTCGTGGTCCAATGAATGTGCCGTTGGTTATCTGAAAACCGAGCGCGATGACGCGTGGCGGACCGTCAAA
>CP070664.1:258304-261435 GCA_020355325.1 Caldifarciminota bacterium
AATTGAATTGACATATTACACATGTATTGTATAGATATATCTTTTTGTTTTACGCACAGGAGAGCACCTTATATTTTTACACGCACCATATTCCGTAAATAGGTCGTGAAGCTATGTTTTTCGTAAAATTTGATCGCCTCGATATTTTCTTCGGAAACACTGAGCATGACAGTATTCATATTGTTTTTCTTGAAAAATGCAAAAGACCTTTGTAACAACAAACTGCCGATTCCTTTATGACGTTCCTTTTCTGTAACAACGATATCAAAGATGTATCCTGTCTTCTTCAATTTCTGAAATGGCAATCGGTCTCGTATCTCGCCTAAGAGATAGCCTATAATCCTCCCACTTTTCTCAGCAACGATCAAAATTGTTGTCGCCTTTTTTGATTGATCCGTTATAAATCTTTTCCCGACCGCTGCATGCTCGTCATCAAATCCAAATATCGATGGACCGAATCTTTCGTGATATTTCATCGATTCGATCCACAGCTGATATATCGCGTCGATGTCGCTTCTCCTGGCATCTCTTATTTTTATGTCTCCCCTGTTCACCTATTCCCTCCTCGCTACGAAAATCTGTTCACCTGAGTAGTAATTGTATGGCGATTTATCAAAACTACCAAAAACTTCTTCGACTCTGAAACCGTGCTTTTCGAGGAGCAATTCCACTTCATACCGAAACAAATAGGCAAAATCAAACGACCAGACGTGTCTTTGGAAATTACCTTGCTTATCGGTCCATTCATAAAATCGATCCTCATGAAGTGTCTGTTGTGCGAGATTAAACACAACCTCAGAGCGACGCGTAACATAGACATCATTTTCCTTATCATAAAATTTTCCTAAATACATACTTCGCCTTTCCTGAGCAAGAAGATGATGCCAGGGGACGAAAAGATGAAGAATGAAAATCCCATTTTTGGTGAGATGTCTGTTAACACATTCAAGACATTTCCCTCGTTCCTCTCTTGTTACAAGGTGCTGAAATGAACGGAAGGTACAGAAAATGAGTGAGAATGTCTTATGTAAATCAAACCTGCTCATGTCTTCCTGGACGAGCTCGATATTACGTTGTGTGCCTCTATCTAAAGCATCGATCTTCTTCCTGGCAACATTCAACATTTCTCTTGATGCATCGAGACCGGTGATTTTTATCTCCTCTTTGGCAAGTGGTATGAGGACACGTCCAGTTCCACAGGCTAACTCGAGAACCTCTCCCCCACACTTCTTTGCATACTCGATATAAAAAGGGACATCATTGATATTTTTTATAAAATCTTCAATTTCATAATCATAAAATCTCGCTACCCTATCAAACAATGCTTCTCGCATCACGCCTCCTCATAACCCACAATGCCCACAATACTCATAATACCGATAATACTCACGATACCCACAATACCTACAATACCCACAAATTTGAGATCGCCGTAGCTGTTCGATAGCTGTACAATTGTACAACTATCGAACAGGAACTTACGTTTCATGTGTTAATCCCCGTTGTGTTCTTTTGATAAACATTTTGAGCGATTTTACTATGGCCCTCAGTTCTTTCGGATATTTTATCCAATAGTAGACACCATCTATTTTTGCTTCATATCTTACAAGCTCCAGACTTTTCAGTTTTGATAAATGATGCGAAACGGTTGACTTCGAACGGTGAACGTTCTTCGCAATTTCAATAACATTAATCGGTCCATGCCGTAGCAGTAAATCGATTATTGTATACTTTGCAGGATCTCCCAGCGCCTTCGCTACGCGCGACTCTCGATATAAAATCTCTTTCATTGGTTTATCATGTACTTCCCTATTCATACATTCTCCTTTCATTGTGGTTCGATAGTTGTACAATTGTACAACTATCGAACGGGGCTATTATAGTTATTATACAAATAAAGTCAATAAAATGGTTATTCCTTAGGAGTAGAATAAATTGTTTTCGCCAAAGAAAGGCGCAATAATGAACGTATTTTTTCTATAGCTTTTTCTTCAACTAGTAACATGCAATTTTGTACTGTAGTGTTCGTGTATGCTACGTTGCCTTTTATTTAATTCTACTCGTTATTTATACTTTGCAGTAACGAAATAATTTTCTTCGCTCTTTTGTATGCCTCGTCCAGAAAGACTGTCGGCTCTTTGAACGAGGAATTTTGCATGTCTACTTCGAGTAAAAATGTGCCCGCGTAGTTGATACGTGCAAAGCGTCGAGCAAATGCATTCCAGTCGATAACTCCTTCGTACGGCAGTATATGGTCGTCTGTCTGTCCTCTATTATCAGAGATATGCACCGCCATAATTCTTTCCCTATACCGTTCCAGAGGAGTGAATAGATCACCAGCGATCAGTGCATGCGAACTATCATAACAGACACCTATGTTCTTCTCTTGAAATTGCGTGAGCATATGATCGAAGAGCACAATCGAATTCTGCCTGAACAAGTTCTCGAGGGCAATACATACGCCATGCTGTCTCGCATACGGAACAAGATGGTGGAGGCTCTCGTGTGCCGTTTTGATCCGTGTATCGAGTTCGGGATCCTCGAAATCATTACTCAGATGGAGACATACGATCTTGCATCCAATGTCGATGCACGCATCGATTGCTCTTTTTACCACACCGACACTGTACATACGAACTCGAGTATCTGAACTCGAAACATCGATGTCCGATCCGAGAGGGGCATGTAGTGAATCGATTGTTATATCATAATCGTTGCACATACTTTTTATGCCTGTGCGCTCCTCTGTCGTAAGGAATACCGACCCTTCCTCACCGATTTCCATCAACGACAAAGCGTCGAAACCCGCCTTCTTGACCATGGGTACCACTGTTTCCAGAGGCAAATCGAGATTGAAGAGTGTACTAATTCCGATATTCATTACTTGTGCTGCGTAACAAACCAAAACCGTCCTGATTTTCTCGTCGGCCTCGTCATTCGACGAATATTGCCCCAGCACGCAAGTTCTCTCGAGCCAGCCTTTTTAAGACCTTCCCTTATCTCGCTCAACGTGTAGCCGCGTTCCCTATGTATTTCTACAATGCGTCGCCACAATTTACCTCTTTTTACAAACCCTGTAATTTTCAAGGTCGCAATCTTTTTTCGAGGATTGTACTCGTAACCATGATGCG
>CP070664.1:261535-265315 GCA_020355325.1 Caldifarciminota bacterium
GATCATACTTGTCCAAACCATCAAGGGGTTTCTGTTTAGTTTCTAAAACTGGGGTTGTTAATGTATATCTCGCTAAAAAGGCAAAAGCATTAAATGAGGCGCTCTGCTTTTCGGTAAGTTCTTGCAACATTGGTTTGAGATTGATGAGATAGTTTACAGTAGTAATGTGACTCAGTTCAGGGGTTGCCAAAAAACAATCGTAACCAATTGTATATTGTTCTCTCTCAACCAAGGCAAACACTGCTTTATAATCAAATGAAAAACCAATTTCTAATTCACGATCAACTTCGTTTGACTGAACACACTCTGGGTCTTGGATATCAGAGGGGGGAATATCATTGAGGTTAATGTATCTGTCTATTGCCCTCCCAGCGGCTCGAAGTCTTTTAATTTCTCGCGTTATGTTAACATTTGATATAAACTTGTCGGACTTGATTAGTTCTGGCAATAATGATTCTAAACCCTGTGCTACAAGCTCTATGGAAGTGGTGGCTTGTCCGATGGGGATAAATGCGGATAGGAAACCCTCAGCAGGCTTATTGATATCACATGCAGTAGGATCATCATCAACCGCATCGAAAACCGACTTGGGAATCGATACAAGCACTTTCATGCGAACACAAGGGCGATACGCTACATAATAGTCCTCTACATTTGATGCGTCAAAAACACCACCTTGTTCTTCGAATACACCTGTGGTGTCTTTTCCGTAAAACTTTAATAATTTAAAAACACCCTCACGTTGTGCCTCAGTCAGTCGCTGCTCTTTTTCGTCATTAGGAGTTTCATATTGGCTTTCAACTGTGATGTAATAGTTCTCCTCGTCCTGAAACGGGGAACACTCATTTCTGAATCTCCAATCTTGTGTTAGCGACATTAGTTGACCTTATTGTATTTACTGCAAATATATTTGCTTGATGCGGAGTTTAAGTATTTAGTTTTCCAGAGGATATTTGTATTGATCCTGTGCTTATAATTATCAATCATGCCCTCGGCTGCATCCATTGTTGCATTTATACCAGCAGGGCGAAGTGAATTCGAAACTCCGACGCTCTCTGGAGCGATGCCTTGGGGAGTGATAGCGTGTGTATGCGAACCGTGTGTATGTGAAGCAACTTTTAAATTAAACTGCAATTGATTCTTGAGGTGATTTAAAACAATTGAAGACAACTCGGATAGCCTTGCTTCAAGTTCCTGTAGCGCCTCAACTAAGTTCTCACCCTTGACGATTGACTGAATATCTGTTTCATCGTTACAGGCGATCAACTCAATGCCGTTGTAAGATGCTGAACCGCCTTTTGAGTTTTCTGGCTCGGCTCTTGTAACAAATTTAATTCCATCAGTACCAATAATTCGAACAGCATCTGCTTTTATGCCGATACCAGAGCGAGCAGTTAGGTTGCCCTGTGCCCCAGATGCAAGATTAAAATTTGTATCAATATCTGTTTTTTGACTGATATACACTCTTGCGCCATCGGAACGAAAGTTTGGATCAACATTTATTGATGCATCGGGTGATGGACCACCCCTTCCAACAACAAGATCAATTGATGAGGCTTGCGTGTGTCCTTGTCCGCCATAACCAGATGCTCTTGATGCAGGGCGATCTCTTCCGAGGACAATATGAGAGTTGCCTTTGCTAATAACTTCTTCGGCAGCAGACCTAATATATTTTGGAACAGCCTCTAAAATAGTGTCATTAAAAACACCACGGTTTGCGCCGCCATTTGCATAAACAGAGTCTGTATTGGTTATCTCTTGAATTGTTGATGGAACGCCAGAGGTGTCTACTGATTTGGTTGTATTGCTCATAATAATAAATAGTTTGTAAAATTAAACAACTGGCTATGCTAGTGCAGTTGGCAAGCGAGCACCTCTATCTGCAAAGCTTTGATAATCTCCAGAAGTTCTTATGCCATTGTTGGCATTTAAGTATCTCGTGGCAGCATTAACACCCTTGTTAACAAAATACCAATTATAAATGTTGTAACTCGGACCTCTTCCAACTGCTACTGGAAAGTAAATTGACATATATAAATCAGCAGAAGTATTCATTCTGCCCCTATAATCGCTTAAATATATCTCAACATAATCCATTTGCTCAATAGCACCCATAGCCCTTAACTCATCTGTTGTCTTGCCTACTCTTTTTGCACCTGAGTTGGGGCAAAACTGAATTAAACCAGTGCAACCAAATGATGCATTTGTAGCAGCAGGATCAAGGCGAGATTCGAACCACATAGCGTTTGCAAGCCAACCTGGGTCTGGAATTCTTAGTCTGCCTGCAACTTCTACAATTTTTTCCGCCCAACCAGGCACAGCGGCTATCTCTGGATATGCTGCATTGATATCAGCGGCTGTAGATGGGGTATCGCCAAATACAGGCTCTACTCCACCAGTAAACCGAGTCTGTGTATCGAGAGTAGAGGCATCGCATGTAGATACAATTGGTGTTTGTGCTTCTGTACTTTGAGTTGTTGGTAACTGAGACATTAGGTTTCTGTTCCTCCGATTGGATCACCTGATGGATGTGTGACGCCTGTTAAGATTGAATCAGTGGCGCATTGTTCGATGTTGCTTTGAGCCGACTTTGCTTCGAGTGAAGCCATTACCAGTCCTGTAAAGTTTTCATCAGTTTCTACAATATCAATCACCGAAAGCAGATCTCTTGTTTGTGCGTTTTCGTATTGTACCTTGATAAGTGATCCTGATTTTAAATCAGTGTTTTTAAACCTTTTGGACACCATTCGCGCTACTGGATATGCTTCTAAGTTTAAGAATATATACTCGGTAGAAAAGATCTCATTGCTGCTCACCACGGTTGGTATTGGATTTTCCTCGTTTGAACGCGAGAGTATAAAAACAAAATACTCTGGAAAGTTTAATATGTTTGTCAAAGTTCGCGCTGGATCTTCTTCTGCCTCTTCAGTATTTCCATTGTTCCAAACGTTAGTAAGATAGTTCCATACTGAGTTTTCAGATATTGCTTGTTGTTGTTCATAACTCGCTCTATTTGCTAAAACAAGAGCATATAAACCAGCTTCGCCGCCATTAAGAGACTCGATAAGGTTTTGCCCAATAGCCGATTGTTCTCTAAAGACACTTCGATAAACGGAACTGCCAAATGCCGTCTCTATATCCTCTGGAACGACATCTTGGCTTGCGCCAAATAACTCAATGAGAGCGTCAATGAACCCTGACATATCTGGCATTAGTTGTCTCCGTTGAGCAAGTCAAAAATCTCTGACTTATCATCATCGGTAAGACCGGTAGATGCGCTCTTCTTTTTCTCCAAAAGAGTAACAAGTTTTACAAGTTGCTCGTTGGAGCGTTGTAAAGTCTCAACATACTTAGCAGCGACGGTGCCTACTTCCGTGTGGCGTGCTTCGTCTTTGCTAAGATAAACGATAAGGTCGTTTAATAAATCTTTTGTGATCTCGCGATCTTTTCTGATGTTCTCGATGGCTTCATCAAGATAATCATCTTGCTTTTTCATGATATTCGTGCTCCGTAATAATTAGAAGCGACGAAGTTTATATTTTGCCGTTAACCCAATTTTTCTTAAAAATCCGATATTTTACACGGTGTTTATTGAGATTGTTTACGATCTTATTTGTGTTGAGACCGGTGAGTTCTAGAAGATAAATATAGATCGCTTTCTTGTTGTAAATCATCTGATCTTCGTCAATTGAATTTAAGAGAATCTTGATTGCTTCCAAAACCTTCTTTTCGTTTTCTTTTAG
The DNA here is from genome assembly GCA_020355325.1 of Caldifarciminota bacterium. Classification (GTDB taxonomy): domain Bacteria; phylum Hydrothermota; class Tepidihabitantia; order SM23-42; family SM23-42. Next base: position 265,279 of record CP070664.1, read on the forward strand.
GTTTCCGGTGTCCCAAGACTCAATCTCGCCCCATAAA
>CP070664.1:265415-282982 GCA_020355325.1 Caldifarciminota bacterium
ATGCCTTTAAACCCCCTGCCCGTAGATCTCAAGCGACAGGCAGGAAGGCGTGCGCCGTGTTGACACGATTCTCTTTTCATTACATCTTTTGACTCTATGTCAATTTTGCGCACGGGCGCCACGATAGGGTACAGGAAGCAGGATACAGGGAATAGTATTATAATTTCTGTCCCTTACCTTTATCTCTGATTAACCCTTAGTACAATTATAATAGATTTTTTCGTTAAGTCAATTGAAAATGTCTGAAGAAACGTGTTGAATAGTATTCAATGCTATGATATCCAATGCCAGACTACACTATCGAAGTTTGCCAAATGTCCTCTGACCCATAATATTAAAAACACTAATAACCTGTTTTTTGATCAAACAGCCCTCTTTTCGTGAGATCATTTAGGATGAAAATTGCTACTTGACAAACTCTATTTTCACAATATAATAAATAGATAATAGAAATTAATAACAAAAGCTCTGAGTAATACAAATAATTAACAATAAATCTTCTTTACAGATCGAATAGGGGTAGGGGGATGAGAATTCATCAGGAATTCGGTTCTATACATTGCTACACAATCTTTTTCGTACCCTTGTTGTCTGGGTGGATTAATAATAGTCGTCCTATGAGTCTATAATTCGTTGTTGTTCTTTGATAAACGGAGTTACAGGGATTTTTCACCTCTTTTTATGTAATACACGAGAGGAAAGAGAAATCTAGGGGTACTCAATAGGCCTATTCTCTCGAGTGCAGTTCAACTGTTTTCTTGAGAGGACAAAAAAATCCGATAGACGCGAGGAGGCACCGGAAGGCAAAAAAGAAACCCAAGAGAGTAATATCATCTCAACGAAAGGAGGCGGAAGATGAGAAGGGGAATATTATGCCGTGCATTACTCATGGTGGCAATTGTTTTGCTGATTTCTCCGAAAATTGCGTTAGCAGTGAAAAGCCACGAAGAACTCATAAAAGGGGCCTACAGGGAGGAAAAAGAAGGCTGGATTTATATCCACATTGAAGGAGATCCTTATAAGCTTGGTTATCAGCGGGGATATCTTGTGGCTACCGAGACAGATAAGGCCTTGGAAGTAATGAAGTTTTATCTAAAAAATGCTACTGATAAGGAATGGAATTGGTACCGGAATGCTGCAAAAAAGCAGTGGGAAAAAATAATGCCCGACGAATACAAAAAAGAATTTGAGGGTATGGCTGATGGAATCGCAGCTGCCGGAGTCACAGGAATCGACTATCTCGATCTTTGGGCCTGGAATGGCTGGATTGATCTTGCCTGGTACTACCTACCCACGGTGAGTTCAGCCGAGACAGGAGATGAAACGCAATTCGGTATTGCTCCCAACCTCAAAAGACATCCACCAGGACCTGGCTGCAGTGCTTTCATTGCTACTGGCGATGCCACACGTGACGGTAGAATTGTATTGACTCATAGTCTATGGTATGATTATCTATTCTGCAATTACTGGAATGTATGGATGGATATGGTCCCAGAAAAGGGTTACAGAATAATAACCCAGGGTTTCCCTGGTTGGATATACGGCGGTACTGATTTCTGGATCAACAGCGGTGGTCTGATGGTGAGTGAAACGACTATTTCCGAATTTGTCGGCTACAATCCTAAAGCACTTCCAAATTTTGTAAGAATCAGAAAAGCAGTACAATACGCTAATAACATTGACGATTGGATTAAGATAATGGTCACCAGTGTTAATGGGGCCTATGCCAATGATTGGTTAATCGGTGACATAAAAACAGGAGAGATTGCACGTCTTGAGCTGGGGTTGAAGAACTATCATATCTGGCGTACATTTAACGGCTACTATGTTGGCAGCAATATGGCTCTCAGTCCAGAGGTTAAAAAAGAGACTGTATTTGATTATAATAACCTTAATAGCACAGCTATTTGCCGACGCCTGAGAGAGATCGAATTCATGGAGAGTTATTACGGAAAAATAGATGTTGATATTGCAAAGAAATTCCAGGCAGACCACTACGATCCTTCACATGAGAAATACATCAGAACTGCCAACACAATATGTGGTCATGTTGAGCTCGATCCACGCGGTCTTCCTGAGTGGGGTTATGATCCTTATTATCCAGGCGGTTCCATATGCGCTGAAGTCACTGATAGTGAATTAGCCGATAAGATGAAACTCTGGGCAAAATGGGGTCATGGCTGTGATTATGATTTTATTGCCGCGGACTTTCTTAAAAAGCATCCAGAGTACAACTGGCAGAAGCCTTATCTCAGTGATATCATCTCATACCCATGGACTACCTTTGAGATCATGAAATAGAGAAGCCAACATAAAATGAGGCGAAAGAGATCCGACATTGCCTATTTTCGGCAGTGTTGGATCTCTTAGCCTACAGGGGTAAAAACGTAAAGGATATTGTCTCTATGGCGTTTTCTTTGATGGGTGTCCGATCCCCATGACGCATTTAACTGATGTGCGAAATAACAAGTGAATTTTTAGTTCGTGTTAATCTTTGCTATGAGAAAAACCCTATTCAGATTTTTAGGCCGTTATACCAGGGAAAGATCTCAATGAAGTCCTTGCACCGTGATATGACAAATTACGAAGAGCCTGAGTCTTTGAAAAAAGATGTGTATCGGTTGTAATCCATGACTGGAGGTAACAATGGATTTCTTTTCTCAACTCAATACCACAATAAATAACATTGTTTGGGGCGCGCCGATGATTATTGTTATTATCGGAGTTGGCATCTATGTTTTGATAAGAACCAGATTCATCCAGTTCGCAAAATTCGGCCTCATGTGCAGCGAGACAATGGGCAAATTATTCAAAAAGGAGAAAAAAGCCGAAGGTGATGTAAGTCCATTTAAAGCACTATCAGTGGCCATGGGCGGAACCGTTGGCGTAGGGAATATCGCTGGGGTGGCTACGGCCATTGCCTTGGGAGGTCCTGGTGCTATCTTCTGGATGTGGATCTCTGGCCTTCTTGGCATGGGCACGAAATTTGCCGAGGTTGTCTTGAGTGTTCACTACAGAAAACGGGAAAAAGGCGGGCCCATGGTCGGCGGTCCCATGGTCTACATCAAAGAAGGGATGGGAAAGAACTGGACCTTTCTTGCTGTCATATTCGCTATGTTTGGAAGCCTCGCTGCGCTTGGAATCGGAAATATGGTTCAAGCCAATTCAGTGGCTGATGGCCTTTTGCCTTATGGCATTCCTAGACTCTATAGCGGTCTTTTTCTCATTATTGCTGTTGGCCTTGTTACAATTGGTGGAATAAAGAGAATTGCCAACGTGGCTATTGTTACTGTCCCTTTCATGACGATCATCTATATTCTTGGTGCACTGTTCATTATTGTTACACAAATTGGAAGGATTCCCGAGGCTTTCTCCCTTATTTTTAGACATGCCTTCACTCCTATAGCTGCAACAGGTGGCTTTGCAGGCGCTGCTATGCGGCATGCCATACGCTACGGTATTGCTCGGGGCATTTTCAGCAACGAAGCTGGTCTTGGCAGTGCTCCCATAGCCCATGCCACAGCCATTACTGACCACCCTGCGCGTCAAGGTTTGTGGGGAATATTCGAGGTCTTTGTTGATACAATTATCGTCTGTTCAGCCACGGCATTAGCTATTATCATTACTGGCGCTTGGACATCTGGGAAAAGCGGCGCACCTCTGACAATGCATGCTTTCCAGCTTATTTTCGGCACCAGGATGGGTTTTTCATTAGTGGTACTGTCTATGGTTCTCACTGCCTATGATACAATTCTTGCCTGGTGTTTTTATGGTGAGACCTGCGCTGCCTATCTATTCAAGCGTGGCGCAAGGACTGTTTATCGGTTTATATGGCTCCCCTTTACCATGATTGGTGCCCTGGGAAAACTCGACGTAATTTGGTCTGTAGCTGATACTCTGAACGGACTGATGGCAATCCCGAATTTGATAGCCATCGTTGTACTGATGGGTGTTGTCACTACGCGCACAAAGGAATTTCTATCACGAAAAATAAATAGAGCTTGAATTTTTTCTTTCATACGTCCGGGCTCATTTTTGTTAAAGTATGCTTTAGCCAAATAGTGCGTCGACGAATGTTTGTGGATCAAATTCGATGAGGTCTTCAATATTTTCGCCAACACCGAGATAGAGAATTGGTAATTTGAGTTCATTACATATTGGAATGACTGCCCCACCCTTTGCCGTGCCATCACATTTCGTTAAGATGAGGCCATTGATGCCAATCGCTTCTGTAAAGACGCGTGCCTGCTGAATTGAATTCTGTCCGAGTGTAGCATCGATCGTTAAGATATTTAAATCGGGTCCAGTCAGTTTTCGTTTGGTAATGACGCGTTTCATTTTTTTTAATTCCTCGAGCAAGTCGCTCCTCGTGTGTAATCGTCCAGCCGTATCGATCAAAACCGTATCTATATTTTTTGTCATGGCCTTAGAGAGCGTATCATAGACGACTGCTCCAGCATCCTGTCCCTTTTGTGAACCAACGACCTCGACTCCTGCCCGGCATGCCCAAATCTCCAACTGCTCGTGTGCTGCATCGCGATAGGTATCACCGCTCGCAAGAATCACCGTCCCCTCTTTACTGTAGCAGTATGCCAGCTTTGCTACCGTCGTCGTTTTTCCTGAACCATTGACTCCGCTCACCATAATGATCAGGGGCTTGACCGACTCGATGTGTGGTTTGGGTAAGGACAAAAGATTTATAATCTCCCGCTTCAATATCTCAGGAGTATCGCCTTCGGTCTTCTTGATGTGCTGCATAATGATACTGGTATAGGTTGTCCCGACATCTGCCTGGAGCAATAGTTCTTCGATAGAATCGAGTGAAGCAGCCTTGACACGCGCGAATAGTACTGCTGCCTTACTGAGTGCTGTCTTGAGTTTATTTATAAACATCTGCCGAGGATTTATTGGGTTTATTCCAATGGTATCTTTTCGAGATCTGCAAGCCTCGCAGAAATTACTTTACTCTGCCCAAGCCTTTCCATGGTCAAACCATAGAGATAATCTGCATATTCCATGGTTGCTCGATTATGTGTAATGATAATAACTTGTGTTCTCTGAGAAAGGTCTCTCAGAAATTTGTTAAATCTCACAACATTAACATCATCGAGTGGTGCATCGATCTCGTCGAGAATGCAAAATGGTGCTGGCTTCACGAGATAAAAAGCAAGTAAGAGGCTAATGGCTAAAAGGGTCCGTTCTCCGCCAGAAAGTTGGTTAATCACCTTCAAACGTTTACCTTTCATGCGAACAACAATTTCGATTCTTGAGGTCAATGGATTGTCTGGGTTCGTCAGCAGTAAATCTGCCTCACCTCCCTCAAAGAAATTAGAGAAAACAAAATTGAATTCCTTTTTTATCTGCCCAAAGACGTCGACAAATCGGTCTCGGGCACGCTGATCAAGTTCTTCGATTGAGTTGAGAAGCGTCTTTTTAGCAGCAATAATATCATCGCGTTGCGCAAAGAACTCGTCGAGCCTCTTCTTTTCGTTCTCGTATGCCTGTAAACTCAACGGGTTGATTTCGCCTAATTTTGCTAATCTCTCTTTCACATCGACCAGCTTCACCTCAGCGTCGTCAATTTCTTCGGGAACATACGTTGTCACATCAACACCAAACTCTTCCTGTGCCTTCCTTACTACCTCGTCTTTTTTATGTGATAATTGAAACTGTTCATATTTCAGCTGCATAATTCCATTCTGAATTTCCTCAGACGCCTTCTGCTTTTGCGTGAGCCGATCATAAATGTCATTCTGTCGTTGTGTGTATTCTTCGATGAGTCTTTCCGGTAGTTTTGATTCAATGCTGCTTTTTTCTTTCTTTTTTGATTCGAGTCTTTCTTTTAAGGACGCAATGTCATTATTTAATTCTTGAAGAATTTCTGCTCCGGTATCTCCTTTGAGAGTAGTGACTTCTGTCTCGAGGCTAACGATTTCTTTCTTCATCTGTTCAGCGGCCTTCTCGGCACTGCTGCGACGCTCCTGTAAAACAAACAACTCAGTTGTCTTTGTGTTTAACAGTGCATTTTTTTCGTTAATCTCCTTCTGTATTTGAGCAACGCGTTCACAGAGGTTATTTTTCTCATTCTCTATTTCTTGAATTTCTGCATCTATTGTTTTGGCTTGCCCTTCTATCTGTATACACTGAGCGGCGAGTAATTCAATTTCTTTCGACAAGGTTTCTTTATCTTTTTTTAAACGATCGTTCTCTCTCAGCATATTCTGGACGGTTTTTTTAACCTCATCCGACTTGATTGAATGCTCTGACTTCTCGATATTCGTGGAGAAGATTTCTTCTTTTCCTTCCTCAATAGATTTTTTGGCCTCGTCTATCTCTGAAGAGAGGCGCTTCTTCTCCTCAAAGGTAAACAAGAGTTCGTTCTGGAGCGTCTCGAGTTTTTCTTTATACTCTTGAAGACTTATGTTTATCCTAAAATAGCCAATTTCGCCCTTTTCAACAATGATACTTCCATTTCTAAAGAGAAAACCATCAGGAGTCACAAACCCGTATTCAGGAAACTGAAGGGAGAGTTCATTTGCCCTCTGAAAGTCATTAATGAGAAAATAGTCATCGATATACTTCTCAAGAATATCGTGTGATGATTTGAGCGTAATCAGTTGCGAAATGGGGATTGCGTCGTTGAATACTGGTGGATTCTTTTTATCAACAGCTGCCTTGGTGTATATAAAGCCAAATCTGCCTTCAGGGACGTTCTTAAAGTCGTGCGCCTCATAATGCGTAATAAGATAAAAATTGAGAAGATCACCAAGGCAAATATCAACAATCGATTCATAGCCTGGAGTTACTTCAATGTTGTCTCTAAAGAGTCCTTGTATTTTATCATGCAATCTCTCCTCGATTTCTTTAACCCCTTCTTTTTCTTGGAGGCGTCGATTCAACGTATCAATGATTATCCTACAATCAGCGATTGCTTCTTCTCTTTTCGTTATTTCACCCTGCAATTCTTCGAATCTCTTTTCGTGGTCAGCCAATCTTTTGTGTGCGTCAGTCATCCGTGCATTGATCTCTTCCTGTTTCTGAATGATTAATTCCAACTCCTGCTCTAATTCTTTTTTTAACCGCTGCTGCTCGTCGATATCTTTACATTTAGTTTCATACAGTTCGCACATATGGCCGAGGGCAGATTCTTTATTTCCCTTATCGTAATTCACCCTCGAAATTTCACTCTGACCCGTATGGATTTTATCGGAAAGCGCTTTCACGATGTGTTCCTTTTCCTCAACACAGTCTTTTAGCGAGCACAGGACCCCATCTTGTTCATCACGCTGTTTATGCATATCATCCAGTTGAGCGTTGAGAGTTTCAATCTGTACACTAATTTCGTTGTGCATCGTTTCGAAATCGAGCAGGCGTTTTTTGTTATTCTCTAATCGTTCCTCTTTTTCTCTAATGCTCGTCATCGTTCGTTCATGTGAGAGGGTCATCAACTTTGCCTCTTCTTCTTTCTCGTCTATCGCGTGCAGCAAATCATCAATCGCTTGATTGAGCGTAGCAATATGCGTAAAAACTTCTTTCTTCATAGTATCAACCTGTGCCATTTCATTTTTTAACTTCTCTCGGTCCTCCTCCAAAACCTTTATGTCCTGTAATACAGAATGTTTTCGTGATTCATGATCGTCAATCTGTTGCTGAATATCTCTCAGCTGCAGGAGCGCTGTGTTATATTCATTCTTCATAATGAGGAGTGATAGTGTTTTATACTCCTCGCGTAAATCCTGATAAACCTTTGCTTTTCGCACCTGTCTCTTTAAACTCCGCACACCCCGGTTCATTTCGGCAATGATGTCTTCCAGGCGTAAGAGATCGTGCTCTGTGGCTTCGAGCCGTCTCCGTGTTTGTTCTCTTCGTTCCTGATACTTCAATATCCCCGAAACATCGTCGAACATCTCTTTTGTGTCCCCTTCAATAATTTTCTCTATCTCGGAGAGTTCCAAAAATGAGTACGTCAACGTGCCTGAATTTAGAAAGAGGGCTTGAATGTCTTGCAAGCGACATTTAACGCGGTTGAGAAAAAATTCACTCTCCCCTGATCTATAGAAACATCGCTTAATTTCAAATTCACCACCAAATTGAGGAAAATAATCCTCATTTTCAATGATTACAGAAATTTCGGTAAACTTTGCATCATGCTTTGCATCCGAAGATGTGTATATTAAATCTTCGGTACGCTCACAACGGAGCGCTTTCATACTCTGCTCACCAAAGACCCATCTGAGAGCATCAAAGATATTCGACTTACCACTTCCATTGGGCCCAACAAATGCAGTAATACCTGCATTGAGCAGAATTTTTGTTTCATCATAAAATGACTTAAAACCGTATAGGCTAATCTCTTTAATCTTCATGACGCCGATGTGAGCTCATAAAACAGGTTTGTATATTATATAAATTTTATGGTTTGTGGTGATGCTTGAAAACATATGAGTAATCACCACTTCTCTTCTCGCAGATAGATCTCCCGTTCCAAAAATGGATGGTAATCACTCCATTCTCTTTGTGTCCCCCGATTTTTTTTTAATTCGTTCATCATCATTTCGATCTTCGAATCAAGATTGTCGATAAAGTGGAGAATCAAGGCTTCAGGAAAAGCCGGCAGTTTCGGTGAACCCCATTCAAACTCTCCATGATGCGATACAATCATGTGAAGTAGTTTTAGTCTCAAATCTTCAGGGAATTGCGGGATTTTTTCGATTTCTGCTGCAACCATTTCGTAGCTGATGACGATGTGTCCAAGCATTTTTCCGCGGGTTGAAAGATCAATTTTTGTTTTATATGAATACTCATGTATTTTGCCAATATCATGGAGAATGGCAGATGTTATGAGGAGATCAAAATTGAGAAAGGGGTAGACTGGATGCAGGCCATCCATGAGCCGTAAGGTATTGCGTGTATGAACCGCTAAGCCACCGAGGTAGGCGTGATGTGCTCTTTTTGCCGCCGGAGCCACGCGAAAATTTTTTACAAAATCATCGTTTTCAAAAAAAACTTCTAATAATTTTTTAAGATACGGATTGACGACCTTCGCTTTGCAATCAAAGATTTCCGCCATTACTTTATCAATATCCTCATCGGTCTGGGGAAGAAAATCTACCGGCTCTATTTCATTCTCTGGAACCTGACATATAGAGTTCACGACGATTTGCAATCTTTCATTATACTCATTAACGTTACCAGTGACAAAGACAAAATCACCGACCGAAACTTTTTTTATATCTTCACTCATACTATCCCAAGCAATCCCTTCGATACTGCCGCTACGGTCAGCAAATTCAAGCATGCAATACGTACCGCCATCTTTTTTTTCTTTCATAATCTTTTTCGAAAGAATAAATTTTTCGGCAACTATTTGGCCTGACTCGAGTTCATGTACGTATTGATTCTTCATGAGTGGAATTGATATGGTGTTACACAGAATACGTTTCTACGCACTGTGTGATCTGTCATCAACCGTTGCAGTCAAAATCGTTAAATTATTTCCCTGGTGTCTCTAAATGCAGAATTTTTTTCTTAATCAAATCTAGCTTTTCATGTAGTGTACTCTCTTCTTTTTTCTCAGCCTCTAAAGCACTACGAACTTCTTCGCGTTTTTGTGTAAGGAGACTTATCTCTGTATTTAATTTCGACTCTTCTTCTTTTAATCCTTCGAGCCGTTTGAGCAGCGCGGCTTCAGATTCTTTCAATTTTTCAATTGACTGCACAATAGGGTTGTCTTCTACTTCTTTCCTTTTCGAAACATATTCTTCGGTGAACTTTCTCAGCGTTTCCTGCGCCTGCACAATTTCACTGTTGAGTCTAGATAATCTTTCTTGAGCGGCAGATTGATCTTTTCTCAATGATTGAACTTTCGCAGAAAAAAGCGATTCCTGCCTTTTATTTATATCCTCAATTAACTTCGTTTCAATGCTCCTACTCACTGAAAGTGTGACAACAAAAAGAATAAAACCGACAACAATACCAGCTACCAGAATGACTGGGCTTGATGAACTCGAGATTTTAATGCTTGCAACTTTGGGTTTCGCTTCAAAATAGAAAGCTCCAACACGCTTTGTACCAACCATAATACTAAAACCACCTTCATAGACACCATTATTTTCCCGCACAACACTGTTGCCAGCTTCAAGCAAGTCTGGATTATATGGTTCACCGACAATGTTTGGATCACTCGACGAAATGATTTTGTTTTTATTATCCGTAAAATTAATAAATCCTAACTCGGGTTCGTCGCGACGGAGACGCATAATAATCTCGCTCAAATTAGCTTCATCCTTCATGATGATAGCGTCTTCAACGAATGCCGAATGCGCGATTGAGTTGCCGAGCGTTGTAAAACGTGCAATCAACAACTCTTTCAGTGGCTCACCATTCCCTGCCGCAGTTTGACCAAATATTTGTGGGCTGAAAAAAAAGAAGACCGATAGGATGACAACAAGACTGAGAGAAATTATGGCAACACCTATTCTCGACATTTATCCTCCTAAACTTATCGATATTCTATGACCCCCGCCAAGGTCAAAATATGGAGAGTAGCTATAGTTAATAGTCAGTCCACCTTTCTGCACTGCACACCCAATCGTCAATCCGGTAAGAAAATCTAGACCACTCCCTGTCCTTAATGAAGAAAGCAAGGTTGTGTATGATGCCTTCACGGTAAACAGAGAACTAACCTGATAGCCACCGCCAACTCTCATACCGATGTTTGTTAAGGCTGGTTTCACAAGGTCTAAACCAACCCAACCTTCGGGAAATCGTTTAATTCCTCCTATATTAATTTCATACGGAAATGTTTCCTGAGTGTCTATGAACCGTTTTACGCTCGAACCAATATTTTTGATCGCTGCACCAATCTGTATTGCCTGACCCGGTATGATATAGAGGGCGCCAAAATCGACACCAACGCCGATCGAATTCAGTGTGTCGATATTTGCATATACCCCCTTTATTGAAATGCCAAACCCAATTTCATTAAACGTAAATCCTTTGCCAACATTGACGTCAATAAAGTGAACTCCAAAACTACCGTTGTCGACTCCATACTCATCGGTTTTTTTCATCGCACCACTATAAAAATATTTTACGCCAAAACCGATTTGACTACGTTCAAATCCTAAATATCCAAAATGGGTACCAGCAATATAGTGCAAATAACTGGAAGAGTAATACGTATCATGCGAAAATGCAAGGCCTGCAGGATTGTAATTCACGCTGTAGCCATCGCCAAATTGGCCATACCCCATTCCAACTCGATGAGCAACTGGATCAACAGACAGATATTCAAATCCGGTGACAGCAATCAGAAAACATACAAATATCGGCATCACACCTCCAATAATATTATTATATAAACAATCAAAAAAAAGTCAAGCCCCCATTGTTCTTATAATGCCCACGATACGGGGGAGGAAGTCACGTTTTTTACTGATCCTATCGTTAATGATCTTTGCAATTCCTAATCCTGTTGCAAGACCTGCAACGCCGAAGAGTATGGCATAGGTTTCACTGTACCCAACACCGATCAGTAAACCGCTCAACCCAAGCAGTACAGGGAGCACAAAGACCAAAAAGAGGGCAAAGAAACCAACCTTGTCTGAGATCTCGATATGCACGACATCGCCGATATGCGCACCAATACTATTCTCGACTTCGATAACGCGGGACTTCCCCGATGGATAACACAGATGACAAGCCGAACAGTGTTTACATGCGTCACTCGGCTCAACACTCACCCGAGCATCGACGCCCTGCAGTTCAATTACCCTTCCCTTTTCTATCATATGAGAATATTATATCATAAACTATCAGTAAGTCAATCTCAAACACCAGTAGATGAAGTCGAGGTTCTGTGTGTACTAGACGCGCGCACGATGTCTATGGCGGCCTTGACAATTCTCACGATACAATTATAATAGAACGTGGAGGTTTGAATGCGTAAAATCTGCGCGATTTTTATACTGTGCATTTCGTTCATCTGCGGGGCAACGAGACCGGGTGCGGTCTTCTTATTGATATGGCCAGGTGCACGTCCCACAGCATTGAGTGGTGCATTCGCAGCAGTTGCCGATGACGCGACTGCCTGTTATTACAATCAAGGAGGACTCGCTTTTATAAACAGCACCATAATATCGTTGCAGCACGCTAACTGGTTACCTGGGTTGCAGTCTGATATGTACTACGAATATGCTGGCATCACGCGCTCATTCAAAGTTGGAACGTTCGGTCTCCACGTCATCTACCTCACAACGGGAGACACAGATGTCGTCGATGAACAGGCAAACTACTTAGGAACGTATACAACTTTTGATCTTGCCGTCGGCTTGAATTATGGTTTTGAGCTCAATCAAAAGTTAGGTCTTGGTATTGGCTGGAAATTAATATACTCGTATCTCGTTCCTGATTGGGTATTTCAGAAAATGCCGGTGCTCGGCATCGAGAAAGGTGGAACCGGCCTTACCTATGCCTTCGATATCGGCATGTTATACAAACCATTTTCTTTTCTCTCGGTAGGAACCGCTATTCAAAATATCGGTCCCAACATTAGCTATACCGAGAGCGGTTCTTCAGATCCACTACCGTATACCTTGAGAATCGGTATAAAGGTTGAACCGATCAATACAAATATATTTCGCATAGCCATAACATCTGATGTTACAAAAATTTTAGTTGGTATGTTCGCCCAGGATGATCAAACGTTCTTTGAAAATCTTCGATACGAATTGGACGAAGCATGGAAGGCGGTCGGGTTAGAGATTGATTACTATAATTTTGTAAAACTGCGTGCCGGTTATTTCCGTGACGTAGAGGGCGCACGAGAAGGCTGGACCTATGGCGGTGGAATACAGGCGGCTGGATTCTCTATCGACGTCGGTGTCGATCAATCAATCTATGATTTCCCGACAACGAACCGTAAGTTCTCGTTCTCATATCAGTTCAAATGAGATGCTCGGGATTGAATGGACAACATAATTGCGCCAGTTGCGGCATGGTCACCACTATGCATTGAAACAAAAGGAAACACTAATCAGATAATTAGGACTTACCTCTTTTTAAAAACCCCCAATCAATATTAACAAGAGTCAACCATGATACTCATAACCGGTGCAACTGGTTTCGTCGGTAAGAATCTTGTTCTCGAAATAAGCAAGAAGAAAAGGGTCAGGATTTTAGTGCGCCGAACATCCGACATTACGCCCTTCGAGGGAAGAGAAGAAATTGATATTGCCTATGGCGATCTGGATAAAAATGAAGGAATTATTGATGCGCTGGCCAATGTAGAAATTGTTATCCATTGTGCAGTGAGAACCATCGGACGCAACTTCATAGAATATTACAAAATGAACACCCTTGGAACAGCACATTTAGTACGAGCGATGATACAGCGTGGTATCAAGAACATCGTCTTTTTGAGTTCACATGCTGCCTGTGGACCATGTCGTGAGAAAAAATCACTTACCGAGGCTGATCAGACAAGGCCGATTTCCTTTTATGGCATAACCAAAAAATTAGCCGAAGACATTATAATCAACAGCGGTCTACTCTACACCATATTGAGGCCCGTGTCCGTATACGGACCCTATGATACGGAAATACTCAAATATATTAAATTGCTCAATCGAGGGATTTGCCCAATTATTGGCAATGGCGAAAAATATATTAATCTCATCTATGTTACAGATTTAGTACAACTCATTATAAACATTGTCAATGCCCACAATTTCTCCAATAAAATCTTTTTCGTAAGCGACGGTAATTGCTATTCATATACCGAAGTATTGGAATTGATTGCCGATACATTACATAAAAAAAATGTAAGAGTCTATGTTCCTGAAAAGATAGCACTCTTTATTGGTCTCTTGAATGATATATTTCTCCCCGAGAAAAAAAGACTCATCTGGAGAGATAAAGTCAAAGAATTGGCACAGAACTATTGGCTCTGTTGCAGTGACCGCGCGGTCATAGAATTTAGTTTCACACCCCGATATTCACTCAAAGAAGGTATGAAAGAAACAATAGATTGGTACAAACAACAGAGAATCATCCTATAATATGAGATTTCTGATAAAAAACAGGAATCTCGAGAGCAATGAATACCTGTACAGAGTTCCTCGATATAGAGACTTGACAATCTTTGAAATTTTTGTATAATTCGGTATAAGGAGGCGGATATGTTGTTACTGATGTTTTTCTTAATTGCAGACTTGAGTCGAACATCTGGATTTATTGACATCCCAAGAGCACCACAATATGATGTATCAGGTATTTTCAGTGGTAGTATTATGTATTCGCTTCCTATGTATTCAGCAGATGATGACGAAGGAGACCCAACAGATTATAATGTCGTTTTTCGTTACGGCTTTGGCGGACGAGGAGAAGTTGCCTTATCAATGTTTACACCCACAACCTTTGTAGCGAGTGTCTCGTATCTATTAATAAAAGAAAGAGGAGGGACTCCTGCAATTTTTGGCGGCATTGATGACATTTCGTATAGTCCTTACATATCAACTGTCGGCAGAGATGATACCGTAGGCTTTTTAGAAGAAAAAAACTACGAGCGCGCTTGCAATGGTAGACCACCAGAACTATTCTCAGCCTATATCGCAATGCAGAAATCTTTTGGTACACTCCTCAATGTTGTCATCGGTCTCGGTCGTGGTCGATTCGTTGGCTACGGCTCACGAAGTCATATTTTCAACACCGATTTGTTTGTGCTCGGTGATAACTACACGACAGAAGATCATTCAGGGTGGGCATTTGGTACATTTTTCGGAGGTTCTATAACATTTCCGTTTGGAATAGAATTGATGGCAGAGATGGATGGGAGAGATGGCAACGTCGGCATACGATACAACCATAAGTATTTTAGTACAACATTCGCAATTACAAAAGTTGAGCATTTTGGGGATCGGCGACCATTTTCCCCACGCTACGCATTCGGCCTCGAGGTCAGTAACCGTGGTCGTCCTAAGGCACCAAAACCAGGTGCAATCGAATGCATAGTGCAGGATATGACGTCCAAGCAACTCTTAGCCCATTCCCTGGTTGACATCAAAGAAATTAATAAACGCTATCGGGCACCCTCAGGCACATTTAATATGAGTCTTGCAGCCGGTAACTATACAATCGTCGTATCAAAAACTGATTACGTTGATTACATCGCCAAAATCTCTGTTAAACCTGGTATCAAGACGAAGATGATCTTCAATCTTAAAAAGACCGCAGCGGCCATCCAGAGAGAGGCGGCGATGCGGGAAAGAGAACAGAGCATCAAAAATTATCTTGAGCAGGGCAGGCTTTATTTCTCGAGAGAGGATTTAGCTAATGCAAAGAGGGCATTTGAGATGGTTCTCTCGCTCAACCCCGCGAACCTCGAAGCCAGAGATTATCTGGCAACAATTGAACAAAAACGCGAACAACTGATTTCTCTCTATGCAGCAACTGCACAATCGAGAACTCAAGCTAAGGATTACACGAAGGCGCTCGAATACTGGCAAAAAGTGCTTGACCTCGATCCGGGCAATACCGACGCAAAGACAGCAATTAATCGTCTCAACACCCAAATTGCCGCAGCGAAGAAACCGGCACCAAAGCCCAAACCAGCGCCAAAAACTACACCAAAGGTTGCCAAAAAAGCGACAAAAGAGGAGGTTGAGGCACTGTTTAAAAAGGGTGTATCACATTTTACTGCAGAGCGTTATGATGACGCCTTGAAGGTATTTAATCAAGTTCTCGCCCTCGATCCTAATCACAGCGGCGCCAAAGAATACAGAACGCGCACGCAGGCAAGAATAGAGGCACTGAGAGGCGGATAAAGAGTATGAGTTGGTATGCAGCATATACAAAATGTAATCACGAGCGAGTCGTAAATAAATTATTACGAGAGAAAGGTATTACAACATTTCTTCCTCAGATTATTGTACCGAGTCGGCGCAAGGACAGGAAAATCTTGATAAAAAGACCTCTCTTCCCAAATTATCTCTTTGTTGATTTAGATGAAGTGAGAGAAAATTGGCTGAAAGTCTTTCGAACACCTGGATTGGCACGTATATGCGGCAATGGAAGACCCACACCAATACCCAATGAAGATATCGAATCGATAAGAATTTTTATTAACAGCGATAGAAATATTTATCCGCTGCCGTATCTTCAAGTAGGCTCTCGAGTTCAGGTAATCTCAGGACCCCTCACCGGAGCGATTGGCATACTGGTAAAAGAAGATCACAAAAGGAGAAGAATCGTTGTCTCAATCGAACTTATGGGACAATCAGTTGCCGCCTCCTTGTACGACGACGAGATAAGACCGTACTAATTAAATCCTAAGTTTTAAATACGTAACAACTTCAGAATTTCATTAGCCAAAATTCAAAAATACCATTTTGAACATTTCAATTTAAGAATTTGATATTGTTCCGTAAACGAGTTCCGCTAAAACGTGAATTCTCGCGTTGCGGAAGATTCTCGTTTCTGAATTTTTCAGAAACGGAATTTAGTGTTTAGTAATTGGATATTAGAATTTGCCGAGTTAAACGCGGCTCATTCGTGGAATGATTTAATGCCAATCTTTTCGTAGACCTCACTCATGGTTTTTTCGGTAATCTCCTTTGCCCTTTTGCATCCCTCTCGTAGTACACCGTGTATGTAATCTTTCATAGTGCGCAACTCCTTCTGTCTTTTTTGTATAGGCTCTAATTCCTTATACATATTTTCTAAGAGAATCTTTTTGCAATCGAGACACCCTATTCCCGCAGTACGACATTGTTCTGCACAATACGTAACGTCCTTCTTCGGAGAAAATGCTTTGTGTATGGTAAAGATATTACACACCTCCGGATCACCAGCATCAGTCTTTCTTTTTCTATTTGTATCGGTAACTGCGATTGCCAGTTTCTTCCACATCTCTTCTTTCGTTTCATCGAGGTAGATTGCGTTATCTAAACTTTTACTCATTTTATTAATACCGTCGAGTCCTAAAATTCTTGGAACTTTACCCAAATATGATTGTGGTTCTGGAAACACATGACCGAAGTAGGAATTAAATCTTCGCACGATTTCTCTTGTAAGCTCGAGGTGCGGTATTTGATCGTCACCAACCGGAACGACTTCTGCCTTATAGACAATAATATCGGCCGCCATGAGCACTGGATAGTCGAGCAGCCCCATGTGCACATAATCTGGATTCTCTTGTCTCTTCTCTTTAAATGTCGGCACCCTCAAGAGCCACGAAATCGAGGTTATTGTGTTTAATATCCAGGCCAGCTCTGTATGCGCCGACACCATTGATTGCAGCATGAGAATACTCTTTTCGGGGTCTATACCGGCTGCGATGTAATCAACCGCACAATTGAACACTCTCTCTTCCATCTCTTTGGGATTAAATCGCACAGTCATTGCATGGTAGTCAACTATGCCATAGATGCAGAAATATTTGTCCTGGAGCGAAATCATATTACGCATTGCACCCACATAGTTGCCGATGTGTAATCGCCCTGATGGCTGAATGCCACTAAAGACTCTCTTCTTTTTCATATGGTATTATGATATTCAAAAACTGAAAT
>CP070664.1:283082-288251 GCA_020355325.1 Caldifarciminota bacterium
TCGGTGGACTGGGTTATGAAGAATGTTAAGCAAAAAATAGAAACCATCATCCTCCTTAAAAATCAAAAGAATATAAAAGATAGGAGATTTAATGATAAATTCCAAAACTCAAATGACAATTGCTCCGTCCTCAAGGGACGAGAATCCTCGTCTTTCAGACGGGAAATTTCCAATGGCTAAATTCCAAATTGTGACATTCTCATTCTCCGAGCCGTTCAATATCAGAATCATTTAGCATTCGTTTGGCATTTGGATTTTTTCATTGGACATTATTTTCTTACCGGACTAGATCTCTACTATCCTCTCGGGCTACTCTAATTTCTTCTTTAGCCTTGTTCCCACTTTTTTTATTTAATTTCCTCTAATTTATCAAAAAAAAGTTTTTGAATTTCCTCGAGCCTTTTTTCAGACGCTGCCTCAAATCGTAAGACCAAAACAGGTTGCGTATTCGATGGCCGTATAAGACCCCAGCCATCAGAGAAATCCACACGGACACCATCAATATCAATAACATTAAAGGATTTTTTAAAGTATTGCTTTAGTTCATCAACGATGCCAAACTTTTTCTCATCGGTTGTTTCAATTCTGATTTCTGGTGTTGAAAAGTAGTGTGGCACTTTTGCCGCTAACGAGCTCAATGGTCCACCCTCACCGAGTAGCTCTAATAGTCGCAGACTGGCATAGATCGCATCGTCGTAGCCGTAATATCGATCAGCAAAGAATATATGGCCTGACATTTCTCCTGCCAGCGGAGCGTGCTCAGTCTTCATCTTTGCTTTGATGAGCGAATGTCCAGTTTTATACATGAGAGGAATACCACCCAGGGCTTTGAGGCGTTCAATGAGTCCCTTTGAGCACTTCACTTCGAAAATGATCTTCGCACCAGGCATTTTCTGGAGCACTTTTTCAGCGTAGATTGCCAGGAGCACATCACCCCAAATAATCTCACCATGTTCGTCTAAAACACCGATGCGGTCTCCATCACCATCGAGACCGATGCCACAGTCATAGCCATCATTTTGTACAGACTCGATTAATGTCGTTATATGCTCAACCACAGTAGGGTCGGGTAAGTGGTTTGGGAAATTACCATCGGGCTCTTTGTAGAGGATATGATACGTTGCGCCAATTTTCTCCATGATCTCTTCCATGATTGGACCACACGTGCCGTTACCAGTGTCGATGATCACCTTCAAGTCTTTTTTAATCGTAACCTGTTGCGTGACATATTGGATGTAATCAGTAACAACATTGAGTGTTTCGACCGTACCCTTGCCTGACCTAAAGTCTCCCTTCTCAATAATATGTCTCAATTTCTGAATTTCGTCACCATATATCGTGCTGTAATTGTAAGCGACCTTAAAACCATTAAACTCCTTAGGATTGTGGCTCGCCGTAATCATAATACCATTGCCAATCTTGTAATGAAACAGGGAAAAGTAAACTAATGGTGTAGGTACTTCACCAATATCAATCGCGTGACACCCTGCGTCGCTCAATCCTCTCAGTAACGTCGAGCCTATTCTCGGTGAGGAAATTCGCACATCTCGGCCCACAATCACCTTGTTTTCACCGAGAGACCGATAATATGTGCCTACTCCTCGGGCGAAGAGGTATACCTGTTCATCATTGAGGTCTGTATTTGCTACGCCTCTAATATCGTATTCTCTGAATATTGATGGATTAATCACAGTTGTCGCTCGACCGTTGTGAGGACTTCGTCAAGAATCCTTAAGGCCTCTTCGGCTTCGTCGCGTGTAATCAGGAGCGGCGGTGACATCCGAACAGAACTGATACCAGCACCATACAGAATCAAACCACGTTTAAAACACTCACCAGTAATGACTTCTTTTATATTTTTTCCATCTTCGGTAACCTCTGTTGGAAACGGCTCCTTGGTTTTCTTGTCTCGTACCAGCTCAATCCCAATCATTAAACCGAGACCGCGCACCTCACCTATTATTTTGTGCCGATTCATGAGGTCGGTTAACTTCTGTTTTAAAAATGTGCCGACCCGAGCCGCATTGTCTATCAATCCATTCTCTAGCAATTTCAACGAAGTCAGGCCAGCCGCACAGATTACAGGGTTGCCACCAAAGGTTGAACCATGAGCACCAGTACGCCATGCCTTTGGATCAACGCGTGCATCCATGAGTTCGGCTTTCCCTACTGTAGCGCTCATCGGAAATCCTGATGCGATCGCTTTCGCTATAAGAATAACATCGGGAGACGTATCCACATGGTCACAGGCAAACCACTTTCCTGTTCTTCCTAAACCGCATTGAATCTCATCAAAGGTGAGAACGATACCATATTTGTCAGCAATCTTTCTCAATGCTGGTAGAAATTCCTTGGGTGGAACAATGTAGCCACCCTCACCCTGTATCGGTTCAACGAGTAGCAACGCCACGTCCTCAGGGTCAGTGAGTCGTTCGAAAATCACATCGGTTAAATACGAGAGACAATAGACGAGTGGGACTCCTTCAAAATCTTTCTTTATGCACTTTGGATATGTTTCATTAAATACACAGCGATAGCAATACGGAAATGGAATATGATACACTTCCGGTATTAATGGAGAAAAATGGGCGCGCTGAATCTTCTTGCTGCCAGACATAGTCATGCCGGCGAATGTTCTTCCGTGAAATGCACCGATAAAACTGACCATGCATGGACGGCGCGTAAAATGTCTGGCAATTTTAACCGATGCCTCAACTGCCTCGGCACCCGAGCTTCCGAAATATACTCTCTTCTTGAAATCCCCAGGCGTGATTATTGTCAACTTTTCGGCAAGCTCCACTTGTGGCTCGTAATAAAAATCGCTTCCTGAGATATGGATTAGTCTCCGTATCTGTTCGTTAACCGCGTTTATAACATCGAGATGACAATGTCCAGTACCGACGACCGCGAATCCTGCGCCGAAATCAAGGTAGTTTTTACCGTCAATATCAACTACCCTCGCGCCACGTGCATAGTCGACGACCAAGGGAATTTCCCGCGTTCTCGTGTGGGCACCAAACATCACCTCATTATCACGGTCAATCAATGCTTTGGCTTTTTCGCTGATTTCTGGAGAAGTATAGTCGATTTTTTTCATCTTCCTCCTTCCTCCTGTTGCATATTATACAGAATCTGCTACGATTGTCAATAAAACAGCAGACAGTTTTGGAATCGGTGATCTCGAAAACCTATATACTTACAATTTGACCATTCGGCAATTGCCGAATTGCCGAATGATGAAACGTATACTGCGATTCGGAGACGGGGAGTTATATCCTGATGACGTTATTTAAGAGTACTATAAATTTTTTGTATCTTCTCTCAGCGCTATCTTTTGCGAAACAACGGTGAGGTGATGAGCGAAATATGAGAGGGGGGTATGAATTAAAAGTTTATTTAATGGCTTTAAAATACAAAAGAGTGGATTTACTATTTTATACGGATGATTTATTAGTATATCAACCTTCTCAGAAAATATAACATGGAAACCTGTTTCACTCAATAACTTTGTGATCGTTTGAATATCCCATAAATAAGGGTGAGATTCAATGCCTAACGTTCTTGCGATAAACTCTGTATATGATGTTCGTTGAGGCAATTGAAATATATAGAACAAACCATTTGGTTTTACTACTTTATACAACTCTTTTACAATATGTGGGACTTCGACTGGCGGAATATGCTCAACAACCGCATAAGCAAATACAATGTCAAAAAATTCATTTGAGAATGGAATTTTCGTACCATCGTAGAATTTAAATTGTATTTTCTTCTTATTTCTAATGACCCTCCAGACATTTTCCATACTCTCCTCGCGGCTCTTCTTATGAGACTCGGCTCTACCCTTTAAGAAATCATCGAGTGATTTATCTTCTACTGTTTCTAATCCATAGACATCATATCCAATACGTGCCAGTAGTAACGATTGCAGACCGATGCCGCAACCAAAATCAAGAATTCTTTGAGGAGGGGGCGAAATTCTTTTCAATATTCCTAAATCATGCATCACGTTATTAACATGAGCTTTCGATGAGTAGGCACGAAAACATTTTTTGAGAAAGTCTAACTCATCCAACGAGACGGAATCCTTTAATTCGTCCCAAACATCATCCATCGGCGTTTTCACACACAATTATAAATGATTTGTTAATGAAGTCAATATTCTCAGGCATTGACAAAAGTAATCATTATCTATATACTGTAACAATGCAATTACTGAAAAAAATTGTGACCGTAGTTGTTGTAGTAGTAATTTTCTTTTTTCTTATCAGAAATTTAATAAGCAACTGGCAAAACATTCCATTCACGTCATTATATTTTAATGTTATAAGTCTTGCGGTTTCATTTCTTTTTCTCTTTGTCAATTTTTTAATTTTTGTCGAAGGATGGCGCGCTATAATCCGTGCGTTAGGAGGAACTATTACTTTTAAGAATTCATTTTGGATTATGTCTTCATCTCAAATTGCAAAATATGTTCCAGGCGGTATTTGGTTTGCACTCGGCAGAGTATATTTAAGCAAACTTGAAAAACTGAAAGGCGAAATAGCCGCAGTGAGTGTTATCATCGAAACAGGACTGACTTTCTTAGTAGGTATTGTGTTATTGTTTTTGTCTTTCGGTTTCAGCGAACAGAGGACTTTCGCGAATTTCTATTTCGCAATTCCAATTTTCTTTATGTTTCTTATTGTCCTCTATCCACCCCTACTTAATAGACTCCTCAATGTCGCGATGAGGGTATTGAAACGACCCGCAATAACATTACGTATTTCATACATACGGCTTCTTCGCTTATCATTTTATTTCTTTGGACTCTGGCTCGCCCAGATCATTGGATTTTATTTTTTGATCAATTCAATGTATCCAATTGCGCTATCAAAGCTATTCAATCTCGCAGCTGCTTATACATTGTCCTGGATGGTAGGTTTTATCGTAATCTTCGCGCCAGCTGGCTTGGGTGTACGAGAAGGTACGATGTCACTCCTCCTATCGCCGATTTTACCAATGCCCTTGGCAATTGCAATAAGTTTTATTGCTCGAGTTTGGATAACAGTGTTTGAAATAGCAATATTTTTCATCGGGCTCGTTGTCAAAAGAGCAACACGTAGAGGATGATGATTCGACGTGCATGAGTGCAACCTTGACTATGTGTTAAATATACCTATACTTGAA
>CP070664.1:288351-293555 GCA_020355325.1 Caldifarciminota bacterium
ATTCAACGCATGACCGTCTCAAATACGCAAAGAGCACAGAGCCTGTAGGAATAAAAGAAGGAGAACAACTATCAGATATCGAGTCTCACATCCCCACACTCCAGGCGCATCCAAATCCATTTAGCGACAAAACAAATATTATATTGCATGTATCTAATGAACAGCTGAGGATGAAACATTTCTCTTTGAAAATTTATGATGTTTCAGGAAAATTAATAAAGTCATTTTTATTTCTCTCTTCCAACAGTTCACGTGCCACTTCAGTAGGGTGGGACGGTAAGGATAGCTCTGACAAACAGCTTCCAAACGGTGTCTATTTCATAAAATTCAAAGCAGGAGATTATATAGAGACAAGAAAATTGCTTTTAATACGATAGCAGCAAAGCGTGTAGGCGTATACTTTGTATACTATTCTATGTTAACATCTGCGCTACAGTTCTTATTGTGCTGCATGCCGAAGAAATCGCGCCTAAAATGCAAAGGGTATGACACATTGACTTGCAGTGCGATGACTAGTATAATGAAACAATAAGGAGGTCAACTGTGAAAATATTCTCGTTGCTTGCGATTTATGTGTTCGCCTGGTCAGACGTGCTGACGATAAACGTGCCGGCCCCAGAATATGTGTTAAAGGGAAGCAGCATGACTGTACCTGGTGCAGCTTATGTCAATCCAATGGGTGCACCGAATGTCCCTTCCAAAATGGTCACGGTCGCACTGCCGCCCGGGGCAATCGTGCGAGCAGTCAATTTTCATGGCGAGCGCCGTGAAATCGGAACCGTACTCATACCTCCTACAAAGCCTCCGCTTCCTTTATTGCGAGATGATGTTTTCAATGACCTTCAAAATCAGTTCGAGGATTCACGCGATATGTACTATAGGGCTGACAATATATTTCCGCAGACATACGGAACGCTTATTTCGACAGGAGGAATGCGCAAGTACACACTCGTCACCGTGGCATGTCATCACTATGCCTACAACCCACGCTCGGGAACCGCGTATCGTGCACCATCGATCACGGTCGAAGTGCACTACACCATGCCTGATCCTTCGAGTGAAAGAGCTCGGTACTGGCAGAAATTAATACATGACATTACGTTTGACGATAGAGCGCGGGAATTCATCTATAACTGGGACGAGGCTCAGGTTTGGTATCGTACTGATACGCCCAGACGCGCACATGGTTATTACATTATCGTACCATCTTCTATCCAAAGCGCGGTCGATGCCCTCGTTGCGCACCGGCAGAGCCAGGGATACGATGTACATGTTGTGACCAGGGAATATATCGAAGCAAATACACAGGGTGATGATATCCAGCAAAAATTCAGGAACTACCTCAGGGCACATATGGTAGATATTGAGTTTGCAGTGTTGGTCGGTTTCTCCACTGATTTGCCCTGGAGAAATATGGTTCCGTTCAACAACGACCCTGACAGTCCCTGGAACGATCTGGATTATTCGCCGATACCCAGTGACCTCTATCTGGCAGAACTGACCGACCCAGACAGCCTTTCATGGAACAGCGATCGTGACACGTATTACGGCGAAGTATTCGATGAAAATTTTCAACCGGTCGGGGATGACGATCCGGATTATCATGCTGACATTCATCTGGGACGCATACCGTTCAGCGACCAGAGTGCCATTGAGGATATTTGTACGAAATTAATTTCCTTTGATACGAATACCGATGTCGTTTATAAGACTGCATCGCTGCTAACCGGTGCACTGTACTACTATGCAAATGAGAATAATGGTGGCAACGACAGGATGGATGGCGCGGAGTATTGTGAACAACTGCTCATCGATTCAATTCTACCGCGCGCAACAGCTGTAACGCTCTATGAAAAAGGAGGTCTGAGACCGTGTACACTATCGTGTACGGATTCACTCACCCAGAGCAACCATGTCGCATACTGGCAGAACAAAGGGGTCATGTATGAATGCCACCATGGTAATGTAACGCTCTACGCACGCAAGCTATGGTCATGGGATGATGGAGACAGCATTCCAGAGACTCCAGAGATCTCCTGGCTCACATCGCTCTTCTATACTGATGTATACCAGCTCGATAATACCCATCCGGCGACCTGTTTTCTCCGTTCCTGCCTGTGCGGAAAACCAGAAGAGACTGGTCTTGGAGCCATGCTCCTCTACCGCGGTGGTTCTGATGTTATCAGCAGTTCGCGTGTTTCATGGTCGAGTTCTGCAGACCCCAACGGCATTCCATACCATTTCTATAATAGACTCCTCCAGGACACAACAACGAGCAATGGCATCATAGGGACTGCGTATGATATCGCTAGAAACGATTTCATGAACAACACGGGTTTCTGGCTCCCTGCTTACCACTACAATCTGTTTGGCGACCCGGCTCTCCAACAGTTCGGTCGGGCTATGAACATCGAAGAAAGCGAAGCCAAGATGCCATCGCCTGCATTTTCCGTGTTCCCGAATCCATCGCGTGGCACCGTTACATTATGCATACAGCCATCAAACAATCACCCCGTGCAGTTTAACATCTACGACGTGTCAGGCAGATTGATCAATTGTCTGCAAACAGATGTTTCAAGATCGGGAAACGTTTCTTTGAACATACATCTGTCCACTGGAATATATTTTGTTACGGTCCGTGACGGAGCTAACGTCTTCCAGAAAAAGATAGTAGTCGTTGATTGTGCCGATGGCCAATAAAAACTCACGCGTTAGGCGCGATCATCTTGATTGTATAGTTTTGAAATACCGCGGAGACGTTATAGACATCACCGTGAGGCTTTTTTAGGACACCGCCGCAAACCCTTGTAAATAAAGGCGTCAAGAGACAACTAGCCGCAAAGCATTGAAAATAAACGAAAATTTAACCCCTTGACAAATGTTAAATTTTTATTATAATAATGTTGAATATTCAAATAAATTTGAATATTAATATACTATAAAGGAGTGATTATGAAATCGATATGTACCCTCAAAAATCTGGAGCAGATAAAAGCCATGGCGCATCCACTGAGAATGCGGCTCATGGAAGCCTTTTCCCATAAGCCGATGACGACCAAACAAGCAGCTCAACTGCTCGGCGAGCAACCCACGAAACTCTATCATCATGTAGAAGCCCTCGAGCGGGTGGGTCTGATCAAACTGGTGAGAACGCAGCGAAAGCGCGGTACCATAGAGAAGTATTACCGGGTTATCGCCAGGCACTTCACTGTGGACCGTAAACTACTGGAACTCACGCCCAACGCAAAGGAAACAATTGACGAACTCCAAACGATGGCCACCACAATGTTTGAGGATACCTTATCTGAGGTTCGTCAGAGCATTGTTGACAAACGGTTGGGGTTCCAGCACAAACGCAGCCCAGCTATTTTGGCTCACTCGTACATCTATACAACTCCAGATAAAATAGAAGAACTCAGCAAAAAAATCCACAAATTGCTCAAGGAGTGCGAGACAGTAAAGCACAGGCAGGCAGCCACGGGATATGGTCTGACCCTGGCATTTTATCCTGTCAAGAGAAAAAAGATCAGGCATACATAAACATGAAAAGGAGAAAAAAATGAAATTCCAACATTCGCTTTTTATGTGTACGCTAATTGTATTATGTTTCGTTATGCCCACCGAGGCACAAAAAAACGTGACCGATCCCTACTATGTCTTAAAGATGCATTATGAGGCGATCGGTGGATTGGGAAGGGTGAAAGCCCAAAAAACAGTCTATAAAGAAGGAATAATCACCATTGAAGGTACCGGACTTCAAGGAACACTCAAGCAATGGTCAGAGAAGCCGCTCCGGATGAAACAGGAAGTGGATTTAGCAGTGGTTAAGATTGTATCGGGCGATAATGGTGAATTCAACTGGAGTATTGACCCCAACGGAAAAATACAAATGAAACAGGATGAGAATACATTGAAAGAAAGAGAGGTAAAAAAACTCATGGAACTCCATGAACACTTAGACCGTAACTCACCACATTTCACACTCGTGCTTCGAGGTATTGAAAAGGTCAACAACGAAGATTGCTATGTGGTTAAAATCACAAATCGAATCAACGCAAATATCCAGTTGGATTATTATAACACCTCGAATTTTTATTTAATAAAAACCGTCGTAATCAAACCGAACGAGGAACTCCATACTATGTACTCTGACTTTCGTGTCATAGATAATGTGGTCGAGCCATTTCGGGAAATTACTGAAATTTTACCAATAGGCCAAAAGCAGGTGATCGAATATACAACATATGCATTTAATACTGAATTCCAACCGGCTCTCTTTGAACCACCGCATGAAGATGTTGAGGACTTTCAATTTGTTCAAGGGGCGAGTGCTGAAAACATTCGGTGCGAGTTTATAGAAAATCATATCTACCTGCCCGTCAATATTAATGGCAGAGAAGAGCTATGGGTACTGGATTGTGGTGCATCGGTGAGTGTTATCGATTCCAGTTATGCGGCTGAACTGGGCCTCGAGTTCGAAGGGCCAATTAAAGGTCGGGGAGCTTCAGGACCGGTGAATTTCTATTATGTTTCATTACCGCCATACACCCTGCAGGGTATCGCATTTAAGAAACAAAAAGTTATGGCAATGAATATGCGTAATCTCTTTCAGAAATTTCTTGGATTGGACGTCGTTGGTATCTTAGGCTATGACTTTCTTTCTCGATTTATTACAAAAATAAATTATGCTCATAAAAAAGTCTCATTCTATCACCCGGATAAATTTGAGTATCATGGTAATGGGAAGGTATTCGATTCACCGTTAGACGATGACCGCATGTTCAGTTTACCAGTAACGGTCAATAAAACTCATTCGGGAAAATGGAGGTTAGATATCGGAGCAACCGGTCTCGATTTTCATTATCCATATGCCAAAGAGCATAATCTGTTAGGCCTCGAGGGTATCGATGCGATTGCGGCTGGTGCTGCGAGTGAATACAAAGTGCGATTATTGCAATTCAAAACCATCGAGCTGGATGGTTTCACCATAAGAAATCCACTGATTGGTGTACCATATCAAGAAGGGACAGGTTGTATTGCAGAAAAGTCATTGGTAGGAAATATTGGGAATGCATTTCTGCGCCATTTCGTCCTTTATCTTGATTACAAAAATCAGCGGGTGATTGTGGAAAAAGGAGACAATTATGATCACGAATTCCCGAGACCTAAGAGCGGACTCCAATTGTGGTATAACATGGACAATG
>CP070664.1:293655-297298 GCA_020355325.1 Caldifarciminota bacterium
GTCAAATCATGCTCGGTTAGGAAAGGTACATAGAATGTGTCAATTGCACACATGCAATAAAGACACAAACTATCATCAAGATACACCCGATGTCGCGTGGGTACGCCTGAGTAAGGATAGGCATCAAGTATCATATATGATGTGGGTTCAATTCTCAATGATCGCTGAGATACAATTGAATCCAAGATGCTTGCAGCTTCGTCTCTTTGGAGAAAAAGATCGCGTGTGATTTCTTCCAATGATGGCGCTCGTCCCATCCTTGGAAACGCTTCAAGAATATACCAGTATGTCGCTCTCGATTTAATTGATGCACCACTGTTTTTCATGGGACCGCAACACGTTTGATTCATATGATTATCACCTCGTGCTAATATATCTTGATGATAATTGAAAGTCAAGAGATACCCTTGGTGCTTATGGAAACATTGGGTCAAATCTAACCTATCTCCATATAACGGACTTACCATACATTGTGTTAATGCGAATATCGTTTCGAACTACGTGACAATCTCATAGCCTATTGATCTACCTTTCGTTAGTATTATAATGAATCAGCAGGGAGGATAGACATTGCAGAAACATGAACTACTCAGGCTGCTTCCCAAGTCATACTGGGCTTCGTCGATAGTATTGGTGATCATTATCGCATTAATGATTGTTCTCATGTTGTTTATTGCTAGAATAGGTAAAAATGTACATCAAGAGTACCAAGAATCGCAAATTATTGGACCAGAAATTTATGAGTACGACGAAGTTGAAGAAAAACCAAAAATGATCAGCGTTCCGAAGGCCCTGTATTCAAAGAAGCCAAGAGGTACTGGTTCGCCACGTGTAGTGGTTAAAGTTCTGGTTGATACTAGTGGTAATGTCGTTGAGGCATTCATTTTGCAGACTGGCGGTGATGAAATACTTGAAGAGGTGGCGCTCAAGACTGCAAGACAAGCCAAATTCATTCCAGCACGAATCAGTGGTAAACTTGTGAGTGTGTGGGTAGCAATGCCAATAAGCTTTGCTCTGCAATAGGGACATGACCAGGTATTTGGCGGAATGGGGTCAAATCCCCGCTCATCCATTTACACAACTGCAATCGACGCGGGACTTTCAGCCAGGCATTTTACATACTCCCGAACAACGGACTAATAAACCGTGGGACATAGGAATATACTTATCTCCAAGTTCTTGATCACAAAAGTCTCCAGTTACCTGTATGCTGGTTTATGGTCGATGTGCCATGCTTGTGCTTGTTTATTGTCTGTAACATCCGGCTGAATCGAACTGGCTAGAAATCTTCTGCTAAATATTTGAGGGAGAATTGCCCACCACTGATTTTTTCGAAAAGCTGTTGAAAAGTATATGCGCCTGATGGCTCCAGCAATTCACTCTTAAGAAATTGCCCGAAAGCGAGAGGTTTTTCAAAAGGATTTGAAACACCATGTTTTTGTACGAAGCAACTGCGCAACATATCATGTGTGATTTCTGCTAACAAATAATTATGAAGATAGATGGGATGGGTTGAATAGTGAATAACAAAACCCCAGGGAGGATTATCAGTGTACGGTTCTTCATTCAGAATCGACTTACGTTTTCGCCAGTAAAGGGCATTGATGTCGTGCAGCGAATTGAGATTCTCTTGATAGAGTGCCTGGTCGAAAAACATCGCGTGCATACGACGAATGCAGTAAATCTTGTTTAGTTTCTTGATCCTCGCGAAATCTTTTTTGGTCCGCATGAGTGTTCTCTTGAAAATTCGTGAGTAGAAAAATTCTTCATATAATAAACTGTCACATACTCTGGCAAAACTCTCACGTACTATACCGCTGATACCCAGGTTCAGAAGGACATCACCGGGGTCTAAAATGAGTGCATGCAGGGCGTGTCCTGTTTCATGCAGCAGTACTTTGTAATCATGATATTTGTTTTCTACATTGGCAATGACCCTTGAATCAACACCGTCTTGGATTGTGAAGTTATACCCCCATTCCGTTTTGTTCTTCCGGGGGAAGATGTCATATGTCATGTTATACCTTGCTATGTCAAACCCCAGTTCACAGAACGTATCTCTTAGCACTTCGTAATATTTCATCATATCGACGTATTCAGTCATTTGCGGCGCAATTTGAGCCTCAAGGAAGTCAATATCCCAGGGCATTACATCGGGGCCGCAAACATATTGTATCCCGTATTCTGATATAATCGTCTTTGCCCGCTGTAAGAGATTTCGGGTGTCTTTTATCCAATCGTTGAATATCGAAGAATCGAGTTCATCGTATTCGAGTTTGAACTCAACGAAATTTCTTGCACCATACAAACGCGCACACTCATTTCTCAATTTTATCACGTCCAGAAAGCCGTCTTTGATCAATACTTTGTTGACCTGCGCTGTAGCCAGGAAAGCTTTTTTTCTGAGTTCACGGTCGGGTTCACTTCTTAAAATCCTGTTAATGTCTGTCATACGAACCTCTCGCCTGTCGAGCGTGAACCTAAAGGTGTTCACAGTCTGCGCTAACTTGTCTGTTCTCTTCTGCATTTCGAGAAGCAGTTTGCTTAAATCTTCTGACAGATGATAGGGTTTAAAGATTCTTGCGATGATATCAACCCTTCTTCTGTTCAACGGCGCGAGGTCTTGTTCTTTATGCCTCAGTATCGTATGGTAATCCTTCTTGTTTTTTAGAGTCTGTACCAATTGTTCAGTTGCGGCATTTATGCCCAAATCAAAACCTGTGGTAAATTGAACCCAATCCAAACGCGAACATTGTGTTAGAAGTTTTTGGATTTGCTTTCCTATTTCGACGACCTTGGATATGTCATCCATGCTCATTTCCTACCCGTCCTTCAAGGCTTACGACTATACCTTTTTATTGTTCATTAAACTGCTATAAGATGTATCATATTGAATTTCATTGATATGTCAACATTCTTACGATTGCAGATCTCTCAACACGCCAAAAGGTACCCTTATCTGCTTTCGGTTTTTTGTTACTATAGATTCCTATCTGGTTGACTGGACGTGCTACCGACCACAAAACTGCGCTCGATTTTAGCGTATAATTCCCGGAGTCAATGTCGAAACACGTTGCTGGATGGGAATCTTGGGTTAATCGTATTTGTGCGAAAATTTAAGGATTTTGCTCCTTGACACAATCTTCCATAGAATTATACTCAACTCAAAGAGGTATGCACATTTACAATATTTTGTAGATACACAATAGACGTATTGCGTAGAGGGAGGAACTATGCATAACCGTACTCTGGCTTTTGTCCTGTCGGTTGGAATATTTACCACGCTAACCGCTGATGTTGTTACTCAAAGAAATGAATCATTACCCGAAGGCGTTGATGGCGATTGGTGGTCGCAGGTTCAAAAGAACATAGCTACAAGTGAGTATGAAATACGCTGGTATTCAGAGCATTCAGAGTACCGGTCACCAAATCGTGCCCAAAATCTAAGATTCAGTTATTACCCGGATGGATTCAAGGTGCAACCAAGAGTCCAAAGCGACACCTGGTCAGCAACGTTCAGGTTGTCAGAGTTCGGCCGATGCGGCAACATGGTCCCATATCAAGGCGAAGATATTGCTGTGGAAGGTTGTAATGCGAGGGTGTCAGGTAATGGGGTGGATTTAGAATTCCAGAACAGCGATAA
>CP070664.1:297398-329599 GCA_020355325.1 Caldifarciminota bacterium
AGTCCGCACCGCGCATTTTTTTTCAATATTTAAAAGTTGACACATCTATTATATTGATTATACTTTTCTTGCTAATCCCTATAGCCTGTATCCTGTGCCCTAAAGTCGCCGGGATGATGGAATCTGGTAGACATAGCGGACTTAAAATCCGCTTCTCAGCAATGAGAGTGCCGGTTCGAGTCCGGCTCCCGGCATTGGTTAGGGCATAGGAAGCAGGGAACAGGGCACAGTAAAATCGCCCTCACCTTTATCCTCTCCCTTCGAGGGAGAGGATTTTTACGTTTAGTTCGAGTCCGGCTCCTGGCATTGCCCAGCAAAGCTGGGCATTTTTTATAGTCATTAGATTAGTGAGTCATTAAGTCATTAAATAATTGTGTCAGATGATAAGTAAGTTATTAAAGATTGGGATTTTTGATTTTATTTGTAATTTGGTATTTGAAATTTGTAATTTACAACAATCCTTTTTTCTGGTATTTTTTTATTCTATTGAGGAGGGTTTTGTAGGAAACCTTCAGCCGGCGGGCGGCCTCGGATTTGTTACCGTCGACTTCAGCGAGGATTCTCCTCATGACTTCTGCCTCAGCCCGTTCACGACCGCGTGCCGCGGCCTCCTTCAAGTCTTTGACAGGGCCATACCTGCGCTCAGCCATTTTGCCTTCGGGCAAGAGTACATGGTGAGTTTGAATCATGTCGGTGGCGATTATGTTTGCGCGCTCAATAGTGTTTTCCAGTTCCCTAATATTACCGGGCCAATCATAGGTTTTGAGCTTGTTCAACGCTTCTTTTGAAATTTCTTTATTGGAGTTTAGCTTTTTGAGAATGTGTTCAACCAGAAGTGTAATATCATCTTTTCGCTCTCGTAATGGTGGTAAGATTACCGGAAAAACACTTAACCGGTAGTAAAGGTCTTCACGGAATTTATTCAGTTTAACGAGTGCTGCCAGATCTTGATTACTCGCCGCGATGACCCGAACATCGGCTTTTATTGAAATCGTTCCACCGAGCCGTTCAAACGTTTTTTCCTGTAACACCCGCAAAATTTTTGCCTGTAAGTTGAGGTCGAGGTCACCAATCTCATCGAGGAAAATAGTTCCCTTTTTGGCGAGTTCAAATTTACCGAGTTTTCTCGTTATCGCGCCGGTGAATGCGCCCCGCTCAGAGCCGAATAATTCGTTTTCGAGCAAATCGTGTGGTATTGCTGCACAGTTTATCGGAACGAACGGATTTTCTTTTCTCGCTGATAACTTGTGGCATGCACGCGCAAAT
This sequence comes from Caldifarciminota bacterium, assembly GCA_020355325.1. Taxonomy (GTDB): domain Bacteria; phylum Hydrothermota; class Tepidihabitantia; order SM23-42; family SM23-42. The sequence goes on from CP070664.1 coordinate 298,665, forward strand.
ATTTCCTTCCCTGTTCCTGATTCTCCGAGTATTAGGACTGTTGTATCAGTAGGCGCTGCCTTTTGTAGCAGTTGTGCAGCGCGTTGTATGCTTTCACTCGTACCGATGATTGTTGGCAAACCATGAATCTTTTCAGTTTCATCGCGTAACAGTATGTTTTCGTAGTATTGCTTTCGTTCTTCGATGAGCTTATTCAACAATGTGATGAGGTCTTCAACATCAAACGGCTTCGTTAAGAAATCACACGCACCGAGTTTCATCGCTGTGACTGCTCGCTCAATTGTACCAAACGCAGTCATGATAACAAATTTTGTATCGGTATCAAATTTCTTGAACTCTCGTAGGAGGTCGATGCCATCGATGTCAGGGAGCTTTAAATCGATGAGGGCGATATCGAATTTTTCTTTTTTGAAAGTTTGTAATGCCTCACGTCCCTTCTTTGCCCAGAGGGCGGATATCCCCGCATCTTCGAGGCTACTCTTGAGCATTTCTCCAAAACTTACTTTGTCTTCAACGATAAGGACGTCGGCCATAGTGTTTTCTACCCTGATGAATTCATTCTTCTTTCTCTAGTTTGAAGTTTTGAATCATCTCTTTTAGTTTGTTTGATACGGCGACGAGTTGTTCGCTCGTTGCGGAGAATTGTTCACTTGCGGCAGACTGTTCCTCGACCGAGGCGAGAATCTGTTCGGCTGCTGCGGTGTTATCCTTTGATATGCTGTGTGAACTCTCCACCCTGCGTACAATGTCGCTTATTTCTGATTCTTCGCGTGAGATCATATCTTTGATATTTTTTATTGCGGTGTTGAGTTCGAGTACCATGTTTGAGATGCCCTTGAGTGATTCGACGGTCGATTTTGTGACGATTGTTCCACTCGCGATTGCCTTGTTTACCTCTTCTGTACTTTCTGTTACCGTATTGATCGACTCGGTCATTTCTCGTACGATTTTACCAATTTCCGATGCAGATTCCTGCGACGAATCGGCGAGTTTTTTTACTTCATCGGCAACGATTGAAAATCCACGACCATACTCACCAGCTCGTGCTGCCTCGATAGAGGCATTCAATGAGAGGATATTGATCTTTTCTGAAATGGCATCCATTGTTTGGATTATTTTGTTGATCGTCGTCGAGACGTCCTGTAACTTCTGCAACAGTGAGGTAAGGTAATCGTACCGTTTTCCGATGAGTTCAATGTTGCTCGTTACGACATCACTCTGGTCAATAGCATTTGATGCACTGTCAGAAACATTCAACGAGAAGCTTTCAATTTTCTTCACATTACTGACGACATCATAACTCGCTTGCTCAAGGGATTTTGTCCGTGCTATCGTTTTCTCGAGTTCATTGAATTGCTCGGTAATACCCGTGTTCATCTTCTGAGTTACTTGAGCAATCTCTGCAATTGATGCTGCTATCTCGCTTGCTGTCGAAGCAACCTGCTCACTCATATCTGTTAAACTGTTTGTCGTTTCGGAAATGACTTTGATCATTTGAGATTCTGTTTCAAAAAGACGATTGAGTCCCTGACTCAGGAACGAGATTTCGTCTTTTCCATCATCGGTGAGTTTGCTCGTGAGATTTCCCTGTTCTGCCTCGGCTGTTATGGTGCGTATTTTCTGAATTCTCTTGAGATTTCTATCAAATTGGGAAATTAAAAACAGTGCAATGAATGAAAAGAAGACAAGTTTTATGATTTCAATTTCAGTACTCGTGTCTGGAAATCGTTGCTGTGTCGAGAGCACCATGACAATATACGAGAGATCAACGAGAATAATGGAGTACACGCCGTGTCGCGCGCCTAAGAGCATTGCTGGGTGGAGCACGATATAGAGATAGATGAGAAAGAAGGGGATTCGTACGGCTGGATTCACAAAGCCGAAGGCGATTGTAAAGACAACCGCGGTGATGGTTATTATCAAGTACGGCATGAGCCGTAAGAAGACGTTTCTTTTGCACAGAATGTAGATGACAACTGTCGATAAGAGGATGAGTGCTATGAGGAGAGGAAACGTGAAGGTTATGATCATAAATTCGAAGATTAAGCCTAATAAAAAAATTATTTCAATTAAAACACAGAGGACCATTGTTGCAACAGCACTTTTTATGGTAAAATCTTTCTCTTTTTCACGTAGCTCTTCGCGTAAAATATTCATTGTACCCTCCGCATAACTTCCTTTGTTTTTTTCATTGCACAAAATTCTCCACACATTGTGCAGGTTTGATTCGTGTGTGGACGGGAACGTCCAAATATCTTTCGTGCTTTCTTCTCATCGATGAGCAAATGGAGCATCTTTTGCCAGTTGAGCGAGTATCGTGCCTGTGATACCTTGAGATCAATGTGTCGAGCCTGTTCGATTCCCTTCGCAATATCAGCTGCATGGGCGGCGAGCCGTGAGGCAATGACTCCCTCGCGTACCTCCTCAACGTTTGGCAACCCCAGGTGTTCTGACGGTGTTACGTAGCATAAGTAGTCAGCACCATAATATGCGGCGAGTGCTCCACCAATTGCAGCAACGATGTGGTCGTAACCCGCTCCGATATCGGTAACGAGTGGCCCGAGCACGTAGAATGGTGCACCATCACAAATATTTTTTTCTAATCGAATGTTTGCTTCAATTTCGTGAAGAGGAATGTGTCCTGGTCCTTCAACCATCGCCGAAACGTTTTCAATTCGTGCCCACTTCACCAATTCTCCAATGACGATAAGTTCTCTTATTTGGTACTCGTCGGTCGAGTCCGCAATTGCTCCGGGCCTCAAACCATCACCGAGGCTCAGGGTTGCGTCGTATTTTTTTGCCAATTTGAGAAGACGGCCGTAGTACTCATAGAGGGGGTTTTCCTTTTTATTACTGAGCATCCATTCAATCATCATTGAACCGCCGCGACTGACAACTCCACAGACGCGTCTCCGTTGTTTTAGTCCCCTGATGCTCTCTCTCGTGACCCCACAGTGCACCGTAATAAAATCAACACCGTCCTCGAGATGGCGTTCGATGACCTCAAACATTTCGTCCACCGATGCCTTGGTAAATGCCTTTCTCCGCTTGCGTGATTCAATGGCTACCTGATAGATTGGAACCGTTCCAACGGGGACCGATGAGACGTTGACGATTGTCTTACGTATGTGGTCGATATCGCCGCCGGTCGAGAGGTCCATAACGGTATCGGCTCCTGCCTCGATGCACGCAGATAACTTTTTCAACTCATTTTTTAGACTGGCTACATCTGGAGATGTGCCGATATTGGCGTTTACCTTGGTACGTAGCCCCTCGCCGATTGCGAGCGGTTTTATACGATGTTTCTTATTTTTTACGAGTACGATGCGGCCTCTTGTAATGCCGGTTTTAAGATCGGTAACTGAAACTCCCTCTTCTTTTGCAACTTTTTGGAGCATCTGTGTCATTACATCTTCTCCACCGGGACACCGAGTGATGTTTTTGGTACGGCGACCGAGACAAATTTGAGAATGAAGGACAGCGCCCGCTCCTCATTCGGTGCCTCAAAGGTTAAGAGAAAATCCGGTTTACCGAATAGGCTGAGGAACTCACGGATCTTGATATCTTCAGGAATCTCGAGCGTTTTGATAATTTGTCGAAAATCATCAACCTTACCCGGTATCACATCAAGCGTAGACACAAAAATCATAAACCTCCTTACAAATTAATTATACTCCAAAATGAATTTTTGTCAATGACTGCCATGGGCAGTTTGATTACAGTGATACACAAGAAAATTATCCCGCCCTGTGGGTGTGGATTCTTCCGCAGAAACTCTCGTTCCAGCGAGAACGGAGGCGCTCTGCGGAACAGTGATATCATTTTCATGGCTGCTGGAAGCAGCTCGATCACAGGGATGGCTTCGCCATGCTCTGTTTATCGTTTCATTCTTGACATAGATTATATATTAAATACAATGAACAATAAGGAGGAACGCATGGAAAAATTGATTGGTAAGGTTACGCATTATTTCAATAAAATCGGTGTTGGCGTTGTTGAACTTACCGATGGCGAATTGAAGGTCGGTGATACAATACATATCAAGGGACACACCAGTGATTTTACACAGACAGTCAACTCCATGCAAATTGAACACGAAGCAATCGAAAAAGCAAAGAAAGGCGATTCAGTCGGTTTGAAAGTTGATTCTGTTGTTCACGAACACGATGAGGTATATTTGGTAACGGAGTAGCTCATTACTAATATCAAATGACAAATTACAATTGAAGTTCAAATATCTAATGTCCGTTATGAGTTAAGTCTTTGTCATTAACTTGTCATTTGAAATTTTTCATTGAGCATTTAAACGTAAAACCTCAGTATTTAATTTTTGATTAACGATTCGAACTAAACCTTCACTCCCATTTCCACAAACAGGTGGCGTTTTATCTTTTTTGTTGTGGTTTTTGGAAATTCTTCGTCCCTTATTTCGAACTGTGTAATTTTCTTATAAGCAGGTAATCCCTCATTTACTTGATTTATCTCTTCTTTATATATTGCCTTCACCTCTTCTTCGGTCATGGTAATGCCTTTCTCAGCGCTGTACTGTTCCAGTAATTCATAGTTTGGATAGATTAAAGCAACGATCGATTCCTTCTTTGTTTGAGGATCGATTCGTGGTACGACCAGCACTTCGTTGATCCACATACTCTTTACGAGTTTTTCTTCGAGTTCCTCAGGATAGATATTCTTTCCCGTTTGAGTAACAATAATACTCTTCTTCCTTCCCGTAATGTAGAGGTAACCTTCACTGTCAAAATATCCCAGGTCTCCAGTATAGAACCAACCATCTTTCAGGACTTCATCGGTTGCTTTTTGATTCTTGTAATAACCGAGCATGACATTGGAACCGCGCACTGCGATTTCGCCAACACCATTTTCATCCGGATTTACAATTTTCCCCTCAACACCCGGTACGAGTATGCCGACCGACGCGACCTTTGGTTTTTCCAATGGGCTCACAGAGAGGACAGGAGAGGTCTCGGTCAAACCATACCCCTGTAAAATAGGTATACCCATAAGCTCGAGGGCATGTGCAACTTTTTCCGTCAACGCTGCACCACCAGCGACTGCAATTCTTATATTGCCGAGCCCCATCTCTTTACGCACGCGTGCAAAGAGTGGTTTGCGCAAAAATTTAAATACTGAACCAATGCCACTGATAGTGTTGAACATTGCCTTCTTGACGAGTCCAGCGCTCGTCACCTTCCTCTGTACTGCTCCTACGAATTTTTCAAACAAGAGCGGCACAGCAATGAGGCATGAAACCTGTGCTTCCTTCATCGTTGCTAGAAGGTCGGTTGGCTTGAGACTCGGTGGATAGTAGACTGCTGTACCTTTAAACAACGGAAAAAGAAAACCGCACGTTCCTTCGAATGTATGGTGCATTGGAATTATTGAAACCATTGTATCATTTTCATCGATGTGTATCACCTGGTCAGCAGCCCTCATATTGCTAATAATATTGTTATGGCTCAACATGACTGCCTTGGACGTGCCGGTTGTTCCTGATGTAAAAATCAAGACTGCGACCGAGTCTGGATCAATTTCTCCAGCTGATCTTTCTTTTGTCGTTTTTAAGTCTTTAAGGTTACTCATCGGTATGATATGTTTGAGATTGGGCAGTTCTCCCTTGACTGCATCGATTTTCTCGAGGTAGTTATCGGCAACGATGATACCTCTCGCCTCACCGTTGCGCAGAATATGAAGCATCTCGGCTTCTGATGACATATAATCCAACGGTACTGCAACGAGTCCAGCCCTCACGATTCCTAAATATCCAATTGCCCATTCTGGACTATTGTCACCATAGACTGAAAATTTATCTCCCCTCTTCAACCCCAGACCTAACAGATGATTTTTCAAGTTTACGACTGCGGTCTTGAGTTCGGCAAACGTATATGCTCTGGTTTCCTTCTTCAACGCCAACTTATTGGGAAAGTTTTTCACTGCGGGTTCAAAGACCTCACCTAAGTGTTTAATTTCTTCATTCATGTTTTACTCCTGAGTTGAAATATATTATCTTTTGCCTTCTTTATCAAAATGGGCACAAGTTCCTGGGCTGAGAATTTTTTTCTGAGCATAAAAAATTCGATCAACATCGGCAGATTCAGCCCACAAATGATATTGATATGTGGATTATCCTTGAGCAAATTGTAGCATGATATGGTGCAACTACCGCCTGGTAGATCTACAAAAACGATCGTCTCGCCTTTTTTATTATAATTGAGTGTATTTTTTATTTTCTCTTGAAGCGTAGCACCGGTGCATCCAACATTAGAAATGATTTCCACCGATTGCTGTTTTCCGACGATTTGTTCTGCAGTGTTCACAATACATTGAGCAAAATCGCCATGACCTATTATGACACCTCGCACCATAGCCATTATTCTATATTTTCATCATAATGAACGCTGGGTATTTCCTGCTCGGTCAAAATTCGCTTGAGTTCCACATCGTATTCTTTTGCCGCGTCAATTCCTCTCAGTTCCAAGAGATAGTTCATCGCGATGACTTCGGCAATGACTGAGATATTTTTGCCTGGTGTGAGCGGTATCATGGTATAGGGAAGAGGGACGCCGAGGAGCTCTTTCTTATTCTTTTCCAGACCGATGCGTTCGTAATTACCCTTTGCTTCTTTCCAGAACACGAGTTCGATCACGACTTCTATGCGTTTCCTCAATCGAACCGACTTAACACCAAATATTCTGAATATATCAACGATTCCAATACCTCTGATTTCGATGTGATGGCGCAGACGGTCGCTCTTCTCGGCGCCGCCACCAATGAGAATGTCGCCTCGTCGTACAATTTTTATTAAATCGTCGGCAACGAAACGATGTCCCCGTTCAATTAAATCCAGGGCACATTCACTCTTCCCGGTTCCTGGTTTGCCGATGAAGAGGAGGCCAACGCCATACACATCAACCAGTGTTCCCTGAATGTGTTCTGTTGGTGCGAGTTTGTAGTCGAGATACGTTGAGAGACGATGGATAAATGGTGTTGTCGAGAGTGGTGTCCGTAATATTGGAATTTTTCTACGCGTTGATTCAGCTAGGAATTTCTTGTCGATGGGTAGTTTTTTAGCGACAATGACGCAGGGCGTGCCTAATCTCATAACGGTTGCTATCCGTCTATCTTTGATTGTGCGCGTGAGCGTCTTGAGGTACGACGTCTCTGTTTTACCGATGATCATGATGCGGTCGCTCAGGAAATAGCCTGTATAACCAGCAAGGGCGAGGCCCGGCCTGAAGAAGTCATAGGTCGTTATCTTTCTCGACGTTAAGTATTCTTCGCCGGCGATGATTTCAAATTCGAAATCATCTTTTTTCTCTTTGTACAGTGTTTCAGCCGTTATATATTTCATACTCTTCGCGTCTTCCTCGCTAGTCTCTTTCTCTCACGGAATTTTGCTTCATATTTATTGAGTTGGCGTTCAATCTTTTTGAATGCGTCGTTTATCCCTTGATAGATATCGGGATTTTTCACTTTGCTGGTGATGAATGAGTGTCTGACCGATAACGTTAACTCGATAATGCTCACCGACTTGTCTTTTTCCAGGACGAGATTACTATCGATAATGTCGTGGGCGAATCTTTTTAATTTTGACATTTTCTTTCTTGCGTACTGTTGTAGTGCGTCAGATAATGCAAAGTTTCTTGCGGTGATAATTAACTCCATATATCCTCCTTATCAGTATCTATCTGAAGGTGTGGACCATGGTCATCGCCATTATAATCATGATTTTCCGCTTGTCAATGAACGGAGGTTCTTTTTTACAGCACCTTCAAATAGATACGAACACACCGCTATGCCTGCTGCTCCCGCCTTCATTACTGCTCGATAATTTTTGTTTGTTATCCCACCGATTCCAACAACCGGTATCGTAACCTTCTTGCAAATTGACTTCAGAGCCCGTAGTCCGCAGACCCGGGCATCGGGTTTTGTTGTAGTTTTGAAGACAGATCCCACGCCAATATAATCCGCGCCCTCTGCCTCAGCAGTTAATGCCTCGTGAACATTGTGTGCTGATGCTCCCACAATGAACTGTTCTCCTGCGATTGTGCGCGCTGTCTTGATCGGCATATCACGAAGGCCAAGGTGTACTCCATCGGCGTGAGCGGCAAGGGCAATGTCAATACGGTTGTTGACGATAAATTTCGTCTCTGGTTTGTGAAGAGTCTTTCGTATCGTTGCTGCATAGTTTATAAATTTTCTGTCTGTGAGTGTCGTGATTCTCAGTTGAATCATCGTCGTACCGTTATCTTCGAGAACGTGCACCATCTCGCTGAGCAGAGCCGGTTTTATATATTTTTCGTCGATGATTGCGTACAGTCTGGGATTGAATTTTCTATGCAGGGATTGTAGAATGTGTTGTTCTATGTCGTAGATTTTGAACCGAATCTTTTTCATCTTCATGCTTGCTGGTACATTGAAGGACTTGAGCGTCTCCTCGAGGATTCGCGAGGATTCTTTTGCCCTGGTAAAATTTGCCACGATGACGTCACTCGACGTCTTTTTCAGGTGGATATCAAAACGTGCACCTCGGCCGAGGTCACGCTGACTCTCACGGGAACCGATTAAATGGGTGAGCGGGAGTGTTTTTTTCACTTTCAAGAAATCATTTCTTATGTTTCTCGCTGTGGCCAGGAGTTCTCTGTCGTTGAGACTGAATCGGCTGATGTCTTCTATGAGTTTGAGCGATTCACTGAGGCGATTTACATTTACATCGATGATTCGTGCCCAACGCACAGTACATTATTATAATGATATCCTCATTTCTGTCAATCCCTTTGAGAGTTTAAAAAAAACCTCGGCTCATGATGACAGAGATCCAATAAGATGATGCAGACGTTATGGCGTTCTCTTACGGACGTTACTTGTAGGATTCAAAGAGTTGACCCCATGCCGAGGTGAGAAATTTCCTCACGCGTGCCTTACCATAGACATTATACCAGTAGACATCATGATACATTCTCGACGCTCCATATGACCAAGGGACGAGCCGGGAACGTAAAAGAATATGTTCGAAAGGCTTCAGCTTTCCCCAGTATATTGCCTTTTGACCTCTCGACGCGAAGGTGTCTTTTACACGGAAATGGAAGTTTACATTGCTTATTTCTTCACCGACGATTTCAATCTCTCGGGGGTCTGCTGTACCGAGTTTCTTTTGATGCGCCAGGTTAAGGAATTTCAGGTGCATGGGTTCAAATCCCATGAGTTTTGCTGCGATCGCATCAATCGCTACTGAATCGCCACTCGCCAGGAGATAGTTTTTGATCTCTGGTTCCATGAGGCGGGGGCCAGCACCATTCCCAGCGACTGTACCGTCGGTGAGGCAAAAGATACCGGGATGGATTTCTTTCTGAATTTGGAGTAAGTCAACGAGCGTTTCATGTATGACAGAATGGGTCCAGTGTCGATTATCATTCAGGAGTCCACCGAATGCATTTTTCATTGCTCCTGTTATTGTTGTGAAAACGTGGGTTTTGAGAGTCGGCAAATGGAACGCATTCTTTCCGATGAACATCTTTGGAATTTCGATACGGCCGTTGAATACCTTATCGAGGACGAGCATCTTCGCCTTTGGCTTATAGTTGATCCACTCGATATCTGGTTCGTACAGATACACGAATGTTAATGTATGTTTTTTCATAACCGAGTCGAGGTGATTCTTCTCTGCGCCGAGTTTGGGATTGATGACGACGGTTCGGTTCTGGGCGGGGATGAGCTCTTTATGTCCACGCCTGCGTAGTGATGATGCTACACCGTCGAGTTGCCATGGTGTTGTTGAACAGGCTGGATAAAAGAAATGCCAGGTGATGTTTACTTTGAGAATAGTTGGTATATTTTTGTTCAAGAAATGTTCGACATCGGCGAGCTTTAATGCCGTATCGATATCGTCGAGTACTGTATCTGGACTCGTCTTAATGACCGCAACCCTGGATTTCATTCTCTGATTCTTGGTTTACAGATAATTTCTCTTACTTCGAATGAAAAGAAATCCTTGCCATGACGGGGTAAACAGACGATTGCGGTGTCTGCGCCCCTGTTGGTGCCGCCGATTGAAACAACTTCTTTGTTATAGGGTATGAGTCCGGCATCGAGCGCCATGATCGCTATTTCGATTGCTACTTTTACACCCTCACCGAATATGCGCAGGGTGTTTGCGGTCACTTCTTCGGGCTCCAGGCCGCCGAATTTCAGCCTGATTGCGCGACCCAGGCCACCAAAAAAGTGGGTACCCGTATAGACTGCGACACCATTTTTTTGTAAAAATGTTCTCGTCTCTTTACTCATCTCGCAGATGCCTGGCTTATGAAATCCTGCTTGGTGTGAGACTGAAACAATGGTGATATTTTTTCCTCTTTTTAATAACTTTTTCGTGGTTGCCCCGCTGCAGGAGGCGATCACGAAGTTTTTTATCTTTAAGATTCGCGCACGCTTCAATGCTCCATCGATCGTCTTGTCAGTATTGTGCTTGCCTGATTTGTTCCAATAGTTGACCTCGTACTTCATCGATCCTCCTTGCTGAAACTTCTATCGCTTTAGTTATCCTGATTGTATGGTATTATAATAGTTATTCTCATTAAGTCAATGACTCGCAGTTTTTCTTACTGTTCGTTAATTCGGCAATTGCCGAATTAACGAATGATCGAATTTCCAAAAATTAAAGTCTTCATAAATTCGATTGATTTTTGATAATAGGTCATAGCCTGATGAGCAGGTTGTACACATAGTAGACTAATAATCAAGAACGACATTCTTACGTCTTCGATTCTTCAGTCCATTTTTTTGCGAGTTCGTCTCTTCTCGGTTTATAGATTGTTTCATAGAAGTAGCGTTGCGATAAGAGTACTCCCTTATCATAATCTTTACAGATTTTGACTGCTTCTTTCCATGCTTTACTGAAGTGTTTGCCGAATCGGCGTTCAATCTGTCGTGCGAAATCGTCTGCAGTTTTCACTTCGCTGCCGATGACAAATAGTTTTTTGCCGTTCACTTCGACACTGTAGGCGGCTTCGTCGCCAACCGTACTCATAGTAAATGTTTTTTGCATCTTCTTGATTTCTTTGTCTGTTAATTTTTTCTCTGCGAGACTGAACTGTTTTGGTGGCTTGGCTACACCCTTACCCTTAAATCCTCTCTTAGCTGCAGCATAGAATATTGCACGATTGAGCCCGAATGACTTTGATGACTCAATCGACATGCCGAGGACATATGCCCTGGCTGCCTGGAGCGTCGCCATAACCTGAAATCTTCCTACTGCCATGAGACCTCCTTATCCTATAAAATACCAAAATACCTAAACACCTAAATACCTAAAATTCGTATTGGTAGTATTTGTAGCGAGCCCTGATTGCCCTGAATTGCCCTCCATTACCTCACTTCACCTTCCTCCAATAGTGTGTGGCGATAGGTGCATCTTTGCCGATGAGGTAGGGAGAATCAATTTTTTTTATGACGATGCCTTCGCTTCCGCGCGCTACTACCTGTTTGTAGTTCCGCCTGATATCGACAAGTTTTCTGCCACGGAGAAAATAGAATGGTGGTTTTAAATTCAATGTGTCGAGAATTTTTTTTCGTTCATGAAGGTGTAAAGACGCGACCAGCTCGTTGTCGAAAAAAACTACATCAAATACATATATGATGGGCTTTGCCTTTGGTTTTTTTGCAAAGAGCGAAGGAATGAAGCGCCTGCTACGAGTCGAGAACAATTCACAGTCGAGTATGATGCCTTTCGGTAATTTCCTTTCTGCCATGTTTACGATCTTCTCTAACTTTTGAGACCAGTTTGGCTTACGCTCAAGCCTTCTGCCCCAGCATTCGACATGGCCATCATCGTACCGTATAATTTGCATGCGCCAGCCATCAATTTTCGGTTCATAAATCCATTCATCTGAAATACGTTCGCCAAAGTAGGGGATAGGTTGCATCAACCACACTGGTCCATTGATCATAAAAAAGTATAGTCTCAAAATGATATTCGTCAATGGTAGCAAATTTTACGCATCTGGTTCCTCTCGGTGTTGACTTTGTTGGAAATTTGCGTTATAATACACGTTATGGAATTTAATAAATCATTAATAGCGACGTTACGCGAGGACCCGAAAGAGATTGAGAGTAAGAGTCATCGGTTGCTCTTGCGCGGCGGTTTTATCAGGCAACTTGCCTCGGGTGTTTATACCTACCTGCCCTTGGGCTGGCGTGTTCTCATGAAGATCAGCACGATTATTCGTGAGGAACTCGACCGTATTGGTGGGCAGGAACTCTTGATGCCTGCGATGTCACCGCGGGAAATTTGGGAAGAGTCTGGTCGCTGGGAAGAGTATGGTGACGATATGTTTCGATTTAAAGACAGAAAGGGACGGGATTACTGTCTGTGCCCGACCCACGAGGAAATTATTACCGATATAGCGCGCTCAAAAATTCGCTCGTACCGCGACTTGCCTCAAATATGGTATCAGATTCAGACAAAGTTTCGTGATGAACCCAGGCCGCGCTTTGGAGTAGTTCGTTCCCGGCAATTTATCATGAAGGATTCTTACAGCTTGGATAAAGATAATGAAGGTTTAGATAAAAGTTTTCAGTTTCATAAAGAGGCGTATACAAGAATTTTCAGACGTTGTGGATTAAATTTTGAGATCGTCGATGCCTCAGGCGGACTCATGGGCACTGGCGAATCAAAAGAATTTATGGCGAGAGTAGAGATTGGCGAAGATACTGTCGTATCATGTAAGAATTGTGATTTTCGGGCGAGTCTCGAGGCGGCAAAAGGAATGGGAGAAGTATTGAAATTCGAAGATGGTCCAATTGTTGAGGTACATACGCCAGGTAAAAAGACAGTAGAAGAGGTGAGTGGATTTCTCAAGGTTTCGCCTTCGAATCTTGTCAAAAGCATGTTCTATACATCACCTCATGAAAAGCCGATCATTATTCTTCTCAGGGGTGATTATGAAATAAATGAAGCCACACTCCATCACAAATTCGGTTTTTCGTATCAACCAGCGACGGCTGAAGAGATCAATAAGGTCTTTGGTGCTGAACCTGGTTTTATTGGTCCACATGGGAAAAAGGATATTGATATCTATGCCGACGATCTTTTAAAAGGCGCCACGGGCATGATTACCGGTGCTAATAAAAACGATTATCACATCAGGGGTTTGAATATTGAGCGGGATGTAAAAATAAAAGAATTTCTCAATCTCAGAGACGTCAAAGCTGGGGATCGATGCATACAATGCCAGGGCGAGCTCGAATTCTATAATGGCCTTGAGCTCGGTCATATTTTCAAATTAGGAACAAAATATTCCGAGACACTCGGTGCAACATTCTCAGATGAGAAGGGTGAGGAAAAACCGATTGTCATGGGGAGCTATGGGATTGGTCTGGAGCGTGTCATGGCGTGTGCTTGTGAACAGAAGGGGGATGAGGCTGGTGCGGTGTGGCCCATTTCGATTGCTCCGTTTGAAATCTATTTACTCATGCTGAATCCTGCAGATAAAGAGATTGTAGCGTTTGGCAGAGAGATCAATCAGGCGTTGACGAAAGCCGCTTTTTCGATTATTATAGATAATCGGGACGTCTCCGCGGGGATAAAATTTAACGATTTTGAACTTTTAGGAATTCCGATTCGCGTTACTGTTGGTCCCAAGGGCATCAAGAATAATAGATTGGATATCTATATACGAGAGACCAAAGAGGTTTTTGAGGTTAGTGGATCTGATTTAGTCGGAAAATGTTTAGAAATAAGAGATCATTTATATCGGAGGATGAGTTGTGAATAATGTCGACATCGAGAAAGTTTCGAAGAGGATAACCACGCTGTTAGAAGATTTGGGATTGCGGTTATATGATCTTCAATACAATCACGTGTCAAAGACACTGCGTGTTTTTATCGATCGCGAGAAGGGTGGGATAACGATTAAAGATTGTCAAAAGGTGAGTACCATACTTTCGCGAGACCTGAATAACACCGACCTCATTAACGCGTCATACACGCTGGAGGTATCATCGCCGGGTGTTGAAAGATATTTGAAAAGGCCTGAACATTATGCATGGGCAGCAGGAAAGCGTGTTGAGATCGATGTTGGCGAAAAGAAGGTCACGGGGTTCATACGGCGTACAGAGCAGAATGGTGTTGTTGTTGCAGCAGAGTCGGGTGAGGAATTTATACCATTCGATTCAATCGTGAAGGCAAAGATCGCCGAGGAGATTGGCTATGGTAGACGAAGGTGATTTGATTATTGAAAACATTAAGTCGATTGCGCGCGCTCGAGGCGTCAAGTTCGATTACGTGATTGAATCCCTTGCTGAGGCATTGAAAAGCGGCGTCAAGAGAAAATTCGGAAAGCTGGTAGAGTCTGAGGTAGCGGTCAATAAATCTACGGGCGAGATAAAAATTTTCATCGTGAAGAAGGTCGTTGAGGACATGACGAGTCCTGATATTGAAATATCCTTGGAAGAGGCACAGAAGAAGAGTTCGAAATACAAGATTGGCGATATTTTTCGCATACCGGTTTCCATTGCTGAGTTGGGGAGAACAGCCGTGGAGTCGGTCAAGCAGACACTCACACAACGAGTGAGCGAGGCTGAACGGAATAGAATTTTAAGTGAATACGAAAAGAAAATCGGTGAAATTGTGAAAGGTATTGTGAAGGTCGTGAGTCGTAATGAGGTGCTCGTCGATTTGGGGCCGGTCGAAGCAACAATTCCAAACTACGGTATCATGAGGACCGAGCACTATCGTTTGGATTCACCAATCAGAGCAGTTGTCTTAAGGGTCGACCGTGCACAATGGGGTCCCAAAATTATTCTTTCTCGCACCGATCCGAAGTTTCTCGAACGGCTTCTCTTTTATGAAATTCCCGAGGTTGAAGAGGGTATTATTCAGGTGATTAAGATTGTCCGCGAACCCGGTGTGCGCGCTAAGGTCGCCGTGCAAACACTCGACCCAAAGATTGATCCGATTGGCGCATGTGTTGGTTATCGGGGCAGCCGTATTCAATCCGTTGTGAAAGAACTGTCCGGAGAGCGAATTGACATTATTCAGTGGAGTAAAGAGCCAAATCTTAAGGTTTCAAGGAGTCTGTCACCAGCGAAAATAAAGGAGATTGTCAACGTCGGTGAAGGACATGTGTTGGCAGTTGTTCCTGATGAAGACTATTCAAAGGCAATCGGTAAGAATGGTGTCAACGTCGATCTTGCTTCAAAACTGTGTGAAGTTGAGATAGAGATCAAGAAGGCATCTGATTACGAAGAAGAACTGGCGAATAAGGCACTCGCCGAGATAAGGCTCGAAGACGTCGCCGATTTATCGTCAGAGCTCAAAGAGGCACTGCTTGAGAAGGGATACTCAAATGTTTTGTCGGTGCTCAATGCTCCGACCGATGAACTGAAGTTTCTTTTGAAAATGGATGATGAGCAAGTCGCTGAATTGATAGAAACGTTAAAACCCAAGAAAGAGAAGGAGAAAGAGGATGCCGCAAAAGAAAGTTCATAGCGTAGCAAAGAATCTCGGCCTGTCGAGTGACGCACTCATAAAACTGCTCGAGGAAATTGGCATTAAGGCGAAAGGGCACATGTCAACGCTCACCGATGAGGAGATAAAACGTGTAAAGGCAAAAATTTCTGAAGGGAAGCGACGAGTGAAGAGAGAATTTACGCGTCGCTGGCCGAAACCAAAGGTTAAAGAGAAGCGCAAAAAAATTGACCAGGAGGAAATCCGCGAAACAGTGAAATCGACACTCGCCAAGTTGGAGAAACGGGAGACAAAAAAACATTACAAGCGTGAAGAACCGACGAAAGTGGAACCGACACCAACAGAGAAGGTTGTTGAGGTTGTCGACTTCATGACCGTTGCGGAATTAGCACAAGCGCTCGATCGTCCACCAATCGATGTCATAAAAAAATGCATGGACTTGGGGCTCATGGTGAGTTTGAATCAACGCCTCGACCTCGATACAATCTCGCTTCTGTGCGATGAGTTCCAGTGCACGATGAAGGCCGTCTCCGTGGAAGAACAGATAAAACCCGGCGAAGAGGTTGAAGAGGTCGAACGGCCGCCCGTCGTGACGGTTATGGGACACGTAGACCACGGTAAAACGACACTCCTCGATGCGATTACAAAACTGAGGGTTGCTGAACAGGAATATGGGAAGATCACACAACGCATGGCTGCCTACCAGATTATTTATAATGATAAAGTCATCACGTTCCTGGATACACCAGGACACGAGGCATTTACGGCGATGAGGGCACGCGGTGCACAAGTTACCGATATCGTTATTTTAGTTGTAGCAGCCGACGATGGTGTGATGCCACAGACGGTTGAGGCAATCGACCATGCACGTGCTGCAGGTGTGCCGATTATTGTTTGTATTAATAAAATTGATTTACCGAAGGCAAATGTGAATTTGGTGAAGACGCAGCTTGCCAAGGAAAATGTTTTGATAGAGGAATTTGGCGGAAAGGTTATTTCCGTTGAGACATCGGCTCTCAAGGGCAAGGGTATTCCAGATCTATTAGATGCAATTCTGGTGAAGGCCGAAGAGTTGACGTTGAAGGCACCAGGCAATAAATCTGCAAAAGGTGTTGTTATTGAGGCGCGACTCGACCGCGGAAAAGGTAATGTCTCGACGATTCTTGTCCAGGAAGGTAGTCTTTATAAAGGCGATCCCTTCGTGTGCGGCTCCCACTTTGGCAGGGTAAGAGATATGCTTGACGAAAATATGGAGAGAACAGAAAAGGCTGGTCCTTCGACTCCGGTACTGGTTCTGGGATTCAGTGGTTTACCTCAGGCAGGTGAGATTTTTATGGCGGTGGGTGATGAGCGCAAGGCGCGAGAGCTTGCGAACCAGAGAAAACTTATGGAGCGCAGCCGACAGATGACAGCAAAAGCAAAACTGACTCTTTTGGATCTACAGGAGAAGATAAAGACTGGTGAGATGAAGGAGTTAAAGATTATTCTCAAGGCGGATTCGGCTGGTTCGGTTGAGGTACTCGATGAGAAATTACAGGAATTGAATATGGAGAATGTGAGTGTGAAGATTATCCATAAGGGTGTTGGAAAGATAAATGTTTCGGATGTTCTCCTTGCCGAGGTTACGGGCGCAATTTGCGTCGGATTTCATGTCGGTCCAGATACCAATGCGCTGGAATCAGCGGAGCGTGAGGGAGTAGAAATTCGGACGTACCGGTTGATCTATGAGGCATTGGATGACCTTCGTGCCGCAATGCTCGGCATGCTGGAACCCAAAATACAAGAAATTCTTATCGGTGAAGCCGAGGTGCGGCAGGTGTTTCATATTCATAAAGTCGGGCTGGTCGCCGGCTGTTATGTGAAGGATGGTAAAGTGACACGAAATGCCGTTGCCCGTATTGTGAGGGGAGACAAGCAAATTGCGGCTTCAAAGGTTGTTTCGTTAAAAAGATTTAAGGAAGATGTCAAAGAAGTGCTAACGGGTTATGAGTGTGGTGTTGGCCTCGAAGACATCGAGGACATTCAAGAAGGCGATACTATTCAATTTTACAAAATAGAAGAAGCAGCAGTCGACAATGGCCGATAGATTTTTTATTGGCCGATGCGAATTTGATTTACATATCGAGAATTGTCGGTCTCTGAAAGATAAGAGAAGGGTCGTCTCGAGTTTAAAAGAGAAATTAAGAAATCGTTATAATGTTTCCGTCTGTGAATATGGCGACCTCTCACTCTGGCAAAGGACTCAGTTGGGCGTTGTGATGTGTGGTAATGACCAGACGGATCTTGATTCGAGAATGAAGGCACTCTTGAGTTATTTGAATAAAATACATTCTGTATCATTATTAGATTATTCATTTCAAATCATTTAATGAGAGAAAAGAGAATCGCCTCGGTACTTGAACGGGAAGTGTCGACGATTATTACACAAGATATGAGAGATCCTCGGCTCGGGTTTATTACTGTGACAAGGGTGGAGGTGAGTCCTGATTTGAAGACAGCGATAGTCTACTTCTCGAGTCTTGAAAAAAAGTCAGAGAGTCTTGAGATATTAAACAAGGCACGAGGTTTTATTAGGACAACACTCGCACGCCGTGTCAAATTAAAGTTTATGCCAGAACTCCAGTTTAAGATAGACGATAGTTATGAATATGGAAAAAAGATAGATGAGCTCTTTGAGACGATTAATAGAGACGATACAGAAGAGTAAGCGGGTATTAGTCGGTACTCATATTGATCCTGATTGTGATGGCATTTGTGCTGCCCTCGTCTGCGGCTATCTTGTACACTATTATAAGGGAAGAAAACCTGTTCTCTATTGTTCTTCACCGATACCTTCTAAATTTCACTTCCTCATGGGCAATTGGAAATTTGTTCGCAGAATCCCTGATTTTGATCTCTTGATCGCCGTTGATTCTGCTGGGATTTCGAGAGTATTTCCTCATGTTGATGAACCGATGCGGGAGGGACTCATATCAAAATCAATTGTCAATATTGACCACCATCGAAGCAATAATGCATTCGGAAGGGTAAGTATTGTTGATGAACATGCATCATCCACATGTGAGATTCTCTATCGGATATTCAAACGATTACACATAAAGATTAATCGATTTGTCGCTGATAACCTCTACTGTGGATTATATAGTGATACCGGTGGATTTGTCTATCCGAATACATCTAAAAAAGCATTGAAAATCGCAACCGAGTTGGTAGGGCTTGGCGTGAAACCAACGTCACTCGTGAAAAGACTCAATGTAAAAACATTAGCGGGAACATTACTATTGAGTGAGGTGTTAAGGACAATTGAAATTAAACATGGTATCGGCAGCATGTACCTCACCCAAAAGATGTTGAGAAAGAGCCGTGGCGAAATGGTTGATTCTGAAAATTTTGTCTCTTTTTTGCAGGCAATCGGTGGTGTTCGGGTTTCGCTCTTCTTGCGTGAAGAAAGACATGGGACACGGGTTAGCCTACGTAGTGACGGCATCATCGATGTCGATAGACTGGCAAGACGATATGGTGGGGGCGGTCATCGTCTTGCCGCAGGTCTCAGAATGCAACACAATATTACTACCGCAAAAGAAAAGATGTTCAGTGCGCTCCTCAAAGAAATGAGGCGTAAGGCGTAGAGCGTAGTGCGTCACACATTCGTTTACTCTATGCCTGAATGTGAATTGAAAAGAACGATTTTTTCTCCAAAGAGTAATGCGTGATGATATTTTGCTGATAGACAAGCCCGTCGGTTTTAGTTCTTTTCAAATTGTGCGAATTTTAAAGAAACGATATCAAAAAGTCGGTCATGCTGGGACTCTTGACCCGTTCGCGAGCGGATTACTGATTATCCTCATAGGACGAGCGACAAAGCAGTTCACCGCAATGCAAACACGAGATAAAGAGTACAGCGGTGAAATGGTGCTCGGACGATCGACCGACACATACGATATAAGTGGTACGTGGAAACAGGAATCATGTCGTGTAGAAGATTTTACATTGGATACACTTAATGAAATCGGCACACGGTTTACCGGTGAAATTGAGCAGATACCGCCGAGGTTTTCTGCTTTAAAAGTTGGTGGAAAAAAAATGTATGAACTGAGCCGCAAGGGAACGAGCGTGTTGGCACGAAGACGGAGAGTGTTTGTACATTCATTTACTCTTACCGCAATCAACGAGCGTATGGTAAGATTCAACGCAGTCGTTGGTAAGGGTGTTTACATACGTTCGCTCGCGCATGATTTCGGCATTTCACTACATTGTGGTGCAACGCTTGTATCACTGCGGCGAACGAGGATTGGGGAATACGATGTCTCTCAGGCAAAGAAGATTGGTGACCTATTGTGAGGACAGAGAAAATTTCATTTAAGAACGGAAGTGGTCATAAATCATGAACGTTATCATTGATAAGAAAAATTCTATTACGAAGGATTCAATTTGTGCTATTGGAAGTTTTGATGGCATTCACCGCGGGCATCAAGAGATTGTAAAATATTTAAAGAAGTTAGCAGGTACGGAAAAAAATACCGGTGTTATAACCTTTACACCCTTGCCTTTTTTTGTACTCAAGAAAGCCCCGATTTTCTATCTGACGCCGAGAGAGGAAAAAGAGACTATTTTTAAAGAACTAGGTATCGATTTTATGTATTACTTTACGTTCACAAAAAAATTTGCAGCTCTGGACCCTCAGCAATTTGTAAAGAAGATTGCGACGCGGATCGCACCTTCTATCGTTGTCGTCGGTGAAAATTTTCATTTTGGAAGGGATCGGAAGGGAACCGCGAAAATATTACAGGCGTTAGCAAAAAATTACTTTTCGGTTGAAATTTGCGCGCGCATCGAGGATGATGGAACAATTTCGAGCACGCGGATTCGCGAACTTCTCTTATTGGGACATATGAAGGCTGCGAATAGGCTTTTGGGGAGAGAATATTCGGTGTCCGGCCAGGTCATCAGGGGTAAAGGAAAAGGTCAGCAGCTTGGGTTCCCTACAATAAACATCAAGGTACCAAAAGAAAAATTGATTCCACTCGAGGGCGTATACAAGGCAAAGGTTCTCTGTGGAACAGAGGAATTTCTTGGGGCTATGTTTTGTCGCCACGATTTGATAGAGGTTCACATCATAGACTTCGTGGGCGATTTTTATAGGAGACATGTGACCGTGAAATTTCTTGAACGTATCCGTGGCATTGCACAATTCGCAAATGACGAGACATTGAAATCCGCGATTGCTCGGGATATAGAGCAAATAATTCACCATCCGAAATCTGATCCATTCGCCTAATCCATTTCAGAGTATTTCATTTCTTGACTTCAAAACTTTTGTCGTTATCTTTATTGTGAAGGAGGAAAAATGCAACCTTATAGTTTAATTCTTTTATTGACTTTACTGTCATGTCCTGTGCCGATGAAAGAAGGAAGTCTCACGATCAAGCCTGAGAAAATTGAACCACAGGAATTGTACGATTCCTTCAGTTCCGCAGAAAGAGATATTTTATTGAAGTACGGTTTCTTTGCACAGAAATCAACACATAAAAAATTTAGTGACCTCTACAAATCCCTCAAAGATAGAAATCTACCCATTTATATTACCACCGATTGTGTGCTCCATTCCTATCACATTCTCTATGACTATTCGCTGCGCATGTTGGAAATGAATTACCTGTATGAGGAAGTGCGCTCTTTAACGGAGACGATGATTGCGAGAACACAGGAATTGGCAAGGGACGCTCCGGGTGATATTGAAGCCGCATTGTTGGATAACCTTGCCTATTTTGAAATTGCAGCAAAGCTTATGGATCCGCATTTCGCGGTATCAACGTCTCGTGAGAGAGTAGTCCGTGAAGAGGTGAACTTAATTAATAAAGCCGAAGGTTTTGCCGTGTCGCCACTCTTCGGTCACAAAGAGGATTACACGCAGTACAAGCCGCGTGGTCACTACACGAGGAATGAGATTTTACAAAAATACTTTCGTGCAATGATGTGGTACGGAAGAATGACGTTTCGCCTGAAACCCGATCAGAGAGATGAAGGAAATAAAAAGGGCAAACATCAAACGCGCCAGGCTTTGCTGATTTTGGAGGCGGCGCAAGATTATTTTGATCAATGGGAAAAAATCAATACACCCATTCTTCTCTATGTTGGAAAAAGTGATGATTTGACACTCTTAGAATATTTCGAGATAAAGAATAGAGATTTTCCAGGTGAAACGCCATTGCAGATCGCGTCAAATGACAGGAAACTCACGGAATTCATCGATGAAGCGCTGAAGGCTCGTGTGCCCAAAATCACGTCAGATGCGGTTTTGGACATCGAAGAGCCGGCCATTATCACCAAGGGATTGCGATTCTTCGGTCAGAAATTCATTCCAGATTCCTATATTTTCCAAAATCTTGTTTACGACAAGGTTGGAACGCGAATGAATCCCAGGCTTTTTCCAAAGGGCTTAGATGTCTTGGCTGTACTCGGTTCAAACAGGGCACGAGAAATTCTTATCGAACGATACAATGAACATGCCTATCTCAATTATGAAACACAAATGGAAAAATTACGACATGAATTCAAAGAATTGAGCGAGGCGGATTGGCGATTCAATCTCTATTGGGGGTGGCTTTATACACTCAAATCACTCATCATACCCGTTCCGCAATTCCATGCTGCGTATCAGGATAAGTGTTTGCAGACCGCGCTCGGCAGTTGGGCAGAACTACGACATGATACAATTTTGTATGCGAAGCAGTCGTACACTGCTGAGATAACAGCAATACGGCCGAAGCCCGAGCTGGTAAGAGGATATGTTGAACCTATCCCCGAATGCTACAAGCGCCTTAAACAATTGGTCGATATGAGTAGAACCGAATTAGAACAGCAGGCATTTCTCGATGAAACTGTAGAGTTGAAATTTATAGAGTTTAGTAGGTTACTCGAAAACCTTGAACGCATCGCACAAAGCGAAATAGAAAATAAAACATTAACCGAAGATGACTATCGTTTTATACAACATATTGGCAGCGCCTTAGAGGGTATAGAAACATTTCCCGCTGCTGCGTACACCACCGAGACCGACGAACGTGCCGCACTCATCGCCGATGTCCACACCGACATAAATACGAAACAGGTGCTCGAAGTGGGAAACGATGTTCCTGCTCTCCTGTATACAGTCGTTGAGATGAACGGTACGCAACAGCTCTTTATTGGTGGTGTGTATGATTATTATGAATTTTTACAGCCGATGGGCGAGAGGCTTACTGATGAAGAATGGCAGAAACTGTCACCAAAGCCTGCCAAACCGGATTGGATTGAATTTTTTGTAAGATAATTTTCTTGGCGGTTTATACGAAAGGCTTAGCCTCGTGTGGGAAGAGGCTAAGCCTTGTTTTTCTCTCCCTCAAAAGGGGATACGAAATGAGGAGGGGTAATTAATCCTCGATGATTTCCTTGAACATTCTCTTTTTAAAAAATTTATGCATTGGTCGATGCCCAAACATTTTATGGCCGCGCAGCTGTTCCCTCTGCTCTGGCGTAAAGAGTGCATGGACCTTCAACCTTACATCAATCCTTGTCTGTTGTATTTTTAATCTGAGGTTGCTGATTTCTTCGGTCAGTTTCATTATCTTCGATCGATTCGGGTTGTCGGCTTTCATCTCTTTTTCTAAATCGATCGCTTTCATTTCGATCTCAGCCTTTAAGGGAATTATCTTTTTTCTCGCTTCAATTTCGGCATCTTCGATCTTTTCCCTCTGTTCTTCGGTCAAATCCAGCATCTCAAACCGTTCGACTTTCTCACGCCTGTGATGTGGTGGACAATCAGCCACTGCCGACTCTTCGCGTTCTTGCGCTATACCGGTTGATAGTGTCATAAAAATGGCGAGTAGGCCAAAAATTAATTGTTTCATTCAGACCTCCTTCTTAAAATTTGGACAGGAACGGCTGTCGAAAGGTTTAATGAACCTGAATTTAGTTGTGACTAAATTCAGGAGTAGATGGTAGGAAGTAGACAGTAGAGAGAAGAAAGGAGATAGTAAAAAAAGTAGATAGTCCCGACATAGAAGTCGGGATAGGTAGTAGATACTAGACAGTACTGACTACCAGCTCCTTACTCCGATCCAGCAAACGCTGGATCGGCATTATTTTTCCATTACGTCGTCGAGTGGTAGTTGCGCCTGAACCTCATAGATTTCCGTGATCATCTTTTTTATGTCATAGGTATATTCCCATGCGGGATAATCCTTTTGGAACTTCTTCACACTGCTGATGTACCAGATGTGATCGCCGATACGATTCTGCTCCTCATAGACATAGTTTACCTTCTTCCCAGAAATCTCTTCAATCATATCAATCGCTTCAAGAATTGAACAGTTACTGTGTCTCGACCCACCCATATTATAGACTTCACCGACTTTTGGATCGAGAGAGAAGTGGTAGATGGAATTGACGAAGTCAAATGAGTGTATATTATCTCTGACCTGTTTCCCTTTATATCCATAGATATGATAGGTAACTCCCGTGATTGCGCAGCGGACAAGATACGATAGAAACCCATGGAGTCGTGTTCCCGAGTGTGCAGGACCGGTGAGACAACCGCCCCTGAGGCATACCGTCTTCATGCCGAAGTATCTTCCATATTCTTGTACCAAGATATCTGCTGCAGCCTTCGAAGCTCCGAAGAGCGAGTGGAGGCAATTATCGATGCTCATTGATTCGTCAATACCTTCGTAGTATTGATGTTTTTTGTCAATCTCCCACCGTTTTGCTGTTTCGACCAGTGGTAAACGGTTTGGCGTATCTCCATAGACTTTATTCGTTGAACAATAGATGAAGATTGCATCGGGAGTGAACTGCCTTGTTGCTTCGAGGAGATTGAGGGTACCGTTCGCATTAACTGAAAAATCTGTGAAGGGTTCTTTTGCTGCCCAGTCATGAGAAGGTTGTGCAGCACTGTGAATAATGAGGCCGGGTTTATAATTTTTAAAGAGCTTGGCGAGTTCTTCAAAATTTCGGATATCAGTATCGTAATGCTTGTAGCGTTTTGGATGTTTTTCCAATAACCGTTCTCTCATCCACTGTGTTGATGCTTCCTTTCCAAAGAAATATGCTCTCATGTCATTGTCGATTCCGACAACATCGAATCCTTTCTCAATAAAAAATGATACAGATTCTGAACCGATGAGTCCTGCAGACCCCGTTATGACTGCAACCCCCTTCGACATATGTTTACCTCCTTTCGATATTCTGCACTGATGTTGATAGCATTAATGGAACGATTAGTCTCAAATAGTTATGGTTTTTTCAATGTCTTGAGCAATAGATCGAGTCGCATTTCTATTTTTTATCCCCAATTCATATGACTTTTTTGCAATGCGTTTTATTTTATCAGGATGTGATAGTAAATCTTCGACTGCGCCTTGTACCTCGGCAGCATCTTTTAAATGAATACCGACCCCTTGATTGGCAATGTGTTGTGCAAAAATGATTTCCTGAAGAGAACCACCCACCGGATTAATCAATATCATCGGTTTTCCGAGTGCTAATGAGTCAGCAATGACCATTCCTCCGGGCTTGCTTATGATGAGATCGGCAGCCCACATGACGGTGTGAATATTTGGAACATTGAAATAGGGATATACATGTTTCCAGTTTTTTTTCTTAATTCTTTCATACACGATACGATTTTTCCCTGAAACGACAAGCAACTGAATTGGTTTTTTTATCTTCAGGAGGGCTTGGATAATACCGAAATAATCAACCATCTTGCCAAGAAACCCACTCATGATGAGTATTGTGAACCAATCTTTTTTTATACCTAACTGCTGTCGTTGTCGTTCTATCGAATTTTGAGTAACTTCTTCAAAGCCCTTCTGCGGCGGTGCTCCAGTTATGAGTATCTTTTCCTTTGGGACGCCATAATTTATCAATTGGTTGTGAACGATTTCATTTGAGACATAATATTGTCTAATGGATTTGTCTGTCCAGCCGATGTGGGCAGAATAGTCCATTACCATTGTATGGATGGGAACGTTAAACTGTTTTCGTAACCAGCCTGCGATACAGTTTACCTCGGGTTGAAAAGAAATAATCAAATCGGGTCTATCCAGTACACTCTTAATTCTGCGCTGTGAGTCTTTGTTGCCCAGCACGATGGCTGTAAGTTTCCTATACCATTGTGTGAAAGAGGAACTACCCTTATGTAAATTTGCATACCCAGATTTCCATAGCTTCCGAAGTTTCAGGTCACCCCATCTGGTGAGCTTATCGCAATGATAAGCGAGGGGTATGTGATCGAGTAGATTGACGATCGCGACCTCTATTTTACCTGGATAACGAGATTCGAGATACGAAGCGAGCGATTCGGCGGGGAATTTATGTCCGCCTTTCTGTGAACATATAAGGATGGAAATCTTCTTCACTGTTCCAATTCTCAGCGTTCGGTAAGCATATGCTCAAAGATTTCACGCGTATGTTCACGGTCTTTGGTTGAAAAGTACCAATCGATTGTTCGATGCAGCCCATCGATAAATTTTACCTGTGGCTCCCAGTTCATGAGTTTCTTTGCCAATGAATTATCTGCTACTCTATTGTAAGGTCCGGTGGGCATTTCCGGGTGGAGTTCAATCTTAGCCTCATGACCAGTGTAGCGTAATATCTCTTTAACGGCATCGATGACTCGAATTCTCTCCATTGTTCCAAGGTTTATGGCCGTGCCATCATGTATATGTTCTGCAGCCGCGATTGTACCGCGTACTATATCACCAACATACGTCCAGTTACGCACCTGCTCGCCCGTCCCCCAGACCACGAAGGGATCTTGTTTAAGAAAGGCACGGGCGATCATCGCGATGACCGCGTGATTCTCAACACCCCGCTCACCATACACGGTAAAGTAACGACATGAAGCAGACTGCATACCATATTCATCATGATAAGCCTTGAGCGTCAATTCAGCCATGAGTTTTGCCCAGCCGTACATATTGTCGGCGTCGTAAGGCGATTTTACCTTATCTTCTGTGAGGTACACGACTTCCTTTGGGTCGGTCTGTAAATAGTTTGGGTAGACGCAGCCGGATGAGGCGTAGACAACTTTTTCCACACCGAATTCATGGCATGCCTTGAACACCAGACCATCAAGCAGCAGGTTAGTAGCGCATGCTGCTTGATGCCTGTCCACGTAGCCGCGGCCTCCGTGATCTGCAGCAAGGTGAAAGACGACTGTCATGTCCTTTATCGAATCCCTCGCCACATCAGAGTCTCGTAAATCAGCTTTTGTAAATACAATCCTCTTCGCATCCAGATGTTCTTTAATGTTTTCAATCTTGCCACTGCTCAGGTCATCAACAACGGATACATGAGCACCCTTTTCAACTAAAGCATCGACAAGGTGCGAGCCGATGAAAGACGCACCACCGGTAACGAGTACCTTTACATTTTGCCAGGAATTCAAAATTTCCTCCCTTTATTCTTAAAAAAATTCCTTCCACAGCGTCATCAGAACCATTTCATTTTTCTTCAATCCAAACCTTTTCCATAATAATAGCTGTTACTGGTCTGTCCATCGGAGGACCGGTTGTTTTCGCATTGCCTATTTTCTCTACAATACCCATGCCGTCGACGACCTCACCGATGATCGTATATCGACCATCGAGTCTTGGTTGCGGCTCGAGGCAGATATAAAATTGTGAACCGTTCGTGTTCGGACCGTGATTCGCCATGGCAACAGTTCCTTTGTGATGCTTGAGGCTTGGCACAATTTCGTCTTCGATCTCATAACCAGGATCGCCAGTGCCATCGCCAACTGGGCATCCACCTTGAATAACAAATCCTTTGATCACCCGATGGAATGTAAGCCCGTTGTAGAAACCATTCTTAGCCAATGTTATCATATTACCGGCATTTTTTGGAACTTCCTTCACATAAAGCTTTACTGTAATCTCACCATAGTCTTTGACGAGGATATGCATAAAAGTACCCTTCACCTCCTCTGTTGTAACTTCAACTTTCCTGTCATTACCAGCACATGCCAATAAAAGGAAAACAACAGATAATAATTTTTTCATAGTACCTCCTCAGATATAAAATACCTAAACCTCAATAAAGGTTATGAACAACTCTTTGTGATTAATTGACCCAATTATACATAATTTTTATGAAAAGTCAAATATCTTTAACATCGCGTTACTATGACTACGGGCAGAGTGATAGGAGGTTATGCTGCCTGCTGAATTCTTTAAGCAGTGAGTGAAGATGACTGAGATTTTCGAAAATCTTTTAATACAATGTTGACAAATTACGTGAATTCGATATAATGAAAGCGAGGATAGTTGAACTATTCCGAGGAGGATTTATTTGATGAAAGAGTATTCGCATGATGAGATGAAGAAGCTACTTGAGTCTTCTTTTATTACCCCGAAAGAGGGCGAGATTGTTAAGGCAACCGTCATAAAACAGACTGAAAATGGTGTGCTCTTGAATCTTGGTCTTAAGGCAGAGGGCTTCTTACCCTTGGAAGAGTTTCCTAATGCTGAGGACATTGAGATTGGAAAAGATGTGTATGTATTTTTAGAGGCATATGAAGACCGGGATGGATTTCCGGTTATTTCGAAGAGGAAAGCCGATTTTCAACTTGCCTGGGATAAGATAAAACATCTCTATGAAAATGGTGAGCTTGCAATGGGTACTGTGCGAAAGCGGATAAAGGGAGGATTTGCAGTTGATCTCATTGGAGTTGAGGCATTTCTACCCAGTTCTCAGATTGAATTCAGGTCACAGGCAAATGGTGATACACTCATTGGTCAGAAAATTGGGGTGAAAATCGTTAAGATAAACATGATGCGAAAAAATATTGTCGTTTCAAGAAGACTCGCTCTCGAAGAAGAACAGGCGAAGGCACGGAAACGGATATTCAGTAAGGTCAAAGTTGGTGATGTCATCGAGGGAACAGTACGCAATATTACTGATTTTGGAGCATTCATTGACATCGGTGGTATCGATGCCTTGCTGCATATTACAGATATTTCGTGGTCAAAGATAACACATCCTGCTGAAATTGTTAAAATTAATAATAAAATTAAGGTTAAAATCTTAGTCATGGATCGCGAGACTGGCAGGATTGCCGTGGGACTCAAGCAGTTATCACCTCATCCATGGGAGGCAATCGAAAAGAAATATCCAGTTGGTACGAAGGTTAAGGGCAAGGTAACGAGCCTCGTTGACTATGGTGCATTTGTTGAGATTGAAAAAAAACTCGAAGGTCTTGTTCACGTTTCAGAGATGTCGTGGACAAAGGATGTTAGAGATCCATCGACCATGCTGAAGGTTGGTGATATAGTAGAGGCGGTTGTTCTGTCGATTGACCGTAATGATAAACGAATTTCTTTGGGAATAAAACAGACGCAACTCGATCCTTGGTCAACAGTCGATGAAAGATTTAAAGTCGACCAGAAGGTCGTGGTTAAAGTTACAAATTTGAAGGATTTTGGTGCCTTTGTGCAACTCATCGATGGCATCGAGGGACTTGTTCATATCAATGATTTTTTCTGGGATAAGAAAGTTAAGAAGGCTTCTGATTATCTGAAAAAGGGTCAAAAAGTGGAAGCGGTTATTCGCACGATCGACCGGAAGAATCGTAGAATTTCATTGAGTATAAAACATACCAAAGAAGATCCATTTACGCAGTTCACAGAGCAATTTGCTGAAGGCGCTAAGATCATAGGTAAAATTAGCGATATTCTGCCAAAAGGTGTAAGACTTATGCTCGAGGGTGGCATTGAGGAATTTATTCCGGCTAACTACTTGGCGCGTCGAGGCAAGCGTCCAAAAGATTTGTATAAGCTTGGTGAAGAGATCGAGGTTATCATCAGGAAGATTAACCCACGATTACGAAGAATAATCCTCAGCGAAAAAGAGTCGCAGCGACAGCCAGCCAAGAAGAAAGAGGTATTAAAAACGACACCCGATAAATTTACCATTGCCGATATTCTGCGTTCGCATAAGAAAAAAACAAAGTAAGTTAACTACACTTTTCTTTACTTAAAACACCTTGCATACGTTATTCAATGTCGGCTGTAAGCTGAATCAATATGAAGGATTCTGCTTACTGAAAAAGTTTGCCCATCGCAGAAATGTGATTATTGTCAACACCTGCTGTGTTACAAAAGAGGCAGAGATAAAATCATTGAAGAAGTATAGGCACGCGCTCAGGAGTTTTCCTCCACAGCATATCGTCGTTACTGGATGTTTATGCCAACTTCATCCTGAGAAATTTTCTCAAGCACATGACGTGATTGATAATGTACAGAGGAATAAGCTGATACACGGTATTTTTCCTGCGCCAAAAAAGTCGAGATATTTTTTGAAAATCGAAGATGGATGTCATAGTGAATGCACATTCTGTATTGTTCCAAAGGTACGGGATAGCATCGTGAGTAAATCGTACCGCGAGGTAGCACATGAGATTAACTGGGCAGTGTCATGTGGTTACCAAGAAGTTGTATTGGTTGGTGCGAACATTGGTTTGTATGGCGCTGACAGAGGTGCACGCCTGATTGATTTGTTGAAGATGCTCAAACACATTCATAATCTTCCGCGCGTGAGACTATCATCAATCGAGCCTCTGTTTATTAATGCTGAATTGCTTCGTACTTTGAAAGAACTACCGCACTGCCGTCATTTCCATATTCCGATACAGAGTGGCGATAATTCTATCCTCGCACGAATGGGAAGAAAATATGATGTTGAATTTCTGAAACAGGTTCTCGCTCTGATCAATGAATATTTTGATGATGTGATGATTGGGGGTGATGTGATTGTTGGATTTCCAGGAGAAGACGAGAGAGAATTTCAGAACACATATGATTTCATTGACGCAAGTCCTCTGAGCCATCTCCATATTTTTCCGTATTCGCCACGACCGGGGACCGTTGCGTACGATTTTGGCGACCCTGTTTCCCACGAACAAAAAAAAGAAAGACTGTGGGTGCTGAAACGATTAATGAAGAAAAAAAATTACCGTTTCCGTATGGGACTCCAGAATAAGATATTTGATACAGTTGTGGAAAAGATTGACGGCTCGGATGAGCGTCGATTTTTCACGGGACTCACTGATAACTACGTTCGCGTCATGGTTCAAAGCGCCTGTGAAGGACAGCGGCTCCAAAACATAAAAATCACGCAGGTAACCGATGATGAGACTCGTGGTGTGGTCGTGGGTGCAGACTGCCGTTGAGTACTGGTCGTCCTATGAGTAAAAAATTTTACATCAAAACCTTTGGCTGCCAAATGAATAAACATGATTCATCAATCATCACGCAGATACTCCATGATTGTGGCTTTGAACAGACGAGTGACTTTCGGAATGCTCATATTTTTATCGTAAACACCTGTTCAGTGAGAAAACATGCCGAACAACGTGCACTCAGTTATATTGCCGGATTGCGACGGTGGAGCAATACGCAGGGGAAAATTGTGG
>CP070664.1:329699-332312 GCA_020355325.1 Caldifarciminota bacterium
ATAGATTGAGCAAACATTACATTATTTTGCCCATCTTCTCTGATTTTCCTCCATAAAATCATTCAGCCACTTTTCTTTAGCTTTTGCACCAGCACGCTGAGCCTCGAGCCAGCCCGCTTTTAATAAATGTTCTACCCTCTCGCTATCCGTGGCACACGAATCACCTATTGCATTAATAATAAGGAAATAATTATCCTGATGTAAACACAGTGCTTCAGAGTCGGTTAAAGCAGGCTCAAATTTTTTCATCTCTACTGCGATTTGACGATTACTCGCTTCTAATTTTGGATCTGGTTCACTAAGCCATTGAGCATCTAAATGATTATACTTCCAAAACACATTAGCTGCCTTTCTTAACCACTTATCCTTAGTGTCATACTGACCTGTCTTTTCGTCAGTAAGGAATAATAAAAAACCGACTCCTTGAGGCCCCCACACCGGTGCCGAAATTGCCGCTTTTATTGAAACAGTAGGGCTAGGTTCATTGATCACCATTCTTGCTTTAAACTGTCTTATTTCGCCTCTTTTCATGTACCCAGAAAACCTCTGTTCTTTTCCCGATATTATAGATGCTGCGTTACTCGTAAAGATTACCGTATAGTCGGGTCCAAAGCGTATTCTATCCAAATCATTTTTACAAGAAACAGTAAAAGTCACTTCGAAAATCTCACCGATCCGCGGCATGAAAGGAATAGAAATCTGTGCACCAATAGAGGTGACAAGGCCTTCGGGAACAGTGTGTCCAGGTGGTATTTCTGGCCGGGTAACAGTTAATCCCTGTGCCCCTATCATTCCCATTGCGAATATCAGTGATAATAATACTCTTTTTATTTCCATTGCTTCTTTTAGTGATTGCCAGACAAATAAATTCATCCTGAAACAATATTCGCGCATTGTATATTTATATTTATTAATATTTACATTCGGATAAATTCACAGTCTTCCTTCTATCAAATTGTACAATCTTTGTTTTACGCACGGGTTAGCTTCTTAAGTAATCTACTTTGCAATTAGTTTCATTATCTCCGTTACTATTAAGCTCGAGTTTTTTGCCGCATAGCGAACAAATGCCTCGAAGTCGATATCTGCCTCTTCGTTTGCCAAATCACTCAACGAACGAATAATGACGAAGGGAACATTATTAATGAAACATACCTGAGCGACCGCTGCACCCTCCATCTCCACACACTCAGCACGGAATGTTTTTTCAATCCACTCGCGCTTCTCTTCGCTGGCTATAAACTGGTCACCGGTTGTCACTCTTCCAATGGTTATACGAGGGAAATTGGCAGCTTTCTTGCGAATCTTTTGTGGAATCGAATCAAACATCACGTTCTTTGCTGCCTGTGCCGTAATCGACACAAGAAAACTATCGGCTACAAATCCAACTGTATCCCATGGCATAAATGTAGTCGGTGTTATCTGTCCGTAATCATGATGCAATACTCGTTCCGCAATAACGATGTCTCCTATGTTCAGTTGTGGATTGATTCCTCCGGCAACACCTGTAAAGATGATTGCATCCACTCCATATTCTCGTATAAGAATTTCTGCAGTCAGTGCAGCATTTACCTTTCCAATACCAGCCTTAACACAAACACAGGGGATATTATTGAGTTTCCCGATAGTAAAAATTCTTCGAGAAATTGTATCGACTTGTTCAACCTTCATTTCTTCTCGTATCAATGCCACTTCAACATCCATGGCTCCCATAATACCTACCAGCCTTGGTTGACCCGACGATAACAATAGCGTAATGAGTATCAACACCATCTTTTATCTCCTCGACTTCTCTTCCTTAAAAATAATATAATCCTTTAATGTGTAGATACGCACGAGCAGCTCATTTTCAATAATTTCCAGGTATCCGAATGTAGGTAGATATCCTCTTTTGTCCTCGTCTTTTAAATGTCCAGGGTTAATAAAAACTACGTTATTCTCTTTTCTGATCTCGGGCACGTGTGTATGTCCGTACAAGACGATATCGATTTTTTTATTATTGATTAAATCTTCAGGCTTGGGATCGCCGAGCAGATCATTTTCATGCGATAATACAGTGTGTGTGAGTAATACACGCCAGCCCATAAAGTTCTCGATCCGCCTATTAGGTATTGCAGGATCCTGGTAGAAATCACTGAAGACACCAGGCACACGAACTATGTCTGTAGCTCCAATTTCATCGACGTCAGCATAATCATCACCGAGGTGGACAATGAGATCCACGCCCATATTTTTCAAAAATTCAACAACCCGATTCAAATTCTTAATATGTTTATGACTGTCACTGATGATTCCTATCTTCATAATTGTGCTATTATAATCTAAATAAATGCGCTGTCAAATAAATTTTCAAGCCATATTTCAGAAGTAGATAGTAGAGAGTAGTTAGTAGACAGCTATATGACGCTTTTTAAATATTGATTACTATCTACTTGTTGATGCAGATGTAATACCTTACTATTGGATTTATATAAAAAATATCGAGATGAATAATACAATTGTGAAGATGATAAATGTTGGCGCAGCTAATAATCTAAAGAAATTCTTGAGTGGTACCTTAAAATACTCGAGTGAGACGATGACGCAAGGATGGACCGGCGAAATAATATACCC
>CP070664.1:332412-335497 GCA_020355325.1 Caldifarciminota bacterium
ACACCGTGATGGCGAGAATCTCTCTGCTCATCGGACGAATCACCTTCCTGCTTCAGGTCTTCGGCATTAGATAATATTTTGATGTCAGAGTTCGAACATTAATTACTAGACTGGGGTTTCAGTATTCACCCCGATTGAAAAATAGAATTGCAAAAAATACTGCACCGATACCAAAGGCTAACAAAAAACAGCAATCAAAGACTACCGGAAAACTGGAGACCCCGAGAATGATTGTGCGCAGGAGGTCCACGCCATAAGACAATGGGTTAATCAACACGATGCCCTTCAGCCAGGCGGGCAGGCGCGCCACTGGAAACATTGCCCCACTCAGAAAGAACATGGGCATAACAAGAAAATTCATGATTGTGCCGAATCCTTCAAACGAAGTCATCCGGCTTGCAATGATGATACCGATCCCAACGAGCGCAAAAGAAATCAAGAACATCGCAGGAATCAACATGAGAATTCTGTACCATACAATGGGCACATTGACCAGCGGTGCAAAAATGAGAAGTATCACACCTTGCATTACAGACAGAGTACTGCCGGCAAAGGCTTTGCCTAATGCTATGGCGGTGCGGGGCACTGGTGCTACTAATATCTCTTTTAAAAATCCAAACTCACGATCCCAGATAATGGAGATTGCTGATTGGATCGACGTGAAAATCAGAGTCATGGCGATGATGCCCGGAAAGATGAATTGCGTATAATCGAGACCTTCAACGATTTGAAACGAAGGCCGCAGTCCCATACCCAGGATGAATAACCTGAGAATTGGCCGAGCAATGGAACCGTAAAGCCGACTTCGCTGACGGACATAGCGGATCAAGTCGCGCAGCCAGATAATATAAATAGTATTCCAGTCCATCATCGCATCCCGCGTATGCGACGCACGCGGAGTCTTAATTGGTCTTTGTCTGATGCGGTTTCGGAACGTATTTCGCGGCCCGTGAGTTTGAGGAAGACATCGTCCAGCGTGGGGCGCCGCACGCTGACCGCAGTAATCGTTACTTCGGCATTTTTTACTAATGTAGGGACGAATTCTTCGCCATTATCCATTTCGAAATGGAGACCTCGAGAATCGCGCTGTACCGTGATTCGATACTTTTCGCCGAGCTCTTTTTGAGCTAAATCATCGTTCTCGGTGCGCAGGGTTACAATGTCACCCTTCACCATTCTTTTCAGGTTATCGGGTGTATCCAGGGCGATGATTTTACCGTAATCGATGACAGCAATCCGATCACAATTCTCGGCATCGTCCATGTAAAGGGTGGTGAGGAAGAGGGTGATATTCTTGGTGCGACGCAAGGTGTGAAGATAATCCCAAATCCGGGTCCGGGTCTGGGGATCGAGACCCAAGGTCGGCTCGTCTAAGAACAGAACCTTGGGCGCGTGTAGTAGTCCTCGAGCAATCTCTAATCTGCGTTTCATTCCGCCCGAAAAGGTGCGCACCAGACTCGTGCGCCGGTCTTCGAGCTCCACCATCTCTAGCACCTGGTCGATTCGCTCGTTTCTTTCCCTCCTCGGGATCTTGTAGATTATAGCATGGAATTTTAAGTTCTCGTAGGCGGTTAATCGGTCATCGAGGCTCGGATCCTGAAATATGATGCCTATGGAACGGCGTACGTCGGTCGGAGCCTTGAGTACATCAAAGCCGGAAATCCAGGCCTGGCCCCGCGAGGGCCGCAACAGGGTACACAGCATCTTGATGGTCGTCGTCTTGCCCGCACCGTTGGGACCTAAGAATCCAAAAATTTCCCCTTCGCTGACGCTAAACGAGACACCAGCGACTGCCCAGAGTCCGTTGAAATTCTTGGCTAAGTCTTCGACTCTGATCATTAGAAAATTCCCTGTGTAGTGATTATAGTATCCAGGACTGACTGAATGTCAACATTCATACAGAATCACGCAGATTCCGAGCCGCCCTTGAGGATTCTTCTGCACAAGCTCTTTCCTTCTTCTGTATCTCTTCTGCACGTCTGCCCAGTGATTATTAGTGTTTTAAACATGGCTTGAGCTTAAATGGCCAAGAAGTTATTCAAAGAGGAAATTCTCCCTCAGTGTAATCGATACGGGTTCGGTCAATGTGATGGCTTATGTGTAAGTTCTTCCATCAACTCCATCTGGATTTCTTGAATTTCGAGTAGTCTTTGCCATTGAGTCATGAGTAGGTGATCAACTTTCTCATGTAAATGGCGAATCTCTAATTCCGCTTTG
This sequence comes from Caldifarciminota bacterium, assembly GCA_020355325.1. Taxonomy (GTDB): domain Bacteria; phylum Hydrothermota; class Tepidihabitantia; order SM23-42; family SM23-42. The sequence goes on from CP070664.1 coordinate 334,630, forward strand.
AGGTTAACGACATAATCATGTTCTGAACGCAAGCGGTCCTTTGACTCCTGGCGATTCTGGCTCATCATTATTATTGGTGCCTGAATCGCGGCAAGACAGGAAAGCACTAGATTAAGTAGTATGAAAGGATATGGGTCGAATGGTCTGAAAATGATCAGAATGGAATTGATTGCAATCCAGAGCACGAGTATTCCGATGAAGATTGTTATGAAACGCCAACTGCCAGCAAAATCCGCGAGTCGGTCGGCCATACGTTCGCCAACAGTGAGCTTCTGATCAAATTCAAGATTGATATTTTTCGAAAGCAGTTCTTCCTCTTTAAGACTTTCCATAACTTTTTCTTCCAATGCTGAGGGTTCGCCTTTTTCTGCTTCGAGGACTTCTTGCACGTACTGCGCTCTGAAGTGATTAAGGTCTGAGATACAGATGAAGCCGCTCGGTGACCAATCGGGATATGTCTTTCGTATCATTTCTACCAGAGGCGTGCGAACAAGCTCGGCGGGTATAACCTCGCTCCGTTTCTTTTGTTTTTTACAAATTTGACAGACAATTTTTGTCTGTTGTTTCACCATGATTGTCTCTCCTCTTTTTCAATCAAATGACTGGGTGATGCGACTTTTCTAATACCACGTCACACATGCTCACACGATGAGCTACCGTTTCTTTTGTGTAGGGTTCTTCAACCCTGTTTTCAACTTATTCCTCACCTCGTGCTTCACACGTGCGGCGAGATTCTTGTCGTACTTTTCGAGAAACATGCGTACGCTCCGTGGATCATGGACAACCAGCTCGCGGAGCGCCCAGGACAGCGCCTTCGCTACCGTGTCATCATGGTCATCAACTAAAAGGCGACACACCGCAAGGGTGC
>CP070664.1:335597-339775 GCA_020355325.1 Caldifarciminota bacterium
CAATCATTTTACGATTGCGAACGATTCGCAGAAGGCGTTGCTGTATTCAAAGCAGGCGGCGCTCAAAGCCAAGGAGAACTACGCCCACACGCTCGCCATCAAATTTTTCGATAATGCCCTGAAGTATGAAGATAATCCAGACGAAATTTTCAAAATCCGATTTGCACTCGCAGAGACATTTTCTCTTGCCGGTGATTATAAAAAGGCGATTCAGGAACTCAATCGTTGTTGCAAAATAGATCCTCATGCGTATAGAGTATATGACAAATTCGGTAAGGTTTATGAAAATGTGGGTAATTTTAAGAAGAGTTTGAAGTACTACATGCTCGGCTTGCAGGAAACACAAGAAATGGAAGTTGCCTACGCATTTAAAATAGCTGTTGCGTGGGTATATACACGTCTTGGTCAGTATTTTCGAGCGCAAAAGGAGTGTGAGAAAATACTCAAGAAAAAAGAACGTTTGAAGAAGCGATATATCGGAGAAACGTATATCGTTCTTGGTTCTGTATTCTTGAATCTAGGAAAATTTGATAAAGCCGAATCATGTTACAGAGAAGGTCTCAAATTGATAAGGGTAGTCGGTGATAAGAATCTTATTGCCACATGCTACCTGAATCTCGCACTAACGAATCAAAGAAAATCAAACATCGAGGTAGCGATCAAGTTCTATGAAAGGGCCTTGAATCTTTACGAGGAGATTGGTTACCAAAACCGCATTGTTAGTACCCTCGTAGATTTGGGGACGCTTTATACTGATTACAATCAGCCAAAGGCCGAAGAATATCTCAAGCGGGCGTTATCCATTGCTCAATTAATTGGTGCAGAGAGAGAGAGGGTATATCTTTATAGCAGTCTTGGTACAGTCAGCTATAATCAACTGAAGAATGACAAAGCGCTCTTCAATTTTAAAAAAGCCCTTGCATATGCTGAGAAAAACAACTTTACAGTCGGCGTTATTTTGAGTAATCTCGATTTGAGTGGATTCTATCGTGAACAGGGCACAGTCAGACGTGGTAAGAAGTGCTTAAAATCAGCACGATATATTGCGGAGAAAATGAATTTAAAATACTACCTCTTTTGGTGTATTTTAGAAGAAATCGAATATCTATTACGTTCGAAGAGCTATAAAAAAGCGAATCGTCTATCAGAAAAACTACTATCTCAGTTGCGATCAGAGCAGAATACAATTTACAAAATCTATGGTTTATTATACCGGGCGAGAACTGTCATGGCGTTACGGAGTTATGCAAAAGCCCACGTGTATTACAAGCAGGCTTACGATCTTATTACATCACAATCGCTTCATGGAGTTGCAGGTGAAGTCTATTATTATTGGGGCATTACCTATAGAGATGAGAAAAAATTTAAAGAAGCCCGGAAAATGTTTGTCGAAGCCCAAAAAATATTTGAAGACATCGGTAATGTACGTTACGTAGAAAAACTCAAAAAGGAGCTCGCAAAACTATCTTAGGATTAGGTCATTTCTTCGTTTGATATTTAATGAATTTTTACCTCAGGAGTATTAGTTTTTCAGTTGTTTTTGATTTATTACTCGATAACTGTACAAAGTAAATACCGGCAGGGAGTTTTCGATTAAAATTATCCGTTCCATACCACGTAATGTGTTTGGATAGTGTCGTAGGTCCATGTGCTTGGGTATGAATGCTCGCATTCGGCATCGTGTAGTCAAATTGCCGGACTAATCGTCCAGTGACGTTATAGATATTCAACGTAGCATGATAATCTGGATTGTTGATTTCGAAGAATATAGTAAAGTGTGCATTACTGATAGTAGGAGAAACGTGAAGCAGAATATTGTTCGCAGCTACCGCCACACCTTCTTCAATACCAGTATCATATGGTATAGCCATAAGAGAGAGGGCTGCGACTTGTGCCTTGATTACTTCGGTACAGAAATCATTGTTATTATATCCAGCACCGATGGTATCACTCGGATGGTGATAGTAAGGATTTTGGAGCCAATAGTCTTCGGCATCGAGGAGCGCCACATAACCTTGTTCCCAGAATGCTTGATGGTCAGAATACGGCATTGAATTGACCATCTGTTTCCTTGTGAGCAGTGTCGTATAGGTGTCTGCGGCTACAATAAAAAAGTCGGCGAGGGGTTCACAGGCGGGGTTTGATATTTTAGCGATCACATCGAGACTCTCAGGCAAAGCATCAACATAGCCGATCATATCGGCATTGAAGACACCGAGAATGCTGTCACCCTGTGCACGAGCCAGTTGAGTATAGTATTCGCTGCCAAAGAGGCCAAACTCTTCGCCAGAAAATGCAATATACCTTATTGAATACTCGAATTCATAGTCTTTCATGACCCGCGCGGCTTCGAGGAAGCCGGCTGTTCCACTCGCATTGTCATCGGCACCCGGAGCAATGGGTGGTGCCATGTTTGATGTGGCGTCGAAGTGCCCACAGACCACGGCGTAGATGGAATCAGGATAGGTGACTCCTCTTTTTACACCAATGACATTCGGTGCGTGATTTGCGGTATGATATTGCAAAAATATTGAATCACACCTATAATCGGTGAATTTTGCAGCAATATAATCTGCCGCTGCAAAACATGAGTCGTGTGTGGAATATCGTGTTACAAAATCCTGTAAACGCTGTACATAGCTTAATACAGTGTCTGGATTCACCTCGTTGACAATCTCCTGAACAATGGAGTTTGAGAAAGACCTTTGGAATGATGACGTATTTTTTCGAATAAATGGTTTATGCGATAGCCGTTTAAGCATCACCTTTTCTTTAATGAGTGTCTCAAGCATCCCGTCGTTAATCTTGAGAAGATAATCGTTATTGTCTCGTGTCAGAATGTCGCCAAAATCATGTAGATTAATCTTTACATCTAATGGATGCACCAAATAGTAGTTGTCTTCTTGTATATTTTCATCAAGCAGTTGATATGAATAGGGAAAGAGCTTCACAAATTCATTATCTCCAACAAGTACGATTGCACAATGTCCGAGTTCACCGATGATGTTCAGATTGCTATCAAAGAGGGGATTTAGTCGTTCCTCAGTAAGTTCTACTCTCACCAAATGGTTATCTGCAGAACTGATGATGAAAACCATCAGTAATAAAAAGATTAGCCTTTTCATAATTACTCCTCTTGTGACCTCACTATTTCTTTAGTTTGAAGAACCGTATTTCGTCGGTGAGGTCTTTGGGCACGGTAAAACCCACAATCGCGCAGTGGTCAAATTTTGGTGAATCGAGGACCTTCACGATTTTGACTTCACACCTTTCTTTGCCTTCGCGGTCAAGGCCTTGTGCCGTGTCTCCCTTTTTTGGTCTGGGAATGAATTCATAGGGAATATAGATAATGGAGTGGTCTTTTGGGGTCTCATCGATAACGAATATTGCAAGCCCTGGGCATCGTGGGATACATACAAGACATCCCGTGCACTTTTCGTAATCGATCTCGGGTAATTCAATCATCGAACCGGGTATTGTGATTGCACCCTGAGGACACGACTCGACGCAGGGGTCGCAGGGGATTTTCTCCGGACATTCGATGACGATATAAGGACCCTTCTTTTTACGCTCTTCCGTGAGTTCTGTGTTCATGACGATATAGTATCCAAAAAATGATGTTCGTCAACACACTTTGCGTGGTCATTAAGTTAGGGTTAAGATGTTGGAAAAGATGGAGAATGGGTTAGGGTTGGGAAGCTGGAAAAGATGGTCAATAAGTTGGGGTTGGGATGCTTGAATTATTCCTTATGAATTACATTAGTAATTTTTTTTCTTTTTTAATTTACTGAAGGCTACGAATATGATGTATATCAATAAGGGGAATAAAAAACTGTTGGTGAAGCCGAAGTACCAATATTCATCTTCAACTTTTCGATATTCAGTATCATCCGCAGCTTGGTAGATTGAGATATCTGATGTCATCTGTTCAGAACCTTCGTAAATTCTCCGGAGTTTTGTGATATAATCGCTCGCCTTAATATATGCAGCGAGCGTAGTAAAATCTTCTGCAATGGCATCGAATTCGTTTCGAGATATTTTGTTAGCATATTCGAGTTCGGCATCATCAAAAAACATTTTGTGTTCGCCGACGACATACATATAGAGGGTCGTATATGTTGAGGAGATAGAAGAAATTTTCATTGGATAGACGATTTCGTCAGTGACGAATGTGAATC
>CP070664.1:339875-343565 GCA_020355325.1 Caldifarciminota bacterium
ACCACAATGTCCGTGAGACACTCGAAATTACTGATCGTGCCTATCTCATCTATGATGCACAGGTCTTACTCTCGGGAGATGCCAAGACCCTTATCAATGATCCCAAGGCACGTGAGTTATACCTCGGTTGGAAGTTTAAGATCTAAATGCCGAGCCCCTTTTTTCTAGAATATCAACATTAGAGTCACACATCTAAAAAAGACGGCCTATTTTTTATTGTATGGACATGATCTTTTTCGTCATGTTTAGGTTTTTACCCTCAATTTTAACGAAATAGACTCCTTGATTTACACACACAAACGAGGTCGTATGAAAATCTATACTGAAGCGTTAGTCCCTATTATTCTTTGGGAATGGAGTAGTTAGCAGAAGCAGGTTCTTTTTCTGTTGGCGGCTCAGGACGCAGTTAAAGAAAAACTGCTCACGACAAGTAACGTTCACTCACTATACTATGTTTAGAAAGTTGATTATGAGTTATACTCTGATAGTAATCTAGCGAACGCACACCACCTTTTTTGACATCTTGAAATCTTCACACTCGATCTTGATGAAATACACGCCTTTTGCAAAATTGACTCCACGGGATGGTTTCAACGAAACAGTGTGCGTTTCTTGGACAATCCACTCGTCTTGGAGCCTGCCAGTTGCATCGTAAAGAGAAATGGTCATTTCAGACTCACCTGGAGATGAGAGGGATAATGAAACACAGCTGCTTGTCATTGAAACTCTTACATCTTCGATATCCGGTTGCGTATTAGTCGAGTGTTCTTCTACTCCAACATCAGGGGTATATTCTTGATTGATAGTTAAATAACCTCCTGCATATGAGCCACCGACTACATAGATTTTGCCGTTTATCACACCCGAACCTATTGATTTTCTTGGAAATGGCATTGGAGTTTTTGTTGTCCAAGTATTTGTATTGACATTATATACCTCATTAGTTCCGTGATGATTATATCCATCATAACCACCGATCGCGTATATTAAACTATCAATTGCTACGACAGCAAGGACACCTCGAGGTGAAGGCATAGGTGCGCAGGTTGTCCATGTGTCGGTTACTGGGTCATACATCTCGTTGGCGTCAATATATGTCCAACCAATTCGACCTCCTATGGCATAGATCTTACCGTTTGCAGCAGTACATGCAAGTTCGAAGCGTGGCGTTGGCATGTTCGCTTTGCGTGTCCATGTGTCAGTTGCTGGATCATACGCTTCACATGCACCAGAAAGTTGATCGTATATATCTCCTCCTATCGCATATATTTTACCATCTACAACTGCACATCCGTAATCATAGCGAGGCGTGGGCATTGAATGTCTCCAGTGCCACTGATATGTGTGAGGGTCAAATGCAAAATTATGGGCTAATCTTGCATTTCCCCGCCATCCTCCAAGACTATACACCGTATCATTTACTGCAGCACCGCGGTTGCCACTGACTGATGCAATCATGTTTGGTAGCGTTGTCCATGAATTGGTTGCAGGATTATAAGCTTCAACTGCACTCACTGTAGCACCACCAATAGAACCACCAATGATATACAGGATATCGCCGGTTACTCCGCAGGCCATATCATGTCTTGCGGTAGGCATAGGCATTTTATCGACCCAGGAATCTGCAGAGAGAGAAGTTAGGGTGCTGAGGATAATGATGAGTACTGTACAGAGATACTTATTCATGATTCCTCCTTTTTTACTTTATTATTATAAAAATAAAAAATAGCCTGTCAAGGAAAATGTGCGACAATATCATAGATTACTGTTGACAATAAATTTATGGCTTATATAATTATAATGTTCTCTTTTGAATCAGACTTGAATAGTCGTTATATTTATGTGCTTAGGAAGGAGGAAAGGAATAAATCATAAGGCCCAGAAAAAGCTTCTGGGTCACTATCGGACGAAGAAGCGACTTCGAGAATATGGTTATGATCCTGTGTTATGCGTTGCGATCAAGGCGATTTCTGGTGAGCATTTTGGTGCTCGCTGTCTGTCTGATGAGGAGGCTAATGTTTTAGAGTGTGCAATGCTAAAGCGATTTGGTGGTCGAGTACCTACCGGATATCAGACAGCTTGGGAATTATATCGGATAGAGCATGAAAATGCGCGAGACGACCATATATTGAATTATCAAACATCGAAATAGACATGTGAGCCACAAAAAAAGCTCTTGCAAATAAATTAGAAATGTGTAACATTAATCAAGACCCTTTTGTCCAAAATAAGGGGGTGCACTGTGATTGTCCAATCGGTATGTGTCTTCTTCAGTTATGGGGTATACTATTTCATAGTGGCAGGTCTTGAGGAATTAAAAATTTTTATGGGTGTTTTATTAATTGGTTTATTCTGACAAATGGACTCTTGATTATGGACCTGAGCACGCTCTTTCATTGGTTTTGGGCAAGAAGATTATTGCGTTACATCGTTATGGGTGGGTGTATCTTTCTGCTCGATCTCGGGGTGTTTTTGATGTTCGATTTTCTTGGTCTCGATATACGTATAGCCCAAGGGATTAGTCGCAGTACGGGAGCAGTAAGCGGTTTTTTTATACACAAGTATATAACTTTTCAAAATAACAAAAGTGACATACCGAGTTTTTTAATGCAGGGATCTGCATATGGTGTATCAACAGTGGCTTTCATACTTGTCTCACCTTTCATAGTGTATTTCTTTGTGCAGCTTTTTAATAGAAATCTCATTGTAGCAAAGATTGTCGCAGAGCTATGTATGGTCGTGGTAATTTATGGTATTCTGAATATAATTTTCAGATGTTCAAAGAAAGAAAGCATACCGGACACTCGATAGTTCATCATGCTATTAATAATATCGTCCAAATTCATATTGATAACCACTGTAAAGTGGTTTTTCTATAATAATGCAAGAGGAAAGTAATAAATGGAAATACCAATAACCGAACCCGAGAAGATAAACTTTCAGGAAATGATGGATTACTACGGATATAGGGATGGGTACATAGGCAGAAAGAAATTACAATTACGAATGTTTAAAAGCTGGTTTTTGCACTATCTTGCTCAACGTGTGCCAACTTCCGATATGACGGTGAAGCTTCACCGTATGAGAGGAGTAAATATTGGAGAACACGTATACATAGGCCCGTATACCGAGATTGATTTGTTATATCCCCATTTGATAACAATTGAAGACTACGTCAGTATTGGAATGCATACAATGATTTTTGCCCATTCAAATCCAACGAATTCCTATTTGATTAAAGCTCAGCTTTATCCAAGAATGGTCAAACCAGTAGTAATCAAAAGGGGTGTTTGGATACCACCCGGATGTATCATTCTTCCTGGTGTAACAATCGGTGAGCATTCTATTATCGGTGCGGGTAGTTTGGTAAACAAAGATATTCCGCCAAAGACATTAGCAATAGGTTCACCCGCAAAGCCAGTAAAAAATTTAGATATAGAGGAGCCAGATGTTGAAAAACATACTTACCTTTGACATTGAAGACTGGTATCATGCAAATTTTGAGGAAGTAGATATGTCGAAATGGCACACGTATGAATCGAGGGTTTGTGAACCTACTATGAAGATTTTGAAGCTGTTAAGGGAAACGAACAGTAGAGCCACCTTTTTTATCCTGGGCTATATAGCAGAACGATTTCCAGAGTTGATTATGAAAATAAAGCAAGAAGGCCATGAGATTGCATGTCATGG
>CP070664.1:343665-346242 GCA_020355325.1 Caldifarciminota bacterium
ACAGAAAGAAGTATTCTTAAGTCTGGCAGTGTTCAAAAACTCCCTGCTGTCAGTAAATGATATGCGAGAGTGTGTGAAAGCCTTCATTTCGGATATAGACTTGAGAGAGACGATCATTCCTTATGCAGCTGCAGCGGTAGATCTTATTTCGGGCGAACAGGTTGTGTTAAAGAAAGGACCACTCATAACTGCCGTCATGGCGAGTTGTGCAGTGCCGGGATTTTTGCCACCAATCCGTTGGAACGGTCAGATACTAGTTGATGGCGGTGTGGTTGATGCCGTTCCAGCCCGACTGGTAAGAGATGGTGGTGCAAATGTTGTCATCGCAGTCGATGTTGGTCTCGCTTTTTATCAACCTTTCAATATTGAGGATGGTATTGACGTGATAAACCGGGCGGCAGAAATCATGAATTTCCATCTGAGCAGACAGAGTCGGGACTGTGCCGACGTGCTCATTGAACCTCCCGTAAGGCATGTCGAGTGGGTAAATTTTTTCCATTACAAGGAACTTATCCATATGGGTGAAAAAGCCGCAGAGTCAAAAATTGATGAGATTCGAAAACTACTGCAACATCCTTTTAGAAAAAAAGTTTTCCGGTGGATAAAAAAATACGTATAGTGACAGACCATAAAAAATGATACAAGGTAAGATGAATATCATGTTGCCTAATCAAACTGAAAACCAGAGGTCAAAAAATGATGAATAATCGCCACTTGACTAGAATAATGCCTATTATACTTATGATTACCTTTGTGCTTTGTGCCGCAGTCCAAGCAAAGTCTGAATTAAAGCTATCCAATGGTCAAACTGTTTATGTACCGGTTTATTCCCAAATCTTTACGGGAGACCGAGACCGTCTTTTATATTTATCGCTAACCTTAAGTATAAGAAATACAGATCCTGATTTTCCGATAACAGTTGTTGCTGTAAATTATTATGATTCAAACGGCAAACTGGTCATAAAATTTGTTGAAAAGCCTATTCTCCTCGATGCTTTGGCTTCGACATATTATACGATAAAAGAATCAGATAAGCGTGGCGGTGCGGGTCCTAATTTTATCGTCACGTGGAAAGCAGAACGCAAGGTGACTGCCCCTGTGATCGAGGCGGTAATGATTAGTACAAGAGGGCAGCAGGGAATTTCTTTTACCTCCTCAGGTCGGGTAATTAAAGAAAAATTCAAATGACGATAACCTGGTATTTGAAACTGAGTATAAAAAGCTGCTCTATCCTTTAATAAAAAATGCTTGAGCGAGCATTCGCTATAGGAATTGCGTTTTTCATAGAAGCGGTTTCAAAATCCTAATTCGAAGTCATTTTGCGATCTTTTGTTTAATCCGCCACAGGTCTCTGGCGGATAAAAAAGGCGCAAGCAGACAAGAGTAGCGGTTTTGAAACCGCTTCTAAATAAACTGGATGAGGAGAACAATAAATATGTCCATCAAACGAATTGCAATTTCGACCGGTGGGGGTGACGCACCTGGACTCAATGCCGTAATACGAGCGATTGTATTATGCTCGATTCATCGGGGTTGGAAATGCTATGGTATCCGAGATGGTTACAATGGTCTGCTGACACCGCACGAATATCCAAAGGGAGGACTCGTGCGGCTGAATCGAGATTCGGTGCGGGGTATCACTCATTTAGGCGGCACGATTTTGGGCACCACCAACCGAGGCAATCCACTGCGGTTTCCTACTGTGGACAATGATGGTCATGTTTATGAAAAAGATCGAACAGATGAGCTGGTATCCAAGTTTAAAGCTCAGAACCTGGATGCCCTTATCGCCATTGGCGGCGATGGCTCTCTAATAATAGCACATGTGTTATATAAAAAAGGGGTGCGTGTGGTGGGAGTACCCAAGACAATCGATAATGATTTGGATCAAACCGTAATCACCTTTGGTTTTGATACGGCTGTTCACTTTGCCACCGAATGTCTTGACCGCCTTCATTCGACTGCGGAAGCGCATCAGCGCATCATCGTTGTTGAAGTCATGGGGCGCTATGCCGGATGGATTGCGCTCAACGCGGGAGTGGCCGCGACCGCTGATGCAATTCTGATTCCCGAAATTCCTTATGATATAAACAAAGTAGCAGAAAAAGTAACGCAGCGCGATGCTAGTGGCCGAAATTTTTCAATCGTCGTAGTGGCGGAAGGAGCCAGACCGAAGGGTGGAAAACATACGGTCGTTGGTGATAAAACTGCGGGTCAGGCTGACCGATTGGGCGGAATTGGGCAGAAAATCTCTTTCGACTTGGAGGCTCTGACAGGCAAAGAAACACGCCATGTTTCATTAGGACACCTGCTGCGCGGTGGAACTCCCACCTCTTTTGACCGTCTCCTCTCGCTACGCTTTGGCGCGGCCAGCGTGCGTGCTTTAGATTAAGGTCAATCGGGTATTATGGTCGCCCTCGATCCGCCGGCAGTGAATTATGTGCCTTTGGATCAAAGTATTCGTCGAATGAAAACGGTACCCCTGGATTGTGATACAATATTAACCGCCCGAGATTTAGGTATTTCTTTTGGTGATTAACAGTTTACACTTTACGATCTATTTCTAATTGGATTCAT
>CP070664.1:346342-353860 GCA_020355325.1 Caldifarciminota bacterium
AAGAAGACCAGACTCCATTCTCAATACATATTACTTTGATGAGGCAAGGCTGAGGTATCCTCATCTTCCTCGAAAAGCGATCATTGACAAGAGTTCAGAAAAAGGTAACATTGCAAGAGCCGAAATTTTTAATGGGCTTTGCTTTAATAACACCAGGGAAAGATAGGGGCAAGAAATGGCAATTCTTCAAATCATAGGCATTATCATTGGCAGTCTTATTGGATTGTATATCATTGAACTTGCAATTGTCACTTTTCTTCCTGGCTTTTCAGTGCCAAAACAACCTCTAGGAAAAGCGAAACATGTGACCAAGAAGGAAGCCACAAAACCGCCACAGTCGAGGAGAGATGTAAGTTTTCAGGTCAAGGGGATGAAAGTAAGTGCATGGCTTTATCTGCCTGAAAATTTATCGGTTCCGGTTCCTTGTATCATTATGGGACATGGTTTTGGTGGTACCAAGGATATGCTCTTGGAACGTTATGCTATTCGTTATCTAAAAGCCGGCTATGCAGCGTTGACATTCGATTATCGACATTTTGGTGAAAGCGAGGGTGAGCCCAGGCAGCTGATGTTGATCCCGTATCAACTGGAAGATTTCAGGGCAGCGATTGAATATGCTCGAAGTCTCAAAGAGATTGATCCGGCAAGAATTGTTCTGTGGGGCACCTCGGCGAGCGGCGGTTACGGTATTGTCATCGCTGCAGAGGACAAGAAGATTGCCTGTGTTGTCTCACAATGCCCAGGCCTGGATCATAAAGCCTCAGAACAGATGTTTAGAAAAAAATTGGGCATCAGACATATGCTCCGCCTGTTTGTGCACGGACAACGTGATATGATGAGGTCCCGTTTAGGCCTTTCACCCCATACAATACCTATGGTCGGTAAACCCGGAACCACGGCTTTTTTGCCTGTTTTAGAGGCTTATGAAGGTTATAGCAAAGTTGAATCTGAGAATTTTATTAATGAAGTCTGTGCGCGTGTCATTCTACGGTCACACGGATTCAACCCGGTAAAACACATTCAGAACGTACCATGCCCGGTTCTGATTCAGATATGTGATTATGATGAATTGGCTCCAATACGCCCAGAAACCGAAAAAGAATTGAGAAAATATGCAGAGGTGAAACGGTATCCCATTGCCCACTTTGATATCTATCATGGAGATAACTTCGAGAAGGCTGTGAGCGATCAGCTTGAGTTTTTTAAGAAACACCTTTGATCATCCCGAATGTTCCTATTGCACTATCTCATATTGTAATTCAAGTCGTAGATACTCGGCTTTCCGGGAAATTCCGTTTCGTGAGGCATACATATTAAACTGAGCAAATAACAGTTCTTCCTTGACAAACCCAAGGAACCCGTTAAACTTAATATCGAGATAAGAAAGGAGGTGAGAAATGGAGCAACAATGGAGAAAAGTATCCGTTATAGGACTGATGACAGTCCTGATCCATTCCGTGAGTCTCGTGTCAGCTGCCTTAATTCAGGATGAGGCAACATTCCTGCATCATAACGAAAATGGACTGTTCGTTGTTCAGGAACAGGGATTGCCCAGTAGCGGAAGTATGGAAATGTTGGAAGACCCTATTGTTGTTTGGTCAAACTATCTAGAGAATGCTACGTACCACTCTACTTCCAACACTATTGATGGTTATGTATTTGCCGGAACTTACTTGAACCCACCGATGGAAACTGAACTGTTTGCATTAACCGGTGGAGGTACTCCGGAATGGGGATATGATGGTACAGAATTTTTTACCGACGCGGGTGATGGTGCTTTTACCCTGGCGGCTGTCGACGACGATGCCTCCGGAGTGAACGTGAGCAAATGGACTGGTCCGGACAGCATTCCAGATTGGACAACAAGTTTTGCAGGATACAATGTAAGTGCCTATGGACCCATTGCGGTCTCTGATGATGGCTCAACCATAGCGGTGATAGCCTCTCCACCGGACGCTGACGCTCATCTACTATTGTTCGATGCAAATTCATCGACTCCTCTGGCCAATTATGAGGCCACTGGTCTGGGATTTCCTCGATATGTAAAGATTAATGCAGATGGACGCTTTACGGCTTTCATAGCCCTTGCTACTCTTATCGTCTTTGACCGCGATTTATTGAATGTGCGCAGCCAGCTATCAATGGGATTCAGTAACAGCGCACTGGACATCTCTGGAGATGGTAACCTGATTGCCTATGGCTGGCCCTCTCTCATACTCAGGGAATGGAATGGAACGTCTTATCAACAGTTATGGTCCTGGAGCCCGGGAGGATATTATTTAAACAGAATAGCGATATCTACCGATGGCACGACAATCGTCTCCTGTTGGTATACGCTGTCGTTTAATACCATTAAGGTGGTAGCTCACAATGTTGGTTCATCTACTCCCTTGTGGATCCACGATTATCCTCTTTCCAGTGGAACCCTCCAAGAGGGTACTCAGGATATAGACATCACCGATGATGGAGCTTACTTTATCGTTGGCAGCTTGGGCGATGACGCGAACTTGAATCCAGAAGTACACATTTTTCAGCGGGATAACACACCACACATATACTATACTGTAGATATGCCCGGTTCGATGTTTTCCGTGGACATATCAAGCGATGGCAGTTACGCTACTGCTTGCGGTAAACATGTTCATGCCAACGTTATGGGGCACGGTGGAGATATCGTGATGATGAATACTGATATCACCGGGATCGGAAGCGATGATTTCGCAAAGCTGCAGGATGAGTCTGCATATATTGCCTGTTACCCAAACCCGTTCAAGAACAAGACAGATATCCGATTCCAGTTGCTAGATGCTAGTGGTTGTGAATTAAAAATCTACGATGCGGCAGGTCGGTTGGTAAAGTCGTTTTTGCTGTCTACCGACTACTGTCTACTACCTACTGCAGTTTCCTGGGACGGAACTGATAGTTCCAACAGGAAACTGGGCAGTGGTGTGTATTTTGTACAATTGGAGACGCCAAATTATAGAGAAATACAAAAATTAATACTGCTCAGATAACTGTCTTTGATATATCGTAGTCTCGATTGTAGTACTGATACAAGTGAGGAACTGAGACTAAAAAAGAAGTCGGTTTCTACTTGGCGGTATTTACAAAAGCAAAAAAATAGGTGATTTAGCTGAACAGTATGTAATTGAAGGGTCAGGTAGGATCAAATAGCTCGCAGCGGGGTCTCATTCCATATTTCTGGAGTCAGGTTTTGTTCTTTGAATGTGCTGTTCTTGTCCGCAGCAGCCATCTGCCCAGACATTCAGCAATATAGAATAGACCCACTATAAGAACGCTTGCTGCGGGAAATTTGAAACGCAGCAGCAAGAGCGGGACAATTATCACGAAGAACAGCAGAATCAGTCGTTTCTTATTCCCAAAGCAATACTTGTCGAATGTTATGAACTCGATTGACGAAACCATCAGTAATGAAATGATAAGTACAACGCCTGTTATCACACCCCTTGTGCTCCAGGATACTTCCTGGAGCACACCTCGTTGATAGAAGTTGGCAACGAGCAGAACCACGGCAACAACGATGACAGCGGATACTGGGGTTGCTAAACCGATGAGTTTCTTCTGTGATACTTGAATCGCGCTCGTATTGAAGCGAGCCAGCCTATAGGCGGAGCAGATCACATATAAAAGTGGAACGAGTACGAAAAACACTGAATGGCCCTGGTAAAAAAACGCATACAAGAGCGTGCCTGGTGCAATCGCAAATGCCGTGAGATCGGCGAGCGAGTCGAATTCTATGCCAAACGGCCCAGTTTTGCCCAGCCGTCTTGCGAGCGCTCCATCAAAACCATCGATCATAGCGGCTATCACCACGAGCCATGCAGATACTATGTAATTATGATGGAAAGTGCCTGTTACACGTGGTACTTGTAATACAAGGATGATACATGTGAAACCAATGCAAATATTGATACCGGTGAGTATATCAGGAAGAAAAATTTTTATTCTTTCCATGGGAACGACACTTCCGTCCAATGATTGTGATCCCGCCGTACACTCGATCTCCTTTTTTCACTATCAGCGAGGTTTCACGAGGAACGAATATGTCCACGCGTGATCCGAAACAAATCATTCCATACCGGTCTCCTCTACTAACATGTTGCCCTACATTAAGATGGCATTTGATCCGCCTTGCTACAAGACCAGTAATCTGAACCACAGTCATGCAGAATCCATCATCGCACTCAATTCCAATGGAGACACGTTTATTCCTGTTGCTTGCGTTGTCGAGATATGCCGGTAAACATTTCCCGTCGGTGCATCTTTTATACTTAACCACGCCACTCACCGGAAACCAGTTGACATGAACATCGACCAGAGAGAGAAAGATACTTATTCGCAAAACGTCTCTCTTCAGGAACTCTGATTCACGAGCCGGACCGATGCTGATGATTTTGCCATCTGCAGGAGATACAATGTCGAGGTCTGCTAAATCGGGAGTAATTCTGTGCGGGCTTCGAAATAAAAATACGACACCACCGGTGATGATTGTCAACAGCACTGCTCCCCAGAATACGATCTGAGAGTTCGCCAGCACCACGCCAATCCATGATGCGACTGTTACTGCTGCCATGAGCACTATGACAGGAACACCTTCTCTAGCTATTGCAAACTGCTCTGGTATATGCGATACAATCTTCGATAACATAGACATATTAATTTTCTTGTTGATCCATCATTCGTTACTTCAAATTCTCACGTCAGCTTTCGGCCGGAGACTTCAGTCCAGCCAGTAAGTAAATGAAATCGGTACTGAGACGTACTCGCTGATAGTTTCTAAAAGGGAGTTCCGGTGTCCCGTCTTCTTCAATCCTTTGATAATGTCCCAACCAACGGTGACCCCCCATAGATTATCTTCAGAAGGATAATCTTTCTTGGAAAGAGCAACACCGCAGTAGAAGCCACGGTTGAACCTATAAATCCCTTCTACTTTGAGGATGCTGTAGTGATCCCAACTTCTCGATTGGAACTTGTCGAAATCCGTGATTATAGTAAAACCCTGCTGAAGGAGATCCAGAGCATCACCCCACTTTCTTATGCCAAACCGGATATCCACAGGTGCATTGGGATAATAGTGTTTGAATGTCCAAAAGCCGACACCGAATATATTGGCGAACGCATCCCCGAGAGAAAATTCCCATTTGCCAGTCTTTTCTAATGCATCGAGACACTCAATGATGGTAAAGTCGAAGATGGTAAGGGATGTAGACAGAACGACTGCATGTCGCGAACCGAAACAGTTTTTCATGATGCGATAATGTAACTCCGTGAACGTCATACAACCGACCACATGCCATGCGTTGTCCGCAAGAAAAGGCTCACGTTCGCCAATGTATTTGAGTGGATTATCCCACACGAGTCCTTCACTCCACCAGGTAGCATATGCGATGGCGGGTCCTATCGTGTATTTTGCTGCGAGCAACCCAACACCCAGCGCAATATGCCGCTTTTCTTTCGGAGGTGCTTCCAAGAGATGATAATCGCCATGAGTAGTATCCACGAACATTGGGTTCTTGAAAATATTGAAATACACATCGCAGGGATCACTGTTATTGTCGACCGTATCGAGTTCACTCGGTAAAGACGCACCGCTGATACTCCCACCATTGTCAGGGAAACCAGAGAAGACATCGGAAGAGAGCATAGTAAAAGCTCCAGCGACAATTAAAATTAACATTATTCGTGAATACACTCTATCCCCTTCAAATTCTTTTATTATACAGATTGTGAATAGTACTGTCAAGGTGAATAAGTAAAAAAGGGAGCAACTGCTCCCCTTTCTGATTCAAGGAAATTGAAACAAACCACTACTCTGCTGATGGGTCTTCTCGC
Source organism: Caldifarciminota bacterium (assembly GCA_020355325.1). Lineage (GTDB taxonomy): Bacteria > Hydrothermota > Tepidihabitantia > SM23-42 > SM23-42. The sequence goes on from CP070664.1 coordinate 352,196, forward strand.
ATCAATCCGAAAACATTCCCCTCTGTATCAAGGCACATTGCGAACCATCCTACACCAGGAATAGCTCCTTTTGGTTGTATGACCTTTCCACCATTCTTTTCTACCTTTTTGATATAGTTATCTACATTGTCTACGTCCATGGTACAGGTATACCCAATCATACCGTCTTTACCAGTGAGAGGCTGTTCTCGTTTCATGATTGCTCCATTAATGCCTGGTTCATCCTTTCCTGTGGTGAGTAACCAGTAATCCATGGGACCCTTCCATTTATTAATTGTCCATCCAAAGACATTCGTGTAGAATTTTACTGCCCGTTCAGGGTCATCTGCGGATATTTCAAAATGTACAACCCTTGGCATAGAATACCCCCTTTCTTTTCGTTACATCTTCAAAGTTTGGCACGTGAAAAAATCCTTTCCTGGTGGCGCCAAATTTAACACATTGTATATTAGTCATCGTTGGTTTGAAAATGTGGAAGCCTGTATTCACCGCAATCCTCCTCAACTATTGAAGTCTAATCAGTTTGAGTGAAAAGTCAATGAAGGATAATAAGTCCATCGAGTCAGTAGTGTCACCAGGATGACACTAATTAAAACGTTCTTTCTTCTAATGTCTTTTCAAAAATTACGCCGTCGGGAACCTTCATTTTGATAGAATTAATTATCTGCTGTCTATCATCTACTGGTAGATGCATATAAATTATATGTTCTGGCTTTAAAAATGTAGAGAGAATTTGAATCGATTTGTCAGTTATATCATAGTGTCCAATGAATGCTAAATCGACGTTCGCATGAAATGTTTCGAAACACTTTTCGCTCATACATAGTAATGCATCGCCAACATGGAGTATTTTTCTGTTACCAACATTTATTACGTATACTAAATTCTCAATATCTTTGTGCCTGCCATATTCCTCGCCGGACGTTTCATCCTTAATATAAAAAGGAATATGCGGGAGTCTTAACACGTGCAGCTGTATTCCGTTAACAGTAGTAACAACTGTTGAGTACAATTCAAGAGCAATGTCAATAATCTGATGATTGATGCTATCGAGGCACGCGTATTCATCCATTATTTTTTGAACGACTTGATGAGGGCAAACAAGTTTACATGTTTCATTAGTTTTTAAATGTTTTGCTACCGAAATGGCATTGAAGTGATCTACATGCCTGTGAGTAACCAATAGTAAATCAACATTATCAAAAGGAAATTGTGTCTTTTCCATTTTGAACAGAATTTCTTCAGAAGGAATATCACAATAGTTGATCTGAGGATTATAAAAAAGTGCATCGATCAATATCTTCTGAGTGTCTGAGGTAACTAAGAAACCTGTGTTAGCAATGTAAGTGACTTTCATTTCAGACTGGTCTTTTGATTCTCCTGAGCATGCGGCGCTGAAGGTAAAAAAGAGTATCAAAAATGTGAAAATAGAGTAATTAGTGTTACGTATCATAATTCCTCCTTCTAGTCTAATTCAATTGTAGCATTTGTCAAGTTTAAAGTCATTATTATAACACACGGCTTACCCCTCAATACAAGTTTTCCTCTCCTTGTTGCTCGAGATCTTCGACAAGACTTTGAGCAAGTCTGTAAAGCATCTGAGTCATTGTGTCATTATGTAATTAAGTCAGGCATTACCCGGAGAAGAAATCTGTGTAATCCGAT
>CP070664.1:353960-358525 GCA_020355325.1 Caldifarciminota bacterium
CTTCGTATACGATCCGGGATTGACCATGAGAAGTGGCTCTGAGAACCTTCTCACTATTCATGGTGGGTTATCCCGGGTTGAAGATAGATACCTCAAAACGCGCTGGTTTTCTGAAAAAAAATTGCTGGGTAAGACCGGGGGAATCTTATGTCGGTTGGCAAAATATTACTTGATGGACATGCCAGTGGATTGGTTCACGGCCGTTTTTGCGCATGAGTATCTCGGACACGGGGCACGCTATCGCGAGTTTGGTATCGGCAACATAGATTACGGTTTCGAGTGGCCGCCACCCTATGGCTCAGGTGGCGGTGAGGCTAGTGCCAGTGTCGGGCCCGGGGTAATCAGTATGCAGGAATTGACGGCTATCCTCTCAGGCGGGATCGAAGCTCACTCTACCGTAATGAACCAGTTGTGGAGCCTGCGCTGGACGGCAAAAAGAGAGATTACATATCGGGAAGCATCTGCCTATTTCTGGTCATGGCAAATAATGTTTGAGTATGTTCAGGATACTGAGGATTCCCTGGCAGCGGTTGAGGACAAGAATGATATAAGCCATTACGTAAGCTTACTCAACGAACACGCCGGTTATACTAATACTGATTCACTGCTTATGGATATTAAATATCTGAAGAGACGCACTCTGATAAGTTATGCTAATCCCTATTTGTATTACTCTCTGTATGCAATGCTGAAAACCTACCTCTGGGATGGTAGTATTTCGACTGGATTTCCCATGCTGAATATTGGAGGAATTGAATATCTACCTTCCTTCCGAATTGGATGGACGCCATTTGGTCTTGAGTACCATATGGAGAACTTCATAAAAGTGAGAAGTAGGGTCGTTTTGCTTGATTTGAGGATCGGTGATCAGACTTTTTATCAATCGTGGGGTGGCGTCGGGCTTCTCGTCAAAAATCTCTACGAAAGCAACCGATTGTCATTCGATGTACGCCTCGATGTGTGGAAACAACCAGAAATCGAGCTTGGAGACCCAAGAATCTACAAAGGAGGAGGACTGGGCGGTGGTTTTTCACTCAGGAGTCATTACCATTTGGAAGGTTCATTAATCCCGATTGCCGTGGTTTTAGAATTAGGATACAAATCTCCGGGTTTTCTCGAGGGTTATGTTTTGGATTCTTCTCCAATAATCATGTTCGGGATAGCCGTAAGACATTAAACGAAGTCAGGCCGTGCGTTCCGGCAAACCGCCCTGCTATATTACCATAGAGGGAAAAGAAGGCTGAGAGAGGGCAAGAGAAGGCAATTGAAGGAATTGGGTTTAAGGTAGTCCCTCATCCGCTGCTGGCGGATTTCTCTCGACATGCTCGAGACCCACGGCTGGACGCTGATTTTTACAGTCAAATCAAAGATTTAATTAAAAATTGCGAAGGCGAAAGATAATATTGCAAGGGTTATTTTTAGAACATAAGCGACTCGCTGTAAAATGTAGTATAACTCAAGAAATAAATTATGTATCACAGATGATAAAATGACGTTGAAATGAGAAAATTAGTGACTTAATTAGTAACTAAACTGTGTATGAGGTCTTTAATTTCTTCTGAATAAGGGACGATTTTGGAGATCTTCTGCAATGTCCCAAGACCTTTTGCCCGGTCACCATACGTGACACAGGCTTCGGCAAATGTTATTGCCTCGCTTTCTAAATTTCCGAGTATCGTGTTGCGCATATTCTCTGACCAATTATCATACATCTTCTTGAATGGTGCATCACGGAAAACTGAAAAGGCATACAAGTATTCAGTCCTGGCGAATGTCCACTCACCAGCTGTTGAGAATGCCTTGGCTTGGGCAAGATGCTCCAGATACTCACCGTAGTCGGTGATGAAATGGCAGTCAAAATAGAGTCTATTTTCTTTGATGTACAGAAAATGGGAAGGCAGACAGAGTGCCTTTCTTATCCTAACCAGCAGATGTGCTAGGTTTCGTGAAGGGTTTTTGCAGTGTGGCCAGAAATTATTGTAGATTCTGTCAAGTGCGATATGTCGGCTTTTTGCAGTCGCAAGGTGGATCAGGAAAGCGGTGTCTTTGGGTCCCAATTTCACTCCGTCAGAAGATCTCTGTCTCACTCTGAAAGCCGGAGATATGCTCGCTTCAGAACTGCATTTGTCTGATGGAGCTACCTGTGTCTTTTTTCTAACGGAGTGGACTTTTAAATATTTTTGGTTTTTGTAGACAATGAGGTTGCCGAGAAATTTCACTGAAAAAACGGGAATTTCTTTTCGGAACACCGGCAAGTTGAGCATTGCCCGTGGAAGGCTGGTAGGTTTGCCTTTCTCAAGCAGATCCGTGATCACGTCGGGAAAGAAGAAGATATATCGATGCAAAAACGCCACAATACCCTTTTTTTCTGCATATGAAAGGGCCCTGGTATACCGTCCAGCCTTGAGCAGAAGTGCGAGTTTGACAGTAGGTAAGAATTGTTCGCCTAAGCGTATGGAATCCTCGTCGTGTGATGACTGAGACAGAATAACATCGATTATTGTTTTCACAATTTCCAGCTGGTTCTTTGCCAGAAAGGGAAGGAGTCGCTTGAGGATACGTCTTGCCCTTGCTTTTTCTCCTAAACTACAATAAGCACCCGCAATCGTAAAATAACAACCAAACATGCTACCTTTTGCTGCTTCTTTCTCTAACGAAGCAAGCACCTCAGTAGCAAGTGATATTGCTCTATGGGGCATTCCTTTCGTGAGCGACCACATTGATTGAATGCGAAGCATTTTAGAATGACTCCCCCAATGGTCTAACTCTTCATTTTTCCAGGCTTCGAGTGCCCTCTTATATTCTCCCTTAATAGTGAATATATCAGCGAGGAAAGATTTAGTTATTTTCTCCTCCTCGTCACCCAATCTACCTATTGATTTCAGATACCAATACTTAGCTTCTCTGAAATCTTCTAATTGCGCATATAGTTGTCCAAGGTCGCGCATGAAAAAAGGAGATACATGCTTTCGTCTTTTCAATAAAATTCGGCAGGTCCTGGCTATATCCGATGCTTGTTTTATCGTTAGCAGCCCTGCGTGTGCAAATCCTTCAGAGATCAGGAGCGAAAGCCGTGGAGCAAAGAGTGAATAAGAATATTGATTTCCGGTTCTTTTAAGTATTTTTCTTAATTCCACAACTTTGTTTAACATTTCTGACGGTTTGCCACTCCATGATAATGCCTTGATTTCAAGCAATCCCACGATCAAGATTGAATAATACAGGCGTCGGCGATGACACTCTTCATACAAAACCTTTAATCGCTTCAGATAAGAACCGACAGGAATTTTGCCGAAGAAAAGGCCTATTTTCTCGATTTGCCTTCTTGTGTTTAGCAACGAATCAGGAATCTGGGGAAGGAGTTTATTTTCATGCAGAGCAGGAATGGAATTCAATATCTTGGCCGATCTATCGACTGATCCGCGCTCAAATAGCCATTTTGCTAACTCGTATTTCTTTTTTGCCTCCCTTGTCCATGGACAGTCGGTGAAATTAGCGCTCACATTTTCTCGATTGAACCCCGCATAACCATGCCTCTTCCAGATCCCCCATATCCCTTTGATGGAAATCATGATACCCTCTGTTTCAAGAGCCTTTTTTGCCTGGCGCACGGTCAAACCAGGCTCCTGCTCCTTCATCTCGACTATCATTTCTTCCAGATCAGGCTTGGCTCGATTCCATGGTCTTTTATAAGTGGACAGAAGCCGCTCCTCGCCCTTTTCTTTGTACAATTTGACCCATCTAAAGAGAGTACGGTAGGCAATATGAAACTTCAAAGCAGTTTGCCTATACTACACATCATTCTGAAGATAGTAGTTTGCAGCCGTGAGCCGTAATACTCGTCTGTTGTCCATATGCGGAAACATTATATGTGAAACAAAAATAAGGTCAAGAGAAAAAATATACGCTCAACAAAGTCTTGAAAATAATGGCTCTCGAGACCACTTTAACATTCAGGATTGAACACAATTCAACTTATAATATTTTGTTATAAAGCTGAAATTTAATCAAATATGAATATCGACACTAAGTGGGGGAAGGCATATGTTGTCGATGTGACAGTCGTTTTGGGCAACGTGCTTCTGACAATGGAGAGCGGGCGTTCGGAAATACGTAGTCTTCAGCTTGCACCCCTTTTGGGGCGTGGTCATTGACAACTTAATTGTCATTACATCACCTGATTCACGTAAAAGTTAGACAAAAACGGCGCTGCGACTTCTCATTCTCATACAACACTTCAGCGAAAGTGAATTCTTCTAATAGAAGCTTGAGTTCTGCAATCTCTCGCAAGTCAATGGCTTCTGCTTTATCTCAGGATTTATTATCGCGAGTGAAGATTCGTTTTATTGGATCAAGGGGTGAGATTGCTTGGGTGATGTGGAAGTCCATAAATTTAAGTTGTCTATCTGCCATCGTACTCTTTTCGTAACATTATACGGAAAAACGGTGCAATGCGAATGGAGGTAATTGAAAAGGAGGTGATGGGCAAGTTGCATATTATTTCAGGAAAAATTACTGAGATTTCGATCTTTAAATAGTGTAGCCCCTCATCTCTGCGAGATTCC
>CP070664.1:358625-364377 GCA_020355325.1 Caldifarciminota bacterium
TAGAAGAAGCAAAATATTTAACAAAGAGAAAGGGATTAGAAAATAAAATTACTTACTATGTCGGTGACGCCCTAAAATTACCTTTTCATGATGATGAATTTGACGTAGCGGTTTCACAAGCCATGCTTGTTTTGGTTAATGACAAAATAAAAGCAATCAATGAAGCAGCGAGGGTAATAAAAAAAGGTGGATTTGCAGGATGGTTAGAATTAAGTTGGAAAAAAGAAATCACAAAAGATTTTATTGAAAAAATCTCCACTGTTATCTGTGCATACTGCATGACTAACGTAAGCACATTTGATGGTTGGAGAAAAACATTCATCGATGCAGGTATAGATAATGTAAATGTTATTCCTCTTGATTTCAATCCTCAGGGTGGTTTTAGAGACATGATTCAAGATGAAGGATTTTTCAGAACATTATCGATTATGTTCAATATAATGAAAAATAAAGAAATAAGAGAGAGAGTGAAAATTATGAATAATTTTTTTAAAGAAAATAGCGACGTGTTTGGGTGTGGAATTTATTATTTTAAGAAATAGTAATTCGACGAAATTCTTTTTGCCTTTATCGGAATAGAAATAGTATATGACTATCTCACAGCATATCGATATCATGAGCCGAGCGTTCGTGGATGGCCTCAAGGCTATTCTGGGTGAAAAACTTTATGGTGCATATATCTATGGCGCCGTTGCGTTTCCCGATGCAATGCCTATACGAGACATTGATTTTCATGTTATTCTCGAGAGTAGCCTTACACGTGATGAGAAATCGAGGTTAGAAAAGCTTCACGAGTCTCTCGCTCAGAAATTTGCACCTCTTGGTGAACTCGACGGTTACTACATCCTTTTAAAGGATGCTCTTCGTAAGACCCCGCCCAGAAGCCAGATGTGGGAACGAGCAACTGACAACTCTTGGGCATTGCACCGTGAGCACATTCTCGCTGGCCGATGCATCATCCTTTATGGACCCGAGCCAAAAGAAATATATCCGCCTGCAACATGGCCAGAGATCGAAACGGCATTGTATAATGAACTGGATTACGTCGAGAAACATCTGCAGGATTATCCAGACTATTGTATTCTCAATCTTTGCCGTCTCATGTACAGTTTTGAAACCAGAGATGTTGTCGTTTCAAAAGCCCAAGCATCGGCGTGGGCTCGCAATGCTCTGCCACAGTGGAGAAGGCACATCGAATTGGCAAGGAAATCATATGGCTGTCAGGCGACATCAGAGGATAAACGGTTCATGCGTGCCGAAGTCGGGAAGTTCTTGGAGTTTGCGAAACAGCGTATTAAACAAGCATCACAGTGTAATGTCAAGGAAAATCATTTTTAGTTTTCGGGTTTGGCCTTATCCCTTTGCGATGTTTGACAAAATGAAGAAACTGTGTAAACTTCTGATATGGTAATAGAAATTGGGAAATTCCCTCTGTCACATAATAGAAAGGAGAATTGAAAATGCCTAAAAAAAGAATGACGCCAATAAAAGCGACTCTCATTTTCATAATATGTACAGCATATTTTTTTCTGCTTCTTTTTACCTTACTACCATTTTTAAAGTCAAATTTCTCCATGAATTCTGCTGTATATTGGTTTATCACCGGATATTTTCTGTTTATACCACTTTTTGTTTTTGACATAATAATGGTCAAAAATGAAGGGAACAGAGGAATTAAACAAATAACACGAGCTTTAAATATTAAGCCTTTTACGAAAAGAGACTGGGCATATGCGGTTGTTGGTCTCCTTCTCGTAATTGTTTGTACCGGAGTAATTTTCGGTAGTTCATTTTTATTACATAAGTGCTTCGGTATGAGACTGTTGACAACAACACCATGGTTTATAGAAGTGCAACCATTTCAAGGTATTGAAAAACTTTTATTGCTCATATGGTTACCTATGTTCTTTTTTAATATAGTTGGCGAAGAAATTTTATGGCGTGGCTATATACAAAATAGACTCGAAAATAAATACTCATGGCTCCTGTGTGCGTTTCTATGGTTATTGTTCCATTTACCTTTTGGAATCGATTTGATGATTATGGCTATTCCAGCTATTATTATAATTCCTTATACATTTTATAGAACGCATAATACGCTTGTTGCAATATTCATTCATGGAATTTATAACGGACCCATATTTGTAGCAATTGCATTGGGCTTGATAAAATAATGGCAGATACATGTCACTTAACAACTGCTGCCCGGTTTTGCTCCTATTGGCCGGTGCCGCTAAAGTGCTCCCCCCAAATAACCGCACACCCGGGATGCAATAGTGGGCCCAGAAGATAAGTATATGACGGACCAAGATACCTATAGAAATATAGCGGAATACTATGATTACATGCACGAAAAAAATCCTGAACGGGAAAAGTTTTTTGCCACAATCTTTCGGGATAACGGAGTTAAGACAGTTTTAGACTGTGCTTGTGGAACCGGTGGTGATTTATTAATGTTTCATTCACTCGGTGTTGAAGTTACTGGATCAGATTTATCAGATTCAATGCTTGATAGAGCTCGACAAAAAATAGAGAAAAATCATTTACCCATAGCATTGTCAAAAGTAGATTTTCATAAATTGTCCGACTATTTTAACAAAAAGTTTGATGCTATTGTCTGTTTAAGTAATGCAGTAAATGAGAATGACATTGTTATAGATAAGGCTTTGAAAAGCTTTAAATCTGTCTTGAATAAAAATGGTATTATTATTTTTGATCAAGGCCAAACTGATTTCACCATGAAAAATCCATTAAAATATTTTCCTGTCGTTAATAACAGAGATTTTACAAGACTATTTATAATGGAATACAACAATGACGTAATGAAGGTTGAAGTATTTGATTTTCTCCATACTGAAGAGGAAAATGATTTCAGGCATAGTGAATTCTTTATTAAGATAAGATTATATAGCGATTGGCAAACAATATTAGAGAAAGCAGGACTCACTGCTGAATTTTATGGTGATTGGAATTTCCAGAAGTACTCTCCATCTGAAAGCAAAAGGCTCATCGTTGTGGCAAAGAAAAAGTAATTGTGAATGCGCCAATACTGTATCTCATCGCAGACATTACACGCAGTCGAAAAAAAACCTTACATTTCTCCAAAATCTGGTTTTGGCTTTATAGGAGAATGGTAAACAATGCTGAGGCGATCTGTAAAAGAGCAGAAATAGAAATAACGCATGTATGGTGAAAAAGATGCACTATGATGACATCTTAGAAGAGCTAAAATCCCTTGCGAATCCGAGAGCAATAGAGGGTATGGTAAGATATGGGATTACTCCGGAGAGAACATACGGTGTGTCGATTCCGAATCTAAGAAAGATCGCCAAAGAAGTAGGGAAAGACCACGGACTTGCCCAAAAGCTTTGGACATCAAATATCAGAGAAACCCGAATACTTGCCAGTATGGTTGACGATCCAGAGTTAGTAACTGAAGAACAGGTGGAGAAATGGGTACACGAGTTTGACTACTGGGAAATTTGTGACCAAGTGTGCCAAAATCTTTTTACCTATACTACATTTGCTTATCAAAAAGCCAGGGAATGGAGTAAGAGAAATGAAGAGTTTGTTAAAAGGGCGGGGTTTGCTTTAATGGCATGGTTGGCTTTTAAAAATAAGAATGCAAAAGATGAGCAATTTGAGAAATTTCTTCCCATCATAAAAAGAGAATCCACTGATAATAGAAACTTTGTTAAAAAAGCGGTTAACTGGGCATTAAGGCAGATCGGGAAACGAAATTTAAACCTGAATACCAAAGCAATCGAAACAGCAAAAGAGATTCAAAAATTAGATTCAAAAAGTGCTCAATGGATTGCGTCAGATGCTATGAGAGAATTGACCAGTGAGGCAGTCAAAAAAAGATTGCAAAAAGGAGAAAAATAAAAATGGGTTCTAATCTATCAAAACAACGCCTGTATGCTTCTCTGCTGATCCTCGGAGCCTGTATCTTGCTTTTTCGTACTATCATGATGCTTTCTGAGGGAGCGTTAGATGTGCTCGTTTTATGGGTATCAATTCTACTCATTGCTGAGTTTTTTATTGATTTAGGCTGGTTATCGAGTTCAATAATCTGGTGGATAAGTAATGACGAAAACAAAGCCAGTATACCATTACGACTTGCCGCCACGGCAATCATGGTGCACGCTGTGCGGGTTCTTATTTTCGTTCTTGGGCGTGTCGGGCCATGGATAGATTTTGATGTAAGACCAGAACAGAGAGCATTGCATGATGCACGCTGGAGCTGGTTCGGAGTATACTCTGCGGCAATTCTATCGGTTTCGGGAGTGATTGGCGTTTTGATTATTTGGACGTTGTGGCGGCGTGCAAAAAGAAAAAAAATTGTATGACCACAAAACCAAGAGTACTCTTGACACGACTTTTGCCACAATCTGGTATCGATATGTTGAAACAGAATGTTGAGCTCGAGATAAACCCGGAAGATCGTGTGATGCCGAAAGAGCATATTGTGGATAGGGTGCGTGATAAGGATGGTCTCGTGTGTCTCTTAACCGATGAGATCGATGCGGAGATCATGGATGCAGGGAAGGCATTAAAGGTAATCGCCAATTATGCTGTCGGTTATGACAATATTGATGTTCAGGAGGCAACGAAAAGGAAAATTGCCGTGACCAATACTCCAGGCGTGTTAACCGAAACCACTGCAGATTTAACCTTTGCATTGATACTCTCTGTTGCGAGAAGAATCGTCGAAGGCGATACATTGCTGAGAGAAGGAAAATTCACAGGATGGGCACCGATGCTCTTGTTGGGCAGTGATGTATGCAACAAGACCTTAGGACTTATAGGATTTGGCAGAATCGGTCGGGCAGTAGCGCGTCGTGCTCGAGGGTTTAATATGAGAATCATTTATTATGAACCAGAAAGATTATCTGGTGATATTGAAGAGGAATGTGGTGTAGAATATAAAACGATTAATGGTTTAATACGAGACGCGGATTACATCAGCGTTCATACATCACTCAATGCATCTACACATCATTTAATTTCTGAAACGGAGTTCTCGCTGATGAAGAAGACGGCCTATCTCATAAACGCTTCACGCGGGCCCGTCGTCGATGAAAAGGCTCTGGTTATGGCACTAAAAAATAAGCAGATTGCTGGTTGTGCTTTGGATGTTTATGAACGAGAGCCAGCCGTTGAGAAAGAGCTCCTTACCATGCCCAATGCCGTACTCGTACCACATATTGGTTCGGCGTCGGTTGAGACGCGAACAAAGATGGCGATGATGGTTACCGAAAACATTATTGCGGTGCTCGTTCACAATACCACGCCGCCGAATATTGTCAATCCTGAAGTGTACGAGAAATGATTAAAGTAATGAACGACAGATGACAGCGATTGGCACAATGAAAATACTCGTCGCACCAAGTAGTTTTAAGGAGTCACTCAATTCTTGTGATATTGCGAAGTATATTCGTACTGGCTTACAAAAAGCATCTAAAAAATTTGATATAACAGAGTTACCATTGGCTGATGGAGGTACCGGAACGGCGTATATACTAACAAGGGCGCTTGATGGACAATTTATTAAATGCAAGGTAACCGGTCCCCTCAACAAAGGAGTTGAGGCTACCTATGGCATCGTGCCTCAACAAAAGCTTGCCATCATTGAACTTGCCGAGGCGGCTGGATTACGTCTCGTACCACATAAAAAGAGAAATCCGCTCGTCACGACGACGCAGGGCGTCGGTGAATTGATAGTGGATGCCGTTCAGAGAGGGTATAAAAA
>CP070664.1:364477-367986 GCA_020355325.1 Caldifarciminota bacterium
AGTTGTAAATTTCAGCATCCCGAGCGTAGCGAGGGAAAGAAATTCAAATCTGTGATTTGGTTGCAAAATTGAGGACCCCGAGTTTATCGAGGGGTAGCGATGAGCCCAAATCTGTGATTTGTCCCTCAATTCTTCGGGATTTAAGAATAGGGGACATGGAATAGGATACAGGCTACAGGCTACAGAAAGTGAATACTGATCCCTATGAACTGTATCCTGTGCTCTGGAAGATTGCCCCGCTAGCTCAACCTGGCAGAGCAGCGGATTCTTAATCCGCGGGTTGCAGGTTCAAGTCCTGCGCGGGGTATTTATTAGGGAACAGGATACAGGGAACAGGGAATAGAACACAAGAGAGCAACAAAATAATAGCTTACTCTTGTCTTTTAGAGAATATTAAATATAATTAAATATACGTTACTGTTCCCTATGCCCTATTGCCTGTGCCCTATATATGGTGGGTGTAGCTCAACTGGCAGAGCATTGGACTGTGGCTCCAATGGTTGGGGGTTCAAGTCCCCTCACTCACCCTTTTTATAAAAGTTATATTTTTTCGTTCTATATCATCGCTGCGAGTATTGTCATACGGCATCATTATACGATTAAAATAAAAAACCTCAGTTTAGTAGGTGATTATTTTGAAATATTAAAATGCTTTCTAACTACTCCCAAACATGTTACTCATTTTCTTTCCAGTATCTTTCTACCAGTTGCTTTACGAACGTTTCACGATGTTCGTACAATCTTTTTAGTGGTCGGTTTTTTCGTTTGGCGAGCACATAGTATGTAAGTAACGGTAACACGACAGTAGCATCCAAATAGCAAACCACTGCATCTGGTAAGCGATGTGGGTCTATTTTACCCCAGGATACTGCTTCATGTGGCGTTGCGCCTGATAAGCCACCAGTATCAGGACGTGCATCAGTGATTTGCAGAAAGTAGTCATGGCCGACGTCTGGGATATGTAAAATTTCTTGGATGTGTGGTTCAGTTTGAAGTACAAAATTTTTTGGACTACCACCCCCAATGAGTATAACCGCTGACTTCCCACCCGACTTTTTTGCCGCGTAGATAATTGCTGCTGTTTCATTGACATCGATCGACGGAACCAAGCGTGTTCCAAAAGCGCGGAGCGAATTCTCAGCAATATGCATGCCAATTCCGGAGTCACCCGGTGAGCTGGTATAGATTGGCAAACCTGCACGATATGCGGCCGCGAGTATCGATGCGTTCTTAATACCTCTTTCTTCTTCTGCCTGGGCTGCATATTTGCCAAGCAGGTAATGGAGTTCTGCCGTACCCATTACTTTTTGAAATTCATTCCTGCTCAAAATCTGACGCAGGATTCGGTCGGTCTCCAACAGACAATCGGTATAACTTAAGAGAATATCATAGATTCGCACGACACCACTTTCTCGCAAATCAGCATCATCAATGTGATACGTGCCAACATGTAATTCTAAGTCAAAAGCAAAATGTAAATCATGATACAAATTTGCACCAGTAGACACAATCCAATCAATGAATCCGGCGTTGATGAGAGGTACAATTGCAGATTTACCAAGACCTGCTGGCGTAAGAGCGCCGGCAAGACTCATCCCGACACAGACGTCGCGTTTGAGCATTTTTTCGGCATATAACCGGCATGCCTCTCTCATCCTCGCTGCATTATATGCAAGAAATGTCTTTTCAATAATCTCAGCCACGTTCTCCTTGCCGGTTATCGGGTTAGGAAATATTCTTCGTCCGGATAAATATTTTTTCATCCGTGGAAATTTTTTACCCTTGAGCCATTTTGGTCTAATATCATATTGTTTGTATAACTTCCGTTTCTTTTTCACCGCACCTCCCTCAATAGGGCAAAATACCCAACTACCTCAAATGCCTAAATTACCTAAATATCTAAAACATTTATTGTGCGATTAAGTCTTTATCGAACGACTTCAATTCGCCAGTTATTTCCCAGATGCGAAGCTTCAAATACTCTTGATGTCTAAGCAATTTGTACATGTCGACATTCAATTCTCTCAATTCATCGTTATGAATTGTTACCGGCTCATGTCTTAATGTGACTCTATCAATGGATAGACCAGGGAATGTACGGAGCAGACGAGGTGTTAAGATGATAAGTTCGATTGACGTATTACCTTCACTCGTGTTTGTGATCTTTAAAGGATAAAAAAGAGAGGCAGTTTTGAAACGATATTGAATCGGTTCATTGGTCACTGTCTCTTTACCTAAGGATACAACATCAAAAACAAACCATACAAAGTTATTTTTGATATATCCATTAATCAACTGTTTCATGTCATGGGAAATTATCTCATGCTCAAAACCGATTGATTTCAAATAATCGCTTACCCAGTCAATAAAACCATCTGCGTCAAGCATGTGTGTAACCGAGATATCATGTGCTCCAATGTTTTTGTGAAAAGTCACCTCTCCCGATGGAGGCACCGGTCCCTCCGTAAGTGTCCTCCCTTTTGCCACATAAATTTTTCTATTTAAGAAATCGACGACCCTACGAAAAGTTTCAAGATCACCTTTTTTTACTGCGGGTTCAGAGGGAAGTGGTAAAACCTCCAACACCAATGTTGAATCTGAAGCACTCACATCAGTACTCAATAAGAGAATTTCTTCTTCGCCATTCCATGCGATCATTGCCCGTTGATTCGGTTCGAATATTTTTACATTCGGATTAATTGGAATCATCCCACGATTACAGAAGCCTACTGTAGTTGATAATGAAATACAAAAAAGAGAGAACAATTGTGCTGTACATCGCATATGTAATTATACGAATCAGAAGTCAAAAGTCAATCTTATTAGAGTTCTAAAACAAAATTATATACTATTTGATAATTTTTAAGCAAGATACTAGGTATAAATAAAAAGGGCCGGGTCAAACCCGGCCCATCTTCAGTGAGACGAGATTGGCTTACTCGACTTCGATCTCTTTTGTCTTCATCGACTCAGGCTTTGGTAATGATATATTGAGAATACCATCTTTATAGGTCGCCTTCACCTTATCAGCGTCGACGTCAGCTGGTAGCCTGATATTTCGACTGAATTTACCGTAGAAGCGCTCGATGCGATGGAATTTTTTATCCTTGGTTTCGCTTTCCTGTTTTCGCTCACCGGTAATAGAGAGCCTGTTGTCGCGCACAGAAATTTTTATGTCGTCCTTGTTCATACCCGGAATCTCAGCCTTCACCTCGATAGTGCCATTATTCTCAGAAATATCTATCACTGGTGCCCAGAAGCCTTCTCTCATGACCGGATAATCGCCAAAAAACGACTCGAAAATGCTGTCCATCTCGTCCCGTAATGTCACTAACTCTCTAAAGGGTTCCCATTTTTTAAGGTATTTGTCTGCCATTTTTGTTCACCTCCTTTTCCACGATTTAGACAACGATTTCAGGTAATGGTTTATTTATTTACAGATAGCAGATGTCAGTTAGGAGATAATGGATGAAATTAGTTGGATGTGTACAGATGGAACGATTATACTA
>CP070664.1:368086-374169 GCA_020355325.1 Caldifarciminota bacterium
ACGCTTAGGGTTAGCGGCCATTACTTTTACCTTTTTGGCAACTGCGTCATCTAAAAGAACAACATAAACATTGTGGTGATTCATTTGCACCTCCTTTTTGAGAGAATCAATGTTCAAAGTAGAGATTTGACCCCATTATCCTCGCATCAGCTGAATCCGATTGAGCATTGTTACTTTGTAAGTATTAATCCCGCTATTGCATCTGCACAATATTCGGCAAATTCGTCATCTTCTTTGAAAGTAGCACGTCTATCACCATTCTTAACACGAATTCGAGCAATAAGATTATTTTCACGGTCATAAAAAGTTACATCAAGGGACTTGAAACCACCCAGATAAAAATGAACAGGATGGATGCTGATAAATCCAGATGCAACATTAACATCTTTGACAACAGGAATACGATACTTATCCTTGAGATGGAAAAATATATCGTCACGAAGCTGTAAATCGCGTGGTGAATGGCCAGTCGTTATTACTTTAACTTCAGCTTCTTTTTCACTTGTCACCTTTTCTTCAATTTCTCCCGTTTCATAGGAGAAATCAATATGCCAGCTAGTGACCGCCTTTAATTTAGACTGATCGTACAGTGTGGTCTTGAAAGTTGCACAACCAGCAATTATCAACACAATCATGAATCTCCAAACATTAGGTTTCGAATATTTAGTCATTTTCTTCCTCCTATTACAAAAATTGTTTTTGGCTATCTCTCACCTCCTTTCTTTACCGATGCAATTTTCTCATAAATACTCTTAAAAATCCCTCCTCTAAAATCACTTCTTCCTACGAACAAGCCATACATCATTCCTGTCGTTATAAGTTTTTTGAATTTGTGTTTTAATGTGTAAAGCTGTAAAGCGTTGTTTCTATTGAAATGAACGAAGTTGATGCATTGTCTGGTAATTCATCCTCCTTATACAAATGTTTTTTTAAGCTACGCGAACTATCAACTACTTGTTAACCTACATATCATCATACATGGCACAAGCTACGCTGTCAAGCCTGAAATTGAACCAGCTGTACATCCATACCAATTAGTTTCTAGTTTCGAGCCTACCTTGTCGTCCGTAGGTTTCGAACACAGCGAGAAAAGATCCCGAAGTACTGAGGGAACTATACTGAGTCAGATCGAAGTAAGTGTACCTGTCCTGAGTTTATCGAAGGGGACTGACCCCACATGTCCAGGCGGAGAGCCCGACCCCACTATGCCCTATGCCCTTAAATTGGAAAGCCCCCGCAAGGGGGGGCTTTCTCTTATGCATACTATGCATATTATGTAAGTTCGACGTTTGTAGCTTTTTGTCCTTTTGGAGATTGAGTAATCTCAAACGTAACTCTATCACCTTCATTAAGGGACCGGTAACCACTGCCCGCAATATCTTCAAAATGGACAAATACATCACCGGTTCCGTCTTCTTTCGCAATAAAACCATAGCCTTTTTTACTATCGAACCACTTTACCTTTCCGTAAACCATTTTTCTCCTTTCAAGTCTCTATTTATTGAGGGGATTGAGAATATGAGTATTCTACAGAACCATCAACAAATTAAATGACTTATTATAAGTGTATCCAAATAACGAACGTTGTCAATAGTGATTCTAACACTCTATCCTCGCGCGTTTGAGTCGCATTACCGCTGAAACTTTACACTTCTTGTCATCGCTGTTCCACTCTGTGAGTTCCGAATCTTGAAATCGTGCATTCTCGATTAACATCGGAAGATCTCCGCAGAGTCGCGTGGACTCTACGAGAGCTCCGTTTCCGAGAGTTCTCGCCGAAGGCGGAATCGACGGACCTCGACTCCTGGTCGGTATAATCTATCTTTTTACCACTGTCAATGATCTTACACACTGAGATATTTCTTCAAGGGTGACCAAATTACCACTCAAGAATATCTAGAATTTCATGTTTACTCTCGTTATCAAACGGCCAGCTCTCGCTGCAAGCGGAGAGCTTGACCCTATGTTAATCCCTGAATTTCGACACCAATTCGTTGTGCCACTTATGATACTCTTCAAGTGCAAACTTGACTACATAATTCGGTTCAGACAAGATACGATGAATCTTATCAAATCGAGGCGGACCACTGGCATTAAGGTGCATTTCATAGTAGCCCGACACCTTAGCAAAAACAACTCTCTCGTTATCAGGCTTTAACGCAGGAACAGGGAAGGTAAAGACCGCATGCTGACCAATGTCTGGCATTACATAGTACTTCCTATCTGCAGATTCAAGTGTAGCACACAGATCTTTTCCGTTATGTCCAACCATAGAGCTCGCCGAAATCTCCTGCATTTCAAAAGGCACCTCAGCAGAGTAGTCCATAGCGAACGAATTAAATTGCCAGAATCCTGTTGGTGGTGCTAGCTGGATCTTTACGGTGTCGCCTTCAACACCCTCCAAATCAAGTGGTACAATACGCTCTTCCGCTATGAAAGGGCCACTCCCAATGATCACTCCTCGACGAACCCAGTCACCATTCGCCCAGATATAGACATGGAGTGCGTATATTTCCGTCCAGTTACACCAGGCATCCCTCTGTGCCGACGCACCTGGGTTTTTCAACTTCTCATACAATTGCTTCACATGACTGCCACACAGTGCTACCATTCTCATAAGCATTTGAGAAGCCCATAAGCTATTGCATCCAAGTACTATGGGCTTAGCTTTCTCTGCTTGAGGCGGTCTAAGAAAAGCCAAAAAGAGCGTGTCGCGTAGATCAGCATCGTTTTTAGGATCTTTATCAAGCATATCACTTTCCCAAACGAGTAGATCCTTTTCCGAAAGCCAGGCATGCAGATTCTCACCACGACTATCGACCACCATCAGGGGTCTGTGACGAGCTGCGACAGTATACAGGTTGCCCTTGGCATCCTGAATTACATCTACTTCTGGTGAGTGATCTACAACCCAAAGTTTGAACTCATCCGTGTATTGAGTTTCATTCACCTCGTTAGCAAGTTGTATGCGATACTCGCCATCTACAGGGCGTAGATGTTCTAACTTACATAAGTCAGTACGCTGAAGACCCTCGCAAATAGCACCGCCATATGGTTCTCCGTCGAAAATGTACTGTTCTCCATTGAACGAATATACAAAAGGACATGATTCCTTTGTAGCAAGTATAATCAGGAAACCAATCCCAATCACAGCAGATGTAACACCAATTGCTGTTAAACATGATGTGACCGGATTAAATTTTCGAATGTACACCATATTTATCTGTGAGAGTGGAATCTCCTTGAACGCACCATCTTTCGTTATTCCTCTAACAATACTATCTGTGAGAACAGCATCTGGTGCGAACTCAAAAACGTTGCCATCTACTGTTACTACTGTAGAAATTTCATACCCCGGATGTGTTCTCAATTCCCGGCGGTCAATCAGTTGTTTAGAATAACATCCCTGCACGCATACGATAACACATATTAATGTAAGACTCGCTACGATCTTTTTAAACATCATTGCTTACCTCCGTTAATTTCCCTCAAATCTGCGATTTGCATCGGGAAATTGAACGTCCCGCCCTAGGTCTCGAGCACGTCGAGAGGAATCTCGCAGAGATGAGGGGCTACCTTATCTAAAAATCAAAATCTCAGCAATTTTTCCTAGAAGAATATTCAACGATTTCCATCCCTCCACGAACAAGCCGTACACTCAGTTCCATCTTTTGCAGAATTAAGAGATTCGACTCCACATGCCCCAGTGCCTTTTCCTGAATTCTTTATTCCCATGTCCATAAAACAATAAAATCATAAGAGCCACCATCACATTGACTATTTGGACAATTGATGCCTTGTGCACTCAACCAATTTTGTATAACTCTTTCACGAGTCTTCGCATCAAATATAGCCTTAGATTTTTTATATATATCATCAGAAATTTGTACCTTGAGATTGCTCTCACATTTAGAACACTCAAGGGCAATTTCTTTCACAAAATCCTCCTTTTCTCATCCCTCTACGAACAAACCATATACTCACGTTCTATATCTTTTAGTGTCATGTGGATGTGCTGTCTAATGAGCGAATCTCGTGTTCTGCTTCTTTTGAAAATGTACGCAGTTGATAATGTCTGGCAATTCAACCTCCTTATACAGATTCGTTTTTTCAAGCTACGCGAATTATTAACTACCTGACAATCTACATATCATCATACATAGCACAAACTACGCTGTCAAGCCTAAAATTTAAACCAGCCGTGCATCCAAATGATGACTAATTAGCTTCTAATTTCGAGCCTGTCGTGACGCCAATCCCGAAGAAATGAAGGAGGTGTGTCGAAGGGATTTGACACTACATGTGTTCCAGTTTCTCCATGTCACCCCATCTCCTTGTCTCCTTCTCTCAGATAGGGCCTGACCCTATTCTCGTATAGTTGTTATCTAAGTCCTTTTATTATCCATTCTATTATATCTTCTGCTAATTTGTCTCTGACGTTTCTAAAGGAATGGTCTGTGTGATAAGCAATAAATTCAACATTCAGGGCGTCTTCTTTTTTTAAAACTCGATACAAGGGTAATAGGTGATTTTCAATCATAATGTTAACATCATCCCAACCTCCAATCAACAAAATTTCCCGGTCTGCAAGTTTAGGTGCACTTAACCTCAAATCATAGAGATTTACATTATCAATGAGTTCTTGTAATCCTTTATGACCCTCAAATCGAACTGGTCCTTCAGGAGCTTTCAATCCATCAAACATGTCATTGATCATTTCAGCCATGGATTCATTACGTTGATATTCCCGTATAAACTCGCCATGATCAGTTCCTACAATAGAGATGATTCTTCTTATTTCAGGGTGGTTCGCAGCGAATGTCAAACCCATACCTCCTCCATAGCTGTAGCCACATAAAATAATGTTTGAGGTATCTATTTTGAATTTTCTAACAATTTCCTCTTTGTGAAGATAGTCTAAAGCAGCTTGAATATCATCAATTGTATTCTCTAAATTGAACTGCCCTTCGCTTTTATGCGTTCCTCTGTAATTAAAGGTAAAAGCATTTATGCCAGATAGAGAAACTTTTTGACCAAGCCCTATAACATCTTTTTCATTTCCTGGAAAACCTTGCAATAATAAAACAGTCGGAAATGTGCCTTTTCCTCCAGCAGGATAAAATTTACCTTTTAATTCATATCCATCACTATTAAAGCTGATATTAATAGGTTCATTATTAACCGTTTGAGCGCCGAAAAACAGAATTCCAACACATAATATTGAGAAATAATGGAATTTCCGCAATGTTGTAAATTGATATCTCATTTGAACCTCCTTTCTAAACAATGATCTAAATTTGCGAACAACCGAACGCCTGACCCGATTCTACTCCTGGTTCTGCTAGGCTTGTCATAGTGCATAACTAAATCCAATCGTGAGACTCAAATCATAATTCGATACAGATTGGTCTTCAAAGTGCGGGTAACTGTCAGTTAGGTTATAATTAAACGAAAGTTCAGGCGAGATTCTGAATCGGGCTAATCTCGCTTCGATACCACCAATGGCGACGAAGTAAAAGTCCTGCTCAAGGTCTTCGATTTTATCCCAAGATTCGTAAGGTTCATTAATCATTTTCCCATTCAGCTGCACATTGACAGCCCCACCAATACCCAGGTATGGTGAAAATGACGTTGCCGATAATGACTTAACTGAAGCGACAATTGGAATGAATAGATTCGTATACTCGTAATCTGTCCCAGGCCAAAACGGGGCATAGTATTTACTCAACTTAATTTGTGGCGCTATGTCTATAGCAAAGTTTGGGGGTATATCCAAGCCGATATTAATGCCAACATGAAAACCTGTGCCGCTACGATTTCCTGGGTTGAGAATACAACGATTAATGCCGGCTCTCACACCAAAACGTGCACCAACTGTAGACGAAAAACATAATGAATAAAAACAAATGAGCTGAACAATAATTATTATTGTGAGTTTTTTCATAGGTAACGCCACCACTCTCCAATCCATTGTACGGTCATAATTGAATCTGTATTCCTTACAAATCAGACAGATCGGTCTTGGTTCCTATTTTGATTAGCTGTAAATGAAAGGTTTCATCCTTGTTCCATTCATTTGCAAT
>CP070664.1:374269-377293 GCA_020355325.1 Caldifarciminota bacterium
G
Source organism: Caldifarciminota bacterium (assembly GCA_020355325.1). Classification (GTDB taxonomy): domain Bacteria; phylum Hydrothermota; class Tepidihabitantia; order SM23-42; family SM23-42. The sequence continues at coordinate 374,271 of CP070664.1, forward strand.
CACTCTCTCGCTCAGGATATGGCGAACAAACTCGATTTGCCCTCCGTGCCTTGCGTGCTCACGAGGAAAGGTTTAACATCCTACTTCAGAACATTCCTTGGGGACATACGGGGTGGATTACAGAAACCGGTGAAGAACGAGATTGGTTTGATCACTTGATCGGAAAGACTCAACACCACATTAACCAGAAACTGCCTATCGACATATCTTTGCAGGTTACCATTCCGAATGAGTGGGAAAAGATTGCACCAGTTAATATTGGATATACAGCCGGTATTGAAACAACAAAAGTAGCGCCTCAATGGATTGAAAAGGCTGCCCTGATGGACAAGATTATTGTTGTCTCCAATCATTCAAAAAATGTTTATGAAGAAACCGTTTATGAAGCAACGATTCAGGAGACTGGGCAGAAGACTCAATTCAGGGTCAATACACCAATAGAGGTTGTTAACTATCCAGTACGAAATCGTGAGGCAGAGAATCTTGATATCAATCTGGATTACGATTTTAATTTCTTGTCCGTAGCTCAACTTGGTCCAAGAAAGAACATCGGCAACACACTTAACTGGTTCCTGCAAGAGTTCCAGAACGAAGAAGTTGGTATGGTACTTAAAACAAATATTGCAAATTGCAGCACCTCTGATTCACTTCATACTCAAGCAAAGATTGCAAACTTGCTCGCAACCTATCCAGATAGAAAGTGCAAGGTTTATCTTCTCCATGGGGACTTGACTTTAGGTCAGATGAACGCGCTTTATACAAACCCAAAAGTGAAAGCATACGTAACCCACACTCATGGCGAGGGATTTGGTATGCCTATCTTCGAAGCAGCATACCATGGAGTGCCCGTAATCGCCCCTGCTTGGAGCGGACAAAATGATTTCCTCCATGCCCATGCTAAAATTGGCAAGCGAAAGAAGCCAAAACTACGAGCCCTATTTTCCAAAGTTGACTATACCATTGGGCAGGTGCCCCCAGAGGCAGTTTGGGAAGGAGTAGTACAGCCTGATGCGGGCTGGTGTAACCCAACTGAGGAAAGTGCCAGAAAGACGATGAGAGCCGTTTATACAAACTACTCCAAATACACTGAGATGGCTGATCAACTTCAGAAACACCTATTAGAAAACTTCACTGAAGAAAGACAATATAAAAAGTTTGCTGATGCTGTGTGTGAAAAAGAAGAAGTGTTTGATGTTGAAGACTGGCTGTCTACTTTAGACATTGAGGATCATGAGTAAAATTATATTCATCGCTGATTTTTTCGCTCATGAAATCCCCGGTGGTGGTGAGCTAAATAATCACGAACTTGTGCAGATTTTAAGGAAACGAGGCACTGACGTTTTAGAAATAAAAAGTCAGAATGCCTCTCCTGCATTTTTGCAAGAGCAAGATGATGATACTAAGTTTGTTGTTGCGAACTTTATTGGTCTCACCGAAGCAAGTAAAAACAACTTAAAATCAGAAAAAGAATATATTATTTACGAACATGACCACAAATATGTAAAAACAAGAAATCCTGCAAATTATGAAAACTTTATTGCACCAAAAGATCATATAATCAATTTTGACTTTTATGAAAGTGCAAAAGCAGTCTTGTGTCAAAGCGACTTTCACGCAGGTATCGTAAAGTCAAATTTACATTTGGACAATATAAGAAGCGTCGGCGGCAACTTGTGGTCTGCTCAAATTTTAGATTTTATGTACGAGATATCAAAATCTGAAAAGCAAGCAACTTGTGCCGTAATGAACTCTGATAACTGGCACAAGAACACATCTGATGCAATAAGACTTTGTAAAGTCAAAGGCTGGGAATATGATCTTATTCCAAGTCTGGCTTATGAGGACTTCTTAACAAGATTAGGTAAGAGTAAGAAATTTGTTTTCCTACCAAAAACACCTGAAACATTATCCCGTATCGTGGTTGAGGCAAGAATGATGGGTTTATCTGTGATAACAAACAATCTTGTCGGCGCAACAAAAGAAGAGTGGTTTTCACTCAAGGGTATTGATTTGATCAGTGTTATGATTGAAAAGAGAAAACAAATTCCAGATCTGGTGGAGTTGACACTAAAATGAGAAAAAACAAATTTGTTATTATTATTCCTTTCTACAATGCCTCAAAATGGATTGGCAAGAGTATTAAAAGCGTCATGCTACAAAAATATGATAACTTTTCATGCGTAGTGGCTGATGACTGCTCAACGGACAACTCATATCAAATTTGTCAAGAACTAATTGGTGACGACGATAAGTTTACTCTCATCAGAACGAAAAAAAACTTGGGACCACTTGGTAATGCATATGAGGCGGCTACAATTCATAACACTGAACGAGAAAAAGAAAATATCATTGTAATTTTAGATGGAGACGATTTTTTCTCTAGTGCAGACACTCTTTCTATTTTAAACGAACATTATAACAAACATAAGTGTTGGATGACTTATGGAAGTTATATAAACTTATCGAACAAGCAAGTTGGAAAATTCTCATCACAAGTGCCGTCTCATGTTGTTGAAAACAACTTGTATCGACAAGCTCCATGGTGTACTTCACATTTAAGAAGTTATAAGTTTGGTTTGTTGAATAAAGTACAGAAAGCTGATATAATCGATCAGAATGGCGATTATTATAAAGCCGCTGGGGATCTTGCCTTGATGTTCCCATTATTGGAAATGTCAAGAGAGAGGGCACATTTTGTTAATGATGTCCTTTACATTTGGAACGATTTGAATGAATTAAATGATCATAAAGATAAGAGACAATTGCAGATCAGTTGCGAACAACTCATACGTTCATTAGAAAAATATAAACGCTTAGAAAAGCTTTAAACACATTGGAGAAATAACATGTTATTAGCAGGACTATATTCTAGTCACGATACTTCTTGCTGCGTACTAAAAAATGGCGAGCCATTAGTTCATATTGAATTAGAGAGGTATATCAGACAGAAGCAACCGAAAGGAGATGCATTTCAGATTCTGATGGATGAATATGAAGACTTTAAGGAAGTCAGTCATTTTGTA
>CP070664.1:377393-394903 GCA_020355325.1 Caldifarciminota bacterium
GCTGGTGCAAAGACTTTATTCTGGGATGGCCGGGATGATATCGAGCGTAAGGTCGCCGATGGTGTCTACTTCCTCAGGCTCGAAGCCGAAGGCAAGGCTGATACGCGTAAGATGATATTCGTCAGATAGATAATCGGATTTTCTTCTTCACCCCGCCCGTCTCTGATGGGCGGGGTTTTTTATTCTTCTCTTATCTTAAACGTAATCGGCATCCGTATCCAGACTGTGACCGGTCTGTCGCGCGCATAGGCTGGCGTAAATTGATACGTTAAAAATGATGTCATCGCAGCTCCGTCCAAAAGAGCATTACCAGAGCTCTTGTAAATTTCAGCATCAGCAACATTTCCTGTTGTGTCGATAATACCCTTGATCACACAAGTTCCTTCGATACCAGCGCTGAGGGCGAGCGATGGATATTGGGGTGGTGGCGCTTTGATCGTCTTGGGTTGAATCTGAGCCCGATAATAAGGAACAACATCGAGTCTGGCGATGTTTTGTATGCCAGGTCGTTCATCCCAATCTGTGGGACCCATGGTTGCTTGGGCATTCTGGTCACTCGGGTCTGCTGGTTCGACGATTCGTGGTTTTGGCCTTTTCTGTTGTGCTGGTTCAGGTATATCCGTTGGCGTAAACATGTCTGACAATAAAATTCTGTAGGGAATATCGACTCTTCCCTCAAATGGTTTTAACTCTGTCGTCGGCACAAAGATGAAGGCGAGGATAGTGATAGCCAGAGACACCAGCATACTCGAGCGCAGATAGAGTCCATAATATTCCTTATGATCCTTCATGGTTTCTCCTTATGAGCCTCCAGTCAATATGAATGTTACCGGAATAGCCACCCAGACCCGCACGAACTTATCCCGCTGTTTTGCTGGGGTAAATTGTGCCTCTCTCGCAGTGGCCAGTGCAGCTTGATCCAGCATTTGGTTGCCGCTCGATTTCAAGATCTTGGCATCGATGATGCTGCCGTCGATATCAACCAATGCCTTGACCACTGTTTTTCCTTCAATGCCAGCCTGCCGTGCCAAGTCTGGATAATGAGGTTTTGGTATGAAAATAGGCTTTGGTTTTACCTCCACCTTATAGTACGGGACAATTTCGATATCCGGGCCAATAGGCGTTGTTCTGATTAAATCTTCTTCAAATTCAGTAGCCGCAATAGTTTCAACTGCTTCTTCTGCAATTTCACTCTCTGCCTCAACCGCCACCTTCGGTCGTTCCTCCGGAGGTGGTTCTTCAACCTTCTCGATCATTGCCGAAATCTCCTCTACCATCGTCACAATATCCGTTTTTAATGTGAATGGCTCGGGTTCGGCATAAGGAATGAAGAGGAAAAGGAGAATAACGATGATGATACTGGAGAACATTCCAGCCCTGATGTAGACTCCGTACATTAGCTTATGATCTTTCATGTCGCCTCCTTTCTACTTATACATACAAAATTTATAGAGAAATATTCCGGGATGCAGATATGCGCAGATAAAAAACACGAATTATTCCGCTTCGTAGATGAGGAGTCTCTACGCGGAACAGAGATGGAGAAATGATGTATCTTTACAAATAATAAAAACTAAATATAATTCTGTAATGAAAAGGGCGATTGTGCTCATCCTTGATGGCGTTGGTATTGGTGAACTCCCGGATGCAGTACAATACGGCGATGCGGGAAGTAATACGTTAGGCAATTTGGCCCACGCGTGTGGCGGTCTTAATCTTCCTGTGCTCGAAAGTCTTGGTTTAGGTAATATATGTAGCATTGAAGGCGTACACGAGGTCGACAATCCTCCTGCTTGTTATGGAAAGATGGCAGAAAAATCTCCGGGGAAGGATTCCACGAGCGGACACTGGGAATTGTGTGGCATCATATTAAAACAGCCATTTCCAACCTATCCCCATGGATTTCCAGCCGAAGTGATCGAAGCATTTGAATTAAAGATTGGTCATAAAATCATCGGCAACATTGCTGCCTCGGGGACAGAGATCATAAAACAGTTGGGCGAAGAACACATCAAGAAAAGGATGCCGATCGTTTATACATCTGCGGACAGTGTTTTTCAGGTAGCCTGTCACGTTGATGTGTTCAATTTAGACGAATTATATTCATTCTGTAAAATCGCACGAGAAATATTGCAAGGAGAACACGGCGTTGCCCGCGTCATTGCCCGTCCCTTTGCCGGGAAGGTGCCTGATTTTTACCGCACAAAGGATCGACACGACTATTCACTACCACCACCCGAACCCACCCTGCTCGACATTGCGAAAGAGAATAATTTTGAAGTAGTCGTCATTGGCAAGGTGGACGACCTCTTTGGTAATCGTGGCTATACCAAATCCTACCATTCGGTGAATAATGCAGAATGCGTTGATTTTGTACTCAAGGTAATGTCGGAGATTGGCGATGGATTGGTGGTCGCAAATTTTGTTCAATTCGATATGGATTGGGGGCACCGTAACGATATTAACGGTTTTTACAACGGGCTCGTTGAAATGGATGGTGGCGTTGCCAGAATAGTAGAGAAAGTTCAGGATGGTGACATTCTTTTTATAACTGCAGACCACGGCAATGATCCAACGACGCCTTCGACTGATCATTCTCGAGAATACGTGCCGATTCTCGCCTATACTACAAAAAAAACTGGCACGTGTTTAGGCGTACGACAATCCTTCTCTGATTTAGCAAGAACAATTGCGAAATATCTTAAACTCGAAGGGATCAAAAATGGTGAAGACTTTCTCAGCGCTTGCATCGCATAAGAAAATCCTATCAAAGAAATTAGTGAAGGATATTAAAAAAATAGTGAAGTTTGCATATGCACCGTATTCTGGCATATCGGTTGCTGCTGGCATATACTGTGCCAGTGGTAATACATACATCGGTATCAATGTTGAAAATAGTTCATATTCACTTACCGTGTGTGCCGAGAGAACTGCGTTATTCAGAGCACTATCTGACGGTGAACGAAAATTTCTATTACTCCTTGTGTATTCGCCGCAGGTCGATTTTATCGTACCTTGCGGTGCATGCCTTCAGGTCTTAAGCGAATTTGCACCCGATTTAATGATCGTGACGATGAACAAAAATGAAGAGTTTAAGTTTTATCCAATAAAAACGCTTATCACGCAACCGTTTAAAATAGCGAGAAGAAAATCATGAGTTATAAAGATTTGTTAAAAGAATATCGTGTTTCTAGTAATGTCAATTCATATTTTTTATCTTTCGGTTTCGTAATAATAATCAGGCGAAGCCGTAAAACAAATAACCAATACATTCCCTGGAGTACACATGGACCTCTTTTTTAGTATTTTAATTCGTAATCTGGCGCGAAAGAAATTCTCTGAAATTACCGAATTGATAGAGAAATTTACAGGTACGATTGAGCGGGCTGATAAGGATATGGTTTTAGGTCATTGCGATGACGTTAATATCATCGCGTGCCTCTTTAAGATAAAGGAAAGTTATCCCGAAGCCCGTTTTGGGCTCTCGCAGTATATGGGTCTTGCCATTGGTCTTTCTAAGATCGCCAAATTGGGAGAAATTTTAATATCTGAGGATATTGAACAAAAAATAATTGAACACTTTGAAATTACATCCCTCGGTATGCTGTCGATCGAGGGTATGGCGAGCCAAATCCTCGTCTGTCGCATCGAGAATCCAAAAGGAGAATTGCGATTTCCCAAAGTGAAAACCCTACAGAGAATATCCATTCCACGGACAGGTGAAATCGAATTATTGCAAAATCTCTTGCGCGTGGCACACGCAATTCTTGTTACAGGTCCTGCGGGTAGTGGTAAGACAACGTTTCTCGAACAACTCATTGATCAGTGGCAAGACGCCGAAATCTTTCAAACCGTATGTCCTTCGTATAACAAGGGTCATACACTCAAACCGATTGCTGAAATCGTTAAACATTTACTCCACATATATGGTACGGAAGGTATTGAACAACAGCAAAAGATAATTGAGGAACGATTGAGGGAATTGGACATTTCAGACATCGGTACGTCGTATCTCGCAATTTTAGATTTCTTAGGATTGAGTGAGGAGGAATCGATTTTAGAAAAACTGGAACTCAAAACAAGAGTCGAAATGATCACGCGCAGTGTTGCGGATATTTTGAAGCGCATATCATGGCAGAAACCAGTCGTCGTTATTATAGAAGATGTAGAACACATGGATGCCTCGTCAGTTAATTTTATCCAGTGTGTAATATCGAAGCTCCTGGAGGATAATGTGAGTTTTATTTTCTCCTCTTCGCTGTCTCAGGTTAATATTCCTGGACTTAAGGAATTCGAATTGAGAAGTGTCGAGAAAGATCATTTAGAGGGAATTATTGAAAAATCGACCGGTGAGAAATTAATGCTGCCGCCAACGACTCCATTTCATGTATCACAGTATCTTTTGCTCTTCCATGAGGAAAAGATGTCATATTTTTATAATCAGTATTGTGGCAAAAAGTCGATATCCGGGTTCAGTATTCCATTTCATGACGTTAAAACGATAATTAAGCGACGACTCGAGCTTCTCGAGGATAAACGAGATTTTCTCTTTGACCTCGCGGTCGCTGGTTCCGAAATAAAGCCAGATGAGTTGCCAGTAGAACAGAAAGATCGACCGTTATTTGATTATTTCGTTACCATTGGTTATCTCAAGAAATATTTTGACTATTATATATTTGCAAACCCACTTCTCCACAGTGAAATTTATAACTTTGTGGCAGATAAGGAAAAACGCCACCTGCGGCTTGCAGATTATTACCGTCGTATTCAGGGTTTTGAAGAGCAAGCAGCTTTTCATTATCGAGAAGGCGGGAATTATAAAAAGGCAATAGAATTCTTGATGAAATCTGCTACTCTTGCTGTTAAAAAGGGAGGTCACGAATCAGGAATAGGCTACTATAATCAGGCATTCGAGCTCTGTCAGCGTCAGCAAGAGGCTGCCAATTTAGAGACGCTGGTTGCCATCAATGAAGGACTTGCTGAAATCTATCGGGCTTTGGGTGAGGAAGATAAAGCATTGGAATACTACAAATTTGTATTAGATAGTTACAAAGACATGCTTAAAGAATGATTTTTTTTCTCTGCTTGGAGTTTCTTCAGGATACTACTCTGAGCGACACAGCCGATATTGTTCAGTACGAAGCACACCGCATTATTTATGATCTCGAAAAATCGCGCATCGTTTTAAAGGATTCCTCATATATTACGTATAAGGATATTACATTATACTCAGATAGCGCATACTACTATATTGATGATAATATTCTGGAGGCATTTGGCCGGTGCGACTTGCGTCAAATGAATGATTCAATAAAAGGTAATCATCTTAAGTATAATATCGAAAATAGAAAAGCGCGCATGATGGATGGGAAAACACAGATTGAAAAAGGTTTTATGAAAGGCAGGGAAATTTACTGGGTTGATGAACAGACGGTGAATGCCTATGCAGGGCAGTATACAACGTGTAGTGACTCACCACCGCATTATTACTTTTATTCGCCAAGAATGAAAATTTATTTGGGTGACATGGTTATTGCTCGGCCTCTCGTCTTATACATACAGGGACTCCCTGTTCTCGCTGCACCATTCTGGTTTGTTCCCATCTCCTCAAAGCGTAAATCAGGACTCTTACCTTTTCGAGTAGGTAATTCCCGTGCATACGGTAGCTATATAAGAGACTTTGCCTACTACATTGTTATCTCTGACTACGCCGATGTGACCATCCAGCTGGACGCCATGGAAAAGAAAGGGATCATGCCGCGTCTTGAAGCCGTATGGGATTTTGCTCCCTTTACGAAGGGTCAAGTATACACATCGTATATTAAGGAGATGGATACCAAGCGAGAACGATACAGCATTGAAGGTCGGAATAACTCCGAGCATTTCCTCTTTGGTTCAAGCTTTAATTTTGACATAAAATATGTGAGTGACAATAACTATCAGCAGAGTTATGCCGAAACGACACTGCTCTGGTTAGAAAAAGAAATAACATCACAGGCAACCATCAGTCGTGATATCGCTGGATTTAAGAATACGGTTGTCTATGAGCGAAGACAGGAGTTTGTTGATACGATCAGTTCCACGATTCGCGAAAAGGCACCATCGTATACGTTGTCTGCTCCGTCACGTACGCTCTTCTCTCTGATCAGTTATTCACTCGCTGGACATTTCGTTCGCGACCACTCGCGGACTCAGACAGACACGAGCGATGTCGTTGGTGCAAATCTCCATACATCGCCAACGATGCAGCAGAATGTTCTGGACCTGTTTACGCTCTCCCCAAAATTGGATCTCGATCTTGCAGGATATAGGGAAGATACTGCGGGGAATAAAAATCAGTTAAGGTTTGGATACTCGTTTAGTGCCACGGCGAGTACTAATCTCTACCGTCTTTTCAATGTTGAATTACTCGGTCTTCATGGCGTGTTACACAAAGTTACTCCACGAATGTCATATACGTATACTCCTGATTTTAATTTTGGCAGATTTCCATTGGTGGCTGGCATTCCTCAATATTCGAAAAGAAATAGTGTAGGTTTTGGAGTCGATCAGGAGTTTGAGGCAAAAATTGGTGAAAAGAGAGAAAAGAAAAGAATTGCTCGCATCAGTGTGAATGGAAGTTATAATCTCATCACTGATTCTCTCTCTTCGGTGGGTTTTAACGTGGATCTACCCTACAATCCCTTTCCCAAGCCGATTGCAAATTTTTCAACACAACTCGATGGTTCAATAAATCCATATACGCGAGATTATGATTACAATATCTCGAATACGACGACAATAAAAAATGACTTTTTTTCACTGAGCCTCAATCAGAGTTATACAAGAGGAGGTATTTATCAGATATGGTTCAGCGGAGACATACAACCAACACGGAATTGGAAGATTTCTTACGCGGCTCGCTATGATTGGGAAACAAAGAAATTGGTTGATTACAGTTTCGGCCTTAATCGTGATTTACATTGCTGGGAGGCAATATTTAGTTTCAACCAGTTAGGAGATAACTGGCGCTATGATTTTAAGATTAGGATAAAAGAAATACCAGAGGTAGCTATTGGTAGAGGGCTGTTGGGATACATATTGGAATAAAAGTTAGTCGTTAATGGTTAAAGGTCATGACCGCCCGCCTCGTTGAATACTTGCTTTCCTACAAAACAGTGCAATGTCCCTTGAATTGTGAAAGACTTTTGCATATTTTTTTAACTACAATAGTATATCTTTTATTCTACGGGGCCCGTATCGTTATACGTTTTTAGTTGTTGTTCTCATGAAACGTACGACGATGCCATATCCGCCATGAAGTGTGGCGGACGATACGGGCCGCGATGACGTATAACGAACGACGATTATCTTAACTTTGTCATTCAAAAAAGAAATCCCGGTTATCCTCGATTTTCTCCGGTGTGAACATTTCCTCGGTTATCTGCTGTAAACGCGTCTGTCTCTTGAGTTGAAGCAGGGACACCATTGAGGAGTCAAAGGGACTTACTACTTTCCTGTTGCAGCGGATGATGTATCCAGCCCAGTCAGTCACGAGAGGCGGTGATACGTCGCCTGATTCTAACGTAGCCGTTATCCCGGCAAATTCTGCTCCGTACCTACTCTGAAGCTGGAATAAATTTGCTTCCGGTAAATCATTTCGAAATATTACAATCGTGTCCGAAGCAGCAATATCCTCCATAGTAACTCCTGAACTTAATTGGGTACTGATGTTATCGAAATATAGTTCTAACACTTCACGTATTTTTTCTCTTTCGAGTATTGCCATTATTCTCGGTTTTGCTTCTTCAAATGTCGGTATTTTTTCCGGGATTATGGAATCGAGCATAAAGAGATAATAGCCACCCAGGCTGCTCAGTGGTCCACCGATCTCCCTCTCTTTTGCATGTGATAAAAATTCTGACAAGGCAGCAGTATTACGCACCGGGAAGGTGACGTAATCTTCTCGCAATGGATACGTCTTTCGAATCGGTGCGTTGATTTCAGCCGCAGCAGAATCGAAGCCGATCTCACGGGTTGCATCTTTGAAGGCTTCAATCTGATCGCGAATTTCGGCGAGTGTTGTTACTGAAACGTCAACATCCGTCTTCATGTGGTATATTAATCCCTTGCGAATTCTTTTAATAACTTCAAAACCATCTGGACCTTGGATGATATCCGAGATTTCACCGTTCTTCAATTTTTTATATACGCTCATCAAATATGGTTTGAGGTCAACTTCGGTTTCTACCTCAATTGCAATAATTGTGTCATCCGATGCTTCCCGAGCCAACTCGAGAAAGTCTTCTCCTTCTGAAATTCTCCATTCGAAATCTTCTATCCTCTCTCGTGCTTCCGTCGTATCGTATGGTGATGGTTTTCTTTCGAAGAAAACATATTTTAAAATCTTCGATGGAGGGGTAGTAAATTCAGCACGATGCTCATCGAAGTATTGCTTCATTTCCTCCTCTGATAGTGCGATAAGACTACGGAGCTGAGGTGCACGGATAGTAATAAACGAAATGTCGTACAATGCCATTTGTAAGGCAATCGTGAGGCTGTCCTCATAGGGCGACACCCAGCCCATTGTTGAAATGAGCGAGCGAATTTTTTCTTTGGGTAACTGCCTTCGCAGGTTAAACTCATACTCGTGAAGCCATTGTCGACTCTGGGGGGCTCGAAGTAACTCTACATATTTATTATAATCAAATTGACCATTTTCGTCTTTCATGAATTCAGATTCGTAAATTTCTCGAGGTGGATTTGCGCGTATGATTGCCCATATCTCTCCATCAGTTACTCTCACCTTTTCTTGCTTTATGAGATTGTTCCACACAATTTCATCGATGAGCATTGCCCATATCTCATCGCGCGAGACCCCCCTGTTTTCTCTCTCTTTGAGTTGAGAAAACCGATAGTAATCAGCATATGAAATTGCGATACCATCAATCTCTGCAATATTTTTCATTGGTGTAGTTCTTATGCCAGTTATATCCATACCCCATTGGAAAAATATGAGCAGGGCAAATCCAGCAAGGGCAATAAAGAGAACTAAACGTGTTTTTTTTCTCAACGTCCGCATCATGATAAAAACCTCCTTGAATTGCTTATTAAATGGCTGATAGAAGGCTCAGAAAAGGCTGAGATGATGGCTAAAAAACCGAAAAATACGTGCTCAAATGACAAATTCCAAAATCCAAATGCCAAATCAATGTTAAAGTCCCAATGCTTAATTTCAAAATTTGACATTAGATATTGAGAATTCAATTGACATTTGATATTTGACATTTAGTCGTCTCCTTATTGCCTCTTACGCCTCCTTCTATCTTTTTGTATGTTCATTTCCTATCCAGCACCGGCAAGACCGAAGCACCATCCGGCATGAAATAGGCCTTGAATTCAGGACCATAATTTTTTTCCATTATGTTAATACCATCCTCGAGTGTTGAAATTTTCGTGCAGTGTAATTTCGAAAGAATATCAGAATTTAAATCTGAAAGTACATATACTTTATAATTTTTTAAAATTCTCGCCGTTACAAAGGCTCTGTGTCCACCCACCTCAATTTTTTCTTCAGGATAGGTTAACAGTTTTTCCAGTGTATTGTTGTGCATATAATTCAAAAAATTTTCATTTCCAGGCCCCTCGCTGCACTGCGCAACGAGGATAAAGCTGCCATGGGGTTCAATGACACTGATGGCGGCGTTCAGAGACTTGTGACTCTTAAAAAAATCTCTGTCCTGTGGATAGCCTCCTGCAGAGACGATCGCGCAGTGTGCCTTCTGTGAGATCTTAACGTTGCGTTGTTTTCTAAAAAATTGTATTCCTTCTTCAAATGCATGTTGTGGATCACCGCAGAAAATCTGTGCGACCTCTCTTTCTGGTGTCTCCACGACATTCAGTAAATAATCGAGATCGAAGAGGCGTGCAGCCTCATCCATTTCCTGAGCAATCGGGTTATGTGCGAGTTCACCAAGCGCGACGCCATCTCTTCTCAACTTACGATGATTCATTTGTATTGTTTCATATGACGAAATACCCGGAAGGATTGACTTCCTTCCACCCGAAAACCCCGCTAAGTAGTGGAGATTGATTCTGCCCGTGGCGATAACGAATTCGGCATCCCAAACCCTCTTATTCACGTGAACGTCTATACCGGTAGTCGTTTTTCCTATAGACGTAAGATTGTTATGACAATCATGGAATGCAAAGCGAAAATTGTTGACTAAATCACCATACAGAAATGTCTGCTCCTGCGCCGTATGCTGTCGATGGGTTCCAAGCGTAACGATAAATTCTATGTTGTTCTCATCTATACCAGCATCAACAATTTCAGACACCAAAAATTGCAAAATCTCTTCGTAGTTCGAAATCGAGCGTGTAATATCCGAGACAAGGATCACTACATCGCGTGGCTTATTTTTACGGAACAGCTGCCTTAAGCGTGGTCTGCCAATAGGATTCATTACACTTTCTCTCAAGAGTGTGCTGAGGGATTCAACTGGGTGTTTTTTGGGTTCTAAGACACCCAGTAAGTTTTTCTTTGATATATCAAGATTAATTGTATTCTTTCCAAATTTCACGTGCATACCCTATTCTACTTAAATAAAGGTTTATGTCAATTGGGAAGTAGATAATGGGAAGTAGATAGTAGAAAGTGTAAGAATCCCATATTTTCATGTGTTTGTTAAATAATATTTTAAACCACTGTCTACTATCTACTGACTATGCCGATTTTTTTAAAACTTGATTTAATCCCACTTTGCGGGCTTGAAAAATCGAGAATGTTTCCACGAGGCTCATTCCTCGAGAACAGCTGACTTCTGTATCGGGAATGATTACTGACTACTAACTCCTTTCTACTGTCTACTTTTTTGTATGTTTATTAAATTATATCTTAAACTACTGACTACTAACTCCTTTCTTCTATCTACTGCCTTGCTCTGTTGACTTATGTTCTAAAAGATATATAATACCCCGATGATTGACCTTACACTATTGAAGGAGAAACCAGAAATTCTTCGTGATGCGATTAAGCATCGCGGTGCCGACATTGATCTGGATGAGATTGTTGAACTCGATAAAAAGAGGCGTGCCCTTATAACCGAGTTGCAGGATTTGAGAAAGGAACGGAATGCAGTGTCTGAAAAAGTCGGCACACTGAAGCGCCAAGGCAAGGAGACAAAAACACTCATGGAAAAGGCGCGCTCACTCGCTGATAAGATAAAAGATGTGGAAAAAAAACAAAAGAACATTGAAGCAGAGTTCAAGGAACGCGTTCAGTGGTTACCGAACATACCACACGCATCAGTACCGGTGGGCAGTGGCAGTGAGGCGAATCAGTATATCCGTGGGCTGCGCGAGCCGCCGGTCTTTGACTTTGACGTGCTTCCGCACTGGGATATCTGTGAGGCGCTGGATGTTCTTGATCTGAAAAGAGCGCCCAAGATTTCCGGTTCACGATTTATCTTGTATAAAGGGCTCGGTGCGCTGCTGGAACGAGCGTTGATAAATTTCTTTTTAGACATACACACCAAGAAACACGGCTACACCGAGATTTCTCCTCCTGTTCTCAATCCTGAAAGTTGTCTCTACGGAACTGGGCAGTTTCCAAAACTCGAGGCCGATATGTATAAATGTAGTGATGATCTCTATTTAGCGCCGACTGCAGAGGTTCCCTTGACCAACATCCATCGCGAGGAAATCATAGCGCACAAAAATCTACCAATTTGTTATACTGCATATACACCCTGTTTTCGCAGAGAAGCCGGCTCATACGGCAAAGAAGTGCGGGGAATAAAGCGGGTCCATCAGTTTAATAAGGTAGAATTGGTCAAATACACTACTCCCGAAGATGGCTACGCAGAGTTTGAAAAGCTGTTGAACGATGCAGAAGAGGTAGTGCGGTTGCTCGAATTCCCTTATCGTATTATGCTCTTATGCACCGGCGATATGACTTTTGCAGCTGCGAAGACTTATGATATTGAAGTCTATGCTGCTGGAATGAAGGAGTGGCTTGAAGTTGCTTCGATCAGTTGCTACGAGCAGTACCAAGCGCGTCGAGCGAACATCCGCTATCGTACACCAAAGGGAAATACAGATTATGTGTATACAATGAATGGTTCTGGTGTTGCGACACCGCGAACGTTCATTGCTCTTGTTGAAAATTATCAGACCAAAGACGGTCGTATCGAGATTCCTGAAGTTTTACGCCCTTATATAAATAATACGGAGTACATTGAATGAAACAGACGAGTCTTGTTAAGCAAATAATAGCGACCGGATTACTCCTTTATCAGAAAGACTACATCTATGCAACGAATGGCAATATTAGTGTTCGGTCCGGTGATTCTATTCTGATTACGGCAACGGGTCTATGTAAAGGCGAGCTGAAATCCAAAGATATTCTCTCGGTAACGTTGGATGGTAAGGTGAAGAGAGGGAAGCCATCGATTGAAATGAACATGCACCTTGGGATCTATAAAGCAAGAAAGAATATTCATGCAGTCATTCTAGCCCATCCATTTTTCACAAACCTGATTGGTATTCAACCCGGGGCCCTGAACCTGGGTGCACTTCCTGACATGGAAGGTCATTTGAAAAAGATCGAGTTCATTCCCAACATTAAACCTGGTTCTCCGGAACTCGCTCATGCCGTGAAAGAGGCGATTAAGAAAACCGATATTGTTGTCATCCATCGGTATGGGGTGGTAACAGGAGGAAAAAATTTATTTGATGCCCGGCATAAACTCGAACGATTAGAGTATCTCGCAAAATTCTTAGTCTTCAAACAAATCATATTCTAAGCCAATAGCAGCAGCGTATGTATTGCTTGACATTTTCTATAGAATCCATATACTTAAGTTTAAAAAATATGAAGAACAGAGCACGACACCACTTCTTGAAATACCATAGTCAAGGAATAATCGGTTTGATTACAAAAATGTGAAGAGATCGGATAGGATATGATAGACTATCTTACAAACTGGCTCGCCGACATTCAGAGAAATTATGGTGTAAATCCCACCATCTTCGCCGTTATATACTTTGCCGGTATCATTCCTTTCTGGCTTTCCTTATATAAAATAATTGCTGGATTAAAAAACAGAAATCTAAAACAGGTGAGAACATTTAGTGTTGTGCTCGGTATCATCATCATCTCGCCATTTACCTATGTCGCACTCTTTGGACGTAATCTACCATTCTGGTTCTGGATTATCGCCGTGTGTGTTATTGGTTACAGTATCTATTCAGTCATACGGAAAATCAGGACAGCAAAAAATATAGAGCAATAGTTTAGGACATATTGTATTTATTTCATCGAGAGATGCGGACAGGGTAGAGCAAGAATGTTCATTCTATCGCCGCACTTATCATGGCTCGGTATTATTGTCAGCGAGAATGAGCCGTTTATATTACATATTGACAGGAAGCTCAAATTAACTATTATTAATCTATGTCAAAAATAAAACGGATAATTAGAAAACAACATAATTTTCGGTGGGGAATTTGCATGGTGTGTTTCAGTTTACTGATATTAAAGTCACATTAATGTATAGGAGGTTATTATATGAAGGAAATATCACGACGTGACTTCTTGAAATACGTCGGAGCAGGAGCACTCGGTTTCGTCGCGAAACCCAAGTTCCCCTTTGCGTTTGACAAATTGGGTTCTCGTGCCAGCGATGTCGTGCAGTGCTTTGATGAGAGTGCAACGTCAGGAACTTCCGTAAACGAATCTGTTGTTCAGGTAATGGCAGACGAGTCAATCAAGGCGCTGACCGGAATAACCAATGTGGGTGAGGCATGGAAATCCGTCTTTCCCGGCATCACGGAGAATAGTATTATCAGCATCAAGGTGAATTGCATCAGCAGTACAATACCGACGAGGCACGAGGTTGTTCATTGTATTATCAACGGTCTTACTCAAATGAATTTTGGTGGTGAATATTATCAGAGAAATAATATTATTATTTGGGACCGCACCGATTGGGAATTAAACAGCTCTGGTTATACAATCTACGACGGGAGTGACCCAAACACCGTCCGCTGCTTTGGTACAAACCACGCTGGAGTTGGTTATGATAGTACCTGTCCTCTCTATGCAGCAGGCGGTACAACCTATCCGAGTCGCATTTTAAGTTCGATGAGTGATTATCTCATAAATGTTGGGGTGTTAAAGAATCACGACACTGCCCAGGTTACGTTGAGTATGAAAAATAACTATGGCTCTGTCTATCCCGTCCCATCACACGTCAATTACTGTAATCCTGGTATTCCTTCGGTCAATCAACAGATCAGGGATGTAATAACACCGAATAATGTACAAAAGATTTTCATCATTGATGCTCTATTCGGTTCAGTTTTAAATGGACCGAGTGGCCCACCTAACTGCGATCCTCAAAAGTTGATAATGAGTTTAGATACGGTTGCCTGTGACCACCAGGGACAGAATATCATCAATGAAGAGCGTGCCGCTTTGGGATATGGTGCGATAAACGCATCCCATATTATCACCGCTACACAATCTCCTTACAATCTTGGCACAACCGACATCAATCTCATCGAGATAAATAATCCATATGGTGTTGAGGAATCGAAAACAGTGAGGCCAGCAGACGGTATTTTGAAGATTTCACCGAATCCATTTCGTGAGAGAACGAGAATCTTTCTTTCTCTTACAATGGCTTCTCAAGTTTACATCGATTTAATAAATAGTGCAGGAAGGATAGAGACGAATATCTATTCTGGTTATCTCCAAAAAGGTGCACACGAAATTAGTTACACGGTCAATAAACGGCTTGCAGCCGGCATCTATTTTGTGCGGTTGTACAGCCAGGGTGTATCACGAATTCAAAAAGTAACAATGTTACGCTAGGAGATTTCAATGAAGAAATTATTGACACTTGGACTGCTATTATTCTTTACCTTTTGTGCGACAGAGGGAACGGATACAGCACAAAAAGATGTTGTTGAATTATTGCCGCTCAATAACGAAATAAGTGGCTGGACCAGAAGTGGAGACATGCAGGTTGCTGAAACCGAAGATGAGTTGTACGCTCTTATCAACGGTGAAGGACAAGACTTTATTGATAATGGTTTTGTTAAGTGTGCATTCCAGGACTACCGGGGTGATATTTCTGGCGAAGCGGTCACTCTCGAATCGGATATCTTTGATATGGGCAATTCAACGAATGCAGAGAATGTCTACGATGAAGTTGGAATTGGTGGAGAGACGCCCTGGACCGAGAATCATGCCGGTGTCGAAGCGAGGATTGAATATGGGCTCCTTTCTGCCTACAAGATTGATTTCTGGGACGATAAATTTTATGCTCGCATTGTCATACTTCGGAAAACACAGGCCGCGCTCGATATCGCACAACTCTTTGCCCTCAATATATCTGCTGCAATCAGGGAGTGAGCAGTATGGAAAGACTGACGAGAAGAGATTTTATAAAACTGAGCGCGGGGGCGTTCGTTGCCGCGCTCTTGCCAAAATCCATGTTTGGTACTGAACAAAAAGCGATCACGGGTCCTGTTATTGGTGTTGCACACGGTGATCCATCGAAACTCGTGAGTGCAGCGGTCGATGCAATTGGCGGGATTGGTACATTTATTAAAGACGGTGATACTGTCTGCATTAAGCCAAATATATCACTTGCAGCAAACGTGGATTGTGGAGCGACAGCGAATCCTGAAATCGTAAAGCAAGTAGTACGACTGTGTCTGGATGCTGGTGCCTCGAGGGTAGTCGTCCTCGACCATACGATTCAAAATCCAGAACTCTGTGTTGAACGGAGCAGAATCGAAGAGGCAATCATCGATAAAAACAAGGTGAGTTTGTCGACGATTAGCCAAGAACGTCAGTACACCGAAATCGAAGTTCCTCGAGGCACGGAGATACACTCTGTTAAGATTGCTAAGGAAATTCAAAAAGCAGACAAATTGATCAATCTCCCGACCGCAAAGTCCCATTCAGCGACTGGCGTAAGTTTAGGCCTGAAAAACCTCATGGGCCTTATCTGGGATCGTGGTGCTCTGCACCGCGTTAATTTACACAAGGCAATTGC
The DNA here is from genome assembly GCA_020355325.1 of Caldifarciminota bacterium. Lineage (GTDB taxonomy): Bacteria > Hydrothermota > Tepidihabitantia > SM23-42 > SM23-42. The sequence continues at coordinate 393,443 of CP070664.1, forward strand.
TGAGCTGGGCACCGTTATAAAGCCTGATCTCACCATCGTTGATGCGACGCGCGTACTCACCAGTGGCGGACCGGGTGGTCCGGGTAAGACGGTTACGCTCAATACGGTTATCGCCGGCACTGATCCGGTTGCGGTCGATTCTTATACTGTTGGCATCACGCAGTGGTACAAAAAATCATTCGTGGGCCAACAGGTGAGGTATATCAAGGCTGCGTCAGATCTGGGATTGGGTGAAATCGATATTGACCGTATGGACATACGGAGAGTCAAAGTTTAGCAATCAAAAAAATAGTTGAGTGAACCCCCATTATACGTGGCAGCCAAAAAAATAATAAGCCATCGTATCGTACGATGGATAATTCAATTATTATTTCTTGCACTATTCATTTTCTTTTTCATACAAACCCGCTACGGCGTCCCGGTTCTTTCCCAAAATATCTTTTTCCGATTCGATCCATTAATCCTTTTGATTACAAGTATTGCCTACCGTACAGTCATTACTGCCACGCTCGTGTCGATCATCCTCGTTGTCGGTACGCTCATATTCGGGCGCTTCTTCTGTGGCTTTGCATGCCCTCTCGGTACGATAATTGATATAGCCGATTCAGTAATCCAGAAAAAACGAGAAATAAAATTCTCCATGAAAAATGGGAAGTATGTAATCCTTTTGTTTCTCGCTATTTCTGCACTCGCTGGGAGCTCGTTTCTCCATTTCTTCGATCCACTCGTCATCGTCGAACGGTCCTTGACACTCATTGCCTATCCCATTGCGACATATCTAGGTGGATTTTTTGTCTTAGTAAAAAATGCAGTCTACACCGAGACCGTCATTGCCCTTGCTGTGTTCGTCGTGATTGTAGGACTTGGTTTCATTGCTCCGAGGTTTTGGTGTCGCAACCTGTGTCCCTTAGGAGGTATCCTTGCGATACTCTCAAAAATTTCTTTCTTTAAATTTACATTCGGTAAAGGTTGTACACAGTGTAGTATCTGTAACGATATATGTCCGACCGGAGCAATATATTTCAAAGAAGAAAAAATTAATTCGTCTGAGTGCATCGACTGTTTTCGTTGTCTATACGAGTGCCCCCAGTCATCGATTCACTATCGAGTGCACCTATCCACTGTTCCCTTTGATATAAAGAGAAGACAGATTATGACGACGTTTGGGGCGAGCCTCGTGGCGGTTCCGCTGGCTCGCTCCCTGTTGCACCAAAGACTCTCGGGAAGATTCATCAGACCACCGGGTGCAATTCCTGAAAGAGATTTTCTCAACGTCTGTATCCATTGTGGTAAGTGTATGAAGGTTTGCCCGACCAATGGACTACAGCCATGTATCTTTGAAGCAGGAATCAACGGTCTATGGACACCAAAACTCGTTCCACGGATTGGCGGTTGTGAAAAGAATTGTAATATGTGCGGTCGAATATGTCCAACGTCGGCAATACGAAATTTACCTCTCGA
>CP070664.1:395003-403741 GCA_020355325.1 Caldifarciminota bacterium
ACCTCGTCCTTACCAAGGACGTGCTCTGCCGACTGAGCTATCCAGGCAAAAAAGTGAGGACACTCCACCACCTCAGATACATGGGTTTTTAAAACTACAATCAATAATTATATTTAAAATTTTATAATTGTCAACCTAAGAGTTCTCTATGGATAAAGAAATGGTATGTGATGGTTACGGGTACAGAATACGGACCCATCATTTTCCTTGGGAGAATGATTGCCCTGATATTTTTTGCGATCATCGCTGGCGATTGCCTTCGATGATAATGAAACAAGCCTCTTTGTCAATGGTAAAGACTATCCAGAGCGTTTCAGTTTCCCTGTTTTCCTTGCGTAATATTCGGCTTCGCGGAAGATGATCATGCCGAGCGGAATGAGAATAGCGCCGATGGCGAGTAATAAAAGAATTGTCGGCAAGAGTTGCTGTAGTGTGGTACCATGCAGTAGTGCTGCTCGCATCGCTCGAAGTGTATAGGTTGCTGGAGAAATATAGCTCAACGGTCTTATCCAGACTGGCAGTACCTCAATTTCGTAGTAGACTCCAGATATCAGTAACAGCACTGCCTCAAATATATGTGTAGCATACGCTCCCTTTTCAGTCGAGAGCAGTGGTAATATGGCGGCAACGAGTCCGAGACCGATAAAGGAGAGACCCGAGACGACGAGTATGATGAAGAGGCCGAAGAGATTGGCACTGCGTATTGAGATACCAAAAAAGAAAACGACGATGATAAGAATAAGACTACTCCGTATCACACCATAGAGGACCGCATGCAGACAATTACCAATGAGATGCGTGAAACGACTGATCGGCGCCATGAAGGTATACTCGATTGTTCCTTCCCAGCGCTCCCAGGCGATCGATTCTGAGATTTCATGAAAGAGAATCGAAAGGAATCCCCAGACCATCGCACCGACGACGAGATAGAGAACCATCTCTTTTCCCATGCGAGCGCCAATGAGACCGATTGCGAGAGCGTTGACAATGTTGTAGCTGAGAAAGACGAGCTCCCACCCGAAATACCGTTTTATGAGGGCGAAGTTCCGCTCGACAAATGCGATAGAACCATAGGCATGTGTTTTAAGATTCATCCTCAACCTCCTTCCATTCGCGGCCGGTTACGTCAAGAAATACTTCTTCGAGACTCGGTTTTTTGTATCGATCGAGTAATCCACGAGGCTCATCAACCGTGATAAAGCGACCATCTATGATGATTGCCACACGGTTGCAGAGCATTTCTGCCTCTTTCATGTCGTGGGTCGTGAGGAGTACGGTGAAGCCATCATTCGCCATCGATGTGCGGATGAAATTCTGTACGTCCAGTTTCGAACGAGGGTCTAAACCAGTTGTCGGTTCATCCAGCAACAGGAGCATGGGTGTGGTGAAGAAAGCTCGAGCTATTGCTACTTTTTGCTGCATGCCACGGGACAGGTTCTCGAGCGGTTCATAAAACCGTCTCTCATTGAAGCCGAGTTCATTGAGAATATGGAGTGTTCTCACTTTTGTCGTTCTGCTATCCAGGCCGTACAGTCGTCCTGCATATCTGAGATTTTCCCAGGCCGAAATTCCTTTGAAAAAGGCGGCATCGACACTCACACGATTAATCATGCGTCGAACTGAACCATATTCACGCACGACATCACGGCCGAATATGTAGGCGTGGCCATGGTCAGGGATAAGCAGCGTCGAGAGGATACGAACGAGCGTGCTCTTGCCTGAACCATTTGGCCCCACGACGCCGAATACCTCATTGTTGCGTATGGTGAATGAAACCCTGTCGAGCGCGATTATTTTCTCATTCTTGACAAAGGTTTTACTCAAACCAACACATTTCACTGCTTCCATATACCTCCTTTGCGCCTAGGGCGCATTGTTAGTTTTTTCATCTCCGTAATTATCTTATATAAACAAAAACGCCGTGGGTTGAAGCCCACGGCGTTTTCATAAAAAATACTACTCACTCAGGTGGACTTCACCCCCTGAAAAATAGGAAAATCAAGAGAAATCCAGTATATCATCATTCTCTTGCTCCTTTCCTTAATGTCTCTCCTGTCGTTTTCATAGTGACACATTATAATGATAATTGAATGGTTGTCAAGTGTTCAATTCGCACTTGATTTTTAATTCATTATGATTAGAATTAACATGTGTGTGAATTTTTTGGGAGGGTGAGAGCCGTGTTCGGTCGCTTGTTTCGTCGCTTTCTGTGTTGTATCACCTTGAGAAGATTGCTCACGTTACGCCGAATGAAGCGAATGAGTTCGCTTCTCATTTTACTCGTGAGCTGTGTTCACTATACGCACTATACTCCTGACCCTGAGCGAGATATTGAATTATGGCTGAATACGTTTGGACAGCAACAGTCATTCAGTTATCACTACAGGGTGCAAACGAAATCTGTCTATTCTGAGGCGAGAGGAAATTGTGTTATCGGTCGGGGCGAACACGTTAAGGGAGATTGGCACTACGCCGACACAAAACTTGCTTTTGAGTATGTTGGATTGGGTGATATCGAATACATGAAACAGGACGGGACTTGGAAGGAGACACCACGAGGTGAAGAATCCGATATCCTCGCACAGATTAAGCGTCTGTTGCAATTCGATAAATTTGAATATAAAGGTCTGCTGGATGGGTATGTATACCAATTTAAGGCAAACATACCGTTTCTTGCTCCGGATAGGTGGAAAGAGTTGATGGGCGTTATACAAATTTCGCCTCGTCATTACCTGCCCGAGTTCATCTGGGCGGGTTTACCCGATAGCTCAGTCTATTGGGAAGCACGCCTATTCAACTACAACAAGGTAAAGCGTATTGGAGCACCGATACGTAACTGGAATACATACCTGGTCTCGGTTGACACCATGCATGACACACACGGCCTGAGGAGCGCGATAAAGCGTCGGCTCGATCTCGCCGGTGCTGATTATCGAACAAAAAAAACCGATGAGGGGATTATGCTTACATTACCGAAGGAATATAGTAGTGAAGACGTAGAGACTATGCTTGCGCCAGGTTTGGTGAATGTTTATAGTCTCACCGATAACAAGCATGATGCTACAAGGGTAGGCTATCTCGGAGATGACATAACGAGGCCACTTTTTTTAAAAACGAAATTGTTTGATGAAAATGACATCAAGAGTGTATCGATAAAATTTGATGGAGTATCCCGACCGTACATGCTCATTTCGCTCCATAGGAAATTTCGCTTTCCCGCCGAGATTGCTTTTGAAGTAAATCGCGTGTTCGTTGGCACAGCAGCACTTGACATTCATGATAAAGTCGATAAGATTAAACTCTATCTCGATATGAGTTACTATGAGATGAGTATCATTGCGGCATGCGTGGCGCAACAGCTGCCACCGCTTACCATCAAAAAGACGATGACGGAGAAAAATTGATTTATTTACTTTATGAAATAGTTTTACTTAAACAACAGGAGGTCGTATGCTCAAGAAGGAACTCTTGGACATTTTAGTATGCCCTCAATGTAAGGGTACGTTAGAGTATGATACGAAGGCAGAAGAGCTGATCTGCCATACATGCAGGCTTGCCTATCCAGTCAAGGATGATATTCCAGTGATGTTGATTGATGAAGCAAGGAAAATGAATGATTAACCTTTTTTTGATAGTATTCGTTTTCGGCACTTCAACCATAAAAGAGCTGGGTGCGTCAGGTATCGAAATTTCTTTCTCGCTGGATTCGTTGCAGAGAATGGATTACTCATTCTCAGAGGCAGTATGGCTCAACAATGAAGGTGAACCCAATCTGCCTTCGGTTGTCTACAAAATTGGTATTCCTCAAGATGGCGCTGTTGATATCATCATCAACGACTACAGAGAAGAACGCGTAAGCAATGCTGTTATCGAACCCGTATACTACCATGGCATACGTGAAGTGCCGATGCCGGAACCCTTGAAGGTATACAGCAATGTGTATACAGAAAATGCATTTTTCCCAGAAAATTTAGTTGAGGTTTCAGAAGCGGGTTATTTTCGTGATATATACACGGTCGACGTTCGTTTGAACCCGGTACGCTATAATCCAGTCACACGGGAGCTCAAAGTAACGAAGGATGTTAAAGTTACGATTGTCTTTAAAGGAAGACCAAAGGTACAACGTGTCGGAGACACATCGTTTGAAAAAATTTACAGACAGACCATTATAAATTACGGCCAGTGTAAAACGTGGCTTCGTATACCGAAGCCGGACCGCGGGATGAGGCAGTCTGGTATGTGGTTTAAGATTGAAGTCGATGAGGAGGGAATATATCGAATTGGGTATGACGACATTCAGCGCGCCGGTCTCGATCCCCAGCAATTTGATCCTCAGACGATAAAGATTTATACGGCGGCATTTGACCTCTTGCCCGAAGATGTGGCGACGCCGTTCGCAGATTCAGTCGTCGAAGTCGCGATCTACGTTCACGGTGAAGATGACCAAAATTTTGACGCCAATGATTATGTACTGTTCTATGGTAATGCGGCAAGCCATTTCGCTACTGATAGCGGCATCGCGTGGTTTGAGAACGGCTATGCGCGAAGTAATGTGTACTGGTTTACGTTTGGTGGAAGTAGTGGTAAACGAATGGAAAAGGTGAATGCGCTTTGGGATGGGAGCACGCCCGATACCGTGACCACCGAGATTGTGCATATCGAAAGGGATATTACGAACCCCACGCGCTCTGGCACGAATTGGTACTGGCTCGATGTCTCTCCCGGTGATCTGCCGGTTGGTAGTGGTTCAATTACACTGCATCATCCACGTGCATACGGGAATGCAGGGATATCCGTCGGAATATTTACATTGAGCGCACTTCCGTTTTTGTATGAACTCTCTCTCGATGACGAGATTTTCTTTTCTGAATCCCTCCTTCTGCCGCTGCAGGACCGTTATCCACCACACAATCTCGATGGAGAGACCATGGTGTCTGGCGATTCGTCACTGTTGGACGTTGTCATGAGACGACCCGCAGGCGTTACCGGTAAACACACCGTCTTTCTCAACGATGTTGACATGACATATGAGCGGATAACCGATCTCGGTCAATCGTTCCACGCACTGTATATCGGAGCGCAAGACTATTCACTGAAATGTTCGTCCGTCAACTCACCACCATTCGTATTTGATATTACAGATCTCAAGGCGCCCAAGATTTTTTACAATTTAACAATCGAAAATAACAATATGTTTCTGTCGGCGAGCGCAGATTCATTTCAGGTACTCTACTTTTCAAAACTCTCCCTGACGAAGTCGGTGACACTCATGCCGGTTAATCTTGGTACACTGAGAGCGCAGTTATCTGGGTGCGATTATCTCATTATAACACACCGTGATTTCTATAATGCAATACAACCGCTCGCCGATTACCGACGCATGGAGTATACAACAAAGGTTGTCGCTCTCGATGACATCTTTAATGAATTCTCGTTTGGCAAATATGATCCGTTGGCGATTAAACACTTCCTCTACTATACAACAAATAATTGGGCCACATACCCCACATATGTCTTTTTGGTCGGTGATGGTACATATGACTATAAAAACAATTTGGGTAAGGAAAACCCGCCCAATTTTGTTCCAATGTATGAATCGGGGACTATTCTCACGGGTGACGCAGTCTTTATAAGAAACAACGTGTATGAAGGAGAGTATGTTAATTTTGGTGCGGGAGAGGCGATGGTGTTGGGCAGGATTACGGTGCGCACGAAACAAGAGGTGAGAGACTTCATCGACAAATTAATTACCTATGAAACTGGCAGCATTGGTGGTACATGGAATAAGAGACTCATTCTCACGTGTGACGATGAATATGGTACAGATTGGGAGGGTCCGTTTGCACACTGTGGTGGTTGCGAAGATCTCCTTGCGTATGTTCCTGATTCACTCTACGACCTCGCGAAGCTTTACATGGTCAGTTATCCGCCATTCACCTACCCGACACAAAAACCGAACGCCAGAGACGCATTTATTCGAGAGTTGAATAGGGGTGGTCTTGCAGGACTCTTTATCGGCCATGGTAATACGCATCAGCTTGCCCATGAGGGGCTCTTCTATGACTATGAAATACCGCGTGTCAAGAATGGAAGGAGGTATTTCTTTTTCTACTTCGGTTCCTGCACCGTCGGGAGATTTGATGATTCTGATTACGAGTGTATTTGTGAGCAATTGGTGCGGATGAAAGAAGGTTCAATCGGTACTATGGGAGCGACGAAGGGTACCAATCCACAGGGTAATAAGAGAATTGCGAATAAACTGTTTGAGCTCATTACCTCACCTGATACCAGTTTAACATTCGGAGAATGTGTGAGGATTTCGAAGACCTTGGGTGCCCGAGAATATCTATTGATCGGTGACCCTGCTACAAAGCCGAGAAGGCCGGACGAGTCGATGGATATTTCTGTAGTACCCGACTCACTGAGGCCATTGGAAACATTGAAGATTATCCCAGACGAGAATCGCTACCATGTGAAGGCATTTGTACGCGACACGACGCACATCGAGAAGATAGATGAGTCGACCATTGATAAGATCAGTGGACATGTTTATCGGGAAGTGCAGACTTCACAATCTGGGACTACTGTGCCCTTCGACTATGAGATTGAAGGGAAAGAGATATACCGGGGCTACTGGGATGCTGATACCGCAACACTAATTGCGCCCAAGATTGTCACATACCATTTACCGGTGATCAAGGTGAGTACAATCATGGAAGGCAGAAGCGGTGAACTCGATTCCATAAGAGTTTTTGGTTCGGCTCTTCCCAGTTCAGACGTCGTTGGACCCGATATCACGCTGTATGACGGCGCGAGAAAATTACAAGACGGTGATTGGGTAAATAGTGAATTCACACTGACAGGGAAGGTCATTGATGAGGGCGGTATTAACCTGCTCAATTCGGTAAATGATGACCGGGGATTCTATTTATACATTAACCAAGACCTCGATAACAAAGTTGACCTGCGTGACTACTTTTTGTATGATAGGAATTCACATACATCTGGTGAGTTCAATGTTCAGCTGGCACTGCCGGAGCCGATCGATACAATAACATTAAATGTTGCCGATAATCACTATAACCGGACGATCACCACGATTATTCTTCAGACTGAGCTCTATGGTATGATAGACGTCGAGAATTTTCTCATCTATCCAAATCCACTCCAAGATGATGGCGGAATCTGGTTTACCTTTGATCTCTCAACCGGAGGTCTCGTTGATTTCAAAATCTTTACTATCGCCGGACGACTGATTAAGACGATCGATAGGGTTCGTGGTTATGCCGGATATAACCAGATATTCTGGGATGGTCATGATGAATACGGTGATGATATTAGTAATGGTGTATATCTTGTGAAGATTGTGGCTCGTGTTGAGAACGCCAAAAGTGAGGTGGTCGAGAAATTTATCATTGCTCGATAAATGGAGCGATGCACTTCGCTCATAATGAGTGAGGGGAGGAATGTATGGAAAAAGTTGTTGAGAATGTTGAGTATAACACGAAGATTATAAAGGTAACGCTCCATAACGTGGTCGACCGTTATGGAGTGGCAGCAGAAATCTTTGGTGCTCTTGGCCAGCATGGTTTGAGTGTTGAGTTAATCTCAACACATTCAGTTGGTCGTAATCGAGCCGATATTTCCTTTGCAGTCATTGAGTCAGATTTAGGCGATGTGATGAAGCTCTTGGAAACGATCAAAGATAAATTTGGGTGTAAAAAAATTACATGTGATAAAGAGCTTGCTTTGATTACGCTCTACGGCAGTAAACTTTCAACTGCACCAGGCATCGCTGGTAAGGTATTTGCCGGACTTGCTGAGCGTGCGATTAATATTGAGATGATTAGTTCTTCATTATCGGTTTTGAGTATTGTTGTTAAAAAAGATAAGGTCATGGAGGCGGTAGAGGCAATCAAGGCTGCGTTTGCGATTTAGCCTTGACACGCTACAGTATCACAGTATAATTAAAAACTATGACAAGATTAAAGTATATTGCCTTTATTGTAAGTATTATTAGTATTCTTCTCGCTTTAATAGCACGTTTCTTTTTTCCCGGTAAGGCCCTTTTTGGACTTGCTGCTTTGACCTACCTCCGTTTTACTATGACCATGCTCCTCTTCGCCCTCGTCTTCCACTTTCTATTTCCAGAGAAGTAGAAAACAGCACACGACATCCGTTAAGGAAGAATACATTATATTGGCGGCTTGAGCGATCTGGTGTTTTCCTCGATCGCGAGGATGACCAGAATGAGTTCTGCGCCGGCAAGAAGACTGACAAACCAAATACCTCCGAGAAGAAGAATATAGAAGGCCATTCCTACACCCCAGAGGGGTCCAAACATGCTCGGTGCACCATAGCGTCCACCGAACTGAGATATTGCTGCGCCACCAATGAGCATGACCAAGAAACCAATGATGGTAAATGCGGCCACGATCCAGGCAATGACCTTGAACACGACCGATATGATCCTCAGGGTCTTGAATTTTATGTCCATGACGACCTCCTTTTTGAGATTCTACGTATAACGGGGTTGAAAGTCAATATTGTGTGAGGGCGTTCACCGTGTAGGTTGATTTTTCTGTAATACGAGATCGGTCGATTACTCAAGCACGCGTCTGTGTATGGAGTTTCCTTCTTTGTAGAAAATAAATTCCTCACCCTTGCGAATGACTTCTGTGGCACCAATATGTTTGGCGTGTAATCTTATTTGTGATAAGACAAAGAGGTTTGCTACC
>CP070664.1:403841-415603 GCA_020355325.1 Caldifarciminota bacterium
AAAGCGAAGATTTGGCCTCAAACGATCTAGCATCATAGTTTCAACCTATATTTTAATAATTCATATTTTTCAACTGGCATGAGAGAATCATACAGCTTTTTAGCAGACTCAGAAAATCCCTGGATGTGTGCTTTTGTAATTCCATTTTTATGTAAACGAACAAAACATTCGGTTAATACAGCTTTGGCAAAACCTCTTTTTCTATAATCGGGATGCGAACCAACCGGATCGATTTCTGCTACTTTATTTTTTTTGTCGAGCCAGGCAAGACAAAAAGCCACAACCTGTCCATGAGGTGAGACTATTGCTAAATCCCAATCACTCGAATATCCAGGTGCCAAGGCTTTTGTTTCAAACCATTCTCTATTCAATGAATCCCTCGAAAATGTCAATCGTTCAGTCTCAATTCTATTTTTATAATCATAACTCTCAGAAAAAGTTTCTATGTGAAAATTGCTGTTGATATCAACATCTTTTGTATAATTCTTTGTATCATATTCGTAATCAAAACCAACGACACCCTGGCATTCAAAATTATATTTTTCAAATAATTTAATCCTGGCGGTATCATATTTATAAAAGATTGTAACAATCTGATTCTTTCCTTTTGCCCATTTTTTGATAGTCCATTTCAACATTTCTTCCTCTAAGAACCTATATTCAGAATGAACCTGTAATTCGAAATATTCCTTACCATTCTCAGAAATAAAGAATCCGATTAAATCATTATTTTCTGTTCTCCACAGATGAGCATTATTTTGATAAAAATGAGGATCTTTTTTGATCATTGCAGTAAAAGCAGCAAACCGCCAATTATCGAACCTGCCAATCAACCAATTCAGAGGCTTATCATGTTTACCATAGCTTTCTATCAGTAAATTTCTCATGTCGAAGAAATCTTTTTTGTATCCGCTGTAATGTGTATGCTGTATTTTCATTTTTCTCATGAATGAATAATCACATCCTTTCTCCATTGATGAAAGACCAGTGGGTATGAACAATCTTCCATTTTCCATCTATTTTAGAAAAGACTTCCGTACAGTTCCAGGGAACTCTTCTGGCAATCGAACCATCGGGATTGAGATGCGTATCGAAAAAACGATAGGTCAACACAGCAGCGTCTCCGTGAACCTGAACTTTGGGATCGATGAACTCCATTACATCAAAGTATATCTTGCCGACCCGCTTTGCATATTCTGTTTTCAAGGCCTCCAATCCGTCCAGACGTTTGGGTGTACCCGTATCGAAATAGGTAACTTCTGGACCACTGATATCAGTGAATCCCCATGGATCTCCCTTGCGCCAACGCTCCATAGCAGCGGATTCAAGCGCAATCAACTCTTTCAATACGCCGGTATATTCTATTTCGGGCTGAACGACAAGAACAGGCACTTCAGTTTGCTCAGGAAGTTTGTGATTGATATATGACCAATGAGTATGAATGATCTTCCATTTTTCATTAAACTGACAATAAACCTCTGTAGCGTTCCAAGGTGTATAACTGATAACTGTGCCCTTTTCATCAGTCCTTGCTGACCTGTAATTGTAGGACAGTATGGCCAGATCGCCATATCGAAAAATTTTTGGGTCGATAAACTCTGAAATTTGGTAATTGATCTTCCCCTCAAGTTGTTTCATGTACTTTTTGTATGCCTCAAGCCCCTCAATAGGTTTTGTTAAAGCAGGGTCGATATAAGTGATTTCCTCAGCGCTTATTTCCGTCCACTGCCAAGGATCGCCTTGACGCCATCGTTCCATAGCACCTTTCTCTAAGGATAATATTATTTCTTCCATTGACTGACCTCCTTCTTTGATTATATCTTGTTTTGTGTAGAATAAAGAGATGTTAAAAATGACATACACAAAATCAAGACAACAATGCTTCTGCAGTAATTCATAAATTTACCTTTTGATTAATTATGCTAATTCTCCTCGCATTCATGCTCATTGTTGCTCAACGTTTCCAGTATCTCATTCCAAATGAGAAGTTTACTCAATATTCTAACGTTGTCAAATATTTTACATTTTACAGGTCGTCTCTGCGCTATTCCACTGCGCCCGGCATCCGTGCCGATGCCCGAATGCCGTAGGCTTTCGGCTTCCGTGCTTCTTTGATTGTCTGCAAGAAACTTGCTGTATTTTTACTATATGTTATGGCAATCATAGTACCCGCAGCTACCAATCCTATTAATGCAACTGCACCGAGCACGATCAGTCCACCAGTCACCCCTAACGCTGGACCTATATCCGTTCCACTTCCAGCACCGCCTGCAGCAATTCCAAGGCCGAACAGCAAACCAAGACATGACGAACCACTGAAACAGGTTAGGCCTCTTATTACAGCACGACCACGAGTTTGATTCATTACGCGCCTTACTTCATTTTCGGTGATAGGAACTCCTAAGGTATCGTAATCCAATATGTTCCATTTGCTTTCAAACGCTGCGCGATCAGCACTTATTTCTTCATATTTATTTATATAGTCGCGAAGAATCATAATCGCATTTTGGTCGCAATTAATTGCAGCAAGTTTCTTATCATCGGTCATTATTTCTACAACGTAGCCGCCATCTTCAATTGCATAGAATTGGGCTTCCTTGAATTCTTTTATTTCATAAAATAAAGCAAATCGTTCCCCTTCCTCGGTATCAATAATCTCGCCGACACGCTCGCTTATGACAATCGGCTGTTCTCTTTCATACACTTGATACTCGTAGTGAGACAGTGTGGATGCGCAATTAAGTACAAACGCCACAACAACGACAACAGCAACTACCTGTTTCATAAAACCTCCTCTTTGCAAATCTATACTGAAATATTTTCATACGTCCTCACAGAAAATCGATACCACTTATTGTCGCTTATCGTCTGTGTGAAGGGTGAAGATTTGACCCCATTTCTTCCTCAGTGCTATAACAAAATTCATTATACACATAGACACTGTTGACGTGAAAATCAACAACACTCCTTTCATTGGGGCTGACCCCAGAAACCCAAAATCCCTCCTAATATTCAGCCAACAGTGTATGCAAGGAAATGCTACCTCGTGAAACTTTTATCCATAGAATGATAATGGCACAACCAGCAATCATCGCAAATACACCAATTAATCCACCTTCTGGACCGAATGCTCCACCAGTCCATAATTCTGGTCCGCTTTGGCCAACCGCAAAAACCGCTACTTTGTCCAATTGCCCACTGACAGGAAATCCAAATATTAAACCTTGAAAGAAGTTCCAAGAAAAGTGTAGAGCGATAGGAATTGCAAGTTCGCCTGTCAACAGGTAAGGTAACCCAAAAAAGATTCCGAGTATAACGAGGTTTACAACCCCTATTAATGTGATATTAGGGTTATTGGAATGAACTAAGCCATAGAATATTGAAGAAAGTAGAAAAGCCAATACTACCGCTCCCTTTACGCCAAAACGTCTGTTGTTGAAACCTTCAGAAAGATTTTTCATTAAATATCCACGACACAATATCTCTTCCCAAAGAATTATCGTGGCAAATGCAAGTAATCCCACAATGAGTGTAAAAACAAATGGAATATTTTTATACATATCTTTTTCATTTTGAAAGAATTCAATAATGGTTACCCATCCGAGTGCTTTTTCGACAAGAAATACAACACTAAAAAGCAATGCACTTAATACGATTCCGAATACAAAGTCTTTCCACCATTTTTTATTAATATTAAATCCAAAGTCCTTAAAAGCGCGATGATCTATATAGCGACCAGCAAGCCATAATACTCCAATCGTAAGGAGTACAAAAGATAACAATCCCACCAGGCTGGAGACAATATTTTTCCCTAAAGCTTTTTGAACTAGTGTCGCTAAGGCCATGACTAATACAAATCCTATTAAAAAAACAATAATTCTCCACCCTGATTTCAAACGTTTTTCAGAGTAGTTCCAAAAGATTTTTTTCATAGTACCTCCTCCTCTAAAATTTAATAACCCTATCTGAACTCCTCGGTGTCTTTCCAATTTCAATTACCATACGAGAAATTTATTCAGTTTCCTTATTTTGTCAAACGATAGCAAGTCGCCTCAGTTATGAGCTGTTGGCAAATCCCATGCGTTAAGTTGCTGCCCACAATTACACATCTTTTGGTACCATTTTATCTCAGTACCGCAATTTTTACATGACCATTGCTGCTTCTGGGTTTGTAACCACTTTTCTTTACCATTTTGCTCGATGTATCGAAGATTGGGCTTCATGGTCCAATGGTGTGGCCATTGATCATTCATAAATTCCCGAAGTTCTGTGCATGGATAATCGCTGCAAAAGCAACAAAATTCAACATGCCGTTGTTGAGCACAATGTCTAAACGTACATTGCTTTGCCCAATCCTGGACCTTGCTGCTACGACAGCCATCACATGTTGGCTCTCCGCATGCACCACAATAAAGGCCACAAGGACCGCATTCTGACTTCTTCATCTATCTAATCGATGTCATAATTTTATTCCAAATCAATAAAAATTCAAGCCCGACACTATGTATCTCGTTGATCCAATGTACTCGGCCTCTTGGCATACCCACTAAACCTCATGCTATACACGCACACATAAGATCAAACTTAGACAGCCACTGCTGTGTCTAGAAATGACCAGTGCTTGGCCCAATAGTAAAGGGATTTGACGTGCGTGTTCTATAGTATTTTCCTTAAACCAATAAATTGAATTATTTTTTCTCAAGTTTTTTTAACATCTCATGGGCGCTACTATTTTCTGGATTAAGTTCGAGTGCTTTCTTATAATTTTTAACAGCGAGGTCGATTTGACCATTTCTCAAGTAGGCTTCTCCGAGGCTATCATATGCATTACTGGATTCAGGATAGAGTTTTACATTGATTTTAAAGGTCTCTATGGCTGCATCAATATTTCCTCTTGTTAGAAAATGATACCCCAGTTCGTTTAACCGAAATTCAGAAAGATCATACTCTGATCGCTCATGTTCCAAGACATGCTGAATTTTATTCTTAGCAGCCTTTAAACCTCTAAAATACCATAACTCATAAAAATATTCACAGATAGATTTCTTTTTTAAGGTATAATGTTTTCTGTTAAAAATACCTTCCAGGTTATTTATAATAGCATTTACTTCTGACATCTCCGTGTTATTTGCGAAAATGATCAAAGATATCTTATTATTTAACTGAAACCCGTTATAAGTTCTGAATCCGGCAATTCCGCCGCGATGAAAAACGGTCTTCCCGTTTTGATCTTCCTTAATGTGCCAGACAAAGCCATAATCTGTTTTTTCACCATTACCCAATTGTGGTGGGCTAAAAGCGATATCCAATGTGGTTTTATCGACCAATCTATATGTAGACAAAGAATTATTCCATATCAAAAGATCCTTAACTGTTGAATATATATTTCCGTGCCCGTTTACCTTAACTCGTACATCCGTATCAATTTCCCGCCAGAATTCATAACTTTTTACCCTGTTTGGTATATCGTAAAACGATTCATCAAGAACATATGAATTTTTCATTCCTAAAGGAAAGAAAATATTTTCTGAGATAAATTCCCTGTAAGATTTCTCCGTTATTTTCTCGATGATCATTGCGAGAAGAAAATATCCGCTATTGCTATAAGAATATTTTTCTCCTGGTTTAAATTTAAGCCTCTTGTAAGTTACTAAAGAATCAAAGGCAATTTTATCGGTTACTTCGAGCAACTTTTCGTGTAAGCTAAGATCATTCAAATAATCTAATAATCCGGATGTATGTGTAAGGAGATGACGGATTGTTACCTCATTTGCAAAATCCTCAAATTCAGGAAAAAACTCCACAATCTTGTCATCATAAGATAATTCCCCTCTTTGCTGCAACATCATAATACTCATTGCAGTAAACTGTTTCGTAATAGAACCGATACAAAAAACAGCATCTGTGCTATTATATTTCTTTTCCTCAAAATCAGCATACCCAAATGCATTTTCATAAATAATATTATTAGTCTCCGCAACAAGAATACATCCGTTGAACATTCCGTTAACAGCGTAATAGTCTATGACTTTATCGATCTCTTTAGAAAAATCGGATTGTTGTGTATAGTTGTTGAAAATTAAAACGGATAAAGTAATAATTGCGATAAAAATAGTTCTATACTTCATATGGTGTCTCCTTTACTGAAACTTTTTTGGTTTATGCTCATTTGCGTCGTGTACGCTTGTATCGTCACACAATCCTGCGCCCTGCTCGCTTGAATAGCACGGCTACCATGACAGCTGCGACAGGGAACGTAATACACCACGCAGCGAGAGATACCATCGTAGCCAGAATGATTCCCAAGCCGCCGAGAACAACACCCACAATGACTGCCACACCGTTCACGGCAAAAAGCCACCGTGCCCAGCTCTCCAATCTACTTCCGTCGAATATCTGGCTAACAAAAAGCACAGCTAAACCCATAAAGCCGTATCCGATGCCTTCAATCGTATTTGTGATTGAGTGGGGACTACCGATAACAAACCACGTGAGTCCTTCTGGCTAGCCACTTTGTTTAACGAATCGATTTGTCTTTTCATACCATGATACTCCTTTCTCACATTTTGACTTCTTTTTTCATCATGTTTTCTCTCATTCACTCACAAGAATGTGGCTCAGTTAATGAAAGTAATGGTGCGTTCCTATTTCGGCTAATGGAACAAGGGCAAAAGAAGTTCCGCTGAAAGGAAAATTTTAGTGCGACGAAGTGGAGTCTTTTATACCTTATTATATGAGCGCACGGGCTCGGGAGCGACCGCAAAGTTCCGACCTTTTTATCATTGTTGTATTTAAAATTAATCATATCATTTATGAATCATGCGTGTTGGGACTTGGTTTCATTCTCGGAGAATCCCTTTCTTGCGATTAAAAGACTGACGAGAGCAATAATTCCAGGAAAAAGAAACACGTATGTTTGCAGACATACCATTGACCATCCTAAGATGAGCACCTCGTATCCTCCTTGAATTGCTGCGTTCGTTATCATCATAATTCCCCAAAAGATGCCCAGTGTCCAAGCATATTTCATCTTTCTTTTCAGCCCAAAAGCAATAAATAATCCAAATATGCCTATCCAAATTTCTTCCCATAAAGGTTTTAGCATGCTCATGTTCATGAAATCAAGAGCCTTTTTCTCTATTTCTTCTGTTAATTGTGATGATCCTGCGAGTTTAAATGCAGTCGGCAGAATTTCAGTGCCTCTACTCATCACAAACAAAGTCCAGATAATAAAAATGATTGACAAAACCATCATTATTATCCATACATATTTATTAAATCCCTTTTCCGCTGTCATTTTATTGCCTCCTTGTGTATTTTATTGCGTTAAATTGAAACTTACTCAAGCCCACTTATGAATTCCAACACATATTCGCGGACTTCTTTCATCAAGGACAACAACCCGTGGCCACCCTTATCAAATGATATCAGTTTTGACTGCTTTATTTTTGCCTCAGCATGCTTGGCGTGCTCATAGCTTACCAACGCATCATCTCTGGCATGCATGATTAATGTAGGTACTGATAGGTTGCCAGTTGACACACTATCGAGCTCAAGCATTCTTCCATCGTTTATCGTGCCCTTATACCTTGGGCTCATGGGATGCATTATATTTAACATTTCCTGGGCCAGTTCTTTCTGCTGAGGAGTAAAAGACTCGTACACTTTGGAAGGGATGCCCATAAGCTCTAGAATAGTAGGCTGCAAAACCTTCGTGAAAACCCAGTATACATAATCAGACTGCTGAATAAAATGAATGATATGCACGTAAAACTCTTCTTTGTCACCCGGTGCCCGAGACCGACTTACCGCGGATACAAGTACCAATGCTGAGCATCGGTCCGGATAGTCATTGGCAAACTGTGTAGCTGATGGCCCGCCGGCTGAGCCGGCTATAACAATGACTTTTCGTATTTTGAGGTGATTTAAAAGAGCGCTATACAGAGCAGCTTGATTTTTGATCGAAGCATGCTCAGGGATTGAGGAGCGGAGATATCCATAGCGCGAAACCGAGATGAATTGATAACCATCGCCAAGGCATACTTTGCCGAGCCAAAGTCCCTGGTCATAGCCACCGCCTGCGCCGTGAAGCAAAAGGGCTGCAGGTCCTTCTCCTTGCACTGCATACTCAACATCGCCGTGCGATGTCTTCAAAATCTCACTGCCTGTCAGTAAACGGTCTCTTGCCTTGCCCATTGCCCGACTGTATTCTGTATAGGTCAGTACGAAAATCACGATTATGATGCATACCATAATGCCCGCAACAACCAGAAAAACTTTCATGATTCAATTGCTCCTTTCTGCTGATACAAATCTTACCCAAATCCTTGTTTGTGTAAACACCTTACGAACTTGTGATTGGTCGAAAAATTCAGCGTCTCCGTAGAGTCGCGACAACTCTACGAGAGCTCTGTTTCCGGGAGTTATCGTGAAGCCGGAATCGACGGCCCAGCATTATCCTCGGAAAGTGCGAAGCTCCGCCTTTTCTTATTTCTTCTCTTTTATGTAGTACACACCACCGTAATCAGATACTTTTATCGCTGTCATCAATCACGCAAGTGAGAATAGAGTAGGTCGGTATAATCCCAACGCTTTCAATTATATAGATGGTTAAAAATCTGTCAAAAAATCTTTTACTTTTTCTTCGCAATGTAATCGATATATACTTGTTTTATTTTCCTACCATACCATAGTTTTTCGATCAGCCTTTTCTCTTTGCGAAGGATTTCAAAATTTCTAAAATATTTATCTGCTTCATTGTCTTTGTGGAGCGAAAACCGTTTACTCTTCAGGAGGCGGCAAGCAAACGAAGTTCTACGAAAGGGCCCTCTATCAGGATCATCCACAGATAGAAAATTCACAAAGCATAGTCCATGCGGCTTTAACACTCTCTGTATTTCACTCATGACAACTGCAATATCCGCTTTCGTCATGAACACGATGGCATTAAAAGAATAGACAAAACTGAACAATTTATTTTTAAAAGGTATCCTGCGCATATCTCCTCGAATAATGTTTAATGGTATATGATTCTTTTTACAGAACCTATTCGCATGAGCGAGTGCCTTCTTCTCAATTTCAATGCCATAGGTTTTATACCCATATTGGTAGAATAGAAACAGTGGAGGAGGGATGCCAGCGTGTGAGCCTGCGCCACAATCCAAAATTGTTTTTTTAAGTCGAGTGGTATTACATTGCCTCAAAAATTCATAGAGAGGCGTTGTCCACATAATTTCCGGTGCAGAGAATTTCCCTTTTTTAGGCCTTTTTTGTCTCATTTAATAATCTAAAAAATACCAATAATCGTGATTGTCGAGATTTGTTCCGTATGCCACCTATTCGACCTCCTCTTTCCGATTATCTTGGAATTTCAAGGGATGTCAAGTTTACCTGTCCTCGTACTTTGTGCAGGACTCTCGCTGTAAGCGGAGAGTCTGACCCTATACCGTCCATTTGGCTCTTCATCCCTTCTATTCTGCACACAATCAAGTTTTTTAAATACGAACATATCTCACGCCCTTATTTTTTTCTCTATAGTCCTCAACCTTCTCTTTCATCTTTATTATTTCCTTTTTCCTTTGAAAAGAATTTAAGGGCCGGACAACATATGGTGCCTTGCTTGCAATGTATACATGCGAGCTTCCCATAAAGAATGGGGTTTATAACAAACCATGAAAGAACTGGATAAATCAAAGCAATGAAGATGAGAAGATTAAAGCCCCTTGAAATGAGAAGGGCTATTCCCACAATCAATGGAATCACAACCACAAGAATCTGCGGAATAAAATCTTTAAAGCCGATTTCTCTTTCGCAGAATTTCTCGGGGTCCCCCCTTTTGAAAAAAATTGCTGCTATAACTCCTTTGCCAAAGGCACATAATTTGCCATAGTAATAACAACAGATACATCCTTCTTTAAAAAAGTGGCGTTCTAGCAAAACAAGATATACTACATATAAAATTCCGGTAATGAGGCTTAACCTAAACATGATATATGCACCTGCAACATAAACCGCAAGCATGAGAATATTAGCAAGAATAACAATCCATAACGGATAGCTATCATATTTTTCTGAATTATTCATTTCGCTCACCTCCTTACTTTTTTTGAGATTAAATTATGATACATAAAATTTCTTCTAAAGCAAGGGTTTGAAATTCTACCTATCGATTGCGAATAAAAGAAGTTGCCGACCTGTACCGAGTGAAATCGAAGAAAAGTAATTTGGGAGAATTGGTCAGCCTTCTCGACCCTCTAATATGATAGAGCAGAGAGTTTTGTTCCGCCTGCCTTACACTCTATGCCCTACACAGTACGCTCTTTTCTGATCCTCTGATTTCCCTGGTATCCTTTTGGGTATCGTGTATCGTAATTCGTTTTTTAACGATTAAATAGATTCTCCTATTCCGCTTTAATTTTAAATTCTTGAATGCTTTCCTCAAGCAGGCGGTTAAATTCTTCAGGGTTATCCCACATCACAAGATGTGCTACATCCGGGATGATCTTGAGCTGATATGAAGGGACATACTTCTTGAAGGCTTCCACATTTGTCGGTTCCATGTCCGAACTAATTGAAACAATAGGAACCTTGACCTTCTTAAGCGACTCAATGCAATCTTCGTTCAGCCATCGAAGAGCATCATCAAGTGATTCTTTCCAGCCGATTCTGGAAGTATTCTTATGGCTAGACAGCATAGAGAGAACTCGTTCATACGAGACTCGCGGATTCTTCTTGTTGAAGCCACCAGCGACCAATTTCTCGTTGGTCGGATTTGTTACCACATCCATTAAAACGCTGTCCATATAGGCAAGCATCTCAGGTGAATACTTCATTTCAATATCTTTTATTTCGTCTACCAGAACCAGTCCGATAAGATTTTCTGGAGCCGTCTTTGCAGTTTCAATACCAACATACGCGCCCAGAGAGAAGCCGACAAGCACAACCTGTTTCAAGTTAAGCTTCTTAATAACAGCGGTAACATCTTCACCAAATGATGCCGTCGTCCAGTTAGTACGGTTATATCCGGATTCTCCAAAACCGGGAAGATCGATAGCGATGACTTTGTATTTTTTTGAAAAGTGAGCCATTTGTGCATCCCAGACACTCCTATTATTGGTCCAACCGTGGATAAAAACGAGTGCTGGTTCCCCCTCTCCCTGCACATCAAAACTGATAGTGACGCCATCTGATGAGATGGCAACATTATCAGGTGCAGCTTTGCAACCAAAGCTAACGAGGATTAATGACAGAATGCAGCAACCGAAGAATAGAATCCTCTGCTTCATCTTCCACCTCCTTACTCTTTGATTCTTGATTTAAAGAATCATATGGTCTAACCCCATACTGCCTACATATCCTACGGAGTCTCGTAGGAATGTGTATTTACGACACTCCCTTAACTTACCTAAATGAAATTATATAACAGCAAAAGATTATAAGTATATACTACACCTTGTCAAGTTAACACTACAGTGCCCCTACTATCTGTTATTGTAACATGCTTGTCGATATATCGACCTGTCCTCGTACGTAGTACGGGAAGATTCCGTAATTTTTGTTGCGGGGATTTTACCCCATGGTTTCTTGTGAGATAGGTTTTCAAAGGTGATGCCACCCGCCGCCAACCCCGCCTACCCCTATTACTTATTGACCGACTATTCCCTATCTTTTTCAGATTTCCTTGCGAATCCGTGATTTAACAGGTCAATCGCAAACTCAAGCACTCTGTCTCTATTATTCTTTATGTCTTCTTGAGTATTAGT
>CP070664.1:415703-419897 GCA_020355325.1 Caldifarciminota bacterium
CGTTTAATCGAAACCATCGGGAATAATTTAGATTGTCTCTTCACCATATTACGGTTCAACATAGAGCATAATTTATATTTTTTTAGAATCACGTCTGACATTGTTCCATTCGGCTCGCATCCAATCAATACATTCGAGTGGCAGAATTTTTTTAATAAAAGATTCCGGGCACTCGGTGAATTTATTAATTTCCATAAGATACGAGTATCTATGCATCCTGATCAATTTACTCTCATCAATTCTGTCGACAACGAAGTATTCCAGAGAAGTGTCAAGGAACTAAGATATCATGCCGATGTTCTCGACCTCTTGGGCGTTCCGGGTTCGGCAAAAATACAGATTCATGTTGGTGGTGTGTATGGTGATAAGAAAAAGAGCATACAACGATTCATACAACGATATGAAAAAATTGACACAAGCATCAAGGAGAGACTCGTCATAGAAAATGACGACAAGCAGTACACCCTGCAGGATTGCTACACCATTCATAAAGAAACAGGAATCCCAATTGTGTTTGATTTTTTTCACCACGAACTGAACAACTCAGGAGAAAAGCTCTGCAAAGCCTTTGAGATCTTCACTAAAACATGGGATAGAAAAGATGGAATCCCAATGGTCGACTACAGCCATCAGAAAAGAGGACGATTACCAGGAACACATACGGAAACAATAAATCTGAGTCGTTTCAAGACCTTTCTGGATGCAACAAAACCATTTGATTTTGACATAATGCTGGAAATAAAAGATAAAGAAAAAAGTGCTCTGATGGCAGTCGAGATTGCTTCACAGGATAATCGCTTCAAGAAGATTCATGCGCATGCTTCCAATTAAACGATTCTTGGCAAAGGCAACAAGGCACCGAAAACGGTACGGCCGTCCGCTCGTTACACTCGCCTATGCCCAGAGTTTAGACGGGAGCATTGCTGCGCGGAGAGGCTATCCCCTCACGCTGAGCGGCCGTGAATCCTTACGATTGTGGCATACGTTACGAGCGGCCCACGACGCCATACTCGTCGGCATCGGTACGATACTGGCAGACAATCCACGACTCAATGTACGCCTCATAAGAGGAAAAAATCCACAACCTGTCATACTCGATAGCAACCTCCGTTTTCCAATAGGCTCAAAGACCTTGAATAACAATAAGCTGCCTTGGATTTTTACCACAGAAAGCGCTGACCGAGAACGCCAGCGGTTGTTAAAAACAAGGGGAGTAACGGTGATACGAGTAAAAACGACGAGCGATTGTCAGGTTGACCTCCATGAATTACTACACCAGTTGGCTCATCGTAGAGTCAATAGCCTCCTCGTAGAAGGCGGTGCACGCATCATCACAAGTTTCTTAAATGAACGGTTGGTTGATCAATTTGTGATAACGATAACCCCTTTCATTGTCGGCGGCTTGCATGGTGTAGAAAAGCTCTTGTGTTCTCACATGATAAAAAAACCGGCGATTAACTATTTCCCCAAAATAAAAAACTATCAGCATCATCGCCTTGGTCAGGACCTCGTTGTGTGGGGCTCGGTAACATGGGAAGATTCATGAAACGGATGTCAGTATGGTTCACGGGTCGCCGCTCGGTCTCTATTAAAGAAGAGCGCGTACCACCTCTAAAACCTCTGCAGGTACTCGTTCAGACAATAGTATCTGCTATAAGTTCTGGTACCGAACTTATCGTGTATCGTGGCGGGACACCAAAAGAGATGTCTGCAGATACAACAATTCCTACGCTCTCTGGTTCTTTCGAATTTCCATTAAAATATGGATATTCGGCGGTCGGACGTATCATTGAAATAAGCAAAGGAATCAATAAAACATGGAGAGGAAAAACCGTTTTTGCGTTTCATCCTCATGAGAGTTATTTCACTGCTACTCTTGATAATTTAGTTGAACTTACCGACGAAATTGCACCGGAAGACGCAGCTTTTTTGTCAAATATGGAAACTGCCATTAACTTCGTGATGGACGGACGTCCCTTGATCGGAGAAAACGTCGTCGTTTTCGGGCAGGGTATTGTCGGCCTTTTGACGACGTCTCTGCTTGCTCGATTTCCCCTGGTCCGTCTCATTACACTGGATCGATATCCGCTCAGAAGAAAAGCCTCGATCCTTCAGGGTGCGCACGCCAGTTTAGACCCTCATGGCAGGAACGTGTGCGAGCGCATCAAATCGCTCTTGAGAGACACCACCCGTCATTCCTATGCTGATCTTGTCTTAGAGCTCTCGGGTCAACCAGAGGCTCTGGATCAGGCAATCGCGGTCACGGGCTTTCATGGACGTGTCGTGATCGGTTCATGGTATGGACAAAAGAAATCACCAGTAGCACTTGGTGGTCGATTTCATCGCAGTCGGATTCGGCTCGTGAGTAGTCAGGTCAGCACCATTGCACCGGTACTGATTGGACGCTGGGACAAGGAACGCCGTATCCTGTCGGCACTGCGCATGCTACGGCTCATAAAACCATCAGAACACTTCATTACGCATCGATATCCAGTTACACGGGCAGCAAAGGCCTATTCACTCTTGGACAAGCGCCCACACACGGCTATTCAGGTTCTCTTGACGTATCAGTAATATCGCAGAGCACGGTATGTATAGCGTTGCCGTGAAAAGAGAGTTTCACGCCTCTCACTTTCTTGTTGGCGGCGATTGGGGTAAAGAGAATAAACCCCATGCACACCATTATCATGTCGAATTAAAACTTGAGGGATCTGTGCTCAACGAACATGGATATCTTGTCGATATCGTAGAGATTGAGAAGATGTTCAATACGGTCATTGCCCACTACAGAGAGCAAACGTTGAATGCATTGTCAGAATTCAGAGGTCTCAATCCGAGTATTGAACATTTCGCCCGTATTTTTTGTGAGCGTTTTACCAGCCTTATAAAAGCACCAAACATAACGGCAATTACCGTGACGATATGGGAGAACACGATTGCGTATGCCTCATTTCGCAAGGAGTTGTAATTGCATGCTGGCCTTGTAATCTACGACAATTTGCAGAAAGTCTCGGGCGGCTACCTCTACGACCGTCAATTAGTAGAATACTTACGCAGGAAAGGAGATCGTGTTTCGATTGTGTCTATACCATGGCGCAATTATGTGTGTCACATCATGGATAACTTCTCACGCCCACTCCTCGAGAGATTAACGCACATGCCGCTGGATGTACTCATCGAAGATGAATTAAATCATCCCTCATGCTTTCTGCTCAATCATCTGTTACGGGAACGAGTTATGTATCCGATTGTTACAATCGTCCATCATCTGCGCAGTCGTGAGACACACCCGAACTGGCAAAAAGTTCTTTATCACTGGGTTGAACGCCATTACCTCTCGAGCGTCGATGGTTTTATATATAACAGCAAAGATACTCAGCGTGCCGTGGAACATTGCATAGGACACCGAAAAGCATCGATCGTTGCCTCTCCTGGTGGAGACCGTTTTGTGCAGACGATTACCGAGGCAGAGATTGTCGAACGAGCAGCGCAAAAAGGACCACGACAGATACTATTTTTGGGAAATGTAATTCCACGTAAAGGACTGCATATTCTGCTCGACGCATTGGCAGAACTTCGCACGACTGATTGGGCCCTGACCGTAGTTGGCAGCTTGACCATGGACGAACGATATGCACGCCCGATGGTGCGTCGTAGCAGAGGAATCGCACAGAGCGTAGCGTATACCGGCATTATAGACGACGATGAACTGGCGCGCCATTTAAAGACGAGCCATGTGCTCGTGGTACCGTCGTCGTATGAAGGTTTTGGCATCGCGTATCTGGAAGGTATGGGATTTGGCTTACCCGCAATTGCTTCTACGATGGGCGGTGCGCAAGAAATCATCCGTCATGGTGAAGATGGATTCCTCGTCGAACCCGACGACAGTTCTTCTCTTGCACACTTTCTGCGTCTGTTGCTTCACGATGATAAACGCCTGGTTACGATGAGCCTCGCCGCGCATCGGCACTATGCCGCATTTCCAACCTGGTGCGAAACAGCAATGCGCATTCGCACATTTCTGCTATCCCTGTTGCGTGACAGACACGCCTGAATTGGTATTGACATGGAAAGAGCTATCTGTTGATTGCGTGAGGATGTGATGATACAATCAGACAGGATTAAAATTCTCAACGAAAATACAGTCAAGAAAAGAAAGTACGTCCTCTACTGGATGCAGCAATCACAGCGGAG
>CP070664.1:419997-423208 GCA_020355325.1 Caldifarciminota bacterium
AATCCATTCAGTGAACGCACAACGATCAGGTATGGCATAGCAACCTCGGATAGGGCAAAAGACGCGCATGTCACAATCTACGATGTGACTGGTCAACTGGTTAAGAGATTCTCCCTACCTTCAACGAGTGCTGCAATTCTTTTCTGGGATGGAAGAGATACTTCAGGCAGAAGAGCTCCGAGCGGCGTCTACTTTGTGCAGCTCGAAACCAGCAGCTACAAGGCTACTCAACAGATACTTCTTTTAAAGTAGCATACCTTTATGTCGTAGAGGGGGGGTAACCATATTGTGTTCCCCCCTTCTCCCACTCACCGTTACGACGAGCCGATTAAATCCTAAAACTTCTATCTTTGATAAACGAGCCAGTAGCCTACTCGCGCCTCCAGGTCACCCTAAAGTCTACAGTCGTCTCCTCAACTAAGGCATCGACGAGTTTACCATACGCCTTTTCTGGGTCTTCGGCATCAAAAACAAAATACTTGCCGCCGAAGAGACTAACGTTGCCAACTTCTCGCGTTGCATCTGCGGACTCACTCCAGACTGATGCTCCGCTCGATGTCTCGACCATTTGTGCTGCGAGTGTCGCGTCTACCTCTGCACTGAAGCTCATGTGACCAAACAATAATCCGAGTGAGATATTCGGCCTGACCTCGGAGACGATGAGTTCGCCCGTGAAAATAGTGCTCACGTCATGTTTCTCGCCGATCGCCTTGAATGCGGCCTGGTCGAGCCGGTCGCGGCCGATCTCCTTGAGAACCTCAGCCTCAGCACCCAATTCGACGATGCGCACCATTCCCTGATCCCTACGAATTGCATTCATGAACCTTCGTGTCGCGAGAGACGCGAGCTTACCTTCATTCGAAGACTCGAACTCGATAATTCCGATGACTTCATGTGGCTTGAGGTCAATCCTGGGTGGAACCATAACCTTGCGTCCACAGCCCAATGCCATAGCTAAGAGTACTACGGCAATCGTTAGGTTGAATATTTTTGTCATAAATAAACTCCTTTCAACTCAAATAGTTAAATGGTTATATTTATTATGATTCAATATCATCCAGTGAACAGACTGCTACTAGAAAAATTGGGGTCACTGGTCAAATTCACTCCAAGCTTACGCAATCCCTTTTCGTCTCCTGTAGTCGGTATGTATGTAATATGTACCTCACACCCTTCTAAGTCTCTTAATCGTTCTAAAGCGAGCTGAGCAGTAGGGTTTGTAGTAGCACTGATACTCAAAGCAATGAGGGTCTCTTCTAAGTCGAGGCTTACCGTCTTTTTCGATTCTAAAAAATATTTATCTAAACTTGTTATTGATTCTATAACCATTGGTGACAAAAGATGGATTTTGTCTGGAATATCCGCCAATTTTTTCACAGCATTGAGCACCATACTGGATGCTGCATGCATATGAACAGAATTTTTACCGGTAATGATTGTACCATCATGCAATTGTATTGCAGCACCACAGAAAATGCCTTCATTACCCTTACCTTTTTCTCGTGCTTCTACCGCTGCACGGCGTGATGGCTCAACGACTGAACGGTCTTCAGGCTTAATATTCATGTCTTCCATCAACAACTCTACTTTCTGAACGGTTTCTCTATCCACGAATCCCATCACGTATTCACATCGATAGCGAAAATATCTACGTATGAGTTCCTGCTTAGCTGCCTCCTGCACAGCCTCATCATCAATAATACAAAATCCTGCGCGATTAACACCCATGTCCGTAGGTGATTTGTATAAAGCCGTACCCATAATCTTCATAAGGATTCGTTGAAGCACGGGAAACACTTCTACATCACGATTGTAATTAATTGAAGTCTTCCCATAAGCTTCTAAATGAAACGGATCGATCACATTGAAATCACCGATATCCGCGGTGGCTGCTTCATAGGCTACGTTAACAGGATGTTTTAACGGGATATTCCAAATGGGGAATGTTTCAAATTTAGCATAGCCAGACTTCATTCCTCGTCGGTAATCGTGGTAGAGCTGAGAAAGGCATGTAGCCAGCTTCCCGCTCCCTGGTCCGGGTCCAGCAACCACGACTAATGATTTGTCGGTTTCGATGAATTCATTAGCTCCATAGCCCTCATCGCTCACAACGGTATCGACGTCCGTTGGATAACCTTTGGTATACATATGTGTAAAAACTTTTATACCGCTGCGTTCCAGTTTGTTTTTGAATATCGTCGCGGTCGGCTGATTATCAAAGCGCGTAATAACGACCCCTTTGACGGATAGACCCCAATCTTTTAAATCATCGATTAATCGTAACGTATCTACATCATACGTGATACCAAAATCAGCCCTCACTTTTTTGCGCTCAATATCTCCAGCATATATGCATAATAGAATATCCATTTTATCTTTAAGCTGTTGCAATAGCTGCATCTTCACATTGGGATGGAAACCAGGTAAAACCCTTGAAGCATGATAGTCAAA
This sequence comes from Caldifarciminota bacterium, assembly GCA_020355325.1. Classification (GTDB taxonomy): domain Bacteria; phylum Hydrothermota; class Tepidihabitantia; order SM23-42; family SM23-42. The sequence goes on from CP070664.1 coordinate 422,449, forward strand.
AATGAGTTTACCACCAAATTCCAAATAGAGTCTGTTATTGAATTGATTCACCCGATTGAGAATCGCGTCGCTCTGTTCCCTCACATATTTCTGGTTATCAAAACCTTGGTTCATCATATCCTTCGTATATAATTTACAGTACTCGAGTTACATGAATCTATGCAAAAATGCTGACAAACGCGCGGATTATGTGTCACCGCCTTAATAGTATTAAATTTTTCCACTAAGTCAATACATAAGAGTTTTGGATTTATCCAAAACTTTACACACTCATTATATTCGCAGCGTGCTGAAGCATAAATAAAGTCTTCTGTGTTGTATTGACATTCGATGAGTAATTATTATGACTGTATTTAAAAAATAAATCATGGCGGATTGTATATGATGTAACCAGCGTCCGTCTTATCCGATTCATTACGCGCAACAAGCGGGAATTTAAGGGTTCAATTCGACTAATAAAATTTCGTTCGTGTCGGCATCCATAATGACATAAGCAACGTTATCACCTTCAGCAGTGTTGTAGTAAACATAGACCGTATTTTCAACATTTGCATAGATATCATCATAATCAGCAAAGACCTGCACGCTTCTATATGCAAAGTTGATTTTCCCTACTGCGCCATCTGCTTTCTGTACCCACGTCTCCGCACTCTCGTATGAGGGAATCTGAACATTATAGGCCGAACCAGGGTCATAACTATACGTTGAACTATCGTTGTAGACAGTCACACCGAGCGTAGAGTAATCTTCGTCCTGCTCG
>CP070664.1:423308-426041 GCA_020355325.1 Caldifarciminota bacterium
AATCGCTCAGTCACTGATTTTTCACACATATATTGCGTGTAAAAATCACCAAGGCACTCATCTAACTTCTTCAAATCTTCATTGGTCAGGTCTTTATTATGAAGATAGCTCATAAAACCAGTCCACATTCCGAGGTCCTTATATTGTTCCCATGTTGTATATGTCTCCAAAACACTGATAAGCGGCATTGCAGCAAGAGATGGTTTTTTCTGATTATCCATCAGTATACGTATGGCATCTATTCGGAGTTTTAAATCTTCATCATTTGAGATTGCGATATCGACTACTGCCCTTTGTACAAGTGTATCTTGATACCATGCGAATTGCCATAGTGCTGCTACCCGCACATCAATATCCTCGGATCTATCTAACATCAGAGAATAAAGAAAATCGAATGCCTTCTTTGAAGATTTTGCATCTAATTTGCGAGTCAACGCTTGTTTTTTTTCTTTAGCAGAAGATTTTTTAATCTCATTTTTTATTAACTCAACAATCGTATCGGACTTTGATGCACTAATAAGGTCAAGCATCTTCCATACTTCAGTTTTTCTTGTATCCCAGTCGCTCATTGATTCCAGTTTTTCACGAATGAATCTCACTGTTTTAATTGAAGGGTTACCAGAAGTATGGCTTAGCACATTCGTCAAAGTAGCAATCGCCCTGTTTTGTAGACTGGTTTTTGTGCTCTGCTGAATAATGTCTACTAGCAGTGAACCGACTTCAGAGTCTGTATAGTTGCCAAGAGCAGAGAGTACTGCATATATATCATAAGTGCTATCCTCTATAGCTTTCATTAGGAATGAAAGGGCGCTCTTTTCACCTCCAGCAGACATTACCGTAAAAATTTCCGGCTTACCAGTCATGTTATATAGATCGATCAGTAATTTAGTTCGCTGAGGTTTTACATATGATTTAAATAATTGTAAAATTAACGGAAAAATGTTTGTAACATATGCTGAATCCTGAACGTTCACAACTATTTCTTTATATAGATCTGCATATATGTCATCCTTTCTATATCCGAGGGTCAAATTGACTAATCCACCAATATCTGCAACCTCTTTCAACCCAATGATGCGATAATTAGGTCTCGCATACCTGTGATAGTGATACTTTAAAAAATCCAGATTTGTGATTCTTTCCAATAAAATTTTTGCCGCAACTGAATCAGGATATTTTTTGAACAATTCAACATAGTATGTAAGCATTCCGCATACAGAATCTGGTAGCTGTTTGAGTTTTTTATGTATAACATCAATTGCTGGTGTATAGTAGTTCTCCGCGAAGAATTTTAATGCGTAAAACTCTACATTCCGATTACTTGTTGTATCTAATAGAGAAGCATATAGTGATGTTCTGTCCTCAATCGATGAAATTCTTTGGATTTCTGCATCTAGATCGCGAGCAAGAGTTCTTATTGCTTCGCTGCGGATATATTCTTTTGGACTTCTTGAACTCAGTATTAATTCATGACGACGTTGATCTTTGTTGAGCCCAATCATTTTGTTTATCCAAAGCAGTCTTTCCATTTCAACATTTCCCCATGCTGGCAGGCTATCTAAATTAAATATTGCCATGTGTGACGCTGGCTGTATTGCAGGAATAAAAAGCGGTAGTCCTTTGATATGGTATTTATCAAATTTCATGCGTACTTCGAGATCAGCATACTGTCTTGATTTTAACACTAACAGCATCTGATTCGTTGCTTTAATCGGCCCCTGTGAAAATTCGTCATAGTTATATAAGTAGACCGCAATTTGCTTGATATCATGAGAACCTTTATATATACGTTTTATTTCGAATCTACCGATGCACGTTGTGTCGATATAACCTTTAAACTTGCATTCAGCAATGAGATCAGAATTTTCAATCACTTCCCATGGATTTATTGCATAGCTACCATACGCAAATGAAAAGATATACATATAGAAGGAAATAATAAATAGCCTATGTATTGCCTGTGTAGATTGTGTCAAATTATTCATATTGTTCTACTATCATCGTCCAAAAACGGAAATTTTTAAACGGAGCCTTTTTAGCCTCACACCATTTCTCCAACTATATTATATGTCGTTTCACATACTAAATCAAGTAGTTGACATAGCATCACGGATGAACAGCCCACAACTCATTTCTGGCGCCGCAAAGAGCAGGTGGTTTTACCGACACCCTTTTTAGAATTAATTACCCCCTCACCTCAAGCTCTAGGTTGTTTAGTTTGCATAACCGCCTTATTTCAGCGAGGGCTTCGTGGCTAGCATGCTGCATCAGATACATTGGTATCACGATTTTTTTCGCACCGGCATTGATCATTCGTCTGACATAATCAATCAGCATTGCATCATTGCTGTTCATATAACAGTATAATCGACTGCGCTTTAAAAAGGTTGCTGTTGAGATGGCATCGGAAACGAGTGCATGTTTAGGAGGTGAGGAATGGGGTCAAATCTAAACATTTGACACATTGAAGCGGCGGGACTTCGCTTCTCGCAATGACGAGGTTCCTGCAAAACGTTTAGAACGTTAATATCGTTTCAATCGCTATGAACGTTGACACAAACATTATATTGGTTATACTCTTCCTACTAATCCCTGTGGCCTGTATCCACTGCCCTAGGTTAAGCCGAGATGCCTGTATTGAGCTTGTCGAAATGGCGGAATTGAGAGTAAGCGCAGGACTCTCGTAGATCCCGCACTCCGTTTGCGGGTTCGAAGATCCCGAGCCACAGGCGA
>CP070664.1:426141-438693 GCA_020355325.1 Caldifarciminota bacterium
GATTGTCCGCACTCCGACATTGTCACGACGGACACCAAAGTCGCAGAGTCCGGCGTAATCGGAGATACTCGGATGTTCCAGCATATAGCCGGATTTTACAACGGCCCATTCAGGTAGCCTGAACTGACCGTTAGAGTTACGGCCGCCGTTTGCCAGGGCTTCAGTCGATTGCTTCATCCCGGGCTAAACCGAGGTTCATCCCGGAATTAACAACCTTCCTTAACCTTCTGGCACCGGGCAGGTGTCAGTCCCTATACATTGCCTTGCGGCTTAGCAGAGACCTGTGTTTTTGTTAAACAGTCGCTAGAGCCCTTTCACTGCGCCCCGCCCGAAGACGGGGACCCCTTCTCCCGAAGTTACGGGGTTAGATTGCCGAGTTCCTTAACGAGGGTTCACCCGAGCACCTTAGGATATTCACCTCGCCCACGTGTGTCCGTTTCCGGTACGGTCACCCTAGTTTCTGACATAGAGGCTTTTCTCGGCTGATTCTCGAGATGGGTTTACGGCCTTTTGGGCCTCCCCATCACACCCCAAGGTTAAGAGATACTGGATTTACCTGGCATCTCCCTTGAAGTGCTTAGATCCTGTATTCCAACACAGGACCCATCTCTACCATCAGCGTTCCCCCATAGTTCATAACGAAACTAAGATGGTAGCCGAATGTTGACGGCTTTTCCATCACCTACGCCTTTCGGCCTCGGCTAAGGTACCGACTAACCCTGGGCGGATTAACCTTCCCCAGGAACCCTTGGGCTTACGGTGTCGCGGTTTTTCACCGCGATTATCGCTACTTATGCCGGCATAATCACTTCCATTTCGTCGATCTTGCCTCACGGCAAGACTTTAACCTACAATGGAACGCTCCCCTACCTTCCGCATTCGCCGAAGCGAATACGGAACCGCAGCTTCGGTGATTGATTTGAGCCCCGGTATATTTTCGGCGCAAAGTGGCTCGGCTGGTGAGCTGTTACGCACTCTTTAAATGATGGCTGCCTCTGAGCCAACATCCCAGGTGTTTAAGTCACTTTACATCCTTTCCCACTTAATCAATTCTTAGGGACCTTAGCTGACGGTCTGGGTTATTTCCCTCTCGGCAATGGAGCTTATCCCCCACTGCCTCATTCCTGGATTTTGAAGTAGTAGCATTAGGAGTTTGATTGGATTCGAACCCCGAAAGGTCCTCCTCTATTCAGTGCTCTACCACCACTACTGAACATCCAAGACTGCCCCTAAAGGCATTTCGGGGAGAACCAGCTATCACCCGGTTTGGTTAGCCTTTCACTCCTACCCACAGTTCATCCGAGGATATTTCAACATCCACCAGTTCGGACCTCCATTCCGTGTCACCGGAATTTCATCCTGACCATGGGTAGCTCACCGGGTTTCGGGTAATATCCCAACCTACTAGTCGCCCTATTCAGACTCGGTTTCCCTGCGCCTTCTTCCGCTACTTTCATAGAGAAATTAAGCTTGCAGGTCAGGGTAACTCGCCGGCTCATTATGCAAAAGGCACGCAGTCATTCTGATGGCCCCTCAGAATTGCTTCCAAGGGATCAAAACTCCTGCTGATTGTAGACGCATTGTTTCAGGTTCTATTTCACTCCCCGCCAGGGGTTCTTTTCACCTTTCCCTCACGGTACTTGTTCACTATCGGTCATCTGGGAGTATTTAGCCTTATCTCGTGGTCGAGACAGATTCCCACAAGATTCCTCGTGTCCCGTGGTACTTGGGAATTCAATCAATGGAGATCTTAAGGATTTTGTCTACTGGACTATCACCATCTATGGTATTCCTTTCCAGGAGATTTCAACTATCCCAAGATTTTGTAACTCCACAACCCTTTGAGCAATTGGGTTCGACTGAATCCCACTACACCGTCTGCACAACGCTTGCCCGCTTGAACATGCAGATCGGTTTGGGCTGTTCCGATTTCGCTCGCCACTACTTTCGGAATATCTGTTCCTCAGGTTACTGAGATGTGTCACTTCGCCTGGTTTGCCTTCCCCGCCAAAGACGAGGAATATCCCGTGGTTAAACGGGATGGGTTTCCCCATTCGGGAATCGTCGGGTCAAAGGTTGTTCGCACCTATCCGACGCTTTACGCAGCCTACCACGCCCTTCATCGCCTCCAGATGCCAAGGCATCCACGATGCGTCCTTAGTAACTTGGACATAGACCCTTCCGCCAATTCTCATAAATTTTCAAAGATCGTATTATCCTCTCAGGATAAGTAATTTTTTCTGTTCACTATATTATAACAAATATAACGCGATTGTCAAGGCATAAATCGCTTAAGCCAATCATTATATTTACATTTTTCTGTTTGTCAATATCTTGCTTATATTAGACTACATTTTATGGTTCAATGTAAAATCTAACCGCACCTCCATTTGATTCCACCTCCTCGTTTCCCCCTCCGACCTTGCACGTAGCCTCCTCCAGATGCCAAGATGCGCAAAACTCTTGTTCTCGCCCGTACGCTTTCTTCATTATTATTCAAAGCTATCAATGCGCAGCGGCATTAAGAGATACATAAGATTTTCTTCCCCTTTCGGCTTCAGCACTGCCGCGGTCGACTGAGATGTCAACAGCATTACAAGATCGTTCGTTGAAATGTGGCGAAGGATTTCTAACATTAAATTTGCATTAAACCAGACACCCAACTTTTCGCCTTCGTAGATACATGGAATTTCTTCTTTTGCCTCACCAATATCTGGTGATGAAGCAGAGAGTATTATTCCTTTCTCGTGAAGGTCAAATTTTACATTCTTTATGCGTGGACTCGCCACGAGAGAAACTCGTTTCAACGCGCCGTCGAGTGCGCTTTTATCTATTGTGCAGTTGCCCACAAACGTTTTCGGAATAACTCCTTCATAATTAGGATATGGTCCTTCGATGAGACGTGCAATTATTGTCGTATCCAAAAACTTTACACCCATCATTCTTTCGTCAATATACACTTCCAGGTTTTCTTCGGCGTTTTCAAAATCAATTAAATCGAACACCTTCGTTGCAACGATCAACTCTCCTGGTGTTTGTTTCTTCTCGCGCCTATTCATTGCAAGACGCGCTCCGTCTGTCGTTACAAATTTTAATTCGTCGTCTTTTACTTGAACCAAAACGCCGTTCATCGGCCTACGACTAATATCTCGCGCGACCATAAAAATTGTTGAGTCAACCATCTCTCCAAATTCACCGACACCCATTTCAAACCACTTTTTCTCTGGAAACTTTGGGACTTCTGGAAATTCGTGGTAATCCAGTGAGGGTATGTTGAATTGTGCATTTCCTGCGGTTATTTGCAAATTCAGTTCTTTCAGTTTAAATAATATGTCTTCGATGTATGACTCTCTTGTAATTTCAAGAATTTTCTTTCCGGGGATAAGAATCTTTCCTTCGTCTTTAATCTCTGCCGGAACAACTTTTTTAATAAAAACGTCGAGATCTGTTGCTTCGATCGAAAGTTTTTTATCTTTGGTTTCAATAATAATATTCTGAAGAACTGTATAGGTACTCTTCGGAGGAATGATTTTTACAATACTGGCGAGCGTTTTTTCTAAAATAGTTTTTTTAATTTTAAATTCCATTATAGCCTCCTCATTATAACAACAACAATATATAATAAATAAATATTGTTGTTGCTGTAGTGTCTGTGAATATGTTTATAAGCAGCAAATCATTCGAAAAAAGAGAACAAAATTTATTCATTGTTGTTAATACAACGTTGATACACATGTGGATCACTCTTGATAACTTTTCGGAAATTTGGCGTTCGGTAAGTTTTCCACATTTTATTAACCATTTATCCTATTAATTATCCTCTCTAAATTCTGCTTGTATGAAAAGTCCGTGTGTTTTAGTTTTTCAATTTTCTCAATTGCATGAATGACTGTCGTATGATCTTTGCCTCCGAAGAAATCACCAATCTCAACAAGAGAGAGATTGAGAAACGTGCGAATTAAGTACATCGACGTTTGACGGGCAAGCGCAAGTTTTTGTGTGCGCTTTCTGCTCTTCAGCTCGGCTTCACTAAAACCGAATTCCTCGATTACATTTTTCATTATCATCTCTTTTGTTATTTTGCCACCCGACCCCAGAAGGTCCTTTAACACTTCTTCGGCAAGCTGTTCCGTGACCTCCTGTCCAGATAACGATGAGAGGGCAAGGAGCCTGATGAGACAACCCTCTAACTCTCGAATATTAGATTTTACCTTAGAAGCTATGTAGTAGGCAACATTTGCAGGCAGTTTGATGTTTTCTGACTCAGCCTTCTTCTGCAAAATTGCGATCCGCGTTTCCAGGTCTGGGGGCTGGAGGTCGACCACGAGCCCACCCTGAAAGCGCGATGTCAATCGCTCTTCCAGTGTAAGAATCTCCCTAGGTGGACGGTCTGATGTAATAACAACCTGTTTACCCTGGCCATACAGGTAATTAAAGGTATGGAAAATCTCCTCTTGAAGCCTTTCCTTACCGTAGAGAAATTGAATGTCGTCGATGAGAAGGATGTCTTTCGTTCGATATTTCCTCTTAAATGCCATTTGTTGATTTTTCTGAATGGCCTCAATAAGTTCTGTCATGATGTTTTCAGCCGGCGTATAATAGACATTCAGATGTTTATACTGCCGATGGATAAAATTGCCGATGGACTGCATTAAATGTGTTTTGCCGAGCCCTACACCCCCGTAGAGAAACAGTGGATTATATGCTTCACCCGGAGCCTCAGCCACTGCCAATGCAGCAGCATGGGCGAATTCATTGTTTTTACCAACAACAAAATTCTCAAAGCTATATCTCTCTTGTAATTTTGTTCCATCATGGGAGAGAATGAGACGCTTTTTCTTCCGCATTGGACGGTCCCCCTGCTGCCTTAATGCCTTAAATGCCAAGCGCAGTTTGCCGCTATTTAATTCACCGACAGCCTCTTCGAGAATATTGTGATAGTGCTCCTCAATCCAGTCGATAAAAAACCCATTTGGGAACTCAACGAGCAAAACATCATCCTTAAGTTCTACCCCTTGACTGCTCCCAAACCACGTGACAAACGATTGAGGATTTATTCTCTCCCTAACGTAGTTGAGAATATTTTCCCATGTAAGTTTTGCCTGTTCAGTCATTGGATGTTACCCACAGAAATCCACACAGTTATCCACATAATCCTCCTCATTATCTTGTGAAATTTAGACACCTTTTATACGTACGCAAATATTTTGTGCACAACCATTTTTGGGCAAGTTTAAGTGTATTCAGAAAAAGACAAAAGTCAAGAAAAAAGTAAAATTAGAAAAAAATTTTTGGCATAAATATTGCAGTAAGTACAAAAACCGTGTCTTGACAAAAGTTTTTTGGTTAGTATAATTCTAATATGATCGTGCTCGTGCTCGTACTCAATACATTAGTATATCAAAATGGAGACACATTATTTTTTACGGTGCAGGATAGTGTCGCAGACACGTGGATCTTGGGTGACGAGATTCAAAAAGTCGATACATTAAACATTACAATACACAGGAAAGCAAAGATTTCGCCAGACGGCAAATCATTCTTCGTCTTTGAAGAAACGCACACTCCAAACAACATCCAGCCTTTACAGACAAAGATAATCTTCTATGATGAGGAAAAAGAGAAAATTTGGGAAGAATCGAACGATGATCAAAGAAAACTTTCTTTTAAATTATCGAATGTATTCGATAGCCTGGTAATAATTGTCGATACAGAGCGAAATGGAACATTACCGCGTCTGTCAACGTATAAGAATAGAGAAAAAACTGTTATCATCGAGAAGGGTGAATGGCAAAGAATGGTAAACTATGCAGTCTCTCCTCATTGCAGATATATGGCGTTTCATAATCGGAATCCCTATTCAGGTAAAATGTGGGATTACATATACTCGATTGATTTATTAAGTAAGAAAAATTGGACCTATCTTTTCCCACTCTGTCTCTCCTGTAAGAGAGGAAAAATTAATCTAACGATAGATAACAACGGCACTGTCGAGGTCATTCATAAAGGTGAACACCGCATCTTCTCAAGCGAGGGGAATTTAAAAGATTTTTTTATAAAGTAACGTCGGGACAAATAACGCTGTTGCTCACAACAGATTCACTTTTCATTATGAGACCCATCAACAGTGGTGTTGGCCTCTTTTGATTACTGGGGCCTTGGCGCACCCACTGTGATTCATTGACAAAACAATCATTTAGGATATAATACGATTAGTGAGCATATTATGCTTTCTCACATCCTGTTGCTGTCTTCTAGGTGCACAGAGCACAACAGTTCAGTACGGCATGGCTTCTTATTATGGCGATGAATTTCATGGTAAAAAAACCGCCTCTGGCGAGATTTACAATAAATGGACCCTTTCATGTGCCCACAAGACACTACCGTTCGGAACGAGGGTTAAGGTGGTGAATTTAAAAAATGGCAAGTCTGTGATTGTTCGAGTAAATGATCGGGGTCCATTTGTTAAAGGCAGGATAATCGATCTCTCGTTTGCTGCCGCGAAAGAGATAAATATGATAAAAAATGGCGTGGTGAGAGTAAAGGTGCTGGTTGTACGATGATTGCTTTAAAGGCGTGGGCAAAAATTAATCTTGGTTTAAAAATTCTTAATAAAAGAGACGATGGCTTTCATAACATCGAAACAACGCTCACAACGACGAATTTAGCCGACTTCATCAGAATCGAAGAAACAGATTCTGGAATTATTATTGATACCCAGGGGTTGAATATGCCTGCGGAAGAAAACTTATGCTATCAAGCCGCGGATCTCTTCAAGAAAAAATACGGCGTTGAGAAAGGGGTCAGAATTAATTTGATAAAAAATATACCAATAGGTGGCGGCCTCGGTGGAGGTTCATCAGATGCGGCGGCCGTGCTTAAAGGAATGCGGGAGCTTTACGCATTGAATATCAATGATGAAGAATTGATGGAATTGAGCAAAGACATAGGTCTCGATGTACCCTTTTTTATAAAAGGTGGTGCTGCGTATGCCCGTGGCAAGGGTGACGAGCTAAAATTCTTCAAACTGCCGCGGATGTCGCTTATTATTTACTATCCCGGATATTCAATTTCAACGAAATGGGCGTACCAGGCATATGATGAATTTATCGTGGCTTCTCCACAACCTGACCCGGAAGTTTTTCTGGAGAAAGATAGTGGCAAGAAGAAAAACAAAAAAGAAAGGAAAGGATTTCCATTAGCAAATGATTTTGAAAAGGTAATTTTTAAACACCATCCGGATCTCGTGGATGTAAAGACACGTTTGCTTATGGCTGGCTGTTTTCTTGTTTCTTTATCAGGCAGTGGTTCGTGTCTCTATACATTGAATGATGAAAGCATGAGAGATAAAGCACTTGCTTATCTGGCAGGAATAGGTGCACAATATTTTGAAGTTAGTACCATCTGATAGGCATCGATGGACGTTATACGGCTCAGCCGCCAGTATCGTTTTTCGGCATCGTAATACGGATAGAAATTCGGTAAACGTTCAACGTTAAAAAAAACGGGTATCGATGCCGTACAACGTAAGACGATTTTTTATTGGGGCGTCGTCTAGTGGTAGGACACAGGATTTTGGATCCTGGTGCGGAGGTTCGACTCCTCCCGCCCCAGTTCTAAGAAAAAGAGACAGGGTGACGGGGAGACACGGAGAAAAATATTGATAAAAATCCGTGTCATGCTGTGTCGTTATCCGTGTAATTCCGTGTTTTGCCCGAGCGGCAAAAAGGAGGTTGGATGAGTCAAGATATAAAGTTGTTTGCAGGAACCGCGAGCCAAGGACTAACAAAAAAAATTTCCGAGAAAATTAAAGTCCCTATCGGCGAAAGTTCGACGACCCGTTTTGCCGACGGTGAGTTGAAGATAAAGATCAAAGAAAACATACGTGGCTGTGATGTTTTTATAATTCAATCGACCTATCCTCCAGCAGACAATATTTTAGAACTATTACTATTTTTAGATGCCGCTAAGAGGGCCTCTGCAGACAGAATAACCGCAGTAATTCCCTACTTTGGCTACGCACGTCAGGATCGAAAAGATGAACCGAGGGTACCCATTTCTGCCAAATTGATTGCAAGTCTTCTTACAAAAAGTGGTGCGGACAGGATTTTAACGATGGACCTCCATGCCGAGCAGATTCAAGGGTTTTTCGACATTCCCGTTGACCATTTGTACGCTGTACCAGTCTTTCTTGAATATTATCACAAACGGAAACTGAAAGATTATGTCATCATTTCTCCTGACTTGGGTCGTGCGAACAGAGTACGCGGCTTTGCCCGACGTTTACGTGAAGATTTACCCGTTGCTATTGTAGAAAAACGGCGAACCGGGCCAAATCAAGCACTTGTTTTAAATGTAATTGGAGAAGTTGAAGGCAAAAGTGCACTTATTTACGATGATATGCTCGACACCGGTGGCACGATGGTTGATGCCGCCAGGGCTATTGTTGAGAAAGGAGCAAAGGAAGTTTATTCCTGTGTTGTACATCCCCTTCTTTCCCGCAATGCTCCGCAAAAAGTGATGGAGTCTCCGATTAAAGAACTCGTCGTCACCGATACGATTCCGCTTCCGCCCGAGCGACATATAGCAAAAATTAAAGTTTTGTCTGTAGCGGGAATTTTGGGTGAGGCGATCATGAGAATTCACCGAGCCGAATCGATAAGTGTACTATTTAAGGAGGTAGCAGAATGAAAATAGATTTGCAGACAACGCCTTTCAAGGCCGAGAAAAAAGGCGATCTTAAGCGATTAAGAAGACAAGGAAAAATTCCAGCAGTCTTATACGGTCATAAAGAAAAGACGAGGAATATTTATATTGACATGAAAGAGTTTAAGAAAATCTTGGATAGACTGCAACAAGAAACAGTCACGGTTAACCTCAAACTTGAGAAAAAAAATTATCTGTGTGTAATAAAAACAATACAACATGATCCAACAACCGGTGAGCTCCTTCACATAGACTTTCAGCATATACACAAGAAAGAAAGAATTAGGACAGCTGTTCCAATACACGCAATCGGCGAAGCACCAGGGGTAAAGAAAGGAGGGATTTTAGATCAACATCTTCACGAAATCGTTGTTCGATGCCTTCCTGATGAGATGCCTTCCCATATCGATGTTGATATTTCGCAATTAGAACTTGGCCAGTCGATTCATTTAAAAGACATCGCGCTGCCGAATGTCGAATTCGAGTTAAACCCAGAGACAACTGTAGTATCGGTTTTAGTACCGCGAGCCGTTGAAGTAGCACCGCAGGCCGAGGTCCCGGAAGAGGTTAAGGTAGAAGGAGAAGAAGGAGTAGAAGAGGGGGTAGAAGAGAAAGAGAAGGAAAAAGAAAGAAAGGAAGAAGCAAAGGAGTCTGAGAAAACCGAGCCAAAGGAAAAATGATAATCTTCGGACTCGGTAATCCGGGTGCACAATATCGTACGACCCGACATAATGTCGGTTACTTACTCGTAAATCGGTGTGCGAGATTGTATAGAAAGAAGTTTCGTCGACGCCGCGATTATAAAATTGCCACAATAAAAATTAATAAGAAAACGGTACATCTTATTAAACTCATGTGTTGGATGAATCAATCAGGAGTCGTGGTTGCAAAAGTTCTTCGCGAAATGCCACAGGATTTTTTAATTGTTGTTGACGACATTAATCTTCCACTCGGTAAAATCAGAATGCGGAGTAGTGGCAGCGATGGTGGTCATTTAGGGCTTCGCTCAATTATCCATACACTCGAAAATTTTGATTTCCCGCGCCTGCGCATAGGTATCGGACATCCACAGGAGGAAGTCACGAACTATGTCCTTAGTCCATTTAAATCGAGAGAAAAGAAAATTGTAAACGCAGTAATTGAAGAGGGCATAAGAGGAATCAGAATTTTCATAAAAAGTGGATTCGAACGAGCGCTGAATTATATAAACACTATTGACTTGGCGGTCAAATTCGAAGCACGAAATCCGAAACCCTAAACAAATTCAAATGATACAAATTCAAATAGCAAAACATCTTTTGCGTTTTGGATTTCGGTATTATTTAGTATTTAGATATTAGGATTTAGAATTTACCATGAAGGTCGGCATCATCGGTCTCCCCAATATCGGTAAATCGAGTTTATTCAATCTTTTAACCAAGGCCAATGCCCAGGTTGCAAACTTTCCCTTTACAACAATCGATAGAAATGTAGGAATGGCTACGATTCCCGATGAACGATTAATGAAGATTGTTGAAATTACAAAGTCTTCCAAAGTAAGATTCGCGAGCATTGAATTCATCGACATAGCGGGGTTGATAAAAAATGCGTACAAGGGAGACGGGTTGGGCAACAAATTCCTTGCACACATTCGTGATGTCCATCTTATTATTCACCTGTTACGGTGTTTTACGAATCCAGATATTCCTCACACCGATAGCGACATTGTTCCTCAGAGAGATTATGAGATTGTTCGGACCGAACTCTTTTTAGCAGATCTGGAAATCGTTGAGCGTAGGATAGAAAGAATCAAGAAAAAGGCAGAATGCAGAGAAGAAATGAATCAACTTTGTAAAATGAAAGAAGATATAAACCGGGGTAAAATCCCAGACGAAACAGTAGCTGATCTTCCACTCCTTTTAACCAAACCCGAGATTATTGTCCTCAATCTTGATGAAGACGGGAAATTCAAAAATGGCGTAGATGGATACAGGTGCTCCGTGAAATTGGAGGAGGATATTTTAGAATTCGAGGAAAAAGAAAAAGAAGAATTGCGCAAAGATAGTGGCCTAAACCCACGTGGTTTATCAGGACTCATAGGTCTCTGTTTAGAGAAACTCTCAATGATATTGTTTTATACAATAAAAGGTGAAGAGGCACGCGCATGGCCTGTAAAAGACAGTACAAAAGTGGTCGACGCGGCAGGCATGATACACTCGGACATGAAAGAAGGTTTCATTAAGGCTGAAGTCCTCAATTACGTTGATTTCATGAAAGCAGAGGGATTTGCTCAAGCTCAACACCTTGGTCTCACAAAGATTGAAGGTAAAGAGTACATTGTTCAAGACGGCGATATTATTTTGATAAAATTTCGAGCATAGAATTTAAAATCTCAACATCGAAAACTTGTCTGTAAAAGTGAAAATGAGCGCTGAAAATTGCCAGCCCGGCTCGATCGTAAATACCAAAAAAGGTGCAGGGTTTGAAATGTGTGATGCGACCTTTATTGGTGATGCAATCTTTCTCTGACTATGTTCTCGACAGCAGCGATTTCTTCTTCAATCGTTAAATGTGTCGTATCAAGGACGATAGCATCACGAGCTTTCTTGAGAGGCGAATGTGTCCGCGTCGAGTCATAGTTATCGCGAAATTGTAAGTTTTTCAAGACGTCCTCGAAACGAGACTCTCCATGTTGCTCAGCCAGTTCCTTTTGCCTTCGTTGCGCCCTGACCCGGAGGTCAGCCGTCATAAAAATTTTCACCTGAGCATCAGGAAAGACAATTGTGCCGATATCCCTTCCTTCACACACGACATTTTTACCAACGGCTATCTCACGTTGTTGCTGAACCATCCAACGACGCACTTCAGGTATTGCTGAGACTTGTGAGACAAAACTACTGACCCTCGAGGTTCTAATATCCACGGTGACGTCATTGCCATTGAGGTAGACGTGATTTTCAAAATTCTCCTGGCGTAGATCGATTGCAGTCTTCGTGAGAAGAATGTTGACTGTTTCGATGTCGATTGTAGCGGAGATATGTTCACTGTCTCTATACTGTAAATACTTGAGTGTAAATGCCCGGTACATAGCACCGGTATCGAGATAAAAAAAATGTAGTCGTTGAGCAACACCCTTCGCAGTCGTGCTCTTTCCGGAACCAGCGCCTCCGTCAATTGCTACGACAAATGTCGTCATCGGTAATGTTGTCGTATTATATTTTCATACTGCTTCGACATCCCGACATTCCGGCGTTGCATGACTACTTTCGCCGTCCCGATTGCCTTCTCAAGGTCATGGGTTGCGACTCTTTGTGCAGTAAGCCATTTAAAGCAAGGAACATAACGAGGCATCATACCACCGTCAAAAAAATTTACAAAACAGCCAATAACTGCTCCTGTGGGAATCAAGGTGCCGATGCCAGTTTTTGTATGGTCACCGATAAAGCATCCCAGTTTTGTCATTCCTGAAGTTAATTCTTTTTCGCCAATCTTGACACGGACAGGACTATAGTTGTTCTTTAAATCAGAATTAGTGGTAAGCGCACCGAGGTTGACCCATTCACCGATGAAAGAATGGCCGATGAATCCTTCATGATTTTTGTTTGCGTACCCCTGAAACACACACGCCTCGACCTCGCCAGCAATGCGACAGACAGGTCCGATGCTTGATTTCGTTATTGTTGCTCGGTTGACGATTGTATCGACACCAATATATGAGGGGCCGATAATCGTTGAAAACGGATGAATGACCGCCCTCCTATCGATATAAACAGGACCCTCGGTAGCATCGATAGTAACCTGGTGATGAACATGAGCGTCGCGAGCCACGAATACATTCTTTCTCATGCCCATAACATACACTTTTGC
>CP070664.1:438793-458110 GCA_020355325.1 Caldifarciminota bacterium
GCCTGGTGACAATGCGAATTTAGAGGTTGAGTTGATTACGCCGGTCGCGATTGAGCAGGGGTTGCGCTTCGCGATTCGCGAAGGTGGCAAGACCGTCGGCGCCGGTGTTGTTACAAAAATTCTCGAATAATGAACAAACTAAGAATCAGGCTCAAATCATACGATCATCGAATTCTCGACCAATCGGTAAAATCGATTGTCGAGACTGCAAAGCGGTTTGGTGTAAACATATCGGGTCCTATTCCGCTTCCTACAGAACGATCTCTATACACAGTCTTACGCTCTCCCCATGTCGATAAGAAGTCGCGCGAGCAATTCGAGCTGCGTGTTCACAAGCGTCTCATCGAATTAATCGACGTCACACCGGATATCATCGATGCGCTCAATAAACTCGAGATTCCTGCTGGCGTGTATATTGAAGTAAAGGCGATGTGAGATGATTGGCCTCATCGGAAAGAAAATTGGTATGTCTCAGATCTTTCTCGATAATGGTAATGTCGTTCCAGTGAGTATCATTGAGGCCGGACCGTGCCCTGTGGTTCAGGTCAAAGATGCGCAGCGAGACGGCTATACTGCAATCCAGCTCGCGTTTGGTAAGAAGAAAAAAAACAACAAACCGATGACCGGCCACATCAAGAGAGCAAAATTAGAATCAGTGAATCGACTCTTTGAGATAAGAGTCGAACGCATTGAGAATTATAAAGCAGGTGCAACATTAGATGTATCGATATTCAACAATGGTGATACGGTCTTTGTCACAGGATGGACAAGAGGCAGAGGTTTTGCTGGCGGCGTGAAACGGTGGGGTTGGCACGGCGGTCCTGCTTCGCACGGTTCCATGGCGCACCGCAGAACGGGTTCATCTGGCCCTGGTACAGCGCCAGGCAGAATCTGGAAGAACAAAACCATGCCTGGACGCTACGGCAACGAACGGGTGACGGTGAAAAATTTAGAAGTGGTGAAGGTTGATAAGGAAAAGAATATGTTGTATGTCAAGGGGGCAGTCCCGGGTGCTAAAAATGGCTACCTCCTAATAATGAAAGAAGAGTAAATGCAGAAAACGTTGTTTGCTAAAACCGGCAAGAAAGTTGGCACCGTAACGTTGAACGATACAATATTCAATAGTGAGGTGAACAAAACGCTTCTCTGGGAGAATGTCACCGCACTCTTGAAGAATAGACGACAAGGGACTGCTCATACCAAGACACGTGCTGAAGTGAAGGGTGGTGGCAGTAAGCCATGGCGTCAGAAGGGCATTGGTTGGGCACGGCACGGTAGTATTCGCTCACCGATTTGGAGAGGAGGCGGTGTTGTTTTCGGCCCAAAACCACGCGACTATTCGATGAGCATTCCGAAAAAGAAGAAAATAAAGGCACTCATCTCATCACTCAGCGCCAAGGCGAAAGAGAACAAGATTTTCGTGATTGAAGATCTTGACCTTGAGGCACCAAAAACAAAAGTGTTTGCTGATATTTTAAAGAACATCAATATAACGAAGGAAAAGACGTTGATCGGTGTTGATAAGATAAATCAAAATTTAAAACTAGCAGGACGTAATATACCCTTTGTCTATATAAAGAAGGTGGATGATATAAATTGTCTTGATATATTATCTGCGCAATGCTTTGTCATGACGAAGAAGGGGTTAGAGAAATTGGAGCAACGATGCGCTACGAAAAAATCATAAAGAAGGCACTCATAACAGAGAAAGCAGATCGATTACGAGAAATGAATTGTTATCAGTTTGAGGTAAACAAGAGAGCAAACAAGCATCAGATAAAAGCGGCGGTCGAAAAATTGTTCAACGTAGAGGTCATCGACGTGAAGGTAGCAAATTTTCGGGGCAAGCCACGACGGTTGGGACGCTCGGAGGGCTACACGTCCGGATATAAGAAGGCATCGGTCACCATTAAGCCGGGTCAGAAAATCGAAATAATCGAGGGTGTATAATGGGCATAAAAGCATACCGTCCAACATCTCCTGCGCGGCGTTTTTATACCGTCAATAAATTACGATTAAAGAAAGGCAGGCCTGAGAAGTCTCTCACCATGTCTCAAAAGAAATCTGGAGGCAGGAATAACATGGGGAGAATCACTGCTCGACACCGTGGTGGTGGTCATCGCAAAATACTACGTATTGTTGATTTTCGCAGGAATAAAGATAATATAACAGCCGTCGTGAAGGCTGTTGAATATGATCCAAATCGCAGTGCATTACTTGCCCTGCTCTGTTATGCCGATGGTGAAAAACGCTATATCCTCTGTCCAGAGGGACTACAGGTTGGTGATACCGTTGTATCAGGAGAGAATGCACCTATTAAATTGGGTAATTGTCTTCCACTCAACAATATACCCCTCGGCGTTACTATCCATAATATTGAGTTATCGCCCACGAAAGGCGCTGAACTCGTGCGGAGCGCAGGTCTATCAAGCCAAATTCTGGCCAAGGAAGGCAACTATGCGCATATAAAGCTGCCGTCAGGCGAAATTCGGCTCGTCGATTTACGCTGTCGTGCCACTATTGGAAGTGTCTCGAATCCCCTCCACTCGAGTGTATCCGAGGGTAAAGCCGGCAGAGCACGGCACAAAGGAAGGAGACCTCATGTACGGGGTGTAGCGATGAATCCGGTCGATCATCCACTGGGTGGTGGCGAAGGCCGCTCACATGGTGGTCGACAACCAGCATCACCGTGGGGATGGCTTACCAAAGGAAAAAAGACACGAAAGGTGAGCAAGGCATCGAAAAAATTTGTGGTAAAAAGGAGAAAGTAATGTCGAGATCGCTGAAGAAAGGTCCATACGTCGATAACAAGTTAATGAAAAAAATTACTACATTAATTGACAGTGGCGAGAAAAAAATCATAAAGACGTGGGCACGGAATTCGATGATTCCACCGGAATTTGTCGGTTTCACCATCGCTGTCCATAACGGTAATCGTTTTATTCCGGTCTATATAACAGAACGCATGGTTGGCCATAAGCTCGGAGAATTCGCACCAACCAGAACATTCCGAGTCCACTCGGGAACGAGAAAGGCTGAGAAAGAAAGAGAATTTGAAAAATGATTGCGCGCGCAGTAAAGCGGTATGAACGTGTAGCACCAAGAAAGATAAGAAGAATGCTTCGGGTTATAAAAGGAAAGGGTGTCGTCGAAGCGAGGGCAATACTACAATTTCATCACTCACGATCTAAAATTCCGATCTTAAAAACGTTGAACTCTGCAGTAGCAAATCTCAAGAACCAAGTTGGAGCCGTGCGGGTTGATGACAGCGATCTTTTTGTGAAAGAAGCAAAGGTCGACGAGGGACCCCAATTAAAGCGATGGCGTCCTGGTTTTCGTGGAACTGCTGATATGATTAGACGAAGAACCTGTCACATAACGTTAGTCATCGATTCGTATGAGCCGATCGAGAAAAAAGGAGGCTAATGGGACAAAAAACGCATCCCATAGGATTTAGGCTCGGCATCACGAAAGACTGGAAATCGAAATGGTTTGATGAGCTCAATTACAGCAAATTTATTGCCGAAGACCATACGATTCGCCGCTATCTCAATCAGCGACTTTCTGAGGCGATGATATCCGATATTATCATACGGAGATTATCAAACCGCGTCATTATTTCTATTTACACTGCGCAACCCGGTAAGGTGATCGGAAAGGGCGGTGAAGAGATCAAGAAACTTCGTGAGGAGATTAAAAGTCTCATCGAAAAAGATGTCGCAATCAATATTGAAGAAATAAGAATGCCTGAGCTCGATGCATGCCTCGTTGCTCAGAACATTGCACGACAAATTCAGCAACGGGTATCACATCGTCGAGCGATGAAGCGGGCAGTCATTTCAGCCATAAAAATTGGTGCTAAAGGAATAAAGGTAGCATGTGCCGGAAGGCTCGGTGGCACGGAAATTGCACGAACCGAATCTTACCATGAAGGTAAAGTACCATTGCAAACGCTGAACGCAGACATCGACTATACCTGCAAAACAGCATTTACTATCTATGGCACCGTCGGGGTCAAGGTCTGGCTCTACAAGGGGAATGTACGGTAATGCTTGAACCAAAAAAGACAAAATATCGAAGGCAGCAACGCGGTCGGCTCAGAGGGAAAGCAACCAGGGGTGATACGATATCATTTGGTGAGTATGGTTTAATCGCCTTGGAACCAGCCTGGATAACGGCAAGACAAATCGAGGCTGCCCGAGTCGCGATCTCACACTCGATGAAAAAGGGCGGAAAAGTCTGGATTAGAATCTTTCCGGATAAACCAGTCACGAAGAAACCAGCAGAAACGAGAATGGGGAAGGGTAAGGGAACACCCGAATACTGGGTCAGTGTTGTGAAACCGGGTCGTATTATATTCGAACTCGAAGGCATGTTCGAAACCGAAGCGCGTCATTTATTACGATTGGCAGCAAATAAATTACCAATCAAGACAAGATTTATAAAACGAGAACCAGGAATCAAGTATGAAGGTTTTTGAGCTGAGAGAAAAATCGAGAGAGGAACTTATCGATCTTCTCAATGGTCTCATGAAAGAACTATTCAATTTGAGATTACGTCGAGGCGCACAGGAATTACCGAACCCACTGAGATTACGAGTACTGCGCCGCGATATTGCACGAGTCAAAACGATTTTAAGAGAAGATGAGTTGGGTAAAACAAAATTACTTGAGCCAAAGAAATCTGGAACAAAATCAACAAAGGGAGACAAGGATGCCTAAGAGAAAGATCGGTATTGTCATCAGTGATAAGGCACAAAAAACGGTTACCGTAAAAATTACGAATTACGTGAAACATCCATTGTACAAAAAATACATGAAAAAAGTAACGAAGGTCTATGCCCACGACGAGAAGAATGAATGTAAGACCGGAGAAAGGGTGCTCCTCGAAGAGACGAGACCGCTCTCAAAACGAAAGCGCTGGCGCGTCATAAGGAGAGTAGTGTGATACAGATATACTCGCGCCTCAAGGTATGCGACAATACTGGTGCCAGGGTCGCAATGTGTGTGCGGGTAAGTGGAGGGTCGAAGCGTCGATACGGTTATCTTGGTGACATCATCAATGTAACCATTAAAGATGCCTTGCCAAATGCCCCTGTAAAAAAGGGTGACAAAGGAAAGGCAGTGATCGTCAGAACAAGAAAGGAAAAGCGGCGTCCAGACGGTTCGTATGTGAGGTTTGATGACAATGCCTGCGTACTCATCAACGAACAGCGCGAACCAAAGGGGACGAGAGTATTCGGACCAGTAGCTCGAGAATTACGAGAAAAGGGGTTTACAAAAATTATGTCGCTCGCGAGTGAGGTCGTATAGATGAAAGTTAAAACTGAAAAGTTAAAAAGGCAAATCAGTTTTCATATAAAGAAAAATGACCTCGTTGAAGTCAATACAGGAGAAGAGAAAGGCAGACGAGGACGCGTCCTTGATGTATTCCCCGAGAAGAATCAGGCGTTGATCGAAGGAATAAATCTTGTGAAAAAACATCAACGTGCCCGTTCGCAGACAAAACCTTCGGGAATCGTGACTGTTCCAGCACCAGTTCATATCTCAAACCTCGTCCTCATTTGTTCGAAGTGTGGAAAAAAGGCCAAGGTAAGGCGGGAACGAATAGAAAATAGAAGGGTAAGAATATGCACAGAGTGCGGAGAGATAATTGAATAAAAAAGGTAAAGACAATTACACGCCAAGATTAAAAATCTACTATGACCAGCAATTGAGAAAAGCGTTGATGAAGCAATTGGGGTATCACAATTTGTATCAGGTTCCCCAACTGAAAAAGATTGTTATCAACGTGGGCATGGGAGAAGCAGTTACTGATTCCAAAGTATTAGAAATTGTGAAGGATGACCTCGCAAGGATAACTGGCCAGTCTCCTGTGCCAACCAAGGCAAAGCGTCCCATCTCAAATTTTAAAATCCGCAAGGGGATGATCATTGGCATGAAGCTCACGCTCAGAGGTACACGCATGTATGAATTCTTCGATCGCTTTGTCAATTTTGCGGCGCCGAGGATACGTGACTTCCGCGGTTTTTCGAGAGATTCTTTCGACGGTAGAGGCTGTTACAATTTGGGCCTTACCGAACAGACTATCTTTCCCGAAATAGAGTATGATAAGGTAAAGAAGGTTTTTGGAATGGATATTGCTATTGTCACGTCGGCAAAGAAAGACGAAGATGCTATTGCCCTGCTTGAAGGAATGGGCATGCCGTTTACGAGAAAGGAATAGTATGGCAAAGTTATGTTTGATCAATAAGGCAAAGAAAACCCCAAAATTTCCAACGAGAAAGTATAATCGCTGCTTTCGATGCGGTAGGGCACGAGCGTACTATCGCAAATTCGGTTTGTGCCGTATCTGCCTGCGCGAACTCGCCTTGAAGGGCGAAATACCGGGTTTGAGAAAAGCAACCTGGTAAAAATAAATACCTAAAAACCTAAATTCCTAAAAATATCATTAAGGATATAGGGTATCAATGTACCAGGACATCAGATAGGAATGCTTCTGCTGGTTGCCTGATAACCTGATCCTCTGGTAACCTTCACCCTGATTTCCTGATAATCTGATATCCACATATTTGTCATTTGACATTTGTAATTTGGAATTTTTAATCCGCCTGAGGCGGATTAAATCTCTCTTCTTCCCTCCAGCGCCCGAGACAGGGTCGTTGTGTCGGCCAAGTCGAGGTCACTGCCCATGGGAAGACCACGGGCAATTCTCGTTATCTTTACGCCTGAGAACTTAATGAGTTTCGCGATGTAAAGCGCAGTAACATCACCTTCGGTCGTTGGATTTGTTGCAATAATGACCTCGATAATGTTCTCTGATTTCATTCTCGCAACGAAAGGCTCTATGCGTAGGTCGTCGGGTCCCATATTATCGATGGGTGATATAACGCCATGCAAGACATGGTAGAGACCTTTATACTCGCCAGTCCGCTCAATGACCATCACGTCCGAAGGCTGTTCCACGACGCAGATACGGTCTGTATCACGGGATGCGTCGCTGCAAATCTCACACGGGCTCTGTTCACTCAAGTTGTGACACCTCGAACATTCTTTTAAGTGCATTCGCGCTCGCACAATGGCATCACTCAATTCCTTCACCTTTGCCTTATCCATTTTCTGTAGGTAAAAAGCAAGCCGCTGGGCCGACTTCCTTCCTATCCCAGGCAGCCATTGCAGCTTTTCAATCAAATCAGTAAGCAACGACATGGATTTTGAATTATTATAATAATTTTACGGACAAAGTCAACCAAATATCGTAAAATAATAAATCTCCAATTGCTCATTGCCGGGCTGGCTGCTTGACGTGGGTCTTGATTTTTAAATGAGCTGGATTATAATAATTTCCTACAAGATTACTGGAAGCGCATAAATTTACGAAACGAATTACAGAAAGGAGTTATTATGAAAATAAAATTCTTGGGACACGCATCTTTTTTAATCACCTCAGATAAAGGAACCAAAATTATTACCGACCCTTACAAACCAGGTTGTTTTGGTGGTGGTATTAAATACGAGCCGATTACTGAAGAAGCGAACATCGTGACAATATCCCATGAACATGATGACCACAATGAAACAAATATAAAAGGGAATCCGTCTTTTGTGCGAGGGGCTGGGGCAAAAGAGGTGAGTGGAATCAAAATCAACGGTATCGAAACTCATCACGATGAGAGTGGCGGTACAGAGAGAGGGGCGAATACGATTTTCAATATGTTCATAGATGATATGAATGTTGTTCATCTTGGTGACCTGGGCCATACCTTATCCTCTGATGATACCAAAAAAATCGGTAACGTCGATGTTTTAATCGTTCCGGTTGGCGGATATTTCACGATCGATGCAAAAATTGCTGAGTCTGTAATCAACAGCTTAAAACCAAAGGTTGTCATACCGATGCATTTCAAGACCGACAAATGTGGATTCCCAATCGCTGCTGTCGAAGACTTTACGAAAGAAAAAGACGTCAAGAAAATAGACGGCGAATTAGAAATTAAAAAGGAAACCCTTCCATCACAAACCACGATTTACGTACTGACACCGACGAAATGATTGTCCGCCGATTGGGTTGGGCAGCTGGAAAAGGATCTAACAGGTTGAGGGTGGCCCCGAAATAGAATCGGGGTAAGAAATCGAATTTATTAAACCTGAGTCTATCTGTTTTGTATCTGTGCTCATCTGTGTTCTGCCGTAAGGCTGAAAGGAGAGTAAATGAGAGAAGTTGCCACGCAAACAATCGTCGATACAGTTGCTCGCCTCTGCATGGAGGCGAACTACTTTTTGGGCGACGATGTCATTAAAGTGTTTCAAGAGGGGTTGAAAAAAGAGGAATCAGAGACTGGTAAGAACATCTTGAATCAATTATTGCAGAATGCGGAAATCGCCAAAACCGAGAATATTCCGATCTGTCAGGACTGCGGTTTTGCCGTCGTATTCATGGAACTGGGTACTGATGTCTGTGTGCAAGGTAATATCATTGACGCTATCAATGAAGGGGTGCGTAAGGGTTATACCGAAGGCTACTTGAGAAAATCGATTGTCTCGGATCCTATAAAGGGAAAGAATACCGGTGATAACACGCCAGCCATCGTTCACACGACATTTGTTCCTGGAGACAGGATAAAAATCACTGTTGCGCCAAAGGGCGGTGGTAGCGAAAACATGAGCGAAGTTAAGATGGGAAAACCTGCCGATGGCATAGAAGGAGTGAAAAACTTCGTCATCGACCGCGTGCTGCGATCGAGTGCTAATCCCTGTCCTCCAATCGTTGTGGGTGTGGGCATCGGCGGTACATTCGAGTATGTGGCATTCCTGGCAAAGAAGGCACTCCTCAGAGACATCGGACAGAGACATCCTGATCCTTTCTATGCCGATGTCGAACGAGAGCTGCTCGAACGCATCAATAAACTAGGTATTGGCCCAATGGGGCTCGGCGGAAGAATAACTGCGCTCGATGTGTTCATCGAAGTTCATCCTCGTCATATTGCGTCATTCCCTGCAGCGGTAAACATTAATTGTCATGCCGCACGACACAAGACAGCCATCATATAAGGAGGTTTTATGGCCGAACCGATTAGATTAAAAACACCAGTAACTGATGAAGATATAATCAAATTAAAGATTGGCGACAGTGTCCTTATTAACGGGAAAATATTAACCGGACGTGATGCAGCCCATAAGAGACTCTTTGAACTCGCGAAAAAAGGCGAACCTTTGCCGATCGACATCAAAGGTCAAATAATTTACTACGTTGGACCAGCACCGGCAAAACCAGGTTATGTCATTGGTCCAGCAGGACCAACGACTTCCGGAAGAATGGACCCGTATGCGCCTTTGTTAATGGAAAAGGGCTTGAAGGGAATGATCGGCAAGGGAATTCGCTCAAAAGATGTCCGCGATGCGATGCAGAAGTTCAAGGCAGTCTATTTTTCGATAACCGGTGGTGCTGCCGCCTTAATCTCCAAGCAGATAAAGTCGGTCAAGATCGTCGCGTATGAGGATTTAGGTCCTGAAGCGATTCGCGAGCTCGAGGTTGAAGATTTCCCCGTGATCGTCGCCAACGATGCGCACGGCGGCGACCTCTACGAGGAAGGAATAAAAAAATATCGTCGGGCCTAGAGCTTCGGTTTTTTTCTCCTCATCTTCACTAGGCACAGCACGATACCGCCGAACAAAATCAGAGCGGTGATGGCGAACATGATCCAGGCAGAAATTGGCATTATGCTCTCCCCTTCTTCTTATAGAGAAAAATAGCAACGACAATAAAGATAATCAAAACTAACCACCCGCCGAGGAACTCGGCAAGTCGGGCATATCCTTCGTAAGACGTTCTGATACGATCAATAATATTGCTGACAAAGAGAATACCGACGACAGCGGGCGTGAGATACTTGATACAAAAATCCCACCAGGAGCCAATCGTGAAGTCTGATTTACTGTTCGCGTACTTCCTCATTTCTTTATGGTTGTAAAAATAACCAATAGCAATACACTGGATTAAACCAACCACGAGCAGACCGTAATTGTTCATGAAATGATCAACGATATCAAGCCAGTAAAGACCACCTTTTGTTGTATACACAATCCCTACTAATAACGCAATAGCGCCAAAGCCGAGATTCACATGAACACGCTTTAATTTAAATTTTTGTATAATTGAAGCTGCACCCGCCTCGACGAGTGAAAATGCAGAATCTATACCTAAGGTGAGAAGCATGAGGAAGAATAGGATACCGAAGGCACCTGCTGCAAATGGCAATAGACTGATAATCGTCGGATAGGTAACAAATGCCAGATGTGGCCCAGATTTTACAACTTCACTCACCGGTAAACCAGTTTGTTGGGCGTAATAGCCGAGCGCTGAAAATACCGCAAAACCACCAATAAAAGATGTAGCATTATTGGCGAAGCTCACCAAAAACGCATTATTCACGACATCTGATTTCTTGGGGAGGAAACTGGCATACGTTATCTGGACACCAAAGCCTACTGTGAGAGAGAAAAATACCTGGGAATAGGCGGCAAGCCACACTTTATAATTCAGTAATGCACTAAATTTTGGTGTCAGATAGAATTTTAAACCCTCAATCGCGCCAGGAAGCGTTACGCCTCTAACTACCAATACTATTAAAATTATCCAGGGAATAGTCACTGTAAAGTAAACAACCTTACCTACTGTATTTGGACCTTTCCAGATCGACGCTAATACTGCAATCCAGGTGAGGACCAGCCCCAAAACAATCATCCATTGTACACTTCCTATCTGCATTGGCGATTCAGAAATTTTCAAGAATTGATCGAAGAAAAACGCCTGCGTGTTTTGTCCCCACGTGAGATTGAATGAATAGCCGAGATAGTTAAAGCACCAACCCATAACCACGGCGTAATATGTAACAATACCAAACCCGACAAGCAGGGCAAACCAACCGAGAACCTCAAACCTCTTTTTAATATTCCCTAATGCTAAAGGAGCCGTTTGAGAGTATCTGTGTCCCAAAGAATATTCCAGGATCATCAAAGGTATACCCGCGGTCAACAATGCAATAAGGTAAGGAATTAAGAATGCACCACCGCCATTTGCGTAGCATATGTATGGAAAACGCCAGATATTACCGAGCCCGATTGCTGAACCTATTGAGGCCAATATAAATGAAGTCCTACTCTGCCAAATTTCTCGCATCGGCAATTATAGTGATATACTATAGTTTGTCAATGTGTGGATATAAGTTTGTTATTGCGGTAAGAGCACGCGGCCCTCAAATGTAACAACGCCCTGGCCACCGAAGGTAACCCTTAAAATTTGATTTTTATAGCCATGAACGTGTACATAAACAAGACCGGGCCTTTGCATTACATTACCCTGTTCCACAACGAGACGGGTCATCTCTCCAAGCGGAATGATCTGGTTGTGTACTAAATAACTTCCTAAGGAGGCGCCCGATGCCCCAGAAACGGGCTCCTCAGCAATACCGAGTGTTGGTGCAAAATGCCGCATATGGGCAGTATTGTTTTCATCGACCGTTTCCATTGTGTATACGACAACACCATTGATAAATAACCGTTCACAATAATTTTTCATGAGCAGAAAGTTCGGCTTCATATCCAAAAGAAAGTCGAGTGATTTCACGGGCACGACGAGATCGGTCAAACTAGCACTTACAATGCCGAGTGGATATGCAGCATCTGATACGTCAACGGGTGAAATATTCAGAAATGTAGAAATTTGTTTCAGTTCGAGTTTCATGCTAATAAACTGAGGAGGTGCTAGTGAAACAGTCACCCGCTCAACCTTGCCATCCTTGACACGCAGCTCGAGGGTCTGAACTCCCGATTTTGTCTTCTGCTTGAGAAGGGTAATCGGTTCAGAAAATTGTACGATGTTTTCTCCTTCGAGTGCAAAATAGGCTGCAATCGCTCCGTGTCCTGAAAAATTGATCTCCTCACATTGACTGAAGAAACGAAGAAAGAGATCGGCATCTTCTATCTTTGGAGAAACGAAAACAGTATCGGAAATGGGATTGAGTTCGCTCGTCAATTTTAAAAGTTTTCTTTCATCTTCTGATGCATCAATACCAATGATTACCCATGCTGGATTACCAGCATATGGTACATTGGTAAACGTACTAATCCGTTTTGCGACCAACCACTCCATTGCTCTCCCCCTTGCCTTTTATTTATACACCGAGGTCTAAAAACTGCATATACCCTCACCACACGCCCGATAGAAATCGTAACCCCCGAACTCGAGCGCTTGCCGTCTCTTACTGCCGTATCGATATATTGTTATGCCCTTACATTTCAGTTTGTGAGCCAACAGAAACACTGTACGCGTCTGTTCAAGTGTTGCGTCCTTCGGTAAATTAATTGTCTTACTCACCGCATTGTCAACATACTCTTGAAATACAGCTTGCATCCGTACATGAAATTCAGGCGCAATATCGTGTGCGATGGAGAATAACCTTCGTACATCTTCTGGAATTTTTTGTACTTTTTTGATAGAACCAACACGAACAACTTCAGACATTAAATCATTCGAATAAAATCCACGCTCTATTGCAATTTCTTCGAACATTGGGTTTATTACCAACAGTGTCGTATCAAGCGCATTCCGAAGATATCCGACAGAAAAGAAAGGCTCAATACCCGAAGAAATGTTCGCGATAGTACTAATGGTGCCGGTCGGTGCAATTGATGTCACTGTAGCGTTTCGCATTGGCCCCTTACCTTTAAAAATAGAACGGTCGATATGAGGAAATGACCCACGTTTTTTTGCTAATGCACGTGAAGCCGCGCGTGCCGCGTCTTGAATGAAACGCATGAGTTCTGCAGCAAAATCGAGCGCCTGTTGTGAGTCATAAGGGATATTTAACTTTACGAGACAATCTGCAAAACCCATGACACCGAGACCAATTTTTCGATTGCCCTTGGTCATCTTTTCAATTTCCTGAATAGGATAGCGATTGGCATCGATGACATTATCGAGAAAGTGTACACCAAGAGTAACTGTTTTACGTAATTTCTCATAATCAAATGTATCACCCGAAAACATCTTCGTGAGATTTATTGAACCTAAATTACACGATTCGTATGGTAAGAGCGGCACCTCGCCGCATGGATTTGTTGACTCAATCTGTCCGATCTCAGGCGTAGAATTTCTTCGATTGATTTCATCAATATAAATCATCCCTGGATCACCGCTCTTCCAAGCATTCGTCACGCTCAAATCAAATATATCACGGGCATTGAGGATCTCGACCACTTGACCATTTCTCGGATTTATTAAATCGTGTGTCTGGTTATTAACCGCCCGCAGGATAAAATCATCAGTGACGGCTACAGATATATTAAAATTTACTAACTCACCTTCATGCTCTTTTGCTCTAATAAATTCAATGATGTCAGGGTGTTGTACTGATAATATACCCATGTTAGCACCTCGCCGTTTTCCACCCTGTTTTATTATTTCAGTAGCACGGTCGAAAATCCTCATGAATGACACAGGTCCCGATGCGACACCCATCGTTGATTTAACAACATCTCCATTTGGTCTAATCTTGGAAAATGAAAATCCGGTACCGCCACCAGATTGATGAATAATTGCGCCATGCTTTAAGGCCTCGAATATACTCGCCAAAGAGTCTTCAATCGGTAACACAAAACATGCAGCGAGCTGCCCCAGTGCCGTGCCGGCATTCATCAGCGTTGGAGAGTTCGGCAGAAATTCCAAGCGCGCCAGTGCATTGTAAAAAGCTTCTTCCGTATCCACGGGGTCTTCGCCATAATTTGCATCGGCCTGTGCGATTGCCTTTGCAACTCTTCTAAACATGGCGGTCGGTGACTCGATGATTTTGCCTCGGATATCTTTTCGCAGGTATCGTTCTTCTAAAACGTGAAGGCTATTGAGCGGTAATTTAAGCGCGTCTTTTATCCCTAAAATCTCTTTTTTTCGACGTATATCGGTCCTCGCATGGCGATAGAGTATGTATGCCTTTGCCGTTTCAAATTTTCCGTTACTAATTAACCTCTTTTCCACCATGTCTTGGATATCTTCCACTGTCGGCTGAAAGTCTACAGGTCTCTTTGCTAACTCCTCAATTACTTCATCGCCTATCTTCTGTGCGAGAGCGATGTCTTGACCTGTAGCACGTAATGCCTTTTCAAGCGCGCGATAAATTTTCTCCGGCTTTAACGTCTCTACAGAACCATCGCGTTTAATTATCTCTTTCACAATATGTATTATACATGCAGACGATTACTTGTCAATATTCCAAAGATACGTATAACCTATTGACTCTCATCATTTTTGGGATAAACTACAGCATGCGCGTTATTCTACCTGAAATAAAGGAATTGATTGCCACGAAAAAAAAGCATGCAATACGAAAAGTTACTGCATATTTTGAACCAGCAGATATTGCCGAAGTTTGGTCAGAGTTGACCCTCGATGAACAGTTAATACTCTTCAATGCACTCGATAAAAAATTTGCCGCGGATATCTTTGAATTTTTAAGAGAAGACCAGATGTTAGAACTCCTCAACAGTCTTTCGGTTACACGGAAGCGAGACATTCTTAATGAGATGTCACCCGATGATCGTACCGACCTCTTCGCTATACTGCCCAGTGAAGAAGTGGAGAAGTTAGTTCCGCTGCTTGAGGAAGATGAACAGATACGAGCACGTGAACTACTCGCCTATAAGGAGAATACTGCGGGTGGATTAATGACAACAGATTTCATAACCGCATCAGAAGACATGAAAATTACCCACGTGTTACGGGAATTGAGAGTCAAGGCAAAGGATATCGACTTCATTCAAAACATTTACATCGTTGACAATGTTCAACGGCTCAAGGGTATTATTCCATTAAAGGTACTGCTCACCACGAATCCTCAAAAGAAAGTCGAGAGCGTTATGGATACGCATATCATCAGTATCAATTTAGATATGGACCAAGAAGAGGTCGCAAGAATTTTTGAAAAGTACGACGAACCAGCCGTACCAGTTGTTGATAAATTACACAGAATGAAAGGTGTCATTACCTACGATGATGTCCTTGATGTAATAAAGGAAGAAACGAGTGAAGACATTTACCACTTCGGTGCTGCTGCAGTGACCGATCAGTACCTTGTCGCAAACCCGTTTATCGTTGCCCAGAAAAGGGTCATCTGGCTTATCATCCTTGCTCTCGCAGGATTCATTTCTGGATCAGTACTTGAACACTATTCGTTCTTACTCTCGAATATCGTAACGCTGAGTTTCTTCATTCCCATATTGATGAACACGAGTGGAAGTGCCGGGACCCAGGCGGCAACGATGGTGGTGAGAGGTATTGCCACTGGCGAGATTAAGCTCGGTGATATCTGGCGTGTCATCAGGAAGGAACTTTTCATCGGTATACTCATGGGCATTATTGCCGGTGCTATAACCGCACTACGTGCCGTCATCCTCCAGGGCGACATCATGCTCGGTGTCACCGTAGCAATCGCAATGATCGTTGCCATTGTTATCGCAACCTCACTCGGAGGCATCTTACCGATTCTCTTTAAAAGACTTGGTGTCGATCCTGCCTTGATGTCCGGTCCTCTCATTGCTACAATCCTCGATACGACAACACTCCTCATCTATTTTAACGTTACTATTTTATTGCTCTACAGATTTTGATGAGGAAAAGGTCCTCCTCTATTGTCGTATATGCCACTTTTCCTCATTTAAAAACAGCACAAAAAATTATCCAAGGATTAATTACAAAAAAGTTCGCTGTGTGTGGCAATATCTTTAAACTATCATCCATCTATACATGGCAGGGGAAGATAGAAAAGAGTCCAGAATATGGCGCATTGATCAAAACGAGAATGTCACAATACAAAAATGTTGAAGCATATATTAAAAAGCATCACCCGTATACGGTGCCGGAGATCATTTCGTGGCCGATTGAGAAAGGTTCAAAGGAATATTTGAACTGGATCGAAACTGAGACGTGAACATAAAGATTTAACCTCTATTTTTCATTAAAACACTCAGCACTAATATCTAAATTCGAATCTATTTTTCAAAAAAGAACGGGGCGACAGAGCCGCCCCGTTCTATAAATCAGTACTGCTCTGGTCAGAAGTACGGGTAGTCTACGATATTCTGGTAGGCGTAGGTCACCGTAACAATCCATTCAGGAGCCATAAACATTTCATCGATGTGCATTTTTACATAATTACCTTCTTCGGTCTTCAACACGATCACATCACCCTCAATAAAATGGACATTCTGTTTATCAATGATTTCTGGTGCTTCGGTCACGTCATCCAAACCCATCTGTCCAATATTTTCCATGCGTGTTTGTTTTGGATTAATTTGAATTGGATCTATCCTGAAGTCAGGCGAGGCAACCTGTGGCATGGTGTCTTCATACGCATAGAAAAAGACATCGGCAGTGGAATCGATCTGTCCTCCTATTTCACCGAGTAGTGCCGCATCTGCAAACCTCAAGGCAATATCGACTTCATCAAGATTCTGAGGATCAATTTCAAATTTTAACGTCACCGTAAATTCCGGCCTCGGTGATGCTGTCACAAACCGTGTGTCAGGATTGAAAGTGCCGACCTGATCCTCGATATTGAGTGTTCTCGCCTGAAAATAGTATACAGTATCCTTACTCAAATTTCGCGCGGTGTAAAACGTATCGGTAATAACTGTTGCGTTATGACGATTCAAATTCTCACCATTCACGACCAGTAATGCTGTGGAATCGGTGTAGACATACACATTATAACCCTGAAAATCTTCATGTTCTGCAATAGCAGGATCATACGCCCAGGTCACGGTAACAGATGCTGTATCCATAGCAACGCTTAAAATCAGTGGAGCCCTAATCAAGGAAGCCCCATCACAACCAATGACGAGCACGACTGCCACAAAAAATAAAATCACCAAAACTTGTTTCATTTCTATCCTCCTTTTTTTAACACTGGACATTATCGTCAGCAAGGTTATTGTATCAAACGTGTGCAGTTTGTCAACAACTCTTGTCAGTAGTCTGTGGAGCTCCTTGCACAATGTACACGCCAGATGAGGTTCCGATACGATTTGCGCCTGCCTCGATCAGGGCAACTGCGGACGTATAATCCCTAATGCCCCCCGACGCCTTGACGCCGAAATGAGGACCGACAACCGCTCTCAGCAATTTTACATCCTCAACAGTGGCACCTCCTTTTGAAAAACCGGTCGAGGTCTTCACGAATTGCGCGCCGCTCTCAGCAATAATGCGTGCCGCAGCAATTTTTTCGTCTCTGCTCAACAGACAGGTTTCAATAATAACCTTTACCAATGCACCCCGGCCGGCTCCGACAACCGCCTTTATTTCTTTCCCGACATATTTATAATCCTTTCCCTTGAATCTACCGATATTCATCACCATATCTATTTCATCACACCCGATCTTCGCCATCTGCTCAGCCTCGTAAACCTTGATCTGCGTACTGGAAGCACCGAGTGGAAAACCGACTACGCTACACACCTTTATGTCTCTAGGTAACTGTTTGCGTACCAATGGTACCCAATACTGATTCACACATGCTGCATAGAACTTATATTGTATCACTTCCTCAATAAATGACGAAATCTCCTTCTCTGTCACCTCGGGTTTTAGAATCGTTTGATCAATATATTTATTCAGCTCTTTCATATAATCACCCCGCCTCGTGAATCATCGCACACACCACACATTGCTATACAATTTCTCCAATCGGTGTTCTCCCTCTCACCTCTCTCATAATAACATCCCTCACCTCACCCGGAGCAATCGTTTGTTCGACAATGACATCTTTATTACCCCGTGTCTTCCCTCTCGTTGCACCACTCTTCGCCTCTGCTTCAAACAAAACCTCGAATTGCTTACCAATCATCTCCTTCGTTTTATCAATGATGATCTTGTTCTGAAAATCAATCAACGTTCGTAGTCTTCTTTTTATAATATCCTCGGACAGGGAGTTCATTTCATATGCCGCAGTACCAGGCCTCGGTGAATACCGGTACATATACGCATCGTCAAATCTAACCTCTTCCATCACCGTGAGGGTCTCAGCGAACTCCTCCTCGGTTTCCGTCGGAAATCCAACGATTACGTCAGTAGTAATAGTCGCCTCGGGGATCGCCGTCTTAATTTTATCGATCATATCAAGATACATTTCTTTTGTATAATGTCGATTCATCAACGTTAAAATACGGCTGCACCCTGACTGTAATGGAAGATGAAACCACTCACAGATATTCCTATGGTTCTTGACAATTTCAATCGTCGCGTCATTTAAATCTTTGGGATGAGAAGTTAAAAACCGTACTCTAAAAACGTTCGGTACCTCCGCGACCATCTTCAACAAATCGGCAAATGTAATACTATTGTAAGTATACTCATTCACATTCTGCCCCAAGAGTATGATATCTTTTACACCTCCTCGTACAAGAACCTCTATTTCTTGTATGATATCATCGGGCGGCCGTGATCGTACCCTGCCACGGACATAAGGAACGACACAATACGAACAAAAATTATTACAACCACGCATAATAGTAACAAAATCTGATATACCCTTCCTCTTCGGATAGATTCCACAATAGGTCTCTCCACCGAGAGATGTTTCAATGATTTTCGTATCGCGTTGATATACCTGATTTAAAAAATCACCAATCTGACGGTATGAGTCGGGTCCCAAAATGAGGTCAACGAATGGAAGTCGCGTAGCAATGTCATCTCCTAACCGCTCAGCCATGCAACCAACGACAGCCACAATTTTCCCCTGCGTATTGCGCCACCGTCGCAATCCGGCAATATAACTGAGTGCACGTTGTTCGGCATGTTTTCTCACTGAACAGGTGTTTACGATAAAAATATGAGCATGCCGAAAGTCACTCGTCTGCTCAAAACCACAATCATGGAGTATCTGCGTGATGATTGATGAATCATGTTTATTCATTTGGCAGCCAAAGGTTTTGATGTAAAATTTTTTACTCATAGGACGACCAGTACTCACCGGCAGTCTGCACCCACGACCGCACCACGAGTCTCATCTTCGGTTACCCGTGTGATTTTTATGTTTTTGAGCCGTTGTCCGTCGCGGGCGCTTTGAACCATGACGCGAACGTAGTTATCAGTGAGTCCCGTGAAAAATCGACGCTCATCCGAGCCGTCAATCTTTTCCACAACGGTATCAAATATCTTATTCTGGAGTCCCATACGGAAACGGTAATTTTTTTTCTTCATTAATCGTTTCAGCACCCACAGTCTTTCTTTTTTTTGTTCGTGGGAAACAGGGTCGCCAAAATCGTACGC
>CP070664.1:458210-461151 GCA_020355325.1 Caldifarciminota bacterium
ATCACTTATAATTAGATTGTCAAAGAACAAAAAGAACAAAATTACAGAAGTTTCTTTAATTTAGGTAATGCTGCCTTCTCAAGCTGCTGTGCTCGGGCGGTGGTTACACCGAGGCGTTCTGCTACCTGGCGAAGTTTCATCGGTCCATTTTTGTCAACTGCGATGTTAACACAATTTAAATCTTCCTCAAAGTCAATCCAATCTCGGCAATCCGAGACGGGGCAAGATACCTTAAGTTCACAACATTTCTTAGCGCATTCAATCATAAGTCTGGGTGTTCCTGTGCGATAACATCAAAGATGTCATCAAGATCTCCCTCGTTGATACCAAACATCGACGAGAGTTCTTTTCCTTTTTCTTTTAGTTTGTCTGATTTAGCATGGCGCTTTGACGATTTGATTTTGCTGTTTCGCAACTTCCACTCGTTAAACCACGCCATAAATTGAGCATCCTCTTCTAAGAATGCTTTAATGATCCCTCGCAGGAAACCTGCTTGGGTCATGCCGTGGTAATGAAGGCGGATCTTCAACTCTACCTTGTGTGATTCAGGTATGTAAGTTTGGATCTTTTCGCCTTTCTCATCCCACTGCTTTTTAGGCATTAGTATCTCCACATAATGTGGGTATTGCTCTCGGCAAGACCTGAAGCGGTCTGGCGGATAAATCGGGCGTTCTCTCGGAGTTCCTGAAGATTACGAGCACCTGAATAAGAAAGCCCGCTGCGAATGCCGTTTTCAAGCCCTGAAAGAACAGGGAATACCTGACCCTTGTAGGGAATGACTGTTGCTACACCTTCAAGAGAGGAGGTCTTACCTCGCCAGTCCATCTGAGCGTCCTTACTCGCCATCCCTCGGTAAGACTTGTATTTCTCACCGTCTTTATAAACAATTTCACCAGGAGCCTCGGCAGTACCAGCCAACAGAGAGCCGACCATCACAAAGTCTGCGCCTGCGGCAAGAGCCTTGACCATATCGCCAGATGTCTTGATTCCGCCGTCTGCGACAATCTTAAGATCGGGGAACTTTTCTTTTACCTGCACGCACTCAAAAACTGAGGCGAGGGTAGGCATTCCGTGTCCGGTCTGGATACGAGTGGAACAAATTGATCCTCCACCAATTCCAACACGAATGCTATCTACGCCAAGTTGGGCGAGGGCAAGGGCACCTGTGTATGTAGCGATATTTCCCGCCATGATGTGCGCCTTATCACCAAACTTATCGATAATGTTGTGAGCCCCAACATGCATCAGCACATGATCGCCATGAGCAACGTCCAAGCAAAGAGTGGTTGCACCAGCATCAATCAAGGCGGCAGCACGCTCAATATAATCACCTGTGATCCCAATAGCAGCACCGACATTCTTCAGCCCACCATCGGAAGCCTCGGCAACAATTGTCGTTTGAGTCTCGATTGTGTTATAGCGATGCACGATACCAAGAGCACCAAACTCAGCCAGTCTTGTAGCCATCAAGCGACCACATACAGTGTCCATTGGGGCTGAGATGATTGGAACACGAAGCTCCATTCCTTCTGATAGTTCTGATGTTAACGTAACCTCCGAACGAGACTTAATGTCGCTATACTGAGGCACCAGCAGAACATCGTCAAAAGTAATGTGTGTTTCAAAGTTCATCATTTTCTTCCATCGTTTTCAGGTAATTATTAATAACTTCCTGGGCTGTGTTCCAGCAAGTCGGGCAGTAAAGACGGACAGGATTTGCCTCGTCTTCCTTGCGAACGACAACATTCCAAGTTGTCGCCATTTCTTTGTTTTTCTTATCAAATGGAATCTCGCAAGCAGTGCATTCTTCGGGCAACTTGCCGAACATAGCGACCTGGGCTGCTAATTCGTCATTTCCGTCCTTGCGGATTTGTGCTTCTCTCGCACGTCGTTGCTTACGGTTCATCTGTGCTCCCAAGTGCTCCATCGCCCCTGTCGCTGATGGTGATAGGATACCAGTCATAAAGATCAGGGTTACTTGTCTCCATCGCGCGGAATGATACAACTGGAGTCATAACAACTTGTGCGATTTTTGCGTGAGGCTCGATAACCTGCTCTTCGTTGCCGATATTGTGAAGGTTAACAAAAACCTCTCCATCGTAGCCTGAGTCAACGACGCAGGCACCAACGATTAGTGAACGCTTTGAGGCAACACTGGAACGGTTCTTAACCTCTAACATATAGCCGTGAGGAACTCCGAACTTAAGCCCTGTGGGCAGAATAACGCTCTGCCCAGGCTTAATTGTTACAGACTCACGAGTCTTTGGTGAATAATAAACATCCAGCCCCGCATCGCTTGGATTCCCTCGTGTAGGAGGGTGCGAATTAAAGTGGGTTCTGTGATATTCAATAATCACTTCTCACCTCGCAAGAAGTTAAACATCTCGACAAGTTCGTCGATGTCCTGATCCTTCTTAAGCATGCGGTAAGCCTTGACTGCGAGGGAAATCTCATCGCCAGAGAGCCAGCCCTGCTCTTTGAACTCTGCCTTGAGTTCACGCTTTTGCTCTGCGTATGGTTCGATAGCATCCTCGATAGCTCTGAGCGAGCGAATGTATTCAAGCACCTTTTGACGCTTTGCTTCTTCTTCTTGGTTAAGTCGTGCTTCCACAACAACATCGTTACTAACAATTGATAGGTCCATTTTTTCTCCTTAATGTTTTAACATTATAACTGACGTATTTTTAAAAGTCAACAATTATTTTGATAAAAGCCTAAAATTATGTTTTAGGGATCTTGTGCTAAAGCCCCAAGTCGGGTGATAGTCAAGTTTAGCCATATAGGGGCGGTTTAGGAAAAGAATATCAAGCTTAGAGTTAACACCCCAGCACTTAATACTTGATGTTGTGCCAGTGTCGTCGATAACTTCTACAACCCAGTATTCTTTATTGTTCTTTGTCTTTCTCGGGACAATCTTGCGAGGGATAAACCACGTAACCTG
>CP070664.1:461251-466100 GCA_020355325.1 Caldifarciminota bacterium
CGAGGATTATGTTTTTGATGTATCTCCGCTCAATCTTCAAGGTCTTGCTGAAATTGCTGGTATTACCGTGACCGTCACTTCAGATTACCAGGCGAATCTTTTCTTCTGCGATGACTTAACACCCGATGCTAATGCACACCAGGTCATTTTAGATGTAGACTACAGTGCATATCCCGCTATCTTTAGTAATGATCATACTACATCCTTTTGGACGGTCGATGGTCGTTTGCCTAATCCTGTGGCTAACTGGGAGCAGATAGTCAATGACATGCTGGATGCCTTTGGTGTTCTTGGTCCTGCAGCATTCTGGGACTTTGAGGATGGTTGGCAAGGCTGGACCCATACCAGTTCCTATGTATTCCCAAATGCCTGGGCTGTTGTGACAACCACGTATCCTGGTGGACCCTTCTGGACCTATCAACCTCCACCCGATGCTGGTGATAGTGCCTTTATTATCGATGATGACTCAGCGGGTTCAGGAGCGCCCGCCAATGCAGATACCGCTATGTCTCCGGCTGTACCAAATCCAGGATATACTAAACTCAAGTGGGGTATGTACCTTCGGTATGATGACTTGTGGGTTTTGCTCAGGGAATTTACTGCAGGTGCGTGGGGCAGCTGGAACGTTGTTTTTTCTTATAGTGGTGATACTGGCCCACAATGGGATTCTGCGGATGTCAGCGGTTATACAGGTGATAGCCTCCAGGTTGGCTTCTATTATGATGATTTCGGCGGCTGGATGTATGGCGCAACATTTGATAATGTAGGATTCTATCTCCCAGCAGGCCACGATGTGGGATGTACTCAGGTTGCCAGTCCACCCGCAGGCTGGATTGCAGCAGACGACTATGATGTTATAGGTCGCATTCAAAACTTAGGAGATGCTGCCGAGACCTTTGATGTAACCGCAAATGTCTATGATACGCTCGATGCATGGAACCTGATATTTACCCAAACTGTGACCTTCACCGACTTTCCGATTGATGGTGATTCATTGCACAACTTTGGTCTCGTCACCTTTGATGAGAGTAATATCTACTATACGGAGATATTTACTCAGCTTGCCGGTGATGAGATTCCAGCTAATGATACATCTGATGCCACCTCAGTCATTTTCGAATGGATAGAAGACTTCGAATCTACTAACGGCGGCTTTGTTGCTGAACCTGTTACTGGCGCTTGGGAATGGGGAGTCCCAACTTCTGGTCCGGGTGGTGCTCACTCCGGGACACAAGTCTGGGCAACTATACTTGCTGGTGAATATATGAATTCTGCTGACTGGAGACTTACTTCGCAAGACCAGTATGTTGCTACCATGGATAATCCACTCATCTCTTTCTATCACTGGTACGATATCGAAAGCTATTATGATGGCGGTAATGTCAAATATTCTACCGACGGTACTACCTGGCTACTACTTTATCCAGTTGGTGGTTATGACGATGAGGCCTATAGCGGTAATAGTGGTATTCCCGCTGAGAGTTGCTTTACTGGCCACCCTGCAGTCTGGGAGCTAGAAGAGATTATTATTCCGGTAAGTGCAGCAGAAACTTTCAACCTTCGCTTCCACTTCGGGAGTGATGGTTCTGTCACCTATCCTGGTTGGTATATTGATGATCTTGCTAGTCTCGGTCTTGGTTATATCGGCATTTCTGAGGAACCAGGGCACGGTGATGTCGAGGTCTTTGGTTTTGCACCCCACATGTCGACCGTGCACCGAAACCGCGTGCCGATTGTCTATAGCACGACGGTACCGAGTCACGTTTCGGTGAAGGTTTATGACAACACGGGACGGTTGATCCGAACTCTGGTCAATAAACTTGAGCCTGCTGGTGCAAAGACTTTATTCTGGGATGGCCGGGATGATATCGAGCGTAAGGTCGCCGATGGTGTCTACTTCCTCAGGCTCGAAGCCGAAGGCAAGGCTGATACGCGTAAGATGATATTCGTCAGATAGATAACCCGCATATTCTTGTTCACCCCGCCCGCCATATTGAGTGGCGGGCGGGGTTTTTTATTCTTACTCAACATGAGGGATTGACAAAGCCGCATTCTTTGTTATTATAAAGTAAGAGGATCTTCAATTTGATGTAACAGTAAAAATGAAAGGAGGTGAAGAGAGAAAAACAAAGTCGAGATAACGAAACTCTCATTGTTTCTACTATTCGATGTATACGCATCTAAATACAAGTAACAAAATGGAGGAGGGAATATGAAACGACTCATAACAGTAATACTGGTTCTGATTGTCCCAGCTCTTTTCGCAGAAAACTGTGATGTGGCACTGAAAGAGGTAATAGAAGGAATGAATGGTCCTTATGCACCAGTTGACCAGAGCCCAGCTCGACCAATGGTGCAGACCTCTCGCGGCCTCGGCGATATTCTCCTCACCATAGACGCCCTGGCACTCGGTATCGATGGTCCGAGTGGAATAACCTGGGATGGCACATACCTCTACGTGATGAGTCTCATGAATGACTCATGTTATGTTGTCGACCCGACTGTTCCAGCGGTTGTTTACGGCTTCCCAACGCCACCAACAAATTCATTCGGCATCGGTCAAGAGCAGCATCTCTGGCTGACATGCTTAACGACCGATAGCATCTATGAATATACCCATGTCGGCGTCCCTACAGGTAATGGTTTTCCGGCTCTGGAAGGTGATGCATCCTGGTTTGCTGATGGCAGTGAGTGGTGGCAAGATGGAGAAATCTGGTTTGTAGCGGTGGGCGGTACGAATAATACATATAAGTTTGAGATCCCTTCGGGCACGGTATTAGATTCGATGAGCCACCCCAGATGGGCGAGCAGTGCTCAGCGTGGGATAACCTATGATCCCTTTAGGAAGACATTCTGGATCGGTGGTTGGGTAAGCGATTCGGTCTGGGAGGTTGATCGTAATGGTGTTCCTACAGGCAGGGAATTTTATATGGATGGTTGTGCCGGTATTGCCTATGACTGGCAATCGACACTCCATCCCTATCCAGTCTTGTGGATTTGACGCCAGGCTGCCGATGAAATCGTCATGGTTGACCCAGATAACTTGCCAATTACCTGGGACTTTGAGGATGGTTTGCAAGGTTGGACACATACCAATGGTCAACCATACCCAGCCGGTTGGGACGTAGAGACATCGGGTCATCCCTCTGGGTTTTATCCTCCAGATCCAGGCGATTCGA
The DNA here is from genome assembly GCA_020355325.1 of Caldifarciminota bacterium. Taxonomy (GTDB): domain Bacteria; phylum Hydrothermota; class Tepidihabitantia; order SM23-42; family SM23-42. The sequence continues at coordinate 464,431 of CP070664.1, forward strand.
CGATGTGGATCGATACCGATTTAACTGGTCCAGGGTACTGGGTTCAAGACACTGCCTTGTCGCCAGTTCTCATTCCAGCAGAGAATATGACGTGGTTAAAGTATGGTTATTGTAATGCCGATGATCCCGATCCCGTGTATCAGAACGAACTTCGTGTCGGTCTCAAGTACGCTACTGATGGCGTGTGGAATGTAGTGGAACTCGCCTATTATCCTCCGAACACGTTATCGGGACCAGCGTGGGATTCGGTGGATGTTTCTGCGTATGCAACGGCCGATCTTCTTCAGATATACTTCTACTTTGATGAGCTCAACACGTGGGGATACTATGCCTCGTTTGACAACGTATCCATCAATGCAGTCTTGGCTCAACACGATGCCGTATGCTATCCAGTGTATAGTCCATCTGGTGGTATAATTCCGCCAGGAGATTATGATGTTACTGCACGTATCAGAAACTTTGGAGATTATACAGAGACCTTTAATGTTACAGCAAACGTCTACGACACAACCGATGCCTGGAACTTGGTGCATACGCAAATGGTTGCCCTTACAGATTTCCCACCTGATGGGGATAGTATCGTGAACTTTGGTTCGGTCAATTTGGGTGAGAGTGTTTACTACACCGAAGTTTACACCGCGCTCGCGGGTGACAATAATCCGGCAAACGATACCTCTTCCGTGTACACGGCGACGCTCATGACATTTGACCTCGTCTACGACTTTGAGACTGGTTGGCAGGGTTGGACCCATACCAATGGTCTGTCATTCCCTGAAGCATGGGATGTTCTAGAATCAGGATATAAACCAACCTGGACACCGCCCGAAGCTGGTGATTCCTGTCTGTGGATCGACTCCGATGCAGCTGGTTCTGGTGTCTTGGTGCAGGATACGGCACTATCTCCAGTTATCCTTCCTGACCATGAAACAGAATATCTCAAATATGGTATAGGATTTAACTGGCTCGGTTCCGACACGCTGGACATCGGCATCAAGTACTTCGATGGTTCAGCCTGGAATGCTGTTCAACTGCTCAGACACCACATTGATATTAACCCAACTTGGGAAATCATCGATGTCTCCGGGTATAATACGTACGACAGCGTTCAAGTCTACTTCTATTATCAAGGTACCTACGATTGGTATGCGGCAATTGATAACGTGATGATGAATGAAGGCGAGACAGGTATTGCTGAGAGACCGACAGATAAAGAACAGTTCGTATTCGGTTTTGTTCCAAATATATCCAATCCAATTAAAGGACATACCACAATTTCTTATGGAACAACTATGCAAAGCAAAGTATTACTCAGGATCTATGATGCTTCGGGCAGGGTAGTGCGAACTCTGGTCAATAAACTTGAGCCTGCCGGTGCAAAGACTTTATTCTGGGATGGCCGGGATGATATCGAGCGTAAGGTCGCCGATGGTGTCTACTTCCTCAGGCTCGAAGCCGAAGACAAGGCTGATACGCGCAAGATGATATTCGTCAGATAGATAACCCGCATATTCTTGTTCACCCCGCCCGCCATATTGAGTGGCGGGCGGGGTTTTTTATTCTTCTCTTATCTTAAACGTAATCGGCATCCGTATCCAGACTGTGACCGGTCTGTCGCGCGCATAGGCTGGCGTAAATTGATACGTTAAAAATGATGTCATCGCAGCTCCGTC
>CP070664.1:466200-479276 GCA_020355325.1 Caldifarciminota bacterium
CCTCGCTTGATATGGGGTTCATATTCTTCTCTCTCCTCAATCGTGCACTCATGTTTATCTAAATCTTCTAATCGTGAAAATTTCTGTATAATCTGTTTTCTTAAATCTCCATAAGGCATCGGATGGCGCACAACAGAAAATTTTATTCCGTATCCATGTAAGATTTCACAAATTCTTCTTGTCGTTTGGCTTTTTCCGGCACCGGTTCGTACCGCACATATGGATATAACCTTACGTCTTGATTTGAGCATTGAAGATTTTGGCCCCATGAGTAAGAAGTCTGCACCAGCAGCGATTGCCTGTGATGCCTTATGCATTACGTGGTTGTACGAGATATCAGAATATGCAAATACCACGACATCGATGTTATATTTTGTTATTAAATGTGGTAATTTGATTTCGGCAAATATTGGTATGCCACGTGGATAACCTTTGCCTGCCAATTCCCTCGGGTATTTTCGATCTGCAATGTTGGGTATCTGCGTGGCAGTAAAACAAATCACACGAAATTTCGAGTTATTCCTAAAAAAAAGGTTGAAATTGTGAAAATCACGTCCTGCCGCACCCATAATGATGACACGCTGCATATAAAATTCTCCTTTCAACCATTAGTATATCGTAAAATAAGCCAAAAGTCAACATTTTACTCTCTCTTTTCCTGGAACTTTTTCAACCATGTATCGCCGTCGAATTATGATGCAGATTCCGTCTTGACTTTGCTGCTACATGAGTTACAATCACAGCGTTCAGATTTATTTACGTGTAAATTTATCGAGTTAAGAGTAAATGTGAAGGTACTATATAGAATTAACCAGGAGGAAATATGAGAAGGAAAAAGATTAGCAGAATGCTTGTAATCTTTTTTCTAGCCATGCTCTGTCTCGGATTATTCCAGTGCGGAACCGTGGCTTCTGTTCGACCCCTCGGTACAGGCAAGAGCTCCATAACCTTTTCTTCGGGAGGCCCTGTTGCCCCTGTTTTTGACATCTCGATGCCCTTGCCATATACAGTACTCAGGTATCGAAGGGGAATCAACAAGAGTACTGACGTTCATGGTGGTATTCACACAACGATGTTGATTCTCGGAAATCTTGGTTTGGATGTGGGGATCACAAAGCACGTTGTTTCGCAATTGGGTCTGAGACCAGCACTCTGTATAGAGGCGAGTATATACGGGTTTTACCACATGCATGAACTTTCGAGCGTACGCGTTTACCCAGCACTGTCTCTCATTGGCAGCTATCAGTTCGCGAACCAGAGGCATGCTGTCTATTTTGGAAACCAAACGATGATGCAATTCACGAGCCCGTATGTCGTCCTTGCGCCGCTCATCGGATTTGAATTCTCGATTGGCCGGAAGCTACTCCTGAATCTGGAAACGAAATGGTATGCGCCAACTGAGGAGAGCGAGCGTCGTGCCGTTGACTATTCGATCAAACCACTTGATTATGGAGCACTCGGATTTGTTTGGGGTCTATCATACAGATTATAAAAGGGGGTAATGATGAAACGCACAGTCGTTCTTTTTACACTGGTATTTTTTCTATTGTGTACGCGAATCTTTAGTCTCGACGACTTCCTTTTTGGACCGACACAAATTGACGAATATCTACGACCCGAAGACCTCGAAGAGTGGTCCGTGAGATTTATCATTCCTGATACACTGATTGAACCCGTTACCCTTGTGTCTATGGGGAATACTATTTACGGATTTTTTGTTCCGGGCAATCCGGATTCTGTAGCACACAACCAGGTTACCATGCTCTATTGTCATGGTAAAGATGATAATATAAATAGGTATTGGGGACGTGTAGAATACCTTTGGGAAATGGGATTTAACGTATTCATATTCGACTATCAAGGGTATGGAAAGAGCGAAGGTGAGCCATCGGGTGAGGCCTTGTTCAGTGATGGAGAGGAAGCGTTAGAATATCTCCAATCGCGCGCCGACATTGATACATCAAAAATTGTCTTTTACGGCTGGTCTCTTGGCACCTTTGTCGCAACTTATCTTGCTGCAGACGTGTATCACCCGGCTGCACTCGTACTCGAGGCTGCACCAGCATCAGTTACTGCTCTTTTGCACGACTCGGGATTACTGAACCTTCCTGGCTCCTATGTCGCAGATGCAGATTTCGATAATGAGAATAGAATCGCAGATATTGAATGTCCGCTGTTGATGATGCACGGCAGAGACGATGATTTCGTTGTTTTTGACCGACACGTTCCCCTTATCTGGGATAATGCAGAGGAACCAAAAGAGAATGTATGGGTTGGGCGCGCTACGCATGATGATATTCCTGAAATTCTGGGGAATCTCTATCACGAAAGAATAATTGAATTTATGAATCAGTATGTTCTCGAATAATCCGTAGTTGCCACAGAAACCATTATCCTCGTAGCCGTACTCTTCAAGTAGACAAAAGAGATTACCCAGGCTGGCATACTTTACCTGCTTTATGATTGCCATGTCAAAATAATGTGAAGCGAAGAAAGTTCAAGCGGGGAGATGAGGCGACACAATCGTGGCAGTGTCGTATTTCGCATTGTAGAGATCTTCTCGAGAAGCAAGGTCTTACGCGTGATAGTATTGTGTTATTTCAAAAACTCATATACGATTACTATAGAACAAATGGTCGGGATTTGCCATGGCGGAAGACGAACAACCCGTACCGTATTCTCGTTTCAGAAATCATGCTACAACAAACACAGGTAGACCGCGTCGTCAAAAAGTATCATGAATTCATCGATACATTTCCTGATTTTACTTCCCTCGCACATGCCTCCTTACGCAGGATATTGAAGGTATGGCAGGGGATGGGGTATAACCGAAGGGCGCTCGCCCTCAAGAAAATCGCGCAAACCGTAATAAAACAGTTTAAAGGAAAGCTATCCTCAGATATTGATGTGCTCGCAAGATTGCCTGGAATTGGCAGAGCCACTGCTTCAGCTATTGCCGCATTTGCCTTTAACAATCCCGCTATCTTTGTAGAAACGAATATTCGAACGGTGTTCCTTTATTTCTTTTTTAAAAACAGAAGAGGTGTTAAAGACACCGATATTCTGCCTCTTGTGGAAAAGACCATGGATGGTTCTAATCCGCGTATCTGGTACCATGCACTCATGGATTTTGGCACGATGTTGAAGAAGAGTTGTCCGAACATAAGTAGACAGAGCGCACACTATACGAAGCAGGGTCCATTCGAGGGTTCTGATAGACAAATACGCGGTATGATTCTCAGAGCACTCAACGAAAGCACGTTTTTGTCTGAAGCTAAAATTATAAAGATTGTATCTAAAAAATCGACACGAGTAAAACGCATACTCGCTCAATTGCATGCAGAACAATTAATTTGTAAAAAAGGAAAAACGTATACTATAGCTTAACAAAGAACTACGATTCCTTGATAATGCCGCCGTTGACACATAGTGGTTGATTGCTACAATTGAAAAAGAGGGGTGATGATATATTTTGGAATTATCAAATTGCTCAGTACGAGACAGAGAGATAAATGCAAAACCAATTGAAAATATTTTTACAACAGATGCCGATTGATTGGTTGCTGAGCGGTGAGCCGTTTGTTCAATATCGCACATTGATCGATCTTCTCGGCAAAAGGGAAAGTGATGGAGAGGTTATAGAAGTTAAAAGACACATGAGCAAACATCCATTGATCAGAGAGATTTTTGACAAACAAAACAAGGATGGATACTGGGGAACTCCTCGCGATATTTTTATGTGGTGGCCCAAAAAAGACACCACGTTCTGGCTGTTAGGAATCCTGGCTGACTTTGGTTTTACAGCAGAAGACAGAAGAGTTGTGCGTGCTTGTGAATATGTCTTCAGCACGCAGCATCCATCCGGAGGTTTTGGGTGCGCACCGCCATTAAAACCGTATGATTGTTTCACGGGTATAATGACTGAAACGTTGGCAAAGCTCGGATATGGAAATGATGCACGGCTCAAGAGGGCATATGAATGGCTTATGCAGCGTCAGCGCGTCGACGGTGGTTTTTGGTGCAAAAATACTGGTCAGCCTGGCGGTCCGAGACAGCGGGAGTCGAGTTGTGCATTTGCCACGCTGTGCGTCTTGGGTGCACTCGTCCAAGACGATAAGCTGAAAAAGAGGGCAATTGTTCAGAGAAGTGCGGAATTTCTGCTTCGATGCTGGGAAAATCGGGGCCTCATAAAGTATGCAGGCCATGATTCGGACATTGGTCGAGGCTGGGAAAAGCTTAAATATCCATTTACTGACTATCGAATCTTGAAGTATCTGGACGTCCTATCACAGTGTGAAACAGTAAAAAAGGATCCTAGAATGATTGCAGTAATGAATATGCTCATTGCTAAACAGGATGAGCATGGTCGCTTCAGTCCGGAGTCAATTCATAAAGCCTGGTCTGCCTTTGATTTTGGGCAAAAAGAAGTGCCCAGTAGATGGATAACCTCTTTTGTCTACCGGATCGTAAAGAGGATAGCACGCTGAATGATGGCACGGCTGTTTTTACCGGCTTATGCTGTGTGAAATTTTCAGTTCAGCCTTTGTAAACCAACGCTCTCTATATTGACAAGACTAAACTTTTGAGTATAATGTAGTGTCAAAAGGGCGAATAGCTCAGTTGGCGAGAGCGTCTGCCTTACAAGCAGAAGGTCACCCGTTCAAGTCGGGTTTCGCCCATGAAGTGGGGCTATTGAGCAGGTCGATCAGTGAATAGGTTGTTGTAAAAAGGAGAGGATGAGTGCCTAAAGGACAGAGAGGTATTAGGGGAGGATTAAAACCACACCTCCAAGACCCATACCTTTCAAGAAAAAGTTATAAAGAGCCGACTTTATGCCCGCGCTGTGGTCTTGTTTATAGGTATCGACGTTGGCAGAGAATATCCGATTTCGATCCAGGAAAGGCAATAGAGAGACATAAATGTCCTGCTTGCCGAAAAGAAGAGGATCACTATGTAATGGGTATTGTTTATATAACTGGAGATTTTTTTGAACAGAGACGTGATGAAATTATTAATATGCTGAAAAACGAAGAAAAAAAAGAGGTTTCTCATAATCCTCTTGATAGAATTATGGGCATTATTGAAGAAAAAGGTGGTGTGAGGGTGGAGACAACCTCAGAAAATTTGGCAGCGCACTTGGGTCGAATGCTTTACCATTCTTATGGAGGCGATGTCGAATACAAGTTCTCTGACGAGCAGAAGTTGGCACGAGTTTTTTGGCATAGGGAAAAGAAGGAGGTAAAATGAAAATAAAACCACTTCATGATCATATTCTTGTTGAAAGAATTGAAGAAGAGGTAAGGAAAGGCGGCATTATTATCCCTGATACGGCAAAAGAAAAACCGCAACAGGGAAAGGTGATCGCTGTGGGTGATGGTCGTAGGGACGAAAAAGGAAACAGAATTGCACTCGATGTGAAAAAGGGAGATCGCATTCTATTTGGTAAATATGCCGGGAATGAGATTAAGGTCGAGGATAAAGAATATCTCATCATTCGCGAGGACGATATTCTTGGTATTATTGAAAAAGAAAAATAAGAAAAGGAGATAAACTATGCCAGCAAAGCAAATTAAATTTAGCGAAGACGCAAGAAGGTCGGTATTAAAGGGTGTGAAAATATTATCTGATGCGGTGAAAGTGACGCTTGGACCGAAGGGCAGGAATGTCGTTTTAGAGAAGAAATTTGGTGCCCCTACTATAACCAAAGACGGCGTTACCGTTGCTAAGGAAATCGACCTCGAGGATAAGTTTGAAAATATGGGTGCTCAGATGGTGAAAGAGGTTGCATCAAAGACCTCTGATGTGGCAGGAGATGGAACGACCACCGCGACTATTCTTGCCGAAGGGATTTATCGAGAAGGACTCAAGACCGTAACCGCTGGTGCAAATGCGATGGAGGTCAAGAAGGGCATCGATAAGGCGGTGGATATAGTTGTTGATGGTTTGAAGAAACTTTCCACGCCAATTAAGGGTAGAACCGAGATTGCTCAGGTTGCGGCCATTTCTGCCAACAACGATGAAGAGATCGGAAAACTGATTGCCGATGCTATGGAGAAAGTCGGTAAAGATGGTGTCATTACAGTGGAAGAGGCAAAGGGAATGGAGACGACTCTTGATGTTGTAGAAGGAATGCAGTTTGACCGTGGTTATCTCTCACCTTATTTCATTACGAACCCAGATCGGATGGAGTGTATACTCGAGGATGTCTATATTCTTCTCTATGAAAAGAAGATCAGTGCGATGAAGGATCTGCTGCCCGTTCTTGAAAAGATCGCCCAGAAAGGAAAACCGATCCTGATCGTTTCTGAAGAAGTTGAAGGTGAGGCACTTGCGACGCTAGTGGTTAATAAAATTCGGGGAACACTATCATGTGCTGCGGTAAAGGCTCCGGGATACGGTGACCGCAGAAGGGCAATGCTCGAAGATATCGGAGTGCTTACCGGTGGCAAACTCATATCCGAAGATATCGGCATAAAGCTCGAGAATGTTCAGATTTCTGATCTCGGTCAGGCAAAACGTGTCACAATTGATAAAGAAAACACAACAATCGTTGAGGGTATAGGCAAAAAGGCAGATATACAAGCGCGGATTACCCAGATAAAAAACGAAATTGAAGAAACAAAATCCGATTACGACAAAGAGAAACTCCAGGAGAGGTTGGCGAAACTTGCGGGTGGTGTTGCCGTATTGAATGTCGGCGCTGCAACCGAAGTCGCCATGAAAGAGAAAAAGGCACGGGTCGAGGATGCACTTCATGCGACAAGGGCAGCGGTTGAAGAGGGTATTATACCTGGTGGCGGTGTTGCATTCATCCGTACGGTACCCGACCTGGATAAATTAAAACTCGAAGGTGACCAGCAGATTGGTATTGATATTGTGAAAAGAGCGCTCGAGGAGCCGACACGTCAGCTTGCTGAAAATGCCGGTAGAGAAGGTTCTGTGGTTGTGGAGCATGTGAAAAAAGAAGAGATGAGTGTCGGATTTAACGTGATGACCGAAAAATATGAAGACATGGTGAAAGCCGGTATTATTGATCCGACAAAGGTTGCACGTACTGCACTTCAGAATGCAGCAAGTATTGCCTCACTACTCGTGACAACTGAAGCGGTTGTTGTTGAGAAACCAGAAGAGGAGAAAACACCTCCGATGCCACCCGGTGGCTATGGGGAGTATTAATTACTCGTTCAAGGGTTGGGGTTGGGATGTTGGAGTTCAAGCTTCTTAACCCTAACCCAATACTCACATAAAAGGTATGCCCACTTACGAATACGAATGTGCTCGATGTAAGCATACCTTTGAGGAGTTTCAGAAAATCACAGATAAGCCACTCACCAGCTGTCCAAAATGTGGCGGCAGGTTGAGGCGTTTAATAACCGGAGGCGCAGGTTTGATTTTTAAAGGCAGTGGTTTTTACGTCACCGACTACAAAAAATCTAATCTACCACAGCCGAAAAAAGAAGAAAAAAAGGATTTGCAAAAACAAGAAGAAAAGTCAAAGATACCGGCAGAAAAGCCAGCTAAGACGTCGGAGAAATAGCGAAAAGCTGTATTTCACGTTTATGGTGAAGCTGAGAGGTTTAGCTAACATCCATATAAACTTTAAATTCGAATTTCTAAATACTAAACAAATTCAAATCTCTAAATCCAAATATTATAAACGTCATTTTCACCACGTCCCGAGACTCGGTGTCGAGGGAGAATTTTGGCAATTTGGTTTAGACTTTGTCTCGTGAAGCGTGGACCCTCTTTTCTGAATTCTCAGAAGCGAGATTTAAAACCTAGGGTTTTGAAATTATGGTTTTGCCGAACGTACTGAGGTTATGACTAGCTTTGCGAAGTTTTTTATTATTTTAGGAATAATCTTTGTAGTCGTTGGCTTTCTATTTCTGATCTTTCCTAAAATGCACTTTTTTAAACTACCCGGTGATATCGTCATCAAAAAAGACAATTTTGTATTCATCTTTCCGATTGTAACAAGCATTGTCATTTCAATTATACTCACCATTATATTAAATTTCATTATAAGACGCTAAATCTGATCTAAAAGTCCGCCGCAAAATCCTATAGAATATTGATGTAAAAACATTACTTGACACTCATCTGCACAATAGTATAATAGTAAAAAAACTTTTGGGTGATTTTTTGTATTTAAAAAAATCTACTTTTGCAGAAGGGAGTGAGATGGTAAATACAGTAAAAAAATTCCGTCCTTGCTTTTTACGAGGAGGGTTTTATGTTTCCATTGATATTGTGTTTAATTATTGGGAACTTTGAGCTGGAGCACATTCCAAGCCCCTTTATTGCGCAAAATTTCCTCGACGTAGAAAAAGTGGATTCTTTGCTTTACTTTGTGACGACAAGGGGACTTGAGATCTATACATGGCATCCTCCTGACCCTCAATTCATATCACGATTACCAACAGATGGATGGGCAAGCGGCATTGAAATGTATGATAGCCACGCCTACATTGCTGATGGTTATAATGGTCTCTGTATAATTGATATTTCAGATCCAACAGCGCCAGTACAAATCGGTTATTATGATACTGACGGTCAGGCTTCTGATGTAGCAGCGGAAGATAGTTTTGCGTATGTTGCTGACTGGGCAAATGGTTTTACGATCGTAAATGTTAGTGATCTTTCTGGGCCTTATGAAGTCGGGCACTGTCCTAATATTGGTCATGCCTTCAGCGTTACACTCAAGGATACCTTAGCATATGTGAGTGTATTTGATGGTTCTTTAAAAATAATAAATGTTAGCGACCCATCAAATCCGTTTATCATTGGAGAATTTCCACCGGGTCCATATGTTTACACTGCAGATATTCTAATCGAAGATACCTTGGCATATATAAATTGTGGTTTTTCTGTTGGAGGTGGGAGTACGATTCATTTCGCTGTCGTTAATATTAAAGATCCAGCAAACCCGATTTACATTGCAGGGTTAGAAATACCACCAACGAACAGAGGAATAGTGAAGGTTGGCAATTACATTTATACAAATTGTCAGTGGATGGGTGTCTATATTATTGATGTTACAGATCCGACAGCGCCAAATGTCGTTGGTATATATGATGAAACTGATGGCACTGGATATGGGCATATTATTTATGATACTTTTTTATTAGTGAATCATTGTTACGAGGGTCTTTCAATTGCTGATGTCAGTGATCCACAGATACCAGTTCCGCTGTATCATCACGATAATGTTGGTTGGAAGCATTTTATAGTTGAAGATAATCTCGGTTATTTATACATTCTCGGCGAGACTCAAGAACATGGTCCGTTTTGGCACACAATTCTAAAAATTGCAGATATGTGTGATCCAGTAAATCCTGTAGTTCAAGGCGAGCTTTACTTTGCTGGTAGAGGTTCTGTATCTGAGGGATCTCTTGAATATCCATACCTTGCTGTTACGCTCTATCGAGATTATGTGAACTATACAGCAGTAGTCGATGTATCATATGAATATGCCCCCGAGTTGTTGAGATTTGCCCGAGGTGGAGGGCCAACCGAGCTACAGTACCCCCATCTATACTCTTTAGAAGATACACTCATACGAATTGCCAATGTTGATAATCCTTTATTCTGGGTAGATTCTTTTAGTATCCGTAATGTCGGCTGGGATATTGCACTGGCCGACACCATTGCGTATGTAACTATTGATGACTCACTTATTGTTCTTAATATAGAAGCAGAAATGCGAATAGGAAGTTGTTATCATGGTAAACCCTATGCACGAAATATTTCATTAGATTTTCCTTATCTCGCTGTGCCCTACACACCATATCCAGGGAGCACGTACGGTTTTCTTATTTTTGATGTCAGTAATCCTTCTGCTCCAGAATTGTTGTTTGATGAGCTGATCTATGAACCACCACTCACGTATCAAGCTCTCTGTATCGTGGGTTGTGAATTAAAAGATACACTCTTGTATTTTTGCCGCCGAGGTCATGGTTTTGACATTTGGAAAATAGAATACCCTGATTCTACGTATAGAATTGTGAACCATGAAACGCCAGATGCCGCTCAATATATTCATGCTAACAACAGTACTATTTTCGTTTTAGATGACTGGAGTCTTGAGCTCTATCGGGTCATAGGCCCTGGTGTAGAGGATCGATTAGTCGATACAAGATTCTGTCCACTGATCCTCGAGGTTTTTCCAAATCCCTTTAGAACAAAGACCAACATCAGATATCAAATACCTGATATGAGATATAAAGAGGGCTTAGAGCTAAAAATCTATGATATTAGCGGTAGATTAATAAAGTCATTTTTACTTTCCAATTTTGACTTTCCACTTTCTCCTTATGTGGAATGGGATGGTACCGATAACATTGGCAATAAACTGTCTCAGGGGATTTACTTTGTGACATTAAAAACAGGCAGCGACTGTTATACAGAAAAAGTAATTTTATTAAAATAGAGGGGCGATGAAGAACACTATTGTGTTAATTTTATTACTATCATCGACAGCATCTTTTGCTCAGATGGATACGGTCTGGACACGCCACTATAATGGCCCGGGAAATGATGTGGATATAGCTTGTGCTGTTGCTGTTGATGACAGTGGTAATGTTTATGTCACGGGTTCGAGTATAGGTATAAACACACTTGAAGATTATGCGACAATAAGATATGATGTATCAGGCGATTCAATTTGGGTGAGCCGTTATGATGGTGTTTGGGGTGGAACTGATTACCCGATTGGACTCATTGTCGATAGCAGCAACAATGTCTATGTTTCTGGTTCAAGCATGGGTATGGATGCAACGTATGATTATGCGACCATCAAGTACAGCAGCAGTGGCGACACGTTATGGGTTCGGCTCTTAAGCGGTCTCTGGGGCGATATAGATTATGTTTCAGCATTTGACGTTAATGAAGAGGGTAATGTGTTTGTAACAGGCACGACTCGTTATGCCTGGACGTACCTGAATTATATGACGGTCAAATATAATAACATTGGAGACACTCTCTGGGTGCGGGTATACAATCATACTGCGGATAAAGATGATTCTGCAACAGCCATTGCTACTGATGGAGATGGTAATGTTTATGTAACTGGTCAAAGTTGGGGCTACGTTACCGGATATGACTATACAACGGTGAAGTATGATGCCGTCGGTAACGAAGTATGGGTATCGAGATATAATGGAATATCAGACAGCACCGATATAGCGAAAGCCATTGTCGTTGATAATGTCGGCAATATCTATGTGACGGGCGAGAGCTGGACAACCGGCTCTGGTTATGATATTGTGACTGTCAAATATAATGGTAATGGAGATACAATATGGACACGCCGGTACAATGGTTCAGGAAATAGTTACGACTATGCATCTGCACTTTTATTAGACGACGAGAACAATGTCTGTGTTATCGGTTATGCAAGGGAAGTAAACATTGATTATTGTACAATAAAATATGATAGTGCTGGCAACGAGTTGTGGGTTGCCCATTACAATGGGGTCGGTAATGGTGCTGATATGGCGTATGCAGCGGTACTTGATGATAGTGGAAATGTTTATGTGACAGGTGCGAGTTTTGGTTCAGGAACGTTGGGTGATTACGCAACAGTGAAGTATGATATAAATGGCAATGAAATGTGGGTGGCTCGTTATAATGGCATTATGACTAATAGTTTTGATAAAGCGTATGCAATAGCTGTTGATACTGCAGGTTATGTTTATGTGACTGGTGAGAGTGGTATCGGGGCTGGTGTAGATTATGTAAAGGTAAAATATTCTCAAGTTACTGGTATAGAAGAAGATATTGTTGCCAGGAAATGGTTAGCAATGGTGGTTCGGAAATCGGTTTTTCTGGATGAAGTCGTGATTGATTATACATTACAAGACCCAGAAAGAATTTCACTCCAGATTTACGATATTCAGGGGCGATTGGTAAAAACACTCGTTAATAATGGCTTGCAGTGCGGTAATAATAGAGTGCACTGGTCAGGCACAGACGATTACGATCGAGAATCGCCTGCCGGTGTTTATTTAGCAAGATTAAGTAATTCACATAATTCATTAACAAAGAAGATTGTAAAGTTAAAATAAATATAAAGTAAGTTAACCTTTTAATTTCATTCCTCAAAATCATACCGAAAAGGCTAAGCCTTATGATGAGGCACAAGTTAATACTTTTAAATCGTACAATTGATTTTTTGTAAAAAGAGAGTATGATTAATCCAATGAGTGAAATTATACTCAAACAGCCCGTATTTATGTGTGCTGGTGAGCCATCTGGGGACATGTATGCCGGGCTGTTAATAAATAGATTGAAAAAAAAGATTTCGGAGTTAAAAGTCTACGGTGTTGGTGGCAGTGAGATGCATAGGCATGGGGTAGAGATTGTTATAGATTATAATAATTTGATGGCATTTGGATTTTCTTCGGGTATTGCTTCTTTTTTTAAAAATTATAAAATGTATCAAAAAATCGCTCAGAAATTGTATGAAATCAAACCAAAGACGTTCATAGCGGTTGCCTACACAGGAATGAATCTATTATTGTGTCAATATGCCAAAAAAGTGGGTTGTGTTGTTCATTATTTTTTACCACCGCAAATCTGGGCATGGGGAGAATTTAGAAAATTCTTTATTAAAAAATGGGTTGATACCGTCATCTCGGTCTTTCCGTTTGAGTATGCATTCTACAGACAGACGGGTATTCAAACTGTATATTTTGAAAATCCATTATTTGACGAGTTAAAGAAATTCAAGAGAAGTGATGTTAGCAAAAGAATCGGTTTCATGCCTGGATCTCGACAGAGCGAGATTACCAGGAACCTGCCAATAATGATTGAGATGATGAGAAGAGTTGCTCAAGAAAGAATCGATGTCGAGTTTTATTTGATTCTCTATCCTGAGTCGTCGCAACGATTGTACGGTTCTGTTCCATATGCAAAGGTTGTCACGAAGAATCGTTATCAAGCAATGAAAAATTGTGATCTGCTCATTACCTCCTCAGGTACAGCCTCACTCGAGGCAGCGATTATGGAGATACCACAAGTATTTGTTAATCGGCCATCGTTTTTTGACTGGTATGTATCTAAAAAATTTTTAAAGA
>CP070664.1:479376-497520 GCA_020355325.1 Caldifarciminota bacterium
AAAAACCCGCTACCAATCTCTTCTTGGGTTATTTCTGGGCGGAGTCGCTCATCCTCGCGGAGACCGGGGCTTCAACTGGCGCGATTCAAATTGCAGGTACCGATTCTGTCTTCCAACTACCCTTCTTTATCACGGCTTGCGATTATACCCTCATTGGCGAAGAGCTCTATGCTGCCTCCGCCTATCTCTCTAAAGAACCATTATTATTGGGCTCACTAAAAGGCCAGGACTGGGGTAAGATGATAATCCTGGGCATGCTCATAGTCGCATCAGCACTCATACTCATTGGCTTTCAACAAATCTTTTCTCTTTTTAACATTTGACAGGAGGATGAAATGAAAAGGCAGATACCGCTATTGATATGCTTGATATTGGGCGTTATCATGATTTTTCAGTTCTTCGTTCCCCATTCTATCAGCATACAGTTTTTTGATCACACCTATCGCTGGTACCTCGTTATTGCTGGCTTTGCCTGGGTACTCGGTGCGGGCAGTCTGATCACTCACCATACTAAACGGATAAAGCGTCAGCAGGCACGATGGTATTTTAGCTACGTTACCCTGATCAGTCTTACATTCATGGCGATACTCGGCATCTTCTGGGGAATCAGGGCTGGGACATTTTTCATGACCCTCTATACCCATATTATTTTACCGCTCGGTGCATCAATGTATGCAATACTTGCATTCTACATGGCGTCAGCCGCATACCGTGCGTTCCGGGCACGTTCACGAGAGGCGACGATACTACTCATCGCCTCATTCATTGTCATGCTCGGCATGGTACCATTTGGCTACTCGATTTGGTCAAAGATTCCCGATATTGCCGAGTGGCTCTTGAGTGTTCCCAATACAGCAGCAAAACGAGGCATAATCTTCGGTGTAGCATTTGGTGCGATATCGACCGCCCTCAAAATCATCTTAGGCATTGAACGTTCGTGGCTCGGTGGAGGTTAATATGAATATATTCGAACTGCTTACCAAAATCCCACGCCGGATAATTTTTCTTACAATATTTGTGGCAATAGCGGTTCCCCTCATTATCCCGATCGGTATGCCAGTCAATGTCATGCCCAAGAGTGAACAGGTGTATCGAGCAGTCGACAGTTTAGGTCCTCAATCACGTCCGATTCTCATTTCATGCGACTTTGATCCACAGTCTATGCCTGAATTATATCCTATGCTCGTCGCGCTCCTGCGCCACTGCTTTGCCCGTGATATTAAAGTAATCTTGATGGCGCTGTGGCCTCAAGGACCAGGAATGGCTGAACTGGCGCTCAGCGAAGTTCCACCAGAATTCAACAAGGAATACGGAAGAGATTACGCATTCTTAGGCTACAAATTCGGCGTCACCGCCGTGCTCTTAGGTATGGGTGAAAGTATGAGAGGTGTTTTCCCACTCGATTACTATGGCACGCCACTCGATTCGATCGAGATACTGGATGATGTACGTAGTTATGATGGTCTGAGTCTGGTGATCACACTCTCAACCGGTGATCCTGGATGGCGCCAGTGGCTCTTGTTTGCGCAATCACGATATGCTGTCCGTTTAGGTGTGGGTGTGACTGCAGTCATTGCTGCCGATGTCTACCCATATGTTGAAACAGGACAAGTCATTGGGTTATTAGCCGGCATGAAGGGCGCGTCTGAATATGAAATCATGGTGCAACAAGGCGGCTATTCAGAGGGAATCCGTCGGGCTGCGCACGGCATGGATGCACAATCACTCGGACACCTTCTCATTATGGTCTTCATTGTCTTGGGTAACATCGGCTATTTTGTCATAAGGAGGAAGAAATGAATCTATCACCAGATCCATGGGTTTGGCTTGCAGCATTCTTGACCCTGTGCATCTTTTCATTCCTGTATCGCGATAACATTTTCTATCAATTTGCCGAACACCTATTTGTCGGTATATCAGCCGGATACTTGATAGCCATCACCTATCATAATCAGATATATCCGAATCTCGTGGTGCCACTTTTTTTTGAGGGCCAAATTATCTATGTGATACCACTCGCCTTTGGTCTCCTCTATTTCACCCGTTTTATACCGCGCATTGGCTTTTTAGTCCGGCTTCCTATTGCATTTTTACTCGGCTGGGGATCCGGCGTCGCCATTCCAGCCTATTTCCAAAGAGATATCTTGCGTCAAACCCAGGGCACATTACTCACCGCAGATAAATTTGCCACATGGGACAGTGGACTGTGGGCAATCGTCATTCTCATCGGCGTTGTCTGCACACTCATTTACTTCTTCTTCTCAAAAGAACGAAAGGGTATTCTCAAACCGGCAGCGAACCTGGGTATTATATTTCTCATGCTCGGCTTTGGTGCATCATTCGGTTATACGGTTATGTCACGTATCAGCCTCTTGATTGGCAGAGTTCAGTTTCTCTTGGGCCCCTGGCTGGGAGTTATCAGATATTAAAGAAGCCCCACACACCTTGTAGTATGTGGGGCTATAGAGGCTACTCCAGTAAATACTATAGTATCGGGCTACACTAATATCGTCGGAACCCTCTCCTTTCTTTGTTTCTCGGTGGACGAGCTTCATCGACCTTCAACGTGCGCCCTTTGTAATTGCTACCGTTCAATGCTTCCTTTGCCTTCTCAGCTTCCGAAGGGTTTGACATTTCAACAAATCCAAACCCTCTGCCTTCAACAATATTGACTTGCTTGACCTCGCCGTAATTGGAGAACAATTCTCGAAGCTCTTCATTCGTTACAGAATAGCTCAGATTACCAACATAGAGTTTAGTACCTTGCATTCAAACCTCCTTTTTTTGCGCCACCACCCGCCACCACCATCATCGTTGATGTGGCTGTCGAGTGCGTGCTGCCAATAATGTTTCTTTTGGAGGTAGAAGCAAGATAGCAATTCTGACCCCCGCGGAAAAACATTATCAAAACCATATCAAGTGTGATAATAATAATCCAATTTTCAACAACGTCAAGTGGTTTCTAAAGTATTTTTCTCATTTTTTCAATGAGTTCGCGCGCACGAGAATATTTTGTGATTGGGATAACGTAAAACCCATCAACATGGTCCTTTAGCTTTTTTGCAGTTTCGAGAAGCATTTCTGTCTCATTTCTCTCCTCTATAAGATTTATGTAGTCATATGGAATTCCCAAAAATTTCATGAGGGAAAATGCCCGTTTCTTCGTATGGAGATACGATAACCCAGCGATGACTTTTATGTCTCTATGTCGCTGGCGTAATTCCTTCAAAATGTTGAGAAATTTTTCTGGTTTAAAAATCGCCTGGGTGAAGAAAACCTTGGCCCCGCACCGGCATTTTTCTGCTGCCTTTACAAATTCACCTGTTATGTTAGGAATATTCGGGTTAAAACTTGTACAGAGACAGAAATTGATTGGCTCGATAGTTTTTCTCGACGACGTTAAACCATTCCCAAGATTTCGAGCAATCTCTAGTAATTTCACCGAGTTTAATTCAAATGTACTTCGTCCTTCTACTGGACTGTCGCCAGTTACACACAAGATGTTTTCAATACCCAGTGCTGCGGCACCAAGGAGCTGGCTCTCAAACCCAAGTAATGTTAAGTGACGAGCAACAAAATGGGGAATCGTCTCGATTCCAGTTTGCATTTGGAGTATATGGGCGTAACACAATGCATCGGGACGTAACTTACCCAATGGATTTGACGGAATATTGATGGCATCGATATAATCTTTCAATAATTCAATCTCTTTTAACACACTATCGATCTTCGTTGTAATTGGAAGTAAAACTTCAAGAGTAATTACTTTACCCCTCTGCAATTTCTCCGTCAGCATCACTTCTTAACGTTGTGTAAACGATACCTCGTGAGCCGAAGAAAATAAATTCAAATACCAAGCACTAAATGACAATCGAAATTTAAACATTCGCTGCCAAATTCTGGATTTCAGATTTCTACATTCATTTGGTATTTGTAATTCATCATTGATCATTACAATTCTACCTCTCTTAATATCCGTAGCCCATCCATTGCATTTGTCGCTGCATCGTGGGCGCCGATTTTTTTTGCATATTCATGCGTCACATTTGGTCCGCCAATGATCAGCTTCACGTTGCTGCTCGTTTTTGCTAAAAGAGTAGCCACGTGCTCCATCTCCGGCATCGTCGTCGTCAACAACGCACTCAATCCGAGTGCGATGGGCTCATGTTCTTTAACTGCTCGCACAATCTTCTCTGCAGGCACATCTTTACCTAAATCAATGACATCATAACCCGCAGATTCGAATATCATCGCGACGATGTTTTTGCCGATATCGTGAATATCTCCCTTTACTGTTGCGAGAATAACCTTCCGTCCCTTTGTGGTCCGAGGCAGATACTTTTTCACAATCGTTAATATAGCCTTCGATGCTTCTGCTGCCTTCAATAGATCAGGGATGAAAAACGTGCCACGCTCATAATATTCACCGACAACGTTCAGGGCTTGAGCAATGTGGTTATCAATGAGCTTTTGGGGCGGCGTTCCAGAATCGAGTAATTCCTGAGCCAGTTTGGAACCAGCTCTCTCATCTCCATAAATAATTGCTTGAGTTAAATCAGTTTTAACCGATGGCCGTGATATCTCTGCTTTACGAACACCAAGAGGCATTAATCTTTCTCCCTTCAATAATGACTTCGCTGAGGTGACTGCGTTCATGACTGTCTCATCGAATGGATTCAAAATAAGAAAGGTAGCACCGCTCTTTATCGCAGCGACAACCAATGTTGCATTGAGCGAAGACCGTTCGGGCAGACCAAAGGAAACATTAGAAATCCCCAAGATAGTTTTCATACCACGTTCGTGAAGAATTCTTACTGTTCGAAGGGTATGTTTAATCTGCTCTTGCTCGGTAGCGAGAGAAAATACCAATGGATCAAATATTAAATTTTCTTGAGGAAAACCGGTTCTCTTTGCAATGCTGAGTGCACAGTTAAGATTTTTCATCCGTTGTTTGTGACTCCGTGGTATCTCCTTACCGACAAGTGATATGATTGCCTTAAACCCAAACTTTTTTACCATCGGTAGCCATTTCATTAATTCCTTTTTCCGCGCAGGTATCGAGTTGTAGACTCCGATACCAGGATAGAATGAAAGTACTCGCTGTGCCGCATCGAAATTCTGTGTATCGATGAATAACGGGAGTCGAGAATTTTTGAGAACTTCATAAACAGCATTTTTCAATGATTCTCCTTCATCTCGATCAATGATAAATGCATTGACGTCGAGCGCGTCGGCCCCTGCTTCCTCTTGCAGTCTCGCCTCTTCAGCGTAAACTTTAAAGTCACGGTGTTTCAATCGTTGTTTTACTTTTTTACAACCCGAAGGATTTAATCGCTCTCCTACGATAATCGTTGAACTCTTCTCAATTTCTATCGTTCGATAGGGAGATACAATAACGCATTTTTTAGTGATTCTCTTGCGTTTTGGTTTAACGTTATGCACGGCGATTGCCTTTATATAATCCGGACTTGTTCCACAACAGCCACCAATAATATTCGCTCCTGCCTGTACGAATCGTTTGAAGTAACTTGCCATGCCACGATCAGAAATTGTGTGGTGAACCTCAGTACCAACTACTTCTACTTTGCCAGCATTTGGTTTTATTATCAGCGGCAAGTTCGTTACTGTCGCCATTTTCGCAACCGCCTCGATGGCCACCTCTGGCATTGTACAGTTTATCCCGACAGCCTTTGCGCCAAGCGCCTCGAATGTTGCGGCGATTGATTCGGGAACTTCACCCATAATCGTACGTCCATTATCATGGAGTGATAGACTTATAAACACATCGCTTGAAAATTTTTTCGCCGCAAGGAATGCGGCTTTCGCCTCGATGATTGATGTGAACGTTTCTACGAAAAAGGTCTTTATACCGGTTTGGTAGAGATATCTGCAAATCGTTTGAAATTTTTTGTGCACATCATCGAAATCGAGTTCTCCAAAAGGTCTCATGAGTTCACCGAGCGGACCGACATCACCAACGACGAGAGCATTCTTCCCTGCAGCACGTTTTGCCAACCTGACTCCTGCGGTGATAACGTTCTTCAATTTGTGTGAGGAAATAGTTATTGGATTAGCAGCAAACGTATTTGTGAGTATTACATCTGAACCGGCATCGACATATGCCCTGTGAAGATTGTATACAGCCTCAGGATTTTTTAAATTCAATATGCTCGGTGACTCACCCGGGGTTAATCCCTTATCCAGCAGATTGTGCCCCAGAGCACCATCGAGAAACATTACACGCCTGCGCAAAATTGCATCGAACCGCTTCATGTGTTATTCTACTTGCATATGGTATTTAGTCAACATGCAATATACACGTGAAACTGTGCTCGTGAAGCACTCAGTGACGGAGGGAGTCGAGTTATGAAATGCAAACTCGACCAATAGAGTTTTTATTTATTTCGCCGCGGGCTCAATCTAAAACTACGAACTTTCTCGGTTGAACGATTTCGGTATCTGTTTTTACAGACAGATAATAAATACCCGACGAGAACTGTCCGACTTCACCGAGTGTAATAGTGTTCACACCTCTTGTACCATATAGTTCTCTGGAGAACACCTTCATCCCGAGTGTATTGTATATTTCGAGAGAAATGTTACCAGGTATATCCAGGCTGTATGTAAGGCTTAACGCGCCGTGGACTATCGTTGGCATCAAAAGTATTGTACTCCGGTTTCGATTAATGAATTCATCCACAGAAGTTACGCTGTGACTGAACGCACGCACATAGCAGTAATCAGCATACCACTCTGGCTGCTGCCCAGTTCCAAGCTTAGGATGAATATCAATTTCGAAATCATACAGGTCTGCCCAGCCGGTAATATCACCACTTATATCAAAACATAAGACAGAATCGGTAAGCGTACCCGCTTGCTGTGGGGTAGCGGTGCGCAGTATACCATTGATTCTTGGTCTGACATACCAGAGAGCTCTCGCCGTATCACTCACGTGCTGTTCGAGGTGCACCTTGACAGAATCTAATACTATATCTACAGTGTCAGCAGGGTCAGCAAAACTGAGAGTCATAACGTCCTGATTTTGACCTGTCACAGCATATAAATCGTCAGAAACGAGGATACTATCAGGATTGGTCCACCCTCCAGTATCCGTAATCGAATCGATTTCAAGGACTTCGCTAAAACCAAGGCCTAAAACAATAACCATTAAAATGATGCTCTTCATACTACCTCCATTATAAATATTATAGCGTCTTTACTTAAGTCTAATTATTATAACTCATATAGAAAATTTGTCAAGACCCATGATAAATTCGCTCCACAATATACTCATTCCTTTTCATCGTAGAAAACTACTTCTAAGCACATAATTAGCAAAATACGTGCCATATCATGCATTAAAAAACTATGGAATTTTGAAACTTTTCGCATTGTTGGTGTCTCATTTTTAAACACTGTTTCGTTTTGATACACTCAAGTCTTTTAAGCAAAAAAAAATCTTCTCTTACAATGATCCGCACCAGACCATAGCCTTTTATGAAATGAAATATTAGCCAGCCGGCTTACCTCCTAAAGCCAGTTCTTCTTCTTAAAATAAATGACCATTCCAATCACAATAAGTGCCATGACGCATAAGATCGTGAAATATCCCCAACGCCAGCCCAGTTCGGGCATAAATTGAAAATTCATGCCATAAATTCCAGCAATAAACGTGAGTGGTATAAAAATTGTCGCGATGATCGTCAACACCTTCATCACTTCGTTCATTTTATTGCTTATACTGGATAGATACGTATCGAGCATACCAGAAACCATATCGCGGAATGATTCTACCGTATCAATCACCTGAATAGTATGATCATACACGTCCCTCAGGTAGAGTTCAGTTGACTTCTTTATGAGGACTGATTCGCTTCTGCCCAGGCCACTGATGACCTCGCGCAATGGCCACACCGACCTGCGCAAAAAAATCATCTCCCGCTTTAAATTGTGGATTGCGCGGAGCGTTTCAGAGGTCGGCCGAGAGACCAATTCATTCTCTAAGTTTTCAATTCTTTCAGCAACTTTTTCCAAGATGAGAAAGTAGTGATCGACTATAGCATCGATGAATGCATAGGCAAGATAATCTGCCTCCATCTTTCTAATACGGCCTTTAGCGCCGCGAATTCTCTCTCTGATGGGGTTGAAAACATCCCCTTCTCTTTCCTGGAAAGAAATCACGAAATTTTTACCAAGAATCAAACTGACTTGCTCAACTATTATCTCGGCTCCATTTTCGTCATAATAGAGCATTTTCAAGACGACAAAAATATATTCTTTAAAATCCTCCATTTTTGGACGCTGTTCTGTATGAGCAATGTCTTCTAAGAGAAGTGGGTGAAGAGCGAAGTGCTTTCCAATTTTTTCTATCATTTCAGTGTTATGAACACCGTCGATGTTTATCCATGTAACCGTTGATGTATCTCTAAAAGGAAAAGCTTCTTCGATTGTCGTTACCTCCTTTTCCTGGAATTCTTTTTCAGTGTAATCAATGATAGTAATCTTCACCGTTTCGGTTTTCTTCTCGCCGATATGAACGAGTGTCCCTGGTGGCAGACCTAACTTCCTATATTTTCGCTTCATTAATTTCATTATATCTTCTCACCTCCTCAATTTTCCTATCATGACAGGATAGACTCTTATCGTCTATCCATTCATACAAATTTTCTCAACCAGTATTATACCTTTCGATGAGATTGCACAAAAGCCCACACGTGCATCCCAACCTTCGCTCGCAACGCCTCGCTGGCACTTCCCTGATTACGTGCAATTTCATAGAAGCCGCTGCTTCCCTTGATACCAATAATTTCGTTGTGCCTACCCTCACCGTAAAAGTCTTTTACAAAAATCTTTCTTTTTGATATGGAGAATGCCGTTACGCCTATACTGTTTGGAACGTTGGTTATGAGATTACCAAAGTGGTCGATATAAACGATTTCACCATAAATTTTCCCTTTTTTCTTTTTCATTTTGGGAAATTCAAATTTTATGAAACGCTTTACCCGATACCCTAATTGCTGAGGTTTGAGGCCCTTTGCGAGTCGTGCAGCCGTCGGACCAAAAATTTCTCGCGCATGGAAGGTCGAGCTCAATGTTTCTTTACATTTGATTTCATAAACTTTACAGTCTCTATCATAGATATATGAAAATATTCCATTATCAGGACCGACAAAAAGATAACCACCCGATTCTACAATAATTGGTTTTCTCTCACCACCGACACCCGGGTCGATAACACAGAGATGGATTGTTCCTGATGGAAAATTGCTGTACACAGACTTCAGGAGGAATGCTGCCGAATGAATGTCATAAGGAGTTAATTCGTGTGTCATGTCTACAATGATAACATTTTTTGTAATTTTTAAAATCTCACCCTTTACAGCAGCGACAAACCAATCTTTATCTCCGAAATCAGAGAGAAAGGTGACGATTTTCATCACGCTGTACCAATTCTCTTTTCGTAATGACTTCCTCGATCCACAGGTACCATTTTTTCGGAAGCACCTGGCTCATGGTCAATCCGCCCTTCAGAACCCATGGAGCAATTTCAGATCGATAGACAACTCTGTTCGCTCGTTGAAATAAAAGAACAATAACCAAAAAAATGAAACAGATAATAAGCCCCTTCACAAAACCCAACAGTCCACCGAGTATCCTGTCTATCAGCCCAAGCGGTGTAATATGAACAAACTTTGAAATGGCTCTTCCGAGTAGCGAAATAGCGATGACGGTAATAACAAAGATTATGAGGAAACTGAGAAATTTGGGAATTTTTATCACCCCGCTGAAATTAATAGCTAAGAGATATCCTAAAATAATACCAGCGATATCAAATGCACCACGCACGAGACCAATAATGACGCCGTGTATAAAGAGGGCAAGGAAAATAGTGAGCAAAACAATATCAACCCACGTCATGACAACTTATTATAAAGAGAGCCCATACGAAGTCAACGTTTTTGATATTAAAGGACGTATGCGATCTTTAGAAGTTTAAAAAAGTAATTGCAGAGAGCACATCACTCGAGCCACTCTATTTCTTCGATATCTATATCGTCTGGCTTTACATCGCCAACAATGAGCAGATAAAAGCGGTCCGGATGTAAGTATTTCTGGGCAGCTCCTTTCAGGTCACCAAGACGTATAGATTCGATTAACTGCTCGTATCGCGAAAGGTAGTCGAGCCCGAGATGTTGTATCTCAATGTGGAACACAACATCTGCCATCTCGCCATAACTGTCATGTGTTAACGGAAAGTAACCTGTGTAGAATTTTTTCGCCCTTTGCAATTCTTCGACACCAATTGTATCCTGGGTTCTCCTCATTTCGTCAAGTACAATTTGTACGACCTCATTCGCCATCTCATTCTTCGTCTGTACCTCAGCCATAAAGTAGCCACCAGTCTTGTAACGTCGAAAATATGAATACGCAATATACGCAAGTCCTTTTTTCTCTCTCACGTGCTCGAATATGCGTGAAGTCGATGCTGCGCCACCCAGGACATAGTTCATAACCCTCGTCTCTTGCCAATCATCCGCTCCATACTTCGGTCCGAGATGACCCAAAAGTATATACGCTTGCGATATTTCCATAGGAATAATCTTGCCCACGGTCGTGCTGCGTGCTGTCGGGTCTGGAATGTCTGGCGCATGTACTACTCGTCGTTCCCAACTGCTTAATGTTTCACTTAATATGTCGATGAGAGAATCTCTACAAAAATCACCAACAAATACCAAAAATCCGTTATTCGGTGCATAAAACGAGTCGTAAAATTTCTGCACATCGGTTACGTTTATTTGAGCAACCGATGAATCGAAACCTTCTGGAAAATGTCCCAATGGATGATCATGAAAGATTAACTGACGAAATTCTCGCTCACTGACCGCAAACGGATCATCGGCCAAGGCTTTGATTCCGGAGACGATTTCTCTCCTCAATCGAGTCAATTCCACTGAGTCAAATCTCGGATGCTGCACACAGTCGGAGACGAGATCGATAAGCAGATACAGATCTTTACTCAAAACCCTCCCCGTAAGTCCCGCATAATCTTCGTCGGCAAATGATGAGAGTGTACCACCGACAGATTCGACCGTTTCAACGATCTCATCGGTCGTACGATGTGTCGTCCCTCTCAGAAGCATCTGGCTAACCACATTTGCCAACCCTTCTTTGCCTTGAGGATCGAATACACTGCCAGCATGGATTGATGCCCGCATCACAACCATCGGTAGTTTGTGGGCTTCAACAGTCAATACGATTAATCCATTGGGTAATGTATCACGTTCAATAGTCGTTGCTGATGCGCATAGCACAAAGAGAAGAACCGAGCATAGTATCTTCATTACTCCTCCTCTGGCAAGAGATGTCCAACGGTTCGATTATCCCGTGTAAAATATTTTTGGGCCGCTGCCATAACATCATCCGCGGTTACTTTTTGGATTTCCTCGGGGTAGCGATTCATATTCTCCCATGCCCCACTTTCAATCTCCCACCAGCCAATCGACAGCCCGATACCTGCAGGAGAATCTTGTTCATAGATTGAAAGTGCCAGGGCTTGATTTTTTGCCTTGTCGAGTTCTCTGTCTGATACTGGTTCACGTTTTAATCGTTCGACTTCACGGAGTATCTCACCCTCGAGAGAGTCGACGGATATGCCTGATTGAGTCATTGCTAAGACAATAAAACTACCACCATATTGTAACGCCGAATGATAGGTAGTAATGGTTGTCGCAACTCCTCTTTCACGCACCAACCCCTTCTCGAATCGTGAACTCAATCCATATGATAGAATCATTGAAATAACCTCGAGTACGTGGAAATCACGATGATGTATGTCCACAGTATGATAATGGATGCCAAGTACTGGAGTCATAACATTCTTCTCTAACTCGAACCGTCGCTCTCCCCTTTGTGGAGGCTCATAGAATGTGAGTTTCTCTGCTCCTCTGCCCTTAATCGTTCCGTAGTGTTTTTTCACGAGCCTGAGTGCCTCAACAGGATCAACATCACCAGCCACGACAACGATCGCATTGGTTGGGTTATAGTATTTCTTATACCATGCAAGTACATCATCGCGGGTAAAGCGTTCAATATCAGCCATGAATCCGATACTTGGATTACGATAGGGGCTGTACAGAAAACTTGTTAAATTAAGCTGCTCATAAAGACTGTAGTAGGGGTCATTGTCACGAAGTCTCCGTTCTTCCATCACGACAGCCTTTTCTGGCGCAAATTCATCAGCCGCTATCACAAGATTTTGCATTCTGTCTGCCTCTATGTCCAGTTCTAATTCGTAACGGTCGCTCCGTAGATGTGCGTAGTATACAGTTCTGTTGAGAGAGGTGAATGCGTTTATGGTTCCACCTGCCGCCTCGATGAGTCTATCATATTCTCTCGGACCGTATTTTTTTGTTCCCTTGAATGCCATATGCTCCAGCATATGTGAAATCCCAGTCAATCCAGATGGTTCATAGGCGCTCCCGACGCGATAGTGGACTTGCGTCGTTACAACCGGCGCGAAATGATCTTCATAGATCAAAACCTTAAGCCCATTCTCGAGATCATAATCATGAACTTCGATCGGTTGAAACACGAATAGGGCAAGGATTATGTTAAGCACAATGCTCTCCTTTCACGAAAATGGTTATGGTGTCGTGTCATTAATTGGTCTGGACTTCTTCGAGTATCGTAATATTCCGCTTCTTCAACTCGGCAATGAATTCTTCATAGAGCGGGCCCTTTATACCATCCTCCGGTGCGACAATGCCGGTTTCCTTTATCTTTCCTCTCGCCATCATGTTCGCGGTGATTGCCATTGGAAAGCCAGTCGCCCTCATCATTGAAGACATATTGTTCTTTGTATCCGCCTCATCCCACATGAAGTATTCGATTTTCACCCTCTTCCCATCTTTTTTTCCAATCAGTGTATTATACATGACGCACACATCTGTTTCACCTTCATTCGGAAGAAGTCGAGGAGCGATGATTGAGAGGAGAAACTCGCGAGGAACTATTTTATTACCACTAAAATCGACCGGTTCAATATCAAGCATACCACACTCTTTGAGCGTCTGAACACCCTGCCAATGTCCAGGCCAGCGAACCGTCTTCTCGGCAAATTCCTTGAGCTGCGGTCGTGTAAAGAGAAAACTGGGCATGCCGGGGGTTATTGCACATTCCAATTCTTCATCCTTGCCAAATTTATTAAAACGAAACCGCTCCAGTTCAGTCGCGGCATTAACCTCGACGATCTTCCCGTCTTTTATTACCTTCAGCTTAATCATGTATTCTCTCAGTACGTGCTCGAATGCCCACGTTATCATGTACCGCAGCGGATGTCGTTGCGCCGCCTCCTTTGAAGGAATGCCGCCGACCCGTGCCACTGCAATTTCCGCCTCATCAATCTTCCTGATTCCTTCACCGAGCGTGATATTACTCAACCCGGGTGCAAATCCCATGCCATCGACAAATGTTACGCTGTTCTTCACTGCCTGGTTATGGAGCCATTCCCCATATTCTTCGAGCGTCATACCGCTCGGAACTTCTAGCCCTTCAATTTCGTAAGGATCTGGTGTTCGGTGGAATTCTTCGATCGTATCTACGATATGCAATCCCGCCTCGATTGCGTAATGCACAATTTTGTAGCTCGTCTTCCTATTAGGCAGCGTAATTGCACCGACCTTGTACTGCTTCATTAACTGTATCGCGGCCTGTTTATCGTTGATATCGAGAACATGCACTACTATCTTATCGCTGTTGATCCAGTTTTTCACCCGCTCGAGACTATCCTTGTGCCTCCCGACAATGCCAATTGCCTCAATTTCTTTATCCTGGGCTAAATCCCAGGCAACTGCCGACCCGATCTTTCCCGAACCTCCGAAGACCAAAATTTTCATAGTATGCTCCTTTCGTTGTCTATTGTATCTGATGAGATTAAAAAATTAATCTGTCTGTTATTTAGATACTATTATAACAGCAATTTTAAACCACGTCAAGATAATCATAGAAACATCGTGCCGAATGAAAAAACTATTTGCTCAAGACCTTCAGGACGGTTTGAAGCTGCTCTTTATAAAAATCAGCATCCTCGGTTTTTTGCTGCGTGAGGCCTTCCTGGGCATTGTCAAATTCCTTTTGTCCATCTTTTTCTTTTCCCGCAAGGATCTTCGCTATTCCGATGTAGCCCGCATTCATCAATTCGCTTGTCTTATCCTCTGCCTCCCGGGCCTTCTCTTGTGCAGCGGTAAATGACTCTATTGCCTTTTCATAATCGCCAAGGGCTAAATACTGGGCACCGATTACCCAATGTGATACTGACACGGCTGCTGGTCCTTTCTCGAGTTCGAGAGCGAGACGGAGATTGAGTCTTGCTGCATCGAGGCCAGTAATTAAATCTGTATTTGTAATCACGATTCCCTTCTCATCCCACCCGGGCCAGGTAAAAGATGCTAAATTATATGATAGCGCTTTGGTCGTGTTCTTTAATTGAGCTGCCATATCTGGATTGCTCCTCGAATATTCCTGTGCCTTGAGAAGACAATAATGAATGCCCGCCTGCGCAAAATTTATTACTTCGGGTAAATTTTTATCTTTCCAATAGAAATCCATAGCGAGGTCAAGATACCTTTTCGCTACCACCTGTGGTTCACCCTGACTGTTAACGAATTCTATTGCCTTATAGATATCATGTTCTCGGAGAATCTCTTTCACCTTTTCAAAAACTTTTATCCGTTCTGTATCTTCTTGTTTTTCGCCACTTACCATCTGAACAGAAAAAACGATGACAAGAAGAACAAATAAATAGATGCCTGTATTGACTGACACGTTCATGCTACTACCTCCTTTCTAAAAAACAAGTAATAGTAAA
Source organism: Caldifarciminota bacterium (assembly GCA_020355325.1). Lineage (GTDB taxonomy): Bacteria > Hydrothermota > Tepidihabitantia > SM23-42 > SM23-42. The sequence goes on from CP070664.1 coordinate 494,243, forward strand.
AAATCACTCGCGATGAGTACTCGATTTACTCACAATCCTTCGTTGAAGCGGAAGTAACGAGTCTTGAGGTAGATTTCTTTACCACACGTGTATTATATACAATCAATGTGCGAGGTCAACACAATTAACTATCAGCGATGCAATGCATACGTTCAACTATGTCTGTTCATCCTCACTGCCGATAAGGAAACTGTCTCATTTTGGTAAATTTTTGTTGTTTCTCATTTATAGTAGACATTTCGATCCAAACCCCTCCCGATGTCAAAGACTTAATTGTCAAAAACAAGTCAAATAGGTCTGATGAAAATACGATATGACTATACACACGTTTACCGTTCCGTGGTGTTGATTCTTTCAGTTCCCAGCCGGTTGACATAAGGCAATTTTTCAATATAATTGCCTATGGAATGCAACCTAAAAATGAATTTAAAAGATTGCAATTGCAGTTATGAACCTTGTTCGAGAAAAGGCAAATGCTGTGAGTGCCTCAGATATCATTTAAACATGAATGAATTACCAGCCTGTTGTTTTCCCGATGACATTGAACGCACGTATGATCGGTCTTTCACCCGCTTTGTAAAAATTCGTGGAACATAACAAATATCAGAGGTAACAGTGGAGCTCATTTTTGAAATCTCAAAAGCAGGAAGACGAGGCTACTCATTACCCAGGTGTGATGTGCCTGAAACCGAATTATCGGAGATATACCGACGGAAAGCATCGGCTATACTGCCCGAGGTCAGTGAACCACAGATCATACGACACTATATTAACCTATCGGTCTTGAACCACCATGTGGACAAGAATTTCTATCCACTCGGATCTTGTACAATGAAATATAATCCGAAGATCAATGAGGAAACATCACGATTAGTTGGCTTCGCGCATATTCATCCACTACAGCCAGAAAACACGGTGCAGGGGGCATTAAAGCTCATGTACGAACTGGGCGAATATCTCAAGTCCATTGTTAACCTCGATGCCATCACGCTGCAGCCGGCTGCCGGCGCCCAGGGTGAGTTTACTGCAATCAGTATGTTCAGGGCATATTTCAATAAGAAGCGAGAATCACGTACGTATATTCTTGTACCAGACTCGGCCCACGGAACAAATCCGGCAAGTGTCAATTTTTCTGGTTTCAAGTCCATCACCTTGCCATCGAATGGCGAAGGGCTTGTGGATGTTGAGAAACTGAACAAACTCATGACGAGTGATGTTGCTGGATTGATGCTCACCAATCCGAATACACTGGGTCTTTTTGAGAAGAATATCATTACAATCACCGATATTGTCCATCAGCGTGGTGGCCTGGTCTATCTCGATGGAGCAAATTTGAATGCCTTACTCGGCATCACAAGACCAGGAGACATGGGATTTGATGCGATTCACTTCAATCTGCATAAAACGTTCTCCACTCCCCATGGTGGTGGGGGTCCAGGCTCAGGTCCTGTTGCCGTCAAGAAATTGCTCGAGCCGTTTTTGCCTGTGCCTATAATATCAAAAAGCAATGATACATTCTACTTCAACGACGATATTTCTGATTCTATCGGTAAGGTGCAGACGTTTTACGGCAACTTTCTTGTCATGGTGCGGGCGTATACATTTTTAAGAATGATTGGTGACGAGGGTTTGAGCGAGATATCAAAATCTGCAATCCTGAATGCCAATTATATCATTCAATCGTTGAAAGACGACTACTATCTGCCCTATCCAGGATTCTGTATGCATGAAGGTGTTCTATCTGGCAAACACTTAAAAGACCTCGGCCTACGAACGCTCGATGTCGCAAAGCGATTATTAGATTTTGGTCTTCATGCACCGACCGTGTACTTCCCACTCGTTGTGAGTGAAGCACTGATGATCGAACCAACCGACAGCGAATCAAAGGAGACGCTCGATGCATTCATCGAAACCATGAAGAGGATTCGCAGAGAGGCGGAGGAGAATCCTGATCTTTTAAAATCAGCGCCGCACAGTACACCGGTGCGTCGCCTCGACGAGGTAAAAGCAATTAAGGAGTTGAAAGTAAGATGCAAGACATAAATTTTGAAGTATCCGAGGAGAGGAAAAAATTTCTCATTAATAAAATTGCCCAGAAGGTAATAGACTATCGTCTCTCTCCAGTGGCAATCGTTTTTTTAGAATCTTCTAAACCGCTCTCATTTTTAGGAAATCAATTCATGATATTCATGCAACCATTTTATCGTGCCCTGTTTTCCTTTCGTGAATACGAAGAAATCGCCGCGATGCTCGAGGACAGAAATAATATCGAGGCATTAATCTGTGAGATTGAACGCCTCGAGGAGGAAAGGAATGAAAACAAAAGAGCCAAAAAGAATTCTCGCCACTGATTGTGGTAGTACTACAACCAAGGCTATACTCATAGAAAAGCGAGGTGAAGAATACCGTCTGGTCGTACGCGGAGAAGCACCCACGACCGTCGAGGCTCCATTTGAAGATGTCACGAAAGGTGTTCTAAACTCGGTCAGAGAAGTTGAAGAGCTTTCCAACATCGCGGTTCTGGATGGAGAAAATATTATTAAAAAGGTAAAAAATGGTGAGGGCGTCGATTTCTACGTATCGACTTCCTCAGCCGGTGGCGGTCTACAGATGATGGTTGCCGGTGTCGTGTTAACCATGACTGCCGAGAGTGCGGCGCGTGCAGCACTCGGTGCGGGAGCAATTGTCATGGATGTCATTGCCTCGAACGATGGTAGACTCCCCCACCAAAAGATCGAAAGGATTAGAAATTTGAGGCCCGATATGATTCTGCTTTCGGGTGGTATCGATGGTGGCACGATCTCTCACGTTGTCGAATTGGCAGAACTCATCAAAGCAGCAGACCCCAGACCACGCTTCGGGGTCGGATACCAATTGCCGGTTATCTACGCCGGAAATAAAGATGCGCGAGAAATCATTTTGAAAACGCTCAAAGAGAAGACCGCGCTCGTCGTCGTCGAGAATCTTCGTCCAGTCCTTGAACGGGAGAACCTCAACCCAGCACGCAATAAAATCCATGACCAATTCATGGAGCACGTCATGGCACACGCACCCGGTTATAAAAAGTTGATGGAGATGACCGATGTTCCTATCATGCCCACACCAGGTGCAGTAGGATTGTTAGTCGAAACCGTTGCGAAGAAGGAGAAGATCGCCGCTATTGGTGTCGACATTGGTGGGGCGACCACCGATGTCTTTTCGGTGTTTCAGGAAATATTCAACCGAACAGTCAGTGCCAACCTCGGCATGTCCTATTCGGTCAGCAATGTTCTGGCAGA
>CP070664.1:497620-501039 GCA_020355325.1 Caldifarciminota bacterium
AGTTTAGTACTATAATCTATATTCACGAAAAAAGCAAGACAAAAGTAATAAGTAATGGGGTCGGGTATTGATATTTGACATTTGTGTTACTATATCATTGAGTCACTGAGTCATTCAAGGAATGCATGTTGACTCTTTAGTGGAAATTGGTATAATCCACATGAATAGAAATTTTATGGCTACTGCACAATGAAAATGGAACAAGCATTAATTTTTGATATAAAGAAATATGCAATCCATGATGGTCCTGGCATACGTACGACCATATTTTTTAAAGGGTGTGCGCTGAGATGCCCATGGTGCCATAATCCCGAGGGAATTAAAAAGGAAATGGAAATCATAATCTTCCAGGACAGATGCATACAGTGTGAGGATTGCATCAATGTCTGCTCAAAGGGAGCTCTTATCTGCCATAATGGAGTGATATCAATAGATCGCAAAGAGTGTGACCTGTGTGGAGCATGTCGTGAGGTTTGTCATACACGCGCCATTGAGATTGTAGGTAGACAATTGACCGTTGAGGAAGCCTTGAGAGAAATAGAGAAAGACGTTTTATTTTATGATGAGTCCGGTGGTGGTGTAACCTTCTCAGGTGGAGAACCCCTCATGCAACCCAACTTTTTAGAAGCATTGCTCAGAGAATGTAAACATAAAGGAATTCATACTACGCTTGATACATCTGGTTACACAAGCGTAGCCACGCTGCGCACGGTAAGTGAATTTGTTGATCTCTTTCTCTATGATGTGAAGATTATGGATGATCAAAGACACATGCATTATACAGGTGTATCGAACGAGTATATAATGAGCAATCTACAAGAACTATCACAGAGAAATAAAAGTATCAATATACGCATTCCTGTTATTCCAGAAATTAACGACGATGATAAAAACATCAAAGCCATCGGTGCATTCCTTGCGTCTCTGCCACACATACATAACGTAAGTCTGCTCCCCTATCATAGAGCATGGGTAGATAAGTTTAATAGATTGGGAGGTGAAGCAGAACCGTACATCGTCGAGCCGCCTTCAAAGGAAAAAATTGAAAAAATAAAAAATATACTTCAGGGTTTTGGATTAGCAATAGACAGAGGAGGATAGAGATGACCGAACGAGTGGAGAAGTTAAAGAAAAAAAGCGTAACCACACAACCATATATTTCATCTGAAAGGGCCGAACTCCTAACAGCGTTCTATAAGAGCGGTGTGCCCGACCAGGTATCTATACCGATTGCCCGCGCGATGGCTCTTCAATATATAATGGAGCATAAGAAGATACTCATCGATGAGGGAGAACTCATCGTTGGCGAGCGGGGACCCGGACTGCGGGCAGCACCGACTTATCCAGAACTCTGCTGTCATACACTCCACGACCTCGATGTACTGAATTCCAGAGAGAAAACGAGATTTCACGTAAGCGAAGACGTCAAGCGAGTGTACAAAGAGAACATCATTCCATTCTGGCAGGGCAAGACAATGAGGGATAGATTGTTTACATCCATGTCAGACAAATGGATGAATGCCTTTGAGGCCGGAGTTTTTACCGAGTTCATGGAACAGAGAGCACCCGGACACGCAATTATGGATGACAAGATATACTACAAAGGACTGGAGCACATGAAAGAAGAAATTGCCGAAAGCATGAGAAGGCTCGACTCCTCCAGTGACCCAGAAGCTTCTTATAAGAAAGAGGAACTGCAGGCAATGGAAATAGCAGCCGAGGCACTCATCCTTCTCTCAAAAAGGTATGCTGAAGCGGCTCAGGAACTGCTGAACAATGAGCAAGACGCTCACAGGAGAGAGGAGCTCGCCAAGATTGCTGAGGTGTGCTCGCATGTCCCTGCTCATCCTCCCCGCGACTTCTGGGAAGCCCTACAGATGTATTGGTTTATACATCTCGGTGTCATCACCGAATTGAATGTCTGGGATTCCTTTAACCCTGGTCGCCTTGACCTCAATCTTTATCCTTTCTACAAAAGAGATATGACAGAAGGTTCTCTGACAAAGGAACGGGCGATAGAACTGCTGGAATGTTTCTGGATAAAATTCAATAATCAACCAGCTCCTCCAAAAGTAGGGGTAACTGAGGAACAGAGTGCTACGTATCAGGACTTCGCGCTCATAAACACCGGAGGACTAACCAAGAATGGCTCTGATGCGGTAAATGAACTTTCATACTTTATCCTCGACGTCCTCGAAGAGATGCACATGATGATGCCGAGCACATGCGTCCAGCTGAGCAAGAAAAATCCCGAGAGATTTTTGAAGAGAGCAGTCAATGTGGCGAAGAAAGGATTTGGTCAACCATCATTCTTCAACACAGATGCCATCATCCAGGAATTTTTACGAGCGGGGAAAAACCTCGAGGATGCACGACAAGGAGGACCAAGCGGCTGTGTGACGATAAGTGCCTTCGGTAAGGAGAGCTGCACGCTTACCGGATACATGAACTGGCCAAAAATACTTGAGATCGCCTTGAACAATGGACAAGACCCAATCACGAGTAAACAGGTGGGTATTGAAAGCGGAGATCCGAGACATTTCAAATCCTTTAGCGACGTGATTGAAGCGTACAAAAAACAGCTCGGGTATTTTGTCGATATGAAAATCGATGGCAATAACATTATAGAACGACTCTATGCAGAACACATGCCCGCTCCTTTTATGTCCTTACTCATGGACGATTGCATATCCCGAGGTAAAGATTATCACAACGGCGGGCCGCGATACAACGCGACCTATATCCAGGGAGTTGGCATGGGGACGACAACAGATTCATTGAGTGCAATAAAGTACCTTGTTTACGACCAGAAGAAAATTGCTATAGATGAACTTCTCAATGTTCTCAGTAGTAATTTCAAGGAGAAGGAAAAGGTACGGCAGATGCTCCTCAACATGCCCCCAAAATACGGAAACGACGATGACTACGCTGATGATCTGGCAAAAGAGGTATTTCGAGCCTACTTCGATATTCTTGATGGCAGGCATAATACCAAGGGAGATAAATACCGAGTGAACCTTTTGCCCACCACCGTGCACATCTATTTTGGCAAAAAGACCGGTGCCACACCCAATGGCCGAAAGGCAGGAGAACCGCTCTCTGACGGTGTATCCCCCAGTCAAGGAGCCGATAGAAACGGGCCGACCGCGGTGATAAAATCTGTCTCGAAATTTGACCACATCAAAACTGGGGGAACCCTTCTCAACCAAAAATTTATGCCTAAGCTTCTTGAGGATGATGCAGGCCTTACAAACCTGGCGCATCTTATACGAACATATTTCAGACTCGATGGGCATCATATTCAGTTCAATGTCATAGACGCAGAGACCTTGCGAGATGCGCAGAACCATCCTGACAAGTACCGAGATCTCATAGTACGCGTCGCAGGATATAGCGATTACTTTGTCGATATAGGAAAG
>CP070664.1:501139-508154 GCA_020355325.1 Caldifarciminota bacterium
ACGCCTAATAGGATGCCGCTGCAAAACATCCAAAACATCGTTGGGAAATAGGCGAAAATTTCACGCTTTACACCACTCGTGGAAGTGTATGTCGTTACTCCTGTAGTATTGAGTGCTACAAAGGCAATAAATGACGGTAGGGTGAGTAGGTAAGGTAATGCCCAGCCAAGTTTTTTCCACCATGCGGCAAGTGGACTGTTAAAGAGCACTATTAGAAAGAATGGTATTGCAATGATCCTGCCCAGGAGGAATCCCTTGGTGCTGAAATTTGGCGTTGGAATCCAGGGAAGAAGAATAGGAAATATGATCAGATTAACCACTGCTATTGTCAGCACGGCGAGAGCCGCGATTGGACTGCTTACTAAGTATAACAGCACCATGAGAATAATTATCGGTAGTATCATATGGGTTATTTCCACGGGGATTAGTATCAAGCGATCTCTTAAGTTAAAAGTTACGCGTCGCATCTCAGGCGTAGCCTTGCGCGTCTTTAGATATTCAGATATATCATTCGCTCTGACCGGGCCGTACTCGATTTCGAATCCAGTTCGTTTGGTTATCTCATGAGCGGCAACGCCTGGTGCACCGAGTTGAGGCAAGATGAGAAGATTGTGATCAACGTATTGCTTTAGTTTCACGCTATCGATGCGGTGTACCAGTTCTTCGGTACCGAAGGTACCTTTACCAGCAGCGCACCATACATTAATGCCTTTTGTGTCCAGCACTAATATGTAGCAATCGATACCCGAAAGTGCGGCGCGCAGTGCGTCAAAGCTGAGTCCATAATTGGCACTGACAAAAACATGCGATTTCTTGTCTGGGCTTCCAAGGGCATAGAGACCAGGTTGGATGCGGAACCGGTCCCGCCTTAATCCTGTACGGGCGAGTAAGTGGTTTAATTTATCACGGAAAGTGAGCTTGCTTGTGGTTTGTGTAATCATATCTATCCAAGGTCTGTTCAGTTGTATTATAGAGAAGAAGAGCCGGATGTCAAGGGACACGGCAGTGGAACAAACCGACCTGGCGAAGGTCCTGGAAGGAGAAGGGCCATATTTTGTTTTTTTTTGAGGATGTTGTGGATGGCCTCAGCTATATCTGCTTTCAGATTTATGCAACTTAATGGCAATTTGTGCGTATAACCTATAAATGAAGGGTGAAAGTGGCTCAACATCAATAAGTGAATTACATAATTAGTTTTTAAAAGAAGAGGATATGAAAGGTAAATCTATTATCGAAGTTGTCGTAGTCTTCACGCTCATGAAATTCTTCTCAATTTGGTTTGATACCTGGTTAAAGGGAATCGGTGTTCATTACGGGTGGAGAGATCTATGCTTTGGTTTGCAAGCAATCGTCATTCCATTGGCGATTATTTGGTTATCCAAAAGGGATTGGTCAGCCTACGGTCTTAGGCTGGCGAATTTTCGACGTCTCATTCACTATGGTTTTATCGGTGCTATGATCATGATGCTGGCGGGGTTGGGTTTCGGATTCCTGAGAAGCCGACAAATTGACCTGACGGGAATGGAAGGATCATTAATCATGACCGTGATTGGCCTTATCATGATAGGAATTCTCTTCGTTGCATTGAGAAGGTCTAATCAAGACAAGAGTGGTGATACGCATCGCCAGCCGCGGATCACATTTAAACTCATCATTCTGATTGGCATGGTATTGTGTCCTATAGTCATCGCAGTACTTCGGCATCGCCTCACTTTCAGCATCGTTGCATGGGATTTATACTATCTTTTCATGGTAGGTTTTGGTGAGGAGATAAAATACAGAGGTTATTTTCAATCAAGAATAAATGAAGAATACGGCCGTCCATGGAAGGTTGCTGGCATCCGCTTTGGGCCTGGGTTAATAATCGTATCAGTTTTATTCGGACTTTCTCACATGGGTCAATTTGGGTCTTTTAATCCTTTCGAAGGTCAATTTGATATCACTCCGTGGATGGGCTTACAAGCATTTTTTGGCTCACTTTTTTATGGGCTTATTCGAGATAAAAGTGGAAGCGTCATCCCATCGAGTATAGCTCATGGTGTTCCCAGTGCGTTCGGGCAAACACTTGCTAAAGTTCTGCGATAGAATAGAGCGTATCTGGACTGCAACAATTTGATAAAAATGCGTTATTAAGTTATTGTATCATTGGATGCTTTGTATCCATTCGAAATAGGAGGTTGAGATAGGATTAAGAACACCAAAGAGAATTGCAACTATCGGAGGAGTGCTGATTTCAATAAGTGGTGTTGTTAATGCTGTACTTGGTGCAGCGATTGGAGCAATGTTCTATGAGGTTTATCCCGGTGGTTGGATGGGTCATGTGGGGATTATCGCGGGGATTATTGCGGTTGTCATCGGACTTCTCATATTGTTTGTGGTCATACCACTGTACGAGCAAAGGAAGCGCCTCGTAATCGTACTGGCGGGGATTTTCACGATTGTACTTGGCCATGCAGGTGCAGTTGCGGGTGCGATCTACGTCGGGACAGTCGGAATGGTTCTGTGCTATGTAGCTGGTATCTGGGTGCTCGTAGCAGCCGCGAGGAGAACTAAAACGCCTTGAACACAAATCCAGAGGCGAGTTGCTTCAAATCCTTGTTGTAGAATCTGAATATTCCATGAGGCATCTCATCCGCAAAAAAGAATGGTGAATTCGATATCTTCGATATCTCGCTTCACTCGATTTCTTCGACAGGCTGGCCGGGTTATTTTATTTGGTCTAAAGCCATGATTGACAAAACTCACATTATAACGTATCATATATTTTGAACGTTATAACGATAGTGTTGTAATTCAAAGGTGTTAGGCTTCTTTTATGGTGGAATCGTCAGCCTAATTTAGAATAAAATATGGATGAGTTAGACGCCAATAAAATAAGGAGAAAGAGAATGGCTCAAGAAAAAAAATGTGTAAACTCGTCTGCTTATCACCATCCCAGGGTGGTGAATATTATTAATATGAAATTTAAAATGGTCACGCGCTCTGTCTTATTATTCCTCATATCTCTTTTAATCTATGGACAGCATGAGTTACCTGACAATTATTTACCTCTTCGTTTTACGATACAGGATGGAAAACTTGAAGGAACATGTGAATATTTAGAAGGATTTACCTTTTCAATGGACTTACCATCAGATTTTTTGGAAAAACCCTTTGATAAAGAGGAATTATTTATAATTGTTCGTAATCAAGAAATAACCGGTATATTAACCTATCCAAATGATAATCAAACAGAGATAAGATTTGAAGTAGTAAATCATCGTGGTGTTGAAGATATTTATATGAAAACTACTTTGGGATATTTTTTATGGGAGATGTTAGATATAAGGGGTAATGAATTATCTTTTGCTATTTATTGGTGGTATTGCCCTCCGGCCAGGAAAGTAGATTTGGAGGCTTTGGAAATGTGTGAACAGTTACTGGTTGATTCAAGCAATTGGCATAAACTGGATGATCGAAAATGTGAAGATGATATTGACAGTGATCAATGGAGCCTGTTTTGTGCCATAAAATATGCTTCAATTCAAAAGATGGGTGAGTACAATCATCATAATACGGCTATGCAAGCGTTACGATTTGCTATAGATGAACTCATTCCTGATCATGGTTTTGAACATACATTGATGGATTTTAATAATTCACCATCAACGACCCATCATGATATATTACTTATCATAGATAAGGCAAAGAAGAGAATTAAAGAAGAGTTAAAGAAAACAAGCAATGAATAATAATGGCGCACAACAATGCTTGTTATTACTGTGGGTGTTCGAGTCAGTGATGGAAAAAAATGGAAGCTCTACAGGGTTATGTTAAATATTTCCTGATGGGCTCAGGGCAAGCAGTACATTGCCTCTGGCTCGCTCGTTATATGGCGAGAACGTTAGATGAAATTGCTGGCCTCAAAGGAGGAAAGAGATGAACATATATCTTAAAAGTCTGCTTTATTTAATTATTTTTTCTATATTGCATTTTGGCTATGATGTAACGCATTGGGCTTTTCTTGCACCATTTTGCGGGATTAACGAGTCGGTGTTTCAACATTTAAAAATGGCATTTTGGGCTTATCTTCTGGCAAGTTTGATTGAATACATTGTCGTGAGAAGAAAACTCAGCAAAGGAAAAGTCTTTTGGTTTCCGAGATTGCTATCTGCAGCATTAATACCGTGGTTTGTTATGCTTATCTGGTATTTAGTGCCTGCTCTTTATGGAAAAGTTGAAATTCTAACGTTAGAAATAGTATGGAGTGTCTTTAGTGCTTATACTGCCGGAGTGATGGGCGGAATTATAGAAAAGAATATCGAGGAGAACATGGTTACGTTAAACTTTAAAATCATTGTCGTTATTTTAACCATCGTTTCAGCTTTTCTCTATATTTGGTTTACCTACAAGCCGCCTTGGATAGATGTGTTTATAAGCCCGCAGCTTCTATGAGTGTGGTGACATCAATGTCTTACAACAAGTTTGCGGTCATGGAACTTATCCCTGCACTTCGTGCAGGACAGGCCTAGGCAAAATCGAAGGGCTCACTCAAACCCGGTACCTTTTATTAACGTTAAGATTGACAAACCTCACATTATAATTTATTATAAATGTTTGATATTATAATGATAGTGTTGGAAACTCAAAAATGCTCGGTTTTGCAAAGACGAACACCATGAGGCGAAACGGTTTCACGGAGAAGAAGAGAAATGAAGCAAGGTGTTAATCGTCTGTATAACGATCTTGCATGGCTGTGGCCTTATTGGGGTGATGTTGAAGAATATAGGAGAGAGAGCGAGCTCTTTGCGGAACTCATAAAACAGCACGCTCAAATCGAAGTCCGTTCATTATTGGATATGGGGTGCGGCGGTGGCAAAAACGCGTTTCATTTGAAGAAACACTTTGAAGTGACAGGAATTGATATCAGCGAGCCTATGCTCTCTCTCGCAAAAAAGCTCAACCCGGAATGCACGTTTCTTATTGAGGATATGCGGAAGTTTAACTTGAGTCGTCAGTTTGATTCTGTCTTCATTAATGACTCGGTTACCTATATGATAACGAAAGAAGACTTGCTGAAAGCATTTCGAAGTGCCTATATGCATCTGAGAGCTGGTGGAGTAATGATTACGTATCCCGATCATTGCAAAGACACTTTTCGTCAAAACAAAACCGAGGTTTCAACTTCTAAAACAGATACTATGGTCATTACATTTATTGAAAATAACTATGATCCGGTTCCCGACGATGACACGTATGAGTCGGTATTCATCTTTTTGATTCGCGAGAACGGCGAATTGAGAATAGAACATGATTTTCATGTTTGCGGTCTTTTTACGTTGGATGTTTGGCGAGCATTATTGCAAAAAGCCGGTTTTGAGGTGCACGAAGAAAGTTGGGGAGAGGGAGCTGAGGGTCTTCCGGTGTTTGCATGTGTCAAATAAAATCCATAGCGGAAAAACTCATTTGTACTACTCAAATGAGATAGCTCTATGAATAGGAAACCGATAGTAACAATCATTTCACCCATCATCATAATAGTTGTTATGTATCCACTCTTTCAATCGTTATCAACGGCATTTCATAACAATTGGAGAATTGGCTGGTTTCTTGGTTTGGTGATATATTGGTTGCTATGGGGTATAGGTTTTCCGTTACTCATCATTGGGAAGGAGAGTATTGGAGCAATAATCAAACCTCAAAAACCAAGTATAAGTATAACCTTACTCGTCCTCTTTCCCTTGATAATGACAGCAATCTTTCGATTTATTCCAGGGGTAATGAAATACGACAAACCCGATGCATTGATATTTCTTCTTTTGTTATCTACTGCGTTTGGCAATGGTTTTTTTGAGGAAATATTATGGCGTGGTGTATATATGAAGCTATTCCCAAATAATTTTTTGCTAAGAATCGTATGGCCGAGTATCTGGTTTGGACTCTGGCATTATGTTCCGGGATCAGTGAATCCAAATAGTGGTCACGTCTTCGGTCTGATAATTGGTGCAGTTTTTCTCGGATTTTATTCAAGCTTTTTAGCTAAGATAACGAATACATTGTGGTGGTCTATAGTCACTCATGTTTTGGGCGGCATAATAATGGTTGTTTAATATGTGAAAACAGCAAAGAAGAAAACGGGAGGTAGTAGATCTGATTACTAAACAGAAAATAATGAATGTCATGAAGAATCCTATAATCTATTTATGCACTTCATATATTTTAATGCTGTTAGTTATTTTTATTCTCCCTTTTTACAGTTTTGAAGAGTATTCAATAATAAGAAATACCACGAGTCAATTAGGAGCACACGCGGCACCGAATGGGTGGGTAATGAACTTGACTTTTGTTTTGCTTGGCGTAACAAGTATAATAAGCGGTTGGAAGTATTTAGGTCGATATTGGTTTCACTGCCACAGGGAAAAAATCTATCGAGTATTGAACGCGGACCCCAAAAATACCAAATTAAGTGATGAATAAAATGGAAGACTATAAATGTAATGATAAGTGTAACTCGGTATCAAAATGTGATATTTTTGATTTTATGGCAAAACATGTTGGTATGACGGTGATTCATCCTGGTGGGTTGAAAACGACTCATAAACTCCTAACACAATTAAATCTAAAATCTAGTTCAAAAGTTATTGATATTGCTTGTGGGAAAGGGACGAGCGCTCTATTCATTGCTGAGAAATATGGTTGTCATGTAGCGGCAATTGATATCGATGAAACATTAATAGATGAAGCCAAATATTTAACAAAGAGAAAGGGATTAGAAGGTAAAATCACCTACTATGTCGGTGACGCCTTAAAATTACCTTTTCATGATGATGAATTTGATGTAGCAGTTTCACAGGCCATGCTTGTTTTGGTTGGCGATAAAATAAAAGCAATCAAGGAAGCGGGGAGGGTAATAAAAAAAGGTGGATTTGCAGGATGGTTAGAATTAAGTTGGAAAAAAGAAATCACAAAAGATTTTATTGAAAAAATCTCCACTGTTATCTGCGCATACTGCATGACTAACGTAAGCACCTTTGAT
>CP070664.1:508254-517976 GCA_020355325.1 Caldifarciminota bacterium
GAGTGCGTGTGCGAAATCCCATACGCGTTGATCTGCTTCAAATTGCGTGGGGAGTTCGTTCGTATAAATAGCCGATGCAAGAGAGGGTAATATTTTATCTGAAAAGATAGAAACGATACCCATTCTCTGTACAAAACATTGTGCCTCTTCAATTCTGAGTATCTGTAGATTCTCAGAGAGTAACCACCTTTTTCGCTTTATCTCACGCACGTTTATTTTCTTCATTGATCCTCACATCTCGGTTTTGGGAGCATAACTCTGGTTATCCGAGCGGGAACGACCGAAGCAGGGAGAATTAATTCTATAAGAAATGAACGAGTGAGTATAAAGGGTAAGAATACAGAGAGACAGGAGCGCGATCTGTTTTAATGTTTTGTCATTATGCTGTGTTGCATTCCATGCGGAGATATATTCATCGCTATTTTTGTTCATCACTCATTATATTATAACAACCTCATAAATCCGTGTCAACTATATAACGATATAACTTTCGTTAGAATATAATAAGACATTTTTCTATTTTACTATAATCATTGAAGCGGAAGTTAAAAAAATAAGTACCGCTTGGTAATTCTAAACCTCGGCTATCTTTTCCTTTCCATTCAATCGTATAATCACCTGCGTTCTGGAGTTTATTAACGAGTGGTTTTACTTTTCTTCCTGAAACATCATAAATAGATAAAACGACCCTTCCTTGGTATGGTATGCTATAATAGGCCGTCGTACTCGTCCTGAAGGGATTAGGCCAATGTTGAAAGAGACAACCGTTCAGTGAATTATCCGATTTCTCCTCCACAGCAGTGAGGCTGTCGGCCATTTCGTTCTTACCATAATAAGGAAGGCCTCCCTGGCTGACGGGTACTGAGCCGGTTATGGCAAAAAACTTGTTATTGATGACTGCTGCGGTGAGCCCCTCGCGCGGTGTTGGCATGGGGACCAAGGTTGTCCATACATCATCGACAGGGTTGTAGCATTCAAATTCGTTAGAATTTCCACCACGACCGCCAACTACGTAGATATGCATATTGACGACTCCACTGCCACTTCCGCCCCTGGCAGTTGGTATCGGAGTCTTATCCACCCATGTTTTTGTGACTGGGTCATACTCTTGTACTAAGGTGGATCCCCATCCGCCGATCAGATAGAATTTGTTGTCCACGAGAGCGGTCGCAAAGGTATATCGTGCCACAGTCATTGGCGGATCGCTGTACCAGGAATCCGCTGCTGGATAATATTTTTCAACAGCAGTTACTGCAGAGTTGAGCCTTCCTCCGAAGACAAAGATCGTATCGTTGAAGACACCACATCCTCCATAACCGCGAGCCGTGGGCATCGGTGCTTTTAATGTCCACATATCAGTACCGGGGTCATACTCCTCGACCACATTTGTGGCAGAATGGCCTCCCGAGGCTGAACCAAACCTGCCACCGATTGCATAGATTTTGCCATTTACTACGGCAGCCATGAGGCCCCATCTATCGTGCATCAACGGAGTTTTGCTTTCCCATGTATCAGTGAGTGGATTGTAGACTTCGACCGTATTCAGTGAGGCATACGGATACGTTGAATCCTGACCACCTATAACATAGATTTTTCCGTTGAGCACTACTGAAGCCGGATACCAACGGGGTGTGGGAATAGGAGCACATTCAGTCCAGGTTTGGGAATAGAGGCCAACAACACAGAATGCGAGGATGATTATATACACTCTTAATATTTTTTCCATAATACCTGCTATCTTGAATATCGTGTGAACAGCGAACTGTGAAAATCTATTGACGGTCGTTGGTTTTTCTCTTCAATCACTTCATAGTGGAATGGCTGCCTGAGGCAGCCATTCCACTAATCAAGTTAGGTTGGTTGTGTTAGAATCCAATACCTACACCGAATCTCATTCGGAAACCGTTGAAATAATTTCTCGGATCGCGATAGTAATCACTGATTGCGAGCATGTAATCTTCTTTTCTCTCTTCGCGCGTCATGAGACCATCGTGATTGAAGTCGCCCTGCGGTGAATAGCGAGAACTCAAAATTGAGAGACTCGAAAATTGACTCAACCTCGGTTCAGGATCACCGTGGTTCATAGGATCACCAGTTGTCGGGTAAACGTTGGTGACCTGTTCGGTATTAAAGAGATTCTCGATCAAACCACTGAATGTTACCTTCAGAGGGCCGAAGCTGACCCGACGACTGAAGTTTACGTCGACATTCCACCATCCCGGCATACGTGCCGAATTCTCGTCGCCGGTTCTGTTACCGTCGAGGTCCTCAGGAGTATATGGTTGACCCGTATGGTACGAGAAGACGAAAGAGCTGATAAATTCCTGGAGTGGAACGAAGAAGAAATCTTTGGGAAGCTCAAAATCAACATTAGCATTGATTGTATGCCGCTCATCAAAGTCGAGCCAGTAGTCGATGACCGGAACAGAAATTTGATAGAAGTAGTAGTCTTGGTACCATTCTTGGGCATTAGAAGCCGTACCCTTAGCAAATTGCAGCGTGTAGTTGAGTCCTAAAGCCCACATGTTTGACATGCGCTTCTGCAAGCTCAGCTCAAAGCCCTTTACATTACCGTAGTCGACATTAAAGTACTTGAAATATGCTGTGGGTATTGCCGGTACTTCACGCAGCTGCGTAAGATCATAAATATCCTTGAAGTATGCAGTGAATCCCACCGCGATATCGTCGCTGAACTGGTTTTCAATACCGAGTTCATACATTACCGTTTTTTGTGCTTCCAGGATCACATTGCCGACATTCTGATTACCACGAACAATGGCGAGCCTGATGAGTCCGGTATCATTTGTGGTGTACATGTCATCAAAATTAGGGAACTGATAATAGTGGCCATAGTTGAAGCGTAGTTTCATGCGGTCGGTGACAGGAAGCGAAAAGCCGATACGTGGCGAAATCTTGAAGGTCGGGTCAGACTCAATGAGGGTGTTGTCTAAGAAATCTTCTGGTGTTTCAAAGGTGAGTGCTTTAGCATGGAAGTAGTCAATCCTGAAGCCGAGACGGGCAATGAGTCCTTGGAAGTCCATCTTATCCTGGAAATAGTAACCAATCTTCATTGGTTTCTTATTGTAGTAATCCCAGAACGGATTCGCATCAAACGGCAGTGTATTCAGAAAGTATTCTATGTTGTACTGGGTAACGTCCAGACCGGATTTGAACTCATGCACCCTACCGATCGAGTGCGTAACATCAAGACGACCCTGATAATCACTGTTATGTATGTACTGCCAGAGACGATAGTCACCCGCGGTCATGAAATAACCTTCACGGGCATACGGGGAATTGCGTATTGCTTCTTCACCGAGGTTCGTATAATCTTCATGGTATTCCAGCAGACTGTCGACGAGGACGTCTCGTAGTGTTAGGCCTGCTTCTAATCGGTCATCTTCATTAAGCAGGAGTGGGAATAAGTGTTCTGCAAATGCACGGTAATCCTCGTACCATTGTCGGTCATTCTCTGCTTCCCATGCATAGTCTCTGTTACCATAGAAGCGTTCATTTTGGGTCATACCAAGTTTCACTGAGAAGAGCGTTTTTTCAGTTGCCATGTAATTAAACGTACCCGAGAAGATAGAGTTTTTCCAACGCTGCATCGGTCTTTGATCAAAGTATTTTATACGATAGCGATTGGTCCGCGTACCGACTCCCCAGAGCACATACTGCCTGCGCTCATTATGCGCTGATACGGTAACCTTACCCTTGGCATTAGGAAAGTGGTAGGCGAGCCGTGCCTGTGCCCGATATTCCTGCCTGGGTGCGGGGATAAAGTAGAGCGCCTCGTGATAGGAGTCAGTGAGCCAGAGTTCACCCGAAAGAAAATAGCGGAGTCGGGGAGTGAATGGTAAAGGACCGCCCAAGGTGAAGTCATAGAGATTGTAGCCGAAATCGAGTTTACGCATGCCAGAGAACATTTCATCGGTGAGCCAACGGATGTTTCCTGAGTGTTTTGCACCACCCTCTTTGGTGATGATGTTCACGACACCAGAAAGGGCGTCACCATACTCGGCGTCAAAACCACCACTCACCATCGTTACCTCTTCCACGGCTGATGGCGCAACAAACGAAGATTGAAGGCCGAAATTGGCATTCTTAGTAGCAATGCCATCGACGAAATAGAGTATTTCATCGATCCTGCCACCACGCAGATGTGTTCCTAACATATCCTGCGCAACGCCAGCCTGGAGTGTTATGACCTGGTTGATTGTCGTGACTGGCAATCTCGCCATCTCTTGGGAGGTGACTGCACGACCAGTCTGAGTCTGCGAGATAACGACCATTGGACGTTCAGCGACTGCTGTAATACCTTGCACCTCAATCACAGTTGGTCGAAGACGGAAGTTGAGTAGTGTGGTTTGGTCAGCATTGACAACGACGTTCGTGAAGGTGTAGGGGTCAAAGCTGATGTAGGAGGATACAACCTTGTAGGTACCTGCCGGCACGTATAAAACGGTGTATTCGCCGTTTTCATCGGTTGCTGCTCCGAGTTCTGTATTTTCGACAATAACATCAGCTCCAATCAGTGGTTCATTCGTTTCACTATCTATTACTCTGCCGGTGATTCTTCCATAATCGGCACCGAATAGAAGAAGACCAACAAAGAAGATAGCAATCAGTTTCTTCATATGCACCTCCAGTGTAGTTTATGCGTAAAACTCACAGAATTCTCACACAAACGCTCAAATTTGGGGTATTGTGGTTATTTATGAGATGTTAAATTTGTTGGTTTCTGCGTCTACTTCTTGCCGAGGTAATCTACAATGCCATGGTAATGTGGTTTATCGCCGTGACTGGTGTCCAGCACGATGCCCTCCATGCAAGAGATGACTTTAAAGTCTCTAAATAACGAAAGAATTTCACTTCTGGTAAAGTAATGCATGAAGGATCTTCTTTTTCGGGAATAAAACGTGTTTTTCTCTATTATTTTGAGAGTCTGTTTATTCCTTTTGTAACTTGGATCACGAGGGGAAAATGCGATGCAGTACACAAAACCGTCTATGTGTAATCCTTGTTTTATCTTTATGATTGTCGTCTCGATCTCTTTCTGCTTGAAGAAATTAAGCACCCATGCGGCGATAATGAGAGAATATTTGTTCGGAGTAATTTTGATTTTTCTCAAATCTCCTACGGTGACTTTTATGTGGAGATGTGTTTTTCGAGCCCATGCACGGCATTTTTCAACCGCCTTCTTCGATATATCAACTCCTTCTACGGTAAAACCTTTTTGGGCAAAGAAGAGGGCGTTTCTTCCTTCACCAATACCTACATCGAGGACATGGCCCTTTGGTATGATGTGTGCATATTCAACGAGCGTATAATCGGGCCTCGGCCCCCACAGTAGTTCATCGCGTGTATATAACTCTTCCCAAAAAAGTCTTTTCACACTGCTCCTTACGTATGGTTTCGAAGAAAACTACTTGAGACTTTCTTGATAGAGGTGCGTTGCTTCGGGCGATGGAGTCGAAATGCCCAATTTCTGTAGTGTTTTTATCAGACTTTGATATTGCCGCTGAACACCGTCTCTGTCCTTGAGTGCTGCAAAGCAACGCATGAGCCCGAGATGAATCGATTCATCATACGTATCTAACCGGTACGCCCGCTGGTAAAAATCTAAGGCCGTTTCACAATCATTGTCTTCGTAATGAAATTGTCCTAGCTTTTTTAATGTATTTAAAATCTTTTCCTTGTAATATAATTTTCTTTGCTCGCACCACTCATTGGCAACACCAGCACAGAAATCACCACGGTATAATGTTACTGCCTGGTTGTACAACTGCATGCTCTTTGATCTATCTGTTAATTCTTTGACGGCTGCTTCATTCATCAATTCCTCGAATTCTTGGACATCAGTCTTTATACAGAGACGAGGATTGAGAAGGTAATTTTGATTCTTGTAGAGAACTAAATCTTTCGTATGCAAATCCACATTTAACATATCTTTCAATAATTTTCGTAATGACGAAATTTCAACTTGAAGGCTGTGGGCTGCCTCACGTATTCCTTTATGGGGCCAGAATGTATCAATCAGTTGGTCTCGCGTGCAACCCTTCGGATGATGTATGCTCAGCATGATAAATAGTGTTTTTGTCTTACTCGTCCGCCAATTGGGTTTCATAATGCGGTCCTTCACGTTTTTGATTTCTAGTGGGCCAAAAAATCGACATGCGAAGTCATAATTGCCTCTCTGTATATTCATTCTGTTGCCGAGAATCTTTGCCTCTTCACTGCCGATTTCACTTAAAATGCTAATGAGATAGTCAGGGTAGAGGTTATTTTCGAGGCCAAATTCTATGGGCTTAAGATCATACCGTGCTTCTGTGATGAGTGTTGTATTATAGTTATACCTCTGTGCTATGGTCAGTGCCTTTCTGAGATGATGGATTACCTCACGCCGTTTCTCCACGTTGAGAAAATGCTTGCTCATTTCATAGTGAACCAGCATCTCCTGCTCTGGTTGAGCAATTTTACGACTCAGCTTTAATGCGTCATTAAATAATTTCAGGCCTTCGGCAAAATTACCGTCTTCAGTTTCAATCTTCGCTTTCAGTAATGAATATTCGATAATCGGCTGTGGAGATCCCTTCTCTGATAAGAGAGGTTCTAATTTTTTTAACGTTGCGCGAGCAGCGCTTAGGTTACCTAATTTCTTATAAGCATCTCCCATAGCAATGAGCGTATAATGGTCTAACAGTTTTTCATGGATTCTCTTGTTCAGTTCAAGTGCCTGCTCAAAAGATTCTATCGCCCTATTAGAATCACCCTGGTACACATAAAATTCTCCACGTACAACAAGAAGTGACGTAATTGTTCGTTGGTCATTATACTGATGTGCGATATCTTCCGCACGGGAAAGAAATTCCATGGCGATATCTAAATTACGTGAATCGTAAGCACATGCAATGAGGGCAGCGTTGCCGTAGATTTTTGCAAGTTCAAAATCTGTTATATGATCTTTAAATCGAGCCAGCATATCGGTGTATATTTCGTGCGCTCGTTTGTAATTTGACGCTGCCCAATTGAGGTCTGCAAGGCTTCTCAGAACCATTATTTCGAGAGGCATATTCTTCAGCTTTTTTACCATGTATAAAGCTTCTTTTAAATACGTTTCAGTTCTTTTGTATTTACTCAATATTCTATAGATATTTGCAAAGCCGAGTAAGATCTCAACTTTTTGTGTAGAAATTTTTTTATCGGTCAATCTGTACGCCTGTTTCATAAGACGGAGTGCTTTATTCAGTTCCATTAAATTTAAATACACATACCCTGCTAAGTACAGAGCCTCAGTCGTACCTTTATAGTCTTTTGTTTTTTTCAGTGTACGCATGATAGATTTCAAGAGTTGTAGTACTACGGTAGTCTTTCCGAGATTGAGTAGTAGACGCGCTTTCTTGAGCATGAGGTGCGGATATTTTTCAATAACTGCCTTTGGGAAGCGCTCGGTGAGACTAATGAAATGTGTGAATTGACCTGAATTGCGCCAATGTGAATAGTACCGGTTGAGGACATGCGCGGCTGTTGCATAGCTCTCTGCAAGAAGGAAATGATGTACCGCCGATGGGTAGTCTTTCATCGAGAGAAAATAGTTACCTACTTTTTGATGTAACTGCTTTATCGTCTTACCTGGATAATAATTTCTCAATCGCTTGGTGAGAAATTCTTGAAACAGAGGATGGTAATAAAAATTTCCACCTGCTTCTGATACGAAGATGTGTTCAGCGTGCAGGTACGATAGTATTTCTCTTGACCTCCTCATGCCGAGCAAAAAATTGCAGACTTCGGTATTTAAATTTTCCAAGATTGATGTTTTAATCAAAAATTCCTGAATTCTCTTCGGTTGATGTTCAAAAACAACACTCGCAAAGAAAGCAAAGATTTCTTCACCCGATGCGATATACTCATCGATAGTCTCGGCAGTTTTGTCAACACCCGTCGTGCAAATCTTTTGTACGATGAGCTGTACTCCAGTAATCCAACCTTCAGAGTGTTTGGCGATACGGTTTATATCTTCTTGAGGAATACGTAATCCATACACATTTTTGAGGAGCGCTTGAATTTCTTTTACATCAAATTGGAGAAGATCCTTTTCGACCACTATTAAATCTTGTTTGGCAGAGTAATATGATAAATTCAAGGGCGGTGTTGCACGTGAGGAAATGATGACATGGAGATTTGCAGGAAGATGCCTTAAGAGATAGTCAAGACTTCTCGTTATCTCTTTATTTTTTTGTAAATGATGGTAATCATCTAAAATGATGTAAAAATTGTCCTTTATATTCTCGACAAACTCATTTATGAAAGTACCGACTACAATTTCGGTATCTCTCGTCTGAGAGATGATACTCCTTACCCTTCGGCCAAATCGAACTGAGTATTTTCCGACGCCGGCGACGAGGTAACCAAAAAACGTGGCTATATCATTATCCTTAGCGTCGATGTCGTAAAAAACATAGCATGTTTCGAGTTCTCCACAGAGTTGTGCCAAGAGGGTTGTCTTACCATAGCCTGCTGCGGCACAGATTAAAATGAGTTTTTTGTCTAAATTATCCTTTATAAGATTGAGTAATCGCTCCCGACGCAGAATTCTTCCTTTTATCTGTGGAGGTTCCAGTTTTGTTTGTAAGATAAGCTTCCTCTTCGGCATAGTAGATAACTATATAATAAGTTAAAATGAAAGTCAAGAGATGAAGCATCTGATTCGAGAATGAGCTTATTATTGATTATTATAACAGTAATTATGTTCCAGATTGACAAAAAATTGGCAAAAAATCTATTGAGCGATGTCGCCAATTCTGAACCTGCGTTTTTGAATAAACCATTGACTCCAAAAGCGGTCATAAAAATGAGGGAAGGAGATGAAGTATGCAGGAAAAGAATATACCTGATACATGCGCTATTGCAGACATGAATAGCGCTCAAAACACGACAATTCTCGATTCCTATTCTCGAGTCGTCGTGGGTGTGGCCGAGAAGGTCAGCCCGGCTGTTGTCAATATAGGTACGTCAAGAAGGTCAGGTCAACAGAGTGGAGGCTCTGGTTTGATCATAACGCCGGATGGGTATGTCTTGACAAATGAACATGTTGTCGATGGCGCGCACGTACTAGAAGTAACACTCAATGATGGACGCACATGTAGTGCACAGGTTGTGGGTTCAGACCGGGCGACCGATACAGCGGTTTTACGCATCCTCAGCCCTAACCTCCCCGTTGCTCAGTTGGGTGATTCTCAATTCCTCAAGGTTGGGCAGCTCGTCGTGGCAATAGGCAATCCTTATGGTTTTCAGTGTACGGTCACTGCAGGCGTTATCAGTGCACTCGGACGCTCCCTGCGCACACACTCTGGTCGCCTGATCGAAAATATTATTCAAACCGATGCTGCACTCAATCCGGGGAGCTCGGGCGGTCCCTTAGTCAATTCAATGGCTGAGGTTATCGGGATGAATACTGCCGTAGTATTCCCTGCCCAGGGTCTCTGTTTCGCAATCCCCATCAATGCTGTGAAGCGGGTTGTCGGTATGCTCATATCGACGGGTAAGGTAAGTAGAGGGTATCTGGGTATTGTTGTGCAGACCGTGAAATTACCACGCCGTCTCACGAGAACTTTAGAACCCTCGCAAGAGAGTGGTGTTATTGTTCTTGACGTTGCTCCTGATAGTCCAGCAGACAGAGGAAAACTCATGGGCAGAGATATAATCTTGCGTATTGCCGACAC
>CP070664.1:518076-524564 GCA_020355325.1 Caldifarciminota bacterium
CACTGAAGGATTGGGCGTCGTAATGATCGAGGCCATGTCGTACGGCAAACCGGTGATTGCTTCCAATGTCGGCGGCATCACCGATGTGGTGGAACACGGTGTGAATGGTCTCCTCGTACCGTCAGGAGACGCCTCAGCGCTCGCCGAGGCTATGATGCAGCTCGCAGATAACGAGAAATTAAGACAAATGCTGGGCAAGAACGCAAAGAGAAGTGTTGACGCAAGATTTAATTGGAATAGAATTATAGACAATCTCATCGCTTTATATGAAAAATATCATTGAGGCATTACTCATCTCCACAGACACTCCGCTATCGTTAAAAAAAATAGCGGAAATTGTGCAGATTTCCGAAGAAGAGATTAAACAAAATATTGATGAATTAAATCGGGAATATCAAATGACAGAGAGGTCATTTGAAATAAAGGAAATTGCTGGTGGATATCAAATCTACACACTGCCTGCTTACGCTGAATATGTGGGCGCATTGTATGAACGAAAGTCAAAGCTTTCCCGGGCGGCTCTCGAGACGGCGGCAATAATTGCCTATCATCAGCCCATTACACGTGCCGAGATAGAAAAATTACGTGGTGTCGATTCGACCTGGGTTCTGGATACACTTCTCCAGAAGGGGCTCATCAAGACCTGCGGAAGGTTAGTTGCTCCAGGGAGACCGATACGTTACGGAACGACAAGAGAATTTTTGAGATATTTCGGAATTAATGATATCAGTGACTTACCGAGAGAGGAGGATTTTGGAAAAGTAGCGAGCAGTTTTACTGAACCAACCGAGGAGAAGGCTGAAGAACTGGCCGAGGACACAAGAGACGAAGGAGACCAGGGAGAGTGACCGGCTCATTGTAGCCCAGAGCACATTATATGACTAATAGTAAAGAGCAAATAAAAAATTTTCTTATCAGATTCGGGATCAAAATTGTTGGGTTTGGCACAGTCCCCGAGCGTGTTGAAATACTCGAAATAGAAGAAAAATTTCCTCGATCAATCGTATTTGGTTATCGGCTTTCCAAGAGTGTTTTGGCGACAATAAAAGATCGACCGACCCTCCTCTATAAACATCATTATAAAACCGTGAACTGGCTCTTAGACCAGGCGGCATTTCATCTCGGTTGTTTTATCGAAGAAAATGGTAAGAGAGCGCTTGCAATACCGGCATCTCAATTGGTCGATTGGGAGCATCATAAAGGGCATGCGTCTCATAGACATTTGGCACGAGAGGCTGGACTAGGGTACATAGGAAAAAGTGGTTTACTCGTTCACCCACAATACGGCGCGCAGGTACGCTACACTTCAATATTGACAGACTTAGAATTTACTCCTGATGAGAAGGTTGAAGAGGAGAATTGTAGTACATGCAGACAATGTATTGCGGCATGCCCTGCCCAGGCAATTGGCGAGGATGGGGTGGATCTCTTTCGCTGTTATGAAAAACTCAAAGAATTTTCTCAAATAAGGGGTATTGGGCAAAACATCTGTGGTGTTTGTGTAAAGGTCTGTGATGGCAAGCATTAAAGACCCACAGAAGGTGCTGCCGATTGTTGGATTCATATTTATAGAAGGGTTTACGATCGACTCCGTTCTTACAGAATTGAAGAAGGATATCGGAGATATTGTGTTGAAATCTGAGGCTCTTCCATTTACTCATACTCATTACTACAATGAAGAAATGGGTGATCGACTCACAAGAAGATGGTTGGTGTTTGAGAAATTACTAGTGCCTGATAGAATTGTTCAATTAAAGCTGAGAACAAATGAAATCGAAAAGAACTATTTGAATGAAAGAGGCGGTAGAAAAGTAAATATTGATCCAGGACTCTTGTCGTTGAGCAATCTTGTCCTTGCTTCAACCAAAAACTATTCACACCGAATCTATCTGGGCAGAGGTATATACGGTGAGGTGACGCTCATCTATAAAAATCACTGCTTTCGTCCCCTGGAATGGACATACCCAGATTATCGAGAGAAAACGGCACTCGATTTCTTCTGCGAGGCACGAAAACTTTTAAAAAGCAAATTGATGGAGGAAGAGAGATGTTTGCATTATCAGTAGAGGGCACTTTTTCTGCTGCCCATCAAGTAAAGGGCTATCCCGGCGATTGTGCAGGACTCCATGGACATACATACAAGGTACAGGTGAGGGTTAAGGTTAAGAAGCTCGATAAACTCGGCATGGCGGTGGATTTTCGTCGGTTGAAAAAGGGCTTAGACAAAATTTTAAAGGGCTTAGATCATAAGAATCTCAATAAACTTACATTTTTCAAAAAACACAATGCTACAGCTGAATGGGTAGCAGTTTATATATATAACGAGATGAGGGGAAAAATAAAATCAGTGGCTTCGGTCACCATATGGGAAGGGCCTACTACATCGGTGACGTATTTCACGAATACATCACATGACACAGAATAATCAGGTATTTGTTTTAATCGGAGGGACGAAACGTGGTTCGCGTGATTACCATACGGCTCATACATGGGTGCCATGAAACCTAAAAGTATCATTCTCCTTTCCGGCGGATTAGATTCCACAGTCAGTGCAACTATTGCGAAGAGAAGAACGAACCCCCTTTTTGCTATCACTTTTGATTATGGGCAGCGTGCAGCAAAGCAAGAAATTTCGGCGTCACGAAGGATCTGTCAGGCATTGACGATAAAGCATAAAATTGTGAAATTACCATTCTTTCGTGAATTTAATAAATTGATACTACTGAGATACAAGAAAAAACCGAGTATTAAAAAATTCTTAAAATTACACGAAATTTGGATTCCAAATAGAAATGGGTTCTTTATTAACATCGCAGCATGTTTTGCCGAATACTACGGTGCAAATCTTATTATAACTGGATTTAATCGAGAAGAGGCTCGGGAATTTCCTGATAATACGCCTCAATACGTGCGTGCAATAAATAAATCGCTGAACTATGGTACACTGAAAAAGGTTAAGGTCAAAACGTACGTTGGAACATATTCCAAGAAAGAGATATATAAACGTGGTCTCAAATATAGAGCTCCTTTACAACATATCTATGTCTGTTACCTTGGTGGCAAGAAAATGTGTGGCGAATGTGCTTCGTGTAGGAAACTAAAAAACGTAACAGACAAGTTGACCAAATGACTGTAAACCTGTCGTATCATTGCGAGGCTCGATCTTTAGTCGAGAAGAAGCAATCTCTAGCTATGAAACCTTGAGTGAGACATGAAATTTCATGTAATCGATCTCATCCATAAAAAGCGTAGCGGTAAGAGATTAAACAAAGAGGAAATTCATTCTTTCATCTCCGGATATACATGGGGAACTATTCCTGATTATCAAATGGCTGCATTTCTCATGGCGGTCTATTTTCAAGGCATGGATTTTCAGGAGACGACGAATTTAACGCAGGCGATGATGCATTCAGGTACAATGATTCGTCTCGCAGATATTAAAAAACCGAAAATTGACAAACACTCTACGGGTGGTATAGGCGATAAAGTTTCGCTTGTTTTAGCGCCACTGGTAGCATCGTGCGGTGTATGTGTACCCATGATATCGGGTAGAGGACTTGGACATACTGGTGGTACATTAGATAAACTGGAATCGATTCCAGGAATGAGAACTCATTTGAGTATTAAAGAATTTAAGAAACAGCTCACAAAAATTGGTGTTGCAATGATCGGACAAACTGCCGAGATTGCTCCCGCAGATAAAAAAATGTACGCGCTGCGTGATGTCACTGCCACGGTTGATTCAATTCCACTCATAGCGGCGAGCATCATGTCCAAAAAACTTGCAGAGGGGCTCGATGGATTGGTCCTTGACGTGAAATTTGGCAGTGGCGCATTTATGAATGATTTCGAAGATGCGGAAGAGCTTGCCGAAACAATGATTCAGATCGGTAAACGGACCAGGGTAAAAGTAGTAGCGCTTTTAACTGATATGAATAACCCTCTGGGAGAATATATTGGCAATTCCCTGGAGATAATCGAAGCTATCGAGACATTGAAAAACCGAGGTCCAGAAGATCTCATGGAATTAACCATTGCGCTCGGAGAACTCATGCTTGAGATTGCAGGAATTGAAGGAGGAAGCAAAATCCTTGAACGGAAGATAATGAGTGGAGAAGCATTACATAAATTTAAAGAAATCATTTCTCATCAAGGAGGAGATCTTCGTATCATTGAAGACTATTCACGCCTGCCTGTAGCTAAAAATAAAGTAAGAATCTTGGCTCCCAAAGCCGGGTATATACACATTATTGATAATTTCAAAATCGGTATGTTGCTCGTGAAGCTGGGAGGTGGTCGATTAACAAAAGAGGATACTATCGATCCATCCTGTGGGTTTAGAATCTATAAAAAGATCGGCGATGTTGTGAAAAAAAGAGAATGCATAGGAGAAATTCTCTGCGATCATAACACAAAGGCAAGGGTCGTCGCCGAAGAATTGAACAACGTATTTACGATTCGTAAAAAGTTATGCCGTCCCAAGAGATTAATACGAGAAATAATTTACTAAAGAGAAATTGAATTACTCAGATGAAAACATGGTGATTTTCTAAGTGGTAAATTGTACATATTACATCGATTGATGTGTAATAGAGTATACAGGTTGACAAGGCTTGGAATTTGAGTACACTGTAGTGGAGATTAGGTTTAAGTACAGCAAGGAGAAGATATGAAAAAAATAGTGTTTATCTCGTGCGTGGAGTTTATGACACTGTTATTTGCCATGCCTGTGTCTCCAGTATTGGAGCAAAGATTGAAGAATGAAGGAAGATATAATCAGATCATCGAACAACTGATAGATGCAAAGCGAAAGGGTGTTGATGCGGCGAATCTAAATCCGGTGAGGATTCAACACGGTAGAAGCGTAACACTCAATGCTATCGCGATACTCGTCGACTTCTCTGACAATGTTGCCACCACTGATACGCTCCACTATGATTCACTCCTTGCTTCACTGGGTACCTATCCTACTGGTTCGTTCCGTGATTACTTTCTTGAAACGAGTTATGATAGTGTCGATATCATCATAACCGTTGTAGGATGGTTGAGAATGGATTCAACCTATGCCTTTTATGTAGATGGCCAGTATGGAATGGGCAATTATCCTCGTAATAGTCAAAAACTCGCTGAGGATGCTGTATGGGCAGCTGATCCATTGGTAGACTTCTCACAGTTTGATAATGACAATGATGGCGATATTGATGCGCTCTTCATTGTTCATGCTGGGCCCGGGGCTGAATCGACTGGAAACCCGCACCATATGTGGAGTCATGCATGGTGGACGGTTAATGTTCCGTATGTTGACGGTGTGTATGCGACTACGTATTCAACCGAACCAGAGAATGGTAATATTGGCGTCTTTTGCCACGAGGCTGGCCATAGTCTCTTTGGACTCCCTGATCTCTATGACTATGGGTACGACTCGTATGGTGTAGGAATGTGGTCATTGATGGGCTACGGTGGCTGGGGTAATGGAGGTAGACGACCTACACACCTCGATGCATGGTGCAAAATTCAGTGTGGATTTTTGATCCCACAAGTGCCCACTTCAAACCAGACTGGTGTACAATTTCCGAGTGTGGAGTTCAGCCCTGTTGTCTATAAGTTGTGGACAGCGGGAGCTCCTAATAACGAGTTTTTCTTGGCAGAAAACCGCCAGAAAGTAGGGTTTGACAACTACCTTCCAGCAGCAGGCATGCTCATCTACCATGTTGATGAAAATCAAAGCGGTAACAATAATCAATGGTATCCAGGACATACAACATCTGGACACTACCTCGTTGCCGTGGAGCAGGCCGATGGTCGTTGGGATTTAGAGCAGTATTACAATGTAGGGGATGCGGGCGACCCGTATCCAGGTAGTTTTGTTAATAGAACTTTTAATGACACTACGATCCCCGATTCAAAAGATTATCTCTTCAACACAACGTCTGTAAGCGTCGAGAACATCAGTGATTCTGGGGATACGATGACAGCAGATATCAACGTTGTTCTGGTCGGCATTGAAGAGATTACGATACATAATCTAGAAATGCCTAAACTCGAAGTTTATCCGTCAATTACAAATGATGCATTCACTATATCATTTTTGGTAAACAGTGAACATACATCGGTGAGTCTGAGAATTTATGACGCTGCTGGTAGGTTGGTAAAATCATTCGACAATGTAAGCACAAACATCGATCACATTATTTGGCGAGCAAAAAACGAGTACGGTAATACGCTTCCATCCGGTATCTATTTTGTTCAGTTAACGACAGATCATGCAGGCGCAGGAGGCAGTTTTAGTACAGTGAAAAGGGTAATTCTTGTAAAGTAATTCTTTAATCCCAGCGAATTATACCAAGCTGCTCTGAAGGTCCACATTTTATGATGTACGCATCAAGACCCTTCTCAGACGTACTTTCCATTGCAATACAGGTGCCTGAAAAGGCAGTAGGTTTGTTTGTGTCTGCCTTTCCATATCGCGCAGTCCATTTGTGAATGCC
>CP070664.1:524664-529854 GCA_020355325.1 Caldifarciminota bacterium
CCCGGTAGCAATGATAGTCTGAACCACCCGTCATGAGGAGTCCATGCTCCACCGCGACCTGACGAAATTGCTGTTCCATACGTTCCGTATGCTCTGGATGCCACACCTCGATCCCTACTGCTCCATCTTCGATTATTTGATGGGTGAGCCCTTCTCTGTCTACTATGTTTGGGTGTGCAATGACCGGTATACCTTCCCAATTTTTAATGTACTGTATCACCTGTTTGGGATGAATGTTCTTCTTGGGTTCATAGTATGGTGCGTGATAACCGAGGTATCTAAAAAATGCTTCGCTTATTGAATTAACATATCCATTCTCCTTGAGTGCTTCGGCAATGTGTGGTCTTCCGAGGGCAGCATTTTTGGCGCTCGATTTTATCTGATCAAAGTCGAGTTTAACTCCATCATATGAAAGTTTCTCCACAATTTTTTTTGCCCTTCGCATGCGGTGTTGTTGAAAGGCATCTAAGTATGACAGGAGCTCATCATTGTGTGTATCAATGTAATAAGCAAGAATGTGTATGTCTATATGGCCAATGTTTGAACTAAACTCGACTGCTGGAATTACCTCGATGTTGTTCTGAGCAGTGCGTATTGTTTCCTCAACGCCAGAAACAGAATCGTGATCAGTTATTGCAATTACTTTGAGATTGAGCTCTTCGGATGCCTGCACAATTTCCGCAGGAGTCAATATGCCATCGGAATAAGTAGAGTGGATGTGAAGATCTGCACAGGGACATGTGTGCTCTGTCGATGGGGATTTTTTTCGTGATGCCCTGGTCAATGTTCTGTTGATACGAGTCCAAGGTCTTGACAAACATCAATGATTATAGTCTCATCGATCATTTCTTTTTTCAAAAGAAATCCCTCTAACAGAGCGTTATCGCATATTGCGTTGATTGTACGGGGAACTCCTCCTGCGTACTGGTAAATCGCCTTCATTGCCTCTGCGGTAAAGAGAGGCCTTGAACAACCGGCAACGCGCAGACGATGTATAATGTAACTATGCGTTGCTTCATGGTCGAGTTGCTCAAGCACACAGCGCACCGCAATTCTTTGGTAGAGGGGGCGATCGAGTTTCAAGTGTTCTTCCATGTCGGGCAGGCCGAAGAGAACAAAGTTTAAAAGTTTTCCTCGTTCTGATTCAAGATTGAGGAGCCCCCTAATTTCTTCCATTATTTCTCGCTGCCGGAGCATATTCGCTTCGTCTATAAGAATGACAACTTTTTTATTTTGATTAGAGAGTTCGAGCAGCCGATGGTACACTGCGGTAATGATTTCTATCTTATTTTCTGAGTCAACAGATGCTTCTAACATCAAGGCGATTTTTTTCAGAAACCATAATGAGGTGATTTCTGAATGAACAATGACTAACAGAGTCGCTTCGACTCCGTTGGTGATGAGTTGATCCAATAGACGCCTGGACAATGTTGTTTTACCCATGCCAATGTCACCGATGAGAAGTGCCAGTCCCTTTTCTGTGTCGACCGCATGGGTTAGTTTGAGTAGTGCCTTTGAATGTTGTGGTGCATCGTAGTAGAACTTTTCATCTGTAGAAAAACTAAATGGATGTTCTTTTAGATTATAGAAACTCTCATACCCCATGATTCTCCTTAATCATCGATTCTCGTATCAATCTCTTTATACAGTAGTATTATCATAAGTATGTTATCTTTGATTTTTTTGTCGTTACCTTTTCACGCTTTGGAGGTGGCTCTGGCTTTTCTCCCTTTGGAGGTTGAATCTTACCACCTCTTTTCTTTATTTCGGTAATCTTGTTTTTAAGAAAATTGATTTTCTTTATTAAATCAGGAACTGTTTTGTCGATGTTGTATGCATCCATATATGATCTGAGAGCTTGCGTTAGATTTTCTTGACTCTCATAACACTTACCGATGAGGAAATGGATGCCAAAATATTCACGCGATGGTCGATTACCAATTTTTAAACCTTCATTTAAAATTCTCAAAGCACCATCAATTTTATTACGTTCTAAAAAGCAAGATCCAATCATTTCATAGGCCTTGAGCCTCAGATCTTCATCCTTCGATGCAATTTCAAATTCCTCGATTGCTTCTTGATACAATCCCATTCCCTTGTAGGCAACGCCGAGATCGTAGTGAGAATGGTAGTCTCCTTCACCAATCGAGCCAAAGACTTCGCGACGGAATTCAGATATGAGTGTTTCTATATTTTGGGGACCGATGGCCTTCCGATCGCCCTTCAATTCTGTCCTCAAGACTTCACCCAGATCAATAAAATCTGGGGCTTCTTCGACCGCGGCAACCATTTCGAGCGCTATGGCATTGTTCGGATCAATCTCTAAAACCTTTTTGTAGAGCAAGTGGGCTTCACCTCTTTTATCTGTGCGGTTATACGCCTCAGCCATCTCGAGCATTGAGTTAATTTGTAGCTCCGTATCTCCGTTCATTTCGGCGATTTTGATGAGCTGTTGCCGGGATTCTAAATCGAATGGCCTGAGTTCGGCAATTTTTTTGTTGAGTGTGAGTACGCTGTCGAAATTTTTCGAGCTCCATGCCTTTTCTGCGGCACCTCGAAAACAATCAATTGCCTCATCTTCAGAGCCGAGGTTGAGATACAGTTCACCCAATTCGACGCTTTTGTCCATATCAGACAATTCCACTACCTCTGTCTCCTCTTCAACTGGTGCCGCAGGCTTGTCCGCTAAGAGCTCTGCGACCTCGGGAGAGACAAACTCCTCGAGGGGCACTTCTCGCTTTTCCTCTGCCGGAAACGCTTCCTCCTTAACTTCTTCCACGAGCGGCTCTTTTTCTTCGGCTGTTTTCTCAGCTAACTCTTGTGTCGCAATTTTCTCTTTCAACTTTTCTTGTTTGCTCTCGATTTCGCGTGCTTCCTTACGAAGCTCGGCACCCCTATCTTTCTTGCCCACCTGCTCATAGATGGCCGAAATTGTTTGGATTATTTTGGGATTATTTGGGACGAGTTCTTTGATGATATTATAGGTTTCCAGAGCGCTCTCTAAATCGTTTTCTTTCATCTTTCTCTCGGCATACTCAAGGAGATAGTTAGCAGCCTCACCACGTTGATCCAATTCTTTATGGAGTTCACCTAATAATCCATAGATCTCTGTCCGGCTTTTATCGAGTCGTAAGATTTTTTTGCACAGAGCAATAGCGTTTGGATAATATGTCTCTTCTTTGAAGGAGCGTGCACCCACTTCGTAAACTGCTAATGCATCCGTTGGACGATTTACTTTGATATAAAGATCGCCGAGTTTATTATATAATGAACCCTCCCTTGGAAAATCCTTTGTCGCCTTCTGCAACTCGGATATTGCTCTGTCTATATCTCCTTTGGCCTCGAGTTCTGCGATTTGCCTTTTTACTTCACCGAGTTCTGGCATTATCCGTATTTCAACCCTAAATTACTGATGACATTATCCACAATATCCTCTTCGATGTACTCTTTGTTTTGAACATAGCCTTCTAACAGGGCATTATCACAGACCGTGTTAACGATGCGCGGTCTGCCGTCTGAGTAGCGACATACTAAATCAGTTGCTTTTTCTGAAAGGATTTCACGCGTCGCGCCTGCAATACCGAGACGGTGGCTGATGTATGCCTTTATTGTATCGCTGCCCATGGGTTTTAACTTCACCTTAATCGCAACACGTTGATAGAGGGGGTGATTTGACGCGAGAAGCGGCTCGAGTTCTGGTAGTCCACTGAGAATAAACGAGATGAGGCGCGTATCGGCTATTTCAAGATTCAGAAGTCCCCTGATATCCTCCAATATTTCTGGGCTCTTTATCTTGTTCGCTTCATCGATGATAATAACGGTCTTCTCATCTTGTTCATGGATTTCATAGAGTCGTTGTGTTATGCTGGCAATTATTTCAGTCGTTGAACTCGTGAGATTTTTCAATCCAAGCAGATTTGCAATTCGGGTATAGAGCCAGCCCGGGGCAAAATCAGAGTGGGTCAAAATGACGAGGCCAACTTGATACCCACCAGCAGTGTAGAGCTCGCTTAAAATTTTACGTGCCAGGGTTGTTTTACCAGTACCGATTTCTCCTAATATGACTGCTAATCCCCGCGCACCTTGTGCCGCATGCATCAGATACTCTCGCGCTATTGCGTGTTGTGGTGAGTTAAAGTAAAATTTTGGATCTGGCGTGTTAGCAAATGGTTCATACTTGAGGTTATAAAATTCGATATAACCCAATGATCACTCCATTTCTATAGAAAAGCAATGTTTTCGGTCTTCTTAATAATGTCTATTTTTTCTGGTTGTTTTTCAAGAGTTTCACCTCGTGTTGTACTTTTCTCAATGATAGTTGGGTAGGCCTCTTTCTCTAGTATTGGTTGTTCTTCTGGTAGCATTTCTGGAATTTTTTCTGCTGGTAGTTCTCGTGGTATTTCTTCTGATGGTGGCTCTGGAATTTTTTCTGCTTGTAATTCTCGTGGAATTTCTTCTGGCAGTGGTTGTTCAGGAGCTGTTTTCTGAATTGGTTTTTCAATAACCTCTGGTGTGCCGGGAACAGTTACTTCTTCCTTGATCGGTTCCTCAGGGACGACTTTTTGGGGTTCCTTAAATATCTCAGTTCCACCAAGGAGTGAGTAAAGCTCGCGCACATCTTTGTATTGAGGGTTAGCACGCATGATGTGTTCAATTTCTCGCAGGGCATTTTCAAAATCACCGAGGCTTTCGTATGCAGATGTAAGGAGATAGCGAAGTTCAAATTTTTGTGTCTCTGGAATTTCTTCGTGGAGAATCGCTTGCCCGAGTATCTTTATCGCTTCGTTATAGTTACCCAATTTAATCCACGATCCGCTTATTATCTCCAATGATTGTGGCCAAAACGTTTTATCATCTTTCATGTCTTCTATGTAGTTCAGAGCGGTTTCGTATAGCTCGGCATCATATGCAGTCTTTGCCATAGCCAACCTCTTCTCACTATCTTCCGGCTCCCACGCAATCGCTTTTTGGAAGTCTCTAAATTCTTGTTCCACTTCCAACGTCGGGATAGGAGGTGACTCTGTTTCCTTTAAGAGGAACTCGATGTCTGCAATTTGACCCTCTAATTGAGGTAAGTCCTCGGGTACCGGCGCTGGTTCCTGTGCTGTCTCGGATTCAGAAGCGGCGATAAACCCCTCAACCTCCTTGCTTAAGCCCTGAAGAAACTCAACACCTTCCTCTGTTCCCGAG
>CP070664.1:529954-534856 GCA_020355325.1 Caldifarciminota bacterium
CAGAGCAAGAGTATAAAAGTATACGCCTGCCCCCACAAAAACTACTAGCGAATAAGCAATAGTTTCTCTGTTTCTGTGTAACCTTCTATCTCAAATTTGAGAAAATAAACACCACTGGGCAGTTTCCTGTTGGAACTATCAGTTCCATCCCATGTAGTGTGGTTAATTGGTGATTGGTGATTAGTTAATTGGTTAAATTCCTTAATCATCCTGCCATTAATGTCATAAATTTCTAACTTGAATCTGTCATCTCCAATCTGATATCCGTTATCTGTTACCTGCCATCTAATTTCAGTTTTTTCGTTAAATGGATTAGGATAGATGTAAAAAATCGGATTATCACTCAAGAGGTCAAAATATTCATCTTCCGCGATACCAGGAACAGGAACATACTTCACCGTAAAATAATCAAAATTGCCATCGATGTGAGATTTTCCTGTTATGATGATGTTATCAGCATTATCTACCGCGACACCATGAGCAATATCATTGTTGCCATTGTCGAGTGTACCTTGCCAGACAATTGTTCCATTTGAATCATACTTCACGGTAAAATAATCGTAATCGCCGAGCAGTTCTAGAGAATACCCCGTCACGATGATGTTATTGCCATTATCGACGGCTACGCTGTAGGCAACATCATCGTGGTCATTATTATCGAATGTATCTTGCCAGAGAATTGTTCCATTGGGATCATATTTCACGGTAAGATAATCGTAATCGCTGAATGGCTCTCCAGAGCACCCTGTTACGATGATGTTATTTGAATTATCAACGGCTACGCCATAAGCCTGGTCAAATTCGTGATTGTCTATCGTATCTTGCCAGAGAATTGTTCCGCTGGAATCATACTTCACCGTGAAATAATCATTATTGGCGCCGGTTGAAGTATACCCTGTTACTATGATATTATTGTCATTATCGACAGCTACATCCAAAGCAGAATCCCATGGGCCATAGTTAAGTGTATCTGCCCAGATAATTGTACCACTGGAGTCATACTTCACGGTGAGATAAACACAATCGTTCCCTATATCACAATATCCTGTTACAATGATGTTATTTGAATTATCAACGGCTACGCCACGAGCAATATCATAGAGGCCATTATTATCGAGTGTATCTTGCCAGAGAATTGTTCCATTTGAATCATACTTCACAGTAAAATAATCATAATCGCCACCTATAGTACAATACCCTGTCACGATGATGTTATTTGAATTATCAACTGCTACGCAATCAGCATAATCTTCATCTCCATTGTCTATGGTATCTTGCCAGAGAATCGTGCCATTGCAATCATACTTCACGATGAAATAATCGTTATTGCCACCTATGTACGATATCCCTGTTACAATGATGTTATTTGAATTATCGACGGCTACACTGAAAGCACCATCCCAGTCGCCATTATCGAGTGTATCTGCCCATTCGATATAATAATCATCCGCAACCAGAACATGTGGTAATGCAAAAAGATAGATGAATAAGGCTATACATACGTATCTGAACCTCATAATACTTCCTTTTTGATTGATACCCAATTAAATATAGTTCATGGAAAGAGAATGTCAATAGTGAATCTGATGATTCGGCTCAGCAAATTCTATTCAATCACAACGATTTTTTTCGAGAGTCTTTTCTCATTACTTTCAATCGTAACAAAATAGACACCCGCGGCAACCTCTCTCCCTCCATTATCTTTTTTGTCCCAATATATACTGAACTTCCCTGAACCATTTACCGTGAACAGGTCTCTTACTAAATTCCCGGAATTATCGAAAATCTTAATGCTTGTATTCTTTAAACCAAAGGTCGACGCGCTTATTACCATTCTATCCTTGAATAGTGTCGGAAAGATTTCGATTTTTACATTTTTTATGTTTAAAGACGGATTTTCAGCAATCGCGGTCCCTGGTGAGATTATAAATTGTGAAGGGGTTGTGGCACATGCAGTGTCGCTGAGAGTCGTTTCAGTATATCGGATATAACAATCATCAGATTGAATCGCCGATGGAATTGACCACTGGTAACGACCATTGTCCTGCGTGCTCTCAATAATCTCAGACCACGGTCCGTCAGGACCAGTTGTCGAAAACTCGAGTCTCATGGTTGCGGTTTCACCCGGAGGGACACCACATGACCACGTAATGAAATGGATTGAACCGGCAATAAATGTCTCGCCGCCCCGAGGAAAGACCGGAACGACAAACAGACTTTCAGGTATCGATGTCTCTTTATAAAACCTCACATGGTTTCTGTCATTCGGCCAACTGCCCTCGTCACTGACCAAGACAATATCAGAATAACCATTATGATCTGCATCACCGCCTACCCTGAAGGCCTCACAATATCCCGGGCTTGGCGTAAAGAATGTTACATCCTCGGTCCAATTTCCAGCTCCATCACCGAGCCAAACCGTTACAGTGCCACTACCAAAGGCAGCAACATCCATAAATCCATCACCATTCATGTCATATAACTGAGTTAATCCGTACGACCCTGAATTGGGTAGATTCCCTGAAAAATCACTCCAGGTATTATTACCCTGCCATGTCCAGACTTCAATACCACCATCTGAATTACAGAAGGAGAAGTCCTGATCTCCATCATTATCCGCATCTCCTAATGATGGCCCCCGTCTTCCCAAATTCCCAGGATACGGTAGATTGCCATCCGCAAGGATGAAACTACCAGTACCGTCACCGAGATAGATACTGCCATACTGATGTGCTGCACAGAAATCTGCATTACCATCAGCATCCACATCACCAAATAGAAAATTCATCGTAGAATTTCCACCAAGAAATCCGAAACATCCATACCAGGTACCGTCTCCATTATTAATAAAGATATGAATACCATCACCATAACCAAATGAATTGGAGCCGAGGTCTAAATAACCATCATTGTTTATATCAGCAAAATCTGTACAGAACATTCCCCACTCGTTTGGATTGCCAATAGTTATTCCATCATCCCAGGGCGTCCAGTTCTGCCCGGTCCCATCACCAAGTGCTGCCTCAAGAATCGAATCGCCAAAATCTGTACCTGAATAATTGTGGTGCATACCATAACCAACATCCTTAAAACCATCATTATTTATATCACCAATCGCAATTCCACCATATCCAAAATTGCCATTCATAGAAACACCCCAATTACCCTGACCATCGCCGAACCAGACCATGATGCCGTGCTCCTGTGTATTTATATATGGAGAACCATGATCACCGATAGACAAAATATCTATATTACCGTCATCGTTTATGTCGACCATTTCGAGTTCGGTTCTACCCCCTTCCATTTGAGGATTGTTGACAAGACCATTAGAAGACTCAATATAATCGAGTGCATACATTAACGTTGTTAAAGGGCATAGAACGAGTACGAATACGATGAGCTTATACATTTTTCCTCCCTCGTAAATAAATTATTTTAGAAAAATTTATTCAAAAGTCAACTTCAAACACGAGGAGAAAGAAAGATAAAGGAACTATTGTCCAGTGCCGAGATATGATCCTATAAGTCTTACGCTATCTCTACATATGGTCAAGCATAAACCTTAATGTCGTGAAGCTAACGACATCGAAAATTTCCTCAACAAAATCAGTATATTCTGCTTTGTGACTCAGTATCGCATCTTTTATCATGAAAACATTAAAATCAAGATCCATAGCCCCATGGTATGTCGCAAGTACGCAGCCAACTGCACTCAGTCCGCACAGGAACAGTGTGTTGATGTCCTTCTCGCGCAGAATTTTTTCGAGTTCGGTCTTTTTGAAGGCACTCGGATAGTTTTTGACTACCTTTGTATCATCGTCTTTAATAATTATTGAAGACGGAAACTGGAAATCCTCTTCATCAGGCTGAGGACCCCACTCTGGATCAGTATGATACACACGGATTATCGGCAAACCATGCTGACGAAACAACCAGATCGAACCGTTTATTAAATTCAGGGCCAAATCCTTATCACCCTCTGACATCCGGGGTAAATATCTATTCTGAATGTCGATAACCAATAGTGCAGGCTTCATCTGTTTTTTTTCTGGTTTTTCCGGTGCATCAGCTTGTGCAAAAAGAAATGGAACCATTGAAAAAAAAGCCACGATGAAACATAGTTCTTTCATAATTCCTCCTTTTATCTCCATTTTTCTACAAGCCTCGAATAACTTGCCATTCATTCGTCATAATAGACCAAAATAAAAATAGATAATCAGATCACTAGAGAAAGAGATTTAATTACCTGTAATAATAACCACATAGCGTGCTGTGTCAACATTGTATGAGTGTAATAACCGCTCAATTTTAACGGAATACGCCATCGCAATGAACGAGAGGGGCATTCAAGCGTTTACGTTTACTCTCATGTCAGCTGAGGGCTCACCCTCTTAATTATTTCTCATTGTCCCTGCCACACCCAGAGGAATGTAGCTCACGTTAATACCGACCACCCATTGTTCAGTACCCGAGATGAAGACCCCAGGGGTAAAAGGCCCCAAGCGGACGAGTCCCGGATATATATTGACACGTATTCGGTCCTCCGGGACCGTAGATACCATCAGAGAAGCCAAAAGAGAGTTGTTACGGTCAAAGAACATACCGGCTCGCCAGGTCAGCGTCGCGGTCAAGGCCCTTCCTTCACCCTCCTGTTCAGCACGGATCAATTCCTCAACCAGGAAGCCACCAGTCAAGGAGAGCGCATGCCCATCAGACCATCGATGGCAGAACCCAGCCATGCCATGAAGGCCGAAGTGAACCATGAGATTCCACTTGTTGTTTTTTGTGATCGGATACTTCACGACGTAAAACTGTCCCATGTTCTCGAGATCGCCGTTTGAAAGATTATAGGCTGGCTGCATGGACCACTCTGCCAGTTGTAGTTTCTCAGAGAAAAAA
>CP070664.1:534956-553522 GCA_020355325.1 Caldifarciminota bacterium
GAAAATTGGCAATTTGGCGGGCGCTATCGCCGCCGATGAAGTTTATCACTGCTGGAATATATTTCATGAGCGGGAAAAGAATAACAATCGCCACGATATTAAAGAGCAGATGACCAACAGCTACTCTGCGGCCATCGACGGTATTTGCAGAGATGAGCGAAGAAAACGTCGTACCGAGATTTGCCCCTAATATCAAAGAAATCGCCTGTGGAAATGCAATTAATCCATCAAACGCAAGAATGAGTGCAATACCTATTGTTGCGGCACTCGAGCGCAAGATAAAGGCGAGCAGTGCAGCGACAATGATGCCGACAAGCGGGTAGTTCGCAAGGCTCGCAATCGCAGCATTGAAGGCGGGAATATATTTGAGATTCGAAGTGGCTATGGCCATCAATCGTAAAGAAAAGAATAACAGACCTAAACCGAACAGTGCCTGGCCAATATTTCGCAGCTTGGGGAAGAGATGCATCGCAAAGAAACCTAAACCAACAATCAAAATAGAATAGTCCAAGAGTTTAAAGGCAAGAATCTGGACGGTGATTGTCGTGCCAATGTTGACACCCAGAAGCACGCCGAGTGCCTGGGCAAGCAGAATAAGACCACTCGAGGCGAAGCGCACCAAGAGAATAGAACTTGCCGTGCTCGAACCCAGAATAACGGTCATAATGATGCCGACGAGCAATGCCACAAATCGATTTTTTGTTAACGTAAAGAGAAGGTCGCGCATCTTTGCACCAGCCGCACGAATAAGCCCCTTACTTCCATAATTGAGGCCAAAGATAAATAGGCCCAAGCCGCCAAAAAGAGAAAAGATCAAGAAAATAAACCAATTCTTTTCCAAGGCAATCTCTTTAAAGATTAAACTTTTGCCAACAGCCTCGACAAGCACATAGTAATTACCCTTTGCACCACCAAAGGTAAACTCTGTCATTGCGTAGCCATCATTATCCGTATAAACAATGGTCTGGTTCAGTTGAGCAAATTTTTGAGCAATGATATTTTCTTTTGGTTCCTCGAGGAGAGTAAATCGGACAGGAATGTTTACTGCAGGAGAGCCAAGACTATCCATGGCACGTATGACGAGCGGCTTTCTAAGTCTACTTTCCACTTCGCCTATCTGTAAATCTCCTGAAATATCATTACCAAGTGGGTCGTGCGCCTTAACTAAAGTCCCGAATGTAAAAAAAATAAGTAGTAACGCACTCACAAATAATGATAATCAATAAACTTCGGAAAGTCAAGCATAATATCAAATACCTAAATGCCTAAACACCTAAATGCCTAAAAGATGGAAGGTGGGTTGGGAGGCTGGAAAAGATGGAAATGGAATTCGTAGCTTACAGTCGTTATAAAGCCTAAACCTTGTATGCTATCGCGGTGTCTATAGTATAGAGAGGACAATTTCACAAGGAGGATGATATAATGAAGAAAGTTGCAATGAGTGCAAAAGTTCCTCAATATCCTATGGCCACCGTGCTCGTCGGTTCACATGTCAATGGCAAGCCAAATTTCATTACCATTGCGTGGTTCACCATGGTGAATTTTAAACCACCCTTAGTCGCGGTGGTCATGAATAAGAAACACTATACCAACAAAGGAATTAAAGAAAATAATACATTCAGTATTAATTTCCCATCAGGCGAAATGGTGGAAGCCACTGATTATTGTAGCACTATTTCTGGTTACGATGCTGATAAGTCTAAACTTTTTGATACGTTCTACGGCACACTCAAATCTGCTCCGATGATTAAACAATGTCCACTCACACTGGAATGTAAGCTCGTGGAGACCCTCACATTTGCCACGCATGAGATTTTTATAGGAGAAATCGTCGAAGCCTTTACAGAAGAGCGATACCTGACGCACGAACTGCCTGACATCAAAAAAATGAACCCCATTATATACACGGCCTACGATAATGACTACTGGCAACTTGGCGAAAAAATTGGTCGAGCAAGGCATATTGGGAGAAGAATCAAGAAAAACTAGACACTTGATACTAGGAACTAAGCACTTAAAGGCGGCGCGCCCGCTCTCGAGGAGGGAGGCTCATCAGAGGAGACTCGATTTTTCGATCCCGCAAATTATCTCATAATGAGATCAAATTTGCGAGGATCCTCGCAAAGCGGAACTAAAACAAGTTCTAGGAAAAATCGGTATAGTCAGTAGACAGTTAATGGGTTGGGCTTGAGATGCTGGAGAATACATAAATAGAAATACGCATAACTTTCTAAACAAATTAAACGTTCATAACGATCGAAACGATTTCAACGCTTTCTCCATTCGTGTCCTCCATACCACGTGGCGGATTCGTGCTCATTCGTGCCATGATTCGTGTTTACCCCGTTAAATAATACTATTCTCACAGCTGAAATTTCTATTGATAGATTTGTTGTCGACCTTTCAGTTTTATTACCAATCTGTAGTTGTATTTAACGGGGTGAATTTGTGTAAACATAATTGACTTTCCCGTAAAAATCGATATAGTATTACAGACGGAGGTCTGATGAAACGAGATTTCATATCAATGTTTAATTTAAACAAAAAAGAGATATATGAAATATTCGACTTAACCAAAAAATTAAAAGAATCACAGCAAAAAGGCGTAGCACATAAAATATTTCAAGAAAAAACTTTAGCCATGATATTTGAAAAACCGTCCTTGCGGACCAGAGTCACATTTGAAACCGGCATGACCCAGCTCGGTGGTCATGCAATCTATCTTGCACCAGCCGACATTAAACTCGGTACGCGCGAATCGGTCCCGGATGCAGCACGCAATCTCTCGAGATGGGTCGATCTGATAGTGGCACGCGTCTTCGC
Organism: Caldifarciminota bacterium; assembly: GCA_020355325.1. Classification (GTDB taxonomy): domain Bacteria; phylum Hydrothermota; class Tepidihabitantia; order SM23-42; family SM23-42. Next base: position 537,780 of record CP070664.1, read on the forward strand.
TCACAAAACAGTTGTGGATCTGGCACAATATGCCACGATTCCGGTGATTAATGGATTATCTGATCTCGAACATCCGTGCCAGATTATGTGCGATTTATTTACCATTATAGAAAAAAGAGGGGCATTAGAATCAACGACAATTGCATATATCGGCGATGGGAATAATGTCTGTAACTCATTCATCGCCGCTTCTTCTCTGCTCGGCTTCACCCTGAATATCGCAACACCAAAGGGATATGAGCCGAACAACGATTATCTGGCAAAGGTAAAAACAGCGACACTGACCGATGATCCTAAAGAAGCGGTCACTGATGCCGACATTATCTATACCGATGTATGGGCATCCATGGGTCAGGAAAACGAGTTAGAACAAAGGAAAAAAACCTTTATGCCGTATCAACTCAACAAGGAATTATTAAAATCAGCAAAAAAAGATTATCAAATTATGCACTGTATGCCTGCGCACCGAGGCGAAGAGATTACCGATGCCGTCATAGATGGACCAGCATCTATTGTCTTTGACCAAGCGGAGAACCGACTCCATATACAAAAAGGAATCATGGTCTGGCTCTCTAAATAACCAAAAAATTGTGAACTGGCATTGTAAATCAATTAATGAAATTCTTAAGACCCTTAATGCATCTCAACAGGGTCTATCTACAGAAGACGCCGGGGATCGACTTTTACGTTACGGCCCCAACAAACTAAAAGAGATCAAAAAGAGAACAGTCCTACAAATGATGCTCGATCAATTCAAAGATTTCATGATAATAGTGCTGATCGCTGCTGCGGTCGTTTCGGGTGTAATTGGTGAACCAAAGGATACCATAGCTATATTGGTGATCGTCATTTTAAATGCGGTGATCGGTTTTATTCAGGAGTATAGAGCAGAGAAAGCAATTGAAGCACTCAAGATGATGGCAGCACAAACAGCAACCGTAATCAGGGACGGACAGCCAACCAGTATTTCTGCTGCTGAAATTGTGCCTGGTGATACAGTACTGCTTGAGGCAGGAAATATTGTACCGGCAGACATACGACTTATCGAAGTTTCTCATCTTAAGATTGACGAAGCATCACTTACCGGAGAATCTGTGCCTGTGGAAAAACATACCAATCCTCTTCATGACAAGTGGATGCCTCTCGGCGACAGAAAAAATATGGCCTATAAAGGAACCATCGCCTCTTACGGCCGGGCAAAGGGTATTGTTGTCTTAACTGGAATGAACACAGAATTTGGAAAGATCGCTACTCTGCTCCAGGAACAGGTAGAAGTGAAAACACCACTTCAAAAAAGGCTTGCAAAGTTTGGACAGAGACTGGCTATCGCGATACTCGCGATATGCGCCATCGTTTTTGGCGTTGGCTTCATCAGAGGAGAACCGCCATTATTAATGTTTCTGACTTCTATTAGCCTTGCGGTCGCAGCAATTCCCGAAGCTTTACCTGCGGTCGTCACCATTTCACTCGCGTTGGGGGCGAAAAAGATGGTTAAACAGAATGCCCTCATAAGAAAACTTCCTGCCGTAGAAACCCTGGGCTCTGTGACCTATATTTGTTCGGACAAAACCGGCACATTAACCCAGAATAAGATGGAGGTTCAAGAGATATATGTTAGTGGTCAACTCATTAAAAGCGCTGACATTTCTAAGCAGCAATGTCCAACAGACAATCTACTCCTGGCGATGGCACTCAACAACGATGCAACCCGACAAAAAAATGGAACATACATTGGCGATCCTACGGAGATTGCCCTCTATGCAATCTCTGAAGAGAAAAATTTTAAAAAAGAAACCTTACTCAATGACTACCCGCGTGTCGCTGAAATTCCCTTTGATTCAGAAAGAAAGTGTATGACCACCTTTCATAAGAGATCAGAAAAGGAATTTATATCTTTTACCAAAGGCGCCATTGAGGTTTTACTCGAAAAATCTACGAATGAACTTACCACTCATGGAAAATCAGATATAGATAAAGACAAGGTCTACAGTATGAGTGAAGCAATGGCGCAGAGGGGTCTGCGAATACTTGGGTTTGCAATGAGGAAGTGGAACGCCCTACCCGAAAATATGACTGCGGACAATGTGGAAACGAACCTCACATTTTTGGGATTCGTGGGAATGATGGATCCGCCGAGAAAAGAGGCAGGCGAAGCCGTAGCACTTTGTAAATCTGCCGGGGTAACACCGGTGATGATAACTGGAGACCACCCCATAACTGCGAAATCAATTGCCAAAGCACTCGACATATTAGGCAGTAACCACGAAATTTTAACAGGCAAAAAACTCGAAAAATTATCAATTAAAGCATTCGAAAAAAAGGTCGAGGATATAAGTATATATGCCAGAGTCGCGCCCGAACAGAAACTTAAAATTATAAAAGCACTACAGAACCAAGGACAGTTTGTGGCAATGACTGGAGACGGTGTTAATGATGCTCCAGCCTTGAAAAGCGCGGATATTGGCATTGCCATGGGTATCACAGGCACCGATGTCTCAAAAGAAGCAGCAGATATGATACTCCTCGATGACAACTTTGCAACAATCGTTAACGCAGTGAGAGAGGGAAGGCGGATATTCGACAATATCCGCAAGTTTATAAAATACACAATGACCAGTAATGCTGGTGAAATATTGACTATATTTCTCGCACCGTTTTTTGGACTTCCAATTCCTCTTTTGCCTATTCACATACTATGGATTAATCTTGTAACTGATGGACTCCCCGGCCTTGCCTTGACTGCCGAACCTGCAGAAAAGAAGATCATGGAGATACCGCCAAGACATCCCCAGGAGAGCATATTTGCACACAACCTCGGTGTGGACATCATCTGGGTGGGGTTGTTAATGGGTGGTGCCTCAATATTCGCACAAGCCTGGGGACTCAAGACTGGTCATGCCCCGTGGCAGACTATGGTGTTTACTGTTCTGTGTCTGAGCCAAATGGGTAATGTACTCGCGCTCAGGTCTGAAAAAGAATCGATTTTTTCTTTAGGTCTGTTATCCAATATACCACTACTCGGTGCTTTCCTCTTGACATTTGTACTTCAAATGGCCACGATCTACGTGCCATTTCTAAGGCCAATATTTAAAACCCAACCACTGAGCGTAAGCGAACTTATTATCTGTTTACTCCTATCCTCAATAGTATTTTGTGGAGTCGAGATAGTAAAATGGATAAGGCGGAAAAAACGAGATACTGACAAATCCTCATAATTAATTCTTGACGAATTTTCATATATCAATATAATTAAGTTAATGGATTACAAGAGATTACTCCAAGTAATAATACACGACCCAATGAGAAAAATATTTGCCATCGTCTTTGCTTTTGGCCTGTGGCTTTTTGTTGCAGTCGGTTACAATTATCAGTATACGAAAAATATACAAATCGTCTACTCAAACCTCCCTGAAGATCGGATTCTTGTCGATTCGCTTACGACCGTCAATGTTACGTTTACAGGTGGGGGAGTTTCTCTCCTGAATATCTGGGCAGCAACGCCAAAAGCTCAATGTGATTTAAGCAAAACGAAATTAGGAGAAAATAAAATCCCAGTAAAAAACATCGTTATCCCTATTGGCTTCAGAGATGTATCCATCGATTACCAAAAAACAACATCGATAGACATAACAATTGACAGAAAAATCACAAAAGAGATGCGGGTCGTGGTTCCCATTAAGGGATCACTCCGGAACAGGATCTCGATAAGCGATATCACGGTACTCGATACGGTTGTAGTAACAGGACCAAACGAGATACTCCGGAATGTGGATGAGGTCATGACCGAATCCCTGAACGTCCAGAATAGGAATAAATCATTCACGAAGGAGTTACGATTACTGAACCCTTCATCACTCATCGATGTTTCAGAAGATATCGTCACGGCTAATGTTACAGTCGATACGACTGTTGAGCGAACATTCGTTAATATACCGCTTAAACTTCTCTACGCACCGAACCAACTCGTCTACACAGAAAAGATTACGCTCGACACACTCATTGTGCAGGGTGCAAAGAGTCGCATGGCGGATTTAAAAAAGAGTGACATTGAAGTAAGAATACGGCTGATAAATATGCCAGTCGGGAACCACTCTCTTCCGGCTGAGGTGATCCTACCCGATTACATCAAACCAGTCTATTCAAATCCGCAGAGATTTAAAATCACAATCTATTAGGCATCTGCATTCATAAAAGCTCGGTGCACACGCCCGAGCTTCTCCGAGGTTAACTTGACAAATATTAATTTCGGGTTATAATATGATAGAATTATTTCCGTGCAACTTTCGCGAGGTTGTCGGAACTGGGAGACGCAATGGACTTAGGATCCAGCCCCTTTTGGGGTGGGGGTTCAACTCCCCCTCCTCGCATCGTGGTGGAGGTCACTTTTGCAGTACGAATTAAAGGTCGATAAGGAAGTAGAGAAAGAGCTTGAGGTTTCGGTACCAGCTACCGAACTCGATTCTTTTATTGACCAGGAAGCGAATAAACTACAGAAAAAGTTAACGTTGAGAGGATTTCGAAAGGGTAAGGTACCTAAAAATCTCATCAAAACGAGATACCACGATACATTGAGGGCGCAGGCAATGGACAGCCTTGTAACGAAATCATACCTCGATATATTACAAGAAAAAAAATGGCGTCCTGCATCCCGAGCCACACTGCTCAACATCGAGGAAGGTGAACAAATAACATTTCGGTTACAATTTGAAGTAATTCCAGTGTTTAATGTTGACAACTATATGGGTTTAGAAATATTTAGCGATGAACCACTGTCCGACAACGTGTTGCTCGAACAGGGCATCGAAGAACTGCGTGAACAATTTGCGACTGTCAAAGAGGTCACAAGACCAGCTGTCGTTGATGATATTGTCACCATGGATCTAGAAACGAGAGAAGGTAATAAGGTCACAGATAAACAGACTGATGTGACGATACGTATTGGAGATCGTAACTACCCTGACGAGGTGAATCGGGCATTGGTCGGGGTAAAAAAATCTAACAATAAGCAGATAAAAGTTGGTCATGTGACCTACAGAATGGTGATAAAAAAAGTTGAGGAAAAAAATCTCCCTCCGTTAGATGACGATTTTGCAAAGAAGCAGAATTATGAAAAACTCGAAGATTTGAAGAAAAAACTAATGGAGGATTTAAAAAAAATAGAAGAACGGAGAATCGAGGAGGAACTCAAAGATTCGCTTTCTCATGTCATTCTTGAAAGAATACGCTTTCCTGTTCCAAAGGCACTGATCCAAAATGAGTACCAAAAAATTCTTCAGAAATCTAACTTGCCTGATTCCGACACGACAAAAGAACGATTTTGGCAAATCGCTGAAAAGCGAGCCCGGTTCAACCTCATCCTCGATAAGATTGCGGAAAAGGAGAACATCCGTGTTGGTGAAGAGGAAATAATGAACTTAATATCTACGATGAATATTAAACTCAACGATGAGAACCGAGAAGACATCATACACTACATGAGCAGCATTCTCAGTAAGGAAAAGACGATCGATTTTCTTTACAAGAATGCAAAGATCAGTAAAAAGAGTCGTATCATTTCACCAAAGGAGGCAATAAATGATACCCGTGCCATTCGTCATTGAGCAGACTGGCCGTGGAGAGCGTGCATATGACATCTATTCACGGTTGCTCAAGGAAAGAATAATATTCGTGGGAACACCAATCGATGACAATGTAGCAAACCTTGTCATGGCACAGTTGCTCTTTCTGGAGGCCGAAGATCCGTCGAAGGATATATCACTCTATATAAATTCTCCGGGTGGCATCGTATCATCAGGACTTGCGATTTACGATACCATGCAATTTATCAAACCGCCAGTTACAACCATCTGCATCGGCATGGCAGCGAGTATGGCAGCAATGCTCCTCGCAGCCGGAGCAAAGGGAAAGAGATTTGCCCTTCCCCATGCCCGTATCATGATTCATCAACCCGAGGGAGCATACCAAGGACAGGCTTCTGACATCGCCATCCATGCCAAAGAGGTTTTAACGATCAGAGAAGTACTCAATAAAATCTTCGCAAAACACACTGGCCAGCCCGAAGATAAAATCTCCAAGGACACGGATCGAAACTACTTTATGTCTTCAGGAGAGGCAAAAGACTACGGAATCATCGATGCTATTATGGAAAAAAGGAAAAAATGATGCCTAAAGTCGTATGCTCTTTTTGCCAACGGCCAAAACCGGCAGTGAAACGTCTTTTCAGAGGCAATAAGGCATACATCTGTGATGAGTGTGTTCGTCTCTGTAACGACCTCCTCAATGACGAACAAGAAATATCGCGCCTCGATAGTTTTGTTTTACCAAAACCAACCGAGATAAAGTCATTCCTTGATCAATATGTTATCGACCAGGAACGGGCGAAAATTGTAATCTCTGTTGCCGTCTACAACCACTATAAGCGAATTATGGCAAAGAGTGATGATGTCGAAATACAGAAGAGCAATATCCTTCTGGTTGGCCCAACCGGCACTGGTAAAACGTTACTTGCAGAAACGCTCGCACGGCTACTCCACGTTCCATTTTCTATCGCTGATGCTACACCACTGACCGAAGCCGGATACGTTGGCGAAGACGTTGAGAATATCTTGCTCAAGCTCATTCAGGCTGCCAACTATAACATTCAGCTCGCTGAAATTGGTATCATCTACATCGATGAAGTTGATAAAATTGCACGCAAGGCCGACTCTCCGTCTATAACCAGGGACGTCTCTGGAGAGGGAGTTCAGCAGGCGCTTCTCAAGATTCTCGAAGGAACCGAGGCACACGTGCCACCACAAGGTGGACGAAAGCATCCAGAGCAAGAATATATACACATCAATACAAGAAATATCCTCTTTATCCTGGGTGGTACATTCACCGGTGTCGAGGATACAATATCGAGGAGATTCAATCGCGCCAGCATAGGGTTTACGAGTAAAACACACCGTGCAGAAAAGAGTTATGATGAGATCATCGATCAAATTGAACCAGAAGACCTGATAAAGTACGGTCTGATTCCTGAATTTATTGGTCGTGTCCCTGTCATCGCACCACTCCATAGGTTGCCGAAACAAGCTTTCATCGATATCCTCATAAAACCAAAAAATTCCTTGATTAAACAGTATTCCAAATACTTTAAGATGGAGGGTGTTACGCTGGAATTTACCGATGACGCACTCGATGAAATTGTCACCCGGGCAATGAAATATAATACAGGTGCACGCGCACTGAGGTCGATCTTGGAGCAAAATATGCTTGACATCATGTTCAATCTGCCAAATCTGAGAGGCATCGACAAGTGTGTCATATCTAAAGAGGTCATAACCAAGGGAAGCGCGCCCACCTATGTCGAGCGTAGAAAAAGACGTGCACAATGAGCATCTTCCTACCACTCTATCTAAGGATCACAAAGCGAAGATTCAATAAAATATTTCAACCATTGACACCTACAAAGAAGCCCAGTCACGTCATCTCACTACCGCGTACGACAAAGCATTTTCTACAGATTCTTCCATTCCTCACAGGATTAAGAAAAAGTGGAAGCATACTCGTGCTCGTACCAAAGACACTAGAGAATATCTACAGATTCATCAAATCAAATGTTTTTGAAACGCTCTTTTATGAAGAACCCCCTCACCTCTTTTCTAAGGAATACAAATCATTGAAAGATAAACTGGGAAAGAGACACTTCCACTGTCTCATCGAATTAAATATCCCTCCGAATTTATCACTTCCCTATCTGATATCAGCAGACAAAAGGATTTGCTTTTACGGAAATAATCATTTTCCGTATTACAATATCCTTATAAAGAATACGATTCGCCCATTAATTGAATTGCTCCGCGTCGAAGAAGAAAATCCTCAACATTTATTCTCTTTCCCTCCTTCTGGTTTAAAAAAGGTGTCGAAAAGAATCGACAGGCAACAACCGCTCCTGTTTATTAATAGAAAGAATGACATACAGTGGAATGGCACGAAGATCGTTGTCGGTCTGGACATACCGCCGTCAGATGCTGAAACCTATCAGATGCTTTACCTTGCCGACGCCTATTACGGCGAGCACGATGCCTTTTATGAATTCGCCAAGATATTTAATAAGAGAATAATAGAATAATGGCATTGTACGACTCAACCCTTGATACAAATACCGCTGTACCATGAAGATCGGCCGTAAATTTAGCTCACGGACCCTGGTAATCTACTTCCTGGTCGGCATTGCGCTCATCGGTATTGTCACCTATGTCTACTCCAATTATCTCATCCAGAAAATAAAGAAGGAAACCGAAACTACCTCACGCCTCTTCGGTGAATTTGCGCGCGGCCCAAGCCTGGACGAAGAACGTCTTCTCGAACTCTTCTACGACAAGGTTATTCAGCGAATCGATTTTCCGGTCATTCTTACTGATGTTAACGGCAATCCTTACTCATCAAAAAATATTAAAGAAAAAGATTTACACGAGGTTGTAGAAAAACTCGACAAGGTGCAAAAACCTATTCCCATCATTATCCGACACGGCGCTGATTCAACGCTCGTCGGCCATGTACATTGGGGGCTCTCTCCCTTTACACGATCATTACAAATTTTACCTTTTGTTGAAACCGTTTTTCTCATTGCCTTCCTCTTTCTCGGATTTTGGGGTTATCTTGTCTATCGCAAGAGCGAGGAGGAAAAAATTTGGAATTCACTCGCAAAAGAGACAGCTCATCAACTTGCCACGCCACTCTCTTCGCTGACCGGCTGGCTCGAGGCCGTGAAAGGAGACCTCACGCAGGAAATCTATGAAGGCATTAAAGAAGATGCTATACGGATGAAAGAAGTTTTAGAAAAGTTTTCGAGAATCGGCATGCCACCACGATTAGTAGAAAAAGAACCAACCGAGATCATTAAAAAATCGGTCGACTATATCAAAAAGCGGGCACATTCCCAAATCACGTTCGCCGAAACGTATAAACCACTTCCGATCATACAGTTCGACGATATCCTGCTCGGGTGGGCGGTTGAAAATATTTTGAAAAATAGCTTAGATGCAATCGGATCGGGAAAGGGGAAAATACAGGTAAAAACACATGACGGCGATGGTGCTGTCATTGAAATCTCAGATAGTGGTAGGGGGATTAAAAAAGAAGGACATATTTTTAAACCAGGATACACGACAAAAAGGTATGGCTGGGGTCTCGGACTCGTGTTAACGAAAAGAATCATCGAGGAGTATCACAACGGAAAACTATTCTTGAAGAAAACCGGTCCCATGGGAACAACATTTCAAATTTTTATACCAAAGGTGGCAAAATGAAAATTTTGTGGATTGATGATGAAATCGACTTATTGAAACCATTTATTTACCTCCTTCAGAAAGAAGGGTATGAAGTAAAAACAGCCACATCCGGAGAAGACGGTGTGCAATTAGCGACGAGCGAAGTTTTTGATCTCATCTTTCTCGACGAAATAATGCCAGGGGTCGATGGACTCGAGGTCTTGAGAAAAATCAAAAATGAAAACGCCCAGCAGTTGGTGGTGATGGTTACGAAGAGCGAGGAAGAAAGCTTAATGACACAAGCGTATGGTGGCTGGGTCGATGACTATATAACGAAGCCCTTTAGTTTCAATCAACTGCTTTCAGTTCTCAATCGAACACTCAAGCGCAGAGTCATCATTGGAGAAAAAATGGCGGAAGAGTATGCTACTCAATTTAGAAGTCTCGTAACACCAACTGACTATGCCGAATGGATCGAATACTACAAAAATATTGTATCGTGGGATTTGAGACTATTAGAATTTGGTGGCAAAGAATTAAAAAATCTACAGGAAGAGAAAAAACGCGAGGCGAATGTTGGATTTGTAAAATATATTGAAAGCGTATACAGAGATTTTTTAAGGGGACAGGGGCCAACACTTTCCAATACTTTATTTTCACAAATAATCTTCCCATTACTTAGAGAGGGGCAAGTCAACGTACTCCTCTTCGACTCCATGAGACTCGACCAATATTTTAAACTCTTACCGTATATGAGGGATTATTTTGAAGTTTCAACACAGTTCTACTACTCAATATTGCCAACAGCAACTCCCTATTCAAGGAACGCGTTCTTTGCAGGACTTTTGCCACTCGAGATCTGTCAGAAGTTTCCTCAATACTGGACATTCGAGGAAAAGGGACAGAACAGATTTGAGAAAAATCTCTTCATCGAACAGTTAAAACGACATAACCTCCGTATAAAATTTGCATTCTATAAACTTTCCTCAATTGCTGAAATCGACAAGAACATTAAACAGATCGCTCGTGAGACAGCAGACATAACAATCGTTATCGTAAACTTCTTTGACCTTCTCATTCATTCAATTCCTGGCAGAGGAGATATGAAAGGTGTGCTCGATGATGAACGAGTTCTTCTCAACCTTCTCGGCTTCTGGTTTCCAATTTCACCACTATTTGAGTTGTTCAAAGATTTGGCAAAGAAAGGGAGCCGAGTAACGCTTACCAGTGACCATGGCTTTATTCGAGTCCGAAGACCGACGATTGTTTATGGTGGTCGCGCGATCTCACCGAACCTTCGATACAAATATGGGCCAGCACTACGAACCGATAGCAAAACAGCACTACTCCTCAACAACCCTGGTGAAATTTATTTGCCGAGTGATGACCCCTCGGTCCGATTTGCAATTGCCAAAGAGGATTACTATTTTATTTACCCAACAAAACCAACAGAGTATGAGAGGGAATTCAAGTATACCTTCCAGCATGGTGGAATCTCAATGGAGGAAATGATTCTACCATTCGCTACCATGAAATCACGGTAAATTCAATCCGTTCTGATTTACTCGAGACGAATTACATTCCACCAATTTTTCAAAAGGAAATTTAGACAAGCCATTCCATAAAAAATGGGGAGCCCCTGCCGGAGGGCGAATATTTTTAGAAGCAGAGGCCCCACTATAGAATATTCAAAAACTTTCATTTGTCAATAGCCTTTTTGGCTGAGTCCTCTCCACTTTTGCCCTCCCCCTTGATGCTGTGTCCGCCTCAGGAGGAGGGGAGGACTTCGACGTGAGCCCCTCGGTGCTGAGTCTCGGGACGAAGCGCTCAGTCGAACGACAAAGGTGGGGGTAGTGAGAATATCGAATAATCATTACTTTCACCCTCCCCTAACCCCTCCCATCAAAGGGAGGGGAAATATTGGGGAGGTTGTTGATTTTTTTATTGATGATTAATATAAAGCACGAAAAATTCGTTATGTTGTCATAAGAGCATGATAGATTTGATTCTAAAAGTAGAGAGGACTCAGCCTTTTTGGGCGTTCACAAGAATTTGAAACCACCTATGGTTGAAACGTAAACGGAATTCTCACCGCCTGTTCAACGGGTTCTCCATCCCGCGTCGCGGGCTCGAATTCCCATTGTCGAGCAGCCGCCAATGCGGCCTCTTCACAAGCAGGATTACCAAAACTATAATAGATACTCAAATCCTTTACTTTACCATCGATACCAACAACGGCATTGATAATGACCTGACCAGATGCGCCAACGGCCCGTGCGGACTCTGGGTATCGCGGTTGCACCTGCTTCCGCGGCTTTGTCTGGGTGACAACCGCTGGCCTATATGGCTGTGGAGCCGCGGCAAGCGTGTCTGCGGTTGTATCAGCTGCTGCTGCCGTGTCTGGTGGTGCAGTTGCCTCTAAGAGCCTCTCAGGAGCAACCACTTCTTCAGGCGGCGTTACAGGGGTTTCTGCAGGCGGGGCTGGTGTTGTCACTCGACGTGTCGGAGTGAGCCGAGGTACTATAGATGCAACAGTCACCCTGCGCTCTGCCTCGGGAATCCAATAAGTATATGCACCTGCAATTCGCACTCCCTTCTCTGTTCCTTTTACCCGTCTGTAGGTTGCAGATATATCATCAGGGACAATGAGAAAGGTGTAGGGCTGGTCATCATAAATTATCTGTTGAAATGCATCCCATATTTCCTTTGCCTTTTTACGATTCAGCATAGCAACGCCAACCGTGATGAGCGAATCGACCGTGCTATTTTTATACGAAACAAAATTGAATCTACCCTTGATGGAATCAGAGTGCCAGTACGCTGTCGGATCAATCTTTTCGCCCACGCTCCATCCCATAATAAATCCATCGAAATCACCCTCGGAAATTGCACTGATGAACGACGCGGCATCCAGAGTTCGCTGCCTCACGCGAATACCGAGCGTTCTCAAGTCACTCGCGATGCGCTCAAGAATATTGACCCTCTCTTGATTCTCGCGATTTGTTATGATGGTAAGCGACACATCTCGTCCGTTTTTATCAAGGATTCTATTTCGATTTCGGTCTTCGAATCCCTTCGCTCGCAGGATATCCTGTGCTTGAGAAAGATTATAACCGATAGGCGTCAGATGCTCATTACAGCCCCAGGATGCCGGTGGTAATGGGCCAACAGCAATTGTACCCTTGCCGCCAAACACTTCGTTCAATATCTTTGTTTCATCAATCGCCATACTCAACGCACGCCGTGTGTCTTTATCTGCAAGGTTTACATTATTTAAATTCCAGCCGATGTAGATATATGAGTTCCCGGGTCGTGAATCAATCGCGATGTTTTCATTTTCTTCTAATGCTCGTGCAGCAGTCGGTGTAATATTCATGACGACATCCAGATCTCCCTGCGCAAAGTCTGTTACCATGTCATCGATATCGAGGTAATTCATAATGATAATTTCATCGAGCGGCGGTCTGCCACGATAATATGCGTCATTATAGGTTAAGAGGAGTCGAGAGCCGCGAATCCATTCTTTAATTTTATACGGACCGTTACCAACTGGATTTTCTCCAAAAGCAGCTCCAACCGATTCATGGATATGTTTTGGCACGGCCATGATATCAGAATCGGTGAGAATATCGGCATAGACCCTATCGAACGTAAATCTGATTGTACGTGGCCCTAAAACTTCTACCTCTCTAATAAATCTCAGTCGAGAAACATAGGGATAATTCGTACGTGGATCTCTCATTTTTTGATAGGTGTAAAGTATATCATCAGCCGTGACCGGAGTACCATCCCACCATGTCACATCGTTGCGCAGATAATACGTAATCGATGTCAGGTCCTCGGAAAATTCCCATGATGATGCGAGCTCTGGTTTCATTGTACCGGTCTCTGGATCAATACGGTGAAGGTGCATAAAGAGCAAATCAAGAATCTCATTGGAACCAAATATAGATGGTGAAAGCGGGGAGATTGTCCGCGCAAGGTCTGTTGTTCCGATGACGAGCTTTCCCCCGTGCTCACCCGCTATTTTCTCCTCTCTTTTTGCACAGATAAGGAGAGCCAAAGAGATAATGAGACTAAGAGGAATTATCCTCCTCATAGAGACCTCCGCCTGTTACCTAAACTCCTCATCCCTTTATTTTGGGTGGATTGCCAAAGTATACTTTCATGTGTGGCCAAGGAATCTCAATTCCCTCCTTGTCGAATTCCTGTTTTATTCTCTTGCGTAACTCACCCATAATTTCCCATTGCATGATGGGTTTTGTATCTCCCAAAATTTTAATCTCGATACCAGAATCACCCAGCGCATCCACCCTGAGCACTTGCGGTGTCTTGATAATCTTTTCCTTCCAGGCATCTTCGTGTGCCATCTGTTCACATACACGATTAATAACATTGATAACACGGTCCAAATCTTCACCATAGCCAACTGAAATATTCATATTTACGCGAGAATACTCTTTTGTAAAATTGCTGGCGATACCAATTTCGCTATTTGGTATGTAGTGAACAACGCCATCGAGATCTCTCAAGATCGTTCTTCGGAGATTCACCTCCTCCACGAGTCCAGCAATACCTCCGACCCTCACGACATCGCCAATACCAAATTGATTTTCTAAAAGGATAAAGAGACCATTAATCAAATCTTTAATTAAACTCTGCGCACCAAAACTGACTGCCAATCCCAGAATCCCAAGACTCGCCAATGCGGGACCAATATTGATGCCGACTTCAGCCAAGATAGTAAAGAGAATCACAATCCCGATGACAAAGCCGAGTGTGTTTGTAATAACAAAAGAAATGGTGCGACTCCTCTTTGCAATCGCAGTCTCAGGTCTATCTTTCATCCTCAATGTTATCGTCCTTGTTACCAGTCGAGGCACGATCTTCCGAATCACGAGATAGACGATGAGACCCAAAATTAATACGAGAGCTATCCTCACACCATGAACTGTGAGCCATTCAATCATATCCTCCTCCTAAACCACTCAATAACTCTTGTTAATCCTTGTTTAAGACCCACCTCGGGTTCCCAATTCAAAAGCTCCTTCGCCACTGAGATATCTGGCTTCCTTTTTTTAGGGTCATCCTGTGGCAGGGGCATGAATGCGTACTCACTACCAGTTCCGGTGAGTTCCTTAACCACCTCGGCGAGTTCAATAATAGTAAATTCATGCGGATCACCGAGGTTGATCGGCATTTGGTAATCAATCTTTGCGAGTTGCGTGATGCCGCGAATCATGTCGCTCACATAGCAGAAACTTCGCGTCTGTTTACCATCACCAAATATTGAAAGCGGTTCATCTCGTAATGCCTGCGTCACGAAGGTAGGAATAACCCGACCGTCGCCTTCACGCATACGTTCCCCATATGTATTAAAGATCCTCACAATATTGGTTGCTACACCATATACACCGTGATAGGCAACCGTGATCGCCTCGGCAAAGCGCTTCCCTTCATCGTACACTGCACGTGGGCCAACGGGATTCACGTTTCCCCAGTAATCCTCTTTCTGTGGATGCACCGCCGGATCACCGTACACCTCACTCGTCGAGGCGAGTACAAATTTCGCATTCTTCTCTTTTGCGAGTTCAAGCATGTTGTGGGTGCCATAGGATGCGGTCTTCATTGTTTCAATTGGATATCGCAGGTAATCGAAAGGACTCGCCGGAGAGGCAAAATGAAGAATCAAATCGATGGGACCGGCTAATGTCGAAACCTCAACGACATCCTCTTTCAAAAATTGAAACTGTTTTTTACCGAGATGTTGCTTGATATTATCTTCGTGACCGGTGATGAGATTATCAATAACGATAACCTCATTGTCCGTGTTGATATAGTGATCAACGAGATACGAGCCTATAAACCCAGCGCCACCGGTTATGACAACCCTCATCGTCCTATCCCCGCATAGATAAAACCCATTTTTTCCATCGTGTCTCGTTCAAAAACATTTCTACCATCCAGAAATACTGGCTGTCGCATCGAATTCTTCATTTTTGTTAAATCGAGGCCGCGAAATTCATCCCATTCAGTCACCAGCAAGACACCATCTGCTCCATCTGCCACTTCATAGGGATCATCACAATACTCGATGTCAGGCATGATTACCTTCGCCCGTTCCATCGCGACTGGATCGTACGCCTTCACAGACGCACCTTGCCTTTGCAATTCCCTGATAATGGTGATTGAGGGCGCGAATCTCATATCATCGGTATTCGGCTTAAAGGCGAGACCGAGTACACCAATCTTCTTATCTCTCAAATTCCATAACAAGTCTTCGAGCTTTTTAGCCGCCCTGAGCATCTGTTCAGTATTGATGTTCGCTACTTCCTGCAAGAGTCGGAAATCATACCCTAACTTTGCGGAGATACCGATGAATGCTGCAAGATCCTTTGGAAAGCAGAATCCACCAAAACCCACACCAGCATTCAAGAAGTCACGGCCGATTCTTTTATCGAGGCCCATACCCTCTGCAACCTTGAATAC
>CP070664.1:553622-556833 GCA_020355325.1 Caldifarciminota bacterium
GTTACTCTCGGGTTCGCCAGCCTCTGGTGAATGGATGGTTTCAATTTCTAAATCATCTAATCTTTTTGCTGTTCGCGGTCCCATATAAACATACTCAGAATCTTCGAACGCCTGCCAGCCGAATATGTAGGTGATATTTTTGACTGATTTCGTCCAGTCAAAAATGGTTGAATCATAGTGGTCAGAGTGGGCATGTGTCACAAAGACATAGACATTTTGGTCACTGATCTCGTCGGCGTTGATGTGTCCATTGGCAAGACATGGCTCATCAGGTAAAGGAGTATACTCAACGTAGTCAAAAATGAGGAAGTGATTCTTTGTCTTTACTGCATAGGCACTATGTCCTAGATACCATATGGCTGCTTCTCCGTCATTGAATTCTTTTTTCAATAGTGGCGATGATCCAACAGTTTTTTCCAACCCCTCTGCCGTTGCTCCGTGTTTTTTCAACAGGTCAGCCACCTTTTTGTTATCGTGCAGCGTCGCATAGAATAGCGGCGTATTGCCATCATTATCCTTTGCATCTGTGTTCATTCCCCGAGCGACGAGAAGCTCGACTAATGCTGTATATCCTTTTATGCTCGCCAAATGTAAAATTGTTTTACCATCGCTCGTGAGAGTGTTCTGATCAGCGTCACTGGCGATGAGCAGCATGGTTATGTCTGTACGACCCCACCTGACTGCGGTATGGAGTGGTGTTAGGCCATCGTTATCTGTGACGTTGGGATCTGCGCCATGCGCGAGAAGTAGTTCTATTACGTTTTTATGTTGCCGGGCTGCATAGTGGAGTGGTCTTCGGCCTAAAAAATCTTTCTCATTCAATTTTGCGCCTTTTGCGAGCAGCAGTTCGGCAATCTCGGGTGTGCCAATGTAGGCGGCATATAAGAGGGCATTCTGATTGTACTTATTTACACTATGTACATCTGCGTTCTTGGAGATCAAGAATTCCACAATTTCTGTTTGCCTGCCAAAAATTGCATAGTGCAAGACTACATTCTCTTGCTCATCCCGAGCATTCACTAATGTAGAATCTTTTGCCACCAGTGTTTTTACTTTGGCAATATCTCCTTGCAGTGCGGCGTCGTGGATTTCGTCTGCCTCTGCAGAGACTGCAATGGCATAAAACAACACTACCACGAACGTTTTATGTATCGTGTTCATTATACACTCCTATCATAGTCTTGAAAAAATGATTTCTTGGTATATGACCCAACAGTCTTTCTGTGTACGCTCTCTATTCAAATAATTCCCCTTATTGTCAACCAGTCTCTTTCATTATGACAAACTATCTCACAAAGGTCTCACATCCAGCATCACACGTTTGTGCTTGTAGATGGGAGACGCTTGGAAGCGAAGGAAGAGAAATCGAAAAAAAGACGATGCGCCATGTTTATGCACATCGATTTATCCGAGGTTCAATGTATTGAATAGACGAGGATTGTTAGCTTGACATTTAATAGATCTGCACTACAATGGTTGGAGAAAGGAAGGCATAGATGAAGACATTCATACTGAGTAGCATAGTACTCACTATAATCTGTTTGTTGATGAACGGCTCAACGCTATGGGCTCAATGTTCTAACGGCTATCCATGCCCTTTCGCAGATTCTTTACATAAAAACAAGGAATGTCCGTTTTCTAAACAGGAGGCCTCGATGAATATAGATATCGAAGGATTCACACAGTATCTATCAGAAGAAAGAAAGCTGGCAAAAGAAGTCGTCGATGCTTGTATCGAGCACATCGAGGATTTCAATGCTTTCTTACAGAAAAACGGAAAGACCATAAATACTGCATCATACGACGATTTCTATGAATATTCAGCATACCTAATCAGCATTGGGCAAAACACGCTCGATAGATATCTGAGTATTCTCCGGTATGCATATTTCAAGAAAATGAATAGCCTCTATGCTGCCGCACTAGAAGTTATAGATGGCAGAGAAGTAATCGAGAATCTTTCCAGTCGCTTGATTGAGGAATTCGGTGAGGAATTCAGGAACCACATTTTTGAGGGTGTTGAAATGCCGCCGTTAGGATTACATCCCAAGGAGAAACCGGAATATACCAAGATTTTGATTCAGAGGCTTGAGGAAAAGCTTGGGACTGAGCGCTGCGCGCGATTCTTGAACAAAGGACTCAGGAATCGTTATGAAGAAGCAAGAAAACCGGACAGGGAATTATTTCTTCAGTGTAAGAATATAGATGAGTTCCTCGAGCAGAAACACAAAAACTTCGTTGCAGAATTAGAAGCGTGTTATAACGAGGGATCGCTCTTTTTCACTCAAGAGATTACCAAAGAAGTTCTCGAGTTAGTAAAAAATGATCCGTGTATTGAAGCCGGTGTTCGTGAGGGAGAGACGATTATTATCAAGAAAATTCCGCATATGGCTAAGGAATATTTGACTGAAACCGATGAACGGATGAAACGATACTACTATTGTCATTGCCCGTGGGTCAAACAAGCTTTCTTAGAATCAGAGAGACCAGTGTCTCAAGTGTTCTGTAATTGCAGTGCAGGATTCTACAGGGCATATTGGGAAATAGTGTTTAACCAGCCTGTTAAGGTTGAAGTTGTGCGGTCATTGCTTCAGGGTGACTCGGTTTGTACCTTTCGGGTGTATCTGCCAAGGGATGTTCTTGATAATGTAGAGGAATAGCGGGCAAGTAAGTCATACCACGATTCTCCAGAGTCTGCGGCATAGAAGAACTTCCGATTTATACGGTTCACGAACTGCGGCTACACATCGTGGCATGAAAAGAAACACAAAACAAGTTTACGAAATTCTTAAAGAAGAGTTATATTGATTATACATATGCACTCAATTGTGAGAAAATGACTTAATTGAAATCTTCCATGCCTTCAAACTCTTCGCCATTCTCATCAGGGCGACGTTCAGGCTTGTAGTTGTTAAAATTATAGGTAAGGGTAAGCATCACGATAGGTGACGTACGATCAAAGGAACTGTAGTAATAGAAATCAGCGCCTTCAGACCTATATTCGCGTTTGCCAGTACTCAATATGTCTCTCACCTGTAAAGTCACGGACAATCTTTTTTCAAGGAATTCCTGCTTCAGTGCTGCATCGGTTGTGAAAAAACCTTCGCGCTGCCCTTGAGCCGAAATCGCAGGGCTGCGGTATCGTCCATTGATCTGGACCTTCGTCGATTTGAGTAATTTGAATTCGTTGTTAAATCTAATACTCCAGTTA
>CP070664.1:556933-570072 GCA_020355325.1 Caldifarciminota bacterium
AATGGTTTTTGATCCCACGACCCCTGGTTTGCGAGTTGGGTACATATGAATGGTTGAAACACAACGATTCGTTTGTTTACGACCAAAAGCCCGCTGTTCTCAGAAAGAATAGGGTCGGGCTTTGTATTGATAATCGCTGAAACCTTCCGAGCATCGTTCAGATCTGTCTGTGTGGGTGTGAAACCGGGTACAAATGGGATGTGAATAAAAAGTATCAGTTGTAGCACAAGCCCGGTCATAATCACAATACGATCTTTTTCATGAGAAAAAACTTGTGTCGTTAATAACATTCCGAGAAGAATACAAGAAGCAGCGACCATTTCACCAAAGTAGTTAAGGTTTGAACCTATTTTCCCTACTGAAAGTGCAGTACATGCAGCGAGAATAAAGTAGAGAATAAAAAGCGATACATTTTTTTTCAGTACTCCATGTATTACGTACGCGAAGGCAAATCCAAATAGGAATGCGTGAACCTGCAATGCTGAAATATAAAATTTAAACAATGAGAGAATACTGAATGGATTGGCATTGTAGACAATCGTGTGCAGATAAAATTGTCCTCGGGTGATCCTGGTAAGGAGCAGAAAAATGGTCGCATACGCGAGACAAAATAGAATAGCAAATCCGAAACCACGTTTTATATTTTTAAAAAGTAAATAGATAAACGTTGCAATGGGGGCTGCAATAAAATTCTGCTTTGTGTAGAGTGCAAGTATAAAAAATGGAATGGATATGTACGCAAGCGTGCGGTCTTCGAATACAAAAATGCAGTAGAGACCAAGGAGGCTGAACAATAAAGCTAATGCATCTACTCGAAACAATGGATAGTAGTTGTAGATAAACGGTGAGGCAAGGAAAAAGAGGAAACCTACGAACGCGGGTCGTGTGACATGACCGTTTACGACTCCACATGTTTTTTTTATGATACGATAGATTATAATTCCACATAACAGTGTAGCGAGCGCAGAGATAAATCGTCCAATACTAAAGGATACACCACAGAGCTTCACAAGCAGTGCACACAGATATGGGTATACCGGCGGGTAATTACTCACAATGAATGGGGAGGTTGTGATATCTTGATATATACTTTCTCCTCTGGTTATGAGGGCTGCTTGGTTGAGTATGAACCCCTCACCATAACTGAGTTGGTAGGGATACGTTACGACGATAAACGATACAATAATATAAAAGAGGGCATAGATGACCGATCCGACGAGCACGATTCGCCAAACATATGAGGTTATGTACTCGTTGGTTTTTGGCATGGCGTTATGCCGGGAAGGGGATTTGAACCCCTATGCCCTTTCAGGCGCTAGGTCCTGAACCTAGTGCGTCTCCCAATTCCGCCATCCCGGCTTCCCTATACTAATCAGTTATGGTGCAAAGTCAACAGATGCTCTCTGGTGGTGGAACCTCGGTGATTTTGGGATGCTGACCGAATAGTCTAAAATAAAGTTTCGGATACTCACTTTTACTTCCTAAGAGCTGGGCTGTGATCGGCATCACCTGTTTTGCAGCCGTCGACATTTTGTGAGCCTTATCTCTAATGTCCCACTGGGCTGTAGCATCTTCACGCAATCGTGAGAGATGATATAGCTCTCGCAGATTTACACTTACCAGCACTCTCTTTCGATGGGCGTTGGTGAGAATATAGGTTCCAAGACCGGGGTATCGTTTCTCTATTTTGTTATATATACGCTCTGTTTTATCGACTATGTGCATAAATGTCTGATCTTCACCGATTTCTTTGATTGATTCAGGGATAGTGATTCCAAGATTCGGGTCGTAATCCTGCCATGTGAGCGTTGCGATACGGTGTCGCTTCAGCTGACCGAAGCACGCTGCCGAAACAGTGAGAGCGTACGTTATATTGCCAAATTCAAATTCCCGGAGGACAACATCATAGAGTTCTAAATAGCGACATGCTTTTTTGAAGAATGCGATCTTGTCTTTTTTTGACATGTGTTTCACTGTTTTGAGACACTGCGGATACGCTTTCTGTGAGACCTTGAACATCAGTGACGCAAGAATTTTGTTGTCGGCGTTTGGTGTATAATCAATGAGTGTAACATCTTTTGTATCTTGAACGTCATTTATTTTTCGTAACAGACTCTGGGTATGCTGTCGTAGTGCTGGGTATGTCTTCTCATCATAATCATTTGATTCATAAAATAAAATGATTGATGGCGCGATTTTCTTTACCAGCGTAAAAAACTTTTTGCCCAGTTTGTTGAGTTCACTCAGGCGATGCGAAGCAAACCTTCTCATCATCAGTTCGAGGTTTCTGGCATTAATGGTGGCGCCCAGTTGAGTCTGCGTGGCCAGCGATAAAATATAACGAGCATCTTCTTTTGAGATGTTTTCTAAGGTGCGCTGACCTTTCTTGCTCTTCGTGAGATGCGGGTATCTTTTGCTCGCATACTTTTTTATTTTATCAAATAGAATTTTGTAAAAATTGTTTTGCGCACGAATGATGTTCAGATAATCACTGAGTATATCCGTCTTTTTTAATTCTTCTGGGATGACAAAGTCTCCTCTGAGGGTGACATATCGTTGCGATTTTTCTGTATACGAACAGAGTCGAAATTTCTCTAATTCCTCAACGGCACGGCGCGAAATGCCAATGATGTCAAAATTGAAAATCGCGTGTTCGGCAATTGAGTGATGCCCCATTTCAAAAATGATTGTTCGGTTTGATTTCCGCGCCTTTTCCACTTCTTCTCGTGCTTCGCTTCTGAGTGCATCAACTGCCTTTGGACTTCTGCTGATACGTGCATAGGCAGCAGAGAGCGATTCCGGCGTGAGAGTTATGTTTTGATTTTTATATGCTTTTAGTGCTTCGAGGTCGACGTTAAATCCAGCGAGCAATACTTTCATGACGGCTGATTACGGTAAAAAAATTCGATTACAGTGATTGATAGTTGACATTTGCAATTTCGCATTATTCCTTTGCTTCCTTGAATCTCTTTTTTATTTCCCGTGCAACAAACTTCAGTGATGGATACATTGCGCGCGCTGCCTGACGGTAGGCTTGCATATCCTTGCCAACTGGATCAGCAATTTCATTATACTTTGTCTTTCGCTTGTATTCCTTCATGAGAAATGTCTTCACCGCAGCACGCGGCGACATCTCTAAAACCGTATTATAGTGCTTGAATTCCATAACGAGGATGAGGTCAGCCCAGTCTATCAGCTCGTTGGTAATACTCTGTGTGAGGTGTTGAGCAATCGATCCGCCGTATTCGTTAACGACCTCGACCGCAAATGGAGCGGGAGGGAGTCCCCACATTGGCAGGATTCCGGCAGATTTTACTTCACAGTGTTCACTACTCACGAATGTCTTAAAAATCCCCTCAGCCATGGGACTGCGACAGGTGTTTCCGGCACATAAAAACAGTACATTGAATTTCAAAGAATCATCCAGCACCAGTGTCTTCCCATAGACTTTTTCAATTTCAAGGATAGGAATTGTCCCCTTTCTTGTAAGTTTTGGTGGCGTTTCTGTCAGATCCAAGACTGTCGAGGGTTTCGAGGAAAGAATTCCACCATCAATAACTGTATCAACGTCAGTAAACTGTTCAGCAATTTCGAGCGGGGAGTTCACCGGTTCTTGACCAGATACATTGGCGCTCGTCACGGCCAAGGGATTATCGTACATACTGAGTAGTTTAATAATAAAATCTGTCTGCGGAATTCTAATACCAATTTTGTCCTCGATAAAGGGAAGTGCAATATTTGTACGTTTTTTGAGAATCACGGTGATTGGTCCCGGGACAAAGTATTCTATAATTCTTTTTTTAGTGACTCGTGCATACTTGTTGAAATCTTTTTTTGGCATGAAAAAAGTGAATGGCTTCTCACGACGTACCTTGATTTCAGCCAATCGTTGCACCGCCTCATCGTGAGTTCCATCTACTGCAAAGCCGTAGACGGTGTCGGTCGGGAGGGCAACTACTTTGCCACTCTTTAATGTCTCGATGATACGTCTATAAAATTCGTGTGTATTTTCAATCTTGAGTACCATAGGGTACAGACTAAATTTTATGTTCTCGGCAGAGTCACACCGTCGCAATTAAACGAGGCACACTATTTTTTTTCTATCTGATGGAACAATCGACTGGCAAAGAGCGCGGCGTTTTTTGCGCCCGACTTACCGATTCCAAATGTTGCAACAGGAACGCCTGAGGGCATCTGGACAATTGAGAGGAGAGAATCGATGCCTCCGAGGGTCGAGGCAGGTATGGGTACGCCGAGAACGGGAATATCGGTCAACGAGGCGATAAATCCTGGTAGATGAGCAGCAAGACCCGCACCAGCGATGATTGCCATTACTCCCTCATCTTTAGCTTTTGCCATCAGTTCACGTATCTTCTCTGGTTCCCTGTGTGCGGAGTGAATAAACGTTTGATATGGGACTGATTCTTTTTTAAGCACGTCCTCTGCAGCCGCCATGATATCGCGGTCTGATGTGCTCCCCATGAAGATCCAAATCTTCATTTACGCCTCTTCCGTTTCATTTTTTTCATTCCTGAGTTACCGATGTCCTTTCGATAGAACATACCATTGAAGTGAATCTTCTTTATCTCCTCATATACCTTTTGCTTGGCAATCTTTAAATTTTCATGTGTGGTCACCACGTTCAGTACCCTTCCCGATGCAGTGAGTAGTTTTGAGTCTTCTGTTTTCGTTCCAGCATGAAAAACGATAGTCTTTGAGTCCAACTTTTCTTTGAATTGAATTTCTTCGCCAATGTGATAGTCAAATGGATAACCCGCTGATGCAAGAACAACACAGATTGACCATTGATTTCTTGTCTTTACTTGTATTTCTGATAACCGACCTTCAGCAACCGCGAGGAGGAGGTCGGACAGATCGCTTTCGATAATGGGAAAGATTGCTTGGGCTTCTGGGTCGCCAAACCTACAATTGAATTCAAGAACCTTTGGCCCCAGCGAGGTAAGTATTATGCCGGCATATAAAACACCCTTATAGTCAATTCCCTGATCTCTCAGGGATAAAATTGTGGGTCGAATAATAACCTGTTCAATAATATTCGTAACACGCCGATTGGTTGGATATGGAGCGTATGCTCCCATGCCACCAGTGTTAGGACCACGATTACGTTCATACAACTTCTTATGGTCTTGCGATGATGGCAGATAGGTCACTGTTATGCCGTCGGTAAGGACAAATATCGAGGCTTCTTGTCCAGTAAGGAATTCCTCTACAACAATTCTTTTACCTGCTTCACCAAATCGGTGCTGCACCAAAATTTCATCGACTATCTTTTCATACTCCTTCCTCGTATTCACAATGAAAGTACCCTTGCCGCCAGCGAGCCCTGATGTTTTTATTACGACGGGGAATTTATTTATAAGCTTACAGTATTTGAGTGCTTCTGAGACGCTTTCGTAGGCCCAAAACCTTGGTGATGGAATACCAAATCGATACATAAAATCGCGGGCGAATGACTTATCAGCCTCAATGCGACTCGCATTTTTATTAGGACCAAAGATCTTCATTCCCCGCTTCGTGAATTCGTCGACGATGCCAATCGCCAAGGGTACTTCTGGCCCGATGACTGTCAAGTCAATCTTCTTTTCCTCGGCGAAGCGAACAAGTCCAGGAATGTCTGTCGCGAGAATGTTAACACAGGTTCCGACCTGGGCAATGCCAGGATTTCCAGGAGTCGCAAAAATTTTTTTGACTTTTTTCGACTTATTTAATTTCCAGGCGAGGGCGTGCTCCCTACCACCACTGCCGACGATCAATACTTTCATCCTACCCTTCTTGTTCGAAAAACATCATTGAATGTTTGATTCACTCTAAAATAAATAGACCGCATGAACAAACTCCTTCTTGATTAGATTTGCCGTTTTTTGGGGAGTTTTGGTTTATCCGGCCCCTCATTCGAGGCGCTGGGTTCATCCTAAACTCCTCATTATTTCTTTAAACTGATTCGGTGATTTTTCAATGATACTGCCTAAAACTATAAAATCTGCTCCGGCCTCGAGAATACCCTTGGCGTCACGCGCAGTCTTGATACCGCCACCAACGATGAGAGGAATATCAATAGCCTTTTTCACATGCCTTACCGTGTTTCGAGGAACGGGTCTACTACCACCGCTTCCTGCCTCGAGATAGATATGGCTCATACCCAAAAACGTGCCAGCTAAGGCATGGGCCACTGCTATTTCAGGTTTTAAACGTGGAATAGCCCTGGTGTTGGACATGTATTCAACTGCGGTGAAACCCCCAGATTCAATCAGAATATAGCCTACAGGAATAACCTCTAAATCGTACTCTTTGATGAGGAATACCGATTTGACGTGCTCGCCGATAAGAAATTCTGGGTTTCTGCCGCTCAAGAGTGACAAAAAAAAGATAGCGTCAGCATGGGAACAGATTTGATGCGAACATCCAGGAAATAGGATAATTGGCTTGTCTGCACTTTTCTTGACCGAGGCAACAAACCCGTCAAAATTGTGCGAAATCAAGAGCGAAGATCCTACTAAAATCGCCGCTACCTCTTGCTCACACACAAATTCTGTTAACTTCTTTATATGAGGTGCGGGAATTCGGTCTGGGTCAAACAGGGCCAGTACGCCGGGCTTTGACCTTTTGAGTCTATTTTGGACCGATACTTTCTTCACGTTTATATATTATACTGGGTTTTTAAAAAAAATCAAGATGTAATACAGATTACTATCACAAATTCGTTTGTGCATATTCTCCAATGTTGACAACGCTTAGATACGTTCTATAATGGAAAATGGAGGAATCATGAAAAAATTCTTGTTATATCTGACTTTATGTACGGTGATGACTATTTCTCACCACCTTTTTGCATTCGACTGGCCTCGTGATTCAGCATACCTCAATATTAAGGTAAATGACGATACGACGACACAGCTTCAGAATGAAGAGCAGATTGTTATAAATCCTCAGGATAGTACCAATCTCGTTGCGGTGTGGCGTGATTTTCGGTTAGGGTATCGTCAGGTTGCCTATGGGTACACGTTCGACGGCGGATTAACCTGGAATCAGGATTTGTTCGTTGAGCCGCAATATATTTGGGATAGTGATCCTGGATTGACCGTCGATACTGCAGGGAATTATTATGCTGTGATTTTGTCATACACTGGTTCGACTTTCGAGCCGAATGGCCTTTTTGTTTTTAAATCTACTGATGGAGGAGCGACATGGAGTGATCCGGTGACGGTGATTAATGGTGTACCAGATGTATTTGAAGACAAGGAATTAATAACGTGCGATAGATCGGGTGGTCCCTATACTGATAATCTCTATGTTGCCTGGACAAGATTTTATAATACGCGCATCCTCATGAGTCGCTCAAGTGACGGAGGTAATTCATTTGAGGGGCCTGTTACAGTGAGCGACATAAATGGCGTACAATGGCCAGTGCCTTGTGTTGGTCCAAATAGTGAGGTCTATGTTGCTTGGGTTGGATATTCGCCCGGAGCGATTCGCTTTGATCGCTCGTTTGACGGAGGACAAACCTTTGGAACTGATATCACTATTCAGAATGTGACTTTTGTTTCTGGTGAAATTTATGGTGGCATTATGGTTTTTTCGTTTCCAGCAATGGACGTCGATATAACGGGTGGGCCTAATAATGGTACGATTTACGTTGCATATATGGATTATGCACCGGGTAATACTGATACGGACATCTACTTTACCCGTTCTACAGACGGGGGTAGTACCTGGAGTGAAAAAGTGAGAATCAACGATGATTCTCTCAATAACGGTTGCGATCAGTTTCATCCCTGGCTTACGGTAGCACCAGACGGAAGCATTATCGTTGTATTTTTAGACCGCAGGCTTGATCTCGGGAATCTCTTTATGGATTTGTATATGACGACATCTGCTGATGCAGGAGATACCTGGTCACCGAACGAAAGAATTACCACGGTATCTTCTGACCCGACGGCTGGCTCGGCATCATTGGTTGTAAAGAATCCTCGTGAAGAATACCCAAGAAAGATTACTGAACCATTGATTCTTGCTGGACGGGCTGGTCTGCTTGGTGAATATATTGGCGTTACGGCATCATCGATCGATGATATACATCCTATGTGGACTGATACAAGGTTCGGACACCAGGATGTATTCGTTGGGGTCAAGGATACGGCTGGTCAATACGTTCAAGAGTATGGGGATGACAGGATGAGTGATGTGTCAGTAATAGTCTTGCCGAATCCAGCGAGAGATATGGTTTTGATTTCAATCGAGCCAGACTGGATAGCGCGAGCGGCATTAATAACAATCTATGACATATCGGGAAGACGAGTGAAGACCGTTAACATATCTGGGAATCACTTTCTATGGGATAGACGTAATGATAGAGGAGCTTTGGTTGGAAGTGGTGTATATTTTTGCTCGATAGAGAGCAATACTACTTCGGTCATGCGAAAATTTATCCTCTTCTAGTACAATTACACTCCTCCAAAAAGGAAAAATGGCTTGACAATTATATAAAAATGAATAAAATTGAAATTATGAAAGAAGTTTCGAAAATGCCGTTGTTCAAATACTTAACTCCTCAGGAAATCGACTGGATGCTCGTAAAATGGCGACCGAAAGAAGTACCGAAGGAGACCGTTATCATTAGGGAAGGGACAACTGGTGATGAGATGTACATTATAGATGCTGGTCGAGTAGAAGTCTTTCTCACGCGCGGCGATGTAATCGTATTGCTCTCTGAACTTGAAGAATCATCATTTTTTGGTGAAATGGCCCTCCTCACGGGTAAAACACGTTCAGCAACTGTCAAGGCGAAAACTGATTGTCGTTTGCTTATACTGAAGAAACAGAGTTTTTTGGATATTATTAATGAAAATCCAAAAGTTGCTGCGAAATTTCTCATGGGAATGTGTGAAAGTCTTTCAAACCGCATATTGATAACAAATGCCAATTTAGAGAACTACTTTTTGGTAAATCAAGCAATCGTGGATAATGAGTCTTTTAGAAATTTATATATTCTTACCCACAAGGCCCCATCGTCTAGTGGTTAGGACATCACTCTTTCAAGGTGGAGACACGGGTTCGAATCCCGTTGGGGCCACGTTTATAGACTTAATACTTAGTAAGGAGGCATTATGAAAAAAATATTCTTGATTCTTCTTTTATTACCTTTCATGCTGGTCAGCCAAGAAATTTCGATCTACGGTAATCGAGGTATGTTTAAATTGCAGTATGCGCAGCCTCACAACATAGGTATGCTCTCATTCCACATTTCGCCATCAGAGCGATTTGAATCGCTTGATCCTATAATTATAAATGGTGAGGAGGTAGTTGATCGTAAGCATTTTGTTGATGTATCAGCCGGTTTCTCATATGCGATTGTAGATTTTCTAGAGGCTCGGTTCCGTGTGACTACCTTTATGAAGTGGTTTGAGATGAGCAACTTTCCTGTCAGCCGTGGTGACCCAAGTCCAGTCATTGGTTTTAAGACAGTAGAAATCGGTGCAAAAGCTGGATATCCATTCATTATTAACAGAATGACTCCCTTGTTATATGCCGTCGGTGTGGACCTTTACGTGGATTTTGGACCGAGGCTCTCCACGCAATACTTTAACAATGCACTTGTCCAGGATGAACGGTTTTATGCGGATTCCTTTGCAGAAGGCGGTGCACCCTATGTAACACCCAATTTTCCTCCGCATATTCCTCATGATCCCGATTATGGATTTTCTGGTCTCTTCGACTTCAGGGCTGGTCCATTTGCTGCACATCTCAATGTCGGTTATTTGATGACGGGAGAGGACGAGCGTCCAACGTATGTTGCATTGGCAGATTTTATTGAGAGACCAAATTATTTGACCCACGGTCTTGGTATTGAATTAATTGCATCTGAGAATGCACGATTACTGTTCGAGGCGATGGGTTACTATGACATGGATGCAAGCAGTGAGTCTCTCTGGGTGACGCCAGGGCTTCGATTTGGTGCGCGGACTCTGAGCTTCGATCTAGGATGTGAATTCGGAATCAGGGGTGAGCCGTTTTGGAAGGCATTCTTTAATTTTTCAGTCGGCATTGACTTAGTCAAAGAGATCGAGGTTCATATACCGATTGCTAGGATTTCGGGACGAGTATATGATGTGAAAACTGGAGAACCTGTTGCTGCAAAAGTATCAATTCCGGGCTCTGATAAGGACGCAATTCAGACGGGTGAAGATGGTTTCTATGAAGTATCACTATCACCAGGTAGTTACCGGTTCCGTGTCGATGCACCCGAATACCGTTGGAAAGAGGCGGTGGTTGTACTCAAGGATGGAGAAAGCCAGGTGCTCGATTTCGGTTTGAATGTAAAACCGATAGCGAACGTCGTCGGGAAAATCTACGATGCACAAACAAAAGATCCAATCGTTGCCCAGATTACGTTTCCACAAACTGAATATGAGGCAATAACATCAGATACAGCAGGCATGTACCGAGCAGCTCTTATTCCAGGGACCTTTAGAATTCGTGTTGAGGCGACGGACTATCAATTCGATGAGAAGATTGTCACACTCAGTGAGGGTGAAACGAAGATGGTTGATATTGCGCTTAATAAAATTGGTGTAGCACAGGCCACACTGACGGGTAAAGTCTCTGAGGTTGAGTCAGGAGTTCCAATCCTTGCACAGATAAGTTTTGTTAATACAAATATTCCTGCGGTAACGACTGATCCGATCACCGGTATTTACAAAGTAACCATTCCTCCAGGGACCTATTCTGTTAAAGTCGAGGCAGAAGACTATGTTATCGAAAGTGCACCTGTTATTCTGGCAAAGGACGAGGCGAAGATTCAGAACTTTGCTTTGCGAAAGATACCAGCAGTTGGTGAAAAGATTGTGTTGAAGGGTATTACGTTTGGGTTCAATTCGGCGGTGATCAGGCCTGAATCATATCCGGTTTTGGATGACGCTGCTAAGGTTATAAAATCAAAACCAACGATGAGGGTCGAAATCGGTGGACATACAGACAGCATTGGTTCTGATTCATATAATCAGAAGCTATCGTATCAGCGGGCAAATGCGGTAAGGGATTATTTAATCAAATATCACACTGTCGATCCTTCGCGAATCGTCGCAGTTGGCTACGGAGAGAGACAGCCCATTGCTGATAATCGAACAAAGTCTGGTCGAGAACTTAATCGAAGGATTGAATTCAAGGTTCTAAGTTTGGAGTAAATCCCTCTTCGCTTCGATTTTGTCTAAATAGCGCAGATTACCAATAGTCTTAAAAATATCACCTGCTTGAGAAAACATGTTTTCAGCTTCTCTCACTTTACGAGCTTTGAGGTAGGTAATTCCCCTCACATAATAAATTTCGCCCGCAATCCAGTTCCGAGGGAGTGATTTTACAAAATGCAAGGCTCTTTTCAAATACGTATGGGCCTTGGTATATCGTTTTAACGCTCCGAGCGTTCTTGCGCGGTGTATGAAGCCATAAATTTTATAATAGACATTGTGTTCGGCTCGTAATTGCGAAATCAACTTTTCTGAAAGTATGTTTGCCTTCTTTAAATTTTTTGTGAGTAGCGCATAGTGGAGTTCTTCGATTAAACACTCAAAATTATAATATCGCAGGTTAATTTTCCCGGCAACGCGTTGTGCCGATTTGAGATACGACTTCCCTTTCTTTAGTTGGCCTTTTTCACGATAAAACTCACTCAGATGAATACTGCTGAATATGATTCCTTCGTCAAAATTGGTCTTCTTTGCAAATGTAAGCGCTTGTTTGTAGTTGAAGAGTGTTTGGTCGGACATTAACCTATTGTAGTTGATATTACCAAGATTATCATAGAGATAAACCATATCTCTTTTTGCACCGATTAATTTTGCGATCGAGAGTGCTTTCAGATAGCATTCTTCAGCTTTTTGTAGATTGAAATTAGCATAGAGCGTGCCCAAATCTAATAATGACACGACAATACCGTGCTGGTAGCCGATTGCCTCATAGAGAGTCAGAGCTTTTTTATAGAACGTTTCACTTGCTTTCATTTTAAATAATTCTTGATAATTAAGTGCGAGGTCAAGATAACATGCCGCTACCCGCTTTTTATCACCAGCAGACTTTCTTATTCTCAGTCCATTTTTCAAACACGATTCTGCCCTGGTATATTTTCCTAATTGTAAGTGTATAATTCCGAGAATAATATAAGCATCACTCAAATCCCGTTTCCGGACGTGCTTTTTCTTTTTTAGTATGTGTTCGCACTCTTTTTGAGCGCGGAGATACTGACCGAGTTGTGTATACACCCACGCCATAGCTGTTTTAAATGTGTGTACGGCATCTGTTCCTTGTGTAATCTTCAAACCCTGCCGGTATCGTTTCAAGCTATTATTATATTCACCCATATTTTCATAGACACTGCCGAGCGTTTCATACACTCTATGAGCATTCGGGTTTATCTTGAGACAGACATTTAATTGTTGAATTGCCTTCTTGTAGTCGCCGGTTAAGAGGTATATCTCTGCGAGCGAATATTTTATATTAAAAATGTCATCGATGTTGTCCTCATACTTCAGGGCATTATCGAAAAATTTGATGGCGAGCGTGTGGGCGTAGTTCTCCTTGGCTTTGAGCGCCGCCTGCTTTGAATACAGCAACGCCTTCTGCGAATCGTTCGCAATCGTAAAATGATTGGCAAGCTGCTCAATATAATTGGTGAGTGAACCCTGGTAAAAATTCTCAATCGCCTCGCCCACCAGCTTATGATACTGAAGTAAATCACTCTTTGACATACTCTTATAGACAATCTGCCGCACCACATCCTCACTGAAAAAGAAAACATCCGAAGTCCGCTCCTTGATAAACCCCAACCGGCGCAGCTCATCGAGCGCATCAAGAATCTGCCCAACATTCCGCCTGCTCGCCATCGCAATGATCTCAGGCATAAACTCCTGACCATACACCGCCGCAATCTCCAAAAACTGACGAATCTCAGGATCGAGAAACTTCAGCTTGCGCTTGATCGTCTCGGCAATCGAACTGGGAATCGCAACCGCAAGCTCCTTCACAAAAACCCACTCCTTCCCATTCCAGTATATCTTCTTCTTCTGGTCTAACTCACGCAGTATCTCCTCAATATAGAACGGATTACCACCACTCTGTTGATAAACGAA
>CP070664.1:570172-575679 GCA_020355325.1 Caldifarciminota bacterium
CACCCGAGACAGTAATCTCGTTGATCATCCTCTTTTCTTCGATTTCTTCGGCAGTTCTGATGAGCCCACCCTTTGCCTTATACAGTCCATAAAGAATTTCAACACCTTCCTTTATCTTTACACCCGTGGGAATACGTGGAGTTTTTTTGAAAAGAAATTCATCTGACATGAACCATTGTTCGATTTCTCGCATTTTTCGTATGGTATCATCATCCAGTTCAACGGGTCGTAATGTTCCAAGAATCTTTTCAAAGCTTCGAATGAGCACACGCCTGATCTCCTCTCTCGGCGGTATCTCACCCAATTCCCGCTTCATTGTCGTCAGGTTTTCTTCCATGCTTTTATAGATCTTATCACGAAATTTCTCATCAGGCACCTTCAACACCTTACTCATCGTCATGTAATCAAAATCGAGAAGCATACCACCCACAAAGACCATGGAATTTTCAATGTCACCACCCCCTTCACCAGCAATCTTCTTGCCTTTTTCAGTAACAATATCATTCTCCGCGCGGAATGATGCATTGATACCAAATCTTCTATAGGTTTCACAGGCGGGTTCAGAAAGGTATTCAAATATTTTCTTAATGTTCCGTGGGAATTTTGGATTTTTGCTGTTCCAGATTACCTGATAAAAGATCTGGTTGCCATCGAGATAGGTTGCACCGCCACCAACCTCCCTGCGCATGACAGAGATCCCAGATCGCTTACAAAAATCGAGGTCGATTTCCTTCGCAGCATCTTGAAAGTATCCTACACTTGCCAGCGGCTGCGATGGCGAAACAATCACCAATCCCTCATATCCAAGCCGTGCCAGGGTATGAAATATCAACATCGAATCCTGGCCAGGAAGCTTATCTAATTTAATGAGATTCATCACACCTCCATACCTTAACAATAACTTCAACAATCCTCATGAATATAATCATATGGTTTCGTTAATCGGTGCTCGGTTTAGAAAAACGATACGTCTGTCGGTGATTGCTTATCGTTTGAACGACACCGACATACGAAACCGTTTCGCATTTCGCAACCGTAAAACGCCTTAACATATTCTTTGACACGCTCGTTGCCATTGCCTGCCTTATTCTGACCTGCTCTTTTATACGATAATTCCTGTCAATTCGTGGCGTGTCCTACATTGTAATCAAACAGGCCTACTGGTCTGTAAAGATTTTGCCCGGGTTCATGATGTTCTTCGGGTCAAATATCTTTTTAATCTTCTTCATCAGTTCAACTTGTGTCACATCGAGCGCCATCGAGATATATGGTATCTTCGATAGACCTATGCCATGTTCTGCCGTGATCGTTCCGCCGAGTGATAACGTAATCTCATACATCTCCTTTCGCATGTCATCTACCTTCTTCTTATCATTGTAATCTTCTTGTTTCTCATCACTGTAATCGTCCATACCGACATCGGTATGGATATTTCCATCGCCGAGGTGTCCAAATGCATACAGGGCAGCACCATATTTCTTGACACACTCTTTTAATTGATTAATCAAAGGCGGAATCTGATCTTTCGGCACAACGAGGTCTTCCCGCGCAACTATCGTTGTCAATTCCTTTAACGCATCACCAATATTTTTTCTCGGTTCCCATATCTTCTGTCTATCATTCGCCGACTCACCCACAAAAACATCGAGTGCACCGTACTTCAATGCTCTATCACCAATCTTGTCGTATATCTTACCTACCTGCTCCTTTTCGTCTCCATCGATCTCGATGATGGTATGTGCACTAGCTTCTTCAAACGGAATCTTTCGCTTAAGATACTGTGCGACTGCTCTCACGACTTCACCTTCCATAAATTCAATAGCAGTTGGTGTATAGGTTTCTTTAGTTATATCGATTGCAAATTGAGACGCATCCTCGACACACATGAAGGGGACCAAGAGGTCAACAACGATTTTGGGCATTGGCAGAAGTTCCAATGTCGCCTCGGTAATAATTGCGAGTGTACCTTCGGAGCCAACAATTAAATCAATCAAATCATATCCGGTAACATTCTTCAGTAACTTACCGCCGAGTCTTGATATGGTTCCATCGGAAAAAACCACTTCAAGACCCGTCACATAGTTTTTCGTAACACCATACTTCAGTGCCCGTGGACCACCAGCATTTTCTGCAATGTTGCCACCGATCATACAAGAATCAAGACTCACAGGATCTGGTGGGAAAAATAATTCGTGTTTCATCAGTTCATTACCGAGTTGTTCAGTAATAATTCCTGGTTCAACGATTACCATCAAATTCTTCTTATCGATTTCCTTAATTTTATTCATTCGTTCCAGAGACAAGACAATACCACCGTAGATTGGCACGGCACCAGCTGACAAACACGTACCGCCAGATCGTGGTGTCACCGGAATGTTTTTTTCAAACGCAAGCTTCATTATTTTCGAGACCTCTTCAGTTGATCCCGGTCTAACAGCTGCCTCGGGCATTGATTTGTACATAGGGGTCTCATCATGGCTATAATTTTCCAGAGTATCTTTATCGGTGAAGACATATTCATCTCCAACAACTTCTTTTAATTTTTCAATAACCTTCTCATCAACTTTGTTGTATGTCATAGAATCTCATTATACGTATAATTGCATAAATTTCAAGGGCACGAGGGTTCTCATTGTCATTGCGCGACCGTACCTTTCTCAAAGGGCTGGACCAAGCAATCTCTGAATGATTCAAGGATAAGTTCTTTTCCACATGATACTCTTGACAAATCAAGCATTGTGACTATGATTTCACAAATGTCTTGTACTAGTGAACTGAAGGATGGTTCCGTCTATAAACGAACAAGGCTATCCAAAGAACGTATACGCGTATCTTCCGAATATGGTACACCTGTTTGATGATG
This sequence comes from Caldifarciminota bacterium, assembly GCA_020355325.1. Classification (GTDB taxonomy): domain Bacteria; phylum Hydrothermota; class Tepidihabitantia; order SM23-42; family SM23-42. Next base: position 573,036 of record CP070664.1, read on the forward strand.
TAACAACATATTTATCCCGTAAATCTCAGAAATCCCTGTCGGTTCTCAGTGTTGTGCTGGTGCCGATACTGGGTTGTATCGACTATCTGACGGGACATGAGATATCGTTCTCGATCTTCTATCTCTTTCCCGTAGCCCTCATGGCGTGGTTCGTTGGAAAATGGCGGGCTTTCTCAGTGGGTCTACTCAGCGCTATTACATGGTTTGTTGCAGACCGTGCAGCAGGACACGTCTATATACATCCCATAATGGCGTTTTGGAATACCTCTATGAGACTGGGATTTTTTCTGATCATGGCTTACCTTTTGTCTATTTTAAAAACAAGATTCGAATATGAAAAACAGCTCTCGCGCGAGGATTCATTAACTGGTGTGGCAAACACTCGGGCGTTTTATGAGTATTTGAACCAAGAAACACAGAGAGCACAAAGATATATACACCCTTTCAGTCTCGCATATATTGACCTCGATAATTTCAAAAGTATAAACGATGAAAGGGGGCATACCGTTGGGGATGAATTACTCATGAGTATAGCCCGATCGCTCAAGGCAAATATACGCGGAATCGACATGGTTGCACGCCTCGGTGGAGATGAATTTGCATTACTCTTTCCAGAAATTGATGGTGAAGCATCGAAAGCTACAATGAAGAGACTTCAAAACTGCCTTCTCAAAGAAATGAAGGCGGCTGGTTATGCCATTACCATGAGTATCGGCGTAGTCACAATCACAAAAACACCAATATCGGCTCAAGAGGTAATTAAGAAAGCGGATGATTTGATGTACGAGGCAAAGAAGGCAGGCCGAAATACAATACGGTATGAAGTGTTGTAAAAAGTAACAATAAAAACTGCAATACCTTGTCCTAATCACCTTTCTCGCAATGCTCCAACGACCTTACTCTCCTCTTGACATGGGCAGCATCATAGATAGAATGACCGCATGAAGGTATAAAGAACCGGCGAGGCCTTTGAGCCTCTGGGGGAGGTACGGGACTCTTTATACCTTCTTGTTCTTTTTAACTATTATATTTTATCAATTTCACTGTACTGCTGCTGGAGTATTGGTGGATTTGTAGAATTTTGTAAAAATCGCAGTAAATAATAAATGAAGGAGATGAAAAATGAAACGAGTAATAACAACAATGTGTATCATCGTGCGATGTGTACCAATTTTATTAACCTTTGCAGGAAGAATAAGTTTCGGATTAAAAGGTGGAAGGATAACTCGTGTTTGATGCTCGGTATGGGTTAGAGTTAACGTCAATATTCGAGGAAGACGTAGACGTAAAGAATAATGTGTTTTCATTCATGCTCGGCTACGTCTGCTACGATTCTAGCACATCCTTCGGTTATCGCAATAATGTACAACGTGAGGTCAGGTCATCTCGTCCTAATCGATATTTTCAGGTCGCATTGAATCATGTTTGTGTAAATTTATAAATAAAATGTAGTGTAATTTTAAAATATGGGTACATATAAAAATTTATTTTCTGAAGAATCAGAGTCACTCGGTCAAGACGTGAGGAGCGACATATGCGATTGTTGTTGATAGTGCCTCTCTCGCCTGGAGGAGGGAGGGGGTTGTGCCCCAATTTAGGTATTGTTACCTTAGCTGCCTTGACACCTCTCGATATTGAAGTCTCTGTGCTCGATGAGAACGTAGAGAAACTCAATTTTGACAAAGACGTTGACTTGGTTGGAATAACGGTAATGACCCCCACCGCAATCCGGGCATACGAGATTGCTGCTCTATTCAGAAACAGAGGAACAACTGTTGTTTTGGGAGGTTTTCATCCTTCCGCAATGCCACAGGAAGCCATTCAACACAGCGATTCCGTAGTCATTGGAGAAGCAGAGGAAATATGGCCTCACCTTCTTCGTGATTTTACGTCAGGAAAACTTAAGAAATTTTATCAGCGTAAAACGTTCGCAAATTTGGAGAATTCGCCTATTCCCAGAAGGGACTTACTTAAACGAAAGTGCTATAGAATGTTCAATACGATTGAAACAGCGAGAGGATGTCCATTCCGTTGCAGCTTTTGTTCAGTTTCCACCTTCTTCGGAAACACTTACCGATTTCGTCCGGTGAAAGATGTTACCAGAGAAGTCGAGACTCTCAGGGGCAAATTAATATTCTTTGTAGATGACAATATTGTTGGCATACCAAAACGTGCAAAGGTATTATTTAAGGCACTCATTCCTTACAAGAAAAAATGGATAGGTCAGGCATCATTAAATATTGCCAGAGATATAGAGTTACTCAAGCTGGCTGCAAAAAGTGGATGTATCGGATTGTTTATAGGTTTTGAATCTCTGTCGCAGGAAAGCCTGAGAGCCGTGGGCAAAAGTTTCAACATTGTAAAACGTTATGGCGAAGAAATTAAGAAAATACGTAATCATGGAATAGCAATCCATGGCGCTTTTATCTTCGGGCTTGACCATGATGAAGAAAGCGTTTTTGAAAGAACAGTTGATTTTGTTAAAAGAAACAAGCTTGACTCCGCCTCATTTTCTACTCTCACTCCGTTTCCAGAAACACCGGTTTACAAGAAATTAATGAAAGAAAACAGAATAGTCACTAAAGACTGGAGTAAGTACGGCAGTGCAGTCTTCACACCAAAATTAATGTCCCTTGAAACACTG
>CP070664.1:575779-580785 GCA_020355325.1 Caldifarciminota bacterium
ATTTATACGATTGACATGAAGAACAACAGCAGTCCGTTTGAGGGAGCGGTGTGTGGTGTGCGGTATCTGGGTAATGATTTCAAGACGGTCTTTTTCGGTTTTCCGCTCTATTTTATGGATCAGGACCAGGCGCGAGCAGCGGCCCAGCAGGTGATGTTTGATTTTGGTGAATTGTATGTGGCAGAGGAGCCAAAAGATGGAGTCCTGATTTCAGGAATGAGCCTTTCTCAAAATATGCCGAATCCATTTACCAGAAAGACGGTGATTTCGTATCAACTTTCGTATGCTGGGAATGTTAGTCTCAAGGTCTACAATATCGCTGGACAGTTAGTGAAGACATTGGTCCATGAAAGACAGGAACGGGGAGCATACAGCATACATTGGGACAGTAAGGATGACCACGGGAAAGTGGCAAGTAGCGGTGTGTACTTTTATCGATTACAGGTTGATGAACGTTCTATTATCAAGAAGATGACTCTGCTCCGATAATCTAAGAACATTTTATTATGCCGATAATAGTTTGAGACTCAATCACGAAGAGATCTAGTAGGCGTTTAAGATTTTAGTAAAAATAAAGGGGGACTGATACATTGAGTATCACTCCCCCTTCTCCATTTTCCGTGTGCTATTGCACGCGATAACTTACAACCGGTTCGCCACCCATCCACAATTCTTTCGCATCTGCGATTTTATCAGTATACTCTTTATAACTTTGAGTGTATCGTCCTGCATAATAAAATCCCAATCCCTGATGTTCGCCTAATCGTTCGATACATTCCTTGAGGAATACTGTACCAATTTGTATATTCGTCTCAATATCAAATAGGTCATCTTCGTTTCCAATCCACAGTCCGAGACTCCTGCCGACGAAAATTCCTGTGACTGGCATAATTTGCATTAATCCAATCGCTCCGGCATCGCTATATGCATTAGGATTGAATTCAGACTCAACCTGTATGACCGCGAGAAGTAATTCTGTCTCCAGTCTCGATTGCAAGGCGTTCTCATAGACCGCCGAAAGAATCCGCTGCGCTATCATTTTCGACCCAGTCTGCGATTCGACCAACGGTAGATATTGTTCAACAAATTGTGCCTTCGCTTCGTATCTCGAGATCATCAGATTCATTGTCTGAATTTTTTCATCGAAATTTTTATTTACGACATTCATCTGCCAGACGAAGAAAACAGCAAAAGCTACTAAGATTGCAGCTTCGATGATAATGAATATTTTTTTCATTTTATCTTTCATATCCTTTCCTTTTATGTTATTTATTCTATTCTCACCTCGTTTCACGTGTCTCATGGCATGATTTTTAGCCATTGTTTAAAATAAATCTTAACCTATTATGACAAATTTTTTATCCATAAGTTTATTCAGACTTATTCAATTTATTGGTTCTGCACATTAATTCCTGCCAACCTTTCCTATCGAGTAACTGAGACTCCAATCTGTCCGGGTAAATACCGACTGAAACGCCCATGAGCGATGGTCGATGTTCCACCTCCCCGATTACTCTTACTGCTTTTTTGTGTTCATCTTTTTTTAGCTCGCATCTCATATATTCTCCTTTCGTTCGTGTCTATGTAGTTCGGGGTCGAGGAGTAACAGTAGTATGAGATACTATCGTACTCTCACGAATATGCAGTCTCTGTTCTCCAGCGCCAAACGCACTGAAGAGTCATAAACTTTCATCTTGTGAAATTATACACATATATTTATTTTTGTCAAGTGGTAATTAGTGGTGGTGAGGGTTATTCAACGCAACAGATAGTGTCTCTTGGGCGATATCAGGTTTTTGTTGACGCAGACGGAAAATAAGGTAGAATTATCCGTGAAAGAAAAAAAAGGTTTGTTTGCACAGGGTCGAGGATAAAATTCGAACTCGAGTATAGAAAATATTAGAATTGTCCTATTTCACTCTGTACCAGCATCTATGCAGTTTGTTGCTCGGGTAGGAGAAGATCCTTACGCGCTTGATCATAATAAATGTAGGCATATGAAAGAGTATGTATATAAACGTTATGGCAATTAAAGAGGTCGAGGCAAAATCTATTTTGCGCAAGCATAAAAAAATCGACTCGTGGTTTGTATCCTGTTACGGCATGAATTTTTACCGTGGTTGTTTACATAATTGTGTCTATTGTGATGGTCGTTCTGAAGGTTATTATGTAGATGGAGAATTTGGTAAAGATGTGATTGTAAAGATAAATGCCATAGAGCTTTTACGCCGGGAATTAGATCCCAAAAGAAAACGAGTGCCTCTTAAGCGGTGTTTTATTATGGTGGGCGGCGGAGTCGGTGATAGCTATCAACCGATTGAGAGGAGATACAAGCTGACACGCAAAGCCCTGGAACTTATGTATGAATATGATTTTCCTGTTAGTGTACTCACAAAATCGACATTAGTCGAAAGAGATTTTGATATTATTAAAAAGATCGATGAAAAACAGCGGGCAATTGTAAGTTTTAGTCTTTCTTCTGCGGATGACAAGACGAGTGCTATCTTTGAACCAGGAGTGCCTGCGCCGAGTGAACGATTGAAAACACTTGCATTTTTTAAAGAGAAGGGCATTGCGTGCGGTATATTTTTGCTTCCGGTCATCCCGTTTGTAACGGATACTTCTGAGGTAATCGAAAAAGTCATGGAGAAAGCAAGTAACATTGGCATAGATTTTATCATCTTTGGTGGCATGACATTAAAACAAGGAAGACAGCAAGACTTTTTTCTCGGGGTGCTGAAAAAAAATTATCCAGAACTTGCTCCCAAATATAGAGAGATATATCTCGGTGATAAATGGGGAAGTACAACAAAAGAATATAATGAATCAATACATCGGATATTTGATGAGAGTGCGACAAAATATAAAATACCCAAACGCATTCCTTCTCGTCTGTTTAAAGACATATTGAGCGAGAATGACTTAGTGATTGTTATTTTAGAACAGACTGATTATCTTTTGAAAATCAAAGGAGCAAAATCGCCTTATGGTTATGCTGCTTATTCAATCTCAAAACTAAAAGAACCTTTATCTACTATGGAAGGAGACTTTCGAAAAATAAAGGGGGTGGGTAAAGCAACCGAAGGTATCATACAAGAAATACTCAAGACCGGTAGTTCGTCTTATTATGAAAAATTGTTGATAGGATGAAGTGCTGAAACATACTAAAGCATTGACTTGGTAGCGTATCCGGATACAATTTTTTGGGTGTACAATCCTCCTTCGTTAAACTGTGGAGGACGGATGTTTTAAATTTCTAGGTAAGATTCGTGGAGAAAATATAGAGTTTGTGTTTCTTGTCATTGCTGTCGTCGGCTTAATTGCGACGATAATCTTTGGTTTTCTTCAGGTTGTTATTCCTTTCTTAAGGGGTGAGGTAAAATTTTCAAAAAGATTTCCCTTTATTACAAATGTGAGACCCACGACCTCAAAAGACACCGAGCTCCGACCCGAAAGTAAAGGAGAACTTTCCGCACCGAGAGAAAAACAAGAGCCAGCCCGCATTGACCTGCACGTTTCTGCAGAAGGCCATGAAGCAGTTAAATCGATCGCGGTATTGCCATTTACAGACATAAGCCCACAAAAAGATCAGGAATATTTTTGTGATGGTGTATCTGAGGAACTCATTAATGCCCTCACCAAGGTAGAGGATTTGCGTGTTGTTGCTCGGACATCTGCATTTGCGTTCAAGGGTAAGACCGAAGATATCCGTGAGATAGGTAAGAAACTGAATGTGAAAACGGTGCTCGAGGGAAGCGTACGGAAAGCAGGAAATAACCTGCGTATCACCGCACAGCTCATCAATGTGGATGATGGCTACCACCTCTGGTCAGAACGGTATGACCGGCAGATGGAAGACATATTTACCATTCAGGATGAAATTTCACAGGCGATTGTCGAGACACTCAAACTCAAGCTCTTGGGTGAAGAAGAGGCTATACTGGTCAAACACCATACCGAGAATCTTGAAGCGTACAACTTCTATTTGAAAGGTCGTTATTACTGGAACAAGCGGACCGGAGAATCATTGCAGAGAGGTATTGAGTATTTCGAACAGGCGATTAAAAAAGACCCCGGCTATGCGCTGGCCTATTCTGGACTGGCTGACTGTTACATACTACTTCCCTGGTACAGTGGGCTTCCGCCAAAAAAGGTCGTAGCAAAGGCGAAGGAATCAGCAATTAAAGCATTGGAACTTAACGACACGCTCGCTGAAGCTCACACGTCGCTCGCATATGCCATGACCACTCATGAGTGGGACTGGTCTGGTGCTGAGCGTGAGTTTAAGCGTTCTTTTGGGCTGAATCCAACCTATGCCACAGCACACCAGTGGTATGCTGAGTATTTATTATACTTAGGGCGACTCGATGAAGCCATAGCAGAAGTGGAACGAGCTCTCGAGTGTGATCCACTCTCGCTCGTCATAAATTCGCTTATGGGTTGGTTACTCTACGCTGAGCGGCGCTACGACCAAGCAATAGAACAATTCAAGAAGACGCTTGAACTGGACCCGAATTTCTATGTCGCCAACCTGGTAATTGGAATGACTTATGTACAAAAAGAGATGTTTGAGGAAGCTAAGAAATCATTCCAAAAGGCGAAAGTCCTTTCCGGGGGCGCCACCATGGCAGATGCGTTGCTTGGACATGCCTTTGCGCTAGTCGGAAAGAAAAAAGAAGCACGAAAAGTACTTGATGAGTTAAAGCGTGAGGCAAAACGTATGTATATCCCGCCCTTAGACATAGCAGTAGTCTATGTAGGGCTTAATGAAAAAGATTTAGCATTTGAATGGCTCGAAAAGGCTTTCGAGGAACGGAGCATCTGGATGATTATCCTCAGAGTAGATCCAATATTCGACAACGTGCGGTCGGATTCGCGGCTTCAAGACTTGCTTCGGCGCATATATTTTTCGGATACCTGCCACCATCAGAATATTCACTGGACTTAATAATCTTATTACTATATTATTTACAAGAATGTCCGTTATACTTCTTAATTGCGAATAC
>CP070664.1:580885-583554 GCA_020355325.1 Caldifarciminota bacterium
GAACTATCTGTCAGATAGTAGTTGCCGCCAGGGAAATCCTCGAACAGCGGGTCCATGAAGATGTTATAGAACACGTCACAGGAATCACCATTGTAATTGGTCTGCACCAACGCGCCCAATCCCGCTGGCACATTTCCGTAAAAAGGCTGCGGAGCTCCCCAATCATAGAAATCGCAATACGTAACTGACGCAGAATTATAATTCGCAAAAATAATATTCTCCCAGCCCTGGCTTCTGAAAATGCAATTTGACAGCGTCATATCCGTGGCGCCATCGAGCGTAATCCCGGTCGTCAGTCCTCTATTATTTACCATATCACAGTGTTCTATATAAAGACCGCAATCCACTGAATAGAGAATGCCACCCTCAAATCCGTAATTTCCATCAAATATACTGCGCGTAATCGATACACTATCGGCATTCTGAATATAGAGACCTCCACCAAAATCGAAACCGAGACAGTCATCTATGGTGGTACCAGAGATGACCACGGATCCGCCAGAAGAATTTATATATATACCGCCACCATTTCGCCATGGAACGGTGCCAAACGCAGTGTCAGCGCTTATCCAACAATCCGTGATCGTACAACTGCTTCCATTCAACACGGCGATACCGCCACCACAAGACGCATTGTTATTGCTAATAATACAACTGTCGATAACCGGATTACTACCCCCGTCAATCGCAATGCCACCTCCATACACTCCTCCGCCCGAAAGGTTATTACCCGTAATACTGCATTTGAAAATAGTCGGTGTGGACCCGCCGTGGCATAAAATTCCACCGCCTTCCACACCAGTGTTACCGCTGATGGTGCAGTAGAATATTTCAGCATCAGAACCATACAAAGTAATACCCCCGCCCTCGCCGAAACTTTCATTGTTGCTTATACGGCAGTAGGAAATAACCGGGTTCGTGTTGCTGCAGTAGATCGCTGATAATATAAAAAATTGAAAATTCTCAAACACGCAGTATTCGAGACGGCAGGTATCAGGAGCATTGGTAATGTAGAGACCATACCAGACTGTGCTTGCGGTGAAGGTGATAGAATCGGTATCAGTACCGATCGCTTCAAGATAGCCGAGCACCGAGAAGGTATAGCCTCCCAGGAAATTGACCAGAACGCCGGGCTCAATGACCAGGGTATCGGGCGCTTGAACCGCGATATTGCCCGCGATGTAGTACGGCGAGTTCGCTTGATACCAGGTGCCGGACACATTTCCGCCGGGGATGGTGTCAGCTGCAAGTATGGTGAGCACTCCAGCCAACAAGACAACAGACATAAGTCGTTTAATCATTTTACCTCCTTTCATACTACTAATTTACGATATCACTGAATATTTAAATGTGATTAAGAAACTATATATATGTACCCCTAAATGTCAAGATGATATTGATTTGACACGGATTGCTTCGGCTGGCTACGCCAGCCTCGCAATAAGATTTTGGGGTGTAGTGCAAGTACGTTGACTTTAATTTCTGTATGTATATAATCTATCCAGATGCCAGACTACTGATAATCGATGACTGTAATCTGATATCGGCTATCTGTCATCAGTCAACGCCGAGATGCCTGTATTGAGCTTGTCGAAATGGCGGAATTGGGAGTAAACGCAGGACTCTGGAACATCCCGAAAATCCTTGTTGAGGGGAAAATCCGATTCACTAATTTTAACAATCCTTGAAATTACGACTCAAACGGCACAAAGTCAATCCAGCTCTACATTTTCGCCTTTCTGACCTTTACGGGATTTTCTGTCTGTTACCATACTTTTCGGCGAAATTTTGGCACACATTTGGCACACTTTTTTTCTAGTGGGTGCCAAAATGAAACAGGGGTCGGTGGTGAATAACTGCCGACCCTTCATTTATTGGTTATTCATCATGATGTAATAGACAAAACAGACAAAGAACTAGGAAGGCCTTTTGATTAATTAAAATGATTAGGTAGAGCGACGGACTTCCATCTTGCCTCGATGATATCGAGACTACGATATCGAGAGAGAATCCGATACCACACTTTTTCATAACTTCTGAAATCACGTCAGAAATCGCACAAAGTCAAGTCAGACAAGCATTTGCATCATTCTGACCGTTTCGGGATTTTCTGTCTGTTACCATACGTTTCGGTATAAATTTGGCACATATTTGGCACACATGTGTCAACCAAAAAAAGAGGGGAGTGACCGCTCAATTCACTCCCCCTGTGCCACACTTTAGCTATTTATCTAACCTTAACGACCTTCTGTGTTACTACGCCGTTAACTTCAATGAAGTAGATGCCTGGTCGTAACTTATCGTGTGCTACAACTCTTCCCGTGATGTCAAAGACTTTGCATTTCCTATCCTTAGGCAATTGCAGAGGTCCGCTGAAGATTGTGGCACGCAAAGAATTGTTTTCCTTGGTGCGTTTAATTATTGGATACTCTACTGTACCAGTCTGGTCATACCAGTATACTCCCATATCAGTAATCGTACTGTCTGGATCCAAAGCAAACAAGGGATCTCCTGCATCAATGCAGGGCGAACTATCTGTCAGATAGTAGTTGCCGCCAGGGAAATCCTCGAACAGCGGGTCCATGAAGATGTTATAGAACACGTCACAGGAATCACCATTGTAATTGGTCTGCACCAACGCGCCCAATCCCGCTGGCACATTTCCGTAA
>CP070664.1:583654-587935 GCA_020355325.1 Caldifarciminota bacterium
TGTCCATGGACAGTCGGTGAAATTAGTGCTCACATTTTCTCGATTGAACCCCGCATAACCATGCCTTTTCCAGATCCCCCAAATCCCTTTGATGGAAATCATGATGCCCTCTGTTTCAAGAGCCTTTTTTGCCTGGCGCACGGTCAAACCAGGCTCGTGCTCCTTCATCACGACTATCATTTTTTCCAGATCAGGCTTGGCTCGGTTCCATGGTCTTTTATAAGCGGACAGAAGCCGCTCCTCGCCCTGTTCTTTGTACAATTTGACCCACTTAAAGATAGTACCGTAGGCAATATGAAACTTCAAGGCAGTTTGCCTATACGACACATCATTCTGAAGATAGTAGTTTGCAGCCGTGAGTCGTAATACTCGTCTGTTGTCCATATGCGGAAACATTATATGTAAAACAAAAATAAGGTCAAGAGAAAAAATATACGCTCAATAAAGTCTTGAAAATAAAGGCTCTCGAGACCACTTTAACATTCAGGATTGAACACAATTCAATTTATAATATTTTGTTATAAAGCTGAAATTTAATCAAATATGAATATCGACACTAAGTGGGGGAAGGCATATGTTGCCGATGTGATAGTCGTTTTGGGCACGGAAAAATGGTGCAATGCAAATGGAGGTAATTGTAAAGGAGGTGATTGGCAAGTTGCATATTATTTCAGGAAAAATTACTGAGATTTCGATCTTTAAATAGTGTAGCCCCTCATCTCTGCGAGATTCCTCTCGACGTGCTCGAGACCTAGGGCGGGACGTCAAATTTCCCGATGCAAATCGCAGATTTGAGGGAAATTGGTGGAGGTGAAGAATGGGTAGAAAAAAATATCTACTAACAATAGCCATAGGAGTATTCATGCCTCTTGTGCTATTAGCTCAATGGGAGCCGGATGTGCGGCTCACTGATGATCCTTTTGAGTCTGTGACTTCTTTCAACAATGCGTGGTGTGTGGCATCGTCTGGTGCTATTGTCCATGTGCTATGGCATGACGGTCGTGATGGAAACAATCAAATTTACTACAAACGTTCCACAGATAATGGCACAACCTGGGGGATAGATACGGGCCTCACCATAGACCCTGCTTGGTCGGAGCGTCCTTCAGTAGCGATTTCCGATTCGATTGTCCATGTGGTCTGGTATGACGGTCGTCTTGGACCCCCGAGGATTTTTTACAAGCGTTCTTTAGATCATGGCATAACCTGGGGATCGGATATAAGCCTCACTCCCACTGCTGGTGTAGGGTACCATCCTTCGGTAGCGGTTTCTGATTCGATTGTCCATGTGGTCTGGACGGACATGAGTGTTGGTCCTCAGATTTATTATACACGTTCTCTTGATAATGGTACAACCTGGGAGGCAGAAAGAAACATCACTCCCACCGCCCCTCTTGCTGGAAAGAATCTCGCTGCGGTAGCGGTTTCTGATTCGATTGTGCATGTGACCTGGATGGACTTCCGTTTTGGTCCTCAGATTTATTACACACGTTCTCTTGATAATGGCACAACCTGGGAGATAGATAGGAGTATTACCCCTGTTCCCTCGCAGTTTTCTTCAGTAGCGGTTTCTGATTCGATCGTGCACGTGGTATACGCGGACTTTCGTTTTGGTCCCTCTGTTCCTAAGATTTTTTACATACGTTCTTTAAATGATGGCACAAACTGGGAAACGGAAATACAGCTCGCTGACGACTCTGCTTCGTGGTATCCATCGGTAGCGGTTTCTGGTTCAATTGTGCACGTGGTCTGGCCGGACAACCGTCATGGAGACACTTCTGAGATTTACTACAAGCGTTCCACAGATAATGGTACAACCTGGGAAACAGATATAAGGCTTACTGACAACCCTTCTGAGTCGCGGGAGCCTTCGGTAGCGGTTTCTGGTTCATATGTGCATGCGGTGTGGCATGACAGTCGAGATGGAAATTGGGAGATATATTACAAGCGCAATCCGACCGGTAACCCCATCGAAGCACCCCTGATTCTGAACGTGACAGACATCCCTGATGACCAGGGGAGGTGGGTAAGAATCACCTGGTTGGCTTCATTCCTTGACCAAGCTGGGAGTATGAATCCTATTACCCAGTATGGTATATGGCGGCGAATTGATGAGTATGACGAAGGGCTTTCTCACCAGGAAAGGAATAGTCTCGTTATTGCTGGCATAGAGGATAGCTTGGAGGGTTGGGATGCAGTAGGTACGGTTCCTGCAATTCAGGACTCTATTTATAATTTTGTGTCTCCTACACTGGTGGATTCCAATGCTTCTGGCATAAACTACTCGATCTTTCTCATTACCGCCCATACCCAGGATCCCCTTGTTTGGTTTGCCTCTGAGCCGGATTCAGGTTATTCCGTAGATAATATTCCTCCTGAGACGCCTTATAATCTAGTAGCAGAGGTCATAGATAGTGATGTCCTTCTCACCTGGGAGATTCAATTAAGTTATCCTGATTTCTCGCATTTTGCGGTCTATCGGGATACTCTTTCCGGATTTACACCAGGGGATGTCAATCGGATTGGAATCAGTACTGTACCCACGTATACGGACACTTCGGTTGCACCTGACACGTATTACTATGTAGTATCAGCGCTTGATGTCAACGGAAATGAAAGCGATTACTCCAATGAAGTAGAGGCAACAGTGACTGGAATTAGAGAAGCAGAGACTGGCCTGCCCACTGTCTATGCCTTATATCAGAATTATCCCAATCCTTTCAAGACAGAGACCTCAATTTACTATCAGTTACCCCAGGCAAATGCGGTGACAATTGCGATCTATAACGTATCTGGTCAACGCATAAAGACTCTGGTTAACGAACGTAAAGATGCTGGTTTTTATACGGTTCGCTGGGACGGCAAAACCCAGGATGACCAAAGAGTCAGTAACGGGGTATACTTCTGTCGGATGGTGGCTGGTGCATACATCTCTGTAAAGAAGATACTCCTAACACGCTAAGGACAAGGGAACCGCCGGGGTCTTTGAAAGGCGCCGACGGTTCCTAATGCTGAATTCTAAAAACCGATATAAACAGGGGTAGTTGTGAGGGGGGCAGGCTTAAAATTCTATATGGTTTCATGGGGCCACCTGTGAAAAAATTGTCTCCTGATGACTATATTCAATAATTAGTTATTTATCAATCTCCGTTTCTCAACGAGAGCAAACTTGACCTCCTAGTTATTTATTATTATAATTCCTCGGACTAAACCGTCCTGTCGAAGGAAGATCCTGGAAGGAGAAGGGCTATAGTTTGTTAACTGGAATTTCTATCGTACACACAGATGGCTTATGTTTGCTCTGGATGTGTGTCTTCTCGTTATAAATAGCTATGAGTGAGAAGAGTTGATTATTCATGAATATGGAGTGCGTCTGTGATGATTAACAATGAGAGAATGAGAAAGCTCATAGAAGAAGCAGAATGTGACATAGAGGCAGATGATCACGAAAAAGCGGCTCAGAAACTGTTCCAGGCATTAGGAATGACGAAGCAGATACCAGACAAAGATTTGTCGAATAAAATCCTCCAGAAATTTAGCGAAATTGGTATTTTCTGCCTTATGCCTCAATCAATAGAACTAACCCCAATCGCAACAGATGGACTCATTCTGGATATTGGAGGTGGTGGAGAAGGAATTATTGGCAAGCTTAATGGCAAGCGAGTAGTTGCAATTGATATAAGCGAGAGAGAGTTAGCAGAAACGCAGAATGAAGCTATGAAGGTAGTAATGGATGCAACGGATCTGAAGTTTCTGCCAAATTCCTTCGATGTCTGCACTTCCCTTTTCTCTCTCATGTACATTCCGAAGAAGAAACACTTGAAAGTTTTTGAAGAAGTCTATCGAGTGCTAAGAGATAACGGGAGGTTTTTAATATGGGAGGTCAGAATTCCAAGACTGGATGAGTCCTACAACAGCTGTGTTGTACCTTTAGAACTTCGGCTGCCGAATGAAACGGTAGAAACTGGGTATGGTGTTGAGGTGCAGACGCAAGATATCAAATACTTCAAGGAGTTGGCACAAAAAGCAAAATTCACGATTGCAAATGAATGGAACAAGGATGAAACCTTTCATTTACAGCTAATCAAAATAGGAACCAAGACCAATCTGTCTGATTTGTAAGGAATACAGATTCAATTATGACCGTACAATGGATTGGAGAGTGGTGGGGTCACCTATGAAAAAACTCACAACATTAATTATTGTTCAGCTCTTTTGTTTTTATTCATTATGTTTTTCGTCTACAGTTGGTGCACGTTTTGGTGTGAGAGCCGGCATTAA
>CP070664.1:588035-592208 GCA_020355325.1 Caldifarciminota bacterium
CAGGCGGCACAGAATTGTTCACCGGATCTGCAATTGAGCCAGAGACTGTACAAGCAAGCAGCACCAATCCCTACTCAAAATACGTCATGAACATTACAAACTTGAGGGACAAATATTATCGCAATGAGACTGCACAATTCAGACTTTACACACGCAATAAAGATTGGTGCCCAACTATTTATGTAAAGGCAAGCGCCGTTCCAGAAAACATAATCATCGAAAGTGGATCTTTCAAGGTCGTAAGACTTGTTGATAACTTAGAGGTTATCCCATTTGGAACAGGTAGCGAAAACCATACTCAGTTATCTTACGATGCTAGCGGAAGTTATTTCGACTTAGATATCAATATGTTAGAGGCTGATTATGCTTACGGTATCAAGTTTGCTTTTTACGACGATGTAGCCCAGAGTTGGAATGAGTATCCAGATATATTCAAATTTAGAGTAGAGGAATAAAATGTCTAGAAAAGACCTTTTTAACAGAAGTTCACAAGTTGTAGTATCTTCGAGCCTCAAAACTCTTTCCGAGGACCTTGAGTCTCCAGAATACATTCAAGAATACATTGAAGAGCAAGGTAGGCTTGAGCCGCATATTGACTTTAGCGATCCAGCCAACTTCGCAAAATATGGCTCTGCACAGGAATACTACGACAAGTCGCTCAAACATATTTATGGCGAGTATCCTTATGATGGTTCATTAAAAGAAAGAGTAGAGTGGCGCAACGACGCAACACTCCTTGACCTTTACATTTTTGATAACAGATACCCCAAGACAACCGGTTATGCAATAATATCCAGCAATGGGTGGGGAACATTAACTGGAAGCCTGTCAGGGGGCTATGGAGCGCCCGCAACAGGCGACTACGAATACATTAACGTCAAGGGTGGACCAAATTCGATTTACGGCTCCGCGCTTGGTACAGCATCGTTAGCAGATGTATTTGGCTCCAAGTCAAACATTTATGATGCAACAGTCACCGGCTCAACTGGTCCTGTATCTGCTACAAGACAAAATAACTTACAAACAAATTTAGATCAAGGTGTTACAGTAGAGTTCTGGCTACAGACCGGCTCACTTGATACCACCCTCACCGAGAAGCAGGTTGTTTTTGACCTCTGGAATGGCGCACTATCTTCAAGTGCCGACTATGGTCGTCTTCGTATCGAACTTACCGGTTCTTCAACTGGTTCACCGTTCTTGGTTACCGTTCTTTCCGGTACAGACGGCTATTCACAGCAGTCAATTGGTTCCGGTCTTGATAAGTCCTCACTCAGCAGTTGGGCTCACTACGCAGTATCTTTTGCGAACAGCGGCAGCACAATTGTAACAAGACTGTACAGAAATGGCGTACTAAACGATACACTAACCACTGGAACAGATATTGGTGAGATCGCAGAAAATATTGAAGCCAACATCGGTGCCCTTGTTGCTGCTCCTTCCGGTAACGTATACACTGGCGCTGCGATTGGTGAAGGTTGGGGTAAACTTTCCGGCTCCATTGACGAGTTCCGTTTTTGGAAGACACGCCGTACTGAAAAGGAAATTTCAAGATACTACTTTACAAGCGATCTTGGCGGAGGCACAAACACAGATACAGCAAACCTCGACTTGGGTGTTTACTACAAGTTTAACGAGGGTATTACAACTGATACATCAACCGATATCATCGTTCTTGACTATTCTGGACGTATCTCAAACGGAACTTGGGAAGGCTACCCAGGTATAACTGCAAGAAACACTGGTTCCGCTATTGTATCTGCATCAGCGGGTACAGAAGAATTAGATCCAATCATTCGCTCTATTCATCCAAAAGTTGTAGAACTTAACGCAGAACTTCAGTTATCCGGTACAACTTGGGACTATGAAAACAACTCTTCGCTATACTACACAATGCCTACTTGGATCATTGAGCAGGACGAGGACAACGGCACAACTGGAGATTTAAGAAAACTAACTCAGATCATGTCCAGTTATCTTGACAACCTTGATCTTCTCGTTGGTGAGCTTCCAAAACTTAATGTTGCAAGTTACCCAAGTGCGTCAACTTCCGGCGAGACATTTAAAGTTTACCCTTACATCCAGACAGCAGTTCGCTCTTTTGGGCTTGAGGCTCCCGAACTATTCTCCAACGGCAACGTCTTAGAATATTATCTTAACCGTGACGAGACAAAAGAGTACGAGGAAGACCTTAACACAGTTAAGAATTTAATTTACAATAACATTTATAACAACCTCACCGACATTTACAAGGCGAAGGGAACCGAGAAGGCTTTCAGAAACCTTATTAGATGTTTCGGAGTTGGTGACGACGTTATCCGCATCAATGCTTATGCAGACAACGATACATATAAGTTTGAGACCAAGCGACGAGCAGTAAGTTACAGAACCAACGCAGTCAACTTTAATAATGCCGATAACTTCGCCGGAACTGTTTATCAGTATGCTGATGCGTCAAATGCTAACAGTGTATCATTTATCTCAGGTTCCGCCACAGCAGGTGAGGCGCTTGAGGACGGCTTCCCAATTACAGTTGAGGCAGAAGTTGTTTTCCCCAAGAAAATTTCAACATTACTTGAGAATGCTTACACACAAGAGTTCCCCTACTTAACTGCTTCATTGTTCGGTATGCATACACCGACAGCAACAAGTCCAACCGAAACTGACTTGACTTGGGCTGCTTCCGATGTTGCAAACTTCCAGGTAATGGCGGTTAGGGATCAGGTTTATTCTAACGATGTTAAATTTGTGCTCACATCGTCTGATCCTTTCCCAGTTCCAGAACTTACAACCTCATTTTATCAGAATACTTATGATAACCAAAAATGGAATTTTGCTGTAAGAATTAAGCCTACAGGTTACCCCCAATCTTTTTCTAGTGGAGCCTTAGACAACAACTATATTGTGGAATTTTACGGAGTTAGCTACGTTGCTGACCGAAAACTTAACGAGTTCACCGTTACAGGTTCAATTGCAAAAGCGACAGCAGAAAGTTTATTAACTTCTCCAAAACGTCTCTTCGTTGGGTCGCACAAGACAAACTTCACCGGCTCAACCCTACAGTACACAGACGCGAAAGTCACATCTTGCCGTTACTGGTTCGACTACCTCGATGACTCCGCAATTCAGAATCACGCAATCGATCCAGGCAACTTCGGTCACCCACGACCCAACCGCGACACATATCTTCTTGAGTCCGATCTTCCAAGCGTGCAGGTGCCCGAGATTGAGTCACTTGCTCTTTACTGGGACTTCGAGACTGTAACAGGTTCAGACAACGGAAGCGGAGTCCCAAGCACCTACGACGGTAAGTTTACAGTACAAGACGTAACCTCCGGTTCTGTTGCGTTAACCTCACGCTACAACTGGCTCGGTCCAATTCTCAAATACCAGCACACCGGACGAGGTGACGCATTCCCAATCAACTCAACTGGCTCAGTAGAGACTCAATATTTGTACGCTGGAAGGCAGCAGCTTCCCGAGATCGTATTTGGCGACGATAACATTCGCGTATTAAACCAGGAAGAGACTGAGGTCTTTACAAAGGAAACCAGACCTACCAAAACGTACTACGCTTTCGAGAAAAGTATGTATCAGGTTATCTCCGACGAGATCATCAACTACTTCGGTTCCATCGCTGACTTTAATAACTTAATCGGTGATCCCGTAAACCGATACCGCCAAGAATACAAAGACTTAAATTATCTCCGTCAGTTCTTCTTCGAGCGAGTCACAAACACACCAGACTTAGACAAGTTTATCAGTTACTACAAGTGGATCGACTCAACCCTCGAAACCATGTTAATGCAACTTGTTCCTGCTTCCGCTCAGTTCAGCGACGGCATTGATAACGTTGTCGAGAGCCACGTATTAGAAAGAAATAAATACTGGTCCAAGTTCCCAACATTAGAATTTAATACACCCGATCCAGAAGGCGGTGCAGTTAGCATTAACAAGCATCTTTATAACTGGAAGCAGGGACATCGCCCAATTCCAGCAGAAGAGGACGACAACTGCCTATACTGGAAGGAGCGTGCAGAACGAGACGACGCTCCGATCAGCAGCGGCGATGCAGCAGTCGATAGCAACAGAAGCAGTATCTTAGATGCATCACTCCAAGTTCTCAATCGCAGATTTACCACTCCTTATCGCTATACGCTTGATAAAACACCAGCC
>CP070664.1:592308-599323 GCA_020355325.1 Caldifarciminota bacterium
CAGAAGCGTATAGTCATGCAATGATTTGCAATGATGGTAATGTGGAGCATTTACAAGAATACATCGATGAGTTGAATGCTCTGGAGCCCTCTCCAGGTTGGCTGACTGAAAACTACTGTGATGCCCTAAATGAAGTAGGCGAACTGATTCAGGTGTGGAAAAAGTTCAACGGTGCAAAAGCAGATGCGATTCGAGATAAGATCGAAACATATGATCTGCCACATACAGACAAGATGGCTCTTGTTGCATCTTTAATCTTTGCTCTCGATAAAGTTGATAACACGGTTGGGTTGCAACAGGCGTACCTAAAAGGCTGGAAATCTCCTCGTGTAGATACGCCGCTTGAACTAAACTTGCTCCATTCATATTCCGGTCCTGTCGGAACACATATTGTCGGTGATGCCCTAAAAGTAGAATACCCAGAAGCAGAGGTAGCCTATCTTGATCCACCCTATACTCCGGCAGACTACTCTACTTATTATCATATTTGGGATAGCATTGTACGCTGGGATAAGCCAGAGGTGTCTCTAAAGACAAACAGGCGTCTGGACAGGATCAAGAAAAGAAAAGAAACACATGACAAGGAAATGGTAAGTCCTTGGTACAGTAAGAAAACTGCATATGACGCGACACTGAAATTGGTCGATCGACTTCCTGTAAAATACGTGGTCTTCTCATACAGTGACGAAGGGCTTATCACTCTTGACGAGATGAAAGAGATGGGGGCAAAGTACAAGAACTTTACCATCCACGAAAAAGAGCATTCTCGACACCTCATGAGTAGAATGGGTGCAGGCGGCAAAGAGGCGAAAAATGCGAATAAGAAAAAGAATGTAGAATACGTTATTGTTATTGAAAAATAACTATTTATATCGCATGAGAATCGATCACATAGCATATCGAGTTCCCGATAGGGACGCTACGGCGAAGTTCTTTGTTGAGGCTTTCGGCTACAGAATAGAAGATGAGTTTTGCATCGATTTTGAGGACGGAACCTCGGCAAAATGCTATGCACTTTCGCCTCCAGAGAGATACAGCAAGACTGATTTTGCTCCTCCAGATTGGGCAAGTTTAGGTAAGATTTCAGAGTACCATGTACCCCCAGAGATTTTTGTTTCTCAAGGCACAGAGGCTTCTGTGGTGCAAGAATGGGTGCAAAAAAGAGACAATGTTGGAGGCATTCATCACATCGCCTATCAAGTTAAAGATGTTCATGCTATAATGAAAGAGTGGACCGAAAAGGGCTGGGCAGAGTTCACAACTGATGAACCTATTGTTGCCGAGGGCATTGTTCAGTGCTTCACCACACCTCACCCACTAACAGGAATTATTTACGAATTTATTTACCGCACGAACAAAGGTTTTAACATCAACAATGTTCGCGATTTATTGGAAAGCACGGAGGGGCTTTAATAAAATAAAAACTAATTATATTATTATGAAAACTATTTTTGAAAACTGGAATAACTTCCTAAATGAATCAGGCTTAAGCCGAGTACATCAACACATCAACGCTCACGATACAGCAGTTATCACAGCCTTCCGAAACGATCCCTCATCCGACGAAGGTTGTTATGATGCTGCACCTCCATCCGAACCAGAAGAGAGCCCGCTAAAAGCAAACAAGGCACGCAACAGAAACTTGAAGGCTGTGCTTCTTCGCATGGGCTACGGAGTCACACGAGTTGACGGCTCTTACATCGAAAACTTTGATGACGTGGACAACAGAAAGGAAGTCAGCGAAGAAAGTTTCTTCGTTGTAAACCTCAAAGACGATCCTGATTTTAATAACAATATCGTTAAGTTAGGTCAAAAGTTCTGTCAAGACTCAGTGCTGTTAATTCCACAAGGTGGAGACGGTGCATTCCTCCTCGGTACAAATGAGAGTTGGCCAGGTCTTGGAGAGAAAGAGCCTGTTGGACGCTTCGAGGGCGGCAAGGAAGCAGAGTTCATGAGCAGAGTAAAAGGACGCCCATTTGTTTTTAAGGAAGTCCACCAACAAGAGACTTGGGACCAACTTGGACGCAACGCTAAGTGGACCGTCGCCAAGATTGCTGAACGAGTTTTGAACGAGAACGAGTAATTTAACCATGAACATGAAAACTATTAAATATTCTGACGACGAAGAGATTCTTGTCGTTAAGAAAGACGAAGCAGTCCTTACTCTCAACAAAGAAGAGCTTGCAATGCTCATCGTTCTTGTTCTGGATGAGGAGACCCAGCTTGATAGCTACCTTGACGCCAACTCTGCAACTGGAGATGATGAAATGTGGGTGGAGCTTGGGAAACTAAGAATGCTCGCTGCAAAATTAAAAAGACAACTCCCTTGACATCTTCTTTACAACTTAGGGGTATACAACCCCGATAAAACTATGGTAGAGTATTCATGTAATCAAGGAGATTTCATTGGAACTTGAACTGAACGACGAAGAGGCAGCGGTCTTGGGCGAAGCATTGGAGTGTCTTATCGCCCATCCAGCAACTGACGATGATACGCGAGAGGTTGCCATTGACTTGGCTCACCACTTGCTTGCACTGGCTGCTGGACACTTTGATGACTGGGGAGACGCAGAGCAAGATTTTGTCCAGCAAGGACTTGAAGCTCGCGAGCAGGTAACTTCCCGTGCTGCCCAGCGCCGTGAACTGCGCCTTCTTTCCAACGACCCGATTGATTGGTAAGTCCTTGACATTTACTTTACAACTTTCCTATAGACAACCCCATAAAAATTATGGTAGTCTATACTTGTACTGAGGGAGTTAAAGATGGCAAAGCGATGTTCTTGGTGTTTTGAAAAGGGTCACAATAGAAGGACTTGTCCAGAATATACCAGCCTACTCAAAAAGCATGCTTTGCAGTTCGGTGGTAATCACCTTGTTGCCTATGTCAAACGCACTGGCGAAATGCCTGATGGCTCTAAGCCTACTGGCGAGCTTGCTGTTGTTAAAGAGACTGCCAAGAGAGCGTCCAAGCGTCGTTGTTCTTGGTGCGTCAACATGAGAATGGTTGGCGAGGGCTATGGACACAACCGACGCACCTGTCCTCACCGCAAAACTTGGCATGCCGACGAAACTCGTGACTCCCGTCAGCTTCGTCAGTCCATCCTCAATCGCGCCGAGGCTCTTGGTGTCGGCATGGGTTCCCTTGTTCTCGCAAAGAAATATGTCTACGACGGCACCGGCTTTGACTGGCAGAAAGTTGTTGGCATGGTTGTTAAAGTTGACTGGGACGCCATCGACACGACTAAGTTGAAAAACCACGCTGTGATTCATGTCCAGTGGCAGAACCTGCCTGCTACGGAGCGATACACTTCCAAGGTGGAGGCATTCGACATTCCTCGCTCTTGGATTCCAGAAGATGTCGCCAAGCGAGGCTGGAACCTCGGTCAACAAGAACTTAAGATGCTTGGCAAATCTTCCAACCCGCTCGCAACCTGTCCGAAAGATTGGGTTGAGCGCCCAATCACCCTCAGTGAGCCTGTTTGAAAGATGTCAAAAAGATGTCAAGAAGCAAAATAGTTGTTGACTTCTCTGACTTCCAATGCTATATTATATATGTAAGACGGGGCGGTTCCCCAAGGAGTAAAAATGGCTGTTGATTTCAAAACCTTCATCTCTGTTGTTCCCCATGTCACTGCGGTTCGCAAGCCTGTTCTGGTTCGCGGTCGTCACGGCGTCGGCAAGTCTCAGGTAGTTTACCAGTTCGCTGCTAACGCGGACCTTCCAGTTGTTGAGCGTCGTGCTTCCCAGATGACCGAGGGTGACCTGCTTGGTCTTCCTTCGACTGACGGCAACGTTACTTCTTGGAACCCGCCTGAGTGGTTCAAGACTGCTTGCGAGACTCCTGTCGTGCTCTTCCTTGATGAGGTTGACCGTGCAACTCCTGAAGTTCGTCAAGGTATCTTTGAGTTGACCGACTCTCGGAAGCTTGCTGGCTTCAACCTTCACCCTGAGACTCTTATCTTCGCTGCCGTCAACGGCGGTGAGCACGGTGAGCAGTATCAGGTTGGCGAGATGGACCCTGCTGAGCTTGACCGTTGGACCGTGTTTGATGTTGAGCCTACCGTCGAAGACTGGCTTGGCTGGGCGCAGGACAACGTTCACGAGGTTATCTGGGACTTCATTAACCAGAACCATCAGCACCTTGAGCACTCCGATGACTTTGAGACTAACAAAGTTTATCCTTCGCGACGGTCTTGGGACCGACTCAGCGAGTGCCTGTCCGGTGCTTCGCTCCTCGACGAGGGTTCTGACCTCGGCACCGTCTACAACCTGACCAACGCTTTCGTTGGCTTCGAGGCGGCTGTTGCTTTCCGCGACTTCGTTGAGAACTACGAGCGACAGGTGACTGTTGAGGACATTCTCGACAAGGGTGAGATTGATAAGACTGCAAAGTTCGGTATCAACGACCACTCTGCTCTCGTTGAGAAGATGGAGGCAACCAGTGTGTTTCAGGGGCGGCTCACCGACGAGCAGACTCAGAACCTCGCTGATTACTTCCTGACGCTGCCTTCTGAGGTGGCTATGAAGCTCTGGACCGTGCTTGGTCAGGGCGATATCGAAAACACTGTTGCCCTTCACCAGGCGACTGGAACTGACGGTCGGGCTGTTAGCGGCTACATCGTTGAACTTCTGACTGGAGAGGAGAGCTAATGCTTCCAACAAAACAACCAATCATCTGTGCTGACGGTTTTACTATGAGTGTCCAAGCGAGTGAGTATCACTATTCTACTCCTCGCCGGACTGATGCGGAGAGCTATACTGAAGTTGAGGTGGGCTATCCAACCCCATTTGAGCCGCTCATCCTTCACTTGGCTGAAGACCGAGATACACCTGAGCAGACAGTGTATCCATATGTCCCCGCTCAACTCGTAGCCTTGGTTATCGCCAAGCACGGCGGTATGGTCTCAGGCGAACTGCCTCCAGGTGTTGCTCCGCTTATGGCGGAGGGACTATGAGCCACAGAGACTACTGCATGCACCTGTCCACTAAAGAAGGGCAGGTAGTCGTCCAAGTTGGTGTCGAGGACTCAGGCGAGATTAAACTTGAGATCTCCACAGCAGAGGACGAAGACAACAATACTGTTTTAACTTTTAAATCTGATTCTGATGTTAAGGGACTTATCGAGATTCTTCGATGGTCGCGCGTAAGGAGCCTGGAGGCTCAAGGGTTCAAGGTGGTAGTATGAGTAAGTATGTCATTGTTCAAGACCGGGTTGAGACTGATAAGAGCGGTGTCGCCCAAGTGAAAGAAGTTCTTCTTGCCCATCCAGACACTCAGCAAAACGTAAAGAAGCGACTATTTAAGTGGAAAACCATCCTTGAGATGGAAAACCTCCGAGTTCGTGAAGCTGAACCTGGAGACTATCCCAAAAAGAAGAAACAATAATGTCACTATTTAATACAGCACGCTGGGCAGCCGGGGTAACCTCGCGCCTGGTAACCGACTTCGCCATCTGGACTCTTGACCGCGCCACCAAGCGCTTTGCAGATATCCACGATGTTGCAACAGTCGGAAGAATCTTTGATGATATGGACTTAACAGAAAATAAAGATCACATTCACCACGACAACAACACAGTTTAAAGGAGCATCATGCCACAAGCAGCAGAAAAGACAAACCCCTACGATAATGTAGACACACAGCTTTGGAAACTTGAGCGCCGCATTCACAAGTCCGAGCTTGTTCTTGATAGCATGGACCAGCGCATGAGCAGGATTGAGGACAGCATCCGAGACCTCAAAGACCAGATGTTCAACTACGCAATTATTTATGGAGTTACGATCGTCGTAGCCAGCACACTTTTTAAGGCATTGTTTGACAGCATTGGATAGACAAGAGATAAAACAACTACTAATCGAAATAGCACCATTCGCTTTAAAGGTGTTTATTCTTGTGGTATTATATTCTTGTCTTGCGAGGCTAATAGTATGAAAAAGAGAAGCAAACAACAAATGATTGACCCTTACGATGTACCTCGTGAAGACTCAGAGGTTTATACCGTTGAGGAAGAAGACAACATTACAGAAGAAGTAGAGCTAACACTTGAAGAACTAAAACGCGCTTACAATCTAACAGCAGAAGAACTAAAGAAGATTTGGGCAGACCACAGAGGTAAACAAAACAATGGATAGCATGAATATCAAACTACTAAAAGACCCAAACTTCCTTATGGTGATGCTGGCTACTCTTGTCAAGAAAGCCGGTGGAGAGATTAGGTTTTCCACTGAGGACATTGAGAGTGTGAGCACACAAGATCTCATGGGCATCTTTAAAGATACAGACTCCAACGACTTTATCCTCCGCATTCTCAGTCGCGAGGACTACGCAGATTATATTGAGTCCGATCCTACTCCAAAGGTAACTAAAACCACTCCTCAGCGCTACGCCTTGTACGACGATGAAGAGTGGGAGAACTAATGAGTGAGGAAGCATCAATCTATCTTTTTGATGTGGACGGAACACTGACTCCTGCGAAGAGCAAGATGGACAAGACTTTCAAGAAGCAGTTCATGGAATGGATGGAGGGCAAGAGTGTTTATATTATTTCAGACAACTCACTGCTACATATCATGGAACAACTTGGATCCGATATCGTACACAAAGCAGAAGTTATTTTCGCATGCGAGGACCAGAGACTAATCGAAAGAAAGAATACCAACAGAGACTGGGAGATCATCGCGGAGGGCGAAGACAAGGCGCGGTTGGCGTCGGCGCTCAGTAGTAAGTTAAATAAACGTCGCGCCAGATTTTTTCATAACAACTTCATCCCCTTTTGCGAGCACTACTCTCTTACGGAGACACTTCGCTCTTTAGGGTGTGAGGTTGTTATTGTAACTTCTCCGCAAGACACTCTTAACCACATTTTAAACGAGGGCTCATAAGAACGAATGGCTAAAAAGAAAACATCCAAACTAAGAAGAATCTTGGAAGACATTGAGAGCATATTAGTTAAGCACGCGCACCAAAACATACGCGAGGCATCTAAAAAGAAAACTCCTAAGAGAAAGACTATTCC
>CP070664.1:599423-603072 GCA_020355325.1 Caldifarciminota bacterium
CATGAGGGGAATCTTGATGTTCTTGTCCCTATGCCGCCATAGCCCATCAGCACCTTTTACAAAAAAAGGGCGGTCACCGTAGACGCTGAAAGGAAACTCGTGTACAAACTCGATTTTTAGTCCGGCTCCAATTATCGCGTTGATGACATCACTCAAGCTGTGATACCACTCGTAGCATGGATGGGTAAAATCGACTTTGGGCTCGGCGTAAGAAGCTCTCCATTCGTCTTTCAGCGGCTGTGTACCACGCAGGTACGGATGTTTGAAAGCTCCATTATCATCAAACATACCCAACAACGGATGAAATTCGACGATATAGAATATGCCTGCCTGCTCAAGAAAATAGTGAATAGTTTCTGCCCATGCGCAGAGATCAGGAAGCCATCCGAGTACGCCATATGATGTAAAGACGATGTCAAACGTGCGCTGCAACTCATTTTTCAAGTTGTACACGTTACAGCTGATAAAATCGGCAGGGATATTTAATTCCTCTTTTAGTGAACTGGCTAATGCAATGGCCTTGCTTGAAAAATCGACTCCGGTCACCCGTGCACCCAACCGTGCCCAGGATAACGTATCCAGACCAAAATGACACTGTAAATGGAGTAATGTTTTTCCTGCAACATCGCCCATTTCTTCCAATTCTATAATATTGAGAGAACTCTTCCCTTTTTTGAAACCATCGACGTCGTAAAATCTTGACTTCTCGTGAATCGACGTCAAGCCATCCCACAACTCACGGTTCGTTTCGAAATAGTCGTGAAGTTTTGACTTATCCATTCTTTCCCCGCCACAATGATATATCTGATCTTGTTACCTGTCAATACGGAATAGACTGATCAGCATCTATGCGCTGTCGTCGATTTTGTTCTTGACTTCGTGCATACAGTGACTATACTATCATTAATACGTTATCATTGGAGACGATTTACGCGTCAGCGCGTGAGTCGATGAAAATCTTTGCCTTACGTACCGTAGAAAATTCGGCGTACTTTTACGTAAGGATAAGAGGTGAACATCATAGGTAAAGGAGGTACTATGAACCAACAAAGATTAGCGATGATAATCCGAGTCCTGTGCATTCTGTTTTTCGTCCTACCATATATGACGAGAGCCGAACAGATCCACAATTCACTAGATCCGGTAGCGAACTGGAACAAAGACTTTTTCTTCGTTGAAGAAGGTCCTGTCCGGCAAGCCACCCTGTATAAAGACGGCTCAGTCATTGACCTCAGAACGCAACGAGTAGCATACCCGATTATCAACAGTGACATGACCCACATGACGCCCGATGACTTCAAGAAGATGGTACTTTCATCTCGAGCAGCGTTAGAAAAAAACCCGAACAAAATTCTCGTCAGTGGCGAACGGGGCCGTGGACCGAATATTGTTTTCGATGTTACCGACCCTCCACCTGGCGCGGTTGCTGCTTTGGAATCCATAGCGACGTATATCGAGAATTTATTTCTTGATACAGTCACCATTTACATCGACATCGGTTTTGATTCGCTCCCACCAGGAGTTCTCGGTTGGGCGATTACGACCTACGTGGGACCCGTGCCCTGGAATAATACCCGTACTGGTTTGGTTAATGATATGGATGGTGATGATTCCATCGAGCTCTGGTTACCATCCGGCACGACAATACCGGTCCGTTATGAGTATACCAGTTCAACGGTAACGAATGAAAACTGTTGTTGGTTCGCGCTCGCGGATTACCGTGCTGCGATCGGTTATATGTCTGGCACTGCATCTGAGATAACATTCAGCAACCAATTTTCATGGGACTACGACCCAAGAGATGGCGTTACGGCTTTCTGTTTTCAATCGGTAACCGCCCATGAGCTCGGACACGCCTTGGGCTTCCTGTGCGGCGCATGGATGTACAACGAAATAACCACGCTCGATATCTATCGATTCCAGCGATCCGACAGCATCTTTGACTATAATCCCGATGACCTGTCTGAGTTCCAGACCACCGCACGTATGGTCGATGAATCACCCGGAATTGACGATGTAATCACCGACGTAATCAGCGTTGAATACCGTATGTCTGATGGCGATCCTTATCAGTGTTCTCACTTCAGTATGGGAAATGTTAACGCGATCATGCAGCCAGCCTTTAGTTCGGGTCAGACCTACTACCCCTATTTCTACAGAGACCCTGACAGGCGCATGTTTGATGCGATTGGCTGGGACTACCTGTTCTACTACCATCTCATGACTGGAACGTTTGCCGGCAGTGGCGTTGTCGTGCGGGATCCTGACTCTTCTGCCTATCTACCAGGAACCGCAGTAGAACTCACCGCAATTCCTGACGCAGGCTGGGAATTAGTGGGCTGGATGGGTGACCTTTCGGGAAGTCAGAACCCAGACACAATCATCATGGACACCGACAAGACGGTGTCTGCTGCTTTCCAGACAATCAACTGTACATTGACGGTTTATGTTGTTGGCAACGGTACTGTCTTGAAGAATCCTGACTTACCCTATTATCCACGTGGAACCGCGGTAGAACTCACCGCAGTTCCTGATGCAGGCTGGGAATTTCATCATTGGAGTGGCAGCCTCGGTGGATATCAAAATCCCGACACGATTTACATGTTCGGCGATAAAACAGTAACCGCGCACTTTATAGAAACAGGCATCGCTGAGGATGGTGGTCAGATCATTGAAACGACCTTCCTCGATGTATTCCCAAATCCATTCAGTGAACGCACAACGATCAGGTATGGCATAGCAACCTCGGATAGGGCAAAAGACGCGCATGTCACAATCTACGATGTGACTGGTCAACTGGTTAAGAGATTCTCCCTACCTTCAACGAGTACTGCAATTCTTTTCTGGGATGGAAGAGATACTTCAGGCAGAAGAGCTCCAAGCGGCGTCTACTTTGTGCAGCTCGAAACCAGTAGCTACAAGGCTACTCAACAAATACTTCTTTTAAAGTAGTATACCTTTATGTCGTAGAGGGGGGTAACCATTTTGTGTTCCCCCCTTCTTTAATTCACCGTTACGACGAGCCAATGTAAATCCTGAAACTTCTGTCTTTGATGAACGAGCCAGTAGCCTACTCGCGTCTCCAGGTCACCCTAAAGTCTACAGTCGTCTCCTCAACCAAGGCATCGACGAGTTTACCATACGCCTTTTCTGGGTCTTCGGCATCGAAAACAAAGTACTTGCCACCGAAGAGACTAACGTTGCCAACTTCTCGCGTTGCATCTGCGGATTCACTCCAGACTGATGCTCCGCTCGATGTCTCGACCATCTGTGCTGCAAGTGTCGCGTCTACTTCTGCACTGAAGCTCATGTGACCAAACAACAATCCGAGTGAGATATTCGGCCTGACCTCGGAGACGATGAGTTCGCCCGTGAAAATAGTGCTCACGTCATGTTTCTCTCCGATCGCCTTGAATGCGGCCTGGTCGAGCCGGTCGCGGCCGATCTCCTTGAGAACCTAATCCTCAGCACCCAATTCGACGATGCGCACCATTCCCTGATCCCTACGAATTGCATTCATGAACCTTCGTGTCGC
This sequence comes from Caldifarciminota bacterium, assembly GCA_020355325.1. GTDB lineage: Bacteria > Hydrothermota > Tepidihabitantia > SM23-42 > SM23-42. Next base: position 602,959 of record CP070664.1, read on the forward strand.
GAGAGACGCGAGCTTACCTTCATTCGAAGACTCGAACTCGATAATCCCGATGACTTCATGTGGCTTGAGGTCAATCCTGGGTGGAACCATAACCTTGCGTCCACAGCCCAATGC
>CP070664.1:603172-612833 GCA_020355325.1 Caldifarciminota bacterium
CGGCGCATATATTTTTCGGATACCTGACACCATCACAATATTCACTGGACTTAATAATCTTATCACTATATTATTTACAAGAACGTCTGTTATACTTCTTAATTGCGAATACCAGCGAAAAAATATCATATTTTTTAGTAAAAAATCCAGAATTTCGTACTTCTCTTTTTCCGAAACCACCTCACAGATGTGCGGGGACAGTGTTTCGAGGTAGATGCTGAACACCGTTCCCTTTTCTTAAAACGACATTCCATTATGACCCTCTCAGTATTACCGCAGCTTTTTCTTTTAAGCTTTTCTTTATGTCACTAACCTGCTGCGGACTTATCCTAAGTTCCTGTGCAATTTCTTCTTCTGATATGCCCTCTGCTATTAACTCGGCATACTGTATTTCCCTATCGGAGAGAAGTAGATGACTATAGTACTCGCTTACAACCGCAATGAGAGGGCCGTCTCTTTCGTAACCCAATATGATTCTATCCAGCATATTATTCACCTCCTTTCTTTTTCATGATTACACTGATATGTTCTTCATCGCTGTAATCACCCCTATCAAAACAAAAACGCCGTGGGTTAAAGCCCACGGCGTTGTGTAAATTCTAAATAATAGCCTATACGAGCCACACCCCCATATAAACATAATAAACAGGATCGCAAAAGCGAATAGAGTGGGCCATTAGCCTTTGTGCTCCTTTTATCCAATTATCTGTTTTCATTCTTAAATTCATTATTTATCAATATATATAAAATCGATACTTTGTCAAGGGCTAATTGAATCGAAGCCTAATTTCGAATTTATGAGGTACTTATGTTCCACTTCTTTATAAACTCTTTTGCCTTCTTTTTCGTCTTTGGACTCGTGCTCTTTAATTGCTCCTGAACGAATTTAATTATCTTCTTTTTATCCTTGACATTCTCAAAGTATTCGCTGAATGAATCTATGGCACCGGCTTTTATCAGGTCCTTATGCTTTTGCTTGGTTTTATCTATGTTGAGTAACTGCTTTGTTATCTGCTTTTGCAATTTTGGTTTCGCCTGAACAATCTTTCCGGAAAGAGCCGTTATGTGTCCTGCTATGATAACACTATCATCAAGGAGATTATAATATTTATTGAAAAGTTTTTCAAATTTGTTGTTTGTATCAACCTTGGTAAGATTTGCTATGAGGCGAATTGCAATCAACTTATGGTAGGCATTATCGCTGTTCAACATAACCGCGAAGAAATCCCATTTATGGTATAACGATTCTGGGCGCTCCTCGCTCAGGAGATGTAAAACCTTAAAACTATTATATCTCAGTACATCCTTTGTGGAGAGAAGACCGTCTAATAGTTCATTGAGTACATTGTCATCCTTTACTGCCTCGTCAGCCACACTTTTAACATCGATAGCCTCTTTGCTTAAATCAAACGGCACGCTATTTTCCTTTTTTCATGAATACCCGCATATCAGCCATTGAGAAGCGTTTAAAGCTCTCTCCTTTATAACGGTATGCTCCTGCATAAGCTGGTTCGCCAAACGTGTCGACAAGCCTGGAGACATAAGATTTGAGCGCTTTCAGAGCGTCTATGCCGCCTGCACGCTTCGTGAAGGATAACCTCAACAACCGTTCTTTTTTCTTTACCGTGACATATTCAGCACGTGCACCATAATCCCTGAATATCCGAAAGCACTGCCTAATAGTTGAGTGTAATGTATTGTCACGTTTGCGAATGATACTTTTAAAATCAGGAACCGAACCGAGAGTTTCGTTGTCAATAACAACGTGTGAACTGTTTTTCTTTATAAATTTTCCATAACGGCCAAACACCCACAATAATGATAGAAAATGCTGTTGCCTCCTTTTGATGAGTTCTTGCCGAGCATATGTCTGTGTACGTGCGGTGAGAATGTTCATGATGAGTCTATAAAGTGATTCAAAAGCCGATTGCTTTTTCCTTGGGAATGGCAACGCCGCAGGGAAATCGACAATTTTGGCCTTGAGAGGTTCTATCTCTGGCATTTGTACGATTTCTTTTGGGCTGAGTGAAGCACGAATTTCCTGTAAGTGTTTCAATCCCTCATATGGTTCTACAAACGCTCGGTAGTCCTTTTCTAGAATAGGCTTCCCTAATCTCTGGGTAACTCTTTTTCGGAAATCTTTACCAGGAATTCGTCCTTTTAGTTCTTCACACGGGTACGCAGAACATTGTGCACAGGTTGTGATTTTCATCTTTATAGCGCACGGTCGTAAATAGCAGCCACGATCCGGCAGTATATTTCCAGATTTCCACGGGTCTGGCGTCTGGCAGCCATCACAGTAAATCCATTTAAATTTTTTCAAATTTGTGCCCAGATATTTATTCCATGCATTTTGACAACGTTTCCGATCCTCCATTGTTTTTGCATGAGCTTTAAACGCAGGACAGCGGCCGCAGTTGCAACCACATTTGCCATAGATGTCTATCATTTTTTACTTTCGCTCCACTTTGCCATGAATTTTTCAGCCTTTTTTCTTGTGGCGTTACGCGTATTATTCAATTCTTGTCTAACAAAATCGATGACCTCATCCCTGTTTTTTATATTGTCAAAATAGGTATCGAACGTTTTTATGGCATGTCCCTTGAGAATGTTTCGACACTCTTCGGTCGGTAATGGGAATTTTTCCATCTGCAGAATCTCTGTCGTAATTTTTTCCTCTAAGTATGGTTTCGCTCTGACGATCACTGCAGAACCTGCTACAATATGACCAGCAGTAACGAGACTCCCCTCGTAGAGCATACTGTAGTATTTATTGAATGATTTATCAAATTTCTTCTCAGAATCAACCGGTGTTAAATAAGCGATTATATCCATAGCATTCCATTTAAGAATATTGTTTTTGTTATCTAGATGTTTCATAAAGAAATCAAAGTAGGGATAGAGTAACTCAGGTTTCTCTTTACCTATGAGTACCAGGACCTTAGCAGACTTGAATTTCACATTTGCGTTATCAGACACAAAACCATTCAAAATATCTCGCAATAACTTTGGATTTTTTATTAACTTTTTTGCTATGGCTTCCACTGTCGTTCTTTTCATCGCAAGTTTACTGATAAATTTTGATTTGATCATACATTCTCCTCTCAATTTTTGTTTTGCTATTTTACAGCATGCCAGGTTTCTCGTTCTGTTCAGACCACTTCACAACATGCTTAATCCGTCTCTCGCGTGTCTCTCTCCTCTTGGCGTCTGCGATCCAAAGAATGTATATTTTCCGATAACTCGGTGCAAAATTATTGAAGTTTTCTAAAGCCTTGTTATTTTTTGTTAATGCCTTTTTTAGATCAGGAGGAACAGTCAATTTTTTCTCTGCCCTTCTTGGCCGTGATGCTTTTTTCGGGTTCTTCTCGAGTTCTTCAAATAGTAGCAATCCTGCTTTTGTCATCCGTCCTTCTTTAACCATTTTCTGAGCCCTTTTGATATTGGACGCAGACCATGTGCTCTGAATGCTGCGCGGAGTATATTTTCGGGCATACTTCTCCTCATCGATCTTTTGTATAACACTGTCAATCCAACCAAAGCACAGTGCCTCTTCAACTGCATCATCATAGGTAATACTCGGTTTGCCAGTGTGTTTTTTATAGTAAATCAGCCAAACTTCTTTCTTCGTTTCATGATTTTTTATCAGCCACGTCCGCCAGGCATCTCTATCCGTGACATATAAGGTGTCTGTGATTTTCACAACTCAATCCTCCTTCGACAATTGTAAGTATATACCATACTACAGAAGATTGCATATATGTCAAGAGCGATCTGAAATGCAGTTTGCCCAAGAGCTATTTGTACAATCTCTGGATTTTCTGCATCACAAAGAAAACTGAACCATGATATTTGGGATTATTTTTATACTCTTCTACCTCTCGTTGTTCTTTATCGAGCACATCAAGAATCTTCGAATTGTTACGATACTTTTCTCGCAGCTCGTGAATGCGTTCTTCTAGAGGACGATAATATTCAGTCCACCAGGCGTCTGCAGGTACGACAAATGTGCCGATGAGCTTATAGCCACAGATAAATATCAGTTCTATTTTCTTGTCGATATCACTCATCTCATCATGTACCACCAAAAATCCATTGGGTTTTATAAATCGACGCCACTCTTTAAGACCCTTTTGAAAGCCTATTATCCATGTCGTTCCTTCTGCCCAAATGATATCGAAACTCTCATGTGGAAATTTCATATTTTTTAATGAGCATTTCATCGTTTTTACTCGATGAGCAAGGTCGGCTTCTTTGATTTTTATGTTGAATTTTTTGAGTTGGGTTTGATCGATATCGATTCCGATTACTTCCCCTTTGCTTAATCGAGCAAGTTCCAGAGTCGGGACACCTGAACCACAGCCGATATCAAGGATACGGGGTTTTTTGAGTGTGGGGAGCATCTGAAAGGCCTTCCTTGTATACTTATTGAAGTTCGCTCTCAGGCGGTCACGATTTATCTCAAGCAATATATCTCTCGTCATTGTTAATGGAGAAGATGATATAATGAAGAAACACTGGGTGTCAATGTCAAAATTGTTTGAGTCTATTAGTCAAAAGTTTAAAAGTATACGCGTGTCACCGTGTGGGTGATGTTCTTAATCGATCTTCGATAATTCCTTTCCGAGTTTCTCTTCGAGCGATGCTATTTTCGCCTTGATTCTTCCCGATTTCCCTTCCCGATTATCCACACTCATAAGAACTGAAATTCGCGGGCATTCTTTTCTCATAATTTCAAAACCCTCTTTGAGAACATTCATAACGTCGTCCCAGGTTTCACCCTCGACTATCGTACCCATCGGTGTCAAAACATATGATAATCCCGATTTATCAATGGTGTCGACCACTTTTGCTACATATTTACTGACACTTTCTCCCTTTCCGAGGGGTGTCATGGTAACGAGTGTTAAAAAACTCATACCTCACCTCACCTTTATGCTGCGTCAAAATCCTAATGATTTTAAAATTTTATCTTCAGCGGCATAATCAAATTGTTCGGGGCTTATTTTTGCAGGAGGATTTGAACGTTCCCAATCGATTGTGCGCCTGAGTGCCTCATCCTGCGATATCGTTTCACTATAACCTAATTCTTCTCTTATGCGTGTAGTATCGGCAACTAATTGTTGAGCTGCATTGAAGCTCGGCATCATCTGCTGAGGAAGTTTATCTTGCGGAACAACAAGAACATCTCCATGCCAGCCTGCGATCCGCCCTATCTTTTTCACCCATTCAGCCGTGGTCAACGTCTCTGGTTCGCCGACATTGTAAATTCGATTCGTAGCGCGGTTATCTGTTACAGCGAGGACAATTGCTTCAGCGACATTTACAACATAGCCGCTCGTCCATCGCCATTCTGCTGTTCCTTTTTCCAACACGATTGCTGGCCGCTTGTCATCCATGCGCTTGAGATATTCAAATAATCGATGTTGGTAGTCACCCGGACCGTATACCATGGGTAAACGTAGAATCGTGCCCGGCAATTTTGCGTTTCCCATATAGACTTTTTCAACGAGGATTTTATCGTAGTCATCCAGAATTTTTTGGGGATCATCACTGCTCCTCGGCTTATCGAGTCTGTAGGGAAATGTTTTTTGTCTCAACGCTGCATCTTCGCGGAGCGGTACATTCTCCTGACCTTCTTCTTTTCCAATGAGGATTCCATAGGCACGATACACATCCTGACTACTGATTGCGACTATTCTTGTGGCTATCCCTGTACAGATGTCTGCAACACTCTGAGCATGTTGTTCAGTAATTGGAATCATATCGAGAACAACATCGGGTTGGACTTTTTTGAACTCGTTTTGAAAATCAGCAAGATTATTTCGATCACCAAGGATGTGTATGATTTCAGCAGGTAAATCAGCTTGGCTTTTTCCTCTGTGAAATAGCGTTACTTCGTGGCCTCGAGCAAAGAGCCGCTTCACCACCTCGGGCCCTATGAATCGAGTGCCGCCAATAATTAAAACATGCATCTTAACTCATTCCCGTAATCATTCATCCACGTCACTGCCGAACCAATAGCGTTTTGCTTCGGTGATCCATTTCTCCACGCCCATCTCTTTAATTGCCCTCAGGTTTTTAACACATGAATCTCTATGAAGACCGACCATTGTCTGTAGTTTATCACACTTTTCGAAATCGCTACATTCATGGCATGCATAATATTCCTTTTCAATGCAGCATTTTCTTATGGTGCAGGTTGTTTCTTCCTCTTTTCTGTCCCTACATATAGTAGAACACTTCAGATCGCTTATGAAGTCGAGCATCTTTATAAATTTGTTATAGTCCTTGAGTGGTTTAGAAAACAGATACTTTGCGGTCCGCTCAAATTTATACTTGGTTAATTTGTTTTTAAAAATCTTCGCAGCTTCAACGATTTCCCCTGAATAACCGGCACAGTCACTACAATAGAGCCCACAATATGCAAGTAGTTTTTTATTGCCCATTAAGTTATTCTATATAAAATTACAAATTATGCAAGGAGAGATATGGAGATCAAGGTTTCAGGATTGGATAGTTCTTTCGTTGACAAATGAAAGTATTGTGATTATAATGATTCTGCAGTTGGTACAGTTTGAGCTGAAGCAAGTCTCTCACGTTCGTCTCTGGCTGCGGAATAGGTGCGGTACATTGCTCCCCTTATACTGAATAAGTGGCCGACTCATAAATATCTGGAAAAGTTTAAGATGTAAGGAGTTGAGATTTTAGATTGGCCTTGCTTCAGGAGTAGAGGAGGAAGCTATGGATAAGAGAACTGAATTTATAAGTAAAGCAGTTGAGATCACAGCGGGAGTGATAGTGGGTTATGTTACATACATAGTGTCTGCTCCAAAAAGTAATTTAGCAGGTTTATTTGGCATAATGATAGGTCTTCTGACTACGCTGGTAGTAGCAGAGCTTGTTGAATCGTACCGTCACTCTCAGGACATCAGTAAAACAAACCATCATTTAGTTAATCTTTTGCAAAAGATTGGAGAAAGACAACAAGAAGTTTCAGATTTCGCCCAGATTCTTCGTTATGGAGTGACGACAGTCCCTCGTGGACAATTCTATGACGTGTTGTTAGAGCTCCTATGGAGAATCGAAAACGGAGTATTGGGAGCAAACTATATCGATCCTGATGAAGGCTGGGGTAGAGCATATGGTGAGCTATTCACTGAAATTCAGCGAACAAAAATCAAAGTGAACAAGGCAACTATTAGAAGAATTTTTATAGTTGACAGCGAGGAAGAAGTGAACAGGCTACGCAGTGTCATAGACACGCAAAAAGAGGTCGGGATTAGGGTAAAATACATCTTCAAGAGAAAGATCGAGACCACGTCTATGCTGAAGGATTGGACCGATAGGCTTGAGACGCTGGATTTCGATGTAGTAGATTCAAAATACGTTTGGCTTACTCTCTTGGATAAGAATCGGAAGATCAAATGCGGCAAAATACTATTCAGCAAAGAGGAATGCGATCTATACAAAAGGGTTCACGACTATTTGTACGAGGAGGCCGAAGAGATTAGATAAAGGGGACAGGCTACTTTTTGAACCATGTTTGTTCTGGTTGAGAAACATGAGTCCGAGTAAGTGATGAGTCGATGTTCGAAAATGACTACATTTCTGAAAAAGTAGTCCGTCCCCACATGCCTGGAGGTATTTATGCATAAAAACATCCTTGTCGTAATAGCATTGACAGTAATAACGGCTGCATGCTATGCCCAGGAAGGGTGGCACACCCAAACTTCTGGAACAACCGCATACCTGGCGGACGTCTACTTTGCAGATGCGCAAACAGGGTGGGCTGTAGGTGCTGTTAATACAATCTTGCACACCACAGATGGAGGAGACAACTGGAATCCACAGAGTCCTCCACCATCTGTTAATTACTATAGTGTTCATTTCATCGATGACCAGATAGGCTGTGCAGTAGGAGCTACAGTAGGAGGAAGTGGAAGAATTAGGCGTACCACAGACGGTGGGAATGTTTGGGATATTATTACACCTCCTGCCAGTGCGTATAGCCTCTGGAGTATTTATTTCACTGATGCCGATAATGGATGGATAGCAGGTGGTCGTGAAGAAGGTTTTAATATAGACCCAATCCGCACGATTCATTACACAAATGATGGTGGTTACACCTGGGACAGCCAACTGTATCAGTATGATTCGTTACCACTTCATGGTGTGCATTTTGCAGATTCTAATACTGGCTGTGTAGTAGGAGAGCACGGCGTAATCTTTTGGACTACTGATGAAGGAGACACCTGGATTCAGCAGACCTCCGGAACTGTCAGACACCTGTGGGGTGTGCATCTTATAGATGCGAATAATGCTTGGGCAGTAGGGATAAGAGGCACTATCCTATACACCACTGATGCGGGAAATAATTGGATTTCACAGAGTGCTGATACCAGTCAATCTTATGGCGACATCTATTTTGTGGATGCCAATAACGGCTGGATAGTGGGCAATGATCCGGATAGTGGTATTATTCTACACACGACAGATGGCGGGAATACGTGGAATCCTCAAAATTCGGGTACACCACATGGCCTTACAAGTGTTTATTTTACAGACGCCGATACAGGTTGGGCAGTTGGAAATATTGGTACGATTCTCCACACAACAACCGGCGGTACAGGAGTCAAAGAAGATGAAAGCTTCACCCACATTCCCGCGAATTTCAATCTGACTCAAAATGTACCGAATCCCTTCAGCCGTACAACGACAATACGTTTTCACTTGCCCCTTAGTGAATACGTTACTTTAAAGATTTATAATATCATAGGACAAGAGGTGGCGGCACTGGTTGATGGTACATTAAAGGCCGGTGAACATCATGTCGTTTTTGATGCGCAGAATCTACCTCATGGTGTTTATTTTTATCGACTGAATGCTGGTGATCTATATCAGACAAAGAGGTGCGTTCTACTGAGATAAACATGAAAAGTTGATAGATATTCGTTAAAAGAAAGTGGGTCGGTAGTTTATCTGCCGGCCATTTTTTTGTATGAAAAGAGGACAGGCTACTTTTTGAGCCATGTATTCTGGTTGAAAAACATGAGTCTGAGTGTGTCACGCGTTGATGTGCGAAAACCACGATATTTCTGAAAAAGTAGCCTGTTCCCGTACGCCATTCACCCCTTGACAACAGTACTCTTGACTTTATAATATATATGGAGAGGAAGTATGAATACTATCGTCTTTGCTGTCTTTCTCTTGAACAGCATCAGTGGCAAAATTCAGGGGGTTATAAGAGATAGAGATTCAGGTGAGCCTATTCCTTATGCTAATATTATTATCCAGGATACTCAATTAGGTACAGCAGCCGATGAAGAAGGTAATTTTTTCATTCTTAATGTCTCGCCAGGCACGTATACGGTTGAGGCTTCACACATAGGTTATCAGACAAAGCGCATAAAAAATGTGGTAGTCAAAATCAACCAGACTGCCCGTTTAGAGATCGTTCTCAAACAAACAGCGATTCAGATTCCTCCCATTACTGTGACTGGAAGAACGCCTATTGTCAGTAAAGATATGACTGGAACCACATATATTACAGGGAAAACTGAACTCGCTGCTCTGCCGATCGACTATACTATTAACCTGATTGCCTTTCAGCCATCAGTGGCACGTCTTGATACAGCTTTGCATGTACGTGGTGGTCGAC
>CP070664.1:612933-619826 GCA_020355325.1 Caldifarciminota bacterium
GTGATATCTTCTGCTGCTGCACCGCCTTCATTCCCGAGCGTTACGACTAGATCCGCGGTCTCACCCGGATCCAAGATGCCATTGCTATTATCATCATTGACCACGGTCACATTCTCAAAGGTCAAAATCGGAGCATAGACCGTCATGGTTCGATAAGAGGTGAAGATACTATCATTGCTATCGTGGAAATAGAGGGTGAACTGTATCTGGTGATTATTCGGACAATTATCATGAACGGTAAAGTTGTAATAGGGGGTAGAGAGCGCTGAATCGTCCTCAGCGATATCTCCATACCAGCTCGAATCACTGTTGAGTGTCACAAAGGCATCAGAAACAGTAATTATTCCATATACACCTTGAGCAGTTCCTGATCCAACATTTTTCGCCCAGACACCATAGTCGATTGTCTCTCCGGGATTCACGAGCCCATCATTGTTGCCGCCGGCTCCATCATCGATAATGTCGGTACTCATCAGCACATAAGGATATGAGCTGGTGATAATCAAGACATCTGCCTCATAACGATAATAATTCGCCTTGGTAATCGTTACCTTCATGGTATCACCAGCGGTCTGTGGAGGGATATTGATCACAACCGGGTAACCCGTGCCTTCGGCAATACCAATAATTTCACCATTTATTGTTAATGCAATCACCGAACTGTCATTGGCAACAACGGTAAATGTTGTGACGCCAGCAATGAGCACGGGTACATGGCTCACGCTGAGATTCTCGGGTATTTCTGAGTAGAGTGTGATAAAAGCATCGCCATGATGGTGGAAGAGATGATACGTATAATCTCTATATCCACCGACACCGGGTACAGAATCGGGAAACCACATGGCTTGAAGGTAATACTTACCAGAACTCATTGCCATACAAGGTCTGAGGTTGTCATAACCAGTTAAAGCAAAGAGCGGATAACCAGGGTCAAATTCTGACCACATAGCGTCATAGAGCCCCCAGATATAGGTATCATTGACAAAAGAATAACTGACTTCACTCGCTGCATTTAACCCTAATGCACCATACTCGATGCGATGAAACTTCTCAGCAAAGACTTCGGTCGGATTATTGTATTTTCCGGTCAAACAGTTTATCGAAAAGACAAAGGTGAACATCGTATTCGTTAAATCGTCGAGGTCACTCAAACCGTAGTCAGGCTCGCCCCAGCCCGACGTGCCACCGTGGTCTCGATGCTGAACTAGAAATGCGCCAGAATTGATGTCGGCATTGACACCCGCAGCAGAACCATTATTCCACCAGCCTGCATTATAAGGATTGGTAGTACTGGGAAGCCATCCTACATTATACCAATACTGTACAACCGGAGCCGTACCAGTACGTGTTGACCATGGACCACCAACGTACGGGTTTGCTGGTGAACCGAGGTTATACTGGCGTGCTGGTTCCTTACCGAATCGGTTGATAAAGAAGTGACGCACCGTTTCGGAACACAACTGAAACCAACGATCATCCTGCCATCCACAGGCAACCAATGGTTCATGAGAGAAATTCGGCGCTGTATAGGGATTGCGTTCATAACTCAAAAACTTATTTATCATAATGCTCAGATGCGCCTCGTCCTGTGCGCATATCCGGGCGTGATGCATATCCGGCATATCGTCTCCATTCACGTCTGCATACATGTTGTCTGAGACACAGTAGTAATCCCATAATGGCGATGTAATACCATACGCATCACCCGATGATTGATAATCGGAAAGCAAGAGAAATGCCACCGTCTCCCACGTATTGTAGGCATTGTTCAGGAAATTCTCGATCGCTGTCGTTGTGTTGCCGCCGATCTCTGTCAGGGTGAAGACCTCACAAGAAATACCCTGCAACGTCCGCCATGCCTTGATGGTATCACCCCAGGCAATGAATACTGGATCATCGGGGACGATGATGACATACTCATAAGCATCGCGAGCACCAATCCGTTCGGGTGCATAAAAATCAATCTTTGGTAAAGAACCGTAATTCAGCAAATGTCCCTGTAGTATCGGCTCCCAGAAACGGCTGCGTAATCTGTTTTCACCAAAATGGCCATTACCTCCAATGAAATCCACGCGTACTCTCATATCTTTATAAACAATTAACTCCTTGGTTGTCGGATTATATTGAAAAGGTATCACCCCCAAGAGCACAACATCAACGCCACGCATCTTCATCGGTTCGGATAACCTCACCGGAGAGTCGGGATAGTAGGCGTTGCGGCCATAAATTTCCATGTCCTTTTCATAACGCAAGGGCGACGTATCGGTTTCACGCGGAATATTTGGAGCAGGTGCAACCTCAATATTGTGCTGCACCTCACTACGGGAGTCGAGAATCGTTACCATGGCGCGAGCATTGTGAGGAATCGCAATGTATCGACAAGCACCGGTGAGATTGGGTACTCCTTCCTGTGGGATGAAAACACCGGGTACACCGAAGCTCTTCATCAATACACCGTCAACGAGCATTTCCTCGGTAACCATTTCATGCATACTGAAGACAACCTCGACACCAGTTGGTGTTGCGGATACTACATTGAACAGGGGATTGGCTGCCCAATTATTATCAAATGTGACAACCTCGGCAGCGAATCCAACAGTCGCTATTATCACGAGACTCACGAGTCTATGCATTGTGCCTCCTTTTTATTGTATAAGTAGTAGGTTGAGGTTAGGATGATAGAATTTTATATTTATTTTTTCTGGCGTCCTACCCCAAAACCGATTACTATCATCTGAATGATGGAGAGTTAACCCTGCACTGTCAAACGAAGCACGAGGTTAACCTCCACCCCTTTTAACTATTTTTCTATTTATTTTATCTAATTAATATGGACTTTTCAACCCCCTCGTAATCATCCACGACGAGACGTACAAAATAGACGCCAGAAGAAACTGCTCGGCCAGCGTCATCTTTGGCATCCCAGACTGTGGCGTAATAACCAGGGTGATGAAGACCATGCGCAATAACACGTACTAAGCGACCAGCAACATCGTAGATTTTTAAATCGACATTACTCAATCTTGATAACTGAAAGGAAATTTTGTGTTCCCGGTTAAACGGATTGGGATAACAGGTATTCAACCGCGTGGCGAGCGGAACAGCACTCGCCTCTTCGTACTCTTGAATACCTGTGTTGCTTGGTGGATCGGTCGTATATTTCAGGGCGAATGAATCGGTGAGAGGCTCGGCGTATGCATGGTAGTTATAATCACAGAAATACTGTATACCGACAGTTTCTGACGCATTCTCAATACCGATTGTAATATCTTCCTGTTGCATCGGCACAAGATACTGCACTACTATTTCACCATCACCAGTTGGCGTCGGGTAGTACACAGGATCGTAGAGAATGATTTCAAAGGTCTCAAAATAATAATACGGCCAGTGTTCAACCTCGAAGTATTCGACAATGAAACGATGATTTGGTGCATCGTCATAATAATAAATGTCACTTGGTGAAACGACGGCATTTCCAGGATCGAGATTATCCCATATTCCAGCGATCATCGCCTCAGGACCTTCGGGGTCAGGAATTCCAAAGTGATCTGGATAAGACTCGTCCACTACACCCATTGCAATCCAACCATTCGAGGAGATCGTTATTGTATCATAATCAACACCATAGTATTTGAATGTGAAAGGAAGGTTAACGTGGAAGACCTCATCATCACCCAAATCTAATGATACGCCGGGATATGTCGTTTGAGTCGAATCGATTGCGACCCAGTTGAAAACTGGTGATTCGCTGTGGGGGCCACCCGAGAAGTAGACGTAATAATAACCAGTATCTGAGGGAACTAGCTGACCAACCGTTAGTGTGAAGTCGAATGTATCTATATATATGCTGGCCTGCACGATCATCGAAAAATTGACTTCGGTGCCGTAAGGGGTGGAACTGATTGCAGTAACGTTATACGGATCGCTTGCATTGTTGACGCTCGTACCTGGGTCAATTGAACCGAAGATAGCTACGCTGTCATTAATTGTAATATAGGAAGATGTGGTTCTCAATACCGATGTCACATTCTCGGCGCTGGTACTTCCTTCATTTTTTATTGTCACGACCAGATCTGCTGTCTCGGTCGGTTCTAAAATGGCATTGAGATTATTGTCATTAACGACACTCACTTCTTGGCAGGTTAAGGCAGGGGCATACACGATAAGTGTACGGTAAGAAGTAAATATACTATCATTGGCATCGTGGAAATAGAAAATGAAGTCGATCTCATGGCCATCCGGACAATTGCTTTCAACACTAAAACTGTAATAAGGCTCAGAGAGTGCTGAGTCATACTGAGCGATATCACCATACCAGGCCGAATCATTCAGCAGGGTTACAAAAGGATCAGAGAGCGTGAGTATTCCGTACACACCCTGGGCAATCGCGCTGCCGACATTTTTCGCCCAGACACCATAGGCAATCGTTTCTCCAGGATTGACGAGTCCATCATTATTACCTCCAGTTTCATCATCGATGATGTCAGAGCTTCGTGTCACATATGCATAGCTGCTGGCGACAATTGGCACATCGGTTTCATAGCGATGATAGTTTGGTCTGGTGACTGTCACCTTCATGGTGTCACCAGCACTCTGCGCAGGAATTGTTATACTCTTCGGTGCATCAGTTCCCTCTGCGACACCAAGAATTTCTCCGTTGACGGTTAAGGCGATGGTTGAACCATTATTTGCGGTCACCGCGAATAGCGTGTCGCCAGCGGTCAGAAATGGTGGGTGACTCACGGTGAGGTTCTGGGGTATTTCTGAATAGAGGGTGCTGAAGCAGTCACCGTGATGGTGAAAGAGGTAGTAGGTAATCGTTTTGTAATCAGAATTGTATGGCCAATCAGAACTCTCGAGAAAATATTTACCAGAGGTCATGGCGATACAAGGCATGAGATTGTCTTCTCCGATCAAGGGTATTGGGTTAGAGCTGGGATACTCGGGCATGAATTGAGGCCAGAGACAATCATACATGCCCCAAACATAGGTATCGTTGACAAATGAGTATGAGGTTTCAGTCGCACCGTTTGCGCCTAAGGCACCATACTCGATGCGATGAAACTTCTCACAAAAACACTCGCGAAACCAATCAAACTTTCCTGTTAAACAATTTGTTGAGTTGACAAACGTGAACATCGTATTGGTGAGGTTGTCCAGATCTGAATTTTCATATGGGGGATCACCCCATCCCTCCTCAAGACCATGGTCTCGATGCTGGATCAAAAAAGCACCCGAGTTGATTGCCGCGTTGATGCCATCGGCAGAACCATTTGTCCACCACGCCCAGGTATAGGGATTGGTATCTGGAATATAACCCAACCCCGCAGAACCGAAGTATGCAATGATCGTGGGTGTATTCGTATTTGACGACCATTCACAACCAGGGTATGGAGTTCCATCACAGATTCCATACTGTCGTGCCGGATTCTTCCCTAAAACATTGATGAAAAAGCCTCTGATGACCTCAATGCATACTTGAAACCAACGATCGGTCTGCCAACCGCAGGCAACCAGTGGCTCGTCATAGAAATTTGCAGCGGTATAGGGATTTCGCTCATAACTCAGAAACTTATTGATCATGGTACTCAAGTGCACTTCATCCTGGGCACAGATCCTGCCATGGTGCATGTCTGGCAGATCATCGAGTGTAGCATCCGCATAAATGTTGTCAGAAACACACGAGCCACCAATGCCACTCCAGACTGGTGAGGTGATGCCATAGTCATCTCCTGATGGGTTATAATCAGAAAGCAGTAAAAACGCGACGGGCGCCGGGTCCCACGTGTTATAGGCATTATACAAGAAATCCCTGATTTCCGAGGCACTTGAACCACCGACTTCAGTCAGTGTGAAGACCTCGCAGGAGATGCCCTGCAGCTTACGCCACGCCTTGATCGTATCTGCCCATGCCTCAAAGATTGGATCATCCGGTACGATGATTATGTACTCATACCCATAGCGGCCAATGGTGCGCTGGGGTGCATAAAAATCGATTTCAGGTAATGAGTTGTAGTTCAGGAGATGACCCTGTAAAATCGGTTCCCAAAAACGACTGCGCAGACGGTCCTCTCCAAAACGGCCACTGCCACCCACAAAATCGACACGCACTCTTAGGTCTTTATAGACAATCAATTCCTTGGTCACCGGGTTGTATTGAAACGGTGTAATACCAAGTATTACCACATCAACCCCACGGATCTTCATCGGTTTAGATACACGCACCGGCGACTCGGGGTAGAAGGCGTTACGGCTGTAGATTGTCATGTTCTTCTCATAACGCAGTGGTGCGTGATCAGTCTCACGCGGAATATTTGGTGCTGGTGCCACTTCAACATCGTAATACGTCGTTGTGCGCGTATCGAGTATGGTAACCCGCGCGTGTGCACCCTGTGGTAGTGCAATATACCTTCCAGTACCCAAGAGATTTGGTGCGCCCTCATCATTGGGTAAGAACATTCCTGGTACACCGTAGGTCTTCATGGGTATGCCATCAATGAGCGTTTCTTCGATCACCAGCCGATGCATACTAAAGATAATTTCAACACCGGTTGGAGTCTCTGATACTACATTAAATAGCGAATGTTCTGCCCAATTATTATTAAATAATACAGTCTCTGTACCATATGCGAGTGTTACGAGTACTATTATGCCTAAGGTTTTTTGCATAACATCCCCCCCTGGATATGGTTAGTAGGTTAAGGTTAAGAAGCTCGAATTGAATCCAGCTTCCCAACCCTAACCCGTTTCTCCTTATTTACTATATCGTCAGTAGGTTGGGGTTGAGATGCTGGATTTTTATATTTTCTTTTTTAGCGTCCTAACCCCAAACCCGATTACCATCATCTAAGCAGTATCGCTTTCTCAACCTGCTGATACGTATCAGTCTCAAA
>CP070664.1:619926-626474 GCA_020355325.1 Caldifarciminota bacterium
ACTCAAATCTTCGATTTGTTTGTAAAATTCAGTGTCCCGAGTTTGTCGAAGGATCATTGCCCTCATTTCTTATATCTCCTTCTTATCTTTTCGGTCTTTTCCCAAGAAAGTTTTAATAAATCTTGGCCACTATATTTCTTCTTGCCGTTTTCATACACAATTGTTCTTTCTGTACAACAGTAGCAGGGATCAACCGCAGCCAGCACCAGTGCTGCATCAGCTATTGAATAGCCCTTTACGGCGACGATATTCGAAACAATATTCATAAAACTCGGTGCCCTCACCTTATGCCGTACCGGCATATTTGACCCGTCAGAGCGAACATAATGGAAAACCTCGCCACGCGGCGCCTCATGTCTGCCAATACCTTCACCCGGCGCAATCTCCTCGACCCTCGTCTCAATAGGACCATCGGGCATATTCTTTAAACACTGCCTCACAATTTTTATGGATTCATCACACTCGACAAGCCTCACTTTTGCCTTCGCCAGAACATCACCTTCAGGAAATACTACCATGTCCCAGTCCACCTTATCGTAGGCATCATAGGGATCGTCCTTCCGTACGTCAATCGCATAACCTGAACCACGTGCCGTCGGTCCAAGCACGCCGTAAGCGATGGCATCGTCTTTCGGCAGTATACCAACTCCTTCGAGTCGTGCCCTAATAACTGGATCATCGAGAACCGCCTTGGTAAACATGGCGTTCTTCTTCTCAAGGAGATCAAGATATTTCTCAATCTTGGAATAGTCCTCGGGCAAAATATCACGCCGCGCACCACCTATTTTATTAATTGCATAATGATTACGATTACCCATAATCAATTCGAAGATATCGAGGAGCGGTTCGCGATAACGCCACACCCACATCCATACCGTATTATATCCAATGAAGTGTCCGGCCAAACCGAGCCACAAGTAGTGAGAGTGTAATCGCTCGAGTTCTCCAATAATCGTTCGTATGTATTGGGCGCGTGGCGGCGGTGTTATGTGCGCGCAATCCTCCACTGCCAGTACGTACGCATACGGATGTGAATCCGAACAGATACCACAAATTCTCTCGACCAGGAACGGAATCTGATCCCACGTCAACGTAGGAGAGATGAATTCATGCCCACGGTGATTGTAACCAATGTTGATTTCCAAATCCACAACATTTTCTCCCTCGACAATCAATTTGAAGAATTCAGGCTCTTCTTGTAATGGATGATACGGACCGATTGGAACTATTCTTCTCAAGATACCCCCTAAAGTTTCTTATCAATCTTCATGTCTTTATGCTCATCTGCGTAATCACGACGTAAAGGATGTAAATCAGCAGGCCAGTTTTCTGGAGTCAAGAGAGGTACGAGATTGGGATGTCCAACAAAATCAACACCGAGCAACTCATGAATCTCTCTCTCAATCCAATTTGCTGCTGGCAGAAAAGTTGCTAAGCTTCTAATTTTTAAATCATCTTTCGGTATCACGGTCTTTATATTATAGTAGGTTCCTGCCTCGTCATACGAAAAATGATAAATAATTTCTATTCCCTCCCGCGTATCAATGCCAGTAGCGATCGACAGGCGAAAGCCTTTCTGCTCAAATAAAAACTTTGCAAAATCGAATACTTTTTCTCTTGGGATTCTTATATACGTCCGACGAGACGAATGAATCTTTATTGAAACCTCTGGAAACCTTTTCGTAATTTCGTCCAAAATTCTTTTTGAGTACTCTTTTTTCATCATAACCTCTGTAATGCCTTAACGACACCAAGAATTATTGCCTCTGGTTTTGGTGGGCAACCAGGGATATAAGAATGAACGGGTATATATTTATCATATGGACCAACCACATTATAAGATGGCCTAAATATGTGATTGTCACACGTGCACGTGCCCACACCGATAACTAAACATGGTTTCGGGGTCTGTTCATAAACCCTTAATACTCTCGGAAGACTCTTTCTATTCAAAACGCCAGTAACGAGCAGTGCGTCAGCGTGCCGCGGTGAACCAACGAGCAGTATGCCAAAACGTTCAACATCCCATCGCGGAGTAAGTATATCCAATATCTCTATATCACAATTATTGCACGAAGCCGCTGCAACATGAAAGACCCATGGTGACTTCTTCAATCCCCAAAGTTTAGCATTTGCCATACATTACTCCTTCATAGACCATAAAAGGCCAAGACTAAACCAATAATTGATAAAATGCCCAGCCTCACCCAGAAAAACTTCAAAGCCTGATCAATCCGTAACCTCGGATTGGTGTTCTTTAAAAGGACAATGAGAACAACGATCAACAAAAATTTCAGAATCGCCCAGCGATTTGCAAAACCACCCCATAACACTGAAATTAAAAACAACGGTAAAAGAAAATACATCATCGCTCTCGTAACCTTATAAATAGCCAGTGCAACACCTGAATATTCGATGTAAGGACCAGCCATTATCTCTTGTTCCGCCTCTGGAATATCAAAGGGGACAAAACTGAGCTTTGCCTGGATCGATAAAAGTATAACGACTGCTGCAATGACTCCAGAAATTGAATATAAGAATGGGCTGCTCGTTTCTTGGGCAAGAATAATATCGCTAAATTTTATACTTCCGCCCGCTTTTAGTATAACACTCGCTAATGCAATCAAAAAAGGTAATTCATATGCGAAATATTGGGTCATCTCTCTTGATACACCGACACCTGCCAGTGGATTTTTTGATGCGGATCCACCGATAATTATGCCGATAGGTGGTAATGCGAGGAGATAAATCATAACGATAAGATCACCAACAAAACTCTGGTGTGGATTGAAATTCATGGAAAAGAGCATAACGGCAAATACGGTCATTGCCGCAAGCCCTAAAATCGGTCCCAAAAGAAACAATGCCTTTGAACTCCCTTCTGGGATTATCGTTTCTTTTAATAACAACTTCAAGAAATCTGCATAGGGCTGATACCACGGCGGACCCACACGCCAGTGAATGCGCGCGGTGACCTTTCGATCGATCCAGGTCACAAACAGACCGACAACAGCCGAAAAAACAAAACCTGGGAAGACAACATATGAGAAGATAATATTCACGATGTTCATGCCCTTCTCCTGAAAAACAGATCCTTGGAGACCATTCTCATACCAATCTCCCGTCGTTCAATCTCTTCATCGCTCAAGTATTGCAGGGCACCAGATGAACAAGCCGCAACGCAGCGCGGACCTTCCTCACGGTCATTGCACAAATTACATTTTTGAGAGACATGCCGTACGAGCGGCGCATCGATAACACCGAAGGGGCATGCGACAGTACAGCTCGAGCAGCCAATGCAAACGAATGATGATCGCGTTACCAATCCGGTCTCCTCGTCCCTCGTAATTGCATCAACCGGACAGGACGCCATGCAAAGTGGCTCTTTACAATGCTTGCAGGCGAGTGGCAGATATGCTTCTCCTACGATATTACCGTGTCTGATACGCGCTTCTCCCTTGAAGGCAACCTTACACGCTGCCTCACAAGAACGACAACCGCAGCATAAATCAAGGTCCAACACTATCCTTTTCGCCATATCGTCACCTCGGTTGGAACAAAGTTAATAACACTATTAGCCGCATCAACTTCAACATCAAAGAGACCCTTCACGTGGGGAGTTTCGGCCGGCACAGCAACAACGCCTTGAGGTACATCGTCGCATATTCTTATCGAAAGGTCCGCCTCTCCATTTCTCGATTTAATAGATACGGTATCGTGTGGTTGAAGGCCCAATTCTCCACCATCGAGCGGGTTTATCTTTATCGTCTCGTCCTCAAAGAACGCAAGAAAATTATATGCAATCTTTTCACCGATAAGCGTATACGTTTTCTTCTTTTTCGCCATACTCTTTGCAACAAGATTTGCCACTCTCTCTCCGACGTCGATCTTCATTTTCGGAGCCACCAGTTCTCCACCTTCTTTATAGTCCCTTCCGATGAGCGCAAGAATATCATTGATTGTCCTGGCTCCACTGGCTGGTGTAATGTTACCGCTCAAACTCTTCTTCCCAAACGTCGTGATCACCGTACCCGCTTTTTCAAGATTCAAGGCAGCGGGGAGAGTCGTAACGCCATTATACTTGAGAGGTGATGTAGCATATATATTCAACGCCTTCAAATCTTTTAACACTTGAGGATAATAGTAGGGAAAGAGTTCACCAAAATTGATGAGATATTTTATTTTTTTCTTTTTTACTGAGTTTATAATGCTCCCAAAGTGTTGATTACCTTCGAAGCCTGAAAACTCGACGAACGGCACAACTTTTTTTCCACTCAGGGTATGCAATCTCGCGAGACCCTCCGCGACCAGCAGTGGGTCATATGTATGACCATACGCCAGACACGCTATGATGAGACCGTCTCGGGCTTCTTTAAAATTCTTCGATATGTCCTTGATAACGTCATCGGGTATGCCGGTGGCTTGGGATACGTCCGTGCCTTTGATGTTTTCTTGTGCAAGGGCGAGTAGCATCAATGGCTCGGTCCCAACATTCACCTTGAGGAAATCAGTTGCAAAAACTGCTGTATGTGTGTTGATCGAATCGATAACCACGAGTCGATGTTTTCTATCGCTCAATTTCCAGTTAATAAGCGCATGAGATGTCATGGGTGCTTGGTTAAATGGATCTCCGAGTATAATAATGACATCTGCGTGTTCAACCTCATCGATTGAAAAGGGTGTTTTTAAAAATGCTTTTAAATATGATTCCGGTTCAAAATAGGCTGAGGCGAAATTCTCAATGCCGACTTCCTTACAGAAGCCAATAATCGCCATATATTCTTCAAACGTAATATTTCGGTCGAAGCTAACAGCAATTTGTTGTGGTTTTTCAACTGCTCTCGTCAACTCTTTTGTAATTTTTTGCCACTCTATCGTCTTTCCATCCCTCAACGGATTCGATAAGCGTCTCGCATGATTAAGATAGAGCGCGGCTGCGCTTCCTCTCGGACACAACCTTCCTCCGCTGCTGCCATCTTTAATATATTCAACACCCTTGACTCCAAAATCATTAAAGACGACGCCGAATTCGCACCCAAAACTACAGAATGGGCAGACGGTCTTCGCAACAGTCGTCGCTAGATGATCAATTTCGTTCATACAAACGGCTCCTCAATATCCTTTATATCTGCCCACGTGAGAACTGGACCATCTTTGCATTCGTAGAATTTTCCTAAACGGCAGTGATTACATTTACCAATGCCACACGACATATTTTGTTCCATCGACAGATAAATATTTTCGTGTTTAAAGCCTGCCTCGACAAGCCGCTGTGTCACAAATTTAAGCATCAGGGGAGGTCCGCATACAATGGTAGGTGATACCTTTAAATCCACTGGTATTTCATCGAGAATAACAGTCACCACCCCGAGTTTCCCTTTCCACGACTCATCACTACGCTCTACAACCAAGAGAATATCAACATTTTCAATTTTCTGCCACTCTGGGATTAAACGGCTGTATACTACGTCCTTAGGTGTCCGGGCCCCATACCGTATGAAAATCTTCTTGTAGTCTTTAATATTATGGACGAGGGCTAAAAATAGTGAACGGAGGGGTGCAAATCCCACGCCGCCGCCGACAATATAAATTTCTCTGTCTTTGAATTTGTTCAATGGATAGGGTTTACCAAAAGGTCCTCTCACCCCTACAACATCGCCTTCGTTGAGCTTCGACAGCCCTTGGGTCACTCTCCCCACCTTCATAACAGTAAATTCTAAATCTTTTGCATAAGGCGAAGACGACGGAGTAAATGGAGCCTCACCAATGCCAGGAACCGTCAATTCGGCAAATTGACCCGCGTCAAATGTTATCGGCATGCCTTCGAGTATATACGTCGTGATCGTGGGTGTTTCGGGAATTATTTTTTTTATCTTCGTAGGAATCGGGTAATACGGATTCACAGTCTCCATAAAATCTCCCTTATATCGATTTTGCCCGAACAACCGAGATAACACCTGCCACACCCTGAACAGGCATATATATTTTCGTATTGTTGGAAATAATTAAATTTACACTGAAAACGATTCCAAAATCGATCGTCCAATGTGCTACGGGGATTTGCCCCACCACCAACGCGAGCATACGCCGCATAATAGCACGCGTCCCACTGCCGTATTCGTTCAACGTCCTTGCCTCTTTTGTAATCACTGAGCAGAAAGCAGTAGCACGTCGGACATGTATGCAGACAGCCATGGCACTCAACACAGTCTTTCCGTACATCGTGTTTTAACCTCTTGTCCGCATGTTCAACACGATGTGTTAAATCCTTGGTGAACGACTTATCGTTGATCTGAGCGAGTTTCTGTAGCGCATTTCTACGGATTTTTTCTCGGTCGTTTTTATCTTCAGTACTAGCTTCTTTCAACAGGTCCTTCAATCTCTCAACAACCTCTTCGCCGTGAGGGGTGAAAACCTCAAAAAGATATTCTGAGGAAACTTCGGTAACATTTATGTCACTTACTGCCTCACCATACGGATTCAAACCGACGAGATTACAGAAGCAGGTATCTTCTGGTTCTGGACAATCAGCAGAGATGATAATAGTA
>CP070664.1:626574-631757 GCA_020355325.1 Caldifarciminota bacterium
CAATCACAGTATGAAATAAAACGATATGTCGATGTCAACATCGGCGGTACGGCGAATCTTATGGATTGCTTAGTCAATAACAAACACAACGTCGAGAAGATTATCGTAGCGACATCAATGACCAGCTACGGAGAAGGAAACTATCGGTGTAAAAAATGTGGCATCGTTCGACCGGAAATCAGAACAGAGGATGACGTCAAGACAGGATGGGAGCCGAGATGCCCTCTGTGCGATCATGATATCGTTCCAGTTCCAACCGATGAAGGCGCCACTCTCAATGCACATTCTATCTACGCACTCACAAAAATGGTGCAGGAAGAAATGATACTGAACATTGGAAAAACATTCCGTATCCCATCAGTTGCATTAAGACTTTTCAATGTCTTTGGACCGAGGCAGTCACTATCAAACCCGTATACTGGTGTCACCGCAATATTTATCAGTAGAATCAAGAACAATCATGAACCAGTCGTATTTGAGGACGGTTTCCAGACGAGGGATTTCATCTCGGTACACGATGCTGTTCGGGTGATGGAGGATCTTTTAGAAACAGAAAGTGCACATTATGAGCTATTTAATATCGGAAGCGGTAAACCAATTACGATCGCAGATATAGCACAAAAAATTATTGACGCTTTAGGAAAGAAAGATATACAGCCAAAAATAACCGGGAAATTTAGAAAGGGTGATATCCGACACTGTTATGCCGACATTCAGAGAGCGCAAAAAATCTTGCGGTTCAATCCCAAAGTATCATTCGATGATGGTCTAAAAGAGTTGATCACCTGGGCACAGAATTCCGAATCAGAAGACCACTTTGATCGGGCTGCACAGGAACTCATAGACAAAAAACTAGTGGAAAGCTAGTTGCCGGTGACCTCTGTATCACAATGAAAATCGTCCTTGCCAACCCGCTCCTTAAAAACTCGATAAACACGAACTTAGAACGCTACTATATTCGTTCTGGAAGCAGATGGCCACACTCAGGCATCAAGAGAAAGGGCACACTCCCCCACTATCTCCCATTCCCTTTTTCATTAGCCTACGCTGCGGGCTTACTGCGCGACAACGGTTTCGATGTAAAGGTCATCGATGCCATCGCCCTTGATATTGGTGAAGATAACTTCATCGATATGTTACAGCGCGAACACCCGGCGCTCGTCCTCTTTGAGACAACCACACCAACGATCGAGAAAGACTTGCTTCTCACACAGAAAATTAAAAAGAATGTGAAAACGAAGATAGCCCTCTGCGGTGCCCATGCTACAGTCTTCAGCAGGGAACTCTCTGAAGCCTGTCAAGACATTGACTATATCTTAAGAAATGAATATGAATATACGCTCTTGGAGCTCGCGGAACATTTACGAGATGGAAAACAACCGCGAGATGTAAGAGGTATTACATATATGGAAAACACGACAGTTATCTTCAATGAAGATGCACCACTGATTGAACCCCTGGATATACTACCATTTCCTGCACGAGAATTATTTCCTATGAATGAAAAATCCAATCCCGCAATCTACTGGGATGGATTTTGTCAATATCGACCAGCTATTCAAATGCACGCCTCACGAGGATGTCCCTATCGCTGTTATTTTTGCCTCTGGAACCAGATAATGTATCGATGCGGTAAATATCGAATGTTTTCTGCAACTCGAGTCGTTGATGAGATTGAGGATACAATTAAAAAATATAATGCAAAAGAGATTTATTTCGACGACGACGACTTTACCATAAGTAAAAGACACGTAAAAGATATATGTCATGAAATAAGAAAAAGGAGGCTGAAGATAAAGTGGAGTTGTATGGGAGATGCAATCAACCTTAACGACGAGGTGCTCAAGACAATGGCAGAGAGTGGATGTGTAGGATTGAAGTTTGGTGTGGAAAGCGGTAGCCCAAAAATCGTTACTACCATTGGTAAACCAGTGCACTTAAACAGGGTAAAAGAAGTCGCTAAACTATGCGCAAAATATGGTATAAAAAGCCACGCAACATTCTCAATCGGACTTCTGGGAGATGATAGGGATTCCATAAATGAAACCATAGGTTTCGCCAAAGATTTGGATGTAGACACAATACAGGTGAGTATCTGTACGCCTTATCCTGGAACAGAATTCTTTAAGAGAGCTCATGAACTGAATCTCATCAGGACAACAGAATGGGAAAAGTACGACGGCAAGGTAACAGAGGTGTTAGAGCCACAAAATCTGTCATGGCAAGAAATCGAAGACTTAAAAACAAAATTTTTGAAAGACTGGTCTTACACCAAAATGACAACGCCATCATGGATTATCAGGCAGATTAAGTACCTCTTGAGATGGATACGAGGTATCGGATTCATATTTTTCTTGAGGCAATTAATTTTCGTGTGGATCGATGAGCTAGAAAGGAGAAGATTTGAGGAGACGAATTAAGGGCGTTATTGTCTCTACCCATGATAGTCTCTATCCAAATTATGGAGGAGGTGCACTGAGAACAATAAAAATTGCCGAAGAGTGTAAACGACGGGGACTGCATGTACTTATTGTTGCGCCAGCACGCACCGATGAAATAAGTGGTATTAAAGTCCACTGGCTCCATGCCCCTGTAAAGCATCGTTCCCAAATATACAGCGCCATTAAATTCAACGTAAGAATCCTGAGAAAATTCCTGCAATATATCAATCAGGCAGATATGTATTTCTTGCATAACACCATAGCCGCAGTCAGTCTCCCTTTCATCAAAAAACTATTCAAGAGACGATTTGCCCTCGACATAACTGATATACACGTCGAATATTTACCGATCGGTAAGAGAAGCATATTTGAAAAGGCAATCACGCCGGTTCTCTTCACGATCGAATACTGGATCATAAAAAATGCTGACGCTGTCACCGTGGCAACACACGCAATGCGTGACCACCTCATCGGCAAAGGAATTAAACCAAGCAAAATCGAGGTCGTGTATGACGGTGCAGACTACATGCATTATCCGACTGATAAAGAACCAGGCGCCAATAAAAACATAATTCACCTTGGAACGATTGATCGACAACACGGTGTGGAATACCTCGTCCAGGCTATTCCTCTGATTGTCTCAAAATACCCAGATACGAAATTTTACATTGTCGGTGGCGGCAGAGAATTCAATAATGTTGTTCAACTTGCAAAAAGAATAGGCGTCTATAGACACTGTATTTTTACTGGTTATTTACCAACAGAAAAGGCGCGGACGTACCTGAGAAAATGCGGTATTGGAGTCATTCCAAGGGCTGATAATATCGCAAATCGCATCGTGACAACATTAAAAATATATGAATACTGGGCATCTGGAACAGCCGTCGTATCGTCAAAGCTCGCAGGAGTAGAAGAAATAGGTACCCAACATAAAGACGTTCTATTTTTTGAGCCATGTAATATAAAGGATTTTACTAATAAAATTAACTTTCTTCTCGAAAAAAAAGATGTTTTAAGGAGTTTTCAAGAAAATGGTTTAAGGAAAGTGAAGACCTTTAATTGGCCAATACAGGTCAAGAAAATTGTAGACTTTGCTGTCGAAAAATAAAACCTCTCAACGAAGACATGAGCATCCACAATGAGGAAAACCGGTTTTGTTTTACTAAAAAAAGTAGTTATTTTCTTGATGCTTTAGATGTCTTCAACGTGCTAGAAATATACGTTTAATGTATCTCCGTGTAAAACATTGTCTTCAGAAATAAAAACATTTGCAGTATCGCCAGCCGAGACCACAAAGGCGGGGATGCGGTCAGTTGTATAAGGACAAATAAATGTGAAATTACCTGACCTATCGCTCATCAAAGAATCTGCCCAGACAAAACTGAGGTGGCGACAATCAACCGGAGCAAATAAATGTACTGCCTGTTGGGCTTTCGTTCTACCGGTGATTTTGACACCCTTGACGAATTCGAATATCTTTATTGGCAGTTCTGTGGGTGATACGTATACTAATCGCGCGTGTCTCATCGGTTGAATATATATAGTATCATCGATATAGACACGACAACCATTAAATCTTATCAGACGATAATATACAGTGTTGAGCGTCTGGAGTTTTAAGGTAAGAGCAGTTGTGGGTCTTCCCTCGTCCGTTTCTGTAGAATACATCTCGAAATAGTATCGTGGATCGAGGTTGAGGAATTTTGCCGCAAGATATAATTCGTACAGATTGTGATCGAGATAGATATAGCGTGCATTATAGTCTGAAAGAATTTTATTGGCAGCCTCTTCTGTCTCGCTCAGCATAAATTTATTCGGGACATCAAAATTGGGTGCATCTTTGCCAAAATTATTTGCGATGGCGGGCCTCTGACTGAGATAGATGATCATATGTCCATGTTTATAAAAACTCATCACGCCATATTCTGGTTTTTTTGTGGGTTCAGCGAAATGACTCGTTGCCTCGGTAGAATCCCTGAGCCACAGGTATGCTTCAAATTCTGAGAATCTAGGCATATTTTCGAAGGTAAACCTGTATCTGACAAAGACAGGTTGAAACCCAACAAATAAAATTATGCCAATGATCGGCACGATCAAAAATGTTAATTGACCAGAAAGACGTTCACGCAAGAAATTGTAAATAAAATACAATAAATAACCGAAGAGTAATGCATAAAACGGAGCAAACCAGATACTGTATTGCGTGACTAAAAAATTAAATATGCCGATGACGATCACAAGATATATAAAGAGAGACTTCTGTTTCACTCTCTTATCACGTGCAAGGAGTATAGTCACGAGTGGCCATAAAAAATATAACCGACCAAAGAGCTCATTCACGGTAGCCGTTTTTATATACCCTTCCATTACCGAGATCAAGGATTGATATCCTACAATAGTCTCTGTCCATGGATTCTTCGTCACAACATTGAACGCCTCTTTGACTCTTGGAAATATGAATGCAATGAATAGTACCATGACGATTCCAGAAACAGCATACAATATCTTTCGATTGGCAATATGATATTTGAGAAAAATAAGAAGACCCATGCCTCCGAGCAGTACAATATGGAGAAGCGAAAGACCGCGATAGGCAAAAGAGCCACCAATGTATTGACTCCCGAGGCTAAACGGTAAAATCATAAAAATCGGTAGCATATAGGCAACGAACGCATATCGATAACGTGTTCGAGAAAAAAAGAGATAAAGAAATATTAAACCCGCAAAGAGAATCGACCCCTG
>CP070664.1:631857-636594 GCA_020355325.1 Caldifarciminota bacterium
AGTCCACCCAGTAACCGATCTCCTGAGGGTATGTCGGTGTAGAGATATCTATTAAGCGAAGTCCTGCAAACCAGTCAGCGACATACGCACAGGATCCTGAGACATAAACATTGTATGCGTAACCTTCTGTGTCATAGTGGCCGCACTCCCAAGGATTTGACGCAGCAGCAACGTTTACTACACGCAGTCCAGCACCACTGGCAGCCACATAGGCAAAAGAATCTGAGACATAAACACCGCAAGCAGAGTCGGGCGTATCACAGTGACCCTTTTCTTGCGGCTTCGAGGGGGTAGAGATGTCTATAACGCGAAGCCCAGCATGGCGAGCAGCAACATAGGTATAGCAGCCAGAGCAATAAACACCCAAAGCCCAATCTGGGGTTATGCAGTGACCGACCTCGTACGGATCTGTTGGTGTAGAAACATTTATCACGCGAAGTCCCGCCCATTTGTCAGCCACATAAGCGTGTGACCCTGTGACATAAATATCCACCGCCTCTCCCGGTGTTTCACAAGAGCTCAGTTTTGCCGGATTTGATGGCTCAGCAACGTCCCATATCTCAAGTCCCGCTGCGCCATCCGCGACATACAGTCTTTGAGAGCTATTCTCGTAAAAAAGGCTCCAAATCCTTCCCCTTGTATAGAGAGATTCGGAAACTTTTGTGGGATGTGTGGGATCTGACGCATCGAGTATGTATACCCCGCCACCGCAGCCCAAAAAGAGGAGGTTTCTCGTCTCATCGTATGTTATTGCCTGTGCAGGTCCAAAAGGCCAGTTGCCAACAAATGTCACATTAAGAGAATCGAACCACATCCTGCCTGTTTTTTCGTAGTGATTAACCGCTTCCGAGTATGGCTCTGTATAGGCAACATCTTCAGTACCGATTGCGAGAAACACTAATATTATACAAAGTGCAGACATGGTTTTTTCCTCTACGCTATTCTCTATATAATAATAAATAAATATATTTTGTCAACCGGTTTCTTCCGCCACCCAAAGAGGCGGACAAGCGTAACGACAGGCGGGGAGGGGCGGATATTTCATTCAGATAATTTGGTGTCCATTCAGGCTGTTCGTTTCAACACTTGACCAGGAGATTTTTTTTGTTAGAATACAGTAATAGTGCGTTAAGGAAAATTACATGAGTAGATTTCATTCTAAAAAAATTTCACATTATTTAATGCCCAGTAAGTTATTCGAAAAGGGAGGAAGCATGAGAGGGTCGAAATTTTCTCTTATTTTGTGTATTGTTACGACCTGTGGCATGAGTGCTGCGACGTTTGCGCAGACGCAACCTGTTGCTCCGGTGCGCACGGTAATCGATGACTACCACGGTGTAGAGATCAGTGACCCGTATCGCTATATGGAAAATCTCAAGGACCCGGAAGTGCAGCAGTGGATAAAGGCACAAGCAGATTACACGCAGAGCATACTCGAGCAAATTCCAGGACGTGATGAATTATGTAAACGCATAGAAGAGCTCGAAGCGTCTATACCTGCTCAGGTCAGACGTGTTTATCGTCTCGCAAATGGGAAGGTCTTCTATCTAAAATGTCTGTCAGGTGAACAGGTCTATAAACTCTACATGCGTGATGGATTGGACGGAAAAGAAATTGTTCTTGTCGACCCGGAAACGTTCAGAAAGAAAACAGGTAAACCGCATGGTATCAACTTCTTCAAACCGTCGTGGGATGGAAAGTATGTTGCCTACGGCATTTCACAGAGCGGTACAGAAAAGGCGTTGCTCTATGTGATTGATACGGAAACTGGAAGACATATTGGAAAACCTATTGACCGTGTAGACCTCGGCGTAACTGCATGGTTACCTGACGGAAGAAGTTTTCTCTACAATCGCTTGCAGAAACTGACGCCTGATATGCCAGTCACTGCGTACTACTTGAAAAACCGCACCTACTGGCACAAACTCGGCACGGATGCAGAAGATGATATGGCCGTGTTCGGCTATGGTGCTGTTCGGTCCGTGGACATCGATGAGCTCGCAGAATCCTATGTATACGCGTGGCCGAACTCACCCTATCTCTTCGCGGTCGTATACAATGGTGATCAGAAAGAGATAAGAATTTATACTTCTCCACTTGTTTCGTTGGGCACAGCCACGATACAATGGACAAGTATCTGTGAAATGGTTGATGAGGTTGTCGACTTCGAGGTACATGGTGACGATATTTACCTCCTGACGCACGAAAACGCGCCGCGCTTTAAAGTAATCAAAACCTCGATCACAAATCCTGATATGGCTCAAGCTGAGACGGTTCTGCCAGAGAGCGAAGCTGTGTTGCAAGGTATCTACGCTGCTCATGATGCACTCTACGTGCAAATGATTGATGATGGCATCGGTAAAATCCTCCGCATCCCGTATGGTGATAAGGAAAAACCAGGACTCATTCCGCTTCCCTTTGCTGGTTCCATTTACACGAGCAAGAGCGATCCGAGAATCGAGGGCATCCTGTTCGAGACTACTTCGTGGACAGATTATGGTGGTTTTTATATGTATGACCCAAAGACGGATGAAACATTGAATACTGGTTTACAGCCGAAAGGCATGTATGACTCGCCAGAAGACCTCGTAGCAGAAGAAGTCAAGGTCACATCACATGATGGCACGCTCGTTCCGCTTTCTATCATTTATAAGAAGGGTATTACACTCGATGGTTCAAATCCCACACTGCTTATGGGCTACGGTGCCTATGGGTTTAGTTCTAAATCGTTTTATGAACATAGGTTGTATGCGTGGTATGAAAGGGGCGGTATTTATGCAGTGGCACACGTGCGCGGCGGCGGCGAATATGGTGACGCGTGGCACAAGGCTGGACAGAAATCGACCAAACCAAACACGTGGAAGGATTTCATCGCCTGCGCAGAATACCTGATAAGAAAAAAATACACGTCTCCTGATAAACTCGCAGGCTTGGGTACGAGTGCCGGCGGGATTACGGTTGGACGCGCGTTCACAGAACGGCCTGACCTCTTCGCGGTTGCTGTTCCGCGCGTCGGTGATTTGAATTCGCTGCGGTCGGAAACATCGGCGAACGGTCCTCCGAACATTCCGGAATTCGGTGCGGTGACAACCGAGGAAGGCTTCAAAGCGCTCTATGCAATGGATTCTTATCAGCATGTTACTGACGGCGTTCATTATCCTGCTGTTCTGTTGACGCAGGGTATCAACGACCCACGCGTCGACCCGTGGCATTCGACAAAGATGGCGGCACGTCTGCAAAGGGCGACCGCCAGTGGTAAACCTGTTCTGCTTCGCATCGAGTACGAAGCAGGACACGGCTACGGCTCGACCAAGTCGCAACTCCTGAACGAATGGGCAGACATCTATGCCTTCATGCTGTGGCAATTCGGTGTGCCTGAATTCCAGCTACAGCAAGAATAATTGTACCGAATACCTGATTGACAATCAACAATAACAAAGTTAGAATAAAAAGATAGGAGGTCTGAATGCTGAGACGTTTATACCTGTACGTAACGATAGGCTGTTTTTTAAGTCTCGTCATCGCGGGATGTTGTCAACCGAATGCGTCTGAATCATTACCAGTTACATTACACCCTCAAGAGACAAGTATGTGGTGCTGGGCAGCGAGTGGTCAGATGGTAATGGATTATCTCGGTCACGATGTATCGCAATGCGTTCAAACGAATAACCGTTTTGGTCGCAGTGATTGCTGCACTACACCCGTGCCAGACGACTGTATTCATGGCGGCTGGCCCGAATTCGATAAATACGACTTCAGTTTCAAAAAAACAACAGATGCGGCTTTGAGTTGGCGAGCATTGCGAGAGCAGATTTCAACGTCAGAGCATTGCAAAAAAAGACCGTTCTGTTTCACCTGGCACTGGAATGGTGGGGGCGGGCACGTGATGGTTGCGATCGGTTACACAACCATAGCTAAAGAAAATTATGTAGAAATAAACGATCCCTGGCCGCCGAACGTGGGCGACCATAGATTTATCACCTATGATGCATATGTCAGCGGTTCGTATTACACACACTGGGATGACTATTATGATATCACGTATACAGGAGGTGAATAATGCGTCTTTTCATCGTTTTATCGACAGTTGCTTTTGTAATAATTTCGCAAGGTGGTGCTCAGGAGAAACCAGCACCGCTGAAAGAACTAGACAAAATTGCATCAGATGCGCTCGTGACTTTCAGCGAGCTCGTGACGAAAGAGAATTATCAGGCGATGGGTTTTGCATCACCCGATGAAGTAAAGGTTGCTACTCTTGATGTCCCGGTTCGAGTTTTTGTGGTTCGATTGGACGAGTTGCAAAAGTATGAACCAGGTAGCGACCCGAGCCCACTACTCAGCGGCGGCGAACACGTTATTTTTCCTGTTGCAGTCGAAGAAAATGTGCGGTCTTCGATTATTTTAGAGAAGGTAGTGGAAAAATGGGAAGTGACGGGTTTCGGTAGTCCCAACTTAATTAAAATGATTACCGATGTGCGAAAAGATGAAACTGAATCTACCAGGCTGCCTGCTTATTTCTTTTTTGTCGTTACGGTACCTGCCATGAATCTCTATTTTGTTGCGCATCGAATCGGCGAAGTTCTGATGCTGAGCCCTATTCGTGACGAGCCACTCTATGGATTCAAAGCGGGAATCACGATGCGGGCTGATGAGGTGTTTGAGGCACTTCTTCCCGCTGCTCAAGAGCACGATGGTTTACCAAGATGATTGTTCGACGTTAATCAGAGGCTACAGCGG
>CP070664.1:636694-641514 GCA_020355325.1 Caldifarciminota bacterium
AGTAGATTCTGCCATGGACGAGGGGCTTTACGCTCTTATGCGTAGGGCCGGTGTAGTCGCAGCCATTTATGGAATGGAATCGATGAATCAGGATGTTCTCGATTTTTATCGGAAAGGAACTACAGTAGAACTAAATAGAAGGACAGCCCAACTAACATATAAATACGGAATTTTTTCATTTGCATACTTCATTATTGGCACTCCATTTGAAGATGAAGTACTTATCAAGAAGATGCTAAAAGATGTCTACTCACTCCGATTAGACTTAGTTAATATCGGGGGATTGCAATATCAATACGGGGCGCCTTTATGGTATGAAGCAAAGGAAAAGGGATTAATAGATGCTTCTGAACATGTTGTTAACGCGGGTAATGAATATAACCTATCCCCACTTTCTTCTTCACAGCTTAATTCTTTAAGTTATAGGGCACTCACAGTCTTCTATGTAAGACCAATCTATTGGTTAAAATTTTTTCAGAAGGCAATGAAATTCGATAAAAGGACCTTATATTTCATCTTCCGTATTCTTCAAAAAGTATTCTTCTATCTATTTCGACTTAGATGAGGTAGTGAAATAAACGACAATTCACCTATTTGATGTTATGGGGTCAGGTCCCTTCACTTCTTCAGGACTTTCAGCATCTCAATACTTCGATACCTTCGGCATCTCGGTTCTCTCGCTACTTTCAGCTGGACATCTCTCAGAAATACATTATTTCTTCGAGACCATTGGTTGGACATTTTGTTGGGCAAGAAATGGGCTCAACTCTCTACATTCAATATTAATACCGAAAGGTTCGCCATTTGTATTTGAATCGATTCGATTTTAGTCACCATTATTTACCTCCCTTTGTTTTGAATTGACTAATGTAAAAAATTCAATATAATAAAGGGGGCATAAAATTACAGGGTGTATTTAAAATGGAGCCTTAGGGCAGTGTTTAGATAGTAGATTCTAGGAGTTAGTGATAAAGACTCAAAATTACTAATCACTGGTATCTAGTACCTAGTTTCTAGCATCTGCCGTTAACGTGACGTATGTTGCGTGGTTTGTTTGAAAACAGAATCGTGTCAACACGGCACAAGCCCTCCTGCATGCCGATGGAGATCTACGGGCATGGGGATTGAATAGGTAACAGGGATTAGGGAACAGGCCAGACTGAAAAATTAAGGACTTTATTAAGCTGTTTCCTGTATCCTGTTTGCTGTTCCCTAAATTTTACCCCTGTAGCTCAGTTGGATAGAGCAGCGGTTTCCTAAACCGCAGGCCACCCGTTCGAATCGGGTCAGGGGTATGCCAATTTTACCCAAATCTATGATTTGGTTGTAAAATTGCGCATCCGCGTTCTTCTGGAAGAAGAACGGGATTTCATTAGTATTAAAATGACCAAATCTATGATTCGGTTGTAGAATTGAGTACCGTGTGATAAGGGGCTTAGAGAGATCTTTAAATAAGGAGATATTATGAGAACAATGAAGAGGGGCAAGAAAACTGAGGACGAATTTATAAGTACGGCCGAGAAGGTAATGAAATTTATCGTGCGGCACCGCGAAACGTCGCTCTGGATAGGTGTTGGTGTTATTGTTGGAGTAGTTCTTTTATTTTATTTTCTTCCAAAAGGAGAACAACAGAATCCAGAAGCAGAACTGCTCTACACCCAATCTGTAGGACTCTTGTCTGCAGGGAGACTCCAAGATGCCGAGAATTTATTATTACAGTTAACCCAAGAGCATCAAAATACGAGGCCCGGTAAGCTTGCCTACTATTATTTGGGTGTAGCAAATTATCATACGGGCAGGTTTGATGAGGCACTCAACTACTTTGATAAGTTTCTTAGCCTTGTCAAAAATGATTACCTCCTTACTCCCTCAGCATTCTATGGCGCCGGCTGTGCAGCAGAGGGAATAAAGGACTATGAACGGGCTCTCGGCTACTATGAAAAAATGGTGAAGAATAAAAAATCTCCATTCTATTTGCAGGCAATGCTCGCTTATGGAAGAGTAAATGGTTTACTCGGCAATACTGAGAGGGCAAAAGAAATTCTTGAAAATCTCCTGGCAGAGAAACCACCGCATGATATTGAGGCTGATGCCCGGTTTTATCTTGGCTACTTTAATGAATGAATTCATCTAATTACAGCAATGTGGCGTACGGTTAAAATGATGTATTACTTTAATGATATCACCGTCATCTGTCATTTATCACTGTCATCATTTTCTGGTGAAGAATGAATAACACATCAGTTGCAATCCTGTGGCATTTTCATCAGCCCGTATATTCGAAACCTGATGATTGTACCCTGCCACTGCCTTGGGTACGATTGCACTGCCTCAAAGATTATCTCGATATGTTAAAGCATGTTCAAAAATTTCCTGAGGCCCACGTAACATTCAATTTTACTCCCTCACTCCTCTTGCAAATTCAAGATTATATGTCTGGTAAATGCACAGACAAACAGTTTCTGTTATTTCGCAAAAATGCGGAAGAGTTAACAATTGAAGAAAAGATAGATATTTTACGAGACTTCTTTCTTGCTCATTGGGAAAGGATGATTGAACCCAACAGGAGATATTTTTCATTATTGCTCAAGCGAGGTAAAAACATTGTTGAAAAAGAATTGGAACCTATTGCTCAAACATTTACCATAAATGAATTTCGCGATCTACAGATATGGTCGAATCTTGTGTGGATAGACCCGCTATTTCGTGATGAAATTGCCGATTTATATAAAAAAGGTAAAAACTTCCGTGAAGAAGATAAAGACCGGGTCATGAACCTTGAGAATAAAATAATCGGTTCTATATTTGACGAATACAAAAAAGCGCTGGAATCAGGACAGGTAGAGCTGACGACATCACCACTTTATCATCCCATACTGCCACTATTAATCGATAGTAATCTCGCTAAGGTATCAAATCCAAATCTGGCAATACCGTTTACTTTTTCTTATCCTGATGATGCATTGCATCAAGTAGATGAAGGTATAAAAGTATTTGAAAAAATCTTCGGGCAAAAGCCGAAGGGCATGTGGCCGTCTGAAGGGAGTGTCTGTGAACAGCTCATCCCGATGCTTTCTCAATGTGGTATTGAGTGGATTGCTACAGATGAGGAAATATTAGCGAGGAGCTTGATGGTGTCGTTTCGACGCGATGAACATGGGGTGCCCAATCATCCTGAGTTATTGTACAAACCATGGAACTTTCAAAATGTAAGAATGGTTTTTCGAGATCGTGCACTCTCTGATTTAATAGGTTTTACCTATAATATGTGGGACCAAAAGCAAGCAGCTCAGGATTTAGTGCAAAGAGTAAAACGTATTAGGGATTCTCTACCCGCTCTTGATAAATTTATTATTCCAATTATTCTTGACGGTGAGAATGCCTGGGAATCTTATGAAAATGACGGAACAGAATTCATGGAATCTCTGTATGAAAATTTCATAAAAGAAAATATTCCCACTGCAACTGTTTCAACATGTCTCCATGAGAATGAACCCGCGAAGCAGCTAAAAAATATTTTTCCTGGGTCATGGATTGGGGCAAACTTCAATATCTGGATCGGTCATACAGAGGATCACGAGGGCTGGCGGATTGTGAAGAATGTGCGAGAAAAGTTAATAGAGAAAGAAGTGAGTGCTCAAGAAATTTGGGATCGCTTATATGTTCTCGAAGGCAGTGATTGGTATTGGTGGTTTGGTAGCGAACACTTTTCGCTTGTGGCAGAACTGTATGATGAGTTATTCAGATTCAATGCGGTCTGGATGTATAACAAGATTGGTGAAGAGCCACCGCCAGAGTTGTTTGCACCGATCAAGAAAACCTCTGAGGCATTGACCTTTCAGGCAATTGATAAAGTAACACCAATAATTGATGGCAGGATTACCAGTTTTTATGAATGGTACAATGCTGGACATGCCGATGTTAAGCGAATGGGTGGTACTATGCATCGCTATGCCGGTCTCTTTTCGGCAATTTATTGTGGTTTCGATGATAACAATCTGTACATACGATTTGATATAGAAAATTACGACATTACCGAGTGTGAATACAAAATTAAGTTTTATAAACCGAAAGAAGTAGAAATCATACTGGGGAAAAATGAGAATGTCGTATACGAAATGAACCAAATTGCTGAAGTGGCAATACCGTTATCACTTATAAATATAGATAGCGAAATAACGGTGGAGTTCATTATAAGTGCGTTGTGTAGGAGACTTGAGCTTGACCGCACACCTCTTTTGATATTCAATGTAAATTTGAAGTATGTAAAATTATACAACTGGACAGTTTAACCCGAAGGGTTAAAAACTAAATCCAGAGCAATAAACTCCAAACAATAACAAAATACAAATATTTT
Source organism: Caldifarciminota bacterium (assembly GCA_020355325.1). GTDB lineage: Bacteria > Hydrothermota > Tepidihabitantia > SM23-42 > SM23-42. The sequence continues at coordinate 641,052 of CP070664.1, forward strand.
AATTCGAAACGTATTGTGTTTAGAAAATTTGAATTTAGAAATTAGAATTTGTTTAGGATCTAGTATTTTAGATTTAGTGCTTAGTTGTTGAGTTGACGATATATTGAGCAACAGAATCAAGTCAACACGGCATCAACCTTTTTTTTTGTAACGAGCGAGATCTACGGGCATAGGGGGATTCGAGGCCTCCAATAAGTTTTTGGATTTTTTTAGAAAACTTATTGGAGATAAGGGGGAAGAATTCCCCCTTGTTGGGTAGTTAACCCAAAAGTGACGTATGATCGACGATATATTGAGCAACAGAATCGAGTCAACACGGCATCAACCTTTTTTTTTGTAACGAGCGAGATCGACGGGCACAGGGGGATATGCGGCCTCCACGAAGTTTTTGATGTAGTTTCAAAAAGTGAGTGGAGATAAGGGGGAAGAATTCCCCCTTGTTGGGTAGTTAACCCAAAAGTGA
>CP070664.1:641614-645943 GCA_020355325.1 Caldifarciminota bacterium
CTATGAGAGCAGATCGCTCTGGTCACCTGATGGACAATGGATTGCCTTTCAAACCGATCGATGGGGCAATGATGACATATGCGTCATGCGGGCTAATGGCACTGAGCCACCTGAAAGACTTACCTACTATTCCACGTACGATGCTCTCTACAACTGGACACCCGATGGAAAATCTGTCGTATTTGTCTCGCCGAGAACGACACTACGGCCAGCGCTTTATCGAGTGTCGATAGACGGCGGCCTTCCTCAACCAATTACTCGTTTTACAGCATGGCACGTATGTTATACGCCTGATGGAAAAACACTATTCTACGAAAGAGGTAATACTCCCTGGTGGCGCAGAAAGTACCGAGGAGGTGCAAACGAAGAAATATGGGTAAAGACATTACCAGATGGTGAATCAGAAAAGATTACTGATCATCCTGGACGGGATGGATATCCGATGTATTCAGCGATTGACAAAAAATTGTATTTCCTGAGTGACAGGGGCGAACCAAGCGTCAGCAATATATGGCGAATGGACATCGATGGAAAAAATCCAGAGCAAGTTACCTATGAGACAGAGGACATCCATTTGCCAGAAATCTCCTGGGATGGAAGTCTCATTGCGTATGAATGCCGTGGATACATCTACACATACAACATTCTTTCTGGGCAGAAGAAAAAATTGCATGTCACCGTCACCGAAGATTACACTGAAAATCCCTTTACCTTTAAGGTCTTTACAAGCAAGGCATCTGAATTTGCGCTTTCTCCAGATGAAAAAGAACTCGCCTTCATCGTACACGGTGATATTTTTGTCATGTCACTGAAAGATAATAGGCCAGATAAGGTAGCACGCGTAACGAATACACCTTATATTGAAAAATATGTTTCATGGCATCCTGAAAAAGAGATGCTCATCTATTCTTCCATGGAAGATGGCGATATGGATATCTATACAATAGAACCTGAAACAGAAAAGAAGCTTTCCGATGATTTCATTTTTAAGACGAGTAAAATTATAGACACAGATGTGACTGAAATCAAAGCCTTATTTTCTCCGGATGGTGAGCACATTGCCTATTGTAAGAACAAAGAAGAACTCTACGTGATGGACAGAAATGGCAAGAACAGCAGAAAATTATGTCCTGACAATGACGTTTTGTGGATTGACTGGTCGCCAGACAGTAAATGGATTACCTTCAGCAGGAAAACACTCGGCTGGCGAGAAGATGTCTTTGTTGTACCAGCAGATGGCAGCAAAGAACCGATAAATATTTCAAATCATCCAAATGACGATTACAAGCCGATGTGGAGTGCTGATGGGAGAAGAATCGCCTTTGCTTCACGAGATGCGATTGGCAATCTGTGGATGAAATACGTGTTTCTCCGTAAGGAAGATGAAGAACGAGATCGAGAATATTGGGAAAAAACAGACACCGATTCAATAGAAGATGTCTCTGTACACATAGATTTCCAGGATATAGAAGAGAGAATTCATACCGTAGCCGAAGTTTCAGGAGAGTACAATCACGTAGCGCAGTCTCCTGACGGTAAGCAGTTTGCCATCTATTCAGACAATCAAGCAAGCAAGGATATCTGGACCGTCGACTGGTTCGGAAAAGAGCTCAAAAGAGTTACATACAATAATGTGGAGCCAAAGCAATTCACAATTTTACGAGATAGAAAAACGATATACTATCTCTTAGAAACAGGTAACCTTTTTAGCGTAGATATCGCAACAGAAAAATCAACACCCCTCAGTTTCGATGTGGAAATTGGGATCGATATGTTAGAAGAGCGGGAACACGCATTCGACGAAGCATGGTGGGCATTGCAAGATGGATTTTATGATAGTGAATTCCATGGCACAGATTGGAAGACAATGTATCATAAATATAAAAACCGCGCATTACACACGCGCACGACCCGTGATTTTCATAATATTGTGTCACTGATGATTGGAGAGCTGAATGCATCACACCTCGGCATCTGGAAAATCGAAGGCGGTGGCGAGAGGACCGGCGAACTCGGAATACTCTATGACCATGAATACCGGGGAGAGGGAGTTAAAGTAAAGGACGTGATTCCAGGTTCACCAGCAACCGAAAAAGACGTGAATATTCGCCCTGGAGATATCATAACCCATATCAACGGTACAAAAATAATATACAGTGATAATTTTTATGCACTGCTCCGCAATAAAAGCAATGAAAAAGTTATGCTCACGATTCTCATGAAAGGAAAGCAAAGAAATGTAAAAGTCACATTACGCAGCCCCCTTGCAATGATCAATTTAGTAGAGACAAACTGGGTAAAAGCGAATAAGAAGTATGTTCATGAAATGAGTCATGGCAAAATTGGATATCTCTATATTGCCCGGATGGAGCCGGAAGACCTGAGAAAATTCGAAAAGGATTTATACGAAGAAATGGATAAAGAAGGTCTCATCATCGACGTACGGTATAATGGTGGCGGCGTCATTCACGATGAGATTTTGAATATCCTGGGAAGGACTGCCTATAGTTACTCCATGGAACGAGCCGGTGAAAAGACTTATAATATGCTGTTTTGGAATAAGCCGAGCGTGGTGCTCATCAACGAGCATTGTTACAGCGGTGGCGAAGCTTTTCCTGCTGGATTCAAAGCACTCAACTTAGGAAAGCTTGTTGGTGTTCCTACCTATGGTGCTGTAATAGGTACCAATAATATCGAGCTGTTCGATGGTTCAACATTCCGTATTCCGAGAACTGGACGATTTATGCTCACCGGTGAAAATCTTGAGAACATGCCGGTTGAACCGGACATTTATGTAGAAAACGCTCCTGAAGAGGATGGGTCAAGCAGTGACCATCAGCTCACTGCGGCAATAGATGTCCTCTTGGAGCAAATAGCAGAGTAGGATATATAAATAAGAACAACAGTGCATAAAAGATATTGCCGCGGGCCTCGACCGAGAGGAGAACAACTTATCACATAGACCTCCGCAGCTATTACCAATTCTCACGCGAAGCCCACGGCAGGTCATACCAGTCTTATTAATTATAGTTATAAATTGTGAAATTTTTGTGAAATACTGGGATAAGTGTGGTGACGAGATAACGTTAAATCTTCACTCCTCACATTATTGTTTTGTTACATAGGATTTGTTCCGATTGAAAATCGAGAATCCACGTCCTATAGACGGGATAATGACGACGTCCGTTCAAAAAGTTCGGAGCGTTATATCGTTTCAATCGCTAAAAAGTTGACACAGCTATTATATTGATTACTCTTAAACCTTGGCATGCAGATTTCTTCAAATTACGATATCTATATCGTGAGAATATTTACCTTATCTTGAAGATTGGTTTAAGGAACAGGTCAAGGATAAAATTAAGAAATTAGAAAATGTTACTTAACTGCAATATGAGGAATATATAGTACTTTCTGTGGTATTCCCTTCACTTTTATGCTATAAACCTTCTTAAACTGATAACATTTCCAAATTGCATCCCAGGACTTTCCGAATGGGCATGTTCTTATTACAACTGGTTTTTTCTTCACAGTTTATTTAATAATACTCGAGAGCGGCTCAGATTATATATTTATTCCATTTTCTCTCAAATATTTGGTTATCTTAGTAAAATCTTTCAAGCCCAGATTGATTACAGCTCGGTAGATGTAGATTCCGCTAAACATTGGGGTACGCTCTGTCTCTGTCAGAATACTGAACTTGTATTCTAGTATAAGCCTACGTTGCGTAGGAGTCATGCGATTTTTGAAATCCTGTAATTCTTTTTGCTTCTTATCGACAACATCTAATGGTAGAGACCAAATATCGATTTTCCACGGTCGTTTCCAATTTCCATATTCAATCAATGGTTTGAGATAAAGCCCTTTCGATAATTCAGCAGGACCACCTTTTTCAAAAACAATCTGCTTAACACAATCATATTGAGCAAGCATTGTCGCTATAGTGAGAAAGTTTTCAATTGTCGTTGGTGGTAAATAAAGATCGATATCGGGGTACATCATGAGATCCATGAAATAACTGCCAGTGAGGACAATCTGTCCGATAGAAGCACAATGTTTCTTAAGTTGAACCATTTTCAGTACTCTGTCTGCCTCTTCTCGTAGGCTTTTTGCTCTTTCTTCTGGTGTCATCATCTCTATTATAAATTTTCTCGCATGTTAAATCAAGTATCAATATACAGCGCCACAGAATATCTCTCAACGTAACCTCTAGACTTAAGTCTTGACAAACCTTGAATTATGTTTATAATTGCAGTTAGGAGGTACAAAATGAGAGTTTCAATACTATTGATGGTCATTGTCTTAATCATCAGCGGTTGCTCTTCGGCGACA
>CP070664.1:646043-657233 GCA_020355325.1 Caldifarciminota bacterium
ATTCGGTGCCTCATTTGGGTACACGGTCATGGCACGCGTCAGTCTATTGATCGGTAGAATCCAATTTTTATTAGGTCCGTGGTTAGGACTCATTAGATAGAGTAAACGCCAGAAACACAAGAGCATTTCCTATAACGAGATCATAAAATATTATAATTTAGTATAAATAATTATACTTTTTTATAATTATTGTCCACGATATTCACACAAATCCACATCTTATCAATACTTAAGTCTCGATGAATAGGCATCAATTTTGCTACCCCATAAACCAGAGGTGAATCATGAAAAAAATAGCTACAATATTAATCATCATGTCTCTTGCCTTTGGAGGTCGACTCGGCATTGGAATAAGCGGCGGTGGTGAATATACCAATGATTATAAAGACATTTCGCCGGCCGAGATCCAAAGCATATTCTATGGTGCGGAACTTTCTCTGCAGGCTGAAGCCCTGCCGAATGTTTTTTTCGAAACATCGGCCTGCTACTTAAATAATCCTTCTGAGGAATCGTCCACCGGTGGACTCGGTCTTGGAATCAACATTCAACCGCGAATCGGCAGAATCCCCATCGCTCCTCTCCTCGGTGTGAAAGGCACCCTCCTCTTTCGCAACGACCTCGATGTTAACAGCGCAGTCAGTGATGGAACGATTGCTGAGTTTATTGAAACGTCCACACCGCAACTGATCGCCGCTGGCTATGCAGGCCTCAACATCTTTTTGACGGAAAGTGTATCATTAAACTGTCATTATCGGTATCAAGGTCTCGCGTCAGAATATACTGCGGAGATGGTTTGGGTTGGATTCGCGTATTATATCAGCTGGTGAATATACGAGCACGTCTCTCTTATCCATACGAATAACACCACCTATGTATCACTCCGCTCTTTGCTACGAGGGTATTCTTTGTGTATGAGACGAGAGAGATACGAAGGCTGAATTTTCAATATCTTGCTTGCCTTGCGTTGATTGCCACCACATCGTTTAATCGTCTCTTGAATAAAATTTATTTTAAATTTTTCAACCGCCTCTTTCAAACCATCACCATAGGTTGCCACCTCTGTAGTTAGTTTTTGGGGGAGCATCAAACAATCATTCGTTATGGTATCGCTATTGACTAACACAACTGCCCGTTCGATCACATTTTGCAATTCCCTGACATTGCCCGGCCAATCATAATTCAGTAATTTTTCCATAACTTCATTGCTGATGCTCGTAACTACTTTGTTCATTTCGCGAGCATAAATTGTAAGAAAATTCTGAGCCAAGACAGGAATATCATCTTTTCTTTCTCGCAGCGGGGGTATGTGTATCGGGAAAACGTTTAATCTGTAAAAAAGGTCTTCTCGAAACAACTTCTCCGCTATCTTCTCTTCAAGATCCTGATTTGTTGCGGCGATCACCCGCACATCGACTTTAATGGTCTTGGTACCACCGAGACGCTCAAATTCCCGTTCCTGTAACACCCTGAGAAGCTTGATCTGTGTCTCCGGTGAGAGATCACCGATTTCATCGAGGAATATTGTCCCCTTGTTGGCGAGCTCAAACCGTCCCTTACGCAATGTGGTGGCTCCGGTGAATGCTCCTTTTTCGTAGCCGAATAATTCACTTTCCAATAGTGTAGTCGGAAGTGCAGCACAACTTACTGCGATAAAGGGACGCTCTTTTCGTGGACTCAGCCGATGAATGTAACGGGCAATGAGCTCTTTCCCGGTGCCATTCTCACCGAGCAGTAAGACGGTGGTGTTACTTTGAGCAACCATTTCTGCAAGCTTCAATACTTCTTTCGATTGCTTGCTTGCAGATACGATAGCATATCGTGCATCGATTTCATCTCGCAATAAATCTTGCTGTTCCCGCATCTTGAGATGCACCTGAGCATTTTGAATTACCTGCGCGGCTTGAAGTGCGATGATGATGAGCAGCTCCTTATCATCCTCGGTCCAAACTTGATTACCCTTCTTATTGAGAACCTCAATAACGCCGATCGTCTTTCCCGAAATCGTCAGCGGCGCAGCAATGATTGACCGTGTGGAAAAACCAGTATGTTTATCAATCTGCGGATAAAACTCTCTATCACCGGACGTGTTGTCAACAACCTTTGGCTTCCCTGTCCGAACGCATGCTCCTGCAATGCCCTTATCGAGTGGCACGGTAAGGTTTTTCAAACGTTCGGAAACATGACCAGTGGCACTTGCAAAGTACAGCTCGTTGGTTGTCTCGTCCAGGAGGAGGAGAGAACTCGCCTCAGCCTTCAGCAATGTCTTCGCACTCTCCATGATAATGTTCAAAATATTTGACAGTTCCAGTGTCGAAGAGAGAGAACTCGCCATTTGGAAAAGGACTTCGAGTTGCTCACGGCCGATTTTTCTGATACTGTTCTCCACGGTTAAGTATACTGCAAACTGAGAATAAGTCAAGTAATGGAAACCTCAAAAGCACCGTCGACAATGTCTCACGACCATAAAACACGCAGGGTACGTCATATTGACAACGAGCTCTGTTTGATTATAATAAAGGCCAGGAGGTTGAATGGACTATAAAAAACTAGAAAATATTCTTCTTTATGTCTTATTAGTTATCGTGGGTGGCGTATATCTCTATACTGTAGCACCCACTCTTTCGTTTTGGGACTGCGGTGAATTCATTGCCTCAGCCTATACGCTGGCGATACCTCATCCACCAGGAACACCATTCTACGTATTCCTTGGACGAGCCTGGCTCATACTCATGACTGGCATTGCTGCAGTATTACCCATCTCAAAAGAGGTTGCCTGGCAGATGAATCTGCTTGGACTCGGTATTTCAGTTATCACGGCTTTCTTGTTGTACAGAATGATTCTGAAAATCTTTCGTCTTTTTCGACAAAATACTAATCAATTAACGCTCGTGATCGTTGCCTTCGCAACCTGTCTAGGTACGTCATTCTTCTTCACGGTCTGGGAAAATGCAATAGAAACCGAAGTATATGCATCAGCGACCTTTGCATTTGTGCTCATAAATTACTTAGCACTCCTGTGGTATGAGAGCGTTAAACTGGGTACACCAAAAAACAAATATTTGCTCTTATCATTCTACATCATTTTTTTATCGACCGGAATCCACCTCACTCCCTTTTTAATTTTCATTCCCTTCTATGTATTTATATTTATCATTGAACGCCGCTATCTCAAAGACACTCTCTTACTGTTGTTAGGCATCTTTCAGGTGCTTTTCTTCGGCTCGCTGTTTCTATTACCACAGGCACTCTATACTCCGGGACTCGTCGTGCTTGGTCTCATCCTCGCACTCGCACTCATGCTCACAATCAATAATCCGAGGAAATACAGGAACTGGCGTTTTTTCTGGGCTGGAATTTTTCTCATCATCGTTGGCATTTCAACAGAATTATATCTACCTATCAGGGCAGCACGACTCACCCAGTCATATAGGGACGAAACAGTAAAAGAACGTTATCTCGCAGGAGAAAATGTTGCGCCGAGAATTAACGAATGCGATCCTGGTGAGAATTTCACCTTCGGCGCACTCTTTAATTACAACTCAACATTCAATAACGTCTTGCACCGTGCACAATATGGCCCGGCGAAGATAATACCCAGACAGACCCAAGAAGAGACAGGTTTTGGCATCATTGAAGGATATTTTTGGCAACTTGCCCTCTTTATACGATACCTATCATGGCAGCCTGTTCCCGAAGAATCACATCAACTGTTCCGCGCGATTGTGCTCGCCCTGTTTTACGTATTGTCTATCTGGGGCATGGTCGAACTGTACAAACGCGAAAAGAAGATATTTCTTTTTATGCTGATGATTATGTTCATGCTTTCATTCGCGATGGTTGGTTACCTGAACTTAAAATTTTCGCCGAGCGATGCCAATCCTCAACACCAACCACGAGAGGTACGAGAACGGGATTATTTCTTCCATACCGGACATACCTATTTTGGTATCTTAATTGGTTTTGGGTTTCTTGGATTCATCGATTGGCTGAAAAGAGAATTAAAGAATAAAAAACTTGCTACGATCGGTGGACTCAGCGCTATCATAGCATTTTCATTAATACCCTTGGTTACTAATTTCCGTGTCAACAACCGTTATGGCAATTTCATTCCCAAGGACTATGGGTATAACATGCTCGCCTCCTGCGATGACGATGCGATTATCTTCACGAATGGTGATAATGATACATTCCCACTATGGTTTGCCCAGGAAGTTTTAGGAACGAAGAGAAGTGTCATCATTGCCAACCTTTCCCTCATTAATACAGATTGGTATATCAGGCAATTGAAATACTGGGGAGCGCCGATCAGCTTCAGTGAGTACGTTATTAAACGACTCCAACCACAGATGACACGTGACCGGAGAATTATCTGGGTCAAAGATATCATGGTGAGAAATATCATCGCGACCAATGCCGGCATCAAATTGAGTGACGAAGATTACTTCATCAGCCAAGAAGAATTTGCAACACGCTATCTCAAGGACTACAGTGGTGAGAGAACAATATACTTTGCATCGACGGTCTCGCCTGAGAATTTTGAAGGATTTCAATCGTATCTCCAACTCGAAGCGCTCGTCTGGCGGCTTACTGGTGATAGTGTTCCGTACCCTTATAATATTGATGTATCCCTCACAAAGGAATTTTTCTATAACACCTATCGATATACAGGTTTGTTTAAGCCCGACGCTCAGGAATTTCTTTCCACGCTTTTGCCAAATTTTGATGCACGAAAACGGGAAGGCGAATTCTACAGCTATAGTCTCATGAAAGATTACAATACACGGCGTTTATATTCAAATTACGCGGCAGGGCTCTTTCATATCGCGCTTGCCCTCAGAGAACAAGGTGATTTCCGAGGAGCAGTGAACGCCTGGCGCTTTGCTCTCTTATTTGAACCTGCCGAGGACTATCCATTTTTGTACAACTTAGGAATCCTCTTTGCACAACTCCGAATGGAGGATAGTGCGGAATACTATTTTTCACAAATTGATGTACGAGATCCAGAACTGATGGCGAGAATTGGTATGCTCTATAGACAGATGGGCAACTTTGACATGGCCCTTGAATACTTCCAAAAGTCCATAGCATTAGATCCACGACATCCTCAGGCATACATTGGACTCTACTCCGTTGCTTTAGATAAAAATGACACGACTGCTGCAGTGCTGGCTTTAGAAAAATTACTGGAAATGTACCCTCGTGACACCTCGCTCCTCAATGCATTAAACGAGCTCAGGTAAAAATGAAAGCGGTCGTTCTTTACTCCGGCGGTCTCGATTCCTCGCTGGCACTTGCGATTGCAAAAGAATGGGGCGTTGAAGTCTTTCCACTCCATATATCGCATATATTTCTCGCGCCGAAGCCCTTACCAGAGATACCGAATTTAGTAACAAAAGATATGAGCAAGGAGTTCATTAAAATTATCCGTAATCCGCAATATGGATATGGTAAGAACCTCAATCCCTGCGTTGATTGCAGAATCTTAATGTTACTGAAGGCAAAGGAGTATATGGAAAAGATAGGAGCTGATTTTATCATCACTGGTGAGGTACTTGACCAGCGTCCAATGTCTCAGCGTTTTGAAACACTCATGCTTATAGAAAAAAAAGCTGGACTCGAAGGAAAAATTGTACGGCCATTGAGCGGCGGCCTCTTGCCCGCAACAATACCCGAACGAGAAGGAATGGTTGATAGAAGTAATTTACTTAAAATAAAGGGAAGGTCACGTAAGTATGAACTCTATCTGGCGAAGAAAATGAATATCTCGCAGTTCTACTCACCCGGCGGAGGATGCCTCCTCACTGATCCAGGGTTCTGTCGACGATTGGCTGATCTGATGAGATTTCAGGAAAAGATTGAGCTCGGGGATATTGAACTCCTCAGGATCGGTCGCCATTTCAGACTCGCTCCCGAAACGAAGCTGATCGTTGGCCGAAATGAAGAAGAGAATAAAAAAATTGAGAGCCTCATGAATTCTTCATACACACTGATCTATGTGCCCGACACCGGAAGCCCCAATGCGTTGTTATTAGGCGATAAAAAATTTTTAAAAACAGCCGCAGCCATCACTGCGCGCTATAGCGATAAGGCAGGACAGAGTAAGGTTGCGGTATGCTACAAACATCTGAAAAAGATCAGCAAGATATCGGTGAAACCAATCGGGCACGATGAATTGGTCAAGTGGAGGATATAAATGGAAAAATTGTGGGCACCCTGGCGCGTTGAGTATATCCGCAATCCTGGATCTGGCTGTTTCTTCTGCGATGGACTAAAGAAAAAAGACCATCAAAAAGCGCTCATTATAGAAATAGGAAAACAAGTATTTACCATCATGAATCGTTACCCGTACAATAACGGACATATCATGGTTGCCCCGGTGCGTCATGTGGGATTATTAGAACATTTAGATGACAGTGAAATTTTAGAAATAAACCGTTTACTCATAAGGACAATGAACGCAATTGATCATACAATGAAGCCACAGGGCTATAATATTGGCATCAATCAGGGTAAAGTCGCTGGTGCGGGTGTCGTTGACCACGTTCATGTTCATCTCGTCCCACGGTGGCAGGGTGACACAAACTTCATGCCAATTTTATCAAATACCAAAGTTGTATCAGAGGCACTCGTAGAAACATACAAGAAAATAAGACAAGGACTCGAACGATTAGATAATCCCAGATGAGCAAAATCCTAAATCCTAAATTCGAAATTGTTTAGAATTTAGTGCTTCGAATTTAGAAATTAAGTCACCAACGGGGGATTGAAGTATGTGTGGCATAGTTGGTATTATAGATCAGGATTCTGCGATAGATAAAATCTATCCAGCACTCGTCGCCCTTCAGCATCGTGGACAGGACGCTGCGGGCGTCGCAACGTTTGAGCAAGGGTTTCATATCAAAAAAGGCAATGGACTCGTGCTCAACGTATTTAATCAGAAAAATATCGAGCGTTTAAAAGGCACCATCGGTATCGGGCATGTTCGCTATCCGACAGTTGGCGCTGGTGTGGTTGAAGATGCCCAACCATTCATTAGTACCACGCCGTACGGCATTGCCCTTGCACATAATGGTAATCTAGTAAATTATTTTGATTTAAAGAAAACATTAATCGAAAATGAACTCCGCTATTTGAATTCAAATTGTGACGCCGAAGTTATATTGAATCTCTTATCCATAGAGTTAGTAAAAATGGATCTTAGAATTTTTGAACCCGAGAAATTGTTTCGGGCGCTCAAAAAAGTATATGAACGATTGAATGGAAGTTTTTCAGTCGTGTCTGTCATTGCGCATAAAGGATTACTTGCGTTCCGTGACAAACACGGCATAAAGCCCCTTGTCTTCGGTAAAGACGAGACGGGTTATTGTTTTGCATCGGAGAGTGTTGCCCTCGACCTCCTCGGATACAAAGACATCATCGATGTACAGTCTGGTGAGGCACTGTTTATCAATTGCGAGGGGGATTGCTACAGAAAGCAGATCGAGAAAGGTAAAAAGGCCACGTGTATTTTCGAATATGTCTATTTTGCACGACCAGATTCAGTTATTGATGGAATTGGGGTTTATGAAGCTCGACTCCGGCTGGGTAAGGAACTCGGTAATGAGTGCTCAACGCACAAGATTAAACCCGATGTCGTGATTCCAATTCCTGATACGGCACGGGGCGCAGCACAGATGGTAGCGGAGGTACTCGGAGTGAAACATCGTGAAGGGCTCATAAAAAATCGCTACATCTACAGAACATTCATCATGCCAACCCAATCTGAGAGAATCGAAGCAGTGAGATTAAAATTGAACCCCATAAAGTCCGAGATAACAGGTAAAAAAATACTGCTGGTTGATGATTCAATCGTTCGAGGCAATACCTCACGAGAAATAATTGGTTTGCTCAGAAGCTTTGGAGCGCAAGAAATTTACTATGCACTCTACTCACCACCATTGAGATTTCCTTGTGTCTATGGTATAGACATGCAAACGAGGGGTGAATTTATTGCCAGCGATAAATCGATTGAGGATATTAAAAAATTGATTAATGCAGATGCCTTGATATACCAAACTGTCGAAGGGCTCATCAGGGGTGTCGGGGCAGGCGTTCGTGGTTTCTGTACAGCGTGTTTTACCGGTTCGTATCCAACCGACATTCCTCCTCTCATCATGGAGCGTATCGAGGCCGACCGAACGAAGAAGAATTTGGGGTCGGGTCTTGAAATTTGAAATTGATGTTCAATAGATGCCCTATGAAAAGAGGAGAGTGACCGCGAGAAATTATACGCCCTTCAAAGCATATACTTTCAAATTTCAAGACCCGAACCCATTGAACCCACTTCTTCTATTGTACTTCTGGTGTAGCAGTGAGATCAAAGGGATTCGTTCGCATAGCCAGAGAAAAAAGATACGGATAGCTGTCTTTTAAGTGCTTCATGTAATCCAACCACTCAGAAAGCAATAATTTGTAAGCTCTTTTCATATCGCCAACAAGGTGTTCATAGTCTGAATCAGGTATTTGGCGAATATTTTTTCTGTGAGCGAGCTCATCCGTGAGATGAAATACTGCCCAGAGGAGATTGGTGAATGAATCGTGCTCGAGCAGATTGGGATTTTCCAAGAGACGAAGTAAAAAATTCCGCTTCTTGACAAGAAATTTTTTTAATTCCTCTACATGCTCTCTGTCGCTTTTAATAACGCACTCGTAATCCTTAAGGCCTTTATTGGCGCGTGTGAAATCTCTATCAGAGAAGTTCTGTGTTGCCATGAGATGTTTTCTAATCGTGTCGCACTCTGCATCGAATTGAGAGAATGTTCTGAGAAGTTCTGTGCCAACCTCGCTGAAGAAGGTTCCAATCACCATATTCATCTTCTCAAGCATAGCGCGCTTTTCTCGTTCACCAAGTAGTCGATGAATAATGAGCGTAACGAGCAAAACCTCGATAAAGACAAAGGCAATGTCTCCAACGAGATAGATGAAAATGTGGTGGATATCATGAAATAAGAGATAATGAAGGAAATAGACAAAGACAGAGAGTACAATGAGTGCTACTCCTAAGAGCACTTGCCAACTAATGCGCTTCATAACTTTTCTGACCCCTTAATATTATGGGAAAATCCCCCGTTCTTTGTAGACGTGTTCGAGCCGCTTCAACGCAACGATGTAAGCAGCCGTACGCCAGTCACATTTAAACTTCTTCGCTGTGTCACACACGCGCTCATAACCGTTGATAATCAACCTGTATAACTTTTTGTCTACCTCATTGAGCTCCCAGAATTCACTCCGTTTGTTCTGGAGCCACTCAAAATAGCTAACAATAACACCACCCGCATTACACAGAATATCGGGTATCACATCGATTCCTCTCTTCTGCAGAATTTCATCACCGTCAGGATCGGTCGGGCCGTTCGCTCCTTCAGCAATGACTTTAACATCCAAGAGGGGTGCTGTTTCAACAGTTATCTGGTTTTCTAATGCGGCAGGTATGAAGATATCCGCTTTTGTCTTGAATAGTGTCATATGGTCAATCTGTTTGGAACCGGGGAAGCCTTTCACACCGCCTGTCTTTTCAACATATTTGATAAGCTCATCAGGATCAATACCCTTGAGATTGGCAATTGCACCGGTAACATCCTCAACAGCAATGAGCTGTGCACCGTGCTGTTTCAAGAGATGGGCCGCCCAAGAACCCACATTGCCAAATCCCTGTACCGTATACGTGGCTCCATTAAGATCGAATCCTTTATCCTTTGCCCACTGTTCAGTCGTGAAGACAACACCCTGCCCTGTCGCCTTATCACGGCCTAAGCTTCCACCTGCCTCAATAGGCTTTCCCGTAACCACATGGCTACAGCGCTGTCGTTCATGCGGTGGTTGTGTCGACAGGTAGGTGTCGAGAATCCACGCCATAATTTGGGCATTCGTGTTGACGTCTGGTGCAGGGATGTCATACTCGGGCCCTATGTTATTACCCAATGCAAAGGTGAAGCGCCGAGTTATTCGTTGGAGCTCGTTGAACGAGCACTTCGTTGGATCAAACTGAATTCCTCCCTTTGCGCCGCCAAAGGGAATATTCATGATCGCCGACTTCCAGGTCATCCATGTGGCAAGCGCACGCACCTCGTCAATATAAACCGCTGGGTGGTATCTGAGCCCACCCTTGTATGGTCCCAATGCATTGTTGTGTTGCACGCGGTACCCGGTGAACATCTCGATCCGACCATCATCCATTTTCACAGGGAAGTTAACGACTATTTCATTATTCGTCTTGGCCAAGATTTTCCGAATATCAGAATCAAGCTTCATCAGGTCCGCTGCTTTGTTGAACTGTCTAATTACATTAGAGTAAACATTTAACTCTCTCTTCTCTATTTTTTTCATCTCAACCTCCGTTTTGAGCTGGCTCGAAAATAACGTATAGTGAAGGATTCATAAAGGAGAGTCTTCTCCTCCTCTTCGTCGCTGGTTATTCTACCCGATTAGTGTAAAATGTCAAGCTACAATAAGAAATGACATAGAGAGTTTAGCATTTGAATTTTGTGATATGTTTGGTATTTTACATTTCACCTATATCCTCGGCCGAAATCCTCTCCCCAAGACCTCAAAGACATCGGTGAGGATGACGAATGCCTCGTCGTCAATATCTTTAACTAATGATCTAAAGATTTGTGTCTCACGTTTTGTGATGACGCACATAATAACTGGCTTTTTTTCCTTGGTATACGGCGAATATCCATCGAGAATAGTCACGCCGCGTTTCATTTTTTCATAGATCTCTTCAACAATTTTCTCATTTTTTTGGCTCACAACAAATGCGGCGCGTGCGTAATCCATACCCTCAAGAACGATATCGATCACCTTAGAAGATAGAAAGAGAGCCAGATATCCCAAAAGAGCAAGCTCAATCGAGTTGGTCGTAAGCCCTGCCAGTGTTATCACTACAACATCGACAATCATGATTGACATACCTACTGACATGTTGGTGAAGCGATTGAGTATTTGACCAACGATATCTGTTCCACCGGTGCTGGCGCCACCCCGAAAAATGAGGCCGAGGCCTAGACCGAGCAATAACCCGCCATACAGCGCCGCAAGAATTTCATTATCTGTCGGTGTTGGAATCCGTGCCGAATAGACCAAAAAATCGATGAGTAAATTAGTGAAGATGATGGTGATGATCGATTTGAATCCAAAAGAAGTCCCCAA
>CP070664.1:657333-668154 GCA_020355325.1 Caldifarciminota bacterium
ATGTGACTCTTCCTGCGCGTTTAAATTTCGGCGGTTATTACACGCTCAAAAAAATCGTTGGAAGTTTTGATATACACTATTTAGTCAATCAAGATGCGCTGGAGTTTGGATTGGGTGTTGATGTTCCCATTCACAAACGTGTAGCATTGAGCACTGCTCTGAATTATCGTGAGAGTCTTTACCCAGGGTTTGGACTCGTCGTCAATTACGGAGGATTGGGCATCAGGTACGGAGGAGCCTTCTATCCGCACGGACTCGGTATGATAAATACCATCGGTATAGGATTGGAATTTTAATGAATGGCATCTGGTTGGATTTTGAAAGACCAATTATTGAGCTTGAAAAAAAGATTGAGGAACTCAAAGGAATAGATGGTGTTGAAGAAGAGATTACACGCCTGAAAGCGCAGGCAGAAAAACTAAAAAAAAGAATCTACTCAAATCTGAGCCGTTGGCAGCGTGTCCAACTGGCGCGTCATCCACGGAGACCACTCGCACTAGATATCTTGAGCGTGGTTACGAATGAC
The DNA here is from genome assembly GCA_020355325.1 of Caldifarciminota bacterium. Lineage (GTDB taxonomy): Bacteria > Hydrothermota > Tepidihabitantia > SM23-42 > SM23-42. The sequence continues at coordinate 657,860 of CP070664.1, forward strand.
TTCGTCGAGCTTCATGGTGATAGGCGCTTTAGAGATGACTGGGCAGTAGTGAGTGGTATTGCAAAACTTGATAATGTAAGTGTTACCATTGTTGCCCAGCAGAAGGGGAGGGATACAAAGGAAAAGATCAAAAGAAATTTTGGGATGCCGCATCCAGAAGGTTACAGAAAGGCTTTACGCGTTATGAAAATGGCAGCGAAGTTTAATATGCCAGTCATAACAATGGTTGATACACCCGGTGCATATCCTGGAGTTGGCGCTGAAGAACGTGGTCAGTCAGAGGCGATCGCCGTGAATCTATTCGAGTGTGCGACTTTACCAGTACCCATTATCGTGCTTATTCTGGGAGAAGGTGGTTCTGGTGGCGCGCTGGCTCTCGCCTTGGGCGATCGAATTTTGATGCTTGAGAATGCTATCTATTCAGTCATTTCTCCTGAAGGTTGTGCCTCAATATTATGGCGCGACGCTTCAAGAAATAAAGAAGCGGCAGAAGCGTTAAGACTCACTGCGCAAGACCTCGCCCAGTTTCGTATCATAGACGAAATAATACCTGATCCAGTAGGGGGCGCCCACATGGACATTGATAAAACCGCGAAAAATATCAAGGAAGCGTTGTTAAAACATGTCCAGCAGCTGTTAGAAATCCCTGCTGAGGAACTCATTTCGTCTAGAATTAAAAAATACCAAAACATGGGAGTGTATTCAGAATAATGCCACTCGAAGGAAATTTAACAGATTTTGAACTTACTGATCTCTTTCAACTCATCCAGTTGGGGCAGAAAGACGGAAGTTTGAGGATTCACTCCGATGATGATGTGGGCATTGTTTATTTTCAAGGCGGTAATGTTATCTACGCAAAAACGAATTCCATTAAGGGTGAAGAAGCAATCGATGCTATCTTGAGATGGGAAAAAGGGAAATTTATATTCAATCCTGGTGAGGTGAGCATTACGCCTAATATGAATTTACCGATACAACAGGTAATTCTAGAGGCAGCTCGGCGTATCGATGAGCTCAATAGAATTCAAAAAGTGATTTCGTCAACTGAGGCCATAGTGAAAATCGTCGAGGTCCCCGAGGCAGGGGTAGAAAGAATAAACTTGAAGCCCGAAGAGTGGAAAGCACTCGGTTTTGTGGACGGGACGTTGAGTATCAAAAATATTGCGCAGAGATTAAACATATCAGAGTTCGATACATCGCGCATTCTTTACGGCTTAATTTCATCCGGGTTGGTAAAGATAATTTCGCAAGAACCCAAAAAAGAGAAAGAAGAGGAAAAGGAGATAAAAGAAGCAAAAAAGGAGGGTGGTCTCTTCGGATTTTTAAAGAGGTAGTCTACTACTTGTGTGCTGCAGATAAAATAAATAATCCCAGCTTCTCAACCTTGACCCAATAACAACTCGTTCTGCATCCAACGATTTGATTATAGGTTTTTGATTAAGTTTACAAATTTTTTATAAGGAATTGCAGTCCACGATTCTGCTGCTGTTGCTCCACCCGAGAGGCTAATCATCGAAACCTTTGCCGCAGACTCTTCATTCGGTGCTTCATAAATATCGAGAAAATCATATGGCCCGAGCAGGGCATAGTGGGCAAGAAACTTTACCTCGGGACAGTCCTTTTTTACCCTCTGCATCCAGGTTCTTCCAATCTCAGCTCGTTTTTTCACATCGCGTGTTAACTCGGGTGAAAGTTTTGTAACTAATATGTAGGTTGCCATAATACCTCCTTGATCAACTCATAGTATAGTCTATTTCATGTGGCTGTCAAGAAATGGTGAAAAGAGCTCTGAAAAAATATTCATCGCTTTCATAGAGAGGTACCTATCAATAACAACTCTAAGGTGTTGACAAAGGATTTTAAACGAATAAAATCTTAAAGTTTTGTGGATGAAACCGGCGCATGGAAAAGCGAAAACACTATAGTGGTGGGGAACTATACACAACACGCACATGAGCGGGTTGTGTGAAACTGGCAACCTCCGAGAAGATATAGGTTTCTGTATAATTTATTCTTTAGCACAAGGTGTGTACGTGGGGGTTATGAGCGATGGCATCTGAAAAACAGCAGGCAAAACTCATTCTTGAAGATGGTTCCATATTCCAGGGATACCTTTTCGGCTCTGAACGCACCGTGACCGGAGAAGTTGTATTCAACACAGGAATGGTCGGCTATCCAGAAAGTTTGACCGATCCTTCCTATCATGGCCAAATTCTTGTCCTGACATATCCCTTAATCGGTAATTATGGTGTCCCGGGATATGAGAGAGAGGATGGTTTACTCAAGTATTTCCAGTCGGAAAAAATTTGTGTGCAGGGTCTGGTGATAACAGATAACTGTAGTGCATATTCACATTGGAATGCGAAGAAGTCTTTATCAGAATGGCTCAAAGAGTGCGATATCCCGGGATTATATGGCATCGATACGCGACGATTGACGAAGAAGTTGAGAGAAGAAGGAACGATGCTCGGTAAAATTGTCATTAATAAAGACGGCATGCCATTCCAAGATCCAAACAAGAGAAATCTTGTAGCCGAGGTGAGCATCGAAGAACCGATTGTGTATAAAAAAGGAAAGTTGAGGGTTGTCGTTGTCGATTGTGGTGTGAAAAATAATATATTAAGGGCATTTTTAAAGAGAAATATTACGGTAGTACGCGTTCCATGGGATTATGATTTCTCGAAAGAAAAAATGAACGGTGTTGTGATCGCCAATGGGCCGGGTGATCCACAACAGTGTGGTGCAACGATCGATAATGTTAAGCTGATGCTGTCCAAAAATATTCCAATCCTTGGTATCTGTTTCGGCTCTCAAATACTGGGTCTTGCAGCTGGCGCCAGCACCTACAAATTAAAATATGGGCACAGGAGTCACAATCAACCTTGTGTTGAGGCGGGGACGAAGCGATGCTACATCACCTCACAAAATCATGGTTACGCAGTTGATTCGGATACATTACCCGAGGACTGGCGCGTGTGGTTCGTCAACAATAACGATAAGACGAATGAAGGCATTATTCATATATCAAAACCATTTTTTGGGACGCAGTTCCATCCCGAGGCATCTCCTGGACCAGATGACACAGAATTCCTTTTTGATGTGTTTTTGAGGGTGATGCAATAATAATGGAGAAGAGAACAAAACCGCATAAGGTTTTAATTTTAGGTTCAGGTGCAATACAGATTGGACAAGCCGGAGAGTTTGACTACTCGGGAAGCCAGGCTATTAAGGCGTTGAAAGAAGAGGGGATTAGAACAGTGTTGGTTAACCCGAACATTGCGACAATTCAGACATCAGATTATCTGGCTGATAAGGTCTACTTTTTACCACTCAATGCCTATTTCGTGAAGAAAGTTATTGAAAAGGAGAAGCCCGATGGCGTACTCCTTGGTTTTGGGGGACAGACAGCATTGAATGTCGGTGTCGAATTAGCTGAGAACGGCGTTTTTGAAAAGTACAACGTTGAAGTCTTAGGGACCCCTATTGAGGCGATCCAAAATACCGAGGACAGAGATTTGTTTGTTAGGAAATTAAAAGAGATTGACCTCAAAGTGCCAATCAGCGAGGCGGTAGAGGATGTTGATAAAGCGATCAGCGTAGCCGAGAGGATCGGGTATCCGGTTATCTGTCGAGTGGCATATGCGCTCGGTGGATTGGGCTCGGGTGTTGCTCATAATAGAAAGCAGCTCACCGAGATCACGAAGAAGGCATTTTCCTTTACAAAACAGATATTGATAGAAAAATACTTTGGGGGCTGGAAGGAACTCGAATACGAAGTGGTGAGAGATCGTTACGATAACTGCATCGTCGTCTGTTCTATGGAGAATGTTGATCCTATGGGAATTCACACCGGCGAGAGTATTGTTGTTGCTCCCGTACAAACATTGACCGCTCCGGAAAATTTTAAGTTGAGGGCCCTCTCGATACAGGTGATACGGCACCTCGGCATTGTTGGTGAGTGTAACATACAATTTGCACTCGACCCACAGTCTGAGGATTATCGGATCATTGAAGTTAATGCTCGGTTAAGTAGAAGTTCAGCCCTCGCATCGAAGGCGACAGGGTACCCGCTCGCCTTTGTTGCAACAAAGCTTGCATTGGGACACAGTTTGACTGATGTTACAAATATCATCACGAAAGAAACATCGGCGTGTTTCGAGCCGGCACTCGACTATGTCGTGCTCAAGTACCCACGCTGGGATATGCAAAAATTTAAAAAAGTAAGTTTTAGTATCGGATCAGAAATGAAGTCTGTGGGTGAAGTTATGGCAATAGCACGGAGCTGCGAGGAAGCACTTCAAAAGGCAATTCGAATGCTTGATGTTGGAATGAACGGCTTAGTATGTAATGATCTGATACTCAATGATCTCGAAAAAGAACTCAAGGAACCCACCGATAAGAGAATGTTTGCCATTGCCGAGGCGATGAAAAGAGGATATTCAGTCGACACAATTTACCGCCTCTCTGGCGTTGACCCGTGGTTTTTGTATAAAATCCAAAATATAGTCGAGATAGAAAAAAAATTGAAACACTATAGCTTGAAGAACGTTCCTGCGAACTTATTGAGGGAAGCAAAGCAAAAAGGTTTTTCGGACTGCCAGATTGCCATTCTTATCAAAAGTACTGCACTACGTGTGAGAGAAAAGAGGAAAAAACTAGGTATTGTGCCGTATGTAAAACAGATAGACACGTTAGCAGCAGAGTATCCTGCGAAAACTAATTATCTGTACCTTACCTACAATGGTTATGAGGATGACCTCGATTTCAAAGAAAAAAACCAAGTTGTTGTTTTAGGAGGAGGGGCCTATAGAATCGGTTCATCAGTGGAGTTTGATTGGTGTTGTGTAAATTCAGTGATAACATTGAAAGACCTGAACTATAATACAATAATGATAAACTGTAATCCCGAAACCGTGAGTACGGACTATGATATTTGTGATAAACTCTACTTTGAGGAATTGACATTTGAAAAGGTATTAGATATTTATGATAAGGAAAAACCATTAGGGATTATTGTTTCAGTGGGCGGTCAAATACCGAATAATTTAGCATTACCCCTACATAAAGCTGGCGCACACATACTCGGGACATCTCCACAGAGTATTGATCGGGCAGAGGATAGACACAAGTTTTCGCAGTTGCTCGACACATTGGGCGTGGATCAACCAGAATGGCGGGAATTGACGAGCTTAAAAGAAGCTGCGACGTTTGCGGAAAAAGTTGGTTACCCTGTCCTGGTGAGACCGAGCTATGTGCTCAGTGGTGCGGCGATGAGTATCGCGTTGAGTCAGGATGAGTTAGAAGAATATCTGAGAAAAGCATCATCGATAAGCAAGGAGCACCCCGTCGTTATCAGTAAATTTATAACTGATGCGAAGGAAATAGAAATTGATGCAGTTGCACAAGAAAGTAAGCTCTTTTGTTATGCCATCTCTGAACATGTTGAGAACGCGGGCGTTCACTCGGGCGATGCCACGATGGTTCTCCCGCCGCAGAGAACTTATCTCGAGACGATGCGCAGAATTAAAATAATTGCGAAGCAGATAGCGAAGTCGCTTAAAATAAACGGTCCGTTTAATATACAGTTTTTAGCAAAAGATAACGACGTGAAAGTCATCGAATGCAATTTACGTGCTTCGAGAAGTTTTCCGTTTGTTTCAAAAATTTTCAAACTTAACTTTGTAGACTTTGCTACGAAAATTATCATGCGCAAACCTGTTCCTACGATAGATCGTTCCTCTTTTGACTTGGACTATGTCGGCGTAAAGGCACCGCAATTCTCCTTCACCAGATTAAAGGGTTCAGACCCTCTTCTCGGCGTAGAAATGACCTCGACCGGCGAAGTTGCGTGTATCGGTGACGATTTTAATGAAGCATTTTTAAAGAGCCTTTTATCAGTACGGTTCACCTTACCGAAGAAAACAATATTGTTATCGACAGGACCAATATATAGTAAAGCCGAGTTGCTCGAGAGTACGAGATTACTTAAACGTATGGGGTTTCGACTGTATGCTACGAAGGGAACGGCAGAGTTTCTAAAAAACAATGGTGTTATTGCAGAAGTACTCTACTGGCCGTTAGATAAACGAGAACCAAATGCATTGACGTACATTATTGATAAAAAAATCGATTTGGTCGTAAATATTCCTAAAAACATTGAGAAAGAAGAACTCGATAACGACTACCTCATACGACGTGCCGCAGTTGATTTTAATGTGCCATTAATTACTAATCTACAACTGGCAAAAAGATTCGTAGAAGCAATCAGTAGGACATCTCTCAAGAGTTTGAAAGTTAAGAGTTGGGATGAGTATCAGTAGGTTTCACATTTTCAAAAAATATTTATAAAACTGCAGGATCACCCTGAATGATAGTAGTACGAATAACAATCGTTGCGTATGTGGTGTGCGGTTTTATCTATTGGATAGTTCATTGAGTGTTGATGCTGCGTACGATAAGGTCGGTTCCGCTCTGGAACACTATACGCGGTGATGCAGTACATGAATGGCCAAGAGGTTCTATGATAATTCCTGCATGTAATAAGGAACCTACTATTGAGCAGGTATGACAGGCAAATTTCAAGAAGATTATCCTCATATAGAATTTATAATAATCGATGATCGATAAACTGACAGAACATCTGAGATAGTCGATACATTTATTGCATTTTCTTTTTGAGTTCCTCTACCTTCATAAGGTATTCGAGTGATTTTTCTTGATCACCGAGAGCGCTGTAAATAGAGGCGAGATTTGTCATGGCATTGATATGTTCTGGATTGAGTCGTAGCACGTTATTTTCATATGCACTAATTGCTTCTTGGTATTGCTTGAGTTGTGTGTAACAGACGCCCAGATAAAACCATGCGTAGACGTCATCTCTTTCTATTTGTACTATTCTTCTGAAATATGCAGCAGCATCCTGAAACTTTTTGAATTTAACGAGCAGTATCTCTCCTGTGAAATAGAGAGCATCGAGGTCAATCGGATTTGATTCGAGGCTCTTCAGTAGATTATGCAAGGCGAGACTATCTTTTTGCAGGTTATACTGTGACATTCCGGCAAAGTAATGACTTCTGGCGAGAGCATTGGTAATTCTAACAAACTGCTCAATGTTCCCCTCGTGCACATCTAACCCCTCATCGAGATTCAATTCGTCTTTTATCAATTGATCCAATTCTTCCAACCTCTTCTCAGTCCACAATGTGATAATGTTTTGTGTCAACTCTGTACTAGCTTCCGATATGTTTTTGAAAAGCATTTCTGCGGCCCGTGCGCGTTTATGGTTATAAAACGTAACAGCGTTATCGAAATGAGTCAAGCTGCTGTCAAACTTTCTCTCTTCAAAGAGCGATTTGCCGAGTAAGTAAAGAATATCGGGTCTTTCGGGATCGATGGCCAGCGCCTTCCTGTATTCTTTATTACCCTCTTCTCTGCGCTCCAATGTAATGAGGAGAGCTCCCCTGAGTGCATATGTCTCAATATCTTCCGGAGCGAGCAATTTACCATATTCCAAATTACTCAAGGCCTCTTCGTACCGTGCTTCGGTAAAAAACTCGAGCGCTGAAAAATAGAACGCTTGATAATAGTATTTCTCATCTTCCTTCCGCTCTTTCATCCATTTCATTGTTTTGGAAGTATCGATTTTAAACGCGTTCATTAATGCCACAGATGCATCCTTCCAATTGCCGAGACCAATTTCGCTTCCTCCGAGAATTGCATGGAATTCATAATTATTTGGTTGTTCTTCAATACCCTTTAAACAGGCATTTTTTGCCCGCTCAAAGTCCTTTTCGTTATAGTAAGCGATTCTCGCAGTGTTTAACCACATTGCTGCGTCGCCCCAGGCTCGGTAAGGTAATAATGCAATGATACTTACTATAAATAGTTTTCGCATCGCGCCTCCTCTTGTTGTACCTCACTATTTTACTAAAGAAATCATCGCAGTCAAGAACACGGCTTTTTTTGTTTGCGCACGATCTCAAGGTGTACTTCTCTGCTTTGATGACAACTTTAGTGACTTGACTTTTCTTCTACCCGCATTATAGTAACAAACTGGTTTGATGAAATGAACGGAAAAAAACGAACAGATATCGATAGCTTCGATTTTCAACCCGGCAGGATAATCGCTCGCAAGTACGAAGTCGTGTCGTCGTTGGGGAGTGGATGGGAGGGCGAAGTTTATCGAGTTCGCGAACAGCATACCGGTGTTGAACGAGCAGCCAAAATCTTCTTTCCTCAAAGAAACCGGCATGACCGCGCTACCAAATTCTATGCGCGAAAATTACACAAATTGCGTCACTGTTCAATCTTGATTCAGTACCATACACAAGAGCGAATCACCTTCCATAGAGAGCCGATTACCGTCCTGATCTCAGAATATGTTGAGGGAGAATTGTTGAGTAATTTTCTCAAACGTCAGCCGGGGAAACGACTTACTCCATTTGAGGGCCTGCACCTCCTCCATGCACTCGCAGTCGGCGTCGAGGAAATACACCGTGCACGTGAATACCACGGCGACCTTCATGACGACAATATCATCGTACGGCGACGCGGGCTGTCATTTGATGTCAAGCTCGTCGACATGTATAACTGGGGTGCCCCAGATGCAGGAAATATTCGCGATGATGTCTGTGACCTCATACGCATCTTCTACGACTCACTAGGTGGTGCGCGCTTTTACCCAAAGCATCCTCAAGAGATTAAGGATGTTTGCTGTGGCTTGAAACGTACCCTCATCATCCGTAAATTCAGAACCGCCGGGCATCTGCGACTGTACCTTGAGAAAATGACCTGGCGCATCGCGGGACGTGCCGTAAAATACTGAGTAGCAAGAGCTTGCCCAGCAATGTTTTTCCCGATGGGGACCGGGAACCCTTTGGTATATAAGTATAAAATCAACACAGTAAATCAAAGCTAGAAACAGCAGGCATTTCCCCGAGGTAGCGCAGCAAACGCTTAAATAATAACAAATATTGCCCTCTTGACAAACACGTAAAATTCATTATAATATTCAGAAAATTCAGAATAATCTGAATAAATTGATAAATTAGATAACATGTTTCAGGATATGTACCAAAAAATGATTGAATTACGAGTAAAAACAGCGGATAAAGGATTGTCTCCTCGTGCGTGTTTTTTGACTAAACCAATTCTGTTTTTAATTGTCAAATAATCAGATATGACTGATAAAATAGAAAAATCAGATAAAACGAAAAACGAAAATGAAAGGAAACCTTACAAGGAGGAAAAAATGAAAGAAAAGGATGTCAAGAAAATCGTAAGGGAGAAATACGCAAGTGTTGCAAAGCGTGTTTCCCCGAGCTGCTGCTCTGCACAGTCGTGCTGCGGAAGTACAGAAAGAGTACAAACGGTGAACGAAAACATGGGGTATACTGAGCAGGAAATCAAGGCGGTTCCTGAAGGCGCAAATTTGGGTCTTGGGTGTGGAAATCCAACTGCTATTGCCTCTCTACAAGAGGGCGAAACCGTGCTTGATCTCGGTTCGGGTGCTGGATTCGATTGTTTCCTTGCCGCCCAGAAGGTTGGCAAGAAGGGCAAGGTTATTGGCGTGGATATGACCCCAGAGATGATTGATAAGGCACGGGAGAACGCTCAGAAGGGTAATTATCCCCAGGTGGAATTTAGGCTCGGTGAGATTGAGCATCTTCCGGCTGCAGATAATTCGGTCGATGTCGTTATCTCTAATTGCGTAATAAACCTTGCTCCGGATAAGAAGCAGGTATTAAAAGAAGCCTACAGGGTTTTAAAGCCGGGTGGTAGGCTATCGATATCAGATCTTGCACTGCGTAGACAACTTCCTGCGAAGATTAGGGAAAATGTCGAGGCTTATGTTGGTTGTATCGCTGGTGCTGTGCTCATTGATGAATATAAAAGGTTTGTGAAAGAGGCCGGATTCAATGACATAAAATTTACGGTAAACAATGCATCGAGTAGCGATGATGCTGATGCGAGAGCCAGAGCAGAAAAGGCCCTTTCGTTGAAGCCTGAAGAGTATGATTCGCTTGATGCTGCCGTAGCTAGTATCTATATTGAAGCGCGGAAATAAGGAGGTAAAATGGGGCGTTTTATTGCTTTCGGTATCTTCGTTGCAGGACTCTCTGGTTCTGCAACGTTAGGACCCGAAGAGGTAAGAATGTTCGATTCAATAGGACTCATGCCTGAAATTGTGGTAACGGCCCCACAGTATGAATATCAAGACGATGCATGGAGTGGTTTGATGCCTGAAGTTATTGTTACCGCTCCACGAATTAATAGCGAAAATATGAATTCCCAGG
>CP070664.1:668254-671502 GCA_020355325.1 Caldifarciminota bacterium
ATTTGTTTAGTATTTCGGATTTAGTATTTTGAATTTATAATATTTCAGTGATAAATTTTATCTCCGTAATCGATTCTATATCACCGTAATCGAAGAGTGTCTTTGACACTCTAGTGGCGGAAGTGCCGCATTTGAGTAAAGACCATTGCCATAGAATGTTCATCACAGGCATCGATTACCTCTTGGTCACGCTTTGAACCACCGGGTTGTATGACTGCGGTCACGCCGGCCTTGGCGGCCACATCAATACCATCACGGAATGGGAAGAAGGCGTCGGACGCCATAACGACTCCTTTAGACTGCTCTCGTGCTTGTCCGAGTGCGATTTCCACTGCACCAACCCGTGAGGTCTGTCCAGCACCGATACCGACCGTTCTCCCATTAACTGCAAAGACGACCGAATTCGATTTTGTCCACTTCACCACCTTCCAGGCAAATTTCAAGGCTTCGGCCTCATCATCACTCGGTGGCCGTTTCGTAACGACCTCCCACTCCTTGAGACCGGCTCGGTCCCGATCCTGCACCAAGATTCCGCCGAATACTGGCCGGTACGTAATCGGCTGAATGATCTCGGGTGAAAGCTCGACAATCCTCAGATTTTTCTTCGAGCGTAAACTTTCTAATGCCTTCGCTTCGTAGCCCTGTGCAATCACAACCTCAAAAAAGTGTTGTTTGATGAGCTCGGCCGTCTCGGTGGTAACAACCCGATTCAGCCCCACGATACCACCGAATGCAGAAAGAGAATCCGCAGTATAGGCTCGTTCGAATGCCTCTGCCTGCGTCGTGCCGATGGCAACACCGCATGGTGTTTGGTGTTTTATGATTGCACACGCTATGGCGTCGGTAAACTCGTGTGCTGCACAGAAGGCAACTTCAGCATCGAGAATATTATTATATGAAATCTGTTTTCCACCGTGGATTTTAAAATTGTCTTGATGCAGCTTGTTGAGATAAAAAGATGCTTTTTGATGAGGGTTTTCACCATAACGCATCGGAATAAACCGTTCTGCTGCTGTTGAAAAATATTGTTTCTCGGCACGCTCACCGCTGAAATAATCAGCAATGACCACGTCATACCAGGCAATATAATCGAATGCCATTTGCGCGAGATGCAATCTAAACTCTTCGGTGAACCCGTTATTCTTTATTGCATTAATTACTTCGGTGTACTGCCCAGGGTCATATACCACACCAACCTGTTTAAAATTCTTCGCACCTGCTCGAATCAAAGTTACACCACCGATATCGATAAACTCAATCATTTCATCGAGTGATTTATCTTTCTGGGCAAAGAAAGGATAGAGATTGCATACGACGAGTCCAATCTCTCCGGTTTCGAGAATCTCCTTTGCGATCTTTTGACTGAGTGTCTTTACGCGTTCGCTCTCTGAACCACCCGTATAGGCATCTATCTTTATGGCATCGATGCCATTATCTTTTAAGAGTTTCTGGGTTCCCCCTGTAGCAATAATTTCAAAATTGAGATCCTTTAATGATCGTGCGAACTCAACGATTCCCTCTTTGTTTGCTACTGATATGAGAGCTTTTTTACTTATGGTATTCATCATTACGCTCCAAATTTTTTAAGTTTTAATGAATGGGCTAAGAGCAATGGCATGATATCGAGTGATCGTATTTTGCCTAGAGTACCAACTGCGCAATTTCTTTCCGTGAATCTTTTCTTCTCGGGTATGACATATTGAGAGCATAATAGAAATGGGTTTGGGTGCCACGAATGCGAATGGAGAATAGTTGGTGTTGAATGGTCTGCGGTGATAGCTAATACGTGAGGCTTTAATTTTAGAATGTCGGAAAGACTCTTGTCGAATTCCTCGATGAAGCTTACCTTCAATGCCTGATTGCCATCTTCACCTGCCTTATCAGTTCCTTTGATATGGAAATAGAAAAAGTCATATTTGAGATAATTTTCTTTCAACGTTTTTACCTCGTCACTAATCGTCTCACCCGTCTTGAGTACGCTCATGCCGACTAATCTGGCAAGGCCTCGATACATCGGATATGTCGCAATAGCAGCCGGATTTATGCCGTACCGATCCGACATTGGTTGGAGATTAGGATTTTTTGCATAGCCGCGCAACAGAACATAATTTGCCTTTCGTTCGTCTTTCAATACATCTTGCGCTCTTTTAATGAATGTATTAATAACGGGAGCAGTCTTTTTCGCCGCATCATTCTTGGGCTTGGCAGAAACTGGAGCCAAGTTTTCTTTCTGCGGGTCTGCATCGGTTAAATCTTCGGATAGCTGGGCACCCCTGAATTTAATGACGAATCTATGCTCTTTTGCTGGTTTAATAACAACTGGAATTTTCTCAACCTCCCTTATTGCGGCCTGCAGTTTATTGCATAAACGCGCACATTCCTCGGTTGAGATGCGTCCTGCGCGTCGGTCGACAACGATGTTATCTTTCAGGGTTGCGAAATTTGCCCGTATTGCCAAATCGTCTTTTTCAACATCTAAACCAATACCCAGCGCTTCGATCACACCGCGTCCAATTTGACATGTGATAGGGTCATAGCCGAACATAGAAAGATGTGAAGGACCGCTTCCCGGTGTAATCCCTGGTGATATCGGAACAGTGAGACCAAAACTGCTCATTTTTGCTAATTTATCGAGATTTGGTGTCTTTGCAATTTCGAGCGCTGTTTCTTTCGGATCGGGAAGGTCTCCCAAACCATCGAGCACAATGAGGATTATTCTGTTTTCGTTCTTGTTCAAGAGGTCTTTGAGAATTTCTAACATTAATACTCCTTCCTAATCCAGCGATAAATCGCTGGATTACAGTAAAAAAGTAAATAGTTGATAGTAGTCAGAAATATGAACTTGAGGCATCGTTAAAAGGTTAAATAGCCGGAAAACAAGAAACCATCAACGATACGAATTTCGATGGCCAATAACGATTGACGATGACTAAAAGTTTCATTACCGTCTACTGACTACTATTCCCGACCAGAGATCGAGGAATTTCTGTCTACTTCCTGAGTATTACTATAATCGGAAATGAATGAAAGTCAAGAATAACAGACAAATACCTAAAAAAAATTGGTTTCGTTCTGCGGTCTCGAAAGGCGAAACGTGGGTCGTTTGTCGTTGATCCGCCTTAGGTGGATAACGAAACCGTTTCGCCTATCGAAACCGACTGACGCACAACGAATATTTTCATTGACGAAAACATAATCATTGAATATAATACGATAATGAAAAGGAGTTTATCGTGAAAAAAATAATC
>CP070664.1:671602-690563 GCA_020355325.1 Caldifarciminota bacterium
CAAAAAAATGGAGCGATATCTTCGCCTTGAATTGTCCGCAGGGAAGAATAAAATCTTCATCAATGTCCAAACCCGCAGCCAAATCCATAATTGGAATGAGCGTAGCCTCTTGGGCAATTTCTAAATCAGTCTTCATAATTCACCTCGCTCATTGTTATGTTTGATAATGATACATGATGATTGAACGTAGTGCACAAATGAGTATAACAAAACTAATTATACTGTCAAGATAGCCCATAGAATAAGCTCTTTGATTACGGTGATGGGATAAATTGATTACAGTGATTCCATTCTTGAATTTTTTTTGATAATGAATAGAATAGAGTATGTTATATAAACAGGCAGGGGTGGATATCGATTCATTGAATGTCGCTCGAAAAAGAATGGCAAAACAGATAGCAAAGACATTTCAACGCGGTAAGAAATCGGCGACCGGGCTTTTTGGCGGAATCTATCCTTTCGGTAATGACTATTTGATAAGCAGCGTTGATAGCGTCGGAACAAAAATTTTGATTGCATGCGGTATGGGTATTCATAACACTGTTGGTATGGATCTGGTTAATCACTGTGTCAATGATATTCTCACGACCGGTGCCATTCCTCTGTTTTTCTTGGATTACATTGGCTTTTCAGAATTAGATAAAAAAATTCTGGTTAAAATCGTTGAGGGAGTAGCGACTGCCTGCAAAAAAGAAAAGATGATTTTAGTTGGCGGTGAGACTGCTCAGCTCGCAAAATTTTACCCGAAGGGCATTTACGACCTTGCCGGTTTTATTGTCGGCAGAGTCCATAAAAAGGACTTCGTCGATACAACAAAGATACGGCCAGGCGACCTCATTCTTGGCTTGAGGTCATCAGGGTTACACACGAATGGCTATTCACTGGCGCGTAAGATTCTATTGAGAAAATATGGGTTCCAATCGTATATTCCTCGATTGAGGTGCACGATTGGAGAAGAATTGTTGAAGGTCCATCGGTCATATCGCAAGGACCTCGAGCCACGACTGCGTTACGTTAAGGGTCTCGCGCACATTACGGGTGGCGGTTTCTACGATAATATCCGGCGTATTCTGCCAAAAGGAACGTCTGCAGTTATCCAGAAGAAGTCATGGAAGCCACTCCCTGTTTTTACGCTCATTCAGGAACTGGGCGATGTTCCTGATGAGGAGATGTATCGTGTTTTTAATATGGGCATTGGCGTGGTTATTATCATCCACAAAAATAACATACGATATTTTAAACCACTGAGGCCAAAAATTATTGGTGAAATCGTGAAGGAAAATTTTGGCGTCAGACTAGAATAACCCTATTGTAGTATTGTTCGTGTATTGTTAATCTTTTAGTGAATACTTTATTTTTCCGCTTACAACAACACTGACGACCCGACCAACGAGCTCCTTCCCCAGGAGTGGGGTATTCTTTGACTTCGATTGTATCGTGCTTTCGGTCGGCTTCCATTTCTTTTTTGGGTCGATGATTGTAAGGTCTGCGAGACCACCCTCTTTAATGATTCCTGTCTTCCTGCCGATTATTCTTGCTGGATTGGTCGTCAACATTTTCAAAACCTTTATCCAGCTCAATCGTTGCTTCTGTATGAGTTCCATGATGATCATCGGGATAGCCAGTTCCAGACCGATCATCCCAAATGGAGCACTCGCAAATTCTAATTCCTTTTCTGCCTGACAGTGGGGAGCATGGTCAGTTGCGATACAGTCAATGGTGCCATCGCGCAGACCGTCGATAACCGCCTGACGGTCCTCTTCAGTGCGTATCGGTGGATTCACCTTGTAGTTCGTATCAAAGCTCTCCAGTACTTGATCATTGAAGACGAAGTAGTGTGGACAGGTTTCACACGTCACCCTGAGGCCTTCTTTTTTTGCATTCCGGATTAATTCGAGTGCATTCTTGCTCGATATATGGCAAAAGTGTAACCGCGCGCCCGTAAATTTTGCGAGGAGAAGGTCTCGGGCTACAATTATCTCCTCGGCGATTGCTGGTGAACCTTGCATGCCGAGTCGCGTTGAGGTGAGTCCTTCATTCATCAATCCATCCTGAGCCAGATCCTTATCAACAGGGTGTTCGAGAATCGGGACATCGAATATCTTTGAGTATTCGAGGGCGTGTCTCAATACACTACTATTGGCGACTGCGTCTCCATCATCAGAGAAACCTTTAGCACCCGCCCTGATGAGTTCACCAAATTCAGTGATTTGCCTGCCCTCTCTGTTTTTGGTAATTGCCGCGATCGGGAATACACGACAGAGGTTAACACGCGCCGCCTCTTTGTAGATGTAGTTTACGATTCCTTCATTATCAATAGCAGGATCGGTGTTGGGCATACAACATATGCTCGTAAAACCGCCTGCTACAGCAGCCTTACTTCCTGTTTCGATTGTTTCCTCGTCAGGTCTGCCTGGGTCACGCAGATGGGTATGGAGGTCGATAAGTCCAGGACAGACGACGAAACCTTTTGCATCAATGATGTACGCGTCTCTCTGCTTAATAGTTTTACCGATTTTTGAAATTTCATTTTTGGTAATTAACAGATCGAGGTCATCATCGCATTTTGTCTGGGGATCGATGACCCGGCCGCCTTTGATTAAAATCGGTTTCATGCCTTATTCCTATGATTCAATCTTTCCTCCTGCGTGAATAAACAGGATTGCCATTCTTATGGCGACACCATTTTTTACCTGTTCTAAGATGACCGACTTTGCGCCGTCAGCGACATCTGGATCAATTTCAATACCTCGATTCGTCGGGCCCGGATGCATGATAATACTCTTTGGCTTCATTCTCGCCGCACGCTCTCGTGTCAGTCCGTAGAGATTTCGATACTCGCGCACCGAAGGAAACAGACCGGTCTCCTGTCGTTCCAGTTGAATGCGGAGAGCCATAACAACATCGACATCACTGATGATATCATCGAGATTATAAAAAACGTTTACGCCAAATTTCTCGATTTCTAAAGGAATGAGGGTGGGTGGTGCGCAGATAGAAACTCGAGCACCCAATGCCCTGAGCCCGAAAATGTTTGATCGAGCAACGCGTGAGTGTGTAATATCTCCGATAATCAAGGCATTGAGGTCTTTAAAGCTACCGAAATGTTGTTTCATAG
The DNA here is from genome assembly GCA_020355325.1 of Caldifarciminota bacterium. Lineage (GTDB taxonomy): Bacteria > Hydrothermota > Tepidihabitantia > SM23-42 > SM23-42. The sequence continues at coordinate 674,721 of CP070664.1, forward strand.
TCATTAAATCTAACAATGCCTGAGTGGGATGTTCGTGGCAGCCGTCACCGGCATTAATGACAAATGCCTCGAGTTGTTCGGCAAGAAATTTTGCTGCACCGCATGCAGAATGTCGTACAATGACGCCGTCAACTTTCATCGCTTCAATATTCCGTGCCGTGTCGAGAAGTGTTTCTCCTTTGGAGACACTCGATGTGGCACGCGAGAAATTCACGATATCGGCCGATAGCCGTTTTGCTGCGATACTGAATGATATTTGGGTACGCGTTGATGGTTCAAAAAAGAGCGTCAAAATAGTCTTGCCACGCAGTGCAGGAACGATTGGAATCGGGCGTGCTAACACCTTGAGGAATTCATCCGCTAAATCAAGATATTGAGATATATCCTTGCCAGTCAGGTTTTCAATGCCCAAGAGGTCTTTTTTGGGTGCCATAGGGCTATTTATCCTTGAGTTCTTCTATCGTCAACTGCTTGATTTTCGGCTTCTCCTCCTTTTGCAACGCTATGTGAGGTCTCTTTTTCGCCTTTTTCTCTCGCGGTTTCCGTTCTCGAACGCTATGGATAATCAGGCAATCCTCACCATCAAATTCTTTGATGTGGACATCAATGATTTCATTCTTCGCTGTGGGAACCTTTTTGCCAACAAAGTCTGCCTGAATCGGTAGTTCCCGGTGTCCTCGGTCAATCAACACTGCGAGTTGAATTGCCCGTGGTCTGCCGAAATCGAGAATTTCCTCAATAGCAGCACGAATGGTTCTTCCTGTATATAATACGTCATCAACCAAAACGACGACTTTTTTACTGACATCAAACGGAATATCTGTTCCATGAATGATGGGGGCTTCTGCAACGAGTTGAAGGTCGTCACGGTAGAGCGTGATATCAAGGGCTCCAATGGGAACCTTCACGCCCTCACTCTGTTTAATTTTCTCGGCAATTCTGCGAGCAATGAAGTCGCCGCGCCGTTTTATACCAATGAGTACTAAATTTTTAATTCCTTTGTTTTTTTCAATAATTTCATGGGTTACACGAATCAGGGCCCTCCTGATATCCGATTCCTCCATGATGGTTTTCATTAAAAATAATTATAAATAAATTTTCAGAGAAGTCAATGATTAATTATCGGTTTCATTTATAGGTTACGGAATACGATTCGTTGGTCGTTCGTCGGATGTCGTGTGTTAGTTACCGCGGTCCGAAAAACAAAACCGTTTCGCTTTTCGCAACCGAACGACGATTTCCGTGTTGCTATTTTGGGTGTTTATTCCTTCTGGTTGAGTATTTTCTTCAGGAATTGTCCTGTATACGATTGTTTTACGTTTATAATATCTTCGGGTTTTCCGGCACACACCATTCTTCCTCCTTCTTCACCACCTTCTGGTCCCAAATCAATAATCCAATCAGCGCACTTGATGACTTCTAAGTTGTGTTCTATCACGATCACCGTATTTCCCTTGTCAACAAGACGATTCAGCACCTTGAGCAACAGCTTTACATCCTCAAAATGTAAACCGGTGGTTGGCTCGTCTAATATGTATAGCGTTTTGCCTGTAGCGATTTTGGAAAGTTCTTTTGCGAGCTTTATTCTCTGTGCTTCACCGCCACTCAGCGTCGTTGCCGATTGTCCCAATTTAATATAGCCCAATCCAACGTCGTATAAAAGTTGAAGCTTTCTCTTTATAGCAGGTATATTCTGGAAAAACTCCAATGCCTCACTGATCGACATGTTCAGAATATCGCTGATGTTCTTTCCTTTGTATTTGATTTCCAGCGTTTCTCGATTGAATCGCTTACCATGACATGCATCACATGTAATATAGACGTCGGGGAGAAAGTGCATTTCTATGCGGAGCATTCCATCGCCTTCACACTGCTCACACCGACCGCCGGGAACATTGAATGAGTATCGACCGGGCCTGTAACCACGAACCTTTGATTCTGGTAGTTGCGAAAAGAGTTCTCGAATCGGTGTCCATGCGCTGGTATAGGTTGCTGGATTCGACCGCGGTGTTCTCCCAATTGGTGATTGGTCTATGTTTACTACTTTATCGATATATTCTTTGCCGATTATCCTGTCGTGTTCGCCTGGCGGATATTTTGAATGATAGTACTGTTGTGCGAGTGCGCGGAATAGTGTATCGACGATGAGTGTAGACTTACCGGAACCAGATACTCCGGTGATGACGACAAATAGGCCTAAGGGTATTTCTACGTCGATTGATTTTAGGTTGTTTGCTCGTGCACCTTGTGTGATGAGATTCCGCTTACTCCGTTCTCTTCTTCTCGGTGGAATTTCTATTTTTTCTGCTCCTACAAGGTATCTTCCGGTAATCGATTTTCTGTTTTTTGTGATCTGCGTCGGTGTTCCCGTAGCAACGACATGACCGCCTGCTTCGCCTGCACCCGGACCGAGGTCAATAATGTGGTCAGCACTCAGAATTGTTTCGGCATCGTGTTCCACGACCAATACTGTGTTACCGAGATCACGTAGTGCCTTGAGCGTGTTGAGCAGGCGTTTGTTGTCCCGTTGATGGAGACCAATAGATGGCTCATCAAGAATATAGAGCACGCCAACGAGTCCCGAGCCGATCTGTGTTGCGAGGCGCACACGTTGTTCTTCTCCGCCAGCGAGTGTGTCTGTCGTACGGTCGATGGTTAAATAGTCGAGCCCGACAGAATTGAGAAAACCGAGTCGGCGTTTGATTTCTTTTATGATTTCGCCACCGACCTTCTGCTCTCTCTTTGATAGTCTTACATGTTCGAAGTAATTGTATGCTTCCTTGATTGAAAATCGGGTTACCTCGGCGATGTTTTTATTACCGATTTTTACGGCGAGGCTTTCTGGTTTCAATCGTGTTCCATGACAGGAAGGACATGGAGTGATAGTCATGTATTCTTCTATCTCCTGGCGAATAATCTGCGACGAGGTTTCACGATAACGGCGCATTAATTCTGGGACGACGCCTTCAAAAAACTCCTCGAACTCTCCTCTCCCTGTTCCATCCCTTCGGACATATTTCGCCATGATTGGTATATCTTCGCCATTGATGATTTTCTTTTTAACGTTCTCGGGCAGTTTCTCAAACGGGGTTGTAAGGTTGAAATTCAATTTTTTAGCCAGCCCGCGCAGGAGTGCGGTACGCCAGTTGCCGGGTATGCCGTAGTGTTTGATTGCGCCGTCCATAATTGACAATTTTGGATTCTCGATGATCTTTTCCGGGTCGATTTCCATTTTTGTACCCAAACCATCGCATGTCTCGCAGGCACCATATGGTGAGTTGAAACTGAACATGCGCGGTGAGATTTCAGGATAACTGATACCACAATGTACGCAGGCGAGTTTTTGACTGAAGGTGATTTCTTCTTTACTATTGATCAAGACGATTAAGATACCGTTCGCTTCTCGTAACCCTAACTCTACCGAGTCGGCGAGTCGCTTGCGTATTCCTTCTTTTACTACTAAGCGGTCGATGACGATTTCAATATTATGTTTCTTGTAGCGTGCAAGTTCGGGAACATTCTCGATTTCATAAATCTTACCGTCGACCCTTGCCCGTACATAGCCACGGTGCTTGAGACGATCTAAGAAGTCTTTATACTCACCTTTCCGTCCACGCACCACTGGTGCTAAGATTTCGATTCGCGAATCAGCCGGTGTTTCGAGAATCGCATCGACAATCTGGTCGGTGGTTTGCGATTGTATTTTTCTACCGCATTTGTAACAATACGGTGTGCCGATGCGCGCAAAGAGAACCCGTAGATAATCGTATATCTCGGTAACAGTGCCGACGGTTGAGCGGGGATTCCTTGCAGCGGTGCGTTGTTGAATCGCAATCGCAGGAGAGAGTCCGGTGATTTCATCAACATCGGGTTTATCCATCATTCCCAAGAACTGACGCGCATAGGCGGAGAGTGATTCTACATACCGACGTTGTCCCTCGGCATAGAGGGTATCGAATGCGAGAGAAGATTTTCCTGAACCTGAGATACCAGTGATGACGACGAATTTATTCCTCGGTATCACGACATTAATACTCTTGAGGTTGTGAACCCGCGCACCTTTTACCCATATGCCATCCCTATTGTTCGCCATCAGCTAATAATAATCGGAAGGGCGGTTTAGTCAATATGATTTAGTCATTGAGTCATACGTCATTAGGTCACTCGTTGTTGAGTTACTATGTCATTGCTATCGTTTTGATCGTTTAAATTGTTATTTCATTTACGAATACGAATTATCCTGTCTAAAAAACGAGGATTCACGAGAATTGGGACGAAGCACGAGTACGATATAAGATAGTTGACGACACACTGGTTCTGGCTATAATAGGTCGTGCGGCGCTTCGCGCTCTTACTCCTCATTTTACTTTCATGCTCTCAGCGGAGAGGCGGTATTATCATTGCTGGTTCGACCTCGGTACAACCATTTATTGAAAAGATTGCTGAACACTTCATGGAAAAGTACCCTGAGATTAAAATCAATGTGCAGAGCGGAGGTTCTACTGCAGGGATTCAAGCAACATTCAATAGGACCTGCAATATTGGTATGTCATCGAGAGATTTGAAAATGGATGAACAAGCGCTGCAGACAGTACTCATTGCGGTTGATGGTATCGCCGTTATTGTTCACACAGAAAATCCAATAACTAATTTGGGTCTCGAACAGGTGAGGGGAATTTTTTCTGGGAAGATAACAAACTGGAAAGAGTTGGGTGGGAACGAGGACGTCATCATTCCCGTGACCAGAGAAGAGGGGTCTGGCACCAGGGCATCTTTTGAAAAAATGATAATGGGCGAAGTAGCAATCAGTGATGCCTGTCTCGTCCAGGATTCGAATGGCGCAGTACGTGAGATTATCGCTACGACGCCGCAAGGCATTGGTTACATATCAGTAGGGTTAGTAGATAACCGTGAGCAGACAGTAGCAATTAACGGCGTCAAACCGACCCTTGCACATCTGGTTACGGGTCAGTACAGATTTACGAGACCATTTCTGCTCTTGTTCCTTGAGGAGCCCCAGGGTGATGCGAAAAAATTTTTAGATTTTGTATTATCGGAGGAGGGCCAGAACATTCTCAAATCAGATGGTTTGATACCGGCGAGAGAAATTAATGTTGACTAAATGAAAGATAAGATAGCCGAGAACATTCTACTACTTATTGCCTTCTCCGCTATTTTGTCACTTTTATTGATCACTTTTTTTATATTTCAACAAGGCATACCTCTGATCTTTAAGACTGGACTTCATAATTTCTTTTCGATCTCATGGTCCCCTACAAAAGGAGGGTTCGGTATTCTATCGATGATTATTGGTTCCCTCATGGTAACGGCAGGAGCACTTGTTGTCGGCATTCCCTTTGGTCTTGCCTGCGCCGTATTTCTTGCTGAGTTTTCTTCTCCAACGATTCAGAAGACATTGAAGCCAATCATCGAACTCCTTGCAGGCATACCGTCGGTAGTATACGGGTTTATTGGTATAGTTATTTTGGTACCATTTATTCGAGAAACCTTTGGTGGTCCGGGTTTCTCGGTACTGGCTGCAAGTATTATTTTAGGTATCATGATTTTGCCTACAATTGTCAGTATTTCCTATGATTCCTTATTGGCAGTGCCTAACACGTATCGCGAGGGTTCTTATGCATTGGGAGCGACAAAGTGGCAGACCGTTCGAATGCTCCTGCTCCACGCAGCGCGCTCTGGCATCGTTGCCGGCATTATTTTAGGTATGGGCAGAGCGATAGGTGAAACAATGGCGGTGATTATGATTGCCGGTAATGCCTTGAAGATTCCTGGTTCCCTTCTGGATTCGGTTCGCACACTCACCTCAACGATTGCGCTCGAATTGGGTTACGCAGCGGGTGACCATCGAGCTGCACTTTTTGCATGTGGGAGTATTCTTTTTATTATTATTATAATATTGAATATTGTTGCAATTAGAGTTACAGGGAGAAAATGACGTTCCGCATTGGCCCACGCACGAGTCAAATAATCGCGTATATTTTACTACTCGTAATGACGTCTATTACGGTCATCGTTCTGTTTTTTATTATTGTCTACATCTTTAATCATGGCATAGGACAGCTCAGTCTTGAATTTCTTACTGATAGGACAAGAGAGATGGGTAAAGAAGGGGGTATTTTTCCTTCGATTATCGGCACGCTATTAGTGACAATGTTTGCTATTGCAGTCGCTACACCATTGGGCGTTGGCAGTGCTGTGTATCTTGTTGAGTATACGCGCGGAGGTTTGATTCGTCGCATCATCAGCTTTGGTGCCGATTGTCTCGCGGGCGTACCATCAATTATTTTCGGTCTGTTTGGCTTCATTTTTTTTGTCATAAAATTGAATTTAGGTTGGAGTATTATATCTGGAGGACTGACACTCGCGGTAATGATTTTGCCGACCGTCATTAGAACGGCGGAAGAGGCAATAAAGGCGGTGCCGCACACCTATCGCGAAATCAGCTATTCACTGGGCGGAGGTAAACTAGATACCATTGTGAAGGTGGTACTACCAACGTCTCTACCAGGTATACTGACTGGCATTATTTTGGGTATTGGAAGGGCAGTCGGAGAGACTGCCGCGGTTATTTTTACTGCCGGTTCTGCCCTCGGCATACCGACGTCACTCTTTTCCTCAACCCGAACCCTTGCCGTGCATTTTTATATTCTCGCTCGAGAGGGAATATCTATGCCCAAGGCGTATGGCACTGCTACCGTTCTTATAATTATTATTCTTGCGGTCAATTTCATCGCCTATCGTCTCATGCACCGATTCATCGCGCGTTATTACTAATTGCGGAGCAATGATATGGAATTTAGACGGATTAGAGCAGGTGGAAACGGACTAATTTATCTGTCTAAATCCGTTGTCATACGTTTACATCTAATCATTGTATTACAATGATAAAGGTAGCAATTCAAAATTTAAACTTATTCTATGATACGGTTCAGGCATTAAAAAATATTTCTTTAGACATACAAAACAATGAGATTTTTGGCGTCATCGGTCCGGCGAATTCTGGTAAGAGTTCATTGTTGCGCGCGATCAATCGTCTGTATGAAATTGACTATGCACGCATGACCGGTAGGATACTACTCGACGGTGAAGACATTTTCAATCTTCCCGTCAATGACCTCAGGCGGCGCGTCGGTCTCATCTTTGCTACGCCTGTCGTGTTGCCGGGTTCCGTGTACAAGAACATAAGCTATGGACCGAAATTACATAATACATTTAAGAAGAATGAGCTGGACGAAAGAGTCTCTACTGCACTCCATGCAGCAAATCTATGGGATGAGGTGAAGGATAGGCTTTGGGATTCTGCATCGACATTGTCCGGAGGACAACAGCAACGGCTCTGTATCGCACGTACTTTGGCAATGGACCCTGAAGTGATCATGATGGATGAACCGTGTTCAGGCCTCGACCCTGTTTCAACGACAAAAATTGAGGCGACTATGTTAGAATTAAAAAAGCAGTATACATTTATTCTCGTCACCAACAATACCAAACAAGCAGCACGAATCGCTGACAGAACCGCATTCTTTCTGTCCGGTGAATTGATCGAGGTTGATATTTCAAAGACAATATTTACGAGCCCCCGAGATCAGCGGACCGATGATTATATTCGAGGGAGATTCGGATGATTATCAGAACTTCCAATGTAAACTTATACTACCATACATTTCAAGCGCTGAAGCATATCGATTTGGCAATAAAAGAAAATTTGATAACCGGTATTATTGGACCATCGGGGTGTGGTAAATCTACTCTCCTCCGTGTCTTTAACCGTATGAATGACTTGATTGACGGGGTGAGGATTACAGGCAGTGTCGTCATTGATGACGAAGATATCTACTCGCCTTTCTGTGACCTCACTATGTTACGCAAGAAAGTTGGTATGGTTTTTCAACGTCCCAATGCATTTCCACTTTCTATTTTTGATAATGTAGCGTACGGACCGAGAGTTTGGGGTATTACTGATAAAAAAACACTAACAGAAATAGTTGAACGATCTTTAGCTGGGGTCGATTTGTTCGGTGGTCTCAAAGATAAACTACACCACTCGGCTCTCAGCCTCTCTTCCGAGCAGCAGCAGCGGCTCTGCATTGCCCGATTGCTCGCAGTCGAACCAGAAATTCTGTTAATGGACGAACCGTGTTCAGCCCTTGACCCAATAGCGACTGGTAAAATCGAAGAACTCATGTTTGATCTGAAAAAGACATATACGATTGTTATTGTTACCCATAATATGCAGCAAGCAGCACGGATTGCTGATGACGTAGGTTTCATGCTTCTCGGTGAGTTGATTGAATTTGACAAGGCAAGGAAAATATTTACCAACCCGGCTGATGAACGTACATTTGGTTATATCAGCGGGAGATTTGGATGAAGAACAGATTACAGATGGCAGATATCAGAGGTGAGATATTATATAAAAATTCAATAATAGACCCGTTACCCCCGACGTTGCCTTGCGAAGCGGGGTGGGCTGTTATCTCTTATTTCTTATCTGTTATCGGTTTCAAAAGGAGGCATAATGGATCGTCACTTTGATGACGAGTTGCAGGATGTTAAAAAGAATCTTCTGCAGATGGCGACCCTCGTCGAGGAATCAATCACCAAAGCCCTGGATGCCCTCAAGAAGAAAGATAGCGATATGGTATCAACGATTCGAGAAATTGACCACCAGATTGATACATGTGAGATTGCAATTGAGGAACAGTGCATCGAACTTATTGCGCGACACCAACCAGTCGGTTCAGACCTACGATTCTTAATTGGTGTTATAAAGATGAACAATGACTTAGAACGAATGGGAGATCATGCTGTTAATATTGCTGAATCGATCGAGTACATAATAAAGGGACCACATATTAAATCGATAACAAACATCTGGTCAATGGCGAAGATTGTAAAGCAGATGTTACGAAAGAGTGTCGAGAGCTTCATCGATAACGATCCGGTTAAGGCACAGCAGATATGTGAACGAGATAGTATAGTGGACAAGATGCGAACCGAAACGATAAGAATTCTGCTTACCTATATGCTTGAAGAACCAGAGACGGTTGGTACAGCTATTCCTTACATCATGGTTGCGAAAAATCTCGAGCGCATCGCCGATTTATCGACAAATATCTGTGAGGACGTCATTTACATAGCCCAAGCGAGGGTCATTAAGCATCACGCGGAAGAACATAAGGCATAACGCTTGACATTATTATTTTTTTGGTTATAATACTGTTGGAGTGGGGTTATATCAAAACATTTTAACTTAAACTTACCTTGACATATTTTTCTTTTGAACTATGATATTAATAAATACAAGGAGAAATAATGAAACTGTGGCGCAAGCCATTAGATTCCGATAAAATTAAAATTATACGGGGGGAAATTCATATCATTAAAGATCGGTGTAAAGGATGCAGTTTCTGCGTGGAATATTGTCCCAAAGAGGTATTGGAGATGTCCGAAGAATTCAATGCGAAGGGATATCATCCCCCGTACGTCAAGAAACCGGATGACTGTGTTGAATGCCATCTCTGCGAAATGCTCTGTCCCGAATTTTCCATCTTTGTGACGGTAAAAAAAGAAGATGAAAAACCGGTTACTGTGGCCTCAGGAGAGGAACAGACATGAACCCCGTCAGACCTTGGATTTATACATATGTTCTAAGGATTGAAAATAATGGTAAATTTTGGCTAAGAGGAGGTCGTACGGGGTGAAGACGGATCCAAAAGGCGTATTGACCGGTTCCCATGAGCTCAGCGGCAATCATGCGTGCGCCGAAGGCGCTTTTGCCGCCGGCTGTCGTTTTCTGGGATGCTATCCTATTGTGCCGGCACTCGAGATATCCCAGCGATTCCTCGAAAGGGCTCCAGCAGTTGGTGCCACATTTATTCAGATGGAAGACGAAGTTTCTGTACTGGCTGCTGTTCTGGGAGCGTCATGGACAGGAAAACGGTCGATGACAGTGACCTCTGGTCCTGGATTATCCCTCATGATGGAACATCTCGGGCTCGGTGTCATGTTAGAAACGCCATGCGTGATTGTTGATGTGCAAATGGTCGGTCCTGGTTTGGGTATCCCAACTCGTCCATCTCAAGGCGATATGATGCAGTCACGCTGGGGCTCACATGGAGATTATGAAATCGTTGCCCTCGCGCCGAGCTCTCCACAAGAGATGTTTGATTTCATGATTAAGGCGTTCAATTTTTCAGAACGCTATCGTATTCCTGTCGCTGTGATGTCCGATGAGTATGTAGCTCATCTTGTCGAGAGGGTAGTTATTCCTCCTGCAGATGCAATTGAACTAGTACCCCGGAGATATTATAAAGGTCGGAAAGATAACTATTTGCCATTCAAGCGTGATAAAGATTTTGTTCCACCCATGGTAGACATCGGTAAGGGATACAGATTTCACGTCACAGGACTCACCCATGATAACCGTGGTTACCCGATTATGTTTGAGGAGTGTCAGGAGTACAATGTTCACCCGTTGGTGCGGAAAATTCGTCATTTTGCGGATGAGATTGTAGAGGTACAAGAGTCAAACCTCGATGATGCTGAGGTTATCCTTGTTTCGTATGGAGCGACCTCACGCGCTGCACGCAAGGCAATGGAAGAGGCACGGAAGTCAGGGATAAAGGTGGGAAGTCTCAAACTCGTTACCGTGTGGCCTTTTCCAGAAAAACGCGTTGCTGAACTCGCGAAGAGAGTGAAGGCCTTTGTAGTCCCGGAAATGAATTTTGGGCAGATTGTTCTTGAAGTTGAACGATGTAGCTATGGAGCTGCAAACGTCTTTTTTATACCACATGGTGAAAAGGGTGTCGAATATACAGAAGACATACAAGCTGTAATCAAACGAGCCGTGCAAGAAAAAAACATAAAGGATGGAGTTATTGAGTGTGTAAGCAAAGGAGTGTAGCATGGCAGAGCAGAAGACTACAACAGGTGTAGTTAAACCCGAGATACCAGAAGCTGATGTAATACACCCGATGGAGAATTTGCTTCGCATGGATAGGATGCCCCATATCTGGTGCTCGAGCTGCGGAATCGGTATTGCTGTTACTGCCTTTACCGCCGCGCTCGAGAAGGCTAAAATGGACCCCAATATGGTCAGTATTGTTTCGGGAATCGGCTGTACCGGAAGGGTTGCGGGATATGTCAAGCTCGATTCGTTTCACACGACGCATGGTCGTCCTATTGCCTTTGGGACCGGAATCAGAGTGGCGAATCCAAACATTAAAGTCGTCGTTTTTTCTGGTGATGGAGACCTCATTGCGATTGGCGGTAATCACTTTATCCACGCTGCCCGCAGAAATATTGATATGCTTGTTGTCTGTGTGAACAACTTTATTTATGCTATGACCGGAGGACAAGTCGCGCCCACGACACCACTCGCCGCATATGCTACAACGTCTCCGTATGGATGTGTTGAACCCCCATTTAATATTCCATACCTCGCAGAATCGTCTGGTGCTGTTTATGTAGCTCGGTGGACAGCACTGCACGTTCGTCGGTTGACAAATTCTTTAGCCGAGGCGTTACAGAAGAAAGGATTTTCTGTAGTCGAAGTCATTTCTCCATGTGCTATGTATTATTCGAGAATTAATAGACTCGGTGATGGACTCGATATGATGAGATTTTATCACGATAATGTAGAAATACGACACGGAGAAGATACCAAGAATTTGGATATAGGATTCCAGACAAAAATTATTTGTGGTAAGTTTGTTGATCGAGAGCGACCCACCTATATGGAGCGATATAGTCAGTGGCTTACTGAGGTTAAGGGAGCCAAAAAATGAACCCTATCGGACCTTATAGAGACCGGTACGCAGCGAAAAAATATGAAAAGTTTAATATGGCTCAGGGGTATGGTGATAGACGGCTCACGGGAGGTGAGGCGTGAAGGCCAATCCTAAGGATGTACTGACTGGAACCTATTACATAGATGGCGATGTTGCATGTGGCTATGGTGCCTTAGCAGCAGGGTGTAAATTTGTGGCTGGTTACCCAATTACGCCATCGACCGAAGCGTTTGAAGCAATGTGTCGAAGAGGGCCGCAGGTCGGAGCCGTTTTTATACAAATGGAAGACGAACTCGGTTCCATGGCAGCCGTCATTGGCGCGGCTTGGTCAGGAGTTAAATCAATGACCATTACATCTGGTCCGGGATATTCGCTCATGCAGGAGAATATCGGATTTGGAGCGATGGTAGAAACACCCTTTGTTCTTCTGAATATTCAGCGAGGTGGACCCTCGACTGGTGTGCCGACAAAGACGGGTCAGGCAGATATGATGCAATCACGATGGGGTTCACACGGTGACTACGAAATCATCGCTATAGCGCCTGAATCGCCACAAGAGATGTTCGACTATGCAATTAAGGCATTTAATTTGGCAGAAAAGTATCGTTGTCCGGTCATGATTATGTCCGATGAATGTGTCGGCCATATGACTGAGAAGGTAGTGATTCCTGAAGCCGATAAAATTGAGGTGGAACCAAGAAGACTTTTTAAAGGTCCTGCAGCGGAATATGCACCATATAAGCCAGATCCTGATCTTGTGCCGAAAATGGCAAAAGCAGGCGATGGCTTAAAGTTATACATCACGGGACTCGTTCATGATGAACGGGGTTATCCGGTCAAGAATGAAGACTATAAAGCCGCGTATGTGAGGCGACTCATTGATAAGATTAAGCGAAACAAAGATAAAATTATTGAAATAAGAGAAGAAGCGGTAGACGATGCAGACGTCGTTGTTGTTTCTTATGGCATATCATCAAGGGTTGCGATTAAGGGTGTTGAGATAGCACGGGAAAACGGTATTAAGGTTGGCACGTTGAGATTAGTCACTGTCTGGCCATTTCCTGATGAGAGAATTACTGAGCTCGCCAGGAAAGTAAAAGCTTTTGTGGTTCCCGAGATTAATTATGGACAAATCGTCTTTGACGTTGCGAGATGCAGTCATGGTCACGCAAATGTCGTACTTGTTCCTCATGGCGGCGCTGGAGTTCACAATCCAAACGATATTGCCGATGCGATAGAGTATGCTGCGAAAGAGAAGAAAAAAATTCAAGGAGTCGTTGAACACAAGACAAGACTCGAAAAATTGGTTTTTGAGGGGGGCTACAAATTAAAGGAATGAATTCACTTATCAGCGCCTTGCATAAAGGTATAGATAAATCAGGTATTGATCGCACAAAAATTAGCGTGCCCTCAGATATTCCCTTCGTGCCTGGAGTTATAAAGGAATTAGGTGTTGATTATTTCCAGACCCCTCGTGGACGGGCCATCGCTTTTGGTACTGGTCTGAAATTGGGTAATCCAGGTCTCAAAGTTATTCCAGTTGTTGGAGATTTGATGACACTCGGTGGGAATCACTTCGTACACGGGGGGAGAAGGAATATGGAACTTCTTGTTTTATGTGTTAATAATTTTATCTATAAAAAAATCGGAGGTAAACCTACTCCATCAATGCCCGCAGCATTTTCGCCATACTCAACATTTGAGGAGCCGTTCAATTTTCCACATTTAGGAAACTCTTGTGGGGCAGTCTACACCGCACGGTGGACAGCCTTACATACAGAGGAACTTGCTCAGTCTATCTCTGAAGCTCTGCACAAGCGAGGATTGTCTATGATCGAGGTGCTCGCGCCGGGACCTGATTACTACAGAGATATTAACGACATTGAATCTGACATCCTACAGTTTTACTATGAAAATGCAGTCGTAAAGAACAACGAAGATCCACGTAACGTGGCAATTACACCCGACGAAAAAATTATGGTCGGCAAATTCACTGATAAAGAAAGACCAACATTCATTGATTCATACAATGTTCAGCATAGTAAGATACTGAAAGATAAATTTACTCCTCATGGCACTGTGTCACAAGAGCAGAAAGCGTCAGGAGATAAAAATGTCTGAGATAAGATTTGCCGGATACGGAGGACAGGGTATTATACGGTCTGGCATTATTGCCGGAAAGGCGGCTTCAATCTATGATAACAAGCATGCGACCATGAGTCAGTCCTTTGGTCCAGAAGCGCGTGGTGGTGCGTGCAGCTCTCAGCTCGTCGTATCAGATAGTAAGGTTCTCTACCCTTACATTACCGTAGCAGATATCCTTGTTGCTATGTCTCAAGAAGGATATGATAAGTTCGAGCCTGAGCTGAGTGAGAACGGAATGCTTCTCATGGATGAAGATTTGGTGAAACCAAAACCACCTCGCGGTACTATGAAGGTATATCCGATTCCGGCAACACGGTTTGCAGAGCAGCTTGGTAACAAAATCGTTGCGAATGTGGTGATGCTTGGATTTTTTACTGCTGTAGCAGATGTGGTGACCTATGATGCGATGAAAAAAGCTATACCAAGTTCAGTTCCTGAAAAGGCAGTGGATTTGAATTTAAAGGCATTCGATCGTGGTTATGAATATGGCAAGGAGCTATTGCAAAAATGAAAAATTCTAAATCCAATACAGTAAATTCTAAACAATTTCAAATATCAACATACAAACTGTTTTAGTCATTTGATTGTAGGATTTAAATATTATTTAATATTTCGGATTTTTAGATTAGGATTTAGTCGAGCGATAGCGAGACTGATCTGAAGGAGCATTAATGCAAAAGGGAGCGCTCGTCATCGGTGGAGGTGTGGCAGGGATTCAGTCTGCCTTGGATTTGGCCAACGCTGGTTACAAGGTTTATCTTGTTGAGCGGGGGCCATGCCTTGGTGGCAGAACATCCCAGATCCACAAAATCTTCACCTCGATGGATTGCACGGGCTGAATACTCGGTCCTCGGTTGATGGATGTCGGTCGACATCCGAACATCGAACTCTTCACGAATAGTGAGGTTGTTCAGGTCGAGGGTGATGCGCCTGATTTTAAGGTACGCGTGTCCTGTAAGTCGACATTTGTGGACTGGGATAAGTGTACTGGCTGTGGAGAATGCCCGTCGGTCTGTCCGGTGAAGATCGATAATGAGTTTCAATTAAGTCTCTCAAAACGAGAGGCGATATATCGGCGGTATCCGCAGGCAGTGCCGAATAAATTTCTCATTGATAAACAAGGATGGCCACCGTGTCGATATGCGTGCCCAGCAGGAGTCAATGCCCAGGGATATGTGGCGCTCATCTCTCAGGGCAAGTTTCAGGAGGCACTGGAATTGGAGAGGCGAGATAATCCGTTTCCTTCGGTCTGTGGAAGGGTTTGCACCCATCCGTGTGAATCAGACTGCAAGCGCAGGGATATTGATGAACCATTGGCTATTGCTCAGCTCAAGCGGTTTATCGCCGATCAAGAACCCGAAAGGAAAGAGATTGAACAACGACCTGAATTGACCAAGGAAAAGGTCGCCATAGTTGGTGCAGGGCCAGCAGGTCTCAGTTGTGCCTATTTTCTTGCCAAACGAGGCTATTGTCCCACGGTCTTTGAGGCGACTGAATATCCAGGAGGATTGCTCTACTGGGCAATACCCAGATTTCGGTTACCAGAAAAGGCACTTCAGCGCGATTTAGACTACATACAGAGCTGGGGTGTGAAGATCAAAACAGGACAAGCATTGGGGAAAGATTTTGGCATGAAAGATCTCTTTAGTCAGGATTATAAAGCCATTTTTCTTGGCTTAGGAGCAGCCAAAGAGAAATCGATGGGTATTGAGGGCGAGGAATTGCAGGGTGTAGAACTGTGTGTTGGATTTCTCAATAAGGTGATTAACGATAAAAAGACTCCAGTCGGTAAGAGGGTTGCCGTTGTTGGTGGTGGAAACTCTGCTGTTGATGCGGCTCGTACTGCGCTCCGGTTGGGCGCGGAAGAAGTCTTTATTGTGTACCG
>CP070664.1:690663-695735 GCA_020355325.1 Caldifarciminota bacterium
ATGACCATAAGGTTAGAGATTGTATAGGATCACAATTTGTTGCGCATCCAAACCAGAATGTCCAACCAATGGTCTCGAAGAAATAATGTATTTCTGAGAAATGTCGAGTCGAAGATATCGAAGTATTGAGATGCTGAAAGTATCGAGAGAACCGAGATGCCGAAGGTATCGAAGTATTGAGATGCTGAAAGTCCTGAAGAAGTGAAGGGACCTGACCCCTCATTTTCCAAAGGAGTGCAGCGAATTTGCTAGTCCATCTTCAGCCGTTTGTTAGGCACTCTTTGTTATTATCGTCCGTAATAAGCAATAAGAGATGCCTTTGCTATCACATGCTGATTCAGAAAGAATCCCACCATACCCGGTGGCGCTTTCTCGTCTAAATCCAATTTCGCTACATCAAGAGCATATACCGTGAATATGTATGCATGAGGTTTATCTCCCTCTGGAGGACAAGCTCCGCCGAATCCAGGCTCTCCAAAATCAGTTACACTTTGGATGCTGCCTTTGGGTGCCAGACCTTTTTGTGGATTCCCCGCATCTGCCTTAAGTTCATTGATGTCAGAGGAGATGTTAAAAATAACCCAATGCCACCATCCGCTCCCTGTCGGAGCATCAGGATCATATACACTGACCGCAAAGCTTTTTGTGTTTTTGGGTGCATCAATCCATTTGAGAGATGGTGAAATGTTTTTTCCATTACAGCCAAACCCCGAAAACACTTGGGTCTCCGTCAACTGCCCGCTTAAATCGTCGCTTTTCAAGGTGAATTCTTGAGCATATACACTTCTGATGCCAAGAAGTCCAAACATAACCACAATTAAGGCAAGTTTTTTCATCTTATTCCTCCTTTACGAGATGAAACTATTCTACCATAAATTTACTTACTCTTGAACGCACCTTCCCCTAACAATTGAAGAAGGTCGATTGAAACAATAAACGCTTGATAGAATTGTAAGAGGAGTGGAAACACATAAGATACATTCGGAATACATCAAAGAAATTACCCAACTTCTGAGTATCGATTTTGTACTTGTTAAATCTCAAATTTCCACCTCCTATCATCATTATACGAGTTTTCATTCACCCGTCAACCCCTAATGTGACTGTTAACATACAGCTCTAATGAATATCAGTCAAAATAACTGCTGCCCTTGCTCTATTCTTAATCAAATCACTTTCACTACCCTACATAGCACGCTCAGTAATTTTTGCCTGTTTGTTTAATAAGTTTTAGTAAGGTGGAAGGTTATTTAAAAAGAGAGGGCCGGCTCCGTCTGCTGACGAGAGCAGGCTTTCGCCGACCCCTTATCTTGTGCCATTTTTGTGCCATGTTTTGACCAAAATGTATATCACCCTGTCCGGCACGGGTATCAAATAAAGACCGAGAGTGATTTTGGGGGATAGGGGGGTGTATCAAAGTAGACAGATGGACTTATAATCCGCAGGTTTGCATAACCACTCACCTCAACGATAATATTCACAGCGATTCCCCGACGATGAGGTTTTGACAATTGCTCTCTGTGTCAGATCTGTGCCATCTTACGATATGCCCCTTGACATCCATCTATCTCATAATATAATTTATTGTAAATATTGTATAAACATGTAGATGAGGTGTATATGGTTAATAAACAAAAACATGTGTTCTTAACTGCGTTGTTCCTTTCGTTATTACCGCTGCTTTTATCAGCCCAATGGCTTGAGACAACAATCGATGTCTCTGATTTTCCCTATGCCCTGGTGTGGAACTCAACCAATAACAAGGTCTATTGTGCTCATGATTCCACCAATGTATTGACTGTTATTGATGGAAGTACGAACTCGGTGATCAATAACATTATAGTGCCTGGAGCACTCTTTGTCACGATAATACCTTATAGCTTAATTTGGAATTTTGTGAACAACAAAGTATATTTTCACAATTATTACGGTGGTACTGTATCGGTGATCGATTGTGAAGCGGATACAGCAATAACAAACATCACCGTGGGTAGTTATCCTTGGTCCTTAGTTTGGAATTCTACCGATAACAAAATTTACTGTGCCAATAGTGGAAGCCACACTGTAACCGTGATTGATTGCGTAGGAGATACGGTAGTTTCGACTATTGCAGTGGGGAATTTTCCTATTGTCCTAACCTGGAACGCGACGAATAACAAGGTATATTGTACTAATTACACAAGTGGTACGGTAAGCGTTATTGATGGTGCGGGAGATTCGGTCATAACATCTATTCCAGTAGGAACCTACCATGCAATGCTGGGTTGGAATTCGATTGAAAACAAGGTCTATTGTGCCAATTTTGAAAATGGCTATGTAAGTGTGATTGATGGTGCTGGAGATTCAGTAATAGCAACCATCCCAGTCGGAAGCCATCCCGATTGTTTCGAATTCAATTTAGTTAATAATAAAGTCTATTGTGGTAACACATGGGATGCTACTGTGAGTATAATTGATGGTGCGGGAGATTCTGTAATAACAACCATCCCAGTAGGCAATGAAATGTGCCCCCTTCCGACGGTGTGGAATTCTACGAACAATAAAGTCTACTGTGCTAGTGATCCTAATACTGTAACGGTAATTGATGGTGCAACAGACTCAGTGATAACAACCATTACGGTTGGAGTTTGGCCGTCCGGTATGGCTTGGAACTCTATTCAAAATAGAATCTACGTAGCGAATATGTTGAGTTCGACTGTTTCGGTGATTCGGGATGTTACCGGAATAGAAGAAGAAAAAGTGTTAGGTATTTCACGTAACGGCCTTGGCGCGACCATCTTCAGTGGACCTTTGTTATTGCCTGAAGGCAAAAACTGCAAAGTCTTTGACATCGCAGGGAGACTCGTGGAACCCGATAAGATACAACCAGGCATTTACTTCATTGAGGTTGACGGCGTTGTTACACAGAAGGTGGTGAAGGTTAGATAAAGATTTTTGTCGTAGCACAAGGGGAGTGATTTAAGCGGTCACTCCCCTTTTTGCTTGTGCCAGATTTGTGCCAAATCTGTGCCATTTTTGTGTCAAAAAATATGGATATTGACAAGAGATAATTAACTCCTATAATTAATTAAAGTACAAAAGGAGGCGCTATGAAGATATCATGTAAATATAGAAGTATTGTATTGATTAGTGCAAGTTTTCTACTAGTAACAACGACACTTGACGCCCAAAATATTTATCCGCCATTTGATGCTAATGAAGTAATTAGCGGGGTAAATCACCGTTACAATTTCATAGAATCAAGAAATCGTGAATTTCTTGTTGATACAAATGCAGTTTATGTACCAGCCGGTGCTTATCAGGGACAACCCGCAATTGCTTTTGATGGTACTAATTATCTGATTATCTGGTGTGATGAGCGGCTTGGTTACGATAGAGGAATTTTTGGTGCAAGGGTGAATTCATCTGGCATTATCCTTGACTCAGCGGGGATTGTTATCTCAACCACATTAAGTTCGAAAAATTTTCCTTCAGTTACTTTCAACGGCACAAATTATCTCGTTGTATGGGATGATACACAAGACGAAGTGCAAGATATCTACGGTGTGAGAGTGAGCCCAGAAGGCACTGTACTTGATCCTGATGGTATTGCTATATCCACCGCACCAGACTGGCAATGTGATCCAGCGGCTGCTTCTGAAGGCACCAACTACTTTGTTGTGTGGGCAGACAGGCGTAAAGGTCTCAATAACTTTGATGTTTATGGTACCCGCGTTTCTCCAGCCGGTACTGTGCTTGATCCAGATGGTATTGTTATCGCCACTGCAAATGGAATACAGGGAGACCCCAATGTTGTCTTTGATGGCACTAATTATTTTGTCGTATGGGATGATAATCGTACTGATCCTCTGGCTGATATCTATGGCGCGCGTGTGAGCCCGGACGGCATAGTTCTCGACCCAGACGGTATTATGATATCAGACGCACCAAATACTCAAATGTGCCCAGCGGTTTCCTTTGATGGAACGAATTATCTTGTCGCATGGGATGATTTACGCAGTGGTCTATTTGACATATATTGTGCGCGGATAAATCAATCAGGCATTGTCTTAGATACTGCCGGTATTTTTATCAAATCAACTGGAGCAGAGTGGCAGTGGTTCATATCAGTTGCCTTTGATGGTGTAAACTATCTAGTCGTATGGCAAGACAGCATTTCTCCTGGATCTTGGGTTGAAAATATGGATGTCTATGGTGCACGGGTAACTCCATCAGGCATTGTCCTTGATACTGCTGGAATACCCATCTCGACTGAAGTAGATTGGCAATACGAACCAGTAGTTGCATCAGATGGCACCAATTCACTTGTAGCGTGGTGTGACGGCCGCAGATTTCTTGGTGCTGACATATACGGTGCAAGGTTAAATCAAGCCGGCACTGTTCTTGATCCAGAAGGCATTGTCATATCATCCTCTGCAAATTATCAGGCCTATTCTTCTGTCGCGTTTGATGGTTCTAATTATTTTGTGGCTTGGCAGGATGATCGTAATGGAGAAAATTTTGATATCTATGGCACCAGGATAAATCAATCAGGTACTGTTTTGGATCCATTTGGTATCCTTATTTCCACGGCGGACCATCATCAAACTAAACCTTCAGTAGCCTTTGACGGCACAAATTATTTGGTCGTGTGCGAAGATTTAAGGTATTCACCAGAAGACCCCTCTGACATCTTCGGTGCTAGAGTGAGTCAATCAGGGGTGGTTCTCGATACTCTGGGCATACCCATCACAACGGCGTCAGGTAAGCAATGTACTCCAGCCATTGCCTTTGGAAGCCCCAATTATTTGGTTGTGTGGGATGATGCCTATGAAAGCGAGATTTACTGCGCACGAATAAATCAATCAGGCATTGTCTTAGACACTACCGCGGTAATTATTTCTACTCTCGGAAGCGTTTCACGGAAACCCTCAGTCGCCTTTGATGGTACTAACTACTTCGTTGTATGGCGACATGGGGCAGGAAGTGTTGGCAATATTTTTGGTGCCAGGATAAATCAATCAGGTACTCTCATAGACACAAATAACATAGCAATTTCAACTGCAGCAGGTATTCAAGATGCGCCCTCAGTA
>CP070664.1:695835-708361 GCA_020355325.1 Caldifarciminota bacterium
GCCTTCACTAATTTGCCACGAACATCGTATATTCTAATGCCATGCACTGAGGTTGGCGAACGAATTAGGAAAAATGTCTTTGTGGGATTCGGATAGACGACAAAGTCGTTGTGAGCAGAAGTCGTGGCAATCTCCGTGTCTTCTCCTATCCCTGGCATCACATCCCGAATTACTGAAACGCTGTTACCATAATAATTCGCAACATAGACTCGGTTATATTGCTGGAAATAAGCAAAGGCCTTTGGACCACTACCGACTTCAATTGTAGTAATTACACTATCGGTTGCACCATCAATAATTGTGACCGTCGTACCCGGAGCGGCGGGATAAATCCCGAAATTAGCACAATAAACTTTGTTATTGGTTGGATTATAAAATAAGGCAGAAGGCTCATCTCCTACTGGAATTGTGGTGATGATACTATCGGTTGCACCATCAATTACCGTAACACTGTCGCGATACTGATTAGTACAGTAAACTTTGTTGTTGGTCGGATTATAAGCTAAGGCAGTAGGAATACTTTGTACTGGGATTGTAGTAATTACACTATTGTTTACGCCATCAATCACCGTAACAATGCTGCTTCCGGTACTGGAATTACCCCAATAGACCTTATTATTGGTCGGATTATGAACGAATGCTTTGGGCCAAGTTCCGGCTGGAATTGTCGTAATTATACTATTGGTTGCACCATCAATCACGGCAACAGTGCCGTTAGACCAATTAGCACAATATACTTTGTTATTGGTAGGATTATAACCCAAGTCAACGGGCCCCCAGGGAGAGGGAGCGCCAAGTGTAATTGTTGTAATGATACCATTAGTTGCGCCATCAATCACGGTAACATCGTTGCTTGTCCAGTTAGCCGTGTATACTTTGTTATCGGTCGGATTATGAACTGGGCGATAAGGATAAGTTCCGGTTGGAATTGTTGCGATGACACTATTAGTTGCGCCATCAATCACTTTAAGATTGTCGCTATAAGGATTGCAAGTGTATACTTTATTATTAGTCGGATTATAACATAAGGTATGAGGATAAACTCCTACTGGAATTGTTGTGATGACACCATTGGTTACACCGTCAATCACGGTGACATTGGTGGCACCCCAGTTAGCCGTGTATACTTTGTTGTCAGTTGAATTATAAACTAAATGATTAGGATTACTTCCTACTGCAATTGTCGTCTCGAGCCATTGGGCTGATAAGAAGATTGGTAATAAAACCAGGAACAACGCAGTTAAGAATACGCGTTTATTGTTCTTCACCATATCCACCCCTTCAAGGTTATGCTATATTCACGAAAAATTACCTAAATACAGTTAGCAATAAATTATATTGTGAGATAGGAACATGTCAAGGTTAGAAAGCTGACTCTTGTGGCACAAATGAGACACGCATAGTAGTTGTTAAAACAGCATGGCCGACGAATCGCTGTAAATATTAATATTGAGGTGGCAGCTCGATAATGCACTGCGAACTACTAGTCCGCAACGCGCATTTTTTTAACACTTCAAAGTTGACAGCTATAGAGAGATAAAGCTATGAGCAGGGTTAACTCAATGATTTCACGAAGATTGACAGGATGGTGGGTACATATATACTTATTCATGGTTCAATGTTTATGGAATCTTCCTTCAATAAAATAGAGGACAAGCGGTTAGCAAATGAAAGATAAATTGAATGAACATGTCTTCAACCAGTTAGTAAGTAAGGTCCTGACAAAAAAGTATATTTACGGAGTTGTTTTTTATATATCATCTGATGACAAGAGCATTGATTTAATCACTGCAGCCGGAAACATGAAGGAAAATAGCCAGTATTATATTGCTAGTATAAATAAATTTTTTGTGTCTTCAATTATTCTCAAATTATACACGCAACATAAATTGGATCTGCGAGATAGAATCTCAAAATATCTTCCGGAAGAAGTACTGCAGGGATTGCATATTTATAAAGGTAAAGATTACTCTCATGATCTTTCCATTTACCAT
The DNA here is from genome assembly GCA_020355325.1 of Caldifarciminota bacterium. Classification (GTDB taxonomy): domain Bacteria; phylum Hydrothermota; class Tepidihabitantia; order SM23-42; family SM23-42. Next base: position 697,830 of record CP070664.1, read on the forward strand.
TTGCTATCTCATACGTCTGGACTTCCGTGCTATCTGATTGACAAAAAGGCCAATGGGAAAAAGACAATGGATGAACTTGAAGCAGGTATTGATCAATCCTGGCCAATTGAAAAGGTAATTCATGAAGTAAAGAAGATGAAAACATACTTTCCACCGGGAAAGGAAGGTAGGGCTCACTATGCGGATACAAACCATCAAATCTTGGGGCTTATCATAGAAAAAATTTCAGGAGAGGCTGTAAATAATGTCCTGAAAAAACTGTTTCAAGAACTCAATCTAACGAAGACCTACGTGTGTGAAGACGTAGCTGATAAAAATTATGTCCCCATCTATTATAAATCTGAAATGCGGCGATTACCGCTTTTCCTCACTTCTACACAAAATGATATTATTTCCACCGCGAAGGACCAGATGACATTTTTAAAAGCATTCTTCAGCGGATATTTTTTTCCAAAGGAAAGATTGAATGAGTTGGAGAAGTGGAATAAGATTTTTTTTCCCTTTAAATATGGAATCGGCATACAGAAATTCTATATGCCCCGCATGCTTTCGCCGTTTCATCCCGTGCCCGATATGATCGGTCATTGTGGTTCTGTCGGCTCAGTTGCTTTTTATGTGCCTGATAGTGGTCTTTACATAACCGGATCTATAAACCAACAAGCAAGACCAAATATCGCGTTTCAAACCATGATAAAAATTGTCAATAAGTTAAGGCAATAAAATTAGATTTACTTCTTGATACAAAAAGATAATGATGAGATGCTCGGTGTTAGATTTTGATAAAAAAAATTGAAAATGACACAGAAAAAGGGGACGTGACCACTTAAATCTCTCCTCTTGCTTTTTTTTGATATTTATATATGATACCATTCGATTAAATGAGATAATAGTGAAGCTATATAAAATTTGTGAAGGAGAATATATTTATAAAGGACATCATGACGGTAATTAAGGCTTTCATCCAGAGGAACCCGGTGCTGGCGTATTTCATCCTGACCGTCGCAATATCGTGGGGCGGTGTACTCCTGGTCATCGGCGGACCCAGTGGAATCCTGGGCATCAAGGAGCAGTTCGAGACGCTGTTGCCGATTGTGATTCTGGTGCTGCTCGCAGGTCCCAGTGTAGCAGGTGTTCTGCTGACCGGTCTGGTTGATGGAAGGGCGGGCCTTAACAAGTTTCGCTTGCGGTTGTTCAGGTGGCGGGTGGGTGCTCGCTGGTACGCGGTAGCGCTCCTGACCACCCCTCTACTGATGATGGCTATATACCTTGCGCTCTCGCATCTCTCCCTTGAGTTTCTCCCCGGCATATTCACGGCCGACGACAAGGTGTCCCATCTGCTTATGGGTCTCGCGACAGGGCTGATGGCCGGTATCTTCGAGGAGCTGGGTTGGACAGGATTCGCCATACCCCGGTTGAGGCAGCGTTACAGCGTCCTTACTACTGGCCTCATCGTGGGTTTCCTGTGGGCTATCTGGCACATACTTCCGGCCCTCTGGCTAGGATTTGCGAGCGGTACGATCAACGGAACACTCTCCCTGATTAGCTACTTGCTCGATCCTTTTCTATTCCTGGTGGCCTTCAGGATGCTCATGGTGTGGGTCTACGACCGCACTGGGAGTCTGCTCGTAGGAATGCTCATGCATGTGAGCCTCACAGGCAGTGCACGGATCTTCGCTCCTCTGGGGATAGTAGGGGTGCCGCTCTTAATCTTTGACATCACATGGGCCGCCGTGATGTGGGCCGTCGTAGCAGTGGTTGCCTTGGTCAACCGTGGAAAGGACTCAAATAAATTGAGGAATGAATAATGGTACTAAAACATAAAATCCAAGAGGAAAACTTATGGCCAGATCAATAATCATTATAGGAGCCGGTATGGGTGGTATGGCTGCGGGCATCTATGGTCAACTAAATGGCTACGAAACGCAGATTTTTGAGATGCATACCAAACCAGGTGGACAATGTACATCGTGGCAGCGCAAGGGCTACGCGTTCGATCCTTGCATTCACCACTTCTTCGGCTGCAAATCAGGTTCCAGTGTGTGCCAGATGTGGCACGAGCTTGGCGCATTACCTCGAGAACTGGTAAATATCGAAGAGTGCACGGCTGTCGCCTCGCCTGGCGGAAAAATATTCGTAGATTATTATGATCTCGAGAGGTTAAAAGGAACTTTACTCAAACTATCTCCGGCAGACTCCAAGATGATCGAACAATATATTGGGTTAATCAAAACATTTGCTAATAACAAAATCGATGATGTAATAAGCAGCGGCTCATTCTGGAAAATGGCCACGATCTTCCCTGTGATGCTTTCGATCCAAAAATGGACCAAGATGGATATGCGCCCTTTTGCTGAAGGATTCTCCGACCCGTTTCTTTGTAAAGGATTTGCCCTGCTCATATATGCAAATCCGGATGCCCCACTTTTCTTTCATCTTATGAGGCATGCTGGCGGAATGAGCGGCGACATCCAATGGCCAGTGGGTGGAGCAGCCGAATTTGCGAAATCTATTGAGAGGCGTTACCTGGCTTTAGGAGGAACAGTACATTACAGCAGCAAGGTCGAAAAAATCCTGATTGAGAACGACAGGGCGGTAGGGGTCAAGCTCATTGATGGGAGTGAGCACAGGGCGGACATTATCATTTCGAACGCAGACGGACGCAAGACGATTTTCGATATGCTGGATGGCAAGTACATAAACGAGACCATCCGTGGCTACTGCGCTCCGCTCTCGGACGAGACCCCTTTTGCTGTAGACGTTTTTCTCGGAATCAACCGGGATCTATTCGGCGAGCCTTCATCCTTGGTATTATTACTTGAACAGCCTGTGACCATAGCAAACCACAAATATGAGAGCATAGAGGCGCAGCTATATGGCTTCGATAAAAGCATGGCCCCGGCGGGTAAGGGCACGATTAAAGTTGAGCTTCCGGCAAGCTATGCCTACTGGAAACAACTCTATAATGACGATAGAGAAAAATATAAACAGGAAAAACAGAAGGTCGCCGAACAGGTGATCGAGATTTTAGAAAGTCACTTCCACGGAATAAAAAACCAGGTTGAGGTTATCGACGTCTGCACTTTATTGACATGGGAGCGTTACATGGGCGGAACTCAGGGATGGTTTAATCTGCCGAATCGGAAGCTTGATTTCAGTATGAGAGAAGATCTGTCGGATAAGAAATTCAAAACAACGCTGCCTGGACTATCTAATTTTTACTTCGTTGGAGTCTGGGCAACGGCGATGGGGTCTCTGGCCCATAATGCCAACTCAGGAAAGACAATCATTCGGCGCATCTGCAAGAAGGACAACAAGGAATTTAAGGCACAGCCATAGCAAATTGACTGAGCTTTTTGTAATCGCCAATCGGCAGAGGCGTGGCCTTGATAAGGAAAACCAGAAGGTCAAGAAGTAAAAATATTGGAGGAAAGAATATGAAATTGAAAGAACTTGTAGGAAGTGGAGATAAAATTGGACTGCTTACATTGCCGTTTTTGATAATTGGCTTGGTTCTGAATATTTTGCATCCGTCTCTATTCAGTGTTGGTGGTCCATCACTTGTTTTAAAGGTGATTTCTATAATCATTTTAATTCCGGGGATTACAATTTGGGTATGGTCAGTAGTTTTGATCTTAATAAAAGTACCTCAAAAAAAACTGATAACAAATGGACCTTACTCTTCAGTTAAGCATCCATTATACACGGGTGCGGCTTTACTTGTGCTTCCATGGATTGGTTTTCTATTGAACACATGGTTAGGAGTATTGATTGGAATTATCGTATATATTGGATCCAGAATATTTGCGCCTGAAGAAGAAGAAATATTGTCAAAGACCTTTGGAGCCACCTGGAATGAATACTGTAATAAGGTAAAAATACCGTGGCTATAAAGAAGGATCAATATTTCGTGACATTGCAGAAAGATGTATTTATAGATATACTAACTACAGATTTCGCAAAATAATGACAAAGTATAGCAGGTTAGTTTTTGTTTAGATTTGGCACAAATCTGGCACAAGCCGAAGGTCTCGCTATAGTATCGAGAGAATCGAGATGAAGAATTGAGAGGCAAAAAGGGAAGTGACCGATTGAATCACTCCCCTATGCTACACTTTTTGCTGTTTATCTAACTTTCACCACCTTGTGCGTTACAACACCGTCGATTTCTATAAAGTAGATGCCAGGTGGTAGCCTGTCAGGTTCCATAACCCGTCCCGTGATGTCAAAGACCTTGTATTCTCTGCCTTCGGGCAGTTGCAGAGGTCCGCTGAAGATGGTTGAGACATATTTGTAATTTCTTACAATATCAGTTTTTTCTTCAACAGCGACATCCGGTTGTGTTTTCATGACGAAAACATCATAATCATAGATCTGGAGTGAATCTTTACCCCCTGCAATGACGTAGTTTCCTTCAGCAGTGACCTGAATTGAATAGCCAATCTCCTGATCTTCAAGGTCGCCATAGTTTTGTGTCCACAAGGTGATACCCAACGAATCGGTTCTTATGACGTAAATGTCGAAATTATTATAAGGATAAAACCTCATCCCCACGACAACAAAACCTCCATCAGGTGTCTCTTGAACCGATTGTCCTAAAATATCAACTAAGGGGTCAAAACTTGCCGAATATTTCCTTGACCAGAGCACAGTACCATATTTGTCAGTCTTCACAAGATATGTACGTCGATCATAATAGGCATAGTGTGCTTCGCCGGCAATAATATATCCACTATCAGAGGTTACCTGCATTTCATGGAGATAGGTATCCCATTCGTCATCACCATACATTCTTGTCCATAATGTATCACCATATGCATCGGTCTTTAAAAGCCAACCCTTCCAATAGTATTCAATAGGCCCAATGTTTCCAGCAATGATATAGCCGCCGTCCTGTGTCTGTTTAACCGAACGTGCTGATGCAAAAAGGTCAGGTTCGCCATAAGTTTTTGTCCAAACCGTATCCCCAAGAGAATCTGTCTTTATCAGGTAGAGGTGGGAACCTGAATAGAAGTGCGTATATCCTCCCATGAGATATCCTTTATCAAAGGTTTGAATGACAGAACGACAGACTTCTTCATACGTTTCTGTATAAGGACCACCGTATGTCATTGTCCAAATAGTATCACCCAAGGAATCTGTTCTCAAAAGATAGATATCTCTATTACCAGTCGCAGAAAATTCTTTAAATCCTGCTACTATGAAACCGCCATCCGAAGTCTCTTGAACCGAATATCCGATTGCAGCCTTTTCATCAGTCCCATATACCTTTGCCCAAAGAGAATCACCATGTTCTCCATCAATTTTTATAAAATAAAGATACGGACCACTTAGTGCACCAAAAACACCTGTCTGCCCTACGATGATATATCCACTACCGGAAGTCGGTTGCATGTCATAACCAATATCGTAATCTTCTGTGCCATACCTTTTTGTCCACAACGTGTCAGGACCCTGGGCAAAAGAGTGTGAAAAGGAGAAGGTAAAAAGGATAAATGCAGCACCAACCTTAATTAGGACTACTTTTTTGCAAAACAAATACATACCACTTCCTGTATAATGATAGTGTTAATTACTCTGGTGTCAATGGCAACTGATGAGCTCTAACCATATGATTTGACACAAATCAGACACAGCGAGCACTTGTCAAAACCTCATCGTCGGTGCATTAGCGCAGATATTATCGTTGAGATGACTATTTTTTAAGCGTAGCGGACTACTAGTCCGCAACACGTAGTTTTTTCAATTTTCAAAAGTTGACAAGTAAATTATATTTTATATAAAAATTAAGAATTGGCACAAAGATGGCACAAGGTGTCAATATCAAGAATGGGGTCGGAGAAAGCCGGCCCCCATTATTTTAAAATACCAACGATGTGTTGGTTTATGAAACGCTACTGATTTTATAGCGAAAAGGTGTATAATTTCAAAAAAATTAAAGGAGTTCTATAATAGCAAGATTTAACAATAAGAATTATGAAACTGCTTTTAATCTCACCACGTTCTTCAGATAAAAGGTCACCTGTGGGTTTTAAGGTTCCACAGGCTGCCCTGCAGATCATCGCTGCCCTTACTCCAGAGAATGTCAAAGGCAGTATGGTTGATGAACATATTAGTGATATTGATTTCTCGAAAGACTATGATCTGGTTGGAATTTCAATAATGACTGCCACCGCAAAAAGGGGTTATCATTTAGCAAAAACATTTAAGGAGAAAGGAAGTAAAGTGGTTTTTGGTGGGATTCATGCGTCGGTCATGCCTGGGGAAGCAATCAATTATGGGGACGCTGTGGTAATCGGTGAGGCTGAAAGCTCATGGCCCAATCTTGTTGAAGATTTCGAACAGAATACGATAAAGAAGTATTACCATATTAAAGAACCCGATCTATCAACAGCACCTTTGCCAAAAAGGGATTCTGGAATTGACAGGAGTGTATTGGGTATTAAATGGCCTGGTTTTTATACAACCAAAGGGTGTCCGTATGATTGTGAATTTTGTTCAGTGAGCAGTGTTTATGGCAGGAAAATACGTAATCTACCAATACCACATGTAATAAAAGATATAGAGAATGCACACTCAAAAGTATTCCTATCGCTTGATGACAATGTTGCGGCCAATCCAAAGTATGCAAAGAGTTTGTTCAAGGAAATGGCTCACTTGAACATCGAATGGGGTGGTCAGAGCACTGCTACAATTGCCAAAGATGATGAATTGTTGCAACTATGTCGGGAATCCGGCTGTCGTGGACTTTTTGTTGGTCTGGAATCAGTCTCTACGACATCGATGAGCAGGATGCGTAAAACATTGAAATCAATAAAGGAAAATGAGGACGCAATCAAGAAAATTCAAGATACAGGCATTATATTTCATCCTTCATTTGTTTTTGGTCTTGACGATGATACGAAAGCAGTGTTTGACGATACATTAGAATTCCTATACAGAAACAGAATAACGACTGCGACATTTAATGTTCTTACACCATACCCCGGAACGAGATTATATCGTCGTCTTAAACAGGAAGGGAGACTTATTTCTGAGGATTGGAGCCATTACAACCATTATACTGTTACATTTCGCCCAAAAAACATGACCGAAAAAGAACTTGCAGAGGGTTATTTTTATCTCAAAAAAGAATTCTATTCTTTAAATAATATATGCCAACGTATTACCAGACTTAGCGAGATCTCATATCCGGGTCTTGCGCAGTTTATATATGTAGTCTTCAATAATATTGCAGGTAGACAAACATTGATCGACTCATACAAGACCCTGGGTATGGCCATCTCAAAGCTCTGAAGCTAAGTGATCTCACCATTGTCTTCTTCCTTGACAAAACTGATTATCTGTATATAATTACCATTAGATAAGCTAAGTTATTTGTCGTAGGACTGCAGGATACTCATATTCTCATCCCTAATTACAAATAAAAGCTTGAAAGGAGAAAAATGCAATACGGTACAGTCAAGTGGTTTGACAGTAGAAAAGGATTTGGCTTCATCGCGAAAGAAGATGGTAGTGGTGATGTATTTGCCCACTTCCAGGAAATTGTCGGTGAAGGTTACCGTACCCTAAATGAAGGTGATCGGGTCAAGTTCGACGTTACTCAATCCCCCAAAGGGGAAAAAGCCACAAAAATAGAACGTGCGTAAACACGTGCGTTAAATGCAAACAAGGGAGTGATCTCAACATCACTCCCTTGTTGCTGTAATTATTTTCTTAGCTAATGTTAACTGCTATTTCTGTAGATTATCTAACAATCTCAATTATTCGTACAAAATAGAAAGAAAAAGACAAGAGACACTACGCTTTGTTATTCGAGAATCTCTAATACCGTGCGTTTCCCTTGTTTCATTGCCGCAGCGGAAATGATTGTTCTGACAGCCTTTGCTGTTCTACCTTCTTTGCCAATTACTTTACCCAAATCACCTTCACCGACTTTAAGCTCATATATAACGCTCTTTTCGCCAGCGATTTCCTTTACCTCAACTTTTTCCGGATTATCTACTAATGCCTTTACAATGTATTCGATAAGCTCTCTAAGCTCGTTCATGATTTGCCTCCTTCTTCTGCAACCGGTTAAGCTACCGTATTGGTAGGTTAAGCTCCTTGAGAAAGCCAATACTCGATGAGAGCCCGGTTTAATTTTAATTCTTTACTTCTAGGATCTTAATGTCCCACTTTTTCTATATAATTACCATCCCTTGTCTTTTTACTTATCATTATATGTTAAATTAAAATGCTTGTCAAGAAGTGGAGTTGCAGAGTTCTGCGACGGATTTATTTTATTTGAATATATTCTACCAGGAGCGACGTCTACCACCGCCTCCTTGTTTTCTGCCGCCTCGATGACCAGGACGAGGACGTGCCTCGTTAACATTGAGTGCTCGGCCCATGAATTCCTTGCCATTCATACCGTCGATCGCAGCCTGGGCTTCTTTATTGTTCGGCATACCTACGAATCCGAATCCTCTTGATTGTCCACTGAACTTGTCTTTGACAATGGTTACAGATAGAACCCGTCCAAAGGCTTCAAAAGCCTTCTGCAAATCGCTATCAGTGGTATCACGCGACAAATTACCTACGTATATATTCACAAAACCTCCTTGGTATAAAATAAGTATATCCAAATTCAGTGGAATGTCAATTTTTACCTCGAGAGGTTCCTTATAATCATCACTGACATCTAAATATTATCACTGCAATCAAAAATGTGCTAAGCACATTTGAATTTTCTGTCTATTATTTAGTGACATCAATAGATCTGAAATTATATCACCGTAATCGGTTTTATATCACTGTTATCGACATGTGTCTAAGAGACACCTGAAATATGGTACGAAAAAGGGGAGTGGCCTACACTTTTTTAAGAGCACGGGGTTTCCCCTTGTGCTACAATTTGTGGTTTTTTATCTAACCTTGACTACTTTCCCTGTAATAACACCATCAATTTCAATTAAATAGATACCGGGGTAGATGTGTGTAAAACAGGATGAAAAAGACAAGATATCATTATTCGAGAATCTCTAATACCGTGCGTTTTCCTTGCTTCATTGCCGCAGCGGTAATGATTGTTCTGACAGCCTTCGCTGTTCTTCCTTCTTTGCCAATTACTTTACCCAAATCACCTTCACCGACTTTCAGCTCATATATAATGCTCTTTTCTCCAGCGATTTCATTTACCTCAACTTTTTCCGGATTATCTACTAATGCTTTTACAATGTATTCAATAAGCTCTTTAAGCTCGTTCATGATTTGCCTCCTTCTCTTGCAATCGGTTAAGCCACAGTATTGGTCGGGTGAGCTCCTTTCGAAATCCAATACTGATGCGATCCCGTTTTAGTTTCAGTTCTTTGCCTCTGGTTAATCACCATTAACCTACTTATTATAATACATATATTTAGATGCGAGTCAATGGGACACATGAGGTAGAGCTAGACATTGGACAACTGGAGTACGGCACGAACGAACCCCATTACAAATTAATTGTAACGGCGTCGCTTTATCTTTTTAGATAGCTAAACCTGAGTCTTTGATTAGTTTTCTATTTATCACCAGTCCAGGTGTAGCGACAATGCCAAGTTTGCTGATTTCTTTTAGATCACGGACGTGCTCAATATCCGCAGGAAAATTCAATTCTTGCACCACCTGCCGTACTTCATTTTCCAGTTTTTCACACAAGGGGCAGCCAGGGCCCAAGATCTTTATGACCAATCCGGTTTCATCATCCTCTATTTCTTCACCTAAGTAACGACGGTATTCTCTGTAAAGCGCAGTCTTGTAATCTTCTGTAGCTCCATCAGCCACATAATTGTATTTTTTTACTTTCTGCAAGAGATACTCTTTTATAGCATCGGGATTACGTGATCCTTGATCTTTTATATCATTGAAGATTTCAGGCAGACCACTAATTCCGATCCGATGTCCTTTCACGTTTATATAACCTATTTCCTGATTCTCAACCATTTTCCTCGAATATTTAATGACTCTTTTCTTCCTCAATCCATTTCTTGATATCATCTTTCGATGGTATTTTGCCTGAACATTTCACTTTGCCATTAATAACCAAGCCTGGTGTTGCCATGATCTTGTATTCCATTATCTGTTTCATGTCGGTCACTTTTTGAACATCAGCCGCGATGTTCAATTCGGAAAGGACATCAATTGTCCTCTTTTCTACTTCCTGGCAGCGCGGACAACCAGGACCTAAGATTCTGATCTCCATAGTATCTCCTTTCTATGATGTTGCTATTAAATAGATTCCGCCGAGAATTACTAACAGCCCGCATATCCGTTTAACGATAAGCGCGCCCTTTGATTTCTCGGTCCAGTGTAAGTACCGGCTCACGATCTCAGTCAAAGAGCCAGCAAGGACGATTATTGAGCAGTGTCCGATACCATAGGCGAGCAGAAGTCCGATGGCAAAAAGCAATTTCTCGGCGGCAACCTTGAAGACAACACCGAGCATTGGTGCCATGTAGGCAAAGGTGCAGGGGCCTAAGGCGAGTCCAAAGATCAATCCAATAATAAATGCACCA
>CP070664.1:708461-712760 GCA_020355325.1 Caldifarciminota bacterium
ACTGGAGTTGAAGAAATTACGAAATCTGATGTAATAACTCCAAAACTTGCACTCTATCCCAATCCATTCAGCAGCAAAATCGATATCAGATATCAGATAACGGATAACAGTCAAAAAATTTCTCTCAAGATTTTCGATATCGCAGGTCGGCTCGTAAGACAATTCGACGATAAGACTATAAGACAATCCAACCACATCACCTGGGATGCCAAAGATAATTCTGGTAGGAGAGTATCGAGCGGTGTTTACTTCGTTCGGTTAGACGGTGAAAATCATAGAGATGCAGCAAAAATAATTCTGATCGAATAAATTATCGAATTGTGAGTAAAAGAAAGAGGGGTGATTTATCACCCCTCTTTCTCTATTCTTGACAAAGTTCTACATTTATATATAGTTATATAGAAATACCGCTCGGCGCGGGTTTCGTGAGAAAGGGGGTTTTATGAATCGTTTCGTAGTAGTTTTAGGTATCTTTGTTGTCCTCGGCTTAATGAGTGCTGTTTTTGCTGCACAGCGTGTTGTAGTTTGCGAAGAAGCATATGGAGGCGGGTGACCTACCTGCCCTGCTTCCAGTGGTGCACTGGACCAAATCGCGATAAACTACCCAGATCAAGTTGCTGCGATTGAAATGCATGTCTGGTCAGGTTATCCACTATACAATAGCGAAGCTGACCAAAGATGGCATTCTTATCCACCACCATATTATTACCAAGGCCAATGGTGGTACGCTACGCCGTGGCTCTGGATTGATGGCGATCCTCATGGCAGTTATATATATTCTCAGTGGGAAAGCAAGATTGTTGATCGTATGAATCAGCCCGCACCTGTGACAGCCACCATGTGGGGTTATTATGTGCCAGCATCTAATTCCGGTACAATATTTGCCCAATTCCGCAATGACTCTACAGCAGCAATAAGTGGTTACGTACTCTTTGTTATCACAGAAGACAGTGTGTATGTGCCAACCATGCCTAATGGCGACGACTGGCATAACCAAGTGGCCCGTGATTATTTGCCGGACCACATCGGTATGCCTGTGAGCGTTCCAGCTGGCGATTCTGTGACAGTGAGTCAGCCTTTCACTATTGGAGCAAGCTGGAACGAAGAAAAATGTAAGATTGTTGCGTGGATTCAGGATGAGATTCTGCAGCCGGATTCAATAAAAGAGATATGGCAGGGTTGTAAGATAGATCTATCTGAACTTGGGATTGAAGAACAACATGCCAAAGACATTTATCTTCAGAAGATAAATCCAGCACCCAACCCTTGTGTCAACGGTACGAACTTCTCTTTCAATCTGCCTGCAGGAGTTGAGTACAGGATAAATATCTTTGATATAATCGGTCGCCATGTTAAGACATTAAGCGGCATTTCTTCCGGGCGTCAGGAAGTGATTGCTTGGGACCTCAAAGATGATACCGGTACACAACTTGGTGCTGGTGTCTACTTATTCCGGTTTGAGAGCAACGAGGTAAACACGGCTGGTAAAATAGTAGTGAGATAATTCATTCTACATTAGCCCCGCATTTTCAAGGAAAGTGTGGGGCTATCTTCTCTTGACAAAGTTTACTATTTATATAGAATATGATTAATGGTGATGGATTCTTAGTATAATCTATCATAGACGAAGGAGGAGTAGATTATTCACGAAAACTCTCCTTAATAGGTTCACAAACGAAGGAGGTTGTATGCACCGATTTATAATTTTAGTCCTCATTATCGGCATCTGTGGTGCGAGCAACTATATAACGAACGGTGATTTTGAACAAGCCCTCACTGAGGGTTGGTTACAATCCACATCGGGTACAAACACCACAATCACCCGGGGCACCAATTATCATCCAGACCCGGATTACGAGGCGCACGTTCGCAAATACGGTTCTGGTACTACTGGAACTGGCTATGCCACACTCTATCAAATAGTTGATATTCCAACTACTCAAATCGAATTTTCCGTCGATGCAAAGCTCTATGCGTGGGACAATCATGCGGATGCTTGGGCTGGTACAGCGGTCATTATTGGTTATTTGGATGCATCTAATACACTGTTAGGCGAGACGAGAATATGCGCACGTAGTGCCGGATGCACATGGCAAAATAGTGCGAACATGCACATCATCCCAGCGCCTGATTCTTCGTGGCATAATTACAATTTTAATATTAATGACGAGCTGAGTAATGTACCAGCTGTCATTCCATCACAAGTACAAAAAATTCAAGTTTCGCTTTATTCATATACACTCAGTTGTTGAGGTGCAACTGAAATAGCGGAGGTCTCCGCTGACGACATTATTTTGGGTTATACAGGATCAGATCCTTATGTTGTATTCCTCGAAGCCACTGTCTATGATGCTGGTGGCAATAATAACGGCCGGCTCGATCCCGGAGAAACAGTAGATCTAACCGCCACACTCATTAATATCGGCGGTGCCGATTTGAACAACCTTTCCACAACACTCGAAACGTCCAATCCTCGCATAAACGTAATTGATAATTCAGGATTTTTTGGGTATCTCGGCATTGACAGCCTAAAAGAGAACACAGCAGACCCTTACGTCGTTTCTGCCAGCCCCTCGACTCCTCACGGGCATACTGTTTCATTTGATCTCATTGCCACAGCCGACGGCGGTTTTGTAGACACTCTGACCGTCAACCTCTGTGTGGGTCTATCGGTTCCGTCAGACACCGGTTATTATTATGCCTACTATTCAGGCGGCATTCATCCTCAATCACCAGTGTTTGAGTGGATTGCGATTGATTCGACACAGTCAGCTAATCCTGGTATATCGCTTGATTTATTGGCTAACCAGACGGTTACCGTCGATCTTCCTTTTACCTTTTCATACTATGGTCAGAGCTACACGCAGATTTCAATCTGTTCTAATGGCTGGATTGCAATGGGTTCGCAGACCGATGTTGACTGGTCGAACACGGGTATTCCTAATCCTGATGGTCCTCCGGCAATGGTTGCAGGACTGTGGGATGATCTTGACCCTGGTAATACTGGTGCGCCGAGCGATATCTACTACTATTATGATGAGACAAATCACCGTTTTATCGTTGAGTATTTCCAGGTTGAACACTGGCCTAGCGGTGATCATGAAACATTTGAAGTGATTTTCTATGATCCTGCCTACTATGCAACTCCTACTGGTGATGGTGAGATTATCATGCAGTATTTAGTTCCAATGCAGCAAATATATTCTACTATTGGAATTGAAAATGAGATCGAGGGTGTGGGAATACAGTACTACTTTGATGGGGATTACGATGAATTAGCCGAGCCAGTAACGAATGAATTTGCCATACGATATACAACAATTCCACCCGACTACATTCCTGGTATTGAAGAGGATGGATATACGACACCTGTAGCAAAAAATCAGCTCATGATTTATCCTAATATCACGAAAGGTCGAATGAACATTTACTATACAATAACCAACCCACACGCACATGCGGCAATAAAAATGTATGACGCAACTGGACGATTAGTTAAACTATTTGACCAATTAACTAATCACCAATCACCAATTAACCACATCACCCTTGACGCTTCTCATCTTCCTGCAGGCATCTATTTCGTGCACATAGAGACAGAGAATCAAAGAGTTACGGAAAAGGTTATACTCATTGACTACTTCACCCTAAAAATGAAGATAAGGGGAGCGATAAACTCGCTCCCCTTATCTTTTATGACTTTTTCTTTCTTGACACAGAGACTTTTTGTGGTATAATGCATCATGAAAAAAATAATTTCGCTCTTGCCACTGTTCTTTCTTGTCTGTTCAGAGGCACCAATCATAGAATTCCCAGAACCAACCGGCCGTGTTGTCCTCGCCGAACTTTTCACCGAGGATGGTTGACCGTACTGCTGGGACGCGGAGCGTTCCCTTATTGATAGTTTATCTCTGCTCGGTGATTCTCTCGCAATCATCTGCTATCACGTGGGCCTAACGTACATCTCCCCTGATGCTGTAGAGCGACACCAGTTTTATGGAGAACCTGCAATTCCTACAGTAGTCTTCGATGGCACTGATGAGGTTTTTGAACCAGACCCCTCAGCGGCTACATATGAACAACATATCAGAGCTGCCCAATCTGTAATGCCACATTTTAATCTGTCTATGGAACTGACTGCTTCACAGAACACCGCCAGCATCAATCTCAGAATTGTAACTGCCGATACAATTCCGGACGATGAAATCGTTGCCTTTGTTACAATATCAGAAGATAGCCTACGAGGGGCAATTCCACCCTTTTACACGTTTGACCGAGTATGTAGAGATATGTTTCAAT
>CP070664.1:712860-718964 GCA_020355325.1 Caldifarciminota bacterium
AAAAATAGAGAGCATCGACGATCTGCCACGTCATACGTACAAGGTTACCGGCACACTTACTGAACTAATAACTCATGAAATAGCATTTAAGCCATTTGCCGCCCAGGTGCGGGCAGACATCGAACAAGATTTAGAAACGTACGAGATTCTAGACAAAACAACACTAAAGACATTCTATAGAATTCTTGTGCGGCTCGATATGCTCGCTGGCAACTACGACGCAGCGCTCGCTGGTACTGCTCGACTACGTGAATTAGAAGACAAACCAGCCAGCAAACTCACAAATGGGCTCATTGACGAGTCGATCATTCACGCACATCGCGAAATAGGAGGAGCTGAAGAATCCATGTACCGAGATGCTTTTTCGCGACACTTATCTCAGGCTATCGCACAACTCCCGTGGGACGTCGTACAGGAAAGGATTGGCGAGATAAAGGGCGGAATGGAAATGAATAGCAAAAATTTCCTGTTAGGGGTAATACAGAGTCAGTTCGAGCCCGCAGTCGAGAAATCGGGAATGATAAGCAATGAGGTTGCAGAACAGGTGATTACAATACGATATATCATCGAAGTCCGCTTGCCGCTCAAGGAACAGATAGTTGAAGTTCTGGAAACATATATCATGGCAAACCGAGTCGAAAAACCCGACATCTGGAGAGACCGACACGTAGACCTATCTGATGCCCAAAATCTCACACCTGTCGTTGTTGCAATCTGGGATAGCGGTGTTGATACTGATATTTACCCGGACCAGCTCTATGTCAATACAAAAGAAAAACCGAACGGGACGGACGACGATGGGAATGGTTATATAGATGACATACACGGTATCGCCTATAACATGGACGATGAAAAAACTTCTGAACTCCTCTACCCACTGAAAGATGCACGAGAACGACTTCCCGAGATGAAAAAAATGATCAAGGGATTGTTTGACGTTATGGCAGCAATAGAGAGTCCAGAGGCAACGGCGCTCAAACAGAAAATCGCCACCATGAATCCTGAGGATGTCAAACCATTCATGGAGGATATCATGCGTATTGCCCTCTATGCACACGGAACACATACTGCGGGTATTACTGTAGAAGGCAACCCTGCAGCACGCATCCTCGTAGCACGTCTCACTATCGACTACCGTACAATCCCACCTCCGCCCACTGTGGAGAAGGCGCGAAAATCAGCGATGATGTATCGAGAAGTGATTCACTACTTTAAGTCTCATGGTGTGCGTGTTGTTAACATGAGCTGGGGAGGAACACTTAGAGGTACGGAAAGCGACTTAGAGGCCAATGGAATTGGCAACAATGCTGCAGAACGTGCACAACTCGCCCGGGAGATTTTTGATATTGAAAAGAACGCCCTCTATGATGCGATCGAAAATGCACCAGACATACTCTTTGTCAATGCAGCCGGCAATGATAATGATGATGTTGCTTTTGAAGATTACTATCCCGCCTCCTTTGATCTACCGAATGTGCTGACGGTCGGTGCAGTAGACCAGTCAGGAGATGAGACATCGTTTACGAGTTTTGGAGAGAGGGTGCATGTGTATGCGAATGGGTACGAAGTTGAGAGTTACCTTCCCGGCGGCGATAGATTAGCTGCGTCTGGAACATCGGCATCTTCACCCAATGCAGCCAACCTCGCAGCTAAGTTGTTCGCGCTCGATCCTTCACTGAAAGCCACCGATGTCATGACAATTATCACGAAAGGTGCTGACCGCAGTGAAGATGGAAGATTACTCCTCATAAACCCGAAGCGATCTGTTGAGTTGTTGGAGAATTTTCGTAAGAACAAGAAATAAATGAAAGGGGAGGATATGCAAAAAAAATTTCTAACTGTAGTCACGTGTATGTTTGTTTTGGCAACGAGTAGTATTTATGCACAACAATCAGAAAAGAAAAAAATAGAGAGCATCGACGATCTGCCACGTCATACGTACAAGGTTACCGGCACACTTACTGAACTAATAACTCATGAAATAGCATTTAAGCCATTTGCCGCCCAGGTGCGGGCAGACATCGAAAAAGATTTAGAAGACTATGAGATAGAGGATAAAACGACGTTGAAGGACTTTTATGGAGTGCTCATAAACCTTGATATGCTCTCGGGGAACTATGATGCAGCACTCCGGAGAATACGTAAGGTGCAAGAGCTCGAGGATAAGTCTGCTGACAAGCTAACGAAGAATCTCATAGATGAAGCAATCATTCAGGCACACCGAGAAGTAGGACAAAAAAACGACAATGTGTATAAAAAAATTTTTTCTCAGTCGTTATCGCAAGCGATCGAGAAGCTTCCATGGGAGGTAGTGCAAGAAAGAATCGAGTACATAAAAGGCGATATGGATTTGTACGGCAAAAATGTACTCCTGGGTTTGATTCAGAGTCAGTACGAACCCGGTGTTGAGAAAAGTCATCAAATAGGTAAT
This sequence comes from Caldifarciminota bacterium, assembly GCA_020355325.1. GTDB lineage: Bacteria > Hydrothermota > Tepidihabitantia > SM23-42 > SM23-42. Next base: position 715,292 of record CP070664.1, read on the forward strand.
GATGTTGCTACCCAGGTCATTGGTGCCCGCTATCTCATTGAAATCGTACTGCCACTCAAGGAGCACATCATCGAAGTACTCGGTCAGCATATCACAGCAAATCGAGTTGAAAAACCGAATATGTGGAAAGAGAGGTCTGTTGACATTTCTCACGTCTCAAACCTCCAACCCGTTGTCATTGCGATCTGGGATACTGGCGTCGACATCGGTGTTTTTCCTGACCAACTATTCGTGAACGACAAAGAGAAAATCAATGACAAGGATGATGATAACAATGGATACATCGATGATGTACATGGTATCGCCTACACACTTGATATGGAGAAAACAGCCAAAATCCTCTACCCAATCGAGCATCCAGAAAGGCTCTCTGAAATGAAACAAATGATCAAAGGTCTTAATGATATACAGTCGGCGATAGACAGTCCAGAAGCAGCGGCGCTCAAACAGAAAATCGCCACCGTGAATCCGGAGGATGTCAAACCATTCATCGAAGAGGTCACGCAGTTTGCATTATTTATTCACGGAACATATACTGCCGGTCTTGCAGCTGAAGGCAATCCCTATGCGCGTATCCTCGTGGCACGTTTTACGGGTGATTATCGCACAATCCCACTTCCTCCAACCATTGAGGAAGCGAAGAAAAGAGCAAAAGCATGTAAAGAGACAATAGAATATTTCAAGGCGAATGGGGCGCGCGTCGTCAACATGAGCTGGACAGGGACGCTCAGGGCGACCGAAACAGCTCTGGAGGTCAATGGAATTGGAAAGGACGCGCAGGAGCGTGCCAAACTTGCCCGTGAAATGTTTGATATCGAAAAGAACGCCATCTATGATGCGATGAAAAACGCACCTGACGTACTCTTTGTAACGAGTGCTGGAAACGAAAATGATGACATTGCTTTTGAAGATTATTATCCGAATGCCTTTGTTTTGCCAAATCTTTTAGTTGTCGGCGCCGTAGACCAGGCAGGAGATGAGACTTCATTTACCAGTTTTGGAGAACGTGTGGATGTGTATGCGAACGGATACGAAGTTGAAAGTTATATTCCTGGAGGAGAGAAGATGCCTGCTTCCGGAACATCAGCATCTTCACCCAATGCAGCCAACCTCGCTGCAAAATTGTTAGCACTGAATTCCTCTTTGACACCGGAGCAGGTGATAATCTTGATTACAGATGGAGCCGATCAGAATGAAAGCGGAAGGATGCTTATCAATCCCAAGCGCTCGGTTGAGTTACTTCAGGCATCGAGGATTCGGTGAAGGTACACGATTAGAAAAATGACTCTCAGCTCTTACGTGCGTTAAGAGCAATAAAACAGCTGGGTGTGTCATTTGATACACCCAGCTTTCTATTGACAACAATGTTATTTTTACTATCATTAATAAAGATAGGTAATTTTAAAATGTAATCTAAAAAATTTATAAAGAAAGGAGTGAGGAAATGGCAGCTTGTCATGAAATGAAAGAAGGTCAGGTTTATATGTGTGAGGACTGTGGCCTTGAACTGAAGGTGGTGAAGGAATGTACAGAATGTGGCACTTCTGAGGCAGAGTGCTCAGCCGAAGAGTGTACATTCGTCTGCTGTAACAAACCACTAAAGTTGAAAGAAGGTTAACAAGCCTTCACTAAAGCATTCGAAAGGCGAAGCCCCGCTTCGCCTTTCGGTATTCTGCTGAGAGAATCTACATGGAACTTGCATTTCTCATAATTGCAATTGCTGGTTTAATCGCAACATTAATTTTGGGCTTCCTTCAGGTCATCATTCCTTTTCTCAAGGGTGAGGTAACGTTTTCCAAAAAATTCCCTTTTGTAACCGCGACCCAACGAGTTTCGCCCATAAAAGTTGCGAAGCGAGTTCGCCCGAAAAAGGTGAAGAAAAAAGGATTCAAAAAGTTTCTCATCACTATAGTTATGTTCGTTGTACTCGTTATTGTTGTTGTTGTTATTTTTAAGTTCTGGCTTTTCAAAGAAGAACCCATCACAAAGATTCCAATTGGCGTAATGTTTTGTGATAATCAAACCGGTGAACAAAAATACGATTATCTGCGTAAAGTTTTGGCAGACGTGTTGATTACCGATCTTGGTCAATCAAGGTATCTCCACGTCATGACATTCCCGCGTATGTTTGACCTCCTAAAATCACTCGGCTATGAAGATGTAGAAATCATTGATGTTTCGATGGGGTTCGAACTGTGTAAATTAGCAGGGGCGCAAGCAATGGTGTTGACAAGCCTTACTAAGAGTGGTGATGTATTCGTGTTAAATGCTCACGTGCTCAACGTAGAAACGAAAGAACTCATCGCATCTCCGTATAGGGTCACCGGTGAGGGTGAAGAGAGTATCTTAGGAAATTTAGTAGACGATCTAACGGATAGGATCAAAATAGGACTGGAGATTTCCGCAAGAAAAATTCAAGAAGAGAAGAAAGATGTAGCAGAACTTACGACAACCTCAATCGAGGCATATAAGTATTATATCGCTGGGCAAGAAGCAGCCTTTCGGATGTATAACCAGGAGGCCATCAATAACTTAGAAAAAGCGATAGGCTTAGATTCAACTTTTGTAGAGGCGTACGAGGACTTAGTACGGCAATATTATACTCTTGGAGAGAATGAAAAAGCCATACAAACAATTGAAAAAGTAAAGTCATTGTCTGGCACACTATCTGAGGAAAACTTAGTAAAAATTCTTGCACTCGAGGCGTATATTAAGCACGACTGGGACCTTGCGATCAATTACTATAATCGGTTAATAAGCATAAATCCGCAAGACATCAGCGCGCATCTCACTATCGGTACGATCTATTACCAGAAGAAGATGGTGTATGACAAGGGCATCGCCGAATTTGAAAAGGTACTCGAACTTGACCCACAAGGTCTCACACACAACACGAGTTATACATACAACGTTCTTGGTTGGGCTTATCTTCGTAAAAATGAATTCGAGAAAGCCCATACTGCTTTTAAGAAATACGTAGCGCTCTTGCCAAATCAGGTTTATCCTCTGAACTGTCTAGCAGATTTCTACCTAATTGTTGGCAATTATGATCAGGCAATAACAAATTTGAAACAGTCTTTAGAAATAAACCCTGAATTTACCCTCACCCTTAAGCTTCTCGGAGAAACGTATCTCGCAAAAGGCATGTATAACAAGGCATTCGTATCATACAAAAGATATCTTGCTTTGGCCATCGGTGCTAGCAAAAAGGCGGAAGCACATTTCTATTTGGCGAAGTTCTACTATGTAAAGGATGACTATAATAAGGCTCTTCAAGAATGTCAACAATCCCTGGACCTGAATCCAGAGTCAATAGAGGCGCATTGGATTCAGGGGCTAAGTTTCGCCAAAAAAGAAATGTTTACTCACGCTGAAGCTGAAACATTAGTTATTAAAGAATTAATCGAAAAAACGAACATCGAGGAGTTGAAAACATATTACTATCATCTCGCAGGTGAGTTGTTTTTGCATAAGGGACTCCATCACCAGGCTTTGGAAAATTTCAAGAAGGCGACCGATATAGAGTCTTTAGACAGAACATTTTTTGTAAATGCCTTAGGAGAGGCCTATTTTAAGGTAGAAAAGTTGAATATGGCGGTAGAAAAACTCGAAGCAGTGCTCAAAATCAATCCGAATTATGCACAAACCCATTATCTGCTCGGTCTTGTTTACC
>CP070664.1:719064-726558 GCA_020355325.1 Caldifarciminota bacterium
AAATATGACTATATATTTGTCATGGATGACACACTCGTAACGCTCTCGAATGGCGTTATCTATAGCCTTCCTCTTGAGTATCGCGACTAAAAAACACAGGGTAATCATTCTATTCCTGTTCACGTACCCTCAACCAGGAAGCATGTATGGCTGAAAAAACGTTGAGTTTTATTGACCATCTCGAAGAATTAAGAAAAAGGATATTGTATTCGATTGCCTGTGTTGGTATCTTTTCAATAGTTGGTTTTTTCTTTTCAAAGCGGATACTCAATTTTATAATTACGAGCTCACACATTGAATCTGCCTACTTCTTCTCACCGATGGAGGCCTTTGTCTCCCAAATTAAGGTAGCGATTTTTTTGGGAATTTTTGTCTCATTTCCGTTCGTTCTCTATCAAACCTGGGCATTTATTGGACCCGGATTGACAAATAAGGAACAGAAGGTGTCTATCGCCTATATAGGTTCAGGAGTCGTGTTGTTTTTTATTGGTAATTTATTCGGGTACTTCATTCTCATTCCCTTTGGTCTGCGATTTCTTCTCTCTTTTGGTACTGAGTATCTTCAGCCGCTTATAAATATCGGCAAATATTTGAGCTTTATATTCTGGTGTCTCTTGGGAAGCGGGTTTTTATTTCAATTACCGCTCCTTCTTTTTTTCTTGATTCGATTAGGAATAATCGACGTGGAGACCGTCACCAAGCACAGGGCAGAGGCAATCATTGCCATTTTGATATTGTGCGCCGTTATTACGCCAACCGGAGATTTCTTTACACTCCTTTTAATTTCTGTTCCGTTGTTGCTGCTCTTCGAATTGAGTATCCTGGCGGCAAAATTCTCGCAGCGGCAGAAGGCTTCGGAAGAAATCTGAGGTCTGGTCTCAACAAACATTAATACAGGCTTAAACCTATACAGACTGTGATGCGTCGTATTGTATTGAAGGGAGGTTCTCATGAAATATCTGAGGGTTTTAATGCTCCTACCATTTATTGCGTTCTTTATCGTGGATTGTGGTCATGAGACAGATGAAGAGGCAATTCAAGCCCTCCTCGAGTCTTCTTGGTATATAGGTAACGGCGCAGTTCAGATAGCGGATCAGGGGACAAATAACCCTGGCTCGTTGAGTGGACTTTCGATTCTCGCTGACACTATTCCGTGGGTACGATGGGTGAGATTCATCGAACGCCCGGTGACATGGAATTTCGAAATAGTGGTGAATGACGATAGTGCGGATGTGACAATCACCGGATATTTCCAGGGTGAGCCGCCATATTATGGACTCTTCGTCAGAAATGAACCAGGTGGCCCGGTCTATGCACGTGCCATTACAGATAGCGTTGTGAGAAGGGTGAAGTGTTATAGAGACGACGACGGATGGCACCTCGCAAGCCTCACCGTTGGTGATATCTATACTGTTAATGCTGATCACCCAGTTACCATTACCGAAGTCAGGGCAGAGGTGGAGAGCCGTCAGTATGTATTCATTGTTGATGACGAAAACACCTATTTTGAAAAAGACGAGTTGCCGATATTCTACCCGAGCGACACGGTCGAGGTCACCGTCATCTGCAGTGCAGAGGGTGATTCGACCTGGGCATTTCTACACCATGGGGCCGGGCATAGGCAGGGTGTCGGTTTACGGCCTCATCACCGAGACCCATTCTATCGTGAGAATACCACGACGTTCACGAGGACCTGGATAATCGCAGATGATTCTGTGGTCACCACACCCGCGGTGAGACACAGTGCCGCTGACGTTCTGGGCTGGGAAACACTGTTCGGCGATTCTCTCGCCAGGTACTATGCACACGCATGGACCTTACCATATATTGTGATGGAACCTGGAGAAGAGATACCAGACGACTGAGAATAGTAACAGTTTCAAAAGAGGGGCAGGTTAACTGCCCTTCTTTGCTTACATACTACGGTCCAACAACTCTTTCATTTAACTCGTATCCGCTCATCGCGTCTCAAAACAGGAATGGTTCTGATTTACTGAGTCCTCCCCACTTTCGGAATCAAATCTAACATGCTCTCATGACAACATAACAGATTTTTCGTACTTTATGGTAATCATCGATGAAGAAATCAACAACCTCCGCAAAATTGCCCCTTCCTTTGATGGAAGGGATTAGGGGAGGGTGAAAGAGTGGAGAAGACTCAGCCCGATTTATACTTGACTTTATTTCTTTTTATAATATAATTTAAGTCAATAGACAGAACTGGGGGCCGTAGCCCAGTTGGGAGAGCGCTTGACTGGCAGTCAAGAGGTCACGGGTTCGAATCCCGTCGGCTCCATGATGTCTTATATGGAGGCTACAATGAAAACATTAATAACCTTAAAATATTGTGCACTCGCGGTTTTTTTGGGGGTCATCATTATTGGTTGTGTTCCCACGCAGACTACTAAAGGCACAGAAACAGAAGTCGGGGCGGATACGCTCAAGGCGACACAGTATTATTCTATCGGGTATGAGTACTTGAAGCAAGGTAACTACGATGAAGCGATCACGAATTTTATGGAAGCGATTAAATTCAATCGTAGATACTATGGTGCATATATTGCACTTGCCCAATCATATCGTGCGAAGCGTGACATTGTTGCTGCAGAGTCGACCTACAGTCAAGCCAAAAAAATTGATCCGCAGGATCCACGCGCATATGAAGGCATTGCGACACTCTATTTCCTTGACTACAAAGACTACGATAGGGCAATTGCAGAATTTCAACGGGGACTCCAGGTTGATCCATCGAATGTGAATATACTCAATGGGTTAGCGGCAAGCTATATCAAAAAGAAAGATTATGATAAGGCAATCCAATATTATAATAAAAGTTTGCAATACGAGCCTGAGAATGTTGAAGCGATGTTCGGTGTCGCCAATGTCTATATGGAAAAGGGCGAGCCAGACAAAGCAATATCCTATCTTCAGGAACTAGTAGTTAAAAAGCCAAAAAACATTGATGTCAGAAAAAGGCTTGCCGAAACCCTTATCGATTTAAAACGCTATGATGAAGCTGCGGAGCAATACAGGTTTCTCATAGAACAGGAACCCGATAATTATAATTATCATCGTCTCTTAGGCTCGGTTTATCTGCAACAAAAGAAATATAATGGTGCTGAGACTGCATTTACAGAAGCACATCGACTTGCACCCAATAACCCGTTGCCATTATTTGATCTTTCCGATCTCATGATAAGGCGCGGCAAATACCCTGCCGCAGAGCAGTATGTCAATGACGCCTTAGCATTAGACCCCGGTAACTTCTATGGTCAGGTTTTGCTCGGAGATATCTATGAACGACGTGGATATGGAACTAAAGCGAACTGGGATAAGAATAAAAGCGGAGCGAACGTGTCTACAGCGAAGAACGCAATTAATCTATTAAAGAGGGCGATCGGCTACTATTCAAAGGCTAAGGCTGATCCTCAATATGGTTCGTATGCTGGTACTGAAATTGTGCGCTGTAACAATTGGATTGGACAATTACAAGAAGATGTGTGGTTTTATGAGGGTGGGAAAAAGTGAAAAGCAAGGGCGTATCCGGATTTACGGCAGTTTTTATCATTATCATATTATTCGCGATCGGATTTGCCGTTTTTCAAATCGGCAGGATTCAATTTACCTACGGAACGATAAGTGAAAAGGTAGAGACTGCGGCGAGAATTGGAACGGTACAGAACGACAACGTGATCATGCAGGAACTCATACGCGAGGCTGCCGAGGCGAAGGTTACACTCATCCCCGAGCAAATTTGGATTGATCACTCAATTTCTGATTCATTTCGAATCGTCGTTGAGTACGACGACTCGGTAAACATCTTGGGGCTCTATACCTATCGTCGTCACCTCGTCATCGATAAGGTTGAGCCAATTAAGGTTCGATTCTGATGCTTCGGCTCCCGGTGCTGCTCTTAAATCAAAATTACGAACCATTAACAATTTTAAGACTGCGGCGAGCAATCACATTGCTCATATTAGGAAAAGTTGATTTAATCGAAAACGAAGATGGAAGAGCACTACACTCGGTTACTTTGACCTATCCTGTGCCATCAGTTATTCGATTGAGATACTATGTGCGTATACGTAGGAAAGAGATCTCTTTAACCAAAAAAAACATTATCAAAAGAGATGACCATCAGTGTCAATACTGTGGCCGAAGAATAGGGGTCATGACGACCGATCACATCATACCAAAGGCTTTGGGTGGTGACGATTCGTGGGAAAACCTTGTTTGCGCCTGCCTCGAGTGTAATAACAGGAAAGGTAATCGGAACATTGGTAAAGCCGGCATGAGATTAATAAAGAAACCGAAGCGCCCACACTATTTTACCTTTGTTTTAAGGGAGTTTGGCAATCCCAAAGCCAAATGGCGGCCGTTTCTTTTTCAATCATAACACGTATCGCCCCATAAACATGTGTATGAAAACAGTATATCCTCAAGATTAAAACAATCATGCTGTAGTGGCTATTATCGGTTGGCAAGGCATTCCCATTGTTCTTATCTTATGTATCAATGCAACAAACAACGAGATTCCGATAGAGATTTCAGGTAATACAATTTTTTCTTCACACTATCTGATCGCTGATATAGATAAGATAAGGGCGAAGAGTGAGCTCGAACAGGTCATCGAGCATATACTCACAAAATATACGGAAGCAGGATTTCCGTTTTGTCGTATATCGCCAACGATAGTAGAACAAGACAGTAACATTGAGAAGATAATTTTAGAAATTCGTGAAGGCGAACGAGTCGTCATTGCAGATTATGTCTTCACCATTAATGGCAAAACGGACATCGCAGCGCTCAGAAAAATATTGCATATAAGGAAAGAAAATTTTTTTTCTTCAAAAGAGATTACACGGTTACAAAAGAAAATGTTGAAAACTGGCGTATTTGAAGATATCGACCATACCATTGTTTATCGGAAGGAAAATTACTATCTATCATTTACGTTGACAGAAAGACAGAGCGATTACGTTACGGCATTAGGGTCTTTCGCTGAAGATGATTATAATTTTGGAGTCACATTCTATTCACTCAATCTGCTGGGAACGCTTCGTCGGTTGCAATTTTCATATGAGTATCAGAAACTCTTCTCACTACATTTTACGGAGCCGATACTTATTTCTCCAGCTGCATTTACCGTCAATTTTGCATTATGGACCTATGATAGTCTGCGGCTTACAGAGTTGAATGGTATAATTAATGCACCATTTGGTGATTACTTCACCATTTCACTTATGACCGGGATTGAGGTCGTGTCACGTAGTGATAACGAATCCGGAGGTCGTCACGCTACGAACAATATGTTAGGGTTAGGAATGGGTGTAGACTATAGGACGCGAGCATTTCTGATTCTGCAAGAGGTTAATTTTGAATATCTCTTCAGGCAATTCGATCGCCTGAATATAAAATATGATGGTGAGTTTGGCTTCGGGCCAGTTACCGTGAAACCGCATTACCATTGGGTTAAAACTGATTCTTTGGAATTTTTTGACTACCTGCGTATCGGCGGAGCGAAAAGTATACGAGGCTATCTCGAAGAAGAATTTGTCGTTTCGAAGGCACTATGGTTGAATTTGGAGTATAAGAAATTTTTCGTGTTTCCGCTTTTTGACATTGCTGTACTTGATAATGATTTTAAATTTTCATACGGTTTGGGTATGGAAGCAAAATCGAAATTTGCAAATGCAACACTCGTGATTGCTTTTCCGCAAGGCGGAACGTGGCAGGATGGCAAGATCCACGTCACATTTGAGAGAGGGTTTTGATGAAATGAAAGTTTCTCGTGAATCGGCTCACGGTTTCGATAAGCGATACGGTTATGTAAATCGGTTTCGTTTTAACGTTCAACGACAAACGATTAACGTATCACGTTTCCAAACCGACAAACGAAACCCGACTACCGTGATTTCTGAAATTGGGTATGTTACAATGAGGAGGTAAAGATGTTACTATTTATTATTCTGAGTTATACCTTACCACTCGATTCACCCATTATGTATCATATCGAATATTTGCAACTTCGTGGTCTTATTGATATTCCATCGGTGAGACCATATGAACTCGATTGGATCGTGCCTCAGATCGATGATATATTAATCAGCGAGGTGACGCTTAATGAAGTAGACAAAAAGATACTTTCTTTTTTCCATCCGCTATTGATTAAAGACCCCGATTTTTCGTATCTCGTTCATGTCAACGGTGAGTATCAAACGAACCCCGAGTTATACTATGGACTGTTGGATGAACGTTTTGGGGGCACATTAACCAACAGTATTACCTATGCTCACGGCATGAGCATCAGGCGTGCCAATGAGCTCGACAGCCTCGGTCCAAGGCCATGGAAGGATTTCCAGGCCTATTTGCACGAGGGATTGATACGATTCAATATTAATAAGATACAATTCAATATTGGCCGACGAAATTATCTACTCGGCTTTGCCGATGAAAACAGTTTGCTCTTATCACCCGACAAACAGGGATATGATGGATTTTATTTATTCATGCCCTCGCGTTACTACGAATTTTATACAATTTTTACCATCCTCGATGCACAAAAGAATCGATATCTATCGGTTCATCGTATTGGTCTCGATTTAAAAAGATTTTTAAAACTCGGTTTCTCAGAGGCCATTCTGTTTACGGGTTCTCTTCAGCCGATTTACCTGAACTTCCTCTTGCCGTATTATCTTGCCCAGTGGGGCACTGACCGTAATGACAATATTATGTGGTCTTTTGATATCCAGATAAATCTATTTAATTCTCTTATGTATGCTGAGTTTCTGATTGACGATTATATGTATGAGGATGATCCGTATCCTGACAAACTTGCCTTTTCACTGGGACTCAAATCACTCCTGTTCGCAAAATTCTTGGTTAAGCTCAACTATACTGCTGTCGATAAGTGGGTGTATACCCATGAAAGGCGTGTCAATACGTATGAACGTAATGGCAGTCCTCTTGGATTTCCTCTGGGCAATGATGTAGACCAGTTGAATTTCTCATGTGTATTTATGAACGAATATGGGCTGTATCCGCGTTTCACGCTCCAGTATACACGAAAAGGTGAAGGAAGCATCTCTGTACCGTATGAACAAGAAGGAGGGTCGTGGACTCCTCCATTTCCTTCGGGCATCGTGGAGAAGAAACTCGATATCACACTAGGGTTACAATGTGTACTGAGATACAAATTTTATATCGGCATAGATGTCGGTCAGCGATACTGGAAAAACTACGACCACATTTCTGGTGACGACAGAGATGAAATGCTGTTTACTATCTCAATGAAGATGATAATATAATTCTTGATAGAAATACGAAATTCTGAGCACTAAATTGTAAACAAATCCAAACATCCTAAATACAAATAAAAAAACATTTTTGGTTTTTTACTATTTGATATTAGAATTTGTTTAGTATTTAGGTTTTTGTATTTTGAATTTATAATATTTCAGTGTTAAATTTTTTCTCCGTAATCGATTCTATATC
>CP070664.1:726658-733492 GCA_020355325.1 Caldifarciminota bacterium
GACGCTTAAATACGATGAACTTTTTTGGAGCAGTAAACCCCGGCCTCTTCTTCATTATTTTTTTAACGAGTGCAGGTGATTTTTTATATCGTTCGCCTTCCAATTTCCCCGGAATGCCAAAAGAGAGAAAATATTCAAAATCAGGACGAAGTTTTTGCGTAAAACCAAGGTAACGTTTTCCACCTGAACATTCAACAGAATCGGCCTCGAGCCGCAAGGGCTTCCCTTGTCGTACCTTAGTTAGATTCGCAATCACGCAGCGATGTTCGGCAGTCTTGGAGCAGTCCTTGGTTCCTTCTTCATCATCTGTGTAGAAAAAAAAGATGGGCAATTCAGCGCCCGGAAAAAAAATCGGCCAGAGCCTTAGAAACTTCTCTATCGATTCTCTGTTCATGGCACATCCTCCTTAGAAACACAATCATTACTCTGATGCAAGTAATTATATCTGGTCACGACTGTAAAAGCAAGGAGCGGTTGCGCTCCGGAACATAATATGGCAGATCAGTTGTGTTTTGATTACCGTTATTTTATCAACGGGAAAACTAAAAAGTCAATACTTACATCCGTGAAATACATTAACGCGATGAATTGTTGCTCAATGTGAAGCTGTCTCAGCGCCGACGTGATTGCCTTGTTATTTCAAGAGCACTAGTTTACCAATTTTTTTCTGCCAGGGTGACTCGAGCGAATAGAAGTAGACACCGGCACTGACTTTTTGAGACAAGGGTATTTTATGAATGCCAGCAGACATTCGTCCAGCTATCGGTTTATCAATCAGCCTGCCCATAACGTCATAGACATTCAGGATGATTACTGCATCTTCAGGAAGCGCTAAGTTGAAAAGTACTTTCCCTCTGGTTGGGTTGCCATTGAGGCCGAATGAAAAATCTTGAGGCATCGTTTCTAGCTCTTGTATTCCAGTGTAGTTTGCAATAAACCAGTAGTAATTAATCGGTGCAACAGGAGGATCGGTTGATTCATTTGCAGGCTCTGCGATGTCGCGTGCATAGACATAATACTTAATGGTGTCTCCTGGCAAGAAAGCCTGAGCTATTTCTCCGTAATACCAGCCTGCTCCTGAATCATCCATTGCGAAAATCCACCAATCTGGATCTTCCATTCGTCTGAAAAAGAGCAGAACAGTATCGACATCGACATTATCTGTAACTTTGGTATACACCGGAAATGGTCCAGCATAACTCGTATCAGGCCACACAGTTGTTGAATCAATCAGAGGTGCGGTTATATCAACACCGAACGAATCTGGATTCGAGTACGTACTTTCGTTTCCTGCAAGATCGAATGCTTTTATGTGCCAGTAATAGAAACTTTCCAGAAGGTTCAGTGTCGTGTTTATAGTATTGAATGTATCGATAATTATCGGTGATACAAAATTATCAAGGGTATCCAGCTCAAAAATGTATTGAACAGTAGAGGGCAGACTCGGCTCTTTATCTTTTGAAAACCCATCCTTGGTAACACCGGATTTCGCGAAAGTCACCTGGGTCCACTCAAAGCTCACAACAGTATCTGAGAGATATATACCTCCGAGTGGACTCAAAAGTATAGGCGTTTCAGGTAATGTTGTATCAATTTCTATCACCCAAATCTGATTAGATTGCTGTGAATTGCCAATACTGTCATATACGACTATATACCAATTATGCCAACCTTCGGATAGATCGTAATCGGCTGTCCATGATGTATCAACAGTAGTGCTCCTCAAGGTATCGTCAATGTAAACTTCATAATCTCGAAGCCCACTCAGTGAATCAAATGAAGCTTCCCAGAGGAAAGTTGGTCGTACGGTTGCAAGAGCTGAAGAATCGGGTGGCAAGACGAGACCAAAGGCAATTGGTGGTGTCAAATCGATTCCTATACCTATCAGTGAGACATTAATAACAGGATCATACGGGTCATCCGAATGAACCACGAGTGTCCCGAATATTGTGTCATCAATAGAGGGTTTGAATCTCACAGTTACTAATGTTGAATCATTCGGCAATATTGTGTCGGGGAATATTGCGTCTGTAACTATGTAATCAGTATTATCAGTGATGAGACTGTCTACAAACAGCGTATCATTTCCAGCGTTCTTGATGATAAGATATTGCCAGTCGAGTGAATCACCAACCGGAACTGAACCGAAGTCATGTGATGTATCGGATAGTACAATTATGGGAAGCGGGATAGGCTTAAACTGATAAATTTTAGTGTCGGCATTTGCTCCGTATACCTCCATCTCACCATCTCGGTTACCATCTCCTATCGCGGCTCCATACATGCCATCTTCACCTGAACCTACAGTCGTCATATCCCAACTCACTCCATTCCACTTGAACTGATAGAGATTGTAATCGTAATTTGTTCCGTATACCTCCATCTCACCATCTCCATCGCCATCTCCTACGACAACTCCGTACATATAGCTTGTACCAGAACCTACGGTCATCGAATCCCAGCTCACCCCGTTCCACGTGTACTGATAGAGATTGTCATCACCGTTTGTCCCGTATACCTCCATGTCGCCGTCTCCATCGCCGTCTCCCACAGCAACTTGATACATAGCACTTGCGCCGGAACCTACGGTCATCGAATCCCAACTCATTCCATTCCACGTGAATTGATAGATATTGTGATTATAACTTGCTCCGTATACCTCCATCTCGCCGTCTCCATTGCCATCTTCTACAGCAACCCCGTACATAAAGCTTCCAGCAGAGCCCACGGTCATCGTATCCCAGCTCACCCCGTTCCACGTGAATTGATACAGATTGTAGTCTAAATTTGCTCCGTAAACCTCTATCTCGCCGTCGCCGTCGCCATCACCCACGGCAATTCTAAACATCCGGTCACTGCCAGAGCCCACGGTCATCGTATCCCAGCTTATCCCGTTCCACGTAAACTGATAGATCTTATAATCTGCATTTGCTCCGTACACCTCGAGCTCACCGTCTCCATTACCATCTCCCACAGCGAGGCCATACATCCGGCCTCCTCCAGAGCCTACGGTCATCGAATCCCAGCTTGTTCCGTTCCATTTGAACTGATAAAGCTTACGGTCATAATTTGTTCCGTATACCTCCATCTCACCATCATTGTTACCATCACCCACAGTGACTTCAAACATGCAGTTTCCGCCAGCACCCATGGTTATCTGCTTCCACATATATGGTGAAACAGACGATGAATAGACAGTAAAGCAACTAAAAAGGGTATCTTCACCTGAAACATTTGTTACGACTAAATCATAGAGTCCGGTCGAGTCATCGATGAGATCAAAGGAACAGGTTAAATATTCATTTGAAACAACGTTAATCGAAGCTCCATCGATATCAGGATAGCCAGCCTTAATGAGTTTAACTGACGATGTGGCAATAAAATTAGTACCATAGATGTGGGCGGTTATTGATTGTTCGTTTATCCCTGCATTTGGATAGATATGCGTTACTTCGGGTGCCTGAGCAAAAGAAAGTGATAAGCAGAGAGTGAGAAGAAAAAAGTTTATAAAAATAACCTTTTTATGAAGATAATTCATAGTGCCTCCTTATATAGATTTAAGTATAATAAAAATTTGTATTTTGTCAAGTAAAAATTTGCTAGTGATATATTGAATACTTACGGTGATGCTTCGCGTCGTCCCAGAGGCCGTGCATTCTCGCTTCGTGGAAAAGTGACAGGGAGAGTGACTCTCAATCAAATAATAACACTGTTATAATCTATATTGACTACACATAAGTTTTGATTATACTGAATGCGATAAGTGTGTGGGTTTGAACAATAAGGGAGGATTCTATGAAGAAGCGTAAGAAAGGCAAAAAGGGCAAAAAAAAGAAAAAGACTAAAAAAATCAAGAAAGTGAAGAAAGCCAAAAAAATCAAGAAGAGGAAGAAGAAAGCCAAAAGAGTCAGAAAGGTAACGAGAGCCAAGAAGGCTAAAAAAGTCAAAAAACCCAAAAGGCGAGCGCGAGCAAAGAAAATGAAGAGACCCAAGAGGGCAAAGAAAATCAAAAAAAGAAAGAAAGTGACGAAGGGCAAAAAAGTAGAAAAGCCAAAAGAAGCAGTGAAAATTCCAAAAATAGAAAAGGTAGAGATAACTGAAAAACCAGCAGTGGCCAAAGTACCCTATACACTGGAGAACGCTCAGCTGTGCATCTGTAAAACCTGTCCGATTCAGGCCGAGAGCATGTGTGTTAAAGAAAAGATGGAGAAAATGCAAATGAAGATGCAGGAGGGTGCACCAATGAGTACAGTGCCTCCGCCTGCAGACCTGCCAGGAATGTACTGCGCAACCGGTGTTGCAGCATGTAAGGACCTCAATTTCACCGAGATGTGTATGTGCGGCGGTTGTCAGGTTTGGGCCAGGTATTATTTAGCCGGTGGTAGGCCGATGGGATATTTCTGTCGAGACGGCAAGGCAGAGTAAAGGAAACCGAAAAAAAGCGAGGATCCACAAGGGGTGAAAAGAGCGAGACACAAAAAATATACTGAAAAAGAATTGATGAAACTTCTTGATGTCGATGTCGCGACCCTGAGGCGATTTAAACAGATACAGAACGAAACAATCGCAGAGGCGAAATTGATGCGCGGAAGAAGAAATAAAAAAATAAAAATTCTCGGTGTTTCTGGCTCGGCGCGGGGTAAGTTGGACATGGCACAAGAGGAGTCAAATTCTGAGGAACTGCTCATGATTTGTCTCGCGCACTGCGAGAGACTTGGCGCAGAGCCAGAACTGATCAAACTGCGGGATTATAGAATAGAACACTGCCGGGCGTGCTACTCCACGACCAATACGCAATGCCATTTCTATTGCACGTGTTATCCAAAAGGCGAGCCACAGGGTGATGATATGACCAACATCTTGTATGATAAGGTTCTGGAAGCGGATGCTATCATTTTTGCAACGCCAGTGAACAATTTCAATATGTCTACTTTGACGAAGGCTTTTGTCGATCGATGCATAAGCCTGGATGGCAGTCTGAAGCCAGCTAATCCACAAGTTCCAAAAGACAAAGGACTCAATATAAAACATATGAAGTTCATTGAATTGACTGCGGATAACAGTGTGCCGGGTAGTGGTATGCTGAGGAGATTTTTGGGTAAGGTTGCTGGGATTATCGCGACCGGACACGAGGAAGGCGCTTCGGTAGCAATATCAAGCTTGTTCATGACGTTGAATCACTATGGGATGGTGTTCCCACCGTTCAGTAATATGTACGCCATGTCATCGATATGCGATCCAACCTATAAAGATAAAAAAATTGTCCTGACCGAATGTTACAGAGAAGAGGCAGTCTTTCTTGCTGAAAATGTTATGGCTGCGACCGAGTCACTGCGAGATGTCGCCTGTACGAAGTGGAAGTACGACTATAGCGCGAACTGATTGAGAAAAGGAGAAAGGCGTTCGCTCGATCAGAGAAAAAACGGAGAGCGAAGGGCACAGAGCGATTCGGCACGAGAAACAACACACGAGGTAGGATACGAAGCAGTAGACACGAAGAATGAGGAATAGGTATGACCTCGTTCGAAGTGCATAGCGCACTATTTGAACCGAAGCTTTTTTATTCTAAAATTATTTTCTCCGTTGCTTTTGCGTTGTCTGTTTCGATGAGTAAAAAGTATACACCGGTTGACTGTTCTTCAGCATGAATTGTATTCACACCCTCATTTATTGCACCACGCCACAGAGTACCTCGATCACGACCCAAGATATCGAATATTCTCAAACAACCACTACCATCCCCTGATGCATAAAAACGTACGGTAAAGCGTCCACGCGAAGGATTGGGATAGACACGTAAAATACGGAGTGCCTCGATTTCAGTGTGCTCTTCAACACCAATCAGGGTGAGGGTGTCCGAAGTTATTCCTGTAATACCAATTTGAGAAACAGTTCCCTGCCAGGTCCAGTCACTGCCTTCATTTGTTGAACGTGCAACTTCGCCGCAATGGGTGGTCAAATAGATGTAACCATTTTTATTGGAGAGACCGGTTATCGAAAGCTGCGAGACACTTCCCACCCAGGACCAATGTACGCCATTATCCCCTGACCGCGCAACATCACCCTCTTCAGTTATTGCAATTACCGAGGTCGTGAGTGATGTTGCTCCAACGATAGTAGAACTATTGATATTACCGACCAACGATGCGGAGAATGGGTCTGTTGTCACATCCCATACATCACTACTGCGTGTAAGGACAAGCCAATCACCTGCTGGTTTGGGCACAAGGTCAACACAGTCTGATGCACCTACATTGCCGATGAGTGACCAGACACCTGCATCACGCTGATAGAAGTCGCCACTTTCCGTTATCACAAAGGTGAAGCCAGTAATGAGCCATAGGGCACAGGCGTCAGAAACTGAAATATTGCCCCAACTATCCCAACTCGTACCTTGATTTACTGAATAATAAACCTCGCCGGTTTTATTCAGCACGTAGAGATTGTGAGCAGGATCCGAGGTCATATCAACACACTGAGATATAGGAAGGGTTGTTGTGAGCCAGGACCATGTTTCTCCATCATCAGCGGAACGGGCGACGTAGCCGGATTGAGTGACGAGATAGAGGGCGCCTCGTGAGGGAGAGATAAGGAGACAGAGAGACAGGGCAATGATGAGAGAACAGGAGATACGGTGAATCGGTGAAACGGAGAATTTGCTCAATTTCATATTAGCCATAATCACTCCTTATTCGTGTATATACGTGCGCCTAATATTCGTGTATATTCGTGTAAACATATTCATCAGAGTTTGATAAATTTTATCTGTTTTGAGAATTCGGGTGTGCGCAGGATGATGAAGTAGGCGCCAGCAGAAAGGTTGATTCCATGATC
>CP070664.1:733592-737275 GCA_020355325.1 Caldifarciminota bacterium
CATGAGATTGCATGTCATGGTTATAATCATCGTCTCGTTTACGAACTCACTGAGCATGAATTCATGCAGGATATCACCAACGCAAAAAAAATTATTGAAGCTATTACGGAAGGTACGGTTATTGGCTATAGAGCACCCTCATGGTCAGTGTGTCGTTACAGAACTCCCTGGTTTTGGAATGTCCTCAGAAAGACAGGTTTTCTGTACGATGCGAGTCTTTTTCCATTTAAAACGTTCCTGTATGGCGATAATCACAACAGACCATATTTTCATGCAATAAGAGTTGATGATGGTGGAAAGATATATGAAATACCTGGTTCAGTCTCAATATTTTGTGGTTTGAGGATTCCTTTCGGAGGAGGTTTTTATTTTAGATTCTGGCCCAGCTGGGTTATCAGATTTTTTATAAAGCGGTTGAATGCTCAAAAGCAGCCAGCGGTCATTTATCTGCATCCACGGGAAGTTGATATTGAACAACCAAGATTGAAGTTGAATTTACGTGATTATTTTATCATGTATCATAATATTCACCAGGCCGACCAAAAACTTGAGAAAATTTTAAACCGGTTTACATTTACAGACATTCGACATGTCTATGCTGAATTATTTAATAAAAATTGAATTGCCTCATCCTGAGCAGTTTGGGGTGTATTATTTATAAGGAGAATGACTTTGATATCAACTAGCACCAAACGAATTTTGATAATTATCCCTGCGTATAATGAAGAGGATACCATTACTAGTGTTATAAAAGAAATAAGAGAAAAAATTGCACATGCAGACATATGTGTTGTTAATGATGGTTCATCGGATTCGACTGCCCACGTCGTTTCACGGTTAGGTGTCCATGCTGTGAATCTTCCATTCAATATGGGCATCGGTGCAGCAGTCCAAACTGGCTTTCTCTATGCAAAAATCAATGATTATGACTACGCTATCCAGGTGGATGCTGACGGTCAGCATAATATATCATACATTAATGCTCTGATAACTTTATTGGATAACGATTCCTTAGATATTGTGTCAGGGTCAAGGTTTCTTGAGAGAAGTGGATATCGATCATCCTTCCTTCGTCGTATTGGTATATTATGGTTTGAATTGATGAATAAAATTATTACAGGGCAGCGCATTACTGACAGTACCTCAGGATTTCGTCTCTATAATAGAAGGGCAATTGCCTTTTTTTCAAAGAATTATCCGGAAGATTATCCTGAACCAGAGGTCATTATTGTAGCGAAAAAAGCGGGCTTTTGTGTTAGAGAAATACCCGTAACCATGCGGGAAAGACAGGGAGGGGAATCGTCGATTAAAGGCTGGAAAGTTGTACATTACATGATAAAAGTTGTTTTGTCAATGATAATGCAATCATTGAAGGGGGAATGATAATGAAGACAGTGCAAATTATAGCTTTTATTGCGTCGTTAACGCTTTTGGTATGTATACTGGAACTGATAAGACGACGAAAGCTCAAGGAACGTTTTGCGTTATTGTGGCTTTTTTCGTCGATAATACTCATTGTATTCTCAGTATGGATCGATCTGCTAGAAATATTGGCACGTATTATAGGTATTCACTATGCACCTGCTGTATTTATTCCTGTTATTATTTTTTTCATGGTAGTGCTATTTATTTACTTCTCAGTGATCGTCAGTGAGCAGTCTGAACATATAAAAATCTTAGCGCAAAAACTTGCTATTCTGGAATCGACATTAGGGGGCAGAGGTATTAGCAACACGTGAGAACCATAACGAAAAAGGTATTAACGACTATTGAAGATAAATATGATGCGGTTAAAAACATCAATTGTTTCATTGAGGTGTACTGGAACTTTGATTAGACACATTAATCAATACTGAAGCTTATTATGAAGAGAAAAAAAAGAGAAAAACGTTATACCAAAAGCCGTGCAAATAAAAAGTACACGCGTCTTTGGTGGATACTTTCCATTGCTTTTACTTTAATACTCCTCGTTTTGTTGTTTGACCCGAAGACCTTTCGTGGAGGTGATAACACTCATTATTTTTGTCTTGGACAGTCTCTGTTAAAAGGAAGTTATAGATCAGAAGTGTTCATGGGTGCGCCACTTGAAACAGGTGTTACTCCTGGGTATCCAATAGTACTAGCATTTCTTTCACTTTTTTTTGGCCGCACTTTTATTCCCGCTAAGTTCTTTTCTTTATTTTGTTTTGTTGGCACATTGATAATATGGTGGCGGATTTTTAATAATAGGGGAGTTAATAAAAAGATGGGATTTGTATTTCTCGGTTTTATAGTAATAAATCCTTTGATTTCGGAATTTTCCCATTGGGAACTTACTGAAGCACCCTTTATGTTTGTTTCTTCTATAACATTTCTTTCATTGTTGTATGCATGGGATAGTGAAAAGACTAAAATGTGGATTATCACTGGTTTATGCGCAGCATTAGCGTTCTATATACGTGTGGCTGGTATTACACTTGTGATGTCGATATTGTTCATACTACTGCTACACAAAAAATGGAAATCATTCATAATTGTTTTGATTACGGTTGCAATATTATTGCTACCTTGGTTGATTTTTTTATTGACAGCAAGCGGACAAACTGTTGGGGGGCGCTATCTACCTCAGTTTTATTCGGAGACAGGAACCGGTGAGGTCCTGTCTGTTGGGGACTTTATCGGCAGGCTATTGAGAAACTCTCAAAGGTACGCGTTCATTAATTTACCGATGATGTTTCTTCCTATCCTGGAAACCTCATTCTATACAAATTTGGATATCGGATATCTATTGGGTGGTATTTTCATCGCACTTATTCTCATTGGTATAATATGCACGATAATGACGATTGACATAACGTTTAGCATTTACTTCATATTTTACTTATTGTTATTAATTTCGTTTAGTGAAGAAGCCGCGATCGTAAGATACTTAGTCGTTATTGCTCCTATTTTGATATTTCTCTTCGTAAAGGGTACTGAACGAGTTTTCTTGTTTCTTCGTCTAACACAAGACAAGACATACCTCATCATTACCGCTGTCCTTTTGTTTATATTGACTTTACCAGTATATATTCGCGAAGCAGGTAAAAACGCACCTCTACTTAATCAGTATATCAAAGGTAATAAATACGCTGGTTATCCAAGTAATTTTGTGCGTTTTATCGAGGCTAATGAGTGGATTAAAAACCATGACAAAACATCAACTGGTATAATAAGCAGAAAACCAAAGCTTACCTGGTGGTACTCAGGACATCCTGCTCGTAATTATTTATTTAATCCAGACCCGCATAGAGTAAAAGCAGATATCGACACGAGCGGTGCACACTATGTCCTCATCGATCGTATCTCTTCCACCACGCCGCAGTTCTTGATACCTGCACTACAAACCGCTCCGCAGCAATTTAAGGTACTTTTTGTGACGAGGCGGCCAGAGACGTATGTACTGGAGGTTATGCGATAGCGAATGAATTCGTACGAATAGATTTCCAAACTTGAAAAGAGGGGGTACAATGCAGGAATTCATTGAAAACGTTAAGGCATTATCGAAGAATGCTCAGAAAATAATAAAGTTGGTCGAGAAGTACGAGAAATTAACGGAGAATCCCATCGATAATGTCTATATTGTCGAAAAGACCCTCGCCGAGATTTCAAAAGTTGCAGAGAGTCTGCCTGATTTCGATCTCAAAGAGTCGTTGCGTACGTGG
>CP070664.1:737375-759799 GCA_020355325.1 Caldifarciminota bacterium
CAATGATTTCATCGAGGCGCTGCTTCGATTGGGGAAATATCCAGCCCTTATTTTCCGGAACGAAAGTGCATAGGTTTGCAAGTTTTTGATTATTCATAATCGCTTCAGGGTAGTCAGTAAATAGTTTGTTAAATTCTTTATCGGTGAGTAGGTGGTGCGGTGTCCCAGCCATACATTCATAGGTTTTATCCTTTATCGCGCACATTAATTTGTGGAGGATTTTTTCTTTTCGTGTTACATAAAATATTTTCTGTGCGGCGAGTGGTGGAAATTCATTACGTAATACAGTGTGATAGGGGAGCACAAGGTAATAGAGGTCCTTGAATGTTGACTGTAATGCCCTGAGTAATTCTATTGAATGCGATAGGAGTACGAGGCCTGTCGCGTGCTCTTTGATGAAGGCAAGGTCGAGCTTTGCGAATGCCTGTTTTGTTAAAATCTGACACAGGTTTCTATACCCTTGTTGGTTTTTGACAAAGAGATAGAGTGTAGTACGTTTATGAGCAGCGGGGAGGAGAACCCGTGCGCCGACAATTGGTTGTATATTATAGATTTTTGCATAGTGGATAAATTCTGGGAGACCAAAAAGAGTTTCGTCAGCAATGCCGCAACTCTTTATGTGATACGTCTTGAGGTATTCAAAAAGAAGTTTAAAACGTGAACCCCCAACTCCATAGTTACTGTGATAGAGAAGGGGTGTGTAGACTGTAGCCATGTTCTGTATCCTTAAAATGTCTTTTGAGAATTGTGGTATTCGCCGGAAACAGGCAATTAAACCCGAACTTTACTCTTGCCTTATCCAGGGCATAATTGAGTCGGTTCAGACGTTCTTCTTTCACTTTGAATATCGAAGGCTGTAGACCATCGTAGTCGAACCTTGAAAGGGCAACACCGATGAGCCGTACCCGTTTCTTTTCTTTTAATAATGTTTCTAAAATTTTTGCACCATGTTCAAAAATTATCTGTTGGGCATTGTTCGGGTCCATTTTCGTCCTCTTGGATACGGTCTTAAAATCAGAAAATCGTATTTTCACGGTTACTGTTTTGGCGAGTAATTGTTGTTCTCTTAATGTATTACACGCGCGTTCGGTGAGATAGAGGAATAATGCGTAGATTAGTTCTTTGCTTATTGTATCTTCAGCAAGTGTTGTTTCGCGGCTCACAGACTTTATGCTATCGGTGATTTGATAATCACCTCCATGAATAAAAAATTTTATTACTTTGTAGTAATTGCCGAGTGCGGTCTCTGCTACCCAGTCTGGTGTGGCAAGGAGTTCTTCTACAGTATTGATATTCAAATTTTTGAGTATTTCCATGTGTTTCGGTCCAATGCCAGGCAGGGCACGTACGTTGAGGGGGGAGAGGAACGACATTTCATTGGCTTGGGAGACAAGTAATAGGCCATCGGGTTTTGATTGGTCACAGGCAATCTTGGAGAATATCTTTGTTCGCGCAATTCCAATCGATACCGGAATATTCAAATTTGTCTTTATCTCGGTCTTCAACTTCTGCGCCAAGGCAAGTGGTGGTCCAAAGAGCCGTTGCGTCCCATGTATATTTATATATGCCTCATCGATTGACACCATATCCACATCGGGTGAATAGGAGCCGAGGATTTCATAAAACCTGTCAGAATACCACGCATAGGATCGGAAATTGCCTCGCAAAAATATTGCCTTGGGACAGAGCCGGTATGCCTGGGCAGTCGGCATGCCTGAATGTATGCCGAATTTTCTCGCCTCATAGGATGCCGAGGCGACGACCCCGCGCTGGTGAGGCAGTCCACCCACGATGACGGGCTTACCTTTGAGCGATGGGTTTAATGCCTGTTCCACCGAAACAAAAAATGCATCCAAATCAGCGCAGAGATACATATATTCAAATCCCAAATGATAAATTACAAATGACAAGTAAATGATAAAATTCGAATGCCAAATTTTGAATCGTGGAGTAACTCGTACCCGTCATTGCGAGCCCGCCGAAGGCGGGGGAAACAATTTCATATTTCATCATACAAATCCGTCCATTGTAGAGGACATTACTTCTTTTGTTCGTCATTATATAGACGTAATATTGTTTACTCATTTACAAACTCTTTGAGATTACTTCGTCACTTCGTTCCTCGTAATGACACATTGTTTATATCTTCCTGATCACTCCAATCACTTTACCGATTATTTCGAACTGTTCTTTGATAATAGGGTAGGAGTCGTTCTCAGGCTTCAAGACAAAAGAGTCCCTGCTCTTTTTCAGTCTCTTTACGGTTGTCTCACCCTCTACATTTGCGACCACAATGTCATTATTGAATGCCTCTGTACCCGGTTTCACAACTACCATGTCACCCTCGTAGATACCGGCATTGATCATGCTATCACCCTTGACTTTGAGAAGAAAACAGTTACGCCACTGGGATGGAGTGAAATACCCTTCTACCTCTTCAAATGCGAGTTCTGGTAAACCGGCTGCAACCCTACCGACGATCGGCATTGGCTTCGGTTTAATACGAATGCTCCGTGCCTGACCCGAGACCTTGTCTATGAGGCCTTCCTTAGCAAGATTATCCAGATGCACCTTGACCGCCTTGGTGCTCTTGAATTTAACTTTTTTGGCAATCTCGCGTATTGACGGAGGATACCCATACTCATCCACAAAATCCTGGATTGCCTTCAGGATTGCCTCTTTTCCATTCATATGACCCCCTTCTATGCCCAATCAATTATTTTGGACACGTTTACTATACCGCTTTTATCCGTAAGTAAACATTTGTTTACATCACATTATAATGAAAAATTACCGACTGTCAAGGGGTGAAATGCAATATGCTATTTCATAATACTCAGAAGGTCATTTCAAAGTTCATTATAATGCACGCAACAAAAACTAAAATAGATGGCCACAGAATTGACTTCTGCGAAAATTTATATACACTGAACAGAAAAGGAGGTACTATGAATTTACCGTACGGTGAGATAAAAGATAATGTATTAACGATGAAGTTTTCTACTGCAGATTTTTCCATTGCCTCAGTGCTCAATGCAATCAAGATCCATATTGATGTGATTGAGAATATGGGAGTTTTATTTCTCGGCGCGCAGACCGAGTTGGTTGCTGGCCCAACACCCGTGTTCCAGCCTGTTCCCGTCATTGCCCAGTTTGAATATACGGGAAAAGGAGCAGCCCAGAGTACGCTTGAAAAGGTTTATAAAACTGTCTGGCAGGGGATTGTCAATTCGTTTCCTGATGAGACGTGCTGGTCTGAAGCAAAAGAAGCATACGCTTCATTTATTGGAGCGCAGGCCGATCTGTTGCGGGCACGCATCGAGGCATCACAAGAATAACACAAACAATGACAAATGAAAAAGTCCAAATATCAAATGAATGACCAATACCAAAAACCAAAATTTGGCATTGGACATTTGGGTTTCATTCTGCATTTGACATTTGACATTTGGAATTCAGTCGAACATCTGCTCATCGGCTCCACAGTTTCAATACTCTCATAGCATGTGTAGTCTTCTCCTATTATCCCTTGTCTGTGTTACTGCTAATCTGCGCTGGGTCGAGGTTGATGTTTCGTTATGGGAGGATGGTAGGGCAGACTTTGTGTATAGAGTGCACTGGAATGTTCTATCTGGCACGATGAGCGGGTTTTACTTTCAGGAGAGAACCGTTGAACCATATTTTGACTACGAAAATGCATCTGCCATTGATGAGTACGGTAAGACCTATCCACTCGAAATAAAGGACATGGGTGATGATACATACGATATAATTCTTGCCCGTGGTAAAAGGTACGGACCGGGTGAGATTACCTATGTTATCCATTTCGGTGGAGACCTTGGCAGGAGTGGAAATCTTGCTACAACCATGAGTGAGTTCGGTGAACTCGTTGTGCTCCACTGGGCTCCAGTACAGTGGGATGAATCACTCGAACACTATACAGTATATGTTTACTATCCCATAGCTGTTCCTGGTGCAGAGGTGAATCCGGACGATTATGGTTACCGAACCGAGAAATTTATGAACGAAAACTATCTGCTTTCCTATTTTGGGCAAGAGTATCAGGGTGAGTACTACTTTACCGTTCGTATACATAAAGATAATATTGGTACACAAGAAAAAATAATGATACAACAGTACGTTCCGGCTTCCTACTTTAACACACAAAAGTTCGGCAAAATTGAGATAGAACCAGAAAGGCGAAAAAAGTTTTTTGTCCCCTACGAACTTATCTATATGGTGATTTCTATCGTACCCTATCTTTTTTATTCCAATAAGAAGGCAAAGAATATAAAGGGAGCGTATAGTGATGTAGCAAGTTTGACTTGGTTAAGGGATGATTGGGTGCCGCCCAAGATTGAGGTGGCGACCTTTAGAAAATCCGGTAAGGTTGCAAAATTGGATTTGATCGAGGCAGCACTCTTCCTCGATTATCCAGTGAACAAGATTCTGACCATATTGTCATCAAAATTGGAAGAACAAGGCGTCATCAGAGTTGTAGCACACGAGCCGCTGAAGATAGATGTTCTACAGAGACCAACTGGTTTAAGATATTACGAAACAATATTTCTCGATGCTGTAAAGCCCGATGGCTCTTTGGATGAAGCAGGATTAAAGGCTCTGGTAACGCACGTTGTTGAAAAAGTATCGGCGAAGGCGTGGGACTGTGACCTCGAATCGACCAAGGCCTACTACACTGAAAAGATTGGTGCGCCATCACGAGAAAAACCAATAGATAGCGAATATAACAAACAAGAGTATTACGACTATCTGATGCAGCGTGAATTTATGAGACGCCGCTACTACGGCCGAATGGAATCAGCATTCGTCATCTACGGCGAGCCGATTAAAAGTTATTCTGCATTCATTCGGTCAGATGCCTGTCACAGTGCGTGCTATGTTCATACTGCGTGCCATGATGCCTGCCATTCGGCATGCCATTCTGCCTGTCATTCGGCATGCCACTCGGCGTGTCACTCTGCTTGTCATTCGGCATGTGTGAGCGGAGGAGCGCATTGATGTTCAAATACCTAAAAGACAAAATACCTAAATTCCTAAAGAACACAGATATGATTATCAACGAATACGAATCATCCCATCCAGAGGACGAGGATCCGCGAAAATCGGGACGAGACACGAATACGAAATTTAATATCGATTGGGTCGATGAGTTTGTTCAAAAAATAAAACCGTATATCTATGTTCGTGAAGTGGATCGACTCTTGATTCTTATTCCGAATCAAGCATACAAACTGAATCAATCCGGTGTTGTAATCCTACAGTTTCTCTTGCAAGGTCATTCGATCAATAATTTTCTGAGCCTGATTGGTGATACCGAACAGAAGAGAAAAGAGATTCATTACTTCTGCTGCGATCTGAGGGCTATTGTGAGTGGTTGTCTGCGAGAAAATGAAAAACGAGAGGCAATTTCGTACTATGAATTCAATGGAGAATTTAACCAGTATCCGGTGCTTTCAGAGATTGCCGTAACCTATCGCTGCAATTTGAATTGTATGTTTTGCTATGTCGGAGATAAAAAATATGGCGAGTTGAACACGAGTGACACCAAAAAGATATTATTCAAAATCTGCAACGAAGCACAGGTTCCCTCGGTAAGTTTTACTGGAGGCGAACCCCTCGTGCGGCAAGATATCCGTGAATTAGTCGAGTATGCGTCGAGCATAGGTTTGTGGACGAATCTCATTACAAACGGTACACTTCTTAACAAGGATCTTGTGAATGCACTGAGGAACGCCGGTTTATCGAGTGCACAGGTGAGTATCGAAGGTCCGAATGCAGATATGCACGACGCGATAACTGGTGTATCTGGTTCCTTCGATGCCACAATGCGTGGTATAAAATTACTCATAGATACTGGCATTCCCGTGCATACAAATACTACAGTATCGAGAAATAATCTCGATCGTTTAGAGGATATTATGCTTATAACGAAGAGTGTTGGGCTGACAAGACTTTCGATGAATTTATGTATTCCATGCGGTTCAGCATTCGATAAAAAGGACCTCTGGATTTCCTATTCTGAAATAGGTGATTATATTCTTAAACTCAAGCACCGGTCAGAACAAGAGCATATGAAATTCTTATGGTATTCACCAGTACCTATGTGTCAGTTTAATCCGATTGCTTACGGATTCGGCAACAAGTCGTGCGCGGCGATTACTGGACTCTTGAGCATTGACCCCAGGGGAAACATTATTCCCTGCTCGTCGTGGCGTATGCCGATTGGGTCACTCCTGCGAAAGAGTTTTAAAGATATTTGGGAGTCACCTATGTTGCATTACTTTAAAAACATAGAATATGCTCCGACTCAGTGTCACGAGTGTATCGACTTTGATAAGTGCAAAGGTGCCTGCCCTCTATACTGGAAGGCTTGCGGGCTGAAGGAGATACGTGGAAGAGCGTAAAGTCTATCTCCTCTTCGATAAAATTACCGCACAAATGCGTGGTGCACTTTCTATTTTATTAATAAGTGCAGGATTTCTCTTTCAACTGAGTGCAAAAAATATTCTTGTGGGTTTGCCCTTCATCATTGCCTGCCTCGTCTTGAATTTGATGAAGGGGATTTCAATTAAAAGAGTGAGTCCTCGTGAACTAAAGTGGCAGGAAGTGACTCCCCAAAAAATTGAGCATGTAAATGCTCAGTGTAAAAGAATAAAAAAATTTCGGAGCGGGGACTTGGGCTGTCTTGTTGCTTTTTTTATTTTTATTATATTTGCCCTGTCATTCGGTTTACCGTTTTTGAAAGAAGTGTCATCAATTCCCTTTCCACTCATAGCGATGATCATTAATGTTATTATTCTCTTCACCGGATTGGCGATCACCGGTCGCAAGAGTGCCTGGATGCCGCATGCATTGGATATAAAGACCGAGATTGTGGGGCGCATGCTCAATTCGCCGATCATAAAAAATGAATCCATGCTCCGGGCGATTCCTTATCTTGAAATGGGGAAGACCAAGGAGGGTTCATTCCCGAATGATGCGCGCGTGCTGATTAAATTTAAAGATGCACCGAGCGAATTCATTGGACTACAGGGACAAATTTCGATTAATACAGTAAAGTCGAGAAACTACCCATATTTCTATGTTGTCTTGATTGCGAAACATGAGTTCAATCTCTTTGAAAAATTTAGCAGGCATTCAGTAGAGGAACTTGTTATCGAACATAAGAAAACGGAGGAAGTCGATGTGATTGTTGCTAGACAACGTACCACAAAAACATCCGGCTACCACACAAATACTCAGATGCAGGATTATATTTTAGTAACTGGTATTAAATTAGTGAAGGGGTTATTGTAAAAAGCTTTATAAGGATGGTATAAATAAAATGAACTCAGCGTATCTCAGTGTAATACGTAAGATATATAAGAAATTAAGTAATACTGATGTAAACTGGGCGTTCACGGGCAGTTGCAGTTTTGCTCTTCAAGGGATACCCGTGGAGCCGCATGATATCGATATCCAGACAGATGAAGATGGAGCATATGAGATCGAACGTCTTTTCGTCGAGTACGTGACCAGAAAAGTTTTATTTTCTTCAACAGAAAAAATTCGTTCTCATTTTGGTGAGTTGATGATCGATGGTATCAAGGTCGAAATTATGGGAAACATCGAAAATCGATTGCAGGATGGAACATGGGAGGGGCCTGTCGATATGAAGCGCTACAAGAAGTTTACTGAGGTAGAAGGGATGCGCATTCCCGTTCTGACCTTGGAGTATGAATATCAGGCATATGTAAAGTTAGGAAGGAAAGATACTGCAGAAATGCTTGAAAAATGGCTGCGTGGTAGTGCTTCCGAGTCAGCCTCGTCTGATAGTAGCTAACCGAGCGCCCTCGTAAAATCTACATTCTTAGTTTCTTCATACCCTCGATCGATTGCCTTTTGTGCCTCTTCGAATTGGCTCATGCCGATGCCCTTGGTGTCGATGTTCACGACGATGCCATTTTTCAGGTGGCGTACTTCATAGTCAATTAATCTCGAGGTGATTAACTCGAAGGTCTCAAGGAAAACCTGTTGCATATTGTACGATCGATGTGGTGAGACGACTGGAGAGATTTCGAACCGCGGGTACTCTATTTTTCGCAGCACATTGACCGCGATGATTTTTTTAGCACCCAGTTTTTGCGCTACTGAAATGGGGAGTGGATTTACAAATCCACCATCGATCAAGAGTCTTCCGGCACATCGCTGGGGCATGAATACCACGGGAATCGATATCGATGCCCTAATTGCCTGTACCAAGTCGCCTTGGTCAATGACAATTTCTGCTTCATTTTCGATGTCGGTAGCCACTGCGGCATATGTTATCGGTAAATCCTCAATCTGCTGACGCCCGAGATAAAGGGAGAGGTGTTTGACAACGTTTCTGCCATCGATAAAGCCTCTCTTTGAGAGACGGGGCATAAACAGCCGCCTTTTCGTCTTTTTATCGACCTTCGTGGCGATCTCCTCAAGTTTTTCAGCATCGAATCCAGCGGCATAAAACCCACCGACGAGCGCACCCATGCTTGCTCCCACAATAATGTCGGGTTTTATGCTTTTTTCTTCTAAAACCTTAAGTGCACCGATGTGGGCATATCCTTTTGCAGCACCGCCACCCAGAACAAGACCGAGCATACTCTATTATAACCGTTTTCCTCGGGAAATCAACAATTCACAAGTAGTTAGTCAAAAATACTTGGTAAACGCGTGACGCGTAAGGCGTAGGGCGTAGTGCGTAAGGCGTATTTATTCTTGACATTTTTTAAAAAATATACATAATAAACTATTATGAAAAGAGAAGTGGCACTACAGTTGTTACGCGAAAAGCTCAAGAACAAGAATCTTTTCAAGCATAGTCTTGCTACTGAGGCATGTCTAAAAGAAATCGCCAATCACTTCGGGGAAGACACAGAGTCCTGGGCATTGGCTGGATTACTTCATGACATCGATTATGAAGAGACAAATGCCGACCCGACGCGTCACGGTTTGGTCGGTGCGGATTTCCTTGAAACAAAGGGACTGGACGAAAGTATAGTCAAAGCCATTAAGGTTCATTCCGGCCACCTACCGCCCGAGTCAAAACTTGATTGGGCAATTTTTGCCGCCGACCCACTCACCGGTCTCATCGTCGCGAGCGCCTTAATGCATCCGGATAAAAAATTGAAATCTCTCGATGTCGACTTCGTTTTGCGCAGATTTAAGGAAAAACGTTTTGCAATGGGTGCGAACCGGGAACAGATCAACACATGCAAGAATTTAGGGCTGGAACTGAATGAATTTATCGGCATTTGCTTGCGAGGGATGCAGCACATTTCTGATGAACTTGGATTATGAGAAACCTTCATACATTTGAAAATGTCATCATAAACTTAAAACAGTACTGGCAGAAAAAGGGCTGTTTCATTTTTGAACCATATAACTCAGAGGTCGGTGCCGGAACCTTCAATCCTGCGACATTCATAAGAATACTGGACAAGAAGCCATGGAACGTCTGTTACGTTGAAATTTCAAGGCGGCCTCGTGACGGCCGATATGCAGAAAATCCATTAAGATTTCAGCAGTTTTATCAACTTCAGGTAATCATGAAGCCATCACCCGCAGATATTCAGAAGATTTATCTTCAATCCTTGGAGCACCTCGGCATAAAATTGAGAGAGCATGAGGTTCGATTTGTAGAGGACGATTGGGAATCACCAACACTCGGTGCTTGGGGTCTTGGTTGGGAGGTTTGGCTCGACGGTCTCGAGATCACGCAGTTTACGTATTTTCAACAGGCTGGTGGTATTGATCTCGAAGTTATACCGGTTGAGCTCACGTATGGACTCGAACGCATTACGATGGCATTACAGGGTGTCCCATCGGTATTTGAGGTTCAGTGGAATGATCATTTGACCTGGGGTGATGTCTACCGCCAGAACGAAATCGAATTTTCAAAGTATAACTTCGAAGAGGCGGATCCAAAATTATTAACTTCTCTTTTCAATGACTACGAGGGTGAGGCCAAAAGACTCTTTGCACATGGTCTTATGTATCCTGGCTATGATTATACAATCAAGTGTTCTCATATTTTTAATCTATTGGATGCGCGCGGCGTGATAAGTATTTCCGAGCGGGCAAAGATGATAGGTCGTGTGCGGGCCCTGGCAAATAAGGCAGCAGAACTGTACCTCAAGAATCAGGAGCATGGTACATGATTGATTTTTTATTAGAAATCGGCTTTGAAGAATTTCCGCCTTCTTTACTGTCAGAATCAGCACACGAATTATCGCAACAGGTCGAGAATTTATTGAAAGACAGGAAGATATTTTATCGTTCAATACGCACGATATATACTGCCAGACGCATCGGTACAATTATTCTTGGGTTGAGCAGACGACAAAAACCTCAGATTATCGAAATTCAGGGACCACCAAAAAAATTAGCATTTGGTGAACAAGGACAACCAACCGAGATGCTTTCAGGTTTTATGAAGGCAAACAGTCTTAAACTGGCTGAAATTTCCGTGATAAAGACGAAGAAGGGTGAATACACGTGTGGAAAGAAAGAAATTAAGGGTGGGAGCACCGAGGATATTTTGTACGAACAGATTCCGAAGATCATAAAGGGATTAGAGTTTCCGAAGACCATGGTCTGGGATGAGCACAAGACCAAATTTCCAAGACCCGTTCGCTGGATAGTCGCGCTCTTAGACAGAAGGCCCCTCAGATTCGAATTTGCGGGCGTTAAGGCGGATCGTTATACAACACCAAATTACCACTTTGGTTTCAAACCCATTCGTCTGGAAAAGCCGAGAGAATATATGAACTTCTTACGCCATGGTGGTGTGGTTGTCGATCCTAACGAGCGTCGGAAGTTAATCGTGAGTCGTGTAAAACAAGCAGCGACAAGTCTGAATGGAAAAGCAGTCTATACTGATGATATGATTGAAGAATTGAATTGCGTTACCGAGTATCCAGAGGTGGTTACTGGCGAATTTGATGCTCGGTACCTGGACCTGCCCAGAGAGGTTTTGATGACCGTCTTAAGGTCGCATGGTACTCTCATTTGGGTGCAGAACACGAATAAATTCCTTTGTATCTTCAGCGCCAAGAAGAAGGCGGTGCGAAATGTCCAGATAGGGTATACGCGAATCATGGAGTCTCGATTGTACGATGCGCTTTTCTATTACAAGAATGATGTCGAACAGGGATTAGAGAGCATGCTCGAGCAGACAAAAGGCATGGTATGGCTCGTTGGTTTAGGCAGTCTCTATGACAAAACAGATCGTTTAGCCAAACTTGCCGAACAGTTTAAGGAATTACCAGAATTGAATATGAATGTATTGAAGCGAGCAGCAAGACTGTGCAAGGCGGATTTGCTTTCACAAATGGTTCGAGAAAAGGAGTTTACGTCTTTGCAAGGTATCATGGGTTCTTACTATGCAAGGGCGAGCGGTGAAGATGATCAAGTAGCGATGACAATAAAGGAACACTGCTTACCCAAGTTTGTCGGCGACGAGTTGCCTCAAACGCGTGAGGGTGTGGTTTTATCGCTCTGCGACAAGATCGACAATGTGGTCGGGGCGTTCCTGAGCGGCAATAGGCCGAGTGGTTCTTACGATCCATTAGGCGTAAGAAGAAATGGTTATGCTGTTGTTAATCTCATGGCTGCCCATTCAATCACAGCTTCGTTGTACTCATTGATTGATAACCTGCTCAAACTACATAAAAAAGATATCGATGCGAATATTATATATGAATTTTTCGTTGAGCGACTAACCCGTTACCTCGTAGACGCCGGTTTTCGATATGATGAAATCAACGCGGTACTCGAAAATTGGAATGGTGATGTTATCGATGCACGAATGCGGTGTGAAGCCCTCAAACAATTGCGGGGTAAGCCCGAATTCACGAAGCTTGTCATCGGGCAAAAGAGGGTAAGAAATATCTTAAAAGGTATAGAAAAGATCGGTGATGTGGACGTTGAGCTGTTTAAAGAACCCGCCGAAAAAAAGTTGTATCAACAAGGACGTTCGACGCTATCGAAACTTGAGGTGATGCTTGAGAATAGAAATTATTCCGATGTCTTGAGTCTTTTACTGGCGATGCGGGGAGATATAGATAAGTTTTTTGACGATGTTTTGGTCATGTGTGAGGACACAAAATTAAGAAAGAATCGTCTGGCATTGGTTAATTTTATCAATCACATTTTTTTGCAATGTGCTGATTTTTCACAGATCGTTATTGAGGGCGAGAGACAGCAGGAGTAGTTATTAAAAAAAATTTCCTCAATCAAATTCAGAAAGATAAGATAGGAGCTCGGTCCGAGGCATACGGCTGGATCGATAGGGTGAGAAATCTTGGTGGTCTGGTCTTTATCGATCTGCGGGACCGTACCGGTATCTTGCAGCTCGTTGTCGACCCGAAGAAAATTCCTGAAACACAAAATCTGGGATTACAAGATTGCGTTTATGTGGCGGGTGTTGTACGCGAGCGACCCGAGGGTCAGAAGAATCCGAAGATGGCTACCGGTGATGTAGAATTAGAGGTGAAGAAACTCGAGGTCTTGGGAAAATCAAAGGTTCCGCCTTTTGTTGTTGAAGATGAGGTTAAGGCAGGCGAAGAATTGCGGCTTCGCTACAGGTACCTCGATTTGCGCCGCGAACCAATGCAGCGGAGTATCATTTTCAGACATAAGGTCATTACTGCAATGAGGGAGTATTTAAATAAAAATAGTTTTATTGAAATTGAGACGCCTATTCTGACACGTAGTATGCCCGAGGGGGCTCGCGATTATCTTGTCCCATCGAGATTATACCCTGAAAAGTTTTATGCGCTCGCTCAGTCTCCTCAGATGTATAAGCAGCTTCTTATGGTTGCTGGGTTTGAACGGTACTACCAAATTGCGCGCTGTATGCGTGATGAAGACCCGAGACATGATCGTCAACCAGAGCACACGCAGATTGATATAGAAATGTCATTTGTTAATGAACATGATGTATTTAAACTCACAGAAGGGATGTTCGTTCATATATTCAAGACAGTCATGCATCAAGATTTAAAAACTCCATTTCCACAACTGACATACAGAGAAGCGATTGAAAAATACGGTACAGATAAACCTGATATACGTTTTGGTATGGAGATAATTGATGTAAAAAAATACGTTAAAGACAGCGCTCCTTTCAAAGATAAAAATGAGGTAAGAGGATTCGTTGCAAAAAGTGGCAATGCTGTTTCAAGAAAAAAACTCGACGAATTCAATGCGTGGGCTAAGAAATTAGGTGTGGGTGGTATTTACTGGGCAAAGAGAGAGGACAAGTTCAGCGGAAGCATTGCCACATTAATGGATGAGAAGATTGCGGCGGTATTAGGTTTTGATAAGGGTGATTTGTTGCTTATTGCAGCAGGTGATGAACGCATATTTAATTTTTTGGGTGAGTTGAGAAATGAAATTGCCCACGAGTTGAATGTACTCACCGATGAGTTTAAATTCTTATGGGTACGCGATTTTCCAATATTCGAAATCGATGAGAAAACGAAGAAATATGTAGCGAGCCACCATATTTTCACACAGCCAAAAGAAGAGGACATTCAATACATTGAGACAGATCCATTGCGTGTTCGTGGAAGATTGTACGATTTAGTGTGTAATGGCAATGAACTTGCCTCAGGAAGCATCAGAAATCATAATCGCCAATTACAAGAGAGGCTGTTCGCGGTGGCAAATATGGATAAACATAAATATACCATGTTACTCGACGCCCTGGAATACGGTGCTCCTCCGCATGGTGGTATTGCACCGGGTATTGACCGAATCGTTATGATTCTTGCCGGCCTGAAATCAATACGCGATGTTATTGCTTTTCCGAAGACGACGACTGCACAGGGGCTTATGGAAGGGGTACCAGACAGTGTCGCTCCTGAGCAACTCAAAGACCTTCATATAAAACTCGAAGAGAACTAGGGGTCTCTTCGATTACACAGATTATAAAGAAATTACTGTTATCAGTAGAAAAAGCATTGATTTTTTGAAAATTATTTGTATAATCATTTGAGGAGGAAATCATGGACAATGTTAAAAGCATTATTCTCATACTCACCATTGTATTCTTCGTTACACCTGCCTATAGTTTAGTCGTCAAGACTGGCACAGCAGTTGATATTCCTATTGATGAGATGATCGACGATGATCTTATTGTTCTCGCACAGACTGTTACTATCGACGGAACAGTGGATGGTGATGTGTACGCATTTGCGCGAGATGTCGCAATCAAGGGTAATGTTTCCGGTTCGATTTTCAGCGGTGGAGCAACTGTTGATGTCGGTGCGAAGAGTGCAAAGACCATCTGGGCAGCAGGAGGTACTATTGAAGTTTCTGGTGCAGTTGAGAATAACGTGATTCTTTTCGGTGGAACACTGGCTATCGGTAAAGATGCACGGGTCGGTAAAGATGTCAGAGTATATGGTGGACAGTTTGACGTGGAAGGGACGATAGGCGGTAATCTCAAGGGAGGTGTCGGTAACTTTAGTATGGCAGGGAAGAGCGGTGATATTACGATTAGATCCGACAAGGTGCACATTAAGAGCGGTGCGGAGATACGAGGTGACCTTACGGTGAGAGGCGAAAAAGAGCCGAACATAGAAGAGGCTGCAACGATTACTGGTGAGACGACAATAGAGAAGGTCGAAAAGGGCGATGAGCGAGCCTTCATTGCACTCGCTCCAGTCATTGCATTTTTCGTCTCATTCATGCGAATCGTGATGTTTGTCGCTGCGATAATCGTTGGTATAGTAATCATCGCATTGTCGAAAAGATATGTACGAAGGATCATGGATACGTTTATTACAAAACCATGGAAATCACTGGGCGTGGGATTTTTAGGACTCATTGTCATCCCGGTTGCAATTGCAATACTCTTTATCGTATTGGTTGGATATCCCTTTGCTGTTTTTGGAATATTTATCTATCTCATACTCATCTATCTCGCCTCGATATTCGTTGGACTGGTCACTGGAGAGAAAATTATTCGGCTTTTCAAGAAAGAAGGAGACATTTCACTCTACCTTTCCTTCATCGTTGGTTATGTCGTGCTCTTTGTTCTTGGACTCATACCGATACTGGGATTTATTATAAAACTATTTATACTCCTCTTCGGTGCTGGCATGCTTCTCATAGGAACGTGGAATTTATTCAAAGAGGCTCGAGGGAAAGAACTCGTCTAATAGCATGCATATCCTTGTGGTCGATGATGAGGAGGCACAGCGTAACCTTCTTGCTGGGTTCTTAAAGAAAAAAGATTATACGGTAGTTACTGCAACGTCGGGTAAAGAGGCACTCGAAAAAAATCGTGTCACAGGTTTTGACCTTGCCATCCTCGATTTAAAGATGCCCGACATGGATGGTATCGAAACCATGCGAGCGATGAAGGAGGTCGACGCACAGACCTCCTTCATCATTCTCACCGGGTATGGTACGGTCGAATCTGCGGTACAGGCAATGAAGCTCGGTGCGTACGATTATCTCAATAAACCAATAAATCTTGACGAACTCGAGTTATTGATTGACCGCATTCGCGAAGAGCAAACGATTCATCGTGAATTGGAGATGCTCCGCGAAGAGATTCGAGCGGAATTTAAACCCGATTCCTTTGTTGTCGAGAGTAAAACAATGAAAGCAGTGCTGAGCCTCATTTCAAGAGTAGCAAAATCAAACTCTCATGTGCTAATTCTCGGTGAGTCGGGGACTGGTAAAGAGTTAGTTGCGCGTCTCATTCATCAGGCCAGTATGCGAAAAAATAATCGCTTCATCCCGATTTCCTGCGCAGCGCTTCCAGAAACGCTACTCGAGAGTGAATTATTTGGTTATGAAAGGGGTGCCTTTTCTGGAGCCGAAAAAAAGAAGATTGGTAAGTTTGAGTTGGCACATCGAGGTACCCTCTTTCTAGATGAAATTGGTGATTTATCATTGAACATCCAAGTTAAGCTTCTTCGTGTACTACAAGAATTTACATTTGAGCGACTAGGAAGTAACGTTCCCATCAAAGTAGATGTGCGATTGATTACGGCAACCAACCAAGATTTGAAAAAGAAAATTTCCGAAAATAAATTTCGCCGTGATTTGTATTACCGACTCAACGTCATTACCATAGAACTACCACCACTGAGAGAAAGAAAAGAGGATATTGAACCGCTCGTTGCATTTTTTGTGAATAAGGTCTCGCGTACCTACAGTAAAGAAATTAAAGGAATTTCAAAGGAGGCGCTAAGAAAATTATCGAGGTATGAGTGGCCAGGCAATGTGAGGGAATTGGAGAACGTGATAGAACGTGCCGTAGTGCTCTGTCGTAGTAATGTTATTGAGACCGTAGATATACCGTTAGAAGTTGAGATACAAGAACCGAGATATGATACAGAGAAATTGTCAAGCATGGAACGAAAACATATAAAGACAGTATTAGAAAGGACTAGTTGGAACCTATCCGAAACTGCTAAGAGACTCGGTATTCACCGAAATACGCTGCGATTGAAAATGAAGGAGTATGGGATAGAGAGGGAATAGGATATCAGGGTATCGGCATCAGTGAATTTACAGAAACTCGTATTCTGATTTTCTGATGTTCCCATGTCACCTCGGTGACGATGCTTGACACTTCCTTATTTTTAACTATACTATAAAACATGGAAACAAAATATATTTTTGTTACGGGAGGTGTTGTTTCTTCATTGGGTAAGGGTGTTGCTACAGCCTCCATTGGTCTTCTTCTGAAGTCATATGGATTGAGAGTCACGCTTCAAAAAATTGATCCGTATATCAACGTTGATCCAGGAACGATGAATCCGTACCAGCATGGTGAGGTTTTTGTAACAAAGGATGGTGCCGAGTGTGATTTGGATCTCGGTCACTACGAAAGATTTTTGAATGATTCTCTTGCTCGAGACAACAATATTACGACTGGGCAGATTTATTATTCAGTCATAAGTAAAGAGCGGCGCGGTGAATATCTTGGTAAAACAGTTCAGGTTGTACCGCATATTACCGATGAGATAAAATCAAGAATTATGAAATTGGGGACGACAAATAACATTGATGTCGTTGTGACTGAAATCGGTGGAACCGTTGGTGATATTGAAGGTCAGCCATTTCTTGAGGCAGCACGACAGATGCGACTCGATCATGGAAAACAGAATACATTGTATATTCATCTCACACTGGTGCCG
Source organism: Caldifarciminota bacterium (assembly GCA_020355325.1). GTDB lineage: Bacteria > Hydrothermota > Tepidihabitantia > SM23-42 > SM23-42. The sequence continues at coordinate 754,577 of CP070664.1, forward strand.
TTCATTAAGGCAGCCAGAGAATTTAAAACCAAACCAACGCAGCACTCGGTCCGAGAGTTACGCGCTATAGGGATTCAACCTGATGTTCTGCTCTGCCGCAGCGATTCATGGTTAACCGACGATGAACGCAAGAAAATTTCGTTGTTTTGTAATGTCCCTGTTGAAGCCGTGATCGATGCAGTCGATGTTGAGTGTATTTACGAAATTCCTCTCATGTTCCACAGACAAAAGTTGGATCAGATGATTTTATCGAACCTCGGTATTGATAAAAAAGAACCCGACCTGGCAGAATGGGAGCTTTTTGTCCAACGTGCAAAATCACCGAATAAAGTTGTGGAAATTGCTATCTGTGGTAAGTATGTTGAACTCAGAGATGCATATAAGAGTATCATGGAGGCGCTCTATCATGCCGCAGTTGCCAACGACGCTCGTCTGAAGGTGAAATGGATTGATACCGATAGAATTGGCGATGATGTAGCATTGGAGAATACATTTGCCTATGTCAATGGTATACTCGTTCCCGGTGGATTTGGGATGAGAGGTGTTGAAGGCAAGATTAGAGTTGTAAAATATGCGCGTGAGCGAAAGAAGCCATTCTTCGGAATATGTTTGGGTTTGCAGTGTATGGTGATCGAGTATGCAAGGAATGTCTGCGGTATGAAGGGTGCAAACTCATCTGAGTTTGACGATGCTACACCTCATCCAGTAATTGATCTTCTGCCTGAACAAAAGAAAATTAAAAATTTGGGTGGGACAATGAGATTAGGAGATTATCCATGTCGGTTAGAGTCAAAAAGCCTTGCCCGGAAAATATATACGAAGGAATGTATCGAAGAACGGCATCGCCACCGCTATGAAGTAAATCCAAAATATATTAAACCTTTACAAGAAAAGGGGTTGGTTTTTTCGGGTAAATCCCCCAATGGCAAATTAATGGAGATCGCTGAAATTAATAACCATCCATTTTTTATTGGAACACAATTCCACCCCGAATTTACATCGAGACCGTTGGCACCAAACCCGATATTCTATCGCTTCATAAAGGCATCGTTACAGAACATATAAATGTATTTTTTTCTCGAACTATGTGTGCTCACTATTACGTTCGTGCTCTACTGGTGTCATAGGGGGCGGCGTCAACATCTGAAGCAACGCATTGGTTCTCAAGCACTCACGAACATCTACGAGGTTGCAAGGAATGTGAGTTTTATGTTATCGAAGAAGGATTTGATTGTCAGAGGTGATACGGCATTACCACACAGTGGTTGTATTCTCTACTCTATCCACTTCGGTATTTGGGAGCTCATGCCATATGCGTTGCGAAAGATGGGCTACAATTTAGGAATCATTGTGAATAAGTATAGTGGAGACAAGTCTGGTTTGATTACACGCCTTCTCGATTTGTTTTTGTTCAATTTTCGTTCTCGTGGTGGGGTGCGTATTTTCTATAAAGATGATACGATGAGAATAATTAATTTTGTGAGAAGCGGGGGTCTACTCGGTGTTTTGGTGGATGGCGATATGTTTTATTCAAAATTTGAGAAAATTAAAAAACTGGGTAGACTCTGTCACGTTCCCGTAATACCGTTTGCAGCGTATCGATCAGGAAAAACCGGCATCTTAACTATTGGTTGCAGTATCGACGCCGTCGTTGAGACAAGACCTTTAGATTATCTCTGGTTCTATAGATCAAGAACGACGAACAATAGCATACGAACATGAGGCACTATAGATTACCGAATATTTTCATGACTGTTTTATTGGCGATACTCCTTTTCGACAACTGTGAAGAAGACAAAATCGAAGATGCATTACCTCAACAGTTGCCGACGATCACGCTCGAGGAATTTCGTCTCACCGAAACAAAAAACGGGCAAAAATTGTGGGTACTGTATGCAGAGGCAGCATGGGTTTATGATGAGATCATAAAAATTGATAAGGTTAAAATAAAGTTCTACGATGAAAATAATGTCGAGTTTTCAGTGCTCCATGCACCCGGTGGTCACCTCAATACGGAAACACACAATATCCTCGTCGGTGATGGTGTCTATGTCGTAACAAATGATTCCACGAAACTCTTTACCGATTCTCTTTTTTGGGAGAATGATTCACAGAGGATAGTAACGAATGCCCCCGTGAAAATTATGAAACAAGATGGGACAATCATTGAGGGCAGAGGGTTAAAGACAGATCCTTATCTGAAGAAGATTGAGATACTCGGTACAACAGAGGGCGTTTCACCCATTGAACTGCCGGATATAAATAAATAGAGGGCTGGCTCAATGTTGTTAGTATTGTTACTTTGTGTTACTCCTTTTTCTGCTGACAAAGTGGAAATTGTTAAGGAAAATGGGGAGAGTGTTGTATATCTTGTCGGGAATGTTGTCATCGAAGATGAACATACGCAAATTACTTGTGCTGAGGCACGTCTCAATGAAGAACAAAAATATGTGATTCTTCTCAACCACGTTACCATTAGTGATAAGAGTGGCACGATAAGCGCGGATTATGCACGGTACTACTTTGAAGATCAGAGAGGCTACCTCAGCGGTCATGTCACCTTGACACGAGCCGAGGAGATCATTGGTGCAGATTCGCTTTACTACAATGGGATGAAAGAAGTCATAGAGATGTTCCGCAACGTCGTCATCGAAGACAAAAAGAATGATATGGTCGCACAGGGAGGTCGCGGTTGGTATAATCTGAAAGATGATGAAGGCCATTTAGTCGATAACCCTCTCATAGAGATACTTCGTGAACAGAAAGAACCTATAAGATTGTGGGCACAAGAATTTCGACTAAAGACCAACAGTAATGAATTCCTCGGCTACGGTGCAGTGAAGGCAATTATTGACAGTATTACGGTGTATTGTGATACATTGTTATATAACTTAAAGAGTGAACAGGGGACACTGACGATGCCACGTATCGTTGAAAAAAATAATGAACTCAAAGGGCAAACCGGCCAATTTACAATGAAGAACAAGACTATTGAATCATTTCACGTTACAGAGGGAACGTCGACATACTACACGAAAGAGGGATCGAAAAATATTGTTGAAGGTTCAGAAATTCGTATCATATTTAATGAGGGGAAAGCGACGACGATATTCGTAGAAGGAAACCCCAAGGGTATTTTGAATTTAAAGAAAACTGTAGAAGATGCTGGCGACTAAGGATGTAACCAAGATATTTGGACGGCGGACTGTCGTCAATAGAGTAAACTTAAAGATTAATAAGGGAGAAATTGTTGGCCTCTTGGGGCCAAATGGAGCAGGCAAGACGACGACCTTCAATATGATCGTTGGTTTACTCATGCCCAATAATGGTGATATTTTGCTTGATGATGTCGTTATTACCGGCCTCCCCATGTATAAGCGCGCACGACTGGGTATATCATTTCTCTGTCAGGAGCCGAGTGTCTTTCGGAAATTGAACGTAAAGGAGAATCTCATTGCAGTCTTTGAGATTATTGGGATCACGGGTCAAACCGCTCTGGAAAAGACGAATACATTACTCGGAGATTTCAACCTCGAACACGTCAAAGATCAAAAGGCATACACGCTTTCTGGCGGTGAGCGGAGGCGCGTTGAAATCGCGCGCGCATTAATCAACAATCCAAAATTTTTGCTACTCGATGAGCCGTTTACTGGGATTGATCCCATTGCTCGGGCCGAACTCCAAGACATAATAGTGCATTTAAAAGAGAGGGGGATTGGTATTCTCATTTCTGACCACAATGTCCGTGAGACACTCGAAATTACTGATCGTGCCTATCTCATCTATGATGCACAGGTCTTACTCTCGGGAGATGCCAAGACCCTTATCAATGATCCCAAGGCGCGGGAACTCTATCTCGGTTGGAAATTTAAAATCTAGGTATTATTATATTTCGGTCCATTTCAGCCTCATTTTCATGCTTTTCTAAAAAAAATTTCTTTTTATAACAGCTCCGATTGAGAAAAACAGCGTATAGAGACGTGCACATTTCTGTACGTCGTATTGACATCATATCTGTTTAGGTTATAATAAAATTAATGAGCGAGATGGTGTGTTTTAAATTTATCGTGAGTGTTCTACATGCCATGAGAGCCATTTCCTCATAACCTTGTATGATATGAATAACAAAAATAAAGAGAGCGGGCGTGCTTTAGCGATCGTGCCTGCATACAATGAAGAGGCTACTATAGAATCCGTTGTTCAAGAGATACTGAAGAAAGTTCCCGGCATTGATGTCTGCGTGGTTGATGATGGTTCTACTGATTCTACACGCATGCGTGCACAGCGATCAGGCGCGATAGTCATATCACATCCTTTAAATATGGGTATAGGGGTGGCTGTTCAGACAGGCTTTATGTACGCGGTGCATCACAAATATGATCGTGCAGTTCAGGTCGATGGCGATGGTCAGCATGACCCTGTATTCATTCCTGCAATGATGTCGTTACTTGCAAAGGGTGAGGCAGATGTGGTTTCGGGCTCCAGATTTCTCGACAAGGGTGGCTATAAATCATCATTTCTGCGCAGAATAGGTATCTGGTTTTTCGAAATTATGAATAGAGTACTCATTGGACAACGTATCAGTGATAGTACCTCGGGGTTTCGGGCATTCAGCCGTCCTGCTATTGAATTCCTCGCGGACGATTATCCTGAGGACTATCCTGAACCAGAGGTGGTTATTATTCTTAAGAAAGCAGGATTCAGAATTAAAGAAGTACCGGTCGTCATGCGAGAGCGGCAGGGAGGAAGATCCTCAATACGTGGATTCAAGCCTTTTCATTACATGGTAAAAGTTATTCTGGCAATTTTGATACAATCTCTCAAAGGAGATAAACGATGAAGCCGATACAGATATTTGTATTTTGTGCGTCTTTGGGCCTCTTAATCATTATTCTGGAACTCGTTCGCAGGGGAAAATTGAAGGAGCGATTTGCATTGCTGTGGCTTTTTTCTGCTGCCGTCCTCATTGTTTTCTCGATCTGGGGGAGTCTTTTAGAAATTCTCGCGCGTATTCTCGGCATTTACTATGCGCCATCGGTTCTGCTCCCCGTTGTCATCTTTTTTGCAGTGATTCTCTTCATATATTTCTCGGTGATTGTCAGTCGGCAGTCCGAACAATTGAAGAACCTGGCTCAAAAGATTGCACTCTTAGAAGCAGAGCTTCGAGAAAAGACGTCAGACTGAAGAGAATCAAAATTTGTAGTATATTGCTCTCTTCTGTTC
>CP070664.1:759899-773030 GCA_020355325.1 Caldifarciminota bacterium
AATTACTGGTTTTGGATTCCAGTCCTTCACAATGTTATGGACAAACTCAACAGGTTCTTTATGCAAGAACATACTCTTTCCGAAGACGATGAGTTCGGGCTTCTCTCGATCTAATAGTCGAGCGAGTTCTTCAGTATCTGTTTTGTAAAGGCTATCCTCTCTCACTGGAAAGTTGACAACCTTTTCTTTTCCTGTTGTTGGGTCTTCTTCAACATAGTTAAAGAGCGCGCCCATTGGTTGAGAGCTCAAATGGCCGCCCTTTGTCAAAGCATTATTCATCACCAACGTCAATCGGCGAGAAAGTTCACCTTCCTTGCGATCACGGTTAATAAACTTCACCATCGCCTTGAAGACCACTTCGTTTGCCATCTGCCCGCTGATTGCTCGTAGTTCAATTCTCGGACAACCAAAATAGTCCGCCATCTCTTTTCTCAACTCCTCTTCCACGTCTCGAATGAAGTTTATGCCTTGATAAAAGTATATTTCTTTTCCTTTCATTGTGCGGTGTTCTGCATACCTTCCGGATGGATCTGATATCTCGCATAACTTTACAAGGGGACTCGGCGTTGTCTCAGAGGGGATAAGATTAAAACACTCTCTCTGGCGCCATGTGTTATTCGCTTCTATCCTCGTGACTAAATTCTTTATTTTCTCTGATAATATATTCACCATGACCTCCAATCTATTACTATGTTAAGCCTCGCTTTCGCTCGGCATTCCTAAAAACTGAGCCATAGTATCTTACGAAAATTATAGAACTTTTTATACTTTAATACTAACGCTAAAATCAGTAGTGTCAAGAGTGTGACGTAAATATAATAAAAAAATTATGTACAGAATGTGATAAACTCGTTCGTGTTTATATATTGACTTTTCTTGCCTCTTGGATAGAATCATGGGTCATGAGCATTGCTGTTGTTGGACTTCAATGGGGTGATGAAGGAAAGGGAAAGGTAGTCGACTATCTCGCAAAAGATTTCGATGTCAATGCTCGCTACCAAGGTGGCTCGAATGCTGGCCACACTGTGCGATTAGCTGATGAGCAGGTTATATTTCATCAAATACCGTGTGGCGTGCTGAATAGAAATGTTATCGGCGTTATTGGAGCCGGATGTGTTTTTGACCCGCAAGTGTTCTTTGACGAGTTAGAAAACTTGAAGAAAATAGACCCTCATATTGAGAAGCGCATTAAGATTTCAAGGTTTTGTCATCTGATTTTTCCGTATCACATCCTCATCGATAAGATCAGGGAGGAGAAAACAAAGCAAAAGATTGGTACTACGAAGAAAGGAATTGGTGTGGCATATGAAGATAAATACGCGCGCGTTGGTATGCGTATGGGTGACCTTTTCGATCGAGAACTCTTTGAAAAAAAGTTACGTATGAATATTTCCAGAAAAAATCTTGTTCTTATGGAAATCTATCATGCTGAGCCGCTTGCTGAAAGTGAGATATATAATAAATATATGAACTATGCAGAACGATTGAAACACATGGTAGTGGACGACACCAGATTTCTTTCCGAAGCAATGCACGACAAGAAAAATATTATCTTCGAGGGTGCACAGGGAGCGCTGCTCGATATTAATTTTGGAACATATCCATATGTAACGTCCTCCCACACCATTACGAGTGGTGCAGGTATTGGACTCGGCGTACCACCATGTGCTATTGATGACGTTATTGGTGTTACCAAGGCATACACGACGAGGGTTGGCCAGGGACCATTTCCAACCGAGGATAATTCAGAGGTTGGTCAACAACTGAGGGCGTCGGGGCATGAGTTCGGAGCGACAACTGGCAGGCCGCGGCGGTGTGGACCTTTTGATGCGTCGATTATTAGGTATACTGCAAGAATCAATGGAGTGAAAAAATTATTCTTGACCAAGTTAGATGTTCTCTCAAAACTCGATACGATAAAGATTGCGGTACGATATAGCAATGCGGAGGAATTCGATCCATTTCATGCAGATAAACTCAGGCCTGTTTATGAAAAAATTCCGGGATTCTGCAAGGATATTTCACATATGAGGAATTTTGATGATTTACCTGCAAATGCAAAGAAATATGTCACGTTCATTGAACACCACACGGGGTTGGAGGTTTCGTATATCTCGGTCGGCGCCCAACGAGAAGCGGTCATAACCAAGTAACCTTAACCCTTTACTTTATACAACTCTAATTTTCCTCTTGATTTTTTTAGAATTATGTATATTATTTTATTAATGAATGACACAGCAGGAAGAGTATGGGTAGAAATCTACCTCGATCGGCTCGTTAACAACTACAACATCATAAAAAAGAAGGTAAAAAAGGCAAAGATAATGGCGGCGATAAAGGCCGATGCATATGGCCATGGTGCAATAGAGGTTGCACGGACATTAGAACTTGAGGGTGCTTATATGTTCGGTGTGGCAAGTTTAGAAGAGGGGATTGAATTACGACAGGCAGGGATTACCTCAAAAATTATTGTTCTGAGTCCGATTCTCTACTCGCAGATTGATGCAGCATTAGAATTTAATCTGATACCAACCATATCTGAAATTGGGTTTATGAGAGTATTGAATAAAGAATTGAAACGACTACGTACGTCCATTTTAGTTCATATTGAAGTCGATACAGGAATGACAAGAACGGGCATTCCATACGGAGATGCAGTACGTGCCATCAGACAGATCAATACGTCGCCACGTATAAAAATAGATGGCATATTTTCCCACTTTCCATTGGCGGATAATGATGGAGCATTTACTAAAAAACAGATTAAAGAATTTAGTGTGTTAATAAGAAATTTGAGAAAGTTAAAAATAAAACCACCATTAGTTCACTTAGCAAATTCTTCAGGTGTGTTTATGCACACGGCTTCTCATTTCAATCTTGTGAGACCTGGTATCGCCCTCTATGGTCTGACTTCATCTCCGATTATACGCTATGCCAAGAGTTTTTTACCTGTTATGACACTCAAATCGAAGGTCGTCAATGTAAGAAATGTCGAGGCCCATACCCCAATTAGTTACAACCACACCTTTATGACAGAACGAAAAAGTAAAATTGCGACGATAAGTGTTGGCTATGGTGATGGTTATCCTCGTACGCTCTCTAATAGTGGCGACGTATTAGTGAGGGGTAAGCGTGCACCTATTGTGGGTACCGTATGTATGGATTTGATCATGATTGATGTTTCAGATATTCCGAATGTTAAGATTGGTGACATCGTTACGCTCATCGGGAAGGATGGTCATGAGGAGATTACGGCTGAGGAATGTGCTCAGAAGGCGCACACCATTGTATACGAAATTACATCTGGTATTGGACCACGTGTGGCGAGAGTGTTTAAATGTAGAGACCAAATCATCAGCGTTAGGAATCTGCTGGGACGATGGAGAAATGATATTTGAGAGACAGCGTTTATCAGCAAACTCAAATGTTCAAAAATTTCGATGAATTTTGAAATGTAATATATAAGTAAGGAGGTTGGGAATGAAAAAATTGGTTATTGTGCTTGTGTTTGTCTCGATATTTGCACAAGAGACGACACACACCGTAAAAGAAGGGGATACGTTGTGGGATATAGCTGGTGCTTATTATCAAAATCCATTTCTGTGGCCCTATGTATGGCGTGCTAATTTAACGAAAATAGAAGACCCGCATTGGATTTATCCGGAACAGATTTTTGCTATTCCTCCCGCACCTGTGGGAGAGATGGTGCCGACAGTTCCGGAGGCGGTTGAACCCGTGCCAGAGATAATTGAGGAAATTCCCGAGGAAATCACTGTAGCGCTTCCCCCAAAACCCGCTGCCGAAATTATCTCCGTCATTACACCAGAAAAGAGGATTTTTAGTGAAGAAATAATCCATCGCGCCGGGTTCCTCGTCGACGAAGATATACCTTACTGGGGAAAAATTATTGGAACTGAACCGGCTGGTGAAAAGAGACTAACGACATACAAGGAAATCTACATTGACCGTGCCGATGATATTAAGAAGGGTGATTTATTAACCATCTACCGTCATGGTGCTTTTGTCACGCATCCTAAAACTGGACGGCGATTAGGCAAAGAGGTGAAGGTACTTGGTAAGGCCGAGGTTCAAGCTGTTAACACCGATGGTGCACGCTGCAAAATCGTAGCTTCCTATGACATCATTAAGCAGGGAGATTATGTTACACCGTACGAACCGATTCTCGCCCCAGAAAAAATTGAATTGATTCCGACGACAAAGGAGATCGAAGGTTATGTCGTTGAAGTAAGGGATATCGGCATACTTACACAGCCACACGTTTTGGCGATTGTTGATCACGGAGAAGAAAGTGGCATCGCAGTTGGTGATATCTTCGAAGTCTATCAAAAACGAGAAATAGGTGGGAAAGATATGCCCGATTACGATATCGCTAAGATTCAGATTATTAGTGTTTTTAGAGAGGTATCGATTGGCCTCCTCTTGTGGGATAGAAAAACTCCTTTGATCAAAAGAGGAGAGACATGTAGGTTATCTATGGAGGCGAGGTGAGAGAGAAGGAAGTACTCAGTCAAGTATACCTCTTTCGAGAACTAACACCCAGTGAGATGGATATGGTTATCACAATCTCACAAGAAAAGCGTGTGAAGAAAGACGCGGTTATATTTAAAGAAGGCGACGTTGGTGATGCGTTCTATCTTATTGTTTCTGGAAGTGTTCGAATTTCAACGTTGGTTCCAGGTGTCGGTGAAGAGGCTTTGACAATTCTGCGAGAAGGCGAATACTTTGGCGAAATGGCACTTATTGATGACGCGCCACGGTCGGCCTCCGCTATCGCCCACGAAGACACAATTCTCCTGGTGATTGGAAAGGATGATTTCCGTAAATTACTCGCTCAAGAAACTGTAATTGCCTACAAACTCTTGTGGATTTTCACGAAGACTCTTTCGGCACGATTACGTAAAACCGATGAACAATTGAAAAGTATTTTCTCTATTGCGAAAACATTTTAGTAATTGTTTTTGGGTCGTGGTTTGGACGCGGGAAAAGGAGTACTGTATTTTTCAAGCATCCTAACCCAACCCTTTCGACAATGCATGTAGTGATACTATGGGTGAGACAGTAATTTTTCTATTAGGGTTAGCACTCATCGTTGAGAGGGTAACCGAAAAGATTTTGTATATTGTACCCACACAGAACAAAAGAATATATGCATGGCTGATAAGCACTTTTTTAGGAGTCCTTATCAGTTTTGCCTTTCGTTTTGGTTTGATTCAGCAATTAGGCTTGAGTTCGAGTTTACAGATTGCACAATGGGTTGATTATATGATCACCGGGTTGCTGATCGCTTCGGGGAGTGAACCGATTCATTCATTCATTGAGATCTTGGCTTTGAAGAAAAAAGAATTGAAACAGAAGACACGAGATGTTTGATATTTTTGGTCCAAAAGATCCACAAGCGGCATTACAGAAAGCAAGTGAATATCTCAACGAAGGGCGAACCGATGCGGCGATTAAAGTGCTCGAAAGTAATCTGACAGACAGCGAGGATTCATTCGATATTTTCTTGCTCCTTTCGAGACTCTATTTTGAAAATGATCAGCGGCCGCGTGCCGTGGAGATGCTGCGTCATATTCATTCAATTGTACCATCACGGACCGATGAGATCATTGCTATACTATCAGATTTATATTTTCGCCATGCATCAATGGATGCGGCAGATTTCCTTATACAGTTAAATGTTGAGCATCAGAAGTACGAGGAGATCAATAAGATATTAAGGGCACTGAGTGAGCGAGAAATTAAACTGCTATTAACGCGGTACGATAAATTGAGACAGGGCATGGTGAAGAAAAAAGCCCTTACGAAACGGGATGTTGATGTATTATTCATCTTTGCATCAATCGAATTTTTCATAGATGAGAGCGTCATAGCCATGGATTCGGTCGAACCTGTAATGGACATCAAGTCTCAGATACCCCATCTCTTGCGTTGGGCACGAACGATAGCACGCGAACGGCATAATGACCCGTATGCGGCACTGCTCTTATTGAGAAGCGGATTGGCACATAAAGAATTTGATTCAGCATTGGCACAAGCACAGAGGATATTTGGAAAATTCCCTGATTTCATTGATCCACTCATTGAAGTCATTACGAGTAAAAAAGTGCCACAAGAGGTTGAAGCCACCTTTTCGCACCTCTTGGCCGATTTATACGTTAAAAAAGGAGATTTTGATGCATCAATCGACCGTCTACGACGCCTCCTGAAAGAAGACCGCAGAAAGATCGATGAGATCATTAAAAGTTTAAGGGATCTGGAGAGGACTAATCCAAAAAATTTGAAAATACTCTATGCTCTGAGTGATACGTATTTGGACGCGCATAGAACATCATTGGCGATCAATGAATTAGATAAAATTCTTGAAATAGAGCCCAAACAATATGACCAGGTTATAGAAAAATACAGAGCGATATTTGATGAAGAACCGAATGAACCACTGGTGATTCAGGGACTCGTGAGTGCCTATCTCAAACGTGATGATGTCGACCGGGCAGTAGAAATCATACAGACGGCATACGAGTCTGATCCCGGACTCCTTGACGAATATGTTGCAAACTTGAACCTCATCTTAGAGAAAAAATTAGATAATCCAAAGGCCCTCTGTCTTCTGGGAATCTGTTATGCACACAAGGGAGACCAAGAAAACAGTCTGGTAATCTTTGAAAATTTGATGGCGAAGGGACGGTTCAATGATGTCTTTACAGCTATGTCGGAGATTTGTGAACAGTATCCCGAGAATGTACACTATTTGAGTTTTAAAACAAAAAGTTTGGCAATGCTCGGCAAAGAAGAGGAAGCCTTATCAATCCTAACCCCCTATGTAGCAGAGAAGCCGGCTGAGATGGCTGTATTTGTACCCACGCTTGATGCTATAATGAGTCGGCGTGCCGATTTATTTGAAAAAATTTTACCGCTCTATGAGCAATACAAGAAAGAAGAACCGTTTATTGGAGAACTCGCACTGGCGAGAGCTTATGCCTTTGCTGGTGACTATCAGAAATCAGTTAGTAGTTTTGAACAATGTTTTACTAACGAAGAATATAAAGATGCTACAAAGCGAGCACTTGTTGAAGTTATTAAAGAAAAGCAGGATGCCGTTCCCTTACTTCTTGCTGCTGCGAGAATATACATGCTCGATGGGGAGGTCAAGATTGCAATCAAGTTTTTCAAAACTGCCCAAAAAATTGACCCCGAGGCTTTTTTCGAAATTATTGATGAATTTTATGATGTACTGAAGGTTTTTCCAAACGATCGAGAAGTGTGGATTTCGTTGATCGAAATGTTCGCTAATCGAAAGGTCTGGGACCGTGTTATAGAAGAGGCTAAAAAGGCGATTGAGATTTTTGGGGAAGATGCACAATACTTCAACATGAAACTAGGCGAGGCCTTAATTGAGAGTGGTAATTTAAGTGGCTCTGTCCGGCCACTCATGCTCTCTTTGGAGGGTGCCGAGGACTATTCTGAAGCCGTGATCGAATACCTCGATAAGATTTTGGAAATTGATAAGAGCAATCTTCCCGCTCACTTTGCACGGGCTCGGGCATTAAGCAAGGCACGTCGCATCAATGAGGCGGTTGAGGAGTACCTTTTGACGGTGAGGGTGTTACCAGCACGTACCGAGTATGTCTACAATGAACTAAAGACACTTTCCTCAATAGCATTGGCAAACCCACGCGTCGTGTTCGCTTTGGGTAATTTAGAGATTAGTCTCGGCAAGTATGGCGATGCATCGAAACACTTATTACAGGCATGTGAACTGGATGCAACAATGGCGAAGCAGGTTATTCCGCTATTTGAAAAACTGTCAAAGGAAACCCCTTCTGCACTCCTTGATTTTTCACTGGCACGCGTGTATCATCTGGCAAATCTGCGAAGTTCCGCGACCAAACTGTATGTAAAGGCACAAGAGCAAGATAAATCGTTTCGTGAGCCTGCAATATCTGAGCTGAAGAAAATTTGTTCTGAAAATCCGCACGATATCGAATCACGCAAGGGTTTGGCTGAGGTATACTATAATTACAGTAGTTTTGATGACGTTGTAGAATTGGTTAATGAAATATACAGGTCGAATACGAAAGAATGCGCGTGGGCAAAAAATTTGATTGGCAGCATACTCCAAAAAAATGCGTCGCACATTCCTTCATACTTTCTCCTCGCTTTCATTTCTTTGAATGAGGAAGATCATAGGACAGCGATCGAACTCTATACAAAATTAATCGAACTGTCGCCAACCGAAGTAATGAAGGTTGCTCATACTCTCGAAGAGCACAAGGAAAAAAGTAGTGAACTTCTTCTTTATTTGGGAACTCTTTATAAGGATACCGGTGAAATTAAAAAAGCTGTTGACATATTTGATAAACTCTTTTCAACGGATCCCTCGTGTGGGGATACAGTACTACAGTACGTCAAAGAAATTTTGATGAAAAATGCTGATCTTGGGGATGCATATCTTTTGGCAAGTAAGATATTCGTTCTCCAGAAAGAATATGACAAATCGATTGAGGTACTGCAGCGTGCTAAGGAACTCATACCAGAAAATGAAGAAATAATCTTAAAAGAAGGTCAATTGTATTACGAAAAGGGGGAGGCAGAGAAGGCGATTCGGGTTTATACCGAGCTTTTGGATAAGAGTAAAAATCGTACATTAATTTATCGCTTAATAAAAAAGATGCGTGATAAATATTTTAAAGAAAGAATAAACGCAATAAAGGGTAACGGAGATGAGGATAGGTTGAAACGGGCAGATATTTATTTACTCATTAATAAAATCCGTGAATCCGAAAAGGAACTGGATTTTACGCCGCAGAGTGATACATTGCTAAAACAACAGGCATTGATGAAGGCGAAGGTGTACTTAAAGAAGAGTTTACCAGTAGATGCTCTCGAGATGATGAGAAATTTACCCGTCGATAAAGAGACAGCTCCAATCTACGCTGATATTTACGATTCTTTAGGTTCGTATGAAGCCGCGGCCATCGTTTTGAGGCAGGCAGGAATTGAAGGTATGGAACAAAGAATCGCAAGTTATGAGAAGCTTGCACAGGATAGACGATTGGCAAAAGGACGCTATTTCGTCGAAGGGAGGAGCCGGTGAGGTGTCCGTTCTTAATCACAAGAAAAGACCTGTTCGATGAAGAAGGAAAGAAAATAGGTGAAGAGATAATGCTCAAAGAGTGTGTGAAAACTGAGTGCATGGTTTATGATGGTGCAAAAAATTTATGTTCGCTACTCTCTTCGAATATAAAGGCAGGTGTTTTGATCGATGAAGTGAAGGCTGGTATTGAGAATATAAAGGACGAGGTATCTCAGCGTTCTGAAACACTCGGTACCACAGTACCACAAAGCTTGCAAGCGATGCAAGAGGCATTATCGGGACGCCTTGATATTCTTAAGAAACAGAATGAGGTTATGGTTTTGGGTTTCGATCGATTATCAGAGGTATTCAATAGTAGAATAAATGACATTAAAGAAGCACTCAGTAATTTCACAAACAGTCTCATCTCGCAATTTGATGTTTTGAAAAATAGTATGGAGAAGCTGACGGCAACAAATCGGGTCGGTATGGAAACACTGAGTAGTGCGAATCAAGCAGTTCTCAAGAAGTTTGATGTCGTGGACAGTCTTAGCAACAGCGTCGGTACGATGGGAGATCTTTTGAAACAATCGTCGGATAGCCTTACGACGATGAGTGATATGATGTCTCATTTGAACAGGAATTACCTCGAGTCGCTGGGGAAGATTGCTGGTCTTGCCGAAGGGATGAGAACGGGTGTAGAAAAAGTTGGAACAGGGATGCATGACTCAGTAAAAGATTTAGTGGCCGAGATGAAAAAAGAGATAGGTACTCTGGAAAAACAATACGAAAAGTCATTCGGTGATGTTGCAAAACTTGCAGGTACATTTGGGGAACTCAATACACGAATTAAAGAAATGACAACCGAAGTGCAAAAGGAATTTAAAGAATCATTTGAACGACAAACAAAGTTGTCGAACTACACAAAAAATATACTTGAACATATAAGGACGTATTTTGAAAAAGAGGAAGCACGCTATCAAGAAGAGCAGAGGTTGCGTAAGAAGAAGGAGGGCATTGATCATTTTGATCGCGCTACTCTCTATTATTATCGGGGTAATTATGAGGTGGCACTGACGGAAATAAATAAGGCTCTCGAGATGGAGAAAACGGCTGAGTATTTAAACCTGAAAGGTTTGCTCCTCGCAGAATTGGGACGATTCGACGAATCAAAAAATACCTATGTGGGTGCATTGAAGCTCGAGCCCCATTTAGCAGAAATACATAATAATTTGGGATTACTCTATCTGAAGACGAAAAAACTCGACGATGCAGTCGTGTCGTTTCAGGAGGCATTGAAGAAAAACGCTAACTATGCCTTGGCTTATGTGAATCTCGGCAAGGCACTGATTGATCTCGAGAGATTCGATGAGGCATTGAAATCGTTTGAAAGGGCACTCAAAATTGATCCATCAAATCGTGATGCACAAGAAGCAATTAATCTCTATAGAGAGGGGAAGATTGGTGTATAGCGTTTTATTAATGGCTATCTGGTTGAATGGCTGCATCGTTAAATGGTACAATGAGAACATATCGTGAGTCAACGATTATGTGTATAGTTAGGTTCGTTCTCGGGAGTTATGATAATGGGTATTATAGATAAGCTCAAGAAAGAAAAAAAGGAACAGTCAGTCTTTGAATATTTGATCGAAAAGAAGAAAGAGCAGGAAAAACCCGAAGAGACGCCTCAAACGAAATCACCCGATATAGTAGTTCGGGAGCTCGGTCAGCAACCGCCTGAACAGCAGATAGTGGAGCCCGAAATCCCGAGTAACGAGGATCAGGAAGATAAACGGGTGAGCGAATTCAGGACCGAGGGTATGCACGAGTTTGATATCGAAAGTCTTGGTGCTTCGAGCGATGCAAGTATCAAGATCGAATATAAAGCAATGATTGCTAAAATGATTGACGAAAGTAAAATAGATGATGCAATAGAACTCCTCAAAGAGTTAAGAGAAAGACTGGCAAAACAAAAGTAGTACAATTTTTAGAAATTGTTTCGTCGTTTTTTAAATGGCGTTATTTATTGTGCAATGATCTTCTTTCGAATAAAATGAACCATCCTGCTGCAATCAATGCAAAAGCACCGATGATTCCCCATATACCCAGCGACCGACCGGGAAATGTATCGAGTAGTACACCACCGACGAGTGGGGCGAATGACCAGCCGAGTGATTGAGAAAGATTAAAGAAACCCAAATACCGTCCCTTATGGTGCACGTCTGCAATAATCGAAGCATAACTGAGACTCGATGGTGATACGATCATTTCGCCTATGGTTATAACAATTACCGAAGCGAATAAAAACCAAAAACTATTTGCCACGCCAACCGAGAAATAACCAACTGCGTAAATTAAAGAACCAATCCACAACGCGGTTAACAAGCGCTTCACCGGAATGAAGTTCGTTATAAAGTATTGAAACGCCACAACCATGAAACCGTTGAGCGAAAAGAGCAGGCCGAGTTGTGTCTTCGTAATACCAACTCGGTTAACGCTATATACTGCCAGAGGGTAAATGAGTTGTCCCCATGCAATAAATAAGACTAGACAGATGATAGTGAATAATAAGAATCGAGTGTCTTTGGCAACCGAGATAATATTTTTAAAACTTGTTCTTTTCTTTTCGGACAATGTTGCTTCACTCAATGATTCCTTGCTATATTTTATAAGAATAGATGTCGCTATGAGCATGCACATACCGGTGAAATAAAACAGATAGGCATAATCGATGGTGGCAAGGAATCCGCCGATTGCTGGTCCGAGGGCCCAACCAAGATTGCCGCCGATTCTCAACAAGCCATAAGCAGATGTTCTCTTTTCTTCTGCTGTGAGGTCGGCAACATAAGACATTGATGCAGGAAGAAAAAAGGAGCCAAATGCAGAATTGAGGATCAAAAGTCCCGTGATAATATAAACATCTGCTTTTTTGGCGATAACGTAGCCCATGAGCATGAATATTAAGCAACGCCAGGACAGGGCTCGTACCATTACCCATTTTCTGCCTCTTCGGTCACTGAGTTCACCACCGTAGACGCCAAGGACTGCTCCTACAACCGACGCACACATCAATATCGTGCCGACGATTGTCATTGGAATGCCGAGTTCGTTGTGGAGATAGAGGCTGAGATATGGCATTGAAACAGAAAAACCGATCGCAGTTACTATTCGGGCAAAAAATACCACCCAGATGTCGGTGGAATATCCTTGAGGAATGATTTTTTTCATAGGAGGAGAAAAAGTTTCGTGTACCAGCTATTGAAGCGAATGGCGGTACGATTTCGCGTTGTAGTTCTGTTCAACGACAGACGTATTCCGAAAGACGCATGGCTCATCGAAACTGATGTCCTTTAACAATCGACGATGTATTATACAGTCGCTGCCAATCCCTTTCTCTTATACTTCTCCTCGAGTGCTGCATGGGCGGCAGATAGCCGTGCTATCGGAACCCGATAGGGTGAACAGGAAACGTAGTCCATTCCGATCTTATGACAGAAGTGAATTGAATTCGGATCACCACCGTGCTCGCCGCATATTCCAATCTCCAGATTGCGATTGGTCTTTCTCCCGAGTTTAATACCTGTTTCGAGAACCTTGCCAACACCGTCGATATCAATCGTCTTAAACGGATCATCATGAAGAATGCCGAGTTCGATGTACTTCGGAACAAACTTAGCAACATCGTCGCGCGAAAATCCGAGGGTCGTCTGGGTCATGTCATTCGTTCCGTAAGAAAAGAAGTCTGCTACCTCAGCTACCTCATCGGCAGTGAGTGCCGCGCGCGGAATTTCAATCATGGTGCCGATCATGTATTTTATTTTTATACGGTATTTTCTTATTGTTTCCTTTGCAATTTTTTCCACGATATCTCGCTGGTGTGCGAGCTCTTTCGCCTCCATAACGACTGGAATCATCACTTCAGGAATAACTTTTATTCCTTGTTTTGTGACCTCGCATGCGGCCTCAAAGATAGCCCGCGCTTGCATCTCAGTAATTTCTGGATACGTAATGCCCAGTCGGCAACCACGGTGTCCGAG
>CP070664.1:773130-777210 GCA_020355325.1 Caldifarciminota bacterium
CACTACAGATTTCTCAATGTACTTCTCGATGTTGCTCAATATCATTGTCATATAAAAGAACTGTATACGATCAGTACCACTATTTCATCGATCCCATTTGATAGTTCTCGTAGAATATTTGCCGTCTATAATACTCAGGAGTTCCAAGATAGCCTCCGACCATATGAGCTCTCGGATATGACCTGGCAAGGCCCGCCAGCACTAAACAGCTTTCTTTTATTTACCGCAAAAATGAGGCGCATCCCCGGTGTGAGCCTGTGGCCTGAAATTCCATTCTATGTCGCGACGGTTGATGATTACCGGGCGCAAAAGCCGGTGCTTGAATTTTTCAAAAAAAGGTTCAACCTGAACATCGGTCTTGAGACACTCGATGAGTCAATCAAAAGACAGTCCGCAGAAATGCAGAAACTGAGAAAACAAGATCCCCAAGCAGACCATTATCTGAGACTCATTGAAAAAAATGTTACCCTTTCTCAAGAAGATAACATAAATTTGGTCAACAAGGTGTCTGAATTCTTATTTAAAAAGTAACCGTTTACAGCCCCCTTTTCAAGGTTGATTTCTTGTGATTTTTCGATATAATAGTGTATGACGAACATTGCCAAAGATACTGCGATCAGTGATGTTTTAGACAAATTTCCGAATCTGGTGACGGTCTTCATCGATCATGGGCTTCCGTGTCTCGTCTGCGGACAACCGTTCTGGGGTACGATCGAAGAGCTTGCGCAAAAACATAATATCGATGTCGCGATACTCCTCGAAAAGTTGAATGAAAAAAAGCGAGATATCGGTGAAAAGTTATAAATTTTGTCCGTTGTGTAAAAAGAGGCTTGCCAAAAAAGAGATCGAAAATATCATGCGATTTGTCTGTCCTGACTGTGGTTGGACACACTATGCGAATCCTGTACCGAGCGCCGTGGCATTTGTATACAATGAGAAAGAAGAGATACTTCTCATTAAACGTGGGGTCGCACCAGGAAAGGGTAAATGGGCACTCCCCTCCGGCTTCATTGAACAACATGAGGTATCTGAAGAGACCGTCATTCGTGAGTTAGAAGAGGAAACGCATATCAAGGGCAGTATCAATAGACTCATCGGTGTTTATACCGAGCCGACAAAACTGTATGGCAATGTTTTGTTGATTGCCTATGATGTCGATCCTGTTGGTGGCAAAATCAGGCCGGGATCAGATACACTGGCAGCACGGTTTTTCCCGGTTAAGAGACTACCACCGATTCCGTTTCGAAGCCACCGAATGATCATAAAAGACGGACTCGCTCAGCATACTAAAAGAACTGGATTGATCGAAGTCCTGAAATCGAAGATAACCGAGGCCACGGTTACGCATACACAACTCTTCTATAAAGGGAGCATGGGAATCGATAGCACCATTATGAAGGCGGCAGGACTGGTTCCTGGAGAAAAAGTACATGTTTTAAATTATAATAACGCAGAACGGTTGGAAACCTATACCATCGAGGAGAAAGCAGGCTCAAGAAAAATCGTCCTCTATGGACCAGCCTCGAGGAAAGGGAGAGTCGGTGATAAGCTCTGCATACTCTCGTATATGCTTGTGCGCACCGATGAGGCAGAAAGTGTGAAAACCAAACTCGTCATACTCGATGAAAGGAATCGGATAAAACGAAGACCTATCTAGAGTGTATTCCCTGTTCTTCCAAACAGGCGCTCACCATTGCCTGCACTACACAACTCAGGAAACAGACCATTAAGGCGTATTCAAGAGCATCCTCATAAAGAGATAGAGATGCCAGGTAAATATACCTATGGTCCGGTTCCGTCGCGCAGACTCGGCTTCTCGCTCGGCATCGACATTGTGCCAATGAAAACGTGTAGTTATAATTGCATCTACTGTCAGCTCGGCACAACAACGAACAATACAATCGAACGCAAAGAGTACACACCGCGCGATAGAATACTCCAGGAAGTAAAAGATACGGTAAAACAGAGCGGCCACATTGATTACCTCACCTTTTCTGGTTCAGGAGAACCGACCCTTCATGCCGGACTCGGTTACTTAATAACCGAATTGAAAAAGATCACGCCAATACCCATTGCCGTCCTCACCAATGGCTCGCTACTCTTTGAGTCTTCGGTGCAGCGAGACCTCATCAATGCCGATGTTGTGGTCCCGACTCTATGTACAACAAGCCAAGAAATTTTCCAAGAGATACATCGACCGCACGCCTCATTGACTATTGAAAAAATCATCCAGGGATTGATAGATTTCCGAAAGAAGTACCGCGGAAAAATCTGGCTGGAGATTATGCTCGTGAAAGGAATAAACGATTCAGAGACTGATATCGAGAAACTACACGAGGTCGTCGAAAAGATCTCACCGGATAAGATTCACCTCAATACGGTCGTGAGGCCACCGAGTGAAAAACGCGCCACTCCCCTATCATATAGAGAACTAGAAAAAATTAGAAATATGCTCGGTGCGAAGCCTGAAATAATCGCGCCGTTTAAAGAAACCAGAGAGGCAGTACATCTTCATGATATACATCAGAGCATTTTAAATATTATTGAAAGAAGACCAGTCACACTGGATGATATTGCTGCCATGACAGGGTTACACAAAAATGAAATACTAAAATATTGTGATCAGTTACAGAAAGAGAAGAAAATACTCGTGACTGAACACGATGGTCACCATTATTATGAAGTGATTGGAGAAGAGATACAATGAGAGAACCGAAAGATCTCACAAAAGAAGAGCTCGTAGAATTGCTCAAGGATGCCGCAAAGAACTGGCTCGCCCATGATGGGCTATGGTTCCAGGCAGTCGAGAATAAGTGTGGCATAGATGTTGCAATCGAACTCGATGCTCAGGCATGGGAACAGTTCACCCAGATTGAGGCGAAGCGCATCATGAAAAGGCTCAATATCAAACCCGGCGATGGTATTCCGGCGTTGATTCAGGCGCTCAAATTTCGACTCTACGCATTCATCAATATACAGGAAGTAACCGAGGTCTCGGAAAATCGATGTCTATTTCGCATGGTGAATTGCAGGGTTCAGGAGGCACGCAAGAGAAAAAATTTGCCCGATTTTCCGTGCAAGCCAGTCGGCATTATCGAATATACATATTTTGCAAAGACGATTGACCCGCGAATTAAAACACGCTGTGTTTCATGTCCACCCGATCCGCATCCCGAGGACTATTACTGTTGCTGGGAATTTACGATTGAGGAGTGATTACCACACATTCTCCATTATCACTCTTCCCCTCCGATCAAATTTTACTCCCTCAAGTTCTAAAAGCTGTCTTTTTAATTTAATCCCTCCGCTATAGCCACCGAGCGAACCATCTGACTTAATGGTGCGGTGACAGGGGATGATAATGGGAAATGGATTACGCGCCAGTGCCTGGCCTACTGCCCTCGATGCACCAGGGACGCCGAGCTTCTGTGATAATCTTCCGTAGGTACTCACCCAACTACGCGGAATCTTTCGTTCCAATAATAAAACTCTTTTCTGAAAATTATAGAACCGTGAAACATCGATACGGTCGAGTGTAAAAGTGACAGGTCTTCCTTTTAAAAATGTTGTTATCTTTTTACAGATATCATCTATAATGCGTGAACTATCGGACCGGGCACGTGGAAACATCACGGCGATGCGTTCCCGCATGGGTATCCGCTGTTGCGGCAGCACAATCCTCATAACCTGAACATCGTTCTTTTTTTTCACATACACTATTCCAATCGTTCCATAGCGTGATGGAATAATTCTGTAGCACAGAATTTTTTGGGGGTCGTCTATGTTATCCACCATACACCGTGTAGGGTCCATTCATTTCTCAATTGTATCATTTTTCATCACGAAGTCAATACACAATTGAATTGACGTATGACGTATGTATTGTATTGGGATATCTTGTTGTTTTTACATGCAGGAGAGCACCTTATAGTTTTACACGCACCATATTCCGTAAATAGGTCGTGAAGTCATGTTTTTCGTAAAATTTTATCGCCTCGATATTTTCTTCGGAAACACTGAGCATGACAGTATTCATATTGTTTTTTTTGAAAAATGGAAAAGACCTTTGTAACAACAACC
>CP070664.1:777310-779810 GCA_020355325.1 Caldifarciminota bacterium
CCATTCAGTGTGAATACTACGCCCTGGAGGGTCTCGAAAAACTCCTCAAAACACTGAAGGCAATTAAAAATAGTATGAACAAAAATCTCGTTATCGAGGGAATCTTACTGACGATGTTCGATGCACGGCTCAATTTAGCGAAAGATGTGGTTGAAGAGATCCAGAACCATTTTCCTCAGGTTGTTTTTAAGACGGTCATCCCGCGCTCGGTGCGGATTGCCGAATCCCCGTCGTACGGCAAATCTGTTATTCACTATACTATTTTGTCCTCGGGAGCTCAGGCATATTTGAATTTAACGAGGGAACTTCTGAATCATGCGTAAACGGGCGCTGGGTAAAGGCCTCGAGGCACTCATCCCTACGAAAGAAAAGGAGGTTTTCCAGGAGGGTTATCGACTCATTCCGATCAGCAGCATCAAGCCGAATCCATACCAACCACGGTCAAAAATAGAAGCTTCAGAGCTTAAAGATCTCATCACGTCAATAAAAGAGAAGGGTGTAATCGAGCCAATTGTCGTCAAGCGCGTCGACAACCAATTCATTCTGGCCGCTGGCGAGAGACGATTCAGGGCGGCCGAACTCGCCGGCTTAAAAGATATTCCTGCGATCATACGAGATCTGACAGAAGCCGAGCTTTTAGAAATTGGACTCATCGAGAACCTGCAGCGCAAGGACCTCAATCCGATCGAGGAGGCGCGTGCGTATGAGCAGCTCCATAAGACCTTCGGACTGACCCACGAACAGATTGCTCAGTTGGTTGGTAAGGACCGCTCCACCATAACAAATTCTTTGCGCCTCTTATCTCTTCCAGATAAGGTGAAGACCTATCTGCGTACTGGTAAACTGAACCAGGGACACGCCCGCGCGCTTCTGGCACTCGAGGATAACATTAAAATGCTCCAGATTTGTGAACGCATCGTGAAAGAGGATCTTTCTGTGCGGGCGACAGAAAATTTGATAAAACGATTGCGAAAAAGACCGCGGATTGTACCGGGGGCAGAGAAAGAACCCAACCTGCGCATTCTTGAAAATGAACTGTCAAAATTACTGCGCACCAAAGTTACCATTACATGGAAAAAGAATAGAGGTACAATATTGATTCAGTGTTTTAGTCTCGACGATTTTGATCGCATTTATGAAATCCTCAAGAAGATAAGACAGGGATAAGGACCACAGACCACACCTTTCAATTTCTACATTTATATATTTCAATTCTATACATGAAAAACACGACCTCCGTTTGAACGTAGTGCTGGGCTTGTCCCGCACTTTGTTAAGGGTTGTATCGTTTCTATGTTTTAGACAGTTTCTTAAGCTTCTGTCATGGGGCAAGAGCACAGCCTCCATTGAACTTAGTGCGGGGTTGACTAATTTTGAATAATTTGTATAATATCACAATATGAAGGTTTCAGTTGTAGTGCCGGCGTATAATGAAGCGGTCAATATGCCGCTTCTCATTGAAGAATTTGATGCATTTATAAAAAAACATAAAAACTATGAAGTTGTCCTCGTCGATGACGGGTCTCTGGACGGTACAGCCGACATTGCCGAAGAACATAAGAGAACATACCTGAGGGTCGTGAGGCATAGAACAAATTTAGGTAAAACACAGGCGATCATTTCTGGTACCAAAGTTGCTCACGGCGATATCATTGTGATATTCGATGCTGATTTACAATACGATCCATATGATATTCCCAGGTTAGTAGAACTCATTGAACATGGCGCCGACGTCGCGACAGGATGGAAGCAGGGAACATACGAAAAAAAATTTGTGTCCGATGTATATAATTCCTGGGCACGCAGGCTTTTTAATCTATCGGTTCATGATTTGAATGCAATAAAGGCACTCAAAAAAGAGGTCATTACGACAGTCCCGCTTCGTAAAGATTGGCATCGGTATATCGTTCCTCTGGCAAAAGAAGCCGGATTTAAGGTTGCCGAACTCAAGGTCACGTTACGGCCACGACGATATGGTGCCCCAAAGTATCAGCAGAAGAGTAGAATTTTAATCGGACTCTTTGACCTCCTCGCAGTAAAATTCCAACTCACCTTCATGCAGAAGCCCCTTCTCTATTTTGGTACCATTGGCCTCATTGCAATTGCTGCCGGCATTTTTGTCGGCATTATTGCAATTATACTCAGACTGTTCGGCTACGGTTTTAGACCATTACTCTATCTCGTCATTCTTCTCATTATTTCTGGCATACTGTTTTTTTCACTCGCCCTCATTGGCGAATCTATAAGGGCAATTCTTGATCGACTTGAAAAAAGAGAATCTTAAAAAAGTTTGGAATATTTTAAGAATCGTCTTCGGTATCGGACTCATTCTCGTTCTCCTGTGGCGCCTCGACATCAATAAGATACTGAGTAATATCGGCAGTCTCGACATCTCCTATCTCCTGTATGCCCTGATTCCATACTTCCTCTTCATTATTTTTTCTGCTTGGCGATGGCAGGTGCTGTTGAATTTCAAAAAGTTTACGATACCGTTTGGTAA
>CP070664.1:779910-795065 GCA_020355325.1 Caldifarciminota bacterium
ATCTTGCTCAATGTGTATTCGAGAAAGTTCATTACTATGTTCGATATAATATACTGCATAGTTTATTGTCCCAGTGCAATTTCTTTCCCAACAAGGCTTCCTATCATGATTCTCAATGCGTGTTTTAACTTGATCCGATTCTCCGAGGTCGATAAGGTCGAGTCTACCGCTTTGCTCACACAATATTGCATATACACCGGGCTTATCTTCTAACTTATCAGGTGATATAAAAGGACCCTTAAAATCATATTGTGTTCCACTATTACCGGCTATTGTCACACTCATTGCCAATCTCTGTGTCTTTAGCAAAAATAAACAATACTTTATAACAATATCGTAGCACCAGTTTACTTACACTTACAATGCACGTGGCGCGCGGGTTGCCTTCACCTCCAGTGCTTGTCGATCGGTCTCGTCATTAAGAATTTTACGTCCAAGTTCTTCACCATATTTGCTGAGTTTTGGTATTTCACGAGGATCATCACTCTTAATAGGTTCACGCAAGTCTACCTGGAAGCGACGGAAATCGAGTTTTTCGAAGAAGGTCTTTACCAGGTGCACCTGCTGGTCATCGGCTGACTGCAGAAAGGCGCCCAGTATTGGGCTAATCCAATTCCATGCCCAGAAATTATCGGCCTCGCCCTGCCTGAGCGTGTGCGGTTCACGGCCTGTACCCAGGCTGATGAGTGTCGTTTCTACGGAATCCCATTCCAGACAGAAACGTATCTCATATGCCGCCAGATAACATGGGTTCGCATATGAACCCACACCACCGTCCACATAACGGCCCTCGACTGTCGGGAAATATGTAGGGATCGAACTGGAAGCCAATACCGCCTTGACCACTGGCCACCCAGCGTATTCATCCTTCCATGGCTTGACGAAACGAGTACGTTTATCGACCAAGTCAAAAACTGTAATGACGACATCGGTGCGTGGATCTTTTGACCAGAAATCTCCCATCGTTATCTCACCGATGTACTGTTTCAGGGCAGACGCCAGCGGCTTGTGGGAATAGCGATAGCGAGTGAGTGGCCAAAAAAGACTGCGCCAAGTTTTGCGAAACACTGTCCCGCCTAATTCGCAGTAGAGTTCGTACATCTGCGCACCGGTCAAGCCCGCGCCGATCCCAGCCGAAATAATAGAGCCGGTAGAGGTGCCAGTTGCAAGCCGGAAAATGTCGTGGACTGATTTACCCAGATGGTCTTCCAGCATGGCAAGTGCGCGTGTGACCATTACGCCTCGGATTCCACCACCGTCGATAGAGACGGCAACATGTCTGCGAAACGGCTTCACAATCCCCCCTTTCTTTTCATTATTCGTTAAGTACTACGTTTTCTAAAATCTACAGCTGTCCTTTAGTTCAGAATAACAACTCTTTGCGAAGTTGTCGCATATATTCTCGCATATAAGCTCTCATTTTTTCACGATTCTTCTCGCGCCATTCTTTTTGATATTCACTATAATGTTTTTTATGTTCATGCCTCCATTTTTGGTGATAATCCGAATGTGACCGACGCCATTTTTTACAGTATTTTTTGAGATAATCTGGATGATTGTTGAACCACTCTTTTGTCTGGGTTTTCATGAGCTCACCGTAGTTTTTACGGTAATTCTTCATATATTCGTCTCGATATCTTGCCATATAACCTCCTCCTTATGTATTTACGCTTTTATACACGCGTTCTACACCTGTTTCTTAATTCTACCTCTACGCCTCAATGTAGAGAATAGTATCAAAAACAAATAAAGGTATACATCTCTCCGAAGGTTTAAACCTCCGAAGCTATCATACCTCCTCGTTCTATTATAAGAGAAATGTCTACATTGTCAAGGGGGCAACAGCTTTTTTTTGCGAGTGATTTTTTTATTCAGCCGGTACTAATTCAAATTCGGTGACGGCGGTACGCTCTTTGCCGCTCAGCAAGTCTTTAATTTTCGCAACAATGATGTAATAACCAGGACTCAGGTCCATTGGATGGTATTGAGCACCGATATAGGCAACATCACCTGGACTAATCCAGTCCCTGATCATAACGTCAACGATTTCCTTTCGCATCTTTGCTTTGTTGTAGACTTCGTACGCCGTCCTCAAACGATGCATGCCATCTTTTATCTCGAGATTGTATCCTTCTGTATAGAAGTAAAATGGTGTATGAACCGGCAATACTGGCTTTGTGAGCGGGATGACCCTACCCACGGGTTTATTAAATTTTTCATGAGTAAAGGCTTCGTCGATAATCGCCGCAGGGATGAGGTCACCAATCTCCTTGGCATCATCTTGATACTCGACTAAGTCTACAGACAGACTTTTCTTGCCGACCTTTCTATTTTTGATATCAGCGAGTTCTATCTCAAGATAATAGCGGTCAGGTTTGAGCCAGAAATTCGCCTCGTCAAAAAAGACTCCCTTTTCACCGTCCTGTGGTATGAGAATATCCTTTTTTTCATCTATAAGACTGTCTTTTTTATCGAAAACGCGGATATGTCTCGCGAATGAGAGACCGGTCGTGTCCTCAATCTCAACCGTAAAATAAACCTCTAACCTGGTAAGATTCCGTTTCTGGCGAAATCGTCCGATCGCAACGTCAAAATCGAGTGACGGTGCTGATTCAATTTCAACTGTACTATCTTTCGTCACTTCTGTCAGATGCGGTATTCGTATCTTATCACCAAAATCTACCTGCGCGATAATCTCGTAAGCGCGACTCATTCTCAGAAAATCGAATATGGTACCGTGTGCATTGTAGGTCCAGACCTCTGCAGGTTTTACTACTTCTCGTGTTCCAACTGCTATTTTTTGTTGAGGCGCGATAATTTCTCGTTTGGATGGAGGGCCATATATCACATAGATAGGAATCCGGTCATCACCCAGAGGCGCGTATCGGCCAAATGTGCGGTAAGCGTACGCAATTCTCTCCTCAAATTTTTCACGTTCATCTGACTCTTCGTCTCTCCAGAAGTTTTCATAAAATCGAGCCCGCTCTGTTGCCGACGGTAAGTTAATATACTCAACTGCCGCAAGTGAATCGATCGCGCGTAAACCAAGATATATCGGCCTTTCTTTTTCGAGAAGCCGATAGTAGCGTGCTGCAAATATATTTGTTGCGCAATGTATCAATACTCCTGCTACTAGTATAGCAAGTATTGCATAGAGTCTTTTATTCATCTATTACCTCCGGTCCTTCTTCTTCAGGTTTTTCCATGGTTGGATACGTACCCGGTGCAATATCAAAAAGCCAGTCTTCATCGACGTCTCCTTCTCGGAAACCGCGTTCCAAGATTTCAATGAGTTCACCCGGTTCAAAAATCTTCACGAGTCTAGAATTACCATCATCTTTTATATCACTGAACAGTATATCGTGTCCTGCAGAATAGTAGTGCCATACCTCAAAAGGCCTTGCCACACCAGCCATCGGTACAATCTCAACGTCGTCAGGGGGACCATTTCTGATATAATATTTACCCCGTTCTGAATCTCTCCCGTTTAGTGTTCCAGTTGAAAATTGTGCGTCTGCCTCACGCAACCTTTCCTCAAATTGCCAATAATCTCTCTCTGACCAAAAATCTTTAAGATATGCCTTCTTCTCAGATTCGGTGAGCCTCTGAAAGGTTCGGTATTCACCAGGTGTTACGATATAGTGAATGGCAGAATAATACTTCATACGAGCAATATCGGCAGGTGGTTGAATAATTTTAAAATTTTTGGTGCGATTAATAGTTTGCTCTACGGCAGGGTCGAGAATCTCAATCGAGAATGTATAATCTCCTTCTTCGAGACTACCGAGATTCAAGGCGAAGGTATCGAGCTGATTGTAAGCATACTTTAACCGTTTATCTCTATTCTCGAAAACAACGTTGCCCTGACTGTCACGAATAGTGTAACAAACATTATAGGAGAGACTATCTGGAATGAAACCATAAATTTCTAAATAAGAAAAAAGCGCATCGTATCGAGTAAATTCTAAGTGTAGTGAGGGTACAAACGAGACATCACGAAACCTGAATTCACTCTCGGCACGCTTCTTCCCCAATACTATGTCACCGCTGGTAAATAATAGCGTATCGAGTGGTATCTCGATATGGCCATCTGAAAACCAGTTGTTGTCCTCCGATGTAATTTTAAAGATGTAGTAAAAGCGTCCTGGATACAGATGAACTGGAAAAGAATTTATTATAAAATCGTCTTGTTGCCTATCGGTAATGTGTACACGCTGTCTTCCCTCGATGTTTGCTGAATCTGCTGTCTCTTCATTATAAATGGAGAGATGAAAAGAAAATTCTTTTGTTACTGTTTGTGTCGACGTGAGTTCCTCCGCTGCCAGAAAGCTTTGAGCCGGGATTTGATACCAGACTTCCACATAGCCACCTTCGAAACGATAACAGTCAACCGCTAATGATGTGGAAAAAATAAGACTAACGAATACAATATTCACTACTCATTATACCATCAAAGGCTCACATGTCAATCACAGAACAATGCCTGGAACTCACACTCTGCCATATGTTTCCACCATATGCGAGAGTTTTTTTGCAAGCGTCGGAGTCAGTTGCTGCGCGGAAACCCGCCATCGCCAGTTGCCCTGTGACGTGCCAGGATGATTCATACGCGCCTTCATGCCAAGACCGAGAATATCTTGCATGGGCACGATGACCATGTCAGCAACTGACCTCATCGCGAGTCGGATAAATTCCCAGTGGAGTCGGTTGATTGACACTCTCTGTCCGAGGTAACGGAACAATCGCTTCTTATGCTCTGGGGTTGCCTCTTTTTCGAACCAGCCCCGTATAGTATTGTTGTCATGCGTCCCCGTATAGACGATACAATGATTTTCATAGGTATGTGGTAGATATGGATGCATCGGATTATCCTCGCCAAACGCAAACAGGAGTACCTTCATACCGGGAAACTTAAAATGCCGTATCACAGCACGCACATCCTGGGTTATTGTGCCGAGATCTTCGGCGATGATCGGCAGATGGTGAAATCTCTTTGTCAACACACCTAAAAAATCCATAGCAGGAGCCTTGATCCACTTTCCATGGATCGCCGTCTTTTCATGTGCTGACACCTCCCAATAGGCAACGAGTCCTCGGAAGTGATCGATTCTGACAATATCAAAGAGGTGCGCATTATGTTCTACACGTCGAATCCACCAGTCGTACCTGCTTTTCTTCAGCACATTCCAGCGATAGAGCGGGTTACCCCAGAGCTGTCCAGTATCACTGTAATAATCAGGAGGTACACCGGCGACGACAGAGGACCTCTTTCTCCTGTCGAGTTTATACATCTCTGGATTGGACCATACATCGACGCTATCATAATCGACGTAGATTGGAATGTCTCCGATGATGCGAATACCACGCTTGTTGCAGTACTGTTTCAGCGAAAACCACTGATGGTGAACAGTATACTGAAGGAACTTCTCCATTTCGATTTCTTCGCGCAGTTCTTTTTTGAATTTATTCAATGCCTTCTGTTGTCTATTTTTCATTTCAATTGGCCAGTCGCTCCATACCCGACCATGAAAATGGTCTCTCAGCGCAACAAAGAGGCAGAAGTCATCGAGCCAATGAGCGTTTGCTGAACAGAATTTTTTGTATGTTTTGGTTTTTCTTCTTGCTCGAAAGCGCTCAAATGCAGAGCGAAAGATCTTTTTCTTATAGGTAGTAACGGCTCTGTAGTCAACGCGTTCTTCGGGAAAATCCGGTACACGCACTTCGTCCGCGTTCTTCAGCAAACCCTTTTTGATCAGGAACTCAGGACTTATGAGTAATGGATTATACGCAAACGCTGAAATGCTATGGTATGGAGAGTTATCACATGCTACATCTGTTGGATTTAACGGCAGAATTTGCCAGAAGCGTTGCCTTGCCTCAGCAAGAAAATCGACAAACTGGTAGGCGCGTGGTCCTAAATCACCAATACCATATGAAGAGGGGAGCGATGTAATATGAAGGAGTATACCGCATCCCCGTCTGTTCATACATCTTCCTTATTAAAAACTATTCTCCCTCACTGTGCATCTTTTTGAGAACGAGAATACTCAACGGTGGCAAAGTTAGCGCGATAGAATGAGCCTTGCCATGATGCGGAGTCGGCGTTGCCTCGATGCCTCCAAAATTACCCTGGCCACTTCCACCATACTCTTCTGCATCGCTGTTGAGCACTTCTTTCCAGAATCCACGAGAAGGAACACCGATACGATAATTATTTCTGGGAACCGGTGTAAAATTGCCAATGACGACGATGATGTCTTCTGCGGACTTTCCGCGCCGCATGAAACTGATAATACTGTTATCCGCATCGCTGAAATCTATCCATGCAAATCCCTCGCGTTCAAAATCGAGCTCATATAAGGCTGGTTCTCGCCGATACAATCGATTGAGGTCTTGTACCCAATGTTGAATGCCCTGATGTGGTTTGTACTGAAGGAGGTGCCAATCTAAACTCTCATCATGAATCCACTCACGCCACTGTGCGAATTCACCACCCATAAAGAGAAGTTTTTTTCCGGGATGAGTGAACATGAATCCGAGCAAAAGGCGGAGACTTGCCTGTTTCTGCCAGTCATCACCGGGCATCTTGCCGACGAGAGAACCTTTACCATGAACGACCTCATCATGAGAAAGCGGGAGGACAAAGTTTTCTGAAAAGGCATACCATATGCTGAATGTCAATAAATTCTGATGATACTTACGATGGACCGAATTTTTCGTAAAGTACTCGAGTGTATCATGCATCCACCCCATATTCCACTTCATTCCAAATCCAAGCCCACCTACATAGACAGGTCGTGTCACCATGGGCCAGGCTGTAGACTCCTCAGCCACAGTCTGTGCATCAGGGAACGAGCCATAGATAACTTCATTTAAGCGTTTTAAAAAATTCATAGCCTGGATGTTCTCGCGTCCACCATATTCGTTCGGCATCCATTCCCCTTCTTTCCTCGAATAATCGAGATAGAGCATGGATGCTACAGCATCGATACGGAGGCCGTCTGCATGGTACATGTCGAGCCAGAATAGTGCATTGCTGATGAGAAAATTTCGAACCTCGTTTCTTCCATAGTTAAAGATATAACTCTTCCAATCAGGATGAAATCCTCGTCTCGGATCCATATGCTCAAAGAGATGGGTGCCATCAAAGTAGACCAGTCCATGGATATCAGATGGAAAATGGGATGGAACCCAATCCAGTATGACACCAATGTCGTTTTGGTGAAGACAATCAATGAGGTACATAAATTCCTGTGGTGTTCCAAAACGACTGGTCGGTGCAAAGTAACCGATTATCTGATAACCCCATGACCCGTAAAAGGGATGCTCCATGACCGGCATCAGTTCTACGTGCGTGAAACCCATTTGCTTTATATAGTCAACGAGTTGTCGCGCGATTTCTCGATAGGTCAGAAATCGATTGTCTTCCTCGACGGCTTTCCGCCACGATCCGAGATGAACCTCATAGATTGAGAGAGGAGCATCGAGACGATTGTGCATGCGACGATTCTTCATCCACACGCCATCATCCCACTCATAGTCTAAATCCCATACAAGAGAGGCAGTCCTTGGAGAAATTTCCCAATAGAGCGCAAAGGGATCTCCCTTGTCAGCTTTGTAGTTATGATATTTCGATTCAATGTGGTATTTGTAGAGGGCGCCCTTCTCAACACCAGGAATAAATCCTTCCCAAATACCCGAGCCATCCCAGCGCACGGCTAATGGGTGTGCGTTCGGATTCCAGTCATTAAAATCTCCGATGACCGATACCCGCTCTGCATTCGGAGCCCACACGGCAAAATAGGTACCCTCCTTCCCCTCGAAGGTCATGATATGAGAACCCAATTTTTCATGAAGCTGAAAGTGATTGCCCTCTTTAAAGAGGTAAATATCGTGCTCGGTGAGAAGAGACGGACCGTGCACAACACTGCCGACTTTTTTCGTTGCGTTACGTATCTTAGCCATGAAAGAGAAAATCTCCTTTTTTATGTATTATATCCTATTTCTGATAATGAGTCAATTGACCGCGTTCAAACGCACGCGTTAATGAGTTATTTACGCTCAGTCATATGACCTTGACACGTCTTTCTCTTTTGCAAATTCGATGAATATCGCAGGAATCAAGAACAGGGCGATGATTGAATAGCCAGCAATCTTAAACTGACCTGGTAAGCCGTCATAGATTAAGCCGGCAATGATGGGGCCGATCACCGAACCGAGATTACTTACCATATTTAAGGTACCGATGTTTGCGCCAACTTCAGGGTCAGCACTCGTAGCATAGGAACGGGATATGGGTAAGAATGAACTGATCGACGTCCGCATGATGAAGTATAAAATGATGAAGATGACAAAAAGTGGTGCAAATGGAAGACATACGGCAGTTATCACACATGGAATTATTATGAACCACAGCGATTTTTTGACGCCGATACGGTCCGAAAGATGAGAGGTACCATACATCACGAGTACGGTCATGACATCGAGAATGAGCAGCAGAACCGCAATACCGACCGGCGAAATAGTGTAGTACTCATTCAAATAAACCAATGATAAGGGTGCGAGTGCAAGCATCGCGCCGAACACAAAACCCAATAAAAAGATTGTGTAGGGAGGTCTGCCTCTTCTCTTTTCTGTTCGTTTCTTCTGCTGCCAAGGAATCAGAAGCACTTCAAGAAACCCCATAAACAGAACCACACCAGCCACGAGGAAGACAATCCGGAACGAATTCAACTCACCGAGACCTATGTTCGCAGCAATCAGAAGAACAATGCCCAACAAGAGGCGACTCACGAGTGCGCCAACTCTTCCTGTAATCTGATAGAGCGATAATGCCCTCGTTCTGAAGCCCTTGCCTGCTCCTTCGGCAACCATAATTTGTAGCACGGGCCATATCATTCCCGAGCAAATGCCCTGACAGAAACGGAGAACAAGCAATCCATGATAGCTATTCATAAATATGTAGCCGAAGGTGATGATAAAAAGCGCGGCAAATCCAACCCGCACAAACGACGTACGCTGCCCGGTAATGTCGATGCGCTTTCCTATGACGAAAGCGGTTATGCCCCGTGCGAGCATGAATCCAGATGTTAAGAGACCAACCTCGAGACCGGTGGCACCCAGGCGGCGTGCAAAAATGGGTAAAATTGGTTGTAATAGTATGTGGCCGAGCATGCCGACCCCGGCAACACCATAGATGATCAACAGATTTTTCTTGAACAAATCCCTCATGGGGGCAGGCGTATACTTTTCTCCTCGTTCATCCTTCATGACCGTCGTGCTTCCAAGATGTAGTAGTGCCATGTCGTTTTGATACCATGGTCATCGCGGTATTTCTTCGCCAATTCGGCGACAACGCCTCGATCCTTCTCGCGGTCGAAATTCTTCACCAAGGGAACCATTTCGATTGTATCCATCAATTCGTCTACATTCTGAAACGCGTCTTTTTCCTTATACTCCTCTATGGTACTTACAACAAACCCTACATTTTTAATATTCACACAAACCTCTTCTTTCCACTTTGAGATATCGTGTGGAAAAAAGAAATTTTCTTCCTCAATTCTGTCTCTAAAAAATTCAACGATCTCTTTATCTGCCTCAGGACCCAGCCCATATTCAAAGAAGCATCCTCCTTTTTTCACTGTGCGATACGCCTCTTTGGGAGAATATTCAGCCAATCTTGTTATGACAATGTCAAACGAACATTCTGAGAAAGGAAGCAGTAATCCATTTCCTCTGACGAGTGAGATATTTGGTATGTTCACCGTATTTTCTTTTGCCTTCTTCAGCATACCCGGAGATATATCAAGCCCAACAAAGAATATATTTTTGTGATGGTGTGCGAGTGTCTGAATAATATGACCGGTGCCGCAGCCGATATCGAGGAGTGTCATATTCGGTTTGAGCACAGAAGAAATTTTCGAGACATACCTACTCTTCTCTCCCTTCGCTCCTTTTTTAATCATCTTATCGCGTAACAGTGCCTGGCGCTCGCTATCACCGCTCATAGGAGTCAAATGTTGCATGGTTATTATATTATTTAAAAGTTATTAAAAGTAAAGGGAGGCTTTTTAAAAAGTTAACGCCCGCCCCTAATTATCTTCTTTTTGGGATTCGACTAACAGCGTTATAATAGCAGGTTATAAGATTTATTCTGGACACAGGAAGAACTCTTTATTAAATTAAACTTCTTCGCTCGGCTGAATTTTTTAATTTCTATTTCCCGCTTAACAGCTAAACTCCGGTTACCGTGTTGTTCATAATATAATAGCTTAACCGGATACCTATGCTTGGTATAACGGCAGCCCTTACCAAGATTATGCTCTCTGATTCTCTGCTCAATATCTCTTGTTATGCCAATATACAGTGATTTATCTTTGCATTCAACTATATAGACAAACCAGCGTTGTGTCATAAACTCTGTCGGATGTTTTATAAAGAATATATGTATCTCTCACTCTGAAAAACAGAGTTCGAGATCTTATTTTTCTAAACTCACTTCGTTCATTAAGAAAAATAGAGACTCCTCGGGCAGGACTCGAACCTGCAACCCTCCGGTTACATTGGCCTCCGATTTTCATCGGAGAATGGACTATCTCTTTTCCGTTACTGATTACTATCAGTATTACGGAACCGGGCGCTTCCTTTCCGTAGTAAGCGGAAAGTACTTCCTTGCGGAATAGTCTCTGCACCTGCCCCACACTTTTTAAAACAGTGCAGGGATTGGCTCAGGATTACCATACCCTTCAACTAGCTCAGGGCTTAGGCTTCCCTGAGTTCACCCGATTTTTCAATCCGCTTTTCAGCGGAAAGCTGCAACAAGCCTGCATGGACTTCACGATGGCAATTAGCGCACAACATTATGCATTTATCCAATTCGACCTTCACTTTTTCCCAACTCCGCGTATAACCTTTGTGCGATATTCCAAAATCTTTTTTTGAACCGTTAAGATGATGAAATTCCATCGCTTCAGGACATCGCTTATAGCCACATATCTCACATTTTCCACCTTTGTACTCAATCGCTTTCAATCGAATTTTCTTTCTCTTACGTCGAACCGCCTCAATTAAATATTCACGTCTGTCGCTGTAACGCCTTTTGTCACCCATTCAGTCCGTACCTCCTTTAATTACAGCCGGATGCTCCACCATTGAGCTACCGAGGATTATTGAATTATACTAATTTTCAAAGATTTGTCAATTAAGAGCTTATATTTCAATGCTCGAAGGATCATTATCCGAAGAGATCACGCGCCATTCATTTTCTTCTCTATCAAAATCCGCTATTTGATCCAGTGGTAATTTGAGATATTTGCCTTCTGCGGTTACAGCTATGTCTCCGTTGCTCAATAGCAACTCACCTGTTCCCTCAAAGAATCGACTACCCTCTTTCGTAATTCGGCCAATAACCCTAAGCTCATCGTTGAGAGGTATTGCTTTTTTAAAGCGCGTTTTAAATTCAACGGTTACACCCCATACTTCCTCCTCGTGGTGCATGAGAATGGCTCTGCCGATTGTCTCGTCTAAGATCGCCGCTGCAATACCACCGTGTAACCGATTCGGGTAGCTTTGATGCTCTTCAATTGTTTTGAAGATGGCGATGAGTTCCTTAGCGTCGGTCTCGTAGAAGAAAGCTTTTAATCCGAGCGGGTTCTTCATACCACAGACTAAACACATCTTCGAATTCGGTTGCTTCCCAGTTATGGTATGCCTCATGATTCTCTCCGTGCATTTGAAGTAATGAGATATATTGACCACATTAAAAAAAACTCT
The DNA here is from genome assembly GCA_020355325.1 of Caldifarciminota bacterium. Taxonomy (GTDB): domain Bacteria; phylum Hydrothermota; class Tepidihabitantia; order SM23-42; family SM23-42. The sequence goes on from CP070664.1 coordinate 791,683, forward strand.
TTTCTATCTGAATGAGGATCCGAATATATGTTCTTAAAATTGCCGACTTTCCTTCTATCAAACATCTATACCTCCCTAGGAGATTTAGCGGAGTTAATTTCTATTCAAATTTTATTACGGGTCAAATGGCGAGCGCGCACCAAGGTGTGCTACTCATGTTTTTCTGCGTGAAACCGCCTCAGTTCGAAATCCTCGATAAAGACAAGCGAATCGCTACTCCGATTTCAACGTAATTTTAAACGTAGTACCCTCACCTCGCTTACTCGTTACTTTAATGTCTGCTTGATGTTCTTTTAATATTCGCTGGGCAATATAGAGTCCGAGCCCGGTTCCTCCCTTCTTGGTCGTGAAATAGGGTGTAAAAATACGCTCTATCTCCTCCTTATCCATGCCTACACCGTTATCTGCGATTGTTAATACGATATCGCTCTTCCGTTTCTTCAGTTGGACATCAACGACACCGGTACTATCTGCAACGGCTGATAGGGCATTAAGCACGATGTTGAGTATCGCCCTCTTGAAATCATCCGGCGCTCCAATGATCTTAATCTCCTTGCTTACGCCTTCCTTGATCTCTACTTTTCGGCTGCTCGCCTGTCCCTTCACCAAACTCAGCGTATCACGTATTAAAGCAGACAGGTCGAATTCCCTCTTCTCTTTTATGCGCGGTCGGGCAAGACTCAAAAAATCATTGAGTATTTTGTTGAGTGATTCAATCTCTTTTTTAATACTAGACGCTAAACGGTTATACTCCTCATCACCAGACGGGAATTCCTTCATTAATCGTTGCACCGCGATAGAAAGACCATTGAGTGGATTCTTTATTTCATGAGCGAAGTTGGCAACGAGATTACCCAAAAATTTTAAGCGTTCTGTCTCTTCCCTTTCCGTTTCGAATTCTCTTAACTTTGTGACATCACGGAGTACAGAAATCGTACCGACAATCCTATTCTTTTCGTCAAGCAAAGGATAGGTTGCGTATTGGATATTTTTATTGAATATCATCTTTTCATTAACAATTTTGCTGCCTTCCTTTAAGACCTTTTGTACCTCAAATGGGTCATCACCGAAGAGTGTAAAATAACTATGGTCGACGAGCATCTTTTCTTCAAAGGCAGACATACTGGCAAACATCTTATTTATTCCGGTAATTGTGCCCTTCGTGTTAACGGTTAAGACAGCGTCCTCAACCGCTCCCAACGTTGTGTCGAATAAATCCTTGAGACCGATAACAGACTGGTATTTCATAAACAAAAAGAAGAGCACAAAACCAGCACCAAAAAGGATCACGAAGAGTAATATCAGTTGATTTTCTGTTGCCCGTACATGCCGGTGGTAATTCTCGAGGCTGATGCCTATCCTCCACAAACCTAAGCGCTCTCCCTCGACAACAAACGGGCGAATTAACTCGAGAATATTCTCGTTTTCGAATTCGCTTATTCTACTCGCCTCAGCATCCTGCTCAAGCACGTCAATCAACGTGGAATCATCATCGATTCTTGTAATGGTATATACATTCGGCGTCGCAAATAGTATTCCTTTTCTATCCTGTAGCACAAGATACTTCACCATCGGATTCGCAGAAAGTTGATTTATAATTTTATTAATACCAAATTCCTGTCTAAATGCACCAATCTCCTCTGCTGAAACTTCAATCTGGTAAACTCTATTTTGCGTATCGTAGACAAAACGTATAAATTTTTTATTAGCAATCGTAAAATAGTTAAAAAATAGTGCTTCTTCTCGCGTGAAAATATCTTCATCGGTGTCGAATGGGTTTCCTGAAGTGGCAATCATCTGTTGTGTCTTCCCATCAAAAACAATCATGGAATTGAAATCAAAATGCTGTCGTATCTTTTCGAGTGTCACTTTATTCAACGGTATTGTCTCAAGATAATTACAAACATTAATTAACTTCTCAATGATCGCATCTTCAAATTCTCCCTCGGCAAAAATTGAATTTTCCTGGGTGGATGCGACGATTGCTAAAAATGAACGAGCTTCCTCTTTGATGAGATCCATCATAATTCTGCGGCTGTTGAGAATACCCAGTGTCAAGAATATTCCAAGAATCACAAGGAGTATTATCGCCAGTAAAAAATACCTCTTCCGTTTCATACGAGCCCTTCTCCAATTGAAGCAGCGTGGAAATTTATTCTCTCCAGGTCGCTGATTAAGTCGAGATGTATCGTACTCGTTTCCAGGCTCTCCTTCAACCCTCTTCTCAATCGTTCCAGGTGCAATTCGTTCAATTCTTTCGCCACCTTATAGCCGAGCTCTTTTCGAGACGCTGCCTCTCGTGCTAACATTTCGTCTCTCGTCGCGAGTGCATCAATAGACATTCTCAATGTCGTCAGGGCAAACTGATGTAATTTTTCAATCTGGTCAAACCCTTCTTTTGAAAAAACAAAGCCAGAACTTATCTGTTTTTTAGCATAGGTCATAAGATTCTTCGAAATAACGTCGCCGATGTGTTCGATTTCATTAACCGCATTGAGCAAAGCACTGTGTAAACGAGAAAGCTTGCTATCTAACTCTCCTTCTGAAATTTTTGTGAGATACGGTGTAATCGTTTCTTCCATACCATCAACTCTATCATCCGTCTCAATAATTTTTTTCCTCAAAATATTGTCTTTATGTCGAAAGACTTTTATCGCATCCTCCAACATGGTAATTGTAATATCCGCCATATGTAAAATTTCACGTGCTGCCTGCCCCAGGGCAATAGCAGGAGCCGAAAGGAATGTCGGATCGAGTCGATGTATACTCAAAAGTTCTGCCTTTGTCTCTTTCACTACAGATTTCAAAAAAGTAGCAACCGGATATATGAAAGGCACGAATAGAACTGCACTAAAAATATTGAAGAGTGTATGAAAATTGGCAATTTGGCGGGCGCTATCGCCGCCGATGAAGTTTATCACTGCTGGAATATATTTCATGAGCGGGAAAAGAATAACAATCGCCACGATATTAAAGCGTAGATGACCAACAGCTACTCTGCGGCCATCGACGGTATTTGCAGAGATGAGCGAAGAAAACGTCGTACCGAGATTTGCCCCTAATATCAAAGAAATCGCCTGTGGAAATTCAATTAATCCATCAAACGCAAGAATGAGTGCAATACCTATCGTTGCGGCACTCGAGCGCAAGATAAAGGCGAGCAGTGCAGCAACAATGATGCCGACAAGCGGGTAGTTCGCAAGACTCGCAATCGCAGCATTGAAGGCGGGAATATATTTGAGATTCGAAGTTGCTATGGCCATCAATCGTAAAGAGAAGAATAACAGACCTAAACCGAACAGTGCCTGGCCAATATTTCGCAGTTTGGGGAAGAGATGCATCGCAAAGAAACCTAAACCAACAATCAAAATAGAATAGTCCAA
>CP070664.1:795165-798574 GCA_020355325.1 Caldifarciminota bacterium
ACAGTCCAACATTATAGGATTTCAATCAGCTACTCCTTCATAATAGAAAGTTACAATATTAAGGTTAAAACATAAAATTTAGTTATTATAATCTCTGGAAAACGTATGTCAATAAAGAAGAGTGATTCTATTGATGTTTTTTGTAATCTTTTTTACATCACTGTCATCAGAGAGAACGAAGTTCTCTCTCTTGACTTTCTATTTTTTTTTCATAAAATTGAACTATGCGCGTTGTGACCAATGCTGAAATGAAAAAGATTGATGTGTGGTCGATGAAAACACTCGGTATTCCCGGCGGTGTCTTAATGGAGAATGCAGGCAGAGGGTGTGTGAATGTTCTTGAAGAATATTTCGACGTCGATGGTCTGAAGGTTTTAATCATATGTGGCAAAGGGAATAATGGAGGCGATGGATTCGTTATAGGGAGGCACTTACAGAATCGGGGTTCTCTCGTAAAGATTATCTTAGCGGGTAAGGCGACGGAGTTAAAGGGTGACGCACGGCTCAACTATAACCTTGCAAAAAAAGCCGAAATCGACATGTATGAGACGGCTGCTCTCAATACGATCAAGAAAATCTACGATGCATTTCACCCTGCTGTGATCATCGATGCACTCTTCGGCACGGGTTTTGAGGGAGCGCCGACCGGCATCTATTATAAACTCATCGAAATGATCAACAACAGTGATGCATTCGTCTTTTCTGTCGATATTCCATCTGGAATTAATGGAGATAACGGACAATTTGAGGACACATGCGTCATTGCCGATGCAACAGCAACGATGTGTCTTCCCAAGCGTGGTAACTATCTCTATCCTGGAAGAGAATTTTGTGGTGACCTCTATGTCGTCGATATTGGTGTGCCGTATAAGCTGATCGACCATGGATTTCCCCAGACGATAGAATTTGAGGACATTTATAGATTTCTTCCCTTTAGGCCTCCTGACGGTAATAAAGGGACGTTTGGTAACATCTTGATTATCGCTGGAGCACGAGGATTTTCAGGTGCGGCGGCAATGGCCGCCATGTCAAGCCTCAAGGTTGGTGCCGGGCTTGTACGCCTTGCTGCGCCCAGGTCCATCATGAATGCACTGGAAGCCAAATTGTTAGAAATCGTAAAGGTCGCATTACCAGAAACTGATGCAGAGACAATTGATCCCGCAGCAGTAAATACACTATTACCACATCTCGACAGGAGCGATGTTGTCATCATTGGTCCTGGTATTACCACACACCCTGAGACCGCGCGCTTTCTTTTCACATTTATACCACAGGTCAAAGTGCCACTCATTGTTGATGCCGATGCGATCAATATCATTGCACAAAACATTGCATTCCTCAAGAAGATCAACGCACCGTTTATTTTGACACCACATCCTGGTGAACTCTCACGGCTCGTTAACATCACTCCCCAGAAAATCAACGAAGAGCGTATCGACCTTGCACAAAAATTGGCAAAGGATTTTGGTGGAGTGCTCGTCTTGAAAGGTGCACCGACTGTTATTGCATCTCCGAGTGGTGAAGTACTAATAAATCCGACAGGAAACTCGGGACTCGCATCAGCCGGTTCGGGAGATGTGCTCGTTGGCATGATTGGTGGATTCCTCGCCCAAAAAGTCTCACCTCTTCATGCCTCAGCAATGAGCGTCTTTTTGCATGGCTTATGTGCCGATCTGGCAATGGATGAGAGTAATGAATATGCCCTGACTGCGGGTGATCTCATTGACTATATTCCAGCCGCACTCAATTATATAATAAGGAGAGAATTTATAGAAAATAAAGGTAATGATTAGTCTAGTACTCTACTTTATCTTCTTTTCAACGAACATTACTCCCCAAAATGTATTCTGGGATCATTACACACTTATCCCACCACTCGGAGAGATAAAGTCGATTGTTGCTTCACCGTTCTCCCTTTTTGCAATAAGCGATAACTATCTTCTCTTCTTGAACAAACAGCCCTTGAGCCTCGAAAAGACAATTTATTTCGACCGAGCGATTGAATTACTTGGATACGACAAGTGGTATGATGATTTATGGATTACCCAAAATAGCACAATCATCCGATTGACAATAGTCTCATACAGTATAAGGGAATATGAAATTCCTGCAGGCGTGGATAAAATTGGTATTAGTCAGGACTATGTGTACTTGGTTAGTTCAAAAAGCTATTCGCTCGATAAGAGAACAGGGGACATTGCGATTGTGAATGCTTTTCCGAATGATGTAATGTGGTATAGAAAAACGAGAGGTTCTGATTTAAGAGATTACACATTTCTCAGCCCGTATTACTACTACGATGAGCCGAAAGAATCACAAACTCCCTTCTATCAATTCCCAATTACTGCACTCTATGACGATGGCATGTACCTCTATGTGGGAACCCGTCAATTCGGCATCCTACAGTATAACAAAGTATCATGGCAAAAGCAGAGGCTCATTTATGGACCTGTCGACTCGAGGATAGAAAAGATAAGGAAACTGAATAACACGGTCTACTTTATCAGTCCCTCAGGCATCTCATACTTCGCGTCTGGAGGTCGTCAATGGAGGTATCATCGGTTTGCACGCGAGGTGGCTGATATACTACCACTCAAAAATTATTTTGTCATGAGCTTTGAAAATCGACTCTCGCGATTTGATGGCGGCATGGTATTCTCTATCAGCAACTTTCCGACGGATGTGATATCGTTGAGTCAGGATGAGGAAAATCTGTACGTCGGAACCAAAACAGGGTTGTTTAAAATTATCAAGGAAACCGATATACCGCTCCCATTCGGTCCGGATCGATATGCGGTACATGCTATTTATCCGACTGAAAATGCAGTATACGTTGGTGATGATTTTGCTTTTTATAGCTATGATCGAGGTGAAGACAGCTGGTTAAAGGTGTTAAATTTCGGAATAAAGGACATCGTCGAACTCAAGAACGATCTCTACCTTCTCGGTGTCAATAATCAACTCATTAAGTATCGAACGAGTGAGGGTGATGCAATCGGCGCAGACTCAAACTGGATTCTCTTACCGTATTTCAATGTTTACGACATCGATTCAGATGGAGAAGTTTTATATTGTGCTTCATACGCGGGTATCTATTATTATGAACCAGAAACTGAGCTCTATAAGGTCATCTATAATCTGCCGCGGATAAGATATGACTATATATTTGTCATGGATGACACACTCGTAACGCTCTCGAATGGCGTTATCTATAGCCTCCCCCTTGAGTATCGCGACTAAAAAATACAGGATAATCATTCTATTCCTGTTCACATGTCCTCAACAGATAAGCATATATGGCTGAAAAAACGTTGAGCTTTATTGACCATCTCGAGGAATTGAGAAAAAGAATATTGTATTCGATTGCCTGTGTTGGTATCTTTTCAATAGTTGGTTTTTTCTTTTCAAA
>CP070664.1:798674-802753 GCA_020355325.1 Caldifarciminota bacterium
ACACCTATAGTCCACGGAGGATAATTCGCCAGATACTCTTTGGCATGCGTGAAGAAGTCTTAACATCACCTGCAATCTGGTTCTGTCTTGTCTGCTATCGCTGCTATGCACACTGTCCACAGAACGTCAATTTTCCAGACCTGATGCGCGTTTTACGTTATCTCGCTATAAAGGGGAAATATGTGACGGCCGATATCATCGACCGCATCAACGAGATTGATAAGCGACTACAGATACTACGGCATGATTTGATAAAATACGACGTCACAAGACAAAAACGATGATGCGTAGGATAATACGAGAAATGTGCTTTTCCTGTTTTAGAGAATGATTATGGATACGATGAATAGCCATAAAAAAGCAATGGTGATCGGTGGTGGTATCGCGGGTGTGCAAGCCGCATTGGACTTGGCAGATTCTGGTATTGAGGTTTTCTTGATTGAACGGTCGCCGAGTATCGGTGGGAGAATGGCACAACTCGACAAGACCTTTCCAACAAATGACTGCTCACTGTGTATTCTTTCTCCAAAGCTCGTCGAGACAGGAAATCATCCGAATATCAATATCATCACCAATGCTGAAGTAGAAAAGGTTGAGGGAGAAGCACCACACTTTACGGTGACAGTGCGCAAGAAACCGCGCTATGTTGACGAAGGCAAGTGTACCGGGTGTGGCGTCTGTATGGCAAAATGTCCTGTGAAAATTCCGGATGCATTTAATGTTGGGTTGTGTGATACAAAGTGTATACGTATTCCGTTTCCTCAGGCAGTGCCGGCAGTGGCGATTATAGACAGGGATCACTGTATATACTTTGCGCGTGGTAAATGCCGCATCTGTGAGAAATTCTGTGAACCAAAAGCGATCGATTTTAATCAGAAAGAGGAATGTATCAACATAGAAGTAGGGAGTATAATCCTCGCTGCAGGGCTTAGTGAGTTTAACGCCGTATTGAAAGATGAATATGGTTATAAGGTTTATCCCAACGTCGTTACGAGCATGGAGTTTGAGCGAATTTTAAGTGCCTCGGGACCAACACATGGGCATGTGCTGAGACCATCTAATGGGAGAGAACCGAAGAAGATAGCATTCATTCAATGCGTTGGTTCACGAGATACGCAGACAGGTAATGAATACTGCTCCGCTATCTGCTGTATGCAGGCTGCGAAGGATGCGATTATTATCACAGAACATCTCTCAGGAGTTGAAATTTCGGTTTTTGGTATGGATATCAGAGCATATGGGAAGAATTTCGACAAGTTTATCGAACGGGCCCAAAACGAACACAATACCCGTTTTGTTCGTGCCCGCGTATCATCGGTAGATGTTGACCTAACGAATGATAATCTCATTCTTCACTACGAAGAAGATGGTCACATGAGGAAGGAATCATTCGAATTATTAATCCTGTCAGTGGGTTTAAAGGCAACACCACAGTTGAGGCTTCTCGCTTTACGACTCGGTCTCCGTCTTGACGAATTGGGATTTGTACACACGACGCCGTTTTCACCGGTTGGCACATCTCGTCCAGGAATATATGTATGTGGAAGCATTTCAGGACCGAAAGACATACCAGAATCAGTCATCGAGGCATGCGGTGCCGCAGCTTCCGCTGGTGTTGTATTGAGAGAATTCCCGTGTAAGAAAGTAGTTGTCGAATATCCACCGGAGGTACCCATCGACGACGGCGATCGTCCCCGGGTCGGTGTCTTTGTATGCCACTGCGGGATCAACATTGCAGCGACCGTCAATGTTAAAGAGGTCGTGGACTATGCTACGACATTGCCATACGTAGCACATGGTGAGGCAATGATGTTTGCATGTTCACAGGATGCACAAAAACTGATTAACGAAAAAATCCATGAACTCAAGCTTAATCGTGTCGTTGTTGCGGCATGTACCCCGCGTACCCATGAACCACTGTTTCAGAGTACACTCAAAAATTCGGGACTCAACCCGTACCTTTTTGAATTTGCGAACATCCGCGAACAGTGTTCGTGGGTTCACCAAAAGGAATCAAAAAAGGCAACCGAAAAAGCAAAAGAGCTCGTTAAAATGGCGGTCTTCAAGGCACTCTACCTGGAACCCTTGAGGAAGACAAAATTAACCGTCAATAAAAATAGTCTCATCATTGGAGGCGGATTGGCAGGTATGACTGCGGCACTCGATCTTGCTGGGCAGGGATATCACGTTGATCTCGTTGAAAAGGAGCATGAACTAGGTGGTAACCTGAGGCATGTTGCGTATACGCTCGAAGGAAACGAAACGAGAGCGTTCCTCGAGTCTCTCATGAAAGAGGTGAGTATCCATCCCCAGATTACGGTACATAGAGATTCAGTCGTTGAGGAAATACAAGGATTCATTGGTCATTACAAGACGACAATCAAGTACAGCAGTAATAGCAAAGAATATCGAGCTTTCGGTGATACAGAAGTCACAGAAGAGCTGAAACAGGTTGAACACGGCGTTGTCATCGTTGCTTCCGGTGCAAAGGAGTATACACCGACTGAGTATTTCTACGGCCAGGATAAGAGGGTAATGTCACAACATGAATTAGAAGAAAAAATCAGTCATGGAGATACTGATTTGCGAAATGTCAAGTCGGTTGTTATGATTCAATGTGTTGGTTCACGCAATGATGAGAACCAATACTGTAGCAGAGTATGTTGCAGTACCGCAATAAAAAACGCACTGAAGTTGAAGCAACTGAATGCACACGTGCGAATATTTATTCTCTATCGGGACGTGAGAACATATGGTGTAAAAGAGCTATACTATAAAAAAGCACGCGAGGCGGGCGTCATTTTCATTCAGTATGATGATGATGAAAAGCCAGTGGCGACAAAAGACGACAAGGAACTGTACGTGGACGTGAAGGAAAAGATAATGAATAAACTGTTACGATTTACCCCAGACCTCCTTGTCTTGAGTAATGGCATTGTGCCGAACGATGATAATAAGTTTTTATCACAGGCATTGAAAGTACCATTAGGAACCGATGGATTTTTCCTCGAGGCGCACGTCAAATTACGCCCGGTTGATTTTGCCACAGATGGTGTTTTTGTCTGTGGGCTTGCACACTATCCAAAGGACATGGGTGAGACAATTGCCCAGGCAAAGGCAGCGGCATCGCGGGCGATCACGGTTTTGAGTAAGGACGAGATTGAAGCAGAAGGAAAGGTTGCGTACGTCAACGAGACGCGGTGCAATGGCTGTGGATTATGCGTTTCGGTGTGTGCATATAGCGCGATTGAACTCGATGCAGAAAAAAATGTTGCGAGCGTGAATGAAGCATTGTGTAAAGGATGTGGCACGTGTGCAGCTTCATGTCGCTCATCAGCGATCAATATTAAAGGTTTCAAGGATGAACAGATTTTAGCTGCACTCGCTGCACTATGAGGATGGGATCTATGAAACAGTCATACCATGAAACAATCGGACAATCGGACGATAAGGCCAGTGCCTTCGAACCTAAGATTGTGGCTTTCTTATGCAATTGGTGTTCGTATGCCGGAGCAGACCTCGCGGGGGTGAGCCGCTTTCAATATCCCCCTAATATCAGAGTAATAAAGGTGCCGTGTTCCGGACGTATTAATCCTTTATATATAATTAAAGCACTGTACAGCGGCGTCGATGGCGTTTTAGTCTCCGGATGCCATCCCGGTGACTGTCATTATATAAGCGGCAACTACTTTGCGCGCAGAAAATTCGCACTCTTTAAGAAATTTTTAGAGTACATTGGTATCGAATCAGAACGGGTTCAGTTTTCATGGGTATCGGCAGCTGAGGGCGCACGATTTGCGAAGATAATTGAGAAGGTGACAAATGATATAAAGAAATTAGGACCGCTGACGTATTTCCATAAACGTTTTAATCAAACCGAGAAGGTGCTATGAAACAGATGCAATATGAGATAGTAAATACTGCTGAGAAACTTTTGATGGACAAAAAAGTTGATATCTTTATTGGTTATGAAAATGGAACGCTTCCGTTGCGAACTTCACCCTGTTTTGTAACCAAACAGGGCGAGGCGCGCAAACTCGTCTGGAACAGTCTTTGTTCAAATAATCTTTCGGTCTACG
>CP070664.1:802853-817014 GCA_020355325.1 Caldifarciminota bacterium
CGCCGACAAATATATCCCACTATCCATCCCCTCAAAACCTTCAAAAACATAACGACCTTTCAAACCATATCGATGCATGTGCATATGCACATATAAACAATTGCACAATTGTACACATATCGAACACTCATTAACCTTAGTATAATTAAAGAATAGTGCTAACAATAGGGTGTAGTAAAATACAAAGACAACGTTTTTCGACTTTTAAAAAAGATTATTTTCTTATTTAGTCAATTGACCAAATAAGATTGAATCAATGCATGGATTTTGCAGTATAGCTTCTGCAGAAGTTATCTGTAAATGCAATGCCTCCTATTCTTACCTCAGGATAATGGTTTTTTTAACTTCGCTTCTATCTTTCGCCTCTAATCTCACAAAGTAGACGCCGTTCGACACATGCCGATCGTTTGCATCTCTTAAATCCCAAATAAGCTCATCCCGGGCTTTTTCCTTGAACAATGTTTTAACTAATCTACCTATTGCATCATATATTTTAACAGCAACCCTTTCACTGACGAGACTATATGCCGCGTATATGTGTAATCGATTACGTGCCGGATTCGGGTACAGTGCAAATAGTGTTGTAGGACTATCTATACCGACCCGCTCTTCTATGCCAACAACACCAAACCAGTTAAGGAATGCACCAAGAAGATTCGTGCGCGTCATATAACCAACCCAGGGACTCGGTTTATGAACCGCCTCGATACCGAAACCACAATAGATTGTCTGATAATTAACCACAGGGTCGTTGTACCAGACAGCTGAAACATCTGTCAGGAGAGAATCGTAATAGAGAAATTCATGAGAAAAACCATCAGAGGCAATGGCATCTCTTGAGTATTGATTCTGCGCGCCAGTCACACCGACGGTATAGAGCTTCCCGATACTCTGACCGAGTGCATCTAATGTATCAGGAAAACACTTGAATTCATGAATAGAATCGTTTATGAGCTGAGCGTGCAGGTAGTTAGTGAAAAATGGAGTCCCTGATATCTCCTCACCAATATTTTGGCCTGTCAGGAGAAGTTTGTTACCACTATCGAGAAAAACCATGAGACTTTCCTGCTCCTCTGCTGTAACATTATCGAACTCGGCATCACCGGTATACCAGATAATCGTATTAAAATTAAATTCATCGATTCTACTTACAGGAAACACTCCCCGATGAATTGGTGCCCAGACTTTGTAGGTAAGATTTAATGAATCGAGCGGACCAGTATAGTACTCTGCGTAGCGTGCTTCATTGTCTCTATTAATAATGGCCAGGTCAGTTGGATTCAGATAAAAATCGAGTAGAGAGACAGAATCGGGTGTGACGTATATATCTTCGTGAACCGAATCGGGATACGGTACATCGGTATAGATAACCGCCCGATATAATGAATCGATCAAGAGGATATTAAATATGCCGGTATTAGAATCGGTTACTGTACTATCGAAATAGACTGCCGTCTCATCAATGAATTGGAAATATAATGTGGCAAATATTCCAGCGCCACTCGTCGAGTCGACAAGCATGCCAGAGACCAATCTCAGTGGCCGCACATAGAGAGATACATGAAAGGTATCATTTTCAGTACGCTCATCGCCAGCGTATAAACAATAGGCATCAAAATCATAGTACCCGGTGTCACTCGGTATCCAGGGTGTCTCAAACCAAAGCGTGTCTTCTTCGCCGATATCAAAACTTTTCACTGTATCACCGGAATACGAACCACCGACCTCTAAATAAACATCGGAAAGCGGTAAGAATCCATAATTAGCCGCTTTAATACCTATATTAATCGTATCGCCAGCAAGGAAAAATAGCCTCGGTCCGGCAGCACAAATCCCATTGATACCAGCATCGTAATTTCTGATGGAATCCATCAATCCTTCAAATCCCATAAAGACCATATATGCAGACACCCACGAATGGTCCTGATTTTGATTCCATCCACGCGTCGGAGGCACACCGCCATCGTTGTCAAAGTCCTGAACCAGAAGACTATCAGTCAATGCGTGATGGTATTCTACATGTGTGCCACTTTGGAGTATACGAGCCACACGGTTGTAGGCATTTGCATACCAGATATTCCATGAATTACACCATTGACCAGTTGGCTGAAAATATTTCATAGAATCAATATAAGTATTTAACCAGGCGATACCCGCTGCGGTATCTGCGTCAAAACTCGAACGACAGATTCCCCAGACAGCAGTGCCACCAGACATAGCCCAGACTTCATCATTGATATTGGTACTCGGATGATCTTCTATCCAATCTTGAACTCGTTCGCCATAAAGCAATGCGGTATCTTTCCAGGCTTGGTTATTTATTTCTTTACCGTACTGGTAGAGCATACCCGCGGCGAATGAAGTTACCTTCGGATGGAGTCTCAGGTACGTGGAGCCGACGCCGGTAAATGGTAAGGCATGGTGTAGTATATACTGGGCACACGTGTCGGCATACCACATATAACTACTATCACCAAACGTACTGCGATATTTGCTTTCACCAAAGAGAGCGAGACCACAATTCCAGACACGGTAATAATCGCTATCAGTCCCTTCTTCTAAATAGGCCGGATGGTTCATAATATAGATCCAGGCGCGGCGAATATTCAAAAAATAGGAGGTATCACTGGTTATTTCGTAATACCGACACCAAACCCAAATCGCCTCCTGTGTATTATCGGTCTCAACAACGGTTAGTGCATTTTCACCCTCAATGATGCCACCAAATTCAGGATCGAGTGAATCGGTAACCTGCATCGACGCAATGAATGCCGCAGTCTGACAGAGTTCATGAATATAACTCCAGGACTGCCAATCACCTCGCACCATCATAATATCTTGCTGCATAACCGGCATCCCTTTTGGAAAAGCCTCTGCCTTTCTGAAATCCTCTGGTCCCCAATATGGGAGTGACAGGGCAATACGCATGGTTATGAATAAGAATACAATGAATCTTTTCATGAATCCTCCCCTCGTTTTGCTTGATTACCGTTACTAAAAATGTACAATAATTCTTCACAAAATACTAACTATATTCTGCTGAATGTCAATAAAAAAATTGCCTCATTTTTTCAAGGAGTTCATAATCTCGTTGTTTATCATAATAATAGTTGACCAATAATAGTAAAGGAATATAATAGATGATGAAAAAAATTCAACGGGCCGCACAACGAAATACGTACTATGCTTAGCCCCTCAATAACATTCGCATTCCTCGCAATGGTACTCATGGGAACAGGCGACACTATTAACAAACGAGCCAGGCAAGCAAATATCCCAATCGGCTCCTATCTCTTGATACAGTCACTGTTCTTTATATGCGTAATTTTAATTATCGCCTTAGCATCCACTGGTATACAATTCTACGGAAAGGATATTATATATGGCCTTATCAGCGCTTTTTTTTCATTCGCCGCGTATACACTTATGCTCCACAGTCTCACGCATGGTTATGCAAGCATAAATTACGCCATATTTCGATTGAGCTTTATCTTCTCTTCAGGAGTTGCTATTCTCTTTTTATACGAAGAAGTAACCTTAAACAAAGGAATTGGGATAGGACTTGCAACGTGCGCTATCATCCTATTCTTGTATAATCCGCAACGACACGTTGTTACAAGAAAAGCTTTAACGTTGGCTATCGTTGCAATGATACTCGCGGCTTGCTGGCATATAACTTTAAAATTGGCAACACAAGTATACAGTTCTACACCATCATTTTTATTACTTACAACATTATTTTTTTCCAGCATGGTTATTGTCTATAATATATTTTCCGGTAGATTTCAAATACCACGCAAAACGTTTCTTTTTGCGCCAGCGAATGGCATATTAATGGCGTTGGGCGCCTTCTTTTTCCTCGCTGCACTGTCAAAAGACGAGGTCAGTACCGTGACCCCTATTGTTCAACTGAGTTTCCTTATTACCCTCGTGCTGTCTGTTCTTTTCTTAAAAGAAAAAATAAACTCCTTTCAAATCGTAGGTATCATCTGCGCGGCAATAGCAATAGTTGTGTTGGGAGTACTGTAAGGAATTTCATTGAGTAACTATTCCGGCGAAATTGCTGCTTTAGGCACTGCCTTGTGCTGGTCATTCGGCTCAACTTTCTTTACAATCTCGTCTCGTAGGCTCGGACATCACGTCGTTAATCGAGTACGCCTGGCACTCGCTTTATTACTCCTCATGATCGCTCATTTTGTCTTATACGGCAGATTCGTACCCGCACATACTACGACTTACCATTGGTTTTGGTTCGGATTATCAGGCATCATCGGTTTCGCGATTGGTGATACGCTCCTGTTCAAAGCCTTCGTTCTGCTCGGCGCGAGGCTCAGTATGCTCCTGATGTCCCTCGTTCCGGTTTTTGGAGCGATCATTGCCTGGCTTTTCTTACACGAAATTTTAGACGTAACCAAGATTCTCGCAATCATCATTACCATCGCGGGAATCAGCTGGGTAGTAACAGAACGGAGAAATGCAAAATACAAAAAAGGCCACTACCTCGAAGGTATTATCTGTGGTATGGGAGGCGCTTTAGGTCAGGCAGTCGGATTAATATTATCGAAAAAAGGTCTTGAGAATGATTTTTCTGCACTCTCTGGAAATATAATCAGGGTCTTTGCGGCAACACTCATACTCTGGCTTATTATTATTTGCCGCGGCAAAATACGAACAACATTTAAACAATTAGAGGACAGAAAAGGAACGCTTGCTATGTGTGGCGGTGCAGTCTTCGGTCCTTTTTTGGGTGTTTGGCTTTCACTCGTGGCTGTTCAATATACTTTTGTCGGTATCGCCTCAACCTTAATGGCGCTCCCCCCGATATTCTTAATCCCTCTTTCTCATTGGATCTTCAAAGAAAAAATAAGTCTCGGCGCAATACTGGGAACCATCGTCGCCGTCATCGGTGTGACATTAATATTTCTACTTTAGTTTCTTGGCAATCCCGACCTATAGTCGGAATGGTACTGTTATTTTCTGATTTCGACGAGTGTTCCTCTTTTAACTAAATCAAACAACTCTACAATATCTTTGTTCCTCATTCTTATACAGCCGTGAGAGGCGGGCTTTCCGATGAGATGCTCTGCTGCCGTACCATGAATGTAAATGCATCTCTCGTATGAATCAATCCCTTTCCCTTTATTAATCCCAGGCTCTCGCCCCTCGAGCCTTAATATGCGTGTTGTTATGACATCCTCTTCCTTGCCAGTGGTAGCGGCTGATATCCGTGCAATCCTGTGCGTTCGTTTCCGCGATTGAAAAATCTCACCAATGTGTGCATCCTTCCCTATCCTTGAAGAAATGCGATGCACACCGAGTGGTGTTTTATAACTTCCATCCCTATTCCCTATGCCATATCGAGACGTAGAGACTGGATAATTTTTTATAATCTCTTTTCTTTTTATAAGATAAAGTCTTTGTTGAGAAACACTCACGACAATCACACCATGGTCGGGTTGAAAACCGAAATGCTTTTGTAATTTTTTAAAACTAAAAATTTTTCTCATTCAAGTCTCAAGCGTAATTCTATCTGATCGGGCTCAACGAATCCTGCTTTGCGGTAGATATTTACTCCATCTTCTGATGCATGAAGGTGTAGGTATTTAAGTCCCAATGATTTAGCCTCTCTCATTAATTCTTTTAATAATTGGGTGCAAATACCTTTTCTTCGGTCTTCGGGAATTGTATACATGTTGAGAATATATCCAAGTCTTCCAGATTCAACTCCATGATACCTCGCTGGCACTCGCCAGATTACCATACCACTCGTAGCGATTACTTTTCCATCGTATTCTGCAAACCAGGCAATAAAATCACCAGAGGGAATCGCCTTTGAAAAATATTCTCGTAATGATTTTCGTATAATTGCAGTCTCATCATCGTCTGGATGCTTATACAGCTCATTCAAGAACCGAACCCTAAAATCAACTAAGACTTCAATATCATCAACAGTAGCACGCCGATACGTTATTCTATTTTCTTCGACAATCATTATCAGCCCCTCCAGTGTTTATTGTACAACTAGCTCAAATGTGTTTGTGATATGGGATTTGAGTGTAACGGTCAGTATCCCCAGATTTCATGGAGATAGACGGTCCTGCGGCATGCAGGACACAAAAACTGTAAATGCTCACTCCTGTATGGTGCTCCATCGATTCTTTTTGGCATTGCCTCTTCACCGTACTCCTGTGATAGCACGAGAAACAGATTAGGATTGGCATAGGCCAATTCGCCGACCCTCTTTGCTATCCATAAAAGATGAGCCCGTGTGGTTATAACTTCACCGCAACGCTCGCACAGAATCAATTCCTTCTCAATTGCATTCTCATATCCTTCTCGGGTTATCTGGGCTAAATCATACTCCTGAGTATGTTTTATACCATCCTTTGTCGTGCAGTATGCTACGCATTGTCCACAGTAAACGCACCTCTCCTGATAATGAATCTCTCTGCGAATTTTTTTAAGTTTATCGTCCTCTTGAGCACGCGCATTCACTGGACATACTTCAACACATGCACCACACAAGATACATTTTTCAAAATCAAATTCAATCTTCCCTCTAAATCGCGGGGCTGCCGGTGAAGGCTTAAATGGAAACTTTGAAGTAAAGGGACCTAAAAAGATCGCCCGCAGTGCTTCTCCGAGTTCTCGCAGCTTAGGCTTACGCATCTACACCTCCAATTTCACCCTTCTTTTTCGATCTGTTCACCGCCGAGCTTATCTTCGCCATATTTATCAACGACAGATCCTTTCCACATCTTCGTTCCGAAATGTAATGAACCTTTCATCAGCGCATGTGCCGCAACCGGACTCGTGAGCAAGAGAAATGCACCACAAATGAGTGCCTTTATTCCCATTGGACTGAACCCCTTCAAAAGAAATATGCCAACCATGATTCCAAATGTTCCGAGTGTGACACACTTTGTCGATGCCTGCAGACGATTATACACATCAGGAAAACGAACGAGTCCAATAGTACCGAGAATATCAAAAAGTATGCCAAGCCAAATAATGAACCAACCAATAGGACTAATCATCGAGACTCCTTTTCTCAAGATACTTGGCGAGTGCCAATGTACCGATGAAACTGAAGAGTGTCAGTGTAATAGATAAGTCCATGAGAAATGTAAGATCGAAAAACAGAGCACTCAATGCAGTGATACCAACAAAGAGTATGCCCATAATATCCACACCAACTGCTCGGTCGGCAATCGAAGGACCCTGGTAAATTCTGTACAGACATAGAAAACCGCCAATGGCGAGAATACTAAAGATTACACTCATCATTCGAAAATCCTCCTCAACCATTTTTCAAAACGACTCGCGATAATTTCTGAGGCCTTATCAACGAGCTCACTCTGAACCCAAATCCAGTGTATGTATAAGTAATCTCCATCGATTTCGCACGTCATCGTGCCTGGTGTCAGGGTTATGGAATTTGCTAAAAATACCTTCGCAATATTTGTTTTGAGGGTCGTCTTGATTTTTACAATGCCGGGCTTTATGGGTCTTTCGGGATGAAGCGCGCGATAGGCAACGTCGATATTGGCTTGAAACATGTACCAAATAAATACAGGGATATAGACAATAAACCAGAAGAGCCTGTGTATCTGCAGGAATTTAATCGGTTTATCAGTAAAATATCCACCAAAAAGAACGGTCCCGAGTAAGACGACAACGACGCCTACAATCAAATGATCAAGATTGACACTCAAGGTCAGGAGAAGCCATAAACAGAAGCCAATTATAAAATAGAGAACGTAGCGCATCAACACCTCCTCAGAAATTCATGGTAAAAGGACCAAATACTAAGTTTGCATACTCAAGACCGCGTAGCAGCGCTTGTGCAGCTGGGCCAATAATGAAATCCATAATCGGCTGGAAACCAACACCCATGAGGACAATCAAAACGACGAGGAATACCATCGCTATTCTCATTGTAAATGGTGCAGCCTTCGCGTCGATTTTTCCTTTTTTCATAAATACATTGGTTTCAATTTTCAGAAGGTATGCCAGCGTTACACCACTGAGAAGAATCGCGAACATTGCAATCCATATAAATCCTGCTTGTATTGCACCAATAATGATGAATAATTTTGCAAAGAATCCTACTAATGGTGGTATACCAGTCAAGGAGAGACCACCAATTTTAAAACTCCAGGACGTGGTTGACATACGCTCGCCGAGTCCGGCAAGTTTTTTTATGTTACGGGTACCCGTAGCATGAACCACAGAGCCGGAAGTCAAAAAGAGTAATCCCTTTGCGAGACTATGGGCTAAGATATAAAAAATAGCTCCAGCCACCCCATAGTAATTACCAATGCCAAATCCAAGCATAATGTAGCCCACCTGAGAGATGCTTGAATAAGCCAGCAATCTCTTATAATCGTTTTGATTGAGTGCTGTTAGTCCAGCAAAGGCAATGGATAACAATCCTAAACCAATTAAAATATTGAAAAACAGCGGATCGTTTGCACGCGTTAAGCCGAAAACATTGAAAACGAGTCGTGCAACAGTATATATACCAAGAACTTTTGTACAGATGCCGGATTAAAGGCTAGAAATGGGCGCTGGCGCAGCAGGATAAGCATCTGGGGCCCATGTATGAAAAGGCACTAATCCTGCTTTGATCGAAAAGGCAAACAGCATCATCCCTATTATCATCCAGAAAAATGTTGTGCCTCTTATTACCTGCATAGAATTTGAAATATCCGCAAGATTCAAGGTCGATGTTTTCGCATAGATGAGAGCAATTGCCAATAAAAATGTCAATCCTCCGATCTCACCCATCACCATATATTTAAAAGAAGCCTCCAATTCTTCACCTTCAATACCAAAGGCAACTAAGGCATATGAAGAGATTGCCGCTATCTCTAAAAAGACAAACATATTAAACAAATCGCCGGTAATCGAAATCCCCATCATTCCTGCAGTCATTAACATGAATAGTGTGTAAAACTTCCACTGCCCAGTGAAGCGAGAGAGATACCGAAGAGAAAAGAGACTTGTCGTGAATACAATGATTGAAATCATAAGTACCATAAAGGCGGAGAATGAATCAAAGGCCATAACAATACCAAGCGGCGGTGGCCAATTACCCATCTTGTAAACGCTCATGGGAATCTCTTGAGTAACCGCGACACCATATAACGCAATGATAAATAAAATAAAGGAAACAACAGTAGTAACGATCCAGACCAATGGTTTATAAATCTTACCCAATATTGGAATGACAAATGCCGTAATCAGAGGTAATGCAAATAAGAGCGGAATGAACAGCATCAACTCCTCCCTCTTACAAGGTTACATAAGGATAAAAAGGGGTAAAGAAGGGTAAATAAAAATTCGTCCATCTTTCTTATCCTTTCAGTTTTCTGATTTCCGCAATATCAAAGGTTTTGTAGCGATTATAGATGCGAAGAATGACCGTAAGCATGAGCGCAGTTGTTCCTAAAGCAATCACAATTGCAGTCAGCACCAAGGCCTGAGGAATGGGGTCAACGAAATTGTGCGGCTTATCTATCTGTGTTATGATTGGAGCAAGGGCGCCGCGTTTGAAACCTATCAGGGCAAAGAGCAGATTTACTGCATATTCAATAAAGGCAAAACCGATCGCAATCTTAATCAAATTGCGCTTTGTCACAATTGCATAGAGACCTATGAGAAATAAAATGATACAACTCACAAAGACAATCATGTTCTTCAATCCTCCACAATATACTTCATTGCCGCCAAGGCGAGAAAGATCGAAAACAGTCCGGCACCAACCTTGATACTAATTGCAATATTGCAGAGCGGAATGATGCCTGCACTCAAGAGGTGTAACGGTACTCCCTTCGGTAGAAAGTTCAGAAAAAATGTGCCAGCGAGGAGTAGCCCACTCATGGCAACGCCAATAAAAAGAAGTGCGCCAACACTCTCAAATATCGAGGCGACAGTTGTAGATCGCTTCTCAGCGCTCGCACCACTACCAAAGGCAAGAATCTTGAGAACAAAAGCGCCCGCGATGATTACACCACCTGCAAAACCACCACCAGGAGTCAGGTGTCCATGCAAAATGATATAGAGACCATATATAAATATGAAGCCAATGATACTATTCGTGATCGTTTTAACAATCAAACTCATGCCTCTCATAAAACCTCCCTCGTCACTTCCTCCCTACCTTGCGCATCAGAGCCGCGACACCAATAACCGAAGTAAAAAGGACTGTAGCCTCACCCAGGGTATCGAGCGCACGAAAATCTAAAATCACATCAGCAACAATATTTGCACCTCCAGTCTGTGGAAGTCCCAGTTTGATATATTCCTTCGCAACTTTCATTGTTGCATTTCCAAACGCTGGCAACTCCTGTAATGATCTTATCATAACAGTCAAGAATAGAATTACAAAAAATGCATAAAAAACAATTGATAAAATTTGTGTGCCCGATAATTTTTTGCCAATCGTTTCATCAACGTGGGTCGTCCGCAGAACTACCGCTACAAAAATAACAACCGTGAGAACCTCAACAACAATTTGTACAATCGCCAAATCAGGGGCATGGACAAAGATAAACATAATAGCAACAGAGAATCCAACAGCACCGAGAGAGATAATGGCGGCAAGGAGATCCTGTATCTCAATTGCAATGATTGCTGCAATCAGCATAAATATGAGAAATAGATAGAGCTCAATCATCGAAACCTCCAGCATGCAGGGGTTATCAAGGGCATGAAATTAATATTACACCCCTGATTCACCATAATCACCCTTGTTGACCCTTGATCACCCATTTTTATAATACCAATAACATCAATATAATAATGCCACCCAGAATAATCCAGCCTACATAGGTATAGAGCTCACCAGTATGTAAAAACGACGTCAACTGACCAAAAACTCGAATAAGTTTCCCGATATATTCATAAATCGCTACAATCAGCCGATTAATGACATCTTTAAACATCACTGCAAACCCACTTGCTACGCCGTTTAAATAATTGAAAAAATCAAAGGCGCCGCCCTCACCAAAATCATAAGTTTTCTTCAGCATATCAAGCGAATAGACCGAAGAATAGAAATTGGGACCTGTCATCCGTGCCGCCTCCTCTTCTAATACTTCACCGCCGACGAATACTCGACTCCTTCTCGGCTTCACTGCAGTACCAAATAAGAAGATAATCAAACCGATAATAATACCAACAATAATCAATATTGTTGCAAGCATCGGCAACCAGATTCCAGTCTCTACAATTCTAAACGGCAGTGCAGGATAGATAAGATTCTTCAGTGGAATCTGATAGGCAAATACACCAAAGATGATACATAATAAAGCAAGAATGAGTGACGGCACCACCATCTCAAATCGAGCTTCCCTCACCTTGTTGAGCGGTTTTGGTCTTTCACCCAAGAATAATGAATAGGTTATTTTCAAGAATGAAGCAAGCGTCAAAATACTTCCGAATGTTGCCGCTACCAAGAAGATTGGCCAGAGATTTGATTCGCTTCCAAATTCTACAATACCCTGGTAGACCATCCACTTTGAAAAAAAGCCATTCAATGGCGGCACGCCAGAAATGGCGAGTGCCGAGATTAAAAATGTAAAGAGGGTAACCGGCATCTTCGTGCCAAGCCCTCCGAGATTGTCGAGATTTGTGGTTCTTGCCCGATACTCAACTGAACCAGCTGATAAGAAGAGACACGCTTTATATATGGCGTGATTTATCATATGAAAAAGACCGCCAGCAATTCCAATCGGTATGCCCGTGCCAATGCCTAAAACCATGTAGCCAACCTGTGAGACCGCATGAAATGAGAGAAGTCTCATTGCTTCTTTTTGAATCATTGCCATCCCAACTGCAGCAACAATTGTTACTGAACCAATAATCATGAGAATAATACGGACTGGCATTGAGCCTGCGATGTCAAAAAAGAAATAGGAAATCCTCACCAAAAAATAAATACCTAATAATTTATCAAGGCTGGCTGGTATATACGCCATGGTTCCGGCTGGAACAGCCTTTGCTGCCTCAGGTATCCAGGTGTGCAGAGGCATAGCCCCGGCCTTGGCAATAGCGCCAACCAATATAAACAGATAGGACGTAATATACCAGGGATCATTCAAGAGAAGCTTTTGTTCAACTGGGAAATTGATGTTGCCGGTTTTAATCAACAGTATCACAATGCCCAGCATCAGAATATAGTCAGACACGCCGATTATTGTTACTGCCTTTCGTGCCGCAAATGAACTATCTTTCTTACCGACCAGAAGAATACCATAGAGCGTAAAAACGAGGACATTCCAGAAAATCAACAGGAATATGAGGTTTCCAGTAAGGAGAACACCATTTGTCGCGGATAAGGTGAGGGCAATATATAAATGATAAACTCTTTCTCGTGGCGTCTTCGACATCGCCCTCAAAGAGTAAAACCAGATAAGAAACCCAAATAGTGCACTGAAGAGAATGATAAATCCTGAGAGGCTATCAACATAAAATGTAAAATCTATTCCTGCGAAAGTAGCAATATTGAAAGATAGAACCTCGGTTCTTGTTTTGATAAAGAGTTTTATAGCAAACCATAGGGTGAGGAAGAATCCAAGAAGATTAAATTCACTGCGTAGCCGGTTGATAAGGAAACCGAGCAAGCCAGCAATCGCAGGTAATAGAATCATTACGTAATATATTGGAAATTCCAAACCCAAAAAATCAACATTCATGTCTAAAACCCTCCATTCACTGTTAAATAATTTACGGGGTAATAAAAGAATATCCCGAGAAGCAGTGACACGAGAGCGAGGATAAGTATGACTGCCAACGCGGTATAACTGGGTCTCTTAACCTTTGCCAGTCTTTCGCCAAAGAAAAGTTCATGGTAGAACCGTACATTATAGAGCAACGTGAATACTGCGGCAATCATCGCTCCGACACCCAAATATGCTGTCTTCTCCACCGCACCAATAATTACCCACAATTTGGAAAAGAAACCTATCATCGGGAAGAAACCGACAATAGAACCGGCTAAAAATGCCATTGAAACTCCAAGCGTCGGTGATTCCTTGAGCATACCACTGACTGCCTTCAGGTCGTTTCTACCGGTCGAGTCTTCAATAACACCAACACCATAAAACAGACCTGATTTTGCGAGAGCATGGGCGAGAATATAGAGCATACCACCCACTATGCCATACGTACCGGCAACGGCAAATCCCAGTAAGATAAAACCAATCTGGCTAATTGTAGAAAAGGCGAGTAAGTTTCTCAGATTATTTGATAAAAGCGCTGCACCACCACCAAGAAGGCTCGAAGCAATCGCCAGCCATGCTACTGTAGTAAAGAAATCAGGTGAAAAATAACTGCCAGTAGTAAAAAGTCTCAAGAATAAAATGACACCAATGTTTTCAGCCACACCAACCAAACAGCCACCAATTGCCGAGGGCACTGCTTTATAGGCTGGCATAAGCCAAATATGAATAGGAATTATCACCGATTTTGCAAGAATGCCAATCATAATAAGAATTGCTGCGAGATTATTAAAATTTTTTATTTCAAAGAAATTGAAGGTTCCATTTTCCATATAGAGTACTACTAAACCTATCAGCATAACGGCTGCTGCAGCAAAGTTTATAAGAAACGTAATAGTGGCCGCACGGAGATCTTCATCTTTCCGATAATACCCCACGGTTCGCCATATAGCGAACGTTGAAATCTCCCAGAAGATAAAAATCAGCAGAAGATTGTACGAAAGTGCTACACCGATGCCTGAACCAACAATTAATAAAAGCATCAAATAGTACTCTAACTTATGACCTTTTTCTTTTACGGTTGCGAGAGAATAGACCAAAGACATTAAGCCAATAAATCCAAATATGACACTGAGGAAGATACCAAAACGATCGAGGAAAAAGTCAAAACCAATCATTTCTTCGCCCCTAATTGCCATGTATTGCCACCACGAATTTTACTCAAATCTTCGATTTGTTTGTAAAATTCAGTGTCCCGAGTTTGTCGAAGGATCATTGCCCTCATTTCTTATATATCCTTCTTATGGCAGCCTACAACGGCTTGACAACGCTCGGGGCACCATGGAAGGGCGGCTCCATGGTCATGATCTTCTTCGGCATCGTCATGGGGATCGCTGCCCTCTTCGTCGGCGCCTATCCAGGCTTCCTCTTCGGCA
>CP070664.1:817114-819648 GCA_020355325.1 Caldifarciminota bacterium
CCGAAGAGACTACTGGCGCCATTCTGGGATGACCTCGATCCGAGTTCGAGTGGGTATGGTGATATCTACTCCTACGATGATACGCTCAACCATCGCTGGATCATCGAATTCAAAGACTGTGCGCACTGGGGTGTCTCTTCTCAGCGAGAAACATTCCAAGCCATTCTCTTAGACCCACAAGCCTACCCAACGCATACAGGCGACGGCGAGATACTATTCCTCTACCAGAACGTCAGCAATGCCACGAGCAATACCGTCGGCATGGAAGACCACCTTGAGATGCGCGGTCTGCAGTATCTTTACGAAAACAGCTACGACCCACATGCCGTGCCATTAGTAGGTGGCCGAGCACTTCTCATCACCACAAACCCACCAGGTGATCGGATCAATACACCATGGTTATACACCATGAACTATGCAATAGATGACTCAGCTGGTGGAAATAATAATGGTATGGTCGAGCCGAACGAAATCATAGATATCTATGTGCAGATTAAAAATGACGGTGATACGACGGCTTATGGCGTTGTCGGTACACTGCGTTCGGATGATAGTGATGTTCTCCTATTAGATAGCATTTCAAATTTCGGTAACATTGCTGCCGGCGCTATCGGAAACAATTATAGTGATATCTATACCGTACAGATCAGCGATGCACCAATAGACAGCACGATTGGCTTCATAATCGATTTAGAATGCAATGACAATACGTATCATAAAAAAGATTATTTCACAATCTACTTGTATGGACTATACGGTACTGAGGAAACCCTTGAATTAGAACCAGCTCGTGGTTACGGGCTATACATCTATCCGAATCCGTGTAGACAGATAACAGAAATCAGATACCAGATAACAGATCCGCGTCAAGCAATATCGCTTAAGATTTATGACGTCACCGGCAGGTTGGTGAAACAATTTAACCATTTAACCAATCAACCATTTAACCAAGTAGTATGGGATGGTACTGATGACCAGGGACGTCGAGTTGCCGATGGTATCTATTTTATAAATTTAAACACACAAGATTATACACAAATTAAAAAAGTAATACTCCTTAAGTGATTTTACTGCTCTTCATCGTCTCTATCGATCCACGATACCACACCTTTGATGAAGTGGCTTATGAACTCGATTCTATCGCCACCCACTTCCCATTTATTGCTCATCTCGATACAATAGGTTACTCCACGTGCGATTCTCTCCCCATTTTCGCAATGAAAATTTCGGACAGTGCGGATAATGAGGAAGATGAACCGGCAGCACTCTACATTGGTTGTCATCACGCCGAAGAGATTCTGGGCATCGAAATCTGTATGTATATGATCAACGATTTAATAAACAGTTATACGCTTGATTCCACAAAAACCAACTGGGTCAACAACCAAGAAATATGGTTCGTTCCGATATTGAATCCTGAAGGACATTCTATTGTTATGAATGGTATCGATACGATTTGGAGAAAAAATAAGAGGGACAACAACAACAATGGTATTTTCGATTTAGACTATGATGGCGTCGACCTCAATAGAAACTATGACTTCTACTGGTCAGAGGGAGGAAGCTCTGATCCGTCTTCGGAATACTATCGTGGACCCGAACCATTCTCAGAAAACGAAACGAGGGCAATTCGCGCTCTGTGCCTCGAACAGCATTTCGTTTTCTGTAATACCTATCATTCAGCACGGACAGGCCTCGGTGAAGTTGTGTACTACCCATACCGGTGGAGTGGAGGTTATTCTCCAGATTATCCGTTCATCAGAGAAATTGCTGATTCAATTTCGAAACGCATCATTAATGATCAGGGGAACAGTCATTACACAACACTGCCTGGTGTCGGGCTCGATGGAAGGGCACGAAACTGGTTATATGGTGTCTGCGGTATATTTACATACTGCATTGAGGTAAGCCAGACCACAATTCAGCCAGGATGGATGGTCGACGATATTTGCGAAAGGAATCTCGCTGGTGCATATTATCTCTTAGATCGAGTAGCTGGCAGCAGCGTTACTGGATGTGTTTACGATTCTATCACCGGCGAACCGTTGAGCGCAGAAGTTATTATCGAAGGGTATTATGATCCCGGATTACCTCCGAGGCAGAGTGAGCCACAGTTTGGCCGATTCCGGAGAATTCTTTCACCGGGTTCCTATAATATCGAAGTTCACCATCCTGACTACGTGCCAAAATATTACGCAACTATAGCAGTGGAGCAGGGAACACCGACTGAGTTAAACGTATATCTAAGAAACAAGAATTACACTGCTGTCTTTGTACGCCCAAATCCGGGGAAGGACATCGTATATATAGAACTGATTAACCCATTACGTATTACACGGTTAAAAATCTATGATATTCTCGGCAGATTACTGAGGGCATTTGATAATCCAACCGATGTCGTAACGTGGGATTGTAAAGATACACAAAACAGGGAAATCCCAAATGGTATTTACTTCATTGTCGGTGAAACGAGCGACGAAAACGTATGTCAGAAAGTCGTTGTTCTCCATTAGACAGTAAATAGGACACGTTAA
>CP070664.1:819748-830626 GCA_020355325.1 Caldifarciminota bacterium
AATCGTTGAAAACGGATGAATGACCGCCCTCCTATCGATATAAACAGGACCCTCGGTAGCATCGATAGTAACCTGGTGATGAACATGAGCGTCGCGAGCCACGAATACATTCTTTCTCATGCCCATAACATACACTTTTGCAGGTGTGTGATGTTTACCCTTCGTCGTCTTAAAATGATGACGTAACATCGGTTCGATGTATTTAATCAAATCCCATAGGTGAGTCAAAACAAAGCCTGAGACCTCTTGAGGTTTTTTACTCTCTCGTTTCATCTGTTCTATTTCAGTAAGCGTGTGAGGAAAGGGCGGTCTATATTTAACAAAACCCACTACAGTTGAGTCGGCAATGAGCCGTGTTTCATCCTGAGCCAGAGGAAACTTCTTTGTCATGCTAAAGCGGCTTGATAGATAAATGGTCGGCGCGCTCGGTTTGATTTTCTTGATCGTAAATACATCTCGGGCAACAAAATCGATGGTCGCCCTTGGAAAGTAGTACTGGATATTTTCGGCTATTGTTTTCATACCAACCCTGAGATTGAATTGCGGATAGAGATGTACGAGCGGGTAAAAATTCTCAAAGTGGTCTTCGTAGATGACTACTTTCATAGCGAAAGGAGAATTGTTGCTACGAGAGCAAACGCTATACCTAACACTCTCTGCATCGTTAGGGGTTCTTTAAGAACTATAAAACCAAAGAGAACAGGAAAAATTAAATACATATTTGTCAATGGTATAACGACCGAGGTGGGGCCGATTTTAAGAGCTTTATAGAATGCAAGCATTGCGATGATCGTGACAAATCCAATCGGTACAGTGTACAAAACGTACGTATTCACCATAAGGTTTCTCCTGAAGGCAAGGAAAATAGAGAGAAAGAGGATGGACCAGAAGGAGATCCAGAAGGATATACTGGGTGTATTGAAAAAACGAGTCAGTAATTTAGTACCAATTGCCCAAATCCCCCATCCCAGCAAGGCAATAAAAGCATATTTAATGTGATCCATGGACGATTATAATAATAATAAAATTAATGTCAAGACAATGTCAGTATCTCTCCATGATTGTAGTTCGAGGAGAGGCTTGTAAGGCGAAAAACCACTATTTAAAGACGAATAGTGGTTACCGTACAGTTTAGATTGTAAAAATGTTCAAAAACCGACGTATTTACTGTAGCAACTATTGACAAATGAGAAAAAAACTTTATAATTGCATTATGCCTAAAGTAAAAGTGAACGGGAAAATTATCGAAGTTGAAAAGGGTTCTCGCATCATTGATTTCGTGCATGACAGGCAGTACTTCGCCGCACAGATTGATAATGAATTGCGCGACCTCTCAACGGAGATAACCCAGGATTGCGCGTTAAAACTGATTGATATTACGACTGAGCACGGTAAAAGAATCTATTGGCACTCTACATCTCATATAATGGCCATGGCAGTTAAGGAGCTCTTTCAAGAGGCAAAATTAGCAATCGGTCCTGCAATAGATCAAGGGTTTTACTATGATTTTGAGGTCGATAAACCGTTTTCGCCCGGGGACCTCGAAGAAATCGAGAAAAAGATGAGAGAGATAATTAAAAAAGATATTCCCTTTGAGCACATTTTTTTGGAAAAAAAGGCAGCCCGTGATTTTTTCCAGAATAGACAGGAATCATATAAAATTGAATTAATCAACGAAATTCCAGAGGAAAAGATTAGTCTTTATCGAAATGGAGATTTTACTGATCTCTGTCGAGGCCCCCATGTTCCGAAAACGGGTTTTATAGGTGTTTTTAAATTGCTGAGTCTTGCTGGTGCGTATTGGCGCGGAGATGTTCAGCAAAAAATGCTTTCTAGAATCTATGGTGTTTCATTTCCTACCGAGGAGGAGCTGGCAGACTATCTTGAGAAAATAGAGGAAGCCAAGAAAAGAGACCACCGAAAATTAGGTACTGAATTAGAACTCTTCTCGATATTTGAAGAAGCTGGTGCTGGAATGGTCTTCTGGCACCCAAAGGGTGCGATACTCAAGAGAATAATTGAAGAATACTGGATGGACGAACATATTCGTGCAGGTTATGAAATCGTCTCAACACCACACATCGCACAGAGCACTCTCTGGCATCGTTCTGGGCATTTTGACTTCTACCGAGACCATATGTATACGCTGTCTGTAGCGGACCAAGAATATGTTCTTAAACCGATGAATTGTCCTGGCCATATTCTGATATACAAATCAAAAATACGGAGTTATCGAGAATTACCCATTAAATATGCCGAATTAGGAACCGTTTATAGAGACGAGCTTTCAGGTACCTTGCATGGTCTCTTACGGGTACGGAGCATTACGATCGATGATGCACACATCTTTTGCAGGCCGGCACAGATTGAGGAGGAACTCTGCAAGGCTCTCAAATTAGCAATAAAAATGTTGAATAAATTTGGTTTTGAGCACCTTCGTATTGACCTCTCAGTACGCGATCTGAATCAGAGAGATAAATATATGGGCAGCGATGAGGAATGGGAACGGGCTGAGCAGGGACTCATCTCTGCGCTCAATCGGGTAGGGCTTGACTATACCAGGCAAGAGGGAGAAGCTGTTTTCTATGGCCCGAAAATAGATATAAAACTTTTGGATGCACTTGGCCGCGAATGGCAGGCGACCACTATCCAGTTTGATTTCAATCTGCCGAAGAGATTTACCATTGAATATATGGACCAAGATGGCATACACAAAGAAGTGATTGTTATTCATCGAGCAATCTATGGTTCTCTCGAACGATTCATCGGCTGTCTCATTGAACATTACGGAGGAGCGTTCCCTTTATGGCTGGCTCCTGTTCAGGTTATGGTCATGCCAATAACCAGTAAAGAGAATAAATATGCAGAGCAGATTCTGAAAAAATGTATAGGGCGAGGACTACGGGCAAAGATCGATGAGAAATCTGAAAAGATAAATTACCGTATCAGGGAAGCAGAAATAAAAAAAATTCCGTATATTTTTGTTGTCGGTCCAAAAGAGGTTGAAAAGAAAACAGTTTCAGTACGGCAGAGAGGAAGAAAGGACCTTGGCGAGATGGAATTAAAAAAAGCTTTTAATCTCATAAAAACTGAACAAGGAGGTGAAAATTAAACCTTTACCACGGGTAAACTACAGAATCAAGGCACGCAGGGTTAAGTTGATCGGTGAGGACGGACGCGTGCTCGGTGAGTTTCATATAAAAGAAGCAATGCGTTTAGCACGAGAAAGAGGATTTGATTTAGTTGAGGTAGCGCCAAATGCGAAACCACCGGTGTGTAAACTATTAGATTTTGGCCGCTACGTCTATGAGAAAAAGAGGCAGGAACGAGAATCGCGAAAACACCAACATCGTACGGTAGTGAGAGAGATGAGAATATCCTTGAAGATAAGTGAACACGATTATCAGGTTAAATTGGCAAAAATCAAAGAATTTCTTATGGATGGCGATCGAGTAAAAGTAACGCTTCGCTTACGGGGTAGGGAGATCGTACACTCCAATTTAGGGATGAAGGTTCTCGAAAAAACAATAACTGATCTTGAGGGTTTAGGAAAGATAGAAAACCCACCGAAGAAGGAAAATAATACAATCTACGTTACTTTTCTCCCAGAGAAGAAAAGGAGATAATCGATGGGAAAGCAGAAAACAAAGAGAGGTTGGAAGAAGAGGGTGAAGAAGAAGAAGAGCGGTATCATAACACGGATGCGTGCGGGTAAAAGCCACCTCCTAAGCTCGAAATCTAAAAGGAGAAAACGAAGACTCCGTCAATCAACGCGTGTATCGAAGGCAGATAGAAAACGAGTGAAGGGCTTACTGTAAGAAAATATTGACGGATTTCTTAAAATGATTATAATTTAAGAAAGGATAGCTATTATGCCAAGAACGAAAAATGTGCCACAGACGAGAAAGCGGAGAAAGAAATGGTTAAAGGCAGCAAAAGGCTATTGGGGTGCTAAACACAGGTTATATAAAACTGCACGCATAGCCGTTATGAAGGCCTGGCTTTCTGCTTACCGGGAGCGGAGACGGAAAAAGAGGGTTTTTCGCACCCTGTGGATTACACGAATTAATGCCGCTCTCAAGAATAAAGGGATGAAATACTCTCAATTTATCCATGCATTGAAAAAGAATGATATCGATCTGGATCGGAAAACACTGGCTGCACTTGCCTATGAGCATCCCGAGGCATTCGATTCTCTGGTTGAGTACTGTAAAAGCGGTCAGAGAGGCGGTAAGGGAGCATAATGCACAATCGCTTAGACAGTTTGAAGAATGAAATACAAGCTGCGTTGGAGCAGGCGCACGATAGAGAAGCATTAGAGGGGGTACGAATAAAATATTTAGGCCGTAAGGGTGAGATTAATAGACTTTTCAAGAAATTCCCACACCTCTCAATCGATGAGAAAAAAACGTTAGGTGATGAGATTAATAAACTGAAGAAAGATCTTATTCATACATTAGATTCTCGGCTTGCAGGATTCAAGGAGCAAGAAGTAGCAACCTACGAGCTCCTCTTACCTGGTAAGATTCCTCATGTTGGTCATCTTCATCCACTCACCAAAACATTGGATGAAATCGTTAAGTTCTTTACGAGTGTCGGTTTTGCCGTGGCTACCGGGCCAGAAATTGAATACGATTGGTACAACTTTGGTGCACTGAATATGGGCAAGGACCATCCGGCGCGTGATATGTTTTCGAGTTTCTACATAAATGAAGAATTACTTTTAAGAAGCCACACATCACCAGTGCAGATTAGGGTGATGGAAAAACAAAAACCGCCCGTAAAGATTATATGCCCTGGCCGCTGCTACCGATACGATGCTTTCGACGCAAGTCATTCACCGGTCTTCCACCAGGTTGAAGCACTCTATGTAGATGAAGGCGTGTCCTTCGGCGAATTGAAGTGGCTCTTGGGTGAATTCGTGAACTATATCTTTGGTCCGAAAACAAAATTCGAAATTCGCCCTTCATTCTTCCCGTTCACCGAGCCGTCGGGTGAACTGGCAATCAGTTGTACGGTATGTAGTGGCGCTGGGTGCTCAGTGTGTAGCAATAGTGGTTGGCTTGAATTATTGGGGTGTGGTATGGTCCATCCGCAGGTTCTCAAGAATGTTAAGATTTCGCCTCAGAAATATTCTGGATATGCTTTGGGTATGGGTGTGGAGAGGGTAGCAATGATAAAATATGTCATCGATGATATAAGAGTTTTTTTCAATAATGATATTAGATTTTTGGAGCAGTTTTAAATGTTAATTTCAATTAGGTGGCTTGAAGAACTAGTACACAAGAGACTCGAACTCACTGCCTTAAAACGAGTTTGTTTAAATTTAGGACTCGAGGTCGAAGAAGAATATACGTTCGCACCAGAGGGTGTCGTCGTTGGCAAGATTAACAAAATCTTGCCGCACCCCCGCTTACGCACCCTCAGCATACTGGATATAAAAACCGATAAAAAAGTTCAAATCGTCACCGCTGCTCAAAATATTAAGCCGGGTGATTTCGTTCTCGTTGGGCCAGCGGGAGTAACACTGCATGGTCAAAAAATTGTTGAGAAAGATTTTACTGGAATCACATCACACGGCATATTGGTGAGTGAACAAGAGCTCGGACTCGTAGAAGAATCGACAGGTGTCATTGTTTTGGAAAGAGGCAAATCAGGTAGTCTTTTTAAAGATATTTTCGATGATGTTGTCGTCGAGATGAAGACGACGCCAAATCGTCCGGATTGGCTTTCTGTGGAGGGTATCGCGCGCGAGCTCGCCGTTGGGTTTAATATCGATTACCCAGAGTCAACTCGGACGAGTCGGTTAAGACAATACAATCGAACGGGAACGTACACGGTAAAAATTCAAGATCTACACGGTTGTCCACGATACACCGCGAGAATCTTTGAGAATATCGCGGTCAAAGAATCTCCCTTCTGGATGAAGTGGCGACTTCACTGCATGAACATGACCGTGAAAAACAATGTCGTTGATAGTACAAATCTCATGATGCTGCTTACTGGTCAACCATTGCACCCGTTCGATTTAGACCTCTTGAAGGGAGGCATAATAATTCGCAAGGCACGTTCGGGTGAAGACTTTATAACGCTCGAAGGGACTGTGCTGAAACTCAACAAGGACGACGTCGTTATTGCAGATAGAGAGGGTGTAATAGCCCTCGCCGGCATTATCGGTGCAAAGCGTGCCCAGATTTCAGCATCAACGAAACGGGTACTTTTAGAGAGTGCCTATTTTAATCCTCAACGCATCGGTCATACCGCACGGCGTTTGAATTTGATGACTGACGCCTCAATGAGATTTGAACGAGGCGCAGACATTTCAATTGTCGATGAGACATCGGCAACGACTGGCAGGCTGTTTAGAAAATATGCTACTGCCAAAGAGGTAGATTTCATAGGTCTCGGGAAGAAATCGAAGTCAAAGAAAGTTATTTTTTCGCTCTCACGATTAAATGATATTCTATCCCTGCACCTCACGGCAGCACAAGTTAAGACTATGCTCAAAAAGATTGATATCCCCGTGGCTGGTACAGAAAAACTCGTTGCTACCATCCCGCATTACCGACGCGATGTACAGATTGCAGAGGATATCTATGAAGAGGTTGCACGAGTCTTTGGTTATATGAACATTCCTGATGCACTGCCGAAACGGTGGGCAGGCGAGGTCTTGGTAGATAAACATCGAGTGTATGAAGAAGCGATAAGAAACTACCTCGTCGGCTTAGGGTTCAGTGAGACCTACAACCTTTCTCTCGTCCCGAGCAAAAGACTAGTCGATTTTGGATGGGGGGAATTTGTAAGAATAAAGAATCCGTTAAACGAGCGTTTCGATGCACTGAGACCGACGCTCTTTTTCGGTTTGTTGGATTGCGTTAATTATAATCGTTCGAAGGGAAACCGTTCTTTGAAACTTTTTGAGACAGGGAACATAGCTCTTACAGAACCACCATATCAGGAGAAAAAATTAGCGGTAATTATGGGTGGCCAGCGGTATCCAGGTTTTTGGGGTCAACATAAAGAGGAGATTGACTATTTCGATGCTAAGGGTGATGTGGAGGCTCTCTTTGATTTCTTGCATCTACGTGAAGTTATGTTCAAACCGGAAACAATGAAGGGATTTAGTCAAGCCGTTGCAATTCTGTATTCTGGACAGGAAATAGGATATCTTGGTTGTATTGATAACAGTTTATGTGAAGACCCTTTTTTCTATTGGGAGTTAGCATTAGAGCGACTGTGGTCATTTGTCAGTGAGCCCTTTTACCTTCCACCAGCGAGATTCCCAGCAAACACACGGGATCTATCGTTTCTCGTTAATGAAAAGACCGAAGCCCCAGATGTTATGAGTCTTATCGTAAAGGTTGGTGGACCTGTTTTAGAAAGGGTAAGTCTCTTTGATTATTATAAAGGTGATAACCTCCCTCGTGGAAAAAAGAACCTTGGATTCCGTTTGTACTTCAGGGCTCCAGATCGAACGCTAACCGATAAGGAGGTAAACAACTTTATCGAAAAAATTACAGACGAGATTGTTGGATCTTTCCAGGCACATTTGAGAACAAAGGAGCAAGGTTGGACGAAATAAATAGACTCGAGGAAAAAGTAGAGAAAATAATTTCGCTCATTACTGAACTAAAGCAGAAGATCGAAGACTTAGAGGAAGAAAATAATCATCTCAAAGAACAGGAGAAAGAAGTAAAGCAGAGAGTCGATAATTTGCTTGAGAAAGTTAGCAATCTGCTCATTTAGGAGATGCGGTGAAGAAGACTGAAGTCGTCGTTAATATCTTTGGGAATGACTACAGAGTCATTTCCGATGATGTGGATACCGAGCGAATAAAGGAAGTTGCTATAATTGTTGATACAAAGATGAAAGAGATACATCGCGAATTTCCTTTACCATCGACGACCAAAATTGCTGTACTGGCATGTCTGAATTTGGTCGACGAGTATCTCCAACGGGAGGTTCAGCTTAATAAAAAAATCTCTGGTATGGAAGAGAGGGTGAGATCCCTCATTCTTAAGTTAGATGAAGCAGTTCCTTAATTCGTTCCCTGCCGTGCCCGTGATGGGTATTTAGTCTTGAGCCAACACCCATCATAAGGGAGCTCGGTTTGGCTATAGGATTTTACTTATAGTCGACAGGCGCCCACCTTAAATCTGGGTTCAAAGACTTATGCTCACACGCCACCGGCGGGGAACATTTTGAAATTTCACCGCTCGATTGCGGTAAGGAGATTGTATGACAACCCAATTGATTATCAGTATCGGCTCATTAATTGTAGCCGTTATTTTAGTGATTTATTTCTACGTAAAATTTGGCAGGTCAAAACTAACAAATGCCTCGCTCGAGGCTTCAAAGATAATTGAGGAGGCAAAAAGGGAAGCAGAAAATTACCGCAAATCAGCTGAGATTGCAGCAAAAGAGCAGTGGTACCATTAAAAACTTAATTTTTAAAAAGAGACTGCATCCAAGAGAAAAGAGATAGCAAGAGCAGAAAAACGATCACTCGAGAAGGAAATGGTTCTCGAAAGACGGGAAACACTTATTGTTGATAAAGAGAAAGAATTATTAACGAAGGAACACAACATACATAATAAAGAACGTATCATCCAGGCCAAATCCGAACGTTTTGATCAACTCATCAAAGAACAGAACGAAGCATTACAAAAAATTGCCACGTTTTCAAAAGAGGAAGCAAAGGCTATGTTGATGAAAAATCTTGAAGCTGAGGCACGTCATGAGGCAGCGTCAACTGTAAATCAGATAAAAGAAGAAGCAAAAATGAAGGCGGAAGAGACTTCGCGTGAAATAATTCTGCAGGTTATTCAACGGTGTGCTACAGCCCATACCGCTGAGACAGCGATTTCGGTTGTGCCTATTCCTTCAAATGAAATGAAAGGGAGAATTATTGGCCGAGAGGGCAGAAATATTCGGGCCTTTGAAAACCTTACTGGCGTTGAGGTCATTATCGATGATACACCCGAGACGATTTCACTTTCCTGTTTTGATCCAATTCGTCGTGAAATTGCTCGTATGGCGATGGAGAAGCTCATTTCCGATGGAAGAATTCATCCGGCACGGATTGAGGAGATTGTAGATAATTCCCGTAAAGATATTGAAAATGTTATCAAGAATACAGGTGAGGAAATTACACTCGAGCTTGGTATTATTGGAATTTCACCAGAGATTATTAGACATCTTGGTAAAATGAAATATAGAACAAGCTATGGACAAAATCTCTTGCAACATTCTAAGGAAGTTGCTAATCTTTCGGCGTTACTTGCTCAGGAACTTGGTTTGGACCCGATTGTCGCTAAACGAGCAGGATTACTCCACGATTTGGGTAAAGTTGCTGATGGGAATGTTGAAGGCTCTCACGCCTCTACCGGGTGTGAGATCGCGCGTAAGTTTGGTGAAAATGATGTAATTGTCAACGCAATTGCAGCACACCACGAAGAGACCACGCCAACATCTCCCTATGCAGCAGTTGTTGAAATAGCCGATTCCATCTCAGGCTCAAGACCCGGCGCGCGGAGGGAGACGATCGAGGCTTATATTAGACGGTTGAATACACTCGAAGAACTCGCGTCATCTTTCGATGGTGTCGAACGGGTATTTGCTATCCAGGCGGGCCGCGAAATTAGAGTGATGGTTCAACCCGAGAGAATTTCCGATGTAGAGGCTGAAGGCTTAGCACGTGAAATCGCACGACGGATTGAAAAAGAAACACAGTATCCAGGACAGATAAAGGTAACGGTGATACGGGAAAAGAGGGTAGTAGAGACGGCTAAATAGAAAATCTAAGCACTAATTTCTAAATAGTAAACAAAATTTTGATATTAGAATTTAGGATTTTAAAAGAGTATCCCTAGTATATCTGCTGTCAGTGCTACAAAAAAATGTAGTAGCGCGCAGGGAAGGAAGCTCCGCGCACGAAGACCGAGTATTCCCAGAAATATAC
Organism: Caldifarciminota bacterium; assembly: GCA_020355325.1. Lineage (GTDB taxonomy): Bacteria > Hydrothermota > Tepidihabitantia > SM23-42 > SM23-42. The sequence continues at coordinate 829,710 of CP070664.1, forward strand.
CAGCAAATATTGAACCGTAAGCCTCGAGTTGCGGCTTTCGATAGTGCATGATAGCAAACGGTATCGTTTGTATTAATATACTTAGCTTGCCGACCTTCTTCTCGAGGCTAAACAACATAAATCCTCTAAAAAAGAATTCCCAACTGAACATGTGGAAGAGTTTAATTGCTTGATAGATCAAAAAAATATCTGTCCTCTGTGCAGCCCTGCGATATAACGGGTATGCAAACTTGAGATTCGTAAACTGAAACGCAAAAAATAATATAACGGCCATGATGAGGTATAATACAAGGCTTTCCTTTGCCCACTTTTTGACATGTCCAAGGCTTATGCCAAAATCTTTGGGTTTATGTTTAAAGATAAAAAAGAGCACAAAGGGCGATGCCGTATAGAGTATACCTAAAAAGATCAGTCTATCGAGAAAAATTTGTCGGGGAAGGAGAAGGTGCATACGGCGAAGATAGATACCGAGCAGCAAAATAAACGTTGAATAGATAATAATAATCGTCGTTTCGAGATCTAATTGCTTCACCTCGCTGAGGTACTCTTTGAGCATGTTGTATAGTATATAGTCATTTTACGGAAAATCAAGGCAAGATTTTTAAAAGAAGTACGTACTCTATGGAAGGGTTCGCTTTTTCGTACCACCTCATTAATCTCCCTTGATTTTTACAGAAAACCATTTAAAATAGTTCGTGAATATAGTATATGCACTTCTCATCATCACACAGTCATCCAATGAAACAAATCCTGTTCAGATTGTGGTGAGTAGCGGGTTTACTCTCTATCAAAAAATCGTTTCACCAGCTCAGGGTGATGTATGTAACTTTGAGCCCTCGTGTTCACAGTTTGCAAAAAAGGCCATCGAAAAATATGGTTTGTGGGGATGCTTGATGGCGACAGATAGACTCATGCGC
>CP070664.1:830726-836493 GCA_020355325.1 Caldifarciminota bacterium
ATTTTTTCCATCGATATCCATTCGCCATATATTGCTGACGCTTGGTTCGCCCCTGTCACTCAGGAAATACAATTTTTTGTCAATCGCTGAATACATCGGATATCCGTCCCGTCCAGGATGATCGGTAATCTTTTCTGATTTACCATCTGGTAATGTCTTTACCCATATCTCTTCGTTTGCACCTCCTCGGTACTTCCTGCGCCACCAAGGAGTATTACCTCTTTCATAAAATAGTGTTTTTCCATCAGGCGTATAACATACGTGCCATGCTGTAAAACGAGTAACTGGTTGAGGAAGGCCGCCATCTATCGACACTCGATAAAGCGCTGGCCGTAGTGTCGTTCTCGGCGAGACAAATACGACAGATTTTCCATCGGGTGTCCAGTTGTAGAGAGCATCGTACGTCGAATAGTAGGTAAGTCTTTCAGGTGGCTCAGTGCCATTAGCCCGCATGACGCATATGTCATCATTGCCCCATCGATCGGTTTGAAAGGCAATCCATTGTCCATCAGGTGACCAGAGCGATCTGCTCTCATAGCCTTCGCTTACTGTCAGTCGCTCTGCCTTTTCACCATCTGCGTCGACAATCCAGATGTCGCCGTAATAGGAAAAAGAGATTTTTTTACCATCGGGAGAAGGAGCCGGAAACCATGCTCCCCAGACCTCTTCACCATGCACCGGTGAGTTTACTATCGTGAATAGAAAAAACCCAAACATGTAAGTATTTATTTTTGTTATCTTCATACATTCACTATATACCAGATTTTTATCTCAGTCAAGTATGTGAATTTCAACAATAATTTATTGATTTTATGTAAATGAGCAGTATAATACATTGGGTAAAGAGGAGGCGGAATGAAATTAATTTCTTGTACATATGTACTTCTGACTTTTTTTCTCCTACATCCGACTTGTCACGTTCTCTGCCTCGGCCCTCTCAGCGGGACGGCTCTCCTCGTCTTTGCCCAGGGACCCGATACTCTCTGGACAAGGACATATGGCGGAGCGCTCGACGAATTCGGAATGTCTCTGCAACAAACCGCAGATAGTGGATATGTAATGACAGGATGGACTGAGTCCTTTGGTGCGGGTGATGTCGATGTTTATCTCATAAAGACAAATGCAAATGGTGATACGCTCTGGACAAGAACCTATGGCGGAACAATGGAGGATGGTGGTAATTCAGTCCAACAAGCCTCTGATGGAGGTTACATCATTGCAGGACACACTTATTCGTTCGGCGCGGGAATGTTTGATGTTTATCTTATAAGGACAGATTCGATTGGTGATACACTCTGGACAAAGACATATGGAGGTTACTTGTATGATCAAGGTTGGTCAGTGCAAGAGACTTCTGACGGTGGCTACATTATTGGCGGATTTACCGGGTTATTCGACCCCTTGTATGATTTCTGGCTGTTAAAGACAGATAAGAATGGTGATACGCTCTGGACTAAGATTTACGGTGGGTCACTGACCGAATGGTGCAATTCAGTTCGAGAAACGTCTGATGGCGGATATATCCTTGCAGGATTTACTGGGTATTTCAATGACTATAATGTGTATCTTGTAAAAACCGACAGCAATGGAGGTGTCGTCTGGACAAAGACGTACGGAGGTATGCACGACGATTATGCATGGGCAGCTGAGCAGACCTCAGACGGCGGATATATTGTAATAGGATGGACATTTTCGTACGGTGCAGGTGATGCCGATATTTGGCTTATTAAAACAAATGCCGATGGTGATAGTATATGGTCAAAAACCTATGGAGGACAAGAAGAAGACAAAGCAAAGTGGGTTCAAGAAATTCCTGGTGTCGGATATATCATAACTGGAAGTACTTTTTCTACTGGCATGGGTGGAGCCGATATTTATCTCATTAAAACTGACCTCAATGGTGACGTTATTTGGGCAAATGCGTACGGCGGAGCAGACTGGGATAGAGGGTCAGTAGGAGAATTTACCTCAGATGGAGGATATGTCATTGCAGGATTTACGAAATCATTTGGCGGAGGTAATGCAGATGTTTGGCTCTTGAAAACTCGACCCGATACCGTTGGGATTGAAGAGCATAAGCATCTAAGACCTCTTGCTACTATCTTACAGATGAGCCCGAATCCGTTCAGCAAAAAAACAGATATCAGATATGGGAAAACAGATAACAGTAGAATTGATTTGAAAATCTATGATGCTACAGGCAGAGTGGTACAAGAATTTAACCAATTAACCAGTCACCAATCTTCAATTAACCAGATCATCTGGGATGGAACAGACCACGCTCATCGTCCTGTACCCAGTGGCGTTTACTTCTTAAAATTGATTATAAGTCCCATAAGAACCACTGGTTCGGGACGGGAGGCATGTGAATATTCAGAGACCAGAAAATTGATGTTGATTCGGTAATACCTCCTAATCTGAACGTAGCGATGGGCTTACAATTTACTGAGAGTAAAAAAAAGGCAGGGCATAGCCCTGCCTCATATGTTAATCGTTATTTACAGTTTATGATAAAATCCAAGGCTCAAGAGCAAATCTCCTGATTGTTCCCTTGCATCCGTAGCATCGTCATCTGCGGTGAGGTTATATTGAACAGCAATTTCTGGCCTCATGAAAATATCGGCAGCTGTTTTTATATCTACGCAGAGCCCAGCGAGAACATACCAGTCTGTTTCCAAGGCATCATCAGAAATATCGGTCTTCTCACTATTGACTTCTGTCGCGCCACTCAACTGGAACATTGCAGCGCCACCGAGTCTCACGTAGGATATGACGTTCTGAGATCGAGCGAGCAAAAATTTGAGTGACGCTGGAACGTATATGTTTTTAAATGTTGTTGAGTAATCGACGCCGTCAATCTGATCTCCGTATTTAGTAATGAAATAAAAAACACCTATATCAATGCCTAATTTTGTTAACGGGTGATATCCCATCTCGAGTCCAACGTGATAGCCAAAACCGGTCTGCGTTTCTGTGCCCTCTTCGTCAGTTTTAAATATATCATAGTTTGCGCCCCCCTTTAACCCAATTATCGTATTAGCCTGCCCATAAAGCCCTCCCGCCATTGCCACAGCGATCACGAAGGCAAGCAGTTTGTTCATAACACCTCCTTTTTTGTGCCGAAAATTCGTCTTCCTCTCTCTTTTCTTTTTTGGAGGTAATGAGGAGACGTACTCAATCGATTTTCTAAGCAGGGATGAAAAAATTTTTTTATTCGTATAGATATTTTTAGGAACAACAACGTATTCTTTCATAATTCTACCAGGCATTGGTTCGAATGGTTTGATCATCCTGTATTTTGCGAGTACTTTTTCTCTATCGACCAAAGACAATCGTAGAAAGAGAACATCGCCATGAACTCCAATAAACATATTATTTTTGATGAAATAAGTAGGGTGTCCAAACATCTTTCGCATCTGGCAATCAACATTTTTTAGATTTTTTTCTAGAAAATCTAACAGCTTTATCGATGGTTTTTTCCATTTCATACAGATATCCTCTCTGTTTTTTTAAGCAGATATTATTTCTTTTTATTCACGGCAACTGCTTGCCGAACTAAATCCTGCAGCGCTTTCCTATCGATTTTTTTAATCGATGAGAATGTGATGCTCCGTGCGTTGCCGTCCGCTCCTTTTCTTAGTAATCTGTATTTATCCTTCAGTGCTGCGCCATGAAAAAATACCAATGTTACGTGGTCTTCGAAAATACGAAACCCGGCAAAGTCAGCATTACAATGAAACACAATACTATCCCGTTTCAAGGATTCCGTTATCTCCTCATCGACCGCCAAGATAATAGAACGAATTTCAAACATCAATTCTCTCATCGGGCTCTTCAGTGAGGCTAAATAGGCTATAATTTCTAGTGTGCCTTTCGCCTTTTCCATGCCCATCCTCTTTTTCAAAATTTCATTTGAGATTCCCAATTCATCTCCTTGAAAATATTAAGTTAATTCATGTGGTTATAGTTGAAGATATCGAATGGCTTTGAGATAAGGTCTCCTCGTATTATTTAATAATTAGAACTTGACAACAAAATCTATATAAGGAAAACCAGGAAATCCAGTGCCATCGCCTAGCAAATTAATGAAACCGAGATCAATACTCATGGTTTCGCCGAAGAAACGAAACCCATAAGAAATGAAGGATTCGTCTAGTCCCGGAACCATCCAGTTTTCGGTCACGAATGACATACGTCGTGATAATCTGGTTTGCCCACCAAGCATTAATAATGGTTTATCTGCAAGCTCCCATTCGACAAATCCATAACCCAATCCAGCGGTGATGTTGCTGTCTGATCCTCCGAGAGTCCCCACACCATAGAGAATGCCGGCAATTGGCGTGTCACCATTGTCAAATGAAATGAATTTTACCATCAGTGCGCCAGCCGCCAGAGCAAAATTGGTTCTCACATTAAATCCCACTTAGGCGTGAAGTAAATGAGTTGGTTTCCAATACCAACCCATGGAAATATGGACATACCTCCTGCAATTGTGATATTATCGGTTATTCCATATGCAATCATTGGAAAGAAGAGGTAATAGTCTGCAAATATCCTTCACCCCTTTTTAAAGGGCGTGCAGTCGGTGCGAAGAAAAGTCTTGTATGATTCGGATTTGGAAACCAGTATACTCCTTTTTTTATCGAAGATAAGGGAACCTCTTTTATTTCCTTTATTTTCGTAATAGGAATTATGAGCGTTCCAACATCTGCTTCAAACTGAATTTCAGTTTGTCTAATTTCGACAATTCGGCCCATGAGAGTTGTCCCATCTATTGTCGTGAGTATTTGTACATGGCTGGCATCGGGTATTCTTAGAACACCTTTTATACCTGTTCCTTCTTGGGCATAGGCTCGCCCTGTTGGTAAAAAAATACAAGCAAGAAAAAGCCCCAGCACAACGGTTAACACAAATGGTGCGCCCGTTTGATGTGTACCTTTATACATGTTTTCCTCCTTTATTACTCATATTACTACCTAAAAACAGAATTTACGAGTAATAATTTATTAATAATACACTTAGCCAAATGTATTTCTTTAATTTCATGTTAAATAAAATTTGTAGCCCCCTCTTTTCGTGCTGCTTCATATTCCCCTCTGTCGTAAATACTCTTGCCTTTTCTGTTCGATTGAATCCCTGCAGGCATGAATGACCTCATATATGTCAATATTCTCAACGCCTGATTCAAACATCGATTGTCCTGGTCCAGAAGGGCATACGCGATAACGCGATCCATCCATTTTACGCTCAAGGTATTTCAGCTCAACGAGCTGACGGCGTAGAGTGACGTGGTCCAGCCCAATCGATGAACCGATATTTGCAAGCCATAATTTTAAATTTTCATCTATTTGCTTCTCAGTGTATTCTTCTCCCGCTTCCAATGTGAGAACGACGCTTTTCATAATAATGTGCCTGTCCTGTAATTTACGCGGCAAACCCGATAGACCGCTCCTCACACATAGGTCGCTCAGGCGTTTCTTAAACTGCTCACAGGTAATAGGCTTATTCTTCATTAATTTCTCTTGTATCTATTTCTCATGATTTATAACATTTTTTCTACTCGAACTATTGTACAATATATAGCGACAGCATTTAAATGTCAAGGCTTGAGTTTTGTAATACTCGTTTATTGCTCTAATCTTTGTCTCATCGATGGAACCACTCATCGGAAGTATCGCATAGAATTGTTGACAAATATATAGGCTTTAGTACAATAAGTAAGTATAATGACTGGTAAGAAGATAAAAGATTACCATATCCTTGGGAA
>CP070664.1:836593-839449 GCA_020355325.1 Caldifarciminota bacterium
AGATACCGAAGAAGAAAGCAAGGAAATATTATTATTAATTTGGGTGGCGGACGCTGAGAGTTCTTGTCTGATAAGTTCTCGATCTGCTGTCGTCGATGTTGATAAATCTGAAATTGCCGTAGTGGTTGAACTTGAAAGTGCTGCGATAGAAGAAGTCCTTGCAGATGTTTCATCAGAAATACTCGCCTCTACACTCGCTGTCGCAGTAGTGAGAGTTGATAAAATTTGTTCTCGCTCTATCGCTGTTGTACCAGAGAGGTGGGCTATGTTGTTTTGCAATAGAGAACTGGAGGCAAGAAGTTCTGCACGAATAAGTGTTCTATCGTCACGAGCAGAAATAGCAAGAGCGGTAATTGAGCCAGAGTTTTCAGCGTCGGCTTCTCTAAACGCATGAACAACTTCAACAAAAGCATCGAGCGACTCAGATGAGCCGGAAAGAATATTGTCCACGGTTGTATCTACTGCATCAATAGACGAGCTTAAAACTTGATCTGCTGCTCTATACTCCGCCTCTATCTGTTGCCTAACGTAATTGACGTATCTCGCCATAAAACGCCTATCACCACCCCTAGTGCCCATTATCCAACTCCCGAAGAGCCGGACCAGTTATTTTGTAGTTGGCTTGCAGGAATTCCCGTGAGCCCAGCGGAAACAGAAGCAGTGGTTGCTACTGCCGTATCAGCCATGAGATAAATACGAGAAACTTTAAAATCGGCTTCATATTCGTCCTCGTGCATAAGTTTTATATAATTGCTACCGCTTACCCCATTTGCTGAGAAGCCAAATCTTAATGGTGCATCTGCGCCCATAGCATCTGCGGTGTTTCTAACAATTACAAATTTTGTTACTCTATCAAAACTAATTTCAATTGGAGTGGTTGGCGAGGTTACGTCAATTGACGCACTTGCATATGGGATCGAACTAACTTGGAACGAACCTACATTGTGCAGTCCTGACTGATATGAATTAAATGGTCCTGAGCCCATTATTCCTCCTGGGTTTCTGTTGCTTCTGGCTCGGCTGCTTCTTCTTTAGGTGTTTCTGCTTTCTTTGCCGTGCTTTTCTTGGCTGCCGTCTTTTTCTGAGCAGCCTTTTGTTTAATCTCTTCTTTTAATACTTCGTCTTTTGCTTGCTGTTCTTTGATTGCGGCATTGAACTCTTCTACTTTCATTTTTTCGCCAGCCTTAAACTTTATGTGTGTCTTCTTGGTATCAACAAACATATGCTCTGCAACAAGTTCATGAATATCATTGAGTGCATCTCTGTACTCGTCGATATGCTCTAATAATGTCTTTGCACGATCCATTGCGATCTGAGGATCGTCTTTTAAAATATGATCGCTAACATCAACAATCAATTCCTTTTGTGCAATCTCAAAGTTTCCAACAGTCATTGCAAGAAAGCTTTGAATCATCTTTTTTCTGTCCGAGGGTCGAACATTAAAACTAATAGTTTTTTTCTCTTCCATATTATAACTCCTAACCGTGCTTTATTAAATAGTATTTTATAAAGGAAAAGGGAGGGTGACTTTCGCCACCCTCCCAGGAGTTTAACAATAAACTAGTTATTGCTTATTTCCTTATGCTTAAGGCTGTACGCTGAAGCAAACGTCAACACCACCGGAACCATCAAGGGTGAGTTCCATACGTGGCTTGCCTTGTCCCCAGTTCATTGCGTAGGTGCCTGCGCTGTTAACAACGCGGAAGCCTGCTACTGAACCGAGACGTGCATCGATAGCTGCGTCGCCTGAGATACGTGCTGCTGCCTCGGTTGCGTCTGCTGCTGCAAACTCAGTGCGGATGAGAGCGCGGTCTGCATCGCCGTCAGCTTCGTTCTGGTCAACATCAGCTTGGATTGCTGCTTCTGCTGCCTGACGTGCTGTGCTCTCAGCGGTTGCTGCTGCTTGGAGTGCTGCCTCTGCTGCAAGAGCGCGGGTCTCTTCAGCGTCAACGTCAGCAATACGGTTAGCAATCTCTGCATTGAGAAGATCTTCGATCTTCTTGAGAGTGTCGTGAGAAGCGGAAGCGCCACCGAGGAGTGAAGCCTCAAGAGCGGAGTCTGCTGCTGCGAACTCGGAGCGGATTGCTGCACGGTCTGCTGCTGCTGCGGTTGAGAGGTTGGTGATAGAAGTCTGAAGATTGCTATCTGCTGCCTCGTATGCTGCAACAACCTCGACGAACTGGTCGAGAGCAGAGCTTGAGCCGCTGAGGATTGCGTCAACGCGAGCGTCAACGAGTGCGATTGCTGCGTCTGCGTCAGCTTCATTCTGATCAACGTCAGCCTGGAGTGCGCTTACTGCTGCAACGCGGGCTGCGGTTTCTGCTGCGATTGCTGCGTCAGCGTCGGACTCGTTCTGATCGACATCAGCCTGAACAACGGCGATTGCTGCTGTGAGGGAAGTCTGAAGAGCGGTGTCTGCTGCTGCGAACTCAGTGCGGATGAGAGCACGGTCGTTGTCGCCGTCAAGTTCATTCTGATCTACGTCAGCCTGAACGCCTGCGACTGCTGCGAGAAGTGATGCGTTCATTGAAGCGTCAGCAGCAGCGAATTCGCTGCGGATTGCTCCACGATCAGCTTCTGCGCTGCTGGAAAGTGCGTCGATGTTACCCTGAAGGGTGGTGTCTGCGGCAACGCGAGCCGCTGTTTCTGCGGAAACTGCTGCTGCGCGAGCGGTCTCCTCAGCCATGAGTCGGGAGCAGATGTCTGCGAGTGCGCCGTCGAGTGAAGAACCGGCGGTCCAGCAGGAACCATCAGCAACCATGAGTTCACCGGAAAGTGAACCAGCAACGAGGTGCTTACCCATAACTGCATTACATGAATTAATAGCCATAATTTGTATATCTCCTGTAAGTTAAA
>CP070664.1:839549-847675 GCA_020355325.1 Caldifarciminota bacterium
CCGTAGCCACAGCCGAGTTCCAAAACAACATGGTTCGGTTGTACTTTTTGTAGCACGTAGTCTATTTCCGCTTCCAGATACTGTTGAACACGAGGTGGAGCAATATCATAGCATTTTTTTAACCGATGAGCGGAGAGCTTATCCGAGTAGTATCCTCTCATTTTCTTGTGATCAGAGTGAAGGAATTCATAGCATGTGAATTTTTGTGCTCGTAAACATTATTACAGTGTATCGATGAACCCCTTACTGTCAATACATTCAGTCCTTCCACTTCAATACAAAGCTGTACAGAGCGTAGTAGTCCAATGTGAGTAAGGGGAACCCGAGATATCCAAATAGTGGCATCTCAAAAATTTTTGGTTCTGCTAAGTAGGCCAATTGGTATACCCATTTTGTGGTTGCCCAGTAATTCCAGAATTCCCATAAAAAGCCACAGATAGTACCGGCAACGAGAAGACATAAAAAAATCTGAATATTACCCTGTTCCCAATTCCTGATAATCGATTTGCGGCCTCTCAAGTAGTTAAGAGGGTCGAACAATAGAAGTGGACCGAGCCACAGGAATGTTACAAGGTACTGTGCTATGGAGTGAGGAGTGACAAGGAGAGAGAGGAGGCATAGTGCTCCTATTACACTGATAGTATATAAGATACCCTTTGGAGTTTGAAACGTTTTCGTTTTGATCCTGAAGGCAACAGCGCAGGTGAGTAGATCAGCAGTCTCAAACATTGCTGGACCGATGGTTGCAAATGCCCATGTGAAACCGATTGTCTGTACCCACAGTGCTGCTGGCAATCCCACATAACGCCAGTTCTTAATGAATAAGTTAAAAAACTCAAACCCATACCAGAAGAGGATGGAGAGTCCAGCCATGATTAAAAATGTCTTTGCACGATTCATTATCCAAGATTTCTTTTTTATCTTGAATACGATGCCATCTATAAGTAGTATGTAGCCAGTCCATACAAGAGGAGTGAAAAAAATTTTTATCCACGTGACGCCAAAAAATAACAGAATCTCAGCAACGCTAATTATGAGTAAACCAACATAGAAATGAAACCTCATCACCGGGTTTTTTTGCTAATCGCGTAACGTATGTCCACACCAGTGGCACTGTTTGAAACCATAAGAAACAATAATAGGCTTGTTACATTTGAGGCAGCGCCATTTTTTGTCTTGCTCCGAAAGCCACTCTTCGATTCTACCTTCTTTGAGCATTCGCAAATTTGCCGTGAGGTCGAGCCCGATCACGGAACATATTTTGGTAAATTCTGCATGCTTGTTGCACGTTCCATAATCGTTACATTCATAACAAAATTGCAATCTTCTTGCATTTAAACATTTCAAAATCTTGCAGTTTGCTCCCCACTCTTTATCATAAGACCATGCATAAACATCGAGTGCCTGTCAACCTTCGCACCGCACTTCGTCTGGAGAGCAACCATGCTTCTTTGCGAGTATTGCCCGAAGCTCTTTCGAATCCCTATATGCTCGGTAGATTTCGCAGATACCACAATAGAGACCGCACCTGCCGATAAGATTTTTATCTGCCATGATTTAATTTTTTGCGTGTATGGGCACTTCCCTCTTTCTTTTTCCTTTATGGATCAGAATATATTCTTTTGCTAATTTTCCAATCTCTTTTGCCAAATCCTCTGAAAGGTGTACTTTTTCAAGGACCTTTCTGTTTGAACCCTCGCTTTTTTCAAGCGTAGCCTCGATGATCGCTAAATCCGCATCTTTCACCAACTCTCTCAGTGAAGGGCACATCGCAGTATCGCCACTTATAGCAATGCTGTTATGTTTATAGGTGATTCGATAGCCGAAGGCCGGAATTTTGTTAAGTACTGTAGCATCTTTTATGCCGCCACAGTGGACGACAGGATATGGCTCGACTATCATGCCCGCGTGTTCAAAAATTTCATGGGGCTGTAGTTTTTTTCTATCAATGTTGAATGGCATGGTGTCAGCGTAACACTTCGTAAAGGTATCTACGAGAGCAAATAACTCGGTACAGCCTTGTGGTGCATAGATAGGGAGTGTTTGTTTTCTTCCTATCATCCGCAAATAACCAAGGAGTGAATGTAAGCCACCAACGTGGTCAAAATGACCATGCGTAAAGACGATACCTGTCAGCTTATCAAAATCAAGATTGTTGGATAATATGTCTCTGAGTACACCATCGCCAGCGTCGAAGAGAAGAGCACCATGTTCATTACAAACCCAGATGTGCTGGGCTACTCCAGCCCTCGAAAACAGAATATTGACTGTTATAGATTTCCCTTGCCAGAAGTGCATATACTTTCCTCGTTGCTTTATTGATTCGATTGATTTTCTAATTATTTTAACATTGTATATAGTTATAAAGTGATGTCAATGTTTTCCGAGATTGAGCTTGGCAGAAATTGCAGTGATTAAACTACTGAATAACAGCGATTTAAAACACTGATGAAGAAATTTATTTTGGAGATTTCGAACGCTTGTCCTTATACATCTCTTGATCGGCAACAGCGATGAGTTGATCGACCGACTTTTCCTCTCCTGGATCATATTCGGCAAAGCCACGACTGAGCCTGATAACGTAGGGTTTCATTTTTCTGGTGTTGTATGCATCAACCTTTTCGGCTATTCGTTCCCAGACGAGAACAGCTTTATCAGCCGAACACTGAGGAAGTATCAGTAAAAATTCATCTCCTCCTAATCTACTGATAATATCGGCTTTTCTTAGCGTTTCTTTTATAAATCTACTGATGAGCCGTAGGACTTCATCTCCCTCTTGATGTCCATAGGTGTCGTTGACATCTTTAAGTCCGTCCACATCGATATAACAAATGCTCAATTTTGAATTATTCCGTTTTGCCATTTGAAGTTGTTTTCCAAAGAGAAGGAGTCCAAATCCTCTATTGAGAAATCCTGTTAGCGTATCTGTCGTGGCAAGTATCCGCAATTCCTCTTCGACGCGCTTACGCTCAGTGATGTCGCGAGCGATTCCTTGAATGCCGATCACTGTTCCATCTTTGACTATGGGAGAGGCGTTGAACTCAATCGATGCTAATGACCCGTCTTTCCTCATGATTTCTAAATTGAGGCCTTCGAGATTATTACCCTTCCTTACTTTTGCTAAATCCTGAACTGCCTTGGGGACTTCAGTTTCTCGTAGATAGCTATTGAACGGTGTTCCAAGAATTTCCTTTGATTTATATCCAGTGATTCTTTCTATTGCGGGAGAAATATAGGTAATGTTTCCATCGAGATCGAGTTCATATATCGCATCGAAACTTCTCTCGGTAATACCCCGAAACCTTTCTTCACTCGCCCGCAATGCCTTTTCTGTTTTGACACGCTCGGTGATGTCTCGTGCGATGCATAGTGCCGCAACGATAGCATTGTTACGAATCAGCGGAGCGCCGCTCACTTCGCCGAATTTCCTTGACCCATCTTTTGCAATAAACTCATACACGGAAGAGGTGATCCGTACGCCCATTAAAATACGCGTCGTCTCGGAAATCGCCGTTTCGAGGTAGTCAGGTGCGAGAATATCGATAAACCGTAACGATTTTCCTATCAGTTCTTCGGCCTTATATCCTAATACCCTTTCTACAGAAGGTGAGATACTAAGAAGGTTGAAGTCGGGGTCAATTGAGAAGATAACGTCCGATACGTTATCAAAGTGGAGTCGGTATTTTTCTTCACTCTCTCGCAACATTTCGTCTGATTGCTTACGCTCTACGGCAATGGCAACCTGATCAGAAACAAATTTCAGAATCTCCAAGTCTTTTTCGGTATAGAGGGAAGAATCTGTATAGCTCTGAACGACGAGGGCACCGATTACTTCCTTTCCGGTTTGTAGCGGTACACCCAACCATAGTTTTGAAATCGTACCAATCATCTCTACTTCTCCGGCTTCAGTCATTTTCTTAATATCTTCTTCTGTTGCAAGGAGTGGCTTATTATGCTTGACTATGTATGCAGTCAGTGTCTTTCCTGCAGGGACCGAGGTGAATTTATGTTTTTCATCGACAAAATAGGGCAGGAGGAGTGTGTCATCACCTTTGTTATACAAGGCAATGTAGAAATTTGTCGTATCAACAATGGTACCAAGTTGCTGTTGAATTGATTTGAATAGTTCGTTGAGATCTTCAGTTGTGTTTACTGCGTTGGCAATGTGATAGAGGGCTAGTCGGACTTGTTCAGACCGTTTGCGGTCTACTTCCGCCTCTTCCAGTTCACCAATCCGGCTGCGGAGCTCTTTTAATTCTTCTGTCAGTTGCTCTTTTGTCTTATCATTATCATTCATTTCATACATCCCTTACCGAGGCTTAAGTATAAATTCAGAAAAAAAATCCTTAGGTTTAATTCTATAAAAAATTTACTGTTTGTCAAGCATGTAATGTACGTACTACAATGAGCCGCTTAACAAAGGCAGAAATTAAGAAGACGACTGCTAGGACAAGGACAATCGCAGCACCTGAGGGGAGATCAAAGAGGTACGAAAGCCACAATCCTATTACCGTTAGGACAACAGCATTAATTATAGAGTAAATAATAAGGCGCTTCAATCTATTCGTAAATTGTTTGGCTATAGTTGTGGGAATTGTGAGCAACGCGATGACAAGAATGATACCGACAACTCTTATGAGTACAACAATGCTTAAAGCCACAAGACAAAGTAAGAGGAGGTACAATGTTTCTGTTGGGACTCCTGTAATTTCCGAAAACTCTTCATCAAATGATAACGCTTGGAATTCTTTGTATAAAAACAGCACAGTCACGATAATGATGATATCGAGAACGATCATAATGATGATGTCTGTAAAGGGGACAGTGAGAATTGAGCCAAAGAGGTAACTGAACAGATCCGGAGCATAACCGGGAGTGAGTCCAACGAAAAGAATGCCCAGCGCCATACCGACTGCCCACACGATGCCGATAGCCGCATCTTCACCAATTTTCGCCCTTTTACCGATGATACCTACCGCTAATGCAGATAAGAGGCTAAAGGGTATTGCGGTCAACACAGGATTAACGCCGAGCAAGTAACCCAAACCGATACCACCAAAGGCAGCGTGTGTTATGCCGCCGCTGATAAATACTATTTTCTTAATGACGATAAACGTCCCAACAATGCCACACGCAATGCTTACTAACATAGCTGCGAGGAGGGCATTTCTCGTGAACTCATATTGCAGTATTCCGGCCATTGCTTACTTCTCATCGAGGAATGGCATTTCATGGGCGAGTACCTGTACTGGGCACTCGTACATTTCCGCAATTTTATGCATGCCTTCCTTTTTTGAACCGTGGTAATAGAGTCTCCTATTAACACATGCAATTTTATCAATAAATGTTGATACAACACTAATATCGTGAGTCACCATGACGATAGAAATATTTTTATTTAATTCATGGAGTAGTTCATAAAAAGATTGTTGCCATTGTGTGTCGATACTTGCGACAGGTTCGTCCAAAAGCAGAAGTTTTGGCTCAGTAACTAAAGCCCTGGCAATAAAAACCCTTTGTCTTTGGCCACCCGAAAGCTTACCGATTTCACTATCCCTAAAATCTTCCATACCAACTTTTTCTAATGCTTCTAAGCCTGCTGCTTTGTCTGCTTTCGTATATCCCCTTCCTATGCCCCTTTTACCTAACCGGCCCATCAAAACAACTTCCATTATGCTTATCGGAAAATCAAAGTCAAACGTAAAGACTTGAGGAAGATATCCGAGAAGTCTGCGTGCCTGTCTGGGATTTTTCCCAAAGACACGGACGACTCCTCGGTCGGGTTCAAGCATACCGAGAAGGAGTTTTAAGAGGGTCGTTTTGCCACCACCGTTTGGTCCGATAAGAGCGAGAAAATCTCTTTGTTGTATTTCAAGATTTACATCCTCTAATACTGCAACGTCGTCATATGAAAAGTAGACATGTTGCATATCAACGATAACACCATTTTTCATTTTTACTCCATTGCTTCGGATAGTGCCTGGGCTACCTTTTTCATGTTTGTTATATAATCTTTTGCTAATGGATCTATAATGACGACACTGCCCTGGATTTCTCGAGCAATCACCTCTGCACTTTCCATATTAAACTGCGGTGAAGCGAAGACGACCGTTATATGAGATTTCTTGGCTTGCTCGATGAGGTGCTGAATGTCCCGAGCGGTTGGCTCTTTGCCTTCTGCCTCGACTGGTATCTGTTCTATCTTATAGTCTCTGGCAAAGTATCCCCAGGATGGATGAAAGACCATGAATTTTCTATTTATTTTTTTCTCTAATATTTTTTCAATTTCACGATCTAAGCGATCGATTTGCGCGAGATATCTCTTTTTATTATCAGCGTAGTATTGCTCATTGACAGAGTCGATCACGACGAGCCCCTTATAGATATTCTCCACCATTGTTTTTGCATTTTTCGGAGAAAGCCATACATGCGGATCCTGTGATGTGTGTTCATGCTGCTGTAAGTGTATGCCGGCTGATGCGTTGATGATAGAGAGACCTCTATTGGTTGAAAGTATTCTATCAAGCCAAGCCAATTCAAATTCGATTGGTGCGCCGACTTTGATATAGAGCTTTGCTTTGCTCACCTCGATTAATTGTCCGGATGTTGGTTCATACGTATGCGGCGATGCTCCCGGCGATACCATTACGGATACACGTACTTTATCGCCTCCAATTTCTTCGGCGAATTCCGCTAAAGGAACGATGCTCACGACTACTGTTATTTTTTCTGGGTGTCTTTCTCTTTGTGCACACCCAACAATAATCACAGCGACGATAGAAACTAATACCGTCAACGTTTTTTTCATAGTATAACCAGGTTTATTTATTTAGCTCCTTATTCTTTTTTTCTTGTTTATGTACTGCTGACACTCCAAACACAATCCTTGGAAATAGAGAATATGGTCGGTTATCTTGTAGTCGTATTTTTCCTGTATCTTTTTTTGTAAATTTTTGACAACGCATTCACGAAATTCTAAAATTTCATGGCACTCTTTACAGACAAGGAAATGACCATTCCCCCTTTTGCTCGTGAAGTAAAATTTTACACCTGAAAATGAGACGGAACGTATGAATTTTTCTGCCTCAAGGAAATCCAGGGCTCTATAGATGGTTGATAGATTCGGGTGAGATAGTAGTCGTTGCTCGATTATTTTTACGTTCAGCGGGTTTTCCGCACTTTCAATAACCTTTAGTATTTCTCTCCTCACATCAGTCAATCTCGGTTTCATGAATACCTCTTCTGCAATATATTTGTGCGAATCATTTGCATTTTTTACGGATTATAATTACTCTGCCGCCGATGTCAAGGGAATGTGAGTAAAGAATGCATTGAGACTGGTTAATAACAGGCTCCAGGCGCGAGATACTGAGAATAGGCTTCCTTTAAGAACCTTCTCATCTCGTAGCAGAGATGGCATTCATTGACGAATTTTGTCTTATTTTTGTAGCCTCTTTTTTGGGCCTGTCGCAAGAGTCCTATAGGTCCTTCTTCCGCAATCGTATGTATGATTGGGTGATTGTGATAATCATAGCGAGTCACGATGTCGGTTAATGATCGGCTCTGCGCATTACCAATGCAGATACCCGGGCAGAGCGTTACATTGCCTTCCCAATCTATCTCTATCGCTTGAGGACTTTGAAGATTTCCTCCTAGCCAAGAGGGGAGCCGGCATGCACCAGTCGGTGGTTCGTCTTGTCGGTCAACAAACTCAATGAGATGGTCTGCACCCCTGCCATCGAGACCCGCTCTATATTTGCTTATCGTAACATTTTCTATCACTTCTAAACATTCTAATGCTTGTCTCGTTGAGACATCATATCTATTGTTTGCATTTTGATCGACCACAAAATAACTATCAATGTAGACCTTATCAAAATCAAGACGTGCAGCTGCCATGACACCATTTCGTACATGCTCGAGGGGGACATATTCCTGATGAAATGCATCGACACTAAATGTCATGCATGTCAACCCTGCATCTTTCAACTCAATAAGATTCTGTTCGGCTATCGCGTCTGTTTTCGCCCAAAAACTATTGGTGATGACCCATCTCCGTAGAATTCCTAAATCCTTTCCCTGTCTTATGATTTCTTTCATGAGATCGAAGTAGAGAAAGGGTTCTC
>CP070664.1:847775-854550 GCA_020355325.1 Caldifarciminota bacterium
GATGGCGCCCGACACGAATCTCCGGTGAAAAAATAAGGACCGCTGAGTGTGCCCGTGGTGTCGCAGACAAGATATTTTAAACCGAAGTTGTCGCGATAGAAAACGAACATTGTATCACGGCCACAGACAGACAGGTTGTTTACCCAATTATAACTGGCATTATTTGAAAGATTTTTCAAGGGTGTCCAAAAGCTGCCTCCATCGACAGAATACATATAGAGAACATCTCGAACCGGAACCAATGAACCCGTTATTGTGTCTCCCGACAGGAAAATATTGAGTCGCGAACCTGTTTTATGGAAAATAACATCGCTGTATATGCCGTATCGTTCAGTAATTGGGATGTTCTCCATGAATAGTTGGTCACCGCTGAGAAAGTCATGTTCATCAATAACTGTGGTATACGTGAGTGCATTATGTCCTTTTTTTAAACCAGTATCGAGTATGCCTATTCTTACATTAGAACCGAATATACCCAGGTCGTGTAATCTTTCAATCTTGAACATCTGTGATTGTTGATAGGAGAGGCCGAATACTGCAGTGTCTAAAACCGCGGCATCGGTTTCTTGCTGACCAGAACTCCGGTAGAGCCCGACCTGGGAAATTTTGTGGAAAAACGGCAGTTGTGCAATCTGGTCGAGATTCTCCTGAGCAATCCAGAAACTCGCAGCGTTGAGCCATTTTGACTCTGTTATCAGTAGTCCTCCGTGTGATTCGACCTCTTGGATGTAGTCGTGGTAGAGCGGAATATCGGCAAAGTCGATGGTACCACCGCGCACTATCCTTCGTTCGAGCGATAGTTTATCCATTCGTGTCCTCACTGCGTCCAGTGCTTTACTATACTCTTCAGGACGTATGCCTTTGTCAGTGAAATACACCCATGCCCGAACATGGTCTTCCGTATAACAGCGTGGATCAATCTTCTCGCTCAGCGGTGCACGGTAGCCGTAGAACACGTTCTGTTGTGGTGATGCGGAACTTACCGTACATAAAATTAATAAAATCTGTAGCATGTATACCTCCTTAAATGACAAATACCTAAACGCCTAAATTGCCTAAACACCTAAAATAGTTAAGGTTTTGTTTGTCGGTTTCGAAACCGATTAACGTATCGCGTTTCGCAACCGAAACCGATACACGATTTTTCTTTACCATGTTCTTTTGCCGTTCATTGCCATACATTGCCCTGTGTCTGCCTTCTTTCAGCCTTTTTTAAAATATCTCATACTCGACCCGTCTTTTCTTTTTCCTAAATGGCAATGCAATGAGCATTCCTGCAATGAAGCCACCGATGTGAGCGAAATAAGCCACGCCGCCACCACGGGCTGCAAGCGTAGAGACGCCGAATAAAAATTGATAAGCAAACCAGATGCCTAGAAAAACAACTGCCGGTAAGTACAGTACTCGTATGAAAAAACCAAAAAAGATAAGTGAGAGAATTCGCGCCTTGGGATACAAAATAATATAGGCACCTAATACACCGGATATTGCTCCACTCGCTCCAATCATCGGCACTGTAGAAGTGGGTGCTGTAATGGCATGGAGTAATGCGCCCGCAATACCACAAATCAGATAAAAAAATATGAATTTGAAATGGCCGAGTCGGTCTTCAACATTATCGGCAAAAATCCACAGAAAGAGCATGTTGCCAAATATGTGCATGAAATTTCCGTGCATAAACATGCTCGAAAAGAGTGTTGCATAAGAAGAGAATCCGACAGGGTGGAAAATGTAATAAGGAATCGCTCCGTACTTCGTTATGAAATCGACGAGTGCACGGCCGAGCGATATTTCATATAAAAAAACCATGACATTCACCGCGAGAATAACATAGGTGATGACCGGACGCGTTTGTGATGGGATATTATCTTTCAGGGGGAGCATATATTCTGCCTACTTCGCACACTGCCCATGCAGCAATAGCATTTCCTCTGCCAATATCACCGAGTCCTTCATTGGTTTTTCCTTTAATCGAAATTATCTCAGCCGGGATGTGCAGGGCATTTGCAATATTTTCTCTCATACTCTTCACGTACGTCAGTATCTTCGGCTCTTCGGTGATAACCACGGCATCTATATTCCTCGGTATAAAATTTGAACGCTCAAGAAATGTGCGTACATGCTTCAGTAACTCAATACTCGATATACCTTTATATTTCTCGTCGTCTGGCGGAAAATGGAGACCGATGTCTCCTAAATTTGCTGCCCCAAGAAGAGCATCGCAGACGGCGTGGATTAAGACATCACCGTCTGAATGACCGGCAAGCCCTTTGGAAAAATCAATTTTCACCCCGCCGAGGTAGAGTGTGCGATTTTCCACGAGGCGATGAATGTCGTAACCGATACCAACCATTCGTCTATTCTATTCTGTAATGCGTGAAAGTCAAGAACCCGAGTGCCTCTTTCTTTTTCCGAGTAGCATAATGTCGCGTAAATCTTCCAATGATCGTGCATTCAACCAGCGTTCATCAAATTCATGCTGTTGGGCAATTTGAGCAATTGCCATCAAGGCTCGGAGATGGAAATGTCTCATATCCTGAGTCCCAACTAAGATGAAGACAATATGTACAGGTTCTGGCGCGTCAGGAAAGATGATACCACCTTTTGCTCTCACCAATGATATTTCAAACTTCTTATCGCCTTGTATAATAATATGTGGGATAGCAAGACCCGGCCGCAGTGCAGTACAGGATTGCTTTTCCCGTTCGATGAAGAGCTTCATGAATTTTTTTGAATCTACGCGGAGTCGCTCACCGAGTTTATCAGAGGCGATTTTAATGAACTCGTCGAAGTGTATCTGTTCATCGAAATCGAGAATGAGGGCATGCTTTATCATGTGGTCAAATTCATCTTCTACGATTTCTTCGCGTTCTTTTACAATTTCCCTCAGTTCATCCCGCAACGTGTCGGTCACGATTTGTCGATCTGTAACACGCTCGACCACATACATTAACGCCGATTCTCGCCTGATGCGAGGTCTGACATAAAGCAGATACCATAGCATTGCGCAACAGATAAAAATTACTGTAGCCCATAGTGTTACACTTCCCATCTTAAAAATTAAGAATCCGTAACTCATAATGCCGACTATGTGAATCCATGGATACAGGGGGACTCGGAATTTTGGTTGATAATTGTGGATCTTGCTCTCTCTCATAACAATGAGTGCTAGGTTTACTAACATAAACAACAGAAGCTTTAGTGTTGAAGCTACCTTAACAAGATTTTCCAGCCCCAAGAAGAGGATGACGACAATCATAAAGGCACTCGTGAACAGTATTGCAAAGTGTGGTGTGCCAAATCGTGTGTTTACACGTTTAAAAAACCTTGGTAAGAGTTCATCACGACTCATCGCCATGGGATCACGTGAGGCAGTCATCATTCCTGCATTAGCCGTAGAAACAAATGCCAGGAGTGCAGCGATAGCCATTACGATACTACCAGTTACTCCCATGAAGGTAAACGCACCGAGCGAAATTGGTGTCAGTGATTTCTGTAATTGAAGAGCATCAACGAGACCAACTGTTACTAAAATGGTCAAGACATAGAGCACTAATACGATACTAAAAGCAAAAAACATACCTAAAGGAATATTACGACCTGGATTTTTTACTTCTTCTGCGACACAGCAAATTTTTGTTAAACCGCCATAAGAAACGAAGACGAGTCCTGCTGTGGCAAGAATTGAACCGAAACCGAAGGGTGCAAAAGGAGTGTATCGAGCAGTTTGAGTATATATGAGTCCGCCAGAAACATAGAGGACGACTAAGCCAATGAGTACAAGAACCATCGCTATCTGAAATTTTCCTGCGAGCTTAACACCTAATATATTGATAATCATAAAAAAGAGGCAGAAGCCGACAGCGAGAATTTTTATGTGTACGATCGTCATGGTTGGATGAATCAGGACCACAAATGCGGCGATACCGATAAGGGCGAATGCACTCTTGAAACTCAATGAAAACCATGAGGCAATTCCTGCGAGCGTGCCTGGTGCAGTACCCATGCTCCTATCAACAAAAAAGTAAACGCCCCCAGCTTTCGGCATTGCAGTTGCAAGTTCTGCTTTGGCAAGCATGGACGGTATTACTAAAATTCCAGCCAACAGATAGGAAAAAATCACTGCTGGACCTGCTTTTGCAAAGGCGAGCCCAGGAAGGATAAATAATCCGGAGCTAATCATTGCGCCAGCCGCGATTGAAAAGATATCGAGGAGACCGAGCTCCTTTTTGAGTTTCGGCGTATCCATTTAGAGGATTTTCATTGATGCCCGACAAACTTTTCTGAGTTGGCCAATCTGTTCTGGAGTACCAAAACTGATGAGAACATCGCCCGAATTTATTTTTGTATCTGAACTTGGATTGAAGTTCAATTTATTGAGTACTGCAGACTTGAGTGCTACAATTATGATACCAATATCTTTAGAAATATTCGTTTCCTTGAGTGTTTTATCAACAATAGACGAATCCTTCTGAACCTCAACCTCGTCGAGAACGAGATTCAGATATTCACCCTTGAGTACTGCATCTAGAAATGATGTGACTGTAGGTTTTAACGCTGCTGCAGCGAGACGTACACCACCAATCTTTTCAGGCGAGAAGACATAATCTGCTCCGGCTCTCTTTAATTTGTTGATCGCCTCGCTCACAATTGCGCGTGCAATGATTCTCAAATGCGGATTGAGTGCACGTGCAGTAACACAGATAAAAAGATTGTCAGCATCATTGCCCAATACTGCAATGATTCCCTTGGCTTGTTCGATGCCCGCCTTTTTTAATATCTCATCATCGGTAGCATCACCGTTAACATTAATTGTATCAGGGAATTTTTTCAAGAGCGAGGTCAACACATCGGCGTTTTTCTCGATGATGACAAAAGGAGCTTGGGCACGAATAAACTCGTTCATGACATCTTCGCCGACAACTCCTGATCCACAAATGATGAAGTGGTTCTTCATTTTTGCTAATTTTTTTTCCATCCTCTGCCTCCTCATAATTTCGCCAAAGGTTCCTTCTATAACCGATGAGAAGATAAGACTTACGCCGGTGGTAATGATGACGACTCCGGTCATTATGAGAATGACCGTAAAGATCCTCCCAAAGTGGGAGAGTGGGGCGACTTCTGCAAAACCAACAGTTGAAATGGTAATAACGGTCATATAAAAAGATTCGATGAGTGACCATTTTTCAATAAGATGATACCCAACCGTGCCACCGAGAATGACTGAAATGATTAAGATTATTATTATTGCAAATCTACGATAAGGTACCTGGTATATCATTCTCTCTATTATATACATCAATTATTATTTAGTCAATATGAGATAGTATAAGGTCGTATAAATATCTTGAATATTTCTGAATATTGAATAATATTAACACTATGTCACCGTCAAACGAAATTATTATGAGAGATTTAACAAAGATTTTTAAAAAACGCGGAGAAGAGGTGAGGGCAGTTGATGGTGTTAGTCTTGATATAAAAGAAGGAGAACTCTTTGGACTGCTCGGTCCGAATGGTGCTGGTAAAACGACACTCATCAAATGTATTTCGACTCTTCTCATACCTGATGGTGGGACCTCAACAGTTGGTGGCTATGATATACGTAGAGACCCCCTCTGCGTGCGCAGGAAACTAGGAGTGCTGACTGGTGGTGAGCGCTCATTGTATTGGAAACTCACACCAGTTGAAAACTTAAAGTATTTTGCAGCACTCTACGGCGTTCCCCGAAAGAATACACAAGCGCGTATCGATTATCTGTTGGACATTATGGATCTTAAGGATAAAATCCATACGCGTGTCGAACGCTTGTCATCAGGGATGAAACAAAAACTGTCAATTGCCAGAACCTTAATCCACGACCCTCCGATACTCCTCATAGACGAACCAACATTAGGATTAGACCCCTACTTTGCACGGTTCGTTCGTGATTTCATAAAGAATGAACTTAATGGAAGATTGAAGAAAACAATTCTCTTGACAACACATTACATGGAGGAGGCAGACGAGTTGTGTGACCGTGTAGCATTTATGAATCGCGGTAAGATCATGGCGTTGGACACGCCAACTGCCTTGAAAGAGAGTATGCCTCGTGAACAGGTGTTGGAAGTGAAATGTCTCGGTGATTTTGATAAGGAGTTATTCAGTGCTATGAGAGAGTCGGCGAGTCTGAATTTGAGCAAGCGGGATGGCTTCATATATGTTCGCATGAGCACTGATAATCCAGAAACACTGCTGAGTCGTGTTGTGGATTTGGTGCGTGATAAGGCAAAGGTACTGTCTGTGCTCGTTACATCACCAACCCTCGAAGACGTTTTTGTGTACCTTACGGGTGTGAGTTTGAAAGATGAGTAAGAGCGGCCGCAGAGTTCATGCCGAGAACGCAGAGATTCTTCAGCGCGTTCTGCGGATACTGAGCGTTCTCAGCGTAGTGTTATGAGAATAATCATTGAAGAAATAAAAAAGGATTTTAAGATTCTTCTTGCCTATCCGGCAGAAATTGCCTTTTGGATTATGTGGCCAATTTTGTGGGTAATTCCCCTTATCTTTCAAGGAAGGGCACTCATCGGGAGTCTCGAGAGTAATGCGTTTGGCAAACTCGCTGGTACGAATGAATATATACCGTACGTACTCATTGGTGCGATTTTTAGCACGTATATGTTTTCGGCGGTGTGGAGTATGGGTAATTCGTTGAGGAATGAGATGTTTTATGGAACACTCGAACACATCCTCTCGGCTCCGGTAAGACCCGTACATATTCTCTTAGGTAAGGGAC
>CP070664.1:854650-864319 GCA_020355325.1 Caldifarciminota bacterium
CCTCCCAAGGACATGATATTAGCATCGATTCCAAATAGTCTCATCAAGATGAAAGAAATCAAAACACCAATCGGTAACACGATCGAAATGATCATACTGCCAAAGAAGTGAAGAAGAAAAACAATAATCACAAAAATGGTGATAATTATTTCCTGCGTCAGTGCGTCCCTTAAGGTGTTGATTGTTCGATTGATGAGACCAGTACGGTCATAGAATGGGACAATCCTCACCCCGGATGGCAGACCAACCTTTAATTCCTCAATTTTTTCTTTAACGCCTTCGATAACCCTCAAAGGATTCTCGCCGTAGCGCATGACAACAACACCACCAGTTACTTCTATACCGACCTTATCTAATGCACCGCGCCGAAAATCTGGACCTGTTGAAATTGCTCCGATGTCCCTGATGTAAATAGGTACACCTTCACGCGCAGTGACTGCAATATTCTCGATATCCTCTAGATTTTTTATAAACCCTATTCCGCGAATGATGAACTCTGCACCACCCTCTTCAAAAACTTTTGCACCAACATCAATATTTGAACTTTTTATTGCGTTCAAAACCTGGGTTATTTTTACATCGTAGTAAATCAGCTTAAGAGGATCGATATCAACCTGGTACTGTTTTACGTAGCCGCCGACCGATGCGACTTCTGATACTCCAGGCACTGCGTTCAACTGATAGCGAACATACCAATCGTGGATACTGCGTAACTGACTCAAATCATGAGTTGAGACGATTAACTGCTGATTATCGATAGGACAAACACCGGGTCTGTCAAAAACTTCCTGCGGATGGTCAGGACAATAATATCCATTTTCAATTGTATACCAGAATACCTGCCCAACCGCGGTGACATCGGGGCCGAGAGTTACCTTTGCGTCGGATGGTAGATCATCGGTTGCGAAGTTTAATCGTTCTAAGACTCTGGTTCGAGCCCAATAGAAGTCTACACCTTCCTTAAAAATGAGATTCACTAAGCCGAAACCGAATGCGGATGATGAACGAATCGTCTTCATACCTGGGGTACCCATCAAATTCGTTGTCAGAGGATAGATGACCTGATCCTCCACATCTTTGGGACTCCTGCCTGGCCAATCCACATAAACAATCACCTGGAGTTCACCGATATCTGGAATGGCATCTATCGGTGTATTTCTCATTGCAAAGATGCCCCAAAGAATAATGAGGATAAACCCGGCGATGACGAGGAATCTATTTCTCAGACAGATTTCAATAATCTTTTCAATCATCTTTAATGCTGATGTCTTACAGGAACATCTGGTTTTTCTTCAACACCCAGCGCACCGCCATATTCTATAGCTGCTATACCAGTGAGCTGGCTCTCTGAATCAATGAGAAAGTTTCCATTAGTAACAACCAATTCATTTTCTTCTAATCCTTTTAGAACAGGATAGCACCGCACACTGCGATCTCCATCGTGGAATACTGCCTCAGGTCCCAATGTCACCTCTCGTGGCTGAAACTGGCCATCCCCTAAATATACCCAGACAATATTACGTTTCCCTGTGCTTAAAATCGATTCTTTATGAACCGCCACAATTTTCTGAGTCTCATCACGGTTATAGCCTGTGGCTTGAGGTACGCTGTATCGTGCCTCGATCTTTACATCGACGTACATTCCGGGCCTGAGTTCCCTGCTTGCCTTGGTTAATTGAATTCGCAATCTTGCAGAACGAGTCTTGGCATCGAGAACAGGATTTATTGAGCGTATCCTCCCGCTAAATTCCTCACCCGGATAGGCAATCGATGTTATGACGACATCTTGATTTTTTTTAATCCAACTTATATCAGATTCGTAAACATCGGCGTATATCCAGCTTTCATTTTCTGGAATAATAAAGGAAGATTCTATTTGTCTTGTTTTATTTACCTTCTCGATCTCAGATTCGTCCATCCCTAAAAGCTTCAATTTGAATTGAGATCTCTTCACGACACTCTCGGCCCGCTTCATACTCTTCTCATCAGAACCGCTCATCGTCTCCATCATCCTCAGTGCATTGAGATACTCCTCTTGAGCAACAACTAGTTCAGGATCATAGGCAACTTTCCCAATGGTATGGATTACTCGGGAGAGATGATGTTTCTGAGCGGGAACCATCCTGATGCCGGCCAATTCGATTGCCCTGTCACTGAGATGTAACGTTCCTTCTCCGGTGTCTTTTTTATATACCGGTATCAAATTCATACCGCAGATTGGGCAGTTTCCTTCCTCGTCAGCCTTGACCTCGGGATGCATAGAGCATGTCCAGTATAAGATTTCTTCGGCTGACTTTTCCTTTTCTGGTTCATCACGCCGATGCTCGTCTTTTTCCTGATTAATATACTTTTCAGGATTCTTCATAAATTCTGCATCACAGCCTGGACAGCAAAAATAGTATTTTTTACCTTCATATTCGACTACAGGAGTGGATTCACTGATCTCGAACGTATCACCACTCACCAGACATACCACCTTTTCGCCAATAATATCGTCATCCGTAAGTTGTTCTTCAGCTGTGCTGATTTCTTTAATATATTTCTCTGGATTTTCGGAAAATTCCTTATCGCAGCCTGGACAGCAGAAGTAGTATTTTTTACCGTTGTATTCAACTACAGGTGTCGATTCGGTTATCGTAAATTCGCCTCCCATCACAGGACATACCGCCTTATCACCAATATTCAGTTCAACTTTGTTTTCTTCATTGCTCCGCGCAAAAGAAAATACCGAGACTGTTGCAACAAATAGAAGCAACAGACCAATAAGGATTTTGATTTTTGTTGTCATATTAACCTCCTTCAATATATCAAATGCCTAAAAGTCTAAATTGCCCAAAATAATTCGTAATTCGTTTATCGGTTCGGAATGGCGATTCGTTAGGCGGTTTTTGTAGGCCTCTTTACGAAACCAATATACAAAACCGTATCGCCCCTCGTAACCGAAACCGTCCTTCGCTTTTGTTTTCAATTCTCTCAAAAACTGGTCTAACCTTTTTCTTATTTCCTTTATAGTTGTAAGCACATTATCTCTCGTTCAAATCTATCCCTACTGCCTCTTCTAAATCAGCAAATGCAACGGAGAGTTCAGCCTGGGCACGATAATAATCTAATTCCGATTGGATAAGTACTTTTTCACTTTCCAGAAGACTTAAAAAATCGATCCGATTTGATTCATATGCAGTAAGCGCCGAATTGAGATTCGCCTCTGCCTGAGGTAATATAGAATTTTGATAGAGCAATGCTGTTCGCCTACTCTTATCCAACGTAACCACTGCTTCCTTTACTGCCAGGAGAATCAAATTCTCCATATGCTGATAGTGTGCCTCAGCCATTTTCAGATTCGCATTCATTTCTCTCACCATTTCGTTTTGCTTCCCCCAAAACCAAAGAGGAACAGTGAGGCCAAACATAAATTTCTGGTCCGAGGGACCATTGTTCATTTCCTGTTGGGTAAATTTGAACATAAAATCTGGAAGATATTTCTGTTTTGCTATCGATAGCATTACACCGGCTTTATTGAGCTGCATTCTCATGGCCATCAATGCTGGACGATGTTCTCTAGCCAATGCATAAAGATCCTCTATTTTCACAACAGGAAATAACGTGTCCAGGCCTACTGGAACTCCTAATTTCTCATCCGGGCTTCGATTCAGCAGGAGATTCAATTTTGTCTCAATCACTGTCTTTTCATCTATGAGTGTAAGCACATCATTTTCTGCCTTTGCGAGCTCGATCTGAGCCCTGAGCACATCTGCCTGAGGTACTTTGCCAATAGCATATTGAAGCGATGCGATGTGAAAGAGTTGCGTTAAGAATACAACAGACTCCTCTTTCGTCTCAATTCTTTTATAAATGAGAAATAGTTGAGCATAATTTTTTTTCACCTTACTAATAATCTCCTGCTCTTTTTGTCTGTACTCATTCTCATACTCTTCAACCTCGGTTCTCGCAAATTTTGATAGCGTGCCCAACTTTGTGGGAAAAGGAAATTGTTGGCTGACACTGTACATTCTCATGCTGTTCGCAAACTCGATACCCACGAGTGGATCCATTATGTGACGGACACTTGAAACCCTTGACTGTGCGGCTTCCCACCGTGCCTCTGCAGCCAAAATCTCAGGATTATTCAATTTTGCATCTTCAATGAGCTCGCTCAGACTGAGAGCAGATGACGTCTCGGCAAAGGCAAAATAAAAAGACAGCAGCACGCATAAGAACGAGTTGATCCATTTAACATTTTTCATTGATAATAGTGACGGATTAAGAGGAGAAAAGTTACGCACAAACTCATGCTTCTATAATTCATCACGCATAACGAATACTATACGAAACCTCGCGCTATTACAGGATACCGCTTACACAGGTTCTCAGGGGTGTTGATAGGGTGTTTCACAATCGACAAGAGGTTTTTTAATTACACTCGTTGCGAGCAGGCGATTGAATGTTTTGAAAAACCCAGCGGCGTGTCGCCGCTGGGCAAATTCATTCATTAATAGGTCGACTTCATCCAGCCGGTATCTTTGTCGACGAGTAATTTCTCAACCAAAGAGTTGTCTTTCGTGACAATCTCAACTTCAAAACCATCATCGGTCTCTCGTATTTTACCCTGCTTGAGATTGGGATTGCCTAACCTGTAGAGATATTCTTGAACCCAATCTTGCACATTATCCTTTGTCACTTTGCCACCAAGACTCATACCGTAATGGCCATATTGTCCCATAGGACAGCAACCACCCTGCCAGCCAGAACCCATCATTCGTCCCATATGGTACCCGCCGGGCCAGAATCCTCTGCTGCTCGCCATTCCAAAATTACCCATACCATGGGCGTAAGCCAGACCGATAAGCGCGACGAGGCCAACCACGAGCAGTCCAATCAGCAACAATTTATTCATCGTAATCACCTTCCTTTCATTTATACTGACGGATGTGATCACACAACGTTACGCTCGACTTGAACAATTCAACAGTTATAATGGAGAAAGAAACGAATGAACTATTCTATGCGTTTAATGATCTCTACAGAACAGATCAATGGGATTCATATTAGATCATGACCACGCCGCTCTATTTCCAATCGCAGCACTGGTCCCAGCAGGTGCTCGAGGGTTGTTCACGATAGAGCTCGGGATTCAACGTATACTCGATGCAACGATGCCGTTGTGCACATAAATTAATTGCCTCATCTATAATTGGAGAATCGCTGCTACAGGCCAGAGGCTTAATTTTTTCCAGAATCTCCCGCTGATGGTGATTACATGTCATAATCTTCTCTACCAATTGCTTGACGCGTTCTTCGGGTAACGATTCTGAATACTTCAAGGCCGACTGCGCTTCATTCAGCATAGCATTCAACAGCGGTCTATTCATCTCTTCGCCTTCTTCGAATGACTGCGCAAATTCATCTGTCCTTTTATGAGCAAAAACGATGTGAAGCTCTGCCTTCCCTTCGGGAGTAATAGTTAATATGTACTGAATTCTTTCAGTAAGACGTTTAACAGGATATAACACATCTTCTGGCAAGCTATGAGCGCTCAATGTGACAGTGGTCCAACCGAGAACGACCACGAGTACAACCGCAGCAACAGCTCTTATCACAGCTGGCTGAAGCCTGAATATTTTTCGCAGAGAAAATTTAATCTTCTTTTGAGTTTTTTCAACAACTGCGTCTTTTACATTTCTCAATGTAGCTACAACCGCTTCTTGCCGAGGTTCTGGTTTCGGGAGATCTTGAAGCGAGGTTGCTAATCTCAAGAGCGGCTCTAATTCATCAACATATTCAGGATAATCCTTTAAACAATCCTCAATGCTTTTCCCCCTCTTGACCTCCCTCAACAGAATGTCTAATATTTCTTCAATCTTTGGTTTCATAGCCCTTTCTCTCGAAATATTTCCTTAATGATTTCAATGCGCGGAATTGTAAGAGTTTTACCGCACCGATTGACTTTCCCATAATCTTTGCGATTTCTTCGTTCTCGTGTTCCTGAATAAACTTTAAAATTATAACCTGTCTCTGTTCCTCGGTTAAAGCAGCCAGCGCAGGTTTGAGATTTTTCCTCAAGAGTATCTGCTTACTGAAATTGACTGATGTATCAGGGATTGCACGAGTCATTTCCGACAAACTTATTTCTGAACGAACCGCACGCTTCCGATAAAAATCTATGAGCGCATTCGATGCAATCTTGTACATCCAGGCATGAAAATGTCCATGCTGCTTTTTAAGTGCTTTTATCATCTTTACGATAACCTCACTCGTGAGATCCTCGGCATCCTCGGTGTGATGAACACGATAGTATATGTAGCTAAAAATCCGCGGATAGACATACTCAGCCAGCCTTTCCAACGCTTCAGCATCGTCGTGCTTTGCACCCTCAATAATCTTCGCAACTTCATCATCACCAATTTCCTTTTTCAATAATAAAGACGGATTTCTCTTCATAAAGTTACGCCGTAATTATACATGCCTTCCGTGTTAAGTCAATTTCCTTTGACTTCTAAACATTATTTTCCGGCAGTCTCTTTACCCACGAGGAGATCCTTGGTTTTAATTATCTAGAATAACCTACCAATTGTGTAGACTATTATGCCAAGACTATCGAGAAAGAACACATGAGCAGGAAATGACATGATCAGCATAATTCCTGACGGCCTCGAGTAGCACGCTGTATAATGACTGTATCTTACACACTACTTAATTTTATGCAACAAATCTACAAATTTTGTCTCCATTGCCTTGAGGCGTCTTGAAATAACTGCAGCAACTTCCTTAACCACTCTGTAACCGATATGGTTGTTTTTTTCAAAAAGTTCCCTCAATCTCTCGCCTTTCAGAATAATGAGCCCGGTCTCTTCTGAGGTCCAGGCAGCTGCTGTAAACGTATAGGGCTCGGTCACTGCAGACCAACCGAATATCTCTCCTGACCCCACAATGTCGATGACAACCGGTTCAACATCATCGCCACGAATTTTGATTTCAACTTTTCCCTCGAGTAAAAGATAGAGATTTGTTGCAAGTGCCTTTTCCTCAAATATCCTTGCATGTGCTTTATAAGATTCTTCCTTTGCAATATCAGCAATGAGTTCTAATTCTCTCTCGTTGAGACTATTGAATATTTTAAATTTTCTCAACTTCTCAATTGCCACCATATCTCCTCCTTTGCGATTTTTGAACTCAATACATTCTCAAAGCATAGTCCAATAACATCTTTAATTCTTAGAAATGCGTCTTTTAACTTTATATTTTAATTATAGTCATAGTCGGCTACCTGTCAATATTGGCTATTGACAATACACTACTTTTTTAGTATACTATTATATGAAACTAACGACCAAAACGAGATATGCCGTGAGAACAATGGCTGACCTGGCAAATCAGCCTGAAGGCAAAGCTACCCCGTTAACAGAAATTGCCCGACGCCAAGGTCTAAAACCAAAATATTTGGCACAAATATTCATAAAACTTCACCATGCTCGATTAATTAAGAGTAGAAAAGGTCCGGGGGGCGGCTATTACATTGATAGAGACCCTCGAACGATTAAAATCAGTGAAATAATGGAAGCAGTCGGAGAATCGAAAGCCCTAGTGTTTTGTGTGGATAAAAAGAGAAGTAAACACTGTCCGAGAATGAACCAATGTCCAACGCATCCTTATTGGAGAAAGTTGAATAATATAATTGATATATTTTTCGATAGCATAACACTCTACGATATATCAAAGAGGCGCACGCGTGGGAACCTATTATAGTAAAAAGCGAGCACTGCCAGTAAATGACTTCAAGCTCGAGAGGCTAAAACGTATCATACAAAATTATCAACGAGTAATTCTTGCATACTCAGGAGGCGTCGATTCAACGTTCCTCTTAAAAATCTGCGTAGATGTTTTAGGTCAACAGAATGTCATTGCTGTAACTGCAATCTCAGATTCATACACAAAAAGCGAACGTATGTATGCAGAGTCAATATCGAAAACCCTCGACGTAACGCATCTTTTTCTAAAAACAAATGAAATGTCCGATGATGATTTTGTTTCCAATATGGCTAATAGATGTTATTTTTGTAAGAAACATCTTTTTTCTGAACTTAAAAATATTGCCAAGGCACAAAACATACAATGCCTGCTTGACGCTTCAAATGTCGATGATGAAAGTGACTATCGACCTGGCCGTAAGGCAGCGAGAGAATTTTTCGTGAAGAGTCCCCTCATTGAAGCCGGAATGACGAAAGAGGACATAAGAAAATACTCGAGGATGTTGGGCCTCGATTCATGGAAAAAACCGGCTAATCCGTGCCTCGCGAGTAGAATTCCCTATGGAAGCAAAATTACGAAAGAGAAGTTAGAAATGGTGGAAAAAGCCGAAGCATTTCTAAAGAATGAGGGGTTTACAATAGTAAGAGTCAGACACCATGGAGAGATCGCGAGAATAGAAGTTTCAGAAAGAGATATTAAAAAGCTCGCAGGAAAAGACATACGCACAAAAATTATTAAATACTTTAAAGACCTGGGTTTTATATGGATCGCCGTTGATCTTGAAGGATACCGCACAGGCAGTCTTAATGAAATCCTGAAATAAACTGAAATGGCTAAAGCAATTGCTTTATTATCGGGTGGCTTAGATTCGACCCTTGCAGTAAAAATGATGTTAGAGCAGAATATCGATGTTTCAGCGCTCAATTTCATCACGCCGTTTTGCACGTGCACAAAAAAAGGTTGCAAAAATCATGCAAAGAAGTTGACGGATATGTTCGGAATTGAACTCAAGATTATCAGATTGAAGAACGAATACATTGATCTCGTGAAGAACCCTCTGTATGGTTACGGTAAAAATATGAACCCTTGCATCGATTGTCGTATATTTATGTTCTCAAGGGCACGTGAATATATGTACGAGATTGGTGCCTCATTTGTCTTCACGGGTGAGGTTCTCGGTGAAAGGCCTATGTCTCAACGCCGCGAAGCAATGAGAATAATTGAAAAAGAATCTGGGCTCAATGGAAGACTGTTGAGACCTCTGTGTGCTACATTTCTTGAACCAACCATTCCTGAGATTGAAGGCATAGTCGACAGGAGTCGATTATTGGCAATAACCGGCCGCTCGAGAAAACCTCAAATATCATTGGCCAAAGAAAAGGGTATCAATGACTACCCCTGTCCAGCTGGGGGGTGCCGCTTAACCGATCCTCATTTTGCGAAAAGACTCAAAGAGGCGTTTGAACATGGAGAGGATTCTGTGAATGAAATAATTCTTCTGAGGCATGGCCGTCATTTTCGACTGTCAAGCGGTGCAAAGGTAGTAGTTGGACGTAATGAAGGCGAAAATAAGGTCTTGAGTAGCATTGCTGCACACGGCAATATTCTGTTATTAGAAACGAAAGACTATGTTGGTCCAATAACTCTCCTTTACAAATATAAGGATGTGGAAGATATTCAGGTGGCGGCAAACCTATGTCTCACGTATAGCGATTATCGAGGTAAAAAAGCAGTCGAGGTCAAAATTGGCGACGATTCAAACATTTTAGCGATGCCGTTGTCTGCTCAACAAATAGAAGCTCTTCATATAAGGAAGTAAAATGGAAAAATTACCCGAAATTGGCAAGATTTCTGCAGAAGTCTTCAATGAATTAATATTTCCCCGCCTTGGTGCAGAGAGAAGAGAGGTTCTTGTTGGCCCGC
>CP070664.1:864419-874926 GCA_020355325.1 Caldifarciminota bacterium
AGGATAAACGTCTGAAAAACGATGAACTCAATCTCTTATACGTTGCGCTCACGCGTGCAAAAAATGGTGTCTATGTCCTCGGCTTTGACCTCCCAAAAAACAAGCGTGGATTCAGGATGGATACGGTTGTGGAAAAAATAGGAAGCACTACGCACTCGGTTGGTAATGTTGTCCAGAAAGAAAAGAAAACCGACACAAAATAAGAAAAGCCATACGGCGCGATCATTGAAGGACCGCTCGTTATTCGAGAAGAGCGTTCGCTCTACTCACCCACCGAGCATGGTGTTGAGATTATTGAACCGACCCGGCGAAAGGGTATGGAGTTCGGCACACTCATCCACCAGACACTCAGTAACATCGAATGGCTCGATGAATGTGAATTTCAACAAACGATCGACGACATTATCACGTCAACAAAAAATGCCTATGTGAGAATACCCGAGGACGCGCAGGAAATCGAGGAACGACTACGGCCCCTCTTGGTGGAGACACTGACCGATCCTGATCTCAGATGGCTGTTCTATAAAGATAACCGGGAGGTAAGGTGCAAGAATGAATTGTCTCTCTATTTTGAGGAAGAAAAAAGGGATGTCTCGTGTCTCATCGACAGGTTAATCATCGAAGCGAATTGCGTGTATATTATCGATTATAAAACAGGCGAGGAAAAGCCCGAGTATAAACACCAGATGAATATGTATAAAAAGGGTATTGGAACAATCTACCCCGACTATACAATCAAAGCGGATGTAATGTATCTGGAAAGGGAACGCGGCAACAAACTTGTGGAATGTTAAAATAATGCTTGTTATCATTATCCCGATTGCATTTCGAGGCCCGCTCTCGTAGAGCGAGGCTCTGCGGAGATTCTCGACCCGCCAAGCAGTATAGCGGATCGGAACAATCTTGAGAGTGATGATTTTTCAGAGTTCTCGTATAGAGTTCTTGACATAATGTCCTATTTTGGCTATACTAACATACCGAGAGAAGATTCATGAAAATATTATTTGTCTACCCACAAATCCCTGTGACATTTTGGGGATTTAAATACGCGTTAAAGTTTATTTCCAAGAAGGCTGCTTCTCCTCCACTTGGTCTCTTAACAGTTGCGGCAATGGTGCCCGAAGCGTGGGAGAAGAGAATCATTGATATGAACACCTCGAGACTCAAGGATAAACATTTACGATGGGCTGATTATGTTTTCATCAGCGGTATGGAGCTCCAGCGACGTTCAGCACGAGAGGTAATTGATCGGTGTAAAAATTTGGGGGTCAAAACGGTTGCCGGTGGTCCACTGTTTACAATCGAACGCAGTGATTTTGATGATGTTGACCATCTTTTTCTTGGTGAAGCCGAAGATACGTTTCCACAATTCTTGGAAGATTTAAAAAATGGTCACGCTCAACATGTGTATCAAGCACATGAATTTCCCGACGTAACCAAAACACCAATTCCACTCTGGAGGATTATCAATAAGAAGAAATACAGTCTGATGAGCATACAGTATTCCCGAGGATGTCCTTTTAACTGTGAGTTCTGTAATGTTACCATGCTCAATGGACACCGGCCCAGGACAAAGACTAAAGAACAGATACTCGGGGAACTTGACGCACTCTATAACTGGGGCTGGCATGATGCAGTCTTCATTGTCGATGATAATTTCATCGGTAATAAGAAGAAACTAAAAAACGAGCTCCTGCCGGCAATTGCCCGATGGATGGAAGCACACAGATATCCATTTACGTTCTCCACCCAAGTGTCGGTTGACCTTGCCGACGAAGACGAATTGATGCAGCTCATGATCGAGGCTGGGTTCCAAACCGTATTTGTCGGCATTGAAAGTCCTCACGAAGCGAGTCTGTATGAATGCGCGAAACAGCAAAATGTTAACCGAGACCTCATCGATAGCGTCAAGAGAATCCAGCAATATGGTTTTGAGGTGCAGGGAGGATTTATTTTAGGATTTGATAATGACCCTGAATCAATATTTGTTCGTCTCGCAGAGTTTATTCAGAACACCGGCATTATTACGGCGATGGTCGGCCTGCTTAATGCTGCAAAGGGAACAAGACTCTATAGTCGACTCGAGGCTGAAAACCGGTTGATAGATAAAACGAGTGGGGACAATACCGATTTTTCCCTTAACTTTATCCCAAAGATGGATTACCATACGTTAGTTCATGGATATAAAAATGTCCTTGCGACAATATACTCACCACGTCATTATTATGAGCGGGTACAAAATTTTTTAAAAGATTTCAAACCCCCAAAATTAAGGCCGATGTATTTTCGTTTTATTCACATAAAGGCATTTTTGAGATCAATTTTATATCTTGGGTTTATTGGAAAAGAAAAACTTCATTTCTGGAGATTGTTTTTCTGGTCATTAATAAAACGACCAGCTGTATTTCCTGCTGCGGTATCCTACGCGATCCAGGGATACCACTTTCGCCGCGTATTTGAAAAGTATGTAAAAGGAATAAGTTGAGATTTCCGAAAAAGCCAGAAATCTCTGTAATCTTTCTTGCATCGCTGTAATCAAGAGAGCGATGAATCCTTTTTCAGTGCCCTCAGGTTGATTACCTATTGTTATATTCACAAGTTTTCTTAAAAACTCTTGTTTTATAGCACGTTTTTTTAAAGACTCATTATGAAATTGATAATGCAATTTCTTGCTCTAATATAGTGAGACATAGCGTTCATTAATATAAAACCGAGCGCTTCTTCAGGTACCAATGAGTTCAGAAACCTTCATCTTCAGCGCCCTCATATCGAGCGGTTTCGTGAAGAACGCCGCAACATCCGAAGTCTTAACAACGATGTCATCTTCCATAAGCCGATATGCCGAGCAAATGAGTATTGGAACTATCTTATTTGTCTCTCGTATACGCTCAATCACCTCGAGTCCATGGATGTGTGGCATTTTGATGTCAATAATTATCAGATCTAAATTTTCCCGATCGAGTACCTGCAGCGCCTCACTACCATCTGCAGCCTCAACAACATCATAATTGTCTTTCAATGCCTCGCTCATCAAGAGCCTTATTGATTCCTCGTCATCACATACGAGAATTCTTTTTGTCATGATTCCTCCTTAGATAAAAGAGCAGATTAAAACGGCTGAGAGATGGCATGACCAGGCGATTATTATCGTTATTTCTCTGGATATATACCTTTTTGCCTTTTATCAACTTTTTATGTTGTTTTGAGCCTTTTTTCTTCACAGCCTTATCACCCTATTTTGAACCCTTCTGGTCACTCTTTTTCAACAAGTACACTCGGCAGGTTGTGCCTTTATCCACTTCGCTCGTTATCTTGATCTTACCCTTATACTCATCAACAATTTTTTTAACGATTGCGAGACCAAGACCGGTTCCTCGTTCTTTTGTCGTGAAAAATGGCGTAAAAAGATTTTTCATATTGTCTTTCGAAATACCAACACCGTTATCAACAATTTCAGTAATCCAATAATGTTTGTTTGCTGAAAATCTTATGCGCAACTTCCCTTTTTCATTCATTGCCTCTATGCTATTATCGATAAGATTAACAAACAATCTCCGTATCGACTCAATCTCACCTCTCACAATGGGAGAATTATCGCTCGCTATTTGAGTATCTATATTCATTTCTGCGACTATGCTTTCGATTAAAGACTTTAGATTGATATCGGTCAACTTTTTTTCCTGTCTCTTCGTTCGGGCAAAGGCAAGAATATCATCAATAATGTAGGTAATCCGTTTCGTTCCTTTTTGGATTTCAGAACTAAATAACTTTATTTTTTCTTTCTCCTCGGTGTTTTCGAGCAATTGAGCAAACCCGTCAATCGAGGTTAAAGGATTACGAATTTCGTGTGCTACCCAACTCGCCATTTTGCCTAAATAGGAAAGTCGCTCGGCATGTCTCAATTTTTCCTCTAATGCCTTCAGTTCCGATAAATCTTTAAAAATGGTGACGCACCCAGAAAACCGATCGCGTGGACCAGTGATCGGACTGATAGAGAGACCAATGGGAATGACCTCATTATGCTTGTTACGGATTGATATTTCGACTCTCGTTACAGGGGTATTCGACATGATTGACTGTTCCATTTTTTGCCAGAGAGCATGCAGTCCTGCTATTTCTTGTATACTACAACCGAGTGTCTCATCGCCTTTCAAACCAAAGACTCGTTCGGCCTCCCTGTTGA
This sequence comes from Caldifarciminota bacterium, assembly GCA_020355325.1. Classification (GTDB taxonomy): domain Bacteria; phylum Hydrothermota; class Tepidihabitantia; order SM23-42; family SM23-42. Next base: position 868,603 of record CP070664.1, read on the forward strand.
GTGTTGTAATCAAACCATCATGCCGTACTGCAATCACACCACTCGGAACGTTATTTATTATTTTTTCACTATACTGGCGGAGCTCGATCTCCTCAGTCGCAACGCGGTCGACCTCTTTTTTCAACTCGCGATTAAATCGCTCAAGTTCTTCTTTTTCCTGTGATGCACGCCGTGTCGATTGAGACCAGTAACTGCTGATTAATGCGATGATAATCAGAAAAGGAATTCGTATCAAAATCGCTGGGTCGAAGAACGACATACCCGGGTTCGATTGATAGGTCAACCAACCGTACATAATACTTGCAACAATAGCAATCGGTATGCTTCCAGCGATATTCTGACTTAACGAGGCAACTAATATGACGAGAAAATAGATGAGATAGAAATCCGCCGCGAGTCCCTGAACGTAGTAAATGACTGCCGATAGTATAAGAACATCAAAGAGAAATATACAAAATTGAACCAGTGATTTCATGAAGATTCGTTTGGAAACGTAGTAGAGAAATACATTAGAGAAAAAATAGAGGAGTGCAATGGCATAGCCTGGCTCAAATAAACTTAAGCCTCGTTTTGAATAGGTAATAACGAGTATTGTGGTCAGAATCAGTACAAAGCGGAGATAGAGCAGAACATTCTTTTTCATCAGTCGCTATTTTATAGTAGCTGGGGCTCATCATTAGACGCCCCAGCTACCCCGGAGGAGGTATGAATTGTTTCTACTAATCTACTACTCCCCCCTTCAAAGCGTGAACTGAATTCTCCATTTATGTCGCCGACATTTAAATTTAAGAAGGCATGGGCGATTGTCGGGTCGAGTTGCGTTCCTGCAACCCTCTCTATCTCCGCCCTCGTCGCCTCAACGGTCAAGGCACTACGATACGGTCGGCTTTCTGTCATTGCTGAATACGTGTCACAAACTGCAAGGATTCGTGATTGGAGAGGAATCTCTTCTTTCTGTCTACCAGCTGGGTATCCTAAGCCATCCCAACGTTCATGGTGGTGCAGTATCCAATTCGTGATATATCTCAGATTCAGAACCGGTTCAATGATCTTCGCACTATGTATAGGATGTTTTTTCATGACATCCCACTCATCACTGGTCAACTTGGCTTTTTTCTGAAGAATGTCTTCCGGCACCGCAATCTTCCCAACATCATGAAGTAATCCAGCAAATTCTATGAGATTCAACTCCCGATCGGTTAACCCCATAGCCATACCCAGCTTCACGGCTAAGTTTGCAACCTGGTGGGAATGTCCTCGCGTATACGGGTCTCTAATCTCGATTGCCTCGACCAAGGCGCGCACCGATTCAACACCCATCTCTTTCATTCTCTCAACAAGTTGAGCCCGGTCCAGCGCAATTGCTATTTGGCTGCTAACTGCTTTGATAAATTCTAATTCCTGCTTGGTATATCGTTTCGGATTTTTAGAATACAGTGTTAGTACACCGACTGGCATGCTCCCTCTGACAGTCACTGGTGAACCAATATAAGAGGCAAATCCTTCACTCTTGAGTTTCTTCAAGAAGCCTTCGCTTTCATTATCAGTGATTTTAGGAATAATGACAGGCTTTCGGTTCTCAATTATCCATGATATATAACCATCTGTATCTGACTTAATGCGCTTCTCAATATCTGTGTGAAAATTATGTGACGCGCAGGTAACAAGTTCTCGGCTATGTTTGTCGACAGTAAAAAGCGCCATAGCATCTGTATCGAGTGCACTATTCAATTTCGCAATAATAGCATTCATCATACCTTTGAGACTCAAACTCGACAGTATCGTGCGATCGATATCCTGAAGAGATTTCATATGTGCAATGTTTTCGTGATACTGTTTGAATATCTGCGCAATGAAAAAGATACCAACAAGCATCATAGCACTGATCACGAGTGCTACAATTTCTGAGATAGCGGATGATGTACCAAGATCTGCGAGACTCAAGAATCTCCTCATACCCATCAGCAGGAGTGCACCTACAATAAAGAACCACGTCGTATTCATTGTCTTCCTCATGTAACTCAACGCAAGAACAGCCGCTGCAATCTGCATGATTATTGAAACAACAAGCATTACCTGCATCTCAGTATATATGCTCTTTGCCAACCCAGGTCATGAACCGAAAGCCCTCGATTAGGATATGGTCGCTGCTGTGAAAATCCGTACTGTATTCTCGATACGATTATCTTCTTTCCCCAGTGCGAAACCTCCTCCTCACTCCTCGCTCCCTCTCGTAATCTTCCCCTGCAAAGGTGCATTAACTTCATTGTAGACCTCCCATTAACCGATATTCAGACACGCTCATATCCCGTTGAATACACAAACCGGTTATAAGCGAGCGTGAAGAGGCATTCACGAGGCATGCATGTTTAAACCTCGGAATAATTACAAATATAACATGTTTTACATATGCATAAGCCCTTTGGATAGCGAACCCAAAAAGGCTTCGTATTACACCAATTGTTGTGAAATTTATTTGATTTTGTTCTATCACGGCAATCCTCTCTGATTTGTTTAATAGCAAAAGGCGTGCCAGGGATGTTTGTTATGAAATATCGTGCGTTTTTACGAAATGAGCATAAATCAAAACACCATAAGTGTGCCATAATGGCACATTTTCAGGTGCCTCTATGGAGATATTGAAAATATTATATTTGCTCGACTAGCATTGTGCCAAAATGGCACACTTCGAGCACTGTCCGTGCCTATTTATAAACCCCTCGTGTTTATATCAATCTTTTTTTATATTTTTAAATACATTATTGTAAATCTGCGCTACTCATATCAGGTTCTCAAATCACTCCTTGCTGAAGGCTTCCTCCTTTTTAATCACCCCTTGCTTGCTGGCTCAGTTTAAAATTGGTTTATTTAACCTCGCCAATCTTGCTTCCTGTGCTCAGGCACTCTTCGGATTGCCGCCCGCCTCAGTCTGAGGCCGGGATTAATGTGCCTTATCTCAGCGCGTAGGCCTTTTGCCAGCCCACGTCGTGAATAGAGAGGATGCCGTCTTTGAATAGACGGATTTTCTGTTCAGGTATTCGGTTCCTGAACCTGAGCACGATCTTTTGATCGTCTTTATAGGCGATCTCTCCCCGATACTGAGTGCCATCAAGCATTTTGACTTCGTACAGATGTAAAACCTTCATTACCCTACTCCTTAATCTAACATTGGCTGCGGTTGGCCACTAGGAATGGGGCCATCCGGTTGATCAGGTGAAGTACTTACGTTTGCATATGCAAACCCACCTAGCATTACTAATACTAATAGAAAGGCTAATAGCTTCTTCATGATATGCTCCTTTCACTTAATATACTATTGCCTCTACACCACTCTAAAAGCGGTGTAATTATAAACCATTGATTACAGGAAAATATCTTCCTGAATCCTATTCTACCACTCATCGTACAAATACCCTTTGCCAGCCCATATCTTGGATAGAGAGGATACGCTCCTTAAATAGCCTTATTTTCTGTTCTGGATATTTATGTCTTAGCTTGAGTACAACCTTGCAGTTGTCTTTATAGGCAATCTCACCCCGATACTGATTGCCGTCGAGTGTTTTAATATTGTAAAGATGCATTGTCCTCATCCTGCACCTCCCTATTCAAAGGGCTTATCGTCCCACACCAATTATGGTGCCAGGATTAAATTAAAGGCAAAACAAACCCAGTTCCGTTTGCCCCGTTCGCATGTTTCATGAGTGCAAAAAGCAGCTTTTTGCAACTCCTCGCAACCCCTTAAATCCTTCGCCTTTTGTATATCACATTCTTAAATCCGACTTTTATTACATTTAAGTCTCGATTTTAAGAACAAAAAATCCCCACATACCTCCTCCATACTATATTATAAGAATAATTTTTACTTTGTCAAGGGGTAAAATTAAGTTTCATTTATACTTAAGTCTAGATAACCGATAATTAACATAACTCACACTTATAATACTACATGCTACACTCATGCTGTAATAGCAGTGTATGTGTATTTAGAATTTCCATTCAATGGCAATCGAAGCTGACCATCATATTTATAAAGCGATTCTTTATTAAACTTACTCAGGTCCATACTTAGAAAGATATCCACAACCTTTGCGTCTAGTTGAGTACCTGCTACCCTCCTCAATTCTTTCTGTATTTTTTCACTCGACAATCCCCTGCGGTATGGTCTATCACCAATCATCGCCGAGTATGTATCGCAAACTGCAAGTATACGCGACTGTAGGGGGATCTCTTTTTCTTTCTTACCGGAAGGATAACCAGTGCCATCCCACCGTTCATGATGGTATAGTATCCAGTCTTGAATCGGCCTTAAATTATTAACCGGCTCAATGATTTTGACACTGTGTGAAGGGTGTCTCTTAATAACCTCCCACTCTTTTGCGGTCAACTTTTGTTCTTTATCAAGAACCGTCTTCGGAACTGCAATCTTACCGATGTCATGGAGCAATCCTGCGAATTCAATCAGCGTCAATTCCCGTTCACTAAACCCCATTTCTCGCGCAACCGCGGTAGCCAAATCTGCAACCTGTACTGAGTGGCCTCTCGTATACGGGTCCCTAATTTCAATCGCCTCAACAAGGGCTCGTACCGATTCAAATCCCAATTCTTGAATTCGACCAAGAAGTTGTGTTCGGTCAAGCGCTAATGCAATCTGGTCACTGATTGCACCGATGAAGTCAATTTCGTTTTTTGTATAACCACGTGGGGTTTCAGAATAGAGTGTCAATACACCGATTGGCATACCCCCCTTTGTAATAATTGGTGAACACAGGTAAGAATAAAATCCTTCATCTTTCAGTGTCATCAAGAAGTCTTCATCTTCATCTTCCGCAATCCTGGCAATAATGAGCGGCTTTCGAGTATGGATTGCAGTAGTTACAAAACCGTTACTACTCGACTCCATGTACTCTTGTAATTTTTTACTAAGATTAAACGATACAATAGTGTCGAGGTCATGACTGCCATCGTGAATAGTGAGAACTGCTGCCGCATCTGCATGAACTGTAGCTTTTAATTTATCAACGATGGCATTCATGACCCCCTTATTACTCAAACTCGAAAGCATGACATGGTCGATGTCACGTAAGAATCTCAGGTGTGTAATATTCTCTTTAAACTGTTTAAAAATATTATGTCCATGATATATACCATATACAATCATCGTGCACGCCACAAACTCAGGCAATAGAGATAATGGTAAATTAAATTCCATGAAACCTAAGAAATTTTTAAACCCGACGAATAACAGTGTGAGAACAATAAACAGCCAGGCAATAGCACGCATCTTTTTAATGTACTCTATCGCCATACATGCCACGATCACCTGGAGGATGAGTAATCCTAGAGGCATCATGGGCATCACGTACATACTATCACTCCTTAAGCTTGGAAATCTCTCTCAACCAAAATTCTAAGATAGACGACCCACTCATAGAAGATCCGCAATTTTTGTTCGCAAGATTGTTCTTCTGATATGGGCATCAACCTCTCATCTCTATCAGTAATTTTGTCCCGATATCGTCTCTGATTGAGTAATCCGATTTCATTATACTGTATCGTTTTCATATTATCCACCACCATATTTTTAAGCAATACCCGTGCCAATTCTATTTCTCACGGAATTTCATATTCTTTATTATTTTCAGGGTCAATATTTACAATAAAAATGTGCCAATTTGGCACAATTTCAGACCATCGTGGAAAATATAAGAAAATACTATATCTGCGGATATACTACTGTGCCAATTTGGCGCACTTTTTGACGTTTAAATGCCTGTCCTGTTGGAAATGTTAACTTTCGCTCTTTTTTGGATTTATAGACATCGTGCTGTCACTCATAATATTGTATTTTTTAATGTATCGATGCATGCTCCTTCTGCCTATACCCAGCAATTTGGCTGCCTTTGTTACATTCCAGTGCGATGCATTTAATGACTCGATAATCGCCTCTCTTTTTATATCCTTTAAAGGCATAACCTCTGGCATCTTTACCTTCTCAAACCCGATGTCTTTTTCAGTAATTAATTTACCTTTTGCGAGCACAAACGCCCTCTCTATAACATTCTGCAATTCACGCACATTCCCCGGCCAGAAATACTCCCTCAATCTCTGCATCGCCTCAGGTGTAAAACCCTCAATTTTTTTATTTAATTCCTTGTTATATTTCTCCAGGAAGAACTGCGCGAGCTGTGGAATATCATTGACCCGCTCTCTCAAAGGAGGTACCTCAACCTTAAACACATTAATACGATAGAAGAGGTCTCTTCGAAACCTCATATCCTCGACCTCAATCTCGAGGTCTTTGTTGGTCGCAAAGAAAAACCGCAC
>CP070664.1:875026-878464 GCA_020355325.1 Caldifarciminota bacterium
AGTGTGCTTCCAGACAGTATTGCCTCTAATCAATCAAACCCTTTTAGTATTGCAGCAAGTCCGTTAGCACCACATGGCTACTCAACCAATCTACGACTCGCTATAGATGCTGGATTGTACCAGGATACGATTGATATTACTGTCTCTATTGGCCAAAGAGATTATCTGATATGGGATCCGGATATCAACCACACGAGTGGATTCATCATACACACAAAGCTTGTTCAGGGAGGATTTGTCGGAGATTATCGCCGAGAATTTCCGCGTGGGTACCTTAATCTGTATAACGTGCTTTTCACCACGCTTGGCATGGCTGGGGCTAATTACGTAATACATGACACGAGTATAGTAATTCCAGAAATTATACACTTTCTCAACACCGGTGGAAAGATGTATCTCGAGGGTGGTGATGTCTGGTACTATGACGTTTCATACGGTGGTTATAATTTCTGCCCGTATTTCTGTATTTCTGCAATATCAAACAACATCGGTTACTTCTCAGGGGCTTCTGGAGTAGATAGTACGTTTACGCAGGGTATGAACTTTAACTACACGGGTGAAAACCCGCTCATTGATAGAATCGACCCAATAGGAAATGGTGTGTTAGTGTTATCCAATACGTTTAACGGCTTTGGCTGTGGCGTTGCAGCGAATCACCGGACAGTCGGTTTCTCAATAGAACTAGCAGGCCTGGTGGACGCAGCACCACCATCGACAAAAAGTATCCTCATTGACTCAATCATGCACTATTTTGGCATATTTCCAACAGGAGTTCAAGAAACGCAACAATCCCAGAACCTTGTGACTCCATATTTAACAGTATACCCAAATCCCACGAAACAGATAACTGATATCAGATGGCAGATAACAGATCCGAGTCAAGCAATATCTCTTAGGATTTATGATGTCACGGGCCGATTAATAAAACAATTTAACCATTTAACCAATCAACTATTTAACCAAGTAATATGGCATGGCACTGATGATTGTGGCCGCAAAGTCCCTGAGGGTATTTATTTTGTGAGATTAGAAACAGAAGACTACGAAGAGACGCTCAAGATAATCCTTCTACAATAATAATCAATACACTATCTCCTGATTTAAATAAACTCTTGACTTAAGTCCTTTTGTATATATAATATATGATGCATAGAATAGTCATCTTATTTTCATTCATTTTTTCACTCTGTATTGCCCAGGAAATCGGTGCACGATATCTCATTATCACCCATGACAATTTTTATGATGCGATTCAACCACTGGCCGAATGGAAACATAAAAAGGGTATACGAACGAAAATTGCGAGGATTCCTTCTGAAATACCTAATAACTCCTCACAAATTAAAAACTACATCGTCAACGCCTACAACACCTGGCAGATACAACCAGAATTCTTGTTACTTGTCGGTGCACCGAATTATATTGCATGGGGTCAGTCGAGCCCCTATTCTGATAATTACTATACTGATATAGAAGGTGATCTTCATAATGAAATACTTTGTGGTAGATTAACCGTGCACAACACAGGCGAAGCAGAAAACGTCGTCAATAAAATACTACTATATGAGAGAACGCCCTACATGGAGGACTCTTTATGGATGACCAACGCCTGTCTAATTGTACGGGAAGACTATGACCCCCATGATGATTCAATCTATTGGAGTGATATTAACCACGCAAAAAATCTCATGCTTCAAGCTGAATATAATACAATTGATACCTTATCCAGAGCAGCCGGTAACAATGCGAATGATGTAGTGCAAGCGGTCAATAATGGTCGCGCATTTGTGTTGTACCGTGGTCAGGGTGTTGATTACTGGTGGTCTCCATTTAATGTCAATCCTGATGCGACGCAAAATGGAGCAAAATTGCCTATCGTTCTTTCTATTACATGTAGAACAATTGGAACGGGTGCAACACCAGCGACTGCAGAAAAATGGTTATTAACGGGCTCGGTCTCAGCACCACGGGGTGGTTCTGGCTATTTTGCGACAACAACGACCGTGGTTGGCCATGCGGACTGGAGAAGCGCAGTCTGTAAAGGATTCTTCGACGCCATATTTGAGGAGGGGAAGAGAACGTTTGGTGAGGCGTGTGAGGGTGGCAGGGCAAATGTTTACAGCTTATACGGTAATGCGAGCGAGTATCGGGGGTTCATGGGACTCGGTGACCCAGAAATGAACATCTGGACAGCGATTCCGCAACGCGTCGAGGTGATACACGCTTCTTCATTATATGTTGGATCTGAATCATTGCATGTTACCGTAAACCTCAATAGTGTGCCACTCGGATATGCTCAGGTTTGTATCGTTCTTGATACGGTTGTCTATGAATATGGCTACACCTCGAGTACTGGTGAAATTACATTCTATTTTGACAATCTTATTCCCGGAGAAATGGATCTCACGGTCACTGGCAAAAACATCCACCCTTATGAAGTAAAGATCCCCGTTATAGATTCTGCTGCCTATCTGACGTATAGTGGCCATACGATAAACGATTCATTGGCAAATAATAATGGGTCTCCAGAAAATGGAGAAACAATCCTATTATCTACTATCATCAAGAATAACGGATTATCTTCAGCACATAATGTGTCAGCAGAATTGACGAGTGATGATACATTCGTTTCCATAATCGATGCGACAGCACACTTCGGGGACATCTATCCAGGAGATTCCTCTCTCGGACTCAGCCCGTTTGTCTTCTCTATATCGCCGTTCTGCCCGAGTGATCACGTCATCGATTTTACTCTATCGATAGAGGATACTGGTGGAGGTACCTGGATTGACAACTTTTCTGTTACTGTCGGCAGTGTGGATAGCATCATAGGACCGGATGCGTACGGCTATTACATATATGACGACACAGACACGTCAACAGGACATGCACCCGTATTCGATTGGTTTGAAATAGCTCCACCAGGTCCTGGCACAATCATCAGCGAAATTACCGATGAAGATGCCGATACGGTAACCAAAGCCCTCCCCTTTAACTTCAAATACTATGGCATCGATTACGCATCGATTGGTATCTGCTCCAACGGATTCCTGGAGCTTGGGTTCTCTACCTATCGATTTGGTGATAATGGGCCAATCCCGCTTGTTGGTGGACCGAAGAGACTACTGGCGCCATTCTGGGATGACCTCGATCCGAGTTCGAGTGGGTATGGTGATATCTACTCCTACAATGATACGCTCAACCATCGCTGGATCATCGAATTCAAAGACTGTGCGCACTGGGGTGTCTCTTCTCAGCGAGAAACATTCCAAGCCATTCTCTTAGACCCACAAGCCTACCCAACGCATACAGGCGACGGCGAGATTCTATTCCTCTACCAGAACGTCAGCAATGCCACGAGCAATACCGTCGGCATGGAAGACCACCTTGAGATGCGCGGTCTGCAGTATCTTTACGAAAACAGCTACGACCCACATG
>CP070664.1:878564-884633 GCA_020355325.1 Caldifarciminota bacterium
CCCTTTTTATTTTTCTTATCTATTTGAATCGCGTTTAGAAATTACATAGAGCAAGCTGAAAAATTAGGATGAAAATTTTACGATGCGCGCAAAACTTTCGGGGTTGAGGCTTGCACCTCCCACCAAAACACCATCAATCTCCTTCTCTGCAATGAGGGAATCGATATTTTCTGGCTTGACGCTGCCTCCATAGAGGACAGTAATTGGTTTTTTCACCCGTGTGCGAATAAACCTGTGGACTTCTGCTGCCTGTTTTGGTGTCGCAGTCTTTCCCGTACCGATTGCCCAAACTGGCTCATACGCAAAGATAATTTTGTGTACCTCATCTTCAATGTCTTTGAGGCCATTTTGCAGTTGTCGCGAGATAACGTGTTCGGTCTTCTCCTCTTCTCGTTCCTTTTCAGTCTCTCCAATACAGAATATTGATATCAATCCTATGTCAAGTGCAGTTTTCAGTTTTTTGTTTATTATCTCATCGTCTTCACCCATAATATGGCGCCGTTCAGAATGTCCAATGACAACATATTCACAGCCAAGTGCCTTCAAAAACAATCCAGAAATCTCACCGGTATAGGCACCACTCCGCTCCCAGTGCATATTCTGTGCTCCAAGTTTTATTTTGCTATTTCTGACAATTTATGCGACATATGGCAATGACGTAAAGGGTGGAATGACGATTATCTTTCTATCCTTAACATCACTGACCTGTTCAAACAAATGTTGGACCAATGAGCGTGACTCACTCGGGTCTTTATTCATTTTCCAGTTGCCCGCAATGATCGGCTCCATTACTTCTCCTTTAATATTGTGATGCCTGGTAATTCCTTACCCTCAAGATATTCGAGTGATGCGCCACCGCCAGTTGATGCATGGGTCACATTGTCCAGTAGATTAAATTTCGAGAGTGCCGCAATCGTGTCACCGCCACCAACAATTGAAATTGCACCGGCTCTTGTCGCATCGGCTATTGCCTTGGCCACAGCCTCGGTTCCTCGTGCGAACGCATCAACTTCAAATATTCCCATGGGACCGTTCCAGACAATCGTCTCTGCCTTCTTTATCAGTTCTGAAATGTCGCGGATTGCCTTATCGCCAATATCAACACCGCACTGATCAATGGGTATTGTTGATGCATCCACATTTTTTGTTGCCATGTTCTGCTTCGGCTCCTGGGCAACGATAACATCAACGGGAAAATATATCTTGTCATGTGCGAGCAGCATCTTTGCTTCTTCAATAAACTCGTCTTCAACGAGTGATTTACCAATTTCATAACCCTTTGCTTTATAAAAAGTAAACGACATGCCTCCACCGATGACGAGATTGTCAACGATGTTCAATAAATTTTTGATGACTCCTACCTTCGTCGAAACCTTCGCGCCACCAATGATTGCGAGTAAGGGCCTCTTCGGATCCTTCAACGCTCCCTCGAGAAACTCTATTTCTTTCTCCATCAAAAATCCGCACGCAGGGTTGTCGAAGTAGTGCGCAATACCCTCGACTGATGCATGTGCCCTGTGTGCAGAACCGAATGCATCATTGACATAGAGATCGGCTAACGATGCAAGTTCTTTCGAGAAACGTGGGTCGTTATTCTTCTCTTCGGGATGAAATCGCGTATTCTCGAGAAGCATGATGTCACCAGATTTTAATGCCTGCGCCAGCTTCTTCACGTCTTCACCTACACAGTCTTTAGCAAAGACGACCTTACGATTCAACAGTTTAACCAATCGCTCAGCGACCGGCGCGAGACTCAGCTTCGGGTCGACCTTCCCCTTCGGTCTCCCGAGATGGCTCGCAAGGATAGGAATACCACCTTGTTCGAGTATGTAGTTTATCGTTGGAAGAGCAGCCCTAATTCTTGTGTCATCGGTGATATACAAATTCTCATCGAGTGGAACATTAAAATCGACACGTACAAAAACTTTTTTGTCTTCGAGGTCGAGGTCTTTAACCGACAGTTTTGCCATCACGCTCTCCCTATTATATACTCGAGTAGATCGACCATTCTGACTGCGTAACCCCATTCATTATCGTACCAACCAAACACTTTCACGAAATTCCCCTGGACCTTGGTGAGGAGAGCATCGAATATTAAAGAATAGGAATTACCAATAAAATCAGACGAGACGAGTGGTTCATCGCAGTACTGAAGAATTCCTTTCAGCTTTCCTTGCGAGGCATCTTTGAAAGCCTTGTTCAATTCCTCTGTACTCGTTTCCTTATCAACCTCGGCAACGAAATCGACGATCGATACATCTGCAGTTGGAACCCTTATCGCCACGGCATCCAATTTTCCTTTCAAGTCAGGGAATAGTGCGATGATTGCTTTTGCTGCACCGGTTGTTGTTGGAATCATGTTGAGTGCGGCTGCACGCGCTCTCCTCGGATCTTTGTGGGGTAAATCAAGTATCTGCTGATCATTCGTATAGGCATGAATCGTTGTCATAAAACCACGGCGGATCTTGAAGGTCTCGTGCAAAACTTTTACCATAGGTGCGAAACAGTTTGTTGTACAGGATGCGTTTGAAAAAATGAGATGTTTTTTCGGATCGTAGTGGTCGTGATTGACTCCCATAACAAAAGCCGGAATCTTCGGCTCTCCCTTACCCGGTGCAGAGAGCATCACCCACTTTGCGCCGGCCTTCATGTGCAGTTCAGCCTTGCTATATTCTCTAAACTTCCCTGAAGATTCAAGAACATAATCAATGCCGAGATCCTTCCATGGAAGGTTTGACGGATCTTTCTCTGAAAAAACCTTATATTCCTTTCCATCAACAACGATCGCATCATCTTTTGTTTTTACTTCTGCATTGAATGTTCGATGAACCGAATCATATTTCAATAAAAGTGCCAAGGTCTTGGCATCGGTAATGTCGTTAATGGCTACAAATTCAAATTTGTCGCTTTTGTATCCAGATCTAAAAACTAATCTTCCAATTCTCCCAAAACCATTAATTGCAACCTTTGGTTTCATGATACCTCCTTGATCTATTCTAGCCAATTATCAGTCAAAGTCAATAAATCTCTGATAAAAACTTTTGTGCTTTCCTCGGTTCACACGAGTGAGTTCATACATTGCTACAAAAATTTCTTTAAATGTTTGAATTGTAATATCATTGACACCTCGAGCAATTTCTATATAATAGCAAAATGGCGGATATTACAAAGGGGGTTCGGGCCTTTGCTGTAGGAACCGCAATAAGCCGCGTTTTGGGTCTGGCCCGAGAATCAGTATTCGCCTATCTCTATGGCGCCGGACGTTCAACCGATGCCTTTAACGCCGCATTCCGTATCCCGAATCTACTACGAGACCTCTTTGCAGAAACGGCACTCTCTGCTGCCTTCGTTCCAGTCTTAACCGAGACAAAACAAAAGAGCAAAGCAGAGCAAAATCTTGTGGCGAGTAATGTTTTTAACATTCTCCTCATCACAGTTGCGGCTCTTGTCGTCTTAGGAATTATATTTGCGCCCTCTATTGTTCACGTCATTGCCTTCGGCTTTGGTAAGTTTCCAGATAAAATCAATCTCACTGCCACGCTCACGAGCGTCATGTTCCCTTTCTTACTATTCATTGCCCTCGCCGCATGGGCAATGGGTTACCTCAATACCGAACAAGAATTTTTTACTCCCTCGTTAGCCCCGGCTTTTTTTAACATTCTCTCTATTGTCACACCACTCGTCCTCTATGCCTACTTAGTGAAACAAGGAATCGACCCTATATTTGGCATGGCAATCGGAGTCTTACTCGGTGGTTTAATGCAATTTCTGATTCAAATTCCAATGCTTTTTAGGAAGGGATTCCACTATAAACTGTATCTCAATGTTGCAGACCCAAATTTCAGAAAAATTGTGTTACTCTTCATCCCCGTAGCAATGGGGCTTGCAGCATCGAGGATAAATGTTGCGGTCGATACATTTCTCATCTCGCTGTTGGAAGAACGGAGTATGACTTGGCTCAACTACGCATTTCGAATCATGCACCTTCCATTAGGTCTCTTTGGTGTGGCAGTCGGAACCGTAGCATTACCAACAATCAGTAAATTTGTTGTCGAGAAGAAATATGATGAGGTGAAGGCGACCCTCTATGATTCCTTGAAGCTCGTCTTTTTTCTCACTGTCTCAACGTCGATCATCATTGCATTTCTCTCGTATCCCATCACGCGCATTATTTATGAACGGGGCAGGTTTACAACATTCGATACTTATGCTACAACCCAAGCACTGATTCTCTATATCATCGGCATTCCATTTGCTGCTGCGGTGCGAAATGTTGCTGCAGTTTATTACGCACACAAGGATGCAAAAATACCGATGTATGCGAGTTTTGTTGCGGTCGGGTTTAACATCGTATTGAATTTAATCTTGATGCGCATCATTGGTTATCGCGCCTTTCCCCTGTCTACAACAATATCATCACTCGTAAATATCTTGCTCCTATTCCACTTTCTGACTCACAAGATCGGTCCGTTTAATATAAAACCTATCGCACACTATTATATGCTCCTCGTTATCGCAGCGTGTGTGGGTGGATTTTTTGGAATGCTCATAAATCAATTTTTATCGAGCACATTAGGTGTTTCATTCTTTTATCAAATAGTCACCATTATCGTTAGTGGTTTTGTTTCTTTTATAATTTTTTATGTAGTTTGTTTGGTGCTGGGAATTCATGAAGTAAAAAGTTATGTCAAGAGATTCATAAAACGTTAGCCCCGCACTCTGACAACAGTACGGGGCCAACTGAAACTATTTCGATATTATTTCAACCTGATTATCTTCTTCGTCTCTACCCGTTCACCAGCTTGAATCTGCACAAAGTAGATTCCTTGGGCAACAGATTCCAAATTGAGATGTATTTCACCTGTTCCATCGCGCGATCCGTAATCTTTGCTCATAACCATTCGGCCCGTTATATCATAGACACGTACCTGCACAGGAGTTTCTTTATCGAAACCGTAGCTAACTATGTGTGGTGCACCACGTGATATCACCGGATAGAGTTTGAAACCAGAAATGACGATCTCGGAACCCCCTTCCTCAACACCTGGCCAGTTCCAGTAGCGCTCATATGCAGTATCGGCATTCGCCTGTAGGTCACCTAAGTTATTACCACCTATGATGGCAAACGCAGCGACCGCCGACTCGCCAGGTCCCAGGGTAAATGGACCTGCTGAATTACATGTTGACCAGTCATAGGGATTCGTAGAAGAAGGGTTCGTAATAGTTCCATCCATAAATTGAAACTTGATGCTGTCGTTAGGCATGCCGGCAGGATAAACATAGACTGTATGGTCAATGAGCACCAAATTTGCTGCTGGGGTTGTCCTCGGTGGATCCAAAATCGCAACCCCTACATAGGGCGTCGTTTCATACATCCAAGTTAGATTTCGCGCTGGGTCGGAAGAACCTTGATTGTTAAGATAATTAGCAACATCCCAATCCATAAAGACTGCCGCGTACACATCATTGAGCATCTCAGCACCCTCATTAATCATCGCGAATTTTATAATCACAAAATCTTCGGCTCCAGGGTCATCCCATGCCCAGGAATATTGAAAACAGACTAACCCCTTGGGTGCTGGATGACCTGAATCGTCGTAACTCGCTGTTGCGTATTCATCAATCAGGCATGGTCCCGGTTCAATCATCCTCACCATTCCATCAGGTGAGACTGTTGTCTCCCAGTCGGTGTCATCATTGACAGGTCCAAAATAACGGTCAACACAGTAACTAGAATCATTCCCAACAGCAACGCTACCGTAAAAAAGATGATTACTGCCTGCACTCGGATACACAAATCCATCACCTTGAGACTGAGCTGTGCTCATGTAACCGATTGCACCATAGCGTGTGACGGTTAAAATACAATTGCCAACATCATGACTTGCCCAATCAACACTAGCAATCTCACCAACCACGATGCTAAAGTTGCAGTTCGTGGTGTATGCACCAGCATTTGCCTCGAGATATACGGTCATTGGGATGTCAGTTCCTCCTGGAATCGAACTCGAAGCAGTAAATTGGAACGTACCCTGAGCAGTATCACCATTTGCTGCAATGGTACCATAA
>CP070664.1:884733-888445 GCA_020355325.1 Caldifarciminota bacterium
CAATGAAAATACTCGTCGCACCAAGTAGTTTTAAGGAGTCACTCAATTCTTGTGATATTGCGAACTATATTCGTACTGGCTTACAAAAAGCATCTAAAAAATTTGATATAACAGAGTTACCATTGGCCGATGGGGGTACCGGAACGGCGTATATACTAACACGGGCGATTGATGGACAATTTATTAAATGCAGGGTAACCGGTCCCCTCAACAAAGGAGTTGAGGCAACCTATGGCATCGTGCCTCAACAAAAGCTTGCCATCATTGAACTTGCCGAGGCGGCTGGATTACGTCTCGTACCACAGAAAAAGAGAAATCCGCTCGTCACGACGACGCAGGGCGTCGGTGAATTGATAGTGGATGCCGTTCAGAGAGGGTATAAAAAAATTATTGTGGGTATTGGTGACAGCGCAACGATCGACTGCGGGGTGGGCGCACTCTCTGTTCTCGGGATACGATTTTTGGACAAGCAGAACCATGAGATTGAACCTACCTGTCGTGGTTTAATCGCGTTAAAAAAAATTGATATATCAGGACTGTATCAAGGAATGAAGAACGTAAGGATAATCGTTGCTGCAGATGTGAATAATGTTTTAACCGGCAAAAAGGGAGCACTCATGTATGCGGAGCAGAAAGGTGCGAGAGCCAAAATGATGTCCATTATTCAAAAGGCGTTAAGAAATTTCAGGAAGGTTGTCTTACACCAATTCAACGTAGATGTAGATGGAATTCCGGGTTCGGGTGCGGCTGGTGGTATCGGTGGTGCGATGAAGGTGATACTGAATGCAGAAATTATGTCAGGATTCGGTATTGTACAAGAAATTGTCTTTCTCGAAGATGAAATAAAAAAGGCTGATGTGGTCATCACGGGCGAAGGGAGAATTGACAAACAGACATTTTATGGCAAGTCGACGAAAAAAGTTGTCGATATTGCACACAGATATAATAAACCAGTTATTCTCATTGCTGGTAGTGTGACGAAAGATGCGAAGCATTTTTATAAATACGGGGTAATCAGACAGTACAGTATTGTACAATTGGCCGCATCTCCGAGAACGGCAATGAAACAGGCTCCGCAGTTATTGAAGAAAGTATCATATAGGGTTGGTAAAGATATACGCAATTCATTATTATCGTAAATTGAATGGCGTTTCAGTGCTGTTGTGCAGATGTTGTCGGTGCCAGTTCTGTTTCTTGACAATGCATATATCTTCGATACAATGACAGCGTGATTTATCCGTTTTATTTCAAGACGCAGTTCCATCTTATTCAATTACTTGGTGTAAAAGCAAGGAATCCTGCAGAATTATTGGAAGGGATAAAAACCGTTCCACTTTCATCAATCTACTATCACACACATCGATTTTTGCAGCAGCATCACTATCTCTCGCCTGAGCCGCCAAACGATTTTGCCTATTGGTTAATCAACATTCTCAATCTGCGAGAACTGGGTGAGTTATTTGCGGGTGTCGATACCATTCGTTTTAGGAGTATGAAGGCACTGAGAGCAGAATTTATAAGAATTCTGGAGGCATATCTATCGAAGGGCGGCAACACGGTGGAATGCGCTGAATGCTATGAATTTCACTTTATGAGTTGTAAGACATTTGTTTTGCCGACACCCTACATAGCCCATGATGTGAAAGAGTTCGTTAAAATGTTAAAGAAAATAAGTATCAATTCACTCTATTTTCATATATTTGAAGCACGAATGCGACTCGAGCGCGAGGAGAATGATTTTTCTGCATGGCTCAAGGGTATAGGGAAGGTAAAGATCGCAGACGAAATTTCGAAATTGGACCCTTATACGATAACATTGGAAGGTTTGAGGAAAAAAATCATCGAGGTGATAAACAGGAATGCCAAGTATTAAAAAGTACGCGTCCATTGTAGGCCAGAGCGTCATCGACGAGCTCTATTTCTTGGCAGAAAGACTCGAAGGTAAGGTCATACAAAATATCAATTCAACGGCTGTTGGTGGAGGTGTGGCAGAAATCCTGACGCGAATGGTTCCCATTCTCAAACAGCTTGGTGTGGATGCGCGTTGGGATGTCATAAAGGGGAATGAGAAGTTCTTTAGCATCACGAAGAAATTTCACAATGCCCTCCATGGTGTGAATATTCCTATAAACAGTGAAGATTTTGATTATTTCTTGCAGGTCAATCACGATAACGCTACGGAAATAGATTTTTGCGGTGATGTTGTGTTTGTCCATGACCCGCAGCCTATTGCGTTGATAGATAAGCGAGATGAGGTCGGTAAGAAGTGGATATGGCGATGTCATATCGATTTTACCGAGCCGCAAACTGATGTCATAACGTTTTTAGAGTCGTACATTGACAAATATGATGCTGCAGTTTTTTCCGCTCCGGCATTTTCGAGAGAATTGCGGGTGCCGCAAGTACTCGTCTCACCATCTATCGACCCACTGAGTGATAAAAATAAAGAATTACCACCGGAGAAGATTAACGCCGTCCTTAAACAATTCGGCATTAGCAGGAGACGGCCTATTGTTACTCAAATTTCCCGCTTTGATTATCTCAAGGATCCATTGGGTGTCATTGAAGTATACAAGAGAGTGAAGAAGTATATTGACTGTCAACTTGTTCTCGCCGGCGGTGGGGCGACTGATGATCCAGAAGGATTAAAAGTTTTGGAAGAAGTAAAGGCTGCTGCGATCGATGATCCAGACATATACGTTCTTTATCTTCCTCCATCGAGTGATATAACGATTAATGCGTTACAACGGGCATCAACCGTTATTCTACAAAAATCTTTAAAAGAAGGCTTTGGTTTGACGGTCGCGGAGGCGTTGTGGAAGGAAAAACCAGTCATTGCATCTTCGGTAGGTGGCATTTCACTTCAGATCGCACATAAATATTCAGGGATTCTCACCTATTCAATTGAAGGGACTGCCTATTATCTGAAGCAGTTGCTGCAAGACCCGGAGTACGCAAGAAGACTGAGTTTCAATGGAAAAGCGCATATAAAGAATAATTTCCTCATCACGAGACATATTCGTGATTACCTGCTTCTCTTTCTTTCGCTCTACCACGGGCATGATATTGTCCATTTATAAAAAATATCGTCGTTATTGAGAGTGTCTAAAAAATAATTATGACCTGTTTCCAAAAGAGGTATCTTTAAAGTAGTCACTCATGTAGATAACTTTGCCCTGTTCAAATGTAAATATTGTTACACCCTCATTTCGGTAAGGCTTACCCTGCTTGTCAGTCCCTGCATTTTCCCAAATAGCGGCAACTCGATTTTTTTGGATAATGATGTCATTCACTCGGAATTTCAAATGAGGATATCTTCGATAGATAATCTGTAACAGTTGTTTTACTTTTTTTGACCCTTTGAGTGGTTGTGTTCCGGGGAAGTGGAAGACGACATGGGGGGAGAGGTAACTCTCTATGGTTTCAAATTCTTTATCATTGAGCTTTTCAAAAAAATTATTAATAAGCTTTTCTATTTCAGTAGAGTTCATAATCTATTGCCTCTGCAAGCGTAATAACCGCATAATGCTTTGGAAACGGACCGGGATTGATTATTATTGTATTACCAATTTTATCACTACCCCTTGCCTCATGAATATGACCGCAAATTACCAAGTCGGGTTGAAATGTTTCAATGAAGTTGCGGATCGTCCTGCTTCCTACGTGGAGTCCTAAAAAAATTTTGTCTACTTTGGTCTTATATGGGGGCGTG
>CP070664.1:888545-902002 GCA_020355325.1 Caldifarciminota bacterium
GGAACAGCAAAAATCCAAAATTCCCACGGAACATTAAGAAAATATTTGAATACCTTTCTGAACCCGCCTGTGAAACCTATAGAAAATTTGGTATCAATGCTTCATTCCGCGCGGAGAATGATATTGTTACTGAACAAGGCAAGAAGATTGCTGGCGAAGGTGGTGGTGATATTGAGGATTCCATGGTCTTTGTGGGTGGTATGCTTCTCGATTTTGATTACCTGACGATGAGTAAGGTGTTGAAGGTGCCGGATGAGAAATTCCGTGATAAAATCTATAAAAGCATGGAAGAAAACCTGACGACAATGAAACGGGAGTTGGGTGAGATACCGCCGAGAGAGGAGATCAAGCGGGTGCTCATCGAAAGCTTTGAAAAAATTCTTGGAGCATTACGACCCGTTGAACTGGATGCTGATACCATACGAAAAATGCGAGAAATCGAGCAATGGTTCATGTCAGATAAATTTCTTTTCAAAAAAACTCCACGTATTCCCACGGGTGTAAAGATAAAAGAAGGTGTTGAAATTCTTTATGGACTGTATAAGGCAAAGGGTGGGCTCATCAGAACTGCCGAAGAAATCGAAGAAAAGAGGATGATCAACGAGATTACTGTCTCGGGTGATTTTAATCTATTTCCAAAAAATGGTTTGACAGAAGTCGAGAAAGCCCTGAAAAATAAGGAGTTCAAGGCAGATACGATCAAAAAAGAAATCGAAAATGTTTACGATAAGAAAAAGATTGAATCTCCGGGTGTGGAGCCAGAGGATTTTACCAAGACAATTATTGAGGCAAAGTAAAGACTGGGTGAATGGTTGAGGTTGGGATGCTTGAAACTGATGGTTCTTGGATTTGGGGTCGAGAAGTTTGAAACTGATAGTTATTAGGTTAAGGTTAGGAGGCTGGAATCATTACAGCCATTCTCATCCTCATTGGTTCGAAGCTAAGTGATAGTTGACAGAAGGGCCATTTTAGATATAATACAGCACGGGGGAGGGGGAGTTATTCGCATATTTTTCGAATATCAAACTTATTGATTATAAACTGCAGAATAAAGGAGTGTTATGATTGATTTGAAGAATGCCGATCCTCATTTCAAATGGGAAATTATCAAAATGGAGGGCGGTGAAGGATTACTCAAATGTTTTGGCTGCAGTGATTGCGCAGCGAGCTGTCCAGTACGATACTTTGATGAACGCTATAACCCACGAAAAATTATCCGCCTTACCCTTTTAGGAATGAAGAACAGAGTACTGTCATCCCCGTTTCTATGGTTTTGTGCCCATTGCCATGCCTGCACTGAAAGATGCCCACAGGGTATATTGGTTGCAGAAGTAATCAATGCAATCAAAAATTACGCTGTAGAAAACGGATACTGTCCTGAAGGATATAAAGTACAGCTCGATTTGCTGAAGAGACTGGGCAGACTCTATGAAGTAGAAGATTTTGATTTAAAGAAGCGACAGCGGCTCGGTTTGCCTCCAATCGATAAGACAATTCCTGAGGTAGCAAGAATCCTTGAACACACAGGCATACTGAAGAAGGTGGGGCAATGAAAAAGTATGCGTTATTCTTAGGCTGTACTGTTCCGGTTCGAGCGCAACACTATGAAATGAGTGCCCGTGCAGTTGCCAAAGAATTGGCCATCGAATTTGTTGAAATGGCGGGAGCATCATGCTGCGGGTTTCCGCTCAAGGCAGTCGATGCTGAGACATCGCTGCTCATAGCAGCGCGCAATATTGCAATCGCAAGTAAACAAAACCTGGATGTGATTTCGCTCTGTAATTCCTGTACGGCAATGCTTTCTGATGCCCAACTTCAGCTCAAAAACAATGAGTTTTACAGAGAATTTAAGAAGTTAGGTTTTTCATATCCAAACGAGATTACGGTAAAGCACTTCGTACGCGTACTCTATGAAGATATTGGAATAGACAAACTCAAATCTGCCGTGAAGAAACGATTAGATACACTCCATGTGATTGCTCACTATGGATGTCACTATATGCGGCCCTCGTACCTCTATGGCTTTGATGATCCTGAAATTCCTCACACATTCGATGAATTAGTCAATGTGACCGGTGCACAATCAGTTGAATATATGGATAAGAAGATGTGTTGCGGTGGTTCAGTGCTCGGTATTGATGAGGCATTGGCTGTGACGATGGCAAATCACAAGCTGAGTATTGCAAAAAATAATGGGGTCGATGCACTCATTTCTATCTGTCCATTTTGTACGGTTATGTATGAAGATAATCAGCGTAAGGCTGAAGAAAAATTTGAAATACAATACAACATTCCGGTTCTCTATTACCCACAACTATTAGGCCTGAGTTTCGGTTTCGATATGAATGCTGTCGGGCTGAGGTTCAATCGTGTTCGTCCTAACGCACTGCTTGAGAAAATTGGGTTGAGTGATTAGCTGGGAAGGAGTACTATGAGAGTTCTGGTATGCACCTGTAAAGATAAAATAAAACTAACGAACCTTGACTTAGGACCCGACGTCAAAATTGAGCAGTACTTTGATTTATGTAAAGAGAAACCGGCCATTGATTCTGATGAAAAGGTAGTCATTGCTGGATGTAGCCCAAATTTGCTTGAAACATTGTTTCCGAACCTCAATTGCGAATTCGTAAACCTGTATGAACACATTGTACTCATTGGGCATCCAATAGAGAAGGCTCGGGATTTAATAGCTGCGGCAGTAGAGAAGATGAAGGTTGTTACACCGATAAAAGCTAAGATTTTTACCATAGAGAAAAAGAGTGTAGTCGTCATTGGTGGAGGTGTTGCGGCCATCGAAGTTGCATCACAGTTGGCACAGAATGGTGTAGGAGTCGATTTGGTGGAGAGAAGTCCATTTCTCGGTGGTACGGTTGCTCAACTCGACCGGCTCTATCCCGAAGGCACGCCGTATAGTCATACATTAATGCCTCAGATTGCTAAGATGCTTGAGAGCAAAAATATCAATTACTACTTCAACACCGAGGCGAAGGATATTAAGGGTCGCATTGGGAATTATGACATTACGTTACAGACGTGCTCCCGTGGTGTTATTGACTGTACACATTGTGGAAAATGCGTTGATGTCTGTCCTGTCGAGGTCGATGATGCAGGCAAAATGAGAAAGGCGATTTACTACGTTCCGACGTATCCCGACATATACGCAATTGATTTCAATGCATGCACAAAGTGCGGTGAGTGTGTAAAAGTGTGCGAAGGAAAAATTGAGCTTGAAGATAAAATTGCAGAGCAGAATATTGATGCCGGTGCCATAGTTATTGCGAGTGGTTTAAACTGGTATGATGTGGATAAGGTGACGGAGTACGGCTACTGTCGTTTACCTGGTGTTATGAAAACACTCGAGTTTGAACGTGCAGTAGCATCCGGTGTTTTAAAGCCAAAAAAAGTTGTTATTATCTATTGTGCAGGTTCACGAGATGCTAACCACCTGCCTTATTGTTCAAAGATTTGCTGCTTCCTTGGTTTGAAAGAGGCGAAGCTTGTTTTAGACCGATATCCTGAAACACAAGTCTATGTTGTCGCTATGGATATGCGCAGCTTTGGTACATTTGAATACTTCTATAACAAGTTGAGAGAAAAAGGTGTTACATTTGTCAAAGGCAAACCATCCGAGGTAATAAAGCGTAATGACTCGCTTGTGGTCAGGACCGAAGACCTCTATACAAATGAACTGCTCGAGATAGAGGCTGATACCGTGGTATTGAGTGCCGGATTTGTCCCTGATACAGCTACGTTTGACAAGCTCGGCATTAAACTGAATGGTGACTTTCCAGTACTCTTTGAAAATGCAGACTTAGGCAATACTGCGCTGCCGCGAGGCATCTTTACTGCTGGTGCTGCGACGTTTCCTGCCGGTGTCGCAGATTCACTCGTCGATGCGCGAAAAGCCGCTTTCTCTGTGTTGAATCTCTTTCGGCAGGACAAGATTGAAACAAAACAGCCCAATGCCGTTATCAACGAAGATCTCTGTAGTATCTGTAGAATGTGCATCGGCACCTGCCCATATGGCGCGCTTTCAATTGTCGAGGAAAAGTTAAAGGTCAATGAAGAATTATGTATGGGTTGTGGCATTTGTTCAATCACCTGTCCGGTCTATGCAAGCCAATTAGAGTTATTCAATCCACAAGGTCTTTCTCATCAGATTCGAACCTTGATCAAGAAAGGTGATGTACTTGCGCTCTTGTGTCGCTGGTCTGCATATAATGCTACTGATAAGGCAGCATACGACAAGTACTTATATCCAGAAAACGTAAAAATAATTCGGGTGCCATGCAGTGGTGCGGTTGACCCATCTCATGTTATGGATGCAGTCAATAATGGCGCAAAGGGTGTACTCATTGGTGGGTGTTATCCTGATGCCTGTCACTATGCACGAGGCAATTTCCGGGCAAAGGCGCGTGAGCAGATTTTAAAACAAAATTTAGATCTATTAGGATTTAGTAGAGATATTGTACGATTAGAATGGATTGGTAAAGACGAAGCAAATAAATTTGTAGAGATAGTGAAGGAGATGAATAAATAACATGAATAAATGCCAAAATTCCAAAATACCTAAATACCTAAAAATTCTTTGTTGGAAATATTTATTTTTTGAAAATCTGTGTAATCTGTGTACAGATATCTGTGTTATTTGTGGTTTAGAAAGGAGGAAATAAATGGCGAAGCCATTAGTCGCATTTTACTGGTGTGCCTCGTGCGGCGGCTGTGAAGAAGCGGTTGTTGATCTAGCAGAGGATATTTTAAAAGTTGCTGATGCGGTTGAGTTTAGGCTTTGGCCAGTTGCGCTGGATTTTAAATACGCAGACGTAGAGGCTATGCCTGATAAGTCAATTGCGGTGAGTTTTATCAATGGTGCAGTTCGCACCGAAGAGCAGGAACACCTGGCAAAACTCTTGCGCCAGAAGTCGCAGCTTGTCATTGCATTTGGTGCCTGTGCTCATCTTGGTGGTATTCCTGGTCTTGCTAATGTTGCAAATAAAAATGAGATATTTGAAACTGCATATAAGTTGACTCGTTCGACAGCAAATCCAAAGGGCGTATATCCACAGACCGTAACAGAGACTGAGTATGGCAAGCTCAAACTTCCCGAATTCTTTGACACGGTCAAGACACTGGATCAGACGGTCGAGGTTGACTATTATCTTCCAGGCTGTGCTCCACCACCCGACTTGATCATGCAGGGTGTGACAGCAATTTTAGAAGGTAAATTACCCCCAAAGGGATCGGTTCTCACCGTTGAAAAAGCACTGTGCGAGACGTGCGAGCGAAACAAATCAAAGCCAGACAAGCTTATGATCAAGGAAGTGAAGAGAATATCCGAGGTCATCGCCGATCCTGAAAAATGTTTCCTTGCCGAAGGCATTATCTGTCTCGGTCCGGCAACGCGAGGTGGCTGTGGTGAACGTTGCATTAATGCAAATATGCCCTGCCGCGGGTGTTTTGGTCCGACCAAAGAGGTGAAGGATATGGGGGCAAAGTTCTTGTCGAGTCTTGCCTCGATCATTGACGTAGACGATGAAAAAGAGATCGAAAAGATTGCAGAATCCGTACTGGACCCGATTGGACTCTTCTACATGTACTCTTTACCGAGCTCCATATTAAGAAGAAAGCAGGGGGTGTAGTGTGTATAAAGAGATAACGATTGACCCAATTACGCGTCTCGAAGGACATGGTAAGATAGATATCTTTCTCGATGAAAAAGGCGATGTAGCGCATGCATGTCTGCAAATTCCTGAATTGCGCGGTTATGAACGATTTGCAGTTGGTCGCCTTGCCGAGGAGATGCCTCGCATTACTGAGACAATTTGTGGTGTTTGCCCAACGACCCATCACACCTGTTCAGGAAAGGCTCTCGATGACCTGTATGGAGTCGAGCCACCACCCGCAGCGAGGAAGATACGAGAATTCGTCTACAATACGTTTATGTTCGAAGACCACAATCTCCATTTCTACTTTCTTGGTGGGCCAGATTTTATTGTGGGACCTGCTGCACCAAAGGCTGAGCGTAATGTGCTCGGTGTGATTGGAAAGGTTGGTGTAGACATTGGCAAGAAGGTAATCGATATCAGAAAACGTGCGCGGAACATCATCCAGACTATGGGTGGACGGGTCGTTCATCCGGTACACTGTCTACCCGGTGGTGTATCCAAGCCAATGGCTCAAGAGAATCTAGAAGAGTTTAAGAAGACGGCTGAGGATTCAGTAGAATTTGCTCAATTCAGTCTACAAGCGTTCAATGACATTGTCTTGAAGAACAAGGCGTATGTCGATTTGATTGTCGGTGATGTCTACAAGCATAAGACCTACTATATGGGATTGGTTGATGATAATAATAAAGTAAACTTCTACGATGGCTGGATACGCGTTGTCGACCCCGAGGGTACGGAGTTCGCAAAGTTTAAGGTTAAGGACTATCTCGACCACATTGCTGAAGGAGTCGAATCCTGGACCTATATTAAATTTCCTTATCTAAAGAATGTGGGCTGGAAAGGGTTTGTCGATGGAAAAGATAGCGGTGTCTATCGTGTTGCGCCCCTGGGTAGATTGAATGCCGCAGATGGCATGGCAGCACCGGCAGCGCAGGAACACTATGAAAAATTCTACGAGACACTCGGTGGTAAACCGGTGCACAATACATTGGCAACTCACTGGGCACGTTTAATCGAGGCACTACAGGCCGCAGAGAGAATGGTAGAACTCATTAATGATCCTGAAATTCTTGATCCGAATGTTCGCAATATGGATTTTCAGATACCAAAAGAAGGAAAGGGTGTCATTGAGGCTCCACGTGGAACGCTCTTCCATCACTACGAGACTGATGAGCGAGGTGTGCTTACCAAGGCAAACCTGATCGTTGCTACTGTGAATAACTCGGCAGCGATTAATATGTCGATTGAAAAGGCTGCCAAGGGATTGATCGCCGGTGGTAAGGTTGATGATGGACTACTCAATATGGTAGAAATGGCTTTCCGTGCCTATGACCCCTGCTTTGCTTGTGCTACACACACAATTGATGGCCGCGCACCCATTCAGATCGACATTTACGATGCCGATAAGAGAGTTATTGCGTCAATGAAAAATAAGTAGTAACGAACATTTTACTTCATCGATTGGGGTTTTTCCAAGCACTATGGAAGAGCCCCCTTCGTTTTTAACAATGGTTGATGGGTTAGGTCTGGGAAGCTGGAAAAAAATGGTTATTGGGTTAGGGTTAGGATGCTTGTAGCTGATAGTTGTTGGGTTAGGGTTGAGAAGATTGATATTCTTTTTATTTCCAGCATCCCAACCACAACCTCATTTCCAAACTATAGCCGTTTGTTGACAGAGTGAAGAATCTCAATTATAGTATAATATGCAGAATATCCTCATATACGGTGTTGGAAATCCCTATCGATGCGATGATGCGGTAGGATTAAGGGTTGTACACTATTTGAAGGATACAATCAAGAATTCACATATCACCATCAAATCGGGTAGTATCGACGGTTTGACAATGCTTGATGAGATTCTAGGATATGATAGAGTTATATTTATCGATTCAATAAAGACCGAGAACGGTAGCCCGGGAGATATATATAAAATAAAATTGGATCCGCTCGAAAATACTTCATCATTGTCGGTTTCGCATGGTATCGATTTCGTCACAGCACTGCGGCTTGGTAAGCAATTTGGGTATACGATGCCGAAGAGCATCGAAATTTATGCAATTGAAATTGAAGATAACACGTCGTTCGGTGAAGAGTGTACCGAAAAGGTAAAGGCGAGTATACCGGAGGTCGTGGATAAGATTATGGAGGATATAAGCAAATAGGGCAATTTATGGCAATATAAGGCAATGAAAGGCAAAGAAGGCATGACAATTTGGGGGAGATAATGTCGAAACACGAATACGAATTATGAATTACGAGTCACGAAGATGATACGTGCACTCATCGAAACTTCTCTTGTCGACTGGGATGGAAAGATCAGCATGGTGCTATTCGTTGATAAGTGCAATTTCATGTGTCCATTTTGCCAGAATTGGGAGTTGATCTTACACCCAGAAAAATTTCCAGTAATTCAATGGAAAGAAATCGCAGGTGTTCTGCAAAGGAAGAAAGGTTGGATCGATGGGGTCGTACTGACTGGAGGCGAGCCCTTTGTCTACACGAAAGAAATCCGTGAGCTTGCCGAAAACATAAAAAAATTGAATCTTGGTTTAAAGGTCGATACGAATGGAGCGTATCCTGAAGCACTGAAAGAATTGATTGATAAAAAGCTTCTGGATTATGTGGCCTTAGATGTTAAAGCGCCAATCGACGAAAGATACTATAGTGCAGCAGGAAAGAAAATAAACCTCGAAAACGTCAGAGAGTCGATACGTTTACTTCTGGGGAATGTAGTAGATTATGAATTCCGCACCACATGTGTTCCTGGAATTATTGATGAGGGGGCGATTGACGAAATAGGTCAAGCAATCAAGGGAGCACGGAAATGGGTATTGCAGGTTTTCGTTCCCAATAATGCGTATAAAGAAGAGTACAGGAAAGAATTAGATTTATCATATGCACCATTACTGAAAAAATTTCGTGTGTGCGCACAAAAATATGTATCGAATACAATACTGCGTGGCAAGGTGTAGCACAGTAATCCGTTTGAGGCCGAGCTTTAAATATTATTTTTTTGGTTACGGTCGTGTGATAATGATTAATAGACTTAAGTATAAAGAAGAAAGATTGTTGTTTCTTGTTGACTTTTCGTGTACTGCATGTATAATGAAATTATGAAGCATGAGGAGAAGGTTAAGTTTAATAACTATGTCGTAAGTCACCTCTTGAAAATCGCTTTTTCAGCTTCCAAAACAGTCTTCTTCAAAAATGTAATATTCCCAATGGTAGAAAAAGGAATCAGAAATGCTATCGAACGTCTGCCTGGTCCAGTTGCGCTTCCCGGTGTTATCGATGATAAATTCTACATGGCGCGTGCAATGGTATACTCTGGTCTACGTGTTGGTTCTTCATCCAGATTTGCCAATACTATAGTCAACAAAGCAATTCTGAGCGACCTCCGAGCGAGGAAAGAAATTATCTTCCGGGAGAAATTTGGTTTCGACCCACCTGGATTCATGGTTATTTCACCAGCGAAGCGATGTAATCTGCGTTGTCATGGTTGCTATGCCAATTCTGCTTCAGAAAAAGACCAGCTCGACTATGATGTCTTTACTCGTGCAATCAAGGAGATGCGCGACTATTGGGGCGCGCGCTTCACTGTTATTTCCGGTGGGGAACCAATGATGTACCGATGGAATGATAAAGGTGTCATGGATATCTATCGTGAACATCCTGATTCTCTGTTTTTGATGTATACAAATGGTACAATGATTAATGACAAAGTCGCACACGAGATGTACGACCTTGGTAATATTACACCTGCGATATCTGTCGAAGGACTCGAGGAATTGACGGAACAGCGGCGTGGTAAAGGTGTGTTTGAAAAAATAGTTAAGGCGATGAAATTATTGAAGAAGCATCACGTAACGTATGGTATTTCAATAACTGCAACACGATACAACGCCGAAGAAATTATATCTGATAGGTTCATAGATTTCTATTTTGGAGAGCTTGGTGCAGCGTATGCGTGGGTATTCCACTATATGCCCATCGGTAGGGATGTTGACCCGGATTTAATTCCAACACCAGACCAACGAGTTTACCTATGGGAAAAATCATGGGATATCGTACGTGATAGGAAGATTATGTACGTTGATTTCTGGAATCACGGTCCAGTATCTGATGGATGCATTTCTGCTGGAAGACCTGGAGGATACTTCTATCTCGATTGGCAGGCTAATGTGTATCCTTGTGTGTTCTTTCCTTATGCCGCGGCAAACATGAAGGAGATTTATGATAGAGACGGTAACTTAAATGACCTCATTAATCTACCGCTCCATTCGTGCATCCGTAATTGGCAATTTAGATACTGGAAAGAAGGAGATCTCCTGCGGCCGTGTCCCATTCGTGACCACTACAAGATGGCGAAAAAGTTCGTCATCCAAACGAAGGCGCGCCCGGGCGACGACGCGGCAGGAGAGATCCTGCAGGACACCGACTACGAGAAGAAGATGACCGAATATGATGAGGAGTTGAGGAAAAAAACAACCGATATTTGGGAGGATGTCTATAAAAAAGGCATTGAACGCCGAACAGCAGTTAAAATTCATCAAACAACACGCCGCTGAGTTAATTTCTGAAGAAGAATTAGTAAGGAAGATTGAACACAAAAAAAAGCTGAGGGTGAAGTTAGGCATTGACCCCTCGGCTCCAGAAATTCATCTCGGTCTTAGTGTTGTCCTTAGAAAATTACGACAATTTCAAGACCTCGGACACACCGCGGTATTAGTAGTTGGTGACTTCACCGGGATGATTGGTGATCCGAGTGGTGTTTCCAAGACCCGACCAAAACTGACGCGAGAACAGATAAAGAAAAATATGGCAAAATACCGAGAACAGATATTTCGCATTCTTGTTCCAAAGAAGACCGAGTTCACCTACAACAGTAAATGGCTTGGCAAACTTTCGATGTACAATTTTATGGAACTTGCATCAAATTATACTGTGGCAAGAGTTTTGGAACGGGACGATTTTTCACAGCGACTCAAAGATGGTGTTCCCATTTTTATGCATGAGATCATATATCCATTGTGCCAAGGATATGATTCTGTCGCCATTAAAGCCGACGTTGAACTCGGTGGCACCGATCAAAAGTTCAATTTACTCGTGGGCAGAGAACTGCTCCGTGCGTTTAACATGGAACCACAGGTGGTTTTGACAATGCCACTGCTCGAAGGGACTGATGGTGTGCGTAAGATGAGTAAGAGTTTTGGTAACTACATCGGCATTACAGAACCACCACATGAGATGTTTGGCAAGATTATGTCAATCCCTGATGAGTTGATTATCAAGTATTTTGAGTTAACAACCGATGCTTTTCCGCATGCGATAGAAGAACATCGTGTAGCGTTACGTGAAGGTTCAATTAATCCCAGGGATGTAAAGTTTGAATTAGCAAAAACGCTCGTTCGTATGTACCATTCGGCAGAGGCGGCGTATACTATTGCCGATGAATTCGAGAAGGTATTCAGCAAGAAAGAGCTACCTGCGCGCTTAAAAGAATTCCACGTGGAAAAAGAAGAACTCAATATCGTTGACCTCCTCGTCGAGTCAGGTTTGATGAATTCGAGGGGCGAGGCGAAAAGGAAGATGCGAGAGGGTGCTGTTGATATCGACGGTCGGTGTGTAAAAGATATTAGCCATACTGTAAAATTAACAAAACCTGTTATTATAAAAGCAGGCAAGCGCAAGTTTTTAAAAATCATCCGAAAATAATATCGGTGTTAAATCACCGAACGCTCAAAACGCGTTAAACATGTTGCAAGATTGACATTCAATCCTCTTTTATTATAATGTTCAAAATGAAGGTCGATGTTGCAATCCCTAACACCAAACTCGATTTTTTTACGTATAATACAGGTATCGATCTTCAGGTGGGAGACCTCGTTCTCGTACCCCTCAGAAACAAGTTAAAATATGGCGTTGTTCTCAAGGCAAACTCTCAGCGGGATATTACCGGAATGAAGGATGTTAAGGAATTGATTGAAAGTAAATTCATTCCCACAAATATCTTGAGACTCTATGAGTGGATGGCTGATTATTATTTGTCTTCTCTTGGAGAAGTGCTACGACTTGCCCTGCCTTCAAAGATATTGAAAAAGTACGAGTACACTCAGAGGCCTTCTATACCACCTCGTATTACAGAATCGCCACTGCCAACGTATCCTCAGAGTAATGCAATCAAGCGAATTTTGACTGCCGTAAAGCACGATAGTTTTGAAACGTTTCTCTTATACGGAATAACCGGTAGCGGAAAAACCGAAGTATATCTCAAGTGTGTTGAAGACGTTATCGAGAAAGGTGGTCGCGCTCTTGCTCTTGTTCCTGAAATATCTATGACGCCGCTTCTCTTTAAGAAATTTCAGGAAAGGTTTGACAAACAGGTGGTAACAATTCATTCGTCACTCACCGATAAAGAGAGAAGAAAATTGTGGTATGCCATTAAAGAAGGTGAATACAGAGTGATTATTGGCCCTCGTTCAACAGTCTTTATACCTGTTCCCGGTTTAAAATTGATCATTGTTGATGAGGAGCACGATCATTCATACAAAGAACACGAACGCATGCCGCGATATAATGCACGAGACGTTGCAGTAATGCGCGGTAAGTTTGAAAACTGTGTTGTGATTTTGGGCAGTGCAACACCACAGATTGAATCCTATCATAATGCGGGAATTGGTAAATATCAATTACTCACATTGAAAGAGCGAATCGATCGGAAGCCTATGCCCGAAATTGAGATGGTTGATTTAAAAAAAGAGAGTAAAAAATTCATATCACCGCAGCTCGAGACGAAAATAGAAGAGGTTTTAAACAAGAATGAACAGACTATTATTTTTCTGAACCGACGAGGTTTTGCCCCGAATTTAATATGTCCTCACTGTGGGTTTATTGCGAAATGCCCGTACTGTCATTTACCCGTCGTATATCATAGGGCAGAGAGGAAAGAAACAGCTTTACTATCCTGTCACACGTGTAACTATAAATCAAGAGTTATGAGCATCTGTCCAAAATGTAGACGTCGTACGCTTTTATATCGAGGGGCAGGAACACAGAGGATAGAGGATATGCTGAATAGGATCGTTGAACGTTTAAGATTACATCCGGAGCAGATAAGCGAACCAGTTGTTTTGCGATTGGATCGGGACACAGCAAAAAGGCGTGGGGAGGCAGAGAAGATTTTTGAAATGTTCGAAGACGGAGGCGCAAAAGTTCTTTTGGGTACACAACTGGTTACAAAAGGATTAGATTTTCCTGAAGTTACCCTTGTGGGAATTGTAAACGCTGATGTTATTTTAAACTTACCAGATTTTCGTAGCAGCGAGCGGACATTTCAAATACTGACTCAGGTTGCAGGCCGGGCAGGGAGAGGTGCAAAACCGGGTAAGGTGTTGATGCAGACTTATCATCCTGAACAGTATTCAATTTTGTACAGTCAATTGCAGGACTATCCACAATTTTATGCTCGAGAAATGAAACTCCGTAAGGACCTTCAATTTCCCCCTTTTTCTAAATTAATCCTTTTAAGGGTGAAGGGTGAAAATGAAGCGATCGTATGGAATGAGGCAAAGAAAATTTTTGATATTGTTAAAAAAAGAAGAAACATAAGAGTATTCGGTCCAAATCGGTCATTCTATTATAAAGTGAGAAAGATATATCGTGTCTTCATCCTTCTCAAAACCGCGAAAGATTTTCAACACAGGAGATTGAAATTTTTGAATTCACTGAGACTCAAGAATTGTACATTAGACATCGATGTAGACCCTCTCGAAGTTTTTTAAACTTCGAGTA
>CP070664.1:902102-908092 GCA_020355325.1 Caldifarciminota bacterium
CAAAACCGAGATGGTGAATTAATCCAAGTTGGACCCGAAGGAAGCGTAGGATCGGGCTCTGTTGCGGGCGTAGTCCTTTACAACGAAGGTTTCGTGCTGCTAACTGGCTCATGGGACATCGGCGCTGGTTTTGCTGGCGAACCTTATGTTGGAGGATCCCCAGTTGTACCAAAATGGATTTATTTTGGAAAGGGCGCTAACGACGGCACAGCAACAGGAACAATTATCTCCTCCAGTTTTGGCATGACCCTTAAGGGCACAACCAAGACACAAACAATTACAATGTTGGCTCACGCACCCAAGGTTGAACTAAATCACTCCAACAACCCAACTTATATAACTTATGGACAAGGACATACTCCGCTTACTGGAGCAAATAGTTATGCGGAGAACAAAAACTTAGCAATTAAAAACATTGTATCGTCTTCTTACTCTGATCCCTACGCAGACTTTAAGAAGACAACATACGTATCCTCAGTCGCAATTTACGACGAGAACAGAAACTTAATCGGCATTGCAAAACTTGCAACACCAGTTAAGAAGACTGAAGATATCGAATACACATTCAAAATGAAGTTAGATATATAACATGAAAATACTGGGACTTGATATAAGTTCCTCCAAGATAGGCATTGCACTTTTAGACAGCGACGAGATCGTTATAAGCGAAGTGCTCAAGTTTAAAACAAGTATGTCCTTGGAAGAACGCGCTGAAATTTTTGAACAGCGAATGCGACAGATAAACGAACAGCACGTCGTTTACGATGTTTTCGTAGAACAACCTGCTATGATGTTTAAGGGCGGCAAAACAACCGCGTTTACAATGGCTACACTCCAACGGTTCAACGGAATGTGTTGTTATGTCGTGAACATTGTTTTTGAGATGGAGGCAGAATTAATCAATCCGATCTCTGCACGCTCAGCCTTGGATATAAAAGTTCCGAGGGGCATTCCATCGAAGGAAAAGAAAAACTTTATTATTGAGAGAATGTCCGAACGTTTTGGTGAAGAGTTTTCCTATAACATGACTCGCCAAGGAAACCCGCAACCCGGAACGGACGACCGAGCCGACGCACTTGTCGTAGCATTAGCAGGTCCACTTTTACTTGACGAAGAATAAACTCTGTGTTATAGTTTATTCATGCAGAAAAAGTTTAAGATCATATCCGCGATCCTTGGGGACAGTTATCGCTCCAACGACGAGCATCTTTTTGCGTGCCCGTATTGCAGGCACCCGAAGAAGAAGTTATCAATAAATATTGATAAGAATGTTTACAAGTGCTGGATCTGCGAGTCAACGGGTAAAGACATTCGTCGCCTCGTTCGCCGCTTTGGTGACTTTAACCAACTGCAAGAGTGGGACACGCTCACGAATCGCGTCAATATCACAGACTTCGACGATATCTTTGCCGAGAAAGAAGAACCCTCACCTTTCCCAGAAAGACTGGATATGCCGCAGGGCTTTGCTTCGCTAAACAACGAACCATCATTATCAGCCACCCCAGCCCTCAACTATCTTAAAAGACGAGGCGTGACGGAAACCGACATCCTATATTGGAAGATGGGCTACTGTATGGAGGGGCGATACGCTAAGCGCATCATCATTCCTTCTTTTGATATCAACGGCGACTTAAACTATTTTATTGCAAGGACTTTTTCCTCTGATCCTCGGAAATATCTTAACCCTCCTTGCTCCAAGGACGTTATCTTTAACGAACTTTATTTGGAGTGGGACACAGACCTCGTAATTACCGAGGGAGCGTTTGACGCCATTGTAGCAGGTCCAAATGCCGTCCCTTTGCTCGGCTCCACTCTTCGTTCGAACTCCAAGTTGTTTATGAAGATACTCCAGAAAGACACACCAGTTTTTCTTGCTCTCGACCCTGATGCAGCCAAAAAAGAGCAGAGGATCATTAAGACGTTGCTAAACTACGGTGTAGAAGTTTATAAGATCGACACCAGCGGCTATGAAGACGTTGCTGAAATGGGACGTGAGGAGTTTACTCGCAGAAAAGAAAATGCGCTTTTTGTTGATGAAAGCGACTATTTATTAGAGACCGCTATCTTAAGTATTTAAAAATGCCGCACGAACCAACTTCGATATATCACGTTGGGTTGCGAAACGCTGGTTCTTACCAAGTATCCGCAGAACCCTATCTTACTGGTAACTTATCTGTACCAGCCTCTGGCTCAGAGCCAATACAAATTGAGTTTCCAAACGTAAGTCGTTTTGTTATTATCACGAACACAACTCCCAACACTGTTGCAAACATGCCTATGCGTTTTGGCTTTTCAGCAAACGGAGTCAAGGGCGTTGAGAACCACAACTATTGCATCTTAAACAACGGAGAAAGTTTCGAAGCAGAGTTTAAGGTTGTAGATGTTTTTCTCATGAGCGACAACAGTCGAACAGGCACAGCATGCGTTATTGCAGGTCTCACTGGAATTCCAGAAGATCGCCTACTTGGTAACTGGTCTGGCTCAGCAGGAGTAGGATAATGGGCTTTACCGACTTAAATAACCCAAGTCAAATTGGTGGTGCAAGCGGCGGATCTGATAGTGTTTATATCGATGGTCCGAACTCAACTTTTGGCGATGTAAGAACTATCACCATTACGCCACAAGCACAGGGTGATTTTGTTTATAACATACCAGAAAGAACATTCACAACTTCGTCCTTCGCAGGCGGCACTGTTACAGCCGTTAGCGGTGTTTGCGAACTTAGCAGTGGAACAAATACAGCAGGATCAGCCACAGTTCAGTTGCGTCGAGGGCTAAAATATAGACCAGGACAGGGCTCACTTATTAGAATCACCGCCCTTTACGATACTCCAAATGCAGGCAATGCTCAGTTCGTTGGAGCCGGAACTGCGGAGAACGGCTACTTTGTTGGATACTTTGGAACTTCTTTTGGTATTCTCCACTCTCAAACCGGACAACGTGAAATAAGAAAATATGAAGTCACAACAGGGGCGGGCACAGAAGACGTTACCGTAACCTTGGATGGCTACTCCATCGTTGTTCCCGTAACTGGGGGCAGCAGCACAACCCAAACTGCTTATCAACTTTCGCTTGCTGACTATTCTCAACTTGGAAATGGCGGATGGCTCGTAGACGTAGTAAGCAGCAGCGTTTGTTTTGTTGCTGCAAGATCGAACGCGACCTCCACTGGTTCTTATACTGTTGCTGGTAGCAGCATTGCCGGAACATTCACAAGACTAAAAGCAGGCGAGGCACAAAC
This sequence comes from Caldifarciminota bacterium, assembly GCA_020355325.1. Taxonomy (GTDB): domain Bacteria; phylum Hydrothermota; class Tepidihabitantia; order SM23-42; family SM23-42. Next base: position 905,344 of record CP070664.1, read on the forward strand.
AAATACTTTCATTCCTTCGGCTTCTTTTAATATTGATACATTAGACGGAACTGGAACTACTGGTATGACCTTAGATCCCTCGAAGGGTAATATTTTCGAAATTGGCTATCAATACCTTGGTTTTGGAAACGCGAACTTTGGTATCGAGGATCCAAACACAGGAAAAATTAGAATTTTCCACACTGTTAAAAACGCAAATAGCAGAACAACACGAGTTCTTAAAAATCCAAATATGACCTGCCTTGCAACCTCAGCCAACATTGGTGGAACTACAAGCACCAAAATGAAGACAGCATCAATGGCTTCTTTTATCGAGGGTGAGGTTGTTGCATTGGATCCTAAATTTGCAAAATCTTTTGAGTTCTCTAGTGTTAACACATCAACTTACAGACCTTTGGCGGCTTTAAAAGTCAATCGCGTTTACAATGATGAGAGTTGTTTTGGTGAGATCGACTTGCTACAAATTGCCGGAGCAAATATTGTTAACAATCAGTCTGTTACATTTGCTTTGTTTCTTAGAGGCGAACTGACCGGCGATGTTGATTTTCAATATCAAAATGAAGATGAAAGTGTTGTATCTTATGCCGAGTTAACACCAACGGGTGGTGGGGCTAATACAATTGCAAACTTGGCTGATATAAATCCTATTTATGAGTTACTCGTTGCTTCCGACTCTTCACAGACAATTGATATTACAAACCTAAAAATTTCTATTGGCTTAGGTGATACCTTGATTATTGCTCTTAAAACATCTGCCTCCGTTTCAGGGCAGGTTTCGCTCACTTGGTTCGAGCAGCAATAAAAAAGTTTGACAACATAAAAAACTAGTGTTATAATCTTTATTACATTATCAACAAATGGGGTTGTATGTATAAACTTGCACATATTGCGGACACGCACATCAAAAACTTGAAGTATCATTACGAGTATCGTATTATCTTCAAGGAACTTTACGAGAAGTTGGAACAAGAAGAGCCCGACTTTATCGTTCATTGTGGTGATCTCGCACACACAAAAACACAACTATCACCCGAGTATTTTGAACTCGCAACAGAGTTTATGAAGAACTTGGCTGATATCGCACCACTGGTTATCATTCCAGGTAACCACGACGGCAACTTAAAGAACAGCCATCGTCAGGACGCGATCACGCCTATCGTCCAAGCATTGGAGCATCCGAACATTTACTTCTTTAAGGATTCGGGCGAGTTCCACGCAACAGACGAACTATGCTTTAACATTCTTTCAGTGTTCGACGAGGACAACTGGATTGACCCTACCGATACAAGCAAGATCAATATCGCAATGTATCACGGTTCGATCTCAAACTGCAAGACCGATATTGGCTGGGTGATGGAGCACGGCGAGCACGAACTTTCCATCTTTAATAAGTTCGACTACGCATTGCTTGGCGACATCCACAAGGCACAGGCACTTGACTTCGAAGGGCGAGTGCGTTATTGCGGTTCCACAGTCCAGCAGAACCACGGTGAAACAAACGACAAGGGCTTCGGCATCTGGGAAATCGAAGATAAGAATACCTTTACTTATCGCCACGTCGAACTTATCAACCCCAAACCCTTTATCACCGTTGAACTTACACCCAAGGGCAAGATGCCCAAGGGCGTTGAAATTGTTGAGGGCGCTCGTATCCGTCTTGTTTCCAACAACAACTTGCCGCTCGACAGAATGAAGCGTGCAGTTGATATTGCGAAGCACAGGTTTAAGCCCGAGAGCATCACTTTTCTTAACCGAGCAACCGGCAACCGAAGTGAAATTGGACTTTCTCAGGACGACTTTATTAAGGAAAACCTCCGCGACCTTTCCGTCCAGAAGCGACTTATTAAAGAATACCTAAAAGACTACGAAGTTGAGGGCGAGGTTCTTGATCGCATCCTTTCGCTAAATGAAAAGTACAATACAGCCGTCGAGGAAAACGAGGAGGTTGCCCGAAATATTAACTGGGAACTGAACTGCTTTGAGTTCGACAACCTGTTCAACTATGGCGAGGGCAATGCTATTAATTTCCAAAACCTCACAGGTATTGTTGGAATCTTCGGCAAGAACTATTCAGGCAAGTCCAGCATCATCGACGCTGCCCTGTATACGCTGTTTAACAGCACTTCAAAAAATGAACGCAAAAACCTTAACGTAATTAACCAAAACAGGGAGAGAGGCGTTGGAAGGGTACATATTTCTATTGGTGACCGCGATTTCGTTATTGAACGAGAAAGCGAAAAATACGTCAAGAAACTAAAAGGCGAAGAGACACTCGAAGCCAAAACAAACGTTGACTTTTATGAGGTTGACGCAGTTATGGAAGAGGTGGTGAGTCACAACGGGCTTTCCCGCAACGATACCGACAAGAACATTCGCAAGATGTTTGGAACGCTTGACGACTTTCTTTTGACTTCGATGGCTTCTCAGTTGGACTCGCTTACCTTTATCAAGGAAGGTTCGACAAAGCGAAAAGAGATTCTGGCAAAGTTCCTTGACCTTGAGATCTTCGATAAGAAGTTTAAGATGGCAAAGGATGACGCCGCAGACACTCGTGGAGCACTCCGTCGCCTTGAGGGTCGTGAGTTTGACGAGGATATTGAGACTGCTAATCAAGAGATGAAAGAAAGTTTGAATTCTATTGAGGAGCACAAGACGCGCTGCAATCAATACGACCAGACTATTAGCGATACGCAAAAGCTGCTGGAGGAGATTGAAAACAAAATCACTTCTATTCCAGTTGATATCATCG
>CP070664.1:908192-912130 GCA_020355325.1 Caldifarciminota bacterium
GAGTGCACCGTCTTTTGAAACTGGAAAATCGCCGGTAATTATCATTCCTGCTCCGCCACGCGTGAGTATTCTGTAGTAATCAACCACTTCATCTGGAACGTTTCCGGTCAGGGTAATTGGAATATCTGCTGTTGCCGAGCGAACAATTCGATTTTTGAGATTCAAATTTGCAATCTTTCCAGTAGAAAAAATCTTGTAGTTATCTCGTCGCATATCTACTCTCTCCTTTCCACCCAATTCTACGGATATGTTCGACATTGTCAAATGTTGAGTTTACGCTCGCTGAAAATCGTATTGGCACGCTGAGAATGGTAGTGACAGTGCCTTATAATGTGCGCACGCGGATTTCTTACGGGGTGTCTGATTCTGACTTACTTCGACTTTTTGCCCCCTCGACAAATATCAATTTGTGTATACAATAAATTCATATGTATTACTCAGCATGCTTGCCATTTTTATAAGGAGGTTTATATAATCTATTTAATCCTGATTTTCGGGCTATTCGTACAACCGCCGACTGAGGTGAGGGCGCATGATACGCCCAATGATGAGGGGCATTCGATCACGATAACATGGGAACCGTCGGCTATTGACTCAGGCAGGGTCGGTCTATTCCAAGGTTATGAGATATATCGTGGCGAATCCTTGACTGGAGAATTTAAGAATGTAGGTTTTGCTGCTCCCGGTATGACACGTTTCGAAGATAGCAACATAGGCATAGAAGACGGAAAAGCATATTTCTATTTTATCAGAGCCCTGACCACTGTGGGGTACAATGACTCTCCAAAAGTCGGCCCTTCTATCTCAATGGCCCAGTGGTTCAATATGCAGAGGATGAATGTTTTAGTCGTTACCTTGTTAATTTCTATTCTGGTTATTTACTACATTCGTCGTGCACACGCTGGCGACAAACTCTTTGTTCGAAAAATCGCTGGGTTGGATGCGATAGACGATGCGGTCGGACGTTCAACTGAGATGGGCAGACCAATACTCTATTCATTTGGTTTGAGCTATCTTAATGAAGTCTGGACGATTGCTTCACTAGCTATTCTTCATCGCGTTGCCCAAAAATGTGCCGAATATTCGACTCGCTTGCTGATCCCACATTACGACCCACTGGTGATGTCGGCTGCCCAGGAAACTGTTAAGCAGGCATATAGTGAAAAAGGGCGACCCGACCTCTATGATGAGCGTGATATACCATTTCTCACTGCCGACCAATTTGGTTATGCCGCTGGTGTTGACGGTATCATTATGAGGGAAAAACCAGGAGCTGTTTTCTGGCAGGGCTATTTCTATGCGGAATCACTGATTCTCGCTGAAACCGGCCACTCAGTTGGGGCAATTCAGATTGCCGGTACAACGTCGGTTGAACAGATACCTTTTTTTGTTGCTGCCTGTGATTATACGTTGATCGGCGAAGAAATGTATGCTGCATCATGCTATCTCAAACCCGAACCGCAGATGTTAGGCAGTTTGAAGGGTGAGGATTTTACCAAGGCGATAATCCTTATATTTTTAGTCTTCGGTGCGGCTCTCGGTACGCTCGGTGTCCTGTTCAAATATGTAGCTAATATTGACAGGCTTACCATCTGGTTTGAGAGCCTTGTGCAGTGGTTTAATACTTTCTGAAAAGGAGATTTTATGAAACGAGAGATCCCAATCATCATAACTTTTTTAACTGGTGTTCTGTGTGTTGTTGCTTTCTTTGTTCCCCATCCACCACTTGGTGGTTTGCAACAACGTTTCCTTATCTGGTATGCCATTGTTGTTGGTTTCACGATGATTCTGGGTTTGGACAGCCTCATAAAATACAATATAAAAAAAATTCGCCAGCGTAAGCAGGGTTGGCAGTATAGTTACGTTTTGCTCTTCGGCCTGATCTTGGTTCTCGTCACTGGCTTTCAATCGTGGTTCAAGTATAATACGCCTTTCGAACTGCGTTCTTCTTTTATGTATTCTTATATACATATCATTGTACCGCTCCAGTCAACAATGTTTGCGCTGCTTGCCTTCTTCGTTTCCTCGGCTGCCTATCGAGCCTTCCGGGCACGAACCTTTGAAGCAACTCTGCTCCTCGTTGCAGCTGCGATTGTCATGCTCGGTCGTGTACCGATCGGTAAGATGATATGGGATAAAATTCCACTATTTTCAGATTGGCTCCTTAACATTCCGCAGCTTGCTGCCAAACGCGGTATCCAAATTGGTGTGTACCTGGGTGGCGTGGTGATGTCTCTGCGTATTATCCTTGGTATAGAACGGACATATCTGACATAGAGGGTACGATGAAACTATTCGATATATTCGCAACCATTGACCGAAGAATAATATATCTTACCATCGGATTGGTAGTAGCGATACCAATTATATTGAAATTGAAGATGCCGATAAGAATCAGTAATGAAGTCAAATCAGCCTATCAGACGATCGAAAATCTTCCTGAGGGCTCGGTGATATTAGCGTCGATTGACTACGATGCGACCAGTGCACCAGAATTGACGCCGATGTTTCGCACATTTCTACGTCAGTGTTTTCGCAAGAAGTTACGAGTCATCTATACCGGGCATCTCGCTATTGGTCTTCCGCTTGCCCAGTTCGACCTGGACATGATTACTGAGGAATGCAATGCTGTCTATGGTGAGGACTATATAAATCTCGGGTACCGGCCCGGGTATACCGCCGTGATGATTGGGATGGGGCGAGAGATAAGGGATTTCTTTGCAGTCGATTATAAAGGAGTTCCTGTTGATAGCTTCCCGATAATGAAGGATGTTCATAACTATAACGACATCGCTTTGATCGTTGATTTTGCACATGGTTATGCAGCCGAATATTGGATTCAGTATGTCGTTTCGAGATTCGGTGTCACGATGTTTGCCTGTGTGACCGGTGTTATGGCACCTAGTTTATATCCCTATCTGCAGGCAGGACAGCTCACCGGTATTGTTGGTGGGCTACAGGGTGCGGCCGAATACGAGATTCTGGTTGGAAATCCTGAGACCGCTACATTTGGTATGCCAGCCCAGTCTATTGCTCACATCTTCATTCTTGCGTTTATCATCTTCGGCAATATCGGTTACTTCGTCACAAGGAGGAAGAAATGAATCTGTTCGGTACATGGATTGCTGCTGGTCTGACAATTGCCATTCTTTCCTTTCTTTACCGTGATAACCCCCTTTACAAATTTGCTGAACATCTCTTCGTCGGTGTATCGGCCGGCTATTGGGTAATCTATATATGGGCGTTTGATGTAAAACCCATGTTGATTGACGAGTTCTTTGGCCAGGCGGGCGTAGAGAAGTGGATCCTTATCATTCCGGCGCTCTTTGGGGTGATGATGATTATGCGATGGTTTCCTGGTACTGCCGGGATCTCTCGATGGCCAATTTCCTTTACAGTCGGTATTGCTGCTGGTCTCGCCCTTACTGCTCAAGTTCAGGGCTACATTATACCCCAGATCCAGGCGACCCTTTTTTCGCTGATATCGATCGGTGAGAATGCTACTGAAACTCTTGGTCAGTCAATCAACAACATTGTGATTTTTGTAGGCGTGGTCTGCGCGCTGCTTTTCTTTTACTTCTCACGCGAACATAAAGGCGCATTGAAAGTTGGCTCCAAGATTGGTATTGTCTTTCTCATGATTGGATTTGGTGCATCATTTGGTTACACCGTGATGGCGAGAATCTCTCTGCTCATCGGACGAATCACCTTCCTGCTTCAGGTCTTCGGCATTAGATGATATTTTGATGTCAGAGTTCGAACATTAATTACTAGACTGGGATTTCAGTATTCACCCCGATTAAAAAATAGGATTGCAAAAAATACTGCACCGATGCCAAAGGCTAACAAAAAACAGCAATCAAAGACTACCGGAAAACTGGAGACCCCGAGAATAATTGTGCGCAGGAGGTCCACGCCATAAGACAATGGGTTAATCA
>CP070664.1:912230-915793 GCA_020355325.1 Caldifarciminota bacterium
CGAAATCGAGGTTATTGTGTTTAATATCCAGGCCAGCTCTGTATGCGCCGACACCATTGATTGCAGCATGAGAATACTCTTTTCGGGGTCTATACCGGCTGCGATGTAATCAACCGCACAATTGAACACCCTCTCTTCCATCTCTTTGGGATTAAATCGCACGGTCATTGCATGGTAGTCAACTATGCCATAGATGCAGAAATATTTTTCCTGGAGCGAAATCATATTACGCATTGCACCCACATAGTTGCCGATGTGTAATCGCCCTGATGGCTGAATGCCACTAAAGACTCTCTTCTTTTTCATATGGTATTATGATATTCAAAAACTGAAATTAGTCAACAACATGAACAATGAGAAAAAAAATGGAAAGTAATGCCATTCTTTGATTAAAACTGAGTCTTACGTTATCACTTTTTGGATGCAGAGAGTTTTTTATCGATCTCGAGAGCGATGTGTAACCCTTCCTCTTTACTCGTTATCTTCCCCTCGAGTTGTAAATCAATAAGTTCTTGTAGTATGATCTTAAATGTAGGTCCTGGCTCGAGGCCAAGCGCGATTAGGTCATACCCATTAACGAGGCGTTCGATTTTTGGCTTAGCATCGTCTGCTCGCTTTAATGCAACCATTCTCGTAAATGTATGTTCAAGATGTTGGGTCCTACCAGCCGTAGCATAGCCATCGGCCCAGGCGACCATCATTGCACCCAACCAGTCTTCACCAAGGTCACGGAAAAACCTGCGAATTGCGCGATCGGTCAGTTCAGCATTTGTTGCTAAGAGATGCGGCCTCATGTGTTCCTTCACCAATTTTCGTATCATCGCGACATCATTTCGTGAAAGTTTGAGACGTTTATACCCAACGGTCTCAATAACACGTGCTCCTTTTGTATCATGTCCGTAGAAGTGAACCTCTTCATCTTTCAACAAAAATGTATCGGGTTTGGCTACATCGTGGAACAACGCAGCAAGCTTGAGGAGCGGTATCCGCCTCGACTGCGAGAAATACTGGCCGAATTCGGGTTCAATATGAGTGAAGAACCCACGCCGCATTGACTCCTCAATAGCCTGATAGGTAGTGAGCGAATGTCCCCAGAGATACGAGTCTTCAATAATTTTCTTTGCCTCAGGAAAGATCTCCCGAAACAGGCCGAGTTCGTTCATTTTTACGATTTTCTTATAGGATTGCGGCGCCGCCATGATTTTCAAGAGTTCATAGCCGATACGCTCGGCCGCAACCTTCTTGAGGTGAACCTCTTTTACAAAGCCAAAAAAAACCTTCGGTAACTCACATTCTAATTCCAGGGCAAACCTGAAACCCCGGAGAACCCTCAACGGGTCGTCCTTCAAGGATTTCGCGCTTATTGGTTCAATAATTTTCTTCTTGAGATCTTTAAGACCTCCAAATGGATCTATAAACTCGAGTGTGTCGAGGTTGACCGCCATAGCATTGATCGTAAAGTCACGCCTGCCTAAATCACGTCGTATATCCTGTTTACCGATTCCAATGAAATCGTAAATGACATCATCCTTTACGACACGCGCCTCATCGTCTTTCTTACTCAAGAGAACAAAAGCACCCTTCATTTTCCGTGCTACACTGCGTGCAAACGTGACACCTGATCCCGAAACCGCAAAGTCATAATCCTCGATCTCACGGCTCAACAGTATGTCTCTAATTGTACCACCGACGAGATATAAATCACGTCTGCCCCGAAGGTGCGTCATTTTTTGAATATCTTGACTTTTCAAAATAAATTCTTCTAACTTCTTCATCGAATTATTCTACTCCGTATTGTGATATATGTCAACTTTAAATAAACATAGTTTGGATTACTTAATATCGTAACACCCAATAACCGAGTGACTTCGTGATTCGATTACTCAGTTTTAATGCTTTTGTAGACAATTGTCGTGCATCCTCGACTTTTGTGTAGGGACTGCCTCCCACTTTTTCTACCCGTCTGAATCAGCCAGAAATCCGTTTGCAAAAGACCTGAAGAGGGTTTAGAATCCAATCGACCAGCGGAATTTCCATGGTTCATCGGTACGTGTATAGAATGGGAAGTTAAAAGAGAGAGGGCCAAGAACGATGCTGGCGCCAATGTCAAAGGCATAGTCACCATAATAACCAAAGTCGACAAAAAATCGTATGAGCGACCGCGATGGAAATTCAAGATTGACGCAGTACAGTTTGTCTGATTTAATATGCAGTGTCTGATAACCACGCATATTACCATGACCAGGGATATTGATATGTTCCTGCGGCGAAAAGTATCCTTTTTGACCAAACAATAAACTGGTCAGGACGCTGATGCGTAGTGCCCCACTCAAGAAGAGCTGCTCCTGGCTTGGTGCATTGCCAAAAACCTTACCGACGAAAAGGCGTGTGGTAAATGGAATCAGTGTCTTTATTTCTTTCTGCACCCCCGCCGTCATCTTCACATACGACCATTCACTGCCGATCATGTTGTCGGTGAGTGATAGGCCAAGATTTAATTGCCATCCCTCATAATTGTATGCAAAGTGATTCTCAAAGACAATGATTCTGCCAATGTCCCAATCGAGTGAATCAACCGAATTATACGAGTTTAAATTGTAGTAGGATAACATCGTTTTGAACTCACCCTGCGGTCCACATGAGAAAGGAATACCAAAGTTGTAAATGAGTCCGGCGCCGAGTTTATCCTCATCCTGAGCATTCGAACCCATCACCCGCATTCGTGTACGCATTCCTCTTTTAAAGCTCACGGGTGTTTGATACATAAATACCGGGTACACTTTTTTACTCCTGATACCATAAATAGAACCGAATGTCCATTCATGTCTTCCTCGAACATAATCGAAGTCAATAAATTGGGCGCCGAAAAGATACAAACCAAAAGTAATGCCATCATAGGACCCATACCAGAGGTATGGAAGATAGAAAATCTTATAGGCATCAAAGGACGGAAGACTTAAAATCGGTTTAATTTCAATCTTTCTTGGATAGTAGTTATTCCAGTGGTTCGGCTCGATGGAACAGCCATACGGGTCGATCGTCACCTTCCTCACATGTCCAGATGCCTCGGGGAGGATAATAGTATCAATCTTCCGGGAACCATCGATTCTAAATACACGCGCCCCGGTTTCTGCCTCAACAAAAACGTCTACGGGTATCTGCCACGTGCCTTTATTCTCTATCTCTATCCTGTTGTTCTTTACACTTTTTACAGCCCAGTCACAAAAATCTGTTTTATGAAGAAACTGCGAAAAAAAGAATCTCACATCTTGTCCACTCTCCTCCTCGCAAATGTTCATAAAATCTTCTGATGTTGGATGCGTGAATTTAAACTCCTGAAAATACCTTTTTAAAATTCTGTTGAATGTCTCCTTTCCTAAAATTCCCTCGAGGTTAAAGAGAAAGAGTGCAGGCTTTGAATATGCACTATTCATATAGGCAACCGACACATCGAGATAGTCATATGCTGGAGTTAAAACAGGTTTTTCGAGTCCATTCGTCTGTACTATATAGTAAAGTAATTTATGGTAGTATCGGCGCGAGAAAGAAGGTACGAACGGCAG
>CP070664.1:915893-937215 GCA_020355325.1 Caldifarciminota bacterium
AAGAATTGAGGGACAAATCACAGATTTGGGCTCATCGCTACCCCTCGATAAACTCGGGGTCCTCAATTTTGCAACCAAATCACAGATTTGGGCAAAATTGGGACGCGCCTAGAGGGAATCGAACCCCCAACCTACGGATTAGAAATCCGTTGCTCTATCCTTTTGAGCTATAGGCGCACACATGGCAGATACAGTGATTAGATATTAGTGATTAGTTTCTTATTATATACACTATTCTCTAAGAATCACCGGCCTCTGTCGGCTATAAAACGCGATTCGTTTAACGAAAACAACAGACGAAGCCCAATCGCTTTTCGAAACCGCGAACCGATCTACGAATTCAATTTAAACCGCTATTTATAGCCAACACCGACATTCCTGTCCACAACCGCCATGTGTATACATGGCCGCTACCGCCATTTTCTTTGGCCGTCTATTCTATTATAATCGAAATTGAATTTTAGTCAAGAATTCACAAACGACGGACTTACCTTCCGCAGCGCATAAATATGATTTTCGTGCTTGACGGGTGATATAATTGAGCTAAAATCGGTCAGCGTTGTTTCGTAAATTTCGGTACAACTATAGAATATGAGGAAAAGATTTTGCAGCACAAGGCAGAGATAAAGCACTTGACATCGGCGCGTCGGAAGCTATATAATGCGGTGCATTAGGAAAGAAAAGGAGCAACTTCAGGATGTTTATACTAAAAAATGTTAAAATATCTCATTTCGCCTGGTAGATAACACTTATTGTCGCATAACGTTGGGATATGAGTTTCATTAAAACAAAGATTGAAACGTTGGTAGCTAGTTGGTCGGGGTAAAGTTTTGATCCAAACTCAAGGATTTAGACATTTCTGACCGATAGACAAAGGAAGATGAACATGGAAGACTTGCCTGAGGGATTGGCTTTATCGAACGCAGGCAAAATAGCGAAAAGGCTAGGAACGATTTCTGGCGGTAGAGTATTGGATGTTGCCACAGCGCGAGGAGGATTCATCAATACTCTCATGAAAACTCTGAAGGCTTATGATTCTTTTGTGGGAATAGACTATTGCGCTTCAGACGAATCAAGAAAACTTATGGAATCTGCAAAGAAACGGTTTGAAGGAAAGCCCATACGATTTTTTGAGATGAACGCCGAGAATCTGAAATTCGAAGCTGAGTCTTTCGACACTGTTTGCATTTCCTATTCTCTGCATCATCTTGCAAATATAGACAAGGTACTGACCGAAATGAAACGTGTTCTTAAGAATGGCGGTAATTTCATACTACAAGAGTGTTACTGCGATGGAGACCAGACTGAGGCACAGAAAGCAGATGAGCTTGAGCATGAATGGGAAGCGCGGATCGACTCTTTGCTCGGTATCACTCATAACAAAACCTTCACCAAACAGAGGATCATGGACGTTGCCAGCAGTTTGAAGCTGAGAGAGTTGGAGGTATTCGATTCTACGCATCCCGTCGACTGCCTGTTTTGCGAAAGGAAATATGAGTGCGAAGACCCAAAGAATCAAGCAACATTCCACAATTCTATCAAGTACATTGACAGTGTAATCAAGAGGATTAAAGACTACCCAGATTTGGGAACTCGAAATCGTTTCAAGGAAGAGGGAGAGAGAATCAAGGAAGCAATAGCAAAGTCTGGTTCAGCGCCAGCCTCATACTTATTTATTATTGGGAAAGCATAACACGTTTGGGCCCACCCAAAAATGTTGGGGAAAGGATTCCATCAAAACAAGGTTTGAAACCGGACTCAAAAAAGGAGGGTGCTTGCCGGCCCACAATTTTTTTCTTGTGCCATGTTTATGCCAAGAAATCGTCCTACGGACTTACCATCCGCAGGGTACCCTAACCGCTCGCCTCACCAATAATCAATTCTTCCTTGTAAATTACATGGAAAAGGAGGTATACGGTGAATCCAATCATTCAAATAATTATTGCTATAGCATCTAGTGTATCAACGGCCATGCTGGCTTATATAGCCTGGTTAGGATATCGCCATAACAAGAAGGTCAAGTTGTCCTCGATATATACTGCACTCGTCCAGCAAGCCAATATTGTCAATTCAGAAATTGGGCAGTATGGTATTGGTGGGCCATACACTACTCTACTGAATATTCCCAAAAATGAATATAAAGAATTCGGGTACTATGCAACGATATTTTTTCATCACCTGAGATTGCTTAGCATTGTATTTCAAAATGGAATAAATCAAAAATTAATGATAATGCAGGATGTAGATAGATACATATCGTGGGCAAAAACCGTACTCAAACCATGGATTAATTCCAATGCACATCTTAGTAAGTTATTGGACAAGGTAATATCACAAAAAGATCTCTATGGTGAAAATTTTTTGGAGTGGATTAGAAAGCTGATGAAATAATACAGAGGTGCATGGTAAGACAGCAGTCGTGATAGGATTGGAGAACAATCGCGGTCAAATTTTTACATTTTACGTATCCCCACACTGCTGACTTAGAGTCCGTCGTGTTTCCCAATTCCGTCATCTCGGATTCAGGCTTATCATTTCTGGCAGTTTAGCATTTTTTAATAAGAGCCATAAGCTAAGTGAAAGTTCCCCCGCAATCATAAACATCATAAAAATCAGTAATAGTACTTTGGGTACAAGAAAATTTACATAGAATGCCCCCACATAGCAAAAAGATGCAGTAATCAACAAGACGCCAAAAATCCTGGGAATGTAGCCCGACTTGCAAACTAAATAACCAAGAACAAAGATATGACAGGTAAAAAATAGATATCCAATAAGTTTTATGGATCCGTAGCTATATACCTCTATAAATTGAAATGCTAGAGCGAGCACACCGATTACCATAATAGCTGCATAAAGCAGCCTAAAAATTCCCGTTAGAGATGCAAGTTTCCTGTTTGCTGGCTTGAGCACAATATAAAGCGCCAGAGCGATAGCTGCATCAAGTGCAAGGATGATTAGATACATAATAACAGCTATATTGAATAGCCTCTCATTAGCATTAATATCATTGGCTAATGCTGCCGTATCTCCGGGAACAATAAAATTTGGGAGAATGAAATTACCCACGATGATAGCTAAGATAAACGAAATTATAAACGCGCTACCTGCGACTATCGCAGCTTTACGTGGTGATACATCGGAAATAAGGTTTGTCATTTCAATACCTCTTAAGTTTTTCCAACATTTCAGGCAGATGTTCAAACATCCACATATGACCCGCGTCCTTTATAAACTCAGCTTCGCAGTTGGGAATCATCTTTGCCATATATTGTCCCATCGCTAGAGGAGCACTAATATCTTTTTCACCATGCCAGAGATAAACTTCTCTGTCGGTTTCACCAAACTCCTTTTTTATCATTTTTATATATAGTTTGTTGTGTTTTCGTACTAGCCAAGCACTTATTCTCATCTGTAATTTGAATAGACGTGGTAATCTAGGCGCTATGGTCCACATTATTAATCTCGGCGTCACTTTTTTTAAATATCTTCGGCGTTTGTCGGTTACGAAGAGACGATCTGTTTGACGTTTAACGAAAACAACAGACGAAGCCCAATCGCTTTTCGAAACCGTGAACCGATTTTCCAAACTTTTTCGTTAAATTATTATAATCGAAATTGAATTTTAATCAAGAATTCACACTGACTCTCATTGTCATTGCGAGGAATCCTGAGTTTGATGAAGGTGACGCAACAATCTCAATCCTGCAGCCTTTTTATTAGAACGATTTTGGTGCGTTAGGTAATTAATGACATAATGACTCGATGCCAGCTTTTGTGGAAGTCACGACCATAGTGTGAGCTGGTTTGTGAGCAAAAATTGAGGTTCGCGCGTACTATTACCTTGACAACACGTACGGTTGCATTAGCATAGAAAGAGTAAATAGGAGGAACCATGCTCAACGAAGCAAACGTCAAACATGTACTGAGAACTACAGTGGTGGCTTTTGTATGCGTATTGGTCATTCCATCTGTGCTCTTTGCTCAATGGGAGCCTGATTACAGGCTAACAGCCAACAACGATTCGTCTTTCACATCATACAACAATGCCTGGTGTGTTGCGGCCAATGAAGACACTGTTCATGTCGTTTGGTATGACAATCGGGATGGCAATTACGAAATATACTATAAGCGCTCTTCTGATGGCGGTGTAACCTGGGGACCAGACACACGGCTAACTGACGAACCGAGTGGTTCTTATAATCCATCAATTGCGATTGCTGGACCCGAAATTCATGTAGTGTGGGAAGATGAACGCAGTCAAGATGTTGAGGTGTACCATAAATACAGCACTGACGGAGGGATTACCTGGGGGTCAGATGTGCATGTTAGCGTCATTTCCGGACCGCAGGGCATGCCATCGGTTGCGGTTGTTGCAAGCTGCGTGCATGTGGTATGGGTTGATTTTACTTTGATGGGGAATTCCGAAATCTATTATTGCCGTTCAGTTGATGGCGGCACGACCTGGGATGCGCCGGTTCAGATCTCCTATGCGGCAGGATTTTCGACGAGCCCATCGATTGCAGCCCATGGATCAAATGTTCATATCGCGTGGCACGACTCACGTTTCGGATGGTGGAACAATGAGATCTTTTACCGGCGCTCTACAAATGATGGCGTAGACTGGAGCCCCGAGCAACAGCTTACAATGGATACGACTTTCTCAAACACACCAAGCATAGCGGCGTCAGGGAATAATATACATGTTGTGTGGGAAGAAATGCGTGATGGCAATTTTGAGATCTATTACAAAAACTCGACTGATAACGGGCAGATATGGAGTACTGATTTAAGGCTGACCAGTGATGCTGCAGATTCTCATTATCCATCCGCGGCGGCTTCAGGTTCAAACATACATGTTACATGGCAGGATACCCGTGATGGAAACGATGAGATCTATTACAAGGTCTCAAACGATTACGGAGTGAGCTGGGATCCGGACATCAGACTTACTGATGATCAGAGCATCTCGCAAAACGCATCGGTTGCAGTAGCAGGACAGAAAGTGCACGTGCTATGGACTGACGAGCGCGATGGGAACTGGGAGCTTTATTATAAACGCAATCCAAGCGGAAACCCAGGGATTGTCGAGTTCTCTGATGACATAGCCAGTGCCATACATCTCGTTGCTACACCGAATCCGTTCTCAAAGCTGACAGCGATCAACTTTGGCGTAGCGCAAAGTGCAAAGCACATAGCGTTGGATATCTACGACGCAGCTGGGCGACTGGTGAAAAATCTCTTGCCTACTACTACATACTATCTACTGCCTGCTACAGTTTCGTGGGATGGCACAGATCAGACTGATCGTTCACTTCCAACCGGGGTGTATTTTTTGAAATTGACTACGGAAGATTACAGCGTTACAAAGAAGGTGTTATTGGTAAGATAGCATACACGAGCCTAATTTTAGGGGAGTGATTTGCATCACTCCCCTTTTTGTTTACCCCCCCCCAACGTGCCAGTCGAGTCGACCTTTTTCATTTTACACAATGCAAAGTATTATACTTCCATGCTTGCAATTCAATGATGTTTCCCTCGGGATCCGCCATATAAACAAAGGATAAAGTTCCTACTCCTTTCATGTCATGAGTGACTAAATCACCGATCTTTTTCCCACCGCACCTTAAAACTTCTGACACTGCGTAGTTGATATCCTCAACTTCGAAGGCAATATGGCCGAGTCCCTCGCGATTTGCAAGCGTGGGCTGTTCTCTATCTTCGTTCTGTTCATACTGGAAAATTTCTAACGTTGGTCCGTTGGAACCATGCCCAGGTAAGCGCAGGTGTACACCCGATAGCTTCGCTGCAGGCACACCTGTACCCTTCTCTAACCATGACCCGGATAGTTGACGCACCGGGACGACACACACGCACCCAAAGACTTCTTCGTAAAAGCGAGCTAATGCACGCCAATCATGTGCAATAATGTTCGTATGTTTATATTTCGCTTTCATTATCCATTATCCTTTGAATGGATTATACGTATTTTGCCGAGGATATCAAGGTGATGTACAAAGCCTTATCACCAGGGTAAACAGCAGGCCTAATACTTTATCTGTTTTTTGTCTACAACATCCTGATGATCGGTCTACCGGTACAGATTTAATAAACAAGAAGGGGAGCTTTGCTCCCCTTCTTCTGATTCTGATGAGTATTAATCTGTTCTGCTATGGGCCAATATTATATGGCAAAAGCCAGCCATTGAAGTCGTATATGTCTTCCGATGTGTAGAGTGTTGAGTGTGACAGTAAATCGAAAATGGCGAACCGTGGAACAGCGACGAGTTGAGCATTCCATGTTCCTTGATAGACACCTTCACCTAGGTTAGTAAAATTGAGCCGTACATAAAAAGGCCAGGCAAGAATAAACGTATGAAGGAAAGCGTGTCCATCCACAACATTCGTGTAAACGGTCAAGGTTACAGATTCACCAGGATCAAAAGTGATCAGGTTATCAATTAAGTAGAAGGTGTTAAGCGGGTCGGTTATTACCACGTCTGGATAAGTTGTTGAATTAATGCGCACACTGTCAATCCGCACTGTGTTCTCTGGTTGTGATACACCATAGGCAAGAGATATTGAGTTTAACTCCCAACCCCGATGTTCATCAGCGGTAGTACCTGTGCGTAGAAATGTGGCACGTATCTGAGCCGTCTCCTCGAGGTTCTTTGTCCATAGTACCAATGTATCGACCCAACCCGCAAGCACATGAAGGTAACCCGAGTTATTTCTTTGCCAAGATACCCAGGCTGAGTCTTCTACAATATCGATCTCAATTGTTAGTCCACTGTGGGTTTGAGCGCTCCGCCACCAGATGATGGTAGTATCACGACCCCCCAAATACGTACCGGACGTTGAATCAACTTGAGTATTGGCATTGAACCAGATGCTATCGGCCATGATGAGGGAGTGTATTGCGTCCTCATCGAGTTCTGCTTCACTTTCTTTTCCGCATTGAGTCAATAAAACTGTTAATGCGAGCGTCATCAGCATAAGCAGTCTTAGCTTCATCTGTCCTCCTTTCAAAACTTAAGTCTATGCAATTATATCTAAAGACTCTATTCTGTCAAGGGGGTAATTTTTATTTCATCGTCAAGACGAGACCGGGAGATAAGCCTGCATTTTATTTACTATTTTTTCCCTCATTTAGAAAAACACCGAGATTACGCGGAAAGATATCAAGGAAATTAATCAAGTCAAACTGCTCGATTTTCTGTACTGTGGCTGAAGGTAGTTGATCCATGGGAGTCTTTTGTAGAAAAGAGACAGTCTCCTCGTGTATGAATGCTGGTCCTTTCTCAATCCACTGTGACAACTTTTTATTCTCTGGACATACTCTCTGGCAGCGCAAACAGCCTACCAGGCAATCGTGCCATGAGGGATCGACCCAATCAGGGAATGGATGATCTCCAGGTTTCTCATTGAAATAGGTGATACACCGTTCTGCGTGAAGGAGGAAGCGTTCAGAAGTGATTGCGTCTGTGGGGCATATGAGACGACAGCTAGAACAATCCTCGCAGGCAGCCAACATCTGTACTTCCTGCCAGCTGTCTTCATCGCAAGGAAAATCAGAAAAAAATGCGGCAAGCCTATGGAAGCTTCCCATTCCCTGCACATAAGTGATGTTATTTCTTCCATAGTGGGCCAACCCACTGCGTACGGCGAGGAATTTGACTGGCAACTTCGCTCCTACGACACGGTATCCTGCTCGTGACAGAATCTCTTCGAGACGATTCTTAAGAGATTTAATGATCTTTCTTCCGTGTAAATAGACAGGCGGCACCATTAAAGGAAATACCTTTTCATTCCAAGCGAAATTGATTTGAAACTGAGGTTCTGGAATAGCGACGACGAGTAGAGAAATGGCTTCCTTCAGAGTTTCGGGAGGACTGAAGTCAAACCCTGAGAGATAGTCCTCAAATAACTCTATGTCGAGAAGACCCTTCTTATGGGGTCTTTCGATTCCCTCCTTCAGGTCACCGAGGTGTCGAACAGAGACAATTCTACTTTTATAACCTTTTTCTTGTAATCTGGAAAAAATATTTTCAGTCGTAACTCTCATATTTGCTCATATTTTTACGCTCATCATCCGTTGTTCAATAATCTATAGTTCAAAGGTTACGAAAGGAATTATATCACAGTATAAGCTTTATCGCTTGCAGTAGAAATTTGTCTCTTTTACCATGAGTGTTCATCTGATTCAAGCTCATGCAAACACTGATATTCTTTTCGGGGCAGTAAAACACATCGCAATCATATGCACCTCCATGGCCATAAAAAGTGAGACTATGAAGGGATCTTTTCATTATGCCCAGGCCATAATCATAATCAATGCCCCCTCTGCCTTCATCAGCCGCGGCAAGCATCTGTCTCAGGGTCGATTCCTTTTTGAACAGTTTACCATCAACCAGTGCTCTAAAAAAGGTATTCAGCTCTTCACACGTGGACACGATTCCACCTCCACCCCAGTCCATTGAAGTATTGATGTCGGTAACTAAATCTATGGTGCTTAAATAGGCATGTGATAATGGCTTGTTTCCTCTCGGCTTTTCATAATATTCCAGGTAACTGTTCTTCATTCCGAGCCGATCGAATATCCGAGTTTTTAATTGTGACTGCAGGGTTGCACCGGTAACGTGTTCGATAATCATCGCTAACAGTACATAGTTTACATCACTATAATTGAAATCTTCGCCAGGAGGGAATAACGTCTTCTCGTTTGTCTGGTACTCATAGTACTTTCCAAGTATCTTTGATGGACTCCACGACGTTTGGGGGTGCTCTATCACATCGGGGATGAATCTGGGATCCTCCATATAATCGGCTATTCCGCTTGTATGACTCAGCAACTGCTTGATTGTAATTTGGCGGCCGTACGCAATGCCTTCATAGATATGGAGGCTGTCCAACTTGACTATCGGATTATCAAGAAACTTATCAATGGTGTCATCCAGATTGAGATAGCCTTCTTCTATCAACTGCAAAACCACTGTCGCAGTAAAAGTCTTCCCGATGCTAGCGATTTTGATTTTGTGATCGGCAGTCATAGCTTCTTTTTTACCATCTGCCATACCAGCAGCACCCTTCCATTTGATTTTGGGACATTCCACGAGTAATACTGCATTATGGATTGGATCTTCGGTTTCGACATCAATCATACTATCCACAAGGGCTTGAAGTTTTTGCGAGAGTTCATTTACCTTCTTTTGTTTTTCCGAAGAGCTGCACATTGTAGTAATGAGTGCAACTACTAATATAATAAGAAGATGTACTCTACATTTCTGTTGCTTCATAATTTTCTCCTTTTATGTTTTTTGTCTCTTCGAGTGTGGGCTTTGCAAGTCAACAATAGCTATTCTATTATACGGACCTCACGAATGTAGTCAATGGCTTGGTCGATTTTTTTATCCAAGTCTTCTGGGTACGTATGGCCGATCTTGGGTATCACAATAAATTGGTGCGGTAGCCCTTCATCTTTGAAAGTCTCGGTCATTTTTTTGTGAGAAGGTAGGCGTTCATCCATCTCGCTGGTTATGAGAAAACCACGTATGCCGCGATTTTTTACATCTCTCACTCTTTCAGCGGTAAAACTTTCTGGCCAGTCAGGACATAAAACAATAAATCCTTTAACAGGCAGAGTATTATCGAGTACAACTTCCAGGGCTGCTACACCACCCGACGAGAAGCCACCAATAATTACATTTTCTCTATCCACCGGATATTCGCTGACTACCTTCTGATAGGCATCCCCAATTTCTCTTTTGGCGAGTTCGATATCGCCATGCCACCAGAATCCGTTCATAGAGATGAGCTGGGAAGATTGAGGATATGCAGTGATAAACTCTTTCCACATTTTTTGTGATTTCCAGGAGTTTTTGAATGTTTCCATATTCTCACTACCGCCATGAAGGGCAATGAAGAGCGGATAGGTTTTCTCGGGGTTAAAGT
The DNA here is from genome assembly GCA_020355325.1 of Caldifarciminota bacterium. GTDB lineage: Bacteria > Hydrothermota > Tepidihabitantia > SM23-42 > SM23-42. The sequence goes on from CP070664.1 coordinate 925,844, forward strand.
CTTCGGGTGTAATAACGAGGAGTTCTGGCTTCGCCTTTTTTTGTGCCTCTTGCTTGAGCATCGCATTCCTATCCCAGATTTTCTTGAAACCCTTTTGTTCTTTGAGCGGCTTCCACGTTTCATTTTCGAAAAAATACAAGCCAAACCAGACACCTCGGTCGAGTGCATACTCAAGGGCGACGAGACCTTTTTCGTACTCTTCAAGATGACAATACATTATGGCAAGATTATATGCATTGGCGAGCACATTATTAGGAAACCGCTCTTTCGCCCACTCCAGGAGCTCGGCGGCATCTTTATATTTCTTCTGTTGATAGAGTTCACCCAGATATGCTCGCATCTTTTGATAGTCTGGGAATTCTCTTTCATAATCCATCTTGGAACCGAAAGCCAACCCCATAAAAAATGTAAATAATAGCAATGATGTAACCATGTTATCCTCCAATCTGATAAGCTATTACGCGATGATCGAGAAAAGTTGGGATAACTAATAGATTGTGTTCCTGGACATATTCGAAATCAGCACAATAGATATTTGGCACCGAGATATCAAGAATCTTGGTGACATCGCCTGAAGGTGTTATTCTGAATATCCTTCCCTCCCAATGAGAAACGAAGTAATCACCATTATTATCCACCTTTATTCCATCAATTATCCCCGAACCTAAATTGACTATTGTCGTTATCGCTCTTGTATCGAGGTCAACAGATTTAAGGAAATTATCACCATTATTCCCGAAAATAAGTTTATCGCCATCAATGATTAACCCGTTGGGATCGTTTATCTCTTCTCCCTTTAACCATTCTTGAAATTCACCATCGACTAATTTAAAGATGATGCTCTTGCGTGAATCAGATACGTAAATGTTTCCGGCATAATCGATTGCGATGTCATTGAGAAAACTCGATTGCGGAATTTCGTATCTGATTTGTATTTCTTGCGATGCTATGTCGATTACCAGCACACTTCTCCTCTCCGCCACAAACAGCTTGTCCTGAAATATGGTCAATCCTGCAGGATTTTTCACGCCGGTGATCCAGTCCAGGTCCTCAATGGAACCATCGAACGAAATCTTTGAAATCGACTGTTTGCCTTCATTTATGCTCGGGTTGTAGCCATCATAATTCGATACGTAGAAGACATTCGATTTTCGGTCATAGACGACCGACTCCGGTATTTTAAAATCATTCGGTGTTTGCCACATTCTTACGAGACCTTTCTGCTCGAAAATTGCATCACCATCCTGGCACATGAATCCCCAACCGCCAAATGCCTCAGCGATTATCAGAAGCAGTTCGTTCTTACCTTTTTTAAAAGGTAGATAGACGGAATCGAAAAATCCAATGATGCCCAGGAAAGAAGGGTCTCGTGACTGGTACACACTACTCCCAACAAAATAAAGTTCACCATTAAGGAAAATACTCACCAAATCGCTATATCCAAATCTAAGCTCAATGACTTTATTTTTTTCGGAATCAATAAAAGTTTTTGCCAATACAACATCCGGTTCTGTCCCGACCCTTTTAACGTAACGTGCTATATCAATAAGGCCAGAAGCTTCGCTTTTTGCCTCTTGCCAGTCAATACCCGCTAAGAACTTTTCATCAGGATATTTCTCTATGTCAATCTGGCTAAACTTAAATGCCTGGGATAAATGCCAATCTGTGATTAAACCAGGTGGTATATCAACTGGCGGAGGCGGATCGAATTGCAGATTATTGTCAATTCTGTATGTAAAATTAGAGAAATAAGCAGTACCATCCACAGGCCCCAAAAGACCAATTGTACCTTTGCTCACGCCGTGCTTAAGGTCGTTGATTATCAGTGCCGGCTGCTGAGCATTGTCGATATATACTCTGGCCTGCTTTCCAGAAATCTCCATCTTAAGGTGTATCCATTGATTCGGTGGGATATCTGCGCTGGCTGTAAACCCTTCTCCATTGTAGAGCTGCCAGCTTGAAATGCCATTGGTTACGGGCGTATACTGCAGCGCATCAGGATATAAACTTGCACGATGTGGGCGGATGTAGAAATTTTCGTAGTTCTCTTCGGACTGCATACGAAAGATGATACCTGGATAAGAACGTACTTTGTGTCCGGTAACTGCAATATCGGCCTCGATAATACCATTTTCGAAGTCAGCGTCTCTGAGAAAGGCATAACCAATCAGCGATTTCCTATCTAAATGCTCGACGATTTGCGCATTATCCAGTACCCAGCGGCCGGACTCAAAATCAATACCATCAGTTTGTGCAAAGACTTTTATTGAAAGTACAGTAAAAGAGAGAAGAAAGAGTGAACGTATTGTGCTTGCCATAGTATATCTCCTTTCAGTAAACAGAAATTTTGCTTTCACAATTTTTCTCGACTCGTTAATCTATCAGGGATAGTGCTTGACACGCTCCTCGGCTTACACCCGTGGAGGGGTAATGAAGATTGTGTAGATATTTTAAATTTTTTTTTGAAGTCAAGCACTATCCCCTTATTTTTATTCAACAGTTTCTTGAAGACACCAACGCGTAGCGTTTTGCATCAGGGGCCAGTCTGATCCATAATCTTGAAAATTGTCGAAGTACCACACGCTGTCTCGATCGCTATCCTCTTCCCACTCCGGATGCGGTCCTGTCAGAAAAACTCGACCCCTGCCATATTCGAAAGCCACGAGCGCAGGCTGGCCGGTGATGTCGTATTCCCCAATAATTTCAACATCGGCAGTATGTTTCGGATCGAAAAAGGGACCATTGTAATAAAGAATCCATACTGAATCAGACTGGCCCTCGGTGATGGGATGATCTTTAACCAGATTCACCTGACACATGCCGATACCCGGATATCCAAAAAGCTCTTCAATAGGTCCTTCGGCTGTCCCCGGGAAAATTCCCAGTTGGCCTTCAGAATAGGTAGTTCCTCTCCAAACCTGAACCTCTGCAGCAAACATACCACCCGCGCAGGTGCCGATATATCCCCTTCCTGCAGAAATCATCTGTCTTAATTTGTTCTTCCCCTCTTCGGTGATGTCGATAATATATGGACGAGAAGTACCACCAGGAAAGTAGAAGATGTCGATGTGCAAGATATCTCCATTATTGATCGTCTTGGCATCGATCGATTCAACAGTGTAACCCATCCATTCAAACATATTTTTTGCTGCGGTGACACAGGATTGGGCAGCACCAGAATCTGCGTATAGCCCGATTGTGACGATACCATCATCAATCAATGCGAGGGACTGAAAACAGCCTTCACAATAAAGCATGAACACGGTTAACAAAAATATTTGAGATAGTTTAAAGAGTTTCATCCGTTGGTTACTCGTCATTTCTTTCAGAACCCTGCTAATTTACCGTTATCAAAGAAAAATCTGTCCCCCTTATTTATCGCATATGCAACTTGTGTAGCATACTTCTTATTAACTGCTTCGTCGGCAAATTCCTTGTATCGGTAGGTCGCAGTACTCGTATGCATGGGAAATAAAAGGCTCGGGCTGAGTCTTTCAATTGCGTAGTGTACGCCTTTCTTGACTGACTCCGGATCACCGAGACTACAGCCTGTGATGCCGAAGAATGCTAGATCTATATGCACATCCTTTTCCCTAATGTATTCGATTTCTGCCGGATATGGTCCAGACATATCAAGAGAAGCATTTGCATGATCTCCACTATGGAATATCACCAGGTCATCGACTTCGACAAGAAATCCAACACCAGCGTCATTTGACCTTATTGTCGTTATCTTTATGTCATTGACTATTCTCTCTCTTCGCGGACCAATAAATGTGTACTCATACTCAACTCCTTGTGGTCTGAAACCAAGAATATAATCGATAGTGGGAACCGATTCTCTCCACTCGAATATCTTTTCATCATAGTGGTCTCCGTGATGATGAGTTACGAAGACCGTAACATTTTCATCGTGTATCTCTGTAGGGCTAATATAGCCGCTGGCAAGTGTTGCTTCTGCTGGCATCTCGAAATTGGGGTTAATGAAATAATCGAATATGAGAAAGTGATTCTTGGTCTTTATTGCCCAACTGCTGTGTCCAAGATACCATATAATCGCCTCCTTGTCGGCGAGTTTTTTGTCGAGGAGTACGGGACTCTCACGTTGTTCCTTGAGTTTACGTTCGTCCCCACTATGCGGCAGAAGGATTTCTGCAATCTTACTGAAGCCATGATACAGTGCATAATCAAACGGCGTTTTGTTTTCATTATCATTGACAGTCGCCTCTGCCCCTGCTTCGATGAGAAGATTCACGATGTCTGTGTATCCCTTAATTGCCGCAGTGTGAAGTTCTGTGCGAGCGTACTGATTTTCTTTTGAGTTCAATGCGGCATCTTGAGACAAGAAACATTTAACCATCTCAGTCTTGCCCCGGGCTACTGCTAAGTGTAAGGATGTCATTCCCTCTTCGTCCACAGCATCTATATATGCTCCGTGTTCACAGAGAATTTTAACCGTATTCAAACTACAACTTATGACAGCGCTGTGAAGAGGAGTTTCACCGCGATTATTCTGGACATGAATATCGGCACCACGAAGAGTCAGTAGTTCACAAACATCTGTCCTGCCGCGCGCGGCAGCGATATGCAGTGGTGTGTCTCCACCTATCATCTTCGCTTCAATGTCAGCACCACGTTCGATGAGGAATTCTACTATGTCTCGATTGCCGGAACCGGCTGCATAGAAGAGCGGTGTTAAATGGTTGTTGTTCCCCCCATTGATGTCTGCGCCTTGTTCAATTAAATACTCAGCCATCTTCAGTTGTCCATAACTTGAAGCAAAAATTAATGGAGTCGCGCCATTATTGTCCCTTACATCGATATCCACGCCTTTTGACAGAAAGAGTTCCGCGACATCTATGTGCCCGCCGATTGCAGCACAGTGTATTGGTTGACTGTTGTCCACATCGCCGATAGTAATGTCTGCGCCTCGATTGAGGAGTTCGACTGCAATGGCAGTCTGTCCATTGAGGGCAGCTATGTTCAAAGGGGTCATCCTGTTGTCATTTTCAGCATTCAACAAGGCCGGGTTTTCATCCAGCAACTGTTTTACTATCTCGATAGTACCTTCTTGTACAGCATCATGGATCTCTGCTGCATCTACGCCTGCGATACACACACAGAGGGCTGCAAAATACGAAACCAGTCTTGTAAAGTGATCCATGCAAGCCTCCTTTTTCAAAACATTCTTGTTTCCAAGAACGATTTCCTCTTTTAAAAATTATTTTCTCCATCTTTTAAGTTCTGGAATAATATTATTTGCCATTTCTCTTGCCCGAGCTTCAGACATATTTGTTCGGGATACTGCAATCTTAACAATTTTTTCAATCTTTTGCTCCATGGTGATATCTGGATCTGTGAATTCTCCATCTTTAAAACAAAAATGACAATACTCTCCATTTTTACTGCCATCTTCATTCATTCCAAAATCCTCGTCTTTCTGCAAAGGCATGCCACAGCTCTGACAGATTGTTCCTTTTGTTTCCATTCCTCCTCACTTTCTTTAATGGATCTTACCGGTTACATAAGTTTTTATTTTACTTTTATATGGTTGCATCAACGTAACAATTCTCGACCGGATATCTCATTGTACCTTTATCACCTTATTTATTATTTTACCATCGATCTCGATAAAATAGATGCCAGGGGAGAGATGGTTGCGATTAACGGTTCGGCCTGAAATGTCGTAGATTCTAAACTCTTCATGATTTGGCAATGTCAATTGGCCACTGATTATCGTTGTTGAAAATCCGTTTTTCTTAATATCAATACTGTTGTTTTCTTCAACTCCGACATCAGGCTCAGTTTTGATTATCCAGAAATCGTTCGCGCCGAAGCCAAAGGACGTCGTGTAGCCGCCGATGATATAACCGCCGTCAGATGTCATGCCCAGGGCGAGTGCCGATTCCACGCCTCCACCACCATATTTCGCGGTCCATATGGTGTCGCCCGATGCATCGGTGCGTAGCAACCACATATCATTTGCATACCGACCCGCGACCACGTATCCGCCGTCAGGAGTCTCATAAACATCGAATCCAAAATCCTCTCCACCAGTGCCGTAGACCTTTGTCCAAAGAGTGTCACCGTTTGCATCTGTTTTTAAGAGCCATAGATCACCGGCCGTCCATTGACCTGTTCCATTTATATATCCGGTCACGATGTATCCACCATCGGACGTGCTGCATACCCCGTACCCAACATCTTCAAGGTTATTGCCATACACCTTGGTCCAGAGTGTGTCACCATTGCTGTCGATCTTTACGATCCACACGTTCTTTCCGTTAGCACCGAACGAGCTGGTAATACCGGCAATAATGTAATTGCCATCGAGCGTCTGCTGAATCGTAACTCCGTAATCCTCACCCGCTCCGCCATATTCTCTGGTCCAGATTGTGTCGAGCGTTGCGTCTGTTTTCAGGATCCAGAGGTCGCCCTTGACCCAACCCGAAGGACCATTCTTGTAGCCAATAAAGATGTATCCGCTGTCTGGAGTTTCACAGAAAGCATAGGCCACGTCCATGAGGGGCGTTGCATAAGTACGCGTCCATTCGGCCTGCCCACTCGAGTCTGTTTTGATGAGGTACATGTTCTTGCCACCGCCGCCAAAAGTTTCGCTGTAGCCGGCGATGACATATCCCTGATCAGATGCTTCACGCACGAAATGCGCGCCATCCATTGACGCGCCACCGAATGTTTGAGTCCAGACCACATCACCACTGCTGTTGGTTCTCACTAAGTATGCATCCTGCTGCCCGGCTCCAAAAGAGTTGGTGTAGCCAGTTGCAATATACCCGCCGTCAGAAGTTTCACACACCGAGTATGCTACGTCGATGTCTGCACCACCAAAAGTGCGCGCCCATAGAGTATCTGGTGGATCTCCGAAAAGTAAAAAGTGGGAAGGAGGAAGCAGAAAGGAGAAAGTGAGAAATAGGCAGCAAAGCGTAATGCGTACAGCGTTGTGCGTATTCATATTCCTCCTATTATTCAGTCTACTACTATAATCTTACTTGTGATTTGATCGTCGGTTTCAACAAAATATACACCAGGAGTTACGTGAGAGGTGTTGATTTCTCTTCCCATAATATCGTATAATTTCGATCCTGGCCTGGCGCGTAACATTGCCGCACTCCTTATAATAGTTGGGTAGAAATGTTGCGAAAGAGTTTTGGAAATTTGATTCTCGGCGATCCCGGTGCTCGTGTTCTCCCACCATCTCACTTCGTGGATACCCGCCCAGCTGCTTCCAGCAATCACATCTTTATCCTCGTCGCCGTCCAGATCACAAACGTACAACGGCCATGCACGGTCGAAGTATTCTTCAATAAAGAACTTGGTCCAAACAATGGGATTGCCACCGTCATTACGCCACCAGGCAACTTCGTCGGATGTTTGTGCCGTGGCGGCAACATCGAGATCCCCGTCGCCATCGAGATCAGCAGCCTGGGCTATGCATGCATTGACGAAATCCGTACCGATCGTTTGTTTTGTCCAGGCGAGCGGGTTACCACCATCATTGCGGTACCAGGCGATCTCATGTCCAAAGTAGGCTACGGCCAGGATGTCCTCATCTTGATCAAGGTCAAGGTCGATGGCTTGCACCCGGTGCGCACCGGCAAAGTTAGAATCTATAGTAAATTCAGTCCACTGGATTGGATCCCCGCCATCGTTCCGCCACCATATAATTCGGTTGTCATACAGATTGGCACCAACAACATCGTTGTCTCCATCATCATCAAAATCAGCCACACGTACGGATTTGGCACCATCACAAGAGTAGCCGATCGTTTGTTCGGTCCAAGTGATCGGATTGCCGCCATCGTTGCGCCACCAAGATATCAGATCATCGAATGAAGATGCGCCTAACACGTCCACGCGTCCATCCTTATTCAAGTCGTGGGCGTATACTTCATGGGCAAAATCGTAAGCACTCCTGATCACGTATTTGGTCCACTGAATCGGGTTACCACCGTCATTGCGCCACCACGCGATCTCATCACTGTAGGATGCGGCGCCGATGACGTCCTGGTCGCCATCATTGTCGATATCCGCTGCATAGACAGATATCGCCTGAAAAAAACCCGTGTCAATGTTGAACTTTGTCCACTGAGAAGGGCTGCCGTCATATCGCCACCATTCAATTGCGTCCTCTTCCAGCACTGCACCCAGGACATCTTTGACACAATCATTATCTAGATCAGCAACATAAATGCTCGCGGTACCATATGCCCAGGGGTCAATAATGTGCTCAGTCCAGGTTACTTGAGCACACAAAACAGTCATCCACAGTACTACGGCAACTAAAAGATAAGGGATACAAACAGCGAATGGTTTATGTTGGTTACTATTCATTTTTGCTCCTTCTACGTTCACCTCGATTCCTTAAATTTTCAAAAAGTTCATTTGATTCGTATGACCTTGCCTGCAGTTTCACCGTCGATCACGATGAAGTAAATTCCTGGTTGTAACTGAAGTGGGTCTCTGGCTCTGCCCATAATGTCGTAGACACAACAATGCTTTCCCTGAGGTAGTTCAAGTTGACCACTGATGATGGTTGGACCATAACTTTGGTTACCTGGTACTGCAGCGCCGTGTTCCTCGATGCCGAGCAGATTACTTTCCCACCACGTAATATCATCGGCAAGAAATGCAGCCCCTAAAACATCCTCATCGCCATCGCCATCCACATCAATGGCGTAAACCGAATGGGCGTAGTCGAAGCTATCGGTAATGACACCTTCATCGCCGTTTCCCCACCAGGCGATAGCATCTGAGTACCAAGCTGCTGCCAATATATCTGCGTAGTTATCATTGTCCAGATCACGGGCATAGACCGCGCCAGCGCCACTGAAATTATTATCGACTGTATGTTTAGTAAAGTTCTCGCTACCATCATTTTCCCACCAGGCAACATCATTTGCGTTCCAGGCTGCGCCCAACACATCTACATCATTATCATTATCGAGGTCAACGGCAAAGACAGAAGTGGCACCGTCGAAATTACCGTCGATTGTGTGTTCGGTAAAACTCTCGCTCCCGTCATTCTCCCACCAGGTAATATCATCAGCGATTCCAGCAGCTCCCAATATATCCACATCACCATCATCATCCACATCGATGGCATAAACAGAACTGGCATCGAGGAAATTGCCGGCGATTGTGTGTTCGGTAAAATTTTCATCGCCATCATTTTCCCACCAGGTGATGGCATTAGCAGTCCGCGCAGCTCCCACTATATCCACATCACCATCATCATCCACATCGATGGCATAAACAGAGTAGGCACCGTCGAAATTACCGTCGATTGTGTGTTCGGTAAAACTCTCGCTGCCGTCATTCTCCCACCACGTGATAGCATCTGCAAAGTAGGCGGCTCCCAAAATATCTCCATCACCGTCAGTATCGAGGTCGATAGCGTACACACAAGCAGCACCGTCATAGTTATCGGTAATTGTGTGTTCGGTAAAACTCTGGCTACCATCATTCTCCCACCAAGCAATGGCATCTGCCTCCCAAGCAGCTCCCACAACATCGACATCATCATCGCCGTCTATGTTACAGGCATGGACCCAAACAGCGCCGTCAAAGTTATCGCAGATGGTATGTTCAACCCAGTTGATCTGAGCGAACAAAACAACTGGTGTTACTAACATTATGATAAAAAACGTAGTAAATCCTTTCATGATTCGTCCTCCCAAAAAAGATCACTATGTTGCTTCGTCATGAGGTCACCGAGTAATTTCGTCTTATTTTAGTAATCTTTCACTATCCTGCTGACGATATCAGTCTCTGCCTTGCAAAGATGATTACGCAGATATCTCATCGTACCTTTATCACCTTATTCATTATTTTACCATCGATCTCGATGAAATAGATGCCAGGAGCGAGTTGATTTGCTGTAATTTCTCTCCCAATTATATTAAAAACCTTGCATTTTTTACCTTCGGGCAACAGCAGAGGTCCATTAATGATGGTGGTGGAATGATTGTAGTCCTTTATCAATGCACGCCGGTTTTCCTCGATGCCGAGCAGACTACTCTCCCACCAGGCAATTTCATCCGCGTAATATGCCGCACTCAGCACATCGGTATCACCATCATTGTCCACATCTTCGGCATATACAGGCCAGGCTCCATTGAAGTAGCCATCGATCGTCTGTTCTGTCCATTGAATAGGAATACTGTCATTGTTATGCCACCAGGCGACGTCGTCACCAATGTCGGAAGTGCCCAAAACATCAGTGACATTATCGTTATCCACGTCTGTGGCATAAACCCCAAGAGCACCATAAAAATTCCCATCGATTAGCTGCTTTGTCCACTCGATAGGGTTGCCACCGTCATTCCGCCACCACGCGATAGCGTTGTCATTATATGCCGCACCCAAGACGTCGACATCGTCATCACCATCCACATCGCAGGCATATACCATGTGAGCACCATAAAAACTACTGTCGATCGTCTGTTTTGTCCAGGTAGCATCGCCATTGTTGAGCCATAAGGTAATATCATCCGCTGAATAAGCCGCTCCAAGCACATCGACAAGACTGTCACCATCTACATCAATGGCGTAGACCGAACGAGAACCGGCGAAGGTACTATCAATCGTTTGTTTTGCCCACTCCAGAGGGTTACCACCGTCATTGCGCCACCACGCGATCTCGTTTAATCCTGCAGATGCACCCAGAACATCGACATCATCATCGCCGTCCATATCAGTAGCGTAGACCTCATGAGCATTAACGAAGTTTGCGTCAATAGTCTGTTTTGTCCACTGAATTGGATTATTGCCGTCATTTTCCCACATGGCGATCTCGTTGCCGTACCAGGCACTGCCGAGCACATCGATATCGTCATCACCGTCCACATCTGCGGCATATACATAGCACGCACCATTGAAGCTACTATCAATCGTTTGTTCTGTCCAAGCGATAGGATTACTCCCGTTGTTTTCCCACCAGACAATACGACCCGCGGTAATCGCAGTGCCCAACACATCGACGAGACTGTCCCCATTTACATCTATGGCGTAAACAGAACAGGCGCCATCGAAGTTGTCACTAATCGTATGCTTATTCCAACTGATCTGAGCAAACAGGCTCGTTGATAGAGCCACTGTTATGATTAAAAACGTAGTAAAACCTTTCATGATTCGTCCTCCCAAAAAAGATCACTGTGTTGCTTCGTCATGAGGTCACCGAGTAATTTCGTCTTATTTTAGTAATCTTTCACTATCCTGCTGACGATCTCAGTGTCTGCCTTGCAAAGATGATTACGCAGATATCTCATCGTACCTTTATCACCTTATTCATTATTTTACCATCGATCTCGATGAAATAGATGCCAGGAGCGAGTTGATTTGCTGTAATTTCT
>CP070664.1:937315-941992 GCA_020355325.1 Caldifarciminota bacterium
ATTCCCAACAGCAACGCTACCGTAAAAAAGATGATTACTGCCTGCACTCGGATACACAAATCCATCACCTTGAGACTGAGCTGTGCTCATGTAACCGATCGCACCATAGCGTGTGACGGTTAAAATACAATTGCCAACATCATGACTTGCCCAATCAACACTAGCAATCTCACCAACCAAGATGCTAAAGTTACAGTTCGTAGTATAAGCACCACCATTAGCCTCAAGATATACAGTCATTGGGATGTCAGTTCCTCCTGGAATCGAACTCGAAGCAGTAAATTGGAACGTACCCTGAGCAGTATCACCATTTGCTGCAATGGTACCATAATTAGCAACCGAATCGATGAGCGTTATGTCTGCGGAAAGAGACCTCAATGTTCCTGTAGCGCTGGTTGCATCTAAATCGCCATCGTTTCTTAATATCACAGTCATATACACGGTCTCACCCGGATCAACGAGCCCATTATTATTTCCTGAGCTATCATCGATAATGCGAGAATCATACACGACTTCTGGTTGTGCTGTAATCTCGATGTCGCCAGTGACAACAAATGCGAATGGCTGTGGTCCATACGGACAGTTGTTTCCGCTGATCCTCACGGTCCAATAACCAGTTGCAGGTGAGTTTATCCTCACACACTCCTCAACGTTGAGTGTATCATAGGAACCGCCGGTCACTGATTGCCCAGACGAATAGACATTTCCTTTGTACGCGTTAGCACCTGGGTCGGTTACAGTAAGGTGAAGATCATTTACCAGCTTGATGCCAGCGCCGGTACTCGCTGGATAATCGGTCCAGACCAAAGCCACCCTTAATGGAACAGTGTTTGACAACACATTAAAAGTATACTCAACGTACTGACCAGTAGCGAGTCCAGTTTCTTGGTCAATGATTCCCAATTTCTTTGCATCACCCGAGAAGTGGAGGACACTATCGAGGTCAATCCGTCCCCAACCGATGTTGTGATTCGGTACATTCTCGAAGCCAGTCACAGAAGGGTCAGCCGAATTAACAAGCATTGCCTTGATGAGTGCCGCCGAAGGTTCAATTGCATCGGCTGGAGTCGCCGTTCCTGTGGGATACCAACCCTCGGTAAAGTACTGACGCACAAGGACGCCAGCACCAGCAGCACCAGGCGATGCCATACTCGTTCCTTCCATACCCCAGTATCCGTTATCACCTCCTCCATAAGCAGAACTGACAGTTTGGGCTGGTGCAATGGCAGTTGGTTTAAAGCGACCGTCCTGAGTCGGGCCACGACTCGAATAGGTATAGATCGACTGATACGCACCGGCATTGCGACAGCCTCCGACCGAAACACAATTCTTGGCTGTTGCTGGCGAGTGAACAGTCATCGCGCCTGGACCATCATTCCCATTCGAAAAGAAGGCCAAGAAGTCCTGATGCTCCCACATAAACTGATCAACCTGTGCTGAATTTGAATTATATACTCCGGGATCGCCGCCTCCCCATGAATTAGATATTATTTTTGCGCTACCAGCAGCATTACCATTATACGGCAAGATAAAGAGGTCGTTGAGATTAGAATATGCATATATAGAACCATTTGAGCCACCTGCATCAAGAAAATAGATGCGACTGTCTATTCCCACACCATCACGGTTATCAGGACTACCCATCACATCATCATTACCACATGCAGTGCCTGCAGTATGGGTTCCATGATAAGCGTTGATCCCTTCATCACCAAAATCATTGTATCCAGGTCCAAAATTGCTTGCGGGTTGATACGCGATAATCTTGCGATCGGTTGGATAGTCGCCCCAGGTTGTGATCCACGTTGAATTAGTATTCCTGAATGCATAGTGGGACGTTCGTATGCCAGTATCACAAGTACTCAGTAATTCGCCCTCACCAGTAATACCCATATCCCAAACCCGACGATTCTCTGATGCACCGGTCTGCAAAATCCATTGAACGTGGTTATTATCCAATTCAAAGGGATGCCACGGCTCGATCCAGTTCACCTCTTCAATCTTGGCAATATCAGGAATTCGTGATAAGGATACGTCACAGTTAATGAGTTTATCCCACCTACTCTCGGCGATATCAGTAATGCTCGCGCCAATGTTCTCGAGGGATTGTAAAACCTCATTCAGCTGGGCGTCAGGATAGAGAAGGACCGTCACCCTTCGAACACCCTGTAACACCCGGAATTCTTCCTGTCCAGAGATTTTGTATGCGGGCTGATAGATACCAATCCAGTCGATAAATCTCAAATGCTCGACCTCATTTTTCGTAATGTCATCCATCTTTACCAAGAATGAGTAATTGGGGATATAAGAATAGACCTTTGCTCCAGTCAGCTCGATTTGTTTCACGTACTCAGGGTAAACCGGCCCTCTACAGTGAACAACGTAATAATCTGACCTCTCGAGAATCAAATTTCTCGGCAGAACGGGTTCACCATCACCTATATCGAATGTTATACCATTTGAGAAGTAAATGATATTTGCATCGGCGTATGGTGGAGGAGCAAATTGATGTATTGTGCCACCGCGTATGATCCCATAAAGATCTTGAGTACCGAACGTTAAGGTCACCATTAATCCTATGAGTACCAGTATTTTTTTGTTCATACTACCTCCTTGGTACAGTCAATGGGTTGAGGTTGAGATGCTCGAACAAAAATCCAACTTCAAAACCCCAACCCATTTCTTAAATTATTTAGGTATTTAGGCATTTTGGTTTTTAGGTATTTATCTTAACAATACTGCCTTCTCTACCTTTTTGTAGTCCCCTGCTTCGAACCTCACAAAATAGACACCAGATGCAACCGCGCGACCCAAATCATCTTTACCATCCCAAATAACGGTATAATGACCAGGTTGACAGACTCCGCTGGCGAGTGTACACACCGAACGACCAGCAACATCATATAATTGCAAGGAAACGACAGTCTCGCGAGCAATTTGATAGCTGATGTGCATCGCCCGTATGCTCGGATTGGGATACAGGGCACTCAATTCGGTCTTTAATACGATATCGGTTAAACTCGCCTCTTCTGCAATGCCAGTCACGCCGATGCCAAAGAAGTGCATTATCGAATCCAAGAGCACTTCTCTCGTCGATGGCGGTGTAGCATCTGTTAGTAAGCCTAATTCAAAAGATGTACCCACTGTCTTGTATGTACCCGGGTCATTTGCGACACCGATATTGTCGTTGTTGCTCGGATTTCTGAAGACGAGGAAACCAGTACCCGTTGGGTTGATATGGTCGATCCAGCTATTCTCACCGCCATAGCTAAAGCTCATGCCTTCAGTGAATGTTCCAGATTGACCAGCCACCGTATAGAGATCAGGACCACCATCTGAAGCCGGATTGATACCGAAGAGCGGGCCGAAATTATAACCGTTCTGATACTGTGGATCATAGTACCAAACATCACCACCCTCAAGGTATACGCAACCATTCTGATTCTGTAAGAAATCTACTATTGCTGCAGCCTCTGCACTCCCGCTCGTAATAACGTAATTATTTGAAAAGATACCAACACACACAAAGAGTGCTTCGTACAAGATAAGATCTGCAGCGAGCGTCGTATTGTAATCTCCACTGTAACCCAAATTACTCAACGTCGTATGCATGTTCTGACCGGGCGTTCCTGTCGGGTCAGGGTTCCAAATGTAGTAGTGCTTCTTACCAACGACCAGACTGAAATCGAAGGTATCCACATACATACCATAGACAATCTCAACCTGAAAATCAACAACGGTTCCGCTGGGGGTCGTGCTATCAGCCGAGACAGTATACGGGTCAAGGGCATTGTTCGCGGTGCTGTCAGGATATAGTATGCCAAAGTTACCTGAACCATCCTGAATCGTAATGTAGGAAGACGTAGTCGTCAATGTCGATGTCACGCTATCAGTCACAGCACCTCCCTCATTCTCAATTGTCACGACAAGATCTCCAGTCTCACCAATATCCAAGATGCCATTACTATTTTCATCATTCACCACACTCACATCCTGGTATACTAGAATCGGGGCATATACGGTAATGGTTTTATACGAGGTAAAGACACTGTCATTGATATCGTGAAAATCGATCGTCAGTTGTATTGTGTGATTATTCTGACAGCTACTATCAATACTGAAATTGTAGTAAGGATTAGAAAGTACAGAATCATTCTCAAGGATATCACCATACCAACTCGAATCGGTTGTCACTGTTACGAGTGGGTCGGTAACAGTCAACGTACCATACACACCCTGGGCAGTTCCTGTTCCGACATTCTTTGCCCAAACTCCGTAGTCAATCGTCTCTCCAGGATTCATGACACCATCACCATTACCGCCAACTGTATCATCAAAGATCCCTGTACTGAACATCACATATGGATAGCTGCCAGACGCAACAGGTACATCTGCTACATATCGATAGTAATTTGATTTGGTTATAGTAACCTTCATCATCGAACCTGGTATCTGTGGTGGAATGGTTATCGCAACCGGTGAACCTGTACCCTCGGCAACGCCGATGATCTCGCCGTCAACAGTCAAGGCAATCACCGAACTGTCATTTGCAGTAACCGTAAACAATGGTACGCCAGCAGTGAGTGTGGATGCGTGGCTAACATCGAGACTCTCGGGTATCTCTGTATACAACGTAATGAAGGCATCACCGTGATGATGGAAGAGGTTATAGGTAAC
>CP070664.1:942092-944677 GCA_020355325.1 Caldifarciminota bacterium
AGATTTTAAACCTTGTTGCAAATATACAAAACCCAATAGTAAGAACTAGTACAATGATTGAGATAATTTTTCCAACGTTAAAATATGATGATATATATGCAAAGACGACTTCGTGTTCCCCGGGTGTTAGATACACTGCCCTGAACGTGTGATTGGCGCGAAAGAGCACGCTTTCTTCGCCATCAATAAAGACCTTCCAGTCTGGATGCCAGTTATCGGCCAATACCAAAAATCCGGGGTAGAGGCTCTCAGTTGTACAGATTATCTTATTTGCAGAATAGTGAAGAATACTTGCTTCTATCATCGGCAGTTTTTCTCCTGGATGTGGCACCTGCGGGTCTTTTTCGAGAACAACTGTTTGGTTCGAGTCAAACTCATCTGATTTTAAGAAATCTACAATTTCTGATTCGGTGAGAACCCTGTAATCGGGAACAATAGAGGCGCGTGGTTGCATGTTTCTATTCAGATAGACCGAATACTTGCGGCCACCAAATACGAGACTAAATCGTGAGAGATAGAGTTTGATCTCCTCGATAATCATCTGTGATTGCATATCATACCTTGAAACATCTTCAGGCAATGTTGGTGCTATGATATATTTTATGTTGAGCATATCTGTGAATTTCGGAAACTGAAGCAGGTGTGTAGGCCTGAACATGACGCTCGTTCCAGCACCAATGAATTCTTGATAGCGTTGTATTGGATTTGGTATGTATCCACCCGCACTTTGAATATCATGGTATAAGAGGTACAAATCGCTCGTATGTTCATACCATGGAGTTGGAAAGACGCGGAAAACAGTTTTATCTTTCGTAAGAAATCGTACGACATCATCTCCTGCATAGTATGTCTTTGGTTCTGGCCCTTCGGGAAGGAATTTTGCCATCAACGGCAGTTGGTCTACCAATGTTATTGCAATTGCCACAATTACGAATATGAACGGTTTTACTCTTTTCGTGAGAGAAATGTACACCAAAAAAAGAAGCATAACGAGAAATGCGAGGCTGCGCCAGATTCCTTGGATAAATTGAGGAAAGTTATTACTGAAGTTGGCTAATTTTACCTCGGCCGTTCTCTGCCCAAATGTAGAAATAAACTCAGTCCTCAGTGCTCGTTGCGTTGACTGTGTTATTGAATCTCTGGCCGCGACACAGACGAATCCTATGATTATAAATAAAGCGATGAGTAGTCCGGCAATAATGTAAAATCGTTTTTTAAAAATCATCTTGTCGTTACCCTCATACCCTTTAATGAAAATGTGCTCAAATCCGATTGCAGCCACGACTATGAAACTAAAACTGAACAGATAAAATGCTAAATTAGGGGCGCGGAATAATTTGAAACCCGGAATAAGCGTATAGAAGATTCTAAAAAATGGCGTCGCACCGCCAATGGCAATGAGAAAGACGACCAAACTACTGAAGGTGAAAAATTTCACATATGCTTTTTTCCGGTAGAGAATTATTGTAAAGAGAGCAAAGAGTATCGTGAGTATGCCAAAATATTCCATATGAAGTTTAAAATGGCTTGCCCCCCAATAGTTATCCAATATGCCAGAATACATGGGAACGGCTAAATCAATAATTTCTCGGGGCGGCATAGCCCACGATGTAGCATACTCATAGCCGCGCTCGACACCACGCGCTGCGGTTCCTAATCCTCCAAGAACAGGCAACCAGATCGCCGCCATGAGGAGACAGATAAGTGCTATTGAAACGACGCCGTACCCGATTATTTTGATTACATCCTTTTTTGAATTTTCTTTTCTCTTGGAGATTAAATAATAAATGACATACGCAGTGATAAATAATAATCCATAATACGTGATCTGAAAATGACCTTCATAGAAGGCGAATGCAGTTATGAGTGCTGTAATAACAAAATATAATAGTCTCTTGGACGCGAGCGCGCGGTGCACACAGAAGAGCATGAGGGGGAAGGTTGCAATACTCGCTGCCCTTCCTGCATGCCCAGCACTGGGTGATGTTGCAAGATTGCCGATGAATTGATAGATAACTGCTCCAAGAGCTGCTGAATACGGAGACAAACCGATTTCTTTGAGATATAGGTACATGCCGATACCAGCGAGAAAGAAGAGAACGATAAACGTCAACGCCAGGACAACGTGGGGCGGAATTATTTCCTTGAGCTGAGCAAGGGGTGCGAGGGGTCCGCCCACTGGTGCGCCAAGCACGGGCACGCCACCAAAGACATGCGGATACCAGAGGGGCATCTCTTGCTGCTCGGCAGTCCATTTTTCGAATGGATAACCTCCTATGAGGTAATCTGATCCTGCAATCATTTTGTCCGCGTTGAGGAATGAGCTAAAATAGATGAGTGGAACTACTATGAGTAATATAATAACGATCTTGTCCCAATAAGTTTCTATGAAAGCCGGTTTCGCTTCTTTTGGTAGAGACGGTTTGTGTTTATGCTTTTTACTCATGTCTCATTTCAAGTATAGGTATATTTAACACATAGTCAAGGTTGCACTCATGCACGTCGAATCATCATCCTCTACGTGTTGCTCTTTTGACAACGAGCCCGATGAAAAATATTGCTATTTCAAACACTGTTATCCAAAC
>CP070664.1:944777-948614 GCA_020355325.1 Caldifarciminota bacterium
AGCAATTTCTTCATATTATTTAATACTCCCATAGTGTAGAATATACAAAAATACAGCAATGTCAACACCTTAAGCACACAGATGGGCACAGACCATTACACAGATGGAGTTACGCAGATAGGCACAGATTATGGACACAGATGGCCACAGATGAGAAAGCACAGATGGGCGCAGATGAGGGCACAGAGTTCAATACGTGTAGATACGTCGTTTTATAGTCAGTCTTTTAGTTCCGAAATTCGCTAAAAGTACTAATCTGTATTTTGTCGCTCTTACGTAAAAATAAATTTGATCCATCATTGCTTTAGTAATCAGCGGAACCGCTTTTATTTCCAAAATCACTTTGTCTTCAATAATAAAATCTGGTTTGTAAGAGCCAATTATTTTGTTCTTATACTTAACTGGCAACGATTTCTCTTCTACAAAATTGATTTTTTTATCTTCAAATTCTATGACAAGTGCCTATGGTATATATTTTCCTTGTGAACAGAACCGAGTTCATTATGAACAACATAAAGAGCTCCAATAATTTTATAGGTTAAATCTTTATATAGTCCCTGGTTATTTTTCACGAATAGCTTTATAGTTTTATTTTTGATGCCCACGCGCGATTATCACGATACCAGTCAATCGCTGCTTCTAGTCCCTTTTGAATTTTTACTTTTGGCTGCCATTCCAAAATGTATCTTGCCTTTGTAATATCTGCCCAGGTAGCGAGCATATCTGCAGGATGAAATGGTTCATAGGTAATTTTTGCCTTCTTTGTTAATTTGTTTTCAATAATCTCAAGCACATCAATTAATTTATGGGGAGCGTCACTACCGAGATTAATGACGTTAAATCCGACAGGTTTTAACGCCGCACATGTTCCCTGTGCAATGTCATCGACATAGGTGAAGTCGCGTGACTGATTGCCATCACCATAGATAATTACTGGTTTTTCTTGATCTACCCATGATATGAAACGGAAAACACTCATATCGGGTCTGCCTGCAGGACCATAGACGGTGAAGTATCGAAGAATAGACACATCTATTCCAAATAACTTATGATATGTGTAGCACGTAACTTCAGCACCTTTCTTGGAGGCAGCATATGGTGAAATCGGTTCATTGACTGGTAACTCTTCATTGAAGGGCATTTTTTGTCCTGCGTATAATGAAGATGTCGAGGCGAGTATATATTTTTTTATATTGAACTGGCGACACAATTCGAGAAGATTCAGATTGCCGATAACATTCGTCGTAAAATATACAAAAGGGTTTTCTATACTATATCGAACACCAGCTCGAGCAGCGAGATTTATGACCGCATCAAATGATGGAGATGAAGAGCGGTTTTTTGAGGTACGTGGGTAGGAAAATTTTGACTCAGAAGCTTTGATGACGAGCTGTTTGACTTCATTGTAATCTTCGATGTCAATTTTGTGGAAGATAAACTCTGAGGATTCTGATGATGAACTAAGGTGAGAAAGTTGTTCTAATCGCCACCGCTTGAGGCGCACATCGTAGTATCTATTGAGATTATCGATACCATATACCTGGATTGTCTTTGAGTCACTCTGTGACTGTGGCAATGGAATTGCGTGGGGATTGGAAAGCAGAAATTCGCAAACCTTCCAGCCAATGAAACCAGCAGCACCGGTGACGAGAATGCGCAGCGGAGCAGAGGAACCGAGGTGCTGAGGAGATGAGGAGATATTCATGGTTTATTTTTTCTCAGGAGCAACCAAGGAGCAGGTTTTTTAATCATACTAACTAGTTTGCCAATTATAAAATCATATGCTCGGTAAAGATCATCGAATAATTCTTGAGTAATATAATTACAGCGAAACGAAAATTGTAACCACGTTTGTGTCTCTGCAGCTTCGGATTCTGCCTCGTTTAGTTTACTTACAAATGCAGCCTCATAACGCCGCTTTCTCCAAGCTTCACTTATATTAGAGCAAACAGATCGAGAGGAGCGTCTTATTTGATCAGTAAGTGAATATGTTTCTTCCTGAGGAAAATTTTTAGTAATTTCAAAAATTCTCATTGCTGCATTGAATGCCATTTTATAAACATCGAGTTCTTCGTGATCTTTGATGCGTTGTTTCAGCTTCAGTGAGTTATTACGTATCTCCTCTGCTCCTTTTCACCCATGCGTCTCGAATAATAAGAAATGCTACCGCTCTTGTCAGAACACAGGGGCAGAGTATTTCGGATGTGCAATTATCAGTCTCGGAATGTAATTCACACGCATCCCCATAGCCCGCAGCGCCACTGACCACGTTTGATGTAAAAGAACATCCCCCAACAACAATATTATCTATATCCTCCTCTCACTACTATGAGAGTAGGCTGGCGCTCCGTACCTCCTCTATCGTATTATATAGAGAATTATTGAGTAGTCAAGACGGGAAACACGCTTCGCTGGCGATAAGGAAAAACGGTGAAATAATGTATATTCGAACAGTATGTTTATTATTTCATTGCCATCAAAACGTCGGCAGTGGTCATGAGAACAGCAAAGCCGTAGGATAGATTCAAGAGGGCTGCCTCGTGCATCTCTTTTTTGTATGTTGCCGTGGCATCGGTGACAAAGTAAACCTCGAATCCACGCATGAATGCAGAACGGGCAGTCGTTTCACAACAGATGTTGGTTAAAACACCACAGATTACTATCTGTTTTATCTTTTTCTTCTTGAGAATTTCTTCCAGATCAGTGTACAGAAAGGCATCGTATTGATGTTTGATGATAACCTTTCCCCCACTCGTGTCAAAGTCCTCTATTACCTGACTGAGTTCGTCGTCTTCCCTGATCTGCTCTTTCCACCAGCGCAACATCAAATTATCTTTATCGTCTGAATCAATATGCCGTGTAAAAATTATAGGGCAGTTGTTCTCGTTGAATACTTGAATTAAATTTTTCATATTAGGAACGAGTTGATTCATTCCCGGCACCTGCGCATCACTCTCTTTATCACGGAAATACTTCTGCATATCGATGATGAGGAGGGCGGCGGTGTCCTTGCGTAATTCAAATGCCTCTTTCATGTGTACTCCTTGTTATTGGCCATTTGGTCTGTCGTGGCTCCGACGAGCGGACAAGGTGGTTACTTCGTAACGGTTATAGTTCATCTTCGATGAAGGGTTTTAGCCGCCTTGCGGCGGGGTAAGGCACTTCGTGCGGTATTTTGTAGAGAACGAATTGATTTCATAAGACGAGATAGAAGGACACGAACACGAATGATACGATTTAAATAATGCTTGAAAATTTTATCATTAATATATGCATTGTTTCTCGCCTCAATTAAATGATTTTCAGTTTCATCGTTCGATGTAGCCGCGATTCCATAAAAACGATTTTTTTCTCTGAGTGAAGATTTCCTGAAACCTTCAGAAATCTGAGATGCAACAGAACGTGAAGAACGGATAATCTGGTCACCAAGACGATATTTTTCCGTCCTCGGCAACATGCGCACTAATCTAGTAGCAATGTCCTTAGCGAGTTCACTCGCAACCTGCCAAACGATGAGGTCTTTAAAACTTTTTATTTTACTCATTCAACTAAATACCGGCTCGAAGAACCCATAACCGCATAAATGCCATAACCGTGCGCAGCACTCAAAACCTATATAACAAATATTCTCCATCAATTCTGTGCTCTCAGTAACGTGATTGCAGTAAAACGTGTCTGCAGCGACAGCATGTCCACAGCGCAACGTGTTCTCCTTTCTTCTTCCCATCTCTGTAATCTGCTTATTCATCTGCGTCATCAACGATTTCTTTAGAATTCTCCGTCTCTTATTTTAGTAGTACAAAGCGATGTGCAAGCGTGCTCCCCGGTGTCGTGATA
>CP070664.1:948714-953534 GCA_020355325.1 Caldifarciminota bacterium
AGTCCTGCACGGCTCGTCGGCAACGTCAGCGATCCTCACGGTGTCGCCGAGCGAACCATCACAATGAACAAATCTCCCAGTCTCGGCGAAGGGAATCGAAGAATATGACCAGACCACCAAGACTCTCGTGCCGGTAAAGGCAATTGACGGCTCGCGCTGATGGGTTTCCGTTGCCGGACCTATCAAGATGCCTACAGGATCAAGAACCGTTCCCGTAGAGGTGATGCGCGCACCATAGACATTAGTGCGACTGCCGATTCGAGCGTCAGACCAAACCACCATGTAGTTATCAATACCAAAGGCTATTTCGGGTGACTCTTGAATGCCACCAGCCGAAGATATATTAATTGAGTTTATTGAGTCACATTCTGGAGTGACACGCACTCCAAATACATTGCCCGACGTTCAACAACTGTCCCGAAAAACAACAAGAAAATTCGTACCATCGTAGGCTGCAGCCGTGGCAAAACCTGCCTGCCTATTGAACAACAATTTCCCATCGGGGTCTATGACCGTCCCACTTTGAGACACCCGCGCGCCAAAAATAGCATGCGAGCTCTCGGCTGCAAAGTAACGATCGTCTATCCAGAATACATAGTACTGGTCGCTCGCAAAAACAGCGCATGGATAGTCTTGTACGTCGACAGCGGTGCAGATCGGAAAATCAGCATTGAAGAAGAATATCGACATAACAAAAGTTAAACCCAAAATACCTCCGTTCTCCTAATACTCGCAGATTGATATGTAGTCACCACTGACCAAAGAATATATATGATCACAGAGTCACTGTCAAGGGATCGCCTGCTTCACGGGATAAATATCACATACTATACTCTTATTATCAAAGCTATTGAAGAAAGCGTAGCCTTTGTGAGATTGCTACGCTCATCCGCCTCAGGCGGATTCGCTCGCACGGATGACCACATCACCCATTCTTTGTATCTCCTCGAGGCGTGAAGCGTTTCGCGTTTTCGTTATCGTGCTTTTATTACCTTTTGAACAACACGGTTATCGCTCATCACAAAGTATATACCCGGCAGTATCTTATCAGGAGCGACAACTCTTCCAGTGATGTCAACGACCACACATTTTTTGTCGTCCGGCAGCAATAATGGACCGCTGATTATCACGGTAGTATATGGAGTTTTCTGGACAATTACGTTTGATCCATTACTTTCAACGCCCACATTAAAGTCGAGATTACCGTAAATATCTGCCCGATACAGCAATTTGGACCAAACACAGAGATAATATTCATCGCCCGCGACAACGTAACCGTCAGCGCTACTTTGCGTTGGGCTCGTGATCCAGAATGGAGAATGCATCGGATTGCCGGACGCGTCATACTTACGACCCCACAATTCCAGGATGAATCCGACCATTCGGTTGTAGATCACGAAGTATTCTGAGCCGCTAAAGCATATGTTGCCTGAATTCACCACGAGAACTTCATCGGCAATCGTGAATGGAGAACCGATCAGAGCACCAGTGGTCGATACTAACTGGCCTCTCAGTAAACCAGGATATTCAGTCCAGACCACAAACATTTTATTTCCGTCGTAGGCAATAGCCGTGTTATGAACCTCTGCACTCGAATTCGCTATGTGTATTGTGTCGCCGAGAGAGCCGTCGAGGCTAACAAACCTGCCGGTCACGCCGAACGGTGCGGCAAGATGCCCCCAGACCACAAAATACTTATCACCAATAAATTCAATAGACGGTTCCTTCTGCAACGTCCCATCTGCAGGACCCACCTGGATGCCTGCGGGATCGAGAACCACACCTTCCTGTGTCACGCGTGCCGCATATACTGTACTGTTCCCGTCAACTCTTAGGTCTGACCAGACCACCATATAGTCAGTGCCGTCAGAAGTAACATCAGGATCAGTCTGAATTCCTTCTGCCGAGGAGATACTAAAAGAATTTATCGAATCACACGCTGGAGTGACACGCACTCCATAAATATTACCGGAACTTCAGCAACTGTCCCTGAAGACGACGAGAAAATTTGTCCCATCATATGCTACTGCTGGTACATAGCCGACACGGTTGTTGTACAATAAGTTTCCATCTGGATCGAGAACTGTGCCGCTTGTGCTGACCCGCGCGCCGAAAAGTGATTGCGAGCTGTCAATACTGTAGTATCTGTAGTCTACCCAGAACACATAGTACTGGTCGTTTGCATATATTGCACAAGGACTGTACTGCGCATCAGCCGCAGTGCAGATCGGGAAATCTGCACCAGGGAGGACCAACGAGAGCATCAAAACATACGTCATCTAACCTCCGCTTGGATGCTGCGCACCCATTCATTACAGTGACGAACAGATAGATTACTGTAACATTTACTAGTCATTATGTCATTGGATGCCGAGCATCCATTGATTACATTAATAACACATGACATGGATTCTCCAATGAAGCTTTCCCTCTGCCCTGATCAGGGAATCAAAGAATGATACCAGACCGCTCATAGACAGACAGCATTCGGCGTTGTGCGTATCGCGTGTGGCATTTTCGGTCATCGCACCTTCACTATTTTCTGAACAATTACGCCTGCCTGTTCAACAAAATAGATGCCCCTTGTTACTTTATCTGGTTCAACATATCTTCCACTAATGTCGAAGACACGGCATTCCTCGCCTGGAGGTAATGTCAGCGGCCCGCTGATGATGGTCGCGCCAATGTTACATTGCTCGACGGGTCTTGCTGCATATCCCTCATCTATCCCGGTACTCATGACCGAATCGAGGAACGCAAGCGCGATTGGAAAACGTACATTCAACTGATTGTCATGACTACCTGCATACGGCTGCCACTCGTAGTCCAACCCGAGCACGTCGAGCGATTCTGCAAGAGCCGTGTGCATGGGGTAACAGTGGTATTCATCACTCATACCACAGTCAAAATATATCGCAATTGTATCCTGCGGCAGTTGGGCTGCTAATACCGGAACATCGTGTGGCCGCCACAAGTCATACACCGTACTATCAACATTACCCATGCTGTCAAGAATAAAGTCCACAAAATATGGCGGGTCAGTCGTATCTGGAGAGAAAGCGCCGCAGAGGGTGAACGCGACGCCTGTAAAGATGCCAGCATTCGGATTGTACGTGTACGGCGGACTACCGCCGTTTTCAGCAAGAATAATCGGAATATAGTATTGCAACAGCACACTCTGATCAACGAGTCCGCTGTGGCCTACCACTGCCCGGTACAGATCAGGATGCTTGAACGCGAGCTTTAACGAGCCATCACCACCCATTGAATGACCCATGATGCAACGCTTGTCTCGGGATGCAATTGTTCGATAATTGGTTTCGATGTATTCAACGACGTCATAGACAATGTAATCTTCGTAATCGCCGTATAGGGTTGAATTTGTATAGCAGCTTCCATAATATGGACCCACGCTCGCATCCGGCTTCACGACGATGACGGGTTCAATATGACCATTGCCAATGAGTGTATCGAGGTGAAAATAGATGTTTGAATAGCTGTTGTGATTGCTGCCACCGCCGTGAAGAAAATAAATCACGGGATAGTCTATGCCAGATGTATCATAGCCGTCTGGCAAGTATATGCGCATATAACGCGTGCTTCCGAGCGACGCGCTGTAAAAGGAATCAAGAATAACTGTCCCTTGTGCATGCATCAAAGACTGCAACCCGATGATTCCGATGAACAATAAAACGTATTTTTTCATAATGCCTCCATAATTTGTTGGATGCTGCGCATCCAATAAACCGTTATTGCCGAGCTTTTCATAACATATCCTCTATTGTGATATTATAAATTAAATGCTCACTAATGGCTCACAGTGATTCTCTCAAAAAAACAGTGGAAGGCGAGACCGAGAATACTAAATTTGAAATTGCTGCGCCTTGCTACAAACTCTCACCGGCTTTGCTTCGGGACACGCAATGGCGGATGATCCCCTCACCCTTACCCTCTCCCTCGAGGGGAGAGGGACTGTTGGATGAAAAGCCGGCTCGTAATGACCTGTCCTACAGCATCCATTACGGAGATAAAATCTCACCTTATCTTCACTACTTTCTGCACAATTTCATTTTCAATCTGAATAAAGTAAATTCCAGGAGCAGGATCTGTTATGTTCACTTCCCGACCAGCAATATCCAGGACCTTGTATTTTTTTTCACCAGGTAACACCAGGGGACCTCTGATTATTGTAGTGACCAGCTGCCTGGCTTTGACTTTTACCTGCGAATCATCAGCAGCGATCCCAATTGCCACATCGACATTGCCATATATATCTGACGGATATTCCATATGGGTCCAGACATTGAGATAGTTGGTGCTACCCGCAATGATATATGAGTCATAAGAACTATTTGCCGGATCGGATATTCTGAAGGCAGAACCAAGCGGGTTTCCCGAGGTATCATATTGCTGCCCCCAAATCTCGAAAATACTACCATTCCTCATAGTATAAACAACAGTGTAATTATTACCATCAAAGCTCAAATTACCCGAACCATACGCCTCGACGCCTATAGCGATAGTGAATGGACTACCAATCAGATTTCCATTGCCCGAGACAAACTGCCCCATAAAATAATATGGGTACTCTGTCCACACGACAAGAAAATTGGTACCATCATAGGCGACAGAAATTCTGCACGGCTCGCCGACCATGTCAGCGATCTTGACGGTGTCGCCGAGCGTGCCATCACAATTCACAAATCTCCCGCTAATACCAAACTGCGCTGCATAATTCAACCACACAACAAAGAATCTCGTGCCGGTGAAGACAATTGATGGGTCAAATTGCTGTATCTCCGTTTCCTGCTTTATTAAGA
>CP070664.1:953634-956172 GCA_020355325.1 Caldifarciminota bacterium
TCTTCTGTACTTCGAAACTAACTCCAGTGTGAGAGTCTACTCTTTCGAGCAAATCACGAATTGCAAGACCACCGGTATTATTCTCGACACGTGTTGGCACACATTCTCTACAAGCATTTTTTATTGCGACTGAATTCGTATCGGTCAATTGCATTGTTAGTTCAAGATAGGGCTTCTCTAATGCAATCGCAAAGATATCGAATCCCGGGCCAAGATTGGCTATCGTACCTGGCGCCCTAACACGTATTTCTTTCAAACCAGTTTTCGGTTCTTTAATATTTTTTTAAGTTTTTCTCTTTTTTGCTCGCTCAGTCTTGTAAGCGGTGGCCTAAGATATCCTCCTGGAAGTCCCATCATATTCAACGCCTCTTTTGCAGGAATGGGGTTTGTTTCCGATCTCAATCCTTCGAAAAGGTCGTAGTACGAGTAATGGAGTTCACGTGCCTTCTCATCTTCACCGTGTGCATGGTACTCAAAAATATTCTTCATCACCTCAGGAACGATATTTCCGGCAACAGCGAAGTTACCATGACCTCCAAATGATAGGAGGGGATATAGTGTAGTATCTTTGCCCGTAAAAACGCTGAAATCCTCGTCTTTCGTAAGATAAATGATTTTGGCGAGATGATCCAAACCTTTGACCCCCTCTTTTATACCTGCAATATTTGGATGACGAGCCAGATGAGCGACGCCTTCCGGCGAGAGATTGACGACGACCCTTCCTGGTGAATTATGAATCAGAATGGGAAGCTTTGAATCATCGGCAATTTTCTCATAGAAGGAGATGATGCCATCTTCTTTGGGGAGAACAAGAAATGGAACAAAGACAGAAACGTAGTCACTTCCTATTTTATCATAAAGTTTTATTCTTTCCAGTGTTGTATCTATGCTGCTCGTACACGTATCAGGTATAACTTTACATCTTCCATTTACCTCTTCAACAATAATCTCCATAATCCTAATTATCTCTTGTTCAGAAAGGAGTGAATTTTCACCAGTAACTCCCAACGGAGCAATTCCATGAACATCGGCTTTGACCTGCCTCTGTACGAGTACTCTCAGGCCTTCTTCATCTAAACTCAAGTCATCTTTGAATGGGGTAACGAGCAGGGTGTAGGTGCCTTGAAGTCTGGTCATTCTCCTCCCCTATTTTTGCTGACCATAATTTTAGGTATTATAACTATGGTACCTACCATGTCAAGAGCAAGAATAGCGAGGTTTTAAAGCTCTGGTATCTGGCATGCACGAGAAGATAGGTTCTTCTCTATTGTTTTCTTATCCAGTCTTCCTACAGGTTAAAACAGACAACCTTTGGCTCAGTCATCTCCAAGAGTGAGAATTTTATGCCTTCTCTGCCAAGTCCGCTATTCTTCACGCCACCGAACGGCATCATGTCGAGCCGGTAGTCAGTAGAATCGTTGATAATCACGCTACCAAAATCCAATTCATGTATTGCCTTGAATGCCCTGTTGATGTCTTGCGTAAAGATGGCACTGTGCAATCCATAATTGACGCTATTGGATTTTTCTATTGCCTCATCTAAGGTCTTTACCTTATAGAGCAACACGACAGGACCGAATACCTCCTCAAACGCGAGTTTAGCATTCTCTGGCACGTCGACCATAACCGTTGGATCAACGATTGTACCCTTTCTCTTACCACCGGTGAGGATCTTGCCGCCCTGTTTTACCGCGTCTTTTATCCATTCTTCTATTCTCTTCGCCTCTTTTTCATTAATGACTGCACCCATGTCCGTATCTTCATCCAACTGAGGACCGACCTTGAGCTTCTTGGTACACTCGACAAATTTGTTCTTAAATTCCTCGAAAATCTTTTCGAATATAAACATTCTCTGAACACCGATGCAATTTTGTCCGACTGCCCAGAATGCTCCAGAAACTGAAAGCTCTACAGCCTTATCGATGTCACAGTCATCACATACAATCACAGGGCAATTAGAACCGAGTTCCATCCCAATCTTTTTCAAACCAGATCTTTTAAGAATCTCTGATCCAGCCTCAACTCCTCCAGTCAACGTTATCATTCTCACTGCGGGATGTGTAACGAGTGCTTCACCAATTTCAGAACCGCGTCCAGTCACAATATTGAGCACCTTCGCGGGTAACCCTGCATGCATGAATGCCTCGCCCAGTTTCAGTGCTGAGAGTGGTGTGTCGGTTGCCGGTTTCAACACAACCGAGTTGCCACCAGCAATTGCTGGGCCGAGCTTGTGTGCTACTAAATTTAAAGGGTCGTTAAACGGCGTTATCGCGACAATAACGCCAATCGGGAAGCGATAGTAATAGCCTACACGATTTTCGCCTCCCGGGAAGCTGTCGAAGGGTATTGTTTCACCAAAAAGCCTTCGCGCCTCTTCAGCCGAGAGACTCAGTGTATTACAACACCGTGCCGCCTCTTTACGCGCCTCTCTTATTGTTTTACTGCCTTCCGATGCGATCGTCCGTGCAAAATCTTCCAAGTTGCTCTTAACGTAATCGACAACGCCCCACAATATCTCCATCCGTTTATGCACGGGCA
>CP070664.1:956272-959159 GCA_020355325.1 Caldifarciminota bacterium
AGCTGCTTCCACTGCTAACAGTCCTGCGATGGTGAAACAGTCGTGAACCTCTAATACACTCAAATCACTCGGTTTTATTGCTGCGCGTTCGTAAGCACGCTTTGCCGCAATTCCACATGTCGTGAGCTTCGTCAAATCCGGTGGTGGTGTCGTTAGATTATCTTGAACCTGCGCATAGGCAATGACCTCAACGACATCCTTTTTCTCAACACCAATCTTCGCGAGTCCTTCCTCTGAGGCAAAGACCAATGCTGAAGCGCCATCTGAAACTTTCGAGCAATCAAAGACATTGATATGTTCACAGAAAATATTGGGATTAGGTGACGTCATGCCAGTAGCGAAGAGGTCGAGGTTGGTATTGTGATACTCTTGCGCTTTGGGATTTTTGCGTGCATTTTCAATCGCATTCACATACCATTGTGCCATACCCGCACGCACTTTTTCTCTGCCAAACGTTTCGAGACAGGCGCCGGCACGCTGCGAAAATTGATCTGGGAAGAAATAGACATGACCTTTTTTCCGTTCGCCAGAATACCACCCTGCAGCAGCAAGATAATCAGCGCCATAAATTGCCTTCACCGAATTCTGTATCTCAACTCCAAGGCAGAGTACGACATCAGCCAAATCCGCGAGAATCGTCTTAACCGAAGCAACGAGTGAAAGACCCCCAGAATCACAAGCACCTTCAACACGCATGCATGGTTTGTATTGAAATGTGGGGTGAACCATCGGAAAAAAACCACCGAGATTACCCTGACGACAGAATCGCTCAGCAGCAAAATTCCCGATGATACCCTCATCAATATGTTCAGGATTCTTAATTTGTGCAATCGCACCGAGTCCGGCTTCTTTTATGTAATGTTCAATTCCTGGGCGTGCTTTTTTGGGATGAAACTCCTTTCTTCCTGTGCCTAATGATATTGTATTAAACCCTGCACAGGCATAAATTTTCTTTCTGAAAAATGGCATTTAAACTCCTTTCAGATGAAAAATAAGGCTTTGTTAATCATTATTCGGCATCGCTGCGCGTATGGTTTATCTAAAGAGCGACTATGGCCATCGTATTACTACTCCGTATAATCCCGCCGTAAAACGATACGGGTGGCGACGCCATAAAACGTACAAACCATAAACGAATTTCTTATCATATATAATCATTAATCGGTCCGTAGAGCCAATAAAAACCATTGGTCAGCACCGCATTGATATCGTCAGCAGAATTTGCAACCTTATCGGTCACCAATTTCTCGGCAATTTCTTTCGTTCTCTTGAGATATTTCAGAGCGAGTTCGGCACCCATTGTATTCATGCTCTTCAGCGTGTTAAAGTGATTAGTCAAGATTTCTTCTTTTTTGACGCTCGTAAGTAATGCCCGCCAAGGAATAAATTTCTCAGGAAGCGGGCCGACCTTTTTATCGATCTCCTTTTTCCATTCATCATCTATGAGGAAATACTCCTTTCTCTTTATATCATAAATGCCAGCCGGACGATTCTTCTCGTATTTCAGAAAACCATTTTTTTGTGAACCATCTGGATACTGACCTCCTAAAATCTTTTCCTTTACCATTTTATCAATAAGTTTACTCTTCAAGCCCCTATCTCCGCGATGGGTCCGCATTACCTTTAAGATACACTGAAAGACATCAATCCCTACGTAATCGATAAGTTGGAAAATGCCCATAGGACGAATGAGAAAATCTTGGGAGATTCTATTCATGATATAAATGGCACCCGGATATTTGTATTTACCCTTCAGTTTTTCCACTTCGCTCATCGCGTATAAACCATCGCGCATGAAATGGCCATTACCGATGAACCCAGAGACGTCATTTGCGGGCACCAATTTCTTACGCAGTCGTTTACCGAGCTCGGCTGCAATATTCTTCAGTTCGTCTACGGTTGTCTTTGCCGTAATGACCTCGACCAAGCGCTGAACGATGGGCGGGTTGTAAAAATGGTAGCCGATGAGCCTGCCACCGAATCCAGCCTTAGCATCGAGGTAAGAAATGGGAATACTCGATGTATTGGTCAAGAAGAGTGTATCATCACTACATAACTTTTTTAGTTGTTTGTAAATTTTTATTTTGATCTTTTCATTCTCAACAATTGCTTCAAAGACTAAATGGGCACCCCGTACCATCTTCAAATCAGTAGAAAAATTTGCTACTGCAGAGGAATCACCGACAAAGGCATTAATGATCTCAGCATTCTCAACCAAATCTTCTCTTTCTGCGTACATATTCCGTAATACTACCGTCGATTTTTCAGCCACCTTGAGTAGTTGCGCCCTCATATAACTGCGCAAACCATCCAATGCCTCTTCGCTAATATCGATAAGATTGAGTCGGTATATTTTATCTTTATTCGCGGGCTGTAATTTCAATTTCGCCATCTCCTGGGCAAGCAGAACAGCAATGCCACTTCCCATTTTACCAGCGGCTCCGATAACTGCTACATTCTGCAGTCTATCATCTAAAGTCATTGAACCTCCTTTGAAAGACAAATACCTAAAAGTCCAAAAAGCCTAAATACCTAAACTTTTATTGTAAGCATTTATAGATAATTGTCGATAGAATCTTTATAAGCTCAACACATTCATTAAGATGAGGTACAACAACATCTTTCTTCAATAATCTGCGATCAATTATTAATCGTAACCAATATCTCGTTTCTTTGCTTTCTTTAAATGCAATATCAACTTTGTAAATAAAATCGTTCAATGTTAGCGAACCATCAGCCTCTTCAAGATTAGCACCGACTGATGTACCTGATTTACAAAGCTGTCTTCTTATTGCCTTGCCTTCATCAGTATCAGGTAGTTTTGATGCAAGTTCCAAAATACCTAAAGCAAATTTGTAAGTTCTTTCTTTTAACTCTTCGCTTATAC
>CP070664.1:959259-964748 GCA_020355325.1 Caldifarciminota bacterium
TCACAGTTCGCTGTTCACACGATATTCAAGATAGCAGGTATTATGGAAAAAATATTAAGAGTGTATATAATCATCCTCGCATTCTGTGTTGTTGGCCTCTATTCCCAAACCTGGACTGGCGGTATTTATTTTTTAAACTTTTGCGTCGATAATTATAATAAAATTGATAAATGTCTTTTAACACACTAACGAAAATTGCTTCGGTATATCGTTGACACGGATTTATGAGGTTGTTATAATATAATGAGTGATGAACAAAAATAGCGATGAATATATCTCCGCATGGAATGCAACACAGCATAATGACAAAACATTAAAACAGATCGTACTTCTGTCTCTCTGTATTCTTACTTTTTATACTCACTCATTCATTTCTTATAAGATTAATTCCCTCTGCTTCGGTCGTTTGGTCCAGATAACCGGAGTTATGCTCCCGAATCCGAGATATGAGGATCAATGAAGAAAATAAACGTGCGGGAGATAAAGCGGAAAAGATGGTTACTCTCTGAGAATCTACAGATACTCAGAATTGAAGAGGCACAATGTTTTGTGCAGAGAATGGGTATCGTTTCTATCTTTTCAGATAAAATATTACCCTCTCTTGCATCGGCTATTTATACGAACGAACTCCCCACGCAATTTGAAGCAGATCAACGCGTATGGGATTTCGCACACGCACTCATGTCCGAAAAAAAGAGTTATTACGGAAGGCTCTTAAAATCTCGGAACGTCCTTATTTCAATAAAATTATTACCATATTTTTTAAGGCTCTGGCCGATACCAGACTACAAGCGATTATACCGGTCTGGACGTCTCAGCACAACGGCCGCTTCGATCATGGAGCTTCTCCTCGATTCTAAACCTTTGATGACGATTCAGATCAAGGACCGGCTAAAATACTTAAAAAAAAGTAGCAAGAAAATATTCGAACGTGCACTAAAAGAGCTTCAAGAAAATTTTCTGATATGCTGCGCCGGTAAGATCGCCCATTGTAAGTGCAGATGGCGATTCAGCTTATGGAGTTCAACCCAGGATTGGATACCACAAGGAGTCCAATCGAGGGCACACGCACTCAGCCAAGCAGAGGCAATGGATACATTGATTGAAAAATTTGTATACACAACAATCAAAACAGATGAAAAAGCAATAGTGCGATTTTTCAAATGGCCTTTGGATGAAGTGAGAACTCGGATTGAATTGCTTATTGAAAAAGGAAGAATTTTGCGTTATCATTATGGACGAGAAACATTTCTTTTCAAAGATGACATGTAAAAGAAATTCTTAATTTATATGGCGAAGAATAAATCGAAAAATATGTTAAAACAGTATCTATTGCAGAATCTTGCTAGAATGCATGACGAGATTGTTCAATTTACCCAAGAACTTGTGAAGATTCCTACAGAAAATCCTCCTGGAAAATATTATAGGGAATGCGTCGACATCATTAAAAAACAACTTCAGAAATTTAATCTACCAACTCGAGTAGTTCACGTTAATGCATCTGACAGTAACTCATATCCACGCTCCTGCCTGATTGCATCTTATGGCGAAGGGCAGAAAACTGTATATTTTCACGGACATTACGACGTCGTGCCAGCCGCACACAAAAATCAATTCAGGCCTGCGATACATAAAAAGAAACTCTTTGGTCGGGGTTCGTCAGACATGAAAAGCGGGTTAGCATCGATGATTTACGCAGTACGGCTCTTGCAGCTCTGCAAGGTACCACTCAACGGACGGATTTGCTTAACCATTGTTCCAGATGAGGAAACCGGAGGCATGTATGGCACACGATACCTCATTGATACGGGTTATATAAAGAAGGCACGGGCTGTAGCAATGATCATGCCAGAACCCACGAGTGGTGCGATTTGGCACGCCTGTCGAGGCGCCATTTCATTGATGCTCAAAATAAAGGGAAAAGCTGTTCATGTTACGCTACAACGTCAAGGGATCAATGCTTTTGAAAAAATGGTTGCCCTTGTAAATGCCCTTCTTCGGTTGAAGGCCGCCGTGGAGAAGAGAAAAACTGATTTTAATGTCGGCCCCGGAGAATCGAAAAATTCCATACTCATGCTCGGAGGAATCTGTCGGTGCGGCACAAATTTCAACATCGTCCCTGGTGAATGTTCAATGACATTGGAAAGGCGCATTAATCCAGAAGAGGACTTCACTACTGAGAAGGCTGCACTATTCAACCTGCTTCGTAGATTTCAAAAGAAGGGAATCAACCTTGAAATAGAGACGCTCCAAGAAGGTGAGTCCGCTGGGATTACCTCAGACCACTATGCTGCGAGAGCATTAGCCGAAAACATCAAAAGAATAACAGGAAGCAGACCCCAGTTCCGCATGTGCCCGGGTCTCCTCGAGATCCGTTATTATATAAAACGTGGAATTCCCGCCTTTGCTTATGGCCCCGGATTACTCTCGGTATCACATAGCCCGGATGAATATGTGCCGGTTGAAAACATCTACAACTGTGCAGCGATATATGCCTTGACCGCAGCGCAGTTACTCTCTCAGAATAAAATAAAATGACAAAAATCAAAATCATGAAAACATCAGACATCACATTTTGCAAAGGACTCACCGATATTGAGCAATGGGGCTATGTCGAGGATGATTTTAAGCGATTAATAGACTACGAACCGAACGGCTGTTTTATTGCACAGAGAGGTGATGAAAAGGTAGGCATGATCACAACCACATCGTACGGCACCTATGCCTTCCTGGGGAGTCTGATTGTAAGAAATGATGCCCGGAGAAAGGGAATCGGGCTCCGGTTGATGAAAAGAGCACTCTATTATCTGACGAAAAAGGGCAGCACCACAATAGAACTCGATGGTGTTTTCCCTGCAGTTATGCTCTATCAAAGATTAGGTTTTAAGGACAAATATCTATCGCTGCGGTTCATTAAAACGGCGACCGTCCGTCATAAAAAAAAATCGACATCGCATACTCCTCAAGAAAAAATAAGTAACATAGTATATTTTGATCGGGCAAAGACTGGTCTCGATCGCGCGAAGATACTCGAGAGATTGCTCAATGATTTACCTCACTCGGTCTTTACAATAAGAGAGAAAGACATGAAGGCCTATGCACTCATTCGACCACGTGCTGGTGATGTTCTGATGATTGGACCACTCGTTTCCGAACACACGGTTTTCGCAGAGAAGTTGTTATCAAAAATCGTACGCATCTATTCACACAAGACGTTGATCATCGGCGTGCCGGCCGTCAACAGCGATGCGGTTGATATGATGATCAGATACGGCTTCATTTACAAGCAGCCTTCCTTGAGAATGTATCGCGGCATAAGAATGAATTATGAGCGTCACATATATGGAATATTGTCACCAGAAAAGGGGTGAGCCAAGATTAAGGAGATGGTATTAACGAAAGCATTGTTGTTCACCACGTACTTTTCTGAAAATGTAATAAAAGATTTTATGAACGCACCTGCCAACTTACTCGTTGTCTGTGCGACACCAGTTGGTGTGCCGAAAGCGTGGACAGAAACACAACCGAGAAAAGACTCACATGAATTTATCGTCTATGCGCATTTCGAGGAGAAGTAACACAATGTATCATGCAAAAAGGAGGAATAAACGTGCAATTTAAAATTCATAGCATTTCTATTGTTTTTGTACCCGCCCTTTTTTTATTAGCAGGAGGACACATCGTGGCGAACGATGTGTGGTGGGAGAATACAGGCGAAAAATACGATTACGATCTCTCCGGGTATCGTTTTGTTATTCCACTCGGAGACGACTTTGATTACTACGAAACAGTAGTTCTTAAGGAGTATTGGGAGAATTGGGGTGCGCGTGTCGATATTGCTGGTATGGATATGGCGGTAACAGGACATCTCTGGAAAATAAAAGGATGGGGGTGGGACCGTACAGAAGAGAAAACGATCAAGCCAGATCTCCTTGTCTCAGAGATAGACCTGTCTCACTACGATGCACTATTTTTCCCAGGGGGTAACAGTCCAAAGAATCTTCTAGAAAAAAATAAATCGCTCGTTGTTCAACTCATTCAAGAGGCGTTTGAACGCGGACTGATTCTATCTGCAATTTGTCATGGCCCTCAGGTCTTTGCGGCTGCCGCAGTTGTCAGAGGATGTACAGTAACTGGTCATCCTGACGTTCAAGATGATTTAGAAAAAGCCGGTGGCATCTTTCTCAACCACGTGTGTGTGGTTGATAATACCATTATTACCGGTAATTGGCCCTTTTTTGAAACGTTCGCCGTGAACGTGGCTGAGGCACTCCTTCCCGCACATAAAAAAGTGAGTGGCAGAATATTTGAATTAGAATCACATCCTGTCTTAAAAACTATAAGAGAACGCAGAAGTATCAGAAGATTTCAGGACCATGATATTAATGAAAATGTAGTACGTGCGCTCTTGAGGGCCGCCACCTGGGCGCCGTCTGCAAATAATGAACAGCCGTGGCGCTTTGTTGTTGTACGTGATAAAAAAATGAAGCAACAAATCTTGAAGCTATTTCTTACGCGAATGAGAGACTACTATGAAAAGCACGCAGTGCCATATGAGCAAGTTAAGGTATTCTGGTCAAATATCTTTTCGGCTCCAGTCTTCATCTTCGCATTCGGCCTCCCGTCTGGCGAAACCGACAAAGAGTTTGCTGATATCCAAGCGAGCTGGAATATACAAGCAGTCTCGAACGCTTGCCAGAATATTCTTCTTGCAGCAAAGGCACTGGATGTCGGTTCATGTTGGATTGACGCTCTGTTGACTATTGAATCCGACATTAAACACCTCCTACACGTACCAGATAGAGCTCAATTTATAACTGCGATTGCCCTTGGCCATCCCGCGGATGAACCACTACCGCGCGTAAGAAAATCTCTGTCCGACATCGTTCACTATGAACAATGGCGGAAAGACAGTAACGAATAAAAAGTAGAATTTTATTCTTGAGCTCTCGTAATCATCTGCCTTTTGTTTGGAGGCAAAATAGTATAGTCGGAGAGAGGAGGTTACCGTGTGTGAAAAATTATGTCTATGTGTTTTTATCATATCAGGGGTAGCTGTATGGTTAACCTGCGCTGAAAAAAAACCTCGTGAATTCACCTGGGGTAATCTGAAAAACTTAGGTTTGAATGTCAATTCTCCAGGACGAGACGAACATGCTACGTTTCCCGAAAATGGAAAGACTATATATTTCGCCTCGATCCGTGAGGAAGGTATGGGAGGATATGATATCTATATATCCAAACTCGAAGACGGAGAGTGGACAAAGGCTACGCTGTTATCATCACCCATCAACACAAAGAGAGATGACTATGATCCCTTCATTACACTGGATGGAACGAAGTTGTTTTTCGCCTCTAATCGAGACAACGATGGTCCATACTGGAACTGCGATATTTATGTCAGTGAGTGGGATGGTACACGGTGGAGCGAACCAAAAATCTATGATTCGCTTTTCGTTACACCAGACAAACCTGACTGGGGCGTCGCA
>CP070664.1:964848-968497 GCA_020355325.1 Caldifarciminota bacterium
AACACTGGGCAAGCGAGTCATCTCCAGTATTAAAGGGAATCGTGTCACCGACAAACCGATCAATCACAACAACACTATTCACTGAATCACTGCCATACGCCTTGATCCAGTGCAACTCATAGTCATTACCCCGATATGCCCAGTTCTGCGGCATGGTCCCGAGTACAACCAGGGTATCAGGATAACCGCTCACCTCCACCCGATCAAAAATCGACGTATTGGCGGGAATATCCTCACGCCGGAAAATGGCAGTGGTACTTAACCCGTTGTGCGTCCCGAATTCATGGAATGTCTGTTCTGCCTCTGGCAGGGTTATTTTTACGCTATCGATGATTGTCTGGTCAGCATCAAACAGAGATGCTGAATACCGTGGATAACCTTCATCATACTCAATCGGTCCAAACTCGAGATAAAACGGCTCATCGGTCATGTGCAAAGGATAGGTAATGAGGAATTGAACATTTGAATCAGCAAGAATCGGATTGCCCCATAGTATATCAATGACATACATTCCTGGTTCATAGTTTACTGGATCCCGACGCGGCACCGATGCAACAGAAGCCCTTGCACTCTCAAGCCAGATTGCTCTCACACTATCTGGTTCCCAAATATAATTATAGTCAAATGATGTTACTGCATAGTAGTATGTAAATCCGTTTCTGACATCGGTGTCGATATAGTAGTGTCTGAGACCGGTATTGGTAGCATAAATACCTGTCTCTGGATCATCAAACTCGATGTCGTTATACAAATCGCAGCGCGTAACCAATTCCCATTCTTGTTTGTCTAAACTCTTCCATATCCCGTATCCCTCGAAATCATATTCTCTATATGGCGGCCAGGGTGGAAAGTCCTTGTAATATGGATCGGGCGTTGTTTCTGGTGCAGTATCCCAGATTAATGTAAGGCGCGCATCTCCTGGAACACAGGTTACGGTCGGTGATGGTGGTGGAACAGGCTGGAGCCAGTTCGTTTCGTAAAGGAATTGAGCCGTATTATCGACCCAAGCAAGCGCAGAATCTGGAGTATAGAAAATGTAGCCTCCATCTGGAGTTCTCCAATCGGCGAGCATGATACCGAGGAGCACGGTTATTGATGAATCAGGTTCGAGGTCAAATGGACCACTGCATTGTACAAATCGCTGGTCATCCGGGACAGACGGCACTGTATCATACGGTTCATATTGCCCGGTCACAAAATTATAGCCGGCCATAACAAGATACCGCTCACTATCTCTATCTGGCGCAAGATCAACGGATAATCGCTTTAATGATTTCATGCCAAGTTGGGGAATCTGCGACGGGTCGCGCCAGTCAGGAACACCATCCATATCAGCATCCCATAGAGAATCTAGCACATTAGTTATGAAATACGAGCTGTCTCGTTCATACTGGTCAGGAATACCATCATTATCCTTGTCTGCGCCCCATTCAATATCATACGGCGTCTGGAGTAAATCAAATCCAATAGCACCTGGATAGAGAGGATCCCACCCCGGTTCTGGTTCATTTTGCCACTGATAACAGAAATTATTCAACGTGATTGTCACGCCATCTACGAAATATGTACGTTCTACAACACCCGAAACAATATCGTTCGGAGTGAGAGCTTCATCGCCAACATCGGCATCTGCACAGACACCAAACCAGCAGTTGGTAAGCGTTATCGGACCAATGGGATAGTATTCTGGAAGATCACCAGTAACATTCTTAATCTCGAACTTTATGAAAATGATGTCTGCGTTCGCACTTAGGTTCCAGGCGTAGACGGTTTGCGAAACCTCAATTCCAATCGGTCGGGTATCACCAGACACATGATATTGGATGTCACCGTCATTATACACACACCATGAGTCCTGATAAGAGAGTGTCTTCGCTGGAAATATATCTGCTAACCTATCCGGAGGAACAGAAGGCCAGGTCTCAGGATACAAAAAGATTATTGCATCAGGGTCATCTATTGACCATCCTATTCGACCTGGAGCGAATTCAAATAGGCCCCCACTCGTGCCATGACCAATCGTAACCAGTGTATCACCAACTGAATCTATTGCTCCAAACCAGATCCCAGCTCCGTAAATATAGCCTCGACCAGAACCTCTTGGCCACCACAATCCATGACCACCACCGGTTTCGAGTTGGCCAAACTTACCATAATTGGTAATAACCATTTCTATGTTGTTGATATCATGTCGTGCAGTTTCAAACGGACGGCCGGACTGAACATGGTTTGTACTGTATGCGCTCAGACATACGACTACGCCGAGCGCGAAAAAATATCTTCTCATAATCCCTCCTTAACAACAATAAATTATACTGTGGATCGACTTATTGTCAAGACATGTCAAAACGGGACAGACTACTTTTTTAAAAAATCATTAAACCCGAACGTCGTCTCATGCAATTTTTCCAACGAGTGTTTATAAATCAAAACACTCTTGCTAAAAAGTAGCCTGTCCCCTTTTTAGAGTTTAAATTTCGTCCTTATCGCGTTCTCTGGGCAAACTTCGATACAGCAATAACATTTAATACAGGTATTATAGTCTATTTTCAGATTCTTTATCGCCCTTTTGGGACAGACATTCTCACAGGACATACATTTTGAACACCGTGTATCATCAATAATGGGTATTCTACTGATCTGTAGTTTATAGAGTATCTTGGCGACAAACTCCACAACCGAAGTTCTCAATGGAAATCTGAATGGCGTAGCGTAGTCATCCAGTTTTTCAAATTCACCAATAATCTCAATAGTATCAGGATTAAATAGACCTTCCTCTTTTGCTATTCTGAGGAGAGGAATGTCATACGGACCAATCCCTGCCATGAGTGCGCATACATAATCGATTGCATAGCCATTATTCCCAGCGATAATCCTTTTTGGAGAAAATTTCTTACCTCTCGCATCTGTAATATCAAGACAATCGACAATGATCATATCGGGTGGCCGAATGTCGTATATTTCTAAGAGTACCTTACTGAAATCATCTACTTTCGGAAAGAGGGCATGAATATAGGGCTTGAGTCCTCCCGGTATAATACCAAACTGGTTTTTTAACGCAACACTCATTGTCGTGAGCTCATGAGTTTTAAATTTTGGCAGAGAAATGAGTAGGTCACAATCAGTAATTTCCCGCGATACATAGACTTCCTTTAAAAGATTTTTCTGCCGCTTAATCTTCTTCATGTACTTTCCAATATTCCTGAATGTACCACACGCAGCTTCTGAAAAACCACACTCGTGTGCAATCTCCTGTGCGTTACGCCTGTTATCTGGAGCCGCATTGTCACCAACAATGACATCTGCACCACGCGCCAGGAGATATGCAACCGTCTCAAATATTAACCGTGGATTTGTGACGACACCATCGCCCGGCTTTGCAACCCGAAGCATATTCGGTTTTAAAAAAACTTTTTTTCTTCTTATGTTGGCTATCTGTAACTCGCGGAAAATTTCAGCAATCGACTCCGTGAGTCTTTCTCCACTTTTAATGTAGACGCGCTCTTTCATCTGCATACTTCTATAATAGTATATATGTCGTGAAAATCATCAAGGGTTAAATGCTCCGGCCTCTTGCTCAAAAAATGTTTGTCAATACCCTCGGGTAATGTACCCAGGTAATGAAGTATAGCATTTTTTAATGACTTCC
>CP070664.1:968597-978077 GCA_020355325.1 Caldifarciminota bacterium
ATTATGGTCTCATATAATTTTGAATCTACTAAGATATGGCAACCTGATTTACTTATCGATGAAGAGATTAGTCATGCTATCGATTATAATTATTCGTTTGGTTTTGGGTGGCGGCCAACTAAATGGTTCGTAATAGATTTGTACAACACTTCATATTTGAGTACGTTGCAGGAGTGGTCAATCTACGTAAAGTATCTTTTTTAATACAAAAATCCGTCGATTGATGATGTAACTGAGTATTTATGATGCAAAGGTAAGATAAAATTGCATGGAATCGGCGCTTTGCAAGTGCCGAAGATTGACGTAAAGTTCTTATTATTATAGTCGTGAAAAGAAACAAACGAAGTTCAATGTATGAGAAAAGGAGGTAATAAAAGTTGATACCATGTTTAATTAATTACTTAGATATTATAGGGCTGGCATTAAGTGCTATTGGAACCATAATATTGATTTTTATTCGATGGCCGCCGTCGTTAACTTATGTTAAAAGAAAAAAAGATGGTGCAAATGGATTCGAGTGGGAGCTTCCTGATGAAGATAGTCCACAGGCTCAAGAAGAGTTAAGAAAAAGGTACAATATGCAGGAGAGTTTTAAACGGAGAGTTAGAAGAGCGTTAATTTTTATTCTAACCGGTTTTATATTACAGGGAATTTATATCTATCTGAATAAACTGTAATTAAATCATATACAGTAAAAAATACTAA
This sequence comes from Caldifarciminota bacterium, assembly GCA_020355325.1. Lineage (GTDB taxonomy): Bacteria > Hydrothermota > Tepidihabitantia > SM23-42 > SM23-42. Next base: position 969,303 of record CP070664.1, read on the forward strand.
TCTTAGACAGAACTTTTCTTCCTCATTTACAATAGCGTGGTAGTGAATTTTAGTAGCCCAAGAATCGGTACTCTCAAAAGAGTTTGTAGCCAGCTTTTTCCAATCTAATAATTGTCGTGTCGTACGGGTCACAGCGCTCTTCCTCAAGATAGCCGTCGTACGTAATTTCTGATAGATGTTTGAGTAATTCCTTTCTTTCATCTTGAGACATCAATCGCGCATCACTCATACAGGCAACGTGGTAGCGTAAGTTATGTTTTTTTAGATTCTCGATTGCCTGAAATGGAAGCATGAAAAATTCTTTTTGTGCGCCGGTGCGCTGTTCGAATCCTTTTCCATTACCTGCTTTTAATGATACACGGATATGAACGTTTTTAATGTTTTTTAATTCTTTTACATACGTTTCATCATGACCGAATAAAATGCCATTCGTCTCGAGAATAAAGGTGTATCCTGTTTCACTCGTTAATCGAAGCAGCGGCAGGAGATGCTCACGGCAGAGCGTTGGCTCACCCCCAGAGATTCTTAAATTTCTGACTCTGCTTTTCTGTGCGTTCCGTATTAAACGTTCAAATGCCTCATCCGGCGTATAGTAGTTTCCGGAGTCAAAGGGGAAATCTCTATCTAAACCAACCCAGCAGAAAACACAGCGGAGGCAGCACCCAACCGTATAGCCCGTTGATATGCCTCCATAGACGCCAGTACAGTAGAAATGTGTATAACGCCGCTTATTACCGTCTGCGACAATCGACTCTGTCCATTGGGCGAGTTCAATGGGATGAAACGGTGTAAAATTTTTGTTGATTAAACCGGGGTACTGCAAAGGTTTCATTATTTATAACACGAGATATTTTTTCAAATTATACTCGCACTGTGGACACACGAGGTCTTTTTCAATTTTCATGGTGATGACCGCCATCCCTGAACGTTTGATCAGCAGTCCACCACAATTCGGGCAGTAGGTGTCTTCGTATGGATGGCTAGGAACATTTCCAATGTAGACAAACTTCAATCCAATATTTTTTGCTATCTCGTAAGCGTCTTCTAAAAATTTAATTGGTGTTGGTGAAGCAGAAAATTTGTAGGAGGGGAAATATCGTGTGAGATGCCAGGGTGTAGCATCGCCGAATTTATTTAAAATATTTTTTCCAATATCGGATATAATTTTCATATCATCGTTGACTGTTGGTATGAGGAGTGTAGTAATCTCTAAATGGATATTTTTTTCTCGCATTATTTTGCAGTTACGCCAGACTTTGCTGTCGTCGGTATGGCAATACCTACGGTATGTGTTTTTATCTCCCTTAATATCAACGTTCGCCGCATCGAGTCCAGCATCGATGAGGAGCCTGAGTGCTTCTTCGGTCATATAGCCATTGGTCACAATCGTGTTGTACAATCCTTTCTTTCGAGCAATTTTCAAGACCTCGATACCCCATTCCAGGAAAATTGTCGGTTCGTTGAAACTGAGTGACGTTCCTTCGCAGGAATGAGCCAGACCGAGATTCACGAATTCTTCGGGAGTGAAATGCTCATTGAATCGAGGCTCCACCTTCGATATATCGTAATTTTGGCACCAGGGACAATCGAAATTACACGACCAGAAGCCGACGGTTAATGCCCGTGAGCCAGGGTAGAAATGAAAGAGAGGCTTTTTCTCGATAGGATTGATCGAAATCGAAGAAATGTTGTCGTAATTGAGCGTATAGAGCACATTATTTTCATTTATTCTCGTTTTACAATGCCCTTTTTCGCCCTCTTTTATGATGCAGCGTCGCTCACAGACAAGGCATTGTCCATTCTTTTGCAACAATGATTTCTTCATACATCTGTTCAATTATAAAGAGTCATATAAAAAAGTCAAATAAATTATATTTCACCATTACGCCCATGAGCTAAATACCGAAATTACCTTATATGACGTTGATTATTGTAAATCTTGAAAATGTTGATTTTTTTGAATGGCTTATTACGTGATTTAATATCATGTCTACTTTTCACATGAGCTGAATTAACGCAGTCTTGACATCTAATCTATTTGCCATATAATTTCTAACATTTGCGGGTGTAGCTCAGTGGTGGAGCATCGGCTTCCCAAGCCGAGGGTCGCGGGTTCAAATCCCGTCGCCCGCTTATACGGCAGATACGAGGGGTTAGATATTAGATTCTAGTGAAAGAGGAGTAAAAGCACTAACACCTATTATCTCATCACTGATATCTGCCGTGTGTGAGGAGGTGTAATGAAGAAATCAATCAATTTTTTCATTTTACCCCTAATCATACAGGTTGCATTTGCCGAGATGGATTGGGAGAATATGGTATTGAGAGGTTCGCATGCCGAGCAAGAAAAAGCGGCAGATTTATTACAAGAAGAGCTATACTCATTACAGTATGATGTAAATATGACCGTAGGCGATTTTTTGAAGCTCAATAGTGATCGAGAAAACCGTTTGAAGGAATTGCTGCTTACATATCGATCGCTGAGTCGTCGTTACCTCACTGACGGACGCATTGAATATGTGTATCACGTGCCCCTTGCCGGTAAAATAATCGCCGCGCTTTTACCCGAGACAAAACCATTTAAACTCACGGTGCCGATGCTCTGTCCCTGTTGCGGACAGGAATGGCCTCACGGAAAAGCCATTCCCGAAGACATAAAACTCATTCCGAAGCAGATTGACTCCACCGTGTATACAGGGATCATCATCGAATGCCGCGGCCTTGAATTGAACCCGTGTATTTTCCCGAAAGTTGTCAGTGAGATCGTTGAGGAAGTATACTCGATCGATTTCGCTGATCCACAATATGTTATTGATGGAGGCTTGGTTTTCTATACCACGAAGGACGTCCACGATAATCCAAGAGTTGGTGAGAATCCGCTGAGAATTCAAGCACTCGGTACGGTCGGCGAGTGGTTTACTGATATAAAGATTTCTCCATTCGATGCTCAGCGGATTCATGGTTCGATGAACAATATTAACCTCCTTAAAGAATGCCGTGTCGCCGTTATTTTTGGCCGTTAATTTTAGTGCTCTTTAGTTGCGCACCGTTATTACGTCGAAGCTCCTTGGAACGCGGTTTAGATTACTACAAAAAGGGAGATTTCCGTACGGCAGCTGTACATTTCAATTTTTATTATAGTACACATCCTGGATCTGACTCGGCTCTTTACTACCTCTATGACTGCTATGTAAAGTTGGATGAACCGAAAAGAGCCGTGGATGTTTTGAAGCAATTAGCAAAAATGGGTACGAAAGATAAAGATGTGTACTTACATTTGTTCTACGCACACCGTAAAAATGCTCGATACAGAGATCTCTATATGTTGCTCACTAACACCGATCGCATGATTACCGATGCAGTCAATCAACACTTTGCTTTAACACGACAGCTCTTTGCTGAACTCGTAAGCGGCGTATCAACGAAAGCACACTATTCAGACCCGGTTGCTTTCGTGACGTCGCACGGCTATATGTCATACCTGCCCGATGGCAAGTTCTATGGAGATGACACTATTACGCAGGGTAATCTCATTATTCTGTTAGACACTTTTGTAAGACCGATATACCCTCAGAATTTTTTTAAACTCGAGAATATCACGAATCGTTCATTTTTATACCTTCCCTATATGAGACTCATCGATGTCGGTGTTCTCGCTCTTGATCCTGACCTTGACCCGAATGAACACGCACCCATCTCAATGGCGGTCGAGTCGATTGGTCGACTCAAACAGAGAGGATACATTGAATAGATTAATCGACCGTTATTTTATGCGTGAACTCGTTCCACCATTTGTTTTCTCACTTTTTGCGTTAACCTTTATTCTCCTTATGGATCAACTATTTCGACTCATTGATCTCTTTGTGCGGAAAGGTTTACCACTCGATATTGTCGGTCAGATTCTTATCTACACGTTGCCACTTATCGTCTCATATACCGCACCGATGGCAATTCTCGTTGCGGTCGTCATGAACTTTGGGCGTTTCGCCCAGGACAATGAGATACTTGCTCTCAAAACAAATGGACTCTCTTTTTTCTCGATTATAAGGGCACCCTTCATGCTTATACTTCTCTTCATGATATTTTTAATCCTCTTCAATAACTATATTCTTCCCGAATCAAATCACCGAGTCAGAAATTTGATGCTCGATGTTTCACGAAAGAGGCCAACAGTACGCTTGCCTGAGGGAGTATTTACCAATGATTTTCCTGGATATACAGTGTACGTTGGGAAGAAAGATGAGCGGCATTCAAAGATCTATGATGTCACCATTTACGATTTAAAAAATGGTTTGATGATGACCGCTCCTCGAGGTGAATTAAAGGATTATGAAGAGGAAAATATTCTGCAATTTATCCTCTATAACGGTGAACTTCATCAGCTCATCGATGAAGTTAAATATCAAAGGACAGAGTTCAGCAAACAGACGATCAATATTACGATTGATACCGACATAGTGAGGAGAGAGAGAAAACAACGCAGTGAGAATGAACTCAATGTAAATGGGCTGAGGGCTGAAATGAGAAAACGAAAGGACGAGATCGACAATTTGAAGGATGATATTGCAAAGACCGGAAACGAAGCCCTCGACGCGTATAGGGCGGGTGATATGCATGGTTTTGATGTCGCACGCTTCGAGGTCGAAAAGAAATTGAAAACTCTCACAGGTAAAATAAGAAAGCTTGCACGTTATGAAATTGAATTGAACAAAAAATTCTCTCTGGCCTTTGCCTGTATTGTGTTTGTAATAATTGGTGCACCCCTTGGATATTTATTTAAGCGAGGAGGAATTGGTGGAATTCTTGTTGGTGTTCTGCTTTTTTCTTCTTATTACATTTTGATACTTGCTGGCGAGGAATTCGCAGACCGTAGAGGATTTTCGCCATTTTGGGCGATGTGGCTTCCCAATATAATACTCCTCGTGTTCGGTTTCTGTCTCTTTATGTATGCTGAATATGAGAGAATACCATTGAGGCGTTTATTGAGATGAAGGTTATTTACCGATATATTTTAAAATACTTTATTCGCTATCTACTCCTTTCGCTCGCTGTTTTGGTTTTTATCTATATCGTCATCAATCTTTTCGATAATCTTGGGAAATTTTTGGTGAAGAATGCAGCGGTACAGGATATTACGATTTACTATCTCTACCTCTCGCCTTCATTTATTGTCTTGTTGATTCCTGTTGCCTCAATCATGGGTGTCTTTTTAACCTTCGGTTTTATGGCTAAAAATCGTGAATTGATTGCCTTGCGGACATGCGGGTTCAATATCAGTCGGATCTTTACGCTCATTTTAACAGGTGGCATTTTTATTGCGGTTTTCAGCTTTGCATTTCAAGAAACGGTTGGGGTTTGGTCGCAGACCAAGATGTTTGAACATAAACAAGAAAAGATTGATAGGCGGCCTCGCAGAACCCCTCACTATCGGCGTAACTTCTTTTACTCTGGCGAAGATAACTGGGTGTATTTCATTAGACGTTTCGATGGAACAGCGAACACGATGACGGGCATCACGCTCTGGAAACTCACAGAGGAGAATAGAATAACGAAGAGGGTAGATGCAGGAACCGGCCGGTACGAAAATGGTTGGCGATTTGAAAACGCTAAAATACGCGAGTTCGACCCAACGGGCGTAGAAATTGTGCATGAACGCGCATTTCTTGTCATGCCTGAATTAAAGGAAAAGCCAGAGGATTTTCTGAAACGTATCAAACCGTTAGAAGAGATGAGTTTTATGGAAATCTATCAATTCGTGAAGAAAAAGTCGCGGGCCGGTGAGGATGTTTCAAAAGAGGAAGTTGAATTAAACTATCGTTTTTCGTATCCAATTATTACTATCATTATATTACTCATTGCGCTTCCAATTTCCGTTGTATTGAAGAAAGGAGGAATTGCTATTGGGCTCGGAATGAGTATCGTTCTTGCATTTGTCTATTGGGGGATCATTCAATCCTGTCGTGCCTATGGCGTTGCTGGATTGATGGATCCGGTCGTTGCCGCATGGCTACCCAATGCCTTTTTCGGTATCGTGGGCGTGATTCTCATTGTCAAGGTGCCCCGGTAAGGTGTCAACCGTAGCCGATATTGACATTTTTCTAAATAACGTTAAAATATATCGTGTGGTTCAAGAAAAAAGTTGAGGCAAAACCAGAAGAGAAGCTGAAGCTTCCAACCGGTCTGTGGGTAAAGTGTGATACCTGCGGTGAGATTTTATATCGTAAGGAGTTAGAGAAGAATCTCTGGATCTGCACGAAATGTAATTTTCATTTCAGGATCAATTGTCGTAACTACATCTCCCTCCTCCTCGACGATGCAGCACTCGATGAGCAAGATAAAGATTTGGAAGCCCTCGATCCTTTAGGATTCCAAGACTACAAGAAAAAGTTGAGGGATGATCAAGAGAAAACTGGGCTCAAGGAAGGAGTGGTTTACGGGTTTGCCACGATTGGGGGGATTGGGGTCGTGTTCGCGGCAATGGACTTTCGTTTTAGAGGTGGTAGTATGGGGTCGGTCATTGGGGAGAAGATCGCTCGTGCAATACGTGCCGCCCGGGAAAAAAAGATTCCCTTGATAATACTATCAACCTCGGGTGGTGCACGAATGCAAGAGGGGATTTTTTCCCTTATGCAGATGGCAAAGACATCCGCTGAATTGGCACTGTTGGCTCAAGATAAGGTTCCCTATATATCTATTCTCACCAATCCAACACTTGCCGGTGTTATGGCATCATATGGTTCACTGGGCGATATTATTATTGCAGAACCAGGTGCAGAGCTTGGATTTACTGGTTCTCGAGTCATCCAACAGACTATTGGTGAGAAACTTCCTGAAGGATTTCAGCGATCGGAGTTTTTGTTAGAACACGGCATGGTTGATCTCGTCGTATCGAGGAAGGATTTGAGAAATACACTCATCAAAATCCTTACTATCATTAGTAAACGTGGCTAAACTTTGTCTCAACAATGTTACAAAGATTTTTGATAAGAACATTTACGGAGCAAAAGATATCAGCTTTGATGTTGCCGACAAGGAGTTCACTGTATTAGTCGGCCCATCTGGTTGCGGTAAGACGACGACGTTGAGATTAATCGCTGGCCTTGAAGAGGTCACGTCGGGCGAGATATACATTGAGGATCGGTGTGTCAATGATATATCACCGAAAGACCGCGATGTTGCGATGGTGTTTCAAAACTACGCACTGTACCCACACATGACTGTTTACGACAATATGGCGTTTGGTTTGCGCATGCGGAAGTATCCTAAGAAAGAGGTTGAACAGAGAGTAATGGAGGCGGCTGATATTTTAGGGATAACGGAATTGTTGCGTCGAAAGCCAAAACAATTGTCTGGCGGACAACGACAGCGAGTCGCTGTCGGCAGGGCGATTGTGCGACAACCCAAGCTCTTCTTATTTGATGAGCCCCTCTCTAATCTCGATGCTAAGTTGCGCGTCCAGATGAGGGCAGAACTTTCGCGCCTCCATAAACGATTTGAAGCGACGATCATTTATGTAACTCATGATCAGATCGAGGCAATGACCCTCGGTGAAAAAATTGTCGTTCTCAAGGATGCTGAGATAAACCAGATTGCTGATCCAATAACGCTTTATAAAAGACCCAAGAATACATTTGTTGCTGGATTTATTGGAAGCCCGCCGATGAATTTTATGCGAGGTTCTATAAAAAAAGAAAATATGAAGGTTGTCTTTCAGAATGGTGATATCGTATTACCATTACCTGAACGATGTGAAAAGTTTGTGAATCAAGAAGTGATACTTGGCATACGGCCTACGGATTTTTCTATCGATCGTGGTTCTGATATTAAGATTTTAGTCGATGTCATTGAGCCCGTGGGTAATGAACTCTATGTCCATGGACGATGTGGTGAGCTCATGGTATCAGCCCGGGTGCCCGAGGAAAGTCGCCCCAAGGTTGGAGCACCATGTACGTTAAGGGTTGATACGGAGAAATTATATGTTTTCGATGCAGATACAGAAGAAGCTCTTCAATAAATACTTTCGTACTCGTTGGATCGTTGTCGTGGTCGTTTCACTCCTCTTTGGTATAGGAGTGAGCGCATACATTGCAATTGTGAGTGATCTGCCACCCACCGAATCGATCGCCTTTTTCACACCACCGGTTACGACAAAAGTCTTCGATGATGCTGGTGATATAATCTATGAGTTCTTTATTGAAAGAAGAGAATTGACGAGTATCGAGGAGGTCCCTCCATACCTCAAAGAAGGACTCATTTGCATTGAAGACAAGAATTTCTACAAACATTGGGGTGTTGACCTCTTCGCACTCATACGTTCACTCATAACCAATCTCTTCCATATGCGTGTTGTTACTGGTGCGAGTACCATAACAATGCAATTAGCACGAAACATTTTTTTGACTCAAGAGGTGACGCTCTTGAGAAAATTAAAAGAGATGGCAGTGGCGGTGCGACTCGAACGGGCATACACGAAAGACGAAATTCTCGAAAAATACTTGAATCAAATAAATTTTGGTCAAGGGCGTTATGGTGTTGCAACTGCGTCGAAGTATTACTTCGATAAAGACATCTCGGAATTGTCTCTCACCGAGTGTGCGCTCTTGATCGCAATTCCCAAGGGTCCTGAAGTGTTTTCACCGTATAAATATCCTGAACGTACGAAAGCAAGACGGGATTTTATTCTTAAAAAAATGGCTGAGAACAACATAATAAGTGAGGACGTATATGGAGCGGCGGTCGAAGAGTCATTACACGTGGTAGAACAGAAAGGTGGAA
>CP070664.1:978177-1019530 GCA_020355325.1 Caldifarciminota bacterium
TATAACCATGAACCATTTAAATTTTATTATTTCCCCTTGAAGAGGTCTTTGAGTTTGTTTTCCCACTCCTTTTTCTTTTTGTCAAATTCATCCTTTAGTTTACCCTTCAGGCGTTGTTGGATTTTACTCTTGTTGAGGCTGAATTTCGGACGTGTTACTGTGCCCGAGACGATAATGTCGATTGTTGCTTCGCCTCTGTTATTGAAAAAGAAAATCCAATCTCCATGGTATCGCTTGACGATGTCTGAATAACGTTTTGAAAGCGTGCTCGCAATGTCGAGATTGAGGCTACCGTTTAAGCCGATTGTGCCATCGGTTAAGAAATTGCCTATCGTTGAGCTCAGTGCCCAATCGTCGATTCGAGCCTTGCCATTGGTAATCCTGAAATTTGCAACTAAGTCGTTGAATTTCAACTCTCGGTAATCTTTTATTCCAAGCCATGCTAAGAGCCCGGTAACGAGTTCAAAATTCTTGAATATGCCATTGGTGACCCTTATATTGCCGGAAGCAGAGAGATTTGAGATTACTTCGTTCTGATCGAGTCCTCTTCCCTGGAAATTACTCATGCCAGTCAGGCGGCCTTCAAGATTATTGAAGTTCAAAAACCGTTTCAGAATCTTTTGAGCAGAAATGGACGTCATTCTTGTGGTGATATGATACGGTTCAGGGCTATTCGAATTATAATAAAAATCTAAGAGTACCTCTCCGTCGAAAGTTTCTGCCTTACAGTTTTTCACGTCGATGATGCCATTCTCATAGGAAAAACTGGTGTTTATATTTTTAAATTCCATATCCATTCCAGTGAGCGTGTTAATCCGAACATCGCCCCGGAGCGTTATAGGCAGTGGTTTTGCCTCTTCTGTTTTTCCTTTCTGGGGTTTTGGAAACAGTTCATCGAGATCTATGATGTTTGATTTATTGCTTATCTGGATAACGGGTTTCTTGAAATTTGCTATGTTTCCGTTAAAGGAGAAATCCGAACGGCCTATGTGACCGCTGCACTTGTCAATCCGTGCAGCATCACGTTGTAGATTTCCTTTGATATTGAAATTGCTTATTGGTTTTCCTAAACCGATGCCGTCAATCGTACCATTCTGAATGCTATAATCGCCAGCATACGAAGGATTGTCTGGTCGTCCCCTTACTGTGACGTTTATGCGGAGAGGGCCCGAGAGTTTTATATCCTTCATTTCGTCTGTGAGAGATTCGAAATCGTGTAGGTTGCCATCAATTTTTGCAACGATATCTAAGAAAGGATTTTTGAGATCGGTTACCGAACCATGCACATCAAATTTTGTGTTGCCGATCTGGCCTTGGAGGAGAATGTTCTTTATTGCATTTTGATTAAACGAAAGGCTCCCATTTATTTTCTCAACTGCACGCCTCATTCCCTGAGGCGTCACTGCAACATCACGTAATTCACATCTGCCGTCTACTTTTGGCTCGGCGAGTGTACCGAGAATGGAGAGGTCGGCCTTCAGGGCACCCTTCAATTCCCCGGGCCGAGAAGCTTGTGGTATGAACTTCAACAGTTTTGACATATGATCAACGCTCACATCAGCATCGATACGCAGTGTCTTCATCTTCTCAATTGTACCGACGACATCGACATACATTGGATCATATACCACATGTAATTTTCGAATATCGACATTCTTTTGCAATGAATCGTAGGCAATCGTATTATCAATTTTTAAAACCATCTCAGGGAGTGTTTTAGTTTTCGAAACAAAAATTTCTTGTTTGCCTGAAACAATAATGCTATTACCTTGGAATGTAATGCTCTGTCTAATACCCTTCATTTTCAATTCTGTCTTATCTTTCTGGTCGATATAGTGAACCTCCCCTTTAGAAATGTCGATTGAGGCGAGCGAGAGTGACCATCCAGTGCCTTTCGTTTCTTTGGGAATGACTGCTGCGATATTGAGGTCACCTTCTTTATTGCGTTCGAGGTTCAGTTTCAGACCCGACAGTTCGATGCCCCCGATCACGATCTGTTGCCTCAACAACGGCAATAATTTCAAATGTAAGGCAGTTCTATCAACGCGCACCATATCCCCAGGACCGAAGCCTCGAGTATTGGGCAAGGAGATATCGTCGATCGTAATACCAATCGTAAATCCAATTCTTAAACCAACCCTGCCGAGGTTGACCGGATGCTGAATTGCCTCTGATGTGACCCGCGAGGCGATGCGGCTTATACGTTCTGGAGTCAAATACGCTCTTATCGCAAAGGAGCCAATGATGAGGAGAAGGACAACGATGCCTACTGCAATGAGGACTATTTTTATCCAGCTACGCATAGAACCTCCTTGTTTATCGAGTATAGCAACTACTCTTCGGTTTTATGAATGGTTTATAATCTTTCACATTAAAAATTGTAGTACAAAAGTAAAGAATGCTGTGGAACTAGCGAATAATGTACCAAACGTAGTGACGAATGGCCAGATCCAACCCCAGAGGATTGGAATGCCCGTCATACGATCAAAAAATATCAAACCGAGGAGAACCATAAAACCATATCGCTCGAGCCAGTATTGTATATGAGCGTAAGAAGGAGGTAGTAAACTGAATAATATCTGAGAACCATCGAGTGGAGGGATTGGTATTAGATTGAATGCGCAGAATATGAGGTTATAGAGCAGACCAAAACCAACGATTCCTCGTAAAGGCACGAAGATGTTCGTATCAGGCAATATTCTTAAAAGGAGTCCACAACAGAAAGCAAAGATAAAATTGGATGCAGGGCCAGCAACAGATGTGTAGATAATACCTTTTTTCATATCTCGAAAATTATAAGGATTTACCGGGACAGGTTTTGCCCAGCCAAACCTAAATATAATGAATGCGATGAGTCCAAAAATATCAATATGTTTTATAGGATTGAATGTTAATCTGCCAGCAAATTTTGCCGTCGGATCTCCCATACGCAATGCTATGTAGCCATGAAAGTACTCATGGACGGTCAGCGCTGCCAAGATGGCTGGGAATGATATGATATACTGTGCGAGAATGTTCATTGATTTTTCAGAAATGTAATCGCTTCTTTTTTCGTCGTGATTTTTTTGTCAAGTTGTTGGTTAAAAACTTTTTTAAGTATACTTTTGAATTTTTTGTTAGGTTTATAACCAAGGCGTTTTAAATCGCTTCCTGTGATGAGCGGTTTTATTTTTTTCAGTTGAGAAAAAATCTTAAATTTATTTTTCAATTCCGGATACATCAGCGGTATCATACGTATTGCCTGTTCAGAAAGAGGGGAGAGGATGGTATAGAACGTGCTATTTTTGTCTGTTTTTTTCAATCGGGATACTGTGCGTTCAATCGTACGCAAGTCGCTAATTATTTTTTTCTCTTCTTTCGTTAACGGAAATTTATGCGTGTTCAGTTTAGAGAGATAAAAATATATTCCGGCCGAATCTAGAGAAGAAAGGCGCTCTAAATCACTTTTTTTAACATGAAAGATTTTCAAATCTGAAATATCGTGTAATGTCGCAAGGTAGGTTGCTTCAGAAAAAATAAGGCGAATCTCGTTCAGAATTCTTTGACCGGTAAGTTGCTTTATCATATTTCCTTTCACTGCGTCGACCATGAGTTCAGTGGTCTTTTTTTCGATTCGAAAACCGAACCGATTCTTGTAGCGTAATGAGCGAAAGATACGCGTCGGGTCATCGATGAAACTATTCTTATGAAGTACCCGTATTACACCACTCTTGATGTCCTGTAATCCATTGAATGGGTCGAATATCTCACCGAAGTTATCCCTTGATATAGACATTGCTATGGCGTTTATCGAAAAATCGCGTCGGTTCAAGTCTTCTATTATCGTGGAAGGATAGACATGTGGTAGCTCGGCTGGTGAAGAATATCGTTCCACTCGGGCGCTTGCGAGGTCAATGCGTCCTGTCTTGTGTGTGATAGAAGCCGTACCGAACTCCTTATGTGCACTCAAGCTTCCGTGAAGCTTTGAATTCAATTCTTTTGCAACCTTGACGGCATCGCCCTCGACGACAATATCGATATCAACAGATTTACGGCCAAGTGTTGAATCCCTTACATACCCACCAACGAGATATGCACGGTATTTCGAGTTTACAAAGAAATCGATTATTCTATTTAAAACCGATCTGTTTTTCGTCTTTGCCAAAGATTTTAATGTTGCCAAATCGTTCCTCGTATTTCTTTAAATTTTCATTTAAGGCATCTCTGAGTAGCAGTGCATTCGGTGGCGTCATTATTATACGTGTGAAAACCTTTGCCTTTTGTAGTCCAGGGAGCATACGTGCAAAATCGAGTATAAATTCTGAAGGAGAGTGGGCTATTAACACAAAGTTTGAATATATACCTTCAGACTGTTCAGGGGATATCTCGACGTTAAATTGTGGTTTTTTTTGATCCATAGTTTATCTCCTCCTACGATTATATCCAGATTTTTAGTATAGTCAAGGTTGCGATTGCCAAAAAATACATCTAGTAGATTGAAAAAATTGAGTAAAATGGTTGTTTATATGCCTTGTTTAGACGCGATCGAACCTCTGCTTCAAATCGATCTGCTTATGCTGTCGTGTTAGAGCGGTACGGCGGATAAAGATGAAAAACAAAGAATTCCCTGACGTAATCAGGGTCTTTTTATCTTAAAGAATAACCAGGCCTTATCTCCAGCCTTAGGAAATCTGAAAAGTACATAAATTCCTTTAAGCTTTTTCCCTAATAGCTTAAATTTAATGCTATTTATCTCTCTGTCTGATAATTCGTATTCACCCTTATCCCAGATTTCAACTTTCCCTGCTCCATATTCACCTTCAGGTAGTTCGCCCTCAAAATCTGCATAGTCCAGGGGATGGTCCTCGACTTGGATTGCGAGTCTTTTGATGCCAGGTATAGTTGGTGGTTCTTTTGGCACTGCCCAAGATTTTAGTACATTATCCAGCTCGAGACGCAGATCCCAGTGTAAATTGGTAGCCTGATGCTTATGGACTACAAAAATAGGCATTTTTTTGTACTAGGTCATAGCAGCTCGTGTCGTCCTAGGGCATAGTCAAACAGATGGAAATTGAATGCCGACGTTAAACGAATAACGATACGGGCAGCCATCTCGTTTCGAAACTCGATGTTGAGAAAGATGCCGAAGAGCAGTCAACTTTCAATTAGTACGGATAGAATATGTAGAACAGAACTGAGAGCACGAAGAGAACCCATAATCCAGGATGTATTTCCTTGGATTTACCCGCAATCAGTTTAAAAATTGGATAGAGCACAAATCCTGCGGTGATTCCAATTCCTAAGTTAAAAGTAAAGCTCATGAGTGCAATGACAAAGAAGGCTGGAATCAGCTCGGTGTAGTCATCGAAGTTAATTTTTGTGACCGCAGAAACCATTAAAATACCGACGATAACGAGCGCACCTCCGTATGCTTGCGGAGGAATTGATGTAAAGAGAGGAGCAAAAAATAGGCAGATCAGAAAGAGCAATGCCGTTACGACAGCAGTGAGTCCTGTTTTACCACCTTCCTCAATGCCCGAAGCCGACTCGATGTATGTTCCTGTTGTTGTTGTGCCGACCAGTGCGCCAAACACTGTGGCAAGGGCGTCTGCAAGCATTGGTTTCTCTATTTCAGGAAGATTTCCGTTTTCATCGAGAAATCCCGCTCGAGCAGATACACCGATGAGCGTGCCCATCGTATCGACGAAATCCATGACAAAAACAGTCAGTATCACCGCAAAGAAACCCCATGTGAGCGCGCCTGCAATATCTAATTTGAGGGCAATCGGCGCAAGAGAGGGAGGAAGACTAACCCACGTGCTCGGTGTCTTAGCGACGCCAAAAATGAAGGCTAAAAATGTGGTGGCGAGAATACCTATAAGGATAGACCCCTTGATCTTTCTAATCATGAGAATGGCAATAATCAAAATGCCAACCACGGCCAAAAGTACTGCCGGACTCCTTATGTCTCCTATCTGTACAGGAGCACCGGGCACACCGATTCTTACTATTCCTCCGTCGTTGAGTCCGATGAATGCGAGGAACAATCCGATCCCCACAGCAAAAGAGTATTTGAGTCCAACAGGAATTGCATTAGCGAGCCATGAACGGAGCTTCAATATAGTTATTATGGTAAAGAGCACACCACCTATGAAAATAGCTCCGAGTGCTGTTTGCCAGGAGTAGCCAAGAATTCTCACGACCGTGTAGGCGACGAAGGCATTTTCTCCCATGTATGGTGCAATAGCAAATGGTCTCTTTGCATAAAATCCCATGAGAAGGGTGCCGAAAAAGGCCGAGAGAATTGTCGCGACCATAGATGGTCCCCTTGGTATACCAGCGGCTTCCAGTATTGCGGGATTCACGATTACTATGTAGGCCATTGTCATAAATGTAGTAAGACCAGCAATGACCTCGGTCTTTACGTTTGTATTGTGTTCTTTTAACTGGAACATTTTCTCAAACATAGGTCCTCCCGGATTACATGAAATGTTCAAAAACCAAATGCCTAACTACCCAAAAATCAAGCAGTTGGAGGTATAGTTGTCTTTCTCAACGTGTATATTTCTTTTCGTTCTTTTTACGGCCCGCTCATTTCATGAATTGCTCGTTTTGTGCCATATCTTAATTCCGTGTACTATTTTCTGTATATCATGTTGTAGAAAATAATAACTGTTACCGTGATCACTGATTCGCCCGATGTCTCATAGCCTGTATACGTGGGATAGAGTATACTTTCAGTTATGTAGATTGGTTCGCCGAGCTTCACCCCTGCCGCGTTGGCGAGAGCATTCGCTTCTTCTTGTGCATTCTTAACCGCATCACTTCTTGCCTTCTCGATTGCGGGCGTATAGTCGCTCACTTCGTTTATGAGAGGAGTGATCGACCCTATCTGTATTCCCGTGAGCATGAATTTTTCCTTCGCGATATTGATGTCGTCAACATTTTTTAGCCAGACTTGGATATCCTGCTCCACGCGATAGTATGGATCTTCTTCGATCGGTTGAAGCGTATTGAGGTTGATAAGAACAACATCCTTTTCTTGGCCACCCATTTCCCTAACCACTGCTTTTATAGCCTCTCTCATCAATTCCGCCTGCTCCCTCGCTTTATTTTCTGTTTCGGCAGAAATATCAGCGTACAACACAATTTTATACTCGGTCGATTTGACAGAAATCAACGCCTTGCCTTGAGCAGACACAGAGATGGTTGGTTTGTCGATCGTAATGCTGGGGAGTGTACTCAAGCCTGTTGCTGCTTGGGCAACGAGTGAAAGCATGAGTAGTAATGACATAACATACCTCCTTTTTCCATTCTATCCAATTTATTGTTTATGTCAACGAGTGTTTCGAGATTTCTGAAAAAATATAGCGATGTTGAGAACGATGATGGCTTATTGAAAGCAGAGTTCTCCTCTATATTGACTCGAGACTCATTTTGGTTTACAATTTGTTGAATGGATAAACATACAATACGGCGAAGGGTCTGGACGTCGTTGGAGGAAAAGAACGTCGTTGAATTTCCACGTCCATGCTTTGGTAGAATTCCAAACTTTAAAGGCGCACGGCGCGTTTCCGAGAAAATAAAGGATTTAGAAGAGTTCAAAAAGGCACAGTGCGTATTCTGTGCTCCTGATGCGGTCTTAAAGAAAATACGTGAAATTGTACTCGAAGAAGGAAAGGTGCTTGCCGTAGCACTACCCCACATACAAGATATTGTTGAAATCCGAGAAACAGATAATATTCATGCGGCAACGACGATTAAGGGATTTAAAAAATACGGTATGCCGCTCGCGACGACAATCGACCTCTTTGTGCAGGGAAGTGTCGCAGTCGATCGAAAGGGCAATCGTCTCGGCAAAGGAAAGGGTTATGGTGACCAAGAATATTTCATTCTGAAAGAGCGAGGACTCCTCAATAAGGATGTACGGGTCGTAACGATTGTTCACGATCTTCAGATTGTGGACGAAATGTCAGATGTAATGGATGTAAGGGATATAAAAGTCGATTACATTTTAACGGGTAAAGAAATAATCGAAAGGAGAGGATAAATGAGGAAAGAAAAATATTGGTATGAGCAAAAGGAATTGTGGCATTCAAGCAAGCCGTTTTTGTTTAGTACAGATCAATGGGCACGTGCACCTGCAGAAGTTGAGAATGTTGTTAATCTCTTGAAGATAAAGAAAGGAGCGAGTGTTCTTGATTTATGCTGTGGTGTTGGCAGGCACTCAATAGAACTGGCTCGTCATGGGTTTCATGTGACGGGTGTTGACAGGACGCCGGATTATTTAAAAGAGGCGCGCAGGAGAGCGAAAAAGGAAGGGTTCGATATTCAATTTGTTAAAGATGACATGAGACATTTCAGGCAAGTGAGTTTTTTTGACGTCGTACTCAATCTCTTTACATCATTTGGATATTTTGAACATCAGGAAGATGACTGTCGTGTGGTTGAGAATGTGTATACCTCATTAAAGAAGAATGGTGTGTTTCTCGTCGAAGTAATGGGGAAAGAGGTTCTCGCGCGCATTTTTCAAAAGAGAGATTGGTTCGAAAGAAACGGATGCATAATATTGGAAGAGCGCGAACCTATTGAAAACTGGACGTATATTAAGAGTCGCTGGATTGTATTGAGAGGCACGACCAAAAAAGAGTTCATGGTCAAAATTCGACTCTATTCAGCAGTTGAACTCATTGCGTTACTCAAGAACGGGGGTTTTAAAAAGTTTGAGGTCTACGGTAGTTTGGCCGGGACACCGTACGACCACACCTCAAAGAGGCTCGTCGTAGTAGCACGCAAGAGATAAATATTTCTGTAATCGAGTGATGTAAATGACCTGCTGGACCCCTCCGTTGTTGACTTTTTAAAATATCTTATTATAATCCTATAGTGCGGGGGTAGCTCAATGGTAGAGTCACGGCCTTCCAAGCCGTTGGTTGCGGGTTCGAGTCCCGTCTCCCGCTGTTTCCTTGCCTTATAAGGGCGGGACCGTGAATGGCTGATTGCAAATAGCGCAGTAATAAAAGAATTTTAGTTGAGGTATTTAGACCTGTGCTGAGCTCCAGGAAAGAGCAGCGTTTTAGTAGTGAGCGTACGTGTGGAGAAATGATGAAGAAATTTTATGACTCGATAATTCTTTTATGCCTATCTTGTGGGAGTAGGGGGCCGGAAGAGACACCAGCAGCTTATTGGTGATGAAGGTAGTCGTTCAGAGAGTTACGAAGGCACGAGTAACGGTGCAGGATAAATTACATTCAGAGATCGGTAACGGCATGGTGATATTGCTCGGCGTAAAAAAAGGAGATACTGAACAGCAGGCCCGAAAGCTCGCAGAGCGATGTTCGCACGTGCGTATCTTTGAGGATAGTGGAGGTAAATTTAATTTGTCGATTAAAGATATCCAAGGTGAGGCTCTGGTAGTATCTCAGTTTACACTACTCGCAGATACCTCTCGAGGAAGAAGACCTTCGTTTACGAATGCCGAAGACCCACACGTGGCAGAGACGATCTATGAACGTTTTATCTCCGCGCTCAAGGCATTAGGTGTTCCCACAAAGAGTGGACGTTTCGGCGAACGTATGGTTGTTTCACTCGACAATCAAGGTCCTGTAACAATAATTATGGAGGAGTAGATGGCGTACAGTATGACAGGTATTGGTCGAGCAGGTGGTGAGATAAAAAAACCACCGATTAAATTTGATGTTGAGATAAAATCCTACAATCATCGCTTCTTGGAAATTTCGATAAAGATACCGAATAGTCTTTTACCATTTGAAGATGAGATACGAAAGAGTATTCAGAAAAGGGTATCACGCGGACACATCATCGTTATCGTGCAACAGGATCGAGAAATTTTACCGTGTAAAGTTGAGGTCGATAGACCGCTGCTCGATGCGTATCTAAAACTCGTCGAAGAGTTGCAAAAGAAATACACGGTGAGTGGCACCATTGATGTTAATACGCTATTAGCAATTCCGGGTTTAATAAAATTCAGTCAGTACCAAACGGAGTCGCAAGATATCTTCAAAGCATTTCAACCGATTCTTGAAAAATCATTAAAAAGCTTTCTCGCGATGAAGAAAAAAGAAGGAGATAACATCGCGCATGAAATTAAGAATTCCGCCAATAAGATAGAAGACAATATTCATACCATAGAGACCCTCATACCCGAGCGGAATGAGTTTTATAAGAAGCACCTCGTGGATTTAGTGGAGGGATACGAAACAAACCTCGATAAAGATAGGTTTTACCAAGAACTGTTATACACTGTTGACCGATCAGACGTCACCGAGGAGTGTAAACGGTTACACAGTCATCTATCGCTCTTCAGAGATTCACTAAACAATGACGCGCATCCGGGTCGCAGGCTGAATTTTCTTCTCCAGGAGATGCAGCGCGAGGCGAATACTCTCAGCGTGAAGGCAAACTACCTCGATATCAGCACGGCCGTTGTCTGCATAAAAGAGGAAATTGAAAAAATTAGAGAACAGGTACAGAACATTGAGTAGAACGTCGCCTCACGGTCATCATGTCAAGAATGAAGAGTTGGGGTAAGCTCATCGTTCTCTCAGGCCCTTCAGGCGTCGGTAAGACAACGCTCTGTAAAAAAATAATTGAACGCCGTTCAGATATTCGTTATTCGATTTCAGCCACGTCGAGACCTATGAGGAGAGATGAAAAGAATGGCAGAGAATATTTCTTCTTATCAGAAAGAGAATTCAAAGAATGGATAGAGAGGGGATTCTTTATCGAATGTGCGGTGGTCCATAACTATCTATACGGAACACCAAAAAAATATCTGGAAGATAATTTAGGTAATGGTTACCATGTGATCATGGATGTTGATGTTCAGGGCGCGAAGAAACTCATGAAATTATACCCGGATGGTATCTTTGTGTTTGTCATTCCACCAGATGTTGTTGAATTGGAAAAACGGCTTCAGAAACGTAATACGGATAAGAATGAGGAAATACAAAGCCGTCTCGCAACTGCGTTAGAAGAATTAAAATATAAAAATGACTATAAACATGTTATCGAAAACCGCGATCTCGAAGACACGGTCAGTAAAATCCTCTCAATCATTGAAAACGAGACGAACCTATAGCTGCACGAGTATAGACAAGAGCCCTGTGGGAAACACCTCAGCGTGTAGCTGCAATTGTTGAACGAAATTGTTATTGACTTTAAAAATATTGTTAGTATAATCAAAGCATGAATAATGGGGCAGTAGCTCAGCTGGGAGAGCGTCTCGTTCGCAGCGAGAAGGTCGCCAGTTCGACTCTGGTCTGCTCCACGTTATAATATGATCATACCGAAAAGGGTGTTTCTAACAAAGGGGGTCGGCAAACACAAAGAACGATTGGCGAGTTTTGAGGCTTCATTGAGAGACGCTGGTATTGCACCATTTAATATAGTAAGAGTCTCCAGCATTTTGCCTCCCGGGGCAAAAATCCTTCCTAAAACAAAAGGTCTAGAATATCTTTCTCCAGGAGAAATCGTCTACACCGTCATGGCTGAATGTAGTACTAATGAACCACACCGTCTCATTGCCGCTTCGATCGGTCTTGCCGTGCCGAGGGAGAAAAGCCAATATGGTTATTTATCAGAATATCATTCATATGGAGAAAATGAATTAAGGGCAGGCGAAAAAGCCGAAGATCTCGCAGCACAGATGTTGGCAACAACTCTTGGCGTCCCCTTTGATCCTGACACGAGTTATGATGAACGGAAGGAGATTTGGAAGATTTCAACAAAGATTGTAAGAACAATGAATACTACTCAAACCGCGATTGGCGATAAGTATGGTTTATGGACGACCGTCATCGCGGCGGCTGTTTTGATACCATAATTTTTCATAATTCCTGAGGTGTATATGCAGTTGCTATTCTTGATAGTCAGTTTCATACTTCCTGGTGCGACGTCACGCATTTATTTCTCGCCGATGGCGGGGAAGAGTATGCCGTATTCAATAAGGGATGGGATATTCAACACACATTTTACCATTTGAGAAATATCATTGGCGAATATGTGAAAAAACATTCACCTATCGAGATGCACGGAGAAGGTAGAATTGTTGATGTTGATCGTACATAGAATTCCCTGTCCATTACGAAAAACCGAGAAATGAAAACCAACTCCTATAAATTTTTAGTTTTATTTTTTTTCATTATCCGTCCCCTCTATGTTGAGACGATTAAGGTTGTTACGTACAATATCCTCAATTTTCCAGAGGCTTTTGGCACGCAGAGAATCGACGACTTCGCAGCCGTCATAGAGCACCTCCAACCGGATGTATTGGTTGTTCAGGAGATGCAGAGCCAGACGGGTGTCGATTTATTTCTTGCCTCGGTCATGAATAACCTTGATAATCTTTTCGGTGCTGTACCATTTCATGACGGTCCAGATACAGATAATGCGCTCTTTTATCGAACCGATAAAATTGCATTTATCTCTGCTGATTATCTTACTACGCCACACAGAGATATTGCTGAATACACGTTGAGAATGATCGAATCACAAAAGAAATTTTATATTTATTCTGTTCATTTTAAGGCTTCACAGGGTGCGAGTAATGAGACGATACGGCTAGAAGAAGCAACACGATTGAGAAACCATCTCGATTCATTGACAGCCGAGACAAATTTCCTTGTGCTTGGAGACTTTAATATTTATTACAGCGACGAACCAGCATTCCAAAAACTCACGGGTAGTTTCGCAAACAACAATGGTCGCTCCAATGATCTCGTGCAGGCAGTTGGTACTTGGCACGAGAATAGTGATTTCGCGGCTATTCATACACAATCAACCAGGGCTGAACAGTTAGAAGATGGTGGTGCTGGTGGTGGCTTGGATGATCGGTTCGACATGATTTTATGTTCGCAGAGTTTCTTCGATAGTTCGGGTTTATTTATCATGCCCGAGTCATACACGGTGTACGGCAATGATGGAGGACATTTCGATGTCGCGATAAATTACGGATATAATCAGGCAGTTCCTCCAGATATGGCTGATGCACTCCACTATGCCTCAGACCATTTACCAGTTAGTGTGACAATTACAGATGATATTGGGTATAGTGTTCCTGAAGGGGATATTGTAAAAATTTGGCCTAATCCAATGGAAACGCATGCTCTCATTCGGTTTCCTTTTTTCGATGATTTTCAGAATGCACACATTACGGTGACAAATATCCTCGGCCAGCGTGTCTTTCATTCTGAAACACAAGATCCCATGGGAGTTACCATGAGAAGAGAAGCGTTGCCTGTAGGCATTTACTTTGTGCATATTACGGTCGAGACAAAGTATCAAACGCATTACTATCACACAAAACTGGCGGTGGTGCGATGACTGACAAAGATTATCAAAGGAAAATCGTTGCACGGTTTATGGCTCCGCAAGAGCGACTCCATTCTCGTTGGAACGAGAGTTTCTACGGAAGAGTACTCGCAAAGCGGGACAACGATGCCTGTATCGTATTATGTCCACGTTATACGGCATAAAAACGATGCCCAATAACGATACGGGCCGCGACGCCTCTTACCGTTTAACGAGAAACCTAATATAACTGTATGCATGGAGTCATTTTATTCATAATTTCGATGGGTTCTAGTTACTTTCTGAGACTATCCCCTGGAGTCATGTCTCAAGGTCTTGGCGGTACCTCAATCATGTACGATGAGGGGCTTTCTGCCTTTCATAATCCGGCGACTATTCAGGGCACAAAATTCAATTTTACTTTATCACGGTGGCTCTACTCGACGCATCTATTTTCATTTGGTGTTTCCTTTAATGAAAACTGTGTGGGACTGAGTTATCTCAATTATGGCGCCATTCAGGGATACAACGAGTTTGGCATCCCATCCAATACGTTTACGCCCTTTAATATATGCGCTGCTTTTGGCAGGAAAATAGGACCATTAGGCATTTCTGTAAAGACATTCAGCGAGAAAATAGATTCAGACGCGCTCTACGGGTTATGTGGTGGATTGAGTACCTACATCGATTTCAAGAGGTTCGCGATTGGCGCTAAAGTTGATAATTTAGGTAAAGAATTCAGTAAAAATTACTCAATACCATTATTTATTGGTATTGGCTTAAAAATTACTTTACCGAGAAATATCAATATTGTAGTTGAGTCGAAAATACCAGATGCAGAAGTTAATGCCGGCTTGTTGTACGGCTATCAACGCGTAAAACTCCTGTTTGGCCTGAAGTATCTGAGGTCTGATATCAGAAACTCTGGTTTTCGTTCTTCTGATGTGAGCATGACCAGCGGGGTCATTATTCGGGTCGAGAACTACGACATAGGCTATTCCCTCGTTTACACGCCTTTTGCCATGGCTCACCAGTTCTCCCTGCTCTTTGTTCCTTAACAAACATCGTGAAGGATTCGACGAGTCGAGGCCGCAGCAAACCCCTTGGCGTGGTAGCAGTCCTGGGAGCGAGTGTCATGTGGGCAATAGAACCTATTCTCGCAAAACTATCATACGAGACAACGAATTTTCTCAATACCTTCGCAACCAGGATAATTTTTTGTTTGGTCGTTATTGCATTATATGTGCTGTTTACTGACAAACGATATTTCCGTGTGAAAAGAGTATACCTGCCCAAGCTCATATACCTTTCTTTAGCGGCTACACTGTTTGCTGATTTAATGTACATCTATGCGCTGACAAGAGTTCCGGTTATCAATGCGGTCTTGATCGGGCACATGCAGCCAATCTTCGTGATTCTCATTGGATTTCTGATGCTCCGAGAAGACAGGATAACAAAATTTGATTACTTCGGCGTTTTGTGTATGATCATCGCCGGTATATTGGTTACGACAAAGACGTTTGAAAACCTTTTTCATCTCAAATTTGGTACGATTGGCGATCTGTACGTACTCTTTGCAACGATTGCCTGGGCTACAACTGCGATCGTTGCGAGGAAATATTTAAAAGAATTACATGCAGCGACCATTGCATTCTACCGATTTTTATTCGCAACAATTCTTTTCGTTCTCTACATGCTGCTTACCACTGGCATTGCTGTGACCAATGTCTATCAAGCACTCATAGGAATTGTCGTAGGAATCGGCACGATTCTCTATTATGAAGGGATCAAAATACTGAAAGCTGCGCAGGTTTCTGCTCTCGAACTCTCTACGCCGTTCTTTGCAGCACTCTTGAGTTTTTTAATCTTGAGAGAATACGTCAGTCTCATGCAGTGTATTGGCATGTCGTTTCTCTTTGGCGGTATCTACTTTTTGTCGAAACGGGAAGTTCTCGAGTAACTGATTCCTTGATTATTGTAAAAGTTTGAATACAATGTAATACAATGCGACAGAGGATTGGTCTTTTCCTTGGAATCGGTTTATTTGTCGTGATGATGCTCTTACCACCCGCCGCTGGTATGAGTATTCAAGCAAAAAATACTGCTGCTGTTGCGTTGCTCATGGCTACGTGGTGGATCACTGAAGCAATACCGATACCAGCGACTGCACTCCTCCCATTACTTCTCTTTCCTTTTTTAACCATCTTGCCGGCAAAAGATGTAGCAGTACGTTACGCGGACCAGAATATTTTTCTCTTCATGGGAGGATTCTTTATTGCGATGGCAATGCAGCGTTGGGGACTCCATAAACGCATCGCCCTCTACATCATAAAAATTTTGGGGACATCTCCCCGTAGAATTATTCTCGGATTTATGGTAGCAACGGCCTTTCTCTCAATGTGGATTTCAAATACCGCGACGACCATGATGATGTTTCCAATAGGCCTCGCAGTCATTTTGCATGCCGAGACAATGATACGGAAAGAAAATATGAACATCAACACCGAGAAAGGAAGATTCAATTTTGGAACGTCACTGATGCTCGGTATTGCCTATGCAGCAAGCGTTGGTGGCATCGGTACCCTGGTGGGCACGCCGCCCAATATTGTTTTTGCCGGCATCGCCAGATCATTGTTTCCTAAGGCTCCCGAGATTGGGTTCATTGATTGGTTAAAAATTGGTTTTCCTTTTGTCATCGTATTTTTACCCATTGTCTGGCTCTACCTGACGCGCGTTGTCCTGCCTCCGAAGTTAAAGCGGATTCCTGGTGGTAAAGATGTTATTGAAAAAGATTTGAAGGCGCTCGGGTTCATGAAAATCGGTGAAAAATTGACCCTCGTCGTTTTTATTCTTGTTGCCGTTGCATGGATTTTCAGAAAAAATATTGACGTGGGTTTCCTTGTTATACCTGGATGGTCAGACCTGCTCGGCATCAGTCAGTATGTACACGACTCAACTGTAGCAATTTGTGGTGCATTGCTTTTATTCTTGATGCCGGTCGACCTTAAAAAGAGAGAATTTGTTCTTAACTGGGAGTGGGCTGTGCGAATCCCGTGGGGAATTATACTCCTCTTTGGTGGTGGTTTTGCTCTCGCTGCAGGTTTCCAGGCATCGGGCCTTGCGCAATGGATAGGGGAGAGGCTCGCATTTCTCAGTGGTATGCCGCTTATCTTGATGATTCTCTGTATCTGTCTGTTATTAACATTTTTGACAGAAGTAACATCGAACACTGCAACAACAACGATGATGATGCCGGTGCTCGGCTCAATGGCGGTAGCGCTATGTGTTCATCCTTATCTGCTTATGATACCCGCAACGATTTCGGCATCCTGTGCATTCATGTTGCCGGTTGCGACGCCACCCAATGCAATCATCTTTGGAAGCGGCTATTTGCGCATTCCTGATATGGCACGGGTCGGATTTTTCTTGAATCTTATCGGTGCGATAATTGTAACATGCCTTGTTTATTTTCTTGCAATTCCAATTTTTAAAATAAACATACTTCCCTTACCGTTTTGATAAAATTTTCTGATAATAAATAAGCTAGACCTCGCCTTTCAGAGATTGAGCATTATACAGCATACAGAAAATTAAGATTTCGTGCCTGTCGTGATATTATAAAATAACAACTCCAAATCTGAG
The DNA here is from genome assembly GCA_020355325.1 of Caldifarciminota bacterium. Classification (GTDB taxonomy): domain Bacteria; phylum Hydrothermota; class Tepidihabitantia; order SM23-42; family SM23-42. Next base: position 995,110 of record CP070664.1, read on the forward strand.
TTTGTATTGACAGGAGTGTACAAATTTATATAATTCAACATGAAAAAGAAATTTCATAAAGTTATGGATAATCCTTTTATCATATGTAAAAATATGTATCTGCGTCCGGTCGAAATTTCCGATGCATCTTCAATCCAGAAGTGGCATAATGATCCCGAGTTGAGAAAGCTGGCACGGTATGGTGAACTACCAGCGACCCTGGAAAAAGAAGAAGAAGACATAAAAGCTGCAAGTCGTGCATTGGATGAAGCCTATCTCATGGTTATCAAAAAACGAGACAATAAACCGATCGGCTTTATTCGGGTTAACGACTTAACCTCAAGCACGAGAGATGTCTGGCTACGCATGATCATTGGAGACAAGAGTGCATGGGGTAAAAGTTTTGCGGAAGAGGCACTACGTTCTGTTTTGGAATGGCTATTCTATGAATTAAATATTCACCGTGTGACACTCGGGACGTATGTGACAAACAAACGAGCTCTTAAATTCTTTGAGAAGATGGGTTTTAAGCGCGAAGGCATACTACGAGAGGCGCACTTTGAAGATGGTACGTACCACGATATAATCTCCTTTGGTCTCTTAAGAAAAGAATTCCACAAAAAATAGAAAATTTATTAAATCTCATCTGATTTGTTAAGACACAATCCCCAAAATTACAGAATCACACTCAGTACATCAAAAATACAGGTGTAACCATATCGATATATGTGCATATGTGCAATTGTGCATATATCAATACGAAAAATAATTGAGTATTGACAGATGAAATATAGTGGGCTATTATACCAAAATCTGTTCTTTGAAAACTTAAAAATTCACGGCATAGCTGTGCAGGATTGAAGGAGGTCGGCTATGATGAAAAACGGTTGTATTCATACTCATACTTGATACTCAGGGGACGACGCCAAAGCCAGTGAGGATGAACATACACATACCAGTGGAAGGTGTTTAATCGCGCCTTACAGTGGCTAATACAATTGAATAAGTAGATAGAAGAAAGTAGTCAGTAAGATAGTAAAAAATTAACAAATAATTAAAAATACTAACTACTGACTATGCCGATTTTTCACAAAACTTGCTTTCGTTGAAAAATCGAGCATCCCGACTTCTGTGTCGGGACTAACTACTTTCTACTCCATTCCAGTAGGTAACCCTGGAATGGGTAAACTTAGCCATGGTTCGGATTCGAGGGCAGCCTCGATGAAGGTGGAACTGGAAGTCAATGACCCCGTCCCTCACAAGAGGAATTTTAGTGCGGTGGTAATCGCTTGCCTGTGTCAAAATCGCATATGACTGAGTATACGAATAGTCCATAAGGACTGTACTCACGTCGTCTGGGTTTGATACTTGATTGGAGCTCGTATCACATAGAGCGAGCGGTGAATCTGTCACTGGTTCAACCGAGCCTGGTACCTGAAAAGGGAGAGCAAACGGAACCCTGACCCCTTGGTTGTTTTTTCGGAAAACATCAAGGAGGTCAGGTATGAGTCGAAAAGATGAGAATAAAGGCTTCATATGCGAACACTGTGGTCACAAGGTTTTACCGATGACCAATGGTGGCTATCGTAATCACTGCCCATTCTGTCTCTATTCCAAGCATGTCGATGGAGCGCCTGGGGACAGACGTTGTCTATGCAATGGCTTAATGGAACCCGTTGGCTTGAATTATCATTCTCAAAAGGGTTTTCAGATAATCCACGAGTGTTTACGATGTGGGCAGAGAAATGTGAATAAAGTGGCAGAACGTACGGTTCAGCCAGATGAGATTGATGAACTTCTAAGACTCTTTTAAATATCTGTACGGCTATGCCATTTTTTTAACCCTCTGAAACAAAAATATCAAGTATATTGACTCCATTGATTATCATTTATATAATAATGCTGGAGGTCGATATGTATAAATTTATAACAGCATTCATTTTACTCTCCACATTTTTTGTGGGGCAGGGTTTTGCGATAGTAATACGCGTGCCCGAAGATTATCCAACAATACAACAGGGAATAGATGCGGCAAGCGCCGGCGATATAGTGCTCGTGGCACAAGGAACATATCCCGAAGAGATTACGCTGAAGGCTGATGTCGTCGTAAAAGGAGCAGGAGAAGGCTTATCAATAATTGATGGTGGCAACGACCCAGGTGACGTCGTGACAGCTGTTGGTAACGACATTACGAATACCACAAAGCTTCAAGGATTTACCATAACCGGTGCCAGTAATAGTGGAAGCATGCCTGGCGGTGGCGGGATATTCTGTAATAGCGGTGCCGCACCAGAGATTTGTAATAATAGAGTCGAGGGAAATGACCAGGGTATCGCCATGTGGAATCAATCGGCCGCATTTCTACATAATAATGTGGTTGTCGATAATACGTACACCGTGATAAGTGTAAGTTCTGATTCGAATATAGTAAATAACACAATTGCAAATAATAATATCGGTATATATGACAGTGGCGGATACCTGCCTACAGTGATGAATAATATTGTTACCGGAAACACTACGTATGGCATAGGTTGTGTTAATTCCAGTGTGCCGACAAATTTTTCGTACAACGACGTGTGGAATAACGGTCAGAATTATTACAATTGTTCGGCAGGCCCGAATTCATTTTCTCTTGACCCGCTCTATGTGGACGAACCCAATGGTGATTATCACCTGCAACCAGGCTCTCCGTGCATCGACTCCGGTAATCCTCTGCCCCAATACAATGACCCTGACGGCTCCCGGAATGATATGGGCGCATACGGTGGGCCAGGCGCACCAGCCGATTTTCCATTGGTCGAACTCACGATCCCTTCTCAAAACGAATTGAATGTTGCACATGATATCGATGTCTCGGCGATGTTTAACATCGATATGAATTCGGGTACTTTCACCCCAACGACATGCATACTCAGCAGTCATCAAACGGGAATGGTTTTGACGACTATCACATATGATAGTACTGCAAGGATGGTGACGATTGACCCTGCCGAGAATTTTCGAAGTGGCGCAATTATGACTGCTCTCCTGACAAAAGACATACTATCACATCAAGGTGATTCACTCGAAGGCTTTATTTGGCAATTTACTTCTCAGGTCGACAGTGGTTCGGGTATCTTTTCGCTTACATCTAATTACCCTACTGGTAACGCGCCGCATTCAGTAATCATTGGTGATTTCGACTCCGATAACAATTTTGACCTCTGCGTAACAAACGAAAATACAAATGATGTATCTGTATATATGGGAAATGGTGATGGCACATTCGCTCTGGCAACAAACTATGGTGTGGGCACTAATCCCCATGCACTATGTACATACGACTTTAATGCAGATGGTAATCTCGATTTGGCAACGGCAAATGGTTCTGACAGTGTTTCTATACTTCTGGGGAATGGCGATGGCAGTTTCGGTGTCGTCGTAGACTATTCAGCCGATAATGACGCAATGGGTGTATGCGGAGGAGATGTTAATGCCGACGGTCATGTTGATCTGGCAGTTGCGAACTTTCTTTCTCATACTATATCAATATTGATCGGTAATGGCGACGGCAGTTTCAATGCGCCGGTGCAACATTCAGTCGGTACCAACCCTCGATCCGTGTGCGCAGGTGACTTTGATGGTGATGGATATCTTGATCTCGCAGCGGTGAATCAAAATTCTAATAATGTTTCTATACTGTTAGGCGGTGGAGACGGTGGTTTTGGTACGGCTACTCACTATACGGTCGGGTCATCGCCTTATTCAATTTGCACGGGCGATTTTAATGAGGATGGTAACCTCGATTTAGCGACCGCAAATAGTGCTTCCAATAATATTTCAAGACTGCTTGGGAATGGCGATGGAACTTTCGGCTCAGCATTGAACTATACAGTCGGTGATACTCCCACCTCGATATCTACCTCTGATTTTAACGGCGATGGTAATTTAGATCTCGCAGTAACAAATTCTGTTTCAAATAATGTTTCTCTCTTACTCGGAAATGGTAATGGCACTTTTGATTCGGCAACAAACTATCCTGCGGGTAATAGTCCCTTCACTGTGGCAGCTGGTGATTTTGATAATGACTTCGACATCGATCTTACTGTAACAAATAACAGCACAAACAACGTCTCAATACTCCTCAACGAGAGTGCGCTTCTCGTGATCAACACGGATCCCACACAACATCAACTCGATGCCTCAAAATCAACCGATGTCGCTACTACATTCAACATAGAGGTGGACCCCATAACGATCAACGATTCTACTTTCATCGTCTTTGGTGCTCAGTCCGGTCCTCACCCGGGTGCCATTGACTATAATAGCGGTACCTATACTGCTACACTCGATCCTTCTGCTGATTTTATTGACGGTGAAATAGTTACGGCACTTCTCACAAAAGAAATACAATCGACGATTGGAGTCTTTCTCCGGGGTTTTGCATGGAATTTTACCGTGGAAGTCACGAGCCCGTCTGACGCAGTCTTCGGTAACCCTATGAATTTTTCAATCGGTAATGAACCGCGGGGAATGTATGCAGCCGATTTCGATACGGACGGTGACATAGACATTGCCTCTACTTCGAATCCGTACAGTATTGCCGTGATACTCAATAATGGCGATGGTACGTTCTCGTCTCCGGCATACACAACAGTACAAGGCGATCCGATTGCACTCTATGGTGCAGACCTGGACAGTGACGGAGATATCGACCTCGCCTCAGCCCACAATGAACCGGGAACATCGCACTTAGTGATTCTCAAAAATAATGGCTCTGGAGCCTTTTCTGTTTTTGCTACCTATGCACCCGCAATCCTTGGGCAAAATATTACTGGCGGAGATTTTGATGCAGACGGTGACGTGGATTTGATTATGACAGACGGATGGGGTTCAGGAGATAATGTGAGGGTGATGTTTAATAATGGTAATGGCGCTTTCTCTGGACCGTATACCTATTCTGCTGGAACATGGGCGCGTGGTGTCGTTGCAGTAGATGTGGACAATGACGGAGATATCGATATAGCAGTTTCAAATGCCGGTAATGATAATATTTCAATATTGTTCAATGATGGCGAGGGAAATTTTTCCGATCTTTCCAACTATTCAGTCGGTGAATATCCAACGGCAGTATACGGAAATGACCTTAATGCAGATGGCTCTGTTGATCTGGCAACCGCGAATTATAGTGGTAATAATATCACGGTGATTCTGAATATTGGTGATGGTACATTTACAAGCCCCACGGGATATATGACCGGGACGTACACGAGATTCATACATGGTGGTGATTTCGATGGAGATGGTGATATAGACTTAGTTGGGAGTATTAATGGCGGAGATTCAGTTTCCGTCATTCTCAACAACGGCGACGGGACCTTTGTTGATTGTACCCAGTATGGGGTGGGCGATTCTCCCTGGGGGGTTCAATCTGCCGATTTTAACCTCGATGGTGCCTTAGACGTCGCGTGCGGGAATTACAACTCAGACAATGTCACGATATTATATAATATGGTTGTGGGTGTAGCAGAAAGTCGTGAATATAGCGTTGCGCCATTCCTGCGAATCTCTCCAAACCCGTTCCGACACAAGACAGAAATTAGATTCCAGTTGCTCAATGCTCGTGATTGTGAATTAAAAATCTACGACGCTACAGGTCGTTTGATAAAACAATTTAACCGGTTAACTAATCACCAATCACTAATTAACCAAGTCAGCTGGGACGGAACCGATGACCTCAAACGAGAAGTTCCGAACGGTGTATACTTCTGTCGGATTAAATCAGAAGATTTGACAATGACAAAACAGATTATCCTGATAAAATAATGTAAAATAGAATCAATTAAACGTTATCTATTCGCTCTTATCTCATCGAGTGTCGCTTTTGTCTCGGGAACATTTTTGAACCATTTGTCGAGTTTTTCGCAAATATAGTCATCACAGAAGGCACAATTTTCGACTTTCTTATCAAGACCACACTTCCTTATTTCACATATACTACAATACTGAATATGGTCACCGTCTGCTGCTATACACCCATCACAATTAATACTTTCGGGGGTAATTGTTTGATTAAATTGCTTTGACCACTCCTCAGCAGTCTTCTTCCTCAGTTCGTCATTATTCTCTTTCTTGGCAATGTATGCTGGACACTTGGTGCAGATAATTCCACAATAAGCAACCATTTTATCCATCCTACCTCCTTGTCTGATAGTATAATCCATTCCAGAAAAAAATCAAGGGAGATGTAGACCCATTGTGTGTGTACATTTACGATTGACGAATCGAGATTGTATAGTATAATTTCATGTATGACACAATCAGAATTTCCATTTCGAGAAGAGGACATACGATTGCACTACCGTTTATTAAACCATAAATACCTTACAGAATTGAGATTTCTCATGAGGGGCATGTATCCGGCATACCGGCTCGTCAAGGATGAGGATACCTTTGTTTCGGTCTGTCGACAATGGAATGGAAAGAGGAATATTTATGTTGGCCTCAGGGATAGAAGAAAAGGGCTTCGCACGTGTTCGAAAACCGAGGATATCATCGGGCTGCAATCGATTGTGCTGGATATTGACCCGATACGGGAATCTGAAACGCCGTCGACAAAGCGAGAACTCGAATCTGCAATCGAATTGAGCACGATAATCAAAAAATGGTTTGTTGAAAACGGCTATAGAGAACCATGTGCAGCCGTTACTGGCAACGGGTGCTGTCTCTATTTTTTCTTACCATTGTATAAAATCAATGAAAAGAATCGCTTCAACATGACGAGGCGCATAGAGAGTTTTGAACATTGGGTGAGGAAGCATTTTAAAAAAGAGTTGAAAGACTCTATCTGTAGTATAGACCGCATGTATGATTTGCCGAGAATCGTGCGCGTCATCGGAACGTATAATATTAAAGGAACCTCAGCAGTAAAACGTCCATGGCGATTATCATATTGGCTCGATAAGCCAAAGGAACGGCAAGAAGATAATAAACTTTTGAAATTTATATTGAAGTTTTAAACGGTATGAAGAGCCCGAATGGAGTGAGAAAATTGATCGCTGAGCATGGCACGCTCTATTCAGAACAACTCGGAATTCGGCTCAAAACCAAGACTGAACAAGAGCTCTTCAAATGGTTTTTAGCATCCGTGCTCTTCGGGAAGAGGATTGGTGAGAATATTGCCATGAAGACATACCGTGAATTTGAAAGGGCGCGAATTCTTACACCAAAAAAGATTTTGGAAGCCGGATGGGATAGGCTTGTAGAGTTGCTCGACACCGGAGGATACGTTCGATACGATTTCAGCACTGCAACGCGTCTGCTTCAATTGAGCAAAGAACTATTAGAGCGATTCGGTGAAAGGCCATTAACAGCGATTCACGAGATTGTACGTGATAACAACGAATTAGAATTGGCATTACAATCATTGAAGGGTATTGGTCCTGTTACGACAAATATATTTTTAAGGGAATTACGTCCTGTGTGGAAGAAGGCAGACCCAGACCCAATGCCCGTTGTAAAAAAAATCGCTCAGAAATTGGGCATCGACCTTGAGAGCATGAACCGCAAGACAGAAAAATTTACGAGGCTCGAAGCAGCACTCGTAAGAATGAGAAAAAAATTCAAATCCTGATTCGACAAATGACGAAATGACGAAAACATTCTGAATTCAAAAATGTACGTTCGTACCTTTTAAGTGACTCATTTTTCTGTAACAGATTTCGCAAAATTTTAGAAAGCATTTAGCAGTAAACTTAACTAATCATCTCAACAAGCCAATAAGAGCACATGTGTTTTTCCCCCCTTGACAAGTCATTATATGTGCGTATGGTAGTAAGTAGAAAGCTACTTGTACTATTTTGTATATAGGGTTTATCTACTGTAGTGGGAGGAGAAATGGAAAACTACCGCAGTGCGTCTACCATCATTTTGGATAGCAACAACATCCACAATCATCAATATGCCAACATTTATTCAACAAAAAAATCCGTTTTTTTAGAAAAAAAATATAGAAAGAAAGGAGGTGCATGGAACTAACAATTTAGTCTTAATCTTGACAAAAAGGAGATATCATGATTCATAATTGGAAAATGGATAAAGAGTGCTTTGTCCTTGGCGTGGTTTTCTTGTTAGTGACCGCTCAGGGAGTTTTTGCCAGTGAATATACTGTGACCAATACCAGCGATAGTGGGCCAGGTTCTCTGAGACAAGCGATCTTATACGCAAATGCAAACCCTGGTACAGACATGATTATCTTCAACATCCCGACAACTGATCCAGGCTATAATCATACCACAGGTGCATTCACTATTCAACCCCTATCATTCCTACCAAACATTACAGATGCAGTTATCATCGATGGCTACACACAGCCAGGAGCCAGTTATAACACGAATCCACCTAATCTCGGTACAAATGCAGTGCTCAAAATTGAGTTGGATGGAACCTATGCAGGTAGCGGTGGTTCTGGTATTACTGTCAGTTCTGGAGGCAGCGGTAGCAAAGTTCGAGGCCTAGTTATTAATCGATTCAGGTATCACGGAATCTATTTGGGGTTCAATAGCTCCAATAATGTCATTGAGGGTAACTTCATTGGGACAGATGTCACAGGCACTATCGATATAGGTAACTCAGGTAGTGGCATAGTCATTTTTCATTCATCCAACCTAATCGGAGGGATGTCGGAATCCGCTCGCAATATTATTTCAGGTAACTCTAGCGGTGTTGACATTAATGGTAGTGTTGCAACAGGAAACTTGGTGCAAGGAAACCTCATAGGTACTGATGCAGATGGAACTGACATTCTATACGGAACTGTTGGTGTACGTATCTACGAAGGCGCATCGAACAATATAATTATCAACAATATAATTTCAGGTCATAATTCTTGGGGTATTGACATCGAGGGTAGCGGTACAACGGGCAATAAGGTGAAAGGAAATCTTATTGGAACTGATGTTAGTGGTACCATTGCTTTGGGTAATGGTAACGGTATACGAATATTCCAGGCATCTAACAATACCATTGGAGGTATAATTTCTGAAGCACGTAATATCATCTCTGGTAACAATTTTAATGCATATTCAACTGGTATTGAAATTCAAAATGGTGCCGACAATAATATAGTGCAGGGTAATTTCATAGGCACTGACATCAATGGTAATGCCCTGGGAAACGCCTCTCATGGCATCTTCATCGGTGCTAATGCAAATAATAACGATATTGGGTTTAATAATACTATAGCCTACAATATCGGAGATGGGGTATTCGTTATATCAGGTACAGGCAATGCAATTTTGTCCAACTCTATATTTGCTAACGCAGGTTTGGGGATTGATCTCGGTTCTAGTGGAGTCACACCCAACGATGTAGGGGATGGCGATGGTGGCGCTAATAATCAGCAAAATTTCCCTGTATTGAATTCGGCAACTGCTGGCGGTGGCAACATAACTATTGACGGAACACTCAACAGCACACCAAATAGTTCATTCAGGCTGGAATTCTTTGCCAATAGCGCAAGCGATCCTTCCGGCCACGGCGAAGGTGAAATCTTCCTTGGCTCTGCCATAGAAACGACAAACGGCAGCGGTAATGTCAGTTTTGCGGTTACCACTCCAGTCGAAGTCCCTCCGGGTCAGTTTATATCCGCGACAGCTACGGACCCGGACAACAACACCTCTGAGTTCTCAGAGTGCATAGCGGTGGTTGGAATAATTCCTGCTACGGTCGATGTCAAACCCCAGTCGTGTCCTAATCCACTCAATGTAAGAAGTGGTGGTGTTCTTCCTGTCGCAATCCTTGGGAGAGAAGACTTTGATGTATCTACCATCGATCCTGCAAGCATCTTGCTTGAAGGCGTTGCGCCGATTCGGGATTCTTTACAGGATGTAGCAACACCAGTTGTGATAGAGGATCCATGCGACTGCACGGATGAAGGCCCTGATGGGTTTGATGATTTTACGTTCAAGTTCGACATGCAGGAAATAGTTGCGGCGCTAGGTGAGGTTCATGATGGCGATATACGGATTCTTACCATTACCGGTGAATTGACCAATGGAACCCAATTTGAGGGAGAGGATTGTGTTGTCATTATTGCCGGAGGCGAAGGTCCGCAAGATGGTGGTGCAGGTTTACTTCCTTTAGTCTTTGACCTTGCCGATAATATCCCAAATCCGTGTAGAGGATTTACACTCATCAATTATCAGTTGCCATCACCTGTTCATGCTACACTGAAAATTTATGACATCAGTGGCAGGTTAGTGAGAACGCTCGTAGATGAGTCTAAGCAGCCTGGCTACTATGCAGTGAGCTGGGACGGAAAAGACAGCAATGATAGCGACCTAGCAAACGGCATTTACTTCTACCGATTAGAAGCAGGTGACTTTACCGAGATGAAGAAGATGGTACTCGTCCGCTAAAAGCTCAAGAGAATTGTAGTGAAAAATAGAGAGGGGCAGTAGATACTTCTGCCCCTCTTCTGCTAGCAAGTTCTTTTGCTGCATGTGAGCAGCTACGCTGTTATTTTTCCAATTTCTGCTATAACTCAAAATAACCCTTCAAAATCCTAAGGCAGTATATAACTCATATCTAGCATTCAGCTGTTCGACGATTGTACAATTGTACAATTATCGAACATGACGAAAAAGGTGATGTTGACTTGAGCTTCCGTGGATATATAATAATTTATTAACGAAAGAGTATTGCACAGAGAATTTAAAAATTTTGTAATGGGGTTTAAGAGAGCAAGGGAGGCTAACATGAAGAAGTTTTTTGTGCTTTCGTTCGCGATTTTACTCGCATTTTTGTGTTTCTGTCGAAAACCGGAAAAGAAAATAGATATTGTCACACAGAGAACTCTCCTGATGCAGGACACGATTCCATTGGAAATAACCCATATCTCTCCAATTGGCCGTGTAGAAGGTGTACGAGAAACGTTTAGGATTCTTGTCGGATTCAATCAACCCATGGTTCCGCTCCAGGCGATACCTCGAGAAGAGATCGAGGGACCGCTCCAGATAGATCCTGCCATAAAAGGCAAATATCGTTGGTTTGGGTCAAGAACGCTCGCCTTTATTCCCTCTGATTCGCTGCAGCCTGCTACCGAGTTTCATGTTACGCTCAAAAAAGAGAAAATCCAATCCCTCACCGGGATGCGATTAGACAGAGACACATCCTGGATTTTTGAGAGCGTCCGTCCGCTTCTCATCTCTTCGCTACCGTATCACGGTTCTCAGTTTATGGATACAGAGGCGGATATATATCTCTCCTTCAACATAGAGATGGCACCAGAACGAGTCGCAGATAAGATCACGCTCTCTGCAACGCATGGCATGCCATCAAAGGTGTATTGTGGTACGGTTCAGCCGAAATCACTACCAATTAAAAAAGAAATATCGTTTCGTGCACGACATCTCAGGGATGAAGAAAAGAAAGACTGGCCGATGAAGAATTGGGAGAATAACCGGACGTTGGTGCTCGAACCTGTTGATGGTTTGCCCATAGAAGCGCTGATCAGTGTACAGATCCACCCAGGACTTCGGGCAAAAACGGGTGAGCTTGGTACGATCGAGGATAAGATGCTCACGTTCAATACCTATAACTACTTCGGTCTCCTTAACTACTCAACCACAATTCCCGCGGGTGAGCCTTTATCGTTCTGTTTTTCGAATCGCGTGCAGATACGAGAGCTCATGAAGCATATGAGTATCGAGCCCGCTGTAGAAATTCCAAAAGAGTATCAGGACGCAGAGTGGGACGGCATGCGAATCGACCTCTATGTACCATTCCAGCCAAACACAAATTATCGGATTCGTGTCGAGAGAGCGTTAACCGACATATACGGTAATAGACTCGATAAGGACTATGCATTCGACCTCAAGGTAGACGACTACACACCCTATGCTTACATTCCTACCGGTGTAAACATCGTCGAGCGCGTGATCGACTACCGATTCCCAGCAACGTTTGTGAATGTGGATAGTGTCTACATGGAGACAGGTGTCGTTAATATTGACAACGCGATTCCCTTTTTAAACACGAAGAATCTTTTTGATTCCTATTCCAAATGTGTTCCAGTGCCTGGATTTTTTAACATCAGTAGGTACTGGAAGGTGAATACCTACAAAAACTATCGAAATAAAAGAATTACGTTTCCGATTGAGCTCAGGGAAATACTCGGCACAAAACAGGCTGGTCTGGTCTTTATTGAGTTCGACAACCTCGGTCAGAGCAGATACAGTAGCAAGTCTCGGTATTTAAAATCGTTCATAGAGGTGAGCGACATCGGCGTAACATGGAAGTATGCCCCAGAGAATAACTTCGTCTGGATTACATCGTTATATGACACACGGCCGATGAAAAACGCACGGGTTCAATTCAGGGATAATAAAAATCGTATTCTTAGGGAGGCCATCACCAATGAATCTGGTCTCTGCGAATTACCGGGTTGGGCTGAGCAGAGATTAAGACAGGAGCAAAGGACGTATGAGTATGAAGAAGAATATGAGCTCTATAGTTATACGGCACGCTATGAACCGAGGTTCTGGCTGACAGTAACCAAAGGTGAGGATGTCGCAATATATTCAAACAAGTGGAATTTTGGAATAGACCTCTGGCGTTTTAATATTCCTTACAACTGGTATATACGGTCTGAGGAATACGGCGCACATATTTTCACGGAGAAGGGACTCTATCGTTCTGGTGAGACTGTACACATGAAAGGCATGCTTCGAAAAAAGAGAAGAGGAGAATGGGTATTGCCAGACCTCTCATCTGTCTATTTTATCGTACGTAATTCCCGGGATGAAGAAATCGTTTTTGATACGTTGACCATAAATCAGTATGGTTCATTTACGAAAGACATTCAATTGTCAGAAGATGCACCCACTGGCGTGTACTCAGTCAACGTGATGCTCCCAGACAGAGATTACGATTTTTATCATAGTTTCCGCGTCGAGGCGTATCGTCCGGTCGAGTTTGAGGTGATTGTTACAGCAGAGAAGGATACCTTTATTGCCGAGGAAACCTTTAAAGGTAACATCACCGGTCGATACCTTTTTGGCATGCCGATGAAGGATGCCGAGATGTCATGGAGTCTCAGGAGAGATTATTACTACCTCAGATACCCCCAGCACGAAGGCTATAGATTTGGTGAGCGTGTCGAAGATAGAGAGCGTGAACTCCTCGGCTCAGGGACTGGCAAGCTCGATAAAGACGGAGAATATCGAGTATCTGTTAGACTTTCAAAAGAGGATATCTATACCACGTCGAGTATTACGCTTGAAGGCACTGTCGTTGCTCCTAATAAGATGAGCGTTTCTAAAACACAAAACTGGATCGCGTTTAACGCAGATGTGCTTATTGGTCTTAAGACATCGCAGTATGTTTATGTACTCGGTGATAGCGTCGACATCAATCTCATCACGGTGAAGCCGTCCGGTGAAAAAATAGGTGATAAAAAGGTTTCGGTTGAGATCGTCAAGCAAGAGTGGAAGTCCATTAAAAAAGCGAGGTTGGGCGGACGTTTTGAATGGGTTTCCGAAAAGATAGAGAAAAAGATTGCCAAACAAGACGTCGTGAGTATACCAGATTCGACTATCGTTCCGATCACTCCACGAGAACCTGGGTATTACTATGCGCGGGCGTATACGAAAGACAAGCGCGGGAGAATATCGACGACGAAAATTTATTTCTATGTTGCCGGCTATGGTTATGCAGGATGGCAGATGCGCGATGATGACATCATTGAACTGGTAGCAGACAGGGAGCAGTACGAGGTTGGTGATACCGCGAAGATTCTTGTACAATCACCGTATGACTCGGCACAATGTCTGGTAACTGTTGAACGTGAATTGGTTTTGAGGTCATTTACAAAAACAGTGCGCGGTAATGCAGACTATGTTGAAATTCCTATACAATCGAGTGACATTCCCAATGTCTATGTGAGTGTGACATTACTCCGGGGTAGGGTCAAAGGTCTCACGTGGGATGAAGAAGCACAGGAGGATTTAGGAAAACCTCAGTTCAAGATTGGATACGTGAACCTCACGATCGATACAAAGGAAAAGCATCTTACCGTAAAGACATGGGCCGATAAAAAAGACTATCGGCCCAGGGACAGCGTGACCGTATACCTCGAAGTGAATGATTACAAAAATCAGGGTGTAGCACAGAGTGAGGTTGCCCTATTCGTTGTCGATGTCGGCGTCTTGAATCTTATCGATTTCAGAACGCCTGATCCTTTTTCATACTTCTATGGAAGTCGAGCACTCTCTGTAAAGACGATCGAGTCCCGATTAAATATCTTGGGAGAGCGCAGTTATGGCGAGAAGGGTGAAGAGCGCGGGGGTGGTGGTTTAGAGGCAGAGGGTGTAGCGTATCGTGAAAAATTTATTGCCACCGTGTTCTATAAGGCCGATGTTAGGACTGACAAAAATGGAAGAGCTCGGGTACGATTTCAACTACCGGATAATCTGACAAAGTTTCGAATCATGGCGGTTGCCCAGACCAGAGACGCGAAATTCGGCTCTGCCGATTCTACGTTCGTCGTCAACCTACCCTTTATCCTCACTCCTTCTATTCCTCGATTTGTAAGAGTCGGTGATGCATTCAAGGCAGGAATCGTCTTGCATAACAGAACAGATGGTGAGGAACGCGCGAGCGTGGAATGCACGGTCACCGGTTTGCGACTGGCAGATAAAGACATGAAAGAAACAGTACTGCCTCCGAATGGAAGCAGGGAGATTGTATTCTCGTTCGTTGCCGAAGACACCGGAGCAGCGGTCTTTGAGTTCAGTGCACGCATGGGTAAAGAAAAGGATGCACTGAGGCTCGCGATTCCGGTTACGCTACCACCTTTCATAGAGGCGGTTGCTACGTTTTCATCAACGAATGATTCGACGCTTGAAGGTATCGTGGTGCCCTCGAGTATCTATGAAAATATCGGCAGCCTTGATATCTCACTCTCATCCTCAATCCTTGCCGGAATGCAGCGAGGTATAGAGCATCTCCTCAATTTCCCGTATGACTGTCTCGAACAGAAGCTTTCAAGAATTCTGCCGCTCATTGTTGGTGAAGACATCATCAATCAGTTCAAGCTTGCATCCGTGACTGGCAAGGAATTGAGGAACACGGTGCAAGCTGTCCTCGATGAGGTCCCCGAGTATCAGCTCCCTGATGGTGGATTTGTCTGTTTCAAGGATGCACTCTATCCCTCACCATATCTTTCTGCCTATACGATGTATGTGCTATGGCGTGCATCTCAGAATGGTTACCGCATCGACGATGTTATTGTCGAACATGGAATTGAGTACCTGAAAGAGATTTTGCGCTTGAGCACCGCCGCTGCGATTGATACGATTGTTAAAGATGGTAAAACATATTACCGAAGTGTTTTGACCGAAGACGAACGAGACTGGTCGTATCCTTATAATCTGAATGAGCGGTTGGCGACCAAGGCGTTCTGTTTATATTCACTGGCAGTTTGGGGACAGAAAGAAAAATCATACGCTTCAAAACTGTTCGAATACAGGGAACAGCTTCCGATCTTTGGCAAGACGCTACTCCTGAAGACAGGAAGAGTGTTTGGAATGGGCAGCAGTTTTCAGAATGAACTCGCACGGATACTGGTCAATAAGATCAAGCTCACACCAACCACTGCACATTTTGAGGAGAGCGAGAATCGTGGGTGGACATTTCCCTCGCCTGCGAAGGTTACCGCGTTCGTGATGCAGACCATGACCGAACTCGATATTCCGTTTCCTTATAAAGATCAGACCATTCGTTGGCTCGTTCAGGAACGGACTAAAAAATCATTACCGACGACCCATGAGAATGCATTCGTCTTTGACGCCTTTCAGACGTACTACAAAAAATATGAGAAAGAGGAGCCTGATTTTGTGAGTCGCGTTCTTTTGGGTGGAAAAGAGATCATACAGCAGAACTTCAGAGGAAGGACGAATGAGCCACCGAGACGTTATACGTTCCCACTCGGTCCGATATTGAAAGATACACTCGTACCTTTGAAGATTACGAAACAGGGCGAAGGCCGTCTCTATTATACGGTGCGCATGTCATATGCATTGAGAGAAAATCCAATACCATTCGACGAAGGATTCTATATCTGGAAAGAAATGCTCACCCTCGATGGCAAAGAGGTGAGACGATTCAAGAGGGGAGAGGTCTACAAGGTCGTACTCCATATTGTCGTTCCAGAAACGAGACTCTTCGCTGTTGTTGATGACCCGCTTCCTGCTGGATTTGTGCCGGTGCAGACGTTCTTTGCTACTGAGGCACAAGAGGTGAGAGAACGTTATTGGGAGGAACAGTGGCAGGAAAGAGGGCACTGGTGGGGCAGTTTTGATCATGAAGAAAAATACGATGACAAGGTGCTCTTCTTTGCCCAGCAACTCTTTCCAGGCGAACACACCAAGGTCTACTTTGTTCGGGCAGCAACCACTGGTTCGTTTTTGGCTCCGTCCACCAAGGCCGAAGAGATGTACGCACCAGAAGTATTCGGTTCAACAACGCAGGACTACATCGTCGTAGAATAATGCGGCCGAGATACATCATTTACATAGTGACAACTCTCATCCTGCTTATGTTCCTCATTCCACCGCACAGAGCGAGGCTCTATCCAGACAATTTTTGTTCATACGAGATCTGCGCACGCGACGGCACGGTGCTCCGTGAGATTCTTTCACATGACTACACAACGAGTACATGGGTTCCAATCGCTGAAATCTCACCCTGGCAGATTATGGCTTCGATCATAAGAGAAGATAAACGATTTCTGTTTCATCCGGGCGTCGATGTCATTGCATTGCTGAGGGCGTTCTATGAAAATACGAAGGCGCGAAGAATCGTTTCCGGAGGTTCGACAATTACCATGCAGGTTGCGAAGATGGCGCTCGGATTAAAGGCGCGTTCGGTCTTTACAAAAATCATCGAGATGCTCTATGCACTGAAGCTCGAACTCCATCTGAGTAAAGAGGAGATTCTCGAGATGTATCTCAACCGAGCTCCATATGGTAACCAGACGTATGGGGTAGAGGCTGCTGCGCAGTTCTATTTTCAAAAACCTGCTGACCAGTTGTCTCTCGGCGAATCGTGCATTCTCACCATTATCCCAACGTCTCCGGTGAAGTTTGATCCATACATTTTTCCTGAAGCGGTGAGACAGGAAAAGGAATATGTTCTGAAACATCTCTTAAAGCACGAGGCTATCGATTCATTAGATTTTGTACTCGCGGTGAGTGAGTCGGTGAATGTCGTAGAGAAGGATATAAATTTTCGGGCGCCACATTTTGTGAATTATGCTCTGCAACAATTACCGCGACGTCAATTTTCTCAACTATCACGGGTGATAACGAGTATCGATATTGTGCTGCAAGAAAACTGTGAAAAACTCCTCTCTACAACGCTCGAATCATTAAAGAAATATCACGTGGGTCAAGGAGCAATCATCGTGATGGATACTGAGACTGGTGAGGTATTGGCAATGGTCGGCTCAAAGGATTATTTCGATGCCAAAGAAGGACAGGTGAATGGAACTCTTGCACTCAGACAACCCGGCTCGAGTATCAAGCCATTCTTATATATCGTCGCATAAGCGTCGGGCATTCCCCCGTCTTCGATTCTTCCTGATACAATTATTGAGTTTCGGTTGGGTGATGGGACGCTGTTCGCACCGAGAAATTATGGTGAACGGTATCACGGTCCGACGCGATTGAGAGAGGCACTCGCATCGTCGTTTAATGTTCCTGCGGTGTACCTTCTGGACAAACTTGGTGTAGAAAGATTTCACGACTTTTTAAAGGAATTGCGTTTCACGAGTTTAAATCAATCGAGCAATTTTTATGGTCTATCACTGAGTCTGGGTGCTGGTGAGGTGACCCTTCTCGAAATGGTGAATGGATACAGGGCTATGGCTCGCGCAGGGTTCTTAGAGCAGGAGCGTGTGATTTCCCAGGCGTATGATATACATGGTAGAAAAATCCATGAGCACAGAGAAGAACCGGAACGAGTATTTTCCCGGGAGGTTGCTTATATAATTACGGATATTCTCTCGGATAATGCCAGTCGTGTTAAGTCATTTGGAGAAGACAATCCTTTAAATCTTCCGTTTGCCTGTGCTGCAAAGACCGGAACATCGAAGGATTACCGTGACAATTGGTGTGTTGGGTTTACGAAGAACTATGTGGTTGGCGTGTGGGTCGGTAATTTTGACGGTTCACCAATGGAAGGTGTTTCAGGTATTTCAGGCGCAGCGCCACTTTTCAGAGACATCATGATTGAGCTTTATAAGAATCAATATCCACCTGTATTTGAGGAACCATATTCATTACTACATCTCGACATCTGCGCAAAATCAGGAAAGATTGCGAAACATTCCTGCACGAGGGTGATAGAGGAAATCTTTATGCCCGGCACTGAACCTGCTGAATCATGTGATGCTCATCATTCGCGAACGGCGTATAATAACACTGATTATGGGTCTTTGGCATTGATATCCGATGATATAAAAGGTATTGAGATTGTAAATCCTTCTAACGGTGATATCTTCAAACTCGACCCGCAGGTTTCCTACGCATCCCAGGGTATTAAATTTAAGGTGTATGTGGTCGATGACATAGACGAGGTCGTTTTCAGACTGAACGATAAGATTCTCTGTCGTACTCATCATCCATTCGAATATCTGTGGGTACCAATTCCTGGTGAGCATAAACTCGAGGTCATCACAGGAGGTGACGGTGAGAAAAAACAAGATGAAATTTATTTTACCGTATACTGAAGAGTACAAAGTAATGAGAGACATGAATTACAAAGAAAGGCGAGAAGAGCTACTATTTAATATAACGTCTTATCTTGCTTGGAATATTTTTATTGAATTGTATTTTTTCACATGTGTTGAAACGGGCAAAATTTTTCAAGGCATCGGAAAACGCGGGAATAAATTTGTTGTAATTTAAATTTTTATCTTCAAGGTGTAGGTTATTTATGATTAATGTTTTATTTTGACGGTCCGCCTTCGGGTCGATTCTGCCAACGAGGCGATTTTGCCACAACATGGGCAGGCAGAAATATCCGTATTTTCTCTTGGGTTTCGGTACATAACATTCGAGCGCATACCTGAAATCAAAAAGTTCTCCAGTGCGGGTTCTCAGGATTATTGCATTATCGAAAGGGGAGAGGAGGCGAACATGAGAATCATCTTCCCATCTTTCTCGCTGGAGTTCGGGTAAATCCTCGGCTAACACGAAATACGTTTTATTTGCCCCTTCAATTTTAATTTCAACAATCTCTCCTGTTTTTTGCATCTTGCCTATCCACGCATTTAATTTACCACTCACTCCTATATAATCGTTTATCTCTTTTGCCGATGCTACTCCCATTGCACACAATGCACGTCTTATAAAAAATTTCTTCTCGTCATCTTCACTCGGTTTTGTAATATCTAAATTCTCTGGAAGCACCCGTTCGGTGAGGTCATATACCCTCTGAAAATTACGCCTCTCTTTGACCATCAAAAAACCCTGCCAGAACAGTACCTCGAGCGCCATCTTAGCTGGCTTCCAATCCCACCACGTGCCTCGTTTTCTATTTGCTATATCAGCAAAATCAGCAGAGGTGAGAGGTCCTTCTTTGATGATTCTTTCTTTAACTTTTCTTATCAAACGACGATGTTTGCTTATCCATTGAGCAAGCCACGATCCCTTTTTTGGTTTTCTTTCGATTGCCCTGAGATAAAATCGATAATCCTTCATGGGAATAAATGATGCAGCGTGCGCCCAGTATTCGAAGATTTTTTTATCTTTTGCCTGGAGTTCATGAAGATGTTGGTGTTTGTAACCGGAATATCGTGTATACAAAACAAGGTGGTGTGAACGTTCAACAACATTAATCGTATCGATCTGAACATAGCCGAGTCTATCAATCACGCGTAGTGTTCCAGCCTTGCCAGCAGGTAATTCGGGATTATTGAGCAATTGTCTCTGTAACACAAAATTTCTTGCCTGACCGAGAGTTATCTTTATAGGCTTATCCGATGTCATTTTTCAAGTATAGTGAAGACATATATACTGTCAAGATTTGATCATTATTGCTCTATACAGCGTAATGCCTCCCTCTGTTTCTTAGGATTATCAAATCTCATACTGTCATTGCGAGGAACGGGACAATCTTATACCATCTTTCAACAACCGTGAAAATATTTTCCGCGAGCCCAATCAATACTGAATTTTTAATGGAGGACGTGTCATTAATGAAGCACATGCTCAAATTGCTCAAAACCATTACATAAAAAATTTATCTCTTAAAATATTCTAAGAATCCACCAAGAGCATATTGATACATGTGCATATGTTGAGCACTGAGAGTGTTTTAGCTTTGAGGGGTTTAAATGGTTTGGGGTTTGAATGGTTGTATGTCTCTTATTGTTGTATGTCTTTTGTTGTTATGTCTCTTTTGTTTTTATTCGTGACTCTTTGAGGAGTTTTCTGGCGGTTTCGATTTTTCTTTTTTCAACCATTAACCGTGCTGGCTTTGTCAGCGTCGGGTAGATTTTGCCCAAGGGTTTTCCGACAAAATAATATTTAATGCTTGCGCTATCCAGGATGGATTTAATCACGGCTATTTCAGTTTGACTGCGTGTCTTGAGTAATTCGACGAATTCATCTGATTCTTTATTTCTCATTTTCTTCACCTGCCTCTCGCCAATTTTCTATGCCTTCTCTGAATAAAAATATAACGATGATAATACCGACTATAGGGTCGGCCTGCCAGAAGCCGAAGAAATAGTGTGAACCTAGACCGAGAAGGAGTGCGAGCGATAAAAAGGCACACGCCAGGGTCTCTTTTGAATCGGCAATGAGTGCTTTGCTATTGATCGCTTTACCTGTTTTAAATTTTTGAAACATGAGTATCGGCATGACGATCATTGATACGATGGCGATGATAATTCCTGGCAGTGATGGATTAGGGATTTCCTGGATGAGCAGCTTCTTCATAGATTCGTACAAAACATAAGCCCCGAGAATGAAAAAGGTTATAGCAACAAATTTCTGGGCTCGCTTTTCGATTCGTTGCTCGTCTTCTTCGGAAATCTTACCATGCTGTCGCAGACGCCAGATCAAGACAAAACCGGATAATGATTCAACGATGCTGTCGAGCCCAAAGCCGATCAGGGCAATACTATTGGCTATTGCGCCAAATAGTATAGAGACAATCGCCTCGAGAATATTGTATCCGACTGTAAAATATTCTAAAAAGAGTCCTTTCTTATAAAGTTTTTCCATAGAGTACGTTTGAATATACTCAAAAGCACGATAAAGTCAACGATGTATATCAAATGCTCCTTGTTTCACAAAGAGAGAGTATATCTAAAGGTGCACTCTAAGTTGACTTTTTATCGTTTTTGCTTATAATACTAGATGCTTGCTTTAGTTGTTTGCTACAACATTCTAATGACTTGATGAAAGGTCATATGCAAAACAATACACAAAAAACGAATGTAAGACCAACAAAATTGATGAATAAAAATTTCTTTCTGCTATGGCAGGGCCAAACAGTAAGCCAGATAGGTACTCAGGCCTTTGCTATTGCTATGATGTATTGGATTAAACGTACAACTGGTTCGGCTACACTCATGGGGCTCATCATGATGTTCTCTTATTTACCTTCTGTGTTCCTCGCCCCTCTTGGAGGAACATTTGCCGATCGACATTCCCGTCGTAAGATTATTATCTTCAGTGATGTTATCAGTGGAATTGTGGTACTGACACTTGCTGGATTAATGTTTATCACGCCTGAATCGCAAACTCTTATAATCATTTGGCTCTTTATTGTAGCGGTAATTATTGCGATCGTAGGCTCATTTTTTAGGCCTGCAATTATCGCTGCTATTCCGGATATTGTGCCTGTTGACAAAGTTGCTGGAGCAAATTCGTTGAATCAGTTTTCGGTCCAGTTGTCTACTTTTCTTGGACAAGCATTAGGAGGAGTACTTTTTCGTATTTTAGGGGCGCCTATTTTATTTCTTATAGACGGCATCACCTATCTCTTTTCTGCAGGAAGTGAGTCTTTTATCACCATCCCACAAAAAATATCAGAGAGTGTGAGTACCCGAAGAGAAAGGCTCGGCGAATATAAAAAAGACCTCATTGAAGGCTTTAAGTACATATGGCAACGTACAGGAATGAAAAGTATACTATTGATAGCTGCTGCTCTGAATTTCTTCGCATGGCCTATTATTCTTTTATTACCTTTTTATGTGGATGATTTTCTTAAAGTCACTGCAGATTGGTATGGTTTCTTGTTGGCGGCATTTAGTATCGGATCAATGATAGGATATCTATTCGCTGGTGCATTAAAAATTCCCGGAAAAACCAGGAGTGTTATAATAATAATATTTCTTGTTTGCCAGAGTATAGCATTTGGAATTTTAGGTTTTATTCTTATTCCTTTGATTTCTCTATTCATTTTGCTACTCGTTGGTACTATGAATGGTTTCATAAACATTAATGTTATTACAGTTTTGCAAGTATCTACACCCTCTGAAATCAGGGGTCGCATTTTTGGATTTCTCCATACGCTCACGCAGGCGCTCACACCAATATCAATGGCACTCGCTGGTGTAGTAGCTGATATCACGAATCAAAATATTCCACTTATCTATCTTGTGTGCGGTACAATCATGATATTCATTTCAATAAGTATATACGTAGTCAAAGAGGCACGCGATTACTTGGCATTTGAGTACCAAGAAAGACCTGATAGACAGAATGAGAAACAAAGTTAGAATGTCATATGGTCATGATCTACCAGAAGAAAGTGTTGGAAAAGAATGAGTAACGTTGTGTAGTTATTATAACGCTTTATGATATATCGAACATTTGGCAAAACCAATCTCAAGATTTCGCAGCTAGGATTTGGCTGCATGCGTTTGCCTTTAATCGATGAAAATGATCCGACGATGATTAACGAAACTGAAGCAACGAATATGCTACACTATGCAATAGATAGTGGCGTGAACTATTTAGACACGGCCTATAATTATCACAGACAGATGAGTGAACATTTTGTTGGCAAGGCATTAAAGGGTGGTTATCGTAAGAAGGTTTACCTGGCTACTAAAATGCCGGTGTGGCTCGTGAAGGGTAAAGAGGATTCTCAAAAATACTTTGATGAACAGTTGAAACGGCTGCAGACCGACACCATTGATATGTATCTATTGCATTCACTGGGTAAAAACAATTGGAAGACCGTACAAGAGTATGATATTCTTGGTTTTCTGGATAAGACACGCGCATCAGGGCAGATTCGCTTTGTCGGCTTCTCATTCCATGATGAGCTGTCCCTCTTTAAAGAAATTGTAGATGCGTATCCGTGGGCTCTCTGCCTCATTCATCTCAATTATGTTGATGATCACTATCAGGCAGGTGTCCAAGGTTTAGAATATGCGCATAAAAAAGGACTGGCAGTTGTTATTATGGAACCACTGCGCGGTGGGAAACTTGCCAACAATGTTCCAAAAAAAGTATTGAATGTCATAAAAAAATCTGACTGTAAACAAACGCCGGCAGAGTTTGCATTACGATGGCTTTATAACCGGCCAGAGGTGAGTTGTGTCTTGAGTGGTATGAGCAGCATGAATCAGGTGAAGGAGAACATAAAGTTTGCTTCAAACGACTATGTCGGTACACTCAGTGCACAGGATTTGGCACTCTATAGAAAAGCAAAAGATTTTTATCTTTCAAAAACAAGAGTCAACTGTACTCAATGCGGATATTGTATGCCGTGCTCGCAGGGAATTCCAATATCTTTTATTCTGGAACTTTTTAATGATGCCTGTATGTATAATGCTGTTGCCGACTCGCAGTGGGCGTACAAAATATTCATTCCACCCGAACACAGGGCAGACCAGTGCACTGCGTGTGGAGAGTGTG
This sequence comes from Caldifarciminota bacterium, assembly GCA_020355325.1. GTDB lineage: Bacteria > Hydrothermota > Tepidihabitantia > SM23-42 > SM23-42. Next base: position 1,019,013 of record CP070664.1, read on the forward strand.
AAGAAAAATGCCCTCAGAAAATACCTATCGCTGAGTGTCTTAGGGAAGCCCATACGTTATTATCTACTAAGACGTAATACCCATCTTTTAAAAACCAATGTTTATATTGACAATGAGAATTGATATGTTATAATTACTTATCCTGCACTGAGGTAAATGATGAAGGTGATCGTTGTATACATGTCTCAGACCGGGAACACCAAGAAGATTGCTGAGGCTATTTTTCAAGAAATTCAAGTAAAAAAAGACATCAAAGAGTTAAAAGATGTAGACAGTCTCGCAGGCTACGATTTTGCATTTATAGGGTTCCCAATGCATTACGGAGGACCTGCTAAACAAGCAAAAGCTTTCCTGGAAAAACACGTTCAGGGTAGGAAAATAGCTCTGTTTGTAACTCATGCTACACGTGAAGATTCTAAAGCTCTTCAGAAATGGTTAGCAAAATGCAAAGAGGCAGCAACCGAGGCAGATCTGAGAGGGTTTTTTAATTGTCAAGGAAAAATTGATGCTGTAAGACT
>CP070664.1:1019630-1024306 GCA_020355325.1 Caldifarciminota bacterium
CAATACCGATGACGCGCTGGAGTTACGAGAGATTCCAAAGCATTTACACGTTGTTGGCGCTGGTGCAGCTGGTTTGGAAATGGCAACAATCTATGCACGCTTGGGAAGTAGCGTGACCGTGGTTGAAATCATGGAACAGATTTTGCCTGGAATGGAGCACGAATTGTGTGACCATCTCTATAAAATACTCAAGAAATCGGGTATTGAAATTTATCTCAATTCGCAAGTAACTGGCTACGAGAAAAAAGATAATCGACTCGAAGTGACGATTAAAAAACCCGATGGTGAAATCCGGGAAATGCACGATAAGATACTCGTTACCGTGGGACGCAGACCCATGGATGCAGCATTCAAAGACTTGGGCATTGAGACAGATAAGAAGGGGTACGTCTGTACAGACGAACACCTGCGCACAAATATCGAGAATATCTTTGCCATTGGTGACCTCGTGGGGCCACCACTCTTGGCACATAAAGCAACAAAGCAGGGACTTATCGTGGCTGATGTGCTTGCTGGCGAGAACGTCGAGCACCGTGAACTGACCATCCCCTCATGTGTATTCACGATTCCGCCACTCTCATCTGTTGGACTCACCGAAAAAGAAGCACTGGCACAAGGCCTCAAAATAGATATTGGCAGATTCCCGTACCGTGCTTCAGGCAAGGCAGTATCCATGGGAGAAACCGAAGGACTCGTGAAAATCATCGGTGATGAGCACGGTAAACTCCTCGGGCTTCATATACTGGGTGCTGAATCACCGAGCCTCATTGGTGAGGGAGTTCTTGCCCTATCAAAGAATTTATCGGTGCGGGATATGGCTGAGATCATACATCCACATCCAACACTAACCGAAACCATTGGTGAGGCAGCAGAGGATTTTTATAAGAAGGCTATCCACATCGCTCATAAATAGATCGTATTCATAATTTGGTGTTATAATAATTCGAACATGTCACGAAGATATTGACATGTGGAAAAAAATGATTATAACTATAATGTGGTGGAGGTATGAATAAATTGTTCGTATTATTGTTTGTCTATACATTGCTTTTTGCACATAACATTCATCTGCTGACAATCGACGTTGCTATCTTTAATCTCTACGGGACAATTGAGAGACTCGAATGAAGCTCTTATCTTTATTAAAATATTTGTCGCTGAGAGATAAAATGACGGAAACAGATTTTACTGAGATTACGAGACTGAGCAAACGCTTCTATCAAAATCCAAGATCAAAGATATTCGTTCATCTCGCGGATGCGTACAGAAAGAACAACATGATTGATGAAGCCTTGGAAGTGTTAAAGAACGGGCTGCGGTATCATCCGAATTATCCACTCGCTCATCTCATCAGGGGGAAGTGTTTTTTCAATAAGACCATGTTTGCAAAGGCGAAGGAGTCATTTGAAAAAGCGCTCGAATTAGATCCACAGAATCTTGTGGCACTCCGTATGCTCGCGCAAACCTGTGAATTGTTACAAGATGAAGAAGGACAAATCATTGCGTACAGAACGATCCTCGGCATTGATCCATCTGATGATGTAGCAAAAAGAAGGTTCGAGCAACTCGTTTCTTCGGAAAGAGAGAGGCCACTCTATACGAAAGAGGAGGCAGAAGAATATGAGCGGCGCAATGATGTAATGAAAGCACTCGAGGCATATGAGTACCTGCTCTTTCTCGATCCGTCTGACACCATAGTACAAGAAAAAATCAATACATTACGTCAGCAATTAGAAATCCCGAAAGCTCAAGAAATTAAATTAATGGCCGAAGAGGTGCGGGACGTGGAGGTACCAGAACCGACAAAACGTGAAATCGAGGCCGATCAGGAATCCGTAGAACCGGTTATTGAAACAACATCTTCTGAAGAAATGCCCGAATTCGTAAGCGGCACAGAGCGAGAGATAAAAATAAAACTCCATGCAGCAGGTGAAGACGATGAAACCCAGAATGAGTACCTTGAAGAGGAGTCACGAGAGAGCGTGACTGCTACGAAACCCACACCCGTTGAGGAGAAGTCTCAGCCAGAAGAATCAAGGAAAGTCTCAGAAATTTTTAGGCCGGTCCAGCATCTATTCTCTGGTCTTATGAATCAGTCCTATTATCCTGGTCGTGAGGATAAACCTCCAATTGATATCCATGAGCTCATCAATAGATTCTTCCGTCGGAAAAATCTCTTCTTGTATGTAGCGATTTCTGTCTTTTTCATTTTTCTTATTATGCAATTGACGAGGTCATCGCCCCCTGTCTATCGTGCTACTTTTGACCTCGGTGTTTCAAAGGAGAAGCCTGTTGAGACGTTCTTCTCCACGCCCTACCCTTCCTACCAGGAGACGCCTACGGTGCAGATGGGAACGGTCACGCAGCGTGTTATTTCTAATCTGCTGAGTGTTAGCTTAGCCGAAAAAGTTGTCGATACGCTCTCACTCTATGTATTCATGGAGGAGAAGAGTCCCGAGATACATGTTCACGTGAAGATTAAGAGAGACTTTATTCGACCGATTGGCCCTCTGCAGTTGCGAATCATCGGGCGTCAGTGTGAGATTTTCAGTGGCGGGCCAGTAGCATTAGTATACGGCGGTCAGCTCAATGAATATATTGATCTGGATTCGATTATGTTAAAAGTTGTCCCACTCGGTGTCATTCCTTCAGGGAAGATTTATCAATTAACGATTTATCCGAGGAATAGAATGGCACTCGCCTTGAGAAATTCGCTGTCGATAAAGGTACTTGAGGCGGATAAGATAGAACAGGAAATGGGTCATTCAGGTGTACCGTTTTCAGGCGAGGCTGCAAGTGACAAGCTGTTGACGGCGAAGACCATATTCCCCGGGTTAAACTTGATTGGCATTTTAAGAATAAATGTTCATTGGAGCAATCCGAAAGATGCAATGGAAATTGCCAAAGCCCTGTCAGCGCAGATCGTGCAGGAAGATATTAGTCACAAATCCGCGCAGTATACCAAATCACAGACATTTATCGATTCACAGCTCACCTTTTATCAGGAAAAATTGACTCGACTCGAAGAACAAATAAGACAATTTAAGGGTGGCAAGAGAATTGTCGACCTGAGGGCATCAACCCAGGCGCTCATCGGTCAGATTTCTGAGCTTGAATCCAAAAAAAATCAGCTTCAGATTGAACAGAAAACACTCGGAGAATTAAGCGAATATTTGATAACAACAGCAGTCGATGCGTCACTAAACTTTGCTCCGACCATGATATCAGATCCTGTTTTACAAAACTTCTACTCCCAACTCCTCAATACCGCGGCTGAGTTGAAAGGTCTATTAAACGAGTATTCGGATAGTCATCCAAAAGTTATTGCAACACGCGCGAGACTCGATGGACTAAAAGCACAAATGAGGGAAGAAGTGGATAAGAGAACATCGACAATAAAAACTGAAATCGCGAGCGTCACGAGTCAGATAAATATGCTTCAGAGAAGGCTCGACAGTGTTCCTATGGATGAAATTTCTCTCGCTCGACTCGAACGGGATAGAGAAACCGCTGAAAAACTCTATACTTTCTTTGCGGAGAAACTCGAGGAAACGAGGGTGCAGGAGGCGGGCGTGACGTCGGACATACGAATCCTCAACCCACCGCTTGTTTCTACACGTCCAGTTAATGCGCGTAGCCCGTTAAAAATTTTAATGCTTACTATTATTGTGAGCATTTGTGCAGGTGCCGGTGCGGTATTTATTGCCGACTACTTAGACACGTCCGTAAAGGACCCGGATGCCCTCAAGGAGAAAATCGGTCTCCCTCTCTTTGCGTCGATACCCGTCATTGAAGACGAAAAAGCCAAGGATAAAGAAGTACTATGGTATGACAGACTCAAATCTTTGATTGAGATAGTTAAAAAGAAAAAACCAGACAAGAAATTACAGATCATATCCAAAGACATCTCTTCTCCTGATTTTGAGGCGTTTAGAAAGCTTTCAATCAATCTCGATTTTGCCCATCCCGAGAAAAGATATCGAGTCATTTACATCACATCACCAGGTCCCCAAGAGGGAAAGACTTCAGTTGCATTAAACCTCGGCGTTGTGTTTACGACGATGGGTAAAAAATCAATTGTCATTGATACAGATTTTAGAAAGAAAAAAGGGCACCTTACCGATATCACACAATTGGAGAAAGAAGAAGGGCTCTTCGAGGTTCTCAAGGGTGAAGCAAGACTGAAGGACGTTATCATCTCTTTCAACGCTTCCGAGGGCTCCTCTGCTCTCAAACAGCCCAGCACGCTTGCGCTCTTACCCGTTGGTAAAATTCCCCCCAATCCTTTTCTTTTCCTTGAATCGGAAAAAATGAAGAGTCTTCTCGGTAAATTAAAAAATATTTACGACTATATTATCATTGACGGTGTCCCTGTTTTGCTCTTTGCTGATGCATCATACGTTGCGCGCTGTGCAGATGGAGTCTTCCTGACGGTACGTTATGGGCGCACAGGTTTTAAAGAACTCGAAAATTCGAAGAACATCCTTCTCGCCTCAAAGGCGAATATAATCGGCATCATCGTAAATGGTGTGTCAAAAACCAGGGGTAGTTATTACTATCAATACTACCAAAAGTATTATACAAAGTATTATAAACAAGAATGATTCGCTATTCTTAAATACGAACCACAACGCTTGAACATGAAGCAAACACTGTCGTGGATATATAAAAATATT
>CP070664.1:1024406-1045218 GCA_020355325.1 Caldifarciminota bacterium
AAGTCTATTGCAACGCGTGGGAGGAATCTCCAATGATCTATAAATATCAACGAGGTGATACGTTGGAGCTCCTTGGAGAAAAAGAATTTAATATGCTCATTGCACTACCTAAAGTATACAGCGGTTATCTTCATAGGAATTACGTCAGAGAGGAGATAGACGTTCCGATACGAGGGCGAATCGTAAGAATAAAAGACGTTGCCGACCTAAAGGATTGGAATTATACTATCAAAATCAAAGATTCGGACAGTTGGACTTCTGCAGATGTTGTGGAGTTCTACGATTATAATCTACCAAGTAAGGAATTTGTGGTTAGCTCACAGCTCGGAGACTGGTATCTTATTACAATCCCCAGGACTGGATGGGTGCCTATGGAGGATTTGATCTTTCATATGGACAGAGTAGCAGATTAATTGAAAGTGAATTTGAGATTGTGCTAGGTCTTGACACGATACATATGTGACTGGAGCGCATCTCAACATTCAACATCAATATTGGAGCAGTTTGCGTTACCATGGTGGTTGTGATGTTCGGTGCGATCACATAATGACACAGCATTTAAAGAGAACGATAAATCTGGAGGGCCGACGTATTTCTTGACAAATGTATGAATTTACGTTAAACTTTGTTTCTAATGATACATTCAGAGGAAAATAATGAGACCCTTTGTCGACAGAGCGAATGAACTGGCAAACCTCAAGTCTGCATTGAGAAATGACGGCGAGGAAGCGCTCGTATTCGTTTTCACCGGCAACTCGGGTATCGGCAAAACTGCACTCCGGAATGCATTTGTAGAACAGGCACTCATTCCAAATAAGATTCCCCATGCAGTGCTTGATTACGATGGGAATCCTGATGTTCGACCGATAGATGCTACGGCACGGTCAATTCGGCGACAATTGGGCACCTATGGTGTTCGAACACCTGTCTTCGATTATCTCTATGCACGATACTATGAGCTCAGCACTGGTGCCAAAATCTCTTCTAAGAATTTTCCGCCAGAACTTGAAGGAGGCGTATCAATACTGGAAAAGATACTCGGTGTTGGAAATGTAACACAGATTATAGAAGGCGTGAGTCAGTTAGGGCTTCTGGAAAAAGAACGTCTCCAACACAAGGAGTGGTTGTATCGCGCACGTGAATTGGAACCCTTTGAAATCTTGAATATATTGCCCGAAGTTCTGGCTGAGGATTTACAAGAAGCAATGAAATCACAAAACCCGAACATTCTGAGAACCGCAGGAGTACGTATCTGCCTCCTCTTTGATGCCTATGAACTCATTGAAGAATCCCAGCTCGATGATACACTGCATAGAAAACTGATATTACTCACACCGCATCTGCTTCGAGTCGTTTTTTCACAGTCTTCAGTCCCTTGGGTACGAAAATATCCACGAGAGTGGTATGGCAAGGTGCGACCTTTCCCTGCGCTTGGGAATCTCTCTCGGCCAGATGTCCGAGAATTTCTTAAGCAGCGAGAAATACCAAATCCGAGCCTACAAGAACAGTTGTACCGCCTGACGAATGGCTATCCTTTTCATCTCGAACTTGCAGCAGATGTATGTCACGCAATCGAAGAAACCACGCGATGGAAACCGAGTGTCGATGATTTCCAAGGTGCAGCACAGGCAATCAATATAACCGAAGAACTGATACATCGTCTGTTCAAACATATGAAAGAAAATGAAAAAGAATTATTAGAACTGACCGCTTACCCTCGATGGATTTCCGCAGAGATGTTGAATGTTCTTTCTTCTATAAAAGAAGACATGCCGCGAATTTTCAAAAAATTTATTGAACTCTCTATTTTCTCTCCGCACCCAGAAATTCCCGATGCCTATGTCATGCAGAAAGAAGTGCGTGATTATTTAATAACTCAGCGCCGACGTGAGCGATTCTGGAAGCAACGGCACGAAAGAATGTCAACACTCCATCGTGAGCAGTGGGAAAATACCCACTCATTACGTCACCTGCAGGAGGCTATATACCACGGCTTCTATGAAAATCCTTTAGGCACGACGAGGATGTTTGAAGAACATTTCTGGAAATGTATGGATTCGAACCGCTTTGCCGAAGCACAAGGCCTCTTAATGGCAATCCCTGAAGATGCAATGAGTGAGGGAGTAAAAAGAAAGATCGATTACGCCCGTGCCCAACTCCTCAGTGTGAGTGCTCCATCGCGTGATGCTCTTATAACCGCAAAAAATATATATGAAAAAATTATCGCTTCGGAAACTAATGAAACAGAACTCGCACAATATTTCTTTTCATTTAGTGACATTCTACACCGATTGGGCGAACATGCAAGGGCACTCGAGTTCGCTCAGAAGGCACTCGACCTGCGTATGAAGCTTCACGGAGAAGAACATCAAAACGTTGCGAGTTCCTATAGCAGCATCGGCTCCATATATAGTAAAAAGAAACTGTTCGGAAAGGCGTTAGAGTATTACGAAAAGGCACTCAACATTTTGCTGAAGGTCTACGGAGATGGACACCCGAAAGTCGCAAGTGCCTTTTACGATATCGGTACAGTCTGCTATCAAAAAGGTAAATATTCAAAGGCATTGGAGTATTATGTAAAGGCACTCGCGATCTGGTTGAAGACCTACGGAGCGAAAGACCCGAGTATCGCACTTTCCTACCAAAATATCAGCAGTGTCTATAGTGAACACGGTGAATTCGATAAGGCACTGGACTACATACAAAAGGCACTCACCATTTGGATGAGCGTTTATGGCAAAGAACATCCGAAGGTTGCTCATGCCTGTAATAATATGAGTATTGTATACTGGCAGAGAGGTCAATTTGATAAAGCACTGGAATTCGCCCAGAAGGGACTGAGTATTTTGCTCGACTCATATGGTGAGGAACATCAGGATATTGCTGAAGCCCACAACATAATCGGTTTGATTTACTGGCGTAAGGGAAAATACGAGAAAGCGTTTGAATACTATAATAAAAGCCTTATCACTCTGCTGAAACTCTTTGGTGAAAAAGACCCTCGGGTTGCTGCTACAAACTGCCATATCGGCACGATTTATAAAGAATTAGGAACATATGAGAAAGCATTGAACTATTGTCAGCAAGCTCTTACTATTTTACTAGAAACATATGGTGCAGAACATCCCGATGTAGCTCTACCGTACTTCGCTATCAGTAGTATATATCGGAAACAGGGCACGTATGGAGCGGCACTCGATTATGGTCTTAAAGGACACACCATTTTATTAATGACGCACGGTGAAGAACACTGGGGTGTTTCTTTCTCTTATAATAATATTGGCCTTATTTATGGTGAGCAGGCTGAATTCGAAAAGGCTTTGGAATTCTGTAAGAAAGGATTGGCCAATGCATCGATGATGTATGGTGACGAGCATTATGCTGTTGCCGAATCCTATTTTTGTATGGGGTCTGTTTATAGAAAAAAAGGTGACTTCAATAAAGCGCTCGAGAATTTTAAAAAGGCGCTTACGATCTGGTTCAAAGTATACGGTAAGGAACATCCTTATATCGCGGACACCTATAAAGAAATTGCATACACACTACGTACATTGAAAAGAAACCTGGAAGTCTTTGAAAAAATTCAGCAGAGTATACAAATTTACACTCATTTTCACCTCTGGAAAGATGCGGAGACTGCTTTAGAGACACTCGCGGCGTGGTTGGATGAAACAAAACAAAACCGTGAGGCAGAACAGGCACGAGTAGAAGCCGATAAGATTCGCAAAGACCTCGCATCACTATTAGACATGGGGAATTAACCGTAGTGCATTATAGGCAAGATTAAGCCACCCATCCAATTTTATAATAAAACCTTGACAAAATAAAAATTATCGTTACAATAAATTTAGTCATCGAAGGGAGGCTTCATGGCGACGTGGGCACTTATTACATTTCTTATAGGATTTTTGTCATTTATGTTTTATCTCTATGACATATTCAAGTGGTTTGTTCCTTTCTGGGGCATTATCATTATGGCAATCGCATTCGGTATGCTCACGCGAATCTGGCATAAAGAGAAGGAAGGGGAAAAAGAGAAGTTGGCTCAAACAATTGAAGAGCTTGAAGATGAATTAGCTCAATTAAAAGCTAAAGAACCTACTGAACAGGCTACGGAGACACCCGAGCAGGAAGAAGAAAGAGCACCAGAAGCGAAACATGAGGCAGTACCGGAGACGAAACCAGAAGAAGCGGCAGGAAGTTGAGTATACATTAAAAAAGGGCGGGTAAACCCGCCCTTTTGCATTTGTAAAATCTCCTTCATATCACTTCAAGTCTTACATAATCAACAAGATGCATGAGTATTGCCTGTCCAATCGCAAGGTGAGCGAGTCGCGCTGCCCGACCTCGCCCAATCCAGATGCGCACATCGATACTGTTAAGAACGAGTCATTTTTCACGAAATCGGCCGGTATATTGGTGAAATCACAGATTTTAATCGCTGGAAATTCCTTAAAAATAAGCGATAAATTACTCATGCTCAAAAATCGTGCATTATCTCCATGGCTCATGTCAATAGCGAATCATAAGCTTAAGTGCCTGATTGACAAACAGTAGAAATTGTGTACAATTTTTGCGTGATTAACAAGGTCGTTGTCCGTTATCTCGATGGGAAGGTTATACGCGGGTCGACGGCTGATTTTCACCCTGATAGAGACGTCTTCCATGTAACAGTAACGACGGCAGAGAGTACGAAATCAGTAGAAGTCAAATTAAAAGACCTCAAGGCGGTCTTTTTCGTCAAAGAGCTACTCGGATTGGATAAGCATAGAACCAAAAAAAAGACAACGTTTGAAGAGATGAAAGATAAGAAATTAATCGGCAAGAAAGTAAAAGTAGAATTCATCGATGGAGAAGTTCTTTGCGGTCTCACCATGGGTTATTCACCACAACGTAAAGGATTTTTCTTTAACCCAATCGATCCTGACACGAATAATGAACGAATATTCGCCATCATGAAAGCAGTAAAGGAGGTAACAGTTTATGAGTAATGTAATAGGAACAATAGACCTCCCCGGTATCAAAAAATTTAAGTCAGGAAAGGTGCGTGAGATATTTGATTTAGGTGATACATTTCTCATTGTCGCAACCGACCGTATTTCTGCATTCGATTACATTCTGCCCACATTAATACCGCATAAGGGAGAAATTCTCAGTAAACTCTCTGTATTTTGGTTTGAGGCGACGCGCACTATAATTGAGAACCATTTTATCACAGACAATATTGAAGAGTATCCACCCGAGTTGAAAAAATTTAAAGAAATATTATCCGGCCGCTCTATGCTCGTGAAAAAGGCAAAACCCGTTGACGTCGAATGCGTTGTGCGAGGCTACATCTCTGGATCGGCATGGAAGGATTATCAAGCCACAGGGCTCGTGGGAGGCATGAAATTTGAGAATCTCAAACAAGGAGACAAATTCTCCTCTCCCCTCTTTACACCGGCAACGAAAGCACATACTGGTCACGACGAAAATATTACATTTGAGCATATGTTAAAAATCATCGACAAAAACGAAGCCGAATTTATTAGAGATAAAAGTATTGAGCTTTACAATTTTGCACATACATATGCACTCGAGCGCAACATCATTATTGCCGACACAAAGTTTGAATTCGGCAGAATTGAAAGTAAACTCATTTTAATCGATGAGATCTTCACGCCGGATTCGAGCCGTTTCTGGGATCCTGATCTCTACAAGCCGGGTGGTTCTCAGGTATCATTTGATAAACAGTTTGTCAGAAACTATCTTTTAAGTACAGACTGGGACAGAAACTCACCACCACCTGAACTGCCGCCGGATATTGTAGATAAAACCGTCCAACGATATCAAGAAGCACTGAAAAGACTCACATAATTAAGTCATTAGGTCATCGTGTCATTAAATCATTGAGTCACTACGTCACTGTGTCATTGAGCAGTTGCTCCTGTTTATCCTTTTCCGCAGTCATAAACGACAGCAGCGGGGACTTGACTTGTAATAATATTTGATTAAAATCACTAAGAGGAGAGACCTATGTCCGGACATTCAAAGTGGTCTAAAATCAAAAGAAAAAAAGCAAGTGCTGATGCAGCTCGCGGTAGAGTATTCACGAAATTAATCAGAGAAATTACTGTTGCTGCACGACACGGTGGTGGCGACCCTAATTCCAATCCGCGGCTCCGCTCGGCAATCGATGATGCCAAGACACAAAATATGCCGATGGAGAACATCGAGCGTGCCATAAAGCGAGGCACTGGCGAACTCGAAGGGCAGACATTGGAAGAGGTAACGTATGAGGCATATGGTCCGTGTGGCGTTGCAATCTTTATCGAGGCAGTAACCGATAACCGGAATCGAACAACATCAGAGATTAGACACGTTCTTTCGAGACATAACGGCAGTCTCGGCGGTCAAGGTTCTGTTGCATGGCAATTCCAGGCACAGGGATTCATCAGCATCGACGCACACAAATATGAGGAAGATACAATAATTGCCTACGCCCTCGAAGGTGGTGCCATCGACGTGAAGAGTGAGGATGATTCGTACCAGATAATCACTACACCAGATACCTTCTCAAAGGTCAAGGATATTCTGAAGAACAACAACATTGACATTCAAAGCAGTGAACTCACCAAGACACCGCAAACTACAGTTCCATTAACTGAAAAAGATGCGGAGAAGGTTCTGAAACTCTACGAGGCCCTGGATCAAATCGATGATGTCCAACATGTCTATGCAAACTTTGACATCCCTGATGCAATAATGGAGAAAATATCGGCAGCAGCAGGTTGAAGGTCATTGGTATCGACCCGGGCATTACGGCAACTGGTTACGGTATTGTCGAAGATGGCAAGAATATTTACACCGGCACCATCAGACCAAGAAAAAAAGAGACATACGGCAAGATTTTTGAGATTTGTGAACATATAAAATCAATCGTTGAAACAAATAGGCCCGACTGTGCTGCCCTTGAAAAGGTCTTTTACCACAAAAATCTCCAAAGTTTGATACGCTCATCAGAATTGAGAGGAGCAATTATTCTCACGCTCCTCAGCAGCAACATAAAAATCCTTGAGTACACACCTTCACAAATTAAACTAACAACGACGGGTAATGGCAGGGCGTCGAAGAGGCAAGTGAGATATTTTATCGAGCGAATTATCACTCGTAGTAATCAAAAACACTCTGTTCATGCAATCGATGCTCTCGCGATCGCCTACACAGCGGTGAAGAAGATGCAATCACAGACAAAAAAGAGTATTCTTCTTTCGTGTCGAAATCGTACACTATTATGATCGGTAGGTTAAGAGGAAAAGTTTTAGAGAAGACACCGCCATTTTTTATTCTCGATGTCTCAGGTGTGGGGTTCATAGTGCAGATACCATTATCATCTTTCGATCGGATCGAAGAAAATCAAGAGATTGTTCTGTATACAAAATGTCTTTTCAAAGAGGAAGAAGCCTACGTCTACGGTTTTCTCAGTCAAAATGAACTCGATACCTTCATCTGCTTAATTTCTGTTCCTGGTGTTGGTCCGAAATCAGCGCTCAATCTCTTATCGAGTTTCTCGCCTGATGAAATTACCAGAGCGATTGAGAGTGAAAACATCGAACTCCTCTCTTCGGTAACAAAGGTAGGTAAAAAACTAGCGAGTAAAATAATTCTCGAATTGAAAGGAAAATTGAGTCTTGCAGAGAAACCTACACCGTTCAAAGAGGCAGTCAATGCATTGTGCAAATTAGGACTGCCGCGCGCCGAGGCGATTGAACGTCTCAAAGGACTACCCGATAACCTCTCGATCGAAGAATACGTACGACAGGCATTGAGGAAGTAATATGGAAAAGATGACAACAAATCGAATTCTCGAAGGAGAAGAGATATATGAACTCACCTTACGACCAAGAAGGCTTAAGGAATTTGTTGGTCAGAAAACGATTGTCGAAAACTTAAAGGTTTTTATTCAAGCTGCAAAGAAACGTAAAGAGCCACTGGAGCATGTCCTCTTATTCGGTCCACCCGGACTGGGCAAAACCACCTTGGCCCATATCATTGCGAAAGAAATGAATGCCAATATCTATCCTACGGCTGGACCAATTCTCGAGCGACCCTTTGACCTGGCAGGAATCCTGAGTAATCTCAACCATGCCGATATTTTGTTTATCGACGAAGTGCATCGAATCAATAAGGCGGTGGAGGAGTATCTCTATCCTGCACTGGAAGATTTCCGCCTCGATGTGATTCAGGATAAAGGTGTCGGCGCGCAAGTATTACGCCTGAAGCTTGAGCATTTTACGCTCGTCGGAGCGACGACGAGGTCTGGATTGCTCACCTCACCACTGCGTTCACGATTTGGCATCAATTTTAGACTCGATTACTACCCGGCGAGTGATCTCTATCATATCGTTAAACGTTCAGCAAAAATACTAACGGTTGGAATTACCGACGATGCAGCAATGGAGATTGCTACACGAGCACGTGGCACACCGAGAATAGCCAACCGCCTGCTGCGAAGGATACGCGATTTCGCCCAGGTGAAAGAAAAAGAACATATCGACGTGGGAATATGTGACTATGCCCTCGAGAAACTTGAAGTTGACAAACGAGGCCTCGATGAGATGGACAAGAGAATTATCAAAACAATTATCGAGAAATTTCAGGGTGGACCGGTCGGTATTAATAGCCTTGCTGTCGCCGTCGGTGAAGATGCACAGACAATAGAAGAGGTCTTTGAACCATTTTTAATAATGGAGGGATTGATAAATCGTACACCACGGGGTCGCGAGGCAACGCAACTCGCCTACGAACACTTTAATTTAAAGAGAGACCAAGGACCACTGTTCAAATAAAAAACTTGTTAATAGTTATTCGTTTGTGGTTTTTTTGACCATATACGATGCCTTTAAACGATACTGGCTGCTGTCTCATTTCGCACTTCGTCCCGAGTCTCAGTGTCGAGGGAAAATTCGACATTAAGAAATACGCCGAAAAACGTCTAATGATTTTTAGTGTTGACTTTTTAACAATGCCAAGTATAATCATTCTATGAAGAAAGTAATTGTTGTTATATGTAGTTGTATCTTTGCAGTAATGAGTGTGGCCTGGGCGAATGAAACGAGAATGGCGACCCTTATGGCTGGTGACTATATCGATGATATAGTGAATATTGCGGTGTATCCCCACCATATCGTAATGTATCAGAATAACTTGTATGGGGACATTACAAGCGAGCTGGAAGATTACGGCATTGTTATTGCACCCGATATAAAATACGGTGCCGTTGCTTTCTGGCAAAAGGGAGTCTCTTCTGGTGGATTCAATCTCGGCTATGCGATAAAGTTTAGGAAATTCGATATTGGTATTCTTTTCTCGCCGGTCGAAAATCATCTGCAATATGGTTTCGGTATCGGACGCACCTTTTTTAACCGTCATTTTGATCTTTCCTTTATTGTCAATGACGCGACCAATGATGAGTGGTATCAATTCAATTTCAGCGGTAGACAACGCAGAGGTGACTACGTCATTATGCCGAAGTATGCACTGAATCATATTCGAGCACCGTTTGAATACACGAGGCATAATTTTGGCCTGATGCTCCAGCGCCTCATTCTCAATGAAGGTTTTGTATACTTTATTGCAGAATATGAGCTTCAGCGTGGGGACATAAGTACTGACTATACAAATTTCTATGCAGGATTGGAACTACCATTGACTAGAATCGTTGTGCTCCGTCTTGGTGTACATGAGCAATTTATTGATGGTTTCGAACGATCGGACACACGCATAGAACCTGGAATCGGTCTGCGCATTAGGGAATTTAATCTTGATTTCCACCTCAATCAAGATCGACTGTTTGATAAAGAAGTGACTTTTTTTAACTCTTTCGGCCTCGACCTGAACTTTGGGAAATTTTAAAAGATAGTCCATGGTTATGGGTTTAGATGCTGAATATATATTTTCCAGCTTCTCAGCCCTAACCCGATACCGAATAACGATCATTTTGGACAATTTGCCAAAAATGACGTAATGCTAAGTGAAGTAATAAAAACAGAACCGTGTTAACACGACATAAGCCTCAGTGCTACCGTTGTAGATCTACGGGCACAGGGGGATTCGAGGTCTCCAAAAAGTATTGCCCGCTTTTAGCAAACTTTTTGGAGAAAAGGGGGAAGGATTCCCCCTTTGGGGGTGTAGCTCAGGTGGGAGAGCGGTGCGTTTGCAACGCACAGGTCAGCGGTTCGAATCCGCTCACCTCCATTTTTTCTCTTGAAAAATTTGATTCAAACAGATGCAAATGGATGAGAGGATATTACGCAGTTGCTTTCTTGAAGACTCTTAAAAAATTCTTACTAAATATTTTTTCAATATCAGAGGTTTTGTAGCCTTTTTTAAAAAGTTCTTTCTCCACCGCTTTTAACCCAGCAGGATTATCAATAACTGCATCGGTAACGCCATCGAAATCGCTCCCGATTGCTGCTATATCAAGCCCAAAGTTATCCTTTAAATACTGAAGGTGGTCAACGACACTATTGTCACCCAAATGATGTTTGGAAACATTCACACCAACAACGCCGCCCTTATCAGCGATCGCCTGTATTGCACGGTCATCAATATTTCTCAGATATGATGGATGCAACGAGCGGACACAAGAATGCGAGGCAATAACTCGATTCTCACAAATTTCACAGACATCGAGAACTGTTCTTGTTGATGCATGGGAGAGATCAAGTATCACATTGTAATTCTTCAATTCACGCAAAAATTTTTTCCCTTTTTTTGTGAGCCCCTTTTTATCTGCCCGTAGGGCTGAATGGGCAAGTTTATTCGAATTATTCCATGTCAACGTAAATACTCTTACTCCTAATTGGTAGAATACTTCAACCTGTTTGAATGTATTATCAAAGCTATGGCCACCCTCAACACCCAAGATAATGTTTGTTTTATTTTTATCGAGCTCTCGAAACGAATGTATAATGTGTGCAGTTTTCAATTTTTTTATATAGGCAATAGTTGAAGAAAGGAGTTTAATAATTTCAACAAAAGGATACCGCTCGCGAGGATAAACAAAATGTGCGAAAACTGCTCCAAGATAACACTGATGATGCAGTTTTGTCGGTATTATGTGATTAAATTTATTCTTACTAATATTGTGTGGAGTATCGCAGTGGAGATCGAAAACAGACTGCATGATACTATCTCGCATCCGTCGGTTTATTCAAAACCAACGAATCGAATACTGTACCATTTGGTTTTATCGCTTTGAGAAGTAATTGCTTTCCCTTAATATGAACCAGGCAGAAGTGATGGGTCTTTTCCGAATACGTTGTCCACATGCTCCTCCCAACATCATAGAGAGGAGCGCCACCACCGCCCGCAACAATGTAGGTAACGCCGTTTATTTTCGACGTTCTTTCATACGTATGGTCATGGCCAGCGAATACAATATCGACGTTGTACTCTTCAAATAACGGACACCAATGCCTGCGGACACTGGTGTTTGGATTATGTCGTCCTGATGTAAAAGGAGGACGATGCAACGTTACAAAAATCCAGTCTATAGAAGCATCATCACACGCAATAGTTAAGTCGTTGAGAAGCCAATCACGCTGAACGCCAGACATGTCTATCTCTGTATTGAGCATGATAACATGTACATTGCCATAATTGAATGAGTAATAGTCTTCGGGCGATGGTAAGGCAAATAGCGTATCATACGGCCAGAATGGTTTTTCATGATTACCCACAGTCGGCATAAAATGCTTACTTCGTAGTAATGTATCTTCGATGTTAAAAAATGTTCTCCATTCATCAGAACGGTCACCGTGCTCAACTAAATCACCAGAATGAAGTATAAATTCGAATTCATGAGCTGCCATGCGGTCAATAACAGACTGGTGCGCGGCAGAATCGGTTCGAGTATCACCAAAAACAATGAAAGAAAACGAATCTGCATGTTCCGGGAATGTTGTAAATGTATTGATAGCACCATATGGTATCACTTTGTACAAATATGTAGTTGCAGGAAGCAACTGGGTAAGCTCGACATGATGAAAATTGCGGCGACCCGAGATTTTTATCGTATCCTTCAATAATGACGTGAGCCCATAGGCAATCATGCTCGATGTCGGACTCTCTGTATTCCAATTTACATAGACTGAATGTGTTGGCAAATCCGTTACCGTTAAGTATGACCTGCTGCTGAATGGTCTAAACTGTTGATATTGTGCAAAAAGAAGACTAGTATATAAAAAAAAGAGAGCTTTTTCCATAAGTTTTATTATTATAACTAAATTTCGGCACCTGTCAATTCTTTAACGCAATAAGAAATACGTTAAATACTATATACTACTGTATGAATGTATAGAATCGATGGACAATCAGGATTACGAACAACCCCTACCTACGATTACTATGTATAAAAAAATTATTAAGACTACCATAATAATAACCCCAACACCTACAAAACGAAATGGTTTGGGATACTTTCTTATGCGGATAAGGCGACCCTGTTTATATTCAAATTTCCTCTTTCTCAGATCCATCGTTCTCCTATATTCAAATGTCTGAAAATCTAAACATTAAAATATGTGCAGTATTTTTAAATTGGAAATTAGCAATTGAGCATTCATTTGACATTTGCAATTTATCATTTGTCATCTTCCCAGATATTCCACCAATTCTCTCAATATGTCTTCTTGAATTTCTTCTATCCTTTTCCGTGGGCAGACGAAGTTATTGAACATCATTGAAAAACAGTAATTACTATTATTAACAGATAAATACCCAGATAAACAAGAGACTGCATCCAGGGTTCCTGTTTTGGCTCGGAACGTATCTCTGAATT
Source organism: Caldifarciminota bacterium (assembly GCA_020355325.1). Taxonomy (GTDB): domain Bacteria; phylum Hydrothermota; class Tepidihabitantia; order SM23-42; family SM23-42. The sequence goes on from CP070664.1 coordinate 1,037,230, forward strand.
TTTTAAATCTATATTCTAATGTTCCTTCTCCAGGAGCGGGAAGTAGTGCATAAAAGTCCTGGAACAGTTTAGAGTGATACATATATCGCAAAACCAGAATTAGATCATAGGGAGAAACTAAGTTGCGCGTCGACATACCTGAACCATCCCACAATGAAATTTGACTCGTATCTGTGCCACACATTCTAAGAAATCTCTTCATCATTAATAGACCCGCATAAAAACTACCTTCATTGTAATAACGTGCTCCCAGTGTCTTTAAGAATATTTCAGCATAAAGGTTTACGCTTTCGACATCGGTTTCTTTGAGAATATTGATCAACGGCTCGGAAAGGACAGAATCAATAACAAATTCCGATAATGTTATATCATGCACTGATGATATAATATCTTTTTTCTTCAAAACCCTACCCTGAAATTTGACATCCACATCCTGTAATCTTTCCTTAAAGTATTGCCCTACAAACATCGTCGGGTCTTTAACTGCTACTTCAATATTTTTTTTTCGTCCCACTCCAATACCACCGTCCACATAGATGATGTTCGCGTCGGGCTGACGATAGATAATAATGCTGTCATCACCAGATTTCGTTCTCATCGTACTCACGAGTTTAACATAATCTGTTTTAGGCTCGATGAAGACTCGTGCAAAATCGCCAAAGCTTGTCGCTTCCATTTTCACATTGATGGTATTTTTGTTCATCGAGAGTGCCGAAATTTCGGGTGCATATCGTGCATCGAGATAATGCCATGCCCAGCCCCTCGGTAATCTTTCGTAGATAAATGAATTCTCAACTAACGCAACATCCGTAAAATAATCATCAACCAAAACAATGTCACCCGTGATTTCCCCAATTTTTCGTTCTTTAATTGCCGCAACGAATTGTTCGAGATTATCTAAACTAAATGTCGGATCTCCGCCTCCAATAATAACGACGTTACCGGCAAGTTTATTTTCTCTTATAGTACCCTGAAGCGCCAACCGGGTCTTAAAGTGGTAATCTGGACCAAGAAAATATAAACTTGCACCGGTAGTAATAATCTTCATATTTGATGCAGGGGTGAACAGTTTCTGGCTATTATATGCATACATGAATCTGTCCGTTTCCAGATCAAAGATGCACACGCCAACCTGCGCAGGTCTGAGCTCGGGTTGATGGAGAATGCTATCTATGGAAGCAATAGAGAGAAAGAGAAATAGAATCATCGATCTTTTTTTACCTTGCTCTTGTTCGGCGTAAACAAGCCAACCTTCTCAATTTTACAATTGCATTTCTGTCTATTGAGATTACTCCCGCACACTGGACATAAACCATGGCAATTTTCATCACAGAGTGGAGCAATAGGGAAAGCAAGAATAATCGCCTCTCTTATTCCGACACTCAGATCAATCTGAGAACCCCGGTAATATACCTTGTCTATATCCATCCGCTGCAACTCTATTTTCTCTGCCCGTGCTCGCGGGTCCTTACCTCCAACGTACTCGAGTTGCGTATTTACACTAAACTCGTTACAAAATGCTTCTAAACATCGAACACACGTCATATCGGCCGTAAATGTTACCTTAAAATCCGCAACGATACCTGTTGCTGTCCTATGGAGTTTTACCCGTGCATTGATGTCATGGATGTCAGTCTTTTCAAAATCGACATGCAACTCAGAGGCGCGTATGATATCGAACTCAACGATGGTTGTCTCTTTTAACTCTTGTATAGGTACTAAAAATTTGCGCGGTTTTATGTCTTCAACTCCTTTTTTCTCGCTGCAGGGAAGAGAACATTATTGAGGATTAATCGATAGCCAGGAGAATTTTTATAGTACTTCAATTCAGTGGGCGGATCTTGCACAAAATGTTGATAATCTTCTGGATCGTGCCCACCAAGGTAAGTAAGTGTACCCATGCCATAATTTCCATGCAGATATTTCACTTCTTCGGTTCCGCTCACCTCGCCTAAAACCAAAACGGATGATTTGATCGTATTCCTTCTAAAGCCTGTACATTGTCCGAGAAATTCCTTAACCAATGCCGTATGGTTCTGAACAAGCATACAGGGAACTGGGTCAAATTTCGCTGAAAAGTCAAACAGCGAAAAGTATGTTCTTGGCCCACGCAAACTAGCTTCTCGGGTTACGTCAATTGTAGAATGTTCGTAAATGAGTGGATCGAGAATCAACTGAAAATTTTCGAACGCAAAGCACTGAGAAAAATCCAGATTATTATTGGCATTTCGGTCATACGGATCACCATCAAAGACTTCGTGACAAATATCAGTGTTAAGCGCCGCGAGTCCAATCTCATATGTATCACAAGCAGAACACATTGAAAAGATAAATCCACCTTTATTTACATAATCCTTTATTACCAAAGCCACGGCGAGCTTCATTTTCGAAACCTTTGTAAATCCTAATATGCTCGCCATTTCTTCATTTATTCGCACCTCCTCTTTATACCAATCTTGGTTCCTATAGCTATTGTAAAATTTTCCATACTGTCCGGTAAAATCCTCATGGTGGAGGTGAAGCCAGTCATATTTCATGAGTTTACCACCTAAGACATCCTCATCCCAAACTTGATCATACGGAATTTTTGCATACTCTAATGCAAGGGTCACCGCATCATCCCACGGTTCAAAATTTTCAGGAATATAGACGGCAATCCTCGGCGCCTTTTCGAGCAATATCGTTTCCATATTATTTTCTTCTATTGTTTGGTAGATCGCCAAAACGTTGCTTGCTGGTACAACCTCCCAGAGAACACCATTCAATGCGCAATCTTTTTCGATTCTCGCATCATAATTCATAAGAAACGATCCGCCTCGATAGTTGAGCAGCCACTCGACATTTTCTCCAATTTGGAGTGCGTGATACGCAACACCATATGCTTTGAGATGATCAGTCTGCACTAAGTCCATTGGGATAAGCATTTTATCCGCGAATAGTGGTATAGTAATGAAAATAAAAAATGCCTTACCAAAGGAATATATCACGTTTCATTTTCCTTTATGATCTTTAGAATCTCCTCAGGGGTTGCGGCAGCCCTTAACTCTTGACGCACGGGCTCACGCCGCAAGAGCCGAGAAAGTTTCGCGAGTGCCATAATGTATTCCGATTTTTTATTTTCGGGCGAGGCAATCAGAAAAATAAGGTGCGAAGGTTTCCCGTCGATAGATGAAAAATCAACGCCGTGCGCAGACCGTGCAAATGCCAAAATGAGATCATCAACCGCATCGGTTCGTGCATGGGGAATAGCAATGCCGTCACCGATACCTGTCGATTCAAGATTTTCGCGCTTCGCTAAGGCATTAAGAAAACGCTCGCCGTCGCTGACAAATTTATGTGCCACCATGTGATCAACCAGCTCTTTTATGGCAGCAATTTTTTCCTTTGCCTTGATTTCCATAATGATTGCCTCGGGTTTGAGAAAATCGGAAATCTTGAAATCCATATCACCTCCTTATTGGGCAAAATCCGATTCCTAAAAGTTTTTGTTGACCGTTATTGGACACGGCTGTCCTAATTATAGGTCGTTTATTATCTGGCGGTTTCGAAAATGCGATTCGTTTTCGTAAATCGTTGGTCGTTATTACGAAACCTACAGACGAAACCGTTTCGCATTTCGCAACCGATAACCGATTGACGAAACCTTTTATCACATAACGATGCCGTGAGACCATACGGGCAGCTACGCCATAAAACGAATAACCTTATATCGATTATGCATCATAATCCAATAACCGGAACCAGTGATGATACAAATATTTTTTTAGTTTCCTCATTCCTTTTTACCATAATTATATCAATATTATAGGTCTCTACATATTTTTTGATGACTCTCATTGCATTACCGTCTTCAACATGGAGCGATGTCCAGACACCATTTTCAACCGCCTCATCTTCTACTGAATACAGGAGTTCCCAGCCTTGCTCTTCGATTTTTCGCTGAAGTGTATCAGTTTTTTGGTGCGTAAGACTCGCAAGACGAGAAATTCTGCTCGACTCAACAACAAAGAGTACGAAGAGTTTACTTCCAAAATTCTTGCTGAGTTGAACTGCCTGATTTAACATTTTCTGATTCGTATCGGTCGTTACAACGAGGAGAGATTTTTCAAATTGCATATTATGATATGCTGGTTCTATTTTTTTCTTTAATCTTCAATTGCTCTCTTCTGCCTTCAATTGCCTTAAAATGCCTTGAATTGCCTTCTCCAATTGAGCCCTCAATTGCCTTTTCCTATAGTATATATCTCGATACATCAACATCACGCACAATGTCCGCTAATTTTTCGTTCACGTAGCGACTCGTAATTTGAACCTTCTTTGCACTACTATGTGAAGCAGCAAAGAGTAGATCCTCTAATAATTTTGTCATAATGGTATGGAGCCTTCGAGCCCCAATGTTCTCGGTCGATTCATTCACCTTCGCTGCAATCTCTGCAATTGCTGCGATTGCATCATCGGTAAAATCGAGCATGAGGCCTTCGGTGGATAATAATGCAGTATACTGTTTCGATAACGAATTCTCGGGTTCAGTCAAAATCCTCTGGAAATCTTCTTGTGTCAGGGCAGAGAGCTCGACTCGTATGGGAAATCGTCCCTGTAATTCCGGTATCAAATCTGAAGGTTTTTTGTTGTGGAAGGCACCAGCAGCGATAAAGAGTATGTGATTTGTTTTTAATAAACCATACTTCGTCATCACACTCGATCCTTCGATAAGGGGCAAGAGGTCGCGCTGAACTCCTTCGCGTGAAACATCAGGACCACTCGTCACGCCGCCTCCTGCAATTTTGTCTATTTCATCAATAAATACGATACCAGAATTTTCAGCCCGCATTCGTGCTTCGTTAATTACTTCGTCCATATCGATCAACTTTTCCGCCTCTTCATTTTGTAGGTAGTGGATCGCCTCTTTGACCGGCATTTTTCTCTTTTTTTTCTTGCGCAGCATCTTCCCACCGAATGCATCTTCGAGTGCGACGCTCAACTCCTCAATACCAGCCTGACTGAAAACCTCAATAAATGGCATTTTTTGTTTCGAGACCTCAATTTCTACTGTCCTGTCATCGAGCTTTCCCTGGTGCAAGAGGGCTCTCATTTTTTCCCTCGTCGTCTGAGCCGATACATCAACCTCAACAATTTTCTCATCAGGGTGTGGTGAAGGATGAGGATGCGGCAAGAGAATATCGAGGATGCGCTCTTCGGCAAACTGTTGGGCCTTCTCTGCTACCGTCGACGTTTTCTCCTGACGCACCATATTAACCGAAATTTCGACGAGATCCCGAACCATTGATTCAACATCTCGTCCCACGTAGCCGACTTCGGTAAATCGTGATGCCTCTACTTTGATGAAGGGGGCGTGCGCAAGCCCCGCTAATCTGCGCGCAATTTCAGTCTTTCCAACACCCGTAGGACCAATAAGAATAATGTTATTAGGATAAATTTCGTCTTTTATCTTACCAACGACTCGTTGCCTGCGCCATCGGTTTCTCAATGCAATCGCGACTGCCTTTTTAGCATTTGATTGACCGATAACGTATCTATCGAGTCTTGCAACAATCTCTTCGGGTGTTAAGAAAGCGTCAAGCGTTTTTCTCTTTTCTAACGCCTTTTCCTCCATAATACTCGTCCATCACTTTAATTATACAGAATTATCAGAAAATGTCAAGACATCGCAATGCGGCCTCGCTCTTCATTCTGCGCGTATTGACAACCCTACCAATCTAAGTAGAATTCAAAAGACATGAAATTTAAACTCCATTCGAATTTTACCCCAAAGGGCGACCAACCAGAGGCGATTGAACAATTGGTTGATGGCATCAAAAAAGGCAATAAATTTCAGACACTCCTGGGAGTCACGGGGTCTGGAAAGACATTTACCATCGCTAATGTTATAGAAAAAACTCAAAAACCGACGCTCGTAATATCCCACAATAAAACGCTGGCAGCACAACTCTATGGTGAGTTTAAGTCGTTCTTTCCACAGAATGCAGTCGAGTATTTCATTTCTTATTATGATTACTATCAACCCGAGGCGTATGTGCCAGCGAGTGATTTGTACATCGAAAAGGATGCATCAATAAATGAAGAGATTGAGCGCTTACGACTTCGGGCTACCTCTGCCCTGCTCTCGCAAGAAGATGTCATTATTGTAGCATCGGTTTCGTGCATTTACAACATCGGCTCACCAGACGAAGTGAAAGAACTGGTTGTATTTTTAGAAAAAGGTAACGAAAAAGGACGAGATTCGTTGCTCAATTCGCTGGTTTCGATTCAATATAGCCGAAATGATATTGATTTCAAGCGTGGTACATTCAGGGTACGCGGTGACATCATTGACATACACCCGGCAGATGAAGAATACGGCATACGCGTTGAATTATATGATGACGTTGTCGAAAAGATTCAACTCTTCGAACCGGTTTCTGGTCACATAGAAGAAGACCTGGACAACGTGATTATCTTTCCAGCAAAACATTTCATCACAACCATTCCAAGAATTGAGGAAGCAGTAAAAGATATTAAAATAGAACTCGATGAGCGCGTAACCAAATTAAAGAGGCAAGAAAAATTACTCGAGGCACAGCGCTTGACCCAGAGAACCAACTTCGACATCGAAATGCTTTTGGAACTGGGGTACTGTCCGGGTATTGAAAACTATTCCATGCATTTGTCCGGTAGAAAGCCGGGAGAGCGACCATTTTGTTTAATCGACTACTTTCCGGATGATTACCTAACCATCATCGATGAATCCCACGTAACCATACCTCAAATTGAAGGAATGTACGAGGGAGATCACTCCAGAAAGGTAACACTCGTTGAGCATGGTTTCAGATTACCATCTGCATTAGAAAACAGACCACTCAAGTTTCATGAGTTCGAATCTCTCGTCAATCAGGCAATCTGTGTCTCTGCTACTCCAGCACAATGGGAAACAGAAAAATCAAAGCACCGTGTCGTTGAACAGATTGTACGGCCAACCGGTATCGTGGACCCAAAAGTTACGGTCAAACCCGCAAAAAATCAGGTTGATGATTTAATCAACGAAATTCAAAGGCGCATAGATATGAGCGAACGTGTTCTCGTTACCACACTCACCAAACGGATGGCCGAAGACCTTGCCCAGTACCTTCACGAAATCGGCGTGCGCGTACGGTATATGCATTCTGAAATAGATGCAATTCAACGGGTTGAGATCTTGAGGGCACTCAGACTCGGCGAGTTTGACGTGCTCGTCGGAATCAATCTCTTACGGGAGGGACTCGATCTGCCCGAAGTCGCACTGGTTGCCATACTCGACGCAGACCGAGAAGGATTTCTCAGAAGCGAGCGTTCACTCATACAGACGGCCGGACGAGCCGCACGCAACGTGCGCAGCGAAGTCATCATGTATGCAGATGAAGTTACCGCCTCGATGCGACGTGCAATTAAAGAGATGGAACGCAGGCGCAACAAGCAAATCGATTACAATAAGAAGCACAATATTACTCCAGTCAGTATTGTTAAAACCAAAGAAGAAATCATGCGATCTACATCAGTGGCCGACCGTATAACGAAGCAGGAGAAAAAAGAAGAGATGAGCATTGAGGAGATAGCACATCTCCATAAAGAAATGGCAGATGCGGTTGCTTTACTCGAATTCGAGCGTGCAGCAGAAATTCGCGACAAGATAAAATCAATCAAACGTAAACTCGAAATCACCGAAGGGAGGAAACATCGGGCGAAAAATTTCAAGAGAAGATAAACTCAAACGGCAGTTCCGTAAAATCGTAAAACTCGCGCTGAAAGAAGATGTTGGACGAGGTGACATCACGACCGATGCCATCGTAACGGACGAGCAAACCCTCGGTATTATATTCCCAAAAGATGATGGTATCTTGTGCGGCGTCGATCTGGCAAAAATGGTCTTTGAGGAGATCGACCCAAATATCGATTTCCAAAAGAAGCTCAACGACGGCGATAGCATCAGTCCTGGAATGACCATCGCAACGCTTG
>CP070664.1:1045318-1057701 GCA_020355325.1 Caldifarciminota bacterium
TTACATCTATGGCGTAAACAGAACAGGCGCCATCGAAGTTGTCACTAATCGTATGCTTATTCCAACTGATCTGAGCAAACAGGCTCGTTGATAGAGCCACTGTTATGATTAAAAACGTAGTAAATCCTTTCATGATTCGTCCTCCCAAAAAAAAGTCAATACGTTGCTGCGTCATCAGGTTATTGAGTAATTTCATCTTATTTTAATTACTTTCTGGGTTGGTTTTCCTTCGATATCAATAAAATAAACTCCCGGCCGTAATTGTAAAGGTTCAACGATTCTGCCTGAAATGTCGTAGACCTTACACTCTTTATCCTCAGACAATAGTAATGGACCACTGATGATGGTTGCACGTGGCTTACTCGCTCGTATTGACGTCGTGCTGCCATTTGTTATCCCAGTCGGGTCCACAACCACTGTATCACATTTCGTATAATCGATATTTGCCTTTATAATAAGAGTATCTATGCTGTGTGCACCAATACGGTTATATGCGTCATCGCTCACCGTATCAATAACGGCGAACCCTCGATAGACACCTGCGGCTGTGTCAATCTCAATGAGTGCTACACCGATTCCATAGGGATCTTTGTTGCTTGTCACAATAAGAAGAGCTGGTTCCATCAATGAACTGTTCCAATCATCTCCTTCTAATTGAATATAGAGCGTATCGCCGATGTCTAAATTATTAATGAGCGGGGTCGAGTATGTGCTATCGCTCATCGCGATTAATGATGTGATGTTTACCGGTTCATTCGGAGCGTTTTCATAGGATGAGTTACGAAATGGTACAAAATCTACAGGACCATTAATGAGCGAATCAATAGCGGAGGAGTCAATTATCCACCAAAAGTTGTCAGTAAGATTAATTGTCGAGGCCGTATTATTCACAACTTCGTAGTCGCCTCTTGTATATGTATTGAAATATATGTTATTCCCATTTGCTTGTATTATGTCAGAGTCCGTCGTGAGGTAGATGCCGTCAACATTATCCACGATACTATTAAGAAATATTTGTGGTGAAGAATTGCCTAAGGAGCGAACTCCGCCACCATAATCACCTGCGTTACGAGCTATTGTATTATACATAATGAGCGGGTAGCAGTCATAACAGCAGGCAATGCCTGCACCGTTTGTACCGCAAGAATTACCTACGATAACATTAGCAGTTATTTCCGGACTCGAATTCATGTAGCAATCTAACCCACCACCACTTATTACCGAGTGATTTCTATCAATGATGTTATACGTTATCGTTGGTGACGAATGATCGTTAAAGATACCTCCACCCCACCGAGCAGTATTACGAGTCACTGTATTATGTTCTAAAACAGATGAACAGTAATAATTATAAATGCCGCCACCAAATGCATTCATTGCTGTGTTATGAGCAATCGTGTTCTTAACGATCCTGGGGTCTGATGAAGAACAACATATACCTCCGCCAGAATTCGTAACTGTATTGTTTATGATAATATTTTCCCTTATTTCGAGCGATGATTGAATGCAGAAAATACCACCTCCATTTGTCGTACTTCCATTGGTAATAGTAAAACCAGCTATCACCGTAGTGGAATCACAATTTTCACAATGAAATATTCTGCCCGTCGATTGTGCGTCAATTATTGTCGTCGGAGCCCCAGCTTCACTCATTAAAACAACACCGTTTTTCATATTGATGGGGAAAGATTCTCCTGATGTGGTATCGTAAATACCAGGAGCCACGAGCACGGTGTCACCGTATGATGCTGAAACTTCTACAGCCTGTTTTATGGTTGATATTGCACTCGGAACATACCACGTGCTTGCTTCCAGAGCCTCGACCGTGAAAAGACTAAGCACGAAGAGTGCGTACCACAGGACAATTCCATAAAACAGAGACTTTGAATTTTTTGTGTATCTTCTATTGTCTCGATAGGTATTCATTACTGCCTCCTTCTGCTGGCTGGGTCACAGAATTTATTCTACATCTTTTAACCCAACGAGCATTCATCATCTACACTGAGAAATGAAACATGTACTTCACCTTGACACCACCGAAGCGGTTAGTATATTATCAGTAACACGAAAATGCGACTCATTTCATCCCCTCTGCCTTATTTAACTTTGACAATTTTCTGTAAATATCCCTCTTCGATTTCGACGAAGTAAATTCCTGGTTTTGGATTCAGCGTTTGCACCCGGCGGCCAGTAATGTCAAAAATCTTACAGTAAACACGATCTGTTAAGGGCAGTAGGCCATTGATGATTGTTGGAAGCTTATTGTCAGGCTGTAACGATTCGCGATCATCTTCATCGATGGCGACAAGCGAATTCTCCCACCATCTTATGCTGTTGGCAAACTGTGCGGCACCGAGTACGTCGAGATCACCGTCGCTATCGACATCCTTCACGTCGATACCCGTTGCACCAGTGAACGAACTGGTAATCACATGCTTTGTCCACTGAGGGGGAACACTGCCGTCGTTCTCCCACCAGGCGATTTCGTTGCGGTTGATAGCTGTACCGATGACATCGATATCGTCATCATCATCAATATCAGCACTGCGCACCATGTGGGGCCGGAAGAACTGTGAGCCGATCGAATACTGGGTGAAATTCTCGCTGCCGTCATTTGCGAACCACACCACCTGATCGAGCACACATATCGTTGCCAGCACGTCGATGTCGCCGTCTGAATCTATATCATCGGCATAGACGCTGCTGGGACGTGCGTACGTGTGTAGAATGAGATGTTCGGTGAAATTCTCATTGCCGTCGTTTTCAAACCACGAAATATCGCCTGCTTGAGAAGCACTGGCAAGTACATCAACATCAATATCTTCATCCAGGTCAATGGCGTAGACGCAATTAACATTATCCCAATTATCTTTAATAATATGCGGGGTGAAATTCAAATTCCCTTCGTTTTCAATCCAGCCGACGAAGGGATTGCTTGCCTCACAGCATACCGCAAGAACATCAGGATCGTCATCCGAATCTACATCTTCGACATCGAGTCTGTTTGCAAACGCCCAGCTTGCGATGATGTGGCGGGTGAATGTCTGGCTGCCGTCGTTCTCCCATAATTCGACGCCGTTCGTTTGAGACGCACACAGTACATCGACATCATCGTCATCGTCCATATCGTCTGCATAAACACCCATAGCAAATAAGGAAGTGGTGGAGATGTCGTGCCGTATGAAATTGACATTATCGATATTCTCCCACCATGTAAGAGAGTTTCCGAAACGTCCTGAGGCCACAACATCGACATCTGTATCGTTATCCATGTCAACGCCAAAAACATACCAGGGGTTATTGTAATTCGTCGCGATGGTGTGTTCATAGAAAGAGATTGCAGGACTCAGCGAAGCGAGACCGAGTAGTATACACACGACTCGTATGAAGCCGTCTGTTATCAGTTTCATATATCCTCCCTGTTAGAAATAGAACAAGTATTTTACCTTGACCGCACCTATACGGTATATGGGTTGTAATGTACCCTGTTCATCCTGCATTCGGTAATCATTCAATGCAACATACAGCCAGGACTTCGGTAGAAAATTCCATGAAAAGAGTATTCCGAATCGGTTGGCTTGCAATTCTGTATCTCTGAGATTTGTCTCTGGTGTATGCATAACGAACTCGTTGAAGATGCTTACATTCAAATCTGCATTGATACGGAAATCGAGTCTCGGTCTTAGCATATGGGTCATCGCAATGATGGTATTGGTTGTATCCCATTCGGCCCATACATTCCCAAACAGTACGATGCTCATCTGCGGTATTATGGAATACGCGAACAAGAACCAGTTTGAACCCTGGTACGCAAGGAAATCCCGTCGATAATTATAGGTGTAACTGTAATTCCCACCAAAATTGATGTTATTACCCATAATCAAACTCCAGAATGAGAAATCGAGACTTCGATGGAAGTAGTTAGTGTCTGCTTCATAGTAACGACCAGCATACAGGTTCAAACTTATGCCCCAGTTATTACGGAAAACCGGATTAATCTGTATGCCGCCGATTGTTGACCAATTTGAATCACCTGGTTCCTGAATAAAGTGAATTCCAGGACCGACGTAGAGCCACCTCAGAAATCCTGTTTCATATATTTTAGAGGGACCGCTAAACAGATAAGCCCTTTTCCGGCCAGCCCAAGGGATAAAACCAATATCGCTTACGTCAAAAGAATCCTGCACAACCTCGACTGCGGCTTTCGTGAAGAAATTACCCCAAAAACCTCTATATCCGGTGGATAAAGCCCAACCCCTCTTTTCGTTCTTATCGCTCAATGCTGCCTGGACAATGACCTGATCAGGGCCTTTTCGATATACGCCATCAAGACCAAAGGCATAGTTGTAATTATCTTTATCGACCATGGTGCCACTGAAAAGCATGCCGATATCAGAGTTTTCAAACACGCTCCGTTTTGCTCTGAATACACCAAACCAACGACGGGGCTCGTCTATACCATTTTGGGCATCAGTGAAGTTGTCTGTATAAGCGCCCAATGCACCGATGTTCCAATCGACGGATTTATTCGTCATTTTTAAGCCGCTAATAATCGGAACCACTTCACCATCCAGCGACTTACCAATCCGGCGCGAGTAGAAAATATTTAATGGGTTAAAGAAATGGGGTCCATCATCTCCGAAATCAGACATGTGGAAAATGTCTGTCCCTTCAATGAAGAAAGGTCTTCGTTCGTCTAAGTACGTCGGATAGCGAGAGAGGTTGAGTGTAAACTGATCAGACTCAATCTGTGCAAAGTCTGGATAAACAGTCGCATTGAGCGTGGTCTGCGGAGTAACATCCCATTTTAAATTTAAACTCACACTCGGTTTAAAGTCAGTACTATCGAGTACTTCATCGCTATCATATCTCACATATCCCTCAGGAAGTAATTCGAAATAGTAACCCGTAGACTGGGGATTGATACCATCCAAAAAGCCCCATTTCGAAACCAGATCTCCTTCTGTCTGAAGGACTTCGGTCCAGTAATCATCCTCACGATTATGGGCCAAATGCCTAAAGAACTGTATGTGCCATGGATTGAGTCCTTTCTTATAACGAATTGACTTGAAGGGTATCTTTATCTCAAAATCCAGGTAATCGTCATACACTCCTACGGCACGATACCACACACCTTCCCATGAATCATCCCGGCTACGACCGTCATCGAGTACCCAACCGTCCCAGAATATCTCACTCGCAAAGACCTGAAAAAAATAACCCGTCGTTTTGCTACCGAATGGATCAATACTAATCCTTACATAATCTTCATCACGCGTATAACTGGCAATCGGCGCGTGATTATCTGCATAGCAGCGGAAGGCAAAATAAAGGTTATCTTCATCCTGCAACACATAGACCACGGTTTTTTCCGTCGGCTCGGTCTTCTCATAGGGAATGTGTTGGACAAAATTATACGCCGAATCGGCTGCAAACCAAACATCCTCAATCACCCCGTCAATATGAGGGGCAACTTCTGTGTAACGCACCTCAACAGTTTTTTCACTGTTGATTGCAAGAAGCAAGAGTAATAAAAAACTCATGTGTCCTCCTTTTTTTAGTGATTATACAACTGGTCCACGCAAGGGTCGTGGATTACTCTTTGTCAATCTTTTCATCGTTTCCTCCTCGATTGGACATCTTTCCGGCATACTGATGCCTCCCATTATTAAAATAATTCATAAAAGTATCAAAAAGTTCAACATTACATTGTACTTATTAAAGTCTGTCCGATGTTAAAAATTCTTTCTAAATATTCTGGTTTTTGGCTAATTGCATCTTTTTCCCCGAGGTCGGGGAAATACACCATATCCAATAGCTTAAGATCGAGCGCGCGAAGAAAGCGTCTATAGAATTCCTCAAGCACGGCTGTTACATTTCCAATCTCTTCTTCTCCCAAGGACGTCAGAACCAAAACATTTTTCCCGGCCACGAGGTGCTTATTTACTGGATGGTAGAAGAAATAGAGCCTGTCCAAAAAGTTCTTCATCAGTCCAGTGACTTCACAGAAATAGAGGGGAGAGGCGAACACGACTATATGCGATTTTAGAATCGTATCTCGAAGCTGTGTCATATCATCCTGAAAATTGCAGACCGATTCTCGCAAACACTTGCAGCAACCAATGCAATCTGAAATATTTAATTCGCGAAGCGTTGCATACTCTATCGTATACCACGTTGTTTGAGCTCCCTCAATAAATTTCTGTACGATAACATCGGTGTTTCCACTTTCTCGTGTTGCACCATTAATGACCAGAATATTTTCTGCCTTCATTAAGCTGTTCCCTCGAAATCATTTCTCAATGCATACCTGTTCACCGCTCATTTTTTCATGCTTCTTGGTAGCGATACCCGTCACCCCGTGCATATAGAAGTTTGTCAGCATCTCTGTAAAATTTTCGTAAAACGCATCGTCATAGTCTAACGCAGGCTCTGGTAAGACGTTCGCCTCTCGTGATTTTGCGAGGGTGCCGGTTCCTATGATATGCTCGTAGAAAAACCTACGCGTGAAGTGCGATTCAACAATCGTAGTTAATAGACCGTGGACGAAATTCATTTGTGTGGCATCGCTTGTGTCGAGACCGATTTGACTAAAGAATTTATTCACCTTTTCGCGATACTCAACAGTCCATCGTGTTTTAAGATCGACGATTTCCGGAATGTCGAATGAGAGTGCATTAAAAGCAACCAGAGCACTTTCTGTATTCTCTCTGAAGAATGCAACAAGATTTTTAATAATTGCTCGAACACATTGCTCGAGAGGAATATCATTTATATCGACATGAGTAATGGCGCGGTAATATTTTTCGTAGCACTCATTGATGATTTCCCTCAGTATTCCAACCTTTCCACCATAGTAGTAGTTTATCATGCAGATATTTACATCGGCTTTTTTTGCAATCTCCCTAATACCGACTGCAGCATAGCCCTTTCGTGCGAAGAGTGATACTGCCGCATCAAATATTCTCTTTTTTGCCTCTTTTTTCAGGTCCTTCGCCATATCATCTCCTTAAGCGAACGTTTGATATAATCAAACGTTCGCACTATATTAACAAACATGCTCACAAAATGCTCACAAACCTCTCACAAACCACTAAAAAGGGTGTTATTTATTGGAGATATTTTAAGCGGAGAGTCCGACTGGATCCGGCATTCCCCGTCACGGGTGTGAATGCGGGTGGATGCCCGAAGAAGATTATGTATTTTTTATGGTTCTACAGCTCTATGAACCCTCGAGAAAGGACCGTATCAGCATTGCCAGAATGACCAGACCAATCATGGCAGTACCGAGTGCGATGATTACTGTATCCACATCGTATTCCTTGACTATACTACTTTTTATTTGCTCGTTGCAAGAGGCCAACTATCGATGGCAGGAACAACACAGTGGTAAGAAAACAGGCACCCACACCTAATACGAGAAGAGCACCCAGGGTCATCCAGCCTCGGTACGAGGCAACCATCAAGGAACCAAAACCAGCCATCGTGGTGAGTGATGTCAGTAACACTGCTTTGCCCGTACTCTTTAAAACGAGGGGTGTGTGACCAAAACCTTCATATCGGTAACGATGTAAAATATGCACTCCATCATCGATGCCAATACCGACAATCATGGGGATACCCATCACATTGACGACATTGAGCATTAACCCCAATGTCTTCATGAGTCCGACCATCCATATGCCACCGCACAAGAGTGGAATCACACCGAGTAATGCGAGATGTAGACTACGGAAATCTATCCAGAGCAACACGACAACGATGATCACCGTGAGTATGGTCGCCATTAAGCCATCCCTTCCGATGAGATTGATAAGATGCAAGAATATGGGTGGGGTACCGGTTATCTTGGGGCTCACACGTTCGAGCTGTTTATTGAACCTGGTGAGAGCATCATAATTCCATATTTGCTCTCGTGGATAGATCGTAACGAGGTATTTATCACCCGCCTCATTGATGTATCGATTCTTTATGTGTTCAGGGAGCGATTCGAGTGTAATAAACCCGGGATTTGCCATATTATAGATTTTCTCACGAAGTCTTGAGTAGTAGTATCTCTGGAATTTATTCAACTGCTCCATTGCTCGTTGCGGATTCTGTCGAATCTTTTCAATGAGTCTTAGGATAAAACTTTCAGAATTTTCTTTTTCCGGATCGCCGATTATACTCTTACATTTATCATCGACCTTATCCTGTCCGCCGATGAACGCAAGCTGCGCGAGTTCGTAAATGTTCATGTCTAGTCTCTCTAATTGAGTGAGCAATTGCTCCAGACGATTCTCATTGAGTGGTCTCTCTCTGGTATTCTGTTGTACCACATTCCTGATTTTTGTAACGTGAGGACGTCGTTCTAATTGTTCGTCGTGCGGCGGCAGGTAATCGGTGATATTCTCGACCATGCTGATCGTGGGCATCTCTTTAAGTCTCTCGGCCATTTCCCATGATTCCTCAACCGAGCCCGTGATGACCATGGCAAAATCAGGGCTGAGGTCAAAGGCGTCGATGATCGTGTCCTGTAACTCAACTGTTGGCAGTCCTTTGGGTTCTACGTTGAGCATATTGTAGTCGAATTTAATATTGAGTGCTTGGTACAGAAGTACTCCAGTGATTACTATCGCGGTTGCAAGATAGAGGAGAGGGCGACGTATTATGCTCTGACCCAAATTTCCGAGGACCTTAAATTCTACGTGAGGCTGCTGAAAGGGTTTACGGCTCACCCTCGAAATAAACCGCTCACGAGCGACGAGGACCGCAGGTAATCCAGTCAAGGTAGTAGCCATTGCGCAGAGAATGCCGATGCCGAGCACAATACCCATCTCTTTGATACCTTGAGTCACAGAAATCGCAAGGGCAAAGAATGCTGCTGCGGTAGTCAGCGCACCAGTAATAATCCCAGAACCAGACCGAACCAATGTTTCCTGCATGGCAGTTATCGGCTCACCATCAATAACCCGCCTTTCGCTATATACTGAGATTATGTGAATTGCGTAGTCAATACCCAGACCAATGAGAATAACGGCAAATAAAGAGGTCATCATATTGAGTCTGCCCAGGACGAGTCCTACTACACCGGCCGCAATAATAATCGAGATGATAAGATTGAGTGCAGCAAGAACCGGTGCGCTCCACATGCGAAACGTAAGAATAAACAGAACGAGCACCAGTACCAAGGCAATTATCGCACTGAGCTGCATATCCTTCGTCGTATGTTCCATCTCGTCCTTCTGCAAGGGAATCATACCTGCTATGCCAGCATTGACACCCGGGTAATCCGGCAGGGTCTTATCTAAGATCGCCTGAACACTATCGGTTGCTGCGATATCCTTTTCAATATCCATCGCGGTGAATGTTGCTTTTACATTTACGAGCAGTACGCGTTTGTCTTGAGAAATGAAGTAGGGGTCACCGTACAGAAAACGTTCAACTGCTGAATCCGCACGTTCGGGTGTGGCTATGCTGAAGTCATCAATGAAATTGTCCATCACCATAAGCCAATAATGGAAGCCGTCGAGCGTACGCACCGCTTCATTTTCCTTCTCCTTGGTACTGAGTGCTTCTTCATCACCGACGTATTCCTCTTCGAAGTTGTCGTTAATGGTTGTCATGAGAGGGACAAGATTCAAGTCGGTGAAAATATCAGCGCTTTGTTCAAGGTCCTTTGCCTCGGCGAGCATGAAGCCGTGTCGAGAAAAGAATTCCCTGTCTATTTTATAATCTACACGCTGGAAGTATTGGGTGAGCTGTTCAATCTGGGGGACAATCGCATCGGTAAACTTCTTAATTTCTTGCTCCTCTCCACGCACGACAACGAGAAACGTCGACGCGCTCTTGTATTCCTTTAATATCTCATCAAATTCCTGCGCCTTGGGGTCGTTCATGGGAAGCAAGTCTGACCAGCGTATATCCATCCTAATCTGCGATGCAGGAATAGCGGCAAGTACGGTTATGATCAGCAATCCAATGATTACCCGCCACGGATGCGTTGCGGCAAAACGAGCCCAATTTTTGAGTAACTTTTCTCTCATGGTTCCTCCTTAGAAGTTATGAAAACCTATTTCATCGCTCTTAAATCATTGTAATCTTCATTAAATCGTTGTAATCGAAGATTTCTACTTTTTTGTAGAAATCTCTAGAAGTAGACCTGAGCGCGTAGGAAACCGCCACTACCCAGTGTACTACTATAAGCCTTTCCCTCCTCACCAATGTAGAGATTGAGCATGAGTGTAATGTCTACATTCTCAAAGATACTATAGTTGACCATAGGAACGAGCACAGCGCTCTGATCAGAAACACTGAAGATTGCCATACTGCCAAAGGTGATCAGGTCAGTAAGCGGATACTGGATGAGTCCGTACATCTGGTCTCGACAGATGGTCTTGGTCTCACCAACAAAAAATCGCATCCAATCATTGAGATCGTAGTCTTCATCACTTGATTTGCCGAGAGAGTTGTGATGGTATTCGAGCATGGTATAGAGACCAGACTCAAACGTGTAATCTGTACCCGCTAAGAATTCATAAAAATTATCGTCCTCGTCTTCCATGAAATTGTAGATGCCTTCAGCCCAGACTCCGAGGCCAAATACCTCGCCGACAAAATCGGCGCCGAGAAGCCTGCGTCGTTGCCCTGTTTGTTCAAATGTATAGAAATCAGTTGAGGTATATTGAAATTCATATCCCATCACCGAGAAATCAAAATGACCGATACCTGCTTTTACTCGCAGTAATTTACCCGAGTTCTGCCAATCTGGTGCAATCGGTGTGTACAGTGCCATGATACTCAACCTATGTTTCAGGAAGATATCGGCGCGTAGTGCGTTGTGTCCTGGCTGTTCATAGGTTGGGTCGAGTGCATTTTTAAGATTGAATACATCGGTTGGATTGGCGAAGTATCCTGTTCCGAGTGAAATCTGTTGTTTACCTGCGGTGAGCGCAAGGCGATAGTTTGCAATGCGCACGTACGCATTATCGAGGTAGAAGCTATCTCTGTACGATAACTGAAACAGAGGGTAGAGATCTATAGGGAGGGGAGCGGTTACTCGTTCCGGTAGAAAATCGAGTATATTCCAATCCTTTTTGCCAAAGTAGAGGAGATAAATCACATCCGCGCCGAATTCGACATTTTCGACGGCCGTGCTTTTCACATCGACCCTCAGCTTATTGGACTGGAATTGGTAATAGTCATCGTTTTGGTAGAAGCCTGTGTATTGTGGTTCAAAGTAACCGTACAAATCTACTTGGGCATATCCGCATGTTATGGTCATGACGCTGAGTAGTATTCCTATGATCACCTTCATTTCTGCATCCCCATTTCAGTAAAGAGGTCATCGGATAAATCGACATTGTAGCTGACCTCAATAATTTCCATACTCGTGTGTGTGGCATCCAGTTTATTGTACATAACCACTTTCATAGGCGTATAAATTGCATCAATGAGTTGAATTTCGCTGAGTATGAGCTGCTTTTCCCAGAGCTCAGGATCATCATCATGATAATAATCGATCAAAAGTGGAACAAGATACTCTTTATCGACCCACACAATCAGTCGTGAGTAGCCAGCTGAGCTCTCGGGTTTTCTTGTTAACTCAAGCTTGTAACATGAGCGTCCTTGTTTCTTTTCATCTTTAAGTCGGACTGAATTATATTCTTCAATAAATTCATTTGAAGCTCCCATGTCCTCGTATGAAAAATCACTACCCTCGAGCTTTTGTTTCTTGGCATGGGTGGCGAGCTTACGAATTCGTTTGGTGCGTGGAAAAAATGTCCAGATATCATTCGCATCATTGAGCATAAGTATGGTCTGACCTTTGACGCGTGAAGGACTTAGATATTTCATCAAACTCTTATCCCCTTTGTCTTTCGAAAAAGTTTCGTATTCGAAGGTGCGTTCCTGACCCGTGCTCGTCACAATAGTCATCTTCATAATTCCTTTCGATTGCTCGGGATTCATCGTCTCGGTCATAGTCTGAATGATTTCTTCTGCAGTCATCTCCTGTGCATAAAGCTGTACGCCTTTTATGAATAATAATACTATACATAAACCAATTTTCGTATTGATAAATAATCTTTTCATTTGTTTATGTTTTGTTATCTTCATCTCTTTGATCCTCCCTTAACTTTTTATAAAACAAAGTCAAAATATCTCCATAATCTTCAGGAACATAAATCTGTAAAGAACCTTGCGCAGCACCAAGTATACGTTCCATAGCATCTTGATAAAGCTTAATTTTTGTCTCGATCATTCTTACTATACGATCTGGATCTTCATCTCCTTTGATGAGCAATCTACATATTGCTTCATTCAGAGCAGTTCCTACCTGCATCAGCAATTCTGCAGAGTCATCGGGAAATTGACTATCAAATACACCTTCTTCTACTCCCTGT
>CP070664.1:1057801-1090300 GCA_020355325.1 Caldifarciminota bacterium
AAATGGAAAGAGGCCGCAGCAGTATACGAACCAGCCGTCCGAAAACTGTTGACTTCAAGCAATGACGTTGTGACCGTGGCATGGATCAATGGGCTTAAAAACAGGCTTCTCTCTTGCTATCGCAATACGCAAGATCATGAAAGCATCATCCTCACGTACCAGGAAATTTTATCAGAGAATCCTGCTGCTCCATCCGCGCCGGAAGATCAGTATAATCTCGCCCAAGCCTACCTGGATATCAATGATACAAAACAGGCCGCCAAGAATTTTATCTTGGTCGTGGAGCGGTACCCGGTATCAAATTACGCACAACGAGTAGAAACCGAACATGCCGATGTGTTGGATTCCGAACTCGGCTATGACTGGGTGCCATTTTCTACTTTTCGATCTGCATTGAGACTCAGCCAAACAGGACAATATGAAGAAGCTTTGGCCCAATTCGATGAGGTCATTGAGGTTAAACGTAATAAGGGAATGGCTTATGCGGCCAGATTCCAAAAAGAATTAATTGAATACCGAAAAAACGGCGACGCGGCTGTGTTAAGAGAGAAATTAGCCGCAAACCGTGATGATTACCCCTATGGACTAGGAGGCGTACTTGTTGACCAATTGAATAATCTTTTGGGAGGGATTATCGAGGCTCAAGAGGTGCTCGTCTCAAATCCTGAGGATGTTGGGGCGTACGTGCAAATGGGGCAATGCTATTATTTTACTCAAGCCTACTATCGCGCAATTGAGGCTTATAAGAATGGGGTAGGTATCGCGCCTGATAACTCGTATTTCCATAATATGCTGGGCTATAGCTATATGAGTTTACAACAGTATGATGAGGCCGTTTCTGCTTTTCAGAATTTGATTGATGTTGCTCCTGACGATCCCAATTCTTATGATAGTATGGCCGAAGGTTACTATCTGAAAGGGGACACTACTACGGCCATTCAGTTCTACGAGAGAGCCCTTGCCACAGACTCAGGCTTTAGTAATCCCTATTACATGTTGGGGCAGATTTATTATGAACGTGGACAGAATGAAAAGGCTGTTGCGCATTTAGAGAGATACCTTGAAATCGACACTGGCGGTTTTCGGGCTCAGGACGCCCAAAATCTGTTAGACCAATTAAATCCACCTTCATCAAATGACGATGAGCCATAGTGTGATTCATCAGGTAAAAACAATAATGATAGATCATTAGTTGCTTCAATGAGAAATTGAAATAAAGGAGTTAATATGGATAAGATATCGCGGAGGGAATTCTTGATTCGGGGAGCCGCGCTGGGGCTTGCATATGCGGGCTTGGGTCTGATCTCAACGCCAAAAATTTTGAAAGCAATGTCCGAGCCGACACCTTCAGGCGCGTTGGACCTCGCCATAGCCAGAGGAGGTACTCCAGCCGACAATACCATAAAGGCTATTCAGTCCCTGGGTGGCATTGAAAGATTTGTCAAAAAGGGCAACAAAGTAGTACTGAAGCCCAATTGCCTCGCGGCGAACCCACCCGAAATAGCATCTACCACGAATCCTGATGTGATGGAAGTGATGATAAAGATGTGTCTGCAGGCTGGCGCAAGTGAGGTGTTGGTTATAAGCCATGATCCAGAAAGGAGCTTTCAGATCAGCGGAATTACGGAGACATGTTCTCGGGCTGGAGCGAGGGTAGTAGCTGCGAATAGTAGAGACCTTTATCAGAGTGTACCCGTATTTCGAGGGAGATTGCTTCAGAATGTTGAAATTATCAAAGAAATTTTAGATGCAGATGTGTTTATTAATATACCGATTGCCAAACATCATAGTCAGACAGACGTGACTCTCAGTATGAAAAATTTGATGGGCATTAATTGGAATCGAGGCTATTTTCATCAGAATGGATTGGATCAAGCTATTGCAGATTTGAACACGGTGGTCAGACCTAACCTTATTATTATGGATGCTAATCGGATTTTACTGACCAATGGTCCAGGTGGACCTGGTCAAACAAGAGACGACAAAACCGTTATTGCGGGTACTGATCCGGTTGCCATGGATGCCTATACCGCTACATTGTTCAATAGAACACCCCAGGACAAACAGCATATTCGCTATGCCTATGAATTTGGGGTGGGAGAGATGAATTTAAACAAGCTAAATATAAAAGAGATTCCGGTTAATTAATTTTTCATAATGAGAGGGGGAGGTCTCTGATGTTACCGGAGAAACAGAAGTAGGCTTATTCCGATTTTTATGATTCGGCACGCAATAATAAAATATTAGAACCCAAAACAACGCTGATGATTCATCTGGCGAGTGCCTTAGCCATTGGTTGTACTTCTTGAATGGAACATTACTTTGGCGTGGCCAAAGAACAGGGTCTAACCGATGATGAAATAGGTGCTGTGGAATCTATAGTAATGGCTATTGCCGGTTGCAGAATAGACACGCAGTTTCGAGAGGCATGTGCGAGAAACAAAAAGCACTGAAAAAGGATTGATGGAATCAAATCTTGACATTGACAATTTAAGGGTATTATGCTCGTTTGAAATTTTAGAAAAGATAGAAGTTATCTGCCTGACTATGTGCTTGTCAAATGTAAAGATTTGACCCCAAGTGAGATCCCCAAGTGAGAGGAGTTCTTTGATGTTACCAGAGAAACAAAAGAAGGCTTATTCAGATTTTTGTGATTCGGCACGCAATAATAAAATATTGGAACCCAAAACAACGCTGATGATTCATCTGGCGAGTGCCTTAGCCATTGGTTGTTCTTCTTGAATGGCGCATTACTTTGGCGTGGCCAGAGAACAGGGTCTAACGGACGATGAAATAGGTGCTGTAGAGTCTATAGTAATGGCTGTTGCTGCTGGTAGAATAAAAACCCAGTTTCGAGAGGCATGTGCGAGAAGCAAGAAGTGATGGGGTCTGCCTGACTATGTGCTTGTCACATGTAAAGATTTGACCCCAAGTAGGAGGTAATAAATGGGGAAAATGATAATTGTGGCCTTCACTATTGGTTTCATCATGGTTACGTGCGCAACGGTAGAATCCAGACAGGAAGGAATCAGCGTGCTCCTATTGGTGTCACGTAATTACGGCCTCAACTACTTTCTCATGAGGGATGTATTTGACCAATACGGTTGGAATGTAGTACATACTGGTGTCCTCGATACAATTACGCCGTGTCCGGCCGTTTACGAACGGCTCGGCATACAACCGATAATCCCTGACCTGCTCGTTTCGAAGATTACTGATATCACGAACTATGATTGTTTGGTCATCCCGCCCGGCACTGGCAATTATCTAGTTGTTCCAAACGCTTTTGGTGATATCATAGAAAGTCCTGAAGCTTTAGATTTGATATCGACCGCAGTACAAAGGCAGATTCCTGTTTTTGCGATGTGTGCTGGCGTGCGGGTCTTGGCTGCCGCAGATGTCGTCGATGGCAAACGCATCGTCGGCTCGCCACGATTTCGAGAAGAATACGAAGCAGCCGGAGCAATCTATGAGGGCAATGAGAGAAATGATACACCACCCCTCATAGACGGTAGCATCATAACTTCGGCAAGGGGTCAGACATATAATTATGCTAATTCGATGGCAATCGCGACGCTCATTGAAAATCGACAAAAAACTGGCAAGAAAAAAATGTCAGATGGAGCACATATTGTTGTTAAGGAAATAGATTTTGCTGATGAAGATATTACCTGGGCAAAAACCTATGGTGGTCCGGGTTCAGATGGAGGCAGGGTTTTGTGCGAGACTGCCGACGGCGGCTACCTCATTGCTGGATACACGTTCCCTCCGGGTTCGAGCGATGCCGACATAGTGGTGCTTAAAACCGACGCCAATGGAGACGTAGTGTGGGCTAAGACATTTGGCGGTGCCGGTACCGAATATGCGAATGGATGTACTGCTGTGCCTGCCGGATATTTGATTACAGGCTATACCACATCGTTTGGGAATGGCTCAAAAGATGTTTATGTAATAAGTCTCGATAACGATGGGAATGAAGTCTGGTCGAAAACATATGGAGGCCAAAGCTGGGATGTGGGGACGTCTGTATGCGCTGCAGCGGAGGGGGGTTATTTTGTCTGTGGATTTACGCATTCTTATACGGCCGGCGAAGAAGATATTTATCTGCTGAAGATTGATAAGGATGGCAATGAGATCTGGTCAAAAACATATGGCGGCGAGAGAATAGAGATGAGTAATTCTATAGCTCTTACCAGTGACGGTGGTTGTATTATTGGAGCGACCAGTTTAAGTTACGGTGGAAGGAATACCGATTTTTATGTAATGAAAACAGACGCAGATGGTAATAAACTTTGGGCAGAATCCTACGCAGCACAAGGTCCAGCGGGTCATGGTTTTGACTGGTGCAAGGCATTCTATGCCACAAGCGACGGCGGGTATGTTATGACAGGCTATGCAGACTGTATTGATTTGATGGATGGAGTCGTCATTAAAATCGATGCAGATGGAAATGAAATGTGGCAGAAGACATTCGGCAATAATCCGTATTATGATTATGGTAATTCTATCTGTGAGATGAAAGACGGTAGTATCGTGGTTGCAGGTATCACGAAATCGATGCGAGACGCATCGACGAAGTTTCAAAATATCTACGACAATGATATATGTCTGACGAAGTTTGATAGAGAAGGAAACATTACGTGGCAAAAGACAATCGGCGGGCATGGTTCTGATTGGGCGAGTTCGGTTGTTGTGACGGATGAAGACGAGATTTTCGTTCTCGGTCATACAGATTCGGATGGGAACGGTTCTCTTGATATGTGTCTTCTTAAAGTCAGCAGTCATGAGAAATCGAAACAAAAATCATTGAATAAGTAAAACCCAAAGAATTAAATTAAAAAAGACTGGTGTTGGAACATAAATTGATCTTTATTGTGACACTATCGTCGGCTATCCTTTTTTTCAGCGGTTGTAACCGAAAGAGCCATTTTCCCAAATTGAAAGGAAATTATCTAGGACAGAAACCACCAGGTCTCATACCGGAAATATTTGCACCAGGATTCATTTCGACGGGAAAATATTCCGATGACAAAAAAAGTTTACATGGTGGAGTGTGATAATATACTTCAAAGGAATTTAGGAGTGTTATTAAACAGAAATCGATAAAGCACGGGAATAAATATAGAGAGAATTATACAAGAATGTCCTATGAAAGTTTTGGGTATTGTAGGAAGTCCTAGAAAACAAGGTAATACATACGAACTTATCAAATACACACTGGATAAAATCAAGTCTGGAGGATTTGACACCGAATTAGTACAACTTGCAGGAAAAAAAATTCAACCGTGTACAGCCTGCAATACTTGCAAGGAGATAAAGAAGTGTTCGATTGATGACGACCTCTGGGAATTGTTTGAAAAGATGCTCTCGGCAGATGGAATACTGATAGGTTCTCCTGTATACAGTGGAACAGCACCAGGATTATTAAAATCTTTACTGGAGAGAACGAGCTGGTTAACGTATACTACGGGACGTAAATTTGAACGCAAGATAGGAGCACCAATTGTTGTTGCAGCAAGAGCGGGTCATAATTTCACCCACGCTGAACTCCTCATGTGGTTTCATGCGAAAGGGTTTTACATGGTAGGTTCAAATTACTGGAATATTGCATTCGGATGGGAAAAGGGTGATGTCGTAAATGATAAAACAGCCTACAGAACGCTCGATTGTTTGGCTGATAATTTTATTTATCTTTTGAAGCATTTAAAAGAAGCCTAGATACATGGCCAAAGATCGAAAAAACACGGAAAAGGACATTGCGAAAAAAATCAAGCTCGAGCCGCCAACGTATTTCTTATTATATTTGTTACTCGGGCTCGTTTTACATTTTGTGGTTCCTGTAAAAAAATTAATAATTTTTCCCTATACATTAATTGGGGTACTACTCATTGTTGTCGGGATTTGGTTAAACGTCTGGGCAGATAGTTTATTCAAAAGGGCAAATACGACAGTTAAACCATCTGAAAAATCATCTACGTTAGTTTTAGAAGGTCCTTATCGTCTTAGTCGTCATCCTATGTATTTAGGTATGGTAATCGCTCTTTTAGGTGTAGCAATTATGCTGGGTTCGTTAGTGTCATTTCTTGGGACTATTGTGTGTTTCATTACTCTGCAGGCAATCTTCATCCCGCATGAGGAAAGAGCAATGGAAGAGACATTCGGCGAAGCGTATACCGAATATAAAAAACGTGTGAGGAGTTGGATATAAAATGAATTCTTGGAAAAAATTATTAACTGCTGATAAACGTGTCATTGCCTCAACAATGAGTGTAGTTGAACATGAAAGTAGCAATTCTTTATTGGTCTAAATCCGGTAATACAGAAAAGGTAGCGGCCGCTATTAAAGAATGCATGCAATCTATCGGTGCAGAAATTGATTATTTGCGTGTCAATGAGGCAAAAGAGTTAGATTTTTTTGATTATGACCTTATTTGTCTTGGGTTCCCTTCTTATCGTTGGCATCCCCCTCAACCAGTAGAAAATTTCTTAGTGGAGCATTTCAATAAGCATCAAAAACAAGGACGAATAAAAGTTGGGGCACCACAACTTCCAGGCAAGAGTGTGATTATATTCTGCACATATTCTGGACCTCATACCGGGATAAATGAGGCAATTCCGGCGGGTAAATATGCTGCACAGTTTTTTGAACATATAGGTTTCAAAGTTTTAGATGAATTGTACGTCGTTGGCGAATTTCATGGTGCTGAAGAACTGAACACGCAGGGTAAGCTCGGAGATATTAGGGGAAGACCAAATGAAAAAGATTTAGAAGAAGTTAAAACGAGGGTCAAAAATTTGTTAAAACATAGAGCATAGATATCTTGTTCTATAATGAACATTTCATGCTAAACAAAATTCTTGAGACTATCTTCATGAAATAATTAGAATCGAGTGAAGGAAACCCACAGACAAAAAATGATTTTTTTGAAGAAACTTCTAAAAGGCGAAAAACGTACTGTTGCTCAGACAATTAGTGTAGTTGAGAATGAAGGTGATACGAAGATTCTGGAAAATATTTTTAAATATACTGGCAAAGCATATCATATAGGTATCACTGGTCCTCCGGGCGCGGGAAAGTCTACGCTGGTGAATGCGATTGCTAAACAACTTCTCGAGAAGAACAAGAAGATTGGTATTATTGCTGTTGACCCAACCTCGCCATTTTCGGGTGGTGCGCTGCTCGGCGACCGCGTCAGAATGACCGATTTAGCATTGAAAGAGAATGTCTTCATCAGGAGTATGGCATCCAGGGGTAGTCTTGGTGGACTTGCGCAGAAGACAAAGGACGTTGCATTGGTACTCGATGCCTCTGGTATGGATTACATTTTGATTGAGACAATTGGCGTGGGACAGGTAGAGTTAGACATTGCACAAGTATGCGATACAACCGTTGTCGCATTAGTTCCCGAATCTGGGGATTCGATTCAGGCGATGAAGGCAGGGCTCTTGGAGATTGCCGATGTCATCGTCGTAAATAAGGGTGACCGCGAGGGCTGTGATAGTCTCATCATGGAATTGAAGTTTGCTCTTGACTTACGACAGCAAAAGGCAGGATGGCATTACCCAATAGTGAAGACAATTGCAACTGAGGGTGTCGGTATCGAGGAGCTCGTAGCAACCATACAATCACACAAGGAGTATTTAAAACGCAGTGGAAGATTTGAAAAAGACAGAAAAGAAAAATTGAAGTTACACATACATGAATTGATTGAAGAAAAGATTAAATCACATCTCAAAGAGTTTGTCATTAAGGACGATGAACTCGAGAAGATAATAAACAGAGTCTATGAACGTAAACTCAATCCCTATCACATCGCTGACGAGATCACAAACAAAATATTTAAAGTCAGGGAGGATGTATGACGAAAAAAGATTGGGAAGGAAAGCTAAAGATGCATAAAGAACGAGATAGCGAATTTACGACAGTTTCTGGCACACCCGTAAAATCACTCTACACTCCTGATGATATCCAAGACATGGATTACGGGAGAGACCTCGGTTATCCCGGTGAGTTTCCATATACGCGCGGCGTCTACACAAATATGTACCGCGGTCGGCTTTGGACAATGCGGCAGTTTTCTGGTTACGCAACACCGAAGGATACGAATAAGCGTTACAAGTATCTTCTCAAACATGGTCAGACCGGGCTCTCGGTTGCATTCGACTTTCCGACATTATATGGCAGAGACTCTGATGATTCGTTCTCTCATGGTGAAGTTGGGAAATGTGGTGTAGCGGTCGATACACTCAGAGATATGGAAATTATTTTCGACGGTATACCACTCGATAAGATATCGACGTCAATGACCATTAATCCTCCTGCGGCAATGCTGCTGGCCATGTACATTGCAGTGGGAGAAAAACAGGGCGTTCCTGCACACGTGTTAACCGGTACCATTCAAAATGATATGTTGAAGGAATATCAAGCACAAAAGACCTGGATTTATCCACCAGAACCGTCGATGCGGATTATTACTGATATTCTTGCATACTGTACAGACCACGTGCCGAAGTGGAATACTATATCCATCTCTGGCTACCATATACGAGAGGCTGGTTCCACGGCGCTTCAAGAACTCGCCTTTACCTTAGCAAACGGGTTTACGTATGTCGAACATGGTATGCAGGCGGGATTATCAGTCGACAAATTTGCACCGCGTCTTTCCTTTTTCTTCAATGCCCACTTAGATTTTTTTGAGGAGATTGCAAAATACCGCGCGGCACGAAGAATCTGGGCGCGTTTGATGCGAGGAAAATATGGAGCGCAGAGCCCACGCTCTTACTTAGTGAGGTTCCATACACAAACCGCTGGCTGTACGCTCACCGCACAGCAGCCTGAGAATAATATCATACGCACTGCATTTCAAGCGCTCTCTGCAGTGTTAGGTGGAACACAATCGCTCCATACCAATTCAATGGATGAGACATATGCACTGCCAACTGAGCAGGCAGTTAAGGTTGCCTTACGCACACAGCAGCTCATTGCCTACGAAAGTGGTGTTGCACAAGTTATAGACCCGCTCGGTGGTTCCTATTACGTAGAGTCATTGACTCGTCAGATGGAAAAGGGCGCATACGACTATTTTGAGAAGATTAATAAAATGGGTGGCGTTATTCCAGCAATTGAAAAAGGATTTTTCCAAAAGGAGATTTCCCGCAGTGCATACGAGTATCAGAAGGCATTGGAACAGCGAAAGAAGTTCCAAGTCGGCGTGAACATCTTTGAAGAGGAGGAGAAACCTGATATTGAGATTCTGAAAATTCCCGCAGCTGTTGAAAAGAATCAAATAAAAGAATTAAAAAAGGTAAAAAAACAGCGCAATAATGCTCGAGTTAAAGAAAAGCTAAAAGATCTTCGGAAGGCGGCGAGAAATGGCGAGAATGTAATGCCTCGAATTCTCGCATGCGTGAAGGTGTACGCTACGTTGGGAGAAATGTGTAATACCTTGAAAGAAGAATTTGGTGTTTATCATGAACCGATCATATTCTGATGAGGCATCGTTTTTCGTTTTACGGCATAGCAGCCCGTATCGTCTTTCGTTGTTGGTCATTGATAGCTTGATTTTTTGTCGTATAACGATGCCGAATGACGAAACGGGCCGCCATACCCATGAACGAGTAACAGATTTTCATTTGAGGAGGAATCTATGGGCAAGAAAATACGCGTTTTAGTTGGCAAGCCTGGTCTTGATGGTCATGACCGTGGCGCAAAGGTTGTGGCTGCGGCATTGCGCGATGCCGGGATGGAAGTCATCTACACTGGTTTGCATCAAACGTGCGAGAGTATCGTAGAGGCTGCGGTTCAGGAAGATGTCGATGTCATCGGTCTCTCAATCTTGTCTGGTGCTCACATGACGATATTTTCTAAGGTACTCAATTTACTCAAAAAAAGGCATGCCACACAAATTCTTGTTATTGGAGGTGGTATTATTCCACTGGAGGACATGAAGAAACTTGAGAAGATGGGTGTGGGGAAACTCTTCGGACCGGGAACACCAACAACAGAAATTGTGGATTGGATAAATGAATGCGCATTTGCCAAGACGGAGCAACCAAAGACAAAAAGAGTCAAAGCTAAAAAATCGCGAAAGATCAAAGTAAGGCGAAAAAGAAAAAAGTAAACTGAAGCGAGAGATTAATTATCGTATGCAACTTGGTACATTGAAACTGTCAACGGTTTCCGATGGTCGATTCTGGCTCGATGGCGGTGCGATGTTCGGCATTGTACCGAAGCCGTTGTGGAGTAAGCTCAACCCGGCTGATGAATATAATCGCATCGAACTAGGATTGAACTCTTTACTCATTCAAGCGTCAGAAAAGAGGATTTTAGTCGATACCGGTATTGGTGAAAAATTTGATGAAAAATTGAGAGAGATTTATCGAGTCGAGAAGAATACTAACCTTATCGACTCGCTGGGTAAGGTGGGTGTTACTCGAGAAGATGTCGATTTTGTCATTAATACACATCTTCATTTTGATCATTGTGGTGGTAATACATTAAAAGACGGTGAGAAGTTTGTTCCTACATTTCCCAAGGCAAAATACGTTATTCAGAAAAAGGAATGGTTTGATGCTACTCATGTTAATGAGAGAACAAGAGGAAGTTACTTAACCGAAAATTTTATACCGATTGAGGAGGCAGGACAACTTATATTGGCTGACGGTGATATCGAAATTACGCCGGGGATAAGTGTGATCGTAACAGGTGGACACACGCGTGGTCACCAATCGGTTATGCTTGCATCCGAGAGCAAAAAGGCAATATATCTCGGCGATTTGATTCCAACTACTTCTCATATAAAGATTCCTTACATCATGGGATATGACCTTTACCCACTTGATGTCATTGAAAAGAAGAAGCAGATTTTAGATCAGGCATTGAAAGAAAACTGGCTACTCATTTTCGAGCATGACCCTCGAATTGCATTTGCTTATCTGGTTGAAGAAAATGGAAGACCAAAATTGAAATTGGGAAATTATAATGATGAGAAATTATGATTTCTTAACATCTAAGTCTCTTAACCTCGTAAATTTTATTTTCTGTAGGTTAATGAGTTTCTTGAGAATTTGTAGTGTAATATGCGGGGAGGATGAATGAAAAGCGAAGATAAAATAAAGCATCTTGAAGAACTGGAGCAGCAGGCATTCCTCGGCGGCGGTGAGAAACGGATTAAGGTTCAACACGATAAGGGTAAACTGACTGCACGTGAGCGAATTGATTTATTGCTCGATGAAGGGTCATTTAGAGAAACGGATAAATTTGTGACGCATCGTTGTACTGACTTCGGTATGGAAAAAACCAAAATTATGGGTGATGGTGTTGTAACCGGATATGGAAGAATAAACGGTAGGCCGGTCTGCATATTTTCCGAAGATTTTACCGTATTCGGGGGTTCACTATCGAAGGCATATGCAGAGAAGATTGTTAAATTACAAGATATGGCACTTAAAATGGGTTGTCCAATCATTGGGCTCAAGGATTCGGGAGGTGCGCGGATTCAAGAGGGTGTTGATAGCCTAGCTGGCTATACGGATGTTTTCTTACGGAATGTTCTTTCGTCGGGCGTCGTGCCACAGATTTCTGCGATCATGGGTCCGTGTGCAGGAGGTGCTGTATATTCTCCAACAATGACTGATTTTGTAATTATGGTAAAGGGCTCTTATATGTTTTTGACCGGTCCCGACGTTGTCAAGGCAGCGACACATGAAGACGTGACATTCGAACAACTCGGTGGCGCAATGGTTCATAATGAGAAATCTGGTGTAGCACATTTTGCAGTTGATACAGAAATAGAGTGCATTGAATTAATTAAAAAACTGTTATCGTTTATCCCTCAGAATAATCTCGAAGATTCGCCGTCTACCGAACCAACCGATGATGTC
This sequence comes from Caldifarciminota bacterium, assembly GCA_020355325.1. Lineage (GTDB taxonomy): Bacteria > Hydrothermota > Tepidihabitantia > SM23-42 > SM23-42. The sequence continues at coordinate 1,069,685 of CP070664.1, forward strand.
AATCGTATGGACAAAGAATTGAACAAAATAATTCCAGACAGCCCTCATAAACCCTATGATATGTGCGAAATAATAAATCACGTAATAGACCGTGATACATTCTTAGAAGTTCATAAATACTATGCTACAAATTTGATTGTCGGTTTCGCGCGACTCAATGGTAAATCGGTTGGTGTTGTCGCTAATCAACCGGCCGTTCTCGCTGGTGTTTTAGATATTGATTCTGCGATGAAAGGCGCTCGATTCGTCCGCTTTTGTGACTCCTTCAATATTCCAATTATTACATTTGTTGATGTCCCAGGATTTTTGCCTGGAACTGCTCAGGAATGGGGCGGTGTCATTAAGAACGGCGCGAAACTTCTCTATGCATTTTGTGAATCAACGGTGCCTCGAATTACGGTAATTACGCGCAAGGCATATGGTGGTGCATATTGTGTTATGAGTTCGAAACACACGCGTGCAGACATAAATTTTGCCTGGCCAAGCGCTGAGATTGCAGTCATGGGTCCTGACGGTGCAGTGAAAATTCTCTATCGAAAAGAAATTAAAGAGGCAAAGGAGCCGAAAGCACTGGAGAAGAAGTTGGTTGATGAATATATTGATAAATTTGCGAACCCATTTGTGACAGCAAGTAAAGGGTATATTGACGCAATAATACGGCCATCGGAAACGAGACCAAGAATGATTGAGGCATTAGAACTCATTGACAGCAAACGCGATATAAACCCTGCGAGAAAGCATGGAAATATACCTTTATAAAATTCCAAAATACCTAAACACCTAAATACCTAAAATAGAAATGTTTCAGTTATTGGTTTTTCGTTATACGACATCTCTCTCGACATCGAGTCTTCCCTCGAAACCGAGCCTCGGGACGAAGTGCGAGACGAGATGGAGGCCCGTATCGTTAGTCGTTGCTCGTCTTTTTGTGACGTATAACGATGCCCAAAAACGATACAGGCTGCCATGCCGAATAACATTTAACTAAAAACTATGTTTAAGAAAATACTTGTTGCAAATCGTGGTGAGATTGCCGTGAGAGTACTCAGGGCGTGTAAAGAGATGAATATTTCTAGCGTGACGGTGTATTCTGATGCAGATAGAACGGCTCTCCACGTGCGTTATGCAGATGAAGTCTACTACTTAGGGCCGCCACCAGCTACAGAGAGCTATTTGAAGAGCGGTAAAATAATCGAAATTGCCAAACAATCAGGCGCCGAGGCCATTCATCCTGGTTATGGATTTTTGGCTGAAAATACAGAGTTTGCGAGAGCGTGCGAGGCAAATAATGTCGTTTTTATTGGTCCGGATTCAAAGGCAATTGAGCTCCTCGGTGATAAGATTGCCTCGAAAGAGACAATGAACAAAGCGGGTATTCCAACCATTCCTGGGAGTGACGGTGCCGTAAAACAAGAAAAAGAGGCCTTGGTTATTGCAGAACACATCGGTTTCCCAATTTTACTGAAAGCAGCAGGTGGTGGTGGTGGAAAAGGGATGCGCGTTGTGAGAGAAAAGAAAGAACTCGTGAGTCTGATGAAACAGGCAATGAGTGAGGCACAATCTGCTTTTGGAAACCCGATAATATTTATCGAAAAATTTCTCGAATCACCACGACACATTGAATTTCAAATTCTCGCAGACAATTATGGTAACGTAATCCATCTCTGCGAGCGAGAGTGTTCGGTCCAGCGTCGTCATCAAAAGCTCATCGAGGAGTCTCCGTCAGCGATCGTGACCCCTGAATTGCGTACAAAGATGGGTGAGGCGGCGGTAAAGGCAGTCAAGGCATCAAACTATACGAATGCCGGGACTGTTGAATTTATGGTTGATAAGGATAGAAACTTTTATTTTCTCGAAATGAATACGCGTTTGCAGGTTGAACATCCTGTTACAGAATTAATCACTGGAGTTGATATTGTTAAAGAACAGTTAAAGATTGCCTCGGGCGAAAAGTTATCATTAGAACAGGAGAATATTAAAACATTTGGTTCGGCAATCGAATGCCGAATTTCGGCTGAAGATCCAGAAAATAATTTTGCACCCTCAACTGGTAAAATTGTTGAGCTCATTGAACCCGGTGGTCCTGGCGTCCGCGTCGAGAGTGGCATCTATGAAGGATTTACAGTCCCAATATACTATGATCCTCTCATCGCAAAATTACTCGTTTGGGCGCCAACGCGAAGCGAAGCAATCACACGCATGGAGCGTGCACTACGAGAGTATCGAATAAGGGGGATTAAAACGTCGATACCTTTTCACCTGCTCGTCATGAATAATCCAATGTTCATTTCTGGTGACTATGATACGACGTTCATTGATAAAGTCTTAGGTAGGATTGAATATAAAAAGAAGAATCATGAAATAGCCGCTCTTGCTGCTGCTATTGGGAAAATTCTGAAGGAAGAAAAAGCAGAGGTCTCGCATGCAAAAAAGGAAATAGGTATGAGTCCCTGGAAGCTGGCTGGACGCCCCATGAGATATCAAAAGGGTCGATGAGAGAAGATGAGTATACACTCGACAACAGGAGTGACGTTAAAGAACAATCAGGAATCTTGTATCTATCGGAGAAGCCAGGTGATGATGCGTCGTAGATGAGATGGCGTACATAGTTAAAATCGACGATAAAGAATTTAAGATTGATATAAAAAGAGAAGGTGGCAAGTTCATAGTTTTTTTAGACAATAAAGAAATTCCGATTGAGGTCGTAAGGAGCGACACGGCTTCACAATTTACATTAATTATCGATAAGAAACCGCATGACGTCGTTTTCGATGCTGACAACCTCGTATCAGTAGATGGAGAGGAATTCTCTACTGAAGTCTACGATGAGCAGGTACAGAAACTCCTGAAGAAAACACCGCAGGTAGGCGAGAAGAAAGAATTGACGGTCACTGCTCCAATGCCGGGATTGGTTATTGAAGTTGAGGTCGCTGAAGGAGATGTCGTAAAAGCTGGACAGGGACTTGTTATTGTTGAAGCGATGAAGATGCAAAATGAGATGAAATCGCCAGGTGATGGAGTTGTCAAAAAGATTCTGGTACAAAAGGGGCAAGCCGTGAACAGCAGAGATGTCTTGGTGGTCATCGGATAATTTACACACTCAAAAAATTTTTCAATGGCTCATATCTACGAGAGTAATGAGAATTCTCTGAACACAATGTCAAATTTCAAATGTCGAATGACAAAGGAAATTCAAATGTCTAATGATCAATTGTGTTATTGGGATTTTGGGCTTGAATTGACATTGGTTATTTGATTTTAGGCATTTATTAAGAAGGTTATGTTATTTTCTCCAGACGATTTAAAAGACTTTGTCTACGAACGGGACCTCGGCAACCCGGGAGAATACCCTTTTACCCGCGGTGTCTATCCAACGATGTACAGTGGGCGCCTCTGGACAATGCGTCAGTACGCAGGATATGGCACTGCCGAGGAGTCAAACAAACGCTACAAGTATCTCCTTGCACACGGGCAGACTGGTCTTTCCGTGGCCTTCGATTTACCAACGCAGATGGGTTACGATTCAGACCATCCTCTCGCCGAGGGTGAGGTCGGTAAAACTGGGGTGGCTATCGATACCTTGGAAGATATGGAAATATTGTTTCGTGATATTCCTCTGGATCGCGTGAGCACATCGATGACGATTAATGCTACTGCAGCAATTCTTTTAGCAATGTATATTGCAGTTGCTGAAAAACAAGGTACGTCACCAAAAATTCTTTCGGGCACTGTTCAGAATGATGTTCTCAAGGAGTATATTGCCCGTGGCACGTATATCTACCCGCCGGCCGCTTCTACCAAGATTACTGTTGATATTATTTCGTATTGTAGTAAAAACTTGCCAAAATGGAATACGATCTCTATTTCTGGTTATCATATCAGGGAGGCTGGAGCAACTGCTGCGCAGGAAGTTGCCTTTACTCTTGCAAACGCTATAGCGTACGTTCAGGCCGTGATTGAACGTGCCGGTTTTGAAGTTGATTCATTTGCACCCCGTCTTTCTTTCTTTTTTAATTGCCACAATAATTTTTTGGAAGAAATCGCAAAGTTCAGGGCAGCTCGAAGATGTTGGGCACGAGTCATGAAACGAAAGTTTCAAGCGAAGGACTCTCGATCATGCATGTTAAGATTTCACACGCAGACAGCAGGTTCGACCCTTACTGCTCAAGAGCCCAACAACAATGCAATACGTGTGGCGCTTCAAGCCCTCGCTGCCGTTTTGGGAGGTACACAGAGTCTTCATACCAATTCTTTTGATGAAGCACTCGCCTTACCTACTGAGGAATCCGTGAAATTAGCTCTGCGTACGCAGCAAATCATCGCCTATGAGAGTAGTGTTCCCCAGATAAGTGATCCATTGGGTGGTTCGTACTGTGTTGAATCACTGACCAATAAGTTAGAAGAAGAAATAAATAATTATCTTGAGAAAATTGAAGAAATAGGCGGCGCATTTAATGCGATCGAAAATGGATATTTTCAAAAGGAGATACACCTGAGTGCCTATCAATATCAAAAGGATGTGGAGAGCAGGGACATTAAGGTCGTCGGTGTTAATTCGTTTGTGACAGAAAAGGGAATAAAGAAATATTTAACTTTGAAAGTTTCACCAAAAGCAGTAGCACAACAATTGAAGAAGTTAAAAATAATTAAACTGAAGAGAAACAGCAAAAAGATTAAACGTGTATTACAGAATCTAAAGCAAGCTGCAATAAATAATATGAATGTAATGGAACCAATTCTAGATTGTGTGAGACAGTATGCTACTGTTGGAGAAATATCAGATACATTAAGAGGAGTTTATGGCGAATATAGAGAAAGACCCTTGTTTTAAATGCCTAAATACCTAGACACCTAAATACCTAAAAATTATATTTAGGAATTTAGGTATTTTGGACTTTTAGGTATTTATTCTGAGGAAGGAGGTTACATGATCTTTGGTGTTCCTAAGGAACTACCGCCTTTTAAAGATACGCCAGAATATCGGGTTGGTCTTTCACCAATGGGCGTGCAGGAGTTACTGTTATTCGATGCAAAGGTTTATATTGAGACGAAGGCTGGTGAAGAAGCAGGTTTTTCTGATCGCGACTACGAGAAAGCAGGAGGTACAATCGTATATTCAAAAGAAGAGGCATATCGACGTGCCGATGTTGTTTTGAAAGTACGAAGACCTCAGCAAGAAGAATATTCTTACATAAAAGATGGACAGATAATAATGGGGTTTATCCACCTCGTTACAGCACGTAAAGAATTCTGCCAGATTGTGAAGGAGAAGAAGATCACGCTTGTTGGTTATGAGATAGTCCAGAAGGATGATGGCAGACTTCCTATCGTGATACCCATGAGTGAAATGGCGGGTAAGCTGTCCGTTCAATTGGCAGCGAAACTTTTAGAATCTCCCGGCGGTGGTCGTGGGATTTTGCTCGGTGGAGTACCAGGTATTCCGCCTGCAGAAGTAGTGATTCTGGGGGCTGGAACCTTAGGGTGTAATGCAGCGAAGACCTTTGCTGGCATTGGAGCAAATGTTTATGTAATGGACATAATTCGTGATAAACTGGATGACCTTGCATGCCACACGGCTCATTTAAAGGTTACAACGATGTTCGCGACGAAACACAATATCGAAAAGCTCGTCAAATTTGCCGATGTTTTAATAGGCGCTGTACTCATACCCGGGAAAAGGTCTCCTATTTTAGTGACAAAAGAGATGGTAAAAACAATGAGAAAAGGATCTGTTATAGTAGACTTTTCAATTGACCAGGGCGGATGTATAGAAACATCAAAGATATCACCGAGTGGGAAATTTATTTATAGAGTTGATGATGTAATACATTTTTGCATGCCGAATGCTACAACACTTGTAGCACGAACCGCAACACATGTCTTGACTTCATCCATTTTCCCCTATCTTCGGATTATTGCTGAGTCTGGTTTTGAGGAGGCGGTAAAAAAGAACAGCGACCTCAACCGAGGTATTTATGCAGAGAAAGGTAAAATCAGGCAGGAGTATCTACCATGAGCTGGTTTGATGACTACAAGAAGAAAAAGTGTGCGTTCGAAGAAGCAGTGTCAGTTGTGAAGAGCAAAGATCGCGTTTATGTCAGTGGTAATGCAGCAACACCGTTTCAGCTCATGGAAGCACTTGCGCATCGTAAAGATGAATTACACGATGTTGAGATAGCGCATGTCTTACTATTTGGTGATGACCCTCTATCAAAACCTGGAATGGAAGGACACTTTCGGCACAATTCATTATTCGTTGGGCCTGCCGACCGCGCAGCTGTAAACGAAGGCCGAGCCGATTACATCCCTGTTTTTTTGTATGAAATACCTAGTCTTTTCTACTCTGGACTGCTCCCCATTGATATTGCATTTATGCATCTGTCACCTCCCGATGAGCACGGCTTTATGAGTTTTGGAGTGGAATGTTTGGCGTCAAAGGCTGCAGCCGAGACTGCAAAGACTGTTGTTGCGCAGGTTAATGACAAGATGCCGAGAGCATTGGGTGACTCATTTATTCATGTTTCTCGCGTTTCGAAGGTCGTTGAGATTTCTCAAGAACTGCCACAGTTGGAGCCGATTCCTTTTACAGAAGTTGAGGAAAAAATCGGAGCTCACATTGCCGGCCTCGTTGAAGACGAATCGACACTTCAGTTGGGTATTGGTGGCATTCCGAACGCGGCGCTGAAGGCGATGTTTGATAAGAAAGATCTCGGTATTCACACCGAGATGGTGTCGGATAGTATTATTGAGGCAATCGAAGCGGGTGTTATAACAGGAGCAAAAAAGACACTGCATCCTTACAAAGTGATAGCGACCTTCTTTCTTGGTTCATCAAAGTTATATGATTTTATTGACAATAATCCAGTCTTCGAGACTCACCCAACCGAATATACCAATCATCCCTTTATCATTCGGCAGAATGAAAAAATGATTGCGATAAATTCCGCTATTGAAGTAGATTTGACCGGCCAGGTATGCTCAGATTCTATCGGCACGAGAATTTACTCAGGATTTGGTGGACAAGTTGACTTCATTCGTGGTGCAGCTCAGTCGAAAGGTGGTAAGCCGATTATCGCACTTCCCGCGACCGCGAAGGATGGAAAAATTTCGAAAATTGTTCCGACGCTCCAAGTCGGTGCTGGTGTGGTTACGACACGGGCCGATGTTCACTACATCGTGACAGAATACGGTGTCGCCTATCTCCATGGAAAGAACTTGCGTCAGCGAGCCGAAGCCCTCATTAGTATCGCTCACCCAGATTTTCGACCCGAGCTTGAAGAGGCAGCGAAGAAGAGAAGGTTACTATAGTTGATAGTTTTTCGTTATACGGCGTGGCAGCCTGTATCGTCATTCGTTTGACGGCATCGTAAATTAGGGGAAAAACAATAAAAAAAATTATAAAGAGTTTTAAGGACTTAGAAGTTTATCAAAATACTTATAAAGCTTCTATTGTTATCGCTACAAGCATATTACCAAAATTACCTGAGCACGAAAAATTCGATTTACATAATCAATTAGGTAAGTCTTCTAAGGCAATACCAAGATTAATTGCTGAAGGATTTGCAAAAAAACATCAAAAGTTTGGATTTCAGAAATACCTGGATGATGCTATGGGTGAATGTAATGAGATCATAGTTAGTCTTGAGCACGTCAAGGATATATATAAAATCGAAGTTGATTTGTGTAAGGAATTAGTCTACACATATGATAAGTCTGCACGTCAACTTTTCAAGCTAGCTGAGGCTTGGGATTCGTTTAAAAACAGGAGAAGAAAAACGAAGCCGATGAACGATACGGGCCGCGATGCCGTATAACGTTTGACGATTTTTTGTCTATGAAATTACAGCATATCGGCATAGCAGTGAAAAACATTAAAGAGCGTCTGAAGATTTGGCGAGACGTGCTTGGACTTCATTTTGAGATGATTGAGGATGTGCCACAGCAAAAGGTGAGGGTGGCGGTATTGGACATCGGTGGGTTAAAGATCGAGTTGCTCGAGGCGCTCGAGGAAGGGAGTACGATCGCTACATTTATAGAAAAGAAGGGCGAAGGTCTGCACCATCTCTGTCTCGAAGTTGAAGATATTGAGGATATGCTGTTAAAACTGAAACAGCAAGGTGTGAAACTTATCGATGAAGTTCCGAGAGAGGGTGCTTCAGGCAAAAAGATTGCCTTTATCCATCCGCGGGATATGGGTGGTGTATTGATTGAGCTGACTCAGAAGTAAAAAAATGTATGGTTAATAATTTAAAAATTTTTGGAGAATCCGCCAGGCTCGATAGTGCTGGGGATCTTATCGGAAATTAAAACAAACGCGACGTGAAATTGAAACAAGGAGTGCTGTACGATATTTACTTTGATGTTAATTAATAACCTCAAGGATTGGAGGTTAAGATGAATGAAGGCGTTCAAAAATACGTCGAAAAAGCCAAGAAAATGCTTGGCCAGCGCGAGCGTTATATCAAAGAAGAGACGAAAAAATGGAAGTTTGATACGATCGCCGTCCATGGTGCCTATTCAGTGCAGGAAGCTATTGAAAATAATCAAGGAGCCATAATCGAACCTATATTCCTGAGCTCGGCACAAGCATATCGTGATACAGATGAAATGGAAGCTGCGCAGAGCTATTTAATTCCCTCCTGGGCTTACACCCGAATTCACAACCCATCAATCGGCTATCTAGAAGACACCTTAGCCTTGCTTGATGGTTACGGGTTCGATGGTGAAACAAATTGCTGCGCGGCCTCCTCAGGTCTTGCTGCTATTGCCAGTGCTACTGATCCATTTCTGGTGAAACTGACTCGGAAGGCCGATGAAGCGATAAATTTTGTTTCAAGTTGTCAGATATACGGTGGAACTTTTCAGCAGTTCAATATTCGCAAGATGCAGGAACGTGGTATTGAGTGCCGATGGGTTGTTGATCCGAATAATGTCGATGAATGGGCTTCGAAGATTGATAAGAATACCCGATTCCTCTTTGGTGAATTGCCTACTAATCCGGGACTCGTGTTTTTTGACTTAAAAAAGATTATTGATTTAGCCCATGAACATGGCATACCTTTTATTGCTGACTCTACGATCGCCACACCGGCACTGCTGCGTCCTATCACTTTTGGTGCGGATATCGTTATCCATTCAGTAACCAAAACGATGACAGCAAGTGGTTTTAGTATCGCCGGAGCTGTTATTGCTCGCAAAAACATTATTACCAATATCGAAAATGATGAAATGAAGGCCGATTTCACAAACTACATCAAGTTTTTACCAAACCGGGATATAGGTTGGTGTTTATCACCAATCCAGGCTATCCTATCGTTAAACGACATCCGTACTCTACGTTCAAAAATTGATTTCTTGAGCCAGAGTTCTTTGAAGGTTGCGCGTTTTCTTGAAAAACATCCAAAAATTTCAAGCGTGAATTATCTTGGTTTAGAGAATCACCCGCTGTATGAGGTGGCGAGTAAGTACCTGTGGCTCGTTGATGCTGAGTATGATGACCAGTATAAGAAACCGATTAACCGCTATGGTCATTTACTATCATTCCAGTTGAAGGGCGGTATTCAAGCTGCTCGAGTTCTATTGGATGGTTTAAAACGTATCTGGCGTGCTACTGATCTTGGACGTATCAAATCCATTGCAACAATCCCGTCTATCTCAACACACCAGCAGATGGGTGAAGAATCGCGCTCACTCGCAAGTATTCCAGCGGATTTAGTTCGATTGTGCGTCGGCGCCGAACACCCTGATGATATTATTAATGATTTAGAGCAAGCACTTGATAAAATATAGTCTCTGGGTTATGGTTGAGATGTTCGAAATAATTATATTTAATACAGTTTCATCACCCCGACCCAATAACTATCTTTAGAAAGGAGGTTTGATGATTGGAATCGTTGGCTATGGTTCCTATTTGCCGCGATACAGAATTAAGGTCGAAGATATTGCCCATCAATGGGGTAAGGACCCGGAAACGATTAAAAGAGGGCTACTCCTAAAAGAAAAAACTGTTCCTGGTATTGATGAAGATACAATCACGATTTCTGTCGAGGCGGCACGGAATGCGTTGAAGCGAGCAGGTATCGATCCTCGGGAGATTGGTGCTGTTTATGTTGGTTCAGAATCACACCCGTATGCTGTAAAACCTTCTGGAACAGTTGTCGCTGAAGCGCTTGGCATCGTGCCGGATGTACACATTGCTGACTATGAGTTTGCGTGTAAGGCAGGAACCGAGGCAATGTTTGTTTCATATAGTTTGGTCAAGGCTGATTTGATGAAGTATGCAATGGGCATTGGTTCAGATACATCTCAGGGAGCACCAGGGGATGCACTCGAGTTCTCTGCCTCAGCCGGTGGTTCGGCGTTTATTTTCGGCAAAGAAAACGTTGTAGCAGAGGTACTTGAAACGTATTCCTATGCCACAGATACGCCTGACTTCTGGAGGAGAGAAGGTGCGTTTTATCCACTCCATGGTGGTAGATTTACGGGTCAACCAGCATACTTCAAACACATCATCGGCGCAGGGCAGGCAATCTTAGAAAAAAGTGGTTTTAAACCTTCAGAATTCGCGTATGCAATCTTTCATATGCCTAATGGCAAATTCCCGTTGACCGTAGGCAAGAAATTAGGTTTCAAAAAAGAGCAGTTAGAGCCCGGCTGGATTGTACCGCTCATGGGGAACACCTATTCGGGGTCATCACCAACAGGGTTTTCTGCTACACTCGATGTCTCAAAACCGGGTGAACTGATACTATTGGTTTCGTTTGGCTCTGGAGCCGGGAGCGATGCCTTCATATTTAAAGTGACAGAGCGAATCAATGAGGTGCGGGACAGGGCAGAGAAGGTTAAGGATATGCTGGAAAATAATCGAATCTATCTTGATTATGGACAGTATGCAAAATTCCGTGGTAAGATAATCATGGCTGAATAGGGGGTAAGCGATGCGTGAAGTTGCAGTTATTGGTTGTGGTATGACGAGGTTTGGTGAACTATGGGAGAAATCTTTTAGAGATATCTTTGTGGAAGCCGCATTGAAAGCCATTGATGATGCTGGAGTTGATCATCTCGATTCACTGTACGTCGGTACTATGACGTCTGGTCTCTTTGTTGGGCAAGAACATGTTGGTGCTCTCATGGCCGATTATTTGGGTGTCGCACCGGTCCCGGCTGTGCGCGTCGAGTCAGCCTGTTGTTCTGGAGGCATGGCGCTACGCTTAGGATTTTTTGATATTGCTTCAGGGAATAGTGATATTGTACTCATCGGCGGCGTTGAAAAAATGACGGACGGTGCTGATGTAACGTATGCACTCGCTACCGCGGCTGACCAAGAGTACGAGGTCTATCAGGGTGTGACATTTCCGGGACTCTATGCAATGATCGCGCGGGCGCATATGCATCAGTATGGGACGACAAGAAAACAACTTGCACATGTTGCGGTAAAGAATCACCATAATGGTTCACTCAACCCTCATGCCCAATTTCAGAATGAGATCACCGTTGAGCAGGTAATAGGAGCGACAATGGTTGCTCATCCACTGACGGTTTTGGATAGTTCTCCTGTGTCAGATGGCGCAGCATGTGTTGTATTAGCATCCTCAGACGTGGCGAAGAAGTTAAAGAAGCCGCTCATAAAAATCGTCAGTTCAAGTGCGGCGACAGATGCACTTGCATTACACCAGCGTGAGGATATTACCACGTTAAAGGCAGTTAAGCATGCTGCTGAATCTGCTTATAAAATGGCAGGATTGAAACCTACTGATATACAGCTTGCTGAAGTTCACGATTGTTTCACCATTGCTGAAATATGTATTGTTGAGGAATTGGGGTTTGTGAAGAAAGGCAAAGGTGGTGAGTTTACCGAAAAGGGGGAGACCGCGCTCGAGGGTAGCATTCCAGTTAATACCTCGGGCGGGCTCAAGGCGAAGGGTCATCCTGTTGGTGCTACTGGTGTGGCACAGGCAGTGGAAATTGTTGAGCAATTGCGCGGCAATGCCGGAAAGAGGCAGGTCAAGAATGCTACTATTGGATTGACACAGAATATGGGTGGTTCAGGCGCATCATCGGTCGTACATATCTTCAAGAAAGAATCATGAATCAATTTTAGGGGAGGAAAATAAGGAGGAGAAATGCCATCACCGAGATACTGGCGAGAAACACCACAACGGTACAGACTCGAGGCGGCAAAATGCAAACAGTGCGGTAAGATATCGTTTCCACCGCGTTTAGTCTGTCTTGGTTGTGGAAATAAAGATTTTGATACTGTAAAATTGTCAGACAAAGGGAAGATTGTAACCTTTACAACGATTTGCGTGGCGCCGACTCAATTTACTGAAGAGGCTCCGTACAGTATTGCAATCGTAGAACTGAGTGATGGTGTGCGGTTTACTACGCAAGTTGTTGACTGTACACCTGAAGATTTGGAGATTGGCAAACCAGTAAAAATCGTTTTCAGGAAGATCCAAGAGGAAGATAAAACTGGTATCATCTGTTACGGATATAAGGCAGTACTTACATAAAAGTAGATAGTAGAAGGTAGCTAGTAGACAGTGAAAAATTCAATTTACTAACTACTGCCTACTTACTACTAACTACTCTCAAAGGAGACTATGTATAAAATCGAATCGAAAATAAATTCTGGTAGCAAAGAATTCAAAGAAAACAAGGGTGCAATGGAAGAAGCGGTCAAGGTTCTCAAGGAGCGCTTGGCATTGGTGAAGAAGGGTGGGCCGGAATATATGCACAAAAAGCACAGAGACCGTAATAAGCTCTTTGTTCGAGACCGACTGCGATTACTTCTCGATCCTGATACACCTTTCCTCGAGTTGAGTCCATTGGCTGCCTGGGATATGTACAAAAATGAACATCCTTCGGCAGCAATCATCACTGGTATTGGTGTTGTTCACAATCGAGAAGTGATGATTATTGCGCATGATGCTACTGTTAAGGGTGGAACCTACGTTCCAGAGACGATAAAAAAACATATCCGCGCTCAAGAAATTGCACTGGAAAACAGGTTACCATGCATCTACCTCGTCGATTCGGGTGGAATATTTCTACCTCTTCAGGTTGGTACATTCCCTGATAAGTTTCACTTCGGCAGAATTTTCTATAACCAGGCGCGTATGTCTGCTCTCAATATCCCGCAAATTTCTGTCGTGATGGGTTTTTGCACAGCAGGCGGCGCCTATCAACCTGCGATGAGTGATGAAGTAGTGATTGTGAAAGGCGTAGGGACTATTTACATTGGTGGTCCTCCACTCGTGAAGGCTGCTACGGGTGAAATTGTATCCGAAGAAGAACTCGGGGGCGCTGATGTGCACTGTCGCATTTCAGGCGTTGCTGACCACTATGCGTTGCATGATGAAGACGCTATTGAAATGACACGAAACATCATAGAAAATATCATCTCACCACAGAAGTACCCTCTGGAACGAATGGAGCCTCAAGAGCCTGCATATGATCCACGTGAATTGTACGGAATTGTACCGAAGGATCTTAAGAAATCGTTCGATATGAGAGAAGTCATTGCTCGCATTGTTGATGGTAGTGAATTTCATGAATTCAAAGAACTCTATGGACCTACCTTGGTGTGTGGTTTTGCACGCATCATGGGTTATCCGGTCGGTATACTGGCAAATAACGGTGTTCTGTTCTCTGAATCTTCTCAAAAGGGTGCCCACTTTGTTTCTATGTGTGCGGTGAGGAAAATACCCATTTTGTTCCTGCAAAATATCACAGGTTTTATAGTGGGTAAGCGATATGAGCACCAAGGAATCGCTAAGGATGGTGCAAAATTGGTGCATGCAGTTGCAAATGCTGACGTTCCTAAGTTTACAATTATCATCGGGGGTTCTTACGGTGCTGGTAATTACGGAATGTGCGGCCGAGCATATGACCCAAGACTCTTGTGGATGTGGCCTACGGCAAGGATTTGTGTTATGGGAGGAGAACAAGCAGCGAATGTTTTAACCGATATTAAGGTAAGGTCATTAATTAAAGAGGGGAAAAAACCTACGAAGAAAGAAGTCGAGGAGATCAGGAAACCGATACTAGCAAAATATGAAGATGAGTCGAGCGCTTACTTTTCAACGGCACGACTGTGGGATGATGGTATCATAGATCCTCTCGACACGCGAGAGATACTGGGTCTCGCTATTTCGATGTCTCTCAATGCACTAATACCGGATCATAAGTTTGGCGTTTTCAGAATGTAAATTCCTAAAATTTTAGGTAATTTAGGCATTTTGGACTTTTAGGTATTTGCCTTTGGAAAGGAGGTTGAATGACAAAAATTAGCTTGAAAAATCTCATCAAAGAGGTCCATGAACCATGGCAGCCTCGAGATGTTGCGTATATCAACGAATCCGCGGTTAGAATTGCAAAAATTGAAGGAGCATACAACTGGCATACACATCAAAATGAAGATGAGTTCTTTTTAGTCCTTAAAGGCAAGATTTTCATTGATACAGAAGAAGGGTCTGTGGAGCTTAAAGAGCATGAAGCATCTCTCGTTCGCAGAGGAACACGACATCGTTCACGCGCGGAGAAGCCGGCCTGGATAATGTTGATTGAGCCGATTAAGACGAAAACGAAAGGAGAAGAAGCTTGATGTTAAATGCCACAATCCAAATGTCAAATCAGTGTCAAAGTTCAAATATCAAATTTGGCATTGGTTATTTGGCATTCAATTGGACTTTGTAATTTGACATTTGGTATTGAACAAATAGGGATACTAAAATGCTAAATGATCAGTTTCAAACTATACTGTATAATATCGAAAAAAACACTGCTCGCGTGACATTCAATCGCCCTGAAGTACATAACGCATTTAATGATACAATGATAAACGAACTAGCTATTGTCTTTGATGATATCGATAAGAATAAGGATATCAGGGTGGTAGTTTTAACTGGGGCAGGAAAATCATTTTGTGCTGGTGCGGATTTGAACTGGATGCGTCGGGTAAAGGATTACTCGTATGAAGATAATCTAAAGGAATCTTTAGATCTAGCGGAAATGCTTTACAAAATCTACGCTTCACCGAAACCTACCATTGCTCGTGTCAATGGAGCAGCAATCGGTGGCGGCACCGGCCTCGTTGCAGTCTGTGATATTGCTATTGCAGCGGTCAGTGCCAAATTTAGCTTTAGCGAAGTAAAACTCGGCCTTATTCCTGCATGTATTTCACCATACGTGCTGAAAAAATGTGGTGAGGGTAAGTGTCGTGAGTTCTTTTTAACTGGTGAACGATTGACTGCAGAAAAAGCGTGTGCTGCTGGGCTCCTCAATGCGGTTGTACCTCTCGAGGAAATTGATAGTACAGTAGGAGATGTGGTGAATCAGTTGATCTCGAGTGGTCCTGAGGCAATAAAGAAATGTAAAGAGTTACTCCATAGTGTGCCCACGTTGTCCTTTGATGATGTTAAAAAATACACCGCAGAGGTTATCGCGCAACTGCGCGTATCTGAAGAAGGCCAAGAAGGAATGGCGGCATTCTTAGAAAAACGTAAGCCCCGATGGACGAAGGATTCAGAAAGATGAGAGGAGATGTACATCGATCATTTTATGATATTCTGTTATTCGTTGATCGTTATACGGCGGTGCCGTCCGTATCGTTTTTCGTTTGTGGTTTATTGTTTTTTAGCCATATGACGATGCCCTACAACGATACTGGCCGCAATGTCCAATAACGTGTAACAATGCTACTATGTTTAAAAAAATCTTAATCGCTAATCGCGGAGAGATCGCCGTACGTGTTGCTCGTGCCTGCCGCGAGCTCGGTGTGGCGACGGTTGGTGTTTATTCGACCACAGACAAGAGCGCGTATCATCTCCGTTTTATGGATGATGCAGTCTGGATTGGCGATTCGCCGCCGCAGGCGAGTTATTTGAATATTGAGAAAATCATTGATGTGACAAAAAAATCAGGTGCAGAAGCAATTCATCCTGGCTATGGATTTTTAGCAGAAAACGCACAGTTTGCTCGTGCGTGCGAGGATGCTGGAGTTGTTTTCATTGGTCCGAATTCTAAGGCGCTCGCCTTAGTTGGTGATAAGGTAGCGTCGCGTACTACAGTTAAGGCAATTGGTGTTCCGATTATTCCTGGAATGGAAGGTCTCACTGAGGAGATGAGTATATTTAAAAATATGGCGAAGGAGGTTGGCTATCCGGTAATCGTGAAGGCTTCGTTGGGAGGCGGAGGTAAGGGCATGAGAATAGTATACAACGACGAAGAACTGGAATCTTGCGTCGCAGCCGGCAGGAGAGAGGCGAAGAGTGCCTTTGGTGATGATTCGGTATATCTTGAGAAGTATGTAGATAGACCACGGCACGTAGAATTTCAGGTCTTGCGTGATCATCAGGGTAATGTCGTACATTTGTTCGAACGCGAGTGTTCAATTCAACGGCGTCATCAAAAAATCATTGAAGAAACTCCGTCGCAAGCCTTGGATGATAAACTACGTGCTAAAATGGGTGAGGCTGCAAAAAAGGTGATCGAAGCGGCTGATTACACGAATGCAGGAACAGTGGAATTTCTACTCGATGAGAATAAAAATTTCTATTTTCTTGAGGTCAATGCGCGTGTCCAAGTTGAGCATCCAATAACGGAGATGGTAACGGGAGTGGACTTAGTGCGTCATCAGATTATGATAGCCGCAGGTGAACGAATAACATTGAAGCAGGATGAGGTGTCACAACATGGCCATGCGATAGAGTCGAGAATATATGCAGAGGATCCAGAGAATAATTTTTTGCCGTCGCCAGGCAAAATTTTGACCCTTGTCGAACCGAGTGGACCCGGCATCAGAGTAGATTCGGGTATATATCAAGGTTGCGATGTGCCGCCTCAGTATGATCCAATACTCTCAAAGGTGATTGTATGGGCAGAAACGAGAAGTATGTCAATTTCCCGCATGTCACATGCGTTACAACATTATATCATTTTAGGAATAAGAAACAATATTGGTTTTTTAAAACGCATTATGGATACACAAAAATTTATTGAGGGTAATTATCATACTCACTTTCTCGACGAAAACGAAGCCGATCTCATTTCAAAACACGATGATATTGGCATCGCATTAATTGCTGCGACGTTCATCGCTTCAGAAAAGAAGAGGGTATATGACGCCAGAGCTGGCACACGGGCCGAACTACAAAAAAGTATGACCCCCTGGCGGGAGCTTGGTCACTGGGAAATATGCGGACATTAAAAAATGCCTAAACACCTAAACACCTACATACCTAAAATTTCTAATGATACTCATACTGCGGCTACGTTCGGTTTTTGTATTTCTAGGCATTTTAGAGTTTTTTGTGTTTAGTGGTTATGGAATTTAAATTACAATATTTCGATAAACAATACTCAGTCACGTTAGAAAAAAAAGATGATTTGTACGGCGTCGTTATTAATGACGAGATGAAATATCAGGTGAGTGATTTTGTAAGGCAGCAAAATATTATTTCATTTAGGCTGAACGAAACGATCTACAATATATACTTTGCTGAAGACAGGGATAAAGTATATGTAGCGTTTGGTGGTGATTCCTTTATCTTCGATTTAGAAAAAAGAACGACCGCCGGTGCTAGAAGACCTGTTGAAGAGAGGGGTAATAGCGTGAGCTCGCCCATGCCTGGATTGTTGGTTAAAGTACCTGTTTCCTTAGGAGATAAGGTGGCCGCCGGAGCGACGTTGGCGATTGTCGAGGCAATGAAGATGCAAAACGAGCTGCGTGCGCCCAGCGACGGTATTGTTAAAAAAATTAACTTCAAGGAAGGCGATCAGATAGATGCCTTTCAACCGATCGTTGAGTTAGATATTGAATAAAAACCGAAGCACTAAGTACGAAATTCTAAACAAATTCGAAATTCAAATGACCGAAATTCCAAAATATTGTTGATATAATTTGAATTTAGAAATTTGATATTGTTTAGTATTTAGATATTAGAATTTAGGATTTAAAAAACATGCATTTAGTTACACTCGTTGCTTCTGAACGAAGAAATGGGAATTGCGATCTACTCGGTCGTTATGCCGAGAGATATGCGAGCACATCTGATGTGAAGTCAGAACTCATATATCTGAAAGACTTTGAGATCAAACAGTGTCAGGGGTGTATGAGGTGTGTTTTGAACAACGAAAAATGTAAAATAGAAGATGATATATATACATTTATTGATGTGATACAAAATGGAGACGCGTTATTGCTTCTTGCTCCGACCTATGTACTTACTGTGCCGGGCACATTAAAAATGGTAATGGATAGATTTTTGTGTATTTATGAAAAGGTGAAAGATAAACCTCTACGTCCAGGAATAAGTATCGGTGTCTGTTCGCCCATTGATTGGAATCAATTCCAATTGCCGCTCATGAATCTTTTTTTACTCTCATTAGGTTATCGTGTCATCAATAGTTATTTTGTGTATGGTGCTGGACAGGGTGAGGTATTACTTGAAAATGGCGTGGAGACGATTGAGAATTCAATAAAAAATCTCGTGGAATATCGACCAAAACCTTATGCCTCTCAAATAGCTAAATACTGTCCAATTGATTTTTGTACGCTGTTTGAGCGGGTCGAAGGTGATAAATTTCGTTGTCCTGTCTGTCTGGCGCCCGCAGTCCTCAAAGGAGATGGTTTTTATTTTGAGGCAAAGGATTTGAACCACCACCGCTGGACGAAAGAAAATATACACGATCATTTTGTAAATTGGATTTTAAAAACGAAACCGAGATACAAGACGATGCTCAAAGAAATTTTCAAAAAGAAGCGAGAGTTATGCCTCTAGTGATGAATCTTTATTCTGTGTTTAACATTGAATCAAGGAGGAAATAGAATGTACAGTAAAAAGGTAATGGATCACTTTCTTAATCCGCGAAATGTTGGCGAAATTAAAAATGCAGATGGTGTCGGCACGGTTGGCAACCCCATATGTGGCGACGTCATGACCTTTTATATTAAGATTAAAGATAACAGCATCGAAGACGTGAAGTTTAAGACCTTTGGCTGTGGTGCCGCAATTGCTGTCGCTAGTATTGTGAGCGAAATGGCTAAGGGTAAGACCATTGACGAAGCGAAGAAGATTACGAATGAGATGGTCGTTACCGAACTCGATGGTCTGCCTCCACACAAATTACATTGCTCGAACTTAGGGGCTGATGCGTTGCATAAAGCACTTAGCAACTACGCAGCGAAGAGAAGGAAGAAGAAGAGAAGAACAGAGACAAAGAAAAAGGGTAAAGGCAATAAATAAGTGCACTATTCTGTCGGGCGTACTGAAGTTTTCCATTTTCGAGCAATACATGGAGGGTCAGGTGGTTGCATACAGGGAGCGTTGTTATGGTCTTCATCGACGTTAACCCAATTGTATTTGATGCGTAAAAGAAAATGATTTCTATATAGAGAGACGAGGGAGGTGGAAATGCAATCAGCTGATCATGATAAGGAAAAATTATTACAGAAGTACAACATATTATTTGAACAGGTACAGCAGGCCCCACATTCGCCTCAACTCTTGGTCCGTTTAGGAGATGTATGTATGGAATTAGGACGTCGCGATGAGGCTCTATTTTGTTATAAAAAGGCAATCAAGACGGATCCCGAGTTGGAAGATGTAGTTAAAAAGATAAAGGAAAACTATAGCGAAGAAGAACTCGAGGGTGTAGAAGTTACTGAAAAGGCGTTGCCTTTCTGGCAGAATATTGGGGCTGTAGCTCGTTACCCCTTTACAAAGCAGGGAAGCATTGTAATGTTGGTGGGAGCGGCGTTATTTGCTTTTATCAATATTATTCCATTGGTTGGCCCTTTCATATGTTTATTTTTTGTCTATCCGTATATAATAGCGTATATGTTGCGAATTATTCGGACTACTGCGAATGGACAAAAGGGGCTTCCTGACTGGCCTGAGTTCAGTGACTGGTGGGAAACCATAATCAGACCATGTCTTCAAGTGATCGTTGTTACGGCTGTATCTTTTGCACCAGCGATATTAGCGCTCATTATTGCATTATTTTCTTCAACAAATCTTGGAAGTTCACTCTTGTTTTTTATCCTCATATTCGTAGGAACATTATACTACCCAATGGCATTGATTGCTGTGGCAGTGTATGATAATGCCTTTGTTGCTTTTAATTTCCCTCAGTTACTAGCGTCAATCTGGAAAATAAAGAAATCATATTTCCTTTCTCTCTTGACACTTTGGCTATTTGCATTTGTTGGTATAGTCGTTTCAACTTTTTTGGTACCGATATCTATACCAATCATCGGTCCCTTTATATCATGGGTTGTGACCATTTACTTTGCCATCGTGCAAATGGTTATCATTGGTAATGTCTATTATATTAACAAAGCTACCTTGCGTTGGTTTTAACGAACACATGAAAGGAGGAAACATGGAGGCACAAGGTACACAGACCGGCTATGCCGGTTTTTGGAGAAGACTCGTTGCTTTAATAATCGATGCTGTTATTCTGAATATTGTTTTTTATATTCTTGCCGCAATATTCGCAGTACCGTACGGCATGGCTGGCCCGGCCGCCAGAACAGCGGGGTTTTTTAGTGGTTTTAATTTTGTGACGATAATAATCGCATGGCTTTACTATGCGTTAATGGAGAGTTCGGAA
>CP070664.1:1090400-1118014 GCA_020355325.1 Caldifarciminota bacterium
ATCTGTTTTATGAAGAAACTGCGAAAAAAAGAATCTCACATCTTGTCCACTCTCCTCCTCGCAAATGTTCATAAAATCTTCTGATGTTGGATGCGTGAATTTAAACTCCTGAAAATACCTTTTTAAAATCCTGTTGAATGTCTCCTTTCCTAAAATTCCCTCGAGGTTAAAGAGAAAGAGTGCAGGCTTTGAATATGCACTATTCATATAGGCAACCGACACATCGAGATACTCATGTGCTGGAGTTAAAACAGGTTTTTCGAGTCCATTCGTCTGTACTATATAGTAAAGTAATTTATGGTAGTATCGGCGCGAGAAAGAAGGTACGAACGGCAGTTTGACCAACGAGTGTTCTTTACCATATTTATCTTCAAGATATCGTATTTCAGTATAGGCGGTGAAGCCTTCGTCGAGCCATGCTTCGTCAATCTCATTAGAACCCAAAACACCATAAAACCACTGATGCCCTATTTCATGGATCACAATGAGTTCAAACAATCGAGTAAAAGGATCTTCTCCAATACCAATAATGACAAGATTTGGATACTCCATACCATCACGAAAATATCCTTCAACGATGCTCAAATTTTTGTATGGATACGTGCCATACCACTGATTGTACCGTGTTACTGCATCGACTGCATAATGGCCAGCATTTTTCCATTTGTTCTCATGGGTCTTTAGATAAAAAACATAAATATCAGTATCATCAACGGTATACCTCTTCACCTTAAAGTTAGGATCACAGACCCATGCAAAATCGTGAACATTTTCTGCGCGAAACCGAATTTTTTTCCTAACACCTCGATCAAGTTTCTTATTATTTACAATGAGTGATTCGAGAAATTTTCTATCATCTTTATCGATACGTTCGCCCGTAGCCGCAACGATATAATTACCAGGCACATTCATTTCAACGTCAAATGAACCAAATTCTCCATAAAATTCACCAATTGCGTGATAGGGTTCGCGATGCCAGCCAGCTTCATCAAAGACGCAGACCTTAGGATACCACTGCACTATTTCGTAATGGTCTTGCGTATAACCAATGCGGGTGAAGGTTATCGGTATTTTTACATAAAATTCAATCTTTAAGGCTGTTGAATCACCGGCTTTGAGTGAACGATCGAGCGGTACAGCCATGACAGTTTCATCGACTGCGAAATCGAGCGTTTCACCTTCGCATGTAATATTGTTTATCTCAATGTATCCAAGCCCCACCTCTTCCGACTCTGTGTAGTTGTAGCCGAGTTTCCTCATTTCCTGGGCAAAGGTCGTGTTGTCATGTCGAAAGGCATTGGCATATAAATGAATGTAGAGGGTATCCAGTGAGTGGGGTGAATTATTGTAATAGGTTAAATTCTCAATCGCCTCGAGGGAATGCTCTTCTGTATTGAGGTATACGTTAATTCTGTATGATACGTGTTGTTGCCATTGGAGTATAAAAAAGACCAAGGACATTACCATCATCAAAATTATACCGATTTCAGAACATTAATCAAGGATTGACACTACTCGTTATCGAATTATACTGGCGTATGTTCTTTCTCCCAATTTCATTACTCTTTTTTCTCATCTTGATAGTTCTTTTACCGATCCTGCTCATTTTTATTCCCATCCATATCATGGGCCTTGCCTTCCAAAAGCTCGGGCTCTCTGCAGAAATGGGCTTTACCTACTTTATATTTTCCCTCGTGGGAAGCGCCATTAACATCCCCCTCAAGGAAGAGACGTGCTATCAGGAACCGGAACTTTCTCCGCTGACACGACTCTTCTATGGGCAGGTAATCATTCCGGTAAAAAAGAGGGTATTAGCAATAAATGTCGGTGGTGCCATTATCCCTATGGTATTGGCGTTCTATCTTTTATTTACGCAGGCACCCCTCATGCAGACAGTGATTGCCACTGCCGTCATGATTGTCATCACCAAATTTCTCGCTCGTCCCGTTCCCAATGTTGGCATTGCAATGCCTGCGCTGATACCGCCCATCTGTTCAGTCATTCTCGCCTGGATACTACACCACCAAAATCCCGCGCCGGTTGCTTATGTATCGGGTGTACTCGGTACATTAATTGGCGCCGATATATTAAACTTAAAGAGAATCAAACATATGTCCTGCGGTGTCATGAGTATTGGTGGTGCTGGTGTCTTTGATGGCATTTACTTAGTAGGAATAATTGCGGTGCTTTTAGCATAGAATGAGTGGGACTGTCTGATCGCCGTATGGTCAGATAGTCACATACGACTATGGAACGATAAGGCTAGAGCAGGGGGTTGTCAAATATCTGTATAAAGGTTTTTTTCTTCAGTTCTTCAACCAACTGTGTATAGTATTTTTGTAGTTCATCCTGATAGAGATACTGATAAATCTGATCACGGAGTTCTTCAAAATTCATTGATTTTTGAGCGATTCTTTCTTTAACGTAGAGCAGGTGATAGCCATAAGGTGTAAGAATCGGCTCACTGACTTCTCCCTGTTCAAGGTCTAGCACGTATTCCTTATATGGTGGGGTAAGTTGTTCAACGTACCACTCACCTATATCAATGGTAGGATCATCTGAATAGAGCGCCGCGAGGCTATCGAAATCAGCCCCTTTTTTTATCACCTCACGAAGCTCTCGGGTAAGTTTTTCATATCTCAATGTATCGCCTTTAGTGATCTCAACCTTAATAAGAATCTGCCTTAAGAGAACCCAATCTTGCCCTCTATTTAAAATCTCAACTATGTGATACCCTAATCGTGTTGGAAATGGTTGAGAGATCGTGCCCGGTTTTAGATCAAAAATAATCCTCTCAAATTCTTCAAAGGTCTCTCCTCTCTTGATTTTTCCTAACATACCACCGCGCTTTCGCGAGTTTTCATCCTCGGAAAACTCTTGCGCAATAACGCCGAAATCACCACCAGTCATCAATAATCTATAGACATCCAAGGTTCGCTCAAATGACTTTTTTAATTCCTCTTCACTGGGTTTGATCGTTAGGAGAATATGAGACAGTTTTACTCGACCCGGCACGACTGCAATGGAATCTTTATAGTCCTCATAAAATCTCTTCACAGCAATTGGCGATATCATTATTTGTCTCGCTATCTTCTTCTGGACGAGTTGCTGCATTATCATCTGTGTTTTCACCGTGTTCTCATAGTTCGCTTTCAAGTCTTCAATTGTAAGACCAGCCTGTTGGAGTGCTCTAAAAAAATCGACCTCAGATGGAAATCTACTCTTTATGTCCTCGATCATCTGGTCTACACGCGGCGCGACCTCTTCGACTGGAACAGCTATCGACTCAACTTCGGCTTCGCGTAAGAGAAGTTTCCTTGTAATGAGTTCATCGAGTACATACTTCCGTAGCTCACGTGCATCAGAGAATGCCCTTTGGGACGATGGATCACTGGCCAGATAGGTCGAGTACTGTGTTACCTCGCTTTCAAGTATTACCTCATCGCCGACGTATGCCGCGACTTGGTCGGCAAACGTGGAAACAACGAAAAGTAACACGAGCATCGCGCTCTACCTCGATCTCATATGTAATCGTGAAGAAACACCGCTTTTCTATTTAAGTGGAGCAAGGTCAACAGTAATCGCATAGTGAGTCTTCAAGCTGTCCACATACTGAACCAGAAAATCCTGATATTTTTTTGACAGCAGATGATTGTAGATTGCGTCTCTGTACTCGTCGTACTCTGCCTTTGCCTTTACCTTCCTTTTATCAACCATTTTCACGACTAACCACGTATTTTGTACGTAGGGGATCACATTAGAAACCTCACCCGGTTTCATGTTAAAAATGATTTCTTCAGTTGCAAAATCAGCGAACGTGCCGCGCTGGAGGTAGTCAGTCATAACCCGTGGGTTTTCAGGGTTTTCAAATCTCGTGAGGGAACGATCCCGTGCGAGTTTAAAGAAATCTGCCCCCGCCTTTATTTCTTCCAATGTTCTCACCGCACGGTCGAAGTTCGAAAACACAATTTGCCCGAGTTTCACCGCATAGAGAAACTCATCTTTATGCTTATCAAAATAATCGATGATCTCTGTCTCCGCCACCGATGTACCTTCAAACTCTCTCCGTACCAATTCCGTTGCTAACAGGTTTTTCTTATACTGTTCCAATACCAATTTAACTGAATCTTCCATATCGATATTCTGCTTTTTTGCCTCTAGATAGAGTATTTCTTGTTCTGCCCACGTCTCGAAGAATTCTTCGAGTCGCGCTTCACTCAATCGCTTATATTCCGATGGTGGTATATATTTCTCAAATTCTGTCTTGGTTAGTGTCGAACCATCTACTTTGACCAAAACATCCTCTTTTTTTTCTGCACATGAAATGATTATGAGAGGTGCTATTAAATATATCAATCTCCTCACTATTCCTCCTTTAATAATTGTGCCACCGCCCTCTCATTGAGGCGAGGCTCATATTTTTCCCTCAGTTCTGTGAAAAGAATAGTCCTGAGTGAATCTATTTTTTCATCTCGTAATTGCGTTCTTATTGACGGGTAAACTTCTGAAAATTTCTTATCCTTGTACTCAGACCAATGCTCTTTATAATATGCTACAACGTCCATTGAATCTATGATTGCTTTATCCAAAATATTTTCTGAGTAGAACTTTTGATAGATGAGTAATCCATGAGCGTTTTGTAGTTTCTCTTTTATCTCTGGCCGATTTTGTAAATCTTCCTGTAGTGCTGCATCGTAAAATAAATCAGGTATGAGTACACGGTTAATGAGCTGCTCTGGGGGAATTTGAGAGCGCCTGTACTGATAGAGTACGGCATCCCTAATCGTCTTCACGTAGACATAGGAGGTGTCATATTTTTTCACTACCCATATATTCAAATCTTCTTCGGTGAGAGATGAATCGGGCTTCATCAAGGCCGCCAATCCCTCCTGATTGTATTCGACCCGTGCCTTCTCGATGATTTCTTCGACAAACTGTGCCCCTTTCTCCATGACACGTTCCTGCAATAAATTATTTTTAATGTTCTCTTTTACATCATCATACGTCGGTGTATCGGCTCTCTTGTGCTCAATGACCTTCAGAATGTAAAAATAATCTCCAAGTCTGATTGCTTCAGTGCTTCCACCAATTTTTGCGCGCTTCACCGGTTCTAATATCTCAGGAGGCAATGATATGACAGAAAACGTGCCGATATCGCCATTTTCTGTTAACGTGTCGAGCGAAAACTGCAAAAGCGAATCGAAAGGCACTCCCTTCGTTAATTCTGCTTCCAAATACCGTGCAAGAGATTCTTCGGCCACAACGATCTGGGCCAGATGGTATTGGTCAATAATTTGATTGTACACCTTTTTTATGTCTGACTCAGGAATTTTTATCTTCTTAATCACCTTTTCCTCATAGTAAGCACGGTAGAGAACTTCCTTGCGATGTGTGTCGAAAGCAGTTTGAACAACCGGATCATTCTCATAGCCTCTTTCGCGTGCCTCCTTCATCGCCAAGGTCTGATTAATGTATTCATTAATCTTCTCCATTCGCTGCAATGAATCTTCGGTGGGTGAGAATTCGAAGTTATATTTAAAATCGGCAATGGTGAACGTTTCACCATCGATTGTCAGAATAACCAGATCCTGGGATGGACATCCAATGAGTATTACCAAAAAAACTAAAAAAATGTATTGTCTATAGTTTTGCATTATTATCTCCTTTTCGCAATTTTATATAAACAGACACTAAAGTCAAGCCTTGATTTTATTCAAACGGCAACCGTATCGGCCGATATTTTTACTGAGTCTCTTTTTGTTTTTCCTCTTTCATATTTTTCGTCGCTTCTCAATTCTAGTTCTTTTTATGTTGGCATAGGACTCGCGTACATTGTCGCCCCCTTGGTCGATTTAACCTCTCCTTTGCGCGCTTTTTCCGCGGACACATCATGTTCATCATTGTTGTTGGATTTAGCGTTAGTTTCCTACTATGGCTTTTGTGCATTATGTACTACCCATATACTATGTCTTAAAACCCCAACCTGCGGAGACCGTAGAGTAGTCGAATCCTTGACTTTGTCAATTTTTCTGCTATAATGAAAGGCCTATGCTTGTAGCAACGAAGAAATTTAAAGTCACGATTAATGAAAAATGGTGTAAGGGTTGTGAAATTTGCGTTGTTTTTTGTCCCAAAAGGGTTCTCACCATGAATAAAAATAAAGCCGAGGTATACAATCCTGATGCCTGCACCGGCTGTCAGCTGTGTGAAATCTACTGTCCAGATTTTGCCATACAAGTCAGCCATGCTGAAAAACAGGGCACATGAATCAGAGAAGATTCGCTATGCGAGAAAAAAATGCAGAGCTCATGACCGGCAATGAGGCCTGTGCCGAAGCGGCAATTGTTGCCGGTATGCGATTCTTCGCTGGATATCCAATAACACCTTCATCTGAAATTGCAGAGGTTCTTGCCGGTCGTCTACCGCGGGAGGGAGGAGTATTTATTCAGATGGAGGATGAGATCGGCTCAATGGCTGCAATCATTGGTGCCTCCTTAGCCGGAGTCAAATCAATGACAGCCACGAGTGGACCGGGTTTTTCTCTCATGCAAGAGAACATCGGTTACGCCTCAATGGCAGAGGTGCCATGTGTCGTTGTCAATGTCCAACGCGGCGGTCCGAGTACTGGTCTACCAACGCTTCCTTCTCAGGCCGACGTGATGCAGGCACGCTGGGGGACCCACGGAGATCACCCCGTCATAGTTGTTGCGCCGTCAACGGTACGCGAGACCTATGATTGGACAATAAAGGCCTTCAATTATGCAGAGCAATATCGAGTCCCCGTTATATTGTTGCTTGATGAGATTGTCGCGCACATAAGTGAAAAGATAGCCCTCCCACCACGAGAGGAGATCGAAATTATTGAACGACAGCGCACAACAGAACCGCCAGAGAAGTACCTTCCATATAGATGTTATGAATCTGACATTCCGCCGACGGCCGATTTCGGTTCCGGTTATCGATTCAATGTGACGGGTCTGAGTCACGATGAGAGTGGTTTCCCGACCAATAATCCGATGAAGATCGATGCACTCTATCGACGTCTCAATCGGAAAATAGAACAACACAGAAATGAAATTATAGCATATAAAAAAAATTTTCTCGACCAAGCTGACTTTTGCATTGTTGCTTATGGGTCAAGCGCACGCTCAGCGCGCCGAGCACTGCAGGAGGCAAGAAGTCAAGGAGTGAAGGTCGGTTTGTTTCAGCCCTATGTGCTGTGGCCGTTCCCGTATGAGGTATTGGAAAATATCGCACAGCAATGCACCCACTTTATTGTTCCAGAGATGAATCTTGGCCAGATTGCGCACGAAGTGGCATGCGCAACAAAGCGTCGTGTGATAAAGATAAATCGTGTTGATGGAGGTCTCATTACACCTTCTGAAATTTTCGAAAGGATTAAAAATGTTTCCGTATGAACACTATCTGAGATACGATAAATTCCCGCATATCTGGTGTACTGGCTGCGGCTGTGGCATTGTTCTCAAGGCAATGCTTCGAGCAATTGAACGGAGTAAGATTTCAAAAAATAGCATCGCACTTGTTTCAGGAATTGGATGTTCTTCAAGAACACCTGGCTATGTGGATTTCAATACATTACATACCACGCATGGTAGAGCGATCGCGTTTGCAACCGGTTTAAAACTCGCAAAACCTGAATTAAAAATAGTAGTCGTCAGCGGTGATGGTGACGCGACTGCAATCGGTGGAAATCATTTCATTCATGCTGCGCGTCGTAATGTAGACATGACAGTCATTATTTATAATAACCATATCTACGGTATGACAGGTGGACAAGCATCACCGACGACACCACTCGGCAACAGAGCAAGCACTGCTCCCTACGGCAGTATTGAGCCGTCATTTGATATCTCTGGATTAGCGATTGCCGCAGGAGCCTCTTTTGTTGCACGGAGTACGTGTTATCATGCAACCCAGTTAGACAAACTCATCACGAGGGGACTACTCAAAAGAGGATTTGCTCTCATCGAAGCCCTAACTCCCTGTCCTACATACTATGCCCGTCCTAATCGTTTGGGTACTTCAGTAGACATGCTGAGGTGGTATAAAGATAACAGTATCGCCGTTGAACGGGCACGGAAAATGTCCGAGGAAGAGCGACGAGGAAAGGTAATTATTGGTGTTCTCCATGATACTGAACGAACTGAATTTTCTGATGAATATCAAAAGTTGATCAAAAAAATGAAAGGCAAAAGGAGGTAACTGTGGCTTTTCGGTATGAATTCAGATTGAGTGGTTCAGGAGGTCAAGGCCTCATTCTGGCTGGCAAGATTTTAGCTGAGGCTGCAGCAATCTATGATGGCAAAAATGCTACACAAAGCCAATCATATGGACCAGAGGCTCGAGGTGGTTCAAGTCGTTCTGAAATCATTATTTCGGATGAAGAAATAGACTATCCTAAGGCTGTCAATATTGATCTATTACTCGTATTCACACAGGAGGCATGTGACAAGTATTGTAAAGACATACGGGAAGGTGGTATTTTACTGGCAGATTCAGAATACGTCACGAAAGTTCCAACAGGCAATTTTAAGACGTATTTCCTTCCCATAACAGAAATAGCCGAAAAAGAGGTTGGTAAGGCACTGGTTGCGAATATCGTTGCCTTGGGAATGATTACTGAACTCACTCATGCGATCTCGAAAGATGCCGTTGAATCAGCAATACTCTCTCGAGTACCCAAAGGGACCGAAGACCTCAACCGCAAGGCTTTCACTGTCGGCATCAATGCCGTTAAGCGGCTCATAAAAAAACGGCCGTAGATGTGGCTACGCATCCATGTCATGTGATTGGCTAACATACGTCAATGAACGGCGGCGCCATAATTTGTTACTAATCTTAGAGGAACTATCAAGACTCCAAAATTCGGATAATATAAATTTCATTATCATCGGTGCACTACCACTCCTCATAAGAGGCTACCTGCGTTATTCCGTACTCTGGGATATAGACCTATTGTTCAGGGATAAAAAAAGGTTAGGAGAATTCATAGTAATGCCCAAGTCTCCCAGGCTGAGAATAATCAATTATGATGACGATCTGATGGTCAGCAAAAGTATTGCAAGTTTTCATACTGCTTGGGCATTCAATAAAGCCTGGTTTAATGTTGATTACATCCTCAAGAAAAATATTTTTGAATTCTTCAGGAGTAATCGAGAGTTCGAACCATATAAACAGACAATTACACTGGCGGGAAAAAATTTTCACATAGATATCAACTGTGCTCACCCTTGGGATATTATTGTCGAGAAAGTACTGTCACCACGCACCGAAAAAGAGCTCGATTTGAAGATCGACATGAGCATTGATATTAGGCACATCCTCTCTGTCTATAATAAAGAAAAAGAAAACATTCACTTCTGGAATCATGTATTGGACAGAGCAGCGTACTTACACAAACGAGAGAGATTTAAAGAAATGTTTTTAAATATCCTTTCGCTTGCACCCGACCTCGGCTATCAGGAAGTAGACGTGTCGCCGAGAGCGAAGGTAATGCTTACCACATCATGAAAGATTTTTTATCGAGTCTCACAGAACGCACTTCGGAATTCGGCAATCATTACCGCAAGTATGTCCAAGCAGTTTCTCATCATCTCGATCCACTCATTCAGCGGCTTGAAGAGAAAAAACAACGTGATTTGGTACATATCCTGCACCCAGCCTATGACATTAATTCAGAAATGAATATTATAGCAACGGCAGGAGAAACCAAAGAAGAAAAACTTAAATTCCTTGGCACCTATTTTGCGCTACAATTTTTATTAATGAATCATCAGGCAATCGATCTCTTAAGGATGGATGTTATTGGCTCCGGTGACAATAAATTCTTCGTATATAAAAAATTCATGGTTGACATGGGAAATAAATTCCGCACACTCACGTCACACTACATCAAAGAGCTTCTGAATATTTATATACCTGAGCAGGACCGTCCAGAATTCGTCATCTTAGGTGTTGGCACAAAATCTGATCAGGATGATATCGATGTCGGCATCATTGATAGTGGTTCGCGCGATAGAGATAAATTCAATCGTGCTATTGCATTAGTGAGTCAGGAGATGGTCAAGTTTGCCACATCATTCCACTTTCATCTCTCTGAACACATCGGCGGTCACTACTACTCGGCATCCATAGCCGAATATAAAGATGTATTACGACATCAAATCAGAGATTTTGTCATCATCAACGAGATGTTGAGTGGCTCAATTATTATCGGGAGCGAAAGATTGTTTGAGCGTTATCGAAAAGAAATAATCGACAGATATTTCTTTCATCCCGGTGGTGATAATAAATATCATGAAGGCTATCTTCGAGGAATACTCGGTGAAATTTCATCGTTATTAGCTCGACCGATCGGTGCGACTCATATAAATTTTAAGGAAGACGCCTTGCGGGTAATAAAAAGCATTATCTCTGCACAGAAAACTATTTTCAACGTCCCCGCAGTCAATGCCTGGGATATCATTGATACCTTAAGAAACAATGATACAAAAAGATATCATGAGTATAACACGCTCGAACGTTCATTAACTTTTTTTGAAATCATTCGAAACCTCTATCAATCTTTTATTGCGCAAGATGAAGAGATTATTCTGGATGATGCATCTCAAAAGAATCTTCGAAAGGTAGCGCGTGTGGTGGGATATTCTGATATCGGCAAGTGTCGCGCCGAGGAACACCTCTTGGTGCATTACTATGAACACATCCAGCACATTAGAAAAATCACTCCCCTGTTGCTCAACGATATCAAAGCGCACTTGAGAAAGCACTCAATCTTTGCACCGATGTTTCATTTAAATTACGGAGGTAATATTCCACACGATTTTATCCAAAAATTTCGATTTTTTAGAGGAACTTCTTTCTGGGATGATGTCATAGATGATTTCCGAAATGAAAAACTCCTCAAACGCTTCGTCGACGATTTAAATTCGCTTACGCCCGACAGACGAAATGGAATGATAAAGCAGTATATTGCTTGGGTTAAGTACGACTTCTATTCTCTCATAAAATTTTTAACCACACTCGGTAAAAGCAAAAGCGGCTTTGCGATATACAAAGATCTAAATGATCATCTGTTAAAGACCATCAATCGTATCCCGGATGTAGTACGACATATTGCCTACGTCTTCTATCGCTACCCTCATCTCATTAACAACTATTTATCATTAAACGAGGAAAAACATCTGAATTATTATCTGACATTGACAGATAAAAAAGTATACGAAGTCGAGATCACAACTATACTGAACAATTTAAAGCACCTCATTACAATTCACCTTGTGAGTAGTCAGTTTTTCGGAAGATTTTTCCTGAGGGTTCTCGATAAGTATCCTGAATCTATTACGCTCTTAAAAAAACCACACCGTCTCCGGGAATTTGCCGATGGCATTTATAGCGACATTGATTCAATGAGGATGTTTGAAGAAAAAAAAGATAAATTGGGTGACTATTATGATTTTGAAATGATGCGCGTTGGTCTCAATACCCTGAGCGGTGTGCCAGTCGAGACAACGAATGCGGAGTTTACCGACTTTTCTGATAAGTATATCCATATGCTTTTTGATATATGCCGTCGAGAGGTCGATGCACAATACACAAAGAGGATGATAACTGAAGACCTCCTCGCAATCTTCGCCGCAGGAGGTCATGCACGCGAACAAGCATATGATGATGACTATGACATCATCGTCATACTTAATTCAGATAACCCTGAAGTGCTTTCGTATTGTAACACTGTTATAAGCAAAATGAACAGGGAAATAATTAAGCGCGGAACCATCCCCCATCACCGATTTGCCGAGTACTTTGGTCGATTTGTAATTCTGTTAACAGAAATTGAACAATTACTGAGTGAAGAAAGGTCAGATATATTCATCGAAAAATCACAAATGCTCGGTGCCCGTCTGATCGTTGGCTCACGCCGTTTTGAAAGCGAATTTTTAGAAAGAATTGTAAAACCCCATATTTTCGATAAAAGCGAAGCATACATCGAGCAGATGATAGGTGAAATCAATTCCCGACATCTCGCAGAGAGGGAGAGTAAGGTGCCTGACAATAATATTAAAGAGAGTACCGGCGGATTGAGGGACATTGAAATGATGATGTTCATTATTAAGGCAAAATTTAAAATTAAAGAGCCGGTCAACTCGAAGCTCTTCGAGGATGTCGCGTATAGACAACAAGAAATCAAGGCTGATTTATATACATTGGCCAAAGCATTCAGTTTTCTTAAAGAACTCAGAGACATCTACCGTTTAACTGCCGGAGCGAGTGATGAAATTATATCCGATGCTCTACAGCATTCCGCCAACATTATGGAGTATCGAAGTAGCAAAGAACTATACAACAAATTTAACGAAGTCAGAAGAGAAGTTCAGTTAACCATGCAAAATTTAATCAATATCCTGACAAAGAAAAAAAATCACCCGATATCCTGATGCCCTAATCTCCTGATCCCCTGATCTCCTGATCAGAATGCCTCGCCTATTGCAAAATGGAGGGCACCGAAAGGCTCGTCGGTTTGACGGTCGAGTTTCATACCATAATCAAGCCGTACAGTACCCAACGGTGTGTTGATCCGTAACCCAGAACCAGCACCCCACCGCAGAACGCCGCTGACATTTTCATATTCCTTCCAAATATTGCCTGCATCAATAAAAATAACACCACTGAATAGTTTATAAATGGGAAATCGGATTTCTCCAGAGAGTTCAAACAGAATGTTACCTCCCAGGGGGTTACCATCTTCATCCTTGGGGCCGATCGATCGTTCTGAATATCCTCTGACCGAAGTAGTGCCACCACAGTAAAATCTTTTATATACAGGAATTTCTGTTGACGGTGCTATTTTTTGAACCAAACCCAGGGTAAATGCAGTAGCTCCAACAAAGGTGTAAAAGGGCTTAAATAGGCGGTATTCTACGGTTGGGCGTATATAATTTACATCTGCCGGTATGATGATGCCACTCGTTTCTACATTCACATTTATATAATTTCCGGCGCGGGTTGAGAGCGGGTCATCGCGTCTGTCCATCAACCAATTAATTTTCACACCGTGCAGCCAGTCATTCGCAGTGCTATCTTCGTCTGTAAAATAGGTGCGAATATTCTCAACATCATATTTTGTTGCACATCTGCCGCCAAGGAGAGTGAATTGAGCTTCGTTGTATCCTCCTATCGAGCGAGTCCTATATCCGATCTCTTTTTTCATTTGATAAAATGCACCAATACTGTACTTGACTGGCAATAGTATAAATTTCGGAAAGGTAAGCCTGGAATCCGCTCGATATTCAGCAAAACTTAATTTTCCTTCAATCTGCCCTCGCCATGCACGACCGAACATATTCAGGTGGGTAAATCCAGCACCGAGTCGAACATAATCTTGCGTTCCATAACCGATGCGGAAATTGATGATAATCGGCTCTTTTTCTGCGAGAACAAAACGCACAATTTTTGTGTTTGGCTGTACACCTTCTTGTGTCTGCAACCGTATCGATTTAAATATACCTAAATTATACAATGTACGCTGACTCTTCAATATATTGGCATAACGGAATGTATCATTCGGCCTCAATTTAATTTCATTTCTCACAAACTGTTCTCTCGTTCTCTCTAATCCCTTGAGCTCTATATGCTCGATGAACTGCTTCTCACCTTCGACGATCGTATGGACAACACTCGCCTTAAAATCTGAAACCGAGAATTCAGAAGACACCATTGCATCTGCATATCCAACATCGTCATAAAGTGAAGTAATGATATAGTTGTCAACCTCAATCTTTCTCCTATCAAGAGGTTCATCAACCTCAGTGGTTATTTTTTCAAGCAAAAAGTCTGCATCGAATAACTCATTTCCAGTAAAGGTAGTAGTATCAACCAATGTCTGTTCCCCCTCTTGTATTTCTAAGTGAATATCAGCCACATGTTTCGTACTATCAATATTCAGTGTATAATCAACTCGTGCTTCGAGAAATCCATTATAGTTATACAAATTCCTAATAGCAACGATATCACCCTCGAATACGTCTTGTACAAAATATCCTCGCTGGAAGAGGTTGGGCGTTTTCGTTAACATCACACCTCTAATCGCATCAACGCTGAAGTGTTCATTACCTTCAATCGCTACTGTTGAAACTTTGAAGTGAACAGCACTCAAGAGTATGACAATGACTGAAATCATTTAATCTTAAAGTGAAAATCCAAATCTACACTCGAATTCATATTTTCCTGATCATGTAGTGTAAAAATAGAAAAATTGTCCGTTATATCAAAATTAACACCTATTCTGTGGAGCTCCCATGATTCAATACCAGTACCATAAATGAATGTAAGTCTTTTGCCGATTTTCTTCTCGATACCAATATCGAGCTGTTTCGGATCGAGTAAATCGCCTGTTATGGTGAATTTTTCTACACCCAAAGTCTTCTCAGCCGTTTCTTCAATGGTTCCCTTGACTAAACCAGTGGCGTAATCCTTTGCCATATCCTCGAAATCAACCCGCTTACCATCTTTCACCATCTGTGTTGTTGGTCTCCTTTGTCCGATTAAAAGGAGACTGATAATATCCTGTTCAGGGATTGGTGGATTGGATTTCAAATCGAGACGCCATTTCTCCACTGTCCCCGACACATACATAGATAGTTGATAATCGCCTTCATCGGTCGACACAAAATGTGTTGCCGTAAGATCCAATGTAGGATCAATTTTGTAGGGATTGTCGAATTCAATAAGTGCCTGTACTATCTCAAATTTTTTCCCAAGATACTGCACAACTCCTTTTTTTGTTGTACTTATTGTACCGTATACATTCAACTTAGAAAGATAACCTCTCACCTGTAAGTCGAGATCAGCATCGACCTGTGCAACATTATTTGAAATCTTGACACCGTTCGGTGCCGAAATACCGATGTCGAAAAAGAGCCGTTTTGCTATCTCAGGCTGCTCAGAAGGTGGGCGATTTGCCGTGGTCAGAAGTTTGATTATTGTCTGAAGATTGAAAGGAGCATCATATACTGCCTTCGCAACTGTCACCTCACCAGTCACTCTGAAAGAGTCTTTTCTTGCGGCAGCATACATATCACCACTGAAAACGATGGAACCAACATCCTTATGTTTTAAATCAACATTATTAAAACGAAGCACAGCATGGAGCGTGTCGACTCTCCCCTGTGGAACAACGATAAAGCCATTGATACTAAATGAACCGCTGTTGATCTTCCCTTTGACATATTCTGCGATAATACGACTGTTCTGAAACCGTATGTTACTGAAAACAGAATCAATCGTAATGTCTGGCAGTGCACAGCTTATATTTTCGAGTCTCAACTCACCATTCATTTCTGGCCTCATGACCGTACCGCTGACGTTCATATCCACGTGAAGCAGACCTTTGATTGACGGTGCATCAGGTACAAGGGCAACTAAATCCGCAACATTAATGTTCGGCGCTGTAATTGAAAGATTCATAGCATCTCTGTGAAAATCTAGAGGCACAATTCCCTGTACACGGAGGTGCTTATTCTGAATTGCGATCACACAGGAGTGAATCTCAAAGGAACCTCTATCGATATCAATGATTAGTGAATCACTATTGCGAATCACTTTTTGTTGCACGGCCACAAACAAACTTTCTATCTGTATGGTACCGATGATTCCACTCGGCTTGCGAGCGTCGCCGCGAGCCGAAATCCGCGTGGAGATGCGTGCGGTATCAGCAGCGATATACTCTGCAAAGTCAAAGTGGTGTAAATTCAATACGGCACTAAATGGAAAGGGTTCATAGAGTGCTACCTCTGCATCAAGATACACGCTCTCTCTGTCATCTAAAACCGAGAGCGTGAGATTGCTGTCGGCAACACGAAACATGAGTTTGTAATTACCGATGCGCAAAGTGTCATACACAATATCGGTAAGCACTACCTCACCTTCTCCTGCAGGGTTCACAATACTGCCGCTGAGATTGACGTCGAATGCGATATGTCCACTGATAGGAATCGTATCGCTGCCGAATATTTCTGGGGACGCTATTACCATACCGTCGCTGAAGATATGGCTTCTGAAAACATCGTCTTTAAGATTATACTCACCAGTCAGGCTGACGTAACCACGCACGCTATTTATGAGACCGGTATCGAGAGAAACAATATGGTTCTTCACTGTAACAGTGAAGTCTGCACGTGGCATCTTTTCATTATCGATTTCTAGATCCCTAAATGCAATTGTGCTAAAAATATTTGGATTTTCCATCGGACCACTCATTGTTGCGACAATTTTCAGTTGACCAAGAAGAGGTTGTGGTGTTTTTATGAAAGTATTGAGTACGCCTAAATCTTCGCAGGAAAGTACAATATCCGATGTTAATGCCGGCACACCGTCAGCATCGATGAGTGCATTTACTATTACCAAAATCTCATCGCTACGTACTCTTACATTTTTTATCTCAAATCGGTTATGTTTGTAGGTTACATGGCCCACGATTCGAGGGTGGAATTTTGCAAATTGGAATTTCCCCATGATATACGCATCGAATACTGGCCTCTCTGTATCTCCGCCTAGTGTGCCTTGAACTGTAGCACTACCAGAGGTAGACGATATCTCGCACCGAAATTCCTTTGTTCGCACGCTGACCGCCACGTTCCACGTTTCTCTTTGTTTCTCTCCACGCAGGAATGGCAGAGTTTTTATGCCTGCCTGTGCTTCAAGGTTAAGACTATCGAAGAGGGGTGTTTGCCAGGCTACACGCACTGAGCCGGCCAATTCATTTTCCTGTTGCGTAAGGTCAAATTCTGTTCTATTGAGAATCTTTGGAGCCGCCACATCGCCTATCACCTCACCACTTCCAAATATTCTACCCCGAAGATTCTCAATACCGAATTCATCGGCGCGTATATCGAAGCTGTACTGTACATCATAATTGCCACCCTCTTTAATAGGAATACAACCCTGTGCAGTAATAGTCGATCTTTCAGTCTTGAGATTGAGTCGCTCAATAATGACGACGTCGGGCAGTAATCTGCCCTTCACATCTAATGAAAGGGTGATGGCCCGTTGATTAAGAACACCAATAAGGTTGCTCTTATGCACTGAAAGATTTCTCATACGTACTACAAACTGAGTTGCTTCTTTTTCGCGAGGCTCTTGTGCTTTTTTCTGTAGCCTCTTGACGAGCATCTCGATGCGATTCACATCAATTGTTAATCCCTCTATAGCGACAGAGTTTATATCGACTTCTCTGGATAGTAATTTAAAGATAGTATATGATACCTTCAACCGACCAACTCTAACAATATCGGCAATGCTCAAATCCTCTGCCTCTACTGAATACAACAAATTCCCTTTCAATGACCCAATATGAACCGGCACATCCTCACCCAAGGTGGATTGAATTGCCGCGATAACCTTGGTTTTAGCGAGATTTAAAAAAATTGGTGTGCCCGCGAGGATAAGAATTATCACGATTATAAGAATGAATACGATCGGTATCAGATAAACTTTCCTCATAATATTGTATTATACCAATGTGCTTCTTATTAGTCAATGCTTTACAAAAAAACCTTCTAAAAGTGACTCGAGCACACTCACATGGGACCGAGAATAGTTATCGAATATACAGATATTCTAACATTATCGCTATCTCCATTGTATCGCGTATTCGCACTCACAGCTCTTGACTTAAATGACACATAGTGTACAATTCTTATATGAACGACATCAAGAGTCTGGCGAAGATAGTTGAACAGGACCCGCGCTATCCAATCGAGGCATACCTTTTTGTCATTGAGGCACTCTTCTATACCCGCAAAAAACATGGAATACAAGGGCACGTCACGGGCGAGCAACTTCTTCAAGGCATTAAAGATCTGGCACTGCAGCGCTACGGTTCCATGACCAAAATGGTCTTTGAACATTGGGGTATAAAAGAGACACTCGATTTCGGCAACATCGTTTTCAACATGGTCAATGAGCAGGTTTTAGGCAAAACCGACGAGGACAAACTCGATGATTTTAAAGACATCTATGATTTCGACGAAGTCTTTCTCAAGAAGTATACACTAGATATAAAGGACCCCAAGAATATCAAAAAGTGATTAAATAGGTCGCTTTTCGTTAACACCAAAAAGATTTGAGATTTCTTAAACTATCCTTATTAAAATGTATTCTTTTCTCAATTTCATGAAATGGAAAAAAGATTGACTTAGCGGTCATTTTGTGGTATCATGAAATTATTGTTTTCGGTATTCAGGAATTTTAATATTAAGGTGTTTTAACGCAGGAGGATGTATGGCTTATCATATTCTGGTAATCAATCCAGGCGCTGGCTCGACCCGAGTCGCCCTTTTCAAAGATAAAAAATCGATCTTCGAAGAAAACATCAAACATACGCCTGATGAACTACTACAATTTTCAAAAATTATTGACCAATATCAGTTTAGAAAGAAAAAGATAATGGAGTTTCTTACGACAAAAGCAATCGAATTAAAATCCCTGAGTGCGGTCGTTGGTCGAGGTGGTCCATTCAAACCCTTAACAAGTGGAACATATTTAGTAAATGACAAATTGATTTATGATATAAAAGCAGGCAATTATCAATCAGAACATCCCTCGCTCCTCGGTGCGATGATCGCGAAAGAGATTGCCGACGAACTCGGTATCGATGCCTATTTTGTGGACCCGGTTTCGGTCGACGAATTCTGGGAACTCTCGCGATTTTCCGGTTTGAAAGAGATACCGCGAAAGGCATTGAGCCATGCCCTCAATGTACGCATGGTCGCAAAAAAGACTGCACAGAAATTAAAAAAGCCTTACGAAAAATGTAACTTTATCATCGTCCACTTAGGCACCGGCATCACGGTTGCTTGCCATCTCAGAGGCAAACAGGTCGACTCATCCAATGCCAACGAAGACGGTCCATTCTCACCGCAACGGACCGGTACTCTGCCCACCATACCCTTGGTTGAACTGTGTTTCAGTGGAGCGTATCAACTGAAGGACATCAAGAAAAAATTGAACCGAGAGGGCGGCATGCTATCGTATCTCGGGACCGATGATGTTCAGGAAATTGAGGCACGAATCGCAAAGGAGGATAAAAAAGCAGAATTAGTATACAATGCCATGATCTATCAGGTCGCGAAAGAGATAGGAGCATTTGCCGTAGTACTGAAGGGAAAGATCGATGCGATTATTGTTACCGGAGGAATTGCCTATTCCAAAAGATTCGTTGATGGGTTAAGGGCATGGATTAGATTTTTGTGTAAGAAATTTTATATTTATCCTGGAGAAGGTGAGATGGAGGCATTAGCACTCGGCGTATTACGGGTCTTACAAAAAGAAGAAGAGGTGAAAGCCTACGAGTAAAAAATAGGGTTTCTTGTTGAGCCCAATAATTGACACCACAAAATTTCTGATTATAATGAAAAATGCACAAGCACAAAATTCCATATAACATCCGTGTAAATCTGCGTTATTATCCATGTACATCGGTGATTTTGCGAAGCAAAACAAGGAGGAATAGATGAAAAATTTGAACATGGTAAATTTAAAATATGATGATATTCCAACCCGGTGGTATAATATTCAACCTGATTTACCAGAGCCTTTACCACCACCTCACGATCCAAAAGAAGGCCCTTCACGCATAGAGAACCTACCAAACCTCATGATCGGTGAATGTCTTAACCAGGAATTCTCTAAAGAAAACTGGATTGATATACCTGGTGGAATCATGGATTTATATACCAAGGCAGGTAGACCAAGACCTCTTTTCAGGGCGACAAATTTAGAGAAAAGGCTTGATACACCGGCAAGGCTCTATTATAAAAGCGAATTTTTCAGTCCGACAGGCAGCCATAAGGTGAATACTGCACTTGCCCAGTGCTGGTATGCAAAAAAGCAGGGATTTG
Source organism: Caldifarciminota bacterium (assembly GCA_020355325.1). Lineage (GTDB taxonomy): Bacteria > Hydrothermota > Tepidihabitantia > SM23-42 > SM23-42. The sequence continues at coordinate 1,110,320 of CP070664.1, forward strand.
AAAGGGTAACAACAGAAACCGGTGCAGGGCAGTGGGGAACTGCACTCTCTTACGCAGCGGCTGTAACCGGACTCAAGTGTACAGTCTTTTGGGTACGGAGTGTGTATAACTGGAAAGCGGACCGATTGACCTTTATGAAACTTCTTGGTGCAGACGTGTATGCCTCACCGAGCCCAATGACCGATTTCGGTAAATCACTCTATGATAAAAATCCAGAACATGTCGGTTCACTCGGTATCGCCATATCCGAAGGCTTGGAGGACTCTCAAAAAGATCCCAAGGCAACATACTCACTCGGTTCGGTCTTAAATCATGTCTTGATGCATCAGACAATAATTGGTTTAGAAACCCAAAAGCAGTTCGAAATATTTGACGACTATCCAGATTTAGTTATTTCATGCTTTGGTGGTGGCTCAAATTTCGGCGGGTTTGCCCTGCCGTTTGTTGCAGATGTCTTGAAAAAAGGCAAAAAGATAAAGTTTATTGCTGCCCAAAGTAAAGTTGCACCCAATCTTCAGGGTAAGTATGAATATGACTTTGCCGACTATGCAGAAATAACTCCGATGTTAAAGATGTATACATTAGGGCACAGGATAGATATGGAACCGATCAAAGGTGATGGACTGCGGTACCATGGCGCTTCACCGATCATCAGTCTTTTGCGAGATAAAGGATATATCGATACCATCGCATACCCAGGTGATGAGAAGCACGTGTTTGAGACGGCAAAAATTTTTATGGAGACAGAAGGCTGGCTACCAGCACCAGAATCAGCCTATTCAGTCTGTTGTGCAATTGATGAGGCAATAAAGTGTAAAGAATCGGGTGAGAAAAAAGTCATCGCCTTTAATGTGAGTGGCCACGGTTTTCTTGATATTCCTGGCTATCGTACAGTCTTGGGATTAGAGTAGTATAAAAAAGAGACATGACGAAACCGGTGCACGCGAAAACAAAGGCGTTGCTCTCCGGAAATGAAGCAGTTGCCCGTGGTGCCTGGGAAGCAGGCTGTACAGTCGCTGCCGCATACCCAGGAACGCCCTCAACCGAGATACTCGAAAACATCATTACCTATCCCGAAATCAACACAGAATGGTCGATCAATGAAAAGGTTGCTCTTGAGGTCGTCGCCGGAGCATGTTTTGCTGGCGCACGTTGCCTCACGGCGATGAAACATGTGGGCCTCAATGTCGCAGCGGATCCCATGTTTACCATGGGCTACTCTGGGGTAACTGGTGGATTGATGATTGTTTCGGCTGATGACCCTGGTATGTGGTCTTCACAGAATGAACAGGACAATCGGCACTACGGACGACATGCCAAGATTCCAATCTTAGAACCATCCGATTCCGATGAAGCAAAACTGTTTACAAAACTCGGCTTCGAGCTCTCTGAAAAATTTGATACGCCGGTCATACTACGGCTGACCACACGCATCTGCCACTCGACCTGTCTCGTTGATTTAGAAGACAGAAAAGAGGTAACGATAAAGGGCTACGCGAAAGATATCAAAAAGAGACTCGTTCTACCCGCACATGCCAGGTTACTCCATGTTAATGTAGAGGAACGACTAAAAAAAATAGCGCAGTATAGCAACGTATTTGCCTATAACAGAATCGAACGGGGAAAGAAAACCCTCGGCATTATCGCTTCGGGAATTTCTTATCAATACGCAAAAGAGGTATTTCCCAATGCGAGTTTCTTGAAGTTATCCCTCACCTTTCCACTTCCTGAAAAACTCATCAGAAAATTTGCCAGAAAAGTAAAAAAAATCATCGTCGTCGAAGAGGGAGACCCGATTCTCGAAACGGAAATAAAAGCACTCGGTATTAAGGTCACAGGAAAAGAAAGAATTCCCCTCTGCAATGAATTGACGCCCAAGGTTTTGCGCGAAAGTTTTTCTAAAAAACAGAAAGCAAAGACCAAAAAAGACACGATACCGCCTCGACCTCCAGTGTTATGCCCGGGTTGTCCGCACCGTGGAGTTTTCTATGTCATCAATAAACTGAAACTCGTGGCAACAGGTGATATTGGTTGTTACACGCTCGGCGCCTTACCTCCGTTAAATGCGATGGATACCTGCATCTGCATGGGAGCATCGGTCACAAATGCCCAGGGTTTGGAGAAAGCATTGGGCAAAGATTTTAGTAAGAAGTTGGTCGCGGTGATCGGTGATTCAACCTTCTTCCATTCTGGTATCACTGGTCTTGCAAACGCAGTTTATAATAAAGGAAATTTAAATTTAATAATCCTCGATAACTTCACCACGGCGATGACCGGACATCAGCCCCATCCTGGCACTGGAAAACTCCCTCGGGGTGAGCAGGGCAAGAGAATTCCACCCGAGGATATTGCTCGTGGCTGTGGTGTCGAACTCATCAAGGTCGTCGACCCCGACAATTTAAAAGAGACCGAAGCCGCAATAAAGGAAGCGCTCACCTTTGATGGTGTTGCTGTACTCATTTTTAGAAAACCCTGCGCCTTACTCATAAAGCCTCGCCCACCATTCATAATCGACTCTGAATTATGTAATGGCTGTCGCCTCTGTCTGCGCATCGGATGTCCTGCGATAAGCCTGATATCTCCAGAAGAGCGTGAAAAACCACTCGCCGTCATTGATCAGGCACTCTGCAATGGCTGCGGTTTGTGTGTGCAACTCTGTAATCGTAACGCAATTATCACACCACCGATAAAATGAGCAGAGGTATAGTAAATCAAAATATGACAAATATAATAATCTGCGGTGTTGGAGGTCAGGGTATTATACTCGCCTCGAATGTTCTTTGCTCTGCTGCCTTTCTCGAAGGTCTCGATGTTAAAAAGAGCGAGGTTCATGGTATGGCACAACGTGGTGGGAGTGTCATAACGCACGTGCGATTCGGCACTAAGGTTTATTCTCCTTTAATCGAAGAAGGAACAGGAAACTTCATTCTTGCCTTTGAGAAACTCGAGGCATTGCGGTATATTCACTATTTAAAAAAAGGCGGCATAACGCTCGTCAACGAGCGGGAAATACCTCCGATGAGTGTTCTGGTAGGTACCGCATCCTATCCCAAAGATATCGAAAAAAAGTTAAAGAAACACGGCACGACCTATTTCATTGATGCAGCCAACGTTGCCTCGGAATTGGGAAATATTCGTACAGTAAATATTATACTCTTGGGCGTGCTCTCCAAATTTTTGAGCTTCAAAGAGGAATCCTGGGAACAGGCGATTACCGAGAATGTAAAACAACGATTCGTTGAGTTGAACATCACCGCCTTTCATCGGGGGCGTCATATTTAGACATTTGTGACACAGAAAATCGCGAAACTTCGTGGATGGTCTTTACGATATCTATCGGCACACTATTGTGTGTCATCGTTACAGGGTTTGGTGAAATGATTGTACTCGGGATTCTCTATGGATGAACATTACACCCCACAGCTCCATGTATTTCACTACATGAACGGGTTGTTCTTAAGAGATGCGATTTTTTTTCCGATGTTTGTCAGCTTTCAAATATTTCTGCTGACAAACAGTACTGTTGCACGAATTGAGATTATGGAATATGCATAACCATAAAAACAGAACAAGAATCGATGGTATAATCTACACCGTCCTTGCGTTCTTCTTATGGGGAATCTTCCCGATTTACTGGAAACTCCTCAATACGCTGCCGGCATTAGAGATTCTTGCACACAGAATTCTCTGGTCTTTGATATTTGTAACAATTTTTCTCTTTATCACAAAACGTTTGACGATTGGACAACTTCTCAACGATATCCATGCAAGAAAAGTACTCGTCTCAACGAGCCTGTTGATTGGCGTTAACTGGTTTACCTACGTCTTCGCCGTCAACTCGGGTCGAATCGTTGAAGCGAGTATGGGGTATTATATAAATCCACTCGTGAGCGTCTTCCTCGGGTTAGTGGTACTCAAAGAAAGATTGAGTGCACTGCAGACATGCGCACTCATTCTCGCAATCGTCGGCGTTCTCTATATTACAATAGATTACGGTAGACTCCCCTGGATTGCACTCGTACTTGCATTCGCATTCGGTTTTTATGGATTATTAAAGAAGACATCACAACTTGCATCATTGCCGAGTCTCATGGTTGAAACGCTTTTTCTCTCTCCTCTAGCTATCAGCGTTGTCATATATGGAGCACTACGAGGAAGTGGTGCACTCTTCAGCATTTCTATCGGCATGGATTTCCTCCTTATCTTTGCGGGCATCGTTACCGTACTTCCCCTTTACTGGTTTGCTGAAGGCGCAAAGAGAATACCACTCTCGAGTGTCGGCTTTTTTCAGTACATTGCACCGACATTCATGTTATGTATCGGTGTCTTCATGTACCATGAGGCGTTTACACGTACACACCTGATAAGCTTTAGCCTGATATGGTGCGCGTTAATAATGTATACGTTCACGCTCGTAAAGGCAAAACATGATTCTCTTCGTATCCAGTGACTGCGAGAGTCATACTTGACATCCAACAAACCGTAGTTATAATACCGTGTCGCCTATAGGAGGAGGAATTGACGCACAAACATAAGCCCATCTTCTATCCACATATATCAGAGAGGGAAGTTTCTGTCGAACCCAAACAAACAAGAAAGCAATATTCGTACGTGCGTACATATGTCTATAGGCCTGGCTATACAGCGGCATTAAAGAGAGGAGGTGAGAGAGATGAGAGGAGTTCTTCTACTATTCATGATAGCACTCGTGGGCTTCTTGAGCTGTGCAGAAGAAGCAGGTAGAGCAATGCCACAGTATCCAGGTAAGAAGGTAGGTGTGGTATTGTCTGGGTCTGGTGTTTATGACGGTACTGAAATTCATGAGGCTGTCATTACGATGTTAACGTTAGATAAAACCGGAGCCGAAATCATTGCCATGGCCCCCAATATCCCACAACTTCATGTTGTCAATCATCTTACAGGGGAGGAAGCCAAGGGGGAAAGCAGGAATGTCCTCATAGAGTCAGCACGGATAGCCCGTGGTGAAATTAAAGATATGAAAGATGTGAGTGCCGAGGATCTTGACGCATTGATTTTCCCTGGAGGCTTTGGCGCAGCCAAGAATTTGTGCGACTTTGCTATCAAGGGAAAAGATTGTACGGTTAACCCAGAGGTAGAACGTCTGATGAAGGAAATGTATGAGGCCAAAAAACCGATGGGGTTCGTCTGTATCGCGCCTGTGCTCGCCGCAAAGGTATTGGGTGAATATGCTCCTGTACTGACGATCGGGTCCGATGAGAACACGGCCGCAGCGATTGAAGCCATGGGTGGGAAGCATGAGGTCCGCAAGGTTGATGAGATCGCTGTCGACGAGACGAATAAATTAGTATCGACACCCGCCTATATGTTGGGCCCCACTATTTCTCATGTGGCCACCGGGGTAGAGAAATTAGTGCTGAAAGTACTAGAAATGGCACAATAACACCAAAACCAATGATTTGTTTCACCAACACGGTAATGTGTTACGTTGTAAGGTCAGCATCCTTTCCTCGAAGAACCATGAGGGAGTTGAGTGTTGACCGTGAACAGCATGTTCAGAAAAAACTTAATGCCGCTGTATATTCTAGGTCTTGTGAATCAATGCCAATATAGGCAACACGAGCCTCGCGTAACAAAAAACCTAATAGTATAGCACTCCAACAGATGAGCATTGACAATATTACCTAGAGAAATTATACTCTCTCGCAGTCATATCGGACTGAATAGCAAATGGCTAATATTATAAAGACAAAGGCAATCGTGCTGAAAACAACTCCGTTCAAGGAATCGAGCCTGATCACATCCTTACTCACTGATAAACTCGGTAAGATAAAAGTTCTGGCAAAAGGTATCCGGCGGCCGAAGAGTAAACTTTGTGGTACTCTCGAGCCATTTAGCCTCGATGAGATTATTTTCTATAAAAGAGAATTCAAAGAAATGTATACACTGAGTGACGCATCTGTCTTAGATAGTTTCGAACATATCCGGTCTCAGCCTGTAAGAGTACACGCTGCCATGGTACTCTGTGAATTTTTTGATAAAACTCTTCCTGCGGAAGAGCCCGATGATGAATCATTCTCGTTCCTCGTACGGTTTTTAAAAAAACTCCACGCCATCGATGAAGCTGAGGTAAAATCGCTCGTTTTCTCGTATCTCCTGAGAGCGCTATCAGGAGCCGGAGTCAGACCGCATATAGAAAACTGTGTGAGATGTCATACACCAATTAGGTTTCATGAAAAAAAATTTGACTTCAGTATTAACGCTGGTGGTATTGTTTGCAACAAACATTATGATGATACTGTTATTTTTATAAGCGATGAAACTGTCGATACGCTTAAGAAAATATATGACCAAAAAGATATCAACATTAATAATAATTCCCTGAAGGAAATGGAGAACCTTATACCCGCTTATCTCTATTATCATCTCAATAGTCTCGTTCTCAATTCATTAAAACATCTGAAGTGACGAGGACGTGAATGTGAAATAATGATTACCACGATAGAAATTGTTAGAAAATTATCACTGTTATCTATAAGGAATCACTGTAATCGTCGAGTCGGCGGTTTTTTTTCAGACTCGAAATGAAAAATGTTCTTCTGTCGGGACCACCACGGATAGGGAAGACAACTATTATTCACAAGATAATAAATAAGATGAATAAAGAATGTGCTGGCTTCTACACGGAAGAGATGAGAAAAAGTGGTCAGCGAGTGGGATTCAAACTTGTGAGTTTAGCTAATGAAAGTTGTATTATGTCTCATAAACGTATCAAGAGCCGATACCGCGTCGGTACGTATCGAGTAGACATCGCTTGCGTGGAAAAGATTGGTGTAGCAGCAATAAGGAGAGGTATTGAAAAAAGTAATATTATTGTTATCGATGAAATCGGAAAGATGGAACTCTTCTCAAAGGAATTTCAAGACATTGTCCTAAAAGCATTAGATGCACCTTTACCAGTTTTGGCAACGATTCTATCCCGTCCACATACTTTCTGTGATACAATAAAGGACAGATACGATGTAGAAATCATCGAAGTCACCCACGCAAATCGTGATTCACTGCCCGATATAATTGTAAAGAAGCTCGCTCAATAAAAATCTATCGAAACTACAATGCTTCCTACACAGAAAGAAAAGCCAAATTAATTTTATCTTAATACTATTGTGAAGCCATCTCTTCGGGTCGTATATTTAATCTCTTGAGGCTCCCACCACGTAAAACAATAATCTCGTAGTTCTTCCCAAAAGCGTGTTCATCAAGAAAACGGTGTAGGTCGTCTATACTGCATATGGCAGTGTCGGCAATACGCAAGATTATATCTCTGCCCATGAGTTTTCCTCTGTCTGCTGGACTATCAGGAGCAACGTCAAGAACAATAACACCACTCTCTTGCGAAGGTTCTAAAGTTCTCGTGAGACGGCGTGGTAATTTCACAGTCTGTACAACAATACCCAGATATCCTCTACTTACCTTACCCGTCGATATGAGCATACCGACAACCCGCTTCACGGCATTGATGGGGATTGCGAAACAGAGGCCCTGGGCAGGGAATACTACGGCAGTATTCATCCCGATAACCTCAGCCCTTGAATTGACTAAGGGACCGCCCGAGCTCCCCGGATTGAGTGCAGCATCGGTTTGAATAATATTTTCGATCAGGCGACCAGAGTGTGTGCGCAGGGAGCGTCCGAGTGCACTGATAACGCCTGCAGT
>CP070664.1:1118114-1137630 GCA_020355325.1 Caldifarciminota bacterium
ACGAAGGCATTAGACTATATACCGCGGCATTGGAAGATTGTTGACAGGAAGAACGGTTTTTTGTTTGAAGATGTGGTGGATAATCTCAATGAAATCTTCAAACCGAGCACAGACATGTTAGAAAAGGCAATCGATCTCGCAACAGCAGAGGCCCATTCTCAAGGCATTACATCGGTTCATGAAATCGCTACGCCGGGGCGATTTAGACTCTTGCAAGAAATAAAGAGACAGAGAGGGTTACGGCAACGGTTTGCTGTTTATATATCTCGTGAATACCTCCATGATGTTGTATCATCGGGATTATCGAGCGGGTTCGGTGACGACGTGCTCAAGTTTGCAGGTATAAAAGTGTACATCGATGGTGCTATCGGTGCTCAGACGGCGGCACTATCAAAGCCATACAGACACACAAAGAATAAGGGGATGATCCTCATTTCTATGAAGCGATTAACAAAGATTATAGAAATTGCAGAAAATAGCGGAATTCAATTGATGATTCATTCGATTGGAGACAGATCAACGCACCACGTTGTGAAAACACTTGAAGACAGTCTCAAAAAAAATAATCGTCTTCGCCATAGACTGGAACATATCGAAATCGTTGATGATTACTCAATCGATGCAATGGCACGAATCAATGTGCTTGCATCGATGCAACCAAATTTCGTTAAGAGGTGGCAGTCACCTGGGAGCATGTACGAACATTATCTTGGCGTGCGTTATCAAGATATGAACTGTTTCAAAAAACTGTTGGATCGAGGCGTCCGAGTGATATTCGGTTCGGATTGCATGCCCTTGGATGCTTTGTATGGTGTACGAGGGGCTGTCGAACATCCATTTCCTGTAGGTCGATTGAATCCACGCGAGGCACTACGATGTTACACCAGTGAAGCCGCCTATGCTACATTTGATGAAGGAAAAAAGGGAAGAATTGAACGTGGTGGCTTTGCTGATCTGACTGTTCTCGATAAAAATCCATTACACCGTGAAACAGTGCGTGAGGCAACAGTCGTCATGACGTTCGTTCACGGTGAGGTTGTTTACAAAAAGGCGAAAAAGCCGAATGATGGCGAAAAATTCGTCGTTTCATGAAGAGATTTTTCTGGATTTTTTCCAAGGCGTATAATAAATTTAGAAGTGACCGCTGTACACTTCTCGCCGCGGCATTAGTACACGCGACGACATTCAGTCTGTTCCCTTTAATCCTGGGATTCCTCTCTCTCTCTCTCTTCATTTTGGGTTCGTCTGAGGGAGTAATGCAAAGGGTTCTGCCTGTTCTCAAGCAGGTTTTTCCAGTCGGTATTGATGAAATCGTAAAGAATATCTCAGCAATAAGGCAGACATCTATTGTTATCGCAATCGGTGGAATTATCGGTTTCTTGTGGGGTGTAGCGAGTATCTTTCGTGCGGTAGAATCAACACTCAACGTTATCTGGAAGGCAAAGCGCGACCGGCCATTCTTGAAGAAAAGCCTCTTGACTGTCGGAACGGCATTCCTTGTATTTATTCTCTTGATTGCATCGGTTGTTTTGACGCTGTGGGCAAATATAATTGGAGTTGGTGATCTTACAGGATTTTTGCCGGAAATCAGCATTTTTTTTAGTATCTTTCTCTTTGGCCTCATTTACTGGTTCTTTCCAAACCGTCGAGTGAAATTCACGGAAGCATTCTTCGGTGCTATGTTCACGGGGGTTTTCTGGGAGTTGGCTAAATATCTGTTTTCGATCTACGTCGTCAAGGTGGTCGATTACTCAAAGATATTCGGTTCTTTATCTGCGTTAATTCTGTTATTTTTATGGATATATTACTCTGCGTATATTTTCCTCTTCGGCGCTGAGCTCTCGTATGTTTACGCACGGAGGAAACTGTTGAAATAGAGGGTTCTCATCCTCGCGTGCGACGCATTGCTTATTTTTGGTAGAAAATAAGAGTGTTCCTCATCAAAATGAGTGTTCTTTATCTGGATAGATTCCTTTTTTTACTTCTTCTTTGTAACACTGCACGGCCCGTCGAATTTCATCTCCGAGGCGGGCATATTTTTTAACAAATTTTGGTGTGAAATCTTCAAACAGGCCGAGCATATCATGGAGGACTAAAACTTGACCGTCGCAGTGCGGTCCTGCTCCAATACCAATTGTTGGAATTGATATGCTCTCGGTAACACGTTTGGCAAGCGCAGCAGGTATTTTCTCCAACACAATCGAAAAACAACCTGCGGATTGGAGGAACTTGGCATCCTCAATTATGCGCGAGGCTTCTTCTTCTGTTTTTCCTTGTAACTTATAGCCGCTGAACTTATGGATTGACTGAGGGGTGAGTCCCAGATGACCCATGACAGGAATACCTATATCGATGAGCCTCTTTATTGTGTCGACCATTGGAGTACCGCCCTCGAGCTTCACACCACGGGCACCAACTTTTAAGAATCTGCCAGCATTATAGACAGCATCAGCAAGGGAAGTCTGGTACGATAAAAAGGGCATGTCGGCAATAACGAGTGCGTGTTCCACAGCACGGGCAACAATCTTCGTGTGGTAGAGCATTTCTTCCATCGTGATAGGCAGCGTCGTTTTCTCACCCGCAAACACATTTGCTGCCGAGTCGCCTACGAGAATAATATCGATTCCCACTTCATCGAGAATCTTTGCGGTGGGATAATCGTAGGCAGTGAGACAGACAATTTTCTCATGTTTCTTTTTCATCGAAATAATCGTTTCAATCGTTACCATGCTTTTGAAATGATCCTGCGCGGCTCTTTAAAGCTTTTTATTTCATTATATATTAATTCAATGTCTTTAGGATTTGTGAGAAAGTCAAACCCCTTGATGTCGATGATTAAAAGTGGTGAATCGGTGTAATGAAAGAAAAATGTATTATAGGCATTGCACAACTTCTCGATATACTCATATTCAATTCCACGCTCATAGTTGCGATCCCGTTGTTTAATTCTCTTGTAAAAAATTTCGGGAGTCGCCTGGAGGTAGATGACTAAATCGGCTCTCGGAATATCTCGTTCGAGAATGGAATAGATTTTATCATAGAGAAAGAACTCATCTTCATCGAGGTTTACCTCTGCAAAGATACGGTCCTTGGCGAAGAGGTAGTCTGTAATAACACGTGAGTGAAAGAGGTCTATTTGCGCAATCTCCCGTTGCTGACGGAACCTCGATAGGAGAAAATAGATTTGGGTGTGGAACGCATACTTTGGCGGATCGGAATAGAATTTTGCGAGAAAAGGATTTTCCTCAAATTCCTCCAAGATAATACCAGCATGGATTTTATCAGCGAGCACCTTCGCTAACGACGTTTTACCCGCACCGATGACGCCTTCAATCGCGATAAATCTCAATTCCTTCATTCCTTATCTCGTCTAAAAAATCCTTTACACGCTTCGTCGAAAATGGTGGTACGAAATCTGGTGCAATCTCGGCAAGCAGTTTTATCGCGAATGGGCGATTTAAAAACTCCTTGTGCGGAATTGTTAAGTTTTCACTCTTGATGACTCGATCACCATAGAAGAGGATATCTACATCTATTACCCGTGGTGCCCATCGCCGCCTCTTTATTCTTCCCATATTCGATTCAATGCTCTTGAGCACAGCGAGAAGCTCAACAGGTGAGTAGTCACAATCGACCTCGATTGCCATATTAAGAAAATCTGGCTGATTGTTGTTACCCCAGGGTTTTGTTTTGTATATTCTCGATTTTTTAATGATACGGATATTGTGGCGTTGTAATTTGTTGAGTGCCCTCTCTAAGTTTTTTTTTAAATTACCAACATTTGTACCCAACAGGAGGAAAATACTTTCCATTCACCGTATTGTACCCGAAACTATTCGCTTGTCAAGAATTATATTAGTGATTACAGTGATATACGTAGATTACAGAGGTCTTGGCTTCTACGGCGTCAGGGATTTGAGATATTCCCTGTTCCGCTTGAGCTGGTCGTAGGAAAAGAAGACCACGCCAGCATAGGGCAGTGTATGGATGAACCGTACTTGGTCACTGATTTCCCAGGGACGTAAAAGATAGATACCTAATCCAACGGTCACACGATGGGGTTCCTTGACGACCTCGAGGAGATCGTGTAAATCTTCTTCGATACGCCTGCTGTAGGCCATCAAACAAACAAAATCGACAGAGCCCGAATTGAGCCATTGGAGCCAATCCTGGTGGAATTGATGGCGTGCAGCGCGATAATTCGGTTTGACCGCGACCGAGATCAAAAGACCTGGTTTCATTATCTTAAGATGCTCTGCCACTTCTTGAACAAAGTCATCGAGGTCGTTGTTAATAAATTCGTGCCACGTTTGTAAAAGATCTTGATAACCCCAGGTACTCACGCGCTCCTTGAGAACCGTAGATTCGTCAATAGCCGTGGGGTCGACATAGTACTTTCTTAAAAACTTACTTCTCAGCGAGGCATCGTAAATAAAGCGCCTGCTCGGATATCGGATGTAATCGAAGTGGACGCCATCAAAATCATAGTTGTTCACAATTTCCTCAGCGATTGTGATTATGTATTGTCTCACGTCCGGAACTGCTGGCGCAAGAAAATATCCTTCGACACCGATCTGTCTTAATTCATTAACCGTATAATCGAGAATTGACCGTTCATATTGGTCCTCGACATACCAGTTCCGGTTTCGATTGATTGGATGATTTTGGTTGAGGGTTTGAGGTGCGTAGCCCCAAGAATAAAGGGTGTTTACCCACGCGGAAACCTTAATATTACGGCGGTGCGCTTCGGCTAAGAATTCTCGCAACCACCTATCAGAACGCATCCTGCTCGGTGCGTATTGCGAGGGATAGTATGACTCACCCAGTGCGAAGACCTGGAGAAAGATGTGGTTAAATTTTCCATCGAGGACTGAAAATATCTTGTCCTGGTCATTTATTGACCAGCGTGGTATCCAAATACCCCTAAAATCAGTATAAAAGACTACTAGTAGAGCAAAAATAAACACCCTTTACTGTATCTATAATGGCTCAAAAGTCAATTATAAAGTATTGACTTTCCATTATATTTACATAGAATAGGTTAATGAGGAGGTAGCTATGGGACTCACTACAATAATTATTATTGTCATAATCTTAATAGTTTTGAGCGCAATTAAGATTTTAAAGGAATATGAGAGGGCAATCGTGTTCCGGCTCGGCAGGTTTATCAAAGTGAAGGGTCCTGGTATTTTTATTCTGTGGCCTGGTATTGATAAGATGGCAAAAGTTTCACTCAGGGTCATTACCATGGACGTTCCGCCCCAAGATGTTATTACCAAGGATAATATTTCAATTAAGGTGAATGCAGTTGCCTACTTCAGGGTTTTTGAACCGGCAAAGGCGATTCTCGAGGTTGAAGATTTTCTCTATGCAACGAGTCAACTCTCGCAAGTCACATTGCGTAGTGTTCTTGGTGAGTATGAACTCGATGAGATTCTCATGCAGCGCGAAAAGATAAATATGAGACTGCAGAAAATCATCGATACACAGACCGACCCCTGGGGTATTAAGGTTTCAACGGTTGAAATCAAGCACGTTGACATTCCGACAGAAATGCAGCGGGCAATTGCCCGGCAGGCTGAGGCAGAGAGAACGAGGCGAGCAAAGATAATCCACGCTGAGGGAGAATTGCAGGCCGCTGATAAATTAAACCAGGCAGCGAAGATTATTGGAGCAACGTCGGTCGGTATACAGCTACGTTTTCTCCAGACCCTCACCGAGGTTGCAACGGAGAAAAATTCAACGACGATATTCCCGGTACCCATCGACTTGTTCGCTCCCTTTATCAGGAAGCTATCTGGAAAAGAGTGATCGGTGTCTATCAGCAAAAGGGTCTTGATTTTTTTGATATAGTCCAAGAGGCACTCTTGAGGCATCTCAACGCGGAATCGAAATCCGCTGGTTTTTTCGCAATTCCCGCTGAGGTTTTTAATCCTTTGAGAAATCAGTATGAATCGAGTATGATTATCAGAAGAATTGCTCAAGAAAAAAGCGCTGAATACACCTATGCAGCCGGTATTGTGGATGTTGACATATACACGCATGGCATGAATTTCATCTTTGGCATGGCTGATCCAATCAGGAAAACCGCACTCGTTTCGATCCATCGACTCATCGGTGATAGACTGAATGAGCGTGTTACGAAGGAAATTGTTCACGAAGTCGGCCATTTAATGGGGCTTGGTCACTGTCGCAAGCCCCACTGTGTTATGTACTTTTCAAATACACTGATTGACACAGACAACAAAGATCCTGATCTGTGCATAGAATGTAGGCGGGAAATTGAGTAATTACACACTGTTTACTCCCGGACCAATCGACGTGCCCGAAGAGGTTTTACAGGAAACCGCACAGCCTCTGATCTATCATCGTGAAGCCCAATTTGGGAAATTACTCGCTGGCGTTTCTAACCATATCAAAGCAATTATAGACGGTGAGGATAAAATTTTCTTTTTGACTTCTTCGGGGACCGGTTCGATGGAAGCTGCGTGCTCCAATACCCTGTCGACCGGTGATAAACCAATTGTTGCAGTATGTGGAAAATTTGGTGAACGGTGGCTTGAGATCTGTACGACCTACGGAATCGAGCCGATAGTAATTAAGAATGAATTTGGTAGATGTATTGAGCCCGAACAGATTGAATCAGCACTGAAAAAACTGGACAGGCCAACGGTTATATTCACAACGCTTACCGAGACGTCAACCGGTGCGCTTAATGATATTCAATCATTCGGTACAATATCTAAGAAATACGATTCATTTCTTGTCGTTGATGCAATTGCTGGTGTTGGAGCAGATCCTTGTCCCCAAAAAAATTGGCATGTCGATATGCTGATTGGAGCATCTCAAAAAGCCCTCATGGCACCGCCTGGGATTTCATTTATTTCTGCATCGAGTCGTATTGTTAAAAAAATAGCAGAATCAAATCTTCCACGGTACTACTTTAATCTTCAACTGTACGAAAAATTTTTAGCGAAACATCAAACACCATTCACACCAGCGATTACTATTCTTTATGGACTTAAAAAAGGACTCGAGATGATTCTCCAGACAGGCGTGGAGAATCATTTTGAGCACCACCGTGTGGTAGCAGAGTACGTGCGTCAACGTGTTGCACAGATGGGCTTGAACCTTCTGTCGTGTTCGCCGTCCCGCGCGCTCACTGTTGTAAAAATGCCTGATCATATTGATAGTACCTCAGTTCTTCAAGAGGTAAAGGAGAAACATAATGTTCTCTTTGCCAATGGTCAGGCAAATTTGAGAGGGAAGATTATCAGGATTGGGCATATGGGGAATTATGATGTATCGAAGATGGGCAAGGCACTCGATGCCTTGGAAAACGTTATGAAACAGAGGAGATAGAAAATGGGTAGATATATCAAATTAGGGTATGAGGGTATTGAGCTCGAACTCCCGGTTCATGCCCTTTATATTTATAGAGATACTGAACAGCTCCTCTCTAATATCGTACCCCTCATAACCGAGGGTGTTGAGCATAAGGAGAAGTGTATCTTCATTGGGAAAAAAGAAGATTGCAAGGTATTGAAAAAGAAATTTAAAACAGGCATTACGATACTCGGCGACGGTATTGGCGCAGGTGATTTTCTTCCATGGCTCAAGAGCGAATATGGTAAACTCGGAAAAAGTTATCAGGGATTGAGGATTTTCTTGGAAAGTGAGAAAGAATTTTTACATTACGAGGACATTATTGACGATTTTCATACGCAGCCAGATCTCAAACTTTTTCTTCTCTGTCAATATAAAATAGATGAGGTCGATACGAGCCAGATGCTCGATATTCTCAAGACCCATCCCTACGTTTTTGTCGAACATCTTCTAAAACCTAATTGTTTCTACTCACGCGTAAAACATCGTATTTGGCTCGATCCACTAACCGGTATCTTTAACAGGAGATATTTTGAGAACCAATTAAGCAAGGAATTACAGCGTGCATCGCGATACACCCATCCGCTGTCAATCCTTTTCTTGGACATTGATCAGTTCAAAAAAGTGAATGATGAATTCGGCCATCAGAGGGGCGATCAGGTGCTTCAGGAGTTGTGTCAAATCCTTGAGCGGTGTTTGCGGAGCGTCGACGTTGTGGCACGGTATGGTGGTGATGAATTTATCGCACTCCTACCAGAGACGAAAAAGACCTATGCAAAGAAGACTGCCGAGCGCATTTTAAAGAGTATAAAGAATTATGACTTCTTCAAAGGTAATCTTAAAGTCAGAGAACTCGCGGTTTCAATTGGTGTTGCTGCATTCCCCGAGGATGCTGGTGGTACCTATGAACTCATCAAAAAGGCAGATACTGCACTCTATCAAGCGAAACGCGAGGGTGGCGGGAAGGTCGTTGCATGTACATAGCGATTTTCATTTTGCCGTAAGGAGGTACAATGCCTATTACTCCTTTAGAGATACGAAAGCAGGAATTTAGGAAAGCGTTGCGAGGTTATGATCCTCATGAAGTACGCGCATTTCTTGAAATGGTCTCTATCGAGTTGGAGAATCTACTGAGAGAAAACGCCAAACTGCAAGAGAAGGTCAAAGATTTAGATTCAAAAATTGAAGATTATCATCGTATGGAGAAGATACTTCAGAATACTCTTACAACAACACAAAAGGCAACGGATGAATTGAAGAATGGTGCAAAGAAGGAAGCAGAGACAATCATTGCTAATGCACGGGTTGAAGCACAGAGATTTTTAAAGGAAGCGCAGACCGAACTCGCACGAATGAAAGAAGAAACAAAAATGGTTGAGCACCAGAAATTGCTCCTCGTATCTGAATTTCGTGGACTCTTAGAATCGTATATAAGATTACTCGAACGACTCGAAAAAAAGTGAAGAGAAAGGTTTTAGAGAGCGCTCGATACATTCAGCAACACATACGGAGCAAGCCAAAAATCGGTATTATACTGGGCACAGGTTTGGGTAAATTAGTAAATGTGCTTTCGATTGAAAAGACGTTTCAATACAATGAAATACCTCACTTTCCTGTTTCAACAGTGAAATTTCATAAGGGAAGACTACTCGTTGGTAGACTTTATAAAAAAGAAGTTGTCGCGATGCAGGGACGGTTTCATTACTATGAAGGATACAATGCACAGGAAATTAGCTTTCCTGTCGTGGTGATGAAACTGATCGGTATACGTTATCTCATCATTTCTAATGCAAGTGGCGGTCTCAATCCTGCTTTTACTCCTGGCGATATTATGATCATCTCTGACCATATTAATTTAATACCAGACAATCCACTCCGTGGAAAGAATGAACTGAAAATGGGTTCGCGATTTCCTGATTTATATGACTGCTATAGTTCTAAGCTTATAACAATTACTGAGGATGTTGCGTTTGAGAAGAAGATACGCGTTAAAAAAGGAGTGTATGTAGCGGTTCCTGGGCCGAATCTTGAGACGAAGGCTGAATATCGTTTCTTGAGGACAATTGGTGCTGATGCTGTCGGTATGTCTACTGTTCCTGAGGTTCTCATGGCTCGCTACTTGAAAATAAAAGTTTTAGGTTTATCAATAATTACTGATATGGGCATTGCCGATGCGCTGAAACCAGCGAGTATTGTAAAAATATTAGCTGCAGCACGGCGTGCTGAACCAAAGTTAACGAGAATCGTAAGTGGCGTTGTCGAGAAGATATGATGAGATCAGGGGATTGGAGAATGAGAATAGCAGGGGATCAGGGAATCAGGATATTAGGGATAATTATTTTTTTAATTTTTTCACTTTCTATATTTTTATTTGTTGACTGCGCAAATAAGGAGAATCGCATCGAGAATGCACGTGCGTTTATGAGAGAATGGAATTACGATCGTGCGCTGACTGAAATAATGGCATTTCGAAAGCATCGAGATCCAGAAATCCAATACCTCTTAGGTTACTGTTACTTAAAAAAGAACGAATATAACGAAGCAGCAAAATATTTTGAAAACTCATTAACCATTGCGGATGCTTTCAAAGATAGCGTTCTCAATCTGTACACAATCCTTGCTCACAACGCAATCAAGATCGATGAACCAACGAGGGCGCTGTTTTTCTATCAAGAAATGGCAAAATTGGTGCCTGAGTATGAACAGGCAAGTAATTTATTTCTGATTGGCGATTTGAACTTTGAGCAGGGTAAATTTTCGCTGGCAGCCGAAGCTTACATTAAGGCACTCGAGATCGATTCGACGTCGTCTCAAGCAAAAGAAGCTAAACCGAAGTTGATAAGAGCGTTCATGGAGAGTGATAGATTTCATAGTGCGCTGCAACTTGCTGAAGCAGAATATGAGAAATTAGAGACTGCAGCAAACTTGCTCCAACTGAGCGAAGTACGATTTTCGCTCGGCAGGAAGCTCTTTGATAGAGGACTCCTGGACAGTGCAATAATCTTTTTTGGTGAGATTATAGCGAGCCAAGAACCGAAATCTCTATTAGATGACGCCTATTTTTATCTCGGCGAGATTTACTTAAAAAAAGATATGTTGAGCGCAGCACTCGAATCATATAAAAAGGTGTTGCGCTTGAATCCTTACGAAAAAGGTGATATTATAAAACAGACAAAAGAACGTATCAAAGAAATAAAGGAGCACATGTGAGAAACATTATTCGTTTTGTTGTTACGCTTTTTGTACTCGTCTCTTGTGGTAAACAAGTAATAACACCACTCGAGCCTGCTGACGAATTTGAACGAGCAATGTCTTTTTTTGAAAATCGCAAGTATAACGATGCGGCTCTTGCATTTCAAAGGATTATTTTTTATCACCCATCATCGGAGCACGTTGATGATGCTCAGTTTTGGCTTGCCCGTAGCTACTTCGAGCGGAAGGAGTATGACCAAGCAATAATAGAATTCGAATATCTCATGAGAAGTTTTTCAACATCTCCGTTTTTAGAACAGGCCTACCTCTATCGGGCAAAAGCGTATCTTTCGAAAGCACCGCGTTTCTATAAGGATCAGACTGAAACGAAAAAAGCAATTGACTTGCTCGATGAATTTTTAACGAGGTTTCCCAACTCACAATACACAAACGAGGTGCGAGTTCTCATACTTTCGGCACGCAATCGGCTCGCCAAAAAAGAAGTTGAAAATGGTAAACTTTATCTCAGGCTCAATGAAACCAATGCTGCATTGCTATATTTCGAGTATGTGATTGAAACATATCCAGAAACAGACGTGAGCAGTGAGGCGAAATATCATGCTGCTTCGATTTATGAAAAAAAAGGAGAATCCGAGGAGGCGTTGAGTCTCTATAAAGAGCTTCTTGAAGAACCGACATGGAAAGAGAAGGCAGCAAAGAAAATTGAAGAAATAGAAGAAAATAAGTAGCACATAATATTGTGAACGCCAGATGAACATCGGTATCTTTGGTGGACTTTTTGATCCTCCGCATATTGGGCACCTCATCATTGCTCAGTCAGTACTTGAAGAGTTTCGTTTACAAAAAATAATTTTTATACCTGCGGGTTGTCCACCTCACAAAACGGAGTATTCACCGTATCATGTGCGGTATGAAATGACCACATTGGCGATACAGGGGAATAAAAAATTCTTTATCAACGATATCGAAAAAACAATTCCCGGCAAGACGTATACGGTAGCGGTGATGAGAAAATTAAAGAAAAAATATACAGGGAAATTGTATTTCATAATCGGCGGTGATCAATGGGAGGAGATCGAAACCTGGAAAAACACCCATGCATTATTTACCGAATGTAATCTGATCGTCGTTCCAAGACCACACTCTCTTATTAAGAAATCGAGTCGTTTTTTTAAAAAAATCTTGATTGGTCATTCACCGCTAGTAGATATTTCGTCAACAGTAATACGAAAAAAAATTAAGCAACAATGTAATGTACAATACTTAATACCGCCAGCAGTTTACCAATACATAAAAAGAAAAAAATTGTATATTTAATCTCACCATTGCAGTTCAAAAATTCAATGACCCATTGCTTACGGTACTCGTAGCTTTATTGCCTTTGGAACAACTGAAACAGTAACCTCGCGTGCTCGTTCTTCCTCACCATCAACATCCATGAGGCAAATTTTATTACATTCAACACGCAACTCCGTGCCGCGGCAGTGATAAACATTCTTATATTTTAGATGTGTGCCAGTATATACCTTGGCTAAAACATGTACTATGAATTTGAAGATGTTTGTGTCCTTTACGTAAATAAATTCTAGCACTCCATCATCGGGTGATGCCATCGGGGCTGCGTGCATGCCTCCACCGAAGTATTGTCCGTTCAGGGCTCCGAGAATTGTCATTAACCCATTATCGGTGTGTTTCTTATCAATCCATATTTTTAGTTGTAGGCGCTTGAATATGACGAGAGAAACGAGACTGGAAAGTAAAAAGGTTAAGAACCCACCAAGATTTTTTGGTGTATTGTTCGATATTCTGACGACCATGCCACCGAGTCCTACATCGAAGGCGTTGGCAAAATATCGATGCCACGCTCTCTTTCCAGTTCGAAAGACTACTTTGCCAACATCCATTAATGTCGTCCTTCCCGTGCGGACGACATCGAATGCTCTTTTATAGTCTTTTGGAATTTTCAATATTCTCGCGAGGTCCATGCCAGTTCCTATGGGCATCATTGCGACTTCTGGAAGGAGCTTCGTTTGAGTAGTACAGCTTAGGATTCCATTAATAATCTCGTTAAAGGTTCCCTCTCCTCCAACACTCACAATGAGTTGTGCGCCGCTTTTTGCTGCTTCGCGAGCAAGATGGTAGGCATGCCATCTGCTCTTGGTTACATCGGCATTGACAGCGATTCCTTCTGTTCGTAAATAGTGAATAATACGGGGCCATTGCTTTCCTACTTTGCCGTGGGCAGCATGGGGATTGACAATGAAATACGGTTTATTGATACTCACGAAATAATACTATTCATACTTTAGCGTATGTCAATCACAGATTTTTATATTTTTTAATGTTACGTGAAAAAATACAGATACGAGAAGGTTAGGTACTCTGATAATTATCAGGATTGAAAGTACTGATAGTACTTATATCCTTACAACTCTCGCTCCACATTCTTTGAACAAATCACGTGTATGATCGTCAGAAGTCAGGTATATTACCTGATTTCCATCTTCGATAAATTTTTTCAACAATTTGACGAGTATTGTGCGGCGATTCCAATCAGCAAAGATGAAAGCATCGTCTAAAATTAAAAAGGTTCCTTCCGGATACATTCTCTTTAATGCCGCCAATCTGAAACACAAGAGAAGCTGGTCCTGCGCTCCGCTACTCAACGCCTCTATTTTAAATGTTATGCCATCTCTATCAGTGACGACAAAATTTTTATTCTTTACCTCCACTTTTTCATAACGCTCTGTAACCAATTGAAAGTATTCGCTTAAACTTTGGTCACCTCTCATAATCTCTTGAATGAATTCGTCCATTTCTCCACTCATCTTTCTGAATATATCACGAGCCGCAAGTGCCGCTTCTCTTTCTCGTTCATAATTTTCTAAATTCTTCTCTAATTGGTTATATTCGATGAACGCTGAACGATCATCAGTTATGTTAAACCTGGTTTTCTGCACTTCCTTGAAGATTTTAATTTCTCGCATCAATTCTTCTATGCTCTCTTGTATGTTTTCTCGTTCGGCCTTCAGATCTTGTTCCGATGAAATATCTGGTTCTTGCTCGGGACGTGACGTTTTCATCTCTTGTATCATTCTTTCCCATTTTCTCTCGTCTTTTTCATGTAACATACCGAAAATTTTTCCACGTGATGTACTCAATTCTTCATCGACCGTTCTCTTTTTGTCTAACTTCTCTTGAAGGTCGGATAATTCGGCGAGTCCTGTCTTTTCTCTCAATTCGGCAATTGCCTCATGAATACGTTGTAGTGTCTCTCCACTCGAAAGATGTGTGACGATTTTCCTCTTCTCATCGAGGAGGGTCTCCTTTTTAATTTTCACTTCCTGCGTTTTTTCAATTCTGTCTGCCAGTTCAGCGAGGCTTGAAATGTCGGGGAAGAACTTTTTTGCTTTCGTGAGCCGCACATCTCTTTCGGCGAGTATTTTTCTCGCGATTTGTTTCCTTGCCAGAAAGATAATGAGGAGCACAAGACTCACAACAAAAATTCCTGTTGCTGGAAGCAGAGGAATTTTGTTGAGGAGAGATAGAATAAAGAGTACGGTGGCCGCAGAAAACGTCATGAGCGGGTAGAGGATCGAAGTTTCTCGTACCTCCTGCGTTGCCTTGGCAATAAATGTCTTGAAGCCCTCGCGCTCAATTATTTCTTCATGGCTCTTTAGCTCGTCTATCTCCTTCTCGAGCGCTTGTATTTCTTCTCTCACTTCAACAAGTTTCGTTTCATCATCTGTACGTGATTTTTTCTTTGCGTCTAATTCCTGCCATGTTGCGAGGTACTCATGTTTGTATCGTTCATATTCCTGCATGCATGACTTCTGTTCGAGGTATGTATTATAGACGTTGCGGAGCTCTCGGTATCGTCTATAGTTTTTAAAGTTTTCTATTTCTTTTAATTTCTTTTTTATTGATTCATTCTTTTCCGAAAGATGTGCTAATTCAATTTCTTTCTTTTCAATCTCACCGATCTTTTTTAGATAGGACCATAATTCATCCTTTCGCCTCTCTTCACTTTGAATGAGGTTTTGTTTCTCTCTTTTCCATTCTACTCTCTTTGGTTGCATCCCCACTGCTTCAAATATATCTTCATCCAATTTTGTAAATGGTATACCCTTACCGACTTTACCGAGCATCGTTTTGATTCCATCCCAGAAACTCGACTCACCCTTGTAACCGTACACTGAAGATTCTGATGCCTGCACATACAATAGATTGGCCACATCACCAGATGGGAATTCGATGTTTACTTTTTTTGAAGGTAAGGTGTACATCCTGTCCTTGTCCGCAATTTCAATGCTGATATTGTTGGGCTTGCCGTACCTCAAACTCACTGAACTTTTTTTAAACAACAGGTAAGTCAAGGCCTCAACGATTGCTGTTTTGCCCGACTCATTCAAGCCGAAGACGAGTGTAAAATTTTCAGGAGTAAACGTAAATCTCTTTATGGGACCATAGTCTTCGATTTCTATTGCCTTGATTTTCATTTTAACGCTTTGCTGAAAATAGGAAATGTAATTTCAAAAATCTTCAATCGCAGCGTATCATCGAATTCCTTGGTTTTTTCTACAAAGGTCTTAACCATAGTGTTCTGAACAATTTTATCCCACGACTCGACGTCTGGATGTATTCGTATGCCTGCAAATTGTTCCCTGAATTTCTTTTCTAGAATACGTGTAGCGTTGTTGAAATCTTTATCCTTTTCTCCGATAAACCCTTTTACTGTGATGTAGGGCATTACGTTTTTGTTGTCTATTTTCTGTAAATACGATTCAATATTCTCGATGATTTTCTTTTCAATACCCGGGAAGACAAAAAATTCCTTTTCTGACCAGTATGGTGAAATCTCAATCTCCACAGGTTCTATGCTGAGGTTTTTATCATCGATGTGTACGCAATAAACAAATCTCGGGTTTGCACATTTGGTATCGAGTGCGATGGGTGCACCAGGATATACAACATTTGTATTCTTATATTTTTTTTCGATATTTTGTGAATGTAAATGACCCAACGCGACATAACGCGCACTGTGTTCGAGGTTTGCTGGATACATGGGCATATACTTTGTTTCTTCATCTTCGAGCATTGAGAATATGAAAGATTCGTCGTAGAGTGTGCCGTGTGCAATCATAATATCGATGCCGGTCGGAATATTCTTGATACATTCACTGAACCGCTTGTTCTGATATGGTACGCCACAGATCGTGAGTCCATTGAGTTCAATAATTTCAAAGGGCGTTTGAATTAATTGAATGACATTGTTACCATAGTCATATCGAGTACTAAAGGATTTTTCATCATGATTGCCAGGAAGTATGATGAATTTTGCTGATGTCTGCTCGAACATCTTTCTTATTTCGGGTCGCAACTGAGTGGCATCGGTGTCCGATTCAAATAGGTCACCCGCAATGATAAAGAAATCTACGTTATACTCTTCTGATTTTTGAATAAGCCATTTGAAAATTTCTATTCTCTTTTCTTCTCCCTTTTTCAGGTGTAGGTCAGCAGTATGGAAAAATTTCATGATTTAATATTTTTTATTAAAATAATCGTGTAAAATTTGAGCGTGGTCAAAAGCTAAGGTTTCAGGCAGCGAATCTTTTGTGAAGACCCCAATCTCAGCGGCGTCATCGCATGCCCTCGGTTTTCCCCTTGCCTTAGCAGTAAAGACGACAGAGAGTGTATGGTGTCTCGAGTCCCGATTGGGATCCGAATAAGCATGGAACTGTCTGAGGTCTTCAATATCAAGCCCTGTCTCTTCCTTTGCTTCTCTTTTTGCAGCACTCTCGGCAGACTCGCCGTAATCAATAAACCCTCCCGGGATTGCCCAACCATAGGGTGGGTTCTTTCTCTTGATGAGGACAATACCATCCCTTATCTCGATAATGATATCCACCGTAGGAATTGGATTGCGGTGTTTCATGGCTCTATTATAGGCAATTTCTTTTATAAATCAATACTTGACGGAACTGAATTTCTACTGTATACTGTATCAACGTGGTTTAGCACGTATTATAAAGATTTAAGTCTAACCGAACGTTACAATCTTTCATCATCGATGAATTAAAAATTGAAAGGAGAAAGAGTGAAAAAGTTTTTGATTCTATTGTGCGCGATCATTTTTTTATGTTTTGGCGAGGATATGATTGTGAGGGTGTACGTACGATCGTGGAAAGACTTGAACAGGATATCAAAGAAGCCACAGGATTTGGATATTGCTGCCGGCCGATATGGTGAATGGTATGATTTGGTCGTTGATCGCGAAGGTCTCAACGAGGTAATTGCGTCTGGTGTACCCTACGAGGTGACTGTTTATAGCCTTGAATATGAGAAAGAAAAAGTGCGGGGCACCTACCTTTCTTATACTGAAATAAATGATTCATTGAGAAACTTCGCCACGAACTATCCGAGCATTTGTAAATTTGATTCTTTGCCGAATACCACGTATGAGGGCAGGTGGATATACGGCGTAAAAATATCGGATAATGGTTATCTTGAAGAAGACGATGAGCCAGGTTTCACCATTGATGGTTGCCATCATTCTCGAGAGTGGGCAACACCCCAGGCAGTTCTTTTCTTTGCTGACTCGATGCTCAGCTCTTATGGAGAAGTATCAGAAATTACCGAAATCGTAAACACTACTGAAATATACTGCTTTCCATTGATTAATGTTGATGGTTATGTATATGATTATCCCGATATGGAGTTGTGGCGTAAGAATCGTGAACCCTTTGGAGGCTATACCGGGACCGACCCGAACCGTAACTACGGTGGTGCATGTAACGGAGAAGTGGATGGATATTGGGGTGCTGCAGATGAGGATCAGGTATCACACCATCCAAGTTCTCAGACATTTTGTGGTGCCTATGCCTTTTGTGGTGATGAGATCTGGGCGTACACGACCTACATACGAGAACATGAGATAAGCACCGGATTTTCATTGCATAGTTACGGAGAACAGATCATGTATCCATGGGGATACAAAGGAGCGGGAACACCGGATTCAACACTCTATGATGCAAAGGGTAATCATATGGCGAGACTGATGGAATGTTTACCAGTTGGCACAGGAACGTATACCTCAGGACAATCCTATTACAATCCCTATCCGAGCGGTGGTAATACCAGGGATTGGGTATATGGATATAATAAGTGGGTGGCTGGACTCTCAACACTTTTTTATGGCGCCGAGATTGGAGACGATTTCTATGAGCCACAAGGCAATTTAGATCACATTTCCCGTCAGGTATTTAAGGCAGCATTATATCTTGCTGGATTTGCCGATTCTCTAATTCTTGTTACTGAAGGCTTTGTACCACCACCAAAGATATATCCACTGGGAACGGTGGGCCCGGATTTTACCATATACTGGCATGCCAAAAATATTGACCATAACAATCCAACTCAATGGGAATTAGTTGAACTATCTGACCTTTCTACTATTGAAGATGATTTAGAGTCCGGAATAGACCGATGGATTCTTGAGGGGTTTACGCTCTCAACGAGCCAGGCTCATTCTGGAACGCATAGTCTCTTCTCGGGAAACATTGATGAAATGAATCATGCGGTTCGAACTGCCCATCCATATTTAACACAACCCGGTGATTCGCTTACCTTCTGGTGTTGGTATAACTTAGAAACTAATTGCGATGTTGCTATGGTTGAGGCATCAGAGAATACGAAAGAGTGGTTCTGTGTGGATACGGCTCGCTTTAATGGTAATTCTGGGGGCTGGATTCAGAAGGCGTATTCACTCGATGATTGGATTGGTAAATCAATTTATATACGATTCCGTGCAATGACCGATGGTGCACCGTTGGGTAGTGAATTTTACGTGGATGATGTTTATCCTGTTTGTCTTTTCGAGAATGTTGATACGATTTCTTCGAGTATTTCTGATACACTGTACCTGTTTATAGCACATCCTGAAGGACAATACTACTATTTTGTTAGGGGATACAATACGGCACACGGTTGGGGTGATTATTCTTGCTTAGAAACGACAACCGTTGTCACCGGTATTGCTGAATCACCAACTTATGATTTAAAACCTACGACACTGGTGCTTTCAGTATCGCCGAATCCGTTTGAACAGATAACAGATATCAGATACCAGATACCAGTAGACAGTAGACAGAAGTCAGTAGCCAGTATAAAAATATATAATAGTGTCGGTCAGTTGATTAAACAATTTAACCAATTAACTAATCACCAATCGCTGATTAACCAAGTAACTTGGTACGGTGACGATGATGCTGGTCGTAGAGTCTCAGCCGGTATTTACTTTGTCCAATTGAAAGCAGGAGATTACAACCAGGTTCAGAAGGTAGTACTACTGAGATAAACAGCTAAATTCCAAAATGCCTAAATACCTAAATAATATAAAAAATGAGTGGAGGTTTAGAAGCTGGAATATAAAAATAAAAGATGTTGTTTCTCTATACTCAACGAACAGCGTGAACGTAAAAGGAGTAAGATGAATAAAATAATCTTAGTACTGTTCATCCTCATTTGTTTTAATACAGTATATCGGAATCAGACTATTCGTCTGGTTGAAATTCACATACCGGAACATGGCGAAGTCTACAAACTGAGCAGGCGAGACATTACTATCGTTGATGCGGGTAAGGATTTTGCAAAAGCATTACTCAATGATGAAGAGATACGAGCGTTACAAAATGAGGGTTATCAGGTTGACATTCTTATAGACGACTACAAGGCGTACAAGGACTCGATTTTTGCAGAGGGATTTTACCACACGTATGACCAGGTTTATGCCGTGCTCGATTCATTTACATCAGAGTACCCAGACATTTGCCGGCTCGATACCATTGGTTATAGTGTTCAGGGGAGGCCAATCTGGGCAATGCGAGTTACTGATAATCCACTCATCGAAGAGAACGAA
>CP070664.1:1137730-1147437 GCA_020355325.1 Caldifarciminota bacterium
CGTACTATTCGTATGGTATGCAATTCTCAGTGGATAATTACCAGGAGGTAATATTATCCTGCGTTCATGCCATTGAGGGGACTGGCCATAATGAACATCTTTATAGGAACCATACTCTATAGTTAACGAATCTGTCATATCTTCGGTATTGTAGTAAAGATAGAGACTGAGTAATGCACAA
This sequence comes from Caldifarciminota bacterium, assembly GCA_020355325.1. Taxonomy (GTDB): domain Bacteria; phylum Hydrothermota; class Tepidihabitantia; order SM23-42; family SM23-42. The sequence goes on from CP070664.1 coordinate 1,137,912, forward strand.
TTCTCGATGAAGAGTGTACTCTTCATCACCATCGAATTCTGGAGATTACCGGCATTTCCAGAGAAGAAGGCATAGGCACCGGAGTGGGTATTATTCGCGTTTAAACTAAATCCATAGAGATTCCAGGAACTTGAATCTTCACATGCATCGAGAAAGAGGAGCGACGTGTCTGTCGCCTCGACAACATCATAGGTAACTGGAGCCAGGTCGTAGGATCTACGCCAATACAAGTAAAAATTATTATCGTCACGTACATCACCCGCAGTGATGCTCACAGGGGTTGGCCTTATATCGTCTTGTGCATAAAACCAATTTAAAAATTGCATCCATCGAGACTGCGACCAGATAAGATTGTGGTAGTAGTCGAGCAGATGTTTAAACCGCAGATACTGGGCAGGAAACCAAACAGTCAATCCAGTCGTGCCCGAAAAATCCTCGCCCCAATATCCTGATGCTACAACCAGGTTGTTATACGTATTCATGAGTTGCTCTGTCGCATCATCCGGGAAGATGCTATAGAGGCCCGCAACAAAATCTCCAAGGTCTACGTAATCGTCAGCCGGCCCCGGGATAGTTCCTAAGATCGGTATTGTCTGGACATCTGCTCTGAGATCGATGATAGCCTGGCTCGGTGGGTGCACCATCAAAGATGTGATACAATCGTCCATGGCTTTTTCGAGATAATATAAATAGCCTACATTAATAGCTCCAAATGCTACAGGTTGAACATCAACATAACTACTGACATTGATTGCAACCACCTTTCTTGCCAACTGATGTGAGTTCATCGTCGGATCAGCAGTGAGTTCCTCGAGTATTCCATCGTATTGAAAACCCGGCAAAGGCCAAATCGTTTGCGGAGCCAACAATACCGTCGCATAACCCTTTATCTCATACGCTACCTCAATCTGCTGCATCAAACATGCATCGAACGCGAAGCAATTTATTCTTTCGTCGGTGGCATTGTATGCAGTCTGTAACGCCCTCCTCAAATCACCATTAGCAATGCCGAGTTCGTTACCACTCGACCAATCACTGCCAAACGACTGCCTGGGACCAGGAAGCCAACCAGTACCGTGGTCCCAAAGGACGACGAAATACCGTTCGGCCGGATAGCTGCTGATACCCCACACAAGGAAATTGGCAAGGGTCTGCCAATCACACATGTCGATGATTCCCAAATCGTGCAACTCCTGAGAACTACCTTGGCCGATGAGCAGCCGCCTCGCACCGATACTTGGTTTGTCGACCTGAACGATGACAGCAACATTGCTACTCGAACCAACACTCTCCATCTCGACGAGGTCTGAATCGGCCCACTGGGCAAGACTATTATCAGCCGCCATATACACGAGCACTGTCCAGTCTCGAGCAAACAATATAAAGGGTATGATAATAAGAAAAAATTTCTTCATTACGCTATTGTAGCAACCTTTGTACGTTAGTCAATACAGTCCACCCTACACTTTTGTTATAACACCATAATTTCTTTTTTTACGATCACCGCGTCGATGGGAAAAGAAATATTTTGGATTACATTTTGTGCAGAGAGCGAGTGAGCCAATAAGATTCTCGGTTCCCAAATCTTCAATCACACAAGCTTTAAGATCGAGAAAATATTTCTTATCTCTTTGGATTATGACATTATTGTATTTTTCATTGAACAATGTCACGACATCATCTTGAACTTCATAGCAGCATGGACCGATTGAGGCACCGAGCGCGTAGTTAAAATTGCCGAAAAGTTCGGCAGCCCTTTTCGTAATGCCCTTAATAATACTGCGCCACCCACAGTGTAGTATACACATACTCTCTCCGGAAAAGATATAAACAGGGAGACAGTCTGCAATCTTAATACCGAGCCTATCGTTTTTATTCTTACTCAGCAACCCATCACCTGAATCTGCATGTTTGTGGTCCATATCGATAATAATATCTGAATGAATCTGCTTGAGAAATAAAGGCTTGAACCGCTCGAGAAATCTCTTGTTGCCAATCTTCGTAGAATAGAGGGCGACATGGTTCTGCCACATAAACTGAAAATATGTAACGCCATTATTCTCGATGAGTCTCCAATGTGTTGCGTATGGAATATTCGCGTTATTCGCTGTCATTTGTCGATGTTCGATTTTCTCATCTCTTTTACTTTCAAAACGACTTTCTTCTTACCCAGGAACGAATCCTCGGCAACAGAATACAGGCAGTCGATTCTCGTCTTGCCGACCTCGATGTTTAAAATATCTTCTGCCTGTTCGTAGGCAATCGCACTGAGCGCTTTCCCCTTATTCCGCAGGGCAAACTTCAAATGCTTATCAGCAATCACACGCGGGACACCGACAACTTCGAAATTCTCACCATAAAAAACTGGCTGGGGATTCGCCGTACCCGTGGGTTCAAAAAATTTCAAAAAGTATACTACCTCGTCGGTTATTTCATCTAAGTCGAGTTTGAGGTCATAATAACTTCGCTTCTTGTAAACTTTCACATCAAACTGTTCAGCATACTTATTTATGCAGGTGCGTAACTCGGAAACGTTTTCCCGTTTCATCTCTATTCCGGCAGCTTGGCTATGCCCTCCGTATTTCAAAAGCAGATGAGCACATGGATGCAATGCCTCGGTGATGTCGAAATCTTTTATAGAACGGGCTGAGCCCTTTGCAATGTCCTTTTTCAACGCAAAGAGAATTGCCGGACGGTAGTAATCTTCACTGATTCTTGATGCGACAATACCAATGACGCCTTCGTGCCAGCCCTCTTTACCAACGAGAACGACTCTATCGCTTTCTCTCCCCGCCTGCTCGATCAACCGCCGCGCCTCGTTATAGATAGCATCTTCTACCTCCTGTCGTTTGGTATTATCCTGGGAAAGATTGCGTGCCAGTTTCGCTGCATGCGCTTTATCATCGGTCAGGAAGAGCTCCAATGCCTCTCGTGCATCACGGAGCCTGCCGCATGCATTTATTCTCGGACCAATGATGAATCCAAGGTGGTAAGCGGTCAATCCGCGTTTCAATCCAGTCTCTTCCAGGAGTGCCCGAAATCCGTCTTTTTGACTCTTCACTATTTTATTTATACCATACTTCACGAGCGTACGATTCTCATCGATGAGTGGCACGACGTCGACGACACTACCAAGGGCAACGAGGTCTAAATCAATGTATAGTTCCTCTTTCGGCAACTTCAAATTATTATAGAGGGCCTGGAGGACCTTGAATGCAACACCGACCCCGGCCAATTCCTTGAATGGATATGCATCGCCTGGTAACTTCGGATCGATTAGGGCACTGGCCAGAGGCAATGATTCTTTCGGTTTATGATGGTCGCAGACGACAACATCGACGCTGTGATTGTTGGCATAAGCGATCTCATCGACTGCCGTAATTCCACAATCGACCGTAACAATTAATGAACACTTTTGTTGGAGCGCGTGTTGTATACCTGCCATTGAGAGACCGTATCCCTCAACAAGCCGTTGCGGAATGTAGTATTCGACGTGGGTGCCCAATTTCTCCAGATGACGCATAAGGAGGGCAACACCCGTGATACCATCGGTGTCATAGTCTCCGTGAATGAGGACATGTTCTTTGTTGCGAATCGCCTGGATAATTCGTTCAACCGCCTTGTCCATACTCCTCATGAGGAATGGATCATAGAGAGTATCCAGTGATGGAGCAAAGAATTCTTCAATTTTTTGAGGTGTATCATATCCTCGATTCTGCAAGATTTGAACGATGACCCGTGGAATCCTTTTCCCTCTGATTTCGATATCAGTGGCAGGGGGTACACTTTTCTTTGCCGACCACTCAGTCACTCCGTCTCCTTTCTCAAAAATGCCTATGCGTACCTATCCAGACCCTCGGCGCCTCAGTTCCAACAACCTTCGATGGTTCGTTAATTCGGCAATTGCCGAATTAACGAATGAACGAATTAGTAATCGCTTTCGATTTTCTGCGTTGTTCTTTTCACTAATTGCTCGCAGGCATCGAGAAAATTTTTAAATTCTTGAGGATATTTTATCCAGTATAGTGTGCTTCTCCGTGTCTTCTCAAACCTTATTATATTGACTAACTTCAACTTCTCCAGGTGTCCACACACAGTACTCTTTGACCTCTTTACCGTGTCTACGATTTCGTCCAGTTCTAAAGGTCCTTTTTCAAGCAGCAATTTTGCGATTGCGTAGGTTATTGGATAGCCCAATGTTCGGCACATAACCGAACCTCTAAATTTCTTTTCGAGAATTTTCATAGCTTAAATAATAACCCTGTTATAATATAGATGAATTCGAGTGATGTCAATGAGAAAACAGTACAGAACTGAATGATTACGGAGATAAAGTAAGATTACGAAGATAAGGACTATAATCAAATCTCCATAATCTTTCAATAATCACTGTCATCATTCATTATAGATTTCTACAATGAGTGGGGTGACCCGTAAGCCGGGTTCTGTTTTAGACAGCCATTTCTCTTGACCCGATATTACTATCGGGTTCTACGCAACCTACCCGCCCCGTACCCACCTGAGGTGGGATGAAGCGGGACCACTTCAGACGGGGCTACGTGGTTTTGCTTCGGATGGGGTTTGCCGTGTTCCGTCCCAAAAAGGACGTGAATCCCGTTAGGGACCTCTGATGTCGCCACCAGAGCGGTGAGCTCTTACCTTTCCGCCGTCACCGGCGAGAATCCCGCAGCAGCGAGACGCCTTTTCACCCTTACCCACCAAGTAGTGTGGCGGGCGGTATATTTTCTGTGGCACTTTCCGTTCGACCCGACTCGGATCAAACCTCTCCGTTAGGGAGCATCCTGCCCTGTGAAGCCCGGACTTTCCTCTCACATAGAGCGACTATCCAGTCACCCCACAAAGAATTATAATGAAATAAGCCTATGCTGTCAAGTGATGTACCCGAGAGGATGCGTGCTCCTCGTAACAGTCGCGGAAGAATTGGACAAATCGCGGCGTATCGAAACCGACGCTATTTTTTTTGCCAGATTAATTGCGCGAAGAATGTCCTGCCCGGCATCGGATAATCTCGGTCATCGATTGTATTTCCAAACTGTGAAGTATATTCAGTGTTAAAGAAATTTTTGATTCCGATTGAAAGTGCGAGATACTTCACAATTTTTTTAGACGCAGAGATATTGACGAGAACGTAATCATCGAGTTTCTTCTCATCCATCGTGACATTGGGATAGTCTTCATAGTTGGGATAATAGTTAACGCGTGTAGCGATATAAGAACCAGTGAGATTGATTGTTAATTCGTATGGTAAGCTAAAATTAATTTTCGATGAAATTGTATAGTCTGGTGTAAACGCAGCATTTCGTTCTATTTCTTCGAATATTGTCAGGCTCGTATCTGCCATCCAGTCATAATAGTCATACATTATCTCATTGTTTTTCTGCCTCGCATGAAGAAAGGTACCCTCAAGATAAATATTTATGAATTCATTGATTTGACTGTGTAGTTCTATATCTAATCCTTTTACCGACAGATAATTTACGTTTTGTGGCTGCCACAGTCCGTTTTCTGCTGGTAACCAGAAAATTCGGTCTCTAATATTTCGCATGAAAAGAGAGAGGGCAACAAATAGATTGTATCGCGGAGAACTTTCGAGTCGTACTTCGTATGCCCAGCCGTGTTCGGGTTTAAGGTCGGGGTTTCCGTAAATGGGCCAATAGAGATCATTAAAGGTCGGTGCCCTGAATGCCTTACCGATGGATACCTTCACAAAAAAATTTGGTAATGGTGAACTCACAACACCAAACTGCGGGGATAGGAAATTGCCGAACTCAGAATTCCAATCGAACCTGATGCTTGGATTGATCGTTATTGCAGAGAAACTCTTTTTCCATTCAAGCCAGCCTCCGATTGTGTATGAAGAAGCGTTCCACATCGTATCACCAGTTTCTTGGGACGCTTTCGCTATCTCAAGCGTATCGTAATGCATATCGACTCCCGTAACAATTTCATCTTGCTTCAATGTTATAGCCGCCATAGTATTCAAACCAAAGGTATGCACGAGATAGTCATAATCTTCTGCCACTGTATCTCCGGTATAGAAATCTAAATAACGAGTATGAAACTGGAGGAGTTTGCGATCGGCAAATAGTGTATTGTGCAGACTCACATTTTCTGATGCGCGCCACGTACTGCGTATATCACCAAGGATATGTCTATCTTTTTGTCTATCGAATAACGATGTTGCCGTGCTGTCTCCGAGAGGGGGGATTGGATGAATACTGTCAATCAATGGTACGGGTCCAGGCACACCATATTCTTTATCGTCATAGGTAACTGTTGAACTGACCTCGAGGTAGTCAAGATCGTGTGCAATGTTTGCCTGAACATGGTAGTGCGTCAGATCACTATTGTTTCTAAAACCGTTAGATGCTTCATACGCCATTGCATATCCTATATCTGTTTTACCAATGGGTAAACCTCCATTTAAAAAGATTTCTTTTCCCTGTAATGGTTCTTCGAAATCAGTGGTTAATGACGACAATTTTATCTGAAATTCCGGCGTTTCATAATCTCGTGTGGTAATTATGTTTACGACACCACCTAATGCATTGGCGCCGTATAAACTCGAAACCGGCCCCTTTACAATCTCTATACGTTCTACTGCATCGACATCTATTGAATTCAAATCGGCAGTACCAGTAGTAACCCAATTGAGTGGATGTCCGTTTATGAGCACCAAAATTCCGTTCGATTGTATGCCTCGAATCGATAAACTCGATGATGCGCCAGGAATTCCATAGTCCTTGATGTCCAGTCCGGCATGCGTCTGCAATATCTCACCCATGGATAGTGGTCGCACTTTTTCGATCTCGTCTTTATCTATGACTGTCGTAGCAAGCGCAACATCTTTCAGTGCGGCTGGATAGCGTGTGGCGGTTACGATAAGTTCTTCTACTTCGTAGATTGGCTCGGCCAACAGGATCAAGAGGAAAACAACGGCTATCATTATACCTCCTTTCGTCCGAAGGACACTCGTTGTGACTGGCAATAGGTCTCCTGGCTTATCCGCCTTTAATCAACCTTCCCACCCTGCTCTGCAGGACAGTGGTTTTTTTCGATTAAAGTTTTTTCGGAATTACAGTGGCGGCGACCGCGGCCGATTCTCACGGCGCTTCCCTTGAATCACCAGCCAAGAATAGTATAAAGAAAATTCCTGAAGTGTCAATAAAGAAGTCTGTTGCTTGACACGGTATATACTGCAGGTATAATAAAATTGGAGGATTGTATGGTGAATCGTAAATCAACTCTGTTCTATGGTCTACTCATAGTACTGTCAATAACCCTCACCGTATGCTGTGTTGCCCCGAGAACAACAATGTATGCCTCTGGATCTTTTGAGCATATTCGTTATGCTCATGCGCTTGCTGACGTGCGAGAAAAGATTGAACGCGAAGAGATAGACCGTGAGGATATTGATTATTACAAGTACCTTTTGGAGCAGAAGTTCGAACTGAGCCTGCCTGTCACGATTGTTGTACTCATCCCCACAGCCAGATATTGGTGGTATTATATGGATCCACGAAACTCCAAAGAGGATAGTCTCTACATGCTTATTGTAAACGCCTTGCAAGAACGCATGAGTGGTACAGAATTTGTACAAGACATCAAACGATCATCATCGCTTTTTAGGTTCAATACGATTTATGACATCCAAGAAATTGCCGCTCGACATAGAGCGGATGAGGCTTTACTCCTATCCTATAATTTAAATATTATTCATCCAACCTCGTGCTGTGGTCTTTGGCCACTCACCTATGTACGGGGAGACCTATCGTCTGAAATAGCACTCATTGATACGAGAACAGGATTTATTTTACTCAACAACACTTATTCATTAAAGAAAGAGGGTAGTAAAGAGTCGGCTTCATTTGCAGTTAAAGAGCAAAAAATCATCCATACCATTGTAGATGAATGGACCGAAAGTATCACAAACGACATTCTAGATTTCTTTAAGAGTGAGGTTCAATAGCATATCGCTGCTGCTTCTGTCTTGTAGCTGAGTTCTATATAAGAAGCGATCGCAAAGAAATGAGCTCAGTAGTTGACAGAGCGCTCTATTTTAAGAAAATGATAGGTAACTTAAAATTTCACCATTTTTTCACGCATGTAACTATGATAGAGTAAAGGAGGGAGTATGAGAAAGTTAGGTTTTATTTTTGTGGTGTTCATAGGCACTGCCAGTGTCTAGGGATATTGGGAATTGGTTGAATTTGAGTATCAAAATGTAAAATGCATAGCTCAACACCCTCGAGATACGACGATTATGTTGATTTCAATTGCGGACTCAATCTTTCGCAGCTCAGATGGCGGACATACCTGGTCTTTTGTTGCTAGTTTTTGGCCCTTACCTATAAATAACTTAACCTTCGATCCCTTGCTTGGTGATACGGTCTATGCCTTGATCGGAAATGGTTCATGGAGTGATGGTATTTATCGCTCTCTCGATGCGGGATTGACATGGAATATACTCGAGTGGTTCCCCTATCCTCGGTGTATGTGTGTTCCGGATTATCCGGCTTTCTTCATACTTATTGGATGCGATAGTCTAGGAATTTATAAGAGCGAAGATGGAGGTAATTCATGGGAAGAATGGAATGATGGTCTTACTGATTTACACATATCCTCTCTTGATGATTGCTGCCCTTTTGACAGCTTCCCTTTTTTCTACGCGGGAACTGCGCATGGTCTATTCTATAAGTACTTTGACGGATGGTTTCAGGCAAATGGCATACCGACTGATTTAAGGGTTTCATCAATATCCTATCATGGAATCGAAGAAATCGGTTTTGCAACTATAACGGGAGGTTCCTGGTCAGATGGTATATATCGATCAACCGACTACGGTCAGAACTGGCAGGTGGTTGATTGGTGGACATACCCAAGCTGTGTAGCGATGAATTCTATGTGGTTGTATTATCCCGATGATACATGTAGTGTATTTGCCGGAGACTCTGGACTGGGAGTAAAGCGCTCAACCGATTGTGGCACAACCTGGCACGAAGCCAATTCAGGACTCGGGAATCTTTACATTAATACCTTCTCTTATCATCCTGAGGATACACTGAGACTATTTTGTGCAACCCAAAGTGGTCTTTACAGATATATTTATGCTCCTGGGATAACCGAAGACTTCACCGGTGTGCCCGGAAATTTTTTTGCAATTCCTTCAACTATTGTCCGTGCACATGAGCCGATTCTCATAAAATGTTGCACATTAGTGAGAGGTTGCACCAAAACCTACGAACTTAAAATCTTCGACGCGATAGGCAGAAAAATCAGAACCCATAAGATAACCAATAATATAACATTTCTTAAACCTCTGAGAAAAAGCGGCATCTACTTCATTGTTTTTTCTCATGCAGAATACTACTATAAAAAGAAGAAAAGATACGTCCCGATCATTACCGACGGAGGAATGGACAGCGGGGGGGATATCGTAAAGGCCTTTGCCAGCGGCGCTGATGCGGTAATGGTCGGCTCTGCCTTTGCCCGGGCGAAAGAGGCG
>CP070664.1:1147537-1199992 GCA_020355325.1 Caldifarciminota bacterium
GGGTGTCGCAGAAAGGACGAGGAAGTCGGGTTGTATCCCTTTATTGACGAGAGCTGCTCGCTGCATGACACCGAACCGATGTTGTTCATCGATAACAGCCAACCCGAGCTTTTTGAAAATGACATCTTCCTCTATAAGCGCATGCGTGCCCAGAATGATCTGCAACTCACCACGATTAATTTTCGTGATGATCTCTTGCTTTTGTTGCTCCTTGACGCTACTCGTAAGTAACGCAGCAGCAATACCAAGTTTTTCGAGTAATTCAGAGAGTACGACAAAATGTTGTTCGGCAAGTATTTCGGTTGGAGCCATCAGTGCTGCTTGGTAGCCATTTTCAACGGCAACCAGCATCGCATAGAGAGCCACCACTGTTTTTCCTGAGCCGACGTCTCCCTGCAGTAAACGATTCATTGGTTTGTTCCGTTCCATATCAGCGATGATCTTCTGTATCACTTCGACCTGCCCCTTTGTTAATTGAAATGGGAGAAGTTCGAGAAATCTTTTGGTCAGTCTACCATTCTCTTTCAGTGATATTCCTTGTTCCGCTCTCCGTTTCTCCTTGCGTCGCGCAAGAGTGAGCTCAAAAAAGAAGAACTCATCAAATACCAGACGGCGTCGAGCAGCTACAGCATCTTCAACCCTTCGCGGAAAGTGAAGGTTCGTAAGGGCCTCTCGGAGGGGCATTAAATTGTTCTTGTGTAGTAATGAAGCCGGTAACGTCTCGGTGATTTCATCCAGACATTCATGCAGTGAAATTTGTACTGCTCTTCGTATGTTCCACAGACCGAGGCCTTCGGTAAGGGAATAGATGGATATAATTGAGCCGTACGTTTTTTGCTCGATCTCTTCTTCACCAATGAATTCATAGAGTGGGTTGACCAGCTGTTTACCATAAAAGAAGCTCACTTTCCCCGATACGATGAGCCAATTACCGACCTTAAATTTGTTTTTTAAATCGGGTCGGTTAAACCACCTGAGTGTAATGACACCCGTACCGTCTGTGAGTCGTACAGTAATTAATGTACCGCGATTTTTTGTTCTCCGTGTTTCCTGAACTTGAATCTTACCAATGATGGTTGCTTCATCATTGATTTTTAAATTCTCTATCATGAGAACGTTGGAATAATCAACATACCTTCGTGGTGCTAAGAAGAGAAGGTCGTGGACCGTTTCAATACCAATTTTTTCGAAATAGAATGCACGCTTAGGTCCAATCCCTTTTATATATTGAATCGGGCTCGTCAGTTTGAGATAAGTCTTTTTGGCCACTATACAGATTTTGATATCTGTTCCATCTCTTTGTGGAACGTGTCTGGGTTGAGCGCTTTTAACTCAGCCTCTTGTGCCACGACGATGTTTCTCTTCACAAAATTGGCAAGACAGGCATCGAATGAGATCATGCCCTGCTGCTGAGAGGTTTGGAGAATCGATGCGAGTTGATGGGTTTTCGCTTCGCGAACGAGATTTCTTACAGAAGGGGTCGTGATGAGTATTTCAAAGGCAGCAACCCTGCCATTTCCATCGGCACGCTTGAGTAGATTCTGTGCAACGATGCAGAGTAGGTTGAGAGACAGCTGACTTCGTATCTGATTTTGTTGATGCGGCGGAAAAACATCAATAATACGATCGATCGTAGAGACGGCATCTGACGTATGGAGCGTGGTGATTACGAGATGTCCTGTTTCTGCAGCAGTGATTGCGAGTGAAATTGTTTCCAGATCTCTCATTTCTCCGACGAGGATTGCATCCGGGTCTTGCCGAAGCACGAATTTCAATGCGTTCGCAAACGACTGTGTGTCTCGCCCGACCTCCCGCTGTGTGACGAGTGCTTTTTTATTTTTATGAATAAATTCTATTGGATCTTCAACCGTAACGATGTGGCATGTATCATTTTCATTTCGACAATCGAGGAGAGCGGCTTGTGTTGTCGATTTACCACAACCAGATGGTCCTGTAACAACAATGAGGCCGCGTGGTCTGAGCGCCATGTCTTTCAAAATTTTCGGAAAACCGAGTTCATCGATTGTTGGAATTTTCGATGGAATAAGTCTAAAGACTGCGCCAAAGTTTCCCTTCTGTTTGAACAGATTTATACGGAACCGTGATCCGGTAGCCATTTCATACGAGACATCGATCTCGTGATTTTTCCTGTATTCCTCGATCTGTTCTTTACTCAACAACTCGACAATTGCTGTCTCTATGTCGACCACCGTGACGGGTGGTAAATTGAGCACATTCAGGTCTCCATTGACGCGCATGATCGGCGGCGAACCAACCTTGAGAATGAGATCAGAGGCGTTGTGTCGTATCTGTATGCCTAACAATTCCTGTAATTTCAACATAATCTATATCGTCTTTTCAAATTCATCTGGATTTGCGCAGTGGGCAAGTGCCTCTTCGTAACCAATGATACCTTGGTGGTAGAGGTTTTTGAGATACCGATCCATTTGAATCATGCCTAATCTGCCTCCAGTCTGGATTGCTGTATATATTTGAGTCGTCTTCGCTTCTCGTATCGCACTCTTGATTGCAGGGGTGCAGATCATAATTTCAAACGCAGCGGTTCGCCCTGTACCATCTTTCTTACGCACGAGCGTTTCTGTAATGACTGCCTGGAGAGTTGTCGATAGTTGGAGACGAATTTGCTGCTGCTGAGCAGGAGGAAAGACATCTATGATTCTGTCAACTGTCTGCACGGCGTCAATGGTGTGAAGCGTCGAGAAGACAAGATGTCCGGTCTCTGCAGCAGTAATTGCTTGTCCCATCGTTTCAAGATCACGCATTTCACCGACTAAAATGATGTCGGGACTCTGCCGTATGACGCGACGGAGTGCCTCTGCATAAGAAGTTGTATCGATGCCAATTTCCCTCTGTTCAATGATGGAGTTTCTATCTCGATGGAGAAATTCTATGGGATCTTCAATCGTAATAATGTGCTTACTCTGTGTTTGATTAATGTGCTCGATAATTGCCGCCAGTGTCGTTGATTTACCGCTGCCCGTTGGTCCTGTTACTAAGACTAAGCCTCGAGTCAAGTCGGCAATCTTTTTAAACACTGGTGGGAACCCCCATTCATCAATAGTCTTAATCTTAAGAGGAATGATACGCATAACCGCAGCGATATGGTTCATTTGTTTAAAACAATTGATCCGAAACCGCGCAATGCCTGTAACTTCATAGGCCATGTCAAATTCTAATTTTTTTTCAAAATGATCCCTCTGAACAGGGGTCATTAAACCATAAATAATTTCTTCTAAATCGTTATCATCAAAAATAGGGTACTCTGTTCGCTGTAAGTCTCCTGCAATACGAAATACGGGTGGTTCGCCGTAACGGAGGTGGAGATCAGATCCTTCCCGAAGGACTAGTTCTTCGAGAAGGACATCGAGTTCAACCTTGGCCATGGAGTTAATACCCTAATATCGAAATGCCTCAACCTTTCAATCCTTAGTACGATGGTATCTTAATGAATGCCCGGAAACCGGCTGAGATTCTGGTGAGTATGGAGTTGGATGAGAATAGTTTTATCGTATACAGCGTAAAATGAGGATAAATGCTCGTATCCGCCACAGAAATGACAACCGTCGTATCGGGGTACGGCATCAGTGTATCAAAGAGAGATTCTGTGAGATAGAGAAGGCTTTCGGGGTCTGTCGTGAATCCTTTATAGACGGCGACAGAACAACTGCTAAAATCTTGTAACTGTTTAAATGTAATATGGAGCAATGTGTCAGATAGTGTATCTGTGTTCGGCTCGTAGAAATGCTGACTGCCTGGAACGTTGACTTCGGTTGACTTGAAGTATTCTACACCATCGCCGCTGAGCAGGCCTAGTTTATAATATACGACGCTGCTGGATTGTAGTATAGGTGCATTATCAGTATAATGCATCACCGAGTCGATTTCCCAGAGGGTGTCGATTGTTGTGAAATTGATTGTATCGCCAATGCTTCTATCAATAATGATGCCATCGCCAGTTGGTGTATCGTAAACCCATGACCAGGCGAGACTGATAAAGATGTCTTCTCGTTCACCCAATAAATCACTCTCTAATTTCACGACTTGCGTAGCGTGGGAAATAATGCATAACGGTTCAAGTTCGATTATGTTTTCGCAAGCAATAAAAATTGCTAATACTACAAAACCTGCCTTCAAGTGCATATAATTTTTCATAATCTAGTAATAGTAATCAATTTTGTTATATTTGTCAAGCAAAATTTAACTCATGAGTATTCAAGCTTGGACTTCGTTATCGCAAGGCATACACCTATTGCCATGAAGGAGGCGAGGAGTGAAGATCCGCCATAGCTTATGAATGGAAGCGGTACACCCGTTATCGGCAACAAGCCGATTGTCATTCCAATATTGAGAAATGTTTGATAACCTAACCAAGCGCAAATGCCGCACGCGCAGATACTGGAGAATCTGTTTTTTGTCTCTTTTACTAAAACAATGATTCTATACAAGAGGTACACGATGATGAGCAGTGTCAGTGTAATACCAATGAGCCCGAACTCTTCTCCAAGGCATGAAAAGATAAAATCGGTATGTCGCTCGGGAAGAAATTCCAATTTTTTCTGTGTTCCCGAAAGGAAACCTTTTCCAAATAGTCTACCCGAACCAATGGCAATTTTCGATTGAATGATTTGCCACGACATTCCCTGTGGATCAACCCATGGTGAAAAAAAAGAAATAATTCTTTTTTGTTGGTATGCCTTTAATGAATGCCAGACAATGGGCATTGTAAGTCCTGCGAGAGAATTACTGACTAACCCATAGACGAAGTCGCCCAATTGTCTATGGAAGTAGAGAAAGACGGTTAATGCAATAATATAGAACACCCAGATGTAAATAGAAAAACTTGCTGCTGCAGAGATTATGGGGGAGAAGAAGATAAAGATTTTCGCGCCCGGCATACCACCCCAATATAACATGACAATCAAAATAGGAAAGAAAATTTGAGCGGCCCCTAAATCGGGTTCAACGAAGATGAGAGCCGCGGGTATGGTCGCTATGAGCAACGGTATAAACATGTCGGCGAAGCTCTCCATTTTTTTTCGACGGGCCAAAAAGTTTGCGAGTATGAGTATGGTTGCGAGCTTAGCGAACTCTGATGGTTGAAAAGAAAACCATCCAAGTCTAAACCATCGTTTCGGATAGACACCATGTGAGAATAGTATTACAAAAAGAAGGATAATTGTGACTGCGTAGATGAATGGAGATATATTATACCAAATTCTGGGTGATACTTTCGAGAATGTGAGGGCTAAAGATAACGCTACGATAAACCATATACCTTGTCGCAATGCATACGAAAGGCCGGCAGTTGAAAAGATCATCAGGAGGCCGACGATTGATAAGATGATGACCGGCGCGAGAATTTTGTGATCAATTTTTTTGAACATAAATAATTCCCGTCACAACATGTTCTATCACTTTGCAGTACTTACTCTTTTTGGCATTACCTCTTTCACATAGCTTTTTATAATTTTACGGACGATTGGTGCTGCAACACTGCCTCCGTGTCCTGCGTTTTCCACTAAAACACATACGAGAATCCGGGGGTCATCCGCTGGCGCAAAACCAACAAATATGCTATGATCTTCGCCGTGCGGATTTTGAGCAGTACCAGTCTTACCACAGACATCAATATTTCTCTATCGAGCGAGCGTGCCCGTTCCTCGAGCAACGACACCGAAGAGGGCATTTCTCACGAGTTGGATCGCATCCGTTGAGATGTTCGTTTCTCGATACGATATTTTATCACGCTTGATGAGATGGGGAGTAGGAATCTTGCCATTGTTGACAAAGACTGTATACATACAGGCTAACTGCAGTGGTGTTACGAGCAGGTCTCCCTGACCAATGCTCAAATTAAAAATATGACCTTCAGTCCAATACTTACCGTAGCGTCGTTCAAACCATGTTCGATCCGGTAGCAATCCAGGCTTCTCATGCAAAATATCAATCCCGGTTATCTCGCCGACACCGATTTTACGTGCCCTATCTGTAAGCGTATCAATGCCTATGAATCTGCCGAGTTGATAGAAATAAATATCACACGAGTGGACGATGGCATTGGTAAGAGCGAGCTTCCCATGTTCCTTCCAACATTTAAACGTTCGACGTCCCAAGCGATATTCTCCTTGGCAACGTTCAAACGTCTTTTCGGGTGTTATCATGTGCGCATCGAGTGCTGCAAGCGCAACAAATGGTTTGTATGTTGACCCACAGGGATAACAACTCATGATTGCCCGATTGTACATTGGCGCATCGGGCGCATTATACAACCGCTGCCACTCTTCGGGTTGTAATCCATGTATGAAGCGATTTGGATCAAATCCAGGCTTCGAATAGAGGACCAAAACTTCACCATTTTGCGGGTTCAAACAAACACAGGCAGCCTTTTCATAATCCTTCAAATAGACTGCCACTGATTCTGTAAGCGCAAGACTAATCGTCGTATAGAGATCCATGCCGTGCGTTACTGGTATCGGCCTCTTCTCAGTAATTCTTCCGACCTCCTTACCTCGTGCGTCAACCTCGATGTATTCGATGCCATCAGCCCCCCTGAGATCTTTTTCATAATATATCTCGAGTCCCATCTTTCCGCTATAGTCACCGATCGAATATGTATCATCATTCTTCAACTCATCATCAGTAATTTCACCGACATAGCCAAGTATATGACAGAGGAGTTCGCCATAGGGGTAATTTCTCATCGACTCGACACCCACTTCAATACCACTCAGCTCATCCATATTTTCCTCGAGGAGTGCGAGTTGTTCGTACGAGATATCATGGACAATTTTTACAGGCATGTAGGCGTTTCTCTCTTTGCTCATTCGCTCGCTTATTGTCTGTTCATCAAGATTGAGAATACGGCTCACTTCCGTGAGTGTTTTTTTGTCGATGATTGATTGAATAACCGATACATAGAATCCTGGTCGCGTGTTGGAGATTTCATATCCATGACGGTCAAATATCTTGCCTCGAGGAGCTGAAATATACCGCATTCTTATGCGATTCTTTTCTGACAGACGTTTATATTTATTTCCCTCGGCGATTTGGAGTCTAATACTTGATAGTATAATAATAATGAAAATGATTACAATGACGTTGCGAATGAGTTTAAATTTTTTTAAGTTTTCATCCATACGCCATAGACGAGTCTATGCAATAACCAGAAAATAGGGAAAAATGTAATGATCGTGAGTGCAATGGGAGCACTCGATAGTGGTGATCCAAGTATAATATGGACGACGATATTTTTTGTAAGGTAAAAGATAATGAAGGTCAAGAAGGTCGTCAAGAGGCTACGCAGTATATATTTCTTGAGATACAGAAGTGATTGGCAGAGGAGCGTATAGACGAGCATGTTCACGCCGAGGCGTCCAGGATTATAGAGGTCGATCAGGAAACCGCTGATGAATGCGAAGATGAGTGCAAATCGTTCATTCTCGTTAAAAATTATAAAAAACAAAAGGATGATTGTTACATCGATAGTGACGTTGAAGGGTAATAAAATATATAATAAGACAAAATAAATGAAATATCTCATCGTGACACCTCACGTAATTCTAGTTTCTTTACGGTAGGCTCACCAACGATGAGATATACAGAGGTGAGGCGATTGACTCGGACGCTCGGTGTAAGGTAGACAGCCTTGAAGAAAAGATCCTCGATTTGTTGAACTCCATGAACCGTTCCGATCAGAATTCCCTTGGGGAAAATTTCACTCATGCCTGAAGTATGGATGGAATCACCAGTAGTTATTTCGTCATGTATCCGCACATAATCGAAATGTAAGCTGCCACGCTGTTTGACGATGCCATGGATACCAGTTTTCAGATGCAGTCCACTTATGGCAAATCCTGCGTTTTCGAGTGTTTCAATAATGCTATAGTATGTATCAACGAATGCGACTTTGCCAACGAGGCCGTCGATGGTGATGACCGGTTGATTGAGGTATAATTTATCCTTACTGCCTTTATCGATGTAGAGATAGCCATTAATGTTTGAAGGATCTCGACCGACAACCCTGGCTTTTAACAATTTAAATTTCTTCTCTCTGAATGGTGTGGTATCTTGTGGAATTCTTTCTCGTAATGCGGCATTTTCTAATCGCAATCGACTGTTCATTGTTTCGAGTTCTTCAATACGTGCCCTCGATACAGATAGAAACTCTACAAGTTCAGACATAACGGTCATAGGATAGAGCAGGACCGAAGATAATTTTGTGGAAACGACAAGTTTCGTTTGTTCCTGAAGCAGTAAGGGTAGTA
Organism: Caldifarciminota bacterium; assembly: GCA_020355325.1. Taxonomy (GTDB): domain Bacteria; phylum Hydrothermota; class Tepidihabitantia; order SM23-42; family SM23-42. The sequence continues at coordinate 1,155,823 of CP070664.1, forward strand.
TTGCTAATGCGACTAATACAGAAAAAACTATGAGATGACGCCGAAACAACTATTCTCTCTTCATCGTAAATATTACTTTTTCATATTGTGGCATGTCCTCAAGGATTTTGCCAGCGCCAATAACGACGACCTTGTGCGGTTCTTTGGCAACCGTGACCGGCAGATTCGTTTCTTCCCTGATAAGAGTGTCTATACCTTTTAATAGAGAACCACCACCGGCCATAAAAATGCCAGTATTTACTATATCCGATGCTAACTCGGGTGGAGTTTTTTCTAAGGTGAGACGGATTGCTTCAATAATCATGGAGAGTGGTTCTTGAATCGCCTCGCGTACCTCATGACTCGTTAACCTGATTGTTTTGGGAATACCAGATACTAAATCTCTTCCTCGCACCTCAAGACTATTGCCCTCGATAGTTGGAAAGGCATTACCGATTTCGATTTTAATTTGTTCTGCGGTCTGTTCACCAATGATGATGTTATAATTCTTCTTTATATACTGTAGTATCGAATCGTCCATCTCGTCTCCAGCAACTCGAACGGAGTTGTTCGTCACAATGCCTGATAGTGCAATGACCGCTATTTCTGTTGTACCACCACCAATATCGATGACCATACTACCGGTTGGCAGATGTACTGGCAGGTCAATACCTATGGCAGCGGCAATGGGTTCGGAGACCAAATAAACTTCTCGAGCACCTGCCGCCTCGGCCGAATCCCTCACGGCGCGCTTTTCGACTTCGGTGATGCCTGATGGTACACAAATGACAACGCGTGGTCGAGTGAATAGTCTTTTTTTCTGAACCTTCTCAATAAATGTACGGAGGAGTAACTCTACCATTTCGAAATCTGCAATGACACCATCTTTCATTGGTCTGATTGCCTTAATCTCCCCCGGGGTTCTTCCCAACATTCTCTTCGCCTCGTCCCCAACTGCTAGGAGCTTTTTTGTTTTTGTATCTATTGCTACAACAGTTGGTTCATTGAGAACAATACCGCGATCATTCACATAGATGAGGGTGGTGCAGGTACCTAAATCAATTGCGACATCACTCATAAATTGGCTCTTCAACGATCTCAAAAAAGTCTTAAAACTGAATCCCACTCTTATCCTCCTTCTTTAACATAATCATATTTAAATTTCAAAAAAAGTCAAGTCAAAAAAGAGTGCACTCGCTCATTGTGAGATCCGTGCAGATTACAGAGACGAAGAGGTGATTACGATGAATACTGTCGACGCTTGTGACAACAAATTTCTCGATTTTTCACGATATTTGGAAAAAATCAATTGACAATGCCCGTTTATTGAGTATGATATCAATAGGGAGGAAGAAATGACCTACGAGCAACGCAAGCGCGGTGAACGGAGAGCGAAAAAGCGCCGGAGGTTGCTCTCTGAAAAAGAGTTTCGAAAATTGATAGACACAGGAAAGACATCAGAAAAAGACAAAAGGGCTTGGCATGAGCGCAGGAAAAGTAAAAGAAGAAAGAAACAGATGGGGATATAGGTCGGGTATCAGGATATCAGGGGATCGGGTGATGACAGCGATATATTTATTGACAGCGTGATGATATTAGTTATAATGTAACAACTATGCCAATCATCGAATTCTACTGCAAAAAGTGCGATTATACATTTGAAGAATTGATATTCAAGAGCAGCGAAATGAAATCAATCAAGTGTCCCAAATGTAAGGGCAATAGTTTAAAGAGGCTCTATTCAACATTTGGCTTTACCAGTAAAGGGTCTTCCAAGAGTCAGGGGAATTCCGCCTGCACAAGTTGTTCTCGATCGAGTTGTGCAGGATGTTCGAAATAGAAGGAGGTAAGATGAGAAGAGAACTTTTAGTTGAAAAGATCGCTGAGAAATTTGGGCCCGCCTACACGAAAGGTGATATTGAGAAGTTGATTGACACTTTTTTAGATACGATTTTTGAAATTTTAATTCGCGATAAGAGAGTTGAGTTGAGAAGGTTCGGAACATTCGAGTTGAGAAAAAGAGCAGGAAGGAGTGCTAAGGCACCAAAGAGTGGAAAAGATTATACGTTACCCGATCGGTACGTCCCATTTTTTAGACCTTCAAAAATTTTTAAGAGAGAGATTCACGAGAAGATAAAGCCATAGCTTCTTTTATCGCGCAGTCACGCTGATCACGCGTGCGTTAAACAAACTATAAAACAGTGCATCGCTTTCACGCTGGATCTAACGAGCATTTACTTTCAGATTTTTTGTATGATCTATCTACAGAAAAATTGATTACATAGGTGTTCGACATTTATTTGTTCTCCATTTATCAAAGTTACCGTATTCATGGGTTGACTTCATCGTAACGAAGATTATAATAACCCGTTTCATTAGGGAAAGGAGAAAGGGGTATGAAGAAAATACTTTTCATTCTACTGCCTCCACTCATATTCGCCGGCACGGTTGGAAAGATTGCGGGCCGTGTTATTGATGCAGATATGGATGAACCGCTGCATGGTGTTAATGTTATTATACCTGCACTCGAAACTGGCGGTGCCACAGAAGAAGATGGGTATTACTACATTCTGAATATACCACCGGGGACATATGAGATCGAGGCATCGATGATTGGTTATCGTCCTGAGATCAGGCAAGAGGTGAGGGTCTTTGCTGATCGGACAACCTATGTCGATTTTACATTGAGTCCTACGGTAATAGAAATCGAACAGCCGGTGATTGTTATTGCCAAAAGACCAGTCATTGAAATCGACATGACCTCAAAAGAAGCTCGAATAACGAGGGACCAATTTGATATCACACCTATCGAGGGACCGATCGAGGCAATCGCCCTGCAGGGTGGTGTGACCACCGATGCCGCGGGCAACCTCCATGTCCGCGGTGGCAGAAGCGGTGAATTGGGTTACTACATTGACGGCATCGAAGTTTCGAATGCACTATTGGGTAGCGCACCAGTTTTGAATAAAAATCTCATATCCGAGATGTCTCTTCTTTCAGGAACCTTTAATGCCGAGTATGGGAATGTCATGAGTGGTGTCGTCAATATTGTTACGCCAGAAGGAGGTAAAACGTTAGCGACGACGTTCGAATATACATCACTCACGTTGATATCATCACCTTATCGTAAGAAGGATTGGATAAATGACTTAGACACGTCGTGGAATGATGCACATCGTGATACAGCAGACAAGTCCTTATATGAAGTCCCGGATCTATCAGACCTATTGGACGAAAAAGACATCATCATACCTTTTTTGGGTGAAGTTAATGCGAGTATAGCTGGTCCACTCCCATTTGATAACGACACACGGTTTTTCATTGCAGGTAACTATTCTGTTCAAGAATCGTATCTTCCTTTTGGTTATGAGTTGTCCGGTGCTGTCAATGGGAAATTGACTCGAAGACTCGGGCCAAATCTCAAGCTGCTCCTTGACGTACAATACGTTCAGAACGAAACCCAGAACTATAATCACCTCTTTAAATATCTATATGAAAACTATCTAGTTAACTACACAAAAAATTTGAGGGTTATTGCCGGTTTGAACCACGCGCCGACAAATTCGTTCTTCTATAATCTTCGGGTTGGTTATATCGAGGACAACATAGAGACACAGGTACCTGATTTGAGCGAAGACACTATCATTGAGCCCATTCGGGACAACTATTCTGAATTTTACATTTCAGGGTATCCAATATTCAGACGGGATGTAAACACCAAGAAATACATTATTAAGGCGGATTGTAATCTTCAAGTTGGGAAGATGCATCACTTCAAATTCGGCGGTGAACAGAATTTTTATAAATTTACGCTGACCGATCGCCAGCAACTATTTCCGCGCACGCCAATTTTTTATCAGGACTACACGAGAGAGCCGATGGACGGCGCACTCTTTGTTCAGGACAAGATTGAACACCGCTATCTTGTTATTAATGCTGGATTGCGGTTTGATTACAGCTATCCAAACGCCGTCATGTGGGAGGATATTGAAGACCCAACTTCAGAGGCCGCGGATGTCGAACCGCACTATCAGCTCTCTCCACGTCTCGGCTTGTCACACCCAGTCACCGATAATGCAATGCTCCATTTTGCCTACGGTCATTTCTTCCAGATGCCACCCTATGAGATTATGTATTACAATGGCGATTATATAACGCAGCCAGAGAGTATACCACGCTATGGCTTGGTGGGGAATCCACGCATACTGCCCCAGCGTACTACTTCCTACGAGGTCGGAGTGAAGTATGCAATCAAAGAAATATATGGAATTGACATTACACTATTTTTGAAGGATATTAAGAACCTGTTGGCAACGACTGAGGTGAGGGAATTTCCTTTTGATTATATCATCTACACGAACGATGACTTTGGACGTATCCAGGGAATCGATTTTACAATAAAGCGAGAGACTGTTTCTCATTTTGGATTCACGATAAATTATACCTATCAGGTTGCGCGCGGTAACCGTTCCTTCGCAATGCAAGGTTTTTATGATGTGTATACAGGCCTACCAGAGAGACTAAAGGAATACCATCTCGATTTTGACCGAAGACATACATTCTCCAGCACCGTTGAATTTCTCCTCAACGAATTGGGTGGAATCGGTATTAATTTTAGAGCAGCGAGTGGACTTCCCTATACACCGTACATTAGCGAGGGGGTCGTGGTTGAAGAAAATTCGGCGCGCATGGCATGGGAATATTCACTCGACATCATGCTCCATCAAGGATTGAAAATCGGTCGAACAACCATAGAATTCTTCGTACGAGGCACGAATCTCACCGATGCAAAAAATCCGCGGTATGTGTATGCACGCAGCGGTAAACCATGGGATCCGGGAGAGGAATACGGCGGACTCATGGGGTCGGCAGATTATATCATCGATCCTTCAAACGTTGGACCGAGACGCATTGTTGAGGCAGGGATGAGAATAAGGCTATAACAAAGGAGTGTGTATGCTTTTGATTCTTTTTGTATTATTATCTAATTCCGATGCAGCGATAGGTGTATCAGATAAGGGTGAACTTTCAAATGTAACATCGAATTACGGACTCATCGCCAATCTTCATTACTTCACACCGGCCTTTCACTGGCCCAATGCCGCGCCCTTTCAGCACCAGTACTGCCCGGGATTTGGCATGCTTGCTGCGCGTAGTGATACGGTTATCGAATCTTTCTTGAATCTGGCTGCTCCTGAATGGGCACCGCTCGAGGGATCATACGGTACACTCTATTCTGGTGATGTAACGGCTCCAGACGGTACACCATATATAGCGACATCAGACAATGAAGAAACATGGCCCACGGTGGCTGGTGAACGTTTCTGGCCTGGACCCTATCGTAAAGATACGCTCGGCCAAGAAGTTGAGGGAGAGTTTACATCAGACCAGGATCTATTCTGCATATTTAATGACCAGGATGTGTTTGGCATACAGGTCGATCAATCGACCTACTCGTGGGGCAGAATTTATGCGCGAGATTTCTTGGCCTACGATTATCATATATACAGCACGAGACAAGAAGCGGTTGACAATGTCTATCTCGGCTTCCGAGGTAATTTTCGATGTGACTATGATATGCAAGACTACATAGGTTTGTACCGAGATGAAGACGTCACCTTCGTCTACTACTGGGATGCGGACGGTATTCCCCAAGAACCTTGGTTATCCGTTGGAATGATCGGCGTTGCATTCTTACATCAGGAGATAGACAATTTTCACTACTATGAAAAGCAGCATGAACCGGGTGAGGATTTTAGACTTTATCCGATCATTGTCTCTGACCCAACGAACCCCAATATTGATTCATCCCTCTACTTTCATGGAGATAATCTCTATATCGATGATCCTTCGCTTGTGCAGGCCCTGCCACCTGAATCAACGAGCTCCTATAATTTCATTGTTTCATCCGGACCCAAGACCATTATGCCCAATGATACGTTGCAATTCACAGCAGTTGTGATATGTGGTGAAGACTCCGCTGCTCTCTTTAAGAATCTCAATACAGTACTGACGATGGCGGAAAATTATTTTCTGGGTAGTGGACCGCCTGCTTCACCTCTTGTGCATACGGTTCCTGGACATAAGAGAATAACCCTATACTGGGGCGCAGAACCATCAGAGTCATCGGTCGATATGACGACTGGAAAAATTGATTTCGAGGGATACAAAGTATATCGTAGCGAAGACCAGGGAAAGACCTGGGGAAAAGAGATTACGAATGAATATGGTCAGATCGTTGGGTACGTTCCCCTTGCCCAGTTCGATTTGAAGGATGGAATTGCAGGTACTGACCCGGCATTTCAATACCAGTCCTTGGGCAGTGAAAGCGGCCTGAAGCATACCTTTATCGATTCAACAGTCTACAACGGTATTGAGTATTGGTATTGTGTTACTGCATATGATAAGGGAAATCAGAATCCTGATTCTCTCGAGCCTTCTTATGAAAGTGCTAAGGGCAGACCAGGAGCGCCAAATGTTGATTCCGTAACAGCTGCACCACCACCATCTGGTTACATACCAGCCTCTATTTTAGGCGGTGATATACTCCATCCCATCGGCGGTCCATGCGAAGCATTGGCACTCGTGACTATTCTCAATCCTTCAGAGCTTACATCGCATACCTATGAAGTTTCATTCGCTGATACAACATATGAAGACAGTACATGGACGACATTTACACTCTTCGACATGACAGCACAAGAGACAACTCTCTATAACCACGAACTTTCTGATTCTTCCTTGGATAACGTTCCGGTTACCGACGGTTTCAGATTGACCTTGCTGAACAGTGAAAGTGGTGTTAAATCAATAGATTGGACAAAGGTGAGTGGTGATACCTGCACATTTGAATGGTGGACTGGCTATTTAGGTTTTATGGCAGGAAATACCTATATCAGCGGTGCAGCCGATTTCAGAATCGTCGTCGATCACGCGAACCCTGCGACAGTACAGATTAATGATGGTTTTGGTGGGGTTCATCCATCAATTCAAATTCCAATCAGAATCTACGATATTACAGATTCTATGAACATCATTGATGTGAGTGATTTTACATGGTTACTTGATTATGCCTATAGCGACACGACGGATACAATTCACTACGGTCCACCAGGTTGGGATTTGATACCAGGAGGCGCTGGCTATAACCCTCATCCAGATTGGGTACTCGTTGGATTCGTTGACCAGATCGGTTGCGAGAACGAAAGTGGAGAGGCGGTGTACTTCGCTACGCAGAATGGTCCAGTGACCGCGACTCCGCCATCCGACGGTGATGAATTCACCATCATGACGTATAAGCCTTTTTCGCCTGCAATAACCTATCAATTTACGATTGTCCCTTCTTCAATCGATTCAGATTCAATAGAATTGAGTAGCGTACGGGTCGTGCCGAATCCATACATTCTTCATTCTCGATTCGAAAGTACACCCTACGATAGAAGAATCATGTTTACGAATCTGCCACAGCGGTGTGAAATTCAAATATACAACATCGCTGGTGAGCACATAAATACTATCACGCACACAAATAACCTCGGTTATGAGTATTGGGATCTACGTACGAAGTACGGACTCGAAGTTGCATACGGAATTTATATCTATGTCGTGAAAACAGACAACGGTGCTAAGGCAAAAGGTAAATTTGTGATCGTTAAATAGGAGGAGGCAATGATGAAAAGATTCGGACTCATAAAATCAAAAAAAGGATTGTGGGCAGGAGTGATGCTCCTTACGCTTGTAACCGCGGGCTCTGGTTTTAACAAAGTCGGTACTACAGCTGCTCCATTCTTAAAAATCGAACTTGGTGCACGGCCGGTTGCGATGGGTGGTTCATTTGTTGCGCTCGCGAATGACCCCTCGGGTATTTACTATAATCCAGCGGGCATTGCCGAACTGAACAAGATTTATGTTACTGGTGGACACACTGTATGGTTTGCAGACCTCGATTACAATTATGCTACATTTGTTTTACCGACAAGCAGAATAAACTTTGGTGTCTGGGGTTCATTCCTCATTAGCGATGACATAGAAATTACTACTATAGAAAATCCTGAAGGGACTGGTCAATACTACAACTATGTAGATGGGTTGCTCGGATTTACAATATCGGCATTTCTGTCAGATAGACTTTCAGTCGGCCTATCGGGCAAATACATCCAGCAGACACTCTATAACGAGAGTGCATCGACCTTTGCCTTGGATGTCGGCTCGATTCTGAGGACTCCATTCAGGGGACTGAGACTCGGCATGTGTATGGTCAATTACGGCGGTCGAATGCAACTGTCCGGCAATGATTTAATCGTTCAGACTGACCCCTGGCCAGATTATCAGGGTAATCCAGACGTCGAGGCGCGGTTAACAACGGAATCATTTCCACTGCCGCTGGCATTTAAATTAGGCATTGCGTTCGATGTTATAGGAGAAGATGAGGCTTTTTTCAGAGATGAAAACCATCGAATCACGATTGCCGTAGACGGCATTCACCCTAATGACGGCGAAGAGAAACTACATATTGGTTGTGAATACAGTTTGTTCGAAATGCTCTTCCTGCGAGGTGGCTACAAGGTTAATTATGATACGCAGAAATTTACTGCTGGTGCGGGTATGAAAGTTGCCATTGGAACGCGCGATATTCTTGTAGACTACGCCTATGTCGATATGGATGTGTTGGATGCAACCCATCGTATTTCGGTGACAATAGGATTCTAAGACAGAAAGAAGAGAGGGCATGAGAGGACAGAGGAAGGCATGAGTCCCGTTAGCATACAAACGCAACGGGATGCTGATTTTTACAGCCAAATGGAATTTGGGTAAAAATCGCAAAGGCATGAGATGGCAGAAGGATAAAAGATAGTCATGGGATAATGACAAATACGAAAATTCAAATGTCAAATCAATGTCAAAATCCAAATATCAAAATTTGGCGTTTAAGCATTGAGATTTCAATTGACATTTGGGCTTTGAAATTTGTCATTAAAGACCCTGAATGCAATTCCTTAGGTCTTTTGACCATCTTTCTAATCCCTTTGTTAGTTTTCTTGCAGCTTTCATTTTTAAGGGGGTTACATGGATAGAAGGAGTTTCTTAAAAGCAGTGGGATTTGCAACACCCATTATGCTCTTTCTGGGTAAAATTCCCAGATTGTTATGGGCGGGAAAATGGGAACACGCAACAAAGAATTTCTGGAAGAATGGTGATTTTGTCCAGGAAACGGTTGATATGTCTGGTTATACAAAAGGCAAAATCAAGGCAAAGATTGACGGTCAGTGGCAGGAATTTCAGATACGTGAGGCGAGCAAAGAGTTTATTAAATGGAACACAGAAAAGCGCATTGAATTTTTAGAGAAAATAAAGACCGGCACAATGCCTTCATTGGGCGGTCCGCATTCGGGCGCGGTTGCCACGTATGGCCTTGGTCGACTCGATTCAAAATTTACCGTGAACAATGCGATCAAGGGCATCGGATTAGCACCCAAGGATGAGAATATCGATAAGGCAATAAATCGACTCAAGGAAACGTATGAGCGCCCGATGCCCGAGAAGATGGATATCCTCAAATCATTCTACGAAGATCCGGATTTCCTCGACTGGCGTAAGCAGACATCGTTAGAGTTGTATGCTACACCAAAATTTGAGACGCATACCTTTCTGAACGTGATGGAAAATCCCGTTGCGACAATTGTCTTTCTCGATATTCCATCATTTGAATTACGGACAATAGCACGGATTGTACACCCCGACGATAAAGCGGCACTTCCGTCAGAAAAGAAATATCTAGAGTTCGTCAACCTTGCGCATTCATACATGCACGGTGAGTTTCCTCGGCTCTATCCCTTGCTCCTGTTCTATATCATTGAAGAATTTGACAATACCCCGGGCCGAAAGAGGGGAATAAGAACCGTGCCCAAGTTACCGGAGGAATAGATTCGGTAATGTCAGGTGCCAGATTACAAATGTCAAAAAATCCGTGTAAATCTGTGTCTGTTTTAGACTTCGGCTAAAAAAAGGAGGTTTTATGAAGTTATTTTTAATTGTTGCGCTGAGCGCATCATTGCTCTTCGGTCAGGTGCTTTATGAAGAGTACTTCACTGGTGGCGTTACCAGCCTTGACTGGCATCCATGGTTTGCCTTCGCAGGTTATTATGACACTATGCGGGTCGTGAGTGATCCAACAACACCCGGCGGCGATAGTTGGGCAGGCAAATTAACAAATGAAGCGAGCGGTGGTGGTGCTGCAGCAGTCTATGCTGGCGCTGCAGATTTGGATGACTATTCAATCGAGGCGTGGATATATACAATTGTTACTGGCGCATCTGGTCCGTACAACGGAATAACAATGAGAATGGATACGGTAGATCATTATTACTATCGTCTTGTGTCAGATTTCGATAGTGATGCGCAATTGAGGCTCGGTGTTTATACGGGCGGTATGGGTGCTACTGTTATTAGAGATTGGACAGCCGGAGAAATTCCAGGTGGTGTACCTGCGACTTCGTCGTGGCATAAATTAAAATTAATGATGATTGCCGATTCAATATGGGCTTTTTATGATGATGTCCTATTGCCTGATTGTCCATTTATAGACAATACTCTTGCCCAGGGCTATTTTGGGATCTATGTATTCAACATGATGGCTGTCGATTCTACCAAATGCGATAATATCATTGTGAGCGAGCCGACTGGCGTGGCAGAGCATGATACTGGAAAACTGACAGCATTTACCGTCTCCCCAAATCCGTTCAGGAACACATTACATATTACCTTTAGCAAAGAGCATAGAGCAGAGGGCATGGAGTTTAAGATATATGACGCAACTGGCCGACTACTTAGACAACTCAACCATACGACCATAGGACAATCCAACAATATCGTCTGGGACGGTCGTGACGACAGGGGCAGCGTGTTAGCGCCTGGTGTGTACTTCATCACCGCGAATAATGTAATGCTGAAGGTCGTGAAGCTCCGATGAACCGTTAAAAAAAGAAAAGGGGGCGCTCACATGCGCCCCCTTTTCTATAAAAAGGTGATTACTGAATCTTAACTATTTTTCTCGTGATCGTTTCACTATCTGTCTGCACCAGCATAATATAAACACCGTTCGGAAGCTGATTGCCCGTTTGATCAGTGCATTGCAGATTAATGATATGCTGTCCTGCTGCGATTCCGTTATTCATTAACTGTGTGACCTTTCTACCGCTACAATCATAAAGAGAAATTGTTACGTTTTCTGCCTCAGAGAGAGAAAGTTGCAGCAGTAAAGTTGTTGAGACTGGATTACCGAGTACCGTTAAGGGGGAAATAGCCGCATCATATGGTACCTCTTCCACACCGACGACATGACCAATGGGCTTCAAAAATGGGTCGGCGAGCAGCGTCATGCCATAGTGCCAGCACAAACGGTTAAAGTCCATACCAACAGAATCATAAATACAATCGAACCAATACTTGAACGCTTCGCCGAGCGTATTGCCATTTTCCTCTTGACGATTCAATGCCCGATAAAAATAATGAAAATCGAGCATACTGCCGGTCTTGGTAGAGCCGATTGCTCCGACACCGCTCGTCTGATTGAAGATTGCTCGATTTCCACCACAATTACCCGATTCTGTATAGCGACAGAATGAACACGCAAAAAAGTTGTAGAAATTTGTTGGCGGGTTTTGATTCGTGTATTCTGTTGAGTAGTAATAGTCATGGTTGGTTCCGCTATTATAGGTAAAACTATGTCCGCCAGGCCATGAGTGGGCAAACACCGCCACCCATGCTTGAGTAGTATCGAGCTTCACTCGATACACCGACGCTCTCGTTGTTTCTGGATCCCAATAATTCATCGTGTCAGTATAGAGTAAGGCAACATCGGCTGCCCACTGAGGAGCCCACGGTATCCAATCATCATCAACGAAAACCAACGCTCGCTCCCGCAGTCTCAGGGAGCCGAGTCGATAGGCATTATTTTTTGAAAAGTAATTTTTGATGAGTAACGTATCATCGCCAAGCCCTTGTGGTGTAAGCCTACCGATGTAGATTTCCGGATTAACATCGCCTATATGGCCGTCATATTTGCCGTTCCCGGTATTCATCGTATCGAGCCATGTGCCGTTCACGTCCATATAGAAAAGGTCGATGGGAAACTGCGCATATCCGTATGTATTAAAATCATCGGCAATTTCAAACCAGGGGACAGGAAGATCCCCGATAAAGAACGCGCCTTCGATATTTCCCGTCGCATAAAGGTCTTGTAGGAAAGAACGGAGCGTTTCGGGTTCACCTCCAGAAATCTGATAACTCAGCACTGTGTATCCTTCAAATTGCAAATTGTCAATGAGTTGATCTATCTCAAACGCCAGGCTCGTGGCAAGCGTCTGGTCAGTGAGAATCGCCACGATTCCTGCTCTGCCATCACCATAAACGATATCATCTATGATATACGAGAAATCACTGTATGGATGTTGGGCTACCCATTCCTCATAGGTACCTGGACAAGACCCCTCGGGTCCGGCCCATCGCAACAGAGGAATTTCATCACGACCATTACTATACAAAAAACATGTAAGACTCACCATCGATACTATCACATTCATGGGTTTTCCTTACTGTTATTATAACCGATTTCATTTCATTGTCAACAAAAGTATTATGAAGTCATGCAAAGATTTTGTATTTTGAAATTAATCGGAGAATTGACTTATCTGCAATTCACTGTATAATTGAACGCCGTGGACTTGTTATCAGATCTCAATCCGGAACAACGCAAGGCAGTTACAATTCAAAGAGGACCAATCTTGATTCTTGCCGGTGCGGGAAGCGGTAAGACGAGGGTCATTACCTATCGCATTGCTTATCTATTGCATAAGAAATACGCTAAGCCCGAAAATATTCTTGCAATTACATTTACCAACAAAGCAGCGGATGAAATGCGGACGAGAATCTTTAAACTTTTGGGTGACAGCCATCGCATGTGGATACGGACGTTCCATTCGACCTGCGCACGAATCCTGCGCGAAACATCCGAACGTATCGGCATAACGAGAAATTTTACGATTTACGATGAACATGACCAACTCAGTCTCATTAAAGACTGCTTACACGATTGTAACATCGACACCAAGGCAATTACGCCCGCGACAGTACTTTCATGCATAAACAAAATCAAGCAAAATCTCGCCTCATCAGACCACATCGATGATGAGCTCATTCGTGTTCTCTACAAACAATACAACAAAAAATTAGGCGATTATAATGCCGTTGATTTTGACGATCTCATTCTGAAAACTGTTGAGTTATTCAGAACTGATGAAAATGTGCTTATGCGCTATCAGAATCGATTCAAGTATATTCTCGTCGATGAGTACCAGGATACCAATAGGGCGCAGTATGAGCTCACGAAGCTCCTCGCCGCGAAACACCGAAACCTCTGTGTCGTCGGTGATGATGACCAATCAATCTACTCCTGGCGTGGTGCTGAAATAAAAAATATTTTGGATTTTGAAAAAGATTTTCCGGATGCCGTCGTTATAAAACTCGAGCAGAATTATCGTTCAACCAAGACGATTCTCAAGGCAGCATCAGGCGTCGTTGAAAACAACGAGTATCGGAAACCGAAAATTTTGTGGTGTGATAACGATGTGGGTGAAAGGCTCGAGGTTTTTGAAGCAGTGGATGCGTATAACGAAGCCGCTTATGTAGCACGGAAAATCATGGAGTTAAAGTTACAAGACTTTAACTTGGGAGACATTGCGGTCTTCTATCGCATCAATTATCAGTCACGTGTTTTTGAAGAGTGTTTTATAAAATACCAGATTCCGTATGAAGTTATCGGCTCTTTAAAATTCTACGAACGGGCCGAAATAAAAAATGTTCTTGCCTATCTTAAAGTCGTGACGAATCCAAGAGACTCGGTAAGCTTGAAACGAATCATCAACATCCCCTCACGGAAAATTGGATATACGACCATCGAAAAAGTCTTGTCATACGGCAAGGAACACAATCTGACTCTCTATGAATCATTACTGCAGATTGAAAAGATTACCAGCATTGACAGAAAGACGAAGAAGCGTATACAGGATTTTGTGGCGATGATCAATGGTTTTATTGAACTCTCTGATACATTGAGTCTTTACGAATTCGTTTTAGAGATCGTAAAAGATTCTGGATATCTCGAAAGTCTGGCACAAGAAAAAACCGAAAGAGAGTACATACGACGCAAAAATGTGGAAGAACTTCTTATCTCAATAAAGGACTATGCGAAAGAATATCCAGACGCCACGCTTCGGGATTACCTTGCAGATGTTTCACTGCGGAGTGAAATAGACGAATGGAATGCAACTGATGAACGCGTCAACCTTATGACACTCCACAATGCCAAAGGACTGGAATTCGATATTGTTTTTATAACAGGATTGGAAGACGGTTTAATACCCCATTACAAATCCCAATACGAACTCAAACAATATGAAGAAGAGAGGAGACTGCTTTACGTAGGCATTACGCGTGCCCGTAAAAAGCTTTTTTTGACCTTTGCCAGACAGCGGGATCTCTTTCGCGGCGATTTTACATATACCACACTCTCACCATTTTTTAGAGAAATCCCCGTAGATGTTTTCGCCACGACAATGGAGTCAGGTCTTGAAATGTAAGATTGAACACAGGCGAGATACATTATGACTCGACCATTAGGCATTGCATATCAAGGCACATGAATGCAAAGTCTCATTGGAGAAGTATATGAACTACTCGAACCATAAGTTTCAAGACTCAATTCCACCACGGTATTTATTTCCTATTACCAGAGAGTCGATTTACTTCAATCATGCGGCTACCGGTCCACTCTCATTGCCCGCGCGTAGAGCGATCGAGGAATGTATGGATGTGTATGCACTACAGGCAGAATTTACCATCGATGCCTACTTTCGACGCGTGAACACGGCACGAAGTAACGTTGCAAAGCTCATCGGCGCAGAACAAGAGGAGATCACGTTCACCCACAATACCTCTGAGGGGCTCTACAGTGCCTTGATCAATGTGCCTCTGAGAGCGGGCGATAAAATTTTAGTCATGGATGAGGTCTTTCCTGCTGCACGATATGTGGTTGATTATAATATACCGCATATTGAAAAGCAGTACATTCCATTCTTGGGCAGAGATCCGATCGAGGTTATAAAAGCGAATCTTGATAAGAGGGTAAAAGTCGTTCTCGTCGATTCTGTACAGTTTTTCAGTGGCGAAGCGATTGATGTAAAAGGGTTGAGCTATTTTTTAAAAGAAAATAATATATATTTCATCGTTGACGGTATCCAGGCAATCGGTGCAATGGACTTTAGCGTGCGTGAAACGGAGATAGATTTCCTTGCCTGTGGTGCGGCAAAATGGCTCTTTGGACCGAGTGGTGCAGGGTTTCTATATATAAACAAACACCGTTTTAACGACGTAAAAAGGCTTCATACTGGCTGGCTCGGAGCCAACTGGACGAGCTTCGAATGTTACGATACCTTACCTCATCTGTTCAATGATGCGAGAATGTTTGAACAAGGAACGAGAAATATAATAGGAATCAGTGCCTTTTCTGAAAATATTAAACTTTTACTTGAATTTGGGTTGGAAAATGTTTCTCAGAAGATCGGCAAACTAAGGACCGAACTGCGCAAGATCTTCGAGGAGTTAGATTATGAAATAATAACACCGATGAATGCTTTGCAATCAGGTATTGTCACGATTCGGCCTAAAGATGATCCAAAGCAGCTCTTTGAGAGATTCTCTCATGAGAATATAACCATTTCACTCAGAAGTAATTGCCTTCGATTTTCTCCACACTTTTATAACACGTTGGAGGAGGTTGAACAGATTTTCAGAATCTTAAAACAGTGAGGGATTGGCTCTATAAGAGCGGTATTAGTGGCTTTGCCACGGTTTTGGCTCTAGCGGTCATGGTGCTTTCAGCACGGTATTGAGCAATGGATGTTTCGTAGAGACCATGGAATTGAAGAAAAGGAGTACTTAATTAACGTAGCAGTATTACCTTCTCTGTGAGATTGACCCCCTGTGCTTCCAATCTCACAAAATAGACACCGGCCGGAACGTCTCGGTTCAGATCGTCTGTACCATCCCAGACTACAGAAGTAAGAAGTGAAAAGTCAGAATGAGGAAGTGGGATATCGCGCACCAATCTTCCACTTATGTCAAAGACTTTGAGTGTAATTTTTTGACTGATAGCTGGTATCTGTAATCGGATATCCAGTTTATTCATGAATGGATTAGGATAGACGTTCAGGAGCGCAGTTGTTACTGTGTCATCAATATATTCTTCCACAGCCGTGACATGTTCAACGACGACATCATCTATGTAGAATCCTTCGCCAACACCGAACTCATTATCACTCACGAATGATATCCTCACCGAGATAGTGTCACCCGCAGGGTAAGGTAGATAATACATCTCTTCATACCAGCCACTCTGTATTGGCCTTCCACCGCCTCCATTTAATGCACCACCAGTGCCGATAAAATCGAGTGTGTCAGCGAGTGTGTCGATACCAGTCGTTCGCATAATGATAACATAGATACCATCGACGCCATACACTGGTACGTCAAACCAGCGATAGAATCGTAAGACCGAACGAACATCAACCATAAATGGCACGGTTTGGATGTAACAATCCATGTTTGCTACATACTGGCCATTCGATTCCTGGCCGCAGTACCATGCCTGTGTAGGGGAGAAGGCGTTTCTCGTTGAGATATGCCACAGATTATTTGTGCCATCTGTTGTCCAGAGCCCGCTTCCTGCTTCCATATCGTCGACAAAACCAGTCTCACCAATGAGGAGATCAAAGGTGTCAGTAGACGTGTAATCTTCTGCATAAATTGTAAGTAAAAGTTTTGCTAGATATGATGTTGGACAGGAAGCACTAATAGATATCTCATATGACTGTGTCGCAATGTGTGTTGTCTCTGGCATTATTTCACCATAGAAAACACTGTCAACAACAATTGATATGTAGGGATCAACCGATGAAAGCCGCGCCCATGCTGCATGTCCATAGCCATAACCTGTATTGAGGATGTGTATATTGAGTGATTCTGTATCACCAGGTATCGAGGGCGGTTCTTCAATAGTGAATTCACGAATGCTCAAAACGGGTGTTCCAACAATGATAATAGGGTTATAGGTCAAGGTTTTGCTCGCATCGGTTACTTCGAGTTCAAACTCGATTGCGTATCCATTGTCTACGCTTCCTGTTGTAATACGAAACGCATCATCGATAAAGAGAGAATCACCAGCGTTCATCGAGACGATTGACTCCGCACTGTCCTCAATCGTAACACCGGAATCGACAGAGCGCAGTCTTACTTGAATATTATGTGCTATTGCATTGCCGCAATTTTTTAACATGAGGTCGAGAGAGACTTGTTCATTCGGATTGACGACACCATCATCATTACCGAGGGCGTCATCGAGTATCCAACCGACATAATTTACATACGAACCGCTGACTACTGGAATCGTTGTCTCGATAGCGAGATAGTTGTGAGCTGTTACCGTCAAATCAAAATCGCCAGCACTCGAAGCGAAGGCGTCGAGGAAGACTGAGCCACTCGCATCGGTGTACTCGGCATCATACGACTCACTGCCCTTCATGAGACAGACGAGTGCTCCTTTTATCGGAAAACCACTCTGTTTATCCTTAACCGTAACGAACATGCGGCCACCGTCAATTGGTACTGATTGTGGATATGATACAAGGAGCGTCTCGGGGGTAGCAGTCCAGACTGAAAGTGTCGGGTCACCGAGAAGGTTCAACTGGTACTGGTGCCAGCGATAGACATTTTCTTCTCTTGAACGTGGAATGAAATATACTTTCGATAGTGCGAGCGCCTCACCAAGATGGAAATTTTCTTCTTTGAACAAAGAATAACAGAACCGAGTGTCCAACCTATCAGAGACACCAAACCCTGGATTACCGGGCGAACCCCATCCATAACTTGAATTGCCAATCGCTGCTACACCACCACCATTGGGGCTATTAACGAACGATTCTTCGATTGCATCAAAATCGAATGCAGCGGTCCAACAGCCCATAGAAAAGATGATGCCATAGTGTGGCGCGTTGGTCAATGTGTCGAAGTCTTCGCTGTGAAGATAACCAGTTCCAGCACTCATCACATCGATCCAGCCATGTCCATCGTGATTCGTATACACCTGGCCCTGTCTCAATGCATTTTTGAACAATAGAGGCGTAAGGTTGCCCTGACTATGATACAATTTTGTGATTTCAATATCCGGTGAAAACGATTGTGCTTCGATTTGATTTTTATGAATACCTTGGTCTGTATATGGATTATACCATAGTATATCAGCAGAAAAGAGGGCGTTGTTTAAATAATCTACTGCTGTATATCGTTCATAGATTAATACCTTTTCGACGAATTTCTGTGCCTCAGCCACTGTATTGACCGGTGCCCTGCCGACAAAGAGATCAGGATAGAGATCGATACTGTCTTCGACCTCACCGTAAACGCCGTTATTATTGAGATCCCAGGTTCCTTGCAAATCAGCATAATACAAATCACATGGGAGAGAATCTTCACGCACATGGCCGCCATATTCACAGCACATCGCGTATGCTAGGCGATGAGGCACTACGTCAATATCACCAGCCAACAACACATAGTGTGTACTTGAATCTGCCAATGTTTTGATATAATTCCTTATTGTTGCTGCATCGTCCTCACCACTGTAGTTCGATAGAATCCAATTAACAGTTCTTATCTCAGTCTTCAAACCCTTTTTTGTCTTCCAGTTTGCAAGTCTTTGAAACACAGTATCTATTGGTGGGTTTGTGATAATGAGATAATCAAAATCTCCTCGCGCAGGCTTCCTTTGATCGAAGGAGACATCTTCAGAATTCAAGACGATTCTTTTAACAACATCGCGGCGAGAAGATTTTTTGATTCCTCCCTGATAGGTTACTGCAAAATCTAGTGCAGTATAGAATATCAATTTTTTTGATTGTGGTAAGTACTGAACTGGATAAATCAAAAGCTCACAGATGTAATGATTATCATAAATACCCATACCCATGAATTCAACACTATTCTCTGGATACGGTTTGTCTGATTGATAAATTGCGTCGTTTGGTTGAGCCCACTCTGTAATTTCCTTGTTCGATAGAATAACTGGCGGCTGGGCACACGATACGAGGAATTCACCATCGATCACCTTCGATTCTGACGAGATGACGGAAATCTGAACCACCTGTGCGCCGTACGGCAGCGCGATCTTGATCGATTTTACTGGTAGTTCAGGGGCACCAACCTCGTCGGTTATTTCACAATCAGGCAGTCGAATTTTTGTAAATTCTGCTGCTCGTGTCATACGAAGATTATGTTCACTGAACTCAATATGTTGTATAATCATTTCCCCGCCACTGAAACTCATCATGAGCAAAAGAATCGGAATCATTGTTCCTCCTTGACGTGCAATTCTGTAGCAAATTTTACGTTGTTTCCTCCAGCCTGTTTTGCATCGTAGCAGGCCTGATCGGCCAGCTCTATTAATCCCTTCTTGTCCCGAATATCTTCTGGAAATGAAGCAATACCAATACTAACAGTAATTTTCAATCCAACATCCTGTGCTGCGATTTTATTACGAATTCGTTCTGCAACTTCAAGGGCAAAGCTTGTGTCTGTCTCAGGTAAAACGGCGATGAACTCATCGCCGCCATACCTTCCTAAAAAGTCAACATCCCTAATTGTCTCTTTCATTAATAGGCTGAACTTTTGTAGAACAGTGTCGCCGGCTGGATGGCCTAATCGATCGTTGTAGTCTTTGAAGTCATCAAAATCGATCATTAAAATCGAGAATGGACGATGATATCGCACCGCCCTTTTTATCTCGGCTGCAATAAACATATTAAAACTACGCCGATTCGGGAGCGATGTTAGCGGATCAGTCAATGACAGCCTTTTCGTCTCTTCGTAGAGTCGGGCATTCTCGAGGGCGATGGCAATCTGTGCGCTGAGAATCGAAAGAAGGTTAATGGCCTCAGGGGTAAAGCCGTCTACGTCTTTACTCTCAATATTGAGAACGCCGATTAAACGTTCGCCAATGAGGAGTGGAAAGCAGACTTCGCTTCGTACGTCTGAAGAACCAGGCAGATAGTAGGGGTCTTTTGTAACATCAGGACAATAATACATTTTTCTCGTTGCAGCAACGTAGCCCGTTATTCCATCTCTCCCTATTTTTAATTTCATCTGATAGATGTTTTCTGAACTTCTCGTAGAGGAGCGAGCATAGAGTTCTTGTTTTTCTTCATCAATCAAAAAAATTTCGAGCGTGAGATAACCGAATATTTCTTTTAGTCGTTTAAGAATATTATTCAGTAACTTTTCGAAATCCAACGTCGAGATGAAACTCTGACTTACTTCATAGAGTATCGATGTTTCCTTCGCCTCACGACTTATTTTACTGTAGAGTAATGTATTATCAATGGCGACGGCTGCCTGATTACTGAGGATATTGAGATAATCAACGTCACTCCTTTTAAATTCTCGCGGAGAAAAAGAACTCACATATATAATACCGATCACCTTTTCTCGTGCTATGAGCGGTACGCCGATGAGAGCTGCACGCCCCTTTTGAAGGGCTACTGGATTGACATTCGCGTAATGCTTCAAATCTGGTACGACGACTGCTTTCCTCGTTGTCAGTATTTCACCAGATATTCCTTCTTTGAGGCGTGCGGTCGATTTATAGTTCACCGGCTTATCTTGTCCTTTGATATATTCAAAGGCCTCGAGAACCTTTTTAGTTGCTTCGTCGATTAAGATGAGGCTGCTGGTGTCGGTACGCGTAATCGAGGTGGCCATGATAAGTACGTCGGTGGTAATTTCAGCGAAGTCGAGCGATGAGGTCAGGAGTAACCCGATTTCTTCCAAGACGGTGACCATCTTTGCTTTTTCTTCACTCTCATGAATCAGTTGTGAATGAGCAATCGCGAGCGCGGCCAATTTCGCGAAGAATTCTAATTCCCTCTTTTCCTTGAAAGATTTTTGTTGATCTCGATAGTAGATATTTAAACACCCGATAGGTTCGTCTTTTAAAAGAAGTGGCGCAGAGACACAGGAGCTGAGTTTTTCTTTTTTTATCCATTCGAGTGTAACATCATCGCCGAGTTTGCGAAATACCTTTGTCATGTTACCAATGAATTGTATATTTTTATTTTCACATACTTTGCTCGCAAATTTATGGTTCTTATGATACTTCACAGGCTCGGCTTTTTCTGACGAGAGATTGTGACCGTGGACAATCGTCAAATACTCTTTATCTTTATCAAAGAGCATAATCGCGGACGCTGAAGTGCCAAAGAATGAACAGGCAGTTTTCGTGATTGTATCGAAAACACTCGCCAGGTCTTTCTCTTGGAGCAGCAATTCCGCAATACGCGAAATATTCTTATATAATTCCAATTTAGCCATTATGACTATTATTATTATACTAAACGAATCGAATCTGTCAATACAAAAGTGCTCTGAGCCGCCTATTTTCTATAGTGCATAAATTGCTCACGAGCAAGCAGAAGAGCCACTAAAACCAAGCAGGCGAGTGGATACAGGTAACCAAATCTGCGATATATAGTGATATCCCTATCTGCCGGAATACGGTAAGAGATGAAGCCTTCTTCGAATAAATGTGTTTCTTTTAAAACTCGGCCATACTGATCAACAACCATGGATATGCCATTATTTGCGCTCCGTGCCAGTGGAACGCCATTCTCGACTGTTCTCAAAATTGCCATGTCGTTGTGCTGTTGTGGACCAGATATCTTACCGAACCAGCCATCATTTGTGATATTGACGAGAAGCTCTGCACCGTTGTTGACGAATGTATGTGACAATTCAGGGAAGATAGACTCAAAGCAGATGAGGCAAGAAAATGTAAAGTTATCCACATGGAAAACCGTATAGTCATTTCCAGGAGCATAATCACCCTCGCCGAGGTCTATTTTCCTGAATAGTGGCACATAACGATCGAACGGAACATGCTCGCCAAAAGGAACAAGGTGAATTTTCTTGTATTCCTGCTCTATGTCTTTACCTGGTTCTATGAGGACCGCACCGTTGTAAAGTTCATAGTTCGTGCGATCTATCAAGGGCGTACCCGAGAAGATAGGTACGTTCATTCTGTTTGATAATTCGACCACCAAATCCCGATATGTCCCTGGTGACTTCAAAAAGACTGGCGTTGCAGTCTCCGGCCAAATGATCAACTCAGGAAGATTACCAGTTTGCTCCAGGGCGTGCTCTGCACACGCTATTGAAAGAGATAGGAGGCGCCGAAATGTCTCGTTTTTCATTTTTCTGTCAAATTTTAGATTCGGATCAATATTTGGCTGAACGATACCGATAGATATGTATTTCTCAGATGGTTGTTTCAGTCTCGATGTACTATAGATGAAAGGGAGTACAAAGATCAACACTGTTATAATGACATATTTTCTTGTTCGCGTCATTATTGTCTTGTACAGTGCTACATTGAGAAGGATGAGCCAAAAAGTAATCCCAAAGATTCCATACAGTGATGCCTGCTGAATGACGAGTGGGTAGCGTGCCTGAGTATAACCGAGCGAAAGCCAGGGGAAACCTAATTCACCCAATCCCTTGATATATTCTAAACCGGCAATAACAAATGGCAAAAACCAGATACCGATCTGTCTTGCAATGATAAGGGCTGTGCCAAAATATACTCCAATATAGAGAAAGAGTATGAACATGCCAACAATCATGAGTATCTTTACAGTCGTTGGAATTTGCAGAAACACTATCCAGAAAAGTGAGAGGAGGGAAAAGAGAAATCCAAAAAGCAGTCCAGCCTTAAAACGTGTTGATGCTTTTGTGTTCTCTACGGCAAAGAGCAACGGTACAATGGCAAACCAGGCGAAGAAATATAGTCCCAGGGGGTGGAAAGAAAGGGACATTAATAGGGAAGATAGTGCAATGAGGATAAATTTCAGTTTCCTTTGGCTCACATCTACTTTCAAATTTCTAAAGGCGAAACAGTATTGAAATTCTCAATACAAATTTTTTTCAAAAAAGCTTTTCTGTTTTGTATTTTGATAATTTGTGCTTGTCCCGTATCACGAGGATCCTCGACTCTTAGTCGGGATTTAGGATTTCGTGCTTCGGATTTAGAATTTTCATTATTAGGACTATTATATGCCCGCGAAGTTCGTTTATTACTGCCTCGATTGCAGATGACCACTATTCGTACAAGCCTATGCTCCAAAGTACAGCGTGAATTCATGTGGATGCGGCCGGATATGGATTTCCTCAAATTCTTTTGTTTTTACCTCAATCCATCTCTCGATGAAGTCCTCGGTAAAGATATTTCCTTGCAGAAGGAAACTATGGTCCGCTTTCAAGGCGTTTATTGCCTCATAAACATTTGTTGGTAATTTTTCACGCTTATCGATTTTGAGATTATTTGTGATACCAGAGATTCCTGCGAGGAGGATGGCGGCGATCGTTAAATATGGATTTGCAGTCGCGTCAGGAATACGGTATTCGATTTCCATCATTTTTTTATTTTTTAAGTACGCTGGAAGACGAATGGCAGTGGCTCTGCTGGCAAAGGCAAAGTCTGTATATATTGGTGCTTCAAAGCCAGGAATGAGGCGCTTATATGAATTCGTACTCGGATTCGTCAAGGCGCATAAGGCACGAGAATGATGAAGAATGCCAGCAATATAGTTGAGGCAGAGCGGGCTCAGGTGATATTGTTTATTATTGGCACCATAAAATAGTGATTTATTCTTCTTGCCCAGGTATTGATGAAGATGGAGGCCGTTTCCAGGTTCACCAAAGAATGGTTTGGGCATAAACGTCACCCATTTATTATACTTTTGGCAACAACATTTGATGAGATACTTTGCGATCAAGATATTGTCTGCAGTTTTAACACACGGCTCAAACAGTAATTCAATCTCCATCTGTCCTTTGGGTCCAACCTCATGGTGATGATACTTAGATTTGATACCACAGAGCCCAAGGGTCTCGATAAGTGTGCTACGCAGATTAAAATGTCGGTCTTCAGGAGGACCAATATGGTAGCCTCCTTTGTGCCGCATGGGATAGATTGGAATCTGCGCTTCCGGTGGCTCAACACCGAGCCGAACGAAGCTGTATCCCGGGCCTTCGCCAAAATTGCAGTTATCTAAAACATAAAATTCTAATTCTGGCTGAAAAAATGCCTCGGTGTTCAGCATATCGTTAAGGTAATTCGCTGTTTTCTGAAGGATATTTCTTGAGTCGCGCTCAAAGGGCTTCATCGTGTCAGGAAGGTATATGCTACACAAAAATGATACAGTTCTCTGTTCAAAGAACGGATCGAAGAAATAAGTCACAGGATCCGGGAAGAGCAGCATGTCGCCTTTCTCAATAGCCTTGTAACCGGGCAGACTCGAACCATCAGCACCAACACCGTCACGCATAATTTCATCAAATCGCTCAAATGGAATGGTGATATGTTGCAGCGTACCAAGGAGCGAGACATATTTCAAGTCAACGAACCGTGTCCCCGCAGCGAGAAGTTTCTTTTTCAGTGTACGAACGCGCTCTCTCATTACGCAGATTATAGATAAATATACTCTCTTGTCAATTGATCAGTAGTGAAGGGCAAACAAAAATCATTTATCCTTGACTTTCGACAAAATTTCATTATAGTTAAACAAGGAGGAAAAAATGCCAATGGAAAAAACAAAATATATTTGGATGGATGGTAAATTTATTAATTGGGATGATGCAAAAATTCATATTCTCGCCCATGTCATTCATTATGGCACAGGAGTTTTTGAAGGATTTAGATGTTATGAAACCAAAAAGGGGTCAGTAATTTTTAGACTAAAAGAACATACAGATAGACTTTTTAACTCTGCAAAAATATATCGGATGGAGATTCCGTATAGTAAAGATGAGATAAATAACGTTACTGTAGAACTCATCAAAAAGAATGGATTAAAGGCAGCATATCTGCGTCCTATTGTTTATCGCGGATACAATACATTAGGTGTGGATCCTTTTCCTTGTCCAGTTTGTGTTGCGATAGCAACGTTACAATGGGGCCAGTATCTGGGAAAGGAAGCACTCGAAGCTGGGGTCGATGTAATGGTTTCATCGTGGAATAGAATGGCGCCGAACACATTCCCGGCAATGGCCAAGGCCTGTGCAAACTACATGAATTCGCAGTTAATTAAAATGGAAGCCATAACGTACGGGTTCACCGAGGGTATTGCACTTGATAATACCGGTTATGTCAGTGAGGGATCAGGTGAAAATATCTTTGCTATCAAGAATAACATAATTTACACGCCACCGCTGCATGCGTGTATTTTACCTGGGATAACGCGTGACACCGTGATGGTCATTGCCAAGGATTTAGGTTTTGAACTGGTCGAGGAGATGCTGGCAAGGGAATTTCTATATATCGCTGATGAAGTATTCTTTACGGGCTCAGCTGCCGAGGTTACACCGATAAGAACAATTGATAAAATACCCATTGGCGAAGGCAAGGCCGGACCGATTACTAAAAAACTA
Source organism: Caldifarciminota bacterium (assembly GCA_020355325.1). GTDB lineage: Bacteria > Hydrothermota > Tepidihabitantia > SM23-42 > SM23-42. Next base: position 1,181,389 of record CP070664.1, read on the forward strand.
CAAAATACATTCTTCGAAATCGTTGAAGGTAAGATAGAAGACAAACACGGCTGGCTCACCAAAGCTCGTTAATTGGTTCATACGTGAATTGGTTAATTAGATAATGACAAGATTCTGTAGTCATTTTCTGTATGTTTGTACAATTATCTCTGTCATTTCTTTTGTCGTATCCGTGATGTCTGTGCTATGAAGATTGGTGTTGGTGCTGACCATAGGGGTTTTAAATTAAAATCGATGGTAATAAAGTTATTATCAAAAAAGGGATATTCAGTCGTGAATTATGGAACTGACTCTGAAGCATCGACTGACTATCCACGTTACGCTCTCCAGGTTGCTCGCGATGTTGCAGCGAAAAATCTACGATTTGGTATTCTTTTGTGCTTTAGTGGGCAAGGTATGGCGATTGCGGCTAATAAGGTGAGGGGAATCAGGGCGGCTATCTGTAACGATCCTACAGTCGCTAAAGTTGCACGCGCCCACAACAATGCAAATGTTCTTGTTATTCCGGCTGGATTTGTGAAATCGGGTAAGAAATTGCATTCAATTATTGAAGTTTTCTTAACCACCAAATTTGAAGGTGGACGGCATCTCCGTCGTCTGAATATTATCAAGACATATGAAAATAGTCATGTGCAAAATCCATGATATGTCATATAATGGTTTCTGTCTTTTATTTCAGCGTTTTCTGTGCTACAATAAATCTCTGTTATGAAAGTACTGCCAGTCGCATTTGATTCTCTCGGTGTTCGTAGTATGGCAACGTATGTCGAGACCAAAGATGTGCGAATTTTTATTGACCCTGGTGTTTCTATTTCGCCAGACAGGTATTCACTCCCTCCTCATAGAATTGAATTAGACCGGCATCGTGAGATGTGGCAGGCGATTAAACACTGGGTGAGAGTTTCTGACATAGTCATCGTCACACATTATCACTACGACCACCACAACCCAGATGAACCAGAAATTTATGATAAAAAAGATGTTTTCTTGAAACATCCGCGGGAATTTATCAATCAGAGTCAGAAGGAACGCGCAGCAACATTTATGAGCCTCATTGAGCCCTTTGCAAATTCTATTATCATCGCGGATGATAGTACGTTTGATTTTGGCACTACACGAGTTATCTTCTCGCCTCCTGTGTTCCATGGTCTTTCCCCGCGGCTCGGATATGTGGTTCAGATTTTCATCGAAGAAGACGAACGATTTATTTTTACGTCTGATGTACAGGGTCCGCTCAATAATGATGCTGCCGATTTTATTATTGACAAGGCTCCACACTCAGTCATCATTGATGGTCCAGCAACCTATCTTTTAGGTTCATACTACAAAAAACATGACATCGACGTATCGCTAGAAAATCTCCGAAAGATAATTGATAAGACGAAACTGAATAATCTCGTCATAGATCATCATCTCCTGAGAGATTTGAATTGGGCAGAGTACATACGAGACCTCGATAAACTCCGCGACAAGATTGTGGTCTGTCCTGTCTCGGGTTATCTCGGCAGACCAGAGGATATCTTAGAAGCGAGGAGAAAAGAGATGTATGATGGTTGCCCCTATTAGCATTATGACAAAGCACAAGAGGCACGTGTGGATAACTTTGGAAAAGTTGTGGATAAGTAAAAATCTCACTAAATTGAGGGGCTTTTTGCCAGATATTAATCTAAAATTTTATAAGTTATCCACAACCATTATAATCACGACTTATGCGAGATTTCGTTCATTTTTCGGAAATTTTATGTACTCACCTTAATATTTTCTATCACCATGAAGCAGTCTGATGTTGAGCAACTAAAAACATTTAAAGTATATTATGAAAAAGTCTGTAATGAGATTGCTAAATTAATCATTGGTCAAAAATCGGTTATTGACCAGGTTCTTGTTTGTTTGTTTTCAAATGGCCACTCTTTGATCATAGGTGTTCCCGGACTCGCGAAGACCATGCTCGTGAATACCATAGCAAATATCCTCAATTTATCCTTTAACAGAATTCAGTTCACTCCGGATCTGATGCCTTCTGATATCACAGGAACTGAAGTGATAGAGGAGGATCGAACCACTGGCAAGAGAACCTTTAGATTCGTTAAGGGACCGCTATTCGCAAATGTTGTGCTCTCTGATGAAATCAATCGTGCACCGCCAAAGACACAGTCTGCCCTTTTACAGGCAATGCAGGAATATAGAGTAACCTATGGCGGAGAGACATTTCCGTTACCTTTACCGTTTTTCGTATTAGCGACCCAAAACCCGATAGAACAAGAGGGAACATACCCGTTACCAGAGGCTCAGCTCGACAGATTTATGTTCACTATTAATATCGATTATCCTTCTTCAAAAGAAGAAATTGAAATTGTGAAAACGACAACATCGGCATATGAAGCGCAATTAGAAAAACTGATTGACGCAAAGGAACTTTTGTCGTTTCAGAAGCTCATTAGAAGAATACCGGTAGCAGAGGATATCATAGAGAAGACCGTGACGCTTGTAGGTTTAACAAGACCAAACAACACCAATTCTCCAGATATCGTAAAGAAGTATGTTGCCTGGGGTGCAGGACCTCGGGCATCGCAGTATTTGATTCTTGGAGCAAAGGCATGGTCAGCACTGGATGGACGATATTCGCCGAATTTCGATGACGTGCGATACGTAGCACATCCGGTGCTCAGACACCGTGTCATCACAAACTTTGCCGCTGAGGCAGATGGCATTACATCAGATCACATCATCGATGAACTCCTGAAAAGTTATTGAGTCATTAAGTCATTAGGTCACTCAGTCATTCAGTCGTCGATTCGTTTAGTACATTTCAGTCGTTATAGCATGCCTACAGCGTCAGCATGTCTTCAGCATACCATCTACTGACTATGCCGATTTTTTCTAAATCTTGATTTAGTTAAAAAATCGAGCATCCCGACTTCTTTATCGGGACTAACTACTATCTACTTTCTACTATTTACTTTGTATTTTTACGCTGCGTTCTCAGGCGAGGCTATAAAAAACCAAACCCGATATTACCTTGGGATAAAAATCAGTTGATTTCTGTGGCATCCGTTCCCTATTCTGTGCTACATTTTTAACCTGCTCGGGTTTTGTTGGATTCATCAAGAAGCAGAATTGGAACTCTCCTGAATCGACCCGCTTCATCGTTGCGTCTGCACCGCGCTCATACCGTACATGGTCCTCGATTTTTTCCGGTGTAATACCGAGAACATTTTCAATCAAGAGCGTGTGCAATATTGTTACGTCGAGACCCTGGTAGTCATCACTTCGCTCAGATAAGAACTTTTTCATCACGTCTTTGGATTTCAATTTTAATATATATGCAGTTTGTGGACTGTAGAATCCGAACGCCTCAGATTTTTGTTCCGCGAGCTCTTGTGCTATACTATTCCTATCTGTCTTTTTTATTTCAAAATAGTGGTCAGTCTTCTCGAGGAATGTAGCGAGATTGAAATCGCTCACATTTTTGATGAGTCGATGCGTCGGTAATACGACGAGCCCTGGGTCTTCGATATTAACCAAGGTAATGAGCTTGAAATGAACAGGATTGTTTGCATTAATATTTTTTAATTCACTTTGGTAATTAAGAGCAGTCTCATAGCGGTGGTGTCCGTCAGCAATCACAAAAATTGAGTCCTTTAACGTGCTCTTGATTTCATTTATTATCTTGGGTTTTTGGATTCGCCACAGTTTGTGTGTAACATCTTTATCATCCGTTACGTCAATTAACGGTGCTTTTTTACACTCTTTTTGAATAAGTTTGTTTATCGTGTTATCGGGGTCTGTATACAAGAGAAAGACTGGTTCAAAATCATATTGTGTTACACGCAAAAGATTCAAGCGGTCTTCTTTCGGTTTTGAGAGAGTCTTTTCATGTGGTAAAATATTCCCCTTGCCTAATTCTTCCAATCGTACCAGGCACATGAAGCCCTTTCTGAGATATTTCTTTTCTCCTACTGCAAATTCTTGTCGATATGAATATATCGTCTCTATTTTATCCTGAACAAATATACCCTCTTTCAGCCACTGGGTTGCATACCTCTTTGCGTCTGCATACTCTTTTTGTCGGTCGTGTCCTTCGGCATACTTGGTGAGGACGAGTCGGACAAAGTTATATGGACTGCGATTTTTATATTGTTTTTCCAGGGTATCAGTTATCTGGTCATATGGTTGGCAAATGACTTCGGCAAAATTATCTATCATCTCAGGGTTGTACCGTATTCCCTTTAAAGGTTTTATGTCAGGCATAATGCCCCCTTGTGCCTTCTACTGCCTTCTTCGCTTCTTTCGTCTTTTATTTCAACGCATCTCTCACTAATTCCGCGATCTGCGTGCCGGCACGCTTTTGTCCCTCTGCTGTTTGGGCTCCGATATGTGGTGTTACGATAACCTGTTCAAGACCAAATAATTTATGTTCTTTTGCTGGTTCTACTTCATAGACATCCATAGCCGCAACCCGCACTTTCCCCGACGTTATTGCATCATAGAGTGAATCTTCATCAACGACACCACCGCGTGCGCAGTTAATAATGACAATACCTTCTTTCATCTTTTCGAATGCGGTTTTGTTGAGAATATGTGCAGTCTCTTTTGTCTTGGGGATGTGTAGCGAAATATAGTCGGATTCTTTTAATAGTGTATCCAAATCCACAATCTTTGCGTGCTCATGTGTTTTGACATAGGGATCATATGCCATCACTTCCATGCCGAGTGCTTTTGCACGCTTTGCTAATTCTGTGCCGATACGGCCGATGCCAATAATACCCAATTTTTTGCCATAGAGTTCAAACCCCTTAAACTTCTTCTTTTCCCACTTACCGGCTTTCGTTGATGCCGTTGCCTGGGGAACCATGCGCGCTGCCCCAAACATCATACCGAGAGCAAGTTCGGCAACAGAAATTGACGTAGCGGTCGGTGTATTCACGACCTTAATGTTTTTCGTTTTCGCTGTTTCTCGGTCGATATTATCAAGACCGATACCCGCTCTTCCAATAACTTTCAGGTCTTTTCCGGCCTCGATAACCTCTTTCGTAACCTTTGTTGCACTTCTGACTATGATCCCGTCAAAGCCGGGTATTACCTTTGCCAGTTCCTCGGGTGAAAGTCCAGTCTTCTCAACCGCTTCGATGCCGGCATTTTTGAGAATTTCAATACCCTCTTTTGCAATTGGGTCTGAAATTAAAACCTTCATCTCTTCCTCCTTGTTTTACCCCGTTAAATAATGCTAACATCAGCGGAATATAAAATAAAACACGTTTGTTACGCCCTTATTCGTTTTGCTATCATCCCTGATGTCGTATTTAACAGGGTGAACACTGATTTTCTCGAATACGGCACGAATATACACAAATGAGTAATTACCTGAAATTGTCTTATACCCATGCTCGAATTCTCTCAAAATGTCTCGAACTTATGCGTCAAATTGCCTCTAATTATTCTGTATTCATGCCGCATATTGATTGCATTGCCCTTCAATTGCCCAGTATTCAGGCCTTGAATTGCCGTGTATTGCCTTCAATTGCCCAGTATTCAGGCCTTGAGTTGCCATGTATTGCCTTCAATTGCCCTATATCTTGAGTATCTCACTAATATTGTTGATCAATTCCTTTATTTCATCCAGCGTTAAGTCACCCATGTGGGCGATTCTGAAGGTCTCTTCTTTCAATTTTCCATAACCATTAGAAATAGCAAATCCACGTTTACCGAGTTCGGTATTCAAATCAGCGACGCTTATTTTTTTTGTATTATTGATACACGTTACCGTCACTGACTCATACCCTGGTTCGGCAAAGAGACTGAAGTTTTTCTTTGCCCAATCCTGCACGTAGCGAGCCATGTCGCAGTGTCGTTTATATCGATTGTCCATGCCCTCTGCCTTTATTTTGTCGAGCTGTTTATCCAGTGCATACATGAGCGTGATTGCTGGAGTGGATGGTGTTTGTCCTTTCTTATCGAAATAATCTTTTATACCGACGAAATCGAGGTAGTGGCCACGACCCTTAACTGTTTCCGCCTTCTTGAGTGCCTTTTCGCTGATAATGCCCACTGCGAGACCGGGTGGTAGGGCAAATGCCTTCTGAGAAGACGTTAGACAGACATCAATGCCGAGTTTATCGATTTCAACCTTATCTCCCATGAGCGAACTCACCGTATCAACGAGGAACATAACATCTGGATATTTTTTCATGACCTCTGCGATCGCTTCAATTGGGGGTCGTACACCGGTTGAGGTTTCGTTTTGTACAACGGTGACTGCTTCGTACTTCTTTGATTTCAATTTTTCCTCAATCATCTCTGGCTTCACAGACTTTCCCCAGTCGAGTGTAATTGCGTCAGCATTTTTATCACACTGCTTTGCGATTTTGTGCCAGCGTTCGCTAAAGGCACCATAGGTACAACAGAGAACATCGTTACTCACACAATTTCTGATTGCACCTTCCATCAAGGCAGTTCCTGATGCTGTGAGTACCGTGATGAATCCCTTTGTCTCCAACAAGTCAGTCAGCTTTTTGATGATTCCTGTATAGAGTTCGGTAAAAGCCTTCATCCTATGCCCAATAAGCGGTGTTGACTGGGCATCAAGAATATCCTGCCTGACCTCAGTCGGTCCTGGAATAAATAATTTTTTATGCATGTTTCCTCCCTTACCTTTTAGAAAGTCCAAAAATCCAAAATGCCTAAATTCCTAAAATTTAGGTATTTAGATATTTTTATACTCATTCCTTTACCATCCGTTTCCAACTTCAGAACCATATCCATTGGCTATCTTTCTCCAGGCTCCTCACCTTAACCTACTCACCATCTTTCACTATCTTTACCCACACGTTTCGGCTACGTGGTCCGTCAAATTCGCAGAGATAAATGCCCTGCCAGGTGCCGAAAGCGATTTTACCATTTTCAATAAAAAGTGTCCTGGAAGAGCCAACCATTGCTGCCTTAATATGAGCGTCGGCATTGCCTTCGGTATGGGCGTAGCCTGCGTGGTGGGGGACGAGCTTACTCAAGGTATCAGAGATGTCAGCCTGTACCGATGGATCATAGTTTTCATTGACCGTTACCGCAGCGGTTGTATGGGGACAGAATATATATAAAACACCCTCTTTAATCTTATGTTTCGTAACTACGTTTTGTACCTGCTTTGTGATATCTACGAGCTCACACCGTTTTTCAGTGCTTACTTTCAAACGTTCGAGCATGGTATATTATATTCATATTTTTTACACTGTCAACGGAATGTTGAGAGTAAAAGGGTCAATTATTGGGAAACAAGGTTTCTAAACTTAAATATTGACATATAAGCGCTTTTGTGTATAGTTCTGTTGTGGGTATATCTGCAGAGTCAAAGCGTGGTCTTCTATTAAAGAAAATAGACGCTCTCCTCGGTTCCTCATATGATCTCCATAAGGTTATCAGAAAAATCTTCCATGAAATTAGTCGATTAATGGACACCAGTAATTTTTATCTCGCTATTTATCATCGTAAAGAAGACACAATCAGTTTTGAAATATATACGATCGATGGAGAAAAAAGGAAGGTGAGTTCCAGGAAATTATCGAAGGGTTTAACCGAATACGTCATAAGGACGAAGCGTCCATTGAGGATCAATAAAGATGTCAAAAAAGTCTGCAGGAAGTTTGGGATAAAACCGATTGGTAAAGATGCGAAGAGTTGGCTCGGTGTTCCCATGATATACAAGAACAACGTAGAAGGCGTGATAACAATTCAGGACTATAAACACACGAATGCGTATTCACCTGCGGATGAGTCATTTCTCATGAGCATTGCCTCACGAGCGGCAGTCGTTATAGCAAATACGAGATTGATTGAGGAAGAAATCAAGAGGGCAAAGGAACTCGCATTGATGAATCAAATCGTGCGCCGGCTCACGCAAAGTCTCGATGTTGGCGATATTCTTGAAACTGTTACTAAATCTATTACACTGCAGTTTAAGAACTACAATGTGTCTCTTTTTCTTGTAGAAGATAAACAGTTGGTTCTCAAGAAGTTATCGAAGGGTTTTCGAGATGAAGTTCCCATGGACCTCAGATTGAAAGTTGGCGAGGGTTTTGTTGGTGTGGTCGCAAAGAAAGGCTCGACAATTGTAGTCAATGATGTTGTTAAAAACAGTCGTTACAAAGGTTTTGGGCAATACACGCAATCAGAAGTTTGTATTCCCCTAAAAATCTCAAAAAAGACGATCGGCGTTTTGAATATCGAATGTAATGAAATCAATGCATTCGACGAGAATTCAGTACGAATTCTCGAACTCATCGCAGACCGGTTGAGTGTTGCACTCCACAATGCACAGCTCTATCAGGACGCTACCGATCATGCAAAAGAATTAGCCGTTTCGTTTACCATTGCTCAGTCTCTGATTTCAACACTCGAACTCGATGATGTATTACAGAGAATCTTGGAGGCAATCCGTAATACATTTGGTTTTGCAAACATTGCGATTCTTTTAATCGATAAAGAAAAAAATGAATTGTACATCAAGGCATCGTATGGTTATTCGACAGACGTGATGAGAAACGTTCGACTGAAAATTGGTACGCACGGCATATGCGGACACGTTGCCGCAACTGGTAAGATGTATTATGCCACAGATGTCACAAAGGTGCCATTTTATGTCATGGGAAAAAAATCGGTGAAGTCAGAGGCCGCCATTCCATTAAAAATCAAGGGCTCGGTCATCGGAGTTTTGGATGTCGAGAGTGAAAAATTGAATGCCTTCTCAGATAGAGACTTGCGTATATTTTCAATATTTGCATCCCAGGCAGCAGTCGCTATAGAAAATGCTCGTCTCTTCAACGAAACCAAGGCGCTCTCGTTAACCGACGGTCTGACGAAGATTGCAAACCGCAGGCACTTCGATTTAATGCTCGATCGAGAAATAAGAAAGGCGAAGGGATACTCACGGCCCCTTACTCTTGCAATGGTTGATCTCGATAACTTCAAGAAATTTAATGACAAGTATGGTCATCTCAATGGCGATAAAATTCTCGTACATATCGCTCATACACTGAAGAGGAATATACGCGATAGCGACTTCGTGGCCCGGTACGGTGGTGAGGAATTTGTCATACTGTTTCCCGAGTTGGGTGATGTTGCGTCACTCAAGGTCTTAGAACGGATTCGAAATGCCGTAGAGAAAAAACCGCTTATGATGAAGGGTGTTGGTAAGAAGACGATGACCATATCTATTGGCATCGCAACATATCCGTATAATTCAGCAGATGCGCAAGAACTCGTGTGTAATGCCGATAAGGCATTATATCGCGCTAAACAACTGGGTAAGAATAGGGTAGAGCTGGCACAGGGTGCGGGAAGTTAAGTCTGCTTTGTTATTCATGAGATTACAGAACAGTTAATGATTTGTGCATATACATGCCTTATTCGAGAATAGGAGAATAAAAAAGGGAGGAATATGATGAGAAAAATCATGGGCTTAGTGCTCATATCCTTGTTCTTCTTCATCTTCTGCGGTGCGCCAGAAGAAGCGAAGACAAAGACGGAGAAGACCGGTCAAGAGGTAGCGTACCAAACTCTGAGCGAAGGCGAACTCCAGAACTTTATGAAGGTTTTTCCTGTGTTTAAAACCGAGGTTGAAAAACACGAAGAGAAATGGGCTGAATTTGAAGCGGGTGAAGATTTCGGCTCCTGGATGCAGCAATTTGCCCAGGCGAACAAAATGATCACAGGGCTCGATGAAAAATTGTCTGCTGCCGGCATGCCGTGGGAAGATTTCTGGCCTGCCTTTGCCAAGACAACGACGGCGATCGTTGCTATTATGTTTGATTCTGCAATGGTCGAATTGAAAGCGGAGATGGAGGAGCAAGAAAGCGAGATTGCCGAACTCGAGGCTAAATTAAAAGATCCAAACGTTTCTCAGCAGGAAAAAGAGATGATACAGACTTCGCTGGAGATGATGAAGAAGGTACAGGAGTCGCTCGAGGAGAGTAAGGAGATGTACGCAGACGATCCTCAGGTTAATAAAGATCTCGTTAAAAAGCATTGGATAGAATTGACCGAAATGTACGAGATGGAAGAAGAGTAACCAGTTCTAGGAAGGCAAGCCTCTCCTACGAGTCTTGCCAATACAATATTTTTTAGAGGACTCCTGCTGTTTTTAAACAGCAGGAGTCCTCTATTATTTATAGCCGGGAGCGCCTATCTTTGATGTACAGGTTCTCGCTTTTTTTATCTTGGGTGCGTAACTCGTTTGCTCGATGTGTAACGTTACCGATGTTATTGACGATACTTCTGTATGACTGCGTCCAGGTCCTCTTCTTTTTCTATCAAGACCTTCCGCGACTTGCTTCCTTGAAATGATTCAACGACGCCTGCTGCCTCGAGTTGGTCAATAATTCTACCGGCTCGCGCATATCCGAGGTTGAGACGCCTCTGGAGGAGTGATACCGATGCTATTTGATGCCTGAAGACCAATTTTGCGGCTTCTGGGAACATCGGGTCGACCTCCATCTTTTCTTCTTCCTCGACGACCAACTCTTCCACCTGTGCTTCACTCAGTTTTGGATAGTAGCCATTCTCGATTATCTCATCAATCTTTTCAACAGGAATAATATTTGCTAATACGCGCCGTTTTTCTTCGAATGCAGGGTCATCGGTATCGGTGAATACTGTCCAGAGTTCCTCATCGATGATGGCAGTCAAAATCTCATCGAGGTCGCCTTCGACGTCTTCTAAGAGTTCGAGCAGATATTGTTTCGCCACTAAATTACTGACGCCACAGACTTCATCGGTAGAGATGTAGGCGCCATGCAGTCTGACCGGTGTCCCCTTACCCGGTGGCAGAAATAACATATCACCTCGGCCGAGTAAAGATTCTGCGCCATTCATATCGAGAATTGTCCGCGAATCGGTCTTCGAGGCAACCTGGAAAGCTATGCGACATGGAAAGTTTGCCTTTATCAATCCAGTGATGACGTCGACCGATGGTCTTTGCGTCGCAAGTATGAGGTGAATCCCAACCGCACGCGACATTTGAGCAAGCCGTGTGATATTTTCTTCTATTTCACTCGGCGCCGTTAACATCAAATCAGCAAGTTCATCCACGACGACCAGCAAATATGGTTTAATTTCTCCGTGCTTCTTCCTCATCTTTTCATTATATCCGTCAATATCGCGCACACCTTCACGCGCAAAATCGCGATAGCGCATCTCCATGACCGAAACGAGTTTCTCGAGTTCATTGACTGCATCGCGTGGTTGCGTAATCGCACTACGCAGGAGGTGGGGAATAGGATTATACATCGGCAGCTCGAGCCTCTTTGGGTCGATCATCAAAAATCGTATGTCTTTGTATGTAGCATGACACAAGAGGCTAATGATGATAGTATTGATACAGACACTCTTACCAGAACCTGTCGTGCCAGCGATTAACATGTGTGGCATTGTTGAAATATCATCAATGACGGGTTTTCCAGTGATATCTTCACCGAGCACAATCGTCAGTGGCGACGCACTCCTCTCAAAATTCTTATCCAGGAGACCATTTTTCAAAAATACCAAACTGCGTTCGCGATTTGGAACCTCAATACCAACTGCTGATTTCCCCGGTATCGGTGCTACCACTCTGATCCTTGTCGCCTTGAGTGCGAGGGCGAGATCGTTGTCTAAGTTCGCAATTCGATTCACCTTGATGCCTGGTGCCGGCTCAAATTCGAACCGCGAGATCACCGGTCCGGATTCGATGCCAACAATTTTACCGGTGACGTCAAATTCGGCTAGGCGACTCGTTAACAGTTCTGCCTCTTTTTTCAATACTTCATTATCGATGCCATACTTTTTCTCCGGGGCATGGAGAATGTTTAAAAATTCAGTTTCGAAATCTACTCTCGGCATCGGCTTTCTCTTTTCTTTTCGGATAGGTTCTATTTTCTCCTTTGCTTCCTTCCCGGATTTTGCCTCCTTTTTTGGCCGTTTCTCTTTTCTTATTTCTTCGATGACCGTCTCTGTTTCCGCTATTTTTGGCCTCACAAAAAGTTTTTCTCTCAACATCATGTAGAGCACGATGATGATGCTAAAGGCGAGGATGAGATAGGTTCCAACATAGCCAAAGTAGTCGAGGAGGAATGTGCTGATGATATGTCCGATCGTACCGCCGCTGGAAATATCGGCTACCGTGACCGTGAAAAAGAGTGTCAGAAGCGTATCGACGATGATACCAATCGGGATGGAGAAAAGGAGATATATACTCGGAGTCTTTTCGAGCTTCATGAGATAGATATACCCAAGATAACCGAGAAGGCAGGGAATAACGAAAAAGTAAAAACCAATGAGCCAAAATAATCCAAGCGATGAATAGTAGCCAAAGAGTCCGCCGAAATTTTTATAACGCTCTAAGGGATAGAGCAGGAACGAAATTTGTGAAATGAAAAAAAGCACACACAAAAGTATAAAAATAATGCCTGACAATTTCCTTTTTTTGATTGGATCGAGTTCTTTTGCAATAAAAAAGAGCGTTCCTGCTGCAATGAGAAGTAGTACGATTGGAATGACTGTATGTACCATATCAGATTTTACCTATAAATCTTATCTTGTCAACTAAGAAATGATTATTTGTCATTGACATACAGCGAGAGAGATAGTATCATGAGTCAAGATGCAAAGATCTTAAAAAGGAGGTTGCGATGTTCTTTTTATGTCTCTTTACCATCACATCGGTATTATGGCACGAAGACTTCACGGAGAATATGTCAACAATGAGCCAACTGTACGATTATACCATAGACATCAGCCATCACGATGGCAAGGTTTTTCTTAAGGCTCACCCTCAGTTCGAAGGTTTTTCCTCAGCCTGGTTTTATGTTGATGAAGACCTCGCATTTCGCGATGATGATATACTCGAGTTGGTCGTAAAGGTACATGGTAAAAACGCGCGGCTGAAATATTTCTATCGGAAAGAAGGTTGCGGCGTGTACTTTGGCGGTGTGAAAGTTATTGAACCAGATACACAGTGGCAAAAAGTCGAAATTCCTCTGAAGGATGCGCGACCGTTCTATAGTAGTAATTATCCTTCCGCATTGACTCCGGACAAGACACCATGTCTATACATCTTTATTACGAACGAATTACCTGGTAATTTCGATGTCGAGATTGATTGGATGTCAGTTGTTAGACCAGAATCACACGAGGAGGAGAGATGAAAATTTATTCCTTTCTCGTGCTCATCATTACTACCGTAACCTACGCCGACTACCCATGGATTCCCAATATACGGGTGAGTACCGATGTTCCGTGGGACACCCTCAATCAGGGCGAGTCCTGTTTTGCTGTCTCAGGAGATTCAATATTTTGTATTTGTAACACGGCGGAACGTGCTTCTGTGCCCATTGCACCATATGCCTATTCCTCTGACGCAGGTGAAACCTTTACACAGATACCATTTACCGACAGCAACACCGGAATTACGTGGCATACTGACCCGTTAGTTGGCGTCGATGATTCTGGACATGTCCATATGCTCATTCAGTTCTCGGCAATTCTCATGAACCACTACTTTTCTCGTGACGGAGGTCTTACCTGGCAGGATACGAGTCAAATTAATTCCCTTCTCGGTGTTGATAAACCGTGGTGGGTTATCAACAAAAATGAAATCTACGTTGTCTGGCAACAGGTTAACGGACCAGAAGGTATCTGGCTCGCGAAATCAACGGACTATGGAAGGACTTTTACCGATAGCATGATCTGGCCAGGTTGGCAAAGACAAGGCATCACTGCCTTATGTATGGACGAAAATGAAAATCTCCACCTGGCATTGGTAGGTTCATTCACTGATAGTGTTTATTATCGGAAATCGACGGATAAGGGGGAAACCTGGACACCCGAGGTACCGCTTTCTTATTGGTATTATGAACCCAGTTATGGGGATCGCGCACCGATAAATTCAATCACGGCACGGGGAGATGTCGTTTTCATCACCTGGGTGGATAACCAATACGGCAGCTGGGACATCATGAGTGTCTTCTCGACTGATGGAGGCATAACATTTGGTGCACCATTTATAGTCAATGATATTACCGCTGGCGGGCAGTGTAAGGGCTGGGCACACTTTGATGTCTTTGGCGGGTTACATATTATCTACTACCATACGCCTGACTGGCCAACGAGCCCGAGCAGTCTCTTTTCATTGCGTTATCAATATTCACCCGATACTGTAACAACATTCACGCCGAGTATTCGTGTTTCCGACACGTCGGTAACGAGCTTAGATGATTTTATGGGTGAATACCACATTTGTGTGAGTGATAGTCACTATCTTTATGCACTATGGACTGATGGTCGTAATGGCGATGACAACGATCTCTATTTTAGTAAGGCTTTGCTTTCGGAATTAGGGAGTGTAGAACATGGAGCATATGAACCACAATATCAATACAGTGTGCGAGTACCGACGGTGTGGCGTGGCGACATCACTATGAATATTGCACAGCATCCCGATCCATTAGAAATTAAACTCTATGATGTCTCAGGGAGAATAGTGAAAATTCTTTATAGAGGAATGGTTACAGAGCCCAAACAAATTCACTTAAGGAGTGGAAATTTTCCTGCAGGAGTTTTATTTCTTAACGTTGTTTCAAAAAACACTACTGAAGTAAGAAAGATTATTAATCTAGGGAGTCGTTGATAAAAAATACCCCAACCAGACTAACTAAGCAAACCAAATCAACTAAATAAAATAGGGGAGATGTATTTTATTACACGGGGGGACTTGACCCCGTTAAATACATCTGTCCTTCAACATATTCACTTCTTATTGTATAATGATGCGTTACTCTATAGTGTATACTAATATCGTATACCTTTTATTTAACGGGGTTGACTTTTTTTCGTTGCTGTGTATACTTTTTTTAATATGGCAAAGGTTTATTTCCTCGATCTTCGGGAAAAGTATCACGATAATGTACTTCAAATGTTTGATCGATTACTGACGTTCGCAGATGGTATGAAAATTCTTGAGAAAAAGTCATCGTGTGCAGTAAAATTGCATTTTGGCGAAGATGGTAACGTGAACTTCGTAAGTCCACTCTATGTACGGCGAATCGTTGAAAATATCATGGCAGCGGGAGGTAAACCATTTTTAACTGATACGACGACACTCTATTCTGGTCGACGTTTCAGGGCTGATACACATATTGAGCTCGCCAGAGAGCACGGCTTTGGTTTTGCACCTATTATCATCGCCGATGGTTTTTATGGTGACGAGTACGAAGAGATGAACGGGTCAAAAATCGCCCGGCTCTTTGGTGATATAACTACAATCTTTTGTGTATCACATTTCAAGGGGCATCTTCTTACCGGCTTCGGGGGGACCCTCAAAAATTTAGCGATGGGTTGTGCTTCCAAGGGCGGTAAGCTCAATATGCACTCAAAATCAAAACCCTTTGTAGACCGCAATAAGTGTACATTCTGTCTCAAGTGTTTTGATTATTGTGCTTTTCAGGCAGTAAAAAAGAACAAAAAGTATGTCACCATAGACCAGAACGCGTGTACTGGATGCGGTGGGTGTATCTCTATCTGTCCTGAAAGGGCAATCAAGTTTTCATGGGATGCGGCTTCCTCTGATATGCAGGAGAGTTTGGCGCGGTACGCTGCCAATGTTATACGGTATAAAAAAATATTCTATGTCAATTTTTTGATCAATATTTCACCTAATTGTGACTGTTTTCATACCAATGAACCGATGATTGCGCCCGATGTTGGTATCCTCGCGTCCTTTGACCCAGTAAGTCTTGACCAGGCATGTTACGATTTTGTGAAGAAACCCATTGATAGGATTTACCCCGACGTTGATCCTACTATTCAGTTAAAGTACGCAGAAAAATTTGATGCAGGAGAGAGAAACTATGAAATATTTGAAGTCGAGAATACGTAGTCTTCAGAAGAAGATCAAGAATCTTGAAATACTCATTGACACAACAATGGTCTTTTCATCGATACTCGATATTGATGAATTGTTAAATATTGTGCTCCAAAAAGCCGAAGAGGTTATGGAAGCCGAGGTGTCTTCGGTATTCAGGATTGACGAAAAGAAAAATGACCTCTATTTCTTCATTGCTCGAGGTGAAGTGGGAAAAGAAGCAAAGGCGATACGCGTGCCGATGGGAAAGGGAATTGTCGGTTGGGTTGCTCAACATGGTAAACCGCTCTTGGTCCCCGATGTGACAAAAGATCGACGATGGTTTAAGGGAGTGGATAAAAAGACAAAATTTGTTACCCGTTCAATACTCGCTGTTCCGCTCATCACAAAGGGAAAAATAATCGGCGTGGCTGAGGTTTTGAACAAGAAAGGGAATAGACGTTTCAATAAAGATGATCTTGAATTATTTGCTGCACTCGGCAATCAGATTGCTATCGCAATCGAGAACGCATCACTCTATAGTGAATTAGATGAGTTGTTCAAATCTTCAATAAGGTCGATCTCAGAGGCGGTCGATGCGAAAGACCCATACACACGAGGACATTCAGCACGTGTCGTTGAGTATTCACTACTCATGGGTGAAGCGGTTGGGTTGTCGAAAGATGACCTCAATAACCTTGAAATTTCTGCAATTCTCCATGATGTCGGTAAGATCGGTGTCCCCGACAGCATCCTCGGAAAACCCGGTAAATTGACAACTCAAGAGTACGAGTACATGAAAAAACATCCTGAGTTCGGTGCCGGAATCATTCAGCCGATTGATAGACTCAAGAAATTATCGCCCAATGTTTTATACCACCACGAACGCATCGATGGCAACGGGTATCCGACGGGACTCAAGGGAAAGAGGATTCCTCTTCCTGCACGCATCATCTGTATTGCTGATTCTTATGATGCCATGACGACCGACCGACCCTACAGAAAGAAAAAGAATATTCGGGCTGCGTTTGAAGAACTTCATCGCTGCAGTGGTACACAATTTGATCCAAAACTCGTGAGAATTTTTGTTACCGAGCTTGAGAAACAAATACTATATCAATCAACGTAGTATGTGACATCACCTACGTAATTTTTTTAACTGCTCGTTCTACTCTACGCACGTACGTATCCATGTCAAATTTTCTCGTGAGTCCATCTGCACTCATGTAACGTATCTTTCCAAAAATAGGCCGCTCTGCCCACGGTCGGTCGTGCTTACCAAAACACCATGCAACACCGGTAAATCCATTCGCATCTCTGCCATCGAGCTCGTATTTGTTGTTGAGAAAGAGAGCTATCCTAAAGGCATCCTCAGGATGTCCAGACCACTCGAGTATTTTTTTACCCCAGTACATTCTCATGTAGCCATGCATCGTGCCAGTGTATACCATCTCATTCTGCGCAGCATTCCAATATGGATCATGGGTTTGTGCACGTTCCAACTCATTGCGCGTGTATGTATAGTCTCGGTGATCGCGTGCATGTCGTCTGAGTGTCTTCTGCGCCCACGCAGGAAGTCCATCAAAGGAATCGTATTGGTCATTGTAGTATACAAAGTTCATACTCAGTTCTCTCCGTATGAGGAGTTCCTCGAGGTAGGCATTGGTACCCGCACCCCTGGCGTTTTTAACCTTGAGTGCGATGAAGAGTGGTGAAATCTGACCAAAGTGTAAGTAGGGACTCATATGGGAGAGATAATCGAGCGAAGGATCATTGCGGAGGTCGGCAAATTTATGCAATGTGTGCCTCATAAAAGCACGTAATTTTGTCTTCGCCGCAGCGGTCCCACCACGAAGGTGCTGCACCGCTTTCACGCTGCGGTCTATGTTAAGCCGTCTGAGTGCCTTCGCTGTCGTACTCACATCAAAACTCTGAAAACGCATAGTGAGTGAATAGTGTTTGAGACGTTGCGCCTTCAGTGGTATAAGGTAGTGCCTCAAAACTTTTTTTATCTTTGGTCTGAATGTAGCAGCCGAATATTCCTCCTTACACGATGCGACTTCAACGGGCACGACGACATCACTCTCAACCTGTATGAGCGGGCAGTCTATGTGCGTTGCAGCATAGTGACGCCACATCTTCTGGATCCTGAGGTACCCACGGTCGGTGATCACGACACACGCATCGCATGACAGGGGTATGACACCGCGTTCTGGAGAACAGTGTTGTATTACAAGTTGTATGCCTCGTTGTGCGAGTGTCGAGTGTACATCTCGCAGTCCTTCGAGCATGAAGGAGTAGTGCCGCTCGTTTGCCTCAGGGAATGTATCGGTAAGGCCAAAAAAGACGATGAGTGGTTTATCTAACTCGTTCGCCGTCTCGACGGCATACTCGAGGGCATGGTTATACTCGCTCCGCTGTGATTGCTGCATCCAGTAGAGGACGTACTTTCTTTTCTTGACTGTATTTTCGTTGAGAATTTTAATCCTCTCTGATTGTATCATCATATCCTCACGCATTCAACAGATAGCTCTTTCCATGTCAACACCAATTCAGGCGTGTCTGTCACGCAACAGGGATAGCAGAAATGTGCGAATGCGCAGTGCTGTTTCGCACCAGGTTGGAAATGCGGCATAGTGCCGATGCGCGGCGAGGCTCATTGTAACCAGGCGTTTATCATCGTGAAGCAACAGACGCAGAAAGTGTGCAAGAGAAGAACTGTCGTCGGGTTCGACGAGG
>CP070664.1:1200092-1223432 GCA_020355325.1 Caldifarciminota bacterium
GTTAAGGATTTTAAAATATCCCTGCTTCTTTTTAGGTTTGCCAGGATACAGTCATTCATCAAATCTATAATCTCAAAAATTTTAGGATCCGTAACTTCATACCAGACCTCAGTTCCTCTCTTCTCACTGCAGACAATGCCGGCTTTCTTGAGGATCGCTAGATGATGAGAAACATTCGACTGCTCGCCATTCACATAGGGAATAATCTTACAGACACAACACGCCCCATCCCGGAGTTTTTCTAAAATGTTGAGACGCAAGGGATGGGCGAGTGCATTGAAAATACCTGTCTTGATTTCTAAAATTCGTGAATCTATATATGATTATATTTAAATATTTTCATATGTCAAGCAAAAAATAACGTATGGATCAATACATGAGTAACGTACTTTTAATGACCCGGACAGGTAACTCTACCGGTGCTTGGATTATAGTCGTAAGGACTATTCGTCACGGGGCAGTAGAGATCTGTTTCCGAGAGACCTTCGAGCTCACGCAGACCAGTTGGATAGGTAACGTTCTCTGCATAATACATCTGGACAGCGGTCTCTATTTTTCTGACCTGTGATTGGCATTGCAGCACCTTCGCCCTGTCTATCGGTGCCGTGACTGGACCGGCTTCTTCTTGCCCTCTGCCAGTATAGTAGGTTACTGCAAAAAAGGCCAGAATCGCTGCAATGAGCAACGCAATAATAATCGAAATGAGTGCCATACCACGTGGTTTTATTACTTTCATAGTGAGTTATTATATGCTATTTGATGTAGTTGTCAACATCATCGTCTCGGGAAAGGATAACGCGGAGATGAACGCACGAAAATCAACGAGGTTCAGAGAACGATGTATAAGAAAATTATTCCGCTCATCTATAATTTAACTACTTTAATCTTCTTTCCTGGCAACAAGATAAAATATACGCCTGGTGCTACCAAGCGACCATAATCATTGGTTCCGTCCCAGGAAACTGCAGTAGATAGTAGTCCGCCATACTGTGTGGCGGAGTAGTCAGTAGGCAGCAAAAATGATTTCACCAACCGGCCTGCGGCGTCAAAGATCTGCAATGGCGTGTTTTGTATCGTGTATCCTGCATCTTGTATCGTGAATCTGATCTGTGTGCTGTGCGTGAAGGGATTTGGATGGACATACAATGCCCCTGATACATCAATCATGTTGTGCTCCTGAATTCCGACCAGCGTGAAGTTGAATTCTGTGAGAGGCTCTAATGAATGGAGTGGGTCAGTCTGTTGACTATCAACACAATATCCCGCCGCATTCACTTTGACATAAAACCGACTGGGAAGCAAACTATCAAAAGCGTACAAACCGTCTGGACCAGTATAGGTTGTGCACTGGTCATAGAAAGGATGAGGCGTATAAATGGGGTAAGGAACATGGGTAGTAACCTGTGCCCCACTGATTGGCAAGCCATCACCGTAAACATAACCGGAAACGTGACAACCTATATAATCATCATTTTCATAACCAAGAGTCGGTGTATAGTCGATGTACCAATCCTTCAACATCCACATGTCCATGCCCTCATTGACCCAGCAATAGAATTTTGCCGCCGAGGCACCGGCAGGCGGTGCTGGAATAATGTCATAGTACCCATCATATGGATAGACAACCGTATCGAAGATCTCCCAGTATACCTTTATAAATCCGCTGTCAGGTGGAAGGTAAAACGGACCACTGAGCACCGAGGTATCAATCACAACATAGCCGCTCTCCGGAAGATAGAGATTCGTATCAATTATTGCCATACCAGCCGGTGTAACAACCGTATCATTGAGTAGAAAAACGTCTCCCGATGGATATGTCTCGTGAAATTCAACCTTATGACCCAATAGCGTATCGGTCTGGAATTCATTGATTATCTCTACCGCTATCGGATTCGCCAGAAGGCTCAGAGACGCCAACAATACAATAGCAAAAAATTTCCGCACATTCCCTCCTCTGTTTCGTACATAATTATAGTCCTTATTTCGAAACTGTCAAGGTGACAAGCACGATAAACTTTCTTGTCTTGACATTTACAAAAATTTAGATAATATTATTGACTATGGTTAAAATAAATATGCTTATACGTGAAAATAAAGTAAGGAGAATTTATGGACCCAATTGCTGATATGCTGACGATTATTCGCAATGGCTGTCGCGCCAAGAAGATGGAAGTGACTGTTCCATATTCGCGTCTAAAAACCGAAATCCTTAGGGTTCTCCTGGAAGACGGTTTTATTAATAACTTCAGTCTCGACTCTGAAAATAGACCACGGAAGATTACGATCATGTTGAAGTATGCGAAGGACGGTCAATCTGTAATAAGAGATCTCAAACGGGTATCGAAATGTTCCCGCAGGGTTTATGTCTCCAAAGACGAGATTCCAAAAGTATTGGCGGGTTTAGGGATAGCAATTCTCACGACGCCCAAAGGTGTTTTGAGCGATCGTGAAGCGCTTAGAAAAAATGTGGGCGGAGAGATCATTGCATATGTCTATTAAACAGTTAAATTCAAACGGATTGCTCAGGCAGGCGAGGAGGCAACGTGGCTAAGAAACGCTACAGACCAATCACCATACCTGAAAAGGTTAACGTTACACTTTCAGATTCAAAGCTGAAGGTCCAGGGGCCATTAGGCACACTGGAAATGGTCGTGAGTAACAAAGTCGAGGTCGAGATCAAGGAACACAAGGTTTTTGTCAAAAACCGTGATACGAGTAAGGAATCTGCAGCACACCAGGGAACGACGAGATCGCTCATATCAAATTTGATCAACGGGGTGACGAAAGGGTATGAAAAAACCTTAATCATTGAGGGTACTGGATACCGTGCCCAAATGAGCGGTAAAGGTCTTCAACTCTTCTTGGGGTATGCAAAACCACTAACAATAAATTTGCCAAAAGAAATAACCTGTGAACTCAAGGTGGTCAAGAGTGCTGAGAAGGGCGATCTCACCTACATCACGTTAAAGGGTATCAGCAAACAGCTCGTCGGTGATGTGGCTGCTCATATAAAAAAGGCTCGCATACCAGACCCGTACAAACACAAAGGAGTACGCTATAGCGATGAAGTCTTAAGAAAGAAAGTCGGTAAACGAGCCGTTGTACAGGCGTAAAGGGAGTTATGAAAATTACGGGCAGGAAAAGAAGACATCAAAGAATCAAAAAGCAACTAGTCGGGACGACGACACGACCACGACTCTGTGTCTTTCGGAGCAATCGCCATGTCTATGCACAACTCATTGATGACACAAAAGGAAAAGTACTTTTCGGAATCTCCTCTGTTGTGAGTCAGGATTTAAAAACCAAGAAAAAAGTCGAGATCGCAACAGAAATAGGGAAAAGAATCGGTAAAATTGCGATCGAGAAGGGAATTAAGGAAGTGGCATTCGACCGAGCCGGTTACAAGTATCATGGCCGGGTTAAAGCCGTGGCTGAAGGAGCCCGAGAGGCGGGCTTGAAGTTTTAAAGGAGGTTTGGTGGTAGAAGAAAGAATGTTCATTGAAAAACTGGTTGAACTAAAGCGGGTTTCGAAAGTCGTCAAAGGAGGAAAACGATTAAAACTCTACGCCTGTGTTGTAGTTGGTGATGGAACCGGTGCGGTTGGTATCGGGCATGCGAAATCGAGCGAGGTTGCACCAGCCATCAAGAAAGCAACGGAAATAGCCAAAAAGAATATGGCAAAACTCGATGTTACAGAAGGAACAATTCTCCACATGGTTCATGGAAAATATTCGGCAAGCAAAGTTATAATGAAACCGGCGTTGACTGGTACAGGAATCATCGCTTCAAAGTCGGTGCGTGCAGTTTGTGAGGCGGCGGGCATTAAAAATATTCTCACCAAATCACTCGGTTCAAACAATCCAACGAACCTCGCACGTGCTACAATTGAAGCCTTGAAATCGATACGGCCGGTTGCTGTCGTGGCGGAGATGCGTAACAAACCATTGGAATATTTTGCGAGGAAGAGGTATGAAAAAACTAAAAGTGATACTCAAGAAGAGTCCAATTGATAAAATAAAAAAACATAAATTAACCCTCAAGGCTCTCGGATTAACGAAAATCGGTAAGTCTCGGATAATGCCGGACAATAAGGCTGTTCGAGGAATGATTAATCAGGTTGCATACATGGTCGACGTCGAGGAAGTGAAAGATGCGGCTAAATGAACTGAAACCAGCAAAAGGCGCAACGAAAAAACGAAAACGAGTTGGGTGCGGACCGGGTTCAGGACACGGTAAAACGTCCACGCGTGGTCACAAAGGCGACAAGTCGCGCTCAGGATATCGTGTAAAACGGGGATATGAAGGTGGCCAGATGCCTCTCACAACCAGAATTCCCAAACGAGGCTTTGTAAATATATTTAGAGAGCAGTACGAGATCGTCAATGTCGGTGTATTGAGTAGGTTAGAACCGAATACCGAAGTAACGCCCGAATTATTAAAACAAAAAAAGATAATAAAGGGGAAGGGTAAGGTAAAAATTCTCGGTGAGGGTGAACTTTCAATACCACTCACCGTAAAGGCACACAAGTTTTCTAAAAAAGCCCAAGAAAAGATTGTGAACGCCAAGGGTATAATAGAACAGATTCAATGATATCCACGTTCCAAAATATTTTTAAAGTTCCCGATTTAAAAAAACGATTAGGGTTCACGTTGTTCGCCGTCGCAGTGTATCGTCTCGGTGCACACCTTCCGCTCCCTGGTATCAATGCTCAAGCATTGGGACTCCTGATGCAACAATTGAAGCAGCAGGGTTCTATATTCGGCATGTACGATATTTTTGTGGGAGGTGCACTATCCCGAGCAGCAATACTCTTTTTGGGCGTCATGCCCTATATTTCATCTTCGATTATTTTTCAACTTCTCGGTTCAGTTTTTCCACAAATTGAGCGATTACAACGCGATCAGGCAGGCAGAAGAAAAATTACCCAGTATACACGGTACCTTACCGTTGGTTTGGCAGCATTCCAAGCAATCAGTATTGCAATCTTTTTAGAAACCCAAAAATTTTCAAGTGCTGCTGGTGTTATGCCAATTGTCTTCAATCCCGGTTGGGCATTTCGTCTCACGGCGATGTTAACGCTTACGTGCGGCGCAATATTCGCGATGTGGATTGGCGAGCAAATAACCGACAAAGGCATTGGCAACGGTATATCGTTCCTCATATTCATCGGCTGTCTCGAAGAGTATCCGAGTTATTTTCTGCGTACGGTACAGCTCGTTTTAACCGAAGGACTATCAGTCATAAACCTCATTCTCGTGATAGTTATTATGATTGGTATAGTCGCCGCCGTTATTATCATGACTCAGGCAACACGCCGAATTCCAGTCCAATATCCGAAGCGGATTATCGGTCGCAAGATGTACGGCGGTCAATCTACATTCTTACCACTACGCGTGAATACTGCTGGTGTTATACCGATCATTTTTGCACAGTCGCTGGTTGTTTTTCCAGGTACTGTTGCTGCATATGTTCCAGCGTTCAAAGGCATTACCGAAATATTCAAACCTGGTTTCTGGGGATATGATATACTCTTCTTTTCCTTGATCGTATTCTTTACGTACTTCTACACATCGATTGTCTTCAATCCTGTTGAATTGGCAGACAACATGAAACGCTACGGAGGTTTTATTCCTGGCATTAGGCCTGGGCCGAGAACCGCTGATTATGTGGATGCAGTGTTATCTAAAATAACCCTGCCCGGAGCCCTCTTTCTCGGGTTCATTGCCCTCGTTCCCTGGTATCTCATCAATTTTTTAAATGTTCCATTTTATTTCGGTGGCACAACACTGCTCATTATTGTCGGCGTTGCATTGGATACACTACAGCAGATAGAATCTCAACTCATGATGTATCACTATGAAGGATTTATGAAACGAGGCAAAATCAGAGGCAGACGATGATGATGGTACTCTTCGGCCCTCCTGGCGCTGGCAAGGGTACACAGGCTGATTTGCTATCCCAAAAATACAACTTTGTGAAGTTTTCTATGGGAGATATCTTGCGCGAAGAGATGGCGTTGAAAAGCTCGATGGGTACGCAACTGAAGAAATACGTGAACCGTGGCATGTTAGCCCCCGACGAAATCGTACTTCGCCTCGTCGAAAATTTTCTGCTTAAACATCAAGATTCTGATATCCTCTTCGATGGATTTCCTCGGAACGTAAATCAGGCTCGAAATTTACACAAGATTGTAAACCGATTCGGCTTATCCCTTGACATCGCACTGGAAATGCATCTGAGTGAAAAGGAGCTTATGCAGAGACTGGTGAATAGAATGTATTGCCCGAACTGCGGTCGCATATATAACGCCGCGACAAACCCGCCTAAAGTTGAAGGTATCTGCGATGCGTGTGGCTACACGCTCGAAAAAAGGCGTGATGATGATGAAAACATCATCAAGAAAAGACTGGAAGTCTATGCAGAAGAGACGAGGAATTTAACGCACTTCTATCAATCACAGAATATTTACAGCCGAGTTAATGCGAATCAGTCTCAGGCAGAGGTGTTAAAAAAAATTTCCAAGATTGTCGATGCCCATATTGATAAAAAATGAGGACGCAATCAAAAAGATCGCTGTTGCAGGAAATATCATCTACGAAGTTTTCTCAACAATCGAAAAAATGGATTTGCGTGGTATGAGAACTGTCGAGTTAAACGATAACGTTGATACGGTCATAAGGAAACACGGTGCGTTCCCAGCATTTTTGAACTATCGAGGTTTTCCGAAGAGTTGCTGTATTTCGCTCAATAACGAAGTCGTGCACGGTATCCCGGATAATCGAAAAATCAAGGCAGGCGATCTTGTCAAAGTAGATGTGGGCGTGAAGTATCAAGGATATATTGCAGACGCCGCAAAGACTTTTGCCATTGGCGCGGTCCCCGAACACATACGAAAATTTCTTTCGGTGACGATGCAAGCATTAAAAAAGGGTATCGAGGCGGCGCACAGCGGTAACTCTATTTCACATATCTCACGCGCGATTCAGCAAACTGTTGAACACAATGGTTACAGCGTCGTCCGTGAGCTAACCGGCCATGGTGTTGGTCACGACCTTCATGAGGAACCGATGATTCCAAACTTTGTCAGTAACGGTCCCGATATTGCAATAAGGCCGGGAATGGTATTCGCCATTGAACCGATGGTCAATATGGAAGCATATGATGTCGTTACAGCGGAGAACGGGTGGACAATTCTCACAAGGGACAATTCACTATCCTGCCACTATGAGGACACGATTGCTATTTTAGAGAAAGGTAATTTAAATGTAACGAGAGTCGTTGAGAGCTAGCCTATGGCACGCAAAGATTTGATCCAGACAGAAGGTACAATAGTCGAAACCCTCCCCAATGCGATGTTTCGTGTTGAGTTAGACAATGGGCATAAAATTCTCGCCCATGTTTCTGGTAAGATGAGAATGAGCTACATAAAAATTTTACCAGGAGACAGAGTACTCCTCGAACTTTCGCCCTATGACCTGTCGCGAGGGAGGATTGTCTGGAGATATAAATAAAAGAAGCTCGAGAAAGCAGAAGACGGCGTAAAGATGGTTAAAAGATTGACTTTTTTAAAAAATTGTGTATAATATTATTTTGAGGAGAAAATATGAGAGTTAAGGCATCAGTGAAGAAACGGTGTATTTCGTGTCGCATTATAAAGCGCAAGGGTGTTGTGATGGTTATTTGCAAAAACCCGCGACACAAACAAAGACAAGGATAAACGGCAGATGTTAGGTGTTAGGGGTCAGATACCAAAGAAAATGGTGTTCATGAAAAACACTAATCAAACGTATCTAACCACTAGTATCTGCAGTGTGTAAGGAGGTTTATGGCAAGGATTGCTGGCATCGATTTGCCACCGAATAAGAAAGTTGAATATGGGTTAACCGCAATTTTTGGTATCGGACTAACAGCGGCGAAAGCCATCGTTGCCGAGGTCGGCGTTGACCCTTCAAAAAAGATAAAAGATTTAACCGACGAGGAAGTCACGAAGATAAGAAAGTTAATTGAGGCGAAGTACAAAGTTGAGGGTGCTCTCCGAGCTGAAATTGCTACTGACATAAAACGTCTCATCGACATTGGCAGTTATCGGGGAACCAGGCATAAAATAGGCCTCCCAGTCAGAGGACAGCGTACTCGAACAAACGCGCGTACGAGAAAAGGAAAGAAAAAAACTGTAGCAGTATATAAAGGGGTAGTAGCTAAGAAATGAAGCGGCCAGGGAGAAAGATATTCAGAAAGAAGAAAGGTGTAAGGATAGAGGAAACTGGGATTGCCAATATCTTCGCCAGTTTCAATAATACGATTATCTCTATCTGTGATTCTAAAGGCAATGTTGTGTGCTGGTCTTCCGCGGGCAGAATTGGATTCAAGGGAACGAAAAAAGGCACTGCATATGCAGCCCAGCAATGCGCTGATGCAGCAGCACGAGAAGCACAGGCTCGTGGAATAAAGAAAGTTGAGGTAAAGATAAAGGGACCAGGACCAGGTCGGGAGGCAGCGATTAGAACTCTCCAGACTGTTGGACTCTCTATTAGTGCGATTAAAGATGTCACCCCACTTCCCCATAACGGGTGCAGACCGCCAAGACGTAGGAGGGTATAGACGTGGCACGTGATATTGGTGCAAAATGTAAGATCTGCCGCCGTGAAACCGAAAAACTTTTCTTACGTGGTAGCCGCTGTTATACTGACAAATGTTCTTTTACGAGAAGAGGGTATCCACCAGGAACACACGGAAAAGTAGGAAGGCGTAAGCTCACTTCCTATGCCATTCAATTGAGAGAAAAGCAGAAGGTGAAGGCGATGTATGGAATCTTGGAGAGACAATTTCGCAAAATTTTTGGTGACGCGACGAAGAAGGCAGGTAATCCAGGTGAAAATCTTCTCGTTTCACTTGAGCGACGCTTGGATAACGTTATCTACCAACTGGGTATTGCATCGTCAAGAGCACAGGCGCGGCAACTCGTACGACATGGCCATATTTCGGTGAATGGAAAAAAAGTTTCTATTCCCTCATACCTCGTGAAACCGAATCAAATGATTCAAGTGACAGCAGATTTAAAGAAAAATCCATTCATCAAGAAGTCACTCGAAGAACGTGATCCCGAAAAAATTGTTGGCTGGCTCAAGCTCGACAAAGACAATCTTTCGGGAACCATACTTCGGTTACCCAAGCGCGAAGACATTACAGTACCAATTCAAGAAAGTTTAATCATTGAGTTCTATTCAAAATAGAGGGAGATTATGACGTTAAAGCCATTAGTAATGCCTAAAAGTATCGAAATAGATAAAGAAGTAACAACCGACAATTTTGGTCGTTTTATACTTTCTCCACTAGAGCGAGGTTTTGGAGCCACGTTGGGAAACTCTTTGAGAAGGGTACTGCTCTCCTCGATTCAAGGAGCCTCAATAACACGAGTGAGAATTGGAGATATTCTGCAGGAGTTTGCAACAATTACTGGCGTTTACGAAGATGTTGTGGAAGTCATCCTCAATTTAAAGAAAGTACGAGTGAAATTACTCACCGACGGGCCGAGCACTCTTTACATGAAACTGAAAGGCAAAAAAGAATATTTTGCTGACGACATTGAGAAAAATCCAGAAGTTGTTATTGCTAATCCTAAGCAGAAAATCTTAACGGTAACCGATTCAAAAGTAAATTTAACAATGGAAATGACCGTCGAGGCAGGTCGTGGTTATGTTCCTTCAGAAATGCTAAAACACGGCGAAGCGCCAGTCGGTACCATCTACCTCGATGCAACATTTTCGCCAGTACTTTCGGTCAATTACGATATCAAAAATACGCGTGTCGGCACGAGAACTGATTATGACCATCTCGTTCTCGAAATAAAAACTGATGGTACGATTACGCCGGTCGAGGCTATCGTCGAGGCGTCAAGTCTCTTGCGACATCACTTCTCATTCTTCACGAATCTGGGTGTAGAGCCACAGTTTGTTTCAAAAGAGCAGTTAGATGCCGAACATCGCCGCATTAGGGAAATATTGAAACGTAGTATTGATGAACTCGAAATTTCAGTGAGGGCTTCAAATTGTTTAAAGAATAAAAAGATACAGACGATCGGCGACCTCGTGCGCAAAAGCGGTAAGGAGTTACTCACCTACGAAAACTTCGGACGCAAGTCGTTAAAGGAATTAGAAAAAATTTTAGGAAAGATGGGTCTACAGCTTGAAATGGATGTCAGCAAATACCTGAAAGAAGATATATGAGACACGGTGACCGAGTAAAAAAGCTAGGAAGGACAAGAGAACATCGTCTTGCGACATTAAAGAATTTGTGTCGTTCATTATTCATCTTCGAGAAAATCAAAACAACATTGCCAAAGGCAAAAGAGGCACGAAGACTGGCCGAACGTCTCATCGAATTCGCCAAAAACGATGACCTCGCAGCAAAAAGAATGATCTACCGATTCATTCCTGACCATAAACTCGTGAAAATAATCTGCGAGGAGATTGCTCCAAAGTTTGCTGACCGTCACGGTGGGTATACACGTATTTATCACCTCGGCCCGAGACTCGGCGATGGCGCAGAAATGGCGATTTTGGAACTCGTTGAGCAGAACGACCCTTCAACCATTGCTCTGCGGAGAAGGCTGATTGAACGCCGACAGATCATCGAGGGAAAATCCAAAAAAGAAAAAAAGGAACAGAAAAAGAGAGCCAAAGAAGAAAAGAAGGCAAAAGAAACAAAGCCTAAAGAGAAGGCTCAAAAGGAAGCGGAGAAAAAAGTAAAACCATCAAAACAAACAAAAAAGAAAGCAAAGAAAATTAAAAAGGCAAAGAAAAAAGCAAAAAAGAAAGAGAAAAGAAGACGTAAATAACGCACCCTCATCCTCTGTCGAGCCAACAAAACCTTTACGACAATCAATAAAACCAACAAAAGGGACACAAGACATTGGTATCGGTATTGTAGACGAATGCAAACCCAGACAGTCCGACAACAGTATGCATACTTATGTCGTTGACTTTCGGTTTTGATTATACTATAATAATTATGGAGTAAATAAACATTATCGTTACGATGAAAAAGGGGGAATGATGAAAAAGATTTTCTTAATTGCTACTATTATTATATTAACACGGGCATGGACACATTTTGCGTACGCCCACTGTGAAATACCATGTGGCATATATGATGATGAAATGAGGGTTATGATGATTGCAGAACATATCAACACCATCGAAAAATCCATGACCATGATTCTAGAACTATCGAAAAAAACGGAAAGCAATTATAATCAACTCATACGCTGGATCAATAACAAAGAGCAGCACGCTCATTACATACAAGATATTGTATCACAATACTTTATGACCCAGCGTGTAAAGCCAGTTGATAAGGATAACACAGAGGACTATAAAAAGTATGTCGAGGAAATAACAATATTGCACGAAATGCTCATCTACGCCATGAAAGCGAAGCAAACTACTGATGTTGTTCACATCGAGAAATTACGATCGTTGTTAGAGAAATTTAGGTATCTTTATTTCGAACATGAACATTAAGACCACACACATTAATCTATCTATTCAAACACATACTGGGAGCAGTCCTTCCGTTCATCTTTTTCGGTATATCTTAATAAAGAACTTAGGAGAGGTGCTATGACTATAGAAAAACCATGGAAGGATTCGTTTGATAAACTATTACAACAAATGGTTTCGCATTGGCACGGCAGGGTTTCTGGACTCAACGAAAAGTCACCCGGAGAAACATATGTCTATCCTATATTTATGGGAGAATTAAAAGGATATAAATTCACCGTAGAAATTAGTGAGTTTCCACGAGTATCGAAGCGACCGAGTCTCATCGAAGGGATGGATAACGTAGAATATCTTCGTATTCATGTAACAGCGTTGAATGAGCATAATATTCAAATGACGCACGAAAGTTTTGCAGACCGTGTAGGGAAATTTTTCCATTTGGAGCACGAGATTCAAACTGGCAATAAGGATTTTGACGATCGTTTTTTAATCAAACTTCGCTCGTCTCGCGATAAAGAATTTATTTCAGATACAAAGATTCAAGAATTAATCTTTGAGCTTGAGCCATTTACTGTACTAGAGATAGCACCTTCAGGAATACTCTGGTCACAGATGATACATGATAAGAAACAGCTCGTCTATACGACCGTTGAACGTTCTGTTAACCACATTCTCAGGCTTGCAGACCTCGCGCGTTCGAGTTAACGGACAAAAAAATTTTTTGTGCAGAGAATAGAATAAGAGTTAGTCAATACCATACAAAGAAGGAGGAGATATAATGCCAATTAAATTTTGGTGGATTTGGATAGCAATTGCTGCAGTTTTTGCCGTCGGTGAGATATTTACTGCCGGATTTTTTCTCTTTTGGTTTGGCATTGGCGCGGCTGTAGCAGGGATTCTGGCACTTCTGGGCCTTGGTATAGGCTGGCAATGGGCAGCCTTTGTCATCGTCTCTGGAGTACTCTTTGCCGTTTCAAGGCGTTTTGCCGAACGGTTCACAAAAAAGCAGCCTCCAGGCATTGGTGCTGATCGGTTTATTGGTAAAAAGGGCGTAGTACTAGAAGACATCAATAATATCGAAAATACCGGACGCGTCCGAATCGATAAAGAAGAGTGGCGTGCCGACAGCGATACCGGAGAAATTATAGCCGCGGGGACAAAGGTTATCGTTACTAAATTGGACGGCACACATATAGTAGTGAAAGTTATAAAAGGAGGAAAGTAACATGATTTTTTTATTCATTATTTTAGCAATTGTCATATTTTTTATCGCTGCCAGCGGGATAAAAATTGTGAGACCTTGGCAAAAGGCCTTAATAGAACGACTCGGTAGGTATCAGCGTACAGCAGACAGTGGCCTTACTATTATTATCCCTTTTTGGGAAAGGATGATTAAGGTAGATATGCGAGAGCAGGTAGTCGACGTACCTCCTCAGGCAGTAATCACGAAAGACAACGTCGTCGTCGCTGTTGATGCGGTCGTCTATTATGAGGTTACTGACCCAGTAAAAGTTACGTACAATGTTGCTGATTTTTATGTAGCTGCCACCAAACTCGCACAGACCAATTTAAGAAATTTAGTTGGTGACTTAGCCCTTGACGAATCACTTACCTCACGCGAGGTAATCAACACTAAATTACGTCAAATCCTCGACGATGCTACGGATAAATGGGGTACAAAGGTTACCAGAGTAGAACTTCAGAGAATAGAACCACCCACGGATGTCACCGAGGCAATGCACAGGCAGATGAAAGCAGAGCGTGACAGACGTGCAATGATTCTTGAGGCCGAAGGACACAAGCAATCTGCAATCTTAAAGGCTGAAGGACAAGCAGAAGCAATAAAGAAGGTAGCCGACGCAAATAAGTATGAGAAGCTCACAGTAGCCAAGGGTGAGGCAGAGGCAATCGAAACGGTCTTTAATGCCATCCATGAAGGTAGGCCAACAAACGATTTGATTGCTATCAAATATCTCGAAGCACTTCAGAAAATTGCTGACGGCCAGGCGACAAAAGTATTCTTGCCTTACGAAGCCTCGGGCATCCTCGGCAGCATTGCCGGGATAAGCGAACTACTAAAAGAAAAAATTGCTCCGCAGAAAGGAAAAGAGGCTAAAAAGTAGTAAATTTATAGACCGAGACAGCGAAAACTTATAATTTTTCGAAAATTTTTGAGAACGGTGTAAACCTGATATGAAATCAGCAATTGCCACAACTCGTAATGAACTTAGTAGAGCACTGAGTGGTTCTATTCAACAGTTAGCCGAGCCGGCATTTTTTACGATTGGCGAAGCCGGATACTCGGTTATGGGTAGGTTCAAGGAACGCCCTATAATTATAGACCTCTACCCTTATGATGAGATGTTCATCAGACTTGACTGCAAGACAATCTACGATTTTCAAATTGTACCAAATTCTTTTTTTGCCCGTTTAAATTTCTTAAAGGACACTCGCATATTTACAAGGGATGAAAACTTCGACATTGCATTTGTTGTGCGAAGCCGTTATTACAGTCAATTCGCTTCCTGGCTCATGCATATTGAAATTCGTGATTCAATACTAAGTTTAACGTCGTTTATGTATTTGATGTTTAAAAGAAATCTCCTCCGATTCAGAACAAAAATTGATTTCGATCATCAAGAAGCAAATGAAATCCTTAACAGCGTTAAAATTTTAGACACACTCGCTGCCTCTTTGGAATCTTTACCATGATTTTTAATTTTCGGGTCATCAGTAACTATGACGGTATTTCGCCAGGAGTGAAAGGAGGCAAGACCTATGGTAGAAGAAAAAAATAAGCAACCTCTCGTCGGTATTATTCTGGGAAAAGCTATTACTCCAGACAAGGCTGAATCAATTGCTGATTTCTTTAACAAATGCCCTTACTGTGCAACGTGTACGAATGTCGTTTCCGCTATCATAGGTGTTCTGACAATACCACAAGACCACCGATGGTGGCTCGATTCAATTCCTCAGCATCCAAAAGAAACTGTGGGGCTCGAGGCTGCAGAAGTTTTCTATGTCGATAAAATTACCGTGTCGAGTCCTTGGAGCAGTGGCAGTGTTAAGCCGGAATTGAAGCAACCACCATGCGGTGCAGATTGTCAGGGATGCCCGATGTATCAGAGAGAGTGCAAGGGCTGTCCAACAACGATATATTATTTATGTTCAGCACCTTCATGAACGTTGATTTTGAATTTTACTTTCATATAATACATAGACAATAAGAGGAAGGAGGAAAACGTCAAATGAACTCCAAAAGCCACAAACATAGAAAATCGATAACTATCCTCATTATGAGCTGTCTCATCATAGCTCTTGGCATACATCTTTCATGTCCGAGTAAGGTGGACAAAGATACTCCACTCGGTTGTGCGTTAGCCGTTGCTGAATCAATAGAAGACAGCGACGATAGGGCACGTGCACTGTCACACATAGCGATGTCCTATGCAGAAGGTAAAAACTTCAACTATGCGATTAAACTGACTCAGACAATTGATGATGATCGCGTGCGAACAACAACATTAGCTACTATTGCAATAGCTTTTGCTGAAAATAAACAATTCTACAAGGCTATCGGGTTAGCCGAAACAATAGAGGATTTTTATACAAAGAGTCAGGCACTCACTTCGATAGCGCTCAAATATGTACAGGCTGGACATCTTGATAAAGCCGCCACTGTAGCATCCAAGAGTCTTCAGATAGCAGATTCGATTAGAGAATATTTGAATAAAGCCGAGGCGTTAACACAGATTTCGGAAATTTACACGCACATTGGAGAAAATGATAAGGCATCTGAGCTCTTGTCCCAGGCTTGGATGAATGTCACGCTATCTACTGACACCGCTTTTTTCATTAAATCAACCAAAATCAGAACGTTAATGAAAATTGCTGATGAGTACACAAAAATCGAACTACACGAAACCGCCTCTATCGTATTACAACAAGCCCAAAAAGTTGCCCATTCAATAAACATTGAAAACTTGAAAGACAGACATCTTTTTTATATAGCCCTTCAATACGCGCAAATAGGACAAGAAGATGCCGCTATCAAGGTGGCTGAAACAATAAAAAACATCGAAATGAAAGGCCACACATTGGCTCAGATAGTTGGTGAAATTGTAAAGGATGACGAATATGATAGAGCAATTCGTTTAGCCAAAACAATAAATCATATCCCAGCGAGAGGTGAAGCATTGGCTTTTGTTGGTGTGAAATTCGCTAAAGATAAAGAATATGACAGAGCTCTGAAAATAATTGAAACGATAGACGATGCATACGCCAAGGCTTATGCATTGGTATGGTTATCTGTTAAGTATGCTGAAGATAACAGCAATGAAAAGGCCGTGGAACAATTATCGAAAGCTCTCGAAATCATTGAATCGACAGAGGATGGGTTTTTTAAAGTACTCGCATTTGTCAAAGTTGCTGAGCAATACACAAAAATTGGACAAGAAGGCAAAACACTGGAAATATTGTCCGAGGCTTTCAATGGAGCTACGATAATAGAGGATGATTATCTAAAACCAACGGCTTTACAGGCAATAGCAGAAGTCTATGTAAAAGTCGGTGAATATTACCAATCCCTCACAGTAACAGGAGCCATAGAAAATCCGTATCTGAAAATCATGACGTTAGGTCAAATAAATCAAAATCTTATAGAAACAGGTAAAAGGCTCGATGCTCAATCAAAACAGCTTTTACGAGAAATGAGCAGTGATGTAGCACTTTGATGTATGTAGTTGCTGTTAAACTTTTTTGAAGAACACAGTAAAAATGAAAGACTGTCTTGCATGTGATTTGATAACAGGTAAACTCGACTTGCCAGGTGGCAGAATATATGCCACGAATTACTGGGTTGTAGAGCATTGCATCGGGCCATTAGAAGTTGGAACACTCATTGTTAAACCGAAAAGGCATTGCATACAGTTTTGGGAACTTGACGATGAAGAAATTAAAGAATTAGGACCGTTGTTACACAAAGTATCAGCTACTATCAAAACCATCTTAAGTCCTGATCAGGTCTACATCTGTCTGTGGTCACATAAGGACTGGAAACCCGGACATAT
Organism: Caldifarciminota bacterium; assembly: GCA_020355325.1. Classification (GTDB taxonomy): domain Bacteria; phylum Hydrothermota; class Tepidihabitantia; order SM23-42; family SM23-42. Next base: position 1,216,664 of record CP070664.1, read on the forward strand.
TCATTTTGTGCTTCAACCGGTCTGGAACCATTCGCGGCAAAAACATCAACGTCCGGGTCCATTTCTACAGGTCGACATGTTTACTGCAGATGAAAAACCACGACGTGAAGAAGTTGAGGCATTCGCGAAAAGGGCGCGAGAAGTAATGGAAACATTGTAGTGCGACGACGTGTCAATCGAGATGAATAAAGTTGAATTGGCGAAGAATATAAAAGATGTTTCATACCTGACTGGAAACTTCATTCTGCGAAGCGGAAAAACAAGTTCCTTTTACTGGGATAAATACCGTTTTGAAAGTGCCCCTCGATTGCTAACAGCAATCGTAGAAGAAATGCAGAAATTATTACCCGAATCCTTTGATAAACTTGCCGGTTTAGAATTGGGCGGCATCCCACTTGCTGCTGCCCTTTCTCTCAAGATAGATAAACCCTGCCTCTATGTCCGTAAGGTTGCCAAGACATATGGAACGTGCAATTTGGTGGAAGGTGGGTTCAAATCAGGCCAAACCGCCGTCGTGATAGAAGATGTCATCACTACTGCGGGTCAGGTGTGCACATCGGTAAAGCAGATCCGTGAACTCGGTCTTGTCGTCGGGTATGTTGTCTGTGTCATCGACCGACAGCAAGGCGGAAAAGAAAATCTTAAAAAGGTTGGCTGTTCGCTTAGTTCTATCTTCACCCAGGAAGAACTCGAACGTTTAGCAAAAGACTGCAACTAAAATTATTTAATATACGTTCCTAAAGAAATCGCCAGCGTGTGAAGCCAGTTATCAGTATAGCCGTCACCCGGCCCCGGGTCGTCTTCTTCAGTACCCTGTGCACCACCACCGATATACCGAATATTCAAAAACGTATCAAAAGATCTGCTCAGTTCGAACCCAAGCCGAACCGAGGCGTCTAAAATCGCACCCTCAAAATCGTTTTCGCTGCCCGTGATATATTTACCCGACGCATAAAACCCATCAATTTCGGTACCAAACCACATGCCATTGCCAAATGGAAATCTCGTCCGTATCTTAAAGATTGGAACAGGACCAACATTCTGATTAATTCGGAACAGTGTACCGTCAGACGATACAAAACGTATCGAGGCATTACGTATCTGTAACGACAGTCCAATTGCTACCTCTTTTTCCGGACTTCTATTGAAATCGTACAGATAGCTCAGGCGCCAGAAATCAAACCCGTAACGCAACTGTAACGACGTATTTGCGGGAAACGTCAGGTCGTCAACAATAATATCACGACTCAGCAGTGCCTCGGTTTGAATGTCGAGCGGTTGAAAGAGAAGAATCAGTGTGTGTCTTTTCCCGAGATGTAATTCAGCAGTTAGACGATTGAATCTAAATAATATGTCCTGACCGCCTTCCTCCACATAGTCGAACTGCGAACCATTTTCACCAAACTGTATCTTGTGTGACAGGACATCAATAAAACCAATTTCGATGCCGCCACGAAATGAGAACCAGTTGTCTGGATCATTTATCAGCGACTTATCTGTCGAGCCAATACTTATTTCTACATCGTCAACAACGATGTCCTGAGCAAACACCTCATGTAAAGAGAAAATTACAAATAATACTACTAGTATTGTACAACAAAAGCGGTGGTTGAACATTTGTTACCTCCTTTCTAAACAATCAAGCACCCAGTAAAATGCGATTACATTATATCACATAACATCATATCGTCAAGTGCAATCCCGGCACATCAGAGCCGTAACACTCTTTATTATAATGGACTTGTATTAAACCATTTTATACATATAATAGGCGATGGAAGCACCTATACCCTATCTCGGTGAGGGACTATCTCTGCTCAGTGCTGTCCTCTGGGCAGTTGCCGTTATTTTATTCAGAAAAAGCGGAGAAAAAGTTCATCCTCTCGCACTCAACATGTTCAAAAACACACTGGCGTTCGTCTTACTCCTTCCCACTATGTGGCTTTTTGGTGAAACGCTCATACGACCAGTGCCGAGCTCAGCCTATATACTCTTACTGCTCAGTGGCGTCATCGGCATAGGCCTTGGTGACACGCTGTTTTTCACGAGTCTCAATCTCCTCGGTGCGGGTCTGACAGGTATTGTTATATGTCTGTATAGTCCCTTCATAATAATGCTCTCTGTACTCTGGCTCGGCGAAAGTCTCGCGTTGCTGCAGGTCATTGGAGCGTTTTTGATTATATCTGCCGTATTAATCGCGACCATTGAAAAACGAGATGAAAGAATTTCGAATTCCAGACTTCTGCTTGGGATTTTATCTGGCGTTTTTTCATCTGCATGTATGGCTGTTGGCATCGTCATGATCAAACCTTTACTTGAACGTTCTCCTCTGTTATGGCTAACAGAAGTGCGTCTTGTTGGTGGTTCTGTCGCGCTTGTATTGATCCTCTTGCTCCATCCAAGACGACGCAGAATCGTAAATTCCCTTATTTCAAGACAGAGCTGGCAGTATACAATAAGTGGCTCATTTTTTGGTGCATACGTTGCCATGATCGTCTGGTTAGCTGGAATGAAGTATACGCTGGCATCGATTGCATCTGCATTAAATCAAACGAGTACTATCTTTATTTTTATTCTCGCCGGAATCTTTTTGAAAGAGCCTTTCAATGTGCGGAGGACTATAGGAATAATTCTTGCTGTTATGGGTGTCTTTTTAGTATTTTTTGGCTAACAATCGCGAAACCCAGTAGGCATATATTGACTTAATTAAAAAATTAGATATAATAAACAACGTAAACAAATTTATTTTTACAATGGGGTCGTAGTTCAGCCTGGTTAGAACGCCTGCCTGTCACGCAGGAGGTCGCGAGTTCAACTCTCGTCGGCCCCGTTTTTTTTATAAACACAAGGGGCCAGCCTCTTTTTTTATTTACTACAGGTATTTCATTTCCATGCGAAAATGCACATTTTTCTCTTGACAACTTTTTAATTTATTGTATACTATACTTAAATCTATGTTTTTCTTCATCATCCCTATAGGCAGTGAAGAGGGCGTGCGTAGACTCCCTTATCTGACAATTGCTTTAATCGTAATAAATTCAATTATTTGGATAATAACAGCGAGTATCCTGAGTGGTCAGATGCGTGAAATCGACTGGCTCGACGAACGATTATTTCAAATCGAGCAACGCTATCTCCACAAGATATTAGAAAGTGAACCTCATTTAACAAACGCTGATTACGATGAAATCCGAGAGCGATTTGAAACAGAAGAGATTATACCGCAAGATAGTTATGACAGTGAAGAATGGAAGAAACTATACAGAGAATACAAGACAAAGTTCGACAACTCCGTCTTTCAACAACTTGGCTTTAAACCGAAGCGCTTCGACTTTTTACGAATTTTTTCATCGATATTTGTCCATGCAAATTTTTTTCATTTATTCTTTAATATGCTCTTTCTATGGATGGTTGGCTGTAACATCGAAGACGATTGGGGCTGGAAGGTATTCCTTGGATTTTACCTCATCTCGGGGATTGTTGCCTGCCTGTTCCACGCGGCGGCTTTTCCCAGAAGCAATGCACCACTCATCGGCGCTTCTGGTGCTATTGCTGGTGTCATGGGTGCGTTCATGATTAGGCACTACAAGACCAAAATAAGGTTCGCTTACTTAATCTGGTTTTTCATTAGACCCTTTTTTGGCACATTCGCAATATATGCCGGTATTGCACTACCATTCTGGTTTCTCCAGCAAATTCTTGGTGTAACTTGGAGTGGTGAGACGGGAACCGCGTACTGGGCACATATTGGTGGTTTTGTTTTTGGAGCAGCTATGGGAGCGTCCTTAAAATTTTTTGGCTTAGAAAAGAAATACATTGCTCCAATGGTTGAAGATAGTTTTGAGAAGTTACATCTGTCACGGACAATGAAAGAGGTGACAAAAAAATTGGATGCGGGAGATACTATTGGTGCAATTCCACTACTTCTTCTCGCCATTAAGGAAGAGCCATACAATTTTGATGCCCCTCATATACTTGCCAGAGTCTATCATGAAAAAGGGAACATCCGTGATGCTGTGGTGATGTATAATAAATCTCTCGATATCATTTTTAGGTCACAAAATTCAGCCGTAGCATTATCAGTTTATGAAGAACTTAAAGAAAAAGATTTATTGAACAAACTATCGGAGAAAAATATTTACAATCTCGCTGCCCTTTTGGAACGAACAGGTAAATATGAAGAAGCAGTGGAGATGTATGGTCTCTATATACATCTTTTCTCAGAAGGCGAGGTTCGAGCAAAGGCCATTTATCGAAGTCACCTCTTGTTTAAAAATAAATTAAAAAATGAATCAATGGCGCAGAGCGCCCTCGCATTCTTGCAAAAAGAACATCCTGATTTTCCAATAACAGCATAATCAACCTAGTACTATCTCGATTTTTCGGGATTTACAAAATCATCCGCCGCTTGGATTTACAAATGAGAATGATACTGTCCTTTACTCTTGACTGAACCAATAAGATGCATATAGTTATGCATGAGCGAGAAGTTTAAGCCACCTCCATTTAATTACTGCGACTATCGGTGTGAGCGGTGTGATGAGAGGGAGCGCTGTAGGGTCTATAAAGATAACGCTGAGAGAATACTGAATCATTATGCAAAAGGTGAAGATCCATACGACCCAGAGATTTTTTTCAAGGATTTGCATGATATTTTCGAAAAGACGCACAATATGCTCACAGAGATGGCAGAGAAAGAAGGTATTGACCTCGAGCAAGCTGCCAAAGAAGAAATCCCTGAAGAAAATCCTGAAGAGTATAAAATATATTGTCTCGCCCACGAATATTATCGTGAAGCAAATCGTTTCATAAAGGAGTTAGAAAAAACAGGAATACCAGAAACTATGAGGGAGGATTTTCAGGATCTTGTCTGGTACCACACGCTCATTACAGCGAAATCAGGCAGACTCGTTTCTGGATTTATTGATGACTTTGATGAAGAAGTTCAGCAAGCAGAAGAGGAGGGCACATTAAAAGTAATCAATAAAGGGATCACTCTGTCAAAAAATGCATTACAAAATATGCTCAATAAATTACCTGACCATCTCTACACAATTGCCCATTTAATGGAGTTACTCAAAACATTAGAACAGCAGATTCAAACCGACATCCATGAGAAAGTAGACGAAGAAGCTAAGACCTAGCCTCATTATTTACGAGGCCAAGCCTCATATATTATTATTCAAGTTTAATGATCTTCTTACCCAAAGAAATTTTCCCATCCTTCAGTTGTACAAAGTAAACTCCAGCAGGAACTGGACGACCGAAATCATCATCACCTTGCCAGGTGATGTGCGTACGGCGTAAGGCGTCGAGCGTAGAGCGAGGAAATGATTTTACCAACCGTCCTGCCGCGTCATAAATATTCATACTTATTTCTTCTATCGTGTATCCAGCATCTTGTATTATGTATCGTATTTTTGTTCTGTTGCTGAATGGATTCGGGTAAATCTCTAAGTTTAGCTTTTGTACCGCGGGGCTTTCTTTATTCTCTTCAACACCAGGTGCATAAGTCAAATCCCAACAAACGTACCATGCAGTATAGTCCAAACGATGATCATTACCAGTAAGAATCGCCCACATGATGTCAAGATCAACAACCATATTCACAGCGTAGAAATAATACATTTGGAAATCTGAGGCGTTAAGCCTCTTGGCGAGCTGCGCTAACCCGGGCCTGTTTGGAAATGTCTGAGTGAGATTGTATGGCTGGCTCCAGGTTACACCATTATCAACTGAAAAGACCTGGAATATATCATTTCTAGCCAGAGAATCTGTTTCATTATTTGTCCAAACATGGAAGAGTACCACTATATTATTTCCTACATAATTCTCACCGGTAGCAATTGTCGGATACCAACTTGCTTGATAGAAATCATCAGAAACTTGGATTGGAGTTGCCCCATCATCAATCTGGACATACACCTTGTGACGCTGGGGATATTCTGAATCATCAGCATCCGCTATATCAAAGACGAGAATCGGATCACCCGCATCAGTTAATGCCATCTGCGTCCAATCCAGATAATTGTTTGCGTAAGGAGTAGGATAAGTGATATCCCATTGTGTTTCAGGTGACCAATTAATACCGTCAGTCGTGGTCCGATAATAAACATTTAGCGTAGCGATGTCATAATAGAAAACATAGCAAATACCACCATTGCAATCAATTCCCCATAGCTCACAGTTAGCGGCTAGGCTACCATTCGCCAGCGTTGAGCCGAGGTCTAGACTCATTGTAAAGTATGGAATAGACCAATTATTACTCGTATTGGAAACAAACAAAATGTTTCCAGTCGGTAACTGATACCCAATACTCCTGAGTGCTGTAATGCAACCAGACATATCAATCGCGGGATCCCAGCAACTTGAAAACCAACCGCCAAGTTCATAACTGCCTCCCATCATCGTAGGAGGTCCACCCGTACCTGGATCAATAATACTGAACCCAATATGTGGACCATTTGAGGATGCTATTGAGGCTGGGTAACGGGCACTGCCGTATAGAGAATAATCATATACATAATCATGAACCCAAAATGAAAAATCGGCATCTGTCTGGTGGACATAAAGGTCACCGGTCGAAAAATAGCCTCGATTAACAAACTGCAAGTAGCCTAGTGTGGGATTAAAAGAGAAACATTCCTGTATCTGTGTCCACGCTGAAAAAGGATTGCCTGAAGAATCGACGAGTATGGCGTTTCCCTGTCTTAATGGCAGAGAACGATGTGGTAACTCACAACGCATTTTTTCGTGTATATATGCCTCA
>CP070664.1:1223532-1230883 GCA_020355325.1 Caldifarciminota bacterium
AGTTTCTCACCTTCCTCTACCGTTTTGAGCCCCATGTCAAATTCTCCTAATCGCCAGGCGATTTCAGCCTTTGTGGCAAATGATTCTACAGCCCGAAGAAAATCCTTCCTCTCGAGGGATGCTTGCAAGGCCTTTTCAGTCAGTGCCAGAGCGTTTTTTAGTTTGCCAAGCTTTATCTCGATTCTACTTTCGAGCAGCATGCAAACAAGGCGATTCTCCTTAGACAACCCTTTACGCGCCGTGATCTTTTCCAAGAGTTCGAGTGCTTTTTTGTATTCACCCGTGTTCAGTAATAATTCCACGCGAGAAATATTATCCTGAAATGAACTTGTCATTCAATTACCTCCACGACCCTGCACCTTTGCATAGGTGCGAGGGTCAGCATCCGGGTTCTTGCAGTAGGAATGAGACAATCTTTATTCAATCGTACATTTTACACTATTTTAATAAAAATTCAAGTCTGGTCGACACACTGCAAAAATTTCTAAGCCTATGTTTACTCATGGCACCTGACAGAACCCGCCGTATGTATCGTGTGAATCCAGATAGCGAAGATATCTTCTGTATTTAAATCAAGCTGAAGGTATCGAATAGACTGAGATGATCTGACGCGACATACGCCCTGAAGCGCCGAGAAGATACGCTTGACTTTGGAACAAAGATGGATATACAATTTACCAGAATTGCTGGAAAATTGAAAGGGAGTAATTATGCCAAAACAACCAGGTGCTAGAGAGAAAAAGAAAACAAAAACCAAGAAAATAAAATTATCAAAGAAAGAAAGAAAACAGAGACAGAAAGAGAAGAGCGATTGGTGATAAAAGGAAAATGACGGTTTAATCCGTCATCGCTTCTCGATGAAATCAGTAAAAGGGTTTAGGATAGATCGGGCCTGTCTGCCCTCGTGAAATCTATTAGTAGTGTTACCTATTCACTATTCAAGATGTGACCCTACATGTGGAAATTGTTATATGTATCACGGTATTCGCTTTTTCTATCGCCTTAATCAATCACGCCAGTGACCACATAGCTTGTCCGTTTTCCTGTCAAAATTGAGTGTCTCGCTGCAAGTCCCGCCTGTCCTGTTTGTCCCGAGCGACGCCGATGGGAGCGGGGTCGAGGGGACATATTGAGAGACATTCGGTATCGAGTATAGAGAATCGTTTATTAGTATATGGTGAACAAGTAAGCCAGTTTTATGAGGAATATATTATCTGCATCTTCATCAAGCAGAGATTGGATGTCATTACCCAGGTCATAGACTCCTGGGTTATCATAATTCAATCGATTATGAGTCCACACCAAGTAAATCAATGAACCAGGACGATATTCCCAACGCAGCACAATATTAGCCTTAAAGGATTTGAAATTGAAGTCCGGATTAGGCCCCTGGTAATCGTATGCTTCGAATTCATAAGTCCCGCCTTCAGTGAGTCTCTTGAAGCTGGAGTAACTGCCCACTGCGATATAAGGCTGCACATACATTTGCAGGGATAGCTGAGGGGTGAACCCCCAATCAAGCCGAATTGTGCCGGATGTTACTTGCTGATCCAAATCTGAAAAAACGTAATTCGTATAGTAGGTAGACGCCGCCGATGAATCCGGGATGTTCGCCACCCATTGCTGATAGGTAAGCATTTTATTTAAGTCAGCAGAAAAGGTTAACTTAATCGATGGGGAAGGGTTATAAGTAAATTCCAGACCGAAATCTCTATTATAGCCACCATCGTTAGCGAAGTTATAAACTATACTTCCTGTTAACCTGAATTTCTTCCTCGTATCTGTACTGAGTGAAAAGTACGTTGCCTTGTATCCATGATAAGCAATGGCTGGGCCGCCTCGCGTATCATGCAAGTCAAGTCCATCCGGCGTGATTTGCAGATGCGAACTGATACTCCAGTAATTAAGAAAACTAATATACGTCGTAGCATAGTATTGCTCGAAAAGTTTTCTTCCGTCGAAATCATAATTTCGTGAGGTCATCAACCAGAGATTGGCTTCTCTAAACCAGTTTGTGGGCTCAAACCAGTCGTATCCTGAAGCAACATGCATATTAATCAAATTCGTGACCGATGTAAATCCTACATCGTTTGTTTCAAAACCAGGAGAAATGATGCCGAGGGCCGACTGGAAACCTAAATTTCCTCTCGTTTTCCTCACTGCGAACCTTGCTAGGTACCCGGACAAAGAGGTACGTGTTGAATCCAAAGAAACATATTCAAAATCTGGACTCTGGTAATAATGCGCCGGTTCTTGCTGCAAATTCAGAATTCTTTCTTCGGTCCCGTTCACGTGGGAATAAGCAACTTTTCCCATTACTCCCCAATCTCTTTCCTTGTTCAGAAATGACCATCCGTCGAGACCAAAAACAAATGCATTCCGGTTATTGACCTGACTCAGGTCTTGAGTTCTTAAATCTCGTGTGATTGCGGTCGCGAGGAAACCTAAACCTTGATTTCCTTCGTTAAATTCCGTGCTGCTTCTCAAGATACCGTAGTAGGTGCGTGGCTCTATTTCCTCTTCAAATATTGTACCTGACGAATCGATTCTCGCATATTCGCGATCCGTGACTGCACTAATATGGCCGAGTGCATAATCGCCAATCTGACCGCTCATTTTAGCTGCGCCCAAAATAGATGTCTGTTCTGGTCTATCGACAAAACCTGTGTGATTAACAGATCCTTTTGGCTCCCTTCCAATCCGTCGGCTGTAGAAGAGATCTGGTTCAGTCCAGTAACAGCCCCAAACCCCGCCGGTTGGATTATCTCCAAAACGAAAAATATCTGAACCCTCGATAAAGAATGTCCTCTTCTCATCGTAATATGTTTCGAAAGCAGATAGATTGATCTCGGCCGGGTCTACCTCTGCCTGACCAAAATCCGGATTCACGGTCAAATCCATGGTCAGATCTCCGGTTACACCATACTTCAGATCTACGCCAGCATTGCCAGTATACTTTTTATCATCATAAAATGGGCTTTCCTGACCTTCAGACAGATAACTGGCTTTTCCCATAACATATGGTAATATATAAAATCTTGCTGGAGGTTCGATCCCCGTTATCCCGGTGAGAAGACCGAACTTCGAAACAAATCCGGTTTCCGTATCAGGCACCATAGTAAAGTAGTCTTCCTCAGCCTTGTAAAGAATATAACGTTCGAAATTTACTCCCATCACGTATTCGTCTTTCTTACTGAACCGGAGTTGATTAAAGGGTATAAATATTTCAACGGTCCAACCATCTCCATGTTTCTTTGCAGCGCCTTCCCAGACACCGTCCCAACTGTCATCAAAATAAATATCCTGGTAGAGTTTTCTATCAATAATCGAACCGTCGGGGTTTACTGCAAACCCGAATGCACTATGTCCACTCTTATTAGGATCAATCCAGAACCAGAACCAATCAGATTGAACCATCTCATCTCGTCTGGCAATTCCCCCTGTGCAAGTACTTGAATCTGAGTAATAGCATTTCGCGGCAACAAAAATACCCTGTTCATTATAAGCGATCCAAACACTTGTTTTCTCAGTCGGCTCGGCACCTTCAATCGGCTCCTTCTGGATAAGCGCGGAATACCCCTCTCCTTGCCATACCGATTCGTTCAAATAGCCATCTACGGCTATTTCTTCATCTGCACGAACAGCATTGATAACCGGGACTCGATATTCCTTTGCCGAAATAAAAGCGGCTGATAATAATGTAAAAACAATGATAAAGGACAAATGCAAATAAAACTTCAAAGCATACCTCCTTTCAATAGCATAATCAAAATTGTATACAAAATTCAGATATAGTAAAGCACTCAAACTTCTTACTGTATAAAATGTATAGTGTTAATTATTTTTTTAATCAGTTTACTGTAATACGCAGGAATTCATGGAAAGTTTCACATCGTTAATCGATGCGATTCTGGCAGCGAGAAATACAATAATGGCTACCGAGTCTTCTTTAAATGCGCACAAACCCTGTGACATCAGCAAACGTTAAAACCAATTGTCAAATTCTTCAGATATCAAAAATTAACTCATGCAATATCAGTACTTTTTGCCTTCTCAAGCCTTCTTTAAGCCATCTATCAGCCTTCGCGAATTTTCCTCAAATCTATGATTTGGGGAAAAAATTCAGCGTCTCGCATTTTCCTCGGAAAGTGCGGGGCCATACCCTCTTATATCACATAGCCCTTCGGCAGGATCTACGACTGGTTAGCTTTGTTTGAGCACTGATGATATTGCACCAGCAGCTTTATTCATATCCCCATCAACATCATGAAAAAGTTTTAATACAATCGCACCAGGCAGAACTGTTGCTTTCTTGTCGGCAGCATTCCGACTCATCAATGAGATCGCCTGTTTACCGCCCATGAACTTAAAGGGAAAGCCACCTGTTATAAAAGGAAGAACTTTCTTCCCGTTCAAGTCACCCAAAGCATTGATACATGCAATTATCACTGGTGATGCAGAGAAACCCCACACTGGTCCACCCAGCAGCAATGTGTCATATTCCGTAATATCGGGCAGATTCGTTATTACGAATTTTTCACACCTACGGACTGTTCCCGATTTGATCGGTACATCAGTCTCGATCTGTACCAACTTTATGCTATGACCGTCTTCTTTCAACCTATCGGCGATCAGTTCAGCAAATTTCCTGGTCGTCCCAGTCTTTGAGTGCACAATTATAATAATTTTCATTTTTCCTCCTCAAAAATGGATGCATTATAACAGGTATTAATAAAAAGTCAAGTGATAATGAACTCAGCGGTCTAACCCCGTATTCGACCATGTAAACAACTACTCAAAATGTCTAATGTCCAGCTGGCCGTAGGTTTCGAAACGCAATGAGAAAAAGTCCTGTCGTCCGCAGGTTTTGAGTACAATGAGAAAAGATCCTGAAGTACTGAGGGAAAGAAATGAAGGGACATAATCCCAATCCCTCTCCCAAACTCTGGACATCGCTCACGCTTTTCTAATATTTCTTCACTAATTTCGTTTCCATCAGATTTGTCCTTGATTTTTTGAATAATATTCTCAAAAAACAGATAATTCTTTGAGCTTTCTTATCGTATGATCCAGATCTGGATCAATCGAAAGGGCCTTCCTGTACTGCTCGACAGCATTCAACGTATCACCAGCAGCTTTGTATATATCCCCAAGACCGTCGTATACATTTGATGACTTCGGATAAGCCTCGGCGTTCGCCTCCAGGATAATTCGCGCGTCTTCCAGTCTGTTCTCATACATCAATCTGTAGCCGAGAACATTCAACTGATGTTCGTCAAAAAAATATCTTTCGTTCTCGTGTTCGGCAAGAAATCGATATAATTGTACCGCAGAATCCGGACCTGCCTCAAAAAGTACTTCAGCAATTCTATCGGCAATCGGGAACTTCGGCAGACGCGGTGTCTTCCCTTGTAGTATGTCTGTTGCCGCATCCCTGATACTACCGATGGTTGGACCTGTGAGACCACAATTGGTAAGAATAATGACAACGCTGGAGTCTTCAATCAATCGTTGAAAAGCAGTTGTAAAACCACGCCATTTCCCCCCATGTTTAACAATGAGCGGATCCGGGCTATCGTAACCTGCGAGGATCCAGCCAAGGCCATATCCCTTCCTTTGCCCGTCGTTTAATACGCATGGAGTAAACATTTCCGTCAATGTCTGTCTGCTAACGAGAGTGTTTGAATACAATGCCTTATCGAACCTAAAAAGATCCTCCACGGAAGTATAGAGACCACCAGCGCCTACAATACCATCCATTCGGTTCAGGTCATTAAGCTCAAACGATGAACGGTCAAGTGATGGTGAATAACCGAATGCTCGGTTTGGAATCGGCGGATCAGATTTCTTATTGTAGACGAGTGAATTGCTCATTCCGGCAGGTATGAGGATGTTCTCTTTAATAAAGCTGACAAAATCCTGTCCAGTGACGCGTTCGATGACAAGTGCCAGGATTACGAATCCGGTATTACAGTAAGTCATTTTGCTACCTGGCTCGAATGCGAGGTCTGTCTTGGAATCGATCAACCAGTCCAAAACATCTTGACTCGTGTATACCTCAGTCTGTGATGTGTCGGCTTCTCCCATGTCATGATATTTTATAAAAGGCGGTCTATGGACATAGTCGGGCAGACCTGAAGTATGTGTAAGCAAATGCCGCAGCGTTACCGATGGATAAGGGAACTCCGGCAATCGTGCGCATACTGGGTCATCAAAATTCAATTTCTTCTGTTCAACAAGTATTGCAATGGCGAGAGCGGTGAACGGTTTGGATGTAGATCCGACATTAAAGTTTGTCGTGGATGTATTGGGAATTTCATTTTCCCGATCTGCCATTCCATATGATTTCTTGAAGATAACGTTACCATGGTGAGCGATCAGAACCGAGCCACTAAATAGACTGTTGTTCTTACAATACTCAAACAACTGATTGAATTGAGCTTCGATAGTGGTTGAGGCTTCGCTCTCACACTCGGTCTGACCCGGGATAAACAAGAACAGAACAGGGATGAGCAGACCGACTGAGAACAGCCCTGGTAAAATCGCACCGATGGTTTTCAATATCCGTTTAATCATTCTTACACCTCCTTTTGATAAGGTTTTGGTACCCGTCTCATCATTCTTTTATCTCTTTTTAACTTCGAGAGGCATGAGTATCGTTGTGAGTGCAAACAAGTTACTCGTTTTTTTTCTGTTCTTAGCACTAGAGTTGAACGTGTTTATGATTTTCCGTATCTGCATCCGAATCTCGTGAATCTCTTTTTCCGTGTGCCAGCCGATAACACGCACATGCTCAACATTCCGACGGCTATCCGAAACTTTAATCAAATCCTTCTCGAAAGCATTTCTGAAATTACGTTCTGTCAGACGCAGCATAGTCGCGATACTTTTGATCACGTTCTCGACGTATTCGGTTTGGGAAGGGACATATCGCAAAAACATGGGACGACCGGGTAGATCATAAATCGCCTCCATTTGCCGTTTTGATTTCCTTTTGGCCACGTTAACCAGGAGACCGACCTTTACGAGTTTTCGAACGTGATAGTAGAGAGAATCGATCGGCTTACCCACGTACTCCGCCATCTCCGCAATGGATAATGACCCCATGAGATTGACAATATCGAGGATCTCTCCACGTACTGGTGACGTCAGCGCCTTCAATTGTTTCAGATCGGTAATGGGGTACGGTTTGTTCATCTTAACCTCCTCTTTTTTCATCATTGAAATTATAGCTATTTTTTCAACGTTGTCAACAATTTTTTTTGTCGGGTATTATTATATTAGATAAAAATTGCTGTATTTTCTCAACCCACTGTAAATTACAACAACTCTTTTAATGAAGGAAGCCAAA
>CP070664.1:1230983-1234950 GCA_020355325.1 Caldifarciminota bacterium
GAATATCTCTCAACGCAATCTCTAGACTTAAGTCTTGACAAAACTTGAATTATGTTTATAATTGCAGTTAGGAGGCACAAAATGAGAGTTTCAATACTATTGATGGTCATTGTCTTAATCATCAGCGGTTGTTCTTCGGCGACAAGGCCGCCTGGACATGTCGTCGCATCGGAGAATAATTTTGAAAATGGGGTAAAGCAGTATGAGCGGGGACATATCAATCAGGCAATTCATCAATTCGAAAAAGCTATCGAAAAAAATCCTGCTAACTTCAGGGCCTACTTCTACCTGGGTCTCTGTTATAAACAGAAAGGCATGATGGAGACGGCCCGTAACCATTTTCAAAACGCTATTGACTTTAATCCCAATGATGAGCCCTGGGTCATGAAGGTGAAGGCAGAGATAGAGACCACAGCGCCGAAAAAAGGAAAGGAATAGTAACTCGTAAAATTTTATTTGTCGGCATGGCTGATACAAAACAATAATTGCAAAAAGGAGGTCACTATGCAAAAAATAAGCTATGTCATGATCGTTGTGTTTCTCTTCACCAAAACATTGTTCGCATTCGATCCTTTTAACAGTAAACCTTATTTGACCCCAACTTCGTCACCGACAAATTCAATCTATATCAACTGGAATACCGAAAACGAGGAATCGACGATTGTTGCCTATGGTTTGACAACATCGTTAGAGGATACAATCAGAATTCCAGGTATACGAAGCTATCACCACGTGGAGCTCACGAGTTTAGTGCCAGCAACTGAATATTTCTACCAGGTCCTGCCCGACGGTGATATAAATGAATTCACAACGTTTCCGACATACGCAGATACATTTTTCTTTGCTGCTTTTGGTGATACAAGAAGTGACTCTGCGGCTCATCATTCGGTGATAGACAGAATGGCTGCTTATGAATTCGCTTTTATGATGCATTCTGGCGATCTCGTGAGTAACGGCGATGAAACAAGCGATTGGATAACATTCTTCAATGTCGAGGACACCTTACTGCAATCCAAACATTTTATGCCTTCAATTGGTAACCATGAAGATCCATTTTGGTGCTACGATACATTATTCGCTTTACCCGATTCTGAGGACTATTATTCGGTCAATTATGTCAATGCACACTGCATAATACTCAATAGCGAGATGGACCTCGATGGTATCCAGCGTGATTGGCTCATTGATGATTTAATTGCTGCAAGTAGCGATACAACAATCGATTGGATATTTGCTATTTTTCACCATCCGCCGTATTCGTCGGGTAATCACGGTAGTCAATTGGATGTGAGAGATGCCTGGTGTCCACTATTTGAACAGTATGGTGTAGATATAGTCTTCTCAGGTCATGACCACAATTATGAGAGAACGATTCCGATTAATGGTGTGGTGTACATTGTTACCGGCGGTGGCGGTGCACCTCTCCATTCAGTAGGTACAAGTGCTTGGACCGCTTATTCAGAAGAGACATATCATTTCTGCCTGATTCGTATTGCCGGAAAAACACTGCTTCTGAAGGCGATCAAGCCTGATGGCACTGTATTTGATACACTGTTCATAGGCGCACCAGGTGTTGAAGAGGGACCAGCTACTAATATGAGTGAATGTGTGCTGTTCTCACCAAATCCTTTTGTCCATAAGGTGACTTTCCAATATGCTCTACCGGAAAGACAAGAAGTTTGTCTGAAAATATATGATTGCGCAGGGAGGAATGTTAATACCATTTCAGATGGCCTACAAGAGGCTGGTAACCATAGAATTCTATGGTCGGGTCGAGACAGATATGGCAACCCTGTTGAATCCGGTATCTATTTCTTGGTCTTTGAACGCGAGAATCAGAGATCGATATTCAAGGTCGTTAAGATCGGTAAATAACTAGTCACTGACATACACCTGAAAATCAAAAGGAAGCCAAGCAGCGATGAACAAATAGATCATTCCGCTTGCAGTCAAGAATTCTTCCGCAGGAACTCTTCCGCAAGAACGAAGTTATTTACTGAACCTGACGCGAGTCTAGGGATCTCGTATTTCTCTATGAAATACGAAAATTTGTTTTTCTCTCAAAAAAAAGCCATACACTCGTTGTCTTCGTTCTGCATCGCATCGATACAATTTTCACATAGCTAACCAATTACAACTCAAGAATGTCTAGAATGTCAAGCCTGACCCCGTGGATTCCCAACAAAACTATTAGAATGTAATCATACGCCCAACTCCCATTGTGATATAATCATCTCCAAATGCTTCTTTAATCATTTGAATCTGGCGTTCACCCGTGCAATGAGAAGCACCACATTTCTGTACGCCCAATTCTTTCATTTGATCGATTATTTCACTTACTTCCTGGTCGGTTTTATCCACTAAATGGAATCCGCCAACGACCATATAAATATCCTTATTCAAAGTTTCTTTAAAATTCTTAACTACGTTAATAATACCTGGATGACAACAACCTCCAATAACGACTAATCCTTTCTCAGTATTGATTGCCAGCGACTGTTCTCTAATCATTCTGGCATCCAACTCACCACTGAGATAGACATCCTTGCAGATTTCAAAAGGATTTTTAACTGCTAAAGCCTTTGCACCATAAGATTCCACTCTCCTCACAAAATTGTAAGAAAATGAGTAGGGCATAATCACAGAAAGATTATGATTCATCTCCAGGAATGGGAATAATCCACCTGTATGATCACCATGTTCATGAGATAATACTACAATATCCACTCTGTTATGATCAATACCTAATTTTTTCAAGTTGTGGATAAACAGATCACTTTTTGTTCCGGTATCAAATATGATATTCTTATCGGTACCTTCAACATAACAGGAGAAACCCCAGTCGGCTTCCATGCCCTCTTTATAGACATAATTATCATAAATAATTGTTATTTTCACTGGATTTTCAATACCTGCACCAAGCTTCCCGATTTTGGCTGATTGACTATTATTTTTCTCTTTTCCCTTTCCTCGTTCCGCTCCCGCAGAATGAAGAAGCTGTTGCACTTCTACATTATTGCGATGTATTGCCAAGTCTAATGGAGTAATACCCTGATCGTTTGCTAGATTGGGATTTACCCCTTTTTGCAAGAGCATTATTATCATTTCTTTATGACCTTGGTACGCTGCGGCATGAAGATGAGTGTCACCAGAACTGTTCTGTTTTTTGATGTTAACTCCATATTTGGATAACAAATCTACCATCTCGGTATCATTGTTACTTACTGCAAGAGAGATAGGCGTATGTCCATCATTATTAATGACATCCAAATCCGCTCCATTTTCAATCAGGATTTTTATATTATCGTAATTTTTTGCACGTAATGCCCAAAACAACGGCGTATTACCGTAATCACTTTTTGCATTAATGTCTATTCCTTTTTTTAACAAGTATTCAATGATTTCCGCGTTACTACTCGCCGCAGCCAGGTGAAGGACACTCCTTCCAAGACGGATGGGTGGATTTAAATCAGCCCCATGTTGTACTAATTCATTTATAGTATTCGTTTTTTTACCAAAAATTGCCCATAAAATAGGCGTATATCCATTATTGTCCTGGGCATTCGCGTCAATGCCTTTATCAATGAATAGTTTGATCATCTCTGGATGGCCATGATATGCAACAAAATGCAAGGCTGTTCTTTGTGAATAATCAGTAGCATGGACATCGGCTCCCTTTTCAATGAGTACCTTACAAATATCTATTTGACCGTTTGAAGCTGCCATGTGAAGCGGTGTGAGTCCATATTTTTCTTCTCTTTGATTAGCACATTCCGGATCTTTTGTTATAAGGAATGTGATCCTTTCAATATCACCTTTGTCAACGGCATCAAAAATGTTTTGAGCCACTGCTGATCCACTAAAGGTGATCATTGCTGTAAGCATACTCAATTTTTGAGCTATTTTCATCACGTTCTCCATCTGTTATGTTGAGGCTATCCACACCCCAACTTATTAATAGTATCTA
>CP070664.1:1235050-1240874 GCA_020355325.1 Caldifarciminota bacterium
GATAATGTCGTCGATCGTTTGTTGAAATTCACATTCATCGATCCATTCGATGTTACTGATTGTCTGGTGGATGAGTGTGCCGAACTCCATACACTTTCGAAGGGTCGGTTAAATAATCTCAACACCATGCTCGGTGGGTGAGTAGAGCGAACGCTCTTCTCGAATAACGAGCGGTCCTTCAATGATCGCGCCGTATGGCTTTTCTTCTTTTGTGACGGTAATCTTTTCTTTCTGGACAACATTACCAACCGAGTGCGTAGTGCTTCCTATTTTTTCCACAACCGTATCCATCCAGAATCCACGCTTGTTTTTTGGGAGGTCAAAGCCGAGGACATAGACACCATTTTTTGCACGCGTGAGCGCAACGTATAAGAGATTGAGTTCATCGTTTTTCAGACGTTTATCCTCAGCATCTCTCAGCGCTGTAAAATATTTTCCATGTGCTCGCCAATATATCTTTTCTGGTTTGGTGCCATCGTCTGCATAGGAGAACAGCAGTTGTCTATTTTCATACGACTGCAAAGGGAAATGTGTTTCCGGAATGATCACTACCTCGAATTCTAATCCTTTTGCCTTGTGCGTCGTGAAAATTTTCACACCTTCGGGGTGAATTTACTTTATCTCAATTGAACTTCCGGTTTTCTCTATCCAGTCTATGAAAGAGCTCAGATGACCAAATCCCTCTCGTGTGTATTGGAGTGCTACGTCGAGGAGAGTTGCGAGGGAATACGATATTTTTATTTGTAATGTTTTATAGATGCGGTAGATGAGCTCGTACGGATTACAGAAATAGACGAGGGCGAGGAGTTCTTTCAATTTTTTTGTTGCTGTCCATCCTGGATGACTATCGCTGAGGATCATGAAGAGCGTCTTTTTTCCGTATCGTAGGCGACGAAGCGTTTCTTCCTTGATATTAAAGACCGGTGAGAGGAGCACATGAAGCAGGGCAAAGTCGTTCTGTGGATCATCGAGAAATTTCAACATGTTGAGGATGAACTGCGCATCGTCGCTACTGAGAATATCGGCATGGGCTCGGCTCACGCACGGCACTTTGGCGAGTGTCAGTGTATCTGCTATTGCGCTCCCGAATTTATTCGTCCGCACCAGGACCGCGATGTCTGAATAGTGGTACCCGTAGGTGTGCGTGAGTTCTTTGATAATCTCTGCGGTTCGTTCCATCACCTGTTGCTCACCGGTTTCTCTATCTGCAACATCACCGAGATGTTCTAAGCGTACCCAGCCGCCAGTATTACCCGGTTTTACTTCGTCGTTTTTGTCGAGTACCGTATTAACGAAACGTATTATCTCTTGCTTACTGCGATAATTGATTGTTAGCTCCTGAGGTTTTATCTTTCCCGTATATCTTTTCAAGAGTGCATAGAACAACTCCGGATTGCCGCCACGCCAGCGGAATATTGCCTGACGAGGGTCTCCGACATAAAAGAAACTCTTTTCGCTCGGGGCCAGTGCTGTTATCTCTGCAATCAATGGCTCTAAAATTTCCAGTTGCCGATGGCTGGTATCCTGGAATTCATCGATCATGAGGTGCCTAATCTCGGCTCCAATTTTGAAGTAGAGATAATCGGGTTCAGGATTATTTTGCAAGGCGCGGAGTGTATACTGTTCTATATCGTCAAAACTCAAAACGTTCTTGTATTGCTTTTCATCCTGGAAGTGCTTAAAGACCATGAAGATGGGCTTGAGATGGATGAGAATCTGCTGGTCGGAGAGGCTTTCTAAATACGCTTCAGTGGACTTCTTTACGTTGTTTATGATGGTCATGAACTTTGTGGATCCCTCACCAAGATTTTTCATAAATTTCTGCACATACGACTTCGTTTCGATATCGCGTCTCAGGATTGACTTCGTGTATTCAGATGTGTCCAATGTCGCAAATTCTCGAGTTTGACGATATTCTTCGACTTTGGAAAGGAGTGTGAGTAAATCTTTATGAAGCCTGCCGCTTTTACTCACGTATCCTGCTGATTCATGTTTCTGGATAAATTCCACGAACTCTTGTAACGAATCAACGAATGCATCTTCTCGTGCCGTGATATTTGACTTGATAGTCTCTTCTCTGTCCTCGAGATTTTGGAGAAAATCGAGCCACGGCACGATATGCCAGAACATATTTTTGATACTGTCTTTGACTCGCGTCTCTTGTTGCTCGAGCAATTCAGTAATAACATTCATCAGAGTGTCATCCTGATAAACCGTCTCGAGAAAAGAGTCGAGCACGGATTCGTAGATTATAGCTTCCTGGGCCTCATCAATAATTCGATAACCAGGAAGGATCCCGGCAGCAAAAGGAATGCTCGAAAGAAATGAAGCAAAGAGACTGTGGAATGTGCTAATATTCAACTCAGATAGATTATTCAATAGATACCGTTTTTTCTGCGCGGCGCGTTCTTTGATGTCAGGGAAGAGTCTACTAAAATACTGGATGATTTTTTCTTCGGACTCGTCCCTGGGTTTTCCTGTGATAAGCAGGTTCAGATAATGGACGATGCGTGACTTCATCTCGAATGCCGCTTCATTGGTGAATGTGATGCCGTACAGCGAGTTGAGCGGAAAATTCCTTTTATGCAGATAGAGGAGAAGAAATCGCTGTGTGAGGGCACGGGTCTTGCCTGCACCGGCTGCTGATACGAGAGCAATATTTTCGACCTGCTTAGACACTCTTCACTCCACAGAGTTTTGTATAGGCACAATAGGTACAGTTATCTTGATTATCGGTTTGTGAAAAATTGTTTGTGGGATCGAGTATCTCCTTGATCGTCGGTATGAGGATCTGCTCCCGAAAGTCGATGAGATATTGCTCAACAGAGTCGCTATCGACAATCTCAGCAAGCTCGATATCTTTGCTTATGACAAAGTACGCCATGCCATGTACCTTTTTAAAATCTTCGTTCGATATAATGAGACTGTAGAGGGGTAGTTGAAATTCGCTAAAATCTTCACCGATTTTATATGTCTTCTTTGCGGGTTTGCTCGACTTATAATCAATGATGTAGTATTCGTGGTCAAGCATATCCACCCGGTCAGGATAGCCATACAGGCCGATCGTGTATTGACCTACTTCTATTTCACCGCTTATACTCTTTTCTATACGGTCTTTGTCAATTTTGAAACCACTCTCGAATCGTTCAATGTCGAGTTCTAACAATCGGTCTAATCTTCGTTTATAAATTTCTTCATCTAAAAACATTACTCTTCTCGGTACGTGTGCCAGTTCGGATTGCACAGCGGTGTGAAGCCGTTTATGAAGCGCCTCTTTTGCAGAGGCTAATTCATTTTGAGTTACTCCCTTGGGAAAATCATACTTGTAAAAACTGCTCAAGGTTTTATGAATGATTCTTCCCCATTCGAGCGGACCCGCCTCCTCGACGATTTCTTTTGGCTCTTGAATATTGAGAACATATCTGAGATAGAAGCGGTACGGGCACTGCTGGTAGTCTTTCAAGTTTGTTGGACTCAGTCCTCGCCGCGAGATTCTATCCAATAAGGCAGCAAAAAGATCATGATCCTTTTTCACGGTTCTTGTCGGAACTCGTATTGTAGTGCTCTCAAACGGCATCTTTGTTTCATCGACCAGTGTTCCCTTCTCGAGGAGGAAATCGATGAATCGCGAACGGATGTCCCTCTTTTCTTCCTCAATAAAGGATATGAATACTTCTTTTTTGCCATTCGTCATTTCGGTGAAGTAGTAGTAGTAGAGATTTTCACGCTCCTTGTCATAGGGAAGCCCGATCTCTTTGCGAACCGGCTGGTTAATAAACAAATCCTTTTCACTCCGGCGAGGAAAGATTCCTTCATTCATTGATGGGAGGATAATACAGTCGAAGTCGAGATTTCGTGCTTCAAGGAAACCAATAACCTGTATACCTTTCATTGGGTCTCCCTGAAGATTGAATGTTTCCTCCTTGAGAATATGCAGAATGAACTCGAGCATCTTGATACCCTTTGTGACCGTCTCCTCAGGAATGCGCAGTTTTGTCAGATTGTGAATGCGGTCAAAGAACTCGGTGATATCTGGTGTATTTTTTTGCAAAAATTCATAATTGTAGCGAAGCATGGTGTTGAGCATTTCGATGATGCTTTCGATGTATTCATTCAAAGAGAGTTCCTTTTGTACGGTATCGACACACTGCTTGACGAGTGTGACGAGCGGTGCAAATTTGCTTTCTCGATAGCGCTCGTGGTCGAAATAATTGAATTGGTTTTCAGTCATATTTTGTTGAAGGTCATAGATTAATGGTCGTAAGGATTTTTTGTCGATTATTGCATTTTTAAAGAGCGGATGTTTGATAAAGGCAAAGAATTCCTGATAGTGCAGGTTTTGTTCAATCAGGATGTGTAGTTGGCTGAGAAAGGAATAGAGGATCGACTGGATTAAGGGAAATCCGACCGATAGGTTAAACTCGACCCCGAGCGCGTTTAAGGTCTCTGTGATGGAATAGACATTGGTCTCATCAGTGAGAATGATGGCGATGCGGTGCGGTTCGTCATGTTCCTTCAGTTTTCGCAGTAGAGTTCCGAGATAAAAAGTCTGCTGTGATTCTGTTTCTGTACGCTTGATATGAAACACTGCTGGCGCTGGAGTTTTTTTGCCGTTTATTTCTGTTGTTTTGGTTGCTTCTATCGCATGTAATAACTTGTAATGTGGATAGAATGGCTTGTCTGTAGTATCCATTTTCATGATGTCTTTTTGTGTGGAATGAAGAATCAACTCAGCAGGGAGATTTTCGAGAATCTCTTTGATTATTTTATTTTCCACTGTGGTTGTTGCGACGAGCCCAGCAATTATTATATACATATAATTTTGCAACAAAGAACTCGAATACTGTTCAGACAGTGTATCATATAAATCTATGGTGTCGAGATAGTTGTGCTCGGCGAGACGTTTTCGATATTCTTCATAGAGGCGTTTCATGATGGGTAATTCGTTATGGACATATTTTTCTGGATAGTGACCAGCGAGGATTTTCTCTTCGATGGCGTCAAGCGTGACGCGTTCCTTTGCGAGTTCATCGAAAAACCCGAGGAGACGGTCGCCAATAGCGATGAATCGCAAAAATGGCAAATCTCTCCACAATTCAACCTTCAACGAGTCGACAACACTTTTTAGGACATAATTTCGCTCTATTCTGTTGAGAGCCAGGCCCTTTTTACCACCGAGCATCTCATAGAGGGTGTTCATCACCTCGGCAATGGTCTTCATTGTGGGTGGAATAATGCCTTTATTTTTTGAGGCTTCGAGCAGGTATCTCCGAAAATAGAATTTATTCCGCTGTGATGGGAAGATGATCAGAATGTCCGAGAAATCAGGAATAGTGCCTTTGAATTTATTATATACATATTGAGCCAGCACACGCAAGAAGGGTTGTTCAATCGGAATGACCTTGATTTTATTTTCTGTGGCTGGCATTTTCCTTATTATAAATATTCCCTCTGAAAAGTCAAATAGTATGAGATTGAGACTTTGAGGACAGGACTATATGAAAAAGGGGAGTGATTTTACGCACTCCCTTTCCTATAACAACTGACTATTGACTATGCCGATTTTTCCTAAAACTTGTTTGAGTTGAAAAATCGAGTATCCCGACTTCATTGTCGGGACTATCTACTTACTAAATTATCGTATTAATAACAATTTCTCTGTTTGTTGATAATCACCCGCTGTAGATTTTAAGAAATAAACGCCACTCGGTAATTTCCTGTCTGCATCATCGACGCCATCCCACGATACGGTATTGCGTAGGGTGTAAGTCCTAGGGAGTAAGGCGTAAGTCGTTGGACGTAATGAGTGAGGGGGAATAGTTGA
>CP070664.1:1240974-1246494 GCA_020355325.1 Caldifarciminota bacterium
AGGATACACGATACAAGACATGACCTTGGGTATCTACGACGCGGCTGGTCGGTTAGTGAAGTCGTTTCGCATTACGCCTTACGCCCTACGCAATACGCTATCCTGGGATGGTCGGGACGACCAGAACAGGATGTTGAGCAGCGGTGTTTATTTCGTGAAATTGCAAGCTGATAATTACGTTGCGACAGAGAAACTGCTCTTGGTGAGGTAATAAAAAATGTAGAAAGATATTCATTGAACGAAGGTGTGTTTGCGCTGCTGTGCCTCTTCGGCCAGCAGCGCAAATACCCGATATGTGAACCCAGATTCTGCGTTGAACGCTATTCAACCAGGAGATTACAAGGAGACCTTAAAATTACTCTTGATAACGTAATGAGAATTACTATAATTTTATAGACTCATAAAAAATGTAAAAAAGGAGGCCACAATGAATAAAAAGGTGTTAATTCTCCTATATATCATTATTGGTACAGCAACCCTTGTAAATGTTTCTACAGCTGAAGCTCTTGAGTCTAAATTAGAAACCGACATAAAGCCGAACCACCCGCGATTGTCGGAACATCTACGCCACACTGAGCCTAACATATTAACTGCCCGCCATGATTCAGTCTATTTGGATTCCTTAATCGATACACTGATGGCTCAGTACCATATCCCAGGGCTGGCTGCATGCGCGATTAAAAATGGCGAAATAATATGGACTGGGTCTTATGGCTACGCCAACTTCGCGCAAAATATTGAAGTTGGAGACACAACGCTTTTTATGCTGGCTTCGATTTCTAAAACCGTTACCGGAGTGGCGTTGATGCAGGTTTGGGAACGAGGTTTGTTTGAGCTAGATAATAATATCAACGACTATCTTCCTTTCGCAGTCCATAATTATTTTTTCCCGGATTCTGTGATTACCTTTCGAATGCTTCTCGCTCATACCTCAAGCATTAATGACAACTGGACCATCCTGAATCCACTGGCTGTCTTGGGAGATTCTCCGATAGCGTTGGGTGAATTTCTGGAGGATTACCTCATTCCGGGCGGAGCGTACTACGATACCCTTAACTTCAATAACTGGAGTCCTGGCATAGGATACGATTACTGCAATGTGGCAGCTGCATTGGCTGGTTACTTAGTCGAGGCGATCGAAGACAGCTTCCCGACATACTGTCGAGATTCCCTTTTTACTCCATTAAGCATGAATGAAACTTCATGGTTTTTGGCTGGATTGGACATTAACAATGTCGCCATGCCGTACTATTATAGTGGTGGAACTCACCACGCTTACGGCCACTGGGGTCACCCCATGTATCCTGCCTTTCAACTGAGGACAAGCACGCTTCAGCTCGCCCGCTACCTCATCGCCTTCATGCAATATGGTGAAATCGACACGGTTAGAATCTTAGACAGTACGACGGTCGAATTGATGACCACGGTTCAGAATCCAAGCATTCATCCAAATCAGGGACTTTTTTGGTATAGAGATTATGTTGATGGTAAAGAGCTCTGGGGACACAATGGGAGCACTGCTGGATTCGAGACGAGGATGTATTACTGCCCAGCAGAAACCACGGCCGCTATAATTCTGACGAATGGAGAATCTTCTGTAGGCGTTGACCTTATACTACCTGAACTTTTCGAATACGCAGCTGAATACGGCATTGCCGAGATGGAAGAATATTCTCTGAAGTCTCAGGCTGTGAGCTTACAGCAAAATCGCCCTAATCCCTTCAATCGCACGACTACCTTTCGCTTTGACCTACCAGCAGCTTGTTATGTTGAATTAAATGTTTACAATGTCTTGGGTCAGAAAGTATTCACGTTGGTAGATGGTAAATTAAATGCCAACGAGCACAGTATCGCCTTCGATGCTCAAAGCCTGCCTAGTGGTGTTTATTACTATCAACTGAGAGCTGGCGATATTGTTCAAACAAAGAGGTGCGTACTACTGAGATAGAAATATAGACTCAATATAGGCGTAGCAGATCTTAACCCAGCTTCTTTAAGCAAAAGTATATTTACCGCCATTTCTTCAAATAACGGACGTACGTATTCTTGACATTATTCAAAAAATGAATATTGTAGAAAGAAGAGGAGAAGCGATGAGGAAACTTATCATTGGATGCATAATCTGCGTATTATTGATAGGATGCGCAGATAAACAAGCCCCCGAAGTAGAGATTACTTATCCTGTTAATGGATCAGTAGTGAATGGCACAGAGAATATTACTGCCGAAGCGACTGACAACGAAGGTGTTGTGAGAGTCGAATTTTACATCGATGATTCGCTCGTATCTACCTCGACAGCCGGGCCATATACCTATGCATGGATAACAACGCCTTTCCAGGATAGTACAATACACACCATTCATGCTCAGGCATATGACGCAGCAGAAAATGAAGGAATTTCACAGGCTGTCTCTGTCATTGTAGATAACGGCGGGGTATGCGGCGGATTTTATGCATTCGATAATTTTAATTTCTATCCCTCATCGACTCCAGATAATCCACCATATGTTGAACTGGATGGATACGGCAACTGGAAAGCATCTGAATGGAATATAATGAGACAAGAGTTGCCTCTCGACGAAAACTACGTTATGGTACGGGATTTTCCACCGAGCCCTGATAATTATGCAACATACCGCGCGACTCCTTCTTGTAACATAGCTGCCTTATTTGTTGGATTCACATACATCAAACATTCTCATGCGGAACTTTCGATATATATATCGCCTGATACTACTAACTGGACAGATGTAACAGATCAATTTAATTTGGTCACTACTACTACACCAATCGAAGCCGACGCTGAGTTAACCACGTTTATCTCTGGCTTTGTACAAGATATCTACGTTCGATTTGAAACTGAAGCAATAGACACTGACAATTGGATGTCCGCCATCGATGATTTCTGGATTTCAGGCGATATAGAATAGCAATCATGGTTTAAAAGGACTCCTGCTTCAAGCAGGTTGACAAAAACCTATTTATACATATATTATGTAAAGAAGAATGAGTCAGAAGGATGTCAGGTTATGTAGATACTCTGACGCTGCTTGACTCATGATTGGGCGGTGCGGAATTTTTCGCAGGCTATGTCACTGGGGTGTGAGGAGGCACACGCAGAAAGCAAAACTTTTCGCACTGGTGCTGGCGGTTCGCTGGATTAAAAAGTAATCGCAAAGCAAGGAGGTACTATGTATAAGTATCTAGCATTATTCCTCATCATAGGAATCAGCAATGCTGGAGTATTGCTGACAAACGGTGACTTCGAGCAGGAACTGGATATTGGTTGGACACAGAGAATTCAAGGTTCAAATTCGTATGATACACTCAACCGCGCTACCGGATATGACCCAGATCCAGATTACGAGGTGAAGGTTAGAAAATACGATGCGGCTTACATGAAATTGTACCAGACGGTTAACATTCCTACGACGGACTTGGAATTTTCGGTCAATGCAAACCTCTATGCTTATGAATACGACCCAGCCGATACATTTTGGGCAAGTGCATCAGTGACTCTATTCTACCTCGACAACGACAATAACGTACTCGGTCAGACTCGGATATGTTATAATTCGCCACACTGTCCTTACACGAACTCTGATTTCTTCCATATGATTGAAGCAACCAGTCCGAATAATTGGCATAACTACTCTTTTAATATTGATGACGAATTAGTAGAACTGCCCGGAGTAAATCCCGCGGATATCGCAAAGATTGAGGTTGCATTGTATGACACAACAAATGGTTGTTGAAGCGGGCACTGTTATGCGAGGGTCCTCGCAGATGACATTGCCCTAAATTATACAGGAACAGACCCCTACGTTACCCTTATTACCACAAGCGTTGATGATGCTGGTGGCAATAACAATGGTCGTTTAGACCCCGGAGAAACTGTCGATTTAACCGCTACATTAAAAAATATTGGGGGAGTAGATTTAACAAATCTCTCCACAACCATTGAATCATCTGACCCATACATAACCATCACCGACGGTGCTGGGTATTTTGGCGCCCTGGCAATCGATAGCATAAAAGAAAATACTGGTGACCCATATGTACTATCTGCTGGTCCATCTACACCCGAATCACATACTGCCATATTCAATCTTATTGCGAATGATGGTGCATACATTGACACTTTCGAATTCAAACTTGTCGTTGGGAGATTCGATTACCTGATCTGGAATCCCGACCCAACACCAGCGCCTGGTGAGACAATGGATAACATACTGACGTCACTAGGTTATACGGGTGAACATTCTCTCGACTTGTTTGAAAGAAATAGCGACCTCGGTGTTTACAAAACAATCTTTGTCTGTGTTGGAATTTATGCGAACAACTATGTTATTGGAGCAACGAGCGATGAGGCAACTGCGCTGGTAAATTATCTGAATACTGGTGGTCGTATGTATCTCGAGGGTGGTGATGTCTGGTACTATGACCCCCAGTATGTAGGTGGTTATAATTTTGGTCCACTTTTCGGGATTAATGCGGTTGGTGATGGCTCTACTGATCTCTACACCGTTGTTGGTCAATCTGCAACGTTTACCGAGGGCATGAATTACAGCTATAGTGGCGAAAACTCTTTCATGGACCACCTCAAATCAACCGGTACGGGGTTCACAATTTTCCGAAATGCAAACAATTCCGACACTGTCGGTGTTGCCAACGATGCCGAAACTCATATGACAGTTGGCACTTCGTTTGAACTTGGTGGTCTGGTTGATGCTACTGGTGTCTCGACGAAGGCAGCTCTATTGGATTCCATTATGCATTTCTTCGGCATATTCTCAACTGGAGTTGAAGAAATTACGAAATCTGATGTAATAACTCCAAAACTTGCACTCTATCCCAATCCGTTCAGCAAAAAAACCGATATCAGATATCAGATAACAGATAATAGTCAAAAAATTTCTCTCAAGATTTTCGATATCGCAGGTCGGCTCGTGAGACAATTCGACGATAGGACTATAAGACAATCCAACCACATCACCTGGGATGCCAAAGATAATTCTGGTCGGCGAGTGTCGAGCGGTATTTATTTCGTTCACTTAGAGGTTGAAAACCAACGACAAGTTGCAAAGATAATTCTGCTTGAATAAATCATCGATCAATGATCATGGAAAAAGAGGGGTGAATAATCACCCCTCTTTTTGATTCCTCCACACATTGTTCTTGACAGCATCCCCCATACATATATACTAATAGAATAAGGGTTTAGGATTCAGTATGTGGTCTATAAGAGAGAAGAAGGATCAATGGGTAATTGAAAAAAGCTCTCCTTAATAGGTTCACAAACAAAGGAGGTCGTATGCACCGATTTTTAATTCTGGTTCTCGTTATCGGCATCTGTGGTGCGAGCAACTATATAACGAACGGTGATTTTGAACAAGCCCTCACTGATGGCTGGTTACAATCCACATCGGGTACAAGCACCACAATCACCCGGGGTACCAATTATCATCCAGACCCGGATTACGAGGCGCACGTTCGCAAATACGGTTCTGGTACTACTGG
>CP070664.1:1246594-1252700 GCA_020355325.1 Caldifarciminota bacterium
ATGTACAGTCCATCCTTCAACATCTCCACCAGGCTTTCAAAACTATGTGTACTGGCTTCTATGAAAATTGGACCCATTCTGATAATGGGCGCGTATCGGTAATCTTCAGCAACACAGTGGCCAGAGAGAATTTCTCCACACTCAGCAGCAGTCCTTCGTGAGTGAAGCCGGCCGGTTAAAACGCCATTTTTTATGAGTTGTGTTGAGCGAGCCTTTACGCCTTCATCATCGTATTTGTAGAATCCAAGCTGATCAGGGATGGTGGGATTATCCACTATATTGACGACATCGCTGCCCAGTTTGTTTCCTAGTTTCATTTTTTTGCGTATGGATGGCAGGGTTTCTATGATATCTGCTTCGGAAAAATGACCAAAAGCCTCATGGGTAAACACACCGGCTAGACTCTGATTTAATATACAATTATAAACACCACCCTTTACTGGTTGAGCCTTGAGAAGATTAAGTGCGAGAGCCGTACGTTTCTCGAAATTCTCCTCCTGATTTCGTACGGTTGAAAATCCATTGCTTCCTCCGGCTCTGACTCTGACATTTTGGAGTAAACTCCCGTCTCGCGCCGTGATTTCACCGGCTACTCTCGTTGTGATGAGGTCTTCTTTTATTTCTGTTCCCTCTGTATTCATAAAGTATTTTTCTCTTATGATGTCCTGATAAGTAATGGATGTTGTAGCAATTTTTTCGTACCCGAGTGGAATATCGTTATACTTACCAACGAGTTCGAGCTTTTCGAGAATAGAAATGGCTCTCGGATCTTCTTTGAGCTTAGGGGTATACGTATCTTTAATGACCTCTGTCTTTGCTAATTGTATCGGCTTATCTATGTTTTTGGCAATCAATCGTGCATTTTCTATTGCAGTGCCGAGGGCTTTCTCAGCATCGCCCTCTCTTGTAAAGACGGCCGAAGACATTCCTCCATCATTTAATACCCTCGCCACATATCCATCAGTAGAATTAGATCCGATCTGTGTCAATTCCTTTCCATTAAAGGTGATCGTGACATCCTTTTTAATCTCGTACCGAATATCGGCATAATCAGCATCGACCTTACTGAGGATCGAGCGCAGTTTATCGAACATTCTTCCTCCTCTTTATCTGTAAATCTCTCTCATATTTTTGAGACAAATTTGTGCATTTATGGCCTCCAGTCTGTAGGCATCCGGAGTGCTGGTGTAGAATCATAGAGCGCTCGTATTTCTAAAAATGCGTTACTGCCAGCCGTTGTCAAACCTGCTAACTTATCGAGTAAGACATAATCCTCGTGACTTAATTGTTCACCATGTGCTTTCATGAGTTCATTACAATCCCAGGGCAAGATTTCCAGTTTGTTCAACGCCATAAAATCACGCATGACATCACCTGCGACAAACCACAAGCCCTTCATGTCAAAGATGCCACATAGATCAGGGTCAATCTTTCCAGAGCGACATAATTGCCATGTTTCTCCAGCAGTCAAGAATTTGCCTTGAGGCAGATCGTGTGTGTTGAAATCGATCTTGAGTACTGTAAGCTGAAGGCTGTCCAGTTGTGCATCAACCATCACCCATCTTTTTTCCTGAGAGTTCCAATACTCGCAAATCCAATGGTCTTCATACTTACCAGGAGTAAAATAGGTTCCAAAACCGCACCGTGCGCGTGCTGGGATGTCTCTATGTCTTAGAAAAGAGCAGAGCAGTAAAGAAAAATCTCGGCAATTGCCGACCACACGGAGGTCAGGTTCGCGTGTACTATTAATAGCACGCTCATCTAATTCTATGATCCGGGCTAACATGTCTTCTACCGTGCGCATCTGAACCTCTTTTTTCCTCTCCTCAGACAGCTCTACGCCATACCCTTGTGTCCAGAAGACATGTATCATTACACCCTGCACGACTTTACAGAGCTCTGAAATGTCAGCCGGCAGGTCTTCGTAAAGGTGAGCATAGTTACCAGGATCAGTCATTATGCTGTGAGCAGTGTAATAATTTAATATATCGTTCAGATTGTCTTCTGATTGTTTTTTACTCATTCTTGCTCCTTGAATAGATAATTGACAACTGACCTGAGTTAAAATTATGAGAAAAATAAAAAAATAAGGCAATATTTGCGAAGCATTTGCTCGTATGTTATAGCTCATCACTCGACCTCCCATAGAGCATTTTACTTACTCACAGGGCTAAGTCAAGACAGGGGACATACTGCTATATGAAGTTTTGATTTTAAAAGCTCATAACGCTAATGAAACTGTTTGCAAACCTTTTAGAGAAATGGGAAGAGATAATTTAGAAAAGTAGCCTGTCCCCTTATTTGTTACGCCACTCCTTTAATAGTTCTAACCATTTTTTGGCGGTCTCTGCAGTGTAACTAAATATTCCACCAGGCGTTAATTCTGCTAATGCTTCGCTGTGTTCTTTGGATGCCCATTGCATAATGGTTTGATAAGCCTTACC
Source organism: Caldifarciminota bacterium (assembly GCA_020355325.1). GTDB lineage: Bacteria > Hydrothermota > Tepidihabitantia > SM23-42 > SM23-42. Next base: position 1,249,039 of record CP070664.1, read on the forward strand.
AGCAGCCTTTACACTCTCAGGTGTTATTTCTGCTCTTATTTCTTTTATGAGTCCATCCCGGAATACAATTCTATTCGGCTCATAGACTAATTCCTCGACTCCGGCAAGTCTAAACCAATCATTACTCTCAATGAGCGTGAATGTAGCAGTGTCGCCATTTACTTTAATATTTGATATACTCATTTGAATATTCACCGTGACGTCGTATTCTGTCAGGTTTCGGACTTCCTCCGTGCCTTCCTTTACGAAGAATCCAACCACCTCGAATTTGATATCATCGGCATAGAAAGACATGATTTTCTCTACATCGTGACTGTTATATGCCTGCTCATACGCTTTGACTCGTTCGTCCAGCTTCGGAGCACACGATAAAAATATGAACATTAACAAAACCAACAAGGAAAAAAGTGGTGTATTATTTAAATTGTGTATCATAAAACCTCCTTTATGAGTTATGCGAATTCAAACTAAATTTCGACTTTTAATCTTTTGTTCCAAACAAATCTAATATCAAGGCATATTCAAAGGCAATCTCCTTGAGGTAGTCATAGCGGCCTGATGCACCGCCGTGTCCGGCACCCATGTTGGTTTTGAGCAGACACATGTTTCTGTCGGTTTTTAATGCCCTCAGTTTGGCAGTCAATTTGGCTGGTTCCCAATACCCGACCCGTGGGTCGTTCAATCCGGCGGTAATTAACATATTGGGATATTCTTTAGCCACCACATTATCGTACGGAGAATATGACTTTATATAATAATAATATTCTTTTTCATGGGGGTCGCCCAATTCTGTATATTCAACAACGGTTAATGGAATGGATATATCCAACAAAGTATTGAGAACGTCTACAAAAGGAAATTTTGCGATGACGGTTTTAAAGAGATCGGGTCGCATATTGGTAACAGCACCCATGAGTGTTCCGCCAGCACTCTCACCACTGATGACGAGTTTGTCACTCGATGTATACTTTTCAGCGATTAAATGCTCGGCACAGGCAATAAAATCAGTAAAGGTATTCATCTTGTTCAAAAACCTTCCTTGCTCATGCCAGTATTTGCCCATTTCACCACCACCACGAACATGGGCAATGGCATAAATGAAACCGCGATTGAGCAGACTCAACCTATTTGAGGAAAAATATGGTTCATTACTCCAGCCGTAGGTACCATAACCATAGAGATAGAGAGGACTCCTTCCATCCTTGCGCAAACCTCTTTTGCATACCAATGATATCGGTATTTCGGTTCCGTCACGCGCCTGAGCAAATATCCTCTCTGACTGATAAAGTAATGGGTCATAACCACCGAGTACTTGGTATTGCTTTTTTAGTTTACGGGTACGGATGTCCATATTGTAATCAAAGACTGACTTCGGTGTCGTGAGTGATGTATAGTTAAAGCGCAGTATGTTTGTGGAAAAATTCGGATTTTTATCTGCCCAGAATGTGTACACTGGTTCAAGAAAATCAACATAGTGACACTCGTTATTGAGAAGATTCACTATCTGAATATTTTCCAATCCCATTTCTCTTCCATATACTACTAAATGATTTTTAAAGACATCGAATCCACTTATTTTGACGTTATCACGATGTGGGATGAACTCTTGCCAATAGGGTATCGAGGCGTTCTGCACTGATGCTTCCACGATCTTAAAATTCTTTGCATTATCATTCGTCATGATGTAGAATTTATCTTCGCGGTGTTCGACATAGTATTCCAGTTCAGCCACGCGCGGCTGTATTACCTCGAAATCCTCTGCAGGTTTATCCGCCTTCACGTAGTGAATCTCTGTACTGGTGTGACTCCCTAAGTTCATCAATACGTATTCTTTACTCTTCGTCTTCGATATATCGAGCCAAAATGCGTCATCTTTTTCATGGTAGATGAATACATCTTCACCCTGATTATTCCCTAATGAGTGTCGGTAGAGTTTATAGGGACGCTTTGCCTCGTCTAGTAACACATAGAAAAAAGTTTTGTTATCATTTGCCCATACTACATCGCCACTCGCATTCAATAGTTTTTCTTCCAAGACGACATTTTCTTCTAAATTCTTAATGTAAATCACAAATCTTTCTGAACCTGCTGTGTCTATAGAATATGCAAGGAATTTATGATTCGGACTCACTCTGTAAGCGCCTAAATATAAATATGCATGCCCTCGAGCGAGTTCGTTCAAGTCTAATACGATCTCCTCAGAGGATTCTAAACTTCCCTTTTTGCGGCAATACATGAGATACTGCTTCCCTTCTTCAGTGCGCGAATAGTAAAAATATTCGTCTATCTTGTCTACTGCTGACGTATCGGTCTCTTTGATTCTACCCAACATTTCTTTGTACAATTGTTCCTGAAACTCTTCAGTGTGTTTCATCATCGCTTCGGTGTAGTTGTTCTCTGCCTCAAGGTATGCGATGACTGCTGGATTTGATCTATCACGCAGCCAATAATAGTTGTCGATACGGATATCACCGAAGAGGGTATCTGCTTTTTGAATGATTTCGGCGATGGGGGGTGAGATCTTGTGCTGGTTTCCCGATACCGTGTGAGGAGCTTGGGAACGGACGTAGTGACTTCCACAAACAGCATACAATACGACGATAACAATAAATAAAACAATGAGTACGTTCCATCTTAAAGATTTCTTATTGAATGCCATGCAATATCCTCCTCTTTATGATGCTTGAGCTCGTTAAGACTCGGAATGATATGCGTATTGTACTCTGCCCCCTCCTAATGTCAAGTCTCAAAGGGGTTGGTTCTTGTAGTCAAACACGAGGGTGTTCTGATCGCATGGGTTAGTGGTTTACAATTAATCAAATTCTATGATACCAAAATTCGCCGGGTCATGTCCAAACGGAAGCGTCCAGTATCCAGCATTCTCCAGTCGCGTCTGTAATCTGCGGAAATTGAATCCCCACTGTTTTCCATCAAATGGCTCGAGGCCCTGCTTCGGTATCTTCATTTCCAGTATCCAGGCATTATCTTCGCACCCAGCTTTTATCTCCCATGGACCATTCCATGCTCTATCTGTTGTGGGCTGTCCTTGCGTGATTCTGCACGACCGGTCAAAGGCGACGCCATTGCTGTTAACAATGAGTTGATAATACGTTTCTTTATCAAGATTACTGTCAAAGAAGAACCAAACATTGTCATCGGCATAGGTTGGTCCATCATGCTCCGTAATTTGAGCACTCAGGTTTGAAAAATCACTTTCGTAACAGCGTGCTGCTACATAAACATTTTCTTTATCATGGGCAAGATACGTTTCAGTTTTTTCGATTGGTGATAACTGACCGCTATTGCTGCCCAGGTTGGCTATTGGTACGAGGCTCTGCCATACCTTATCATTGAGTTCGCCGTCTATAATCGGCGGCGATTTTACTTTCTTAACGGTTTTCAGACGTTTGAATGAGAGCACATTCTTTAGTGTACACGTTTTGCCATATGTAAATGGATAAGCAAGTGCAAATTGAGGCATTGGAAAAATGTCTGAGCCATTTGGAATCGTCACCTCGATTTGATATTCTTTTTTTTCCTCCCACTCGAGAAAGAGGGGTAATTCCTGTGGTTTTACTGTATACCGTGAAGGGTCATACTCCCACGTTAATGTCTCTTTAAGAGAATCAGAGCCGATGTTATTGATGAGCATTGTGCAGTTG
>CP070664.1:1252800-1256331 GCA_020355325.1 Caldifarciminota bacterium
ATAATTTGAAGGGAGAAAAAAATGGGTATGATGGAAAAGATGATGGAGTATATGCTGGGAAGAATGAGCGAAGAAGAAAAAGAAGAAATGATGAATAAAATGATGGACAAATTCTTCGCCGACATCACTTCAGAAGAAAAAGAAAAGATGATGGAAGAAATGATGCCCAAGATGATGAAAAACATGATGAGTGAAGGTAAGAGTGGATGTGAGGAGATGTTCAAGATGATGGGAGAAGGTAAGGAAGGGAAAATGTCAATGATGCCACAAATGATGACGGAGATGATGCCACGCTGTCTAAAGATGATGCTTCCTAATCTACCGAAAGAGAAACGAATTGATTTTGTATTGAATATGGTGCGTACCTTAGTAGAACAGGGTAGTAATGGAATGTCAGCAGAAGAAAAGAAGGATTTTGTAGCAAAGGTGGCTGAAAAGGTCAGATTATAGATCATGGAAGAAGGAAAAGACAGTCAAAACATAACGATGAAGCAGACTGAAATAAAGAGAAAAGGAGCTTCTGATATGGAGCTATTCATACCGAGGCGTCTCGAAGCCCTGACCGACGGTGTATTTGCCATTGTCATGACATTATTGGTACTGGAGCTCAGCATACCAGTAATATCAGGAACAGCAGTTGATACTACACTGTCCCAGAGGCTGCTTGAGATGTGGCCTAAATACCTCAGCTACGTCGTAAGTTTTTTGGTGTTGAGCCTCTGGTGGCTCTTTCACCACGGCGTGTTTGCTAATATCAAGCGAACTGATGGTCGGCTAATGTGGTTAAACCTCTTTTTCCTGATGTTCGTGTCCTTGGTGCCGTTCTCTTCATCACTCGTGGCGGTATACTGGAGAGAAACTATGCCAGCCTTGATCTACGGGTGCAATATGATGCTGTGTTACGTGCTGATGAATGCGATCGCTTTATATGCCACCGAAAAACGGCTCATTGAAAAGGAATTTGACCCTGCTTTTGCAAAAGGTGAACGACGAGCACAAATCAGACTCTTTCTGATTATAGTGCTTGCCGTAGTGATTTCGGTTTTTAGCCCTACTATTTCTCTTCTTATGTGGGGACTGATGTCGGTATTTTACATTATGGTGGCCCTGCTGGGTAGAGAAGGTTTACAAGCAAGGAAAAGCAAATCTGAAGAGAAACCTTCGCAATAATTGTATGAAAATTCTGCGTGATGACAATGTTTTTCGCCTGTCTGACGGTCGAAGGATTGGCTATGCTGAATATGGTGACCCAGATGGTTTGCCAGTCTTTCTTTTTCACGGAAATCCAGGTTCTCGGCTTTCTTGGGGACTAATTCCAGGTTCTCCTTTTTTACCAAACATTCATATTATTGCGCCAGATAGACCTGGATATGGCCTTACTGATTTCAATCCTTATGCATTGGAAAATTGGCCAACCGATATCGCAGAACTCGCCGACTATTTAGGGATCGATAAGTTTTCAGTGTTCGGTCCTTCTGGAGGAGGACGTTTTACTCTTGCCTGTGCCTGGAAGATTCCTGATAGGCTATTTGCGGTAGGGGTGTTCGGCAGTGTGGGTCCAAATGTGCCAGAAGCAACTAAAGGCGTGATTCGATCTGTCCGCTTACTATGGAAAATTTCTAATTCTCTTTTTTGGCTCATCAAATTACAAATGAAAATAATAGCATCAATGGCAAAAAAAAATCCTGAAAAATTGTCCATACAATTAAGAGATGTGGAACTCTCAGAATGGGATAAAAAGATTTTTGACCGCTCTGAGATAAAAAATATTTTCATAAAAGATTTTCCTGAAGCATATCGTCAAGATGGAATAGGTTCTGCCTATGATACGAAAATTCCAGGAAGATGGCCGATTCCTTTAGAACAAATAAAGATAAAAGTACATGTGTGGCATGCTGAACCAGACGTACTCGTTGGCAATATGCCAAAGTATATTGCCCAAAAATTACCTAACTGTGAAATAAAAATCATTCCCAACTCAGGACATCTCTGGATATTAGATCATATGAAAGACATGTTGGAAACTTTGATGCCGAAGAAAAAGAGATTAATTAAATAAATATGATAGAAAACTTCAGGGAGTTGAAAAAATGAAAACAAAAGAAGCACGTAGGATTGATGTGCATCATCATATAATACCGCCTGAATGTGTTACAGAACTCAAAAAAATATTATGTTAAAAGGAATTCACTTTCTTCTTACGTACATGTGTAATTTAAAATGTGACCACTGTTTTCTATACTGCGGTCCAGATGCAAAAGGAACGTTCACCCTGAATCAAATAAAAAAGGTTCTCGATGAAGCGACCAAGATTGGTACAATAGAGTCGATATACTTCGAAGGTGGCGAGCCGTTTCTGTTCTACCCTCTCATGCTCGAGGCAATTAAAATTGCTCGTGGCATGGGATTCAAAATAGGTGTAGTGACGAATGCGTATTACGCAACATCGAAGGAAGACGTCGGCCTTTGGTACAGTCCTCTTTGTACATTGAAAATTTCTGATCTTAGTATAAGTGATGATTTATATCACAGTGAAGACGAAAAAGACAGTCCTGCTAAGCGAGCTTTGTCTGGAGCAAAGAAATTAAGCCTGCCTGTCGACTCAATTTGTATAGAGAAACCTACGATTGAGACGAGAAGAGATAAAGAACACGATAAAGGAGCACCCGTCATTGGTGGAGGAGTTAAGTTCAGAGGAAGAGCAGTCGAGAAGTTAGTGGAAGGGCTGCCCAAAAAGCAATGGAAAGAATTCAAAGAATGCCCAGATGAAGATTTAAAAAATCCAAAAAGAGTTCACCTCGATTCCTATGGTAATGTTCATATCTGCCAGGGGCTGAGCATGGGTAATATGTGGGAAACTCCTTTATCAATCCTTGTTGCGAAGTATCATGCTGAATCACATCCAATTTGTGGTCCATTGATTAAAGGAGGACCTGCTCTTCTGGCAAAAGAATATAGTGTCGATCACGATAGCGAATATGTTGATGCGTGCCATTTTTGCTACCTTATTCGTTTAGCTCTTTTAGATAGATTTCCAAAATACCTTGCACCGAGACAGGTTTATGGTTTGGAATAATAGCTCCCATGTTCGTATATGTCAAAAACCTTGGACAGAATGCGCTTTTTAAAGCATAGATACATCAAAACATTTTATGTCGTAGAAGAAAAATGGAGATTCTGATGTCGAAAAACAAACCGTACCAGAGACTCATTGATAAACAGAAAGTACCTAATGAGAAAAAAATATTGGCAACCATAGGCACCCGTGTTGTAAAACTGTGGAAGGAACTCAAAAGATTCCTCAAGGAGAACTACGATTTTCAACCGGAACTACACTTTTATGGCGAAAAATATGGCTGGTGTTGTAAATATACGAGAAAAGGGAAAACGCTGTGCGTCTTATTTCCTGAAACAAGAGCGTTTTCTGTATTGGTTACACTCGGCAAAAAAGAAGTCGAGCTGTTTGAACAGAGCCGTGCGCTCTTTGATAGCGGTACAATAAAGATTTTTGCCGATGCGCATCAGTATCAT
>CP070664.1:1256431-1261618 GCA_020355325.1 Caldifarciminota bacterium
ACCGATGAGGGACGCGCCTATGTCTATCATGGTTCGGCCACAGGTTTGTCTACGATCCCGGACTGGATTGCAGAATCAGATCAAGCAGGCGCGGAGTTTGGTAATTATGTTTCAGCTGCCGGCGATGTGAACGGCGATGGATACTCAGACGTAATCGTGGGCGCCCGTTGGTATGACAATGGTCAGACTGATGAGGGTGGATCATTTGTATATCTCGGTAACGAAGGTGTGGGGATTCTGGTAAAACCAGAGCAGCTGCGAGTGGACTACTCAGTACCAATTGTGCCTGCGCTATTCACGTATTCAAACACCTCGTTCGGGGCAAGATTTCTGGGTCATTCAGATTATGGCAGGGCTTTGGTCAAGGCGCAATTTGAGGTAAAAGAACTCGGAATTCCTTTCAGTGGATCCGGGCTTATTGAGACCGACTGGATAGACATTGATACACCCGGAGTGCAGATAAGCCAGGTGCTTGATGGGTTTGTGCTCAACACCTTGTATAAATGGCGAGCGCGTATCAAGTACCACCCAAAATATGGGGCTCCGATACACTCACGGTGGTACTACATCCAAGCGAACGGCTTGACAGAATGCGATGTGAGAGTAGGTGAGCCGACGGGTGTGAATGAATATTCTTCATCTATATCGTATCTCCGTTTGAGGTTGTCAATGGCGTATGTATCCGGAGGAGTGAGATTTGTGGTTAACGTGCCGGCTGGTATGGGTGATGGTGATTTTGTTTTGTACAACCTGCTCGGTGCAGAGGTTGATCGGATTGAAGTGTCATTGCATGAGGCTGGTAAATACCATCTTGAGTGGTCAGGTCAAGATAGCAGAGAAAACACCTTGCCGAGCGGGGTGTATTTTGCCCGTGTTATCACCGGTAATGCATTATCGAACACCGTGAAATTCGTATTTATAAAATAGAAACATCTGGTATTACTGTATGCGAATGTAGCACAAGGGGAGTGACTCAAGCGGTGACTCCCCTTGTGACGGATTCCCTGCGTCTTCAAAGGACAAATATGATGCGGGACTATAGTGTGAAATTCTGCCTGTGCAAAAGCACAGGTCGATTCCCCGAGAGAGAAGACAGGATCCTCAAATTTGCATCCTCATTGAAATGCGGGCAAATTTGGAACCGGCGATAAAAACCAGATTACAGTTATGCAAATATCTCCGTAATCTTATTGTATATTATTGTCCCGTGTAACGGGATCCTCGAATTACTTCTAATAAATATTGCAATACAGAAAATTCGGGATAATCAATGAGGCTTTGCCTCAAGAAAGCCGTTGATCTCTGATTCACAATCACTTAGCTTATTCCGTTCAGGCTTTGAACTTGACATGCCGGTCTGTCGCGTTATAATGTCATGCCTTGTAAAAAATCAGGAAGGTAGATATACGTTGTTTGTGCATTATTGCCGTGTAAGTCCTGCTAATGCCCAGTTTTGCTCAGACATGTGTAGTTAGGTATGATGGACCTGCTAATGAATTCGACAAAGCATATTGGATTGCCGTTGATGATGCCTTAGCATATTCGCGGAACGTTGTGTGTCATACATTCTTTTAACAATATCTGAGGAAGGATTTTAAAGTAATGATTGAGACAGATAGATTAATTTTGAGGTTGATGAAGGAAAATGACCTTGATGATATGTTAAAGATTTTCACTGATAAGAATGTAATGAAATCCTTTAATTTGCAATCATTTAGTCGAGAACAAATGAAAAACTGGGTAGATCGAAATTTAAACCACCAAAATAAATATGGATATGGATTATTTTCAGTGATTCTAAAATTTAACCAAGAATTAATTGGTGATTGTGGTTTAGAACATACTAAATTTGAAGAGAAACATTGTGTTGAGATTGGATATGATTTTTTGAGTAAATATTGGAATCAAGGTTATGCTACAGAAGCCGCAAAAGCTGTAAAAGATTATGCTATAGAAAAATTGCATATTGATTTAAAATCTATATGTAGTTTTATACGCAGCAACAACAAAGCATCACAACGTGTATCTGAAAAAATTGGTATGCAAAAAATAAAAGAATATAAAACGAAGGATATTGGCTATTATCTATATGCATTCTCAAAGGAATATTTTAAATAAAGATTGTGTGGCATACAACAGCGAGTGTTGAGCAGTGAGAGAGGGTAGCAATTAAGATTGGGGTAGGAATGGGGTCAAATCCCCGCTCTGAATCTTCACAATAATAGCAGAAACGGGACTTTCAGCCAAATAGTTAACACATCCCAATAACGGACTTACCATCCGTAGGTTTCCATAACAGTTCACCTCAATGACAATGTTCTCAAGACCTAAACGGTGATGAGGATATGGCTGTTACGTACTGGGTCTTATCTGTACCAATTGGAAATCATTAACAGTGTCGCTTCCCGGTTTGTGTGTTGAACTAAACACGCAGGCGAATTTCATTATCCACTCGCATGTTTGGAAGCAACCCAACTCTTGACAAAAACTGGGCTACTACTATAATGTTTGTATAATTATAAATGTAGGAGGATATAATGAGAGTAAATATAGGACAAACCTGTAAGTTCGGTATATGTAGCGTTAACAAATTGGTATTAACAATCCTTATTCCGCTAATGCTTTTCTCTCAAATTGAACGATGGGTTTACCAATACAATGGTGGTATCTATAATTATCACGATCAAGCCAAATCAATCGCATACGGCGCAGATGGTAATATCTATGCCGCTGGATTCAGCAAGGACGCTACTTGGTACGATGACCTTGCCGTCATCAGCGTAGATCAAAATGGTGCAGAGAGATGGGTGTACCGATATAATGCTTCAGGTAGCACCAGCAATATAGCCTATTCGCTTGTTTTTGGAGAAGATAGCAATATATATGTTGTTGGATGGGCTCACGGTGCGTCCTTTGATGATCTATTAGTCATTAGTCTTGACCAAAGCGGTACAGAAAGATGGATATACCGCTCTGATAGTACAGTTGATTATTGGGAGAAAGTATCTTCAATTATCTATGGCGCAGATGGTAATCTTTACATAGTGGGTGAAAGCAACATCCTCGGCAGCTGGGGAGACTTTACAATCATGAGTCTTGATACAAATGGCAATGAGAGGTGGCAATACCGATACAACGGTTCCGGTGATCATTGCGATTGGGCAGAATCGATTGTCTATGGGATAGACGGCAATCTTTATGCTGCAGGACGCACCTGGGAGGAAACTTCAAAGGATGATATTACGGTAATCAGCCTCGATCAAAATGGTGTGGAAAGGTGGGTCTATCAATATAATGGGCCATCCAGTGGGTTGGATAGAGCACATTCAATTGTCTGTGGATTAGATGGGAATATCTATATTGCAGGAAATAGTGAAGCCACCGGAGAAGATTTCGTTGTTATCAGTCTTGATCAGAATGGAACAGAGAGATGGGTTTATAGGTACAATGGTACTGCAAATAACTGTGATGCGGCTCACTCCATTGCCTACGGTTCAGACGGAAATGTCTATGCATGCGGATATAGCTGTGATAACAATTATGATTTTTTTGTAGCGAGTCTTGATCACAATGGAACCGAAAGATGGATGTACCGCTACGATGATCCTGGAACTACTAGTGGCTTTGCTCAATCTATTCTGTATGGTTTAGATAGCTATATCTATGCTGTAGGTCGTAGTTACGACGCTAATGATGATTTTACAGCCATTAGTTTAGATCAGAGTGGAACAGAGAGGTGGGTTTATCAGTACAATGGAACAGCTGACGATGTTGATTGTGCCTGGTCTGGTGTATATGGTCTGGATGGAAATATCTACATTGCAGGATATACCACTGATAGCGTCTCGACATGGGATTTTACTGTCATAAGCCTCAACCCAATGACTGCTATTGAAGAGGGATTGGCTATTGTAAAGAAGAGTGAACACATGAGTGCTACCATCTTCTATGGCCCTCTACAACTACCCAGAGGCAACAAGTGCAGACTCTATGATATTGCCGGTAGAGTTGTGGAACCTGACAAGATTCAACCAGGCATTTACTTCATAGAAGTCGATGGTGTTGTTACACAGAAGGTGGTGAAAGTTAGATAATACACGAAAAGTGTATCACAAGGGGAAGTGATCTTTGTGGTCACTCCCCCTTTTTGCTTGTGACAGATTTGTGACATTCTGGTTTTAGAATGTACTGTATTACGTAGAATTAAAGTTGAACAACGGACTTACCATCCGTCATTCCCCTGCATGGCCGGGGGATCCAGGCTTGGGCTCCAAACCAGACTTTCTTGATTCGAGTCGGTGTGTGTATCTTTCCTACGATGAAGGTGACGATCGTCGGGGAATATGGTTTTCTGTCTTGGATGTATTGCTCAATATTGTTAAATGATTAGATTTGACCCCATTCATTCATGCAGCATCTACGGCTAAACGGTCAATAAATATCTGTAAAGTACCGCGATTTTGCAAATATTAATAGTACCATAAGACTTTCAACATTGACACGACCCAAAGAATCATTACAATATCGCATATTAAGGGTAATGTGAATATATCATGTAAATGTGCACTATTATTCGTTATTGGCATCAACTGTCACTTGCTTTACGCTGGGTGGGCAATACCAAGAGAAATAGGTTATATTGAAACGGCGGTCTTTGCTAAGAGCAATAGCGAGATATTCTTGCGTCTTCAAGGTAGCGGTGGCATTGGTAATCCATACGGTGCTTTTGTCTTTGATCGAAATACCTTAGCATGGCACACATTAGGCAATAGCGCGATGTCTGCTGTCGACACTTTTGTGTACAAGGATCAACTAATTAATTCTCTGCAATTCTTTAATCCCCGGAAATCCGAATTGTTCGAAATTAATTATGAAGGTAAAATGTGTTTAGAAAACGAGGAATATCTAACCAGAATTAAAGGGACACAGATTCAGATTATAGAAATCGCCAGCGGTGATTCAATATATTACTCATCACCCAAAAAAATCGGTGAGATTGATAAATGGTTGGTTTCAGATCTTAAATATTTTGATGGCGAAAACCTATGGTTTACCGTGCTCGAAATTCAGGCAGAATTAGGCCAAACCGTTCTAGTTGGTTGTTTTAATCTGAATGCGAAGGAATTTGACTCTCTTGATTTTCAGGACTGCGGGATCAAAGAAAACCCTAGGATTAGTGTGATCGAG
>CP070664.1:1261718-1267356 GCA_020355325.1 Caldifarciminota bacterium
AGCAGTTTTTTTATTTTTTCCTCGATAAGTTGGTGTTAATGCATGACAGTTAGGACAGAGTATTCTAAGATTTTCAATCCGGTTGTCGTTTCGCTTTCCATTGATATGATCAAGTTCGATCGGCGTTTTGTTTCCAAGCCACTCAGTAATGCCGCACATTTCACACTTATGCTCTTTTATACCAGCTTTAATAAGACGGTTCTTTAACCTATAAGAACTAACTCTTACTCCATCTTTCAAAACTTCGTCAAGGGTTCTTCTATGGCTTTTAAGAATGCCTGAATGGTCACCCTTGTTCCATCCTTTTCCGTGAAAATGCGATATGTCGATATCGTAATGTTCGATAGCCTTTTTAAGCGTCTCGTAATTTCCACCAGCCGCTTTTACGTTCAGTTTATTAAGAACTTGCCTTAAACTCCCAGAAGTTCGGCAGGCTTCTTTTAGGTCAGCAACAGAATATTTTCGTAGTTTCATTGTTATCTCCACTAATAAATAGTAAAGACAAAAGCGAAAAGCACTTCGTGTTTACCTTTTTTAAGCCTTGCTCACATATTTTCAATCTTTCCGCAGAAAGAAGGCACTCCCATAATATCCGTCTCTACCCTCGGGAGCATGTGACTTCATCCACTTAATATAATACCTTTGGATTCCCCAGGATTCATCAACTTTAACAATAATACCACGCAAAGGAGTATTATCATCGCGATATCTTGAACGATAAAAATCGCTGTATCTATACAATGCTTCCAAGTTCTCCCCGTAGCTTGATAAAGCTACGAGGTCACCCACTTTCATTGGCTTCATTAGCCACTCACCAGTTCGAGGTCACGCTCACTAATCCAAGAGCGATTAGGCTTTTCACCGTTCCAAAGAACAATAGCCTGTCCAGAACCAGTGTTAGTCACAAGACCGACCTTACCAGCAAAACGCCAACGTTGTGCTCGCTTGGTGGATTTACCACGAACAAGTTGACCGGGCTTGTACTTGGGCTCAGGTGGTTTGCAAGCGTGAATCATCTGAGTCACATTTTCAACAAAGTAGCCAGCGCAATAATCAGTATAAGGGTCATCCTCGTCACCAGCCCGACGAATTCTCATACAGGTAATATCACCCTTGTTGATGTCGTTTGATCCGTTAGGAAAGAAGGAACAGATCTTGTCTTCGTACTGAAACCAGCACCTTCCGTGGTCATCAACTTCAACTTTAATGCCGAGGTATTTTTCGATTTTCTTGATTGCTTTAGCACAGTTCATTATTGGCTCCTTTTACACATATAATATAGCCGATATTGTTGAGTTTGTCCAGAGAAAAGTTGTCAAGTAAATGTCAAGAACCAATCGCACAAGTTGTTATATTAAACACAATCCAAAATAAGATTGCTGAGGTTGTGAAAATAAATAAACTTGCTTTGTTATTTGGGTTCATTGACTCTCCTTATTACAGCAATACAATACCACAATTTCGTCAAGGTTTGTGTCAAGCAATTGTAAAGAACATCTGAGATGCTATCTGAAGGAAAGCGAAGCCAGCGCCGACGTATAGCGCTATCTCGATTATGTCTAAAATTTTATCTTTCATTTTAAATGATCTCGTCAACGAGTCCGTATTTTAAACAAGTCTCAGCGTCAAACCATAGGTCGCGCTTGAGAATTTCATTTAACTGCTTCTTCGGAATCTTTGTGTTCTTAACGTAGATGTCTCGAATAGTCTCCATGAGAGAGTCACAGTTTTCCATGCTATCCTTAAGAGCCTCGTAGTTACCCCACATGCCGGAAGACAACTGATGAATGAGCATGAATGAGTGCCTGTGGATAAAGCGGCGTTCAGCAACAACACTCATGATAGTCGCAGCAGAAGCAGCACAGCCATCAATGTAAGAATGAACTGGTACTTTTGAACCTGCGATATAATCAACTGCGGAAAAACCAGAGAACACAGAACCACCGTAACTGCAAATATGTAATTCAATTGGAACATCCTCAGTCTTTAAAATTTCACTTCTGTTTTTAATTGAGTTACCAACACGAACAATGCTTTTGTTCAATGTTAAAATCTTTGGACGGCTAACTTCAGAATAAAAATAAATTCTATTATCCTGTGTTGTGACTACATTGTTGTCGTCTGCACCTGCTTGTGGGTCTTGTCCCCCGCTTGCTTCGGGAAATTCTGGGCTTTTCTGCCAAAATATATCTTTCATTTTTATTTTTCCTGTGGTGTTAACTGTAAAGCCAACTCAAGATAAGCAGCGGTAATGTTCTCGGTATATTCTTGATCCAAGGACTGCATTGTATCTATGATATCAACTAAAAAGTTTTTTGTGGTTTCCTGTCCGGCAAGAGAGTCATACGCTATGCTCTCTTCCATTATACTAAATAGTTCTTCCGCTACCCATAATACATCATTCTTTAAAATGAATTTAGCAGCGTACATCTTCGCTAATGTTTTACTCTTGTTCACTTAGTATATACGTCTCAAAAAAGAAAACGGAGGCAACTTTCGCTGCCTCCGCCCTTATTGAGAGTAAATAAAATTTATTCTACATTGAGTGGAATAGTCTCACCAGAGAATACTTGAGTGCGAATTGGAAGCCCATCAGGACCAGCAAATAACTCGGACTCCAAGTGGAATACTGAAAGCCCACCCCAGCCTGAACTTAGGTTTGTTGACTGAATAGTAAACTGTCCATCGTCCTCAAACTTACAGAACATCTGAGTGTCTCCAGAGTAAACACTTACAAATACTTCTTCTGCGTCGTGTCCATCATAAGTTAGTGATAGGCTGCTTCCAATGCTTAGTGAAGTATCATCACTATCAATATCGGTTGCAGTTGGTACAACAGCAAACCCAGGGACTTCCCAAGCACCAAAATATGAAGAGTAGTCTCCAGGGGCTTGTGCATCAAGAATATCACCAGCCTGAAACTCTGGACGTTGATCAACAAGCTCTACACCATCAAAAGAATAATTATCCCAAGTATAGTTTGGCTGAGCATCAACTGAGCGCTGGTCAACTCGGTAAGTATCCTTTTCGGTACGTACTTCGAACCAAGAACCTACTGAACGAGAGTCATCTGGAATTCCTGGGATTGCGCCCTCTGGAAATGCTCGCTGTACTTCTTCGTGAGTACCAACCCAGCAATCTCCCACTTCGAGAGACTCTAGTGGGTCATTACAGTATTTAAGGTCGCCAGGAGGCTCCCAGAAGAACGCAGCGATATTATCAGACTGTAGTGTTGAGTCTACTTCGGTTGCACCTACAACATTCTGCACGTTAACACTTCCAGCGATTCGACAAACATCGATATCGAGGTTCTTTACAGGTTCACACTCAGCGGCACTTGAACCCTCACCATCCATAAACTGAACGGTCTCTTGGCTCCAAAGACGGCTGTCCACAACAGTGGTTGCAGTGAAAGTAACTTCATCACCAACAAGTACACTGCAAACAAAATAACCATCGTCATCTGTGGTAGCAGTTGAGAATGACTGGTTGCCGTCACAAGTTACCTCAGCACCTCGGACTGGAAACCCTGTAATATCAAGCACACGTCCTGAAGCACAGGAAGGTACAAAACCCTGGTCACAGTTCCACCATGAAAAGTGAGATGCCTCGAATTGGAATGAAACAACTCCGTCTTCCTCGACGACAGTTCCAACACCTTCTTCAACCCACTTGCCTACATTAGGGTCAAATGACCAAGAAGACTGAGTATCACCAGGAGATAACTGATAAACTTCGGGTAAGTCACCATTGGTAATTGGAATTTCCAAAAACGCTGGTGTATCAGAAGAAATATTTAATTCTTCGCCCTCACTACCAAAAAGCGCAACATCAACCATTCCGTAAGAAACAAGTTGAGAAACAGTTGCGAAATCCTTTGTAGTGCTGCTTGGGGTACTGTGTCCAATTGCAGTTAGATCTGTTGGTGCTCCCCATACTTCTTGTGTGGAGGGGTCAACATGGGTAACCTGAACGGTAACCTCACCAGTGTACTGGGAGCCGTCAGAGTTGAAAAAAGAATTTTCTGAAAACCTAACCTTAGTTCCAAAAACTTCTACGCTGCTGGGAGTGGTGCTATCTACAACAACAAAGCCATCAGCCTCAATGAGAGAAGCATTTGATGCTACGGTTTCCCAAGAGTGGAGGGTAGTGCTGGTATAGTTCTTAGCATAACCCTGCTTTGAGAATTCAATAACAATATTCTCTGCTGGTTCTACATCGAGAAGAGTATAAGTTCCGTCCTCAGCAGTTACAGCAGTTACATCCTGAGCGGTAACAGATACGTCAGCCAGTGGGTTACCATCGATTGAGGTTACAAGTCCTGATACCTTTCCATGAACTGGTCCAGTATATACATCTTCATAATTTTGTCCCGCTCGACAACCAACGGCGAGCAGTCCAAGTGCGATAATTCTAATCATATTTTTTTCCTTTTAGTTGTTTAGTAAATCAATAAGTTCTGCTTTCTTCAGAGAGGAATACCCTGTAAGTCCGCGTTCTTTTGCAATAGTTTTTAGTTCTGCTACAGTATGAGTGCTTAGGTCTTCTGTCTCGGTTTGTTTTGAACTTCCGATAAGATTCATAAGTTGCTCATGAGTACCAGAGAAAAAATCAGCAATTTTAGTTTTAATTGTGGTCATTTTTCTTCCTTTGTTTAAAATGGTGGAGATGGCGGGAGTCGAACCCGCGTCCACAATAAGTCCAATAGTAGTCGTTCACAAGTTTAGTTAATTTTTGAAGAGCACCTCAACCTTCCACTTAAAAATTAACAAAAGCGGGGTGATTAATCAACTGCCAAGCTAAACCCTCACCCTATCCAGTTGATATGTTTTGGTGGTTTTAAAATATCGCTTACCACCTCTGTTGCGATATCTGCTCAAATTGGATAGAAGGTTTTGAGCGACCTCCCGATTAAGCAGCGAGTGCTACGTCGAAGTTTGCGTTATTGTTTGCAATTATTGTTTCTGAACGATTAAGGTTGTTCAAACCTACTTGCACTATTTCTCTTTCTTATCCTGTCGAAGCCGTTTCATCCCCTTAAGTTTAACTACAAACTGACGAATCTCCCTCGCTCTTCGCCTTGCCAGTCTCCCTTCAACCAATTTAACACCCATTTGTTGTGGGTTCGTTGGAGACCTTGAACCCTGCTCCCTTTATAAGTTTGTAGTTCTTTATATATTTTTAAAATATATCACACTTTGTCATCATTATCAATATCTAATTCTGAAAAGTAGTCATCTACTTTATATTTTTTAACCAGATCATAAAAATCTGATTGACTTATACCTAAAAATCTTGTTGCCTCTGCTTTTGTACGCGAGGCAGAATACACCCATTTAAATACTGCGTCTTGAACTATTGAATGCATTGAATACCAAATTGGTAAACCAAATAATCTACCTTCCAATACTTTGGAGGCTAACTCTAATTTGAGACCAATAACTTCTTCTAAGGTTAACTGACTTAACATAACTTCAAATTCATCATTTGATCTATTTTCAAGTCTCAGTTTTTTAATTAAACTATAATGTTTGTTTTTACCTTGTAGTCTTCTTTGTTTCTTCCAACTCAAGTTCCACCTACCCACCCAGGGTAACATACAAAAATGGGTGTTTTCAAATTTTTTTAAAATATTTTA
>CP070664.1:1267456-1280707 GCA_020355325.1 Caldifarciminota bacterium
GATGAAATGGCCGAGTTTCCGCAATCGCTTCCTCAAGTCGAGATAGTGGTTTCGCCAGGTGTAGCGAGCAATCAGACCATGTGGTTTGCCCGGCTCGGTATGGTCTGTTACCTCATCGGTCAGATAGCATTGGCATGTGGCAATGATTGCCTTTGCACCAGAGAGCTTCGTTTGAACATCACAAATCTTTTCAATATTTCTTTTGTACCAGTGCTCACTCCGAAGATACAGCCCTTCATTTTTCTGCTCCATGATTTTTGCTGCCTCTTCGGTAAATGGTTCTGCAGTCGTAATTTTGATGACATCGATTCCCAATTCATGACCGAACTCTTTTATTCTCGACGGTCTAATCACAAACTTTTTTTTACTAAGAGGTGGAAAGGATTATTTGAGGAGAATGCCGAGCGGAAAGAAAACAAGATAACCAACGACCAGGAAGAGCGGCGCGAGTGTAATCGAGCCGGCTGCCAAAAGAATGAAACCAATAATAACGAAGACGAGTCCAATGCCAAAGAACAGTGTATTTTTCCTTGTGAACTTCACATCAATTAAAAGTTCTGCTTTTTTTTCTTTTTTTACTTTCTTTTCTTTCTCTTTTTTTTCTTTGTGCTTCTTCTTTGCCATGTTTCTCCTTTTTCTATTGAGACATTTCCGTTAATTTTACAAACTCACCATCATGTACTCGATAGATACTAAAAATTCTGCTACGCTCGAGCATGCTTGCGATTATCTTTGGAAGAACATTCCGGTCATATTCTTTAATGTTTTTCAACTGCCATAGAACACTTATGAACTTCGTAGCAAACTCATCTTCTTTGTAATCTTTGCTGCTCAATTGTTGGAAGACAGATGTATCGACGAGCGCAGAGGTAGCAAATACGGATCCTTCAACATATTTTTCTCCGAGTCGGGGGACTCTCTCATTTTTAAATGTACTGATGCCTAAGAGCGTGACTTCTTCCATGCCGTAGTATGCAATTTGAGGTGCGCTGTTTATGATCATATCAGTATCCATTGCAAGAAACAGAGCTTCGGGTTCCTTCTCGGCGATCTCTTCGAGGGGATATTTCATCGTAATTGAGTCAGGATGGAAGTTATACATTGCAACAACTTCACGATTATGTTTGACAACTTCGTTGGCAAAAACGTGCGCAACACGTTGGTAATTTGCGATGTCTGGATACACGATCGCGAATTTTTTTATGCCGAGGTCATAGATACCGTATCTGGCAATAGCCTGTGCTTGTTCTTCACCTCCTTGCGTCGTGAAGATATTGGGTATTGATTCGAACCTGGTATCTGAAACCATGGGAAGAATCACAGGAATACCTTTGCCAGAGGCAAGACCACAGACGCCGAGTGCTTCGATGGTGAATATGGGTCCCACAAGAAAATCGACGTGAATGTCTTCAATTAATTTGAGCGCAGCGACGATTGCTTCAATCGGGTCGGATCTGGTGTCGAGGACATGAAGGGAGAAGGGCAGAGTTTTTCTATTCTCAAATATCCTAACAATATCGAGGAGTCTCCTCCCATAATCAGCAAATCTACCCGTGAGTGGTAATAAAATCCCAGCACGACCAGTTGCCTCACCAAGGCCAATGAATCGTACATATTCACGTACCTCATACGTGTAGTCGGTATTGGGAAACCGCCGCAAGAGGAGATTGAAGTCGCGTTCTGCTTCTTCTTTTTTGCCTTCGCGTGCCTCAATCTGAGCAAGATTATAGAGAATGTGCTCATCAATAGGTTCTACCATAAACATTCTATGTAATTTTTCTAATTCTGAGACCGAGAGTTCTGGTAGGAGTTTTAAGATACGCTCAAAAGCCGCTTCACGGCTGCTCGAATCATCACTTACTATGTAAAATTTTGTCAGATAGTATGTTGCTTTGTAATCTTCAGCAAGTTTAAAATAGGATTCACCGAGAAGTGAAATAGCATTAGTAAGATATGATGAGTTTGGGAATTCTTTAACAAATTTTTCTCCTAACGATGCTGCTTGTTCGAAACGATTGAGTTTAAAATAAGAAAAAGCAGTGAGGTACAAAGACGGTTCATAAGCATCGCTCTTTTCATATCTATCGAGGATTTCTTCAAACTCGAGGATGGCTCTTTTGTAATCTTTCTGCTTAAAATAGGTATTGCCCCGTTCATAGATGACGGCTGCCCTCTCGTCTTCGCGTCCTGCCTCAATCCTCTCCAGGAATTTGGGTGCGCAGGCAATACTGCATATGAGAACAACCCATAGATAGTTCTTCATGCAGTTATATATTAGTCAAAAAGCAATATATGTCAACAGGTGCAAGTGCAGTGATATAAGGATTTAAAGAGGTATTTATGTTACTACCGACTCTTCTTTTTCCTTATTTTCCTCTTTGAATGCAATATCACATTACTTCTGATGAAATTCTGGGAGTTTTTTTGTTGACTCCGAAGAATTGTAAGATATAATACGATATGAAGCTTGAACGATTATATTCGCGGTACAGCGAAATTATTCCAGATTTTCGTGAGTTCATGAACTCTATTCAAAGACCACTCATGCAATCGTTTCGAGTAAATACGCTCAAGGCAAAGAGAGAAGAGACGCTGTTGTTGTTGAAAGATTTAAAAATAAAACCATTGCCTTTTTATGACGACGGCTTTTGTGTACAGGGAAAATCAAAACTTGGGAATCACATCACCCATAATCTGGGGTTGATATACGTCCAGGAAGCTGCCTCGATGATACCCGGGATCGTGCTCGACCCGCGGCCGGGTGAAGTGGTGCTTGATCTGTGTGCGGCGCCTGGTTCAAAAACGACGCACATTGCTCAGGTCATGAAGAATACTGGTCTGCTCGTCGCAAACGAAATCAACCGGAAAAGGATTCAGGGACTCATGCACAATATCAAGCGATGTGGCGTGCTCAATGAAGCCGTTGTTGGTTTTCGGGGACAGAGGATTGACCGGGCGCTTAGTGACTATTTTGACCGTATCTTGATTGATGCTCCGTGTAGTGCCGAAGGCACGATCAGAAAATCTAAGGCAGTCTTGTATCACTGGGGATTAAAGAACATACAGCGAATGGCACGGATTCAGAAGGGTCTGCTCGTTTCGGGATTTCGGGCACTGCGACCGGGCGGGACGTTAGTGTACTCAACATGTACGATCGCTCCGGAAGAGAATGAAGGTGTGGTTTCATACCTATTAGAGAAATTTCCTGAGGCAGAATTGATGCCGATTTCAATTCCTCATTTTAAGATTCGAACAGGAACCTTGAAATGGCAAGGAGAGAGTTTTGATAGCCGGGTGAAAAACTGTGCACGCATTGTGCCGCAAGATAATGATACAGCACCTTTTTTCATTGCGAAAATCACGAAGCGCGGTGTTTATAGAAATCGCGTTGATTATATGGGCAAGATTGAATTCGAGGGCACTGCAGTTGGACTCTTAGCTCGAAGGTTTGGTATTCATGCAGAACAGTTGAAAGGATATTCGATCTTTCACGACAGAGGTGCAAGCTATATTACCACTCCTCAGGTGTATTCTTTTCGGGAGGCACGTGCATTGCGAAAGGGCTTAGAATTGGGCAAGGTCTACGGGAATGAAATAAAGCCAGATAACGATTTTGTGCAGATTTTCGCAAAACGGGTGAATAAAAATTTTTATGACATGAAGGAATGGGAAGCGAAGAAGTTTCTGAAAGGAGAGAGCATACGAGTGTCGTCGCATTCGAATATGAGTGAAGGTTTCGTTATTGTGATGTATAAGAATTTACCGATTGCAATAGGTCGGTATAATGGAAGAGAAATAAAATCAGAGATTAAGAGGGAAAGAAGGACGTTGTAATCAACAATTCCAAATGTCAAATGACAAATGAATGACAAAATGACTCAATGACCTAATGACTTAATGACCTCATGACTCAATAACTTAATGACTATATCGGTATGGCATTGACGAAATTATAAATTTTGTTATACTAATAGTATGATTGACCTTAAAACAATAAGAAATATAGGACTCGCAGCTCATATCGATGCGGGGAAGACGACTACGACCGAGCGAATACTGTTCTATACCGGTAAGATAAGAAAGATGGGTGAGGTCGATGAAGGGTCTGCAACAATGGATTGGATGGTGCAAGAGCGAGAACGTGGTATCACGATAACCTCTGCGGCAACAACCTCGTACTGGAAAAATTATCGAATAAACATCATCGACACGCCCGGGCATGTTGATTTTACCGTCGAAGTTGAGCGCTCGATGAAAGTGCTGGATGGATTGATTGCAATCTTTTGTGCGGTCGGAGGCGTGCAGCCCCAGAGTGAGACTGTCTGGCATCAGGCAGACCGCTACAAGGTTCCGCGTATTGCGTTTGTCAATAAAATGGACCGCATCGGAGCAGATTTCTTTAGGGTCATCATTCAGATGGAAGATAAGCTGTCATTGAAACCATTGGTTCTTCACATTCCGATCGTACGTGAGGACATATTTCAAGGTCTGATTGATATCGTTGATGAAAAGGCAATCTATTGGGAAGAGGAGACATTGGGTGCAACCTATAAGGAAGACATTATTCCCAATGACTATAAAGATATTACGGCAAATTACCGAATCAAGATGCTCGAAACACTGGCAGACTATGATGAAGACGTTCTTGAGAGTTACGTAGCAGGCCATTCTGTTTCTCGTGAGAAAATAAAATCTGTGATACGAAATGGCACCATCGCTCTAAAATTTTTTCCCGTATTATGCGGTGCTGCGCTCAAGAATAAGGGAGTTCAGAAACTGCTGGATGCGGTACTAGATTATCTACCATCACCAATTGAAATTCCTCCAGTAAAAGCGATTAATCCCAAAACATTAAAAGAAGAGGCGAGACGTCCATCAATTGATGAACCATTTTCGGCATTTCTCTTTAAGGCTCAAACCGATCCACATCTTGGTTTAATATACTACATTAGGGTCTACTCTGGTGAAGTAAAAAATGGTGATAAGATACTTGTTTATCCTCCACAGAGGGTAGATAGGGTTGGTCGGTTACTCCTGATGCATGCCAATAAACGAGAGGAGAGCAAATCACTGACAGTCGGTGAAATTGGCGTCATTACCGGTTTACGCGAATGCAAGACCGGTTATACGCTCTGTGCCACGAAGTATCCGATATCGTTTGAACCGATGAAATTCCCTGAGCCGGTCATTTTTGTTTCCTTGGAGCCGAAGACAAAAATGGATGATGCAAAGCTCGATAACACCTTGAAATATCTCCAGATCGAAGACCCAACGTTCAAGGTGAGAACCGATGAGGAAACATCACAACGAATAATATCGGGCATGGGAGAACTCCATCTTGAAATTATCGTTGATCGACTTAAACGCGAGTACGGTGTCGAGTGTCACGTGAGTAGACCTCAGGTTTCGTATCGTGAGACAATTACTGAATCAATAACGGCTGAGGGTAGATTCATTAGACAGACCGGTGGTAAGGGACAGTACGGTGTCGTTTCATTGAAGATAGAGCCAACAGAACGGGGAGAGGGTCTTGTCATTAAGAATAAGATTAAGGAAGGTGTTATTCCACGACAGTTCATTCCCGCAATCCAACAAGGAATCAAGGAGCAGGTCGAGGTCGGTATTCACTGGGGTTATCCAATCATCGATATGAAAGTCACTATTCTCGATGGATCCTACCATCCTGTTGATTCAACAGAGATGTCGTTCAAGGTGGCGGCTCAAATGGCACTGCGCGATGGTTTCATGCGCGGGAAACCGATACTATTAGAGCCCATCATGTCGCTGGAAATTATTGTGCCAGAGATATATTTGGGAGACGTTATTAATGATGTCAATGCTCGGAAAGGAAGGATTTTAAAGATCGAAACGAATAAAAAAGAAAAGATAATATCGGCGAGTCTTGCTTTGGCAAAGTCATTTGGCTATGCTACAGATTTAAGGTCAATCACGCAAGGTCATGGTATCTACACGATGCAATTTTCACACTATGCACCGAAAGAAGAAAGAGAAGAATAATATTTTTATAAATATGTGATCGTCGTCTCCGGAGGGAGTCATGAAAAAAGAGTGCATATTCATCGATGTTTTTACAGACGTACCGTATGCAGGAAACCAACTGGCAGTATTCCCCCATGCCGATGATCTTACGGGTGAACAGATGCAGAGACTGGCAAATGAAATTAACTATTCTGAAACGACCTTTATTTTAAAGAGTAGTGAACCAGGAGCAGATTTTGATATAAGAATATTTACGATTAAGCGTGAATTGCTTTTTGCTGGCCATCCGACATTAGGAACCGCCTATAGCATCATGAACATATTCGACATATGGCGTGAGAAGAAAGATATATTAAGATTGAAGACAGGAGTCGGTATTATCCCTCTTGAAGGAAAGGATGATAGTATCTGGATGACTCAAAATGAGCCTGAATTCATCAACCAATATTCAGATAAGAAGGAGATCGCCAGTTTAATTAATCTATTGCCGGAAGACATTTCCGATAATTCACCCATTGAAGATGTATCAACAGGAGCAAATGTACTCATTATTCCTTTGAAAAATCTTCATGCGATTCAGCATGCAAGTGGAAACGTGAATAACTTAAAAAAATTTTTTAAAGAAAGAAAATCTGGCGGACCTTATCTATTTTCACTCGAAACCACGAGGCCAAATGTTCAGGTACACTCAAGATTTTTTGCACCACATATAGGAATTATTGAAGACCCCGCTACGGGTTCGGCCGCAGGACCTTTAACAGCATACCTTTTGAAACACAATATATTTGGTGAGTCTTTTGAAATAGCAAATGAGCAGGGTATAGAAATGGGGCGGCCGTCGATGATATTCATGAAAGGAGACAAAAGAGGGAATACATATACGGTGAAAATTGGCGGCAAATCTGCGTATGTTGGAAGAGGGGAATTTGAAATCACGTAAATAATGAAAAGAAAGGGTTCCTATAATCAGAGGTATGCCGGTGATGAATACTACTGGGGAAAGAAGCCTTCGATTACCAGTATCAAAGTCATAGAACTTGTGCATCCTACCCCGACCTTTCGGCCAAAGCTCATTGACTTGGGGTGCGGTGAGGGAAGGAATGCTGTTTATTTTGCACAACGCGGCTTCGACGTTGTCGCTCTCGATCTTTCCTTGCCCGGAATCGAAAAAACAAAAAGATATGCCAAAGAAACCGGGGTGAATGTAACGACAATACATGCCAACATTTTAGAATATGAGCTCAAAGAAACCTACGACGTTATTTTTTCAACAGGAACATTACACTTCCTGCCTCCCGAGACGAGAGGACAACACTTTCAGAATTATAAAGACCATACTTCATCGAACGGCATTAATGCAATTTCTGTATTTGTTAAAAAACCATTTATTCCGAGAGCACCAGATCTTGATAGGGATGCCTATCACTTTACTTCGGGTGAATTATTGAGCTACTACTGGGATTGGGAAGTTCTTTACTGTGTAGAGGAAATTTTTGAATGTGCGTCAGGCGGTGTTTCCCACAAGCATGCCGTAAACAGAATAATCGCGAGACGATATCGAACAGAATAAAACACTACAACATTTCGACAATTCTCGCAGACTGTGGTGAATCAAATGGATATAAAAAAGCTTAACCTTTTGCTTTTGTTAAAATCTTTACTTCAGTGTTTCCCTCTATTTGCCAGTAATGGAGTTTCTTTTGAATAACACGTTTAAGAGCGATAATATCTCCTTTTGAAATTTCATCGAATGGGGTGTTGAAGGTGTTCTTTGATTTATTGAGGCGCACCAATTCGACCCTCCTGTTCTGGTTGCATAAGAAGCATCTTTTTTTACCTTTTTCTTTGAGTACATGGCTGATAACACGGAAGCCATTACAGAAACTCTTTTTATAATTTTTCTTCGCAATAACAAGATAGGAAAATTTCAGGTGGTCAATCTCTCTGTTGAGTCCTCTATTGATGATCTTCATGAAATCGGGTGGTTCCCAGGGGACTGATTGGTGACACCACTCCCTGTGTTTTCTTACATTCAAGAGAGCGCACGGGTATTCATGGAGACAAGGAAGGAGTATAGAGCTCTTCTCGGTTTTTATTATTTCTGTCCGTAGATTCATAAGCCTCCGAGAAAATTTTTTCAGAGCTGGTTCGATTATTATTACTATCCCATCACGTGTCGTGCACTTTAAGATCTGTTCTATAAACGTAAGAGAAATCTTATCCGTACTAAAAATTTCAGCGAGTGCGTTGGCAAAGAGAATTATGTCGTACTGCTGTTTGGTTTTCTTGAAAAGGTTTGGTGAAATTTTTCGTTTCATCAATTTTACATCGAGCGATGGGTCGTGGCTTTTAAGCCAGCCCATTAACTCTTGAGTTCTCTTTAACATCAGACTCGAAGCATCGATACCAGTGAGTGATATGTTGTTTGCATCCTTGAAACGATAGTAGAGGCCGAGCATGCCTGCTCCATCACCGCACCCGACATCCAGAATATTTAATCGTGCTGTGTGGCTGAATAGTTTAGAATAAATATTTTGAAACTCTTTTGCAACTGTCATCACTTTCATTACATTCATTGGAAAATTGTAGGCGAAATAGGCATCAGCATATTTCTCCTCAGTTGATTTCAATCTTGCAAAATCGTGAGAAAGAGTATGCATCTGCGTTCTGATTTTGCTAAGTTTGTTGGTATATGACGGGACATTTCTCTTACTCATATTTGGCAGCTTGAGTATTTCAAGCATTTTTTGCTCGATTTCATGCGGAAGTTTCATGGTTGCATTATTATAGTTCTTAAAAATCATTTTTCAATAAACATGTAATGAGTATTTTGCGAAAAACTAATAATGATAATCCGTCATTCCGAGAATTACCGGAATGACGGAATGTGGGTTTCAGGCAAACAAGCGCAATAACACGGAGATTGAAGGTCTCGCATTCTGGTAATTACGAGAATCGGTGTTGTATCTAAAAATTTTTGTTCGAGTTAATTTTTGAATTGTGTGTGTTGGAGAGTAATGTCTCGTGCGTGGTGTTTGTACATTACAGTTTGTTTATGAGTGTTCCTATATCGGTATAGAGTGCAACCGATTCAACCTGCACATACCTGTCAATCTTGAGAACGAGGTCTTTCAAAATTTTGCTCGGGCCGATTTCGAGAAATATCCTATATCGCATACTTTTGAGATTCTCTATTGCCGTAATCCAGTTTACTCGGGATAGCATTTGTCGTTTTAAGGAATCTCTTATCATGTTGTGGTCATCGATGATTTTTTGATCCACGACTGAATAGAATCGCGACGTCGGTTTATTAAATTGTACGGTGTCTAAAAATTGAGCGAATTCGTTTGCCGCATCTTTAAGGTATGGGCTGTGCCAGGCGCCACCAACAGTGAGTGGGATGCACCGCCCACCGGTTTTTGCAACGAGTTGGGCGACTTTCGTTAATCCTTCCTGTGATCCTGATACTACTATTTGCCTTGGAGAATTTATGTTAGCAACCACGACTGCTTCAGAGGTTTCTTCCGATGCACTTTTACATAGATCTTCCAGCGTATTCAGGTCTACATTCATTACTGCCATCATCGAACCTTCTTTTCCGCCTTTTTCCATTACCTCACCGCGTTTTTTAATCATGCGTATTCCGTGCTCGAAAGAGACGGCACCGCAATTGGTGATCGCTGTCGCTTCACCAAGACTGTGACCTAATGACACGTCAGCAGTTACGCCTAAATCATTGAGCACCGCGGCATAAGCGAGTGAAATAGTACTTATTGCCGGTTGGGCAATGCTCGTCTTATTGCTCGTCTGTTCCGCTTTCTCACCCCACAGGTGCTCTGTCAGGTCGTAGCCTAATATCTCACTACTTTTATCGACAACTTTTTTTGCCTGGGGGTACTTACTGCACAGCTCTTTACCAACGCCGGGCCGAAACGCTCCTTGACCATCAAATAAAAAAACAAGCTCTTTCATAGTGCTCCTTCCATGATATATTCTTATTTGACGAGTATCGCCATTGCGATCGCAAGTTCTTTTGTATGGCTTATACTTACATGAATATTTTTCACGCCTAAGGATGCAGCCACTGCTTGTGCTTTGCCTGATAGCGTGACATAGGGAGCACCCGAGGATTCATTCAGTACAATCACGTCCTTAAATGTTACACCCCTACGCCAGCCAGTTTTTATTGCCTTAAAGACGGCTTCCTTCACAGCAAATCTACCCGCTAACTCTTCAAAACGGAATTTTCCTCGTTGCGATAGTTTTATTTCCTTTTCTGAATATACACGCTCAAGGAAGTTTTTTTTCTTTTTCACCGCATTTTTTATTCTGCTCACTTCGACGGCGTCGATACCGATGCCCACGATTTCCATCTTATTTTTTTTCCTCTGGTATACCAGTCACGGCAGGACATTTTATCCGAACACGCTCATATTTTTTGCCGATAGTCGGTTTTTCTACATAATAACCACCGATTTCAATGCGATATTCCCGAATCGTTCCGATGAGAACGCCTTGATTGTTTTCGTACCAGCGTACTGCTCTTTTCTTTAGATTGACTGCGCAGATAATATTCAGTTCACCCGGAACGGTTGAAGCGAGATCCGTATGAGAAGGAATTACCGTTGCAGGACTGTCACCGAATGCTGTGTGAGAATGGTAATCTCCAATAAATTCAAGACCCTGGGATAGTTTATTCAGAATATCATTTATCCTGGCAACCCTGTCCATGTCTATTGTGGCATGAACGAAACCGCTGTCAGCGGTTTGATAAGGAATTGCGTACTCGACCATGAATTTATTCTCTCCCTTGATGCCGACGAGATAACCGATGGTTTCTTTTCTGAAGGTTTCAACCGCTGATGAGACAACCGCTAAAAATGCTGGTAAACTCAGATAGGCCTCGATCGGTATAGCCACTTTCTTTTTTTCTTCATTATCAGCTGTCACTGGTGCTCCCGTGGACTTCGAATACTTTGTTGATTCGTCTCATACATGTCTCACTACCAAGGAGTTCCAAGGTTTCGAAGAGCCCTGGTCCACCTTCGAGCCCCGTAACGAAGACTCGCAGCGGATGGATGATTTCTCGTGCCTTTACATTATTCTTTTTTGCAAAGTTTCTCAGCGTTTGCTCAATCGATTGGGCATTGAAATTTTGAATTATCTTGAGTTCTGCTGAGAATTTTTTTATTAATAGTAGTGTTTTCTTATTGAGATGTTTGCTCAACGCATCCTTTTCGTATTCAAAATCATCGAGAAAGAAATATCTTCCTTTTTCATTGATTTCACTGAGAGTTTTTAATCTCGGTTTCATGAGCCGACAAACATGTATAAGCCAGTCGTGTTTACTTTCGATCTCGTGTTGCTCTATAAAGCGAGCGGTCGTTAAATACGGTTTAAGGTGGTTGAGTAGCTCTTCATCACTCATCGTTAATATATACTGACCATTCATCCACTCGAGTTTGGTGATGTCAAATACTGCATTGGCTGGATTGATACGTTCGAGGCTGAATCGGTTAATCAACTCATCTTTCTTCATTATTTCTTTATCGTCACCCGGAGACCAGCCCAGGAGTGCGAGATAGTTTATCATAGCGTCGGGCAAAAATCCTTGTTTTTTATACCACATGAGGGAAACTGCACCATGACGTTTTGATAATTTCTTTTTATCTTCACCAAGGATCAGTGGTAAGTGGGCAAATTCGGGTTTTGGTAATCCTAATGCCTCATAGAGTAAAAGCTGTTTAGGAGTATTGGTAATATGTTCAACTGCTCGTATGACATGACTTATACCCATGTCATGGTCATCGACGACACAGGCGAGATTATAAGTTGGGACACCATTATGCCTCATGATGACGAAATCTTCAATAGCCTCTGCTTCTCTCGTTATCTTTCCATGAATCGAATCATAATATTCAACAGGGTGATCAGGGACGAGAAATCGAGTGGCCTTAGGTACATTTAACTTTTCCTTTTGGTCGCGCTCTGCTGAAGATAATTTAAGACATCTTCTGTCATACTGCCAATCAATTTTATTCTTATAGGCCTCCTTTTTTTCTTTTTCCAGTTCCTCGGGATCGCAATAGCAGTAGTAGGCACGTTCACTGTCGAGTAGTTTTTTGACATACGTCATATATGCATCTAACCGTTTCGACTGAAAATAGGGGCCCTCATCCCAGTTGAGTCCAAGCCAGGTGAGGCCATCCAAAATTACCTGAATCATCTTTTCGGAAGACCGTACGACATCGGTGTCTTCCACTCGTAGGATGAATGTGCCGTTATGGTGGCGTGCAAACAGCCAGTTATAGAGGGCAGTACGAGCACTACCAACATGGAAGAATCCTGTTGGACTCGGTGCCATTCTTACTCTCACGTCGCTGAATTTTTTCATATTTTATGCCATAGGTTATGCCGATTTTCACAAAATCTTGATTTTATATGAAAACCGAGCATCCTCGATATTACCTCCATACCGTAGATTTGGGTAATATCGGGATCTGCCAATTGCTGTCCCACCTTCGGTGGGACACGGAGAGGGGGAGATTTGAACTCCCGTCCCGCCTTTCGGCGAGAAACCGCTTAGCAAGCGGGTGCCTTCGACCACTCGGCCACCTCTCCATAAATAGGGCACAGGGCATAGGATACAGGGAACAGTTTAGTCATCACTCCATAGATAGGGCACAGGGCATAGGATACAGGGAACAGTTTAGTCATCACTCCATAAATAGGGCACAGGGCATAGGATTATAGGGAACAGTAGTAGCATTTTTAAATTAAATTTTGAATACGCTTCTTTAAAGAACTAAGCATTTTAATAACTTCCAGATTATTGAATTCAATCTTTTTTGCGAATTTGACAATATTAGGTTTATTAAATTTCCTACTCGTTTTAATGACCTGCAGCCAATTATCTGTTTCCTTGGCTTCACGATAGGCAATTTTGAGTATCCGATTGTATTCTCTGCTACTACCACTACTATGGCCTTCAGCAATATTTGCACACACAGAAGTTGAGGAGCCGAGTATTTGTTTCCCTATAATTTCTCGAGCAGGTCCAGAAGGCAGCATATCGACTAACTCTATAGTATCACACACAACTTCTAGTGCTTTTTGCCATACTTTTAGATCTTTATAATCAGTAACCTTGTTGTTCATTGCTGTTCTCCTCTCGATAATTATTATTTAATTCTATTCCCTGTTTCCTGTATCCTATTCCCTGCGACATATTTCCTTCCCTCAATAATTCCC
>CP070664.1:1280807-1285812 GCA_020355325.1 Caldifarciminota bacterium
CCTACCGTCATTTATTGCCTTTGTAGCACTCAATACTACAGGAGTAACGACATACACTTCCACGAGTGGTGTAAAGCGTGAAATTTTCGCCTATTTCCCAACGATGTTTTGGATGTTTTGCAGCGGCATCCTATTAGGCGTCATATTCAAGTTCATCCATTAAGGGAACGCAAAGTGAAAAGCAAATACCTGGAAACCACGCTGAGATATAATGCCGATCTCTGCACTGGTTGTGGCATGTGCAGTAGTGTCTGTCCGCATGGCGTCTTTATTCAAACCGATAATATCGCCGAACTCGTCCGGCCTACAGCGTGCATCGAGTGCGGTGCATGCGCTCGCAACTGTCCGGTTGAGGCGATCACGGTCGAGGCAGGAACCGGCTGCGCCACTGCCCAATTTATTGCCGCGCTAAAAGGGTCAAAAGAACCCACCTGTGACTGCGACTGCTGCTGCTGACATTACCCTCCCTAACAACTTGCTATTCTAATAATCCAGTCACCGATTCTCTGAAATGCTCTCACGTGTTAACATCTTTTTGTCAAATTGTCAAATTACAGCAAATGGGTTTGCGTATTAATGTTTCTTAGATACGAGTGCCCATCTATCTTCAAAGAAGGACTCGTAATTCCGCAGCTCCACTTTGAATCCCTCAAGTATTCCCTCCCACTCTGCTTTGTCCACGTAGCTCATGCGACCTTTAGCGACACTGAGGAATGCCTTCCCGTCTGGTTTCAGAATACGCTTTATTTCTCTGACAGCTGACTCGTGGTCTTGTGGTGCCACGGAACACAACAGGCCGTCGGCAAGCACAAAGTCAACCGAGTCGTCTTCGATGAAGCTGAGGTCAGCAGCAGATGAAGCGTGTGCTTCGACATTGTCACATTGACGTTTGGCCGCCTTTCTTTTGACTGTTCGGATGGCCTTTTCATCTGAATCAACGGCATAAATCCGGCCTTGAGGACCAACGCTTTTAGCCAAAGCGAACGTATAAAAACCTGGACCACAACCAAGATCAGCAACTATCTGCTCCTGTTTGACATAGGAACAGTATTTTCGAGGGCTGCCAAATAACCTTCTCAGTGGATTATCGAGTGCAAAGACGGGAAAATGCTTGTCTCTCTTATCTTCGCTTGGAGCCATTTTGTACGCCTCCCTTAAGTATTCATTATAAATGATTGGTCAACTTTGAATAAACACCTGATTTATTGCCCTGCTGCAAGGAAACTGGTGTCATTCTATTTATTCGTTCTCGTATTCCGCATGACACTGCCGTCGGTGAATATTTCGTCGAGGCTCGTGATTCTACCTTTTTCTTTCGTAAACCTGACACGAAAAAAATCATAGTTTTCAACGACAAAATAATCTTCTCGTACCGGCAACATTCTTCTTTTTGTTCTCTTTTTGTACTGATAGTACAAAACGCCGTCTTCAAAGTGAATATCCCTGATGCCATAATTACCGGCGTATGCCTGTAATACATCTTCCGGTAGTGATACGGGTTCGCCAATGGCGAGAACGCCGTCCAGCGCCCACTGGTATTTCTCTTTGACTTCCTCCTCAACCGCTGTTTCGCTCAGTTTACGAAGTGCATCAATATGCGCTACATCGAGAGCCTTTTCAGCCGCGACTTCTATGTCTGGTTTGACACCAATACCTTCCCAGTCCGTATCATATTTTTGATAGACTGCTCGCCATGAAGGGATACTTAAAACAAATTCATCACCAATGACGACCCTGCTGATTGGGTTCTCTGCTCCGGCACTTGTTTCACCGACAAGCACCGCATGACTGTTTATGTATTTGATCTTTGATGAAAATGCTTCGGCAGCCGATGCCGTACTTCGTGAGATAAGCACGTAAACCGGAATATTAGTAAACCGTTTGCCTGGCACGTAGGAAATTGTCTTTCCAGCGTAGTATGAACTGTCTATGGTATATTGAGCCACGTTAAATATAACCTCACCGCGTGATTCCACGAAATAACTCAGCAGGAAATTCACCATATCATCCCAGCCGCCGCCGTTGTAGCGCAGGTCTATGATAACCGCATTGCAGTTGGTAAAAAAATTCATTGCTGCAACTGCAACCTCTCCGGCGTAATATGTCGCAAAGAATAATCTCAAATCTAGGTATCCAATCCCGCCATCCATTATTTTGAGTTCTTTGAAGCCGTAATTCTGCCATTTTTCAATTTCGGCTTCGTAAGCCGTCAGTGACTCCTCCAGAACCTCATGATTCTTCTGTTTTTTCATTTCAACAGCCACCTCAGGATTGAATGAAAATCGGAAATGTGTATCATTGCTCAAATGTTCCAAGTCTATTGTCAGATAATTGGCGAATTCGCTCCTATCGGTATAAGCGCTGTATTTACCCTCTTCGTAGTATGTCTGGAGTCCTGAAATCGTCTGTTCAGCGATTTCCGGGAATGGATATATATTTTGTATCTTTTCACAAAGTTCAGCGATAATTTCTTTTTGCTGCGTCTTTGTCAGTATAGTACCTTGCTGGGCAAATAAAAGACTGCAAATAAGAAAGCCGATCAGAATTATATGTTTATATCTGCTTTGTTTGTGCGATGTTATCATTATAATACCTCCTTCTTTTTCCTTCTATATTTTCTAACGGTGTTTACATTTTATAGTAGGTTAGCTTAGTTCCTGTCCCCCATGATATCCTTTAAGTCCCTACGGGATAATGCGCTTGTACCCCAGTTTCCGAAAGAGGTCAGCGATAACCTTTTGTCCCTCCTCGTTGGTGTGTAACCCATCATCCCTGATATATCCTTTATCTCTCGGATCTTCATTATGATCTGGTCCATTGAACGCATCATATACGTGGGCGACTGGAATGTTGTGCTCTGCAGCAGCCTGGTGAATTGTTTCGTTTAGGGCATTCCAACAACGCCTGTTCTCCTCGTATTCGCCGCGTTTTTTCCATTCACTGTGAATGGGTACATAGAAATCCATGGCACGAATTATAGTCGGAGTCCCCTTCCGGAGCGCGAAGATTTCTTTAATGATTTCATCCAGGTCAGATTTATATCCTGCGAGTGCTTCTGGCGAGCAGTCGTGCCAGCCCTTACCAGTAATGATATGCCAACCAATATGATCTCCTGGATTAGCGATAAAGGTCACCACCTCGGCTTCACTGATGGCGCTTCGCAACTTCTGATCATCACGAAGCATGCTCAGTAATTGACCGCTACTCAGACCACCGACTGTCCTATCGTGTACTGTGACCTTGATTCCCATATCCTCTTCGATATGTGCAGCGTAGTACTTCGAAAATCCCCATGCCGAGGAATCACCGAGTACGACATAATTCCATTCTTTCTTACTACAAGAAACTGATAGTACCAGCGAAGAGGTTAATAAAACCAGCACATACATATTCAAAAAGGATCCACTCATCATAATACTCTCCTTTTATAATTTTCCGCTCATTCATCTTAGACAAAATCTACCGAACAAATTCGAGCCCAAAGATTTTTCGTCTATCCTCCCTGTTTCGCTCTCCACTCATCGCAGAGAATTGCATAAATGAATTCATCACGCCACTCACCCTTCATCACGTGACTCTCCCTGAAATGCGCCTCTCGCCTCATCCCTAATCTTTCCATCAGACGCCATGAGCGTTCATTGTCTTTGCCAGTACGCGCAAAGATCCTATGTAATCCCATCTGATCAAAGCCGGCAGTCACCAGCGCTCTGACTGCCTCGGTCGCAAAACCCTGTCCCTGATACTTGCGCCCCAGCAGCCATCCTATCATTCCCTGCCGATGTTCTCCTGTCTTGATAACGCCGATACCTACATGCCCGATGACTTTCTTTTCTGCTTTCAGCTCAACCACTAAACTGAACCACGTTGGGTCAGTACCTGGATCAATATCTCGATGTACTTCCCAATACGCCTTAACGCCTTCTTCTGATACTGGCCAGTCGAGATTTCGGGCAACCCAGAAGTCGGCATCCGAGGAATACTCCAGAATGTCCGCCACGTCTCTGTCTTCATACTTTCGTAGCCGAAGCCGCTCTGTTTCAATTGGCAAATTCATTTCATTCCTCTATTCGCGAATTTATCACCCCATAACAAGCAAATACTTCTATTGACGCAATTTTCAAATATATAGTCTCCTTCGCTCCTTGTCCCCGTTTTACAAAGTCTTAACAAGGTGACCCTATCCTCACCCAATAGTTGATCCCAATTATTTACCCAGATTCCCACGGTATTCATCTAATTTTTCTTTCAATAATTTAGTTGTCTTCGAAGCGCTCCACAGGTTAAAAACATCAGTCAGTGATTGACTCGGCATAAACACTATTTTATTACCAAACTCAGTTTCTATTTTCAGAGTTATTGTAACATTCTTTGTATTGGTCCACTTATTTTCTTTAACACTTTCAATCGCATGGAATGGTATTCTAATTTTTCTGAAGAAATTACTAACAATTAAATAATCACTACTCATCCACACCATCTTCAGCGGAAAGAGAAATTTAATATAAACAAAAAATACAATGATCCATATTGCAACAAAGAGTGCTCCCTGTGGGTCTCTATTTAAAAGCGAAACCAGCACACCATATCCCCAGCCTATGAGCCATACAATAGGGAAAAAAAATTTGAATATTATTGTGAGGTTTGAACTCAATCTCTTTGCATCATTCATAACTATTTCGTGATAAAGCGAAGATTTGGCCTCAAACGATCTAGCATCATAGTTTCAACCTATATTTTAATAATTCATATTTTTCAACTGGCATGAGAGAATCGTACAGCTTTTTAGCAGGCTCAGAAAATCCCTGGATGTGTGCTTTTGTAATTCCATTTTTATGTAAACGAATAAAACATTCGGTTAATATAGCTTTGGCAAAACCTCTTTTTCTATAATCAGGATGCGTACCAACCGGATCGATTTCTGCTACTTTATTTTTTTTGTCGAGCCAGGCAAGACAAAAAGCCACAACCTGTCCATGAGGTGAGACTATTGCTAAATCCCAATCAC
>CP070664.1:1285912-1305415 GCA_020355325.1 Caldifarciminota bacterium
ATAATCCTTCTGCAAATCCGAAAAGATATTTTCCCCTCCCGCTCGCTCGAGTAACTCGTTGAGAAATGATGTTTGTCCTACTGTCACGAGTGGTCTTGGAGAAAGTTCTATGTAAACCCGCTTTAATCGTTTGTCGGTACAATGCTTTATATGCGTCTGCATATAGTGAACTAGAGAATCAGCACGCTCCTCTCGATTTACAATCTTCCCTATTTCAATGATCTCGCTATATAGATCGCTCAGAGATTTTGGTGTAGAGACGAAAACGTTTATCTTCAAGTTATCGAGCTGCTGCTTTATTCTCATCTGTTCTGGAAGATTTACGATCACCATATTTGGCTTGAGTCCAATGATGCGCTCTATTGAGGGATGTGAGAAGTCACCGACTTTGTATATTTGTTTTGCTTGTTCTGGATAATCGCAAAATGTGGTAACACCAACGAGATTGGTTTCTGCGCCGATGGCGAAGAGGATTTCTGTCATTGCTGGAGAGAGTGAGACGATCTTTAACCCTGGCTTATCAGGGGCTCGACTACAGAAGGATGCCGCTACAATAATGGATGTAATTATTGTTTTAAATTTGAAATAACAGCTTCTTTTTTCGATACGAATGATATTCTGGAAGATGTTGCGTGTGAAAGATAGATACTGTTTACGCATCGAACTTAGAGTTCAATCGTTCGCTTTCCTTTTCAATTTTTTTTCAAGATACTTTTGCCATAGGCTTTGATAATCTTTTACCTCTTCGATGTTAGATTTTTGTCTGCTCTGAGCGAAACGTTCAAATTCTTGTAGTTGTTTCTTTTCAAATACACTCTGTAGGTATATGAGTGGTAAACCAATAATAATTCCATAGAGCAACAAAAAATAAGAGCCATAACCCAGAGCCATCGAGATGACGAGTACCATGATACTTGTATAAAACGTCGTGATTTCAGTTGTCGTAACTGGTGTTCGGCCGAATCCCACTCTTCTTATGAATATTGAATATATGAGGGCTCCGACACCGATAATGTGTATGAAAGGATATAATCCTATTTGATATTGGTGCCACCAAACAATTGTAGCGATGCCGATGACAAAGGAAGAGTAAAAGAACACTGCGAATAATATGCGTAACAGTGTATTATGCACATACAACGGTGTAAAGGGCGACTGGAAAAAGATATGATTTTCATAATACTCCAAACCGAGCCAGATGATAAGGATCATTG
Organism: Caldifarciminota bacterium; assembly: GCA_020355325.1. Classification (GTDB taxonomy): domain Bacteria; phylum Hydrothermota; class Tepidihabitantia; order SM23-42; family SM23-42. The sequence continues at coordinate 1,287,127 of CP070664.1, forward strand.
TATATATATAAGGAACGAACCAGTTGTCGTAGACCTTGAAAAAATTGTAGAAGAACAACCCGGTGTAGAGGTATATGAAAACAGTCCATAAGAACCTGGGCCAGTTAATACTCAACTTCATCATACACACCTACCTTATATCATACCACAAATTATATAAATAGTTGCCGTCATCGCCAGGCAGAAGAACTCGATTGGCTTCAGCTACGGTTCCCCAGATTTGATAGTTCTGGTCTTTGCTGAGCGTTACAATGTCCTTCTTATCCATTTCAATTATTTTGAATTTAAATTCACACGCAACATTTGTTAAAATCTCTTCGAGACTCATTGAATCTCTTTCTATTACGTTATGAAAAAGCTTCCGGGGATAGACGATTACTTCGACGCCTGCACGCTGTGCGACTGCTGAAAGAATATAGTCGTCGAGTTTTTTATTTTCGAGATATATGTTTTTACTGAGCGCTTCATCTACCATTATCCTAAAATGTATCAATCTTTGGAGCAACGCAGTGTCGGTTTTTGTCTGTATCGCAGTTGTCGTTGTATCTGATAGCATCCGATCTTTAACAACAAAGTTAATCTTTTTAGGTGGTGACTCAAATACCTGGTTATCGATGATCCAGAAAATATCACTTCTTTGTTGTACGAGAGACAATTGTATCCTGTCACTAATAGTCAGGGAATCTCTGTCTTGAGAAAGAATGGCAAACCGTAGATTATTATAGTTTGTGATGGCATATCCCATTGACCGTGGAATCAAAAAATAGTCTACATCATTTAATACAACCATGGGGGTATCACCTATGATAAAATCGATACCTGTTTCATTGAGTAATTCGTAAAACCCTAATTGTTCAAGAAGAAGAGCAATAGATGATGGTTCTGTCTTGAGGTACCCAATTTTTATGCCTGGTATATCTCTTATTCCGGCAAGGAGAGGCTTCTCTCGGTGGATATCTTCATACAGCGAAGAGAGATAAATTGTCTCAATTCTTGAGACTCTTTTCACATATTTTGCGGGGCAGTTGAGTAGTAGTAAAAAAATCAACGAGAATAAATAATAATATCTCATAGACTATTATAACGACAGATTTATCGGTGTCAAGTGACGGAGGGGATACGAAATATTTGCAATACCGTACATCTTGTGATCTGGTTTAGTCAATATCTCTTTTGCCGCTTTTTCTAGAAATGCCTGGAGTGGATAAAATTTCGATGGTAATAACAATTACTCAGGCTTTGAGTCGTACAGAAACTCGTGAATAAATGTCTCTGCCTCTTGTACATCCTTTTCATCGACCAGAACTTCACCCCAGCCGCCTTTCATGACTTTTGGCAAACCATCGAGCCACGATGTCTCAAACCGTCTAATTTCTGCGTAGATCTTTCTGCTCTTGAGCATCTCTCTGAGCGTGATTGCGAGAAATTCGTCCGGCGCAATGTATACGCATTTCAACATCGATGAATTATATTTGAGAACAATATGATGTCAATGCATTTCTCACTTCTTCTTTTGCTCGTTGACGATGCATGATCTATACCTATAATGTGTTATGCAAGATGCGGTAGCCGTTGTGATTAAGAAAAATGAGAAATTTCTTCTCATCAAGAGGGCAAAAAAGGATGCCGCAGTAGATTACTGGTGTCCGATAACTGGCGCAGTAGAAGCTGGCGAAACGCAAGAGGACGCCGTTACACGTGAGGCGCATGAGGAGATGGGAATTCGTGTACAACCCATCAAAAAGGTATGGGAATGTTTTACTGAAGATAGACGCTACCGCTTACACTGGTGGTTTGTAGAGGTGGTGAGCGATGAAATAACAGTGAATACCGCAGAAGTAAAGGACTATCGCTGGTTGAGTTTTGAGGAGATGCAAAGGGTTGGGAAGATGTTTGAGGCAGATTTGTCGTTTTTTCAAGAAGCTGCTCCACAGCTACCCGATTCTTGAAGCGTATTAAAGAACCTCGGTTGATTACTCTCTATTTTTTATCTATATCAGGTTCCTATAGAGGAGGGCGTGTCGGCGTATACAGTCGAATAGGTTCTGTAAATCCTAAGATGAGCTTCTCACCCACATTCCTGAAATTAAGATCATTTTTCGATTTTTCATATGTATAATGATCGAGAAGTATGTTTACATTATAATCGTGGCAGAGATTGGCTAGTTCGGCAGCGAGATTGACGTTTCTGCCGATGACTGTGTGCTGCATTTTCTTCGCATGCCCTATGGTTCCAGCAAGAACTTCGCCCGTGCTTATCCCGATATCTATGTCGACGAGAAAATCAAAGGCTTTTCTCCACGTTATGTTTATTTCTTCTACTTTTCGCTGTATGTCTAAGGCACACGTTATGGCACGCACTGGATCATCGGGATGCGTGACTGGTTCACCAAATACATTCACGACTGCATCACCGATAAACTTATCAACTGTTCCGTCATAGGTATAGACAATCTCGGCGATGGGACGGAAACAGTCGTTAAGAAATGTATACGTTTCATGGAGAGATAGTATATTCACTATTGTTGTGAAGTTTCTAATGTCGGCAAACAGTATCGCCGCGTGTAGTCTTTTGGTTAAGGGTTCCATTTCTTTCTCCTCATAATTCCAATCTTACAAGTGGAAACTCCTTGTCGTCTTTATATATGATGAATTTATTTGCGAGGTAGAACTCGACCGGGCCTGAAGGGTTTTCTGGATTATTCTTCCGGGCGATTGTTTCTACTGTCTTTATGTCTCTTTTCTCGAGATCCTCTAATATCGCATTCAAGAGCACCGTACCAAAACCTTGGTTCCTGTATTTTTTTTCGAAGATAAATAAGCATGAAATGTAAACGGCGTCTAGACTAGGAATAATAGGATAGTGTACGACGGTGGAGAAAAATTTGGGTGGAGCGTATTGGGCAAAACCGATTGGTTTTTCATCGACATAGATGATAATGCCACACTCTCCAAATTCGCGCTTGACGCCGTCGAACCACTGTCGTCTGTTGTCCGTAGATTTTTTTCTCTCGTTTTTATCGTCAGCATTAAACTCATGCGGAGACTGCCAATAACGACAGTATTTGCAACTGCATGGAAAGGACTTCCATTCCGGCAGGTCGTTGAGGTTGTGTTCGGTAAGATAAGAAATTTTGATGTTCACATAGACAAGACTATTTTACCTGCAGAAGTGGTATAAATGCTTTATCGAACGGTGAAATGACAATTGTATTGTTAGGTGATTGGTAAAGACTCCGTAGATTCTCGAGATACTTCCACGATAAATAAGCACGACCTCTCTCTCCAATCAATGATTGCGCAATGATTCTCTGTGCTTCGGCAATTCCCGCCGCCTCGATTTTTTTTCTATCGGCCTCCTTTGTTTCTTTCAACAGGACAAATTCCATTTTTTGCGCCTCCTGCTCAGCCTCGAGTTTCGCCTCGATTGCATTCTTCACCTTGTCTGGCAGACTGATATTTCTCAAGAGAACCTTCTCGAGTGCAATGCCCCTTTCGCCGTAATCTTTTTCCAGTGACTTGCTGATTTCTGTCTGTACCTCTTCTCTTTTTTCTGAATAGATTTCGACGGCCATATACCTCACCGTTGTATTTCGTATTGCGGTTCTTGCGGCAGGACGTACAATTTTGTCCACATAATCTCTGCCAATTTTCTGAAAGACATTGGCCGCCTCAGATGCTAGGAGATGATACCAGACAGTTAAGTCCATTTTGACCTCGAGGCCATCTTTTGTGAGTGATACGATCGCATCATCTCCGTATCGTTGACCCTCTTCTGTCGCGATAGACATCGTGTACGCCTGTGTTCTGATGGTCATGATTTCCAGGTTAACGAAAGGATTGACAATATTCAATCCCTCTGATAGTGTTGCCTTGGTGAGTACCCGTCCGAAAAGAACCTGGACGCCAACCGATCCAGGAGGAACGATACGGATGAGCGATGCGAGAATCAAAATTACTGCGAGAACGATGCTGCCAGCTGTAACATAGTAACGAGTTCTTAGTTTATCATAGATTCTTACGTCCTCGGGCCTTACTTTGTAAACAGACCTGAAGACAAAGAGTCCTATTATGATGAGTATGCCGAGTATAAACATATTACCTCCTTTCCAAAGGGGGGGCTCTGCTCCTGCCGTTTTTACTCAAATCTAAGATTTGATTGTAAAAACGCGCATCCCGTCATTTCGGGACTTTTCTCCAAAAAGTCACAGGACAAAACCGTATACTCTTTGGAGACCTTTAATCCCCCCGCCCGGCGATCGCATACGCTGAGCTTTGGGCTGACGCCGTGTTGGATGCGTCCTGTTTTTTTTAAAGATCCTTGTTGTTACACCACTCTGGGGCTCTGTCCCCTGAAGAAGAACTTCGTTCTTCTTCACTCATGGCTTCTTGCTTGTGGCATCTTATAGAAATCCGATACCTATTAGATTCATTTGTTTCAAAACGCAAAATGCCATCCACTTTATGTTAAATTGTTGAGCAATCAACAATTTCAATCCCCGCCTATTATAATAAAATTTTCATAGGTGTCAATTCGATCATCCATGTGTGAACAATTGCGAGAGAAATAATTGATAAGGTACAAGTGTATTGAATTAAATTTTGGGTTGGGTATAATAATGTATGTTGATGTTGAAACCAGAAAAGCTTACAATTCAAACTCCTATTGAGCAGTTAAAGGGACTCAAAATAAGAACGAAGATTTTTGTGAAACGCGATGATTTGAATGGTTTGCTCATCTCCGGTAATAAGGCGCGCAAACTTGAATATCTTATCGCTGACGCCAAAGCAAAAAAATGTGATACAATAATTACCTGTGGTGCGATTCAATCAAATCATTGCCGAACGACCGCAGCATTTGCGAAATATTTTAATTTTGAGTGCCATCTTCTGCTTCGTGTGCGGCAGAGGCCACGCAGTGTTTATACAGGCAATCTTTTGATTGACAAATTACTCGGCGCCAAGATTGACTACATTACTCCTACACAGTATGAGCGGCGTATGGAGGTCATGGCAGAATATGCTGAGCGGTTGCGGAAGAAAGGTAGAGTACCGTACATTATACCTGAAGGTGGTTCGAATGAAATCGGTGCTCTTGGTTATATCGATTGTATGAAAGAAATGGAAAATTTTATCAGGCGCCATAAGATAGAGGCCATTTACTGTGCCGTTGGTTCAGGAGGCACGTATGCCGGGTTACTCCTCGGAAAGAAGTTATTGAATTTAAACGTAGACTTGAATGGCATTATTATCTGTGATACGATTGAGTACTTCGCAGAAAAAATATACGAAATTTGTAGCAATGCGGAAAATAGATTTGATTTTCCAATACATGTTCGTAACAGCGATATACATCTTATTGATGGTTACGTTGGTGAAGGTTATGGCGTACCCTACCCTGCAGAATTAAATACGATAACTCGTATTGCAAAATTAGGTATTATCCTTGAGCCGGTTTATACAGGGAAGACATTCTATGGAATGCTCGAAGATTTCAAGAAGTGTACCTATAAGAAAGTTATTTTTATCCATACCGGAGGTATTTTTAGTATATTTGCGTTTCATAAAGAGATTGCAAAATTTCTTCATTAGTTTTTCAAAATCTCATCAATGATGTCTTCAAAATTTCGAAGATGAGTTCATCATAGGTGAGGCCTATTGCTCGAGCCTCGATGGGCAAATTTGATTCATACAAGAGTCCTGGAATTGTATTGACCTCCAATACATATGCATTATAATTGTAATCTAAGACACAGTCGACCCTCGAGAAACCGGAGGCTCCTATTGCCTTATGTGCAGTGAGTGCAAAATCTTGGACTTTTTTATATTTTTTCTCTGGAATACGTGCTGGGATTATGTATTCAGTCATACCGTGAGTATATTTTGACGTGTAGTCGTAGAATCGTCTTTTTTTAGGAACGATCTCCAATACTGGCAGCGGTATTTCATTGATGATGCCACACGTGGCTATCATGCCTGGAATATATTGTTCGAAGTATAGGTCTCTAAATTTTCGCAGCGTTTTCTTCAGCGCTTTTTCAAACTCTTTTTTTGTTTCGACAATAGTGACACCAACACTTGACCCCTCGGCGCGCGGTTTTATGACAATGGGTACCTTCAATTGCTCAAAAATCTTATCGATATCGATATGCTCTTTGTAATAGAAATCGGGCGTTGGAATTCCTTTTGCAGTGAATATATACTTTGATATTATTTTATCCATACTAATTGCTGATCCTATGATCCCGGAACCGGTATAGGGAATTCCGATAAATTCGAGAATGCCCTGAACCATGCCATCTTCACCCGGCCTGCCATGAAGAGCAATAAATGCAACGTCAATATTTTTCAGCTTCCTGGTAAAGTTTTTATCGACGTCGATTCCCCGCACTTTGAAATTCTGTTTTTTAAGAGACTCGATAATGCATGCTCCCGAACGAAGAGAAATTTCTCTTTCCAATGACCAGCCGCCGTACAATACACCTATTTTCCTTCTTAGAAAGAATTTCCGTTCTTTATCCATACCTTATGATAACACAAAATGGTGAGCAGTCAAGCATTTAAATCAAAAAGCGATAAATTGTTTTTTGTAGCAATCAATTTTGTTTATTTGTTTACTGTCTGCTACCTCCTGTTTACTTATAATTTAAATTGCTTGTTGACAAACATTTTATTATGTATATGATTAAACAGGAGGATTAATGCGCTATTTGGGACTCATTTTTGTTGTTATCGTTATTGGTTTTCTCATTGGTTTTATGGTTCTCAACTCCCAAACACCGGTAGAGGTAAATATCTTTGGTTATAAAATCTTTAGTATTTCGCTCGCTATGGTTTGCTTTTATGCATTTATAGTGGGCATGGTTTTTGTGCTTGTCTTTGCGCTCGCCGATGAGATTGTATTGCGGACGAATCTCCATAGAATAAGCAAAGAAAATAAAAATCTGAGAAAAGAACTCGAGGCTCTGCGCAACCTGCCATTCGAGGAGGAGAAATGATTGTACTTATAATTATTATTGTAGCACTTATCGCCATCATACTGTACTCTTTTCTTTACCGACAGCATGAAAAGGTAACAGGTCACAGACCATATCTTGAAGCCCTCCTCGCGTTGTTAGACAATAACGAAGATGTCGCAATGAAGAAACTGAAGGATACGGTGAGCATCGACAGCAGCCTCGTTGACGCCTACATAATACTCGGTGATTTATATAGAAAACGTGGTGATATTCCGAGAGCAATTCAGATACATCAATCTCTCACGGTTCGCCCGACACTCAAAAAACATGAAGAGAAAAAAATATACTATGCGCTCGTTGAGGATTCACTTCATGCTAATAGACCTAATAAGGCCGTCTCGTTTTTGAAAGAGATATTGAAGATTGATAAAAAGGACAAGCGGGCACAGGCATTGATCTTGAAAATTCATGAGGATATGGAAAACTATGGCGATTGTATTAGTATGTATGAAGAAGGTCGAATTAAACCCAAACAAGAAAAACGCCACGCGTTTTATTACGCAGCAATGGCCAATAAGCGATTGAAGAATCTGTCTGAAGAAAATGTTGATTTAGAAAAAGAAGCGTTCAACCTTTTTAAGAAAGCATTGAAAATTTTACCCAATTCGCTTACCGCTCTTTATTACCTCGGTAACTATTTTGAGCAAAAGAACGATTTGCGAAAGACTCAGGAGTACTATCTAAAGATAATTAGACAGCATCCTGAACACGCTTTTTTAATCATTCCTAAATTTGAAAAGGTTTATTTTGAACTCGGGTTATTTGAAGAGATTCTTCCTCTCTATGAAAAAATCTTTCAAGAGCGTCCGAAGAACTTCTCGGTTGGGTTTGCCTTGGCAAATTTATATGAGAAGAAAAATGATATGGAGAGTGCAAAAGATGTCTACCGCAAGTTATCCGAACTCTACCCGAAAAGTATTTTGCCAAGACTGTATGAGCTTCAATTAATGACTGAAGATAAATCAGTAAAAAGAAAAATAAATGAGATAGAAAAAAATGTACGGCGTCAAGACTACACATGTAACAACTGCGGATTAGAGACACAAAATTTTTCATTTATTTGTCCACGATGCCACGCTATAGAATCTTTCTTGCCTTCTCTTTAATTCCGCTTTTCCTCTATGGGCAGGATATTGATGAGGCAATAAGATTATTTAATGCTTTTCAGTTTAAGCGTTCACATGAAATATTTAAAAAAGTTGTGGAGGATGAAAATAATCCTCGCATTGCCGAGGCATATTACTACTTAGGGCGTCTGTCAGTTAATCCCGATTCAGCGCTTATCTACTACAATAAGGTTATGACACACTATTCACAATCACGTTATGCAGATATATCATACTTAGAGACTGCTAAAATAAATATTGCACGCGAGCATTACAAGAATGCAATTACTATGTTGAATGCATTACTTCGGAATTACCCAGATACAGAAGTGAAGGATGAAACACTCTTCTGGCTTGGCGTGTCATTTATCGCAAGCGGCCAAAGAGCGCAGGGAGAAAACCTCCTCGAGCAGCTACGAACGATATATCCCAAATCGGTGTGGACTGAGCGGGTAGAAAATATCCTTCCCCCAAAGAGTAGCGCTCAGGAATACTACACCGTTCAGGTTGGTTCGTATCGTGTTGAAGTAAACGCCCAGAAATACGCGGAGGAGATTCGTGGTTTGGGTTTCGATACGAAAGTTGTAAAGGCGTTTGTGAAAGGGATCACGTACTATAGAGTTTGGGTCGGGCAATTCCCCTCGCTCGAGACCGCCAAGACATTCTCTGCTAGACTCGATTCATTGGGAATACAAGGTAATGTTGTCAAAGGATACTGATCCCGATTGCATCGCGAAATTCCGTATTTCAAATGCCGAATTTCAAACGTAAGGGTAAACTCTATTTTGCTGCAATAATTTATTAGACGCACAAAAACTATGCAGTTAACGCCACTCCTTGAACAGTATCAACAGATAAAAAGCAAGTATAAGGATACCTTACTCCTCTTTCGTGTCGGAGATTTTTACGAATTTTATTACGAAGATGCAAAACTTGCGAGTTCGTATTTAGGTATTACACTCACTGCGAAAACTATAAGCAAAGGTGTTAAGGTTCCTCTGGCCGGCGTGCCAATCAAGGCGAGTGAAAATTACATTGCTAAACTCGTCAAAAATGGTTTAAAGATCGCAATATGTGAACAGCTTGAGCCTGCAATGAAAGGCAAGAAATTGGTTGCCCGTGATGTCATCGAGGTCATTACACCAGGTACAATTTTGAGACCATCGCTGCTTGATGAGAAGAAATCTCTGTTCGTAGCAGGTGTCATCCCTGATGAAAAACTTGTTGGTATTGCTTTCTGCGATCTCACGAGTGGGGAATTTTCGTGCGGCGAGATTGAATCACCGCAGGTTCAAGAGATACTCCTGAGAAAAGAGGTTAAAGAAGTTATTATCCCCGAAGGTATTGATTTCAAGATTAACATTCCATTGACACATCTCGATGGATACCATTTTATTTATGAAATTGCTTATAAAAAGTTGCTCGACCATTTCAAGGTGGTTACACTCGATGGCTTTGGGATCGAGGGGCTCAAACTTGCTGTCGGTGCTGCTGGAGCGCTTCTCTACTATCTGTCTGAAAATCAGCGAACTTCTTTGCCGCACATAAATAAAATTTCCTTATTCGAATCAAAGAACTCGTTGTATCTCGATTCCACGACACGTAAAAATCTGGAACTGTTTGTGAATATTCACGGAGAAGAATCAAAGACATTGTTGTGGGTAATGGATAGTTGTCTGACGCCTTTTGGAAAGAGACGGTTTCGCCGTGAATTACTCGAGCCGCTCATCGATACGGTTCTCATTGAAGAGAGACTAGACGGTGTTGAGGAATTAAAAAACAAGGAGTTTTTAAGACAAGAACTGCGAGAGATATTAAAATCATTGAAAGATGTTGAGCGTATCACTGCCCGACTTGCCTGTCAGCGTATTGTGCCGAGAGAGATGTCAGCACTCAAGGAATCACTACGACTCTATCCAAACATTAAAGACATGATCGAGGGATGCGAGAGTAAAATTCTGCGAAATATTTATAACCGTATCGATAACTTTGACGACGTTGTCGAAAAAGTTGATGCTGCGCTCGTTCCTGAGCCACCAGCGACAATGGATGAGGGGGGTATTGTGAGAGAAGGGTATTCAGCAAAACTCGATGAGTTGCGCGATATTGCACGGGGCGGTAAGGATTGGTTGTTAACGCTCGAAGAGAACGAGCGGAGAAGAACCGGCATCGGTTCTTTAAAGGTTGCATACAATTCTGTGTTTGGTTACTATATTGAAGTCACGAAGCCGAACCTCCATCTTGTTCCCGACAATTATATACGGAAACAGACACTCACCAACACGGAACGGTTCTATACGTCTGAACTCAAGGAGTTCGAACAAAAAATCCTCGGAGCCGAAGAGAAGATACAAAATCTCGAGTATGAACTGTATGTAAACTTACGAGAAGAGATTGCTCAACGCGCAGATGCTATTCTCGAAACGACGAAGGCACTCTCGATGTTAGACGTTCTGCAAAGTTTTGCGCACGATGCTGTACTCTATCAATACTCCAGGCCGCAACTCTGTAATGACAATAAGATTGTCATTAGTGAGGGTCGTCACCCTGTTGTTGAGAAAATGTTGGAAAAGGGTTCTTTTATACCAAATGATACCGTTGTGGATAGAGAGAAGAATCAGATTCTGATTATCACCGGTCCAAATATGGCAGGAAAATCAACATATCTTCGTCAGATTGCCCTTATAACGATAATGGCACAGACGGGAAGTTTTGTACCGGCAAAAGAGGCTCGCATTGGTGTGGTCGACAAAATCTTTACACGCATTGGTGCCAGCGATGATATCTCACGCGGAGTGAGCACCTTTCTTGCGGAGATGATGGAGACAGCGAATATTTTAAATAATGTATCCGAAAAGAGTCTGGTCATTTTAGATGAGGTGGGCAGAGGAACATCCACGTACGATGGATTGGCCTTGGCGTGGGCTGTCGTTGAGTTTTTGCACACCAACAAAAGACCAAGAACACTTTTTGCAACGCATTTCCATGAATTGACACGGATTGAAGACTTCTTACCGAGTGTTAAAAACTATAACTTTTTGGTAAAAGAATGGGGTGACGAAATCATATTTTTGCGCAAGCTCAGTCCTGGTCCCAGTGACCAGTCCTACGGTATTCAGGTGGCACGACTCGCCGGTCTTCCCGAAACAGTTATTCAGCGCGCAAAAGATGTCTTGCGGGACTTTGAGGACGGCGAGACATTTAGTATCCGGAAATTAAAAAAAGTGAAACTATCGCAACAGGATTTATTCATAGATAAATGAAAAATACTCAGCTTTCTTGACAGATTTTTTACTGTGATAATAATAAACTATATATTAACCTTCCGTGTCTAATTACTAGAATTTCCCCTCCCGGTCGCGACCTTCGGGTCGTGGCCGGAGGGGTTTGGAGGGGCGCTACGCGTGTAATTACTGTACTCCCAATTTCATCACTTTTGGATTTTTCTTTTTTATAGCGTTCCGCGTGTCGACAATGAGCAATGCATTTTTTACGATAAAGTCATAATCGTACGCCGAGTGGTCTGTCAGGATGAGGACGACGTCGTATTTCTTCAACTCCTGTGCGGTTAGTGGAACTGATTTGATTGTTTTGCCATCGATGTCTAGTTCTGGTACATGTGGGTCATAATAGTTCACACCCCCAACTCGAGGGGCAATAATCTGGTAAACCTTTATTGCTGGCGAGTGCCTCAAATCGGCGATGTCTTTTTTGAATGCCATACCAAGAATTAAAACGTTAGCCTTATTTGGACAGACACCAGCATTGCTCAATGCGTCGATTGTCTTGTTGACGACGAAATAGGGCATCTCTTCGTTAATCCGAGCCGAGAGCTCGATGAAGACGGTATGAAAATCGTATTCTCGTGCCTTCCAAGACAGATAGTATGGGTCAATGGGAATGCAATGTCCGCCAACGCCGGGTCCTGGGTAAAACGGCATGAATCCGAAGGGCTTCGTCTTTGCTGCCTCAATGACCTCCCAAATATCGATACCGCCCATCCGCTCGCACAGCTGAGCGAATTCATTGACCAATGCAATATTCACATTTCTAAAAGTGTTCTCTAATAACTTAGTCATCTCAGCTGCCTTTGCTGAAGAAACTGGATATACCCTTTTCACAAATTGTTTGTAAAATAGTTCAGCCAGTTGCGTACATTTTTCTGTTATCCCGCCCACAACGACAGGTGTATTCGCGACACCATATGTCTTGTTACCCGGGTCGATTCTCTCTGGACAAAAGGCGAGATAAAAATCTTTGCCTACTTGCAACCCAGATTTACTGAGAATGGGTAGGACCATCTTCTCAGTTGTCTCTGGATATGTAGTGCTTTTGAGAATAATTAATTGTCCCTTGCGGAGGATCTTTTTAATTGCCGAGGTACTTTCTATTACTGCGGTCAAATCGGGTTCTTTATTCACATTAATTGGTGTAGGAACGCAGATGAGGAGTACATCACACGCTTTTAACTTGTCATAATCGGTTGTTGCCCATATTTTCTTTTTTTTGACAAATTTTTTCAAGACCGGTGAAGTAACGTCGTTTATAAATGAATGGCCTTTGTTTATGTCGCTGACTCTCTCTTTATGGATATCGACGCCGATGACCTCAAAACCCCTCTCAGCGATCTCGATTGCCAGTGGTAACCCAACATAGCCAAGGCCGATGATGCCAACCTTTGCATTTCTCTTTTTAATTAAGTTTTCTAACATAGATGTCTCCTTTGCGAATGCAATTTTCCCATTATACACTAATTTTCAATGAAATCAAGACCCTTTGCCGTTAAGAGGTATGGGTATACGTTTGTCGATTACGATGTCCGTTTCGTATTGCGGCATGTTTTTGTGTGGTAAAAAACCGAAAAACGATACACTAATGACGATACTAGCCGCGATGCCGTATAACATCAAACGATGTCTAAGCATTGACAAAAAGAAAATTATATTTAAAATAACCTATGGATCAATCGCTGATAATGGGTTTTCTGAAAGAGCTTGCTGTAGGCTTTAAGTCGGCAAAATCATATCCACCCGGTCATCCAGTAATGGACAAGGTAATTGATGTTACCATGACACATCTGTCAAAATTGTTTACTGAAGTTCCTGAGTTTTCAATGTATTTTCTTGAAAAGACGGTTATATTTCAGGATTCGAGAATTGATGTTAGTAAAAATGCAGCGATTGTATCACTGCTCAATGCCTTGACGAAGATTGAAATTAGCAGCTTAACATTTGAAGCAGGCACGACCGGTGAAGATGTGCGCAATCTGTATGAAGTCATGAGTAGCGTGAAGATGAAAATAAAGCAGTACGGTGATGCCGAAACATTGCTGCAGAGCAAGGGCACCGAGAAGGTTAAAATCAATGCGGTTACATTTGGCATTCAGACCGGGGAGGCGGTTCAGGTAGCTTCAGAACCAAAACCATCGATGAAACATGGCGAGATTATTGAAGCGATTAGGAATCTCAAGCATTTGGTCGAACAGGGGGCTCCAGCACTCGAGACGGAAAATAAACTCAAAGAAGTTATCAATAACATGGAAAATGCTCCTGAAGATTCTCGGTACCCGTACGGTGAAGCGGTGGCGAGAATTATCGAGCACCTGCCGGCTGAACATCGTATCGAACTTCTCCATAATTTGGAATTGAAGCCATTTATTTTGAAACTTTTTTCAAGCCTTAGTGAAGACACCTTAACCCAATTAGTTATGGCAAAAATTGGGGAAAAGGATACAAGCGATGCGAAAAAAATCGTTGATCTCATCGGTGAAGATAGATTTTCCAAGATGATGCCCGATTTGAAGAAGAAAATTCCTAATATCATGGAGTATTTTGCACAGGTTGGTATTATATTGAGTGAAAAGATGGCTTCCACGGTTTCTAAAGATGACCTGCGACTTTCTATAAAACCTTACTACACCATGCTTGATTCACAACATGTTCATCTGCGTGAAGAGGGTGCACGTGCACTCATGACACTCGCAAGCCGTTTTATTGTTCAGAAAGACTACGAACTTGCAAACGAAATTGTTTCCAGGATTTGTACTGCACTTAAGCAGGAGTCAGTGGATGTAATCATTTTGAAATTAATGGAGGATGTGACTGGATTATACCACAATTGTAAGACCCACGATCAGGAAAAATTATGCTCGATGATTCTGGATACATTTAATAAAATCTCGGGTAGAAGTGGTCTGCCCATAGCCGTGAAGAAGAAGATCATTCAATTTTTGAGTGAAACCGACAACCGTGCAGTACTTCCTATACTCTTTTCATTCTTGTGGGAGAGCGGCATCTATCCCGACGTAAGAGCAGCAATTGTAAAATTCGGTAAAGCGGCAATCGAAGAATCACTTTCGACGCTCAAGGTTGCGGAAGACCATGCGCTGATGACGAGACTCGTTGATGTTCTTAAAACTATTGGTGAAGATAGTATAGAAATACTGCTCAACAATCTCGATGCTTCGGAATGGACCTTGAGGCGAAACATCGTCGCCATTCTTGGTGACATTGGCGAAAAACGTGTTATTCATCATTTACTCGACCTCCTCGACGATAAAGATATGCAGGTCCGTCTTGAGTTGGCTAAGACCTTTGCGAAATTAGGCTCTACCGAAGGACTCCATCAATCTCTGAAAGACAAGTCAGTGGAAGTGAGAGCGCAAGCACTCGAGGGATTACGGAAGATAATTGCCCCGGAGGATGTAAAAGAATTACTTCCTCTGTTTAATGAAAAGGGCGATGCTGTTCACGAGGAACTCTTGAAGATTATAGGTGAGAAAGAAATCGATGAGGCCGCAGACTCGATTGTCGGCCTCTTGAAATCATTGGAGGCGAGAGGCGATTCGGCGGCGCAGGATTTGAAGGAACATGCGGTTTCTGCGTTACTGAAATTGAGCCTTGTTAAAACTAAAAGTATACTTGAAAATTTCAGTCATTCTAAAGATAAGGTGCTTGCGAACTTAGCGACTAATGCATTAAAGAGAGTCTCTTGATGCTCTTGTTTTACTTCTCCATTACAAAACATTCCGTGTGTAGTCTGTGACCCTTCTGTTTTCGTGGTTGCTGTAATCGATTTTGGCTCTCAGTACACACAGCTCATCGCGCGTAGGGTGAGGGAGTGTGGGGTATATTCCGAAATCTTCAGCTGTTTTACTGATGCACATGATATTTATAATAATGTCAATCCTGAAGCCCTGATTCTCTCTGGGGGACCAGGCAGTGTATATAAGGCTCGTGCTCAATCATTTAAGCACTTTTTCAATCTCGATGTCCCAATCTTAGGAATTTGTTATGGCATGCAACTGGCCGCAGAACTATTGGGCGGTAAGGTGAACTATAGTAAAAAAAGGGAGTATGGTCATACGTCTATAAGGGTGAAGACACATCCAATTTTTTCAGGCTTACCGAGGAGATTTAATGTATGGATGAGTCATGGTGACGTCGTCGTAGAGGTTCCATCCGGTGGTCGAGTTATCGCATCGACCGAAACGGCACCCATCGCTGCCTTTCAGCTCGGCAATTTCTATGGTCTTCAGTTTCATCCCGAGGTTCAACATACACAGTATGGTCGCACGATACTCAATAATTTTCTCACGCAGATTTGTAAAGCAAAGAAAACGTGGTCGATGAGCAGATTCGTTGATGACGAGATCGAGAGAATAAGAAAAATCGTCGGCGGTGCTAAGGCATTATGTGCGATTAGTGGTGGCGTTGATTCAACTGTTGTCGCTGCACTCGCAACGAAGGCAATAGGTAAAAATTGTATTTGTATTTTTGTCGATAATGGTCTTTTGAGGATCAATGAGAAAGAAGACGTTCGTAAAAGTCTCAGCCCCTATATGAATTTAAAGATCGTCGATGCTCAAAAGAAATTTCTCTCACAACTGCGGAACGTGAAGAATCCAGAACGGAAGCGGAAGATTATCGGTCGTGAATTCATCAAGGTATTTGAAACCGAAGCACGGAAGATTAGAAATGTCGCATTTCTCGTTCAAGGAACATTGTATCCTGATGTGATTGAATCGGGTAAGGGTGTCGGTCCCTCAGCAATCATCAAGAGTCATCATAATGTCGGTGGTTTGCCAGTGAGGATGAGATTGAAGATTATTGAACCGCTCAGACTTTTGTTCAAGGATGAGGTGAGAAAAATAGCGCGGGTCTTGAGGTTGCCTGCCTCATCTATTGAAAGAAAGCCATTTCCCGGCCCTGGTCTGGCAGTAAGAATTGTTGGACCGGTGACCGAAGAACGATTAAACATGTTGAGAGCAGCAGATAAAATCGTACTCGAAGAGGCGAGAAAATTAAAACGTTACAGGAATATTTGGCAAATATTTGCCATCCTGTTACCATTAGGGAGTGTTGGCGTGATGGGTGATAAGCGGACATATGACTGGGTCTGCGCTCTACGGGCAGTACAGAGCGATGACGGTATGACCGCAGATTGGGTACGGTTGCCTCAGGAATTTCTTGCTAAGGTTTCCCAGAGAATCACCAATGAGGTAAAAGGTATCAATCGTGTCGTATATGATATTACCTCTAAACCACCTTCAACGATAGAATGGGAATAAAAATCTTTTACATCGTAGCAACTGTTTACGGTCTTGTCAGCGGACTCGGTCTTCTCCGGAGAGAATTGCCGTTACCTTTTTTATATAGTTTTCTTATTGTGATTGCGCTCTATTTTGTATACTACAGTCGTAAGCGAGCAGTTACCTTCGTTGATACGGTCGTTGGTGGTGTTCTCGTTAATCTCTCTGTTCAGCTTACCGGTGGTATGAATTCGCCACTCTTCCTTGCATACCTTGTGATTATGCCTCTCATTGTCATAAAAGAAAGCTACACAAGGTACTGGATCATTGCACTCGGCTTGTTGGGTGTTGAGACACTGTCGTCGGCCTTCGGCCCTGCCATGTCGATACCCCATGTGGGTATATTTGCGGCAGCGATTGTCATATTTGGCTTGATGAACAGACAGCGAATGGAAGACGAAACAGTATTGAAAAAATCGCTCTTGAGGTACGAGGCTCAGGAACAGTTTTTTAAGCCTGCAGATTTTGATTCGAAGGATGTCGTCACTTCGGTGAGCGATATCGATCGACACGCGGGTATCGAACGGCCTCTGCTCTACTTCGTACAATTTATACATGCCCTCTTTAAATCATATACCACGGCAATCTTTGCGTACAGTGATAACAAACTCGTACTCATTCAAGGCTTCTCGCAATCGAAAGTCTTTCGACCTCATGCCGTTGTTGATGTTCAGTCAGGAATTTACCGACAGGTAATCTCGGGGCGGAAAACAGTTTTGATAGAGGAATTTGTGCAAAATCCTGAAGAACTCGGATACTATGAGGGCGAAATGAGTATTGCTTCAATCATTATCGCACCGATTGTCGTGCTGGGACGTGTTGAGGGCATATTCATTATCGATAGAAAGGATGAACGATTTAGCGAGATAGATAAGGTCAAGTTCGACGCAGCGAGCAAAACTGGAGCTCTCCTCTTAGCGATGCTGAGATTGTATGAGAAGAAGAGTTATGAAGCTCGGTACCTCAACTTCATTGCTGGACGCGCCAAAGAATTGAAGGCACTGGAACTTAAAGATATCTTATCGGATGCGGTGCAGTCCTTTAAGACTGTTATGCAATGCAGTGACGTGACAATTGCATCAATTGATGAATTAAATAACACTGGAATAATTCTTCAGTCGACATACATAAAAGAGCACACACAATTTTCATTAGATGATGGTTTGGTAGGGATGATTGCACGGCACAAAAATTTCATTATAAAGGACGACTTGAGTAAAAGCAACATCATCGTGTTTAATAAGGGAGAAGAGAAGAGAAACCTATCATTTATTGGTTTACCAATACAAGATGATAATGAAATAATGGGTGTGATGTGGTGTGAAGATCAGCGGAAGAACAGATTTACCCCCGACGATGTTAAAGCCCTCAACATCGTTTCATCCCAATTATCTCTCGCCTGGCAACGGGCAAAACTTCATGAACAAATAAAGGAACAAGCACAGCACGACGGACTCACTGGATTATACAATCACAGCCGGTTTCAGGAAATCCTTCAAGAGGAGATGAATAAAAAACACGATGTGGTACTTATATTCTTTGATATTGATCATTTTAAGATGATTAACGACACC
>CP070664.1:1305515-1332067 GCA_020355325.1 Caldifarciminota bacterium
AGTAATTATTCACTTATTTATAAAGTAAAAAATTCTGATAATAATACTGCAATTTTAAAATTAGCCCGCACAAAAAGCCCTGAAGATAACGAGCTTATCGCCCGGGAATTTCAGATTCTCTCACAATTCAAGCATCCTCACATCGTGAAGGTCTTTGATTAAAATATCACCGATGACAGGAGGGCATATTTCGTGAGTGAATATATTGAAGGTAAGCCGATACATGAACTCTTCAAAGGTTTTTCCCAGGATTTCCTCGCGGTCATTATGCAAGTTATGAATGCGTTGAGTGCATTTCACAATAAAGGGTTTATTCACACTGATTTAAAACCAGAGCATATTTTATATGACTCAGATAAAAGACGTGCGGTACTCATTGATTTTGGTTTTGCAGGCATACCATCACAGGATATGAAATTGGCTGGCACTATGGGCTATATAGCTCCCGAAGTGCTGAAGGGTGTTGGCATTGACCAGCGTAGCGATTTGTATTCACTGGGTGTTATAATCTATGAGATTCTCTCGGGCAGAACATTACAAGATCCGTTTGTACCAATTCAGGAACTACCTGGCGAGATAAATGACATCCTGGCCCGCCTTATTTCAAAAGAACCCGCTCTCCGACCAACAATTCCTGAACTGTATCAGACATTCAGTAAATATCTGCCGTCAATTAAAATAGAGACACCCACCTACCAAGTCGCCTTGCCAGAAACCGGGTTTGTAGAAATACCCGAGGTCATCGAAAAATTGAGGATCATAAAAGACAAGGCACTTATCATTACTGGTGATATCGGTTCGGGGAAGACGCGGTTGCTGAAAGAGATGAAGTTTCAATATCTCATGGATGGATATGCGGTACTTTTTTATATTTCCAGTGAAAAGAACACGTTTCATGAATCATTACAAAACTTTGTTGATAGTAGAAAAATTAATTTTTCAGAAGGGGAAGATAAGTTTCATGTTTATGAGGAGATTACGAGGAAGTTGCTTGAATTTGCGAAAGATAAGAAAGTAGTTATTATGGTTGATGACCTGGAGAATCTATCCGTCTATGAATTAGCGTTATTCCGTTATATTGGATACGGAATTGAGAAGACAAATATTTTATTAATCGGTACGTCCAAACCTGACGAGCGAATAGACAGATTGGGTTTTGATACAATCTCGTTGCGGTGTTTCACTATAGACGAAATGCAAAAATTAATTGAGAAAACATTTTTTGAAATTGCACCGGCAGGTAGGAATAAGACAAAAAAATTTAATTTTGTTCAATGGCTTCATCAGCAAAGCGGTGGTAATCCGCTGTTCATCGTAGAAATATTAAAGACGTTGTACAAACATAAGGCAATCTATTATCAAACAAACAAATGGCAAATCAAATCAGGAGTGCTTAATAAAATTGTGATACCCACCAAGCTTGAGGATTTATTAAAGGAACGTCTGAAAGATCTGACTGCTGAGGAGTTTAAGATACTGAAAATTATTTGCCTTGCTGGACATCCATTAGAACGAGCTATTATCAGTTCAATTTTAAAATCTGAAGCCAGTATTAATATTGAGCATATAAAAAACCTTGGTTTGTTAAAAGAAGAATTTCTTGATGGCAGACGAATGTTGATCATACCAAATTACATGTTGATCCAGGTGGTAGAGAAGTTTATTACGAAAAAAGAAAAACAGCGATTTTCAAAATCACTCATTGAAACAATGAAAGCCAGGGTGACTTCCGATCAGAGCTATGTGCCCATTCTCGCCCAACTAAGTGCAGAGATTGACGATACTAAAGGTGCATACGGGTATTATCAAAGGGCAGCAGAACACTCCGAAGCAATGTATGATTATGATGCAGCCCTGAGATACTATGAAAAAGGCGCCCGTTATTACAAAAAAATGTATCCTGAGAAATATGGCGAATTTTTGATCAAAATTGGAGACCTCAATAGGATAAACGGTAACAATGAGGAGGCCCTCGATTATTATAGCCAAGTATTGAAATCAGGTGATATAAATATACGTTGGCGAGTTTACAAAGGGCTCGGTTATATTTATTCAACACTGGGTGAGTATGGTAAGGCAGTAAAATACTTTCGAAAGGCACTGCACGATACAGAACGTGAAGACAGTAGTTACATTAAAACTGCAAACCCCTTGGGCTATGCATTAGCCAATCTTTTCAAATTTAAAGATGCAGAAATGATATTTAGTAAATCAATCGTACTTGCTAGAAAACTTAAAGATAAAGAAATGGAAGCGAACACATTATACCATCAGGCAAGTCTCGAATGGTTTAGAAATGATTTCGAAAAGGGAAT
Source organism: Caldifarciminota bacterium (assembly GCA_020355325.1). Lineage (GTDB taxonomy): Bacteria > Hydrothermota > Tepidihabitantia > SM23-42 > SM23-42. The sequence continues at coordinate 1,307,831 of CP070664.1, forward strand.
TAAAATCGCAAAAAATCTCTTAATGTTTTGTGAGAAACATCGATTAACAAAACAGTATTCCTACTGTGCACTTCTTCTGAGCTCTTTTTATCAACAGATGGGTAATATTGATAAAGCTCAGCAGTATTTTGATTATGCAGTTGATGGATTTAGTAGAATAAATTACATTAATGCACTCAGTGCTTCTCTGAACAACAGTGCACTCATGTGTATGCAAAAAGCCGATATTGTTAAAGCAAAGGAACTATTTGAAGAAGCACTCATGCGAAGTCAGCAGATTGAAAATCGAACAAACCAATACGTTGCCGCGGCAAATCTTGCAGGCATTTATGAAGACCTGGGTAGATTTCAGGATGCTCTAACATTTAACAGAATGGCGCTTGAAATCAATCCAGATTCAGTATTCTCGAATTATAACCTATCTATGGTATATTATAAAAAAGGCGAATGCGATAAGGCAAAACGCATCCTTGAAGAAAAAATTAAGACGAAAAAGGAAATTTTATACTACGTTGGCCTTGCGATGCTTAACGCTGCCTTGACAAAAAATGAGCGGGCTGAGAAGCTGCTCAATCAAGGTTTGGAACTGATAGAAAGACAAAATCCTATCACCGAAATAAAAATCGAGTCATTCTTAAAAACCGCCCAATTTTATTGTGAAAATAGAAATTTTGGCAAATCTTTAGAGTTTTCAAAAAAAATCGTAGAAATGATAAAATCATTGAGTAGAGAATATATTCTTGCAAGTGCTTTTCAGAAAATAAACAAATTTAATCTTAGAGATATAGATGAACTCGATATTACTCATGAAACAACGAGATTGAAAGAAATGGGTTGTATCTATGATTATGCGTATCTCACAAAACTGCGAATTAAATCAATACTCGATAATGGAATAAGAGAGAAAGAAATAAAAACCGTGGTGGATGAGTTGAGGTTAGTGCAAGAGATATGTGAGTCGATTGGCGCGGGATTAGAACTAGATAGCATCAAAAAACTACAGGAGAAGATTTATCCAATCGTTGTTGAAGATTATTCAAGAAGGGTAATATCAATTGAATATCTTGATACCTTTGCAAAAATTGCCGAGCTTATTAATGCACATCTTGGTGATAAAGATTTTACACAAAATATTCTGGATATAATCATCCAGTCAACGAATGCCGAGCGTGGGGCGTTATTCCTCAAGACACCTCAAGGAATGGAATTTGTTGCTGGTCGTGACATGGACCATGCGACATTGAGTGATGCGAGTGAGCTTACACAAACTGCCATCAAAGAACTCGATGAGAATGAAATTGTTTTTGTTCAAGATGCTCTGTCTGATCCTCAATTTTGTATCAAAAAGAGTGTTATGTTACACCAAATTCGCTCACTCCTGTGTATTCCGTTATCGGTCTCGGGTAATGTTATTGGTGCACTCTATCTTGATTCGAGGTTCGCTCGCGGAATGTTTAGATCTCAGGATAAAAACTTTCTTCTTACAGTTGCACAGATTCTTGCCTCGGTGATTGAAAAATCTATTGCGTTTCAGAAAATAGCCGAGGAGAATATTCTATTGAAAAGCAACATAATTCAAGAAATTGGTGGTGGTTATCTGATGGGTGCATCGAGAACGATGAAAGAGGTGTATCGACTCATCGATAGTGTTGCTGAGACCAACGCACCAGTGCTCATACTTGGTGAAACAGGAACTGGTAAAGGGATGGTGGCTCGACTCATTCATTTGAGTAGTAAAAGAAAGAATAAAAGATTTCTGACAATAAATTGCGGAACTATTCCTGAAACATTGTTAGAATCAGAGCTTTTTGGTCATAAAAAGGGTGCATTTACTGGCGCAATCAGTGATAAAAAAGGACTATTAGAAGAGGCTGAGGCCGGTACTATATTCCTGGATGAGATTACCAACACGAGTTTATCTTTTCAAGCAAAACTGCTTGAGGCAATAGAGGAAAAGATTATTCGAAGGGTCGGCGAAACTACAACAAGAAATATCGATGTACGATTTCTCTTTGCTACGAATAAAGACCTCGAGATCGAGGTCGAAGAAACCCGGTTTAGAAAAGACCTTTTCTATCGTATCAATGTTTTTCGGATCGAAGTTCCGCCATTGCGAGACAGAATAAAGGATATACCATTACTTGCTCAATTCTTCTTGGAGCGGTACAGTAAAGAAATGAATAAAAACGTCGAAGGTTACACTCGAGAGGCAATGAGGCAGTTTAAAGAATATTTCTGGCCTGGCAATGTCAGAGAATTGCAGAATGTCATAGAGAGGGCTGTTGTTCTGACAAAAGGTAGATTCGTTACTGCTAAAGATTTAGGTTTTGAAAAAATGAAAGGAGAGATTACGCCACTAAAGGTGATTAAAAAAGAGGCAATAGTTGAGGCTTTAAACGTGACAGACTGGCATGTAACAAAAGCAGCAGAGATACTTGGTATAAATCGTAAGACAATACAGAGGTACATCAAGAAATATAAAATAAAAAAATAACTTTTCATCACCCTTTTAGACTATTGACGCGACATTTTGTCGCGATAGAACATTGAGAATTGCAGTATTGACAATACTTTGTAAATCATTTTAAAATTGCGACATTTTGTCGCTATTTTATCCGTGCATTTCCTTGAAAGAATCCATAAAACCACCGAAATTTCGACGATTGTATGTCTGGCACATATTTTGCTTATTATACCCAATACAAGGAGGTATGATGAGGAAAATTATAGCCGGATTCTTACTCATACTGCTGATCAGTGGCATCTTTGCAATTGCCATACAGAGCACGAGTTTGAAGAAAGCCGCACCGAAAATTGGTGCCGTCATTGAATGCCTTTCGTCCGCAGTCGCGTATGCTGACTCGGTTTTTGCGCCTAAACCACCACAACCACCACCACTACCGCCGGATGATTAAGGAATGTTTTGAGATGAAGTCACGGCGTCTATATAAAGTTAAAATGCTCGATGGCAGCCAGTACCGTGGTGAAATTACCTATAGAGATAATAAAATGCTCATCTTGAGAATAAGCCGGAAATTTTCGCAACAGAAATTACGCCTGTTTTATAACGGAATCATGTCTATTCAGGAATTGGGCTGGCAAAAACCCTATGTCGAGAAGTAATGATACAACTTCGTCTTTGGTGGGCAAAGGTGAAACCTTTCATGGGACTGGATAATTGATGTAATGAAAATGAATAGTAACTATGTCTTCGGGGGACGAAGAGAAATTCATCAGAGTCTATTCATACTACCTTCCCAAGGGAGGTGGTGGATGCTCTTCGTACCTCCTCGGGAGCTGGGGGTCAACCCCCAGCTCCTTTCTTTACGGAACGATTGAAAAAAAGAGGAAGCGATCTAACATAGCCTTAGATACTAAAAAAAGTAAGTGGAGGAACAATGAAAAAACGAGTCCTTGTGTGTGACGATGAAGAATCGATACGGCTATTGCTGCGTGAGGCATTGCAAGATAGCTACGAAGTTGTCGAAGCCGCAGATGGCCGAGAAACACTCAAAATGATTGCTCGAGAACATTTCGATTTGGTTTTCCTTGATATAAAGATGCCTCATGTCCATGGTCTTGCAGCGATTGAACGTATCCGGGAAAAGAACAGCACTATTCCAATAATAATTTGCTCGGCATATCGGATAATGCAGGATGACATTGTCGTAAAAACATCAGACATTGCTGCATTTTTTACAAAACCGATAGACATTCTAGCATTGAAACGAAAAGTCTTTGAGCTTATTGGAAAGTAACCATGGGGTCAGGTTTTGTCATTTAATATTTTTCATTGATGATTTATTGAATGTGAGGCAGGTGAATAACTCCGATGACGAGAAAATAGTTATTCATCAGTATTATTAGAAAAATTACCGCGTTTGTCTCAAGAGTATTTCCAAAAGCGGTCACACAAAATTTCTGAAAATCTTGAGAGCAATGAATACTGTTTCAGAGCTCTCGATAAAACCTCTTGACAATACCCTACTTTTTTAGTATGATATTATGTGAAATTAACAACGAAGACGCGATACGCACTTAGAGCAATGGCTGACCTGGCACGGCAACCGAAGGGTAAGGCCATTCCTCTGGAAACAGTGGCGCGACGGCAACGAGTTAAACTGAAATATCTTGAGCAGATATTTTTAAAATTACGCAAGGCGAATTTGGTGGAGAGCAAAAAGGGACCCAAAGGCGGTTATTTTATACTTCGAGATCCCCACATAATAACGCTCGGTGATGTTATTCGAGCAGTCGGTGAGTCTACCGCTCCAGTGTTGTGTGCGAATGAAAAAAAAGATAAGTATTGTGGTGGGTTAAAGCCGTGCCCGTTCCAGGCTCATTGGAGAACGTTGAAAAAACTAATTGATACTTTTTTTGATACACATACGCTAAGCGATGTAAGTGGGACCAAGAGGCGTAAGTAACGATGAACAACGGTATCTCTTTAAGCAATGTAATACATAACGAGAAGTGATTTTATTATAATCAAAAAATGAGGAGGATGAATGAAAGCAGACAGAATTTCATACCATGAATCGGTACGTACATTGTATGAAAGAATAAAAAAAGATAAGGTGAATAATATCTGGGACCGGTATGAGGCGCAGGGCATGGGAGGGAACCCGGATCAACGGTGTCCCTTTTGCATGGGTGGTGTGCGCTGTGATCTCTGTTCCAATGGACCATGTCGTGCCGATGTGGAAAAGGATAAACGAGGCGTGTGTGGTATAACCGGGGATGGTATGGCGATGCGCATGATGCTATTACGAAATGTACTGGGTGCTTCGACCTACCATTACCACACAGAGCAGACCATCAAAACACTGCGCGCGACGGCTCAGAATCAGACACTATTTGAGGTAAAAGAGAGCAGCAAACTGAAGGATTTTGCGATGCGACTCGGCGTTGACGCATCTGGCACAGACAATGAAGTCGCCTTGAGGTTTTGTGATTTCGTACAGGCAGAGTTTAACAAAAAATATGATGAGCCGAGTCTTATCGTGGAGAAACTAGGACCGAAGGAGCGTAAAGATACATGGAAAAAACTGGGTATTTTCCCAGGTGGCATCTACGGCGAGATGATGCTTGCGACGAGCTCGTGCCTCACCAATATCGACGGCTACTACGTCAGTTTAGCACTCAAGGCAATGCGTCTCAGTATTGCGATGGCGTATCAGAGTCAGATTGTAAATGAATACTGTCAGGATATTTTATATGGTATACCAAGACCACACACCATGCGTGTCGATCTCGGCGTATTAGACCCTGACTTCGTGAATGTGCTTCCGAATGGACATGAACCCTTTTTGGGTTTCGCCATGGTACAGTTGGCACGCAAGCCTGAGTGGCAGAAAAAGGCACAGGCAGTTGGTGCAAAGGGGATCCATGTCATCGCGAACATTGAGACCGGGCAGGAAATGATACAACGATGGACTATGGATGACACCTTCTATGGTTTTACCGGTAACTGGATTATGCAAGAAGCAGTTTTGGCGAGTGGGTGTGTAGATCTCTTTGCTGCGGATATGAACTGTTCCATGCCCGTTGATCCGCTCTATGCCCGGAAATACAAATTTAAGCTCGTACCGGTGAGTGAACTCGTTGCCTTTGAGGGTATAACAGATCGGGTCAACTACATACCACAGAAAGCAGAAGAACAGGCTGCACAGCTCTTACAGATGGCAATCGATAATTTCAAACAACGCAGGGCATCGATAGAGCCCTTCACTGGATTGCCGATGAAAGAGGCAGTCGTAGGTTTTTCGACCGAAAGCATTCTCGACGCACTCGGCGGAAGTTTAGATCCCCTCTTGAATGCCATTAAGGATGGTACTCTGCGCGGTGTTGCGGGCTTGGTTTCATGTACAACCTTGCGCGATACTGGACAGGACGTTCACAGTGTTCGCGTCGCAAAAGAATTGATAAAACGCGACGTTCTCGTATTGTCAATGGGTTGTGGTAATGGTGGTATGCAGGTTGCTGGCTTATGTCATCCTGAAGCCCGTGAACATGCAGGGCCCGGCCTTAAAAAATTGTGCGAAGCATTAAATATTCCACCGGTGCTCAGCTACGGTACCTGTACTGATACTGGTCGTCTCGCCGACCTATTAGCAGCAGTTGCGCATGCCTTAGGTGATGTGCCGATAATCGACTTGCCAGTCGCGGCAGTTGCACCCGAATATATGGAACAGAAGGCAACTATCGATGCCATTTTTGCGCTCGCGCTTGGTCTCTATACCTATGTCAATCCGGTGCCGCCGATAATTCGTGCACCCAACCTCATTAAACTCTTATTAGAAGACTGTAAAGGCGTTACCGGAGGACATTTGGATGTTGAGACAGATCCGGTGAAGGCAGTGGATGGGATTCTAGCACACATAGAAGAGAAACGAAAAAAATTGGGCATCTCAATGTAGTTCCATCAGTGTAAGCATAGGTACTAATCTCGCTATCGGACTGTTAGAGAAGACCGAGCGTTCTAGGAGAAAACAGGAAAAGTCGAAAGAAAAAAATGTTTACTTTATTCGTTGGCGAATGAGATTATGATACATATGTTAAAGAAACATGTATATGTTGACAAAATATAGATTACTGTTATAATAATTGTATTATTATAAATTTTGGATGAGGTAATGCATGAAAAAATCCTTTCCCTTTCTCATAATTTTTTTTATGTCTATTACTGCTATAAGTTATTTTCTCTATAGTAATCATGACATTATCAAAAATTACATCGTATTGAATTCTTATCAATCTCAAAAACAGACTCACTTTAAAGAAGAAAGATTTACTCAATTAAACGAGCAGCAGATCATTATAAAGCCTGCTATTGGACCCTCGTCGAGTGAGGGTAGTTTAGATGACGTCGAGATTAATTTCTTTGGACAGATTGTTATAATACCACCCTTTCCCGGAGTGACTATTTCTTCTCCTCGTGATCCAGATGATTGTTATGCGAAATCATATCGACAGGTATCAGATGAGTTCCTCCTTTCGTTACATTCTATGTTTGAAAAACTTGGCATCGTTGACAATCCCTTTGGGCAGATGCTTTTCTTGATTGAGCTCTTCTCCACCTTCACGATTGCTGAGCGTGATGGCTATTATACCGTAATGGAGATCCTCAGTCAGAGAACGAGTAATGGGCTGAGTAATGCTGTTGCTATTCTTGCACTCATGCATAAGCTCGGCTGGGATGCTCAATGTTTTTATAGTGAATACAAATGTTATCTGGGTATACATTTTACTGCTGATTGGGAGATAAAAAAAGAAATATGGATCGTTGAAAACGGCAAAAAATATCATTTAAAAGAACTCAATACGCATACGCCGGCCGGAGAAGTCTTGGTGTTTAACCCGGAGGCAAAATATAAGAGTGTGGAGCGAGCGGACGGTGATCTCCAACCAATCCCCCTTGTTACAAACCTCCCTCACTTTGGTGGTAAGTCTTATTCAAAAACATTACGATGGCAATACAACGATGCTGAATATTCACTCACTATTGCTATTCCGCATGAACAGATGCATTTTACTGACAATTTACCAAAAAGTCTTTTCGGCATGATTTTCTGCGGGAAAGAGGAGTTGGAGAATTTAGGATTGAGCACAAAATTAAGATTCCTAACAAACAATATGGATGAATATAATAAGGTCAACTTCCTTTTAAAATTCTGTCACTCACAAAATATTTTTTCTTATGATAATAGGCAACTCATTAAAAGCATAAGCAGACAATTGTTCGAGGGTAAAAATGATTGTGATGGTCGCAGCGTTTTCTTATACAGTTTACTCATGAGTGTTCTCGACTATTCGCCGTCGGATATACTAATTGTTCAATGGCCAAAACATCTTGCCCTGGCGCTGAAACCCAAGACCAGTGCTGCACAGAGGAAATTGTCGAAACACGGCGCATCCGTTGGAGAAAACTTCTATATTTTAGATCCCACATATACTGGCGATACATTTTGGGGATATAAGATGCCCACCCTGCCCGATGAATATATTTTAATAAAATACAATCCCTCATAGGGTTATCTCAACACTTCATCTTATTAATTTTTTGACATATTTTCTATCTTTTCTTTAATCTTCGCGGCACTGCTCTGTAAATTCTTTGTTTGCCTGTTCATATTGTTTCACATCGCCAATATCATACCATGGTTCAGTAAATACATAGCCGAAAACTCGCTCACGCTTATAGAGCCATTCAACATATCTGCCAGGTTCATCGGGATTGTTGCCTTCTTTAATATATTCGTGAATTAATTTTAATGTATCCCTTGGCAAAATATACAGACATATGGCGGCAAGCGTGGATGTTGGCTGCACCGGTTTTTCTACGAGGCTCAGTATGCGGTGTTGATTATCGAGTCTCACTTCATTGTATTTCTTTATGAGTGATTTGTTTTTTAGCTCGTGGACTGCTATCGTTATTCCCTTTTTTCTAAAAAATTGTACAAGTTTGTAAAGATTAAACGTAAATAAATTATCACCCGCAACAACGAGCAGGTTATCGTTAATGCGTGCGTGATCTATGACAAACGTTATGTCACCGACGGCTCCGAGCTTATTGTCGTCGGATGTAGTACCATCAGAAAGAATAAGTATTTTTTTCTTTCCACAATACGTTTTCTGCCAGTTTTTAAAAAGAAGAAAAAATTTTACATTCGTTACGATATAAATCGTATCTATCTCAAGCATATCCTCAAGCTTTTCTAAAATGTGTTCTACGATTGGTCTCCCCGCTACAGTGAGTAAAGCCTTTGGTCTGTTCTTGGTCAAAGGATACATGCGTGTAGCGTATCCTGCGCATAGAATGAGTGCCTTCACCCTGTTCATTCTAATCGGGTAGAGTATTGTGTCAATACCGCAGGAATCGATTTTTGCCAAAAATAGCTATTTGCCCATTGACATTTACGTATATTATGATATAGTAATTTAATAATTATATTCAAATAATATCTGCTAATATCACATAATGCGAGAGAGGAGGTAGATATGAAGCGCCTATTTAACGTGTTTATTATCGAAATACTAATAATACTCTTTGCTGCTACTCCATTCGTATTTGCCCAACCGCCAGACACCCTTTGGACGAGGACATATGGAGGCCAGTTTGATGAGGATGGCTGGGCAATTGAAGAATCCTCCGACGGTAACTATGTGATTGCCGGACGGACAGAATCGTTTGGCGCGGGAGATTACGACGTTTATCTTATAAAGTTAGATACAGATGGTGATACAATTTGGACAAAGACCTACGGGGGGAGCTTAAACGATGGAGCTTTCTCTATACAGCGGACTACTGATAATGGATATATCATAGCAGGAGTTACTTCATCATTTAGTACAGGAGGTTCTGACGTCTGGCTTCTCAAGACGGATGCAGATGGTGACACTTCATGGACAAGGAATTATGGTGGTCCGACCTGGGACCAAGGCTTCAGTGTGCAGCAGACTTCTGATAATGGTTTTATAATTACAGGATTTTCAACCGTATATGGCTCAGGTGATCAAGTATATCTCATTAAAACAGACGATAGTGGAGATACACTCTGGACAAAAACCTATGGAGGTACGGATCAGGATTATGGGAGGTCTGTTCTCCAAACACCCGATGGTGGTTATGTCGTCGCAGGATATACTTTCTCGTATGGGGTAGGCAATGGTGATGCCTGGCTTATAAGGACAGATTCGGAGGGTGTTATCCTTTGGGACACAACCTATGGCGGAAACCTTGATGACCGCGCTCTCGCAGTACTTCGGAATCCTGATAATGGATACATTCTTGTAGGATATACTGCATCTTTCGGTACGGGTCTCTATGATGTGTATATAATCAGGACAGATTCATTAGGAGATACACTGTGGATGAGGGCATATGGCGGGACGAGTGCTGATGTTGGTCATGCAGTTCAACATACGACCGACGGTAACTTGATAATTGCAGGGTACACCTATTCATATGCTGTGGGCGAGAATGACTTTTATCTTCTGAAAATGAACATGGATGGCGATGTGCTCTGGACACAGACGTATGGTGGAATATTTTATGAATACGGCTACGCAGTAAAACAGACCTCTGATAATGGTTATCTCATTGTGGGGAGAACAAACTCATTCGGAGCAGGTGAGAATGATATTTATGCCGTAAAATTAGGTCCGGATATAGGTGTTGAAGAACAAGAATTCCTTCATTCTCGTGATGTAATCTTCGACGTATTCCCAAATCCATTTCGTGACAAAATCGATATTCGATTGAGCCCGGAGCAAAGGCCAGAGGGTATAGAACTAAAGATCTACGATGCTGCAGGTCGCTTGCTAAAACAATTTAACCATTCAACCATTCAACCATTTAACCAAGTCACGTGGGATGGTACCGACGATTCAAACAGGAAACTACCGAGTGGTGTCTATTTTCTTAAATATTCAACGGGTGAGTTTACCGATATCAGAAAGTTACTTCTGGTGAGGTAATATATTTTAATCAAGAAAGGGGGGTGAAAATCACTCCCCTTTTTTTCTTGATTGGATTCGGTCACGTAAGAAGGGAGAAGATGAAAAGCAGGTTACACGTTTCGGTACGCGATTTAGTTGATTATACGCTTCGGTCAGGTGACCTGGATTTAACGTCATTTGGAACGGGTCATCCTGTAGAGGCCATACGTGCCCACCAGAGAGTTCAGAGATCACGACCCAAGGAGTACGTGCCAGAAATTTCTGTGCATCATCAAGTCGAGACCGAGGACTACATTCTCGAGGTGAGCGGCAGAATCGACGGTTTGTACAATTATTCCGACCGCGTCATCATCGACGAGATTAAAACGACTAAAAAAGACCTGAATCAACTCGTACAGACCGAAAATGAATCTCACTGGGGGCAGGTAAAGTGTTATGCCTACATCTATGCACTGCAGCATCACCTTGAGCACATCGAGGTGCAGCTGACATATGTTCACCTCGAGTACGAGGCAATAAAGGAACTGCGACGTTCATTCGATAGAAAAACGTTGCAAATATTTTTTGACACTCTTGTTGTACATTACCTGCGATGGGCTGATACAATCGTTGATTGGATACAGACCCGCAATGATTCAATCAACGCGCTATCGTTCCCATTTTCAGTCTACCGACCCGGGCAGGAGGAGATGATAGAAGAAGTAGGGTCTACCATCAAAGAACGAGGTCAGCTGCTCATTCAGGCTCCTACCGGCATCGGTAAGACCATGGCAGTAATCTTTCCATCCCTTAAAGCGCTCTCGCAAGGGCAGGTTGTTAAGGTTTTCTATCTAACCGCCCGCACCACTGGTAAAACTGCTGCAGAAGCTGCGCTCGACATGCTGAGAAATAATGGCTTGAAAGTGAAGTCGCTGACGCTCACCGCAAAGGAAAAGATATGCTTTAATCCCGAGAGGTCATGCAATGGCACTGACTGCACATTTGCGAAAGGATACTATGATCGTATCAACGAAGCACTAAACGATGCGTTTACCTATGATCGTTTTACACGCGATACAAGTATGGCTCTTTCTCAAAAACATCACGTGTGCCCCTTCGAATTTTCACTCGAACTTTCTTTATGGGTTGACTGTATCATATGTGATTATAACTATACCTTTGATCCGCGTGTCTATTTAAAGAGATTTTTCCAGAATAATGATGATGATTATGCATTGTTAGTGGACGAAGCACATAACCTCGTTGATCGCGCACGCGAGATGTACTCTGCGGAGTTGTACAAACAGCCTCTCCTCACAATGCGCAGGCAGGTGAAAAATAGGCTGCCTCAAATCTACCATAGTCTTGGTAAGCTGAATTCCTGGATGCTCACCGAGAGGAAAAGATGTAACGAAGAGGGGAATCCACGTGCTCAGGGTGAATTGCCCGATGATGTCTGTTCTCTGCTCAAACAATTTACCGCACATGCCGAAGACTGGTTAAAATTAAATATTTCATCACCGTTTCACCAACAACTCGTGGATCTGTACTTCGAGGCTAAGAGATTTTTGCATACTGCAGAGCGATTCGATGACAACTATGCTGCGTGTTATACGAGTACAGGCGAAGATTTTAGTATAAAACTTTTCTGTATTGACCCGGCTCGACATCTCAGAGAAACACTCGGACGCGTTCGCGCGTCAATCTTTTTTTCTGCAACGTTGAGCCCGATGCACTACTTCATCGAATCACTCGGCTGTGATGAGTCTGCACGCACGCTGCGCCTGCCATCACCATTCAATAAGGAAAACCTGTGCGTTCTTGTTGCAGGGAGAATTTCTGCGTTGTATAAGTACCGTGAGTTTACCAAGTTTGATGTTGCCAGAACCATTTCGTTATTGATCGATCAGAAGAGAGGCAACTATCTCATCTATTTTCCGTCCTATGAGTATATGAAAATGGTTTATGAAATTTTTCGAGCGCGTAGACCACGAATAAACACGACTGTACAATCTGCCCGAATGACCGAACACGACCGGGAGATATTTATAGAGAAATTCAAACACGAAACAAACAACCATCTCGTCGGATTCGCGGTCATGGGAGGCGTCTTTGCCGAGTCGATCGACCTCTTTGGTGATCGACTTACCGGTGCGGTCATCGTCGGCGTCGGACTTCCGCCAATATCCTTGGAGCGGGAACTCATCAAAAATTACTTCAATAACATCAACGAGTCGGGATTCGCCTTTGCGTATGTTTATCCCGGGATGATTAAGGTTCTTCAGGCCGCAGGAAGGGTCATTCGTTCAGAAACCGACCGAGGAGTGATTCTTCTCATTGATACACGCTTCACGACGCCGGCATACAAATCACTGCTTCCTCAAGAATGGAGGCCAGTACTCGTCAATAAATTCGACACGATCGGAGATGTTCTTGGAGACTTTTGGAATTTATAGATGGCAAAAAATTTAAAAGTTAACGCCTGCGCCCATAGATCACTAGAACGCTTGATTGTCCTGTTTGTCGATTGTCAGACGACCGGTGCACATCCTGGAAAAGGTGATATTATCGAAATTGGTTGGGCACGGTCAGACACCTTTTCTTCTGTTAAAACTTCAAGAACAATGAAGACATATCTGGTGAAACTACCCGAAGGCCGAAAAATTCCGAAGCGCACTCAAACAGTCACTGGCATTGATCCAGACGATGTCGCAGCCGGTCATGATGCTTGCGATATCTGGAAGAGGCTATTAGATACTGCCGAGAATGTTGCCCATTCAAATCATCTTGATGTATGCCCGACGATTATTCACTTCGCCAAGTTCGAAGAACCGTTCTTACGATCCATGCACGAAAAAAATGCGCTCGGCCGCGACTTTCCCTTGTCCATCATCTGTACCCATGAGATAGCACGGCGTCTCTTTCCTGGTCTACCGCGCCGAGGAATTCGAGCAGTCGCCGGTTACTTCGGATACGCTGTCGGTGAGTACCGGCGTTGCCGTGACCACGTTGCTGCCACCGCACACATATGGCGCGAACTGGTAAAAATACTGAAAGAGAAACATAATATCACGACACTCGAGGATCTTCAACAATGGCTCGCGAGCCCGGTTGCTAAAGGCCAGGCTGACAGAGTTTATCCAATGAAGATTCGAATACGACGCGCGCTGCCTGATTGTCCTGGCGTCTATCGTATGCTCAGGTCCAACGGTGATGTTCTCTATATCGGAAAGGCGCGTTCACTCAAGAAGCGGATAAATAGCTACTTCAGAAAGCGGAGCCGACATCCAGAACATATACTGGAGATGCTGTCCCAGGCGAAACAGCTCGACATAACAGAAACCGAATCGACACTCGAAGCGGCGATTCTCGAATCGGATGATATCAAACGGTATGCTCCCGCGTATAACATTGCGCTGCGTAAGCGTGAACGAACGGTCTGGTTTTGTCGTGCTGATTTTAAGGAATTCAGTCCTGCACCGAGTAGAAGGTTTAGAATTGGCCCAGTTGTATCACGCGAAAAAATGGAACGCCTGGCGGCAATAAAATACATAATGAAAGCCGGTAGCAGTTCACACGTCAATGAAGACGTGTTGCTCACTGCTTTAGGAGTTCCCCCAAAGTATGCACCCGATGGAACGTGTATCAGCGCTGGATTCGATCTCTTTTTGCAGCATCATGTATCGAAACTACACACTCATTCCATTGAACACGCACTCACACAGCTTGGTCGAAATCTCTGGCTCCAGCGTTTAAAAGAAGAGAAAGATAAAGACATTGAGAACAACGAAGACGAGATTGAGGAGAAAATAGACGTTTGGACACCGGAGACTGTCGCACATATGTTTGAATCGAACGTGCGACGAGGTATGCACGCACTACGAAAGGCACGATGGCTGGTATTACTCTCGGAATCATCACTCGTCTGGCAAGACCCGCCGTTTCAAAAGAATCAGCGCGTATTACTCGTGTTCGAACAAGGCAAGGTCGTCCACCGCGAAAACATGACGCCCAGAACAGAGATTCCGATTCCTCCAGGGTTTAGGAGAACGTTCAGTGAACGACAACAGAACTTTGACCTGATGACAATGGACCGCATGAGAGTCGTGACCGCTGAGATGCGTAGGATCGTTTCAGCAGGCCGGTGGGTCAAGCTCTGCCTCAGACCAACTGTTACGTTGGACCGTGACAAGCTGGCAAAGATGCTACAGTGGATATGATTCGGATTCTCTTACTCGCAGATACACACCTGGGATTCGATTATCCCTTTAGGCCGCGCATAGAGCGTCGCCGGCGCGGACCAGATTTTTTTCGCAATTTTGAACGCGCACTCGAACCCGCTTACAGAGGTGAAGTCGACCTCGTGGTACACGGAGGCGATATTTTCTATCGCAGCAAAGTTCCTGCACAACTCGTAGAAATGGCATTTATGCCCCTGCGTAAAGTCGCTGACAAAGAGATACCCGTGTATATCGTGCCGGGAAATCACGAACGCTCAGCAATTCCATTTCGGCTCCTGGCTGGACATCCCAACATATTTATCTTTGACCAGCCGACATGTTTTCTGTTGACGATGCGAGGTTTTACACTGGCGCTTGCAGGTTTTCCCTTTGTCAGGAATAATATACGAGAGAAATTTCCATACATGCTACAACAGACAAAGTGGAGCGCTATTAAGGCTGATGCATATCTGCTCTGTATCCATCAGAGTGTTGATGGTGCGATCACAGGACCAAGAAATTATACTTTTCGCGGCGGAAAAGATGTTATCGACATACACGATATACCAGCCGAATTTGCCGGCGTGCTCAATGGTCATATGCACCGCTTTCAGGTGCTCGAGAAAGACTTGCGCGGCAAACCTGTTGCAACTCCGATATTGTATTCTGGTTCGACAGAGCGGACATCATTCGCTGAAAAAGATGAGAAAAAGGGATATGTGACACTCGATATCCAGACTGATGGCAGAAACAAAGGAGCGGTGCATGCCTGGACGTTTCATGAACTTCCAACGAGGCCCATGCTTGTGCTTGAGTGTAATACTGCCGGTATGAACGGCAAAGCTTTTGAATCGTGGTTAAAGGATAGACTTGCCATGATCCCTCATGACAGCATCGTGAAGATCAGAATACACGGAAAACTCAGGTCTGAACTTTTTGAGACCATCCGAGCCGAGTCAATTCGTTCATTAGCACCGAAAACAATGAACATCAGCATTACATTAGTCGATTACCGTGGGTTTGGCGAGGTCAGGTCTCGGTCTATTCAGCGTGAGCAGTTTTGAAATGTAAGATTGCTACATTATTGGTTCACTTCTTTTCAGCCATCATTCAAGATAATCCCCCGAATTCTGGGAGGTAAGATTGCCCAAATACCACTATTTCGGTATTACGTCAATTAGTTAAATACCGAAATAGCTTAAAATAGTGTTTTTGATTGATTTTCACAGGTTGTACGCCTGTTTTTTTAGATATATTGGTGGGTAGTAAAATTTTACCCACATATATAAAAAAAATGCAAGAAATGCTTATCGTAAGGCAAAAAAGTCTCGTAATTTCGTGGGCTAGATACACTGAAGTCGGTATAAATTTTGCATTATACTTAAGTGTAAATAGCGTTTTTAGTTATATCCTATTGAGAACTTTCTGGGTGCTGACCGCAGAAAGACGTTAAATTTATTTAAAATAGAGGAGCAGTCTATGAAACGTATGAGCATAATACTCACAGTAATCACCCTCTGCTTCGCTCAATTTCCTTCAAGAACTGAGGATATAGCCAAAGAACTGGAAAACAGAATATCTCTGCCACCAATTGGTTCTCAGGTCACTGATCATGCGAGGTTCTCGATCCATAAAAAAGCTGAACTGGAGTTGGGTGATGTTGTTTTTGCATTAGGTGTCCAGGTAATAACCGGCGATCGAAATTGTCTTGGCGTCGAGTTTGATGGAACCTACTTCTATGTTACCGGAGACGCAAACTTCGGCTATCCAAAAAAGGTGTACGTCATTGATACTACCGGCACGTTGATCTGGACACTGGATCAACCAGCGCACTGCACTAATTGGGGGTGGCGTGATCTTGCCTGGGATGGTACCTATGCTGGACCCGACAGAATAGATACACTCTTTGCTAGTGATGATCCTAATGTTGATAAATTTGGTATTGATTTGGCAACAGGTACATTGAATTACTACGGTTCATACCCTGGTCCTGTGAATCCCAATCGTGCCCTCGCCTGGGATAGAGATGGTGCATGGTTCTTCACCGCAAACTTAATGAGTCCGTGCTACAAATTCAGTAAAACTAATCCCAATATAGAAAGTGTAGCTAACTCGTATTTCATCTATGGTTCTGCTTATGATACCGACGCCACAGAAGGTGGTTGGATTTGGTGGCACAGTCAGGATGACCCTGGAACTGGATTGTTGTTAGAGATTGAACAATTTGACCCTGTAGAGATGTCATTCACAGGACTAAACTTTGGCTATATCCCTCCTCAAATATACTATGGCTATGCCGGTGGTCTCTGCTTCTATGAGGGATTTAGAGGCATGGATGTGCTATTTGCTGTCGTCCAGGGACTTCGCGATTTAATTGTTGGTATTTTTGTGAGACACGATGCATCGCCTGCTATAGATGCAGTGATAGATATCGACCCCAATACGCTGAATCTCAAGAGTCAAGGAAGGTGGGTTACATGTTATATAGAATTGGCTGAAGGGTATACTGTTGAGGATATCGACATCAATACCGTGGCGTTAACTGAAATCGATGGTCAGTCAATTGGCCCACTGAACAGAGAAGGACCCACCGAGATAGACGATTACGATAATGATGGTATTCCCGACTTAATGGTGAAGTTCAATAGACAAGCTCTCATTGCAATTCTGAGTGAGCTGGTCGAACCACCAGTAGATGTCGAGCTCACTGTAAGTGGTGAGCTCACTGATGGTACAGCATTTAATGGGAGTGATATTATCCATGTCATATGTCCGGGCAGTGGTCCTCAGACTGTGAGGCAAGGAAACTTTCCCAATTGTGCTACGCTCTATGAAAACCAGCCTAATCCGGTCAGTTCGGCGACAGTCATCAGTTATGCACTGCCTACAAGAGTACGGATCAAGCTAACCATCTACGATGCGAGCGGTCGTGTGGTAAAAACCTTGGTTCATGATGAAAAAGAAGCTGGATACCACACCGTAAACTGGGACGGTAGAGACGGTTTTGGTCATGAGCTGCCAAACGGCATTTATTTCTATAAATTAGAGGCTCGTGATTTTACCGAGATGAAGAAGATGGTGCTCATCCGCTAAAAGCTTAAGGATAGTCGTTGCGAAGGCTAAAGGGGGCAGTAGTTACTACTGCCCCCTTTCTGCTATCAAGTTCTTTGCTGCACATGAGCAGCTGTGTTGTTCAACTCCTAGTTTCAGTCATAACTCAAAATAAGCCACAAAATTGTTGCGTTCAAGATTTGACCGATATCTCTCATTTCGTCATTACGCCAACACCGCTGTGTCTCGCCAAAGGCATCGAATAAAATGCGATGTAGAGATGAGCTAAATACCGAAATAGCTTACAGAGGGAAACATAGAAAGGCATCAGCTTTGAACTTTTTCTGGTGTAGTTGTTGCATATTGTGATTTGCCCTGACCATTCCCTTGACAGATCTATTGAAACATTGTATTATAATGTGGAATGTTTGTATAATAAGGGCTATGATGTGGTTGATAAAAATGACGGAATAATAAAAAATATGTCGGAATATAAGTTGTGCATACTCCTTCTCATTATTAATCCCATGTCGGTCATTGAATTTGAAAGATGAAGAGCAGAATTACCATTTTATCACTCATTATCTTAGTGCTCACCTGCATTTTTCCGCTCTCTGCTCGAGACGAGTTTAGAGGAAATTCTTTTAGCAACAAAATAACAGATGCAAAAAGTCTATTGCCATACAAAACTCGCGGTGAAATAATTGAAAATTTTGATGACGGCATAATCGAATTGTTGTCTTTCCCTGGAGAGGACTTGCATCCCGATGCATGGGAGTTAGATTCCATTAACACCTATAATAACACTGCATATTCACTCAAATTATACGGGAATACGTGGAAACTGGAAATAATCGATTCTATTATTGTAGATACGGCTGATGTGTGGCAAATAGCAGCCTTCATCGAGAGTCTCGGAGAGATTCAAGGGTTCGGTCTAGTGGATTCAGCAAATGTTTTGTTCTACTCATTTGCCGGGACAGAGCAATTGAATATCGAAGAGTGGGTTACGGTGTATCAGGGAGCATTTCCTCTTAATGCCTGGAATAGTTATCTGCTTCCGGTTGGAGAAGATTGGCTTGCCTGGTTTGGTTATTTACCAGTTATTACCGGCATTGTTTTCATTAATGACAGGGATTCAGACCCGAATGCTGTTGTCTATTTCGATGAAATAATAAACATTACGAGCGACCTGCCAATTCCACCGCAAGTACTGATCAGGTATTCAGTCAGCGAGGTCTTTGAAAATGCGTTTGGTCAGAGAAGTGTGGGCGTCCAATTTTACAGCAACGTTATTGATCCAGATAGTAAAGATCATCTCTACTTCTGGTATTTCGGGGATGACGCGACGAGTAACGAGCCAGATCCTAATCATACGTACACAATTGAGGACGATCATGAATATACGGTATTGTTGGAGGTCGTAGATAGCACTGGGTTATGGGGAAGAACTTCTTGTCAAATCTGGGTTGACCCGGGTCCCACCACTTTTCCTGTCACGATGAATTTTGTCGGCGATATTATGTTAGCGAGAAGATATGAACAGCCTGGAGGAATCATCGACACGCTTGGCGTTGAGGGAATTTTTGACCCGACGCTTCCTTTTCTGGGTGATGCGGCAGATATTACGGTAGCGAATCTCGAGTCTCCCCTGTGTTCTGTCGGTACACCACATCCAACGAAACCGATTATATTTAGAGGACGACCTGAGAATGTGGCTGGTTTGGTTCATGCTGGAATCGACATTGTTTCACTCGCTAATAATCATGTCATTGATTATGGTCTGGAAGGAATGCGCCAGACTCAGGCGGTTGTATCGGAGAATAACATTTTATATTCTGGCGCCGGTGCGAATTCCTATGAAGCATACCTGCCTCCATTTCACGTAAAGAAGGGTGTTAATATTGCTTTTTTGGCTTCCTGCAATCGAACCGGCCAGTACGACAACTATCAGCCCTACCTGAATGCTGGGTTCAACAAACCGGGTTTTGCACATCTAACCGAGTTTAATATCTCTCAACAAATACATACCGTAGAACCCGATGCCGACCTCATTGTCGTTGAGATGCATGCAGGTAACGAGTACTCGTTGATAGCTCCGAAGAGATCTGGAAACGATGATAATGATGAAGATGAGTTCTATTCTCCTTTTTTCTTGGTCCCTCGATGGGACGATATTGCACTGAGACATCATGCAATAGATGAAGGAGCAGATTTGGTTATCTGCCATCATCCACATCTCCTACAAGCTTTTGAAGTGTATCATGGGAAATTAATTGCTCATTCGCTTGGGGATTTCGTGTTTGATTTAAACTATCCTGAGACATTCCCATCGGTGATTCTTAATTCAAAAATCAATGAAACAGGATTTTATGATTACTCCGTGACACCAGTGTATATTGACGATTACATTCCAGTGAGGGCACGCGGTGAACTGGGGTTGTATATCCTGGACTATCTCTCGAAACGCTCCAAGGAGTTAGAAACATACATGATCGTTGATAGGGATAGTGTGACCGCCACAATTGTTTTGGATACGCTCGATTTAACATCGGTAACGTCTTCGCACAATAATTATCTAGAACTACAGGAGGAAAATGGATGGTGGCTGTCTAATCCACTGCGTCTTGATAAGGAAGGCAGTATATCGTCTATCCTTGACATTTATCCGGCGCAGAATTGGCACTATCGACTGGGACGAGAAATGACGTGGCTTTGGTTTGGTAATTTTGAGGACGAAGGGAGTACACTCTGGTTACTCAATCAGCCCGATGAGTTTTACGATGATAGTGTCTTCTATGGTGGGAGCAGGTCACTCTGTCAGACACGTTTCACGGGCAGTCCTGCAATTGTTACCAATCTTGAAAGGCGAATAAAGTGCTACTCCGACTCTACGTATTACACTCTTTACGGATACATTAAAACAGAGAATGCCAATAATGCGGGCATCATTGCACAATTTTACACGACGAGATATAGTTCATACCCTATTGGCCAAAGTAATCTTGGTACCGAGGTGACTGGTACAACCAACTGGACTTTTTATCATAACGAATTTATCCCCACCAATGGTACCGGATACATCGATATGTGGCTGAGGAGTGAAGCGCCTCAATCTGGCGGAGAAGGTTATACATGGTTTGATAACGTTGGCGTCATAGAGTGGGAAGAGTGGCAACCGTTCACCAGTTCAACAATACCAACACCGAATGATTACTACTGGATTCAGATAAGAACCGATGTTGAAACGTATAACGCGAGGTTATCCTATAGAGAAACTATTTACAATACGACGTATGGAGTAGATGATAATATAAGAGATGGACTTGTGTTCCATTCATTTCGCAACTACCCAAATCCATTCAATTCCAATATGAACATTCAATACAATCTGGAGAAAAATAGTCGAGTGGTTTTGAAAATCTATAACATTCTCGGGCAAGAGGTGAAAACCCTAGTAAACGGAATGCAGATTAAAGGAAGCAAGACCGTCATGTGGGATGGCAGAGACAATCAAGGGAGAATGCTCAGTGCAGGAATATACTTTTGCAGATTACACGCTGGAGAACACGATCAAACAACAAAAATCATCCTGCTCAAATAACAAATGGGGGGGCGGGCGTCCCTCGACTTCTCTCGGGATTAATAATATACCTTTAAACTTTTGCTCGTCTGTTTGTTGAATGTTAAGATTTGAAAGATATTTTTTCATTTTGTCATTACGTCAATCTCTCCATTTCATTCTATACGTTACCTCCGTCTCGAGACACAGTCGTGTCGGCGTAATGACGAAATGGCACTGAATGGAATTCGCGCTTATTGTTACAAAATTTAAACATGTATGGATCGTTGCTGTTAATAATTAACTTGATTTTATTTGACAATGGGGACCTGTTTCTATTTTTGCAGCATTTCTCCGAGAACGCGATTTGTCAATTGTTGAGATCTACGTGTTAATACAGATACTTACTCATCAAAGTTCAACTGACGCTGATTTGATCCATCAGCATCCATCAACCAAATTTCGCCGTAGCCTGGGCAGGTCATCGCCTGTTTGGTAAAGTTGTATTTTACATAGACAATCTCTGTGCCATTTGGACTCCAGCATTGGTCAACACCATCAACACACAACCGTCCTGCATTTGTGCCGTCAATATTCATCACCAAGATTTCTGACTGGAGTTTTTTTTCATCATAGATACAGTATAGAATTTGAGAACAAACTGCTGGACAATTGATCAATTCTTGGTACAATAGTATCGTGATTATTGAAAAGGAGTGGACATGCGTGTACATCGATTGTCGTCTCAAAAGTATAAATAGCGTGGAAAGGATATATGGTGGTTCAGAATTTCACGGAATTGGAAAGAAAATAAATCAAGAAATACTGTTCATTTTGAGCTAAGGCATTTTAGGAGTATCTAAGGTTTATGTGATCCAATTAACTACAAGATGGCTAAATATGATTAGAAGAGCGAATACTGATCAGACAGGTTGTGTTTCAGTACACATATGGAAAGATCACAGTACTGATGAATGCTATATTAGATTTGGCAACAAGGATAACAGACGGCTTAGGATTGAAGTTGGAACAGGTTAGTTTAATCTGTAACTAGGTTATACTTAACATCTTTTACTACGGATCGAGTGAGTAATATGTTAAATGGTTGTGTATCTTTGTGTTTGTTGTGTTAAGAATTCTTGGAGGCGTTGAAAAAGCTCTGAGTAAGAGGTAAATATGAGTAAAACCGCATTCAAAAGGAGGTTGAGTCATGTACCATGGAGAAATAAATATTTGGTACTTAGCCACCATGTTTTTGTTTGCTGCTCAAATCGCCGAAGATCAAACTGAAGATATGGGCAAAGATCTGAAGCTAAATACCAAAACGAAGACGGCGATCATCGAAAGTATTAATACCCTGATCGTCGAGAGATACGTATTTCCAGATGTTGCATTACAGGTGAAAGACTATCTGACCACGAGACTCAAGAACGGAGCCTATGACAAAGTAGAAAACGAAAGGCAATTTGCCAATGCCCTACGGGCAGATCTCCAAGAAAGCAGCAATGACAATCACTTTCATATCGAATACAACCCTGATCGCGCCAGACTTGTTAGAGCTCAAAACAGTCAATCTGACGAAGAGGCGGCAAAAGCCAACAAAATAATGGCTGAAAAAGGCCGGCTGACCAATTTTGGATTCAAAAAGCTGGAAATAATGAAAGGTAATATCGGATATCTTGACCTCGAATTCTTCTCTGACCCCGACTATGCCGGCGCAACCGCAGTGGCTGCCATGAATTTCCTCGCAAATTCAGACGCGGTAATAATAGACCTGAGGGATACACCGGGCGGCGAACCAACAATGGTCCAGCTACTGTGCAGCTACTTTATTAAAGGAGCCAAACAGGGCAGAACACACCTGAACACCTTAGAACAAACATATGATGGAAAGATAGAACAATACTGGACAATACCATACGTTCCTGGCGAGCGTATGTATGACACAGATTTATACGTATTAACCGATCAGTACACAAGCTCTGGCGCAGAAGAATTCACGTATAACATGAAGAGCCTTGGTCGGGCCACAATCATTGGAGAAACAACATCTGGCTCGGCACACAACGTAGATATTGAAGTCATACAAGAAAATTTCGTAATGCACTTACCAGTACGCAAACCGGTTAATCCTATCACCGGAACCAACTGGGAGCGTACAGGTGTTGAGCCGCACATCGCTGTTCCGAGCAAACAAGCTCTTGACAAAGCTTACTTGATGGCTCTGGAGAAGATTCTTAAAACAACCAAATCCAACGAGCAAAAGTTCCTGTTAAATTGGGCAATCGATGGCGCGAGAGCAAGAATCGAACCAGTGAAATTAGATCAAAATCTCCAGGAGAAATATGTCGGAGAGTATGGTGAGCGAACAATCACATTAGAAGGTGGAGAACTATTCTACCAACGTACTGGACAAAAATACAAGTTAATTCCGCTGAACGACAATCTTTTTGCGGTAGAGGGTTTGGATTATTTCAGAATAGAAATGACCGTCGACAAGAATGGCGACGTGACGGGATTGGTTGGCTTGTATGACAACGGCAGAAAGGCCCCGTCCAAACGCACCAAGTAGCAAATCTGCAACGAGTCGATAGATCTATAGTGTTACACACATCATAGGAAGCCAGCAAAACCATCTAATTGAATGCTAGTCTAATCTCCAAGTATTGCACTAGGAGGGCAGGCTTCCCTCGACTTCTCTCGGGATTAAAAATATACTTTTGTAAACTTTTAGATATTTTTTTACAAAAAATCGAGATTTTCTCGTTTTCTCGAGAAAACGAGAAACGATGAAAAACACATACTTCGTCATTACGCCAATCTCTCCACTTCATTCTATACGATACCTTGGTCGAGACACAGTCGTGTTGGCGTAATGACGAAATAGCACTAAAAGGCGTTTTCTACTCATTTTTACAGGAGTTTATGCCTGTCCTCATTATACCATATGAATTATGGATGCAC
>CP070664.1:1332167-1341488 GCA_020355325.1 Caldifarciminota bacterium
CGGTGCGATTTTATTGTGGCTTGCCTTTATTATATTAGGCATAATTGCACGTCGATACCAAATTGTGCTCGGTGAAAGAACGGACTGGCAATTCATGACTTTTGCTCCTACTGGTATTCTCATTTTTGCCATCATACAGTTAGTATATTGCGGCATCGGCGGAAAGATGATGCTCCCCAAAAATGGAATTAACTATATTGCCTATGGACTTTTTCTTCTTTCCGGAATATTGTCACTGATTGCAAGTTTTCGATTCTATCAGGTCACGAGAGGGAAATGATAATACGATGTCTGTCGTTTGTCGTTATAAGGCAACGATGCCCGTATCGTGGTACGTTGATGGGTCACGTAAAATTATTGAAAGCCGAATGACGTTGCCCATTAACGAAACGGGCTTCGTAACCCATAAACGATTAACGATGTTTTTAAAGGAGTGTGATGAAAGCAGATATCCCTGCTGAGGTACTATTCATTGTTGCAATTTTGTTGGTTATCGTTTCTTTAATTATTTATGGATTAATAATCAAGAGACTCTTGGTGCTCATCAAGGGTAAAGGGATATGGATTTTCCCAATGATTGCGAGTGTCTTTCTGATCGGCCTGGCGATTGTTCATATCTACCGAATGCTCTTCTCCTTCCCCCTGCTTGGGATTGCTGGACCTGCCGATTTATTCGACCTCATTATTGGTTCTCTGCGTCTTGCGCGTATTGAAAGTCTTCTCCTCTTGGGGGCGGGAATAGCAGCGGTGATTGGAGGCATTCTCTACTTTAGAGCCAGCTCGCGTTAGGCGGTTGGCAGTGATTTTTTTAACTTGACAATTAATAAATATTTAATATAATTGACGACGGAGGATATTGTTGACTTTGTCCTGCGGTTGATTATAATTAAACAAATGAAAGGAGGACGTGTATGATAAGGGATTTCCAGATGGGTGTTGAAGGTGGCGGTGGTTTTGTAATGTGGTTTTTGCTCGTATGTATTGTCGTCGGTATCGGACTGATACTGGAACGTCTCTACAGTCTGTACATCAAGGCAAGTCTCAATCCAAGGACCTTTCTCGACAAATTAATATCAACGGTTGACTCCCAAAATGTTAACGCCGGTATTGCCTTGTGTGACAAGACACCTGCCCCTGTAGCAAAAATCTTAAAGTCGGCTTTAGAAAAAGCAGATCTCGGTAAGGATGCGATGGAAGAGATGGTGGCGCGAAGTGCTGCCATTGAATTGGCATTTTTAGATCGCGGCATGGCACTGCTCGGAGGTCTTACAACTGTTGCTCCATTCCTTGGATTTCTAGGCACCGTGATGGGTATGATTACTGCCTTCGCGGCAATTGCTTTGGCTGGTGAGGTTGAGCCAACAGTCGTGGCGAGCGGAATCTCTACCGCCCTCATCACGACAAAATGGGGACTGATGATTGCAACGCCGCTTGCCATAATCCATATTCTCTTCACTGGAAAAGTCGATGGCTACACCAGAGATATGGAAGAGGCAGCAAGTGGACTGATCGATTATCTCATCGAAAGTTACCCTAAGAGGCAGAAATAATGGCACTTCACAAGAAGCGAAGAATCAAATCCAGTATCCCGACTGCATCAATGGGCGATGTAGCATTTTTGATTCTTATCTTCTTCTTAACAACAACCGTTTTCACCAAGGACAAAGGATTAAAAATGCTCTTACCCGAGCGGACTGAAGAAGAGGAGAAAGTTCAAGTGAAGCCTGAAAACATCATAACACTCGCAATCAATCCTCTCGGAGAAGTCAGGGCAAAATCGGCAGGTATCGAGGAGTATATAACTGTCGAGGAATACGACAGAATAAAGATAATCGTCGAAGAAAAGCTCGTTGAACGTGATACGCTTCTCGTTGTTTCATTGCGGACGAGTAGAGACACACCGTACAGGAATATGATTGAAGTATTGGATCAATTAAAACTCGTCAAAGTTTCAATGCCTGACGGTCGGGAGTTGCGGGCAAATAAGATTAGTCTTATACCAACGAGTGAGGAGTGATGAAAAAAAGTATTATCAGAAGATTTAGAGAACCTCGTGAAATACCTATGGCATCAACCGCTGACATAGCATTTCTCCTCATCCTCTTTTTTATGGTCACCACAGTCTTTCGGGCAACTACATTGCATCTTAAAATTAAACTCCCTCAGGCGCAATCGACCGAGCGTATCTTAATCCGTCGTAATGTCGCCTA
This sequence comes from Caldifarciminota bacterium, assembly GCA_020355325.1. GTDB lineage: Bacteria > Hydrothermota > Tepidihabitantia > SM23-42 > SM23-42. Next base: position 1,334,378 of record CP070664.1, read on the forward strand.
CGTCCAGGTGGATATTAACCGCAAGATATACATCGATGACAACATCGTCCCGGAAGAACGTGTTGCAGACGTGTTGATTCCAAAGGTGAGGGAGAAGGAAGAAGAGGGAGAACATCTCACCACCATTCTCAATGTCGATGAATCAGTAAACTATGGAACGGTTGACTTGATCCTGGATCAATTAAAAGATGCAAAGGCATTTCGAATAACCTTTGCGACTGAATTTGAGAGGTAGCGATGCAAGACCATAAGCTTTTGTATGGAGTATATATCAGAGCCGGAATGTTCTCCAGCCTTATCATTGTCATTCTCATGTTTCTCTTCGTTCCTTATGCCGAACCCGAGCCATACAAATTAAAAAAGGATATCGTGACGATGGTAGAGGAGATTTCGGCTATGATAGAAAAGTTTGAGGAACCCCCTCCAGAGGAAAGACCCAAAGTTGCGGTTGAGGCTGAGAGTGAGATTGCCGATGAGGCAGTCGAGACTATTGCAGCCAGCGAATTTGAAGAGGATTTAATCAGAACAACACCCACCGGGCCAGAAATCGAAATTGTCCCCTACTATAAGGTAGAAGTAAAGCCAAAACCCATATTCATGCCGGTTCCCATATATCCCGACCTGGCACGACAGGCCGGTATTGAGGGTAAAACAGTGGTTAAGGCACTGGTGGATATTGACGGCAGCATTATCGATGCCAAAGTCTTAAAATCGAGTGGTAACCAGATGCTGGACCAGGCTGCAGTGGTTGCGGCAAGAAAATACAAATTCACTCCGGCAAAGCAGCGGGACAAGTTCGTGCGCGTCTGGGTGGCAATACCAATAACATTCCAATTAACCGGAGGATAGAATTTTTTGGCACTTGACATTTCATGTAAATTCAATATAATATATTAACATAGAGAAAGGAGGTGATGCGATAAGGAACAGAAGATGTGAGACTCAAGAAAAACACACACGTACGTCGTAAAAAGAGAAAACACAAACAAGGAAAGGAGGAGTAATGAAGAAAATCCTTCTAAGCAGCATGGTTATCGTGGGTATGCTTCTTATTACCTGCGGTACCGAACCCTACGAGGAATTCTACGAAGGAACACCAGAGGATAGTGCCGCAATCATGGAAATGATAGCTGATAACCCCGCACTAGCAACAACCGATGAAATATTCAAACTCGATATTAATACAGGCGCCCCGCTCTATAATACAGTCGCTCTCGATCCGATCGAAATTCTCGAAAGCGAGCAATTTCTTCGTGTTGATTCACCGCTCATAAAACAACGCGTCGACTCATGCGGTCTAGAGCTGATAGACCCGCCGTTGGAGCATTACTATGATCTCTGGTTTGCTAAGGACACCACTTGTACCGTCTACATCAGGGATACGTTCGATTTCTACTCCCTCATGCATTATGACCTGAGAATTATCGCGCATTATGATAGTGCCGTTATCGACACACTAACTGGTGACACTACTGGCTGGACAATCGGAACAATCGACTCGCTCGAAGCGGATTATGCAGACGAACTCGAGGCGCTCGGTCAAGGTAGACGCGTCATATTCTTCGATGTTGTGAGAGAGTGGGTGGAAGATCCGGATGATCCTGATGATTCAGTGTATGCGGTAAGAGAACCGATCGAATGGATTCTAAAGCGCGTGCTCTATGGCACCTATGATTTCCCCGGACCAGCCGATGATGTCCCCAGCATAACCCGAATCGTTCTCACGAGCATGACGACCGGAGAGGTCGATACAATCTTCCGCTCAAGCTACGATCCAGATTACTTCGGCCATGTCATGGACAGGTTTAGAGCCATCGATTCACTCCTCGAGTATACTGATGGCGAAATGCTCGATGTGAGTATAACCATCGGCAATGTTGATGCGACAGATTGTGCGATCTTTGCAACCTGCGGCATATCCGATAGGATAGATTTAGGTACAGATACACTCGTCGTAACAGGCGATGGTCTAACAAATCTCTACTTCGAAGTTGTAGAAACAGGCAGTTACTACTACGTTAATCCGGCAAGAGAATATATGGCAACCTTGTGGGTCATACCAGTGCTAGTAAACGCAGGAGGTGAATAATGAAAAAACTATTTTGCCTTCTTTTTATCGGGGTTTTCCTGTTTGCAGCCGACTTTGGCCGCATATCAGGTAGGGTAATCAACACTGAAACAGGTGAAACCCTGGTTGGAGCTGACGTGATTGTCGAAGGGACTGAATTGGGCGCGGCATCCGACGAAAATGGTGAATACACTGTACTCTATGTTCCTGTCGGTACGTATAGAGTCGTCTCTTCCTATATCAGCTACGACCCCTACACATTTACGAATGTAATTGTGAACGCTGACCAGACCACGCTTCTCAATTTCCGGCTTCGTCCAACCGTCATCGAAGTACAGGGTATCACAGCCGTTGCTGAACGTCCAATGGTCGTTATCTCACAGACCCAAACTGGTCGTGCAGTCACGTCGCAGGAAATAAACAGATTGCCAGTCACGACAATCAATCAAGTCATATCACTCCAGGCCGGTGTTTCGCAGAGTATCTTAGGAACCCATCTTCGTGGTGGTAGGACCGAAGAGGTCACATACTACGTTGATGGCATTGCCGCCAAGGTTCCTAATTTTGGATGGCAAGCTGCGTTCGTACCAACGGTGTCCGTGGAGGAAGTCTCGATTGTAAGTGGCGGCTTTGATGCAGAGTATGGTGATGCCCTTTCTGGTGTTGTGAATATCTTCACCAAGGAAGGTGGCACACGACACACAGGCAATATCCGCTGGCTTACTGATGAGATGTTCTCCGGCGTTGATAAGTTGAGTTACGGATACAATCTCTATGATGTCAATTTCGGTGGACCGTTCCCCGTGGCGCCACGACTTCGCTATTTCCTTTCGGGCGAACTCATGCTCAGTGATTCGTATCAAGAGGCTCGATACGCTATTCCTGCGCCGAGAGTTGACTACAAGGCACAGGCTCGATTGTCCTATCTCCTCCCCAATGCAAAGGGTAAGGTAACGCTCACAGGATACAGAGAACGCAGACAGTTTGTTCCGTTTGGTATTGGTACGCGCCGCGACCGATATCGGTTGAAATACTTTCAACAACGACCGATGTATCGTTACAAGAGCCAGATTGTTTCAGGAACATTCAACTACATGTTAACTGCACAGACGCTCATCTCATTCAAACTCGGTGCTACATACTACCAACGTTTCCGTGGCAATAGAGACTATGAGTGGGAAGAAGAGAACGACCGACAGTGGTATGAAGATTACCGTGCATACGCCGAACACCTCTTTCCGCTTCTCTTCGATGAAGGTGAGCGAGACGCTGCGGGTCTTACACTACATGATATCCTCGTCGATAGTCTGCTTGAATACCACGAGGATTATACAAACCGTGGACCCGAGGCAATTCGTAACAGCCCCTATGCACGTGAAGCACTATTCATGACCGCTGGTGACATGCGGTTATTTGACATCGTCGATAACCGAGATTACCAAGGACGCTTTGACATCACCCATTCAATCGGTAAGGTTCACGAGTTCAAGTCTGGTCTGGATGTAACCTCTTACGACATGAAGTGGTACTATAATAGTTTGCCCTTTGATGCACATCCATTCCTCGACTACTATTTCAAGAAGCCTCTCAAGATTGGTTATTATCTCCAGGATAAGATGGACTTCGAGGGACTGATTGCCCGCTTAGGCCTCAGGCTCGATTATCTGGATGCCAAGGCACTCACCTTTGCAGTGCCTGAAGACTTCTTAGACGAAACGCTTCTTGAATCAGAGGTGACATACAAAATCTCACCGCGTCTCGGCTTCTCACTTCCGGTTACAGACCGTGTGAAACTTCGCTTCAACTATGGTCACTATTACCAGTTCCCAAATTTTGATGACATATATTCGACTAATGATACCTCACTCATTCGGATTACTATTACACGAGGTAATACGAATGTCGGTAATGTACTCCTCAAACCCGAAAAAACCGTGATGTATGAACTCGGCATAGAAAATCAGCTGAGCGATGATGTCGCGGTTGGATTCACCGCATACTTCAAGGATATCTATGACCTTGCTCAGATGCGCGAAGTCCCTGCAATTCCAGTGTCCTACTTCAAGGCTTTTAATGTGGACTACGGTAATGTAAAGGGTTTTGAGTTGAGTCTGCAGAAGCGTATGTCGAATATGTGGGCAGTGGGCCTCAACTACACCTTGCAATTTGCCAAAGGCACAGCTTCGTTTGCTGGTGAGTGGTATAATGATTACTACTACTTTAATATTCCAGTTCCGGTCATCGACTATTGGCTCGACTTTGATGAACGGCATGCGGTCAATGCCAACCTCGACTTTGATTTTCCCATGGATTTCTTCTTCCTACCACTGCAAGAGTTTTCAAGCTCGTTCGTCTTCTCTTACCATTCGGGTCAACCATATACACCCGAAGACCTTGATGGTAACAGGCTCGGCGATGAGAACTCGGCACGTATGGCTGGTTACTGGAACATTGATCTGAACTTCAGCCGTCGAATCAACCTCGGTCCAATTAAGGTGACGCTGAGTGGTTTACTTCTCAATCTCTTTAATACTGAACAGGTTACCTGGGTTTATACCACAACCGGTGACGGTAATGACCATGGTGATCCCGAGCCGAGCATCAGTCAGTTTAGCGCTCTCTCAATACGCAGCGACCGTTATTCACCACAGGGTGATTTTAATCATGACGGTCTCATGACAGCGCAAGAGAGAAAAGATGACTATATGCTCGCGATTAAGGATTACTATCGTGCTCCCATTAATTACAATAATGGATTCATAGCGCAATTTGGTATAGCTATCGGCTTCTAATCAAGAGGAGGACATAATGAAAAAGATAGTAGCACTCTTATTGTTGATGACGGTTCTCGCGTTCAGCAGAACTGCGGTCCCGGTTCAATCTGGGCGTGTCTTTGAAACCACACGGCACGACATCAACAATATCGAAATGGTGATCACGAACTACGGCATCTTTGGACAGCACGAAAACGGCAGCGACCAGGGTTTGTGGTGGCCAAGGGGTACAACACGGGACTACATCTATGGAGCAGGATCGTGGTTCGGCACAATCGTTGAGGGTGATACCCTGGTAACAATCGGCTATGGACCGAGTGGTGGTCAGTTTGAGTTCGCACCAGGCAAGGGCGGCTGGTCTGTCGGTGACCCCGATGGCATAATCTTCAAGTATCCTGAAACCTGGCCGTCAGTACCACCCGATAGATTAACCGACGTCTTCCCATCGAAGACACTGTCTCATCAGGATTCATGGTGCGCCTACAATGACTTCGACATAGCATACCATATGGCGGGTGATACAAGACCGATTGGGATCGAGGTTTACCAGACAGTGTATGCCTGGAACTTGAGTACAACGGCTGACATCATCTTCATAAAGTTCGAGGTGAAAAACGTTACTGGTGAACTTCCAGAGTACTATCCGGATGGACCGGCAACACTTACAAACTGCTGGTTTGGCGTCATTACTGACAACGACGTCGGTAATGAGGCCGGTGATGCTGCGAACGATGTCTGTTCCGGCATTATCTACCAAGAGTATGTTTTCCCACTGACACCGGCTGATACTTTTGTCATCGACAACCTCGGTTATCAATTCCAGTATGATCCAGAACCCGCCTGGGATCCACCATTTCCCGGTGTCATAGGATTCGATTATCTGCAGAGTCCCTTTTGGATAGAAGAGGATGCAGACAACGATGGTGACGGCATTCTTGATCAGTATGAGCAGGATAGTGCTTATTTTGTGAACAATCTGCCTGATTCTCTCCATGATGCCGACCTTGATGGTACACCAGACTGGCGCGACCCCTCACAGATTCCTCAACTCGGTCTGCGGTCATTCAAGCGTTTTACTCTGGACCTTGAGCCTGGTCGAGACAATGAGCGATATTTGACCATGGCTGGCTACAATTTTGTCACCGGTGCGTACGAACCATTTGACACGGTTCTTCCAGACCCGGATGACCAGCGGTTTGGACAGTGCAGCGGCCCGTTTGAGCTCATGCCTGATTCAATGGTGACCGTGCTCGTCGGTATTGTGCTCGCCGATTGGATGTATCCTCCCGATAGTTTTGGTACCCCAGACTCAGCACTCGCACGCGTCGATGCGACTGCTCAATTCATCTACGACATGAACTGGCTCTTACCTGGCCCACCACCGCCACCATTCTTGACCTGCATCCCAGGTGATGCCCAAGTTACGCTCATCTGGGAGAGTGTCGCAGATCCGACATCTGCGGCGTTTAATCCAGTGCTCGCAGCCGACCCATACTTTGATGTTGTCGGTGATCCAACGTCACCCCTCTATGACCCGTACTACAAACAGTACGATTTCGAGGGCTATGGTGTTTGGAAGAGCTTGGATGGCCAAGAGTGGGAGCTCTTAGCACGCTATGACCTCTACAATGACATCGTATTCGACGATCCTGAAGCAGGTATATACGCTACCAACACTGGTGCGATGCATTACTTCGTCGATCCCGATGTGCGCAATGGGTTCTCGTACTACTACGCAGTCACCACCTTTGATTACAATGAGACAGCATTTGAAGATTCGTTTATGGCAATCTGGTTTGAAGGCGGAAAGGTTGGTGTTCCAACGGTGCCACGTCGAGAGCCGGGAGATTACGTACCGGGTGCATACACAGCCGTGGCGCTTCGTGGTAACCCAATTCTTGCTGACAGCAATGTTGGCGCAGCCATAACGCATCCATTACAGATGAGCACTGATCCATTCTATCTGGAATTCGGCCCAATGGTGTTTGACAGCGTAACTGGAAACCCAGTGTATACTGCAACGCTATATGATGCTGATGAACTTGCTATAAATAGCGTTAGCTACGCGCTCGGAGCTGGTGAAGAGGCATTCGCCGACTTCGGGACGATTAACGGCTTGAGCATCAGTGCAATCTTTAATCGTCCGGAGATTCCATCGAACATTTCAATCTTCGACCGCATCGAGGTGACTGGCGCTTATCCAGATACTTTGGTCGCGCCCGTGGTATTCCCGACAACCTGGGCATACCGTGGTAGCGACTATGAAGTC
>CP070664.1:1341588-1346627 GCA_020355325.1 Caldifarciminota bacterium
ATGAAAATCAGTAACGAGAAGGTGCCCTTCTTTTTTCAAGACACGATGAAACTCTTTTATTGTATTTGCCATTTTTGAAATATGAGTGAGTGTGAGGGTACAGACGACGAGGTCAAAAATTGCCGAATTGAACGGCAGTCGGTTTTCTAAAGAAGCTAAGAGATACGTTATTTTCGAACCTTCTTTACGTGAAGCCTCCTGCGCCACCTCAAGCATTTCAGGACTGATGTCAATTGCCGTCACATAAGCTCCACATTGTGCCAGTTTCAAGGCATAGCGACCAGTCCCGGTTCCTGCATCCAGGACACGAGAATAGGGGAGAGTCTTTAAAATCTGGTCGGCGTAGGGCTCTTCTATTGCTATTAATGGATTTTTCTCATGGTCATACAGTTTTGACCAGAGCGCGTAACCTTCTTTTATACCTGTCTCTATTCGTCTGTTATTGCTCATATTTTGAGAAATATTAAAAACACGTTTTGTCTATGTATTTGATTTAATAATTTGTTTTTATAGTTCCTTTTTCATCTCGAATATTGTAATACCATGATAGCTTCGCGTTTTCTCTGTTCTTCTGAATCCGTGTTTCTCATACAATTTTATCGCACTTGTCAGAGGCTCATAGCATTCGAGTGATATTATTGTGCATTTCTTTTGCCGCGCGCGCATATCGATTTCTTCGAGAAGAAGGCTGCCGATACCGCTCCTTTGGATATGAGGTCGCACAGCCATACTGCGTATATATAATTTACTATTTCGTGTCATTGTTATTGTAGCAGTGCCGACAATCTTGTTATGATAGACAATAACTAACATCTCTGTTCGCTTCTCATTCATGCGCTTTTCAATCTCATCAGGTGATATAACAGTAGCGTTATATGCCTCCTCTGTGTAATCCTGTCTGTAGGACTGGAACGCGTCAGAAAGAACTTCATATATTGATTGAATATCGATATTTTTCGCCTCCCTGATTTCAGTATCGTATTCCGTACGTAGATGAGAAGGCATTACTCTTTTTTCTCTCTCGGCATGCCGATCCATCTCGGCGTACTCCTCACGTATTCACGATAGGTGTCACCATATGCCTCAAGGCACAAGCGTTCTTCAGCAATACCATTCACAAAATGTAAGATTACAAATACTACTGAAAGTAGTAAAAAGAGCCACGAAACCGTCGCCACGCCGAGGCCAATAAATAGAAAAGCCTGAGTAACGTACATAGGATGTCGTGAATATCGGTATAATCCTTTGGTGATGAGTTCATCCGGAGGACTCGTAACAATATTCAGCCACGTTATAAAATACATAACCAAACCAAAGAGAGCAATAAGAAGGCCAATATAAAACCAGGGTTTCTCTACTTTAAAAGGGAGGAAAACAGAATATATAAGGAGCAGGAACATAGTGACCTTCGAAAAAAGAAATCCCATTTTTTCTGTTTTGTTGAGTGGGGCGATAGAGTTTGTTTTCCGAAATGTGCTGGTGCGGAATAGGAGTACAAAAAGAACGGGTAAAAGATACAGGACCATGAAAATCCAGGCATTCCAAAGGCCTATTTTAAATACCGGCATGAGCGACATGATTTTTTTATTTCTTACTGAACAATTCTCTAAATTTTCTTGGAACCTCAACGACCTTCCGTTTTTTATAGTCAAAGAATGCGATTCCTGTTTTTGCTCTGGCAACCTCTTTTCCTGATTCTTTATTCGTAAGCTTGTAGAAAAAATCACAGCCAGATTTACTGATATCATCGACACTTATATCAATCCTTAACACATCCCCATAAAATCCTTCTGATTTATAAACAATCACTGAATCCACCATAATGATGCCTGCACCGCCGATATTAAATTCTGTAAAACCATATTCTTTTAAAAACCTCACTCGGGCTTCGTGAATCAATGAGAGAATGGCATCATTTCCGAGATGGCCGCCGTAGTTGATATCGTCTATACGCACATAAACATCCGTTGCAAATTTAAATGTTTCTGGGACATCTAATTTAACACGGCCCATACCAATCCTCCTTATTAATGTAGTTTTTAAGAATCTCTGACGTGCACAACACTTTCAGAGAAAAATTGCCTTTACATGTCAAAGGATGTTTTTAATTTCTTCTCTCTGCCGAACCGTTCTAAAGCAAGTTGTATTAATCTGTCTATGAGTTCGGTGTAGGGAATCCCAGTCGCTTCCCACAATTTTGGATACATGCTAATCTTCGTAAAGCCGGGAATGGTGTTAAGCTCATTGACAATTACTTCTTCATCGCCTCTTAGGAAAAAATCCACACGCGCCATGCCCTCACAGCAACATGCCTTGAATGTGCGGATGGCGAGGTTTCGGATTTTCTTACTAATAGTTTCAGAGAGTTGAGCGGGAATTTCCAGAATCGCACCATGGTCGTCAATATACTTAGCGTGATAAGAATAGAATTCATGCTGTGGTAAAATCTCGCCGGGAACAGATGCAATGGGATTCTCATTGCCTAAAACTGAGCATTCAATTTCCCGTCCTTGAATATACTCTTCAACAAGAATCTTATTGTCGTACTGGAATGCATCTTTTACAGCATTCTCAAACTGCTGTCTATCTTTAATCTTATGAATGCCCACAGATGAGCCAAGATTTGCAGGTTTAATGAAAAAGGGAAGACCGAGATGCTTCCTTATTCGTTCAAAATCGGTAGTATCTACTTCGGATTGATGCAGGACAAGAAATACAGCAGTTGGAATGTCGGCATCTCTCAGCAGCCGTTTCATAACATCCTTGTCCATACCAACAGCAGACCCCAAGACACCGGCGCCAACAAACGGTACGTTTGCAAGTTTTAATAGCCCCTGAACCGTGCCGTCTTCGCCAAACGGTCCGTGAAGTATTGGAAAAACGACATCAACCTGTCCTGCTGGCCGATGAGTCGATAGACTGATGAGTTGGTTTGCCTTGTCTGTAGGAACCAAGGTCACGCTGTCGCTCGTCTTATTTAACTTGATTAATTCAGGGTTGTTCGCATGCAACAGAAACCGTGAGGCATCATTGAGATACCAGCGCCCTTTTTTATCAATTCCAATGAGGACTACATCATATTTATTCTTATCAATAGCCTCGATAATGCCCTTTGCCGATTGTAGTGAAACCTCGTGCTCTGCAGATTTTCCACCAAAGAGAATTGCCACACGGATTTTCTTCTTCATAGCGCTGCCTCTTTTATGAGCCGACCATCAGATACTGTCGTATCGGGCTACTGTACGATCTCACAGAGAACACCATACCACGGATTCGGTTCGATCGATTTCGGTTTACTCGGAAGACTGAATTGTTTTGCAGTCGGCTCGTCTCCTGTGATGAGCATACTAACAACCGAATGCCCTTCTTCAACATTAATAACAAAATGCATCGGCATCTTAAATGATGAAGGCACACCTCGTTGCTGACCAACAATCGTAACGAGATATTTCCCATCCGCCGCGGGCTCTATATAGTAATCGAATTTGTAAACGGGAATCTCTGTTCCATAGACCCATTGGTTGAAGAACCAATCCATGTTTTCACCAAAATGGCTTTCCACGATCTTTTTGAAATCTTGCGTTGTTGTGATCTTTCCTGAATATGTTTTGACATAATCCTTCATCATTTTGATGAAACGCTCGTCACTTTTCTTATGGTAATCAAAAAGCATCATGCGCAGCATATGGAGTACATAAGCGCCCTTGGCATAGAGTAACCGTCTCCCGATTGGCGTCTCCAATGAACTGAGCCTGTCGCCAAGCCATACTGGCCCAAGTTCATGAGCACTCTTGCCTTTTTCAACCCGCTCAAGTGTTTGCTGCTTGAGTATATTCATGTAATCCTTGAATCTATTCGTTCCTTCCGCTCTTTGGAGATATAACCCTGCAGAGTACGTAGCAAATCCTTCTTCGAGCCATTCGTCATGATATGAACTTGTCGTTAATGTATGGCTCCACCATTGATGCGCGATTTCATGCGAAGCCAGTGTTTCATACCACATAAAAGACTGTTCACCGCGGAGTAACCCTAACCTGTCTTTGAGTGACTCAGGGAGAAAGGCAGTAAATGGCAAGAATATGAGCGCAGGCCAACTTTGACCAAAGGTCATCTGTGGCTGTTGGGAGACAAATATGTTTTGGAATGGTATGTTGCCGAAGAAGTGCACATAAACCTCATAAGCATTACAGCATTCTATAGCAGCGTTTTTGCCGATACCATCAGTCGTCAATTCTTGCGGTAACATCATGAGTTCCTGTTGCAAAACTGTGTGTTGCTCAAGCAATCTTCGGATTTGTAGTAAGTCGTCGGATAACTTGACATTAGTATAACATGTTATGTCACATAAGGAACTCTTTTGCGATACCGAAGAAAATTTGCCATAATTAAAACCTGCGACAATATTATCTATGTCGCTATCCCACTCTGAATAAGTGATACTTTCATCATCCCAGCGACGAAGGAGGTTGCCTGTGCTGAGAAGCGTCAGCTTTCCGGGCACAGCAAATTTCATGATGAAACGTCGTGGGTCTTGATGATTTGTATAGAAACTCGGAAACCACGATCCTCGCGCACCCACGACAAAGTTATCTCCACCCACATCAGCGAGTATTTCATCACTCGAATAGACCATTGTCAGTGTGTAGATAGTATTCTGTTTCAGTGGTGTGGGAAACACGAGCCACAATTGCGCGTCTTGTTCCTTGTCTTCCTGGATAACAAAGCATGTATCTCTCGTACCAATGATTACTTCCTCGATACGAAGCATAGAGGCGAGCATCATTGGTACGATCCTCTCATGATCACCGAGGTTCATAAATTGGAATTGCACTGTTGCATTGAGCATTTCTTTTGAATCGATCGATACATCAATATTCATTGTTGTTATATCAAATTGCGGTTTGTGCAAAGAGGGATGGTCCTGCATACGTCCAGAATACCACGTTTCAAAGTTGGCGCGTCTGAAAAACTGCACCTGTTCATATCGTAAAAGACTGACCTCCTCTTCATCCATTGGATCGACAATAAAAAGCACATGC
>CP070664.1:1346727-1383740 GCA_020355325.1 Caldifarciminota bacterium
AACGGAGAACAACATAGGGTAGACTAATTACTCGTTACTTCCTCTCTCCCACTATGCGACAACGCATCGATAACAGTGAGCAGAGAATCGCAGTGCTGTTGAAAGTCACTCATATAATTTTTCTTCACCGATGGTGCGCGTGGAATCTTTACTCTCAGTGGATTAATAGCAACTCCATTTTTTTGCATCTCAAAGTGGAGATGCGGGCCAGTTGAGAGGCCAGTCGAGCCCACATACCCTATCAATTCCCCCATTTTTAGTCGCTTGCCATTGTATAATCCCTTCACAAATTTTGATAAATGTCCATATCGTGTTTTAAAATTATTTTTATGTTTTACTTCAATGAGATTACCATACCCGTTCTTCCATCCCTTATAAGTAATAATCCCATCGCCAATGGTCGCGACAGGTGTCCCTATCGGCGCGACATAATCTAAGCCATGGTGTGGACGCCACACTTTAAGAATGGGATGGAAGCGGCGTTTTGAAAAATATGAACTTATGTACGAGTATCTCAAAGGCGATTTCAAGAGGGATTTCCGTAACGATTCTCCTTTGAGATTGTAGTAGTCTTCGTGAGCATCTGGATCCCGATAGTATATTCCGTAGTAGTCACCGAGTTCTCCGTTATAGCGTGCGAATTTCACATTGCCATAGTCGAGGAAAACCGAATCACAGAAGGTCTTCTCTATAAAGACGTAGAATGAATCACCCGTGCGTGTGTCGGTGATGAAATCGACTTCCCAGGCGAAAATATCAGCATAGCGAAACACCAAATAGGGCGTTTCGCCTATTTCTAATATTGACTCATAAAGTGTGGATTGAAGAGCACCCTTGAGCAGACATTGAACCGTATCAATATAAGGAAATTTTACAGCGACACAAAGAGTACCACTATCACGGAGTACATAATAGACATCCATTAAGGTCTTCCGATATTCCAATTTCAAGAACTCGTCGTCTTTTTTTGTAACAATAATTGAATCACCGGGTTTACATTTCTTAAACGAAAAGCCGGCGTTCCCTAATGCCTCAAGAATCACACCATTCATGTCTGATTGGGAGAGTAATTTTTTGAGTACGTTTTCAAGATTGTCTCCCTTTTTAACAACGTATTTTGTTTCCGTGATAACGGGTTCTACGACTTCTTTCCTTTTTTTCGGGCACGCTATAAGGATAGCGAGGAGTAATAACACTATGGTTCGGCTCAACCCCAATTTCAAATTTCCAAATTCTAACATCGTGTAACTCCCTCGTTAATCGTTATATTTTTTATTCTGGCACTAAAACAATGCAGTACAATAATCCGAATAGAGGAATCGATGAGATTTCTATATATGCTATATCTTTTTTTCAATAAAATCCTCAATCCATTCATTGTATATTCTATTCTTATATGCAAATGAACATCCCTCAATCGTCACCTTCCCTATTTTTTCGAGTGAATCGATGATTGTCTGCATGTCAGAAAAACCCCATACATCAAATTCAATCTGGAGATATTTCTTCTTAAATCGCGAGGTGATGTTGGCTGTAAAGCCCAATTTGTTGACACATCTTCGCAGCTCTTTACTTCTCATTTTTGTAACAATGGCAAGATGGAGGTGTAGGTAATTTTTGATAACAGTCCAGTTGAAGTGAGGGAATAATAAGACCACACCCTTTCGATTCTTCTTACTCCAGACCAATCGCGATAGATTAATCTCGGCATCGGATTTTGGTTCGTATAAAATTGTATTTATTTTAGAATAGTGTAACTTTGGCATCGTGTATAACTGAGCAATGAGTTGCCAATCATACGCTGTGAGCACAGTCGGAATACTAACATTGTATTCATTGATTTTATAGATTTCTGCGTACCTGAGCCCCGGTGTCTTATTGATTACTCTATATGCCTCTCGCAAATTTTTAGTATAGAAAATGAGCGATACATTCGGGCACACGCCGATTGGAAATGATAAATTTTCAACGATTTCCTCAAGGTAGGGAACACATTTTTCTGGTTTGAATCGGGCTGTGGCCTCGGTTGCTGCACAACCCCAGAACCATCTGCCACCTGTGATTTTAGGAAGAAATAGTTTCAATCCGTAGCCGGTGATGAAACACGAATCCTCAAAGTTTTTAATGCGTAGGAATATTTCTTCACGAGTGATGTGGAATTTACTTACGATTTCATCAACAGAAATGCTGCCCTGTAGTTCCAACTGTCGTATCAGCTTTAGATCTATAGGGTCGATTATCACTGGCGTATTATAGATAGAATTCCAAAAATGTCAAGATAATGGTAAAAAGTATTCGTTATATGTTTAACGGCATCACTGCCCGTATCGTTATTCGTTTTCACGTTTAAAGTTTTTCATTTTGAGGCATTAAACGACGCCGTAACAGCAGACGGTCCCTGTTAACAATTCTTATGGGTAATGCGTACTAAATTATCTTCGTTACACTGTAAATGTTTAGAAATTAAGATCAGGTTAACATCTAAAAGAGTAAATACCTCGGAATCAATATTCAGAGTTTCGAATCTATTTCCCAATACAGAATTCCTCAAAAATTTTATCGATAATATCTTTACGTGCTACCTGACCAGTCAATTCACCGATAATCTCGAGTGCCGCGTGTAGTTCGTAAGCTGTTGTATCAAGCGTCTGCGCTTGTAAGCTATTATGCAGATATTTTTTAATTTTTTCAAGAGCATCGATGTGGCGTTGTCTCGTTAATAAAATATTTTTACGTTCAAATTGGGGAATTAAAACATTCTTTATGGTCTGCTTGAGTATATCAATATTTTGGCCCGTCTTTGCCGATAACTTAACCGAGTCCGATAATATTTCACTCTCATGTAAGTGCATATTCAAATCGATTTTATTTATTATGAGTATCATCGTCCGATCTTTTACTAAGTCATAGAGGAAGACATCCCGCTCATTCATAGGTTCAGAGCCATCGAACATCAGCATTATGAGATCTGCTTCCTCAATCAGTTGTTCGGAGCGTTCCTGAGCAATTCTATCAGTACCTTGTGCTTCTGTAAAGAAACCAGCAGTATCAATGAGCCTGATCAAGAGTCCAGAGAGTTGAACGCCTTCTTCAATGTAATCACGCGTGGTTCCGGGTTCCTCATGCACAATGACCCTGTCGTATCCCAAAAGCCTATTAAAGAGAGTTGATTTTCCGACATTTGCCCTTCCCATAATCAGTACCTTATATCCCTCTTTGATTTTCACGCCGATCTCGGCACCATGCAATAACGCGTCTATGTCGGCAATAATCGCTTCGATATCATGTCTCAATTGCACATTGTCGAGATGCACATCGTCTTCTTCAGGAAAGTCAAGGCTCGCCTCGATGACCGCCAATAGGTCGAGAATCTTACTCTTGCAATCATACATTTTTTGTGAGAGCTTGCCCTCATACTGCGCGATCGCTAATGTTCGTGCCTCATCACACGGTGCGTAGACCGTATCTAAGACAGCCTCGGCTTGTATTAAATCGATTTTGCCATTGAGTAATGCTCGTTTTGTAAACTCTCCCCGTTGTGCAATCCGTGCACCCAAGTGCACGAATATGTTGATTATATTTTCAACAATGAGAGGATTCCCATGACAGGAAAGTTCAACGACATCTTCCCCAGTATACGAATGAGGAGCAAAAAAGAAAGCGGTAAGAACTTTGTCGATGACCTTGTTACGATCGGGTTCGACGATGGTTCCATAATATGAACGGTGCGGTTGCACATCATCCACCTTCTCTCCTAGTTGAAATATCTTCTTGGTAAACTCAATTGCTTGCTTGCCGCTGAGTCGAATAACGGCAATACTCGAATATCCTGCAGGTGTAGCACAGGCAACTATTGTATCATTTAGACTCATCACTTGGGGCAATGATTACATTCTTACTTACCCCTTTACCAATGGTGTATAACTTGACTCCTTTAATCTCACTCAGCTTACTTTCGACAATCTGCTGTTCTCTCTTTGTCAGTGGGTCGAGAGCCATCTCTTTGCCGGTCTGTAAAACAATACGTGCAATAGCTTCAGCCTTTTTCTTCAGGAAATTTGTTCTCCGCATACGGTAGCCGCTCACATCTACTAAAATCTTTAGATTCGGGTAGAAACGTTTTACGAGCCTCGAGATTAAATATTGCAATGACCACAGCGTCTCACCCTTCTTACCGATGAGAATTGCATCAGTATGTCTCGTTTTTATATTGAGGTAAAATCCACGGTCATCCTTAGTGATGGTAATAGTTGGTTTAAACCCGCAGCTGGTAAGTATAAAATGTGTCAGTTCGTAGAGGTACTGGCGAGGTTCTTTAATTGTCAGCGTGATCTTGGTTTCCACATCATCCTGTGAGACAAGTTCATGCATTACCTCTTCTCGCCTCGCCTTGAGCATTTTTATTCCATTTTCGATGGCTTCATCAAGATCCTTACCAGATGCTTCAACCGTTTTCATTTTATGCCTCCTCTTTTCGTTATATAGTGTTCAAGTAATGTTAATATGTTATACGTGAACCAATACAGTTGTAAACCGGAAGGGAAATTTAAAAATATGATGACTAAAAATATTGGCATAAATAAAACCATAAATCTCTGCCTCGGGTCAACCGTAGTGATCAGTGATTGAACTAACATCATGACACCCATGCTAATCGGAAGTACATAGTAAGGGTCCTTCAGTGAAAGGTCAGTTATCCATAGAACAAAGGGCGCTTGCCTGAACTCAATCGATGTGATCAGTGTTTGATAGAGTGCGAAGAAAATTGGCATTTGGACTAAAAGAGGAAGGCATCCCGAAAAAGGATTCACCTTGTATGTCTTGTAGAGATGCATCATCTCCTGATTTAACTTTTGTGAATTGTCTTTATACTTCTGCTGAATTTTTTTCAACTCCGGTTGGAGTAATTGCATCTTGTGTTGTGATATGATCATCTGCCGTGAAAGTGGGAAAAAGAGTCCCTTAACTAAAATTGCAAAGAGCATGATTGCAAAACCGTAGTTCCGCATGATGGCATAAAATAGGTTAAATAAAAATAAAATGATTCTGGAAATTGGACCGAGTAAACCTCCCGAGGTAACTTCTTCATAACTCTTTTTATACTGGGCGAGTTCAGAATATTTTACGGGAAGGAGTAGAACAGAAACGGCTATTTTGTTACTGCCGATCATTTCAGCTCCATACCGATCACCGCCACCCCTCATGTAAAAAGGACAGCCAAAAACAGCCAGGTCTCTTTCATCGTCCATGTTGTTGTCATTGCCAAGAGCCGTTTCCTTTTTCTCTTCATCTTTTGGTAGTTTATACAGATGGAGAGTATCTATGACAGCCAGGTTATTAACGATTATGATAAAATACTTATTTCTTAAGGCAAACCAATCTATCATTCCTGTGTAATCAAATATATCTTTGATTTTTTTTGTAACGTTGTTAACCTTTTCATCTTTAATGTACACATTAAAATGCCTCAAGTCCTCTCCCCTATTCTTCACTTCGGTGATACTGACACCAGCCTTGAGACTCAAGGTTTGCCGCATTGTTTCTGGAAAATGGGTCGTTAATTGAAATCCATAATCATGGTTAAAATGATACACCTTCTTTATCTCACCACGATCGTGAGCGTGTGTGAAAATGACAGAATCATGTAAAACGGTATATTCGAAATTAATAATTTCGCTCACGTCTTGTTGTTTCGTTATAAAAAGATACTTATCTTCGGGAACGATATCAATGTTATACTTTTTGAGGTAGAATGTCTTGACCGAACCACCGATACTGGAGAGGACTACCGTAATATCCTTTTTATCGATGACGATCGTGTCGCCATCTTGTGGTACTGTTTCGACTTCTAGGGCTTCTTCTGAAACTCTGGTCGGTACCTCTACGGTATCACGCGTTACAGCTTCAGGAGGAGTGGGCGTCGGCTTCGGCCTACTCATGATGCTCCAGATGAAGAGGATGGCAATGACGAGAATAAATGCCAGTGCGGTTCTTACCCGGTCGCTCATGCGACGACCTCCTTTCTGTCTTTTCGCGGCACCGGGTCAAACCCTCCGGCACACAATGGTTGACATCTCAGGATACGCCATATCGTCAAAAGACCGCCCTTCAGCACGCCGTGTTGCTCGATTGCCTCGATTGCATAGTGTGAACATGTCGGTTCAAATCGACAGACACGAGGATGCAGTTGTCCGAGGGTACGTTGATAGGTCTTGATAAGAAATATGGCTATATGCTTCATTTTCGCCCCCCGAATTCCTTAAAAATATCTATGACACCCTTGAAAGCAAGGGTCCCTCGTGCGTAGAATATAACGTTTATTCCTTTAAAAATTCCTTTGTTCATCCGATATGCCTCCCTTAAAATTCTCTTCATTCTATTTCGTTTAACAGCGCCACCAATTCGTTTGGAGGCAATAAATCCAGCCTTCTGCTCTGCACCCGGTAGGTAGATGATGATGAGGTTATCACGACAAAATCTACGTCCCTGAGAAAAGAGATGCTGTATGTCCTTCGCTCCCCGAAGTCGTTCTGTTTTCGATAATCCGAACTGTTTTACGGTGTTTTGCTTTTTATTACTTTTTTTCTTGTCTGGTATCCGCTCCTTCAGAACTCCTCTACCCCTATACTGTAAGCTTTTTGCGTCCCCTTTTTCTTCTTCTCATTAACACTTTTCGACCACTTTTTTTCTTCATTCGTTTGCGAAATCCGTGCGTTTTTTTCCGTTTCCGACGATGCGGTTGATACGTCCGTTTCACGTTTTAATTATATACAGAAATTTAGATAAGTCAATATCTATCTGGTACGCTTTGAGATTATTGAAAAAAGCCATAAATTTTTACAGTGATGAATACTTTTTCATGCCTCTTGAACAAACATCTTGACAAAATATTGCAATTGTTTATAATACTTAAGTGTAACATGGCCACAACTGTTGATGATATAATGCTGGCATTGACAAAGACGATGAAATCAGCACAAATCTATGGTACAAACCATCCTTCGTTTCAAAATTTTTATATGCCATTTTATCAAAAACTAACAGATTACCTTAAAGCCTTTCACGAATTGAATTTTCAGGTTGAACGGTTCACCTTTCTCCA
Organism: Caldifarciminota bacterium; assembly: GCA_020355325.1. Lineage (GTDB taxonomy): Bacteria > Hydrothermota > Tepidihabitantia > SM23-42 > SM23-42. The sequence continues at coordinate 1,353,830 of CP070664.1, forward strand.
TGAAGATCGTGTTGTCTATGAAGACAAAGAAAAGGATATAAATATAGCCTTCAGACTTTTCCGAGACGGCGTGAGGAGTGTCGGTTTTAGTGACGGGCTGCCGTCTGATGAACTCGTACGCTTCTTGGAGGTAATCTGTCAATCGACGAAAGAACAGGATGTTGCCCTGTGTCTATGGGAAAGTGATTTTAGCCACATCACTTTTTATGTCGTGGAAGAGGAAGAAGAAGTCATCGATTACACAATGCCAGATGCACAAATTGAGGATATCGACTATGATGCATTTGTGAATGAAGTAGTCGCAAAAGAAAAACTCGATGTGGATACCCCCATCGTTCCGGATCTCAGTTTCGATGAATTGAATAGCCTCAGGACCGAAATCGTAAAGAGTGAGCAACGGTCCATTATTCCGCTAGCGATTACTACGCTCACTGATTTTTTGAGTAGGGACAAATCGCAGGAAGTTATTAATAGTTTAATAGAACTGTTTGAACAATGCATCGATAAGAGAGATTTTTATAATGCACGAAAAATTCTGCATGCGTTGAAAGAGTATCCTGACATTAATATTGTCACAAAGTTGGAAAACGAGACGACGATTATGGGTTTTGCGAATATGTTTAATATACCAGAGAATGATATCTTTAATGAGTTCGTTGAATTTGTCGGTCTCTTCTCAAAGAAATCGATTCCGTATTTCCTCAAAATGATTGCTTCTGTTGGTCGAGAGGACCGATTAGATGCTTTGAGACAGAAGATTGCTCACGTTACGCAGGGAGATGTTTCACTCATTTCACCCTTTTTGCAGAGCGAGAATATTCAAACCGTCATGAATGCCGTTGCCATCCTCGTCCTCATGAACGCGAAAGAGACGCCATCATTGCTCGAGCCACTGTCTCAGCATCCAGATCCAAAGGTGAGAGCCGAAGTCATTTTATCACTAGCACAGCTTACTGAACCGACAAGGATCGTCAAATTTCTCGATGACCCGAGTAGCGATATACGCATCAAAATGCTTCTGGCTCTAACACGGAGTAAGTGTTCAGATATTTATCCTGAATTACTCCGTCGAGTAACGCGAAAAGATTTCTCAAATAAAGATCTCTCCGAACAGAAAGAGTATTTCAGTTGTTTAGTCGCTCATGGTGACAATAATCTCATAACAACATTGAAAAAAATTCTTTTTAAATGGGTACTGTTTGGCCGGAAAAAATACAAGAATATGAGAACCTTGGCTGCGATGAGTTTAATTGAAATAGGGAGTAACGAGGCGCTGGAGATTTTACGGCAGGGAACGAGAAAACGGAATCGAGATATACGGCTTGCTTGTGAAATGGCATTGAAGGAAACATGAATATTTATAAAGCAGGGAAAAATCTTGTCTCTTTTTTCTATACCTTGATCAAAGCTGTGCAGGTATACGATTTCAAGAACGATGTTGTCCAGAATGCCGCTCAAAAATTTGTCGACCATATCAATTACCTCTTTGGAACAATGGCGACGATAGAGCTCGTCCGTTTTCGCGACTACGTATTCTTTTATAAACAGCGACTCAGGTTTGAAATTGATGGTTATGCGAGTCTTCAGTTTATTGATGACAGAATGAAGAAGCTTAAAATTAAATCTTTAACATTTTTGCCTGGGCTCAACCGAAATGAGGCCATCGAATTAGCCTCTATTTTTAAGGAAGAACAAGATGTGTTCTTAAAAAAATTTGGTAAGGGTACTTTCGAACACACGCTTATTGAGTTTGTGACTGAAGAGGATGAGATTCCAGAGTTTCTGAAGGATGGTCAACGGACAAAACAGTCATATTTTAGGGCATTGAAGACGACGCGAGACTTGATGCAAAACTTATGGCAAAATCAACCCGTCGATGTTCGAAGTTCAAAGCGCATCATCTACAACCTCATTGACTCGCTCTCACACGATGAAGTTGGACTTTTAGCACTCACCACGATAAAAAACTTTGACGAATATACGTTTAATCATTCACTGAATGTCGGTATTCTTGCCCTCTTACTGGGGCAGAGGATTGGTTTAAGTAAGAAAAGCCTTGCGCAGCTTGGAACGGCTGGCATACTTCATGATATTGGTAAGGTCGCTATTCCCAAGACAGTCATTTATAATGCTGATAGGCTAACACCAGAAGAATGGGAGATTATAAAACGCCACTCAAATTACGGCGTCGAGGAAATTCTGAAATTAAGGGGTCTCGATGAGATTGCCATGGCCTCGTTGATCGTCTCATATCAGCACCACTGGAATTATGATGGAACAGGATACCCACGGAGAGAGGTAGATGCAAAACCCGTTCTCTATGCAAAAATATTGCGCATCTGTGATTCCTATGATGCGATGACGACAGCGCGCGTATATCAACCCATCCCCTATGTGCCTCATTTAGCACTCAAGTACATTTGGGCACGAAAAAACAGGTTCTTTGACCCGATATTAGTGAAAGTATTTATTCAACTTTTAGGCTTATACCCTGTAGGAAGCTGTCTCGAACTATCTTCCCGAAACATTGGCTTGGTGATAAGACAAAATCCAGGCTATCTCGACCTGCCGATATTAAAAATTGTAGTGGACGAAGATAGTAAGAGAGTCGATGGACAGATAATTGACCTTTCGGTGAAAAGAGACATTACAATCGTAAAACCTGTGTATCCTCAAAAGTACGGTATTAATCCCGCATCGTACTTTGTGTAGATACGGCAGAATGTTGACTTTTATTTGTTATATAGATATAATAAACAGTGAGACGGTTGATTTTAGATAAAACAGAACTTGTGGTAGAAGAGCTCGAACGGATTGGTGTCGACAAGAATGCATATTCGTTATTTGTCAATAAAACAAAAACCTTCGCAGTGAAGTTTGAAGGGCTCTCCTGCGCACAGGCCAATATATTGAAGCAGACTGCCCTTATCTGTGGCGCCGATGTTGCGATTCCAAAAATTGCCTACCGCGGAAGTAAAAAGAGACGGATTGCTGTCATTCTCTTTGCTAATATACGTGAGATCGAGAAAATTGAAAAACGTTTAATCGAGCAACCGTGGATGGATTCGTTACGAAAGCAGCTGTACTCTCTTTTGGAAACGAAACCTGCCCCAACGTTGAAAATTGGCAGAAAGCAGATCGCATTTAATCGCACGTACATAATGGGTGTTATAAACATCACACCCGATTCGTTCTATAGTGGCAGTCGTTACACAACAAGGTCGATGGTTGAGAAGGTCGCAACAGCCATGGAACAAGAGGGTGCTGATTTTATCGACATTGGTGCCGAATCGACACGACCGGGAGCAGAGTCACTCGAGACGAAAGAGGAAATTAAACGATTGAAAAAGATCCTGCCAGGAGTAGTAAGATCTATCGATATTCCCTTATCGGTTGATACGTACAAAGCAGATGTTGCAGAATTTGCTATCGAATGCGGCGCCAGCATCATAAACGATATCTCCGGACTCAGTTTTGATAAAAGGATGCCTAAAATCATTGCTAAAAACAGAATCGGTGTTGTCCTTATGCATATCAAGGGCACTCCCAAGACGATGCAGGTGCAGCCCGAGTACGATGATCTTATGGCCGAAATACACCATCACTTCAAACAGAAAATAGATTTTGCCGTTGAATCCGGTATCAAGCAGAATCGCATTATAATCGATCCCGGACTCGGTTTTGGGAAGAGGCTTGAAGATAATTATGAGATTATGCGGCGATTACAAGAGTTAACGATCTTCGATCGACCAATCATGGTTGGGCATTCACGGAAATCATTTATTGGTAAACCATTTAATCTTGATCCGGAAGAGCGGCTCGAAGGAACGCTCGGCGTTGAGGCTCTTTTGATTAAAAACGGTGCCTCTATCCTCAGAGTTCACGATGTCCATGAAGCAAAAAAAGTTGCTGTCTTAATTGATAAAATCGAACGATGAAGCTCTTTGGATTTATTTCTGTACGAGCAATTGATGTTATTGATATCATCGTCGTCGCCTTTTTGCTCTATCAATTCTTCAGATTCATTAGGGGCACAAAGGCAACACCGATACTCGTTGGCTTGGTAATATTTTTTGTCATATCATTTGTTGCGCGGTGGCTCGATCTCAAGGCACTTTCCTGGATCATGAGTTCAATTCTTGCGGTTTGGGTCGTGGCATTCGTCATCGTCTTCCAACCCGAGATAAGAAATGCCTTAGCCCGTATTGGCCGTCAGCGTCCAATAAAATTCTTCCTCAAAGTTGAGGAATCGCCGGTAATAGGCGAAATCATCGACGCAGTAAAAAAAATGGCTGAAGAAAAAACAGGAGCATTGATATTGATTCAGCGCGATATCGGACTCCAAGATATTATTGATACTGGCATACGCATTGATGCACAGGTGAATTCTTCAATCCTGCGCACAATATTCTTCCCCGATGCACCTCTCCATGATGGGGCATGTGTTATCCAGCGGGATACGATTGTTGCTGCAAGTTGCGTGCTCCCTTTGAGTGAAAACCCGAAACTCGGCAAGCGCTATGGTCTGAGACATCGTGCCGCCCTCGGCATTGCAGAACAGAGTGATGCACTCTGCATTGTTGTGTCTGAAGAAACCGGTAAAATATCATTTGCCCACAAGGGGAAACTTCTCACCAAGGTGGATATTGATATTTTACAGAGGGTGTTGGAAAGTGTCTTGAGGGAATAACCCGGAGGAGTAATGAAAAGATTGCATATTATCATTATTGTCGGCGTCGTTATTGCAGTTATTATCGGCTTGAGTATCGGCCTTGGAATGCGGGGTTTTACTCCGAGCGGGAGTATCGGCGTCATTGAAATTGAGAATATGATACTATCTTCCAAGATTATAGTCAAAGATTTAAAGAATTTTGCCGATGACCCGGCAATCAGCGCGGTCATCATGAGGATCAATTCACCGGGTGGTGTGGCTGCTGCTACCCAAGAAATTTACAGGGAGGTGAAAAAATTACAAGAAAAAAAGAAAGTTATTGTGTCGATGGGGGTCGTTGCAGCGTCGGGAGGCTATTATGTAGCACTCCCTGCTGATGTAATTGTCGCAAATCCGAGTACCATTACCGGGTCAATCGGTGTCATCATGCAATTCCCTGTCATTGAAGAATTACTCAAGAAAATAGGGATCGACTTTACAGTCATTAAATCGAAAGACTATAAAGATATTGGGTCACCGTATAGACGGATGGGTGACAAAGAAGAAGAACTCCTTCAGGATGTAGTGTTAGACGTATATGATCAATTTTTCAACGCTACAGTTGAACACCGTAATTTGCCAAAAGACAGCGTTCTAAAATTTGCCGATGGAAGGATACTGACGGGTCGGCAAGCAAAGGAAATCGGTCTCATTGATACGCTCGGTTCTTTTGAGGATGCTGTGGAAATTGCCGGTGATCTGGTCGGCATTGAGAAACCACGCCTCATATATCCTCCAAAGAGGTTCAGCTTTGTTGATATGTTTATTAAACCTATGGAAACCCTCATGATGCCCAAATTGCAGTTTCTCTGGCGTCCATAGGAGTGATAGAACATCATATGCGTCATATTTTTATACTCATTGCTATTCTCATTTTTTTGTTGCCTTACTGTACAAAACACGATTATAATCCTCGATTGGTGGATTATCTGAAGACAGCGAAAGATTTGAGTGCGAGAGTAACCCGAGAGAACGGGCTCGATGATTCAACGAAGGTATTACAAAAAAAATATGAAATTGATTTTGAAAAAGAATTAACAAAGTTACACGATAATCCGCAAACCTGGCTTACATTATTCGAAGAATTACAAGGTGAAAGATAAATTTTTTGGTGTCGTTGAAGGTTTCTATAGAAAACCGTATACCTTCAAGCAACGTCTCGATTTAATTTCTTTTTTATCTAACATTGGGCTCAATACATACGTGTATGGTCCAAAGGCGGATCCATTTCACCGCACGTCGTGGCACAAACCATATCCTGTCCGTACGTTAAAAGAATTTAAAACATTGAGTGAATGCGGCAGAAGACACTCGATTCACTTCAACTATGCCCTCTCCCCTATGTCCAAACCGAATACAGAGAAGATAGTGAAGAAAATAAACGCAATGGTGCGTATCGGCATAACGGACTTCAGTCTCTTTTATGACGACATTAAGGTGCCACTCACGAAAGAAACTGCTGAAGCGCAGATCGAAACTGCAAATCGGTTGTATGAATTTTTAAGGGATACCATCACAAATCCGACCTTATTCTTCTGTCCAACACAATACCACGGTTTTGATAAGACAGAATATATCGTGACCATCAGTGAAAAACTGCACAAAAACATCCACATCTTCTGGACGGGGAATAGAATTGTAGCCAGAAAGATAACTGCAAGGGATGTCGATAAAATGAAAACCATTATGAGGAGACCGCCTCTGATCTGGGATAACTTCTTTGCTAATGATTATGTTCCATGGATAATATTTAAATTCCCGTATCGTAATCGTGAACCAGCAATTGTCCAGAAGGTGAGGGGTATTCTCATCAATCCGATGAACGAATATCGCCAGTCAAAACCACTGATTTACACTGCAGCAAAGTTTTTTAAAGATCCGTATGGTTATCATGCCAGACGAGCATGGGGAGAAGCGAAGTCCCTTCGGGAAATGTCAAATTACAAATGATATCTAATATCAAAATCCAAAACATTATTAGAAAATTTATGTACTAGAATCTTAAAATTATTTGTAATTTAAATTGAAGAGCCTTGATTGTAACTCGCTTTTATGTATAATGGCAGAAAGGAGAAACGATGCTATTATTGCTGATTTTGCTTATATCCGTGAATCCCTTCTATGAAGCAAACTTTACGTCGCTCGCCATGCGCTCCATCAGTGTTTTTTCTAATCCTGGAGGGTTGGGTATACTACCCGGAGCCGAATGCTTTTTTGCATATGATCCTGATAGACTGGTAACTGGTGCATCACTGGCTAACCTCGGTATTGGGATGACCAAGGACGATAGTATTACATACTATGAAGTGGGATTAGGATATAAGCTGCCGGGTGCATTTTCATTGGGGTACGCACATCAATTTGATGTTAAAGATTTTGATATCTCCAATCACATTTTTGGTCTTATTTGTAGTCCGAACCGATATATTTCAATCGGTTATAAAACAACCATCGGTGAAAAAAATCATATGTTCGGCGGAATGAGCATAAAGCCACTTCAAGAATACATCACCGTGAGTGTTGACCTTGAATATGAAGGGAATGATAGTATCTTCACCTACTATTACGGTGCGATGCTGCGGCCAATACAAGGTTTGACAATTCACTTCCGAGCTGATGAGGATTTCAATTGGCACGCTGGAATTGGACTCTCGCTCGAAAAAATAAAATTGGCTGGTGCCTACTCAAAGGCAGACAAAAAATTTAGTGGTGGCATTATATTGTCGGCACAGAGCTATGAAACACTATTGCCAAAGAGTGGCGACAATTACGGAGACGCCTTTTATTAATACGTTACTGTATCGTTTTATAATAAGGTGGAGATTATTTTGTGTGCGCACATTATTTAACGACGACGATTTTTGTACAGTCATGCTCGACATTATTTAACCTTAGGAAATAAATACCCGCAGGCACATCGAGTTTCGCCTCTGGTCTCGAGACTTCCGCAATCATTTGACCGGTGACATTGTAAATCCTTATCGGATATAAATCATCGGCTGTGATCATGTGTGCACAATCGATACCAGAGAAGACCAAATTTGTGATGACGGGTAGTCTCGCCGTTGAGGAATTATTTTCTCTCATACCGACTGCCGGGTTGGGTTCGCCCGCTGTTTGTGTATCGTAGTCATAGAAATCATCAACATTATTATCAGTATCATATCCATCGGGATGACGTCCAAGACAATGACCACTCGCAACATCTGTCGCCGGCGTCCATTCTCCGGTGAAATCCCAGCCATTCAGATCTCCATAACCCAAGGCATCGATTGTGATATTGTAAAATCTCAATTCAACGTTGTCGGGACCATTGTGGAGATTAGCATCTGCATTTATGAGGTCAACATGTGGTACACTCGCATCGTCACCAACCACAAAGAAGCCATCACTCGGTATCGAATAACCATCCAAATCGATAGTAGCGTATTCTGTACCATCATTACCATTTACCCCGACGAGCGTAAAACCATCAAGACTTGTATCTCCAGCACCATACAGTTCAATAAAACATCCTACATCGATTCCTGGCGTATCGTAATAAAGTTCATTTATGGTAACGCCGAATACCCCGACATAGTAAGCGTGTGTATCAGAAAATGTTTGGAGGCCTTGATCATCAATGCATAGAAGATAGTAAAAGACGGTGTCGCCAGAGGATTGGCCTGGAATCTGATACTGGAATGTGTCACTACTGATTGCGGTGTGTGTTATGGCAGTAGGACTCGCAAGATTGTTTGTACCGTAATAGAGCGTATCATAATCGATCGTTCCATCATCAGTTGCCCAGGCATAAACATTTTCAGTAACACCGGGGTCAGGATTTATCGGATCATGCCATACCCTGTTGATGACCGGCGTCTGTAATAATGGTGCTTCGAAGGATGCGTCATCAATATAAAGAATCGCCCAACCATTCCATACAGCGGCACTATCATAGGCTCGTACGCAAACGAGAGCCGAATCAGCATCCGATGGCGAAAGAGTATCCATAGTTAATTCTTGCCAATCTGGTGAATTTATTGAATATGAGGGAGACCAGTGATTCGTCCATCCGCTGGTAGTGTGCCATCGTATCCATTGCCTTAGTCTTCCACGTAAATCATTATCAACGACCCAGAGTGAATAAACGTATCGAGTATTCGGTGATACAGCGATCGGTCCTTGAAAAAAATCTGCCGAGTCCTGTGTTTGTGTGATGAGACGTTCTCGAACACTGTATGTCCCGCCACGGACGATGATATCTTCCTGGAAAATCTCAATGCCGATCTCCTTTTCCCAGTGATCGGGCATGCCTGCTGTCCAGTCCTCAAAGCCCGGGTTCTGTAGCAGGTTTTGGGCGAACCCAAACGTTACGATAACCACGACTGTTCGTATATATTTTTTCATTGGTTGCGTTTGCAGGTTATTTTTTTAATTTAAATCCAGCAACTATTTTTTTTAATGAGAGGACCTGAATAACGGTGTCGTCCTCTTTAATGATGCCTTGAAAATAACGCTTCGGTTTAACGAGTTCTGGGAATGGAAACATATTTATTGCCGTAATGATGCCCAAGACTTTATTGACCTTAAACCCGAAAAACTTTTTATCTATTTCAGAAATAATTGCCTCAAATTTCTCTTCAGCCTCGAGGTCCAATAATTTTGGCAGATCGTATAACGGCACTTTCTTTTTTCGTAAATCGATAATACCAACGACATGCTTTCCAATTTTGCGCTTGGAAACACGCTTTGGCCGAGCAACTTCTTTCACTTCTTCAATAGGTGTAGCGAAATGTATGTTACTGATGGTATATTTAAGATAGTAGTTCATTTTTTGAAATCGATTAATAATTCATCTAATTTTGCCGCGATCGAGGTGAGTATCTGTACGGTGGATGTAAATTGTTGCATAGAGGCAGTCTGCTCTTGAACCGATGCAGAAACCTCCTCGGTTGCTGCTGCATTATCAGTGGCTACCTGCGCTATTTGTTCTACTTGCGTAACGAACTCCTTCGTTTTTTCTGATTGGGCTGCGGCAGCTTCATTGATTTGTGTAATCATACCTGTCACCAGGTCCACTGCCTTCGCGATGCTGGTGAATTGTTGTTCAGTTTGTGCTGCTAACTCGTTTGATTCATTGATTTTCTCTCGTTCCGAGGCTAGCAGATTATTCAGTTCCTGAATTGTATTATTGATTTCCGAAATGAGATTTTCAACAACAGCAGATGAATGTTGAGTTTCAGTCGCAAGATTTCTTATTTCATCAGAGACGACTGCAAATCCTCTCCCCTGTTGACCAACGCGTGCAGCCTCGATTGCAGCATTGAGTGCCAAAAGATCGGTCTGCTCAGCAATACTACCAATGATATCTAATATTTTTTTGATTTCATTCGCCTGGTCACGGAGTTCTGCCATCTTATCTTCGATAAATCTCGTTTGATTAAAAATCTCTTTGGTTATTGTGGCTTCTTTTCTGGAGAATTCCATACCTTGTTTTGCTGAGTCAGTCGTCTTCTGAGATGATTCAGTCGCGTCCTTTACCTGCGTTGAGATAGACTTTGTGAGGTCATACAGCTCTTCAATTGAACGTACCATTGTCATAATAGAAGCGGATTGTTCTTGGGTACCTTTGGAAATATTCTGAATCGTGGAAGAAACCTCCTGCAATGAAGCATTGATCTGCTCGGATGTACTTGAGAAGTCTTCTGTGGAGGTCTTTATTTTTGAACCAGTACTACTGATTTCATGCAGCGTTTTCTTAACCGAACCAAAAATGCTGCTCAGCAACCTGTTGATGTTCTCAACCATTGTGTTGTGCGCTGAGGGGAAATCATCTAATGCCTGCCAATTTTTTACAGAATTTAAAATCATCTGTAGTGATCTATTCAATGGAATCGTCAGCGCGAAACCAATGAGTACCGAGACAGCAAACAAAACGATGATCAGTATCAGCGCGTCGATGAGTGTAAAGGGCACATACACGAGTACTGGATATGTTGCACAGGCAAAGAAGGTGATGCTTATTTCTGCGAAATAAGGAAAACCACGCTCGGATGCCGCATGTAGTACAAAGAGATGTACTGCGTGATATACGATTGTCGCTACCAGAAGTCCTGTGATTACTCCATAGAGAAGAAGCCAAACGATACCGATGAGTGAAACACCAGAAACTATCCCGGAGAGTAGAACAGCAATGATGATCCCAAAAAAAGTGTGTATACAATACGATTTAAGTGGTGCACCCCGACGCATGATGATGAGATAGAGTAATACACCAACTGCGAGGATACTATACGATACATATATTTTATTCCATAATTCGAATCTTCGTGTGATGAGGAACATAAATACGACGAGGAGAATAAACGTGAAAAGTATTATCGGTATTTTAAACTTTTTCACCCTGTTCTCTCCAACCTCCAAGAACCTCGAGTGCCCGCAAAGGATTCAGAATGCCGATGAATTTATCGCTTAACCAAAATATCCCTTCGATAAAATCTGCTTCCTCTTTTGAAAAACTATCGGGTAGTGGACAGAATTTCCCTGCCTTCAGGTCCACAATCTCGGGGTCAGAATCAACCAGAAACCCTATTTTTGATGCACCGACCATCGTCATCAGGCAGGTTCTTACCTCAGGTTCATGTGAATCTTCCTTCAATAACCGACGTAAATCAACGACTGGTATAGATTCCTCGCGCACATAGACAACGCCCGAAAACAATTCGGCGAGGTGAGGAACAGAGACAAGGTTGAACGCATGCAGAATTTCGAGTACCAAATCGAGGTCAAATGCATACCATCCTTTTCCAACGGTAAAAACTGCGAAGGTTCTTTCGGTACCAGTCTGACCAAGGTGAAATTCAGAGAATTCACCTTTAACAGCCTGCACGGCGGTCTTCTTTCGCTTAGGTTTTCTTTTGGTTCGAGAAATTTTCTGCGCCCTTTCTGCCATTAGTTCGTGATATTCACTGATATTTTTACTTGAAATCTGCTCTCCCCAGCCAGAGCACTCGGTTCTGGAATGCCGCTATGCACTACTACATGCATAGTTTATTGTCCTCATAATTTATTGATTGTCAAGGGCTTAGTTTGTGAAAAAGATTACAGTGAGTAAAGAATAGTAGCGGTGATTTTTCAGTGCTTAATATCCGCATTGTTGACATTTTCATTTTTATGTATAAAATTATCTAAAAAGGAGACTACATGAAAAGAAAACTAGGCATTTTTTTACTGATGGGTTTGATTTTCAAAGCATTCGCCGTCGACGTAGGCGAGATTATAGACAAAACCCTTGAAAAATATGAGAACATGACGAGTTTTTATGCTGAATTTAATCAGGAATACTGTGACGAGGTCACAGGCATGTGCACACGCTATGAGGGTAAGATTTACTTTCAAAAACCAAATTTTTTCCGTATGGAAATGGACGACCCAAAACAGATTTACGTTGGTGATAGTATGTCTCTCTGGATATATATGCCTGCGCAAAAGCGCGCAGTACGACAGAATTTAGGTAAGGTGCCATTTCAAATTAGTCCAGATATGTTTTTAAAAGACTATGAAAAGACATTTCATGCTGAACTTACAAAAGAGTCTCAGGGCCATTTTGAAATTACGCTCAAGCCAAAAGAAGAGACAGAAATATACGAGAAAATAACAATTACAATAAAGAATAAGACGTACGAGATCACCGGTATTTCAATAATCGACGAAGTTGGTTCTGAGAGTAAATTTAGTTTTGATAAGATTGATATAAACAAGAAATTTTCAAAAGATTTATTTCTTTTCAAACCTCCAAAGGGAACCACAGTTGATGAGTACTGAATTCCTGATGGATAATTATTGTTTTGCATGCGGGAAGGAAAACGAGCATGGACTAAAACTCGCCATTGTCGAGTCTGATAAAGGCGTGGAAGCAAGAATTCAACCTCCGCTGTGGACGCAAGGTTATGAAAAAGTCGTCCATGGTGGTATCATTTCCACCATACTCGATGAAATGGCTGTCTGGGCAGCATACAAGAAGGGATATAAATCGGTGACAGCAGAATTGAACGTTCGCATTAAAGAGGCGATGCCTGTCAATGATGTCTATATTGCACGATCTCAAGTTCTGTCGGTGAGACACGGCTTGATTCAGGCAGAATCAAGAATCGTGAATGGCGATAACAAATTAATTGCGTTTGCACATGTTAAATTAATGACGATTGACTGAACATGCTCCAGATAAGCATATGAAAATAAATTTTATCTCACTGGGCTGTCCAAAAAATTTAGTCGATTCCGAAAAAATACTCGGCGCACTTGGAGCATCAGGAGTAGCGATAAACTCCTCTCCTCTCGATAGTGACATTATTATCATCAATACCTGCGGGTTCATTAAACCAGCGCTGGAGGAGACCGAAAATGAGATAAGGAGAGCACTCCGTATTACAAATAGCACTAATAAGAAGGTTTACGTATTCGGATGTGCGGTCAATCGAAGTGAAGCAGAACTCAAGGAGAAATATCCTGGGGTAGCTGGATGGTTTCGGCTCGGCGATAAAACTAAATTATTAGATGCTATTAATGCACGGGCTGCACATATCGATGCCCGGTTGCCAACAACCACTGGCTATGCCTACTTAAAAATTGCCGATGGCTGTTCGAATCATTGCACCTACTGTACTATTCCTCAGATAAAAGGAGCATACCGCAGTTATGATTTAGAGAATCTTGTACGAGAGGCATACGAGCTGGCATACCTCGGAGTACGAGAAATCATACTAATTGCGCAGGATACCACTCGATACGGTGTAGAGAGGTACGGAAAACCCATGCTCAGTTCGCTTATCAAAGAGATATCGAAGATTCCGAGAATTCAATGGATTCGCATCATGTATGCACATCCCAAAACTTTAACCGAAGATATACTCAGCGAGATAGCGAGGAACCGTAAGGTGTGCAATTACATTGATCTGCCTATTCAGCACATAAATGACCGAATCCTCAATCTTATGAATCGTGGTGCGACCAGAACGAGAATTGAAGCCCTCATTAAAAAGTTGAAAGATATTAAAGCAATTTCTATAAGAACAACGGTAATTGTTGGTTTTCCGACCGAAAATGAATATGAGTTCAAGGAATTAATTGATTTTTTAAAAGAGATCAATTTTGATTGGCTTGGAATATTTCCATATTACCGTGAACAAGGAACACAGGCTGCACAATTGAAACATGTCTCACATCGTGTCATAAAGGAACGTTACAATCGAGTTATTAGGTTACAGAAACGGCTTATGAGGCAGCGACTCGCACAGCACATAGGTAGAGACTATAAAACCTTGATACACGGCTTAAATGGCAATTATAGAGGGCACACAGCATTTTCAGCACCAGAGATCGATGCTCAGGTTCTATCTTCTGCTAAAAACCTGAAAATTGGCGATTTCTACAGGCTCAAAATAACAAAAGCACGGGGTTGTACTCTCTATGCGGTAGGCACAGATGGCACAGATTAAATACACTAATGACACAGATACAAGGACACAGATGACACAGAAGAAAAGAGTAGATTACAGACATACATCACCCGTGCTCCGTTTCACCCTTGCTCCGTTTCTCTTATTGCTGCTTCTCCCCTTGTTCGCTTACGGCATTGGTCTTGAGGTTCCACTCGAATTTCATGGATCTGGATTTCTGGGCAAATATCTGAATAGCGACACTATTCGATACAACATGGATGCTTCGGTCGAGTTATTTTGCACACTTCTCAGATACCATAACCTTTCGCTCTTTGTCCGTTACCGCGATGACCTCGATATGGCAGAACAGAAAGGGGGCGTAACACTCGATCCACGATATACACATTACTATATATCCGGCGGGTTTGACTATTTGGCTCGGCATGTCTTCTTTACGATGTATTACATGCATGATTGTGTTCATGATATCGATTATGATGTTGAAGGAACACCGGTTTTTAACCGTGTTCGGTTACGGTGTGCATCAACAGATTTCCATGATTCTCGGCGTCTGGTGACGAGTCGGAAGTTTTTATGGTCTCTTGATGTGGGGTTTTATCCCCATTGGTCATATCATGGTTGGGATATTAATGCAGGGGCTGATTACAAATATGACGCCATCATTGAATTATTCTTGAACATTTTCCAGAAAAATCAATTTGGCGTAGCCTTCAACCCAACATTTACAATTGCACGTGGTGACACGATGTTCTACCATCAACATGTTATTCGATTCATGAGTTATTATACGAATGGAAAAGGACGAATTGGTCTCAGGCTCGATTATAATATTTATAACAATGATCCAATTAAAAACCCGGATAAATTATGGCTATTATCACTTTTTCTCGGATTTTAATAAGCATTGTAATTTTTTCAAACAGCAGTACGAGCTACGAGCTCTTCAGTATTGGTAGTCAATTAGAATTAGATGGGAATGTAAAAGAGGCCGTTGTTTATTATAAAAAGGCACTCGAGATAGACCCTGGGGCGGCCGAGGTGTATAGAGCGCTTGTGAATGCCCTGTACAAAATCAGGAAATTCGATGAGGGCATACAATTCGCATCAGAGGGATTGTCTCTCTTCCCTGCTGATGTTGAGTTTCTTAAGGTTCTTGCACTCGGGTATATCGGCAAAGGTGATATCAGAAGGGCCGTCGAGATCTATGAAAAGGTACTCCCTCTGGAATCTGAAAATATTGATGTTTATACAACACTTTCTATCCTCTATGAGGGCACAGACCAATTAACGAAGGCACGAGAGGTTCTCGAGGATATGCCTGTGGACTTGAAAACAACAGATGTTTTTACGCGATTAGGGACACTGTCTGGCAAAGAAAACAACCATGAATCGGCTATTCGTTACTACCACGAGGCTTATACGTTAGACACAACAAATACAACTGCACTCATCGGGATTGGTACTGGTTTTGACATCCTGGGACAAGAAGATTCAGCAATCTATTATTATGAGACAGTGCTTCGAACCGATACATTGAATATCTCGGTTGGTAAACGGCTCATCGACTTATATTCGGATGTCGAACAATACGAAAAACTCATTACACTTGCAGGAGCAATGTTACAGCGCGACTTCTTCGATGGATATGTACGCAGAACCCTGGGGTTTGCGTTCTACAAATTAGGCCTCAAAAAACAGGCGTTGAATGAATTTTTAATCGCTTCGCAAATTGACCCCAGAGATACGTATTCACGGTTCTATGTAGGACGGATCTATCTTGAACAAGGAAACTACGAAGCTGCACAGAATGAGATTATGAAGGCGATAGGTACTAATCCCGATTTCATCGAACTCTGGGTATATCTTGGATTCATTGCTATTGATAGAGAAGACTTTGAGACGGCAGAGTATGCATTCACCGAGGCAGCACATCGCGGCGCCGATGTGATACAGATTTATTACCTGTTGGGTGTGGTCCTAGAAATGAAGCAGCAGCATCTTGATGCTTATTCCTTTTACCACAAATCAGTAGACGAAGATCCGGATAATCTTGCGAGTCTCGAGGCGTTGGCGAATCTATGTGAAAGAATCGACAAAAAGGATGAGGCATTTGAGACCTTCCAGAGAATCGTTGAATTGGATACTGCCAACGCTGTCGCCCTCAACTATGTTGGCTACACCTATGCAGAGCGCAATGAGAATCTTGACTATGCCCTGGAATTAGTGAATAAGGCTCTCACAATCGAGGAGAATAATGGCTACTACATTGACTCTCGTGGATGGGTCTACTATCAGATGGGACGATACGAAGATGCACTCAAAGATTTAAAAAGAGCAGCCGATCTTACACCCGATGCAGTAATATTAGAACATCTTGGTGATGTCTATATGAAGTTAGATAATCTCGATGAGGCTCGAGCAACCTATGAGAGGGCACTCGAACAAGATCCAGAAAATGAGGTTCTCAAGAAGAAACTTCAAGATATTAATCAATAAAGCAAGTACATGAAGATCGTCGGTGTTATCGGTGGAATGGGTCCGAAAGCGACCACTGATTTTATGAATAAGGTTATTGCTCTCACGCCGGCTAAAAAGGACCAGGAACATGTAAAGATGATTGTGTATATTGATCCTGAGATTCCGGACCGAACCGAGGCCATTATGGGAAAGGGTGAGAGTCCTCAGCAGAAACTCGTAGGTGCGGCAAAATTTTTAGAAGATGCTGGAGTCGATTTCATTGTTATGCCGTGCGTTACAGCACATGTTTGGTTCAGAGACATGCAGAGCTCTATTACCGCACAGATTCTCAACATTGTCGAGCTGACCTTGGAAAAAGTCAAAAAGGATTTTAAAAAAGCGAAGAGAATCGGAATCCTCTCTACAACTGGCACGATGCAGTCTCAACTATTTGAGAAGGTTTTTGAGCCAGAAGGATACACCATCATTGTTCCGCAAGGGGAAGTACAGAAAAATTACGTGATGAAGGGAATCGATGAGATAAAGTTTGGCAGAGATCCTGATAAAGTAACGCCACACTTTGTGCATGCCCATGATGACTTGGTGAGCCAGGGTGTAGATATCATCATTCTGGCATGTACAGACATTCCCCTCTCCTTAAAACAAGCCGATGCAGGAGTGCCCCTCATCGACGTTAATAAGGTGCTTGCAGAGGCAACGGTACGGTTAGCCTTTGACTAATTAACCTTGGATTCAGAAGGACTGAGGCGATTGCAGTTAGTAGAATCCTAGCCTTACTATGCTGTAAGACACCTATCAATAAATATTAAGTTAAACAATATAAAGACTCGGTATGTCTAACTAATGAGGAGATGGTATTAAATCTTGACAAATTGATAATTTTGACTAAAATGGTGTTAATAAGGAGGTTGCGTTGCAAGAGAGATTTACCGAAAGGGTAAGAAAGATACTGCACCTGGCCCGCGACGAGGCTTTGCGGTTCAAACAGAATGTTATTGGTACTGAGCATTTGCTTCTCGCGATGATCAAAGAAGGCGAAGGAGTCGGGGCCATGGTTTTAATCAATTTAGGTATTGAATTGAATGAACTTAGAAAAAGTATTGAAAATTCAATGGCCATTGGCCATGGAGGTAAATTAGACGTACCGTTTAGCAACGACGCACGCGTCTGTCTTAACTATTCAATGGAGGAGGCAAAAAATTTCGGCCATTCATATGTAGGAACAGAACACCTGCTTTTAGGTATCATACGCACCGAAGGAAGTCTCGGTGCCCAGATTCTCGAGTCGATCGGCATCGACTATGGGACGGTAAAGAATGAGATCATCCAGCTCTTAAGACCAGAGGGAGTGGTGACGGGCAAGGCAAAAGGCAAACCACGTGGTTCTGCATTGGACCTCTTCTCGAGAGACCTCACACATATGGCACAAGAAGATAAACTCGACCCGATCATCGGTCGAGAAAAAGAGATCGAACGCGTGATACAGGTTCTTTCTCGTCGAAAGAAGAATAATCCTGTCCTCGTCGGAGAGGCTGGCGTTGGGAAAACCGCAATTGTTGAGGGTCTTGCTCAGGATATCGTCGCAGACAATGTTCCCGACTCCCTGAAGAACAAACGAGTCGTTGCCCTCGACATGGCATCGATCGTAGCCGGAACAAAATATCGCGGACAGTTTGAGGAACGACTGAAGGCGGTCATCAATGAAGTAAGCAAGAATCCAGACATCATCGTATTCATCGATGAACTCCATACCATTATTGGTGCTGGTGCAGCCGAGGGAGCAATTGATGCATCAAACATGCTCAAACCTGCGCTCGCGCGAGGCGAACTCCAATGCATCGGCGCAACGACACTCGAAGACTATCGTCGGTACATAGAAAAAAATGGTGCGCTGGAGCGGAGGTTTCAGCCCATCATCGTGAGCCCGCCGACTGTTCAAGAGACGATCAATATCCTGCAGGGGTTGAGGAAGAAGTACGAGGACCATCACCAAATCAACTATACCAATGAGTCGCTCGAGGCAGCAGCACGTCTATCAAATCGATATATCACTGATCGATTCCTTCCTGATAAGGCGATCGATGTCATCGATGAGGCTGGTGCAAAGGTAAAACTCTCAACCGTCGTGCAAGATGAAGAGCTCGTAGCGCTCGAAGGAGAGCTGAACGCAATTAAGTTGAGAAAAGAGAAGATGGTTACCGAGCAGAAATTCGAGGAAGCCGCGAGTCTACGCGATGAACAGAAAAAAGTATTGAAAAAGTTAAAGGAGCGGCAGGCAACAGTTACCTATCCACGTCCGACGGTTGTTGAAGAAGACATCGCCTTCGTCGTATCACGGTGGACAGGAATTCCCGTTTCGAAGATCGAGGAGAAAGAATCGAAACGGCTTTTACGAATGGAAACAGAGGTGGAAAAGAAAGTCGTGGGACAGAACAAGGCAATCGTTGCGATTGCAAAGGCGGTGAGGCGCAGTCGCGCTGGCGTGAAGGATCCTCGCAGACCAATCGGTTCGTTCATATTCCTCGGACCGACTGGTGTAGGAAAAACCGAACTCGCCCGCAGACTTGCTGAATTTTTGTTTGGTGACATCAACTCGTTAGTCGCCCTCGATATGTCCGAATACATGGAAAAATTTAATGTATCACGACTCATCGGTGCACCGCCTGGCTACGTCGGATACGAGGAAGGTGGTCAACTGACCGAAAAAGTTAGAAGGAAACCATATTCCGTAGTACTTTTCGACGAAATTGAAAAGGCACACCCTGACGTGTTTAATATTCTTCTGCAGATTCTTGAGGACGGTCAGCTCACCGATTCCTATGGTCGTAAAGTAGATTTTAAAAACACGGTTATCATCATGACATCAAATATTGGTACCGCAGAGATTCAGAAAGGGAGTGGTATTGGATTCTCCCAGGCTTCAGAAGAGGCATCGTATGAAAAGATGGAAACGAGGCTCATGGAAGAGGTGAGGAAGTTGTTCTCACCAGAATTCTTGAATCGTATAGATGAAATCATTGTCTTCAGACAGCTCAACAAAGAGGACATGAAGAAAATTGTTGACATTCTCATAAGCGAGGTTGAAGAACGACTCAGCGAAAAGAAGATGAAACTCGAACTCGATGAGTCAACGAAGGAGCTCCTGATTGAAGAAGGTTTTGACCCAGAATTCGGTGCCCGGCCCCTGAAACGGACAATCCGCAGATTAGTCGAAGACCCTCTTTCTGAGGAAATCCTTAAGGGCAATTTAAAGGAGGGTAAGAATATTAAGTTGATACGAGCAGGAGATAAACTCGGATTCAAACAGAAATGATCCTCCTTCTATTCCTCCTCAACTACACGATTGTCGACATTGAAACCGATGCTCAATGGACTGATTCACAGCTCATCCTTCAGGCCTCTGGATTGCAGGTCGGTAGCGAATTTCATGATGAAGACATCACACAGGTAATACAAAACCTTTCGAAGCTGCGTCTGTTTAATTATATTGCTGTCGATACATCAATCGTTGGCGACGGAATATTTTTAACGATAGTCGTCGATGAAGCTCCATTCTTGAAAGGGTTCCCGGACTTCATTGGTAACAAAAAATTGTCAAACAAGACGCTCAGAAATAAAATTGAACTCACCAGTGGCCAGGTTCTCACTGACAAAACTGTATTCGATGCAAAGAATAAAATTATTACGTTATACGAGGAAAAGTATTTTTACAACACCGTCGTGCGTGATAGTCTCGTTAAAGACACCCTCAACAAGGTAAAACTATTCTTCATCGTTACCGAAGGTGTTGAGCCTCGCATCAAGAAAATCAACATTGTGGGTAATGAGACATTTACGGATCGTGAAATAAAAGGAAAAATGGCAACAAAGGAGAAAGGATTTCTGCGTACCGGCAAGTTGACCAGAGAAAAGTTAGAAGAGGATGTTGAAAAAATAAAATCGTTTTATCAAGATATGGGATTCTTGGATGTTCATATTGACGAACCCATCATCGAAGTTGAGGGTAACAGATTTATCATCACGATTAATCTCCAGGAAAATAAGAAATATTTTTTTGGGAACACAAGCTTTCAGGGGAACACCGTCTTCGATACTCCTCTCCTTCAGAGAATGATCAAGTTTAGCAGTGGTGATGTATACAGCTTAAGTAAGGCAGAAGAGTCGATCGGCGAACTGTATACTCTTTATGCGGATGAAGGATACATCTATTGCAACATTAGCCCGAACGAAAATGTGCGAGACAGCATCATCGATATTGCGTATACTATTTATGAATCCTCCCCGGCATCAATCAATCGTGTGATTGTTGCTGGCAACAACAGCACCAGGGAAAATGTTATCAGGAGAGAAATCGTCACGATGCCTGGCGAGCGGTTTCGACGTTCTGCCGTGATCAGAAGTCTCAGAGAAATATTTAATCTCGGATTTTTTGAAGACGTTCAACCCCTTACGGGTCCTCCCGATGATAGTGGTAATATAGATATCACCTATAAGGTTACCGAGAAAGAGGGTGTCGCGACTATCGGTGCGGGTATGGCATATTCGGCGCAGGATAAGTGGACTGGTTATCTTGAACTCTCTCATCCAAACCTCTTTGGAAGAGGTCAGCGCCTCTACACTAAACTGGAATTAGGCGGCCGGCTCACGAATATCCAGCTCGGATTTGTCGAACCGTGGCTTTTCAATACGAGAACATCGGTCGGTGGTGATGTCTACTATACGAATCGCCTCTGGGATTACTACACGAAACGTGATATCGGTACAGCCCTCTATGTATCATTCCCATTCTATCTTGATTATACCCGTTTTAGCTATAACTTTACACTTGAACGGACACAAGTATTCGATATCTCGGAAACCTACACAGCACCGACTTCTGGTTACAGTTTATACGATGATACTATTCCGAAGTGGACGCTCGCTAACACCTTCGGCATAACCAGAGATTCTCGAGATTATATCTTCAATCCATCGAGTGGTTCCTACATTACGGTACGTGCTGAGGTTGCCAAGAAATTTCTATTTGCGAATGTAGACTACAACCGTGTGACATTTGAGGCACGGACCTATTTCCCAATTTTTTGGAAATTTGTACTCATGAACCGGGTGAAGGCGGGTATCGTAACCAGTGTTGATGAAGTTCCTTTTTATAAACGATTTTATGCCGGAGGCATCGGCGATTTGGGTGTGAGGGGGTATTCAGACCGTTCGCTGTCACCCATGGAAGAGGGTCGTCGAGTCGGTGGGAAAGTCGTCTTTGTCAATAACATCGAATTAAAATTCAAGATGTCACAGAGTTTTGCATTACTCGCTTTTTATGATGCCGGTAATGCCTTTGCCTCATATCGTGACGTTACTCTTCACGATATCTATCGCGGTATAGGAGTTGGCATACGGCTCGAGGTTCCGATGGTGGGCGCTATTGGTTTTGATTTAGGTTATGGTCTCGATAAAGACAGACCTGGTTTTACCCCGCATTTCCAGATCAGTCCGTTCGGAATGTTCTGATGCCACAGGAAATTTATACGTTGAAGATTAGTGGAAATCGGATTTATTTTTTTATGCCGTTTAACGATGCCATATTACGAAACGGGCAGCCATGCCCTCAAACGAATAACCATTAACGACAATTTCTTTTGGAGGTAGGATGAAGAAGTATTTAATCATATCAATCATTCTCTTGGGTATTCTGTTTGCCAAGGAGATAAAAATAGGTTTTGTCGAATCGGAACGCATATTCAATGAATATCAGGCAACCGCAGCAGCAAACGCTGAATTTAACGAATATGTTAGTATGTACCGCGACTCAGCCGCAGTCCTTTTCACAAAGGTCGAAAATCTCAAATCAGAACTAGAGGCTCAAAAGCTTGTTTTATCAGAAGAAGCCAGGCTCAGAAAATTGGATGAAATAGAAACCTCTACGGGTGCCTATAATCAATTTCTTCAAGATGTTTTCGGCAAGGGAGGGAAACTAGAACAAAAAAATGACGAGTTGATGGCACCGCTGCTGAAACAAGTAAATGAGGCCGTCGAAAAAATCGCCCAGCAAGAAGGGTTTTCGATTATACTCGATCTGTCGGCAGATGTATTCTATGCATCGAGTGAATTAGATTTAACCGATTTAGTAATAGATGAGTTGAATCTCGAATATGGTCCACCAACGCTCCCGACGGGTGAAATAAAAAAAATTATTGCCATCTTTCCGTTTACGGAAACGAACCAAGAAGCGATCGACGCCGCTCTCGGTCAGCGATGTCAGACCGAGGTTTACAACGCAGTGGGCGCCTTTTCTGCGAGACTTAGAATCATTAGTCAGGCAGCAATCAATACCGAAATTATAAAACGTGGTTTGGGAAGAGATATCGAATTGGATCAGGCATATGCGATAGGTCTTGCAGTACTCTGTGACTATATCATTGTTGGCAGCGTTTCAAAATTTGCCACAAAAATTGAGTATACTATTTCGTTGCAAGACGTTACCACAAAAAAGGAAATTGCCAAGAGGAGCAACGAGGTATCTGAGGACATAAAACTCTACGAGGCCATTAATAGTGACCTCAGAGCCATGCTTGAAGTATTATATTAGTGGCGCAGGCGTGTGTTAACGTCTCATTTTTTTGATATGCTTTATCATATCGAGAATCTCGCGCGTAAACTCGTCTTCAAATATCAGAAATTTTGCCTGTTGTACTGGCGTGAGGATCTTTTCCATTTCTTTTAGACTCTTAACTTCCTGCTCAATCTTTTTGATGTGAACAGCCCGGTACTGTTCTACAACGTTCCGAATTTCCTGATTCGATGCGCCCCTATGCAGTAAAATTCTCATCTCAGACAATAATTGCATACGTTGTTTTCGAAAATCTCTTTCGACTTTCCTAAATTCGTGTAATTTAGGAAATAGTTGTGTTGCCTGTTCTGATGTTAAATCCAACTCTTGCGTAATGCGCCAAATCCTCACCTCCTCAATAATGACGCGCGGATCCTTTGCATCAAAATTTTGAGCAAACAGGAGCATCAGGAAAGTTAACAAACTCATAATTATTCTCATTGCACCTCCTCAGCAATAAATCCGTCTATCACAAACTCGTTATAACGAATCGCGAGTGACGTGATTAAAATTTTCTGTTTACCAACCATAATCGTACTGAGTAGATACGAATTGTACGAATGTTGCCTGTTCCTCTTCAGTTAATTCGTTAATAGATTCATCTACGCCGAGTGTAAAATAGTCCTCTAAAACAGTCATATCATCAATCAACTCATCACTAATTACACCTTCCAGGCTGATGTCGGCAATCTCCTCGTCCTCAAGCAGCGTCGAAGTCGGAATTGCAATCTCGATAGTTTCTGTGGGCCGCGGAATGAGAATAACGAGGAGCACGGCTGCAACACATGCGGGAACAAAGATTCGTAAAAACCTTTTTACCGTAAACCATCGTGGAATTATTTCACGCTGTCGCATCTTGAGTCTCAGATTATCAAAAAATTGCCTTTCAGGAAGTACAACCTCGTCTGCGTCTAATACTTCGTACAGCTTCTTGATTGAGACATATTCTTCGTGACAACGTGAGCATTGTTTGAGATGGTCATCAAAGAGTACACGTTTGTCCTCTGATACACGACCCTCGATGAAGTCTACGATATTCTCTTTCAATCGTCCGCAGATGTTCATAACCACTGTTTGAGGAGAACCTGCAATTTCTTAATTGCATGATAGTGATTTGCCTTCGCTGCTCCAGTCGAGATATTCATGATCGCTGCTGTTTCGGCAAACGTGTACCCTTCATAGTGATGCAGAATAAATGTCAGCCGCTGCCTTTTTGGTAGCTGAGCCAGTGCATCGTCAATGTCAGCCTTCATTCTTACTCTCCGTTCCATGGGCAAAGGATTTGACGGCACATGATTTTTCGGCTGCAGTGGGGGATTTTTGCGTTTGAAAGAGATACAGGTATTAACGGTAATCCGATACAGCCAGGTGAAGAATTTTGATTTTTCATTGAATTTTTTAAGATTACGATATACCTTGATAAAAATTTCTTGGGTAACATCGCGTGCATCAGCATCATTTCTCGTGTACCTATAACAAATCGAATAGAGCGAAACACGATACTTCTCATAAAGTTGATCAAATGCCATTTCATCGCCATTCTTAAATTTCCTGACCAAAACCATATCTTCATCGTTATACACTTTATTTAGACGCCTTGTAATGTATAAAGGTTTAATCCCCGCATACTCGGCAGGAACCGTGGTTGTGTATGCATAAACAGGGTCGCGATGACCCGAATAGTATTAATCTTCTTCTTCGATATAAGGCTCAAATTGGTCTTTTTCGGCGCCGCACTCAGGGCATACCCAGTCATCGGGTAAATCTTCAAATGCCGTGCCTGGCAAAACGCCGTTGTCGGGATCGCCAAATTCTGGTTCGTAGATATAGCCACAGATTGTGCATTGCCATTTACCAATCATATACCTCCTTTTCTAAGCAAGAATAATATGTAAAAAATCAACTGTGTCAAGTATCTAAAAGTGACTCGTAAAGCATCTGATATTTTTTGGCCGATTCCTGCCAGGAAAAGTTATATTTCATACAGTTCTCTGACAGTGCTCGGAATACATCGTGGTTCTGGTAGACATCATATGCACGCTGTACTGCCTCAAGCAGTGCCGTACATGAATATTCTTTAAACAGAAAACCGTTGCCTGAGCACGTCGTTGGTTCAAATTCAGTCACGGTGTCTGCGAGTCCACCAGTTTGCCTTACAATAGGAATTCCTCCATACTTGAGGCTGATTAACTGACCTAAACCACACGGCTCATAGCGCGAAGGCATCAGGAAAAAATCATTCGCAGCATAAATGCGGTGTGCAAGTTTGTTATCGAATTTTATGTTTATCGACACACGATTGGGATAGAGGTGTTCAAATTCTTTTAGTTTTTTGTAATAGTGCTCTTCACCGAAACCGAGCAGCACCACTGAAAAACCAGTATCCATTATACCGGGAAATGCCTTGATCAGTATATCGAATCCCTTCTGACCTGCTATCCGTGAAACCATGCCAATCATTGGTCGCTTTGACTCGATCTGACATTCATGGGCAAGCCGCTGTTTGTTTTTCTGTTTACCCTCGAAGTCAGTGTACGCTTCGTATATCAGATTATCTGTCTCAGGATTCCAATGGTCATAGTCTATGCCATTAATAATGCCGCTCAGTTTGTCGCTCTTCTCTTTGAGAATACCCTCAAGGCCGAATCCAAACTCCGGTGTCTGAATCTCTGTGGCGTAATTTTCAGAAACCGTTGTAATCGCATCACTGTATACAATACCGGCCTTCAAAAAACTGATGTCACCGTAGAACTCTATACCCTCGTGATTGAAATGCGTCTCATCCAAGCCTAACAAGGGAAATTTCGAACGTGGAAACTTTCCTTGATACCCCATGTTATGAATGGTGAATACTGTCTTTATTTCTGGTTTTTTTAGACGCACATACAGAGGAATCAGTCCACTCTGCCAATCATGACAATGAACGAGCGTGTAGCCACGGTCTGTGACGAGTTGACTCACTGCTTTACAGAAGAGCGTAAACCGCTCACAATTATCTTCGTAATCGCCTTTCTCAGTGCCATAGAGGCCGGTGCGTTCAAAAAAAGATGGATAATCGATAAAGAGGTAGTCTCCTTCACTGAATACCTTTACCGTGTACTTCTTTTGCATATCAATCTCAAGGGATTGAACATGAGTTCCCTTCATGTTCCGGTACTTTGGCATAACGATAGCCATTTCATTGCCAATTTTCTTTAAATAGTGAGGGAGTGTTCCTACTACATCGGCGAGTCCGCCAGTCTTTGCATAAGGCGTTGCTTCCGATGATACGAACGCGATTTTCATAGGCACATATTAACCGAGTGGAAGGCGAATGACATGAATAGGCATACGCCTAAATAATATTTTTAAGGTACGAAGCGGATTCCTCGGGAGCCGTGGGATTGATATAGAAACCCGTCCCCCACTCGAAGCCTGCAACATGTGTGAGTACTGGAATGATTTCTAAATGGTAGTGGTAAAATTCTATACCCTTTAATGTTACGGGTGTCGTATGTATGATATAATTGTAGGGAGGCGTCGTGAGTGCCTTCTTCACTCTCGAGAGACCGTCCTTGAGAATTGACGCGAGGTCCCGCAACTGTTGCTCTGTTGAGTCTTCAAAATTAGAGATATGCGTGCGTGGGACGATCCAGGTTTCAAATGGAAATCGAGGTGCAAAGGGACAAATCATGATAAATGAATTGTTTTCACTGATCAATCGTTTTCTGCTTTTTGTCTCTTGTACGACAATATCACAGAATATACATCTTTCGCGATACTCATAGTACCGCTTGGCGCCATCCATCTCTTCCATGACCCTTTTTGGTATGACTGGCATCGCGATGAGTTGCGAATGACTGTGTTCGAGAGAAGCTCCTGCTGCTGCTCCAAAATTTTTAAAAATCATAACATAACGGAGTCTCTTATCCCTTTGTAAATCGATGATGCGTTGACGATATGCATAAATGACCTTTTCGAAGGCAGTCAGTTCCAAATCAGCGAGATCTACCGAGTGATCTGGTGTCTCAATAATGACCTCATGAGCACCGATGCCATTCATACGATCGTAGATTCCTTCTCCACGACGGTCAATTTCTCCCTCGATGCGAAGTGCAGGAAATTTATTTGGTATAACCCTGAGGGTCCAACCCTGCTCATTCGGTTGTGAATTGTTATCCCGATATGCAAAGACTTCTGGTGGTGTAGCAGACTCATTTCCCGGACAGAACGGACATTCCTTTGGCGAGATAAGTTTCGCCTCGGGAGCGACCTTGAAATCCTTTGGCCGCTTCGCCCGCTCTGTCGAGATAATAACCCAGCGACCTAAGACAGGATCTTTTCGTAGCTCAGGCATCGTTCTGTCAGTTCTTCTCTATTATATCTTCGGTTGGAATCTCTTTCTCTTCTGCCTCTATTTTCTTTTCAGGCATCTTTTCTTGTTCGGGTTTTGGGATTTGCTCTTCTGCTTTTTCTTCAGGCTCTTCTAAAAATATTTGAATATCTGCCTCTTCTCTTATTGTTGCAAGAAATTCGTTTACAACTTGTCCTTGTTTTTGGCGGAGCAGGTTTGCTTCGATGTGTTGCTGCACTTCTTCAAATGGTCGGTAGGTCTCAGGATTATACTCATCGACGACGACGATTGTATATTTTTTGTCGTCGGCGGAGAAGACTCTGCTCATTTCGCCTGCCCTTAACGTGAATACAACATCATCAAACTTCTTGGGCTTCATGCCCCTTCTCACGAGACCGAGTGAACCGCCACGACTTTTCGCAGCGCCGATCGAGTGTGTTTTGGCAAGCGAATCAAATGCTGTGGGGTTTTTCAATAAGACATTACGTATTTGCTGCGCGAGTTCTCTTTCCTCAACAACAATTTCTCGAGCTCGAACAGACTCAGGAATTTTGAAATCATCCTTGTGTTCGGTGTAGTAGTCTTTCACCTCTTCAGAGTCAACACTCACTGCCTCGACGACGACTTTAATATAGAGACCACGGCTCATGAGTTCAGTCAGAGCGGCTTGAAGCTTGGTAAAGTAGCTGTCGTTCAAGAAATATTTATGTTGTTCTGCCCACTCCACTTGCAATTCTTCATCAATGTACTTGTCGATGGCTTTCTTAAACTCAACGGAATCAGTCAAATTCATTTTTGCGAACTGTGGGTGTGTTTCTTGCAGCCTCTCTATGTCACTCCGGAGAATCAATCGACCGTTCACGACTGCAATCACGCTGTCCTGTGGTTCCTCGTAGATTTCAATCTGCGCACCCGACCTGAGTCGCTGTGAAAATTCCTTTTCGATTGCCCTCAGCTTCTCGGTCTTGGCCGCGGCCTCAATACTGGTTTTTACCTCTTCAAAATCACGATAACGCTTAGGATTATGCTCGGTCACGATATAGATACCAAATTTATCATCATAAGGAACTATATCGGTCACGGTATTCATTTCCGCGCGAAAGAGCATACTGTCTACGGGAGCTGGTTTCGTTCCGCGGTATACAATGCCCATGTTCCCACCTGAATTTCGATTTGCTGCAGTCGAGTACAGTTTCGCCAGTGTATCAAAACTGGCCGCGTCGATTTTTAATGAATCGAGTATGAATTGTGCAAGGCTGTCAGAATCAACGACTATCTCCTTTCCTCTTACTTCCTCACGCAGTTTATAGTTTTCTTTGTTGTCCTTATAGTATTTTTTCATTTCTTTCTCTGTCGGTATCGACTTGCTAACGATGTCACTCTCGCGTACCTCGTCGACAAGGAACGAGCGCTTTTTGCTTGCGATGTTTTCTTTAAAAAATTCTGTGTCTTGAACATTTTCTTTAATTGCGTTTGTGTAGATGAGCCGTTCGGTAATCATCCGGTCAAGGACGCTCTGTACATCCTTCTTGCCAAAGAGTGTACGCTTCATCTGTTCGTCTAACTCAAGCCTCGTTATATTGTAGTCATCGATTGTCGCCACAAAATCCTGATAGTTCTTCTTGAAGCACCGTTCTACTCCAGTAAGAGAAAACGAGTCGAGCGGTGGCGTACGGAACCGTGTCGCTACAATTTCATACGCCTTGGCGGCATTCAAAAAGTCCTCTTTCATTTCAAAAACCTGGGCGAGTCGATAATAAACCCAGCCATCTTTTTGCTGATACGCATCAATAATTTTCTGATAGATTTGTGCCGCGCTATCTAACTGAGCCAGTTTATTAAAGTAGATATCACCCTTTTCTAACTCCCACATATATGTTTTTTTGCCGTTCAGACCCGAGAGCAGGAAACAGCCAGCACCTGCTTGCGGTTTACTGATCATCTCATTACAGTAAGCAATTGCCTCTTCGTACTTGCCTTGCATGAGAAGGTCTATATAGTCCTGTGGTAGACTTATCAATAGTGCAAATAATAATGCCATGCAACCTCCTTTTCAGCGATTTGCTATTGTATATAAAAAATGCCGGAAGTCAAGGAAATACTTGCCTGAATTGAACTTCAGTCAAGATATATTGAGTAGTGAAGGGCTCGTATACGAGCATAACTTTCAGAATTGTTTTTCTATCGAGGACGGCCTCGTCGTGTGGCCGACAGACGGCATGATTCAACGGATATTTGAGCAGGGTCGATAATAATCCAGTAATCTATTAGCAAAAGATGCCCGTGGGAGTAGAGCAGTTGTTATCGATCACGAAAACTCGACACGGATCAATCTACGG
>CP070664.1:1383840-1388853 GCA_020355325.1 Caldifarciminota bacterium
CATTGGTGAAGTATGTGATAATAGTCGTAAAAGAGATGATCCGAGGGCCGACGATGACTTTGTTAAAATATTAAAGATATTTTTAGATGCTGACATCATAGTATGGTCAACGCCTGTTTACTGGCAGGGTGTATCAGCTCAAATGAAGTGTTTCATTGATAGACTCTCGTCATATTTTAACAGACCACCATTTTCAGAAAGATTTGATGGCAAGGGTCATATAGTTCTATGCACTTTTGGCAGACCCGATGACAAACACGGTACATTTATTACTGAACCCATGAAGTTGACAGTCGAAGTTTTGAGGGGAATTTATTTGGGTGATATTTGTGTTTCGTCGTGCTACCAAAAAGGGAAGATTAAAGAGAAGAAAAGTGTATTGTTAAACGCCTTTGAATTAGGTAAAAATGTAATTAATGAATATACGAAAATAAAGAACAAAAACGCCGGTATTTCGTAAAACCAAGGATTCGCACTTATACGTCAAGTCATCTCATCGAGAAGCAGCACAATAATGGGGCTCAACATCGGGTATTCTTATATTACAAGTTTACCATCAAAATGTGCCGTGCCCTGTGGAGATGATGTTCATCAACGGGAAAGCTATTCCAAAAAGGATCAACACCCGCCTCTGTTGCATCTCCGCTTATAAAAAAGCGATCTTGATATATGCTCCCATTAATAATATTTTGTTGACAATTGATCGAATTATCATATGATTATCGAGAGGAGTGAATATGGAAACCTTGAGAGATTCGATCGAAATAAAAACAACTCCTGAAGTACTTTTTAAGTGTTTAATAAACATCTTCTCTTCCGAAGAAAATTATCGAGCATGGCATCGAGATCATGTTACATGCCAGTGGATAAAAGGTGATGCGTTCGAAAAGGGTTCAATCCTCTATATGGAAGAGTACCTGCACGGCGAACTTCATAAGATGAAGTGTCTTGCTACTAACTATGAGCCAAACAGAACCATAGAATATAAACTCCTGTTTCCGGTTTCAATTATATGTCCTAAAGGGTCTTTTGCCATCGAACAAAAAGAAAAGAACTGTACATTCACTGCTACACTTTATTTCAGATTCAGTAAAATATTTTCTTTATTCGATAAACGGCGAAAAGAAGCTCTTGAGAAACACATGAAGGAAGAAGGAGAAAATCTTAAAAAACTTTTAGAGACGTAGTTTATCGTATCCTGGATTATAACTGCGTAAGTGGATTTTACGAGTAAAAGGGTTGGGTGTTTGAGCCGACCCCTTCTTTCTTTCCTGAAGATGCGGGCAACACCATGTTCGTGCTTGATAATGAGGCATCTTTTAGTATAATTAGATGGAATGTTCATGAATACCAAGGACCCGAATTTTATTAGGAGGAAATCATGATATACAAATCAAAAACTTTCTTATTTATACTGTTTGTAGTAATTGTTCTTATCGCTGTGATGTTCTGGCAACCATGGTCAGGTGGAAGAAGTAGAGAGCCTGTGTCGATGCACGAAGAAGAAGATAAGGGCGAGAAGCCACACGACTGGTTCTACATGCAGCGGGCATACCCGCACCGTCTGATCAATGAAGAAGCCCATCAGATGGCATATCGCCAGGCGTTAGCCATGGCGCAACAGTATGCCAACCGCGACAATGGAGTATGGACTCCAAGGGGGCCCTCCAATATCGGTGGTCGCGTCACCGGCATTGCCTTGCATCCATCAAATGGGAACATCATCTACGCAGGAGCCGCGGATGGTGGCGTACTAAAATCCATTGATGGTGGCGTCAACTGGACTATGCTTACTGATCATTTCATTACCCTCTCGGTTGGCGATGTAACAATCGATCCGAATAACCCGAATACTGTATATGCAGGTCTTGGTGAAGCCAACCTTGCGGGTGATAACTACGACGGTGATGGTCTTTACCGTACGACTGACGGTGGCGTTTCCTGGAGCAATATCGGGCTCGCGCAGGTGAGACGGATTGGCCGAGTTGCTGTACATCCGACCGACTCTGATGTTATTTTTGTCGCCGGTGCTGGTGCACAATTCAGTGCTGACAGCGCGCGGGGTGTGTACCGCACGACCGACGCAGGTGCGACGTGGAGCAAAGTACTCTTCATCTCCGACTCAACGTCGGCGATTGATCTGTGCATAAATCCAACTCATCCAGATACGGTCTATGCTGCAATGTGGGAGCGCTTGCGCTCGCCTATGAGGCGCAAAGCCGGCGGTCCGACTTCTGGCATTTACCGGAGCACGGATATGGGTACGACATGGACAGAGCTGACAAATGGTTTGCCGTCAGGACGGAATGTTGGTAGAATCGGCATTGCCATATGTCAGACGAACCCCAATGTGCTCTATGCACTCTATGCTGATTCCATTGGTTATCTCGAGGCTGTTTATAAGACGACAGATGGCGGCAATTCATGGTTTCAGACTTCGGGGCAACCTCCATACTACTTGTACTATAGCTACGGATGGTACTTTGGTCAAATCCGCGTGCACCCCGCTGATCCAGATATCGCTTTCGCGTTGGGTGTACCACTTTATCGCACGACGGATGGAGGAAATTCATGGTCGGATGTATCGCATATCCAGCATGTGGATCACCATGCACTCGAATTTGATCTGAGCAACGTGAACCATATTGTGGACGGAAACGATGGTGGTGTCTATTACTCGAGTAATGGCGGCACGATTTGGACGAAGTCGTATAACCTTCCGATTACACAATTTTACGCTGCTACAATCGATGAACTGAATCCTGAGCGTACATACGGTGGTACGCAGGATAACGGCACCTTGAGGACGTTGACCGGTAATCTCGACGACTGGGAGATGATCCTTGGTGGCGATGGATTTTATTGTATTGTGGATTATACCGATGCGAACATCATTTATGCCGAATACCAGTGGGGTAATCTGGCAAAATCGACTGACGGCGGCTACAACTTTTATATGGCAATGGACGGAATCGATCCTGACGACCGTACAAACTGGTCTACACCCGTCGTCATGGACCCAAATAACCATTCAGTCCTGTACTATGGAGCTAACCGTCTGTATAAATCAACAAACGGAGCTGGGTATTGGAATGCGATCAGCGGTGATCTGACGAACGGTCCTGGTTCAGGTAACCTGACCTACGGTACGATCACGACTATCGGTGTGTCCAGGACAAATGGTGATGTTATCTACGTGGGTACAGACGACGCCAACGTCTGGGTCACGACCAATGGTGGTACAGATTGGACGAACATATCTACTGGTCTACCAGACCGCTGGGTGACCCGGGTTGCCGTTGATCCAAACAACGAGGCGATTGCTTATGTGACTTTTTCTGGTTATCGATACGACTCACCCCTGCCGCATGTTTTTCGGACAACAAACTATGGTGCATTTTGGGACGACATTTCTTCGAATCTACCCGAGGTACCGGTGAATGTGATTGTCATAGATCCGCAAAATACATCGACGCTCTATATCGGTACTGATTACGGCGTTTACTACACGACTGACACCGGCAGTACGTGGGAGCCACTCGGAACGGGCTTACCTTTCAGCGCAGTCGACGACCTCGTGCTCCACAATGGAACCCGCGTATTGAGAGCAGCAACCCATGGCCGTTCTTTCTTTGAATTCGACCTCAATCAAATCGGCATCAAAGAACAGGAAAAGCTGGTCGAAGTCGATGTCACGGGTATCGATCTACAGGTTACAAGTCCTGCACGCAACGAGATTCGCATACGCTATGCACTACCACAAGCCGGTCCTGTGAGAATCACACTCTATGACATAACCGGCCGAAAAGTCCAGACCTTGATTGAAGAAACTGTTGGCGCAGGGAAACACGAGGTTATGAAACGGGTAAATCTCGCGTCCGGCACGTATTTTGTCCGGGTGGAAGCTCAAGGTGAGACAGCGTCGAAAAAAATAGAAATTTTAAGATAAACTAATATCGTACGCTCGTTACTCTAGCAGTGCACATAATAAAATAATTAATGCACCTGTATATCGATGTTCTTGTACTCCGTTATTTTTTTATGCTTCCTTCAGTGTAAATAAACCTGTCGCCACGGTTCTCGGCCCAAACGATTGTTGATTTAGAATATCTCAGTGATGCCTCCTGGGCAAAATCTTCATAGGTCGATTCTCGTTCGCGTGCGTGTGACGGAAACATGACGTTCGGCTGGACCGCTTCAAGCAAGAAAAAAGCTTCCTCATTTATCCACGTGGTGCCGATTTTTGCGAATACGATATCGATTCTACCAGTCGTGGTGGCAAGATACTCGACATCTTTATTGTAAATATCAATAATCGAGGAATCATGGCTGTAACCACCTCCATGGTACATGACCAGTCCATCAACCTTAACGAGGAAGTTACTCTCGGGTTCGCCAGCCTCTGGTGAATGGATGGTTTCAATTTCTAAATCATCTAATCTTTTTGCTGTTCGCGGTCCCATATAAACATACTCAGAATCTTCGAACACCTGCCAGCCGAATATGTAGGTGATATTTTTGACTGATTTCGTCCAGTCAAAAATAATTGAATCATAGTGGTCGGAGTGGGCATGTGTCACAAAGACATAGACATTTTGGTCACTGATCTCGTCGGCGTTGATGTGTCCATTGGCAAGACATGGCTCATCAGGTAAATGAGTATACTCAACGTAGTCAAAAATGAGGAAGTGATTCTTTGTCTTTACTGCATAGGCGCTATGGCCTAGATACCATATGGCTGCTTCTCCGTCATTGAGTTCTTTTTTCAATAGTGGCGATGATCCAACAGTTTTTTCCAATCCCTCTGCCGTTGCTCCGTTTTTTTTCAACAGGTCAGCCACCTTTTTGTTACCGTGCAGCACCGCATAGAATAGCGGCGTATTGCCATCATTATCCCTTGCATTTATGTTCATTCCCCGAGCGACGAGAAGCTCGACTAATGCTGTATATCCTTTTATGCTCGCCAAATGTAAAATTGTTTTACCATCGCTCGTGAGAGTGTTCTGATCAGCG
>CP070664.1:1388953-1392191 GCA_020355325.1 Caldifarciminota bacterium
ACCAAAAGTCTTTACCCATTGTAGTTGACCAAGAGTGTCCGTTCTCAAAAGCAGAACATCGACGTGAGACACCAGACCATTGGGAACACAAGCGCCCGTGATTATAAATCCGCCATCATTTGTCTGTCGAACGCATTTTCCATCATCAATGTCTCCACCAGGAGAAATGCTATGGATTCTGGTCCAAAGGGTGTCAGGGAATTGAGCAGAAGCAAATACAAAGCCCATGCATAATAACGCAATGACACGTATTGGATATAACTGTTTACCTATCATAAGACTCTCCTTTAATATATATACTATCAATTAATTATAGTAACAATTCTTACAAAAGTCTCACACAGATAGTCATAAGAGAATGATCTTTCAAAGTGCATACTATTTCTAATTCTCTATTTCACCGTTTTCCCTTTTCACAAAGTCACAGAGTTTAATATCCTAGAGTCTCTATTTCGCCTGGTCTCCGTTTCTCCTTGTCTCAAAAAACAGGGGAGAGGTGCGGCAGTGAATACCTAAAAATTCAAAATTCCTAAATGCCCAAATTTCTTCGGTTCGACAATTGTACAATTGTACAATCATCGAACACCGTATTTTGTAGTCATATGTTATCAAAAAATTCTTTTACCAATTTGTCATATTCAATACCTGTCCTTGTTTAATATGCTAAAAGAAGAGATCTGACCCCACGTGCCTTCATCAGCTATCTGTAATAAATAAACTATAACCTAAAATCGTTGTCAAAATGGTAGGGGAGGTGAATTACAATGAATTCTATTCATTTCGAAAAAGCGATAGTGAAAACACCAGGTCGCTCACTAGCAAACGGAATAACTACATCAAATTTAGGAAAACCAGATTACGAAAAGGCTCTTCAACAGCACAGTAAATACATCGAGGCACTTAAAAATTGTGGTCTTGAGGTGATAATTATGCCAGCAGAAGAAAAATTTCCAGATTCTACATTTATTGAAGATTGTG
Source organism: Caldifarciminota bacterium (assembly GCA_020355325.1). Taxonomy (GTDB): domain Bacteria; phylum Hydrothermota; class Tepidihabitantia; order SM23-42; family SM23-42. Next base: position 1,389,932 of record CP070664.1, read on the forward strand.
CTGTCCTTACAGAAAAATGTGCAGTCATTGCGAATTTTGGGGTTAAGAGCAGAAAGGGAGAAGAAGTTAGTGTTCACGAAGTCTTGAAAAAATACTACACAAATATAGCACACATAAAGGAACCAGGAGTACTTGAAGGTGGAGATGTGATGAGAGTGGATGACCATTTTTATATTCGTCTCACAAATAGGACAAATACATTAGGTGCGCATCAATTAATCGAAATTTTGCAAAAACTTGGCTACACGTGTTCTACTGTTCTGATCGATAAAACGCTGCATCTTAAATCAGGCGTATCTTATCTCGGTGAGAATAATATGATTTTAGCAGTTGAGCCTGTCCGTAATCCGGCTTTTAAAAAATTTAACAAAATTATCATAAACGATGACGAAAGTTATGCAGCAAACTGCATACGAGTAAATGATTATGTTATCATTCCTGCATGATATAATAAAACAAATCACGCAATTATAGAAAAGGGTTATAAGGTTAAAGAAGTTGACGTCTCAGAATTTAGGAAAATTGACGGTGGGCTTAGTTGTTTATCTCTCAGGTTTTGAGTAAAACAATATTTTTGTTGAAAAACGCCCAGATTGAGTTTAATTCTCCCAGTCACCTTGTCCTCTCGTCACCCGGTCGCAATAATCTGTAGTCATATTTTATCAAAAAATGTCTCTGTTCAAAATAGAGATTTGACCCCATTGACTTCCCAATATTGACAGTCGTTAGATTTTCATTATTATTGATATGTAATGCCGTTAAAACAGTATCGGAAGCCAAACCCTAATCTTGTTTTAATTATTAATTTTTTAAAGAGTATTCTACCAAAAACAAAAATAAAAGACATTTTACCGGTGCTGACGCCGTTCGGTGCTTTTATCTTAGGTGTACTTATAGTAGTCTTTACTCAAACTTTAGTATCACGCCGTGAGATTACAATAAGGAGGGTAGAACTAACTTCAGAATTGTTTGGATCTATATCTTATATTAGATACTGTTGGATCAATTTTTACAATGCAGAAAATGAACAAAAATATATGCTAGATAGATATCTTATTTACAAAGATACACTTGCGCTTTACCAGTGGAAAGATATTCAAAATATAAAAAACCAATTTCTATCTCTCGCTATAGAGGCGAGACGAGATCTGTTAGAATTACTTCAGAATATTAAGCTTTATTTCCCAGATAAACGCCGCAGTCATGATATTATAGATTCGTGTAATTGGTATCCAAGAGTTGAGTATCCATCATTTCTTGAGTTAAGTGACGAGAAAGCAGCACAATTTAAAGATATCGACAAATGGTGGGTTCATGTAGAAAACAGCACAAAAAACGATATAACAGATTACTTCCAACCATTGTATATATTGGTAGATTCCTTAAAAATGGAGGTAGACAGAGAGGGCTTACCGCGTAGCCTGTCTCCCCGGAAATAGTTGCACAATAAAAGGATTTACACCAAAGATCTAATTGTTACTTATCAATATTATCTAAAAACCTAAAATTTCCCCACATTTCGCTGGGCAGCTCTCAAGCTCCAAAAATTTAGCGTAGGATTGCGTTTTTCAGCTCTTTTCATTTTAATTCTCTTTCTCCCGGTCAACGTCTCCTTGTCACCTGGCTGCAAGAAAGGGGGAGAGGCGGATTTAGTGATTAAGTCATTAAGTTATTAGGTCATTACCAGATGATTCGACTGCGCTCGCAATGACAATCGATATCATTTGAAATAGTCGTTATAATTCTGGGTGGATATTGCTTTGGAGGGAGGGGAGTGCTAAATAAAGACTGATGACGCAGGTTCTTATTTTAGTTATCATAATATATATTATCGGACATTAGAGATTATTTGCAATCTGAGGTGGGTTAAGTCAATATGCTGTTATTTTACCTGTTTTTACTCTTTTTCAGGTGCATCAAATGATGCGCCGAAACGGAGATTCAAATCCTTGAGAAGTTCTTTAGTCTCTTCTACTTCTTCTTTCTTGACCATTAATCGTACTGGTTCTGCAAAAGGTCTCGGAATAAAACGCTCGCCTTTAAAAAAATAAGTTATTACCGCATCATCAAGGATGGATTGTATTATAGCAACATCAGCTCGATTGTACGTTGCAAGGAGCTCTACAAATTGAGCATCAGGGCTTATTTTAGGCTTTTCGATAGGTTCGTCTTGGGGTAGTTGATAAACGAGCAATACACCACAGTCAGCACATACTGTGATGCCTGGCCGGTATTCTGCTTTACATTGAGGGCAATACAT
>CP070664.1:1392291-1396590 GCA_020355325.1 Caldifarciminota bacterium
GCATGCTCAAGAACGCACAAGCAATGCAAGAAATTTTACATGCCGGAGGAGCATAGTAACCATGCCAGCAAATTTACCCCCTCAGTATTTTGAAGTCGAGAAGAAATATCGAGAGGCAAAAGTTCCACAGGAGAAGTTGGTCTATCTCCAGGAGCTCCTTTCCATTATCCCGAAACATAAAGGCACAGAAAAACTCCAAGCAGAATTAAAGACGAAAATTTCGAAGCTGAAAGACGCAATCAGTAAACAGAAAAAATCAAAGGGTGCAGGAGGTACGTGGTATCAAGTAGAAAAGCAGGGCGCAGGTCAAGTTGTTTTTGTTGGACTACCAAATACTGGCAAATCATCGCTTCTCAATGCACTTACCAATGCCCATGTCGACGTGGCCCTCTATCCATTTACGACTAATCTACCACAGGTAGGAATGATGGAATTTGAAGATATTAAAATTCAAATCGTCGATACGCCACCACTTCACGATGACGCACCACCATGGCTGTTTGGCCTCTATCGAAATGGTGATATCCTTGTTATTGTCTTGGATGCCCTTGCTGACCCCCATAAAGACTTCGCGACGATAAACAGCGCACTCAATAATAAAAACATTTTTCTCGAAAGTCATGAATTTGGTGATATTAAAAATGGTTTCATCGTTTTAAACAAAATAGATGGTCGGCATAATGCCACCGTGATCAATTCATTTATATCAAAGCACCAAGATATATTCACAATCATTTCTGTTTCGGCGACAAATGCTGAAGGAATAGATTTATTCAAAAGAGAAATATTTTCACAACTGAAAATTATTCGTGTCTACACAAAGAAAATTGGTCATCCAATCGAGAAACGAAACCCGGTTGTTCTGAAACAGGGCACGACACTCATCGACGCAGCAGAATATATCCATAAGGATTTTAAAAAGAATTTAAAATTTGCCCGCCTCTGGAATGACGCAGGATATTCAGGCCAACGTGTAGAAAAGAATCATGTCCTGAATGATGGAGATATCGTTGAATTCCATGTGTAGAACACGAATAGACACGCATGAACACAAATAATTTATGGAAAATGAATAGCTGGAATAAAAAATTTGGTGAGTTGCAAATAATCAAGTTCATACGACAAAAATTTCCTAAAAGGAGAAAAGAGATTTTAAAGGGCATTGGCGACGATGCGATGGTTCTGCGTAATGGTTATGTTGTTACTACCGACTCATTTTTTGAGAATATTCATTTTGATGTACGGTACTTTTCGATGTCTGCGTTAGGTCATCACTGTATGGCGGCCAGTCTTTCAGATCTCGCGGCAATGGGTGCATCACCGATCTGTGCCCTCGTTTCACTTCATCTCACAAAAACCCTTACCATAAAAGACATTGAGCAGTTGCACACCGGCTTTGAAAAAATCACAAAAAAATATGGCATGGATATCGCTGGCGGCGATGTCGTAACGAGTCCCGCCTTTGGTGTAACCATCACCGTCATTGGCTATACAAAGAATCCACTCATGCGCAGTGGTGCAAAACCTGGCCAGGCACTCTTTGTCACCAACTTCTTGGGTCTTGCCGAAGTTGGTCGCACAGCACTCAAAATGAACCTGCCAAAAAAAGAATATCCTGATGCGATCGGTAAACACCTCTATCCCATACCAAGGATTTTTGAAGCACAGTCTATTAAAAAATTTGCTACAGCATGCATCGACACGTCAGACGGTTTATCAACCGATGCTTATCATCTTGCAGAAGAGAGCAGAGTAAAAATCGTAATCGATGCAGAGCACATCCCAATTCATCCCGAGGTTGGGAGATTCTGCAGCACGAATAACATCGAATCATTACAATGTATTCTCTCCTCGGGAGAGGATTTCGAATTGCTCTTTACAGCATACAAACTGCCCAGGATGAAAGGTACAAAGGTGTTCAGAATCGGCAGGGTCATGAAAGGCCAGGGACTCTATCTTTCGGTGAGGGGAAAGACAAAACGTATCGAACCATCTGGATACGAGCATAGCATATAAATTCCAAATTTCAAATACCAAATTACAAATAAACTCAAAATGACCAATGTCAAAATTACGAATTACGGTAAACGAATACGATTTTGACGAATGCGTGGTCTGCGATAAGAGGATGCACCATTTCTCCGATTCACATTGTCTCCCGTTCACTCTGCGCCTTCGCTCCGTTTCCCCGATTGCCCGATTCTCAAAAAAATTCCAGCGTCCCAACCCTAACCCACTCACATCTCTGCGGTTTACCCCAAGCAGTTTCGTACTGTCAAAAGGATAGAGGGGCTTGACAATATAAAAGATTCGCTTATAATGACATAGGGGGCGATGGGCTTTGACGGGGCAACTGAAATGAAAGCCGGCATACCGAGGGTTCTGGTCACCTCGTTAATCCGACCCGAAGAAAAAACATCCTGAAATGGGATACACATTGGCTGCATAATAATGTAGTCACGCTTGCCCAGGTGGTCAGCCCAGCCTGGGGCCAGGTGTCATAGAGGGCTGAAGCCCATCAATTCCTGCCTTTGGAATTGATGCGGTACTCGAAAAGGCTGTCTCTTGCAGACCTGTCTCTTGGTGACGCGAGAGGAGACGCATAAAGAGACTAAGTATGTAGTCTGCTTCATAGAAATGCTCCGGACGCGGGTTCAATTCCCGCCGCCTCCACCAATTTCCCCCAAATCTATGATTTGGTTGGGAAATTGAGTGTCCCGAGCGTTAGCGAGGGGCACCAATGTTTTGAGCGGGTCGATTTGGTTGGGAAATTGAGTGTATCGAGCGTCAGCGAGATGCACCATTTTTTTTTGCATGCGAAATTGAGTGTATCGAGCGTCAGCGAGATGCACCAATTGCAGCATCCCAACCCTAACCAGTCGTATTGACATCATCTACAATCCAAATATAATACCCAGTGTTTCTACTCCTTTTTCTCGTCGTAGATTCACCTATCATTATCACCGAAGTCATGTCCAATGTAAAAGGCTCTGAGCAAACATGCGGTGATAGAAATGAATATGTTGAGATATATAATCAAACGTCTGATACAATCAACCTTTCCACCTATTTCATATACGACTTCGATGCGCCTCCCGATACTATCTGTCCATGGCTTAATGATTCGATTTTAATTAAATATCCATCAGTTCGAATAAACTCAACGCTTATTTATCCGTATACGTATGCCCTGATACTCGACAGTGAATACGCTAAACCAGACACTACCGGAGGTAATTGGCAACCATATGCTATTCCAGATTCTACCTTAATTTTAACTACGGATGAAACCACAATCGGCGATGGCCTTCAGAGTAATGATCCATTGATAATCTTCTCCGAAGTTAATGCGTGCACCACCTCATTCGGTACACCGTATGACACACTAGATAATTTCCCATCTGATCCGGGCGATGGAATTTCCTGGGAAAGAATTGACTTAGCATCGCCCGATACGATAACGAACTGGCATCCTTCGATAGATACATCCGGGTGTACCCCTGGAAATGAGAATAGTACGACGATTGCATTCGACCTTGCGGTTGAAGAGCAATCGATTATCTTCACACCTGCAGTTGCGAAAATCGGGGAAGATGTGAATATCGATGTCAGGGTTAAAAATTATGGTTTGAGAACAACAGGCGGCTACGATTTATACATATTTGATGATAGGAACGATAACATTATTATAGACACTGATGAGCTATTAACACACCTCTATGGTGTTACAGTGGATGCATTCGATAGTGTATCACTCTATTATACCTATGAACACCCTGCACAGGGAACACATAATCTCGGATTTGAGCTCGATTTTCCATATGATAGAAATTTAGAGAATAATTTAGTTTTTAAAGAACTCCAGGTTGTCGGTGAAATTGGAGAGTTAGCCCTCTCACCCCAGATCTTCTCACCAAACAATGATGGAATGGATGATCGCTTGCAAATCGATTATCGTTTGCCCGCATCTGGTGGTGAACTCACCATATCAATTTATGATACGCGGGGCAAGGCAGTGCACCATATCTTTAAAAAAGAGCCCTGCTCAGTCGACCAAGGTACGATCTATTGGGATGGGGAATCACAGGGAAGGAAAATCCCGACAGGGATGTATGTCGTTTATCTCGAATATCGTTACCACAATCAAATAACAAAAGCCAAGAAAACTGCTGTTTTAGCAAGATAAATACAGACCGTTTTTCGTTTGTCGGTTTCGAAAAGTGTTACGGTTTCGTACTTGGGTCTCGTTATAACGACCAACGATGACGACTAACGAATCACGTTTCGTAACCGTCCAAC
>CP070664.1:1396690-1403853 GCA_020355325.1 Caldifarciminota bacterium
ATACCCGGAATCTCAGCCTTCACCTCGATAGTGCCATTATTCTCAGAAATATCTATCACTGGTGCCCAGAAGCCTTCTCTCATGACCGGATAATCGCCAAAAAACGACTCGAAAATGCTATCCATCTCGTCCCGTAATGTCACTAACTCTCTAAAGGGTTCCCATTTTTTAAGGTATTTGTCTGCCATTTTTGTTCACCTCCTTTTCTACGATTTAGACAACGATTTCAGGTAATGGTTTATTTATTTACAGATAGCAGATGTCAGTTAGGAGATAATGGATGAAATTAGTTGGATGTGTACAGATGGAACGATTATACTAGACCATAAGTTTCGGCTTTGAATTGAAGGCAAAAAATGCTGAGAAAATATTTCCTGCCTCACAACCCTATAAGACAGAGTAAATTCTGAGGTATGTCTTACCTTCTAAATGGGATGTTCTTTTTCTCTTCTTCTTTTTCCTTCTCCAGCTTCTCGTCTAATTTCTTTATAATATCTTGGTCTCTGCGCCGTTGTTCTGCCTTTTGCATTAATTGTGCTCCTACCCAAAACGCAATCACAATGACCACTGCTATGATAAGTATTATTGCCAAGGTAGCCTCCTTTTCTTTCTAGATAGACTCTCGACTTGCAGTCCTTTTTATAGAGGACTGAACTGTGTCTATCTCATCGACTCTCCTCCCCAACAGAGATTTTTCTATTTTTAAGGTTGTAATAAATAAACTATGGTTATAAGTCTATCGATAATTTCTTTAGTGTCAAGGCTAAATTCTCGTAAAATATTTTTTTGTTTGTAACTTCTATGGTTGACTTAAAAGATAAAATCGATATACTTACCTACCACCGATATGATATGCTAGATAAACGATAGGAGATAGAAAACAAGATTATCTGACATCTGTGGATGAAAGGAGCAAAGAGTGAAGCGAGTCGTCGCGGTGTGCTTTTTTGTTATACTTGTACTGGTTTTCGTGAGGGCAACATGCGGCAAAGTTAGACCACCAATTGGAAACCCCGTCGAGGTAATAAAGATTAAAGACTATGTCTACTACCACAATGTTTCAATAACATACAATGGGAAAAACTACTTTACCATTAACGGCGGTAATGATGATTATTGTATAATCAACGAATATGATAAAGGTTGTAAGTTCATAAAAAGCTGCTATCTTGGTGTCGATGGCCGTGTCATATTTTACAATCCGAATGATGGAGAACTGTGTGTAAAAATATTTGGCACAAATGTCTATAAATTAGATTTAAATAAGGAGGTCGCGACCGTCAGTTCGATGATATCTTTGACATAGATAATGGTTTACCAGCGGTGTCACCAGATGGCAAATATATCTACGAACTCGCTGATGGAACGATTACTGTGTTTAACACTACAAGATTTCGAAGTTACAGAATACTTTTACGAACAGGGTTATAATGTCAGCACTGCGGTATCTGAGTATTATCCATTTGTCTGGGGCGATGAACGACCTCTCTTAAAATTAAACAAAATTGCCTTTTATCCCATGCAGGCAACACATTTTCTCGGCAGGGGAAAATTTGATTCTAACGAATGAGAAGAGATAAGCTCATCTTCATTCACAATATTTATTAACACGTTACCGGCATTTAAATAGAAATGCTATGGTAAATAATAAATGTTTATAGACAAATAGGATTTTGTCTATATAATCAACACTGAGGAGGTGTACGATGAAGACTCATAGTTTATACGGAATTCTTTTTATCACGCTCTTTTGCCAACTCATTCATGCCCAAACAATAAGCATGAGTGAGTTCTTTGGATCAGTGCAAAAAACTCATCCATTTTTCGTGAAAGAGTCTCTGTCTGCGGAAATCGAAACAAAGGGACAAGAACGATTTCTCGGTGCTCAGGATTGGTTGGTGCGTTCTTCACCATATTTTCTTTACCAAAAACCAATCAGTGCCGGTGCATTTTATCCAGAAGAAATTACAATGGTAGGTGGAGGCATTGCTCTTGAAAAAGTATTCTGGTCTACAGGTGGAAGACTCTCTCTTTCCTGGACATCTGATTATACGGATCAGGTTATTCCCGATATGGTCATTCCGATTCCACCTGAAGATGTAGTCATTCCAGCAGGTCCATCGAAAATATACACGAATAAAGTGTATCTCACATACTCTCAACCATTACTGCAAAACTTTAGAGGAAAGTTGGACCGGCTCGAATACGAATTACGTCAATATAATATTGATTTTGCTGAAATACAAGCCCTTGAGAATCAAGAAGGTTTTGTGCTAAATTTAGGCATAAGGTTTTTGGACTGGGTTCTCCTTTCTGAACAAGGTAGGATTGCTCGAGAACGCATGGCCCTTGCCGGAGAGCAACTCAATCAAATAGAGAGAAGATGGCAAGCAAACCTCGTAGAAAAGGTCGATGTTTTGCGAGTAGAGGATGCAGTTAGGATTGCCAGACAGGGTATTGTGCTTATCGAATCTCACTGGAAAGCAAAACAGGCAGAATTGGCTGTTCTCGCCCAGGCTCAAGAACTTTATAATCTGGGTCCGGAATATGATATGTACACGTTAGAAACTCTGCCAGAACCCGATGAGGCAGTTTTGCAATTAAGGGAAAAATCGAGAATTCTTAAGGCGCTTCATGTTCGACGTGAACAGCTTTCTCATCTGAGCGAAGGTTTTATAGAAACCAAGCGGCCACAACTCTATTTAAGCATTGGAGCCGGTCTTCAAAACGGGGATGAAGAATTTGGGAGTTCTTTTAATCTTGATAGACCAGACGTATTGGTTGCGCTTGATTTTCGTTATCCTCTGGGTAATCGGACTGCAAGGGCAGATATTGCGAAGACAGAGCTTGAACTCAAACAGATTGATAAAGATATCGAAAACATTGCGTTAGAGCTTGAAGCTGGTGTAAAAAATTTGCTCATCCTTATTAAAGAAATGGAAAAGGTCCTTGTGCTTAACCAGGAACAGATAGAATCAGCAAAAGCAAAAACTGAAGAAGAGATACGTCTCTATGCCCAGGGACGGAGCGACCTCACATTTGTTATTCAAAGTCAGGATAATGAGGAAGTCGCAAAATTAACCTATGCCGAGAACGCAGTTACTTATCAAAAATTAGTCCTTCAGTACCACGCCCTCATGGACGAACTTCTTTATCAGTAAGGAGATAAATAATGAGCTCATTTTTTAAATTTTTTGCTGAACGCCATACCCTGGCAAATCTCATCATCATCATGATGATTGCGCTTGGTCTGAATACCTTTATGAACATCAGACGCGATTTGTTTCCAAAAGTAGATTACGGTGTGATGATGATTAAAACACTTTATCCAGGTGCTTCGCCAGAAGATGTAGAATTGAATGTCACAAATAAGATAGAAGATGAAGTAAGAAATGTTGCGGGTATTGATTGGACGACTTCGACTTCAATGGAAAATGTCTCAGTCATTTTTGTGTATATTGATACCGATGCGGAAGATCAAGATAAAGTCAAGACTGATATTCGTGAGGCAGTTGGCAGGGTTACTGATTTGCCAGCAGAGGTTACTGAATCTCCTGAAGTTTTTGAAATAAGCACCACAAGCGATATTCCTGTTATTGAAATTGGAGTTTCTGGTGATATTCCTTATAGAGAATTAAGGGAGTATATCAGAGAATTTGAAAAAAAGCTCAGGGACATCGATGGCGTATCACGATTAGAAAAATTTGGATATCAAGCACGAGAGATCAAGGTCGAGGTTTCTTCGCAGGCCGTTAAAAACTTTCAAATTCCTTTGAGAGAGATTATCATGGCTATTCAGGCACGCAACATTCGTACGACTGCAGGTAACTTTGAATCCTATACCAGTGAAAAGAACCTTGTCACACTCGCTCAATTTGAGGATCCTTATGAAGTAGGAAATGTCGTTATCCGTTCCACCTTTGAAGGACCTCTCATAAAAGTCAAAGACCTTGCTATTGTGAAGGATGATTTTGAGGATGCACGGGTCATGTCTCGTATGAACGGTCAACCGGCGATCAGTTTTGCTGTCTATAAAAACGAATCTGCTGATATTATACGCACCTGCGATGCAGTCAAAAAGCTTGCTGCTCGGGTACAGGAAAATCTTCCTGAAGGTGTTGAGATTCTTTATTCAACCGACATCTCGAAACAGGTGCGTAATCGTTTTAATGTTGTGATATCAAATCTACTAATCGGTCTGGTCTTAGTATTAGCCCTTTTGACCGCCTTCCTCAATATACGGACTTCTTTCTGGGTCGCCCTGGGAATACCAGTTTCTTTCTTAGGGGTCATCTTCATGCTACCTTTTTTCGGTCAATCGATAAGTAGTCCTGTTTTGGTCGCAATGATTCTTGTTCTCGGACTTATTGTCGATGATGCCATTATTATTTCCGAAAATATCTACCATCATAGTGAACGAGGAGAGGCACCTCTAAAAGCGGCAGTCGAAGGCACCCGTGAAGTTTTTGCTCCTGTTTTAACAACCGTGCTTACGACATTTTTAGCCTTTGCTCCTATGTTCTTCATGACCGGCGTTTTTGGAAAATTCATCTTCGTGATCCCTTTAACAATTAGTTTAGCTTTGTTTATTTCCCTTGGTGAAGCGCTTGTCTCATTGCCTGCCCATTTACTACATGGATTGCGTCATCATCCAGCAAAATCAACCACTCACAGTTGGTTCAATTTCCTGAGAGATCGCTATCGTCGCCTCGTGCCTCGTATTTTAAGGTTGCGCTACCTTTTTGTATTATTATTTGTTATCATGCTCTTCGGTTCTTTATGGTTTGGCGCGACGAATATGAAATTTATACTCTTTCCTTCAAATATGGCATCAGAATTTTATGTTCTTGCAGAACTTCCAATAGGAAGTTCACTTGAGGCGACGTCTGACAATGTAAAAAGGATTGAGGAACTAATAATAGCGTTACCAGAGGACGAACTCGAATCATTTGTTACCCGTATCGGTCAGAACCCCTGGCTCGAGGCTGAGAGTGAAAATTATGCGGCCCTGGCAGTTAGTCTCACTCCTTTTACTGAACGCGAAAGGACGGCTGATGAAATCGTTGAAGCGCTTAGACAACAGACTGATCAATTTCTAGGTTTTGAAAATATTTCCTACATGATCGTGACCGGTGGACCACCGGTTGGCAGACCAATAAGTATACAGATTGTTGGTTCTCATGATGATTACAGAAAACAGGTTGCAGATTCTCTCGTGGCATTTTTGGGAACCATAAGCGGTGTTAAAGACGTTCAGCGGGATGACAAGCCAGGCAAAGAACAGGTCGAGATCAAGATCAATTATGACAAGCTGTCTCGGTTAGGATTGACCGTGGCTGATATTGCGCAAAACGTGCGTATCGCCTATGATGGCGAAGTAGTGACCAGCGCGCGTTACGGCGATGAAGATGTGGATTTTCGAGTTCTATTCGAGGAAAAGATTCGCAGACAATTGAATTATATAAAAGAACTTCCCATTCCAAATCGTCTAGGACGACTCATTCCATTAAAATCTGTTGCCACCCTTAAAACGGGCCCTGGTCCTTCAGACTATCGTCATTATAAAGGAGATAGAACTATCACGGTTGAGGCTGATGTTGATCAATCTATCATAACGGCGTTAGAGGCAACCAATAAGGTCTTTGAACATTTTGATCTGGATAGACAGTGGCCAGGTACGCGGTTTGTTTTGGCTGGTGAAGTCATGGAGACCGAAGAGTCGATGGCAAACCTGATGAAAACGTTTATTATTGCTGTCGTTGCAATCTATTTTCTTTTGGTCCTCTTATTCAACTCCTTCACACAACCGTTCTCAGTGTTGGTCGCCATACCCTTTGGTATTATAGGGGTTATTATTGCCTTTGTGCTCCATGGTGAACCAATGAGTTTTGTTGGCATGCTTGGTGTAGTGGGATTAGCCGGTGTTGTGGTCAATGACTCACTTGTATTGGTTAATCACATTAATCAACTCAGGCGTGAACGGCCAGGTGACCAAATAATACACATCGCTGCAGAAGCAACATCCAACCGATTGCGTCCCGTTGTTCTGACAACACTCACAACCGTCGCGGGTCTCTTACCCCTTGCCTATGGTCTTGGTGGAACAGATCCATTCATGGCACCCACAGCTTTGGCACTCGGTTATGGTCTATTGTTTGCTACACCTCTTACGCTTGTTTTAATTCCATGTCTTTATATGGTCCAATATGATGTCAGAATGATTTTTAGAAGGGGCTTTGGTCAGGCTTTCAAAAGAGAAGAGATTTTAAGAAAAGGAAGGAAGAGCTCAAAGAACTAACACATTTAAAAAAAATATTAAGAAAGGAGGAATTATGTCAGAAGAACAGCGCAACAAGAAAGAAAAAACAGAAAGAAAAGATTGGGAAAAGTGGTGCGGAGATTGGTGGCGGCAGGACCGGCTCGATGCCATAGGATGGGCTGTGTTTTTCATTTGGGGTGCCCTGGTAATGCTGGCAGAAGCCACAAAATTCTCAGCGAACTTCAGCTGGTGGGATGGCTGGGGTGTTTTCTTCGCGGGAGTCGGAATCATTGTGATAATTGGAACTGTTATCCGCCTGATTATACCACAGTACAAACGGTCTCCAGTAGGAGGTTTTATATTCGGATTCATCCTGCTTGCCATCGGTTTAGGTGGCTGGGACTGGATCTGGCCAGTAGCGTTCATTGCCATTGCGATCACAATATTAGTAAGTGTATTCAAACGTCGGCGTTGATTGGTGTATGGGGTGGTATTTATTTGGCAGTAATGTATCATCTCGAATATGAAATAATTTGAAGGGAGAAAAAAATGGGTATGATGGAAAAGATGATGGAGTATGTGCTGGGAAGAATGAGCGAAGAAGAAAAAGAAGAAATGATGAATAAAATGATGGACAAATTCTTCGCCGACATCACTTCAGAAGAAAAAGAAAAGATGATGAAAGAAATGATGCCCAAGATGATGGAGGGGGTCAATATGATGGAGATGATGCCCAAGATGATGAAAAACATGATGAGTGAAGGTAAGAGTGGATGTGAGGAGATGTTCAAGATGATAGGAGAAGGTAAGGAAGGGAAAATGTCAATGATGCCACAAATGATGACGGAGATGATGCCACGCTGTCTAAAGATGATGCTTCCTAATCTACCGAAAGAGAAACGAA
>CP070664.1:1403953-1411453 GCA_020355325.1 Caldifarciminota bacterium
CTTAGAACCAGGATTGAGGTTTTCAACAGCCTCATAAAATAAGGCAACTGGCTCACTCACCTTGATTTTAAAGCCTATCGGTAGAAGCAACGGTATAATTACTGCGAGGAGAATGAGTAAGAATATTATTCTTCGGTCGATTTTTTCCAGACGTTCTATGATATTCATTTTCCTGAGAGATAGGTTCTTTCTATTCCAAGTATGATTCTCAGGGACGTCGAAACAACGCCAAAGGCTATTCCTATCATTATCGCCCTTTGACCAGCCATATTAGGATAACCCATAATCCAGTCTCCCACCAATGGAAACTTATCCCATATGTAGTTGCCGAGAGGAACACGACCAAGCATCACCAAAATAGCCGAGACAAGGAGTAAGGTTGCATCAGGGGTACGGGCCCGAAAAGCCCGGTATGAAGCCGACGCCACGAAGAAAGCGAGGAGCGCGAACATAGTCGAAGACATCGGTATATGCATATTCCAATAAAGATAATAAAAGAAACTACCACGCTCGATTCCCCATCCTATCCCAGCGACAAACATGACGATGAACCCCATCATCAATACTACACTGTACCACCAACCACTTCTTTGGCGTTGCACACGTTCCGAGTGTATTTTGATGAGATTTCCTATGCCCAGTATCATGGCAAAAACAGTAATGATTAAAAACCATGTATTAAAAATCTGTTGTATATCTGAAAACGGCCTGTGAGGAATGAAGTATTGTAATATCATCACCGACCCTGCGATAAATGTGATAATTAATGGTGCCTGTTTCTTCATAATGATTATCCGGTTGTCAGCCAGGTGATTATTTTCGTAAATCCGAGACTCACCAGAATGACGCCTCCTATAAGCAGCGCAATGAAAATTGCCTTTCCCCAATCCTGACCTTTGAGACTTCCGAGAAGCAGTGGTTCTTTCGAAAGATACGCACTCGCGGCAAATAGTTCTTCGCCGATGAGTGTGTAATCACATGCCGTAACAAAGAAAGGAAGTTGATGCGGGTGAGCAGTCCCAGCTATTTGAATTGCTCCTACTGAGTGACCGGTTTCAGCAAGAATGAGAGATTCTGCATAGAATGCGCCCATATAGAAGATTGCTCCTGGTTTTTCCCTTATCATCAATCCGTCCACACCAGCAGCATAACCGAATTGGTCATCGGTCAAGTATCTGATTTTATCCGCATCATACGTATCGGGTCTTCCTGCATCGAGATATGCTTCCTTCACTGTTTCCTGAGCAGCACTCATGACGATTGACCGACACGTGGGAACGAGTATTGATGTTTCATACTCTGCTGCCTTTCGTGCTACTCTCCCGAGAATAATCATACTTGCAATTGTTTGAATATTATCCATATCTAATATTCCAGGGATATACATAATCGGTTTCCCCATTTCGGTTGCCCTTCCGACAGCATCTTCGACTGCTTCTAATCCTGAAATTGGACGGATATAAAGTTCTTCGCCCCTCTTTGCTTTTCTGATAAACCAGAGTACAAGTGATGAAAGCACCAGCGTTGCAATGAGCATGTTGATCCTGCCTGTATGAAACCACTGACCACTCGACGCGACTGCTTCGCTCATCGCCGGCTCTGAATATAGTGTGCCATCAAATGCCTGTACCTTATAGAAATAGTGAGTGCCATCCTCTGTCGTGCCATCGACGAATTGCTCGGCTCCTTTATCCATCGTGCCCATTAATTCAAACTCGCCATCAATGCTGGTCGATCGAGAGATCAGATATTGTTTTACTGATTCTCGTCCTCCTCCGTCGTCTGCTGACTTGGTCCATGTAATGATAATACTTCCGCCTGCATCATTTGGTCTATCCACTACCTCGACATTTGCAGGTGAAGCTGGAGGTGCTGAACTCGTCAAGATTTTGGGTGATTCAATGGTTGCATCGCTCTGCAGTGCTACTGTGATGATTAATCCATCGTTATGTGGTGCATTATAGACTTCAATTTGATTGCCTGTTATCACCAAGCAAAAGATTAGAAACATCCTTAAATAATATTCATATTATTATGATTGTCAATATCGATATGTTCTATCTCTTCTACCTTGACTTTACGGCGAAATTTGGTAAACTAACTCAACTGTTAAAGGCAAGAGATATTAACTAGGTTTCGGTTGCGAAAAGCGATTCGGTTTCGTATTCAGGTTTTGTTAGACGACGGACGATTTACGATAAACGAAACGCATGTCTAAACCGATAAACGAAACCTCAGTACTTTCTTTTTCAAAGGAGGATTGTAATGGATTATTTCTTAACAGATGAGGAGAAGGCGTTACAGGAAAAAGCACGTACAATCGCCGAGACATTGATACTCCCGGTTCGGGATGAACTGGATGAAAAGGCGGAATTTCCGAGAGAGATAATAAAAGAGATGGGAAAACAGGGAATGTTAAGCATTTTCATACCCAAGGAATTTGGCGGCACAGGCGGTAAGATTATGGATATGTGCATTGCCTGTGAGGAGGTGGCGCGGGTTTGTGGTGGCGTTGCTACGGCCTATGCGGTGAGTGCCTTGGGGGCAGGGCCAATCATTTTTTTTGGTACTGAGGAGCAAAAGAAAAAATACCTGCCCAAGATTGCGACGGGTGAACTACTCTGTGCCTTTGGCCTGACCGAAGCACAGGCTGGCAGTGATGTGGCAAATATTCAAACCACCGCACAGAGAGACGGAGATTTTTACATCTTAAACGGAGTGAAACAATTCATTTCTAATGGTAGCATTGCCGAAATATACGTGGTCTTGGCTTCTTCTGACAAGTCTAAAGGTGCGCGTGGTATCTCGGCATTTATCGTTGAAAAGGGAACCCCCGGATTCTCCTTTGGTAAAGAGGAGAACAAGCTGGGAATTAGGACTTCAACGACAACCGAACTCGTCTTTGAAGACTGTCGTGTGCCAAAAGAAAATTTAATGGGTAAAGAAGGATTTGGATTTATTTACACGATGCGCAATTTTGACCGAGCACGGCCAGGCGTCGGAGCAATCGCGCTCGGTATTGCACAGGGTGCATATGAGGAGGTATTGGATTTCACGTACAGGCGCAACCTTTTGAATAGTCAGTATGTTCAACGCAAGGTTGCAGATATGGCGACCGAGATAGAAGCGGCGCGGGCCTTGCTCTATGCTACAGCACGGATGATTGACTCGGGAGCAAAAAATTTTACTAAAGAAGCATCATTTGCAAAACTTTATCCGTCCGATGTAGCAATGATTATTACCACAGCGGCGATTGAACTCATGGGTCCATATGGTGTGTTGAAAGACTATCACGTCGAGAAGATGCTACGTGATGCGAAGATTAGTCAGATTTATGAGGGAACGAACGAGATCCAGCGGGCGGTTATTGCACTCGAACTCACACGGGAAATGGGGAAGAGAGAAAGGCAGAGAAGGGAGAGGTAATGGAACTCAGTCAAGAATGTTTAATGTTACAGAGTGAATTAAGAAAATTCGCTCAACAGGTGATTTTGGAGAAAGTTGATGAACTCGATAAGGCGTGCACGCTGCCATTGGATAACATAAAGCAACTCGCTGAGATGGGTATATTGGGAGCAGTTATTCCTGAAGATATGGGTGGTGCAGCATTAGATCTGATCGGGCTCGTCGTATCACTCGAAGAGATCAGCAAAGTCTGTACATCGACTGCAATAATTGTTGCTACGCACAATGCCTTCTTTGCCTACCCGATTCTGAAATTCGGCGGTGATGAGCTAAAGAAAAAATATTTACCACGAACGGCAGCAGGTGATATTGTTGGTGGATTTGCTCATTCCGGTGCGCATGAAATCAACCTTGAAAAACGAGAAAGTAACATCGTGGTAAATGGTAAAAATCTATTTGTGCTCAACGGAGAGGCGAACGGCCCATTTGTTCTCTTTATTAAAAATCCTAAGGATGAAAAAGCTCTATCGGCTTTCATCGTGGATGGTAATGCTCCAGGAATAAAGCGATTTAAGAATAGCAACATCATTGGCCTTAAGGCTGCCGGCATAGGCGAAGTTTTGTTTGAAAATTATGTTGCCACAATCGATACTGTCATTGGAAAAGAAAACGAAGGTAGCGCTATAGCGCAGGCAACGAATGATTTTGCAAAAGTGTGTATCTCTGCGATTGGACTCGGTATTGCTCAGGGTGCGACAGCAGAGGCAATAAAATACGCGAAAGAGAGAGTTCAATTTGATGAACCGATCATACATTTTGGCATGGTCAGGGAGAAGATCGCGAACATGACAACAAAGATTGAAGCAGCACGGCTCTTGACGTATGAGGCAGCGATGCTCTACGATGCTGGTAAAAATTATGGCAGGACTGCTGCCCTTGCGAAATACTACACCGGCCAAATAGCAGTTGAGATCACAAATTCAGCGATTCAAATCTTTGGCGGTTACGGCTACATGAAAGATTATCCTGTTGAGCGCTATTTCCGTGATGCTCAGGTGCTCAATGTACTGTGCGCTACACCTGCTGAAGAGAAGGAATTTATCGCGAAAGAGACAATAGGGTGATTTTTGGAACACGTTGAACGGTATACGGCAACGATGCCCGTATCGTTATTCGTTAGTCGTCTTTCGTAGTTTTTAGAACGTATAACAATTATCCAAAAACATACTACTATTTGTTGAGGTGTTTAAAATCTCATGAAGATTACCTTGACATAACAAGCATACCTTTTATAATAAGCCATGAATAACGTTCTTGCCATGGTGCTTGCTGGCGGCAGGGTTGATGAATTGCTCTGCCTGACAGAACGCAGGGCGAAATCTGCGTTGCCGATTTTCGGCATATACCGTATCATCGACTTTGTGTTGAGTAATCTAATGCATGCGGGTATCGAGAATGTAGGTATTCTCTCGCAGTACCGTCCTCATGGTCTGGTGCGTCATATTGGGACTGGTGAGCACTGGGATTTTATTGGGCGTAAACGAGGTATTCGTATACTGCCGCCCTATCACGGATCAAAGGGATCAGATTGGTACAAAGGGACAGCAGATGCCGTGTATCAAAACAGTGCATACATCGAAGAGTTTGATCCAGACCATGTGCTCGTTGCCTCAGCAGACCATGTCTATCGGATGGACTATAAACCGTTTATTCAATTTCATATAGAGAATGATGCAGACGCTACAGTTTGTTTCACACAATTAAAAAGGAAAAGCACAAGATTTGGCTACGGAATCGTCGATAAGAAGGGAAAGTTGGTGCAGTATGTAGAGAAACCATCCTCGCCACCTTCAGATTTAGTTTCTATGACGGTCTATAGTTTTAAAAAAAATTTCCTCCTCGATGTTCTTAAAACAAATGCACGCGAGTCATCTCACGAATTTGGTAAAGACATCATTCCCATGATACTGTCTGATTGTAAAGTCTCTGGTTTTATATTTAAAGGATACTGGGCATATGCTCGAACAGTCGATTCTTACTACAGAACAAATATGGATCTTTTAGCCGGCAAGATCGATTTAGATGGGTGGCAAATAAGAACAAATCTTTTAGAGCGATGTGCTTATCGGGACCGCCTCCCTGCATACATGAGTGGCGATGTTGAAAATTCTGTGATCGGTGATGAATGTGTTATCGAGGGATCGGTGAAGAATTCGATTCTGTCACCGGGAGTTACCGTAAAATCCGGCGCAGTGGTAACCGATTCAATTGTATTTCATGACACAAACATTGAGCACAAAGCGAAATTGAAAAGGGTTATTTGCGACAAGGATTCGTCTATTGGCGAAGGAGCAATTATTGGCGGATTTGGTGAAGAAATTCCATCGAGTGAATTCGAAGGCTTGTTGAGTTCAGGCATCACCATCTTGGGAAAAAGATGTATTGTACCCAACAACACGGTCATCGGCGCGAACACCGTTATCTACTCCTCCGCACGTATTACTCAATCAGACATTAATCCTGGGAGTACGCTGCGATGAAGAAAGAGACGATTGCAATGCTCCTTGCCGGTGGAGACGGGTCGAGACTGAATATTTTGGCTCGACAACGCGCAAAGCCAGCGATCCCCTTTGGTGCTCTCTATCGTATCATTGATTTTACCATGAGTAATATTGCTCAATCACGCGTGGATGTTGTCGGTGTCCTCACGCAGTATAAACCACTTTCGTTAATGGAGCATATTGATAATGGAAGACCATGGGATCTGTTTGGCAGAACGCGTCTCGTGGAGATACTACCGCCAAAAACAGGTGAGGAGATTTTTGACTGGTATAGAGGAACATCAGATGCTGTCTATCAAAATCTCGGATTCATCAATGACTTTTCTCCGCAATTGGTGTTAGTTGTCTCCGGAGACCATATCTATCATATGGACTATAATACATTGATTGCATTTCATGGAGAAAAAAAGGCCGAGGTAACGATATGTTTGATTCGGGTGCCCTTGAAAGATGCACACCACTTTGGAAGTGGCGAAGTAAATAATGAAGGGAAAATTATTAATTGGATTGAAAAACCGAAGGCGCCAACGTCGAATTTGGCATCGATGGGAATTTATGTTTTCAACAAAGACTTACTCGCCAAGACATTAACCACCGTGAGCCGTAAGGGTGGCGTCGATTTTGCACGAGACATTATTCCTGCGATGCTCAACAAAAACCGTGTATTCGGTTTTGAATTTAAAGGCTACTGGCGAGATGTCGGAACTATCGATGCATATTGGAACGCAAACATGGATATGTTGCGAAGAAACTCTGGACTTACAATTAAAGAATGGAACATAAAAACAAATCTCCACGCAAAAGGCGAGGTTGGCGATAGGCCATCGGCGTATGTGAGCCGAGGTGCTGACATTTCTCATTCGTTCATTGCACGCGGTTGTGTCATCGAAGGGAAAATTCGTAACTCTGTTATATCGCCAGGTGTGAGGATTCATAAAAATACGGTCGTTTCTGACTCGATTATCTTTCATGGTTCAGAGATCGGAGCAGACTCGGTTGTTCAGAAATGCATCATCGACAAATATGTGACCCTCGGTCGTTCGGTAACCATGGGTTCTGGTAATTCAATTCCTAATCAAAAATTTCCTCATCACCTCCAAACCGACATAACAGTCATTGGTAAAGCGGCGAACATTCGAGCTCATGTGAGGATTGGAAAAAACTGTATTGTTAATCCTGGCACAACCGTGAGCGAAGACTGCGAGTCTGGAACCACCATCTAATTAATAACGTCTCTTTTATAGAAATGAATAACAACGTGAATAAACAGTTTTTTGAATTTTTTGTCAAAACTGCAAAAGAGATACATTGAGTACACCTGTTAAGAAGAAAGGGAAGTGCAATAAATTTACGTATTTTCCCCCTTGACATCTGACTAATTTTTATTATAATTATTAGGTTAATATATTTATGAGAAGAATCGATCTTTGACAATTTATTCCCTAAAAATTTGTCCAGGGTATTGGGTCCAAAACATTACCTTCGATTACGGTGATAGTTATCACAGTAATCTATAGAAATAGTTATTTCTATG
>CP070664.1:1412762-1417645 GCA_020355325.1 Caldifarciminota bacterium
AATACTGGATTGGCGAGTCCATTGCTCATTGTCCCCACATCTTCGATGACGACCGGAATATTTCGGGTATCATTTCCAGTGAGGTCGACAAATTCCTGGCGATAATACTCAAGGTTTTCCAGTGTCTGCATTGCTTCCCAGTAGTATTCTGATTTGTAGATGACGGTAAAGTTTTCAGTCTTGAGCGTCTTCCAATCAAACCAGTTAAAAAGAAAAAATACAAATATAAGTTGCATTATACATTATAGTGATGATTATAAATGTTTCAAGAAAATAATAATATTCGGCTCAAATTATTTATAGTAACTGTCATTGCGAACCGTGTTTATCAACGGCAGGACAACCCTTGACAACCAGCAAAACAATATTATAATTAAATAGCAACAGGAGGCGGAGATGAAGTATTTTATTCTTGTATTGACAATAATTAATCTCTTAACCGCGCAAGGAATCCATTTTTCAGAGAGATCTACTCTAATTAAAGACTATGGAGACGATCGTAAAATCAGCGATCGTCCGCATCTTGCACTGCCTTCAACACAAGGAATTCTTGTGCTTGTTGATTCTTCGGGTGCTGGCCCATACACGGCCTGGGGCAATAAACACGAGTGCCTCTCCTTCAATCCTATATTAGGCTACTTAGAGTTTGTAAACCGAGGCTATTCTCCAACTGGCGACCTTTATGTTCACCAGACCGACATTGTCTTTACCTTCTGGACCCATGATCTAGCATATGAAGCTACTCTCCATGGTCGTGCCTGTTATCCATCGTCCCTCGCCTCAGAAAATGGACCACACATCGGATTCCCGATATTGGATCAGGTGACCGGAACCTGGGGACATATGGGTGGTCAGTTCGATGCTGGTGGTTGGTTTTCAGGGTTCTGGGACCCAGCAGTAAATCTTTCGGGTAATGTTGGAGCATGGACGAGTATTCCTAAAGAACTACCAAGTGGAGATATTGTATTCTTTGCTGACATAGTTGACTCAACCATACGATATGAGACGTGGACTACTGACCTTTCATTGCAACAGGCTGAAGGTGTATTCGGCCCAAATGTCGATTATTGGGGCGCTGATTGCAATGGTGGCGTATGCTATCTCTTCTATTATGATTTAGCTACCTTGGATGTCTATTATAGAACGACGACTGACGGTATTAACTGGAGTCCTGAAACACTGTGGGACATCACCTATCCGACCCCTTACGCGAATAACGATTTGGAATGGACGCAGATGGCATTAACCGATGCAGGTAATCCAATTCTTGTTTTCGATATAGAAGATGCTGATGATCTCACCTATCCCTATGATCACAAAACCTATGTACAGGTTGCCGATGGTGCAATACCGATCCAGCTCTCTGAGGATATCTACGATTGCGGTTGGTATCCAACAATTGCTACTGGCGGTGATTGGGTCGTGGTACTCTTCCTTCAACACACAAATGAAGAAGAGGACTCTCTCACCAGGATGGACCTGTTTTGGTGCTACTCAAACGACAATGGTGTAACCTGGAGCACCCCATACATTCTCACCGAAAATTTTCCAGTCAGACCCGGTTTACCGCAGCTCGCCAAGAGGCTCGATCCAGCAAATGGTAATTTCTTTTATTTCTTTTTGACGCACAGTGTTGTCGATCTCGACATCATGTGGATGGTCTATTCATGCAGCGAACATCGTTTTGAACCTTGCGCATTGTGGGTTGGCTGGGAACCGATCGTCGGGATCAGTGAGAATGCACAGAACCCAATACCACAAAAGCTACGCTTAGATGTGTACCCAAATCCATTTCGAAAGAGAACAGATATCAGATACGGAATAACTGAGGAAGTAGATAGTCCCGACACAGAGGTCGGGATGCTCGATTTATCAACTAAATCAGAATTTAGGAAAAATCGGCATAGCGAGAAGATAGTAGTCAGTATAAAAATCTACGATGCGACAGGAAGAGTAGTAAAAACATTTCCTCACCTTACGCATGACGCCTTACGCACGACGCACATCGTCTGGTGTGGTGATGATGATTTCGGTCGAAAACTACCTGCCGGTGTTTATTTTGTGCGGCTTGAGGATAGCGAAACTTCAATAGTTGAAAAAGCAATTAAGTGCGAATAGTTCTATGAGATAAAATCTGAGGGTAAACGCTATTCCCGTCTAAATTGATGGGCGGGAATACGGAGTACATCTCGATATTTTGAAACCGTCCTTCTTGAAATGATAATTCCCTGACGGCTCAGTTGTTTCGCAATCTGCGTATCAGAGAGCGGCGATGATTTATCTTCGTTGTCGACAATTTCTTTTATCTTCTTAAAAATAAAGCTTTTGTCTGTGTGACTCACGGGCGGACTAAAAAAGAATTTCAATTGATGTATGCCCCATGGTGATGCCAAATACTTATTTGCGATCGCCCTCGATATGGTCGAAGGATTAACACTGAGCTGCCGTGCAAAGTCTGTCATGGTGATTGGTTTCAAATAATTGTAGCCATTTTCAAAAAACTCACGCTGATATTCTAAAATATTATCAATTATTTTGGCTAGACTTCGTCGACGTTGCTCAATAGCAACGATTAAATTGTGTGCCGCCTGAACACGCTGCTTAATGAAATCCAATTGTTCGCTTGGAACATTCTTCGGGTTCTTGAGTATCTCAAGATATTGTCGCCGAACGCGAACACGGGGCATATATTCGTCGTTTAAATGCGCGACAAGTTTATCATCACGCCAGCGGACAACAAAATCAGGAGTCACATATCGCGAAGGTGTGCTTGAACACTGCGATCCGGGTCGTGGATCTAATTTCATAATAACTTCTTTCGCTTTCAAGAATCGTTCCTCATCGATACTCAATTCCCGCATTATATTTTTATAATGATTTTTTTTTAATGAATCGAGGTAATTATCAACCAACATAAATTCGATCGAATCTTTTGTGTACCCCATGACCTCTAATTGCGTCAGCAGTGCTTCTTTCTCTTCACGCCAAGCACACCCGATGGGTTCAAAATGTCTGATCTTCTCTACGACGGCGACAATTTCACTAAGGTCGTACCCGTCAGCAGTCAGGTCTTCTGGAGCCGTTGTCAGACGTCCGTCTTCTTCAAGGTTTGAAATAACGAGTTCCGCAATTTGCAATTCCCGATCTTTGCACTTTCTCCGTGCCTGTCGCATGAGACAATCATAGAGCTTATCTTCACAGGCTGGGAGGTTTTCCATCGGATCAAATTGTCTCTCTCTGTCACCGTAGGATATATTCGAGTCTTCGGCAAAGAGTTCTACAATATTCAATGCCTCTGCATCTTTTATGTCATCTCCGCTTTTTTCATTATCTTCAGCGTTCGTCTCTACGTCTTCTGATTCACCCGACGATTCCTCTGGTGTTTCTTCGAGCAACGGATTAGTCTCCAGCTGCTGACGAAGATATGTTTCGAGTTCTAAATTTGGTAATTCAATGAGCTTGAGATAATAGTTGAGTGTCGGAAGAATGTAGTGTCTTAGTTCTGGACGATGCTGAAGTTCGTGTTTTCCTCTGTGCATACCTCATTCCTTTTATATATATTATAATGAGAAAAAATAAATTGTCAAGGTATTACAGATAGTTCAGCAGTTCTTGAACTATACGGAAGTACGTTAAGGCATAGATCTGTTCAATGAGATGCCGGGTTGTGCAGCGTTGATTTTTTAAATTATGGAATGACGGATACTACTCTTTTACCGCCCCTAGCGTAACCAAACTTTACTTTGCCCGAAGTCAGGGCATAGAGTGTAAAGTCACTACCCACACCGACATTGAGTCCGGGGTGAACCGTGGTTCCTCGCTGGCGTATAATGATTGTACCAGCACTAACGAGTTGGCCATCAAATCGTTTTACACCTAATCGTTTACCGATAGAATCACGACCGTTCCGTGATGCGCCAACGCCTTTCTTATGTGCCATTATTACCTCCTTATTCAGCCACAGGCTGAATACACAGATTCAAACGGATAATAAAACAGATGAACACGGATGTGCTTTGCGCTATGTCTTACCATCTTTACGCTTCTTTGAGCCCTCTTTACGCATTTTCGCCCTCTTTTCCCTTTTTCGCCCTTTTTTTAACTATCGCCGTTATCTCTATTTCACTATAGTCTTGTCGATGCCCTTTCTTCCGACGGTACTTTTCTCTTCTTCTGAATTTGAAAATAATTACCTTGGGAAGCTTACCACAATTTTTAATGATACCTTTAACCATTGCTCCGTCTATATATGGTTTACCAATGGTCGTCTTGCCGTCGTCTTTCAGTAACAACACCTTATCAAATACGACCTCTTTACCTACTTCGCCAAGGAGCGCAGGTATAACGATCTTCTCACCTTGACTCACAAGATATTGATAACCCTTCGCCTTGATGACGGCAAACATTATTCTCCTCCTGGACCCGGCTCTTCAGGAAGAACAGGGCCCTCTTCAGGAATAAATGGTCCTTCTTCTTGTGGAATACCAGGAGCAGTCTGGACCGGTACTTCCTCTAAGCCCTTTTCTACGGCACTCTTTGGAACTGGTCTTCGCGACAACAAAACAAGAGAAAGAGAGGTGACGAAAAATCCGATCGCTAATCCTGTCGTCAATTTGACAAAAAATGGTGTAGCTCCTTTGCCACCAAATAATGATTCAGTACCCCCACCGCCACCAAAGACGCTCGACAAGCCCGCGCCTTTAGTCTGCTG
This sequence comes from Caldifarciminota bacterium, assembly GCA_020355325.1. Taxonomy (GTDB): domain Bacteria; phylum Hydrothermota; class Tepidihabitantia; order SM23-42; family SM23-42. Next base: position 1,417,474 of record CP070664.1, read on the forward strand.
GAGTAAGACCACGATGATCAGAAGCACGCAGACAACTACATGGATAAATAAAATCAAACCATACATTTCTTCTCCTCGAATTTTAACATGGCTTATTATAGCCATTTTAAGGTATATGTCAAGCGCAATGAACGAGATTACAGATTAGAAAAACGTACTGAGAGAGTTAAAT
>CP070664.1:1417745-1423717 GCA_020355325.1 Caldifarciminota bacterium
GATTACGGGGTCATCAGCCCTTGGACCAGGGATAGAGGCTAGTTATACTTTTCCCATGGTTACAAAATCAATCACTGTAATTAACAGAAGTGGTGAGGACATTCGTGTACACTTTAACTCAACTTCTTCCGGTAATGTTGTTGACGGACTCCATTATGTTCTTTTTGATTCAAAAGAGGATTCTTATACATTTACTGTAAAGGCTACAGAAATGTATGTATCTGCTCCTGCTACAAATGCTGCAAGTGCAAGTTTTACCATTGTAGCGGAACTTACACAAATTGACCCCGGAAAAATGTATGCCCTTACTGGTTCCGGCTTAACAGAATAATAGGAGTATTTCATGGGTTTTCAAGGCAGTAATTTTGAACCAGGAATAGCTCCAGAAAGTGGAACATTGGCTGGTCCAGGCAGTTACGTTGGTGTTAACACTGATGGCGAATTAATATTAACAACTGCTGGCGGTGGAGGCGGTGGGACTCCTGGTGGCTCAAACACACAGGTTCAGTACAATAACGCTGGATCTTTTGGTGGAACAACCAACCTTACAGTTACTGCTAATATTGCAACCGCAAGTGCAGACTTCATGGTTGCTGACGATACCAAAATTAATTTCGGCTCCGACAAAGATGCTTCCATCGAATATGACGAAGCAGGCATAAATAAATTATTAATTTCTGGATCCGCAACTGGTTTAGAACTCCTGGGCGGCGGCATTTCTGTTGACTTTCCGGGCGGTACTGTAGCATCTGGCACTCTTGCAGGTGATGGTAGCTATCTTGGTTTGGACAGTAGTCACAATATAGTTCTAACATCTGCCGCAGGTGGCGGAGGCGGTACTCCCGGCGGAGCAGATAACCAAATTCAGTTTAATAATGGTGGATCTTTTGCTGGAGCAGCAGGACTAACTTGGGATGATACCAACTTAGCAGCAACAAGAGCCATCTTTGGAACAACAGCCGCAACCCTTACGGTAGCCGCTGGCGAACTATCCACATTATCAGCGATGGACTCAGGCTCCAACAAGTACACCACTCAGTACGACGCCGTTGGAAAACTCCAAGGACATGTATTAAGCCTTGGTGGCTCCACCACACAGGCTAACAAGTTATATTTCCTATCCAGTTCCGGTGGCTTTTTCGCTGCACAGGCGAACGATGATGATACTGGCGGTAACCAACTATTGGGTGTTGCCTTGGGTACTAACTCCACAACTAACGGTATCTTAAGAAGAGGAACTCTTAGAATCACAGGCTCTGTAGTCGATGACGAAATGGTAATCGGAGCACCTGTATATGTCTCAAAGACAACACCAGGCAACTATCAGTTCGCCACTCCATCTGGTTCAGGTGAATATGTAAGGCAGGTTGGCTACTGCTTGGACATCAATGGTTCCGATGTAGACATGCTTCTATTATTTGAGCCATCCGATACATTCATCGAGATTGCATAAATTATCTAGAACTATTGCCTTTTCGTCTCTATTTATAGTGAACAACTATACACATAGGAGCACGTAGTAAATGGGCGAATTTTCATGGGCATATATTAGCGGTGGAGTAACAACAGCAGGACCAGACGGCTCCGTACAGTTTAAATCAGGTGATTCTGCCCTCAGCGGCACAGGCAACTTTACTTATGATTCCGCCACAGATTTACTCGCTCTTACCGGAAGCATGGAGATTTCCGGCACCTTAACCGCAAATCAATACAACATTAACGTTATTGATAAGACGGTAACAAATCTTTCCGCAAGCGGCGATACAAAGTTTGGCGACACTTCAGATGATACTCATCAGTTCACTGGCTCAGTTTTCGTAACCAATAACTTGTCCGCATCCTTCTTGTATGGTGACGGCACAAATATTGATGGTATTACTGCTACCGATATTTCAGGTAGCAAGGGACAGTTTAGCACAACCAACGGCGTAATGATTCTCACAGGGAGTACCACTGTTGATGGAACTGTAGAGGTAAGCGGCAATGTTAATATCAGGCAAAACGCCAATTTCTTCCAGGGCTTATCAAGCGGAGGTGATAATGTTTCACTAATTGGTGTTGACTCTGACGATGTTACTAGAATCGGTAACCAAGGTTATGATATTCACTTAGCAGACGATGTAACAGTCAGTGGATCACTGATTGTAAGTGGTGGACTTGGCGACGTACTTATTGTAGAGGATGATGGTGCCGGTGGAGTAAATGCAACAATTACCGGATCTCTTATAATATCTGGTTCTGGACAGTCTTTAATTACACTTGATACTCACGATACAGATTCACTAAAAGAAATAGTCTTTAACAAAGATGGCTCACCAGCCGCAGCCATCCAAATTAACTCTAATGAACACATGTTTGTTGAGAACGAGAATGCAAAAGATATTATTCTCAGAACTAACAACCAAAACACCGTTAGAATATTTGGTGCCAATCAAAGAGTTGGTATTGCAAAGACTGGCGTCTCTGCAAATGCTATACTTGATGTCAATGGTGATACAACTATCTCTGGTTCTCTCACAGTCAGCGGAAGTTCCACAATTGGCTTGAATGGAACTCATGTCGCAACAGTCGGAGGGCAACTAACAGCCTCACAAGGCATTGCTCTTGCTGAGAGTGCTTTTGTTACTTCAAACAAGAACGTTGTTTTTGGTTCAAGTGGCGAGTCAGTTATACAATACAATAGCGGAATCGGCAAGTTAATTATTTCAGGTTCTGCTGGTGCTGCCGGAGGACTTGATATTCAAGGTGGCAGCATTACACTTGATTTTCCTGCCGGAACTGTTGCATCTGGTACTCTTGCCGGTGAGGGCAGTTACCTTGGGCTCGACTCCTCCAACAAGATGGTTCTTACTTCTGCCGCAGGCGGCGGAGGAACACCAGCAGGAGCAAATACTCAAATTCAATTTAATGATGCAGGTTCTTTTGGAGCGTCTGCAAGTCTAACTTTTGATAGTACAGCAGGTGCAGAAGAACTCGCACTTACCGGCTCAATGGAAGTAGTAAGTGGCTCAACTCCTGTTTTTGAAATTAACTCAGGCGACGAGAACGACGAGAAGGGTGCAGTTCGTGGACGCATGGTTCAGACCATTGTAAGTCAGTTTGACTTAACAAATGGTAGTTTTGCATCCGTAGGGCGATATGTTCCCCTTAATGGAGCAGCAACTGTATCAAATACGTTGGATAGGCAAAATGCACTTTTAACTCCATTCTCTGGAAGACTTATCAGCATTACTTATCATTTCCCTGGCGCAACTCAAAATCCAGCAAATTGACAACCTCGATGGCAATTGCGTGTTGCAAATGTTAACGAACTCAATGGTAATACCATAAACGCCGCCGTCAGTGAGGTTGCAGTTTGCACTGCATCTTCATGGCCAGGTCAAAACTATGTTGGTGGAGTAAACGTTCAGAATGGTGAAGGAACACTTGGTGGAACAAACACAACAGGAAGTTGGGCTTTCGGAACAGGCTCTGCTGTCGGGTTAAGGTTCCTTTCAGGCGACGGAACAAGTGCTAATATCCCAGGGCAGGCAATTGTAACATCCGTCTGGGAGTTCGATCAGTTAGATCCATTCATCAGTGGTTCAGGTAATTAATAATGGCAAAAGCAAGTAAAATTAACGGTGTTAGCATTCACGTTGCAAGAAGAGTGAATAATACAAGAAAATCACTTATCGCTACACTACCCGGCGATACTGCTGTTACAAGACGAGCACTAATGTGGCAGTGTAAATTTGAATTGGGCGGAAGCAATCGTTGGTCTTGCTATCATACTGCATCTAACTTTAATGAAGATGAGCCATATGGCGATTCCACTAGTGACTATGCTCCAACATCTTATTGGACCGCTAATAGCGTCAACGGTTATGATAAAGGCGGTATGCAGTCTCAAATTTATGGCGAGGACTCCATTGGAAAAGGTTGGTGGGGTGCTGTTCGTTCTAATGATAATCTCCGTCAGTTTATGCATGCAACTTCCTCACAAGTAATTGCGGGCGAGCCTTCACCCTTTACGAACTCTTGGCCATATGATGGACAGGGTGTAGATCCTTCCGTAAGACCTGTAAACTACGCAAAAGTTGCTTTTGGGGCGTTCGACAAAGTGTGGGTCTTAGGAAAAAAGGGTGTTAATCAGGATAGCCTTTGTGTTTCTTATAGCGACCCGCAACAATCAAACAACCAGATGACATGGGAGCGTGTAGATAATTTAAAATCTGCTCAGAACGAACTTTGCATGATATCCAATCTTGTAGGAAGAAAGTGGGCTGCAATCCAGTCACCAAGATTTTTCTTAAATACAGGTAGCCTATCAAGTTCAGTTGCTAACATAAATGATTGGAATGAGGTAAATTCCAACATTGGAACCACAGTAAATGCTTGGGCATGGGCACAAAGAGATGGTGAATCATCAGATGGACGTTTTGTTGCTGTTGGAGAAATAGTCGGAAGTGACTGGGGAATTTATTACAGCACAGATAATGGTGTTAACTGGACACTAGCAAGCGTCACAGCTAGACCAAGTGAAACAGCACAATCGCTCCTTGATGTGACTTATGATGCAAGAAGAGATAGGTTTATCGCAGTTGGAGCCCGCACTAATGTTTTAACAAGTTCTGATGGTGGCGAAAACTGGGGATATGTTCTTCCTGAAGGTCCAACTGGCAACCAAACACTTCATGGTGTGGAAACAGATAATTTCAATGTTGTTCTTACTGGTGATGATACTTCCTTTTATATAAGCACCGGCAGTCTTGATACTTTTGAGAAAATCCCCACACCAAAGACATCCTCTTCGGACATCGACAGTACCGCAAACTCATTTATGGCTGCTACGCCAAGTATTGTTCGCGATCAGGTTGGGCATGGTAACGAGTCCGTCAATACTGCATAGTTCTTGTAAAACCACTATAAGCAACATTAACAGGCATTTCGTAAAATAATATACTATTTATATTTGACTAAATATATTTTATGGAGTGTCTATCTATGTCTACTTTGTTAGAACAAGCAATCGTTGATGCAGAAGCATTAAAAGAAGCAGCAATTAAGAATGCTGAAGCAGCAATTATTGAAAAATACTCCTCTGAAGTTAAGGCAGCCGTCAACTCACTTCTTGAACAAGAAGAAGAGGCTTTAGAGGAAGAAGAAAGTCCAGTAATGGACGAGGTTCCTTATGCTGTTGAAGAAGGCGACGAGCCCGTTATGGTTCGTTTAGACCTCGAAGCCTTAGAGCGTGCTCTGAGCGAGGAAGAAGAAGTCGTTGAGGAAACTCACGAAGACCTCGCTGACACCCTCGAAGAGGAGATCGAGGAGGCTATTGAAGCCGAAGGCGCTGAAGAACTCGAAGAAGAGGCTGAACTTGATGAAGAGATCGAACTCGACGAAGAGATTCTTGACGCGATTGCTGAAGAGTTAAAGGTAGACGTAGGAATCCCAGACCAAGGTCTCGGTGGACGCACTACCCCAACAGACAGAAATTTACAAGGACAAGAAGTCACCCTTGCTGCACTTAAGGATGACGATCTTGCTGAAGAGCGTGAAGCCCTACAGAAGGCTCGTGAAGAAGCCGACATGTACATGGAGCAGGTTGCGGCTCTTAAGGAAGAGCAGTCCAATATGGAAAAAACAGTTTTACATCTTAAGGAGCGATTGGAAGAAGTCAATCTTTCAAATGCTCGTTTACTTTACACGAATCGGGTGTTAAATAGCACCTCCTTGAATGAGCGACAAAAAACAAGAATTGTCGAGTCTATTTCAAATGCCGATTCTGTTGAAGAGGCGAAGGTAATCTATGAGACCCTTCAAAGCGCAGTGGGAGAGAAAACAAAAACATCTACTCCACAGTCACTCCGCGAAGCAGTTGAGAAAACATCGCCAACCCTCCCTCGTCGTAGGGAATCAACCGCTCAGACTCCTCACTTTGATAGGATGAGAGCACTAGCAGGCATAAAAGGAGAAAATAAATAATGTCC
>CP070664.1:1423817-1467350 GCA_020355325.1 Caldifarciminota bacterium
TTTGTTATGAGTATTATTTTTATGATTCTCGCCTTACCCGTATATATATCTGCCGTCGGCAAAAATGTTCCTCTGTTATCTGCTTATCTTAAAGGAAATCACTACGCAGGTTATTCGATTAATTATGTTCGCTTTATCGAGGCAAATGAATGGATCGGAGAACATGGTGTTAAGAGCGCTGGTGTGATAAGTCGAAAGCCTCGCTTAACATGGTGGTTTTCAGGACATCCTGCTCGTAATTATTTATATAATCCAAACCCGCAGAGAGTAAAAGCAGATATCGACAGCAGCGGTGCACACTATGTACTCCTCGATCGTATCTCCTCCACCACCCCGCAGTTCTTAATACCTGCACTGCAAACCGCTCCACAGCAATTTAATGTTCTTTTTGTGACGAGGCGGCCAGAGACGTATGTACTAGAGGTTATGCGATAGCGAATGAATTCGTACGAATAGATTCCAAATTTAAAAAGAGAGGGTACAATGCAAGAGTTTATTGAAAACATTAAGGCATTATCGAAGAATGCTCAAAAAATAATAAAATTGGTTGGGAAGTACGAGAAATTAACAGAGAATCCCATCGATAATGTCTACGTTCTCGAAAAGACCCTCGCCGAGATTTCAAAAGTTGCAGAGAGTCTGCCTGATTTCGATCTCAAAGAATCGTTGCGTACGTGGGTGCAAACGAAAAAAGATGAGTTGGAAAGGACGAGAGAAGATTTTCGATTTCGGTTTGGTCAGCAGCTAAAACAATTATTAGAGAGCGATGGTAAGCAGATGAGTGGTCAATATCCGCTGTTGAGAATTGGTCTCTATACCTTGTCATTGAATTTTGAATTTGGTGAGGCAACCCTCTATTTCGGTCCAGAGATTGAAAAGTTGCGTTCTAAGATTCCACTCGAACCACGAACTGTCGCTGAGATTATTAAAAAGACCGATGATGCATTGAAAGCGATAAAATCAACTCCCGAGGATATTTTCAAAGACCTCAGCGAGGCATACGAGCATAGCCTGAGACTAACCAATAAATCTTTTGGCGAAAAATTATTGATTACCGAGGTTTTACATCAATTTGTTGTCTTGAAGCAAACCAAGCAATTCTTTATCGATCCGCAGAGAAAAAATTTTCGGGAGTTTTCGAGGGTCATGTTGAGTTATATGCTCTACCTCTTGAAGAAAGCACATTTTTCGGAACGAGGTATGAAATTATACATCGCCACGTTTGATGCGACGGTAGATAAGAGAAATGCGATCTGGATTCCAGAAAATGAGACCGGTGAGGGAACATACTATTCTCACATTTCATTCGACAAGGCATGATGAACCTGATAGACCAGAAATTAGCAAAAGCAATCATCCACAAGGTAGGCAGTTTCGGTACACCCCCGGAATTTGGCATTGAATATTTCAGTGTTGGACTCGAACCATACTTGACGGTTATAGAAAATGAATATCTCAAGGATATTTTAAAATATAATCTTTCCTCGTTCAAATTGATAACCGGTAACTATGGCGGTGGAAAGACACATTTTCTCTACTTAATTAGAAATCTTGCTTGGCAGAACAACTATGTGACGAGTTATGTGAGCCTGAGTCCGACTGAATGTCCGTTTGACCGATTAGAATTGGTCTATAAGAAGGTTGTCGCGAATATAATGCCACCGGTTGAACAGCCTCCTGTGGATCAGATATGGGATGTAGGTATTGAAACACTGCTGAGACGTTGGTATAAACGTGCGGCCGACGAGAGGAATTTTATTTCTAAAATAAGAAATTTCGAAAGTTCGAGCTTCACGAATGCCCTGAAAGGAGCGATGATTAATCTCACGAGCGATGATGAAGAGGGATTCGGTGCAGTCGTACAGTGGCTCAAAGCAGAGGATATACCGAGAGAGTTGCGGTTACGCTATCGCATATCAGAACGAATCGACCGGAGCACCGCATTCAGAATGTTGCGTAGTCTCGTGCAGTTCATCAATACAATTGGGTACTCGGGGCTCATTCTTTTATTCGATGAAGCAGAGCGTGGTATGAGCATTGCATCGGCTCGTGACAAGCGGAGGGCACTCGATAACCTCAGACAAATCGTCGATGAGTGTGGTAATTCGCGACTTCCAGGTGCGATGTTCTTCTATGCAGTCCCTGATGAGAATCTGCTCCTTGAAGGAAGTGGTGGAGTGTATGAGGCATTAAAGCAACGATTACGTTCGAGCTTCACAAAGATCAATCCTATGGGTGTAAAAATAAATTTAGAAGATATTGGCATGGATCCAGCAGCATTTTTAAACGAGTTGGGCAAGAAACTCGGGAAAATTTTTGAACATGCTTACCAGTGTACCGTAGACGTGAACATACTGAATGATTCCATAAGGAATATTGCTGATGCAGCTCTGGAATTACAGGCACTCGATATTAGTTATCGTAGAATCTTCGTTGTCGGTATTATCGAGGCCTTTCAGTTAATACGAAGCGGGAGTGCAGGAATTAACAAAATTATTGCACGTGAGATTCTGAGGTCGACCGTGAAGAGGCTGTCTGACAAAGAAAGAGAAGAAGTCGAACAGGAAGAATTTTAATGACTCCACATAAAAACATGGTGGCCAGACGAGGAAGTCTTGTGTCATTTCAATAATTTGTCTGTTTCTCTATCGCATACATGAATAATCGAAATATCGTTGCACATCCTATATTTGGTGAAGGAACGATTGTAGCAACCAGATGGGATGGGGCAGAGGCACGAGTAGAATTTCATAGCGGTCTCTGTCTGTGGTTACCAGCAAGATGGCTCAGACCCATATCAGCGAAGCATATACAATTAAACCAAATAACCTCGCGAAGATTACTCGAGGCATTTCGTTTGGGGGTCGTGCCTCATCAAGATGTCGAATATTTCACCTTTGGACGTGCATACGAGATAGGTCAGATCGAGAAAGGGTTTGACGATCTCAAGAAGGGCCGAGGAGGCGTGTACCTCATTGAGGGAGTCTATGGATCGGGTAAAACACATCTCCTGGAATATGCACGCCACCTCTCATTAAGACACGGCCTCGTCACGGCGTATTGCGAATTGAGCACCCAGGAGACCCCGTTATATAGACCGAAGCGTGTGTACCGTGAACTTGTATACAATTTGCGATACATAAAGAATAGTCGAGAGTATTCTTTCCGAGATTTATTAAAACAGGCGACCGAGATTACGATAGCTGACCACTGTTTTTTAACTCCAGTTTTAGGGCGTCTCAAAACGATGGATGATGGTGATTTAAAGAGCGAAGTCTTTTGGCAGTGGATTGAGGGAGAATCGACGAAAGACTATGCCACTGACCCCCTCTCTCCCTTTAGGGTACGTGGTGGACAAAAGATTCCAGCGCTTTATGATTTCTCTACAGCTACCGACTTTTATTCCTATATCCTCTCCGGGTTGAGTTATCTCATCAACAAATCCGGGCTGGGCGGCTTGGTCGTTATATTGGATGAAATTGAAACCATATCTCATATATGGAATTACAGTGCGTTCTCTCGCGGATTAAGTTTTCTTGAAGGCCTGATTCATTCCGCACTCAACAACGACGACTTGAAGCAGGTAGATACGAGGATGCTTCACAATAGAGTTCGCCCGACACCGTATACGTATAGAAAACCACACCTTTTGCTCATTCTCGCAATGACGCCGGTACACGGCGTTCGCGGTTTCGAGAATGTGCTCAATCTTGTAGAAAATAAGATGTGTCTTCGAAAATTTAGTAAGGGTGAACTTGAAGTTATTTTTGATAATCTTGTAGAAGTTTATAGAAATGCGTATCGAGATTTTTCTGTAGAACCTTCGCAACACGAAAACATTTTGAATGCTGCATTGAAAAAGTGTAGTGGAGAATTGAGAGAATTCATAAAATTTTCTGTTGAGGCATTTGATTGGCTCAGACTGAGCCGCTGAGGTTGTCGTTACAGAGTTGTATGAACCGAATGAATACATTATGATTATTCTGTGTCCTCGATGTATTATTGCGCATTGAGCATCACATGGATTCCACCGAAATAAAGGATCGCTTAAAGAGAACCTGGGTTCCATTTTTCAGCCGGTTTGGTAACTTTACACCAATACAGGAGTTATCGATTCCACGCATTCTCAAGGGTGAAAATGTGGTCGTGATTTCTCCGGCTGCAACTGGTAAGACCGAGGCAGTCATTGCTCCAGTCCTTGAAAATATGATACAGAAAGGACATGTGCAGGCTGAAATCAACAGCATCAAGGTTCTCTATATTTCACCCACCAGGGCATTAGTCAATGACCTCTATCGCAGATTGGTCGACCCTATTTCCTATCTCGATATTTTACTTGGTCGTAAGACCGGAGACAGGCCGAAAATTGACCACAGAAAACTTCCCCATGTTCTCCTCACAACACCAGAATCATTTGATTCACTCATAGCCCGTCAGACAAGAATCTTTTTGGACCTCGAAGCCGTCGTACTCGACGAGATACATCTTCTCGATAATACACCACGTGGTGATCAGCTCAGAGTTCTCCTCAGTCGCCTGCGTCGGATAAAAAAGGGGATTCAATACTGTGCCCTTTCAGCAACAATTGATGATTTAAATATTGGCTTGAGATACTTCAACGACCCAAAGGTCTGTTTTCTCAAATCACAACGTGAGATTGAATGTAAACTCATATCACAGCGAGATTTTGTTAGAGAACTATTCCATATAATACAAGAAAGAAGATTAAAAAAGATATTGATTTTTTTCAATGCGCGTAGTTATGCCGAAGCATTCTCACAAAAGCTTAATCGGCCTCCTTTCCAGGATGCGGTTTTAGTTCATCATGCGAGTTTGCCAAAGGAACGGCGTGAAGAGGTGGAGAGGCAGATGAACAACAGTAATCGGGCAATTCTGTGTGCAACCTCAACACTGGAGTTGGGTATTGACATCGGTGACATAGATTGCATCATCCTCTATCGACCACCATTCAACGTATCATCACTTCTCCAGAGAACCGGAAGGGGAAATCGCCGGACCAATACACTGTTTGCTCTGGGTGTTTACACGACGAACTGGGAAAAGATTTTATTCGAAGCATTCTTTCAGTGTGCACAACAGGGTCAACTCTTTGAGCGACGGTATCGACCTTCACTTTCGGTCATACCTCAACAACTTTACTCATACTTGTATCAACGTCGCCGTATCGGAACGACTCTCAAATCTTTGTACAACATATTGACGCCAATTTTTGACGAGGAATTAGTGAAGATCGTATTTAAAAAACTGATTGATGAGGGAATCGTTAAGGAAGTGCGACCGCGTATCTATTTCGTCTCTGACCGACTCGAAAAAAAGATAGATTGGGGAAAAATTCACTCAAATATTGCGGAAACATCATTTGGCGAGTATGATGTCTTTGATGTTACCAGTGGTAGTTTTATAGGACGAATTTTTTACCTCCAAGAACAGTTTATCCTCGGGGGCAAATGTTGGCAGATCGTTCAGATGAGCGAACGAGAGAAGAAGGTCTACGCAAAGTTTATCGGCCATGCCTCCAAGGTTGCGAAGATATTTGAAGGAAAAGGAGCTGGAAATTATGACTATCTACTGTCCACAATATTGAAGAAGAAAATTTTTCCTGAAATGGCAATCAAGGAATTCCCTTGTACTTTCGATGGAACCAATACGTATATTGTGCACCTCCTCGGATCCTTGTATGGCTTCATACTGGCTGATGCACTCTCTGTCGAGGGCATTGATGCAGTCGACGTTGAGGGTAAATTGCTCGTGCTCAACCGTTTTCGACTTGATCAGGAAAGCTTTCCTGTTCCCAGGCACGATACCATTAAAAAGGTGATTGGTAAAAACATACGACGCCTTGAAGATGCTCTGGGTAGTGGCGCCTATTTCTATGATTTACCCACACATTATCAGGTAGAAGACCACTATATGGCTTTAGATATCGAAGGTTTCTTAGAGTTCTTATGTTCAATGAAAATGCTGAATTTGGAACTTGGTCTATTCAGGAACGCAGTAAAATCATTGACACAGAAAGATTGAGAATTCCAAGGGAATTTCTCATCACAGAGTTGATTTCGTATTTGATAACGTAAATAAATTCCATTGGCCAGATTCTTTAATAAAAAAGTCCTATATTACGAGCGAAATAAATAAGATAACGATTTTTCGACCTCTTTTTGCATTTTAGCCCTTGACAAATTCGGATTTATCACTATAATATAACAGAAATGAAAGGAGGTGCAATTAGATGACAAAAATAACTGTTTACGAAGGCGAATCATTTGATAATGCTATGCGCCGTTTTCGTAAGTCAGTTGAGCGTGCCGGTATTTTAAGAGACGTTAAGAAGCATGATGTCTATGAAAAACCGAGTGAAAGGAGAAAAAGACGTCATATTGCGGCACGTAAAAAAGAATTGAAACGGCAGCAGGAGGAGATATAGAGAGAACCCACGCTGAGCACGTTCTTGAGCTCCCAAAAGTCCTCAATATCCTTGCTGAATGTTGTCAGACAGAACCCGCAAAGGATAGGGCAAGGGCTATTTTTGTTTTGGAAAATCAGCACGATATAAAGCGTGAATTAGACAGGGTACAAGAGATAGAGAGATCTGGTGAATCTGCACAATTCTATGTTCCTTTTGAACCTGGTTATTTAAAAAGAGAATTGACAAGAGTTGGTTTTTTATCAATAGAAAAGATTGTTCTCTTGAAACATTTCTTTAAATACCTCCGTGATTTAAAAACAAGGTTTATCAAGAGTTCAATTAGAAATTACTTTAATAAAATTAAAGATTATCATCATATTGTGAACAAAATAGACCAGAAGATTGATTCAGACAACTATGTCAAAAATAATGCTTCAAGAGTGTTGTTTCAAATCAGAGAGCAAAAAAAACAGACGAAAAATCGAATTATAAAGACATTACAGGCATTGCTCGAGAAACGTCCAAATGTGTTCACGGATACAACTATTGTCGAACGTGGTGGCAGATACGTTCTGCCTATAAGGAGCAATTTCAAAAAAGATGTTCTTGGTATTGTGCATTCCTATTCTAATTCTGGTGAAACGGTTTTTATCGAACCTATGGACATTACTGATGACTCTGCTCGATTAGTAGAGTTGGAAGAGCGGGAGAAACAAGAGATAGAGACTATTCTGCGTGAATTGACAGATACTATTCGGGCTGAACAAGAGCATATCGAAGAAGATATTGAATACGTCGTAGGCCTTGACCTCTTATTTGCCAAAGTTCGATTTGCACAAGAGCATAAGGCCACGAGGCCATTCTTTGGAAGCAGCGTAAACATAATCAATGGGTATCATCCAATTTTAAGAATTGTTAATGGTCGAGTAATTCCACTCAATTTGAAGATGAATTCAGATAAACGTGTTTTGCTGATTTCAGGACCAAACGCAGGCGGAAAGACCGTGGTTCTTAAGACCGTTGGTTTACTCATGCTGATGGCAAAGTGTGGACTCTATATTTCCGCTGATGAGGGAAGCACGATACCTTTTTTCGATGAGGTGTATGCGGATATCGGGGATGAGCAGAGTATTGAATCACGCCTCTCCACCTTTTCTGGTCACATAAAGCAGATTAAAGAGGCGCTCAATGGAAGTAAAAACTCACTCATCTTACTCGATGAACTCATGAGCCAGACTTCGGTTGAAGAGGGGTCTGCTCTGGCTGCAGCAATTATGGAGGAATTTGCACAGAGAAAAAGCATGGTGCTGGCAACTACCCATAATGAGAATCTAAAAATTTTCGTGAGTCAAAAAGAAAATATGCTCAATGCCGGCATGGAATTTACTGATCGTCCTACCTATCGACTCATCGTTGGAATTCCTCAGGCAAGTAATGCCCTCGCACTGGCGCGGCGTCTGGGTATAGATTCTACTATTATGAGAAATGCAGAGTCATATTTAAATAGAGAAAAGCTGTCATTAAATGAGCTTTTCGAAGGACTCTCCAAAGAGCTCAAGACAGTTCAGGAAGAGCGACAGAAGCTTTCTGTTTTAGTCAGAGAATATGAGTCTCGGCTTCAGGAATTGAATACGAAAAAGAAAAAAGAATTGCGTGAGTTGAAGATGAGGTATAAAACTGAGCTCATCGAAGCGAAAAGAGGAGTTGAAAGGTTCATAAAGACATTGAAGAAAGAAGGACCAAAACCTGGACTCGTTCATAAGGTTCGTCGATTTTTCGATGAGAAATTAGAGCCTAAGGATAGAGAGGTTCCCTATTATCCTGAGATTGGTGAGATTGTAATGATACGGGATTTGAAAAAGAGTGGACAGGTGGTTGCAGAGCATCAAGGAAAATTTAAGGTAAGTCTCGATAACATATATTACTGGGTTGAACCTGAGGAGATGGAATCGATTAAAAAAGAGCAGGCACAGTGATTGAACAGGAAAAGATTCAGGAAATAAACAGGCAGACTGATATCGTCGCGTTGATATCCCAGTACGTTACCTTGAGAAAGGTTGGAAAAAATTATCGAGCACTCTGTCCATTCCATGCTGAAAAAAATCCATCCTTCTATGTTAACCCTGATAAGCGAATATTCTACTGTTTCGGGTGCAAGAAGGGTGGCAGCGCCATAAATTTTCTCATGGAATATGAAAAATTAGACTTTCCAGATGCGGTAAGAAGACTTGCTAAAAATTTGGGAATCGAGATCGATACAACGAAGGGGTTGAAGTATAAAGACATATATGATGTGAATGAATTTGCATGCCAATTCTATTCCTCAACACTTACCCGAGCAATTGGTAAAAGAGGCCAGAATTACATACGGGAACGAAATATCGATGTCAATAGAGTACGCGAGTTCCGGCTCGGGTATGCACCTACCTCAGGAGGTCTTGTAACATTCATGAGACAAAAGGGCATTGCGATTGATAAACTTCACAGAGCAGGTCTCGTCTCGCAGAATCATGAGATATTTCGGGACCGTCTCATTTTTCCCATATTTAATCTTTCGGGTCGTGTGATTGGATTCGGTGGCCGCGGTATTGACGATTACATACAGCCCAAGTACCTTAATTCTCCTGAGACCCCTTTGTTCAAAAAAGGAGGGGTCCTCTATGGTCTGTACCAGGCAAAGGAGTCGATGAGGAAAAAGGCAGAAGCAATACTTGTCGAAGGTTATTTTGATCTTCTGAGTCTTTTTCAGAGCGGTATTATGAATGTCTGTGCACCGTTGGGCACGTCGTTGACCGAAAAGCAGTCAATGCTAATCTCACGATTTGCGAAAAGAGTGAATATCCTTTTTGATGGAGATCTGTCTGGGATAAAGGCAGCACTCAGGTCGATTGGTTTACTCATTGATGCCCAGGTGGATGTATATGTGACCTCACTTCCCAAGGGTTTAGACCCTGATACCTTTATTAATCAGAGGGGTGCCGCCGAGTTGAATGATCTTCTCGGTTCAGCATCAGATTTCTTCCATTTCTATAGAAAGTCAGTCAAAACCGATAGTATGGAACAGGAGATCGCACTCATTAAGGATCTCATCCAAATAGTTGGCAATATTCAGGATCCTATAAAATATGACCGATATCTCAAATATATATCGCATGTCTTTGATATTCCTTTGGAAAGGATTGAAAAGGCGATGGTACAGAAGAAAGATGTTCAAACTCCTACACCGAAGAGGCCTCTTTCTACTGAAGAAAAGCTGATGGCGATGATTTTAAATGCAAGCGAGCATTTCCATCATGCAAAAGATATTTTAAGTCCAGAAGATTTTGGCCAGGAGAATATCGTACGCCTTTATAAAAAATTATTAAAAGATGAAAAATTTGATGTCTATGAATTATCGAATGGTGTCGATGAGCGTTTACGTGAAAAACTTTTTGCGGTCGTTATCAAAGAAGAGCCCGTGCCAGAGCAAGCCTATCTCGAGTCGGTGATGCGCTTCAAAAATCGTGTTGTAGAAAAACGCATCAGACAGAAAATCACAGAGGCGAGAAAGAATGGTGATGAAAAGGCTCTCGCGAATTATCAAAAAGAACTGAATGATCTTAAACGTAAAATGCTTAATATTAAGTCACACTAGAAAGAATATTTTGTGAGTAAACTTGTATTATTTATGTCTGTCAAAATAGAGAAAATAAATAAGGAGTGTGAAGAGTGAAACTAAGATATTCTCAAAAATTGCTTGATAAAGCAAAGCAGCGGGGGACAATTTCGCTTAATGATGTTAACAAACTAATACCCGATAAGGCTACCCCCGAAGAAATCGATGAGATTTTAGGCACTTTGGGGCGTTTTGGGATAAGCATTATCCATGCAGGCAAGAAGAGACCGACGAAACGGCGTCTGAAAACGACGGTAAGGCCTGAGGAACCCATCAGAGCCTACTTCAAAGAACTCGCCAAATACGATCTCTTGACGAAAGAGGAAGAGTATGAGCTTGCCGTAAAAATAGAAACTGGTTACAGAATGATCGAGCGGCAATTTTTACCGTACCCATGCGCAATCAATGATCTACTCGAGACATGCAAACAAGTCGAGCAATGTCATCGCAGCCTCGATCAGATATCGCGTGTTGAGATAGAGGCGATGATGGATAAACGTGCTTTTTGGGCAGAACGGCAACGTTTCGTACGCCGAGTGAAGTCTATTGAAAAAGATTATGGCTCACTTATTCAACTCTATAAAAAATACCGGAGAGATAAATCAAAGGCTGTCGAGTGGCGCATCTTTGAGAAGGAAGAGAGAATTCTGCGAAAACTTGCGGTCCTTTCATTACAACATGGTGTTGTGAATAACGCGATACAGATATTTAAAGACAAAATAGCACGCATGGACAAGGTTGAAAAGACAATTCCCAGGCTCAGAAACAAAGATGAAATACAATTGTACGCGAAGGAGAGGAAGAAGTTGAGGGTAGAACTCGGCGATGATCATGGTTCTGTAAAAGAGGCCTTGATGATCGTCAATGAATGGGAGAATTTAATCAACCGAGCACGGCAGAGGATGATCGAGGGTAACATGAGATTGGTTATTTCAATCGCCAAGAAATATGTGAACCGCGGTCTCGAGTTTGCCGATCTTGTCGGTGAAGGTAATAATGGTCTTATCAAGGCAGTGGAAAAATTCGATTATCGAAAAGGGTACAAAGTCTCTACCTATGCTACCTGGTGGATACGACAGGCAATTACACGGGCGATCGGTGATCAGGCACGGACGGTACGTGTTCCGGCACACATTCTCGACACGATGAATAAGGTTGCGCGTGCCAAGCGTGATATGGTGCAAGATTTAGGAAGGGAGCCAACCGTCGAAGAGATTGCAAACCGACTCGACATCCCCACTGATAAGGTTCGTATGGCACACAATATCTCTCTCATTCCAATATCTTTGGACAAGCCAATCGATGACGAAGAGTCGAGTTTCGTAGGTGACTTTATCAGCGACCCGATGGCAGACTCGCCATCGCGTCGAGCAGCGATTTCAATTCTGAAAGACCGCTTCAGCGATATTCTGAGGGATCTGCCAAAGAGAGAAGAGAAGATTATCAGACTACGTTTTGGTCTCAATGATGGCATGCCGAGAACGTTGGAAGAGGTGGGGAGAATGTTCAATATTACTCGAGAGAGGGTGAGACAGATCGAAGCAAAGGCGCTCAAGAAACTTCGACACCCGACGAGACTCCGTAAATTGCAGATGTATAAGGATTTAATCGATTAATTACATCGTTGGTAAACGGACTGAGACTTCTGTGCCCTTAGCAATTTCGCTGTTCAGTGTTATACGACCGTGATGGGCTTTTATAATCTGCTCGGCTATTGAGAGGCCGAGACCGACACCGCCTTTATCACTGGTCTTCGTCGTATAGAAGGGATCAAAAATCTTATTCATATCCTCTTTCGGGATGCCCACACCATTATCCGAGATACGGAGATTTACAAAGCATTCACTCCCCTTTGTGCCTTCGGCAGAAAGCGTAATCTTAATCGTGCCTTTCTTTTCGACAGCCTGCACGGCATTGAGTATCAGGTTTATCACCACCTGCTGGAGTTGGTTAAAATCAGCAAGTATTTCAGGAATTCTGTCGTCAGAGGTTTTCGTAACATTAATATCTTTAATCAAAAACTGGTCTTCTAAGAGTGGTAACGTCTCTTCAATAAGTTTACTGAGAGATACGGGTCGTAGGTCAGGTTCGGTTTTACGAGAAAAATTGAGCAAATTTTTCACGAGCCTTCCGATCCTCACGGTTTCACGCTCGACAAGTTTCAGGTTTTTCTTCCACACTTCAGGATCGACGTCATTGTGATCAAGCTTTTTGAGCATAAGGTGAATGTAGGTTATTATTCCGTTGATTGGATTATTTATCTCGTGGGCAACACCGGCTGCTAGCTGGCCCATAACAGCCAATTTCTCTGATTGTAGTAACTGTTGTCTCAGATTTGTCAGTTCTGTGATGTCGCGGAAGATTACTACTAGGCCTCGTGTCTTTTTATGGACATCTTCGAGATGAAACCAGGAACGAGAAGTTGTAATTCTAATTCCATCCTTACCGACAATCGGAACGTCACGCATATTCACTGGCGTACCTTTTTTTATCACCTTGTCGAACGGACATTGATCTTCACAAATGCTGCTTTTAAAAATTTCATAGCATGGTTTGCCCAGCACTTCATCGAGACAGTAGCCGGTTATCCATTCGGCTGCTTTATTAAAGGACATAATCCTCATGTCGGTGTCAATTATAAAGACACCTCCCTCCATATTTTTAAGTAATCCTTCGATGAGAGGCCGCATGACAGAAAGATCCAATCCGTGTATCTTCTCTTCTTTCATATATTATTATAGCAGGTCTGATGGTTCTTGTCAACTCTCGTGTAAAAAATTGACATTGGCTATAAATTTGTTATAATATGATAATATGAGCTCATGAAATATATCTATTTAAAGACAATCGGTACAATGGAAACGTCGATCGTGGAAGATCTCAAGCGCTCACTGTCGCTCTTAATACCGTTTTCATTGAGGTGTGTGTATGATAATGAATATCCACTATTTGCCTTTGAACCTGAAAGAAATCAGTATTATGCCAAGAAGATTATAGTAAAATTGGCATCTGAAATACCACACGATTGTGAAAAATTGATAGCTATTACAGACGTCGATCTGTGTACGCCAGTGCTCACATTCGTATACGGTGAGGCACAGCTTGGTGGTAAAGTAGCTATTGTATCGATGAATAGGTTGGAAAAAGAATATTACTATCTGCCGCCAGGCAACACGACGCTCCTTGTGGACAGGCTCGTGAAAGAATGTATTCACGAACTCGGTCACTGTTATGGCTTATTTCATTGCCATGATTCTCAATGTGTGATGTTTTTTTCAAACAGCATTTTTACGATAGACAATAAGCAGAAAAGATTTTGTATGAAGTGTAAGGAATTTTTTGAGAGACAAATAGGAAAGGAGCACAATCATGCCGAGAAGTAGAATTTTGGTCGTCGATGATGAAGAGATAATGAGGAGTTCACTCAGTGACTGGCTTATTGAAGATGGTTATGATGTGTTAGCCGTTGAGGATGGCTTTCATGCACTCGAACGCGTTAAACAGGAGGAGTGGGATTTAGCCGTCGTGGATCTTAAAATGCCAAAGATGGATGGACTCGAAGTTTTGAAGAAAATGAACAAAATTAAACCGAAACTTCCTGTTATTATCATTACTGCATATGCGACTATAGACAGTGCTGTCATGGCGATTAAAGAAGGTGCAGCAGATTACATCGTAAAGCCTTTTAACCCCGAGGAGATAAGTATTGTGATAGCAAAACTTGTTGAACGTCAGCGTCTCATCAAAGAGAACATTCGTTTGCGAAGAGCTCTCGCCAAGAGATTCAAATTTCAAGATTTGGTCGGTAAGAGCCCTGAGATGCTTAAGGTCATTGAAATGATAAAGACGGTCGCGCCGACAAAATCCACGGTGCTCATACGGGGAGAGAGTGGTACTGGTAAAGAACTCGTAGCGAGAGCAATACATGAACTCGGGCCGAGAAAGAATTTTCCGTTCATTGCTGCTGCCTGTGGCGCGATCCCGGAGACACTCCTCGAAGCCGAACTCTTTGGCTATGAGAAGGGCGCATTTACGGGTGCGGTATCTCAACATAAGGGAAGAATAGAGATGGCGGATAGAGGTACGCTCTTTCTTGATGAGATCGGAGATATCAGCCCTAAGACACAGGTCGATCTATTAAGATTCATACAGGAACGAGAATTTCAGCGCATAGGAGGAAAGACCGCTATCAAAGTTGACGTCAGAATTATTGCTGCAACACATAAAAATATTGAGGAGATGATTGCCAAGGGCGAATTCAGGGATGACCTCTATTATCGTCTTAACGTCATCACCATTGAGATTCCATCACTCAGAGAAAGAAAAGAAGATATTCCTATTTTTGCAGAACATTTTCTTGAGAAGTTCAGTCTCGATACAGGGAAAACAGTCGATAACATTTCTGACGAGGTCATGAAGATACTCATCGGATATAATTGGCCCGGCAATGTACGACAATTAGAAAATGCAATTGAACATGCATTGGTCGTTTCACAAGAGCCAGAAATAAAGGTACAAGACCTTCCGCAGTATCTCATCACGCAGGAAGACATACGAGATGAAATCAAGCCGACTCAATCGATGAGTGATATGGAGAGGAGACATATCGCACATGTACTGAAGGCGCATGGCTGGAATATAACAAAGACTGCACAGGTGTTGGGAATCAATCGGATTACCCTCTACAAAAAAATAAAAAAGTATAATCTAAAAAAAGATAAAGACACAGGGACGCGTCCATAGTCAAATATGGTATTCTAATGTTCAAAAAATATACACCTGTTTAAAAAACATATATAAAATATCCCAGAAAAAAGAAGACTTTATCTATTTTAGAGTTTTGTATATTTTTTAATCACTAACAGTATAGAATCCAAGATAAAACTATTGAAATATCGAATGTTTTGAAATTAGAGACTTGGCATATATTTTGCAATTCATATGAAGTGGAGTTGATTATGAACTGTCCATTTTTAGAAGAACTCATCGTGGCATACTGTGGGGCGTGCCCAGTGAAAAAAATGATACCAAAGGATCAGCTTACAACACAGAATCCGTGCGAGGCTGATTACTATAGTTGCCCCATATTTCAAGAATTCTTAGCAAAACATAAGAAGGAGGCTATCACGAATGAAGAGGCCCAACAAGAGGCTTTGACGTCAGACGGAGAAAAGCCATGCATTTGGATGAAGGCTGGTGTCATTGCATATAGAATGTGCACCAAAAACTATGATTGTAAAAACTGTGAATTCGATCAGGCAATCGTTGATCAGAGCGGAATCTATGTAGAATCACCGTTAGTAGTAAAGGCAATCGAAAAATTACGACAGCTTCCAGCGTCAGAGAGAAAATGCCGGTACATGCTTACCGGAGACTTTACCTACAAGATATGCTCAAACAACTATGAGTGTTGGCACTGTGCTGTTGACCAATACATTCAGGATATGATCGATGCCGACCCGTACCTTCAAAAGAGAAGAGCACGCATGGCAAAGAAAGAAGAGAAAATCAAGGGATTCACATTAAAAAAGGATGTGTACTATCTCCCCAATCATATCTGGATAAGCGTAGAAGGTGAATTACTGAAAGTTGGAATTGATGATTTTGCTTCTCGTTTAATTGGAAAAGTAGAAAACATAGACTTTGCGGACAAAACGGCGATTGCTCAAGGTGATAAATGTTGGACACTGGGTAGTGGAAATCGCATGGTATCGATGTCTTTGCCCATTCAAGGAGAGATCGTTGAGAAAAACGATTTGCTCGAGTCAGATCCTGCGCTCGTTCATAAGGACCCGTATAACCGTGGGTGGTTTTTGAAAATAAAATCGGTCAAGGAAATAGGTGACATGATGAAGGGTTCTCAGGCAATAGCCTGGCTGGAAAAAGAATTTGAAAAACTGCATCAGGAATTTGAACAGAGCATAGGGGTCACCATTACCGATGGCGGTGAAGTAGCTGAAGATCTGTACGAACGGCTCACGGATAGAGAGTGGCATGAGCTCGTGAAGAGATTTCTCCAATAATGAACCGTTCCTCTAGGCTTCTTGTGAGGCCTTGACTGCCTCTTCATAAATTTGCGGGGGTTTGCTTTAAATACGGATAAATAGGTTCAGTTCACGCCGAGCATTGTGGGCGTGAGCTGAACTTCTTTTTATTGTTTTTCACTGTTCCTCGAATGAGAGGACGTGCACCATTTTGTGATTTCACCGTATTGGGGTTCACCCGTGCTTCCATGAATAAGTGTACTGCGGGGGCAGAACCTGTACATCGGCGCGATCGACTATCATAAAAAGTATGTATTTTCTGCCTTTTTTTCTCTTGACTTTATGTCATTTTTAGATATAATAAAACCACAATGAATAAAATATTGAAAGAAAAAGACTTCATTAAAAGAATTGAAGAAATCAGCAATCAGAAAATATCTGATTGCTATCAATGTGGTAGGTGTACAGCAGGATGTCCATTCGCTGAATTTATGGATGCGCCTCCCAATCAAGTAATACGATTTATCCAGCTGGGTTTAAAAGACGATGTACTGCAGGCTCACGGACCATGGTTTTGTGCTGCGTGTCTGGTTTGTCAGACACGTTGTCCACGAGGTGTTGATATTCCAAGGTTGATGGAAGCGGTACGGGTTCTCCATCTTCGTGCGAAAGAGGGATTGATAGACGTGGACAGCATCGATAAAGAGTTATTGTTGGATGCACCACCACTCGCCTTCATGAGTGCATTTAGCAAATATACGTATTAGCGATTTTAATGAAGTTCCCCTATTATCCAGGTTGTACACTCTATACAAAGGCAAAACCTTTAAACACATCTATGCAGGCCACATTTGGTGCACTTGGAGTCGAGATTGTTGAATTACCACACTGGTATTGCTGCGGTACAACATTTACCCTTGCCCGTGACAATCGCATGTCGCTCATCGCGCCATTGCGTATACTCGCAAAGGCACAGAAGGAGGATAGCAGAGTTTTAGTTCCGTGCTCTGTATGCTATAACACGCTCAAGAGAACAAACTATATCCTCAAACAGGACCCAGAAGTTCTACAGATACTCAATGAGCATCTCGAGGAATCCTACGATGGGGGTGAACAGGTTGTGCACCCATTAGAATTCTTCAGAGATAACAAAGAACGTGTGAAGAGTAAGATCGTAAAAGATTTAAAGGGTATGAAACTCGGTTGTTACTACGGATGTCTTCTGCTGAGACCAGAAGAAGAGATCCAATTCGACGACCCGGAGTCACCCACGATTTTTGAAGAATTTGTCAGTCTTATTGGAGCCGAACCCGTAGAATTCCCTCTCAAGGTCGAATGTTGTGGTTCATACCTCGTTGTAAACTCTCCTGAAGCAGCAGTTGAGGCGACATACAGATTACTCAAGAATGCGCGAGGGAATGGAGCCGAAGCGATAGTTACGTCGTGTCCCTTATGCCACTATAATCTCGACGCCCTTCAAGCGAAAATCAAAGGCGTACATTCAGAATTTCGAGATATTCCTATATTTTATTTCACGCAGATACTTGCGATTGCTCTCGGCTTAGGAGCAGATAGCGCGGGGCTTTCTCAAAACAAGGTTTCACCAATCAGTTTATTAAAGGAGCATAATTTAACATGAAGAGAATCGGCGTATTTATTTGTCATTGTGGTATCAATATTGCCAAGACTGTTGATGTCGAGGCATTGACCGAAGAAATTAAGAAGTATCCTGGTGTTGTCCATGCAGAAAATTATAAGTATATGTGTTCTGACCCAGGTCAGAATCTTGTAGTGGATGCGATAAAAAAACAGAAACTCGATGCGGTTGTCGTGGCCGCTTGCTCACCCACACTCCATGAGAATACATTCAGGAATACATCGGAACGAGGTGGGCTCAATCGTTATGTCTGTGAGATGGCAAATGTAAGGGAGCAGTGTTCATGGGTCCATGATGATAAAGCGATTGGAACAACAAAGGCGGCACACATCATCAAGAGCATTATTGAGAAGGTAAAATACGACGAAGCGCTTGAGCCCATATTGGTGGATGTAACAAGGCGTGCATTAGTGGTCGGTGGAGGTATTGCAGGAATTCAGGCAGCACTCGATATCGCCAACGCCGGCATTGAGACGATTCTCGTTGAACGTTCGCCGTCTATTGGTGGTCACATGATACAACTTTCAGAGACATTCCCAACGCTCGACTGTTCTCAATGTATCATGACCCCCAAGATGGTTGAGGTCGCACAGCATGATAAAATAAAATTGCTCACGTATAGTGAAATTGAAGAGATTTCCGGTTCGGTCGGTAATTTTAAGGTAAAGGTAAGGCGGAAATCGCCATTCGTGGATTGGGAGAAGTGCAATGGATGTGGTGAATGTGATTTGGCCTGTCCTGTTTCCACGGATAATGAATTTGAATGCCACCTCGCGACGCAAAAGGCAATCTATAGACCGTTTCCTCAAGCAGTACCGAATAGATTTACTATCTCCAAGCTTGGTCAACCTCCTTGTCGGATTGCCTGTCCTGCTGGCGTGAATGCGCAGGGTTACATTGCGCTCATACGTGCTGGTAAATATAAGGAAGCCCTCGAACTCGAGCGGGAGGCAAATCCGTTTGCCAGTGTATGTGGTCGCGTGTGTAATCATCCCTGCGAATCTGACTGTGTTCGTGGTGAAGTAGAAGAACCCATTGCAATCGCTTCTTTAAAAAGATATGTAGCAGACGTCGGTTCATATCCCCTCGAACAGAAAAAGCCGACTGGAGAAAAGATTGCGGTTGTGGGGTCTGGTCCAGGTGGACTCTCTTGTGCGTATTTCTTGGCGAAAATGAACTACCGAGTTACTGTCTACGAGGCAGAAAATGTAGCCGGTGGAATGCTCGTCTTAGGTATACCTGAGTTTCGTTTACCACGCAATGCAATACAGGCAGATATTGACTACATCAAATCATTTGGTGTAGAGATCAAGACCGGGGTCAGAGTTGGTGAGACGATGAGTCTCGATGATTTGCAGAAGAACCACCGTGCCGTATTCATTGCGACCGGTGCATACGAAGAGATGAAATTGAACATCGATGGGGAAGATCTCCGTGGCGTGCTCCATTGCATCAGTTTTCTCGAAAAGGTAAATAAAGGCGAAAAGATCACGTTAGGAAAGAAGGTGGCTGTCATTGGTGGCGGTAATGCAGCGGTTGATGCTGCACGTGTAGCAAAACGATTAGGCAGCGATGTTACAATTCTCTATCGTCGTTCGCGCAGAGAAATGCCCGCAAATTCTTGGGAAGTCGATGAGGCAGAACGAGAAGGCGTAAAAATTGAATTCCTCGTTGCGCCAACGAAGATTATTGGCACCAATAGGATGCAGGAGATTGAATGTATACGTATGGAACTCGGGGCACCTGACGCATCAGGAAGAAGGCGTCCGATACCTATCGAGGGCAGCGAATTTCGAATTCCTGTCGACAATATCATTGTTGCGATCTCTCAGAAGCCACAGATTGATTGGCTCGAGCCAGCATTTGAGCGAACAAAGTGGGGTACGCTCGTTGTCGACCCTGACACACTCGAGACCAAGGTGAAGGGCGTGTATGCAGGAGGCGACGTCGTGACTGGTCCGGCGACAATTATCGAGGCAGTTGCAGCGGGCAAGAAGGCTGCAGAAGTGATCGATGCACACATACGGGGTGTGCCCGTTGTGCATAAGCAGTACAAGAAAGGTAGGCCTGAACCCGAAGACTTGAAACGGATACAGAAGGTGCTACGGGCTGAGATGCCAAAATTGGACGTCAATAAACGGAGCAAATTTGATGAAGTTGAACTCGGCTTCGAAGAAGAGGTTGCAAAGAAAGAGGCAGAACGTTGTCTCAACTGTGCAATTTGTTGTGAATGCCTCCAGTGTGAGACGGTGTGTGAGCCAAAAGCAATCGCACACGATTTAGAAGACAAGATAGAGGAGTACGATGTCGGCGCACTCGTTGTCGCCACAGGGTTTGATCTCTACGACGCGGAGAGGTTAAAGGAATACGGCTATGGAACAGTGCAGGATGTGGTCACTTCATTACAGTTTGAGCGTCTATTATCCGCATCAGGACCGACAGCAGGAGAGTTGAAGCGGCCTTCTGATGGTCGAGTACCGAAGAGAATTGTGTTTATTCAATGTGCCGGCTCACGGGACAAAGAGAATCATCTTGAATACTGTTCGAAAATTTGCTGTATGTATACTGCAAAACATGCACTCCTCTTTAAGCACAGGGTACATGACGGTGAGCCGATAATCTTTTATATAGATGTTAGAACCTCAGGAAAGGGATACGAGGAATTTTATAACCGTGTGACTGATGAAGGTACGCTCTATATTCGGGGAAAGGTATCGAAGGTGTATCAGGACAATGGTAGAATAGTTGTGCTCGGTGCAGATACATTATCCGGAAAGAAAGTTGAGGTAGATGCGGATATGGTGGTACTCGCACCGGCTATGGTTCCTACTGAAGGGAATGAGGAATTCGTCAGAAAATTGAAGATACAGTGTGACGCAAAAGGTTTCTTAACAGAGGCACATCCAAAATTAAGGCCGGTCGAGAGCCAGACAATGGGTATTTTTCTTGCCGGTGCAGCTCAGGGACCGAAGGATATCCCGGAAGTTGTAGCACAGGCATCAGGAGCAGCCAGCAAGGCAATAGCCATACTTTCACAAGATAAGATCTCATTCGAACCAACGGTTGCCGGTGTTGATGAAGATTTGTGTTCTGGTTGCAGTATCTGCGTGGGCGTCTGTCCGTACAATGCGCGGGAACTCGACAAAGAGAAAATGGTGGTTAAGGTTACTGAGGCGTTGTGTCAGGGCTGTGGGTCGTGTAGTGCTGCCTGTCCTTCAGGGGCAGCACAGCAGAAGAATCTCGTGGATAAGCAGATTGAGCAGATGGTTGTAACGGTACTGGAGGAGAAATGATGAAGGGAAACTTTGAACCAAAAATAATCGGGTTTTTTTGTAAATGGTGTACATCTGCTGCAGCAGACCTTGCTGGGACATCACGGAAAAAGTATCCAGCGAATGTGATACCGATTCGCTTCTTCTGCTCTTCGCGAATAGATCCACAGCATATACTTCAGGCATTTAGAAATGGAGCTGATGGAGTATTGATTGGAGGCTGCCATTTTGGTGACTGTCATTATCAAAACGGAAACTACAAAACAGCACGGCGTGTTGCTCTCTTACACAAATTACTCGAGGGTATGGGTATTGATAAGAGACGCTTGAGACTCGAATGGATATCTGCTGCTGAGGGCGAGAAGTTCACGAAGGTCATCAAGGAATTTACTGATGAAATTAAAAAGCTTGGTTCGATACAAGGGAAGAATTAATGAAAGATTACGAAGCGATGTGTATTTTTAAACCGCAGTTGGACGAAGAAAAATTAGATAATGAAATTAATGCTGTAGAGAAAACAATCAAGACGCAGGGTAAAGGTAATGTGACATTCGATAATTGGGGTAAAAGAACGTTAGCCTATCCAATTAAAAAGTTTAACGAAGGGATATATGTTAACTATCAGTTTACCGCCTTGCCGTTATCTATTACAAAGATAAAAGCAGCGGTCAAGCATCGGACGAACATTTTGAGGTTAATTATATTTACGAAGGGAAGGTCGAAGTGAATCCTCTACGGCTCGGATATCTGAATAATGTGCAGTTGATCGGCCGATTGGTCGCCGATCCTGAACTGCGTTATACACAGAAAGGTGCTCCAGTGTGTGATTTTCGGATCGCAAGTTCGCGGCGCTATAAGAATCGCGAGACTGGTGAGCCGCAAGAAGAGACGTTGTTCATTAATGTCGTTGCGTGGCGACGTCAGGCAGAACTTGCCAACGATTTTTTGAAGAAGGGGAGTGCAGTCCTCATTGAGGGACGGCTGCGTTCACGACAGTGGGAGACAAACACGGGTGAGAAGCGTTCCGCAATCGAGGTGATAGCTCGTCGTATTCAATTTCTCGATATGCCGACAGAAAAAGAAGTTTCTGAAGAGGGACCTGCCGCCGATACCGAAACTGAATATAAGGATGAGGGTGAGGTTGAGACACCTTTCTAACGAGGTTGAGGAAGCAGTCACAATTTTAGAGGTGCAATAATGCCAAGGAAGTGTCGTTTTTGTCATAAGAATATAAATGAAATTGATTACAAGGATACATCACTGCTCAAAGGTTTTATCAATGAGCGAGGAAAGATTCTGGCTCCGAGAATTACCGGTCTCTGTGCATTTCATCAAAGAAGACTTGCACTGGCTATCAAGCGGGCACGGGAAATAGCCCTTTTGCCTTACGAGATTAGGTGATGAAGATTATCCTCTTACGTGAAGTTGAGCGACTCGGCAAGCCATTTGACGTTGTTGATGTGAAAGATGGCTATGCACGGAACTATCTCTTTCCACGCAAACTCGCAATCATGGCAACTCCTGGAAACATCAGGGGATTAGAAAAATCAAAAAAACGTTTTTCGAAGAGAGAATCGGCAATGGAAGCCATGCATCAGTCGCTCATCGACCAGCTCAATAACGTGAGCGTCAAAACAACCATCAAAACTGGTATCGATGGCAAGTCTTTTGGAAGTATTACGTCGAGCGATATTTCGAAACTTTTAAAAAATGAAGGTATCGAAATTGATAAGAAGCATATCGTGCTCGACGAACCGATAAAACGTCCTGGTGTTTACGACATAAAAGTCCACCTCCATGAGCAAACCAATGTGCAGTTCAAGCTTGTTGTATTAGAGGAAGGAGTCTAAATTTTAGAAGTTTTTGTTAGCGGCGTTATCGAAGACCAACAGTATCACTATGTGGTGTTGTTAAAAGAGAAGCACGGCGACCGTACATTGCCCATATGGATTGGTGAGAATGAGGCAATGGCAATTGCATATTCGCTTCAGGGATTCAAACCGCCACGCCCACTCACACATGACTTGTTGAAGCTTATTATCGATGCATTTCAGGCAAAGGTAACCAGAATAGGTATCATGGAATTGAAGAATGAGACCTACTTTGCGAAAATATTTATTGAGTGTGATTCGCGAGTGGTTGCACTCGATGCTCGTCCATCAGACTCAATCGCGCTTGCCTTGCGAACAGGGTCTACAATTTTTGTGAATGATGAGATCATGAATGAAAATGGAATCGTATTCCCGGGTGATAAAAGTGTTGATGAATTAAAACGTCGCTTAAGAAGTACAAAGCCAGAAGATTTTGGAGAATTCAAGTTTAAAAAGTAGCCAGTCTTGAAAACAACCAACATTTAAATTGAAGGCAGGGGACAAGCTCGATCTCACTGGAATTTCCAGCACTGAAAAGCGAATGATTAAAGAAATCCTTGCGATAAGAGAGCGAAAGGTCAATAAAATCATGGTTCCAGCAAACGAGGTTGTTGCTTTTTCATGCAACGATACACTCGCCGATGTTATAGAGCGCTATAGACAATACCACTACTCACGTTATCCTGTGTACCTTAACAATTTGGACCACATTGTTGGTGTACTCTATATAAAAGATATTATTTTATTCTGGAACGATTATAGAGAGTATCCTGTCGTTGAATTCATTCGGCTTCCCCATTTTGTCTACGAAGATCGTCATGCATTAGACGTGTTCCTCGAATTGCAGAAATTGAGACTTTCATGCGGTGTCGTGATAGATGAATTTGGCGGCGTTTCGGGTATTATCAGTGTTGAAGATTTAATAGAGGAAATAGTTGGCGATATCGAAGACGAATTTGATAAGGCGAAGCGCCCGCTTATAGAAAAAATTTCTGAGAAGGAATACATTGTGTATACGAGGTTAGAGTTAGATGATTTTTCAGACCGCTTCAATTTGAAAATCGACGAGGAGGATGTGTCGACCGTTGGGGGGTTAATTCTCAAACACGCTGACCGTATTCCCAAGGTTGGAGAAACGATTCAGTACAGAAATTTGAAATTCACCATTCTGGAGGGAACGAGGAGAAAAATTAGTAAGGTCAAAGTAGAGAGAGTGTAGCGGTACTCGTATGGAGACATTGTACAACATTAAGCACAACTGGGATGAGTTTGCAGCATCGGATCCGTTGTGGTCAATTCTTCCTCTGCCAGAGAAAAAAAACAACGCATGGAGTCCTGAAGAACTCTTCGAGACCGGAAGAAAAGAAATAAAATCTGTTATGAATTATATCGATACACTCAATATGAGACCCGGAAACAATAAAGCCTTGGATTTTGGCTGCGGTGTTGGTAGATTAACGCAGGCACTGGCCGATTATTACGATACCTGTTATGGCGTGGATATTTCCGGTAAGATGTTAGAATTAGCGGCTCATTATAATCACTACGGTGAGCGGTGTATATATGTGCTCAATGATACGAGTGACCTGCGCATTTTCAAGGATACCACATTCGACTTCATTTATTCAAATATTGTGTTTCAACATATCCCACCTCTCTATAGTTTAAGATATATCAGAGAATTTTTACGGATTATAAAACCAGATGGGTTGATTATATTTCAAATTACGGTCGAGCAGTTGCCAATCTTTGGAACGCGCCTCAGAAATTTGATCAAACGGATTATGCCCATACAATTGCGCAGACTGTATAAACGATTGCGCTACGGTACGTGGGCAATTAAAGACATGTATTGTATTAGAAAGGAAGATTTGGATAATTTCATTGAAGGACACGGCGGAAGAATCATTGATACCGTTTCTGATCCGTCGACGCTTCCTCGATATAAGGGATTGAGGTACTGTATCAAAAGAAAAGAGTGAATCGCGAACGTTTCATTCAAAATTTTACGCAGGTTTATTGACACTACAGTTGTCAGAAGTATAGTGGAGATAGTATTCTGAAAGGAGGATCATGAAAGCGCACTACTGCATTTTTGTTATCACTGCTTTCTTTTTATCATGTGTACACTGTGGTGCTCCGTCTGAGCCGAAAGAATATATACACACACGAGCCGGTTTTAAAATAACTGCTCCTGCTGGTTGGAAAAAAAAGTCTGAAGATTTTGAGATGTTTGAATTTCGTTCTGGTGATTACAAATTAGTAGAAGTTGGTGGATTTGCCTTGGGTATTCCTCCAGATGATTTCTATCGCCTCACCGATGATGATTTTTTTGCCCTCCTCAGAGAATCAACAAGAGAAGGCCTCGATAGCTACTGTACAGAGGCAACGATTCGGGATTACACGATTAGTGATTCACGTGAGACTGTGTGGGGTGATCGAATTGCCTATCGTGCGCAGGCAAAAGGTTATTCTAACGAGACAATGGCATCGATGGTCGTGGATATTATTGCAATTGTCTATGAAGAGAAGAGCCGTGTGTATATGTTCGCATCTCAAATTGACGAAAAGGCTTATGCACAGACGAAGAAATATCTCGAATTAATGATCGCAAGTTTCCAGATTATAGAATAAACGACGAAAACTGCTTCTCAGGAAAATCATTAATATTTTGGAGCCAATCTTTACAGTCTACAAATTGTAAATTCTCCAAGCTAACATCCATTCTTTCTTACTATCATAATTACATACCATGGCACGCTGCCTCAATGTCTTAATTTTAAATAACGTTTCCAAAATCGACTTAAATAAAATTGATTTTTCTTTTAGTATCAGTGTAGAATATAGAGATTTGACCCCACGTGCTCTCTATCTTTAATGCAGAGATTCGTAGATTACACGGGCGATTTTTTTATCTATTGTCGGCACCTTTGCTATTTCTTCCTCGGATGCACGCTTTAGAGCATCGACGCTACCAAAATACTTTAAGAGGTTCAGTTTTCTTGTCTTCCCAATGCCCACAATTTTGTCCAGTTCTGATGCGGTCATTTTTTTACCCCGTATCTTTCTGTGGTAGCTAATGGCAAAGTGGTGCGCCTCATCACGTAGTCTTTTAAGGAGTATAATGCTCCTCGATGAGGCAGGAATCGAGACGACGTTGCCCTCCTTATCATAGAGCTGATCACTACGCTTGGCTATAGCAAACGTAGGAATATCGGTATCGATTTCCTTCATTGCGGTGAGTGCCGCACTCATTTGTCCTTTTCCACCATCAATGAGTAAGAGGTCGGGCATCTCTTTTTCCTTTTTCACATCGGTAATCCGGCGTGAGACGATCTCCTTGATCATCGCAAAATCGTTCTGTCCTTTCACCCTCTTGATTTTGTACCGTCGATAGCGCTGCTTATTGGGCCTACCATCCCGGAATGCTACAGAAGAGCCTACTGCAAACGTTTCCTTTAGATTTGATACATCGAATGCCTCGATCCATCGTGGCAAGACTTCCAGGTTCAGGATATTTTGCAGTTCGAATATCATGCTCGGTGCCCTGCGTTTGATAATCTTCTTTGCCAGCTCGCTCTCCGCATTCTTCTGTGCCCATTCTAAGAGTCTTTTTGTCGTTGTTTTTTCACCGGTTACTATAGAGACCGTAAATCCTCTTTCTTTAAACCATTTAGACTGAATATCCCATTCCAGGGGCACTGTTGATATCACAATTTTCTGAGGGATAAATGATAAATGGGTGTAGATGAGTCTAATGAATGCACTTGCGATCTCCTCGTTACTCACCTGTGCACTCAGCTTGAGGTGGAAGATTTCTTTAGAAACGAGACGATTTTCTCGTATCCTGAAGAGACAGGCAACACAGTTGAAACGACTACGCGCAATACCGATAATGTCCCGGCTGATATTATCCGTCGTAACAATCTGCTGTCGCTGTGATATTTTTCTGATGGCAAAGAGCTGGTCGCGGAGAACTTGTGCCGCCTCAAATTTTTCTTTTTGTGCGTAAACCCACATCTGCTGTTCAATTTTTTGTTGGAGTTCATCCGAGTTTCCTTTTAAAAATTCGGTCGCCCGCTTGACCAGTTTCATGTAGTCTTCTTTGCCGATGAGCTTGGCACATGGAGCACTACATCTATCAAGGCTGTGCTCAAGGCACGGCCGCGCATATTCCTTACTGAGATCTTTCGTGCATGATACGAGCCCAAAAATACGACAGAGTGCGTCCCGTGTCTGACGTAGTGCTCGCGCACTCGTATAGGGTCCGAAGATGAGCGACCCGTCTGCTCTGAGATCACGCGTGAATAATATGCGAGGAAATTTCTCCTGTACGGTCAACTTGAGATAGGGAAATTTCTTGTCATCTTTTAATCGAACATTGTAGCGCGGTTTGTTGAGTTTAATAAGTGATTCTTCGAGGGTCAACGCCTCAACATCTGAATTGGTGATGATGATGTCGACATCGGCGGTGTGTGAGATTAAAATACGGTTCCGGCTGTCATCTTTACTGAAGTATGAGGAGAGCCTATTCTTGAGGTTCGCTGCCTTTCCGATGTAGATTGTCTTATTCTTATCGTTCTTGAATAAGTATACACCTGGTCTGGGAGGTGCAGACTTAATTTTTTCCTTGAGTGTCTGACCCATTATACTGCGGGAGTGTGAAACAAAGAATCGGTGAAACGGTGATAATTTAGGTATTCAGGCATTCTGGACGTTTAGGTATTTATCCCTTCACCACTCCAAGCGGTCTCATACGTGCTACTTTTTTGGAGATACCGGCCTGATGCACTGCATCGACGACCACGTCGATATCCTTATACGCCTCAGGGACCTCCTCGCGTAGTACTTCACTACTCGCTGACATGACGAATATTCCTTTTTCTGCCAATTCCTTATCGACTCGTCTGCCTCGTGTTTGTTGTAATGCCTTGGTACGAGAGAGAACCCTGCCTGCACCATGGCATGTCGAGCCGAACGTCTCCTTCATTGCCTTTTCAGTTCCGAGCAGTAAATATGAATGCGTTCCCATATCACCAGGAATGAGTACGGGTTGGCCAATTTTTTTATAGACTTCAGGAACATCTTTGTGACCCGCAAAAAAAGCCCGTGTAGCGCCCTTGCGGTGCACACACAGACGCCTTGTTGTGTCTCCTATGGTGTGTTCCTCGAACTTGGCGATATTGTGAGCAACATCGTAAATGAGTCGCATACCCAGGTCTTCGGCTTTTTTACCCAGGACTCTTTCGAATGCCTCGCGTACCCAGTGCATGATACATTGCCGATTTGCCCAGGCATAGTTCGCCGCACATGCCATTTGTTCGAAATATGACTTTCCTTCGGGTGATTCTATCGGTGCACAAGCCAGTTGCCTATCCGGTATATGTATACCGTACTTTTGTGTGACGCGTCCAAGAACCTTCACATTGTCGTCGCAGACCTGGTACCCTAATCCACGCGAGCCAGTATGAATCATGACCGTAATTTGACCGACATCGTCTATTCCCAGAATTGCTGCTGATTCACGGTCATAAATATCTTCGACTATCTGAATTTCTAAAAAGTGGTTACCCGCACCCAAAGTCCCGAGTTGTGGTCTGCCACGCGTCAGTGCTCGACTCGAGATCCGATCAGGATTTGCTCCTGCCAGTGCTCCACGCTCTTCAATTTTTTCTATGTCTTCTTTCCAACCAAACCCCTTTTTCAATGCCCACTGTGCACCGTGCACGAGTACCTCTTTTACCTCGCGCTCATCAATGCGTATCTTTCCTTTGGAGCCTACGCCAGACGGAATATTGCTGAATAGTGATCTCACCAGGTCTTTTATTTTATTCCTGATCTCTTCATGCGCTAAATCAGTGCGTAAGAGTCTGACCCCACAATTTATATCATAGCCAACACCACCGGGAGATATTATCCCGCTCTTGGTATCAAAGGCAGCAACACCACCGATGGGGAAACCATAGCCCCAATGTATATCTGGCATTGCCATGGCGCAGCCAACAATACCCGGTAACGTTGCGACATTTGCTACCTGTTCTGGTGCCTGGTCCTTTTTTATTTTAGAGATCATCTTTTCTGACGCGAAAATGAGACCGTCGGTTCTCATTCCTGCTTTGTAACTCTTCGGAATTTTATATCGATAATTGTCGACTTTAATGAGTTCGCCTTTCCATTCCATCAACGATCCTCCTTTAGAAAATTATATCCCCGTTTACAGGATATGTCAATACTTAATTATCTACTCGCTTTATGAGTCCAGAATCGACTTTCCTCACCATGTTTACGACTTCAATGATCATCCAGATAACGAAGATTATAATGAACCCGTTTATTACAAATAAAAGCCAATTTGTTGTTTTAAAGAAATTGATTATGTTTATTATCATGCCCCAACCAGTCATGATGACCATGAAGATCATGGGAACAGCAGTATACACAATGGATTTTCCTTTTTTGTATAAATAGACAGTAATAACCATGAGGGTGAGTCCCGCAAGCAGCTGGTTGCTCGCGCCAAAGAGAGGCCAGAGAACAAGCGCTCCTCTGCCGTCGGGTCTTGCCATTGCAAGCAACAGTGCGGTGAGGACGACAAATAATGTGGCAACGTATCGGTTGGTGAGAATCTTTATTTTAAAATTTTCGGCAAGTTCTGTAACAATGTAGCGCTGTATTCTCGTTGCGGTATCGAGCGTCGTCGCAGCAAAGCTTACTATAAATACACCCAGAATCGTGACGGCGAGCGTCTTGCCGAAGCCCAGAGCAGTGAGGAATGTTGATGCGCCATCAACAAAGGCGGCTAGATTTGCGCCGAGTCCAGAAGCGGTTGCCCAGTCTGCATAGCGTGCAGTCCATGCGTGGATGTTACCGAGACCAGCAGTGCAGGCAATAATGACGATAGTTGCCAACGCCGCCTCCATGAGCATGGCGCCATAACCGACAAACTGTGCATGCTGTTCATTAGCCAGTTGCTTCGATGAGGTCCCTGAGGAAACGAGACTGTGGAACCCCGAAATTGCTCCGCAGGCAATCGTTATGAAGAGAAACGGCCAGAGGGGTGGTGCACCTTTTGGAGCTGCTACGAACGCTGGTGCACTGATCTGTGGTCGGACAATTGCCAGCCCTAAGAATAGCAGAATCATGGCAAAAAGCAATTCATGGGCATTGATATAGTCACGTGGTTGTAGGAGAATATGTACTGGAAGGACCGATGCGATATAGGCATACATGATAAGTATGATGAGCCATGTAACGAGCGGAGAACCACCAATAATGCTGGGCATTGTGAATGGTATGTAAGTCCCGATGACGACGGTGATATACATGACGACGAGTGCAATGATAGAAAAGAGTGTGACGTTTACATTTCTCTTGTACACGAGATAGCCCAGGGTTAGGGCAATGGGAATTTCCATCCATACTGGAAATACTGCGCTCGGATACATCGTGAAGAGAATACCAATGATGAGTGCAAATATTGAAACGACGATGACGAGGCAGAAGAATATGACGAGTAAGAACAGTATGCGCGATGTTGGGCCGATTATTTCATTTGTAACCTCACCGATCGATTTTCCTCTGCTTCGTGTTGAGATGATGAGGGCGCCAAAATCATGTACTGCTCCCATGACGATAGAACCGGCAACAACCCAGATGATAGCCGGTACCCAACCCCAAATAACACCGATCGCTGGACCAACGATCGGTCCTGTACCGGCAATTGATGAAAAATGGTGACCGAACAGTATTTCTTTTCTCGTAGGAACATAATCAATGCCATCCTTCATCTCGTGGGCGGGTGTTGGCGCATCCTTGTTAATATTGAAAAGCCGGCGACCAATAAACTTACCGTATGTATTATACGCAACGATGAATCCGACGTACACCAGCACACACAATAGTAGTGAATTCATTGCGTGTTACCTCCTCTCTTGCATATTTTGGTATTCCATAGCATGATTATAATAACCTCATGTGGTATGTCAACCGCTTAAGAATAAATTCCGAACCCTAAATTCGAAATACTAAACAAATACTAATTACCAAAATCCAAATTTCAAGCATTCTTTCCTTAACCTTTCCGGCTTCGCGAGAGAATAACTGTTTTGAATTTCTATATTTGAGCTTTGAAATTGTTTAGGATTTAGTGCTTAGAATTTAGAGGTTTAGCCACCCATTTATTATTAATGGGAAACAACCAAGTTATGGCATGAAAGAATATTGACATTTATCGAAATTTGAATAGAATGATGCAAGAAGCCAGGATAGCTCAGTTGGTAGAGCACCGGACTGAAAATCCGGGTGTCCGCAGTTCGATTCTGCGTCCTGGCATTCAGTTTTTATACTCAGAGATGACAGTGATTTGCATAAGATTACATCGATGATAGTTGGCGGAATATAATTATCCCGCTTGGCGGTTCCGATTCTTGAAATCGTGAATTCTCGATTAACATCGTAAGATCCACGATTTCGTCTATGTTTTTATATCCAATAATGATAAATCGGGACAATCCTTGAGTTATCATCGTTGTTTCCAGAGCGATGATGACTTATTTAAATCAGAACTTTGACTACTCGCTCTTGACAATTTATGAAAATTTAATACAATAATACTAATGGGAATAGGTGTAAAAGAGAGTATCATTAAAAAATTTAATCTACCATTAGCAGAATACGATGACGTTTTCCGCAGTCTATTAGAGATTGCCCAGGATATAGAAAACACCCTTCAAAGGGATACAGAATTTCTCAGCGAAATCCGCAGAGATTTCAATAATCTTTCTGCAACAGTTGAATTGGAATATGAGGGGACTACGGTATTCGACCAAGAAATTAAGCGGACGCGAGAATTATTGGATCAGAGCGTTGCCAAGGTTAATGAATCTCTCATTGCATCGAATCGTATTGGTGAAGACCTCGATAACATTGCAGATCTTTTTGAAAAGATACGAAATGGGGGCGTTCAGCTTGAACATACGATTAAAGACATCAATATGGTTTCGGATTCTATAGAGGTTGCATCACGCAACGCCGGTATCACCGCCTTTCATGCAGGGAGCCAGGGAAAGGGGTTCGAGGTTATCGCTCGAGAAATGACAAGCTTAGTACGTAGTGCTCAAAAACCTACGAGAATAATACCCGAAGTTTCGTCGGAGATTATTAAGGGTATGGTGGATTTAGGTGCTGAGTTACAAAATATAAGGGATATTAATGCGCGATTAAAGGAGATTAACAGCACATTTTTTAATATTACCGACGATCTTCTCGCACTCATTCCGAAAATAGAATCAGGCATACAGGATATTTCACAGAGTATTGTGTCTCAAAAAGAATTACACAGTCTACTGTTGAAGGAAAATGAAAAATTATCAGACTGGTTAACCGATATGTACGACACTGCCCGCTCTTCGGCAATTGTAGAAATTTCTCTGGAAGCATTTTTTAGACAAATCAATAATATCAAAGAGAGTTTTATCGAAGTCGAAGACGACGTAAGTTTTTTTCATATATACAATGCTTTTAAAATTGCGCTTTTGAATGTATCAGCAAAGCACGGTACGATTGCTCAAGATTTGATTAAGGAAGCCATGAACAAACGTACTATTCAAACGTCAGACCGTTCAATTCTTCTATTTGTTTCCGAAGCCAAACGTCTCCTTCACATTATTGAGGAGATTGCCGATGAGATTAAAAATTGGTCGAAAACGAATACATTAGCCGCAGATGTACTCTCTAAGGGGGTCGTATTCTACCAGGATACCGTGGAAATTGTGGGAAGGCTCAATAATGCGTTACATTCTTTGAAGACGATAGCGTATACCATCGATCAGCCTCTCCAGGATTTAAAAAAAATTACCGAACGTTCAAAGTTACTCGGACTCTATGCTGGTATCGAGAGTGCCCGAGGCGACTCGTCATTACTGGATATTGTTACTCACGAGATTCAGAGTTTATCCGAGAGGACAACGACATTTGTTGATAAAATCGGTGAAATAGCAAATGATATGTTAAAAAATTTCAAGCAGTTATCTCCGCTACTTATTAAAAGTATGAGCGACGTTGAACAGGGAATTGGGTGTCTGAAGTTTGCAATCGGAATTTTTGAAGAGAATAGAAAGGTGCTCGAAAATCTCGATAATCTCTCCCGCGAGATGAATAATTCAACAACGAAGATGGTTAATCAGTGTAATACATTGAGTTCACGAATCCGCACACTCAATGCCGATTATGAGAAAATCAATAGAGGATTTCAACACTATGTTCAATCGATACAATCAGGTTCTCATATCGCCAGAAATATTTTAGATATAGTTGATCACTATGAAAAGGATGTATCAATTTTGAAAAAACAACAGAAGACCGTTGTGTTTCGAAACACGACGGACCCCATCATTCTCGACCCTGCAAACAAGACCGATGCAACGAGCCAGATGATCAATGCACAGCTCTTCGTTGGACTATTGACGTTCGATTCTTCTAATCACATCATCCCCGGCATCGCTGATACATTTTCTGTATCAAAGGATGGCACAGAGTGGGATTTTACCTTGAAGAGAGGTGTGACATTTCATAACGGTGAAGTGCTGATGGCTCAGGATGTTATTGACACTATAGCGAGAGTAAAACGAGGTCCGAATGTGAGTGCTATCGATTACATTGATGATGTTATCATGGTAGATGACAACCGCGTACGATTTATTCTCAAGTATCCCTATCTCCCGTTTCTTACAAATTTAGCGTGTGGCGTCTGTGACATTACTCCAAAGGATTTTTCTGATAAAAAACCAGTTGGCGCAGGACCATATGAATTCCTTCATTGGGAGATGAATAAGGAAATTGCTATGAAGGCGTTTGAGGATTTTACCGGTGGGAGAGTTCCAATTGATGTCGTCATTATGAAAATTATACCTGACGATCATGAAGCAGTCGCGCGCTACAAACGAGGTGAAATTTCTGTTATGAGGTTATCCCCGAATATGATAAAAGAATTTGACCCAGATGAAATCGTGTCCGGTCCAATACTCGCTACGCAGTACCTGGGTATCAATGTGTCGATGGACACTCCATTTAATAATAAAAAAGTTCGCCAGGCCATGAACTATGCACTCGACAAGGACTATTTCGCTGGCGTTTTAATGGAAGGGCAAGCAATTGCGGCCCGCGGTGTCTTTCCACCTGGAATGGCATCGTACAATGAAAAACTAGTCGGTTATCCCGTGGATATAAGACAAGCACGTGAACTGATGCGAGAGGCAGGGTATGAACATGGTATCAATGGGTCATTTGTGCTCGACATCAATGATACTGCATGGTCAATACGTCAGGCAGAGTACATAAGGGATTCGTTTGAAAAAATCGGTATCACCATAGTATTAAATCCCCTGCCGTGGCGAGAGCGTTTGGATAAATCTTATAGAGGCGAGAGTCTTTTATGTTTGCAGGGATGGGTTTCAGATAATGGTGACCCTGATAACTTTCTCTATCCCCTCTTTCACTCAAAGAGTTTTGGTCGGTCGGGAAATACCACATTCTATCAGAATGAGGAGATCGATGAAGTCATGGAAGCGGCCCGTGCCGAGCGTGACAGTAAGAGACGCACGCTGATGTATCAAAAGATTGAAGAGGTCATTGTTGATGATGCACCGTGGGTATTTATTTCACACAGCGTCGATTCTTATGCCATCTCAAAAAAAATAGGTGGTTTTAAAGTTGACCCCTTTGGACTGGTGCGTTTTCAGTATCTATGGAGTTCATAATGGAGACGATTATCGTGTTTAAGATAGGTGATGAATGTATCGGGATAGATATACGCAAGGTACTCGAGGTAACGGAAGTACATGAACCTGTTATGGTGCCTCAATCAGCCGATTATGTATTAGGTCTCGTGAATGTGAGGGGGGACGTGATTCCAGTGCTTTCACTGCGAAAGCGTTTTGGAATGAAGGGCACCGAACAAAGTAATGTTATGCTGATTGTTGAAGATGATGGTAGAGTAGCAGGACTCAAAGTAGATGCATTGCTTGGCACGAGAAAAATTAAAGAAGGGAAGATTAAAAAAACATCAGAGTTTCTTGCCGCAAAAAGAGAAAAGAATTTTGTCTATGGGATCTATGAAATCGATGAGAAGCCCATTCTTATTTTAAATTTAGCAAAGGCATTATCAAAGGAGGATACATGAGGGTTTTGATCGTGGATGATGCGATGTTTATGCGTCGTATGCTGAGTGACATTTTAGAGAAGGGTGGCCATACTGTTTGTGGTGAAGCAGCAACAGGGAGAGAAGCAGTATCGCGTTACAAGGAGTTGAAACCCGATCTCGTCACAATGGACATCATCATGCCGGACATGAGTGGCATTGAGGCGGTGAAGGAGATAAAGAAAAGTGATCCCGATGCGAAAATTCTCATGGTTTCAGCAATGGGTCAGCAGGCCCTCGTTTTAGAAGCAGTACAAGCAGGGGCAATCGATTATGTAGTCAAACCATTTCAGCCTTCTCGCGTGTTGGAGGCGATTGAACGAACAAC
The DNA here is from genome assembly GCA_020355325.1 of Caldifarciminota bacterium. Taxonomy (GTDB): domain Bacteria; phylum Hydrothermota; class Tepidihabitantia; order SM23-42; family SM23-42. Next base: position 1,459,208 of record CP070664.1, read on the forward strand.
GAAAAAGTGATGGAAAGTTATCGAGAACTGTTTATCAGTGAAACTGAGGAGTACATAAAGCAGCTCAATAAGCATTTACTCAATTTGGAAACGAATTATCTGGATACCCGGTCGATACTCGAAGTATTTCGTATTTTCCACACTGTTAAAGGAATGTCGCAAACAATGGGATATGGCTCAATCGGTAAAATTTGCCACCGTGTTGAGGAATTGTTGGATGAGGCAAAAGAACGAGGTGAGATAAATCCTACGGTTGTCAATTTTCTCTTTCGTGTAGCCGATTACCTCGCCAAATCAGTATATGCAATTAGGCATAAGAAAAGATTGCCGGCCTCTCGAAAAATTATTAGCGTGATTAGAAAAATGGAAGAGGGGAGGGACGTAGAGTTTAAGAGAGAAAAGAGAGTGCGTGAGGAGATTTCTGAGATTCGCGTTAAGATGAGAAAACTCGATAAACTCTTCAATCTCACGAATGAATTGATGGTAGCACGGTCAAGGTTTTTGAGGCTGAGCCGGCAGATCGGTGATACTGCATTAGTCAGCAGCACTGAGACAGCATCGAGGCTTATCTCGGGATTACACGATGAAGTTATGAGATTGAGAATGTTGCCTCTCTCGACAGTGTTTGATTTTTTTCCACGGTGGTTTCGAGATGAGGCAAAGAGACAGCGTAAGCAGGTTGATCTTGAGATCGTCGGTGCTGAGATTGAAGTTGATCGTTCTATCATCGATGTTTTGAGAGAACCACTTTTGCATCTCATACGAAATGCGTTAGACCATGGTATCAAGCAGGAAAGTGACAGGGGCAAGAAAGAAAAGAGTAAGGTTACACTCAAAGCGGAGAGAGAGAAGGAGAGGATTAAAATTTCCGTTTGCGATAATGGTGCGGGGATTGATATAGAACGTGTGCGGCGCATAGCGATTGAAAGAAATATCATGACAGAGACGGCGATTCAACATCTCACGCATGAAGAGCTCTTGAGGCTATTAACCGATCCACATTTTTCAACAAAAGAAAATGTTTCGGCAATTTCTGGCCGTGGTATTGGATTGGATATTGTTAACTCAACAGCCGTAAAGCTGGGAGGCAAGCTTGAAATAGCTACCGAGGTTGATAAGGGGTCTTGTTTCATACTCGATCTCCCGGTGAGCCTCGCAGTTGTTCGTGCAATGATTTTTACTGTCGATAGCCAACGTTTTGCTATTCCCTTAAATTATGTGCAAGAAACATTTTATACGAAGGAATCAATGTTCAAGACCGTCTATCACCGTGAGCTGTTCCCATTACGCGACGAAATATTGCCGTTGGTGAAGCTCGGTGATAGATTGGGGTGTGTAAGGAAAGAAGGGAGAAAATCGATTATCGTCGTGCAGTATGAAGGAAAAAGGCGAGGCTTTGTAATCGATGATATTCTGGATGAAGAAGAGATTGTCATTAAAAAACTGGATAATCTCGTATCGGAACCAATCTATTCCGGTTGTTCTGTTTACGCAGACGGTCTTCCAATATTGATTATTGACCCAAGGGGGTTTGAATGATTGATGCGAAACGTTTATCAGCCGTACAACTCGATGCAATAAAAGAAGTGGCAAATATTGGAGGTGGCCATGCTGCCACGTCGCTTTCTCAATTATTAGGAAAGAAAGTGATGGTTCATGTGCCCAAAATTATAACTGGCCCACTCGAAGATGTTATATTAAAAATCGCCGATCCTAACGACGTGGTCGTTTCTGTGCTCCTCTATTTTCTTGGTGATTTAACTGGTCGCACGTTGTTCATCTATCCGTTTGATGACGCACAAGATCTTACCACACTTTTAATACCGGCCGATCAGGAACGTGCTTCCGAACTGCAGGAATCGATGTTAAAAGAAGTTTCAAGTATTTTATCATGTTCGTATATGAATGCGCTCAGTGAACTACTGGGGTTATTAATTCTTCCATCTGTGCCGGGGATGGTGGTCGATATGGTCGGTGCTGTACTGTCAAACGTTGTGCTTGAATTTGGGCATGAAAAAGATTTTGTCTTCTGCGTAGAAACGGAATTCGATTTCGGTGATGATAAGAGCCCCTTGAGCGCCTATTTTCTCCTTCTTCCCGACGCTACGAGTTTAGAGATTATTTTGCGGAAATTAAATTTGGTAAAATGATTTCACCTGAAGAACTTAAAATACTCAAGAGTTTTTCTGAACGTATACCCGAAAACGATCCAGGTGCGCATAACAATCTTGCTGTTGTTTATTACAATAAGGGTCTCTATGATGAGGCGATTGAGGAGCTGGAAAAGGCGCTCCTCATTGACTCCAACTTTGTTCTCGCGAAGAATAATCTCGAGATTGTGCTGAAGAAATCGGGTCGATTAGAAGAGAAAGTTGAGCACCTCACTCGTGCTGTTACAAAGGAGCCACGGGATGAAAATAATATTTTAGAACTCGCTGATACCTATCGTAAGCTCAATCGCTACTCCCAGGCAATCAATTGGTATAAGAAGGTTTTGGATATTAATGCTCGTTCATTCGAGGCACACTATGGGTTCGGTATTACGCTAAAATCGTTGGGTAAATACGATGATGCACTTGAAGAACTCAAGAAGTCATTAGAGATAAAGATTTCTCCCGAGGTCTACTTGAGTTTGGGAGAGGTTTATTTCAACAAAGGCGTTATTGATCTTGCAATAAAAAATTTCGAGGAATCGTTGCTCCTCGAGCCATCGTCTGCCGAGGGACACTTTCTTCTGGGATTTGCGCTCGGCGAAAAAGGAAAGATTAAAGAAAGTGTTGAAGAGGTCAAAAAAGCGATTGCTCTGAATCCAGCGCTTGCACAGTTTGAACCGAATCTGCCGATTGATATTAAAGACCATAAAGGTCATTTAGAATTTTTGAAAGAGCACCTCGGTACACCCAAGATTTCACAAGATGAATATCAGGTTCACTTTAACCTGGCGATGATGTATCGCAATAAAGGACTTTTTAATGAGACGAAGCGAGAACTTGAGGAGTGTATAAAAATAAACGCGAACGATCCGGCTCTCTATCTTGCACTCGGTGAAATAACCATATTTTTAAATGAACTCGATGATGCCATGAAATACCTTAAGGGTGCGTCAGAAAAAGGTTTGGAGTCGGTTCAGTGTGTGAATGCACTCGGTGTCATTCATATTTTGAAAGGCGAGTTTGGTAAGGCAATAAACTATTTCCGGAAGGCACTCGTTATCGAGAAAAATTTTCCGCAGGCCCTCAACAACTTAGCAGTCACACAACAGCACCAAGAGAAAGTCACCGAAGCGATCGAAAATTACCAGAAGGCAATCACGAACGGGAGTGCAGATGCGAAATTCAATTTGGGAATGTACTACTTGAGTAAAGGAAATTATGATCATGCACTGAAATTATTTGATGGTGAATCAGCAGATGATTACTTTGGTCGAGGACTTGTCTATATGGAAATCGGCAGAGATGGAGAGTCTCTGGCAGCATTTAAAAAGGCAGCAGAAATTTCACCCATGCATGCAGGTGCCCATTATAATATGGGTTTTATTCTCACAAAAGATGGTAATTTTGACGAAGGACTGACGGCAATCCGCAAAGGAATGGAACTCAGACCTCGTTATCAAAAAGAGATGTATCGTCTCTCATTGGTGCCTCGTCTCTCCGAATTTGGTCCATATTACGCACCCACGGGTGATAAAGAGGAATTTGCGGGTGAGATTGAGGAAGTACTTCCACAAATTGAAATTCCTGATGCAAAAGAATTATTTGTCGAGGCAGAAAATTACTACGACAAAAATGAACTCGATAGAGCACTCATTTTTGTTGATGAAGTGCTTCACCTCGAACCAGATTGGAGTAAAGCAGTACTCCTTAAGTCAAAAATATTATTCCAACAAGGGAGTATAGATGGCTCGATAACTCTTCTCACTGCTTATAAAAAAGACCACCCCGACAATACGGAAGTTATAGATACCTTGGCACACATCTTCAAAGAGTATGGAAAGGTAGACGACGCGAGAGACATGTACCGAGAGTTACTGAAACGAGAGGAAGACAATGTTACGTGGCTCGCCGCATTAGCAGATATCTTATATAGCCAGGGTGAACTAGACGAATCACTTTCAACTTTCAATAAAATCTATGAATTGAATAGGAACGATAAAGCCGCAAACATCGGGCTCTTCAGGGTATGTCTTAAAAAGAAAGAACTCGATAGAGCAGCAACATATTTAAATTTTCTCCAAAAAAATTATACCGATAACTATGAATTTAATTCTCTTGCAGGCATGTACTACTTGGAAAAGAATGATTATAAGCAGGCAATGGCGCATTTCTACAAGGCGATTGAATTAGATTCCTCTCAGCCGAGCCCCTACTACCAACTCGGATTACTTCAAATTCAACGCGGAGATTTCCAGGCGGCCTGTGATAATTGGAAAAAGGCATTGCTGCTGAGTCCAGATAAGGTACTCGGTGATAAAATTAGATATTGTCTCAGAGTCACTATGGAACTGAGTGAATTTTTAAAGAAAGAGGTATAAACCATGGAGAAGAGGAGGAATAGCATATGGCCGATGAATTAGCAATGAGTTCAGGGGCATTGATATTTGCGACACTGGCAGATGTGTATCTGTCATCGGGTATGATCGATGAGGCGATTTCCATACTAAAAGATGGATTGATGCGTAATCCTACGTATACATTAGCGAAGATAATACTGGGTCGTGCATATTACATGAAGGGAGATATCAAAGAAGCAATACAGGTATTGGAACAGGCGTATGAGGAGGCAAAGGGTAGTGAAGAAGAAAACCTCTATCTTGGATATTGCTATAGAAAACTGGGTGAATATGATAAGGCCATGAAATTTTATGAGGCTACTCTCAAAATAAATCCTGAACACGAGGAGGCAAAAAAAGAACTAGAAACATTAGAAGCAGAAATGGCCTCGGGTTTTCCTCAAGAAATCGAACTCGTGGAAGAGAAGGCACAGGCCGAGGTTACGCGTGAAGAGAAGGTTCTTGAAGTACCTGTTCAGCCGAAAGAAGGAGTCGCAATACCTCTAACAGGGGCTAAGCCCGAAGAAGAAATTCCACCTCGAGAAGAGGTTGAGCCAGCAGAGGTTACGCCCGAAGCCATAATTGAGGCACCGAGACGCGAAGAGGCACCAGAAGCAAAGGTCGTTCCTGAGGAACAGGTTGAGATGCCACAACCCGAAGGAATACTTGAACCAGAGGAGCACGTTGTAAAGCCAGAAGAAAGCATCGGGGGTAGGCCACAAGAGCGGCCTGCGGTGTTGGAGAGAGAAGCACCAAAGCCTCTCGGACCGTTACGAGAACCAATGAAGAGACTGTTGGCTATTAAGAGAGTAAAAGGGGCTTTCCTCGCCTCACGGGATGGTCTTTTGATACAAAATTATTATGAAGAGCGCACCGATATAGAAGAAATTTGTGCTCTCATTGCAGCCGTATGTAATGAAGCCGATGATTCCTTCAAATTTTTAAAGGCAGGAAATTTAAAGCGATGTGTCATTGAGAAACACGATGAGTCTCTATGTGTCGTCACTGCTGGTGAATCATTACTCACTGTTATTACCGAACCTGAGGCAAAACCAGGATTAATCTTTGTTTATGCACGAAAGATAATCGAGAAGATACAGGAGATATTAAAATGAAACCTGGTCCTCATAACGAGAGCGGAGAGCATCCCGTAAAGCTTGAGGCGTTCACGAAAATTCCCAAGGTCATCGGTGCGGGTTTGGTAACGAGTGACGGTTTCGTCATTGAAAGTCAATTCACTGTAGGCTATGATGCGGAAAAAACTGGGGCAATGGCTGCACGGATTGTAACGAGAATAAAAGAGAGCCTCACGATAGAAAAGGCCTCAGCCATTCTCTATACCGAGAACAATGTCTTCTTTGTGAAAGAAACAGTAGCTGGAACACTATTTGTCATTTGCCAACGCAACGCAAATATCGGTCTCGTTAAAATTTATATTGATAAAATAACATAGTTACTGAGGTATGTGTATTCAGATGATGAAATCTCTTATGTTGATGTTCATTTGTGTCGGAGCGAGTTGTGCTAATAGCAACGTACAGAAGGAATCATCGTGGGCAGACCTTGCTCGGAGAAATATGGTGGAGAGGCAGATTCGTGCTCGAGGCATTACCGACACGAATGTTATCAATGCAATGCTCAAGGTTGAGAGACATACATTCGTCCCTACAAATGTGGCGAGGTTTGCTTATGAGGACTATCCATTACCAATTGGTGAGGGACAGACGATCTCTCAACCATATATCGTTGCACTCATGACCGAGCGGTTAGACCTGAAAGGAGATGAACGCGTCCTCGAGATAGGTACGGGTTCTGGTTACCAGGCCGCAATTTTATCATTAATTGCCAGAGAGGTATATACAATAGAAATCGTACCATCCCTCGCTCAAACTGCGGCCGAGCGGTTGAAGGTTTCAGGATATACAAATGTTTTTGTAAAATGTGGTGACGGTTTCCTTGGATGGCCAGATGCTGCTCCATTTGATGCGATCATTATAACATGCGCACCGCCTGAGGTGCCACAGCCATTAATCGATCAACTTGCCGAGGGTGGCCGGCTGATTGTTCCAATCGGTGAAGATTTTCAGATGCTGACGCTCCTCGAAAAAATTGAGGGGCAATTACAAAAAACCGAAATCACACCGGTGCTGTTTGTTCCGATGAAGGGACTTATAGAAGAAAAGTAACTCTTACCGGATCAACCCCTGAAAGAATAATACTCGTTCATAGCAAAGAAATTTGATGAATCATTGAAAACATACTAAAATCGCCGCAAATGATTAAAAATTAGCATCGTCTTCAAGTTCTCGGTTGTGTAAACCCTCGTATCTAATGACACAGTTATACGATTCAAGGTTTCGCCAATCGGCTGTCGGCTGCGAAGGGCGAAACGGTTTCGTCATCCGCCTTAGTCGGACCAACGATTTAGGAAAACGAATCGCATTTCCATCTCGTCTCGCACTTCGTCCCGAGGCTCAGTGTCGAGGGAAGACTTTGTCTCATTTCGAAATTCGACATTGAGAAAGATGTCGAGAGAGAAACCGGTAAACAATAAACGCTCGTTACTATATGGAAGTATTGTTGTTCCGTTTTGCGACAATTATCGTTTCGTCAGAACTATACATTCATGAAAAAATTTAAAGTTCTTCTAAGAAGTGTGTTGAAATATTTCCCGTATTAAATTTTTTGTCACTCATAATTTTCACGTGCAGGGGGACTGTTGTTGGAATGCCTTCGATGACGATCTCTTCGAGTGCGCGTTTCATACGCGCAATCGCCTCTGTTCGTGAATTACCCCGACAGACGAGTTTTCCTAATAGAGAATCATACTGGCTTGGAATTGTGTAGCCAGCAAAGATATGTGTGTCAAACCTCACACCAACTCCTTGAGGCATATGGAAAAAGGTTATTGTACCTGGTGTGGGTATAAAGTTACGATTAGGATCCTCGGCATTAATACGGCACTCCAGTGCATGTCCTCTGAGAAAAATATTATTCTGTTTAATAGTTAACGTTTCACCCTGGGCAATTTTTATCTGCTCTTTTACGATATCAATGCCAGTAACCATTTCTGTGACTGGATGTTCAACTTGAATTCGGGTATTCATCTCCATGAAATAGTAATTCTTTTTTTCGTCCATTAAAAATTCAATGGTTCCAGCAGATTGATACTTGATCTTTTTGGCCGCCTTGATTGCAGCAGTCAGAAGGTTTTCGCGTAACTGTTCATCGACAGCAGGAGAGGGTGATTCTTCAACGAGTTTTTGATGCCGGCGCTGAATAGAACATTCTCTCTCACCGAGTGCAATTACATTACCAGACTGATCACCGAGGATCTGAACCTCGATATGCCGTGGTTTTGTAATGAATTTTTCAATATAGAGTCTACTATCACCGAAGGCTGCCTTTGATTCGGCTTGTGCGAGGCGAAATCCTGATTCCAACACCTCCTCACTATTGATAATTCTCATTCCTTTTCCACCACCACCGGCTGCTGCCTTGAGCATTATGGGATAGTCTATTTCTTCAATTATTCTCGTTGCATCGTCGATTGATTCGACAACGCCGTTACTACCAGGGATGCCGTGAATGTTA
>CP070664.1:1467450-1476103 GCA_020355325.1 Caldifarciminota bacterium
ACAGTATCTCATCGAGTAAGACTATGAGGAGTTCAGTATCAGTCCAACTTTCGCCTATCGGACATTGAGGTATAAGCACGATAAACGGCAGTGAGTCGTTTTGTGCAAGCATTTACGGAACAGGATACCACATCAACTTTTCTAAATCATCACCGCGGCCAGTTCCACCGTGAAGATAATAAATCAGAGGCCATTTTTTATATTGTGAGCCAAAATCTTTTGGCAAAAAGAGTAAATATTGAGCATTTACTGTCCGACTAATTTCTTTCTCAAAAGAATATGCATGCTGCCCGGTTTGGATACCGAGGCTCTTATCGGTATCGGAGATACATGAAATTATAAAAAAAATTGAAAGAAAGAAAAGCGCCCTCTTTTTCAAAACTACCTCCTTCCGTCAATGGTGCAATTCTTATCGTCAATAGTGTTTTTCTTCCACTCTATAAAATGTGTTGAATTGTATGTGTCATGCCATTCAAAGCCGAATCACTGATATTTTATCGCTCATAATCTATAATTTCTTTCTGCTCAGTAGTAAATTTTACTAAGATCTCTTCTTTTTTTTCTTTGTATGCGTGCTCATGCGTTTTTTTAATTTTTTACGCCCCGAGATATCTTGACATATGGTATGAAAATAATCTTTTCCTCCAATATTAATTCGCGTTACGCTCAACAGCGCATCGTAGAGGGTACCGTCTTTACGTTTCAGTCGTGTGTGGTAATCAATAACACCGCCATGCTTCTGGATAATCTTGACTAAGAGCTCTCTCTCTTTTATATTCTCATAGGTATTGGCAATGTTAATCTTCCTGAATTCTTCAAGGGTGTACCCAGTAATATTTTGCATGGCCTTATTCGCAGTAATCACCTGTCCGTTGAGCGCTGCAATGCCGATACCGATTGGGCTCTGCTCAAAGATATGCCTATAGCGTTCTTCACTCTCACGCAGCGCCTTCTCTATCTCCTTACGCTCTGTGATGTCAATAAACGTTATTATTACCGCGTCGACTTTACCTGTTGATGAATCCAAAATGGGTTCGGTGTTGATGAGCAGCCAGCGCAACTTCATAAAATCATCAGGGAAAATCCCGATGATCGCACTACGTATCGGCTTGCCAGTACGACGTGTGATCATAAACGGATTTTCTCGATCTGGTATTGCCTCCCCTGCTTCATCGATGAGATTTGTAAAAGGCACAAAAGCGCTCATTCCTTTTATGTGATTTTCAGTCACTCTAAAAATGTCACAAGCAACTTTGTTGATTTCGGTAATCTCCCCATCCGCTTCCTGTACTATCACGCCGGCACGTACAGATTCATAGAGCGTGCGAAATCTTTCCTCACTCTCTTGCAATTTTTCTTCTGTACGCTTTTCCTGCGTGATATCCCTTATAATCATGCCAAGACCATCACCGACCTTAAAAACCTTTACGGCTACGTGCATATCTCCATATTGAGCGGGCGGAACAACGTCTTCCACAACACATGGTATTCCTGTTTTTAGAACTCTCATATACTGGTCATAACGACCAGTTTCCCAAGCGGCAAGCGATAAATCTAAAGCGTTCATTCCTATAACATCTTTCTTTTTGGCATGAAACGTCTCCAATATATAATCGTTAACATCAATTATATTCATATGCTCGTCGAACAGAACAAACCCTTCAGTCGCTGAATCCATAAATTTCTTTAACAACTCGCTGCTTTCTTGTAGTGCTTTTTCTGTCTTTTTTTGTTGCGTGATATCTGTCCAACAGCCAATTATTTCTCGGGGCTTACCTTCGCGATCATAAACCAAATGCATTTCGTCACGAACCCACACATAATCTCCATTTTTATGCCGAAAACGATATTCAAACGAATATTTCTTTTCTTTCACCAATTTTTTCATTAGGGATAGAACATATTTACGGTCTTCAGGGTGTAGATGATCTATCCAGAACGTCGATTTTTTGAGAAAATCATCTGGCTTGTAGCCAACCATTCGTGTCACATTGTCACTAACAAAGGTGGCACCACAATCGCCTTTTGATTTTGCTGTGTAGATAACCGACGAGGTAGCCGAGACCAGATATTTCAGCCTCTCATAGTCTAAGAACACCTGTTTTTGTATACCTTTTTGTTTTTGTCTTTTATGTCTGGCCTTCCTCTTTTTTTGTCTTCCCTTCATAAGATGTTACCAATCCCTCTCATAAATTTCTTACATACATATATTCACTCAATGCCTTACAAATCATTACTTTTTCACTTTATTATATTAACAAATCAGGTGATGTCAAGCCGATAATAGGTTACCGAAAATCAAGGTATTAATACTTGAGTCTAGTTCGTCTTCTATCCGTAATGAAGGAAATTAAGACATATTGACAACGGATATATTAATATTATAATACCGTAGAAAAATAGCACAATAAGCGCGCTGGAGGCGGAATGGACATATTTGCTTACCCGGTAGGTTTCGTAAAAATGTACAGCAAATTCAAAGCTTTTCTTCTCTGCTCGGTCGGTATCGGGAGATACACAAGATGATCGGTAAGACTATATCCCACTACAAAATTCTCGAGCAGCTCGGTAGCGGAGGTATGGGTGTCATATATAAGGCTCTGGATACAAAACTACAGCGCACTGTTGCCCTCAAATTTTTGCCTCAGGATTTAACGCGAGACCCAGTGGCTAAGCAACGCTTTATCAAAGAAGCGCAGACTGCTTCATCACTGGATCATCCTAATATCTGCACCATTCATGAAATCGATGAAACGGAAGAGGGTCAACTCTTTATAGCCATGGCATGCTACAAAGGCGAAACATTGAACAAAAAGATTGCACGCGGACCCGTACGGATAGAGGAGGCATTAAGTATCACAATTCAAGTTGCCCAAGGGTTAACGAAAGCACACAAACGTCGGATTGTGCACCGGGACATAAAACCAGGTAACATTTTCATAACCGAAGAAGGACAAGTAAAGCTTCTGGATTTTGGATTAGCGAAACTGGCTGGGGAAACAAGGATAACTCAAGAAGGCGCAACTGCCGGCACCATAGCATACATGTCCCCAGAACAGGCTCGAGGCAAAGAGGTCGACACGAGCACCGATATCTGGTCGTTAGGAGTCGTCCTTTATGAAATGCTTACCGGCAAACTGCCGTTCAAGGGAGAAAATTGGCGCGTAACACTCTACTCGATTCTTAATACACAACCAGAATCGATCAAACAGCTACGTGCTGACATACCTGATGCATTAGAGAGCACACTGGATCGCATGATCCAGAAAAATACAAAAGCGAGGTATCAAGATACTACGACCCTGATTACAGATCTATGTGGCATTGCACGTGAATCACGACTCGCCCTACCCCAGACACTCATTCAAAGACAAAAAGTCACACATAAACTCACCAAGCTAATTGTACCGGCCCTGGTTCTTGCCCTGGCCGCATCAGTAATATTGATCACAAGAAGCATGCTCTTCCCGGTACCTTCAACAGAAAAAAGAAAAGCCATCGCCGTAATGGCCTTCAAGAATCTCTCCGGTGAGAACGATCTTGCCTATTTATCCGTGGCCATTCCAAATCTGCTGATAACCAGTCTTCAAGAAACGGGGCAGCTGGACGTCATAACCTGGGAGCGGATGCATGATCTAGCCAAGGCGGCAGGTAAGGAAGTGGAACTGATAGATGAGGAAGTTGGTTTCGAATTATGCCGTCATCAAGGGATAGAGACTATCGTCCTGGGCAGCTTTACCAAAGCAGGCGATGTATTCGCAACGGATGCGAAAGTTCTGGATGTAAAGACCAAGAGACTCCTGAAGAGCACCTCTTCAAAAGGTGAAAGCATCGCCAGCATAATCAACAATCAAATTGACGAGTTGACCCACAACATATCGATCGGCATTGGCATGCCTGAGGGGGCTGTGGTGGATGCTCAACCACGAATCTCAGATGTGACGACCTCATCAATGGAGGCATATACGCATTTTCTAAAAGGCAGAGAATACTTTGATAGATTCTATACCACTGATGCACGGCGTCATTTTGAGGCGGCAATAGAGCTCGATTCAACCTTTGCTACAGCATACCTCTACCTTGCCTGGACACTAGGGAGTCTCAAAGAGCAAACTGCGATGGAAGAAGCTTTCAAGAAAGCAAAAGAATTTACTAACAAAGCTACTGAGAGGGAGCGTCTCTATATTGAGGCATCACATGCCTACGCTATCGAGGATAATTGGGAAAAATATATACGTATTCTTAACCTGATGGCTGAGAAGTACCCTGATGAGAAGCGCGTTTACAGCGATCTGGGTTATTTTTACCGTCGACACAGACTTTTCGATGAAGCAATCAAGGCGTATAGCAAAAGTCTCAAATTGGATGCTGATTTTGGCGAGGCCCTCACCGGCATAGCTTATACATACCTTGACATGGAGGTATTCAACAAGGCGCTTGAATATTTTCAGATGTATCAGTCAATATACCCTGATGACGCCAATACTTTTGATACAATGGCCGATATCTTTTTCCACATGGGAAATCCGGAGAAAGCGATTGATTCGTATAAGAAAGCTTTGGAAGTCAGTCCAGATTTTGTAACGTCGGCATGGAAATTAGCTTATATCTATGCATTAAAAGAAAACTATGATGACGCACTGCAATGGTGCGATTACTATGTTGCTCACGCTCCATCTCATGGTAAGCAGAGATCAGGATATGCCATGAAGGTTTTTTTCAACTACTGGCTTGGGAATCTCGCTCAGTGGCAGTACAATTTCCAAAAGCTGACACAATTATACGAAACTGCTGAATTCGAAATGGCGCTCTATAGCGCGGAGGGATTAAGAGGAACACTGTATTACGAACTCGGAGATTTCGAACGCAGTAGACGTTGTCTCCAAAATTCTCTCGATTACATTAACATAATGGAACCTTCCCAGACCCCATGGCATATAGCATATGTCAACTATTGTTTTGGCTTCGTCGATTTGGGACAAGGCAAATTAAAGTCGGCTAGGTCGAGACTGAATGTGATTAAATCTCTGATTCCCAAGATTGCCCGTAGAGCACACTGGATAGAATTCCGTCATGATCTACTGTATGCTGAAATATTACTTAGACAAGATTCATTAAAAAAGGCCATAGAGATCTGCCAAAATATGCCGGCCATTGGGCCGCCCGATTTGATACAAACTAATGTCATAGTTAATAATCAATTCATGAATAGTGACGTATTGGCACGAGCCTATCAATGTGAAGGAAAACTCGAAAAAGCTATTGCAGAATATGAACATCTGGTGACTTTCGATCCTAAAAGTGGTGAGTGGCATCTTATCAATCCCCAATACCATTACAGATTAGCGCAGTTATACGAAGAAAAGGGAAGATACTCACAAGCAATTGCTGAGTATGAAAAGTACATCGATATACTGAACGAGACGGACATCTATTTAGATGAAATTAATAAAACCAAAGAAAGGTTGAAAGTCCTCACCAAGGAAACCAGATGATTGACCTTCCTCACGATCGTTTGATGGCTCTTTTCGAAATCAGTCACAGGATAAATAGAATCAGTGATCTTCAAACACTACTCAATGAAATTCTCCACTCAGCAATAAGCAATATTGGTGCAGAAAGAGGCTTAATTATTCTCACCGACGAAGAAAGAGAAAGCTTTCATACTGTAGCGTCCCAGTCTCTCGAGGATGAAGACATTACCTTCAGCAAGAGCATAGTTCAGGCAACACTCGAGAGCGGACAAACCTCACTGAGCCAGGATATCAAGTCGGATGTAAGATTCAAGGATACAGACAGCGTACAAGAACTTCATATACTATCCTTCATTTGTGTGCCGCTCATAATTCCTGAAACGAACCGGCCGCTCGGTACTCTGTATGTCGATCAACGAGCAGGAGTAAAGGCGTTTACTCAAGAAGATGTTGCTTTCCTCGAAGCCTTTGCCAATCTGGCAGCCATTGCTATCAAGAACACAAGCACAATGGAAAGGATAATGAATGAGAATATACGACTATACAGAGAAGTGGAAAAGAAATACGAATTCCCTGGAGTTATCGGTCAGAGTGAACTCATGCAAAAAGTATTTCGTGAAGCAAAACAGATTATGGACGACGACTGCACGGTTCTCCTGACCGGAGAATCCGGGAGTGGCAAGGAGGTAATCGCCAAAGCAATTCACTATAACGGAAACCGAAAGGCCAAACCGTTTCTCGCCATTAATTGCGGTGCATTACCAGAAACGCTGTTAGAAGCCGAATTATTCGGAAGTGTACGCGGTGCTTTCACCGGTGCTCTTGATAAGCAGGGTTTATTCCAGGCTGCACATGGCGGCACACTCTTCCTGGATGAAATCCATCACACGAGCGAAGTCATGCAGATAAAATTATTACGAGTTTTACAGGACAAAGAAATTCGCAGGGTTGGCGGAACAAAATCAACCAAAGTCGATGTTCGCTTAATCTGCGCGACAAATGAAGACTTACAAAAAGCTGTGCAGGATAAGCGCTTTCGCCAGGATTTCTACTACCGTATGAATGTTGTGACCATAAATATCCCGCCCTTACGGGAAAGACACGAAGATATTCCATTATTGGCTCAGTATTTTCTCGAGAAGTATGCGAATGAGAAGAAAAAATCCATTCGAGGATTTGACAGAAAAGCACTGGGAGCGTTAGTGAAATACGATTGGTCTGAAAATAACGTACGAGAGTTAGAAAATGAAATTGAACACGCTGTTATATTCGCCAAAGATAGTGAGACAATCAAGCTCAATGACCTGTCAGACAAGCTTAAAAGTAGCGCACCCTACACCCGTGAGGCGGCTGACCTCCTCACCGATGAAGAAGGACAGCCACTGACCTATGATAAGTTTGAGAAAAAATACATACAGTCCGTGCTCTCTCGGGTAAATGGAAACAAAGCCAAGGCAGCAAAAATCATGGGCATCCCCCGTTCAACATTGAGGGGAAAGTTAAGAAAATTCGGTTTAGGTCAATAATGACCGCACTGATTCATAATTAGGTCATATTTGACCTCGAGAAAAATATAGTTAAATAGACAACTCCTTCTATTTTTACTCCACACGAGGTCATATTTGACCTCTTTTTGTTTTTAAACTTCCATTCATATCCTTAATATTACCAAAAAAAGCGTAAATCTCAAGACTTTCAGACATACAGCTGATTGGCATTTGTTTTGCTATCTAACAGTGTGATGGAAACAAACAAGGAGGTGCATCATGAGCTCATAGATGAATATGGATGCATACAGATGACTGTATCCGTCTGCATCTGCTATAATCTATTTGCATCGAAGCATAACGGAGTTATCTTTAAAGGAGGCCAAAATGAAGTACATAAACACAGTAGTAATCATAGCTTCACTGCTGTGTATAAACGCAGCACATGCAACTACCTGGTATGTACATCCAGACTCAGCAATGAACTGCATCCAGGATTGCCTGGATTCATGTTCAACCGGGGATACGGTACTTGTGGGACCAGGTGTCTACTCTGAACACATCGTCTGGCCGAGCACACAAGGTATTGATCTTGTCAGTCAATACGGCGTGGATACGACATACATAGATGGAGACACAACCGACCGTGTTATATCGATCACAATAGCAGTAGACACTACGACTACAATCAGTGGGTTTACAATTCAGCACGGAAATACGGATCTCGGAGCTGGTATTTATTGCGGACCTGGATCTTCGCCGCTTATCACCAATAACAGGATTTCTTCGAACACTGCATACGGAGATGGCGGCGGTGGTATCTTTACTTATGCGGCATCACCTGTTATCATTAACAATACAATCGAGAACAACATAGCTTCATCTGTTGCCGGTGGCGGCATTCTTTGTGTCTACAACTCTAATCCAACTATTGCCAACAACACCATCACAAACAACACCTGTGCTGCGGGTGGTGGAGGTATCCTTATCTACGTGGATTGTGCACCAACTATTGCTGACAATACCGTCACCAAAAACACGGCTGGCGGTGGCGGCGGCCTTTGTCTCCAAACAACTTCATCACTGGTCACAGGCAATACAATCAGCGGAAACACGGCTGATTTTGGCGGGGGCATACACTGCACCGTTGACGACTCATCAACAATCACTGGAAACAGTATCACCGGCAACATAGCTTACAGCTTTGCCGGTGGCATCAGCTGTAAGCTGGGCGCATCACCACTCATCGACCACTGCACTATAGCGAATAACAGTGACGATGGCATATACTGTCACGAAAATGCCAACCCCGTAATCAAACACAACGACATTATTGACAACACTGGTTATGGAGTTTGCAATATAAGTCCAAGTGTAACAGTTGATGCCGATTCCAACTGGTGGGGCGATGCGACTGGTCCGTATCATCCTACTGCCAATCCAGGTGGTCTCGGTGATACCGTTAGTGATTATGTTGACTTTGACCCATGGCTTTTAGACCCTGTATTCCCCGGCATAGAAGAACACGAAGCTTCAAAATCGATATCTGTTTTCCTACAGGTCAGCCCGAATCCGTTCACACACAGAACAAACATCAGATACACGATACAGGATGCAGGATACACGATACAAGACATGACCTTGGGTATCTACGACGCGGCTGGTCGGTTAGTGAAGTCGTTTCGCATTACG
>CP070664.1:1476203-1479478 GCA_020355325.1 Caldifarciminota bacterium
CCGTATGTGCTGTACTGCCTTGCGAAGACTATTACTGCCACTTTTAAATGACGCACCGTGCCAAAAGGCCTCGATGAGAGAATCCTGACTCACCTTCTCATCTTTGTGGAGTAGTAGATAAAAAAAGAGTTTCTTTGCCTTTATCGTTTTCCATATCCCATCTCCCAACTCACGGTCATCAACTAAAACACGTGGGATACCGAAAAGGAATGCATCAATCCAGTGAATATCCTTTTTTGCGTTTTTAATAACTGATATAACATATTTTTTCTCTATATTCTCTTTCATTATTGTCTGCAACATCCATTTTTCTGTTTCGATTGCCTTAAGCAGTAAATATTCGTATCCCTTATAACGACACAGACTGAGCACTTCTTTCAATACAGCTACTGTTTGGTGATGTTTTTCTTGAAAATGAGATACCTTACTTAACTCAATGTTGATTAAAAATAAATCAAGAGTTTGTTGAGCTTTACGTGATATTCCTAAAATTTTTGATAAAATAGTTTCAGCCTCATGAAACATGTTTTGTGCTATCTTTAGTTTTGCTTTGGTTATGAGAAAAGGCAGTGCTTCGGCCTCGCTTCTCATACTCTTAAGCGCCCAAATTGTAGAAAGATTCTTTTCTGCCTCCACAAGTTCGCCACTCTCAATATTAATTCTGCACATCGCATTGAGGGAAGGTGCGATTACCTCAACAATGCCGAGTTTTTCATTGACTTCCAATGTCTTCATCATAAACTGCTTTGCCTTTTTGAAATCACCGAGTTCTTGATACAGCAGTGCATAACCTTGCCAGATGCTTGCCATAGACCAAAGATCATTATAGGTACTGCAGATCTTGAGTCCCGAATCAAGTATTGAACGAGCCTCTCGAGGACGTCCCAACAGTAAACTGAATTTTGCGGCATTGTAGAATCCAGCACCACAACCAGGAGAAAAGTGGGTTGTCAAAAGATTTACTATTTTTGAAAGTTTTGCGTACGCCATATCTAAGTTTCCTGCCTTGAATTCATTCATCGCCCAGTTATTGAGGATGCTTGCCTCGAGTTCCTTTAATCTATTTTTCTGTGCTATTTGTAATGCCTTATTGAGATATGTTATTGCCTCTCGTAAGTTTTTACCACCAACGGCTGTAAATATCGAAGCAATCGAGTTCAAAATCGAAGCCCTGGTTAAGCGGGCAGTCTGTGGGCAGACACGCAACGCTTTTTTAAACCATCGTTTTGCCGCATTAAATTTACCCTGATTTAGACTAATTCCACCCAACGCATAGAGCGCCTCAGCATATTTTTTGCGGGCACCTCCTTTCCTCTTTAACTTCTTTATCGCCCGTAAATAGTTATCCTGCGCCTCATCAGAACGCCCAATATAGATTAATGCTTGAGCATAATTCATCAGGAGTAGTGGACGACGGACGCGTATTGATTTCGGTATCTTCTCAATGTACGAACACAAAGTACCACTTCTTCCTTGCTGAATTAAACTGAATCCAATCTTCTCGATAATAGTTGCTACTTTCACATACTCATCTGCCTGAAGATATAATTTAACGGCTTCTTCTAGATTGTTCTTTCTATAATAATAATCACCAGCACGACGATATATTCTCTTTTCTCTATCTATATCAGTCAGCTTGGTACGTAAGAAGTCCTTAAATAATGTATGCAACTTGAACCCTATGCCGGGGATGAGAAAAACAAATGAATTTCTGGTAGTGAGATTAGCTAAAATTTCCTCAGAGTTCTTTTTCCTCACAACTGCATCACACAACTCTGGAGTAAGCCATTCTAAAACTGAGCAGTCAACTAAGAATTTTCTCGTTTCTCTGGACTCTTGATTATAGATCTCCTGAGCAAAATAATTGAATAAATTAGCTTGCGATTGATAGTAACTAACCAAAATTCTCCTCACGTAACCCGAGGCCTTCACACCTTCCAGATAATTAGATGATTGTAACATCAAGCGTAAACTCGTCGGCCAACCTTCCGAGTGTTCTTCAATCCATGCAAGCTCTGATTCTTTCAGGGAAATAGAATACACCTCTCCAAAAAGGTCTTTTATTTCTTCTTTTGTAAATCTCAAATGCTGACCACTGAACTCAAACATCTCATCTCGGGCCCGTAATTGAGACAGGGAAAACGAGGGCAATACCCTGGAACTAATAATAAGGTGTAGACATGGAGGAAGGTGATTTACCAAATACCCTACAATTCTATCTATGTTATCTGATGGAGAGAGCAAGTGGTAATCCTCAAGAATAACATAAATGTCATATTTGATGTTTTCAAGAATCTCATTTATAAAGGTGCCGAGGATTATTTCCAGGTATCGTTGAGGGTAATTAAAAAACCGACTCAACCGCTCTGTTTTCTTTCCAAACTCAGGTACAGTCTTTCTTATTCCGGCTATCAAATACGAAAAAAACACGACAGGCTCGGCATCGCTCTTCTCAAGATGATAGTAGACGTAGGGTATTTCTTCAGTCAATATGAACTGTGACAGAAGTGTTGTCTTGCCATAACCTGCTCCTGCACACAGTAAAATAAGTTTCTTATTTTTATTTTCGGACAACAAATTGAGTAAACGTTTACGCCGCAATGTCTTTGTTGTTATTTCCGGTGCTTGAAGTTTACTGAAAATGATAAGATTATGTCTCCCCTCTCTCATACAAAAACTATAACGAAATAAATTTAGGTGTCAAGTCAAAAGGGGACAGGCTACTTTTTTAAAAGACGATTAAAACCTAAGTATCGTCCCATACAATCTTCTCAACGAGTTTTTTTAAAATGCTAAAAAGTAGCCTGTCCCCTTTTTCTTAGCGAATAATAACGAATTTTCCGACCTGTTCACCAACCTCTGAATCAATATGGAAAATGTAGACACCGCTCGCAACGAGCTCACGATTTTCATTCAGTACATCCCACCACTCATCACCACCCAAATCGCCAAGCACGCCATCGCTGGACGTGTGATGGTGCTTTATCGCCTTCACCAACTCACCATTGAGCGTAAAAATACGAATCGTACACTCACCCGGTAGGTTGATGAAGCGCATGCGCCGCTGGACAAAACTCTGCTGCCACTCGTTCGTGATAATATAGGGATTAGGCACGACTTTCACATTGAGCGTGACAGGTTCATCGACTGTGACGGCAGCAGGTGTTGGCGTGATCTGAATCCGAGCGTTCGCCGGCGCAGGCAGATAATCACGGTTGGCATACAGTATCCATACCGCATCCTCATGAGGTCGCGGATCACCCGGACCCAAATGC
>CP070664.1:1479578-1482202 GCA_020355325.1 Caldifarciminota bacterium
ATGGATTCAAAGCGGGAATCACGATGCGGGCTGATGAGGTGTTTGAGGCACTTCTTCCCGCTGCTCAAGAGCACGATGGTTTACCAAGATGATTGTTCGACGTTAATCAGAGGCTACAGCGAATACACCTGCTCTTCTTTATTTTTTCACCTTTTGCCAGCCGAGGTCTTTGATGAGCATAATCCCATCTCTTGATAAACGTATGGTTTCTTTATTGTCTAATTTGAAGATGATGGTTTCATCATCTTTATATACGATCTCACCGCGGTGTACTGTACCGTCAATTAATTTTGCCTCATAGAGATGCACCTTTTTCATGCCTCCTCCTTGTTTCTACAGGCCAATTTGTTCTGTATAGTATACATTGATATTCTGTTGAGTCAAGGAATTTTGTTTTAATTAATGTATTATTTGATGCCTGCTTAGCAGTATTGACTGAATGGGGGAGTTGGCAAACCCTGCCCAAAATTTAAGCGTTGAGTTGAGATTGGAATGGAGATAGGCTATCAATGAACCACAAACTCTTGACATAAACGTTCATTTGATTATACTTTCTCTATACACATGCGAACTATCATTTTTCTTCTATGTCTCTTGACAGTTACGATGGCACAAGAAATTGGTGCCCGCTACTTAATCATCACCCACGACAATTTTTATGATGCGATTCTTCCCCTTGCCGAGTGGAAGCATAAGAAGGGAATGAAGGTAAAAGTTACCAAACTCTCGGAGATTGGTTCAACGCCATCAGCGATTAGAAATCATGTCGTTTATGCGTATAATAACTGGGAAATACGACCAGAATTTTTGTTACTCGTTGGCGCGCCGAACTATCTTCCTTTTGCTCAAATCAATTATACTCATACGGATAATTACTATACCGACGTAGATAATGATGTTTACAATGAAATTCTTTCAGGCAGACTGACCGTGCACGACACAACCGAGGCGCAGACCGTGGTTAATAAAATTCTCACGTACGAAAGGACCCCCTACCTGGAAGATTCCCTGTGGTTTAAGAAAGCATGCCTCATTGTGAATCGCGACCTTGATCCCGACGATTCGATCTACTGGTCAGATGCCCATCATGCCGCATCGTTGATGGTGGCTGCTGGGTTTGTTGAGATTGATACTCTTTCAGATATGTACGGACACAATGCGAGTACGGTGATCGATCGCGTAAATCAGGGACGATCTATTGTCATGTATCGTGGTTCAGGTGTTAACAACTGGTGGTCTCCTTTTGCTGTTAATCCCGATTTGACACAGAATGGTGCAAAATTGCCCATTGTGCTTTCTATTACCTGTACCACGATCGGAACGGGCGGTACGCCAGCCGGTGCTGAAAAATGGCTTTTGACTGGTACGCCTACTACACCGAGAGGTGCCTCAGGATATTTTGCCACGACAACAATTGTTATTGGCCAGGCATACCTAAGAAGTGCTGTAGTAAAAGGGTTTCATAATACGCTCTTTCAGGATGGTAAACGAACCTTTGGCGAGGCCTGTGAAGGTGGCAGAAGAAATGTTTATGTCATGTATCCAACCCAAGGTGGCTATGACGAATATCTCGGCTTCACAACACTTGGCGACCCAGAAATGGGTATCTGGACCGATACTCCTTCTTCACTCATCGTCGCCCACCCACAAGTGATTTCTGTTGGAGCAGCGAACGTTACCGTTAATGTTTCACGAGCAAGCGATTCGAGTCCGGTAGACAGCGCCTTCGTTTGTGTGATGGGAAAATTAGATTCCACGGTGTATGTCGTTGACACAACCGATGCCGATGGCAATGCGTATTTTAATGTTTTCCCCCAGATTGTTGGTGATACTGTGTACGTTACGGTGACTGGCAAGAATTTAAAACCCTACGAGGGCACTATGTTCACGACTGCGAGTTCACGTTATGTCGCTTACCTGAAATCGAGTATCGATGACTCGCTTGGCGGTAACAATGATGGTCTCATCAATCCCGGAGAGGAAATAAATCTTCCACTGTGGGTTAAAAATTACGGAGACAGTAGTGCATCTGGTGTGACTGGTGTTCTCTCTACAGATGATGTGTATATAACAATCAGTGATTCATTGAAGTCATTTGGTGATGTTGCAGCGGGCGATTCAGCGTATACTGGTGAATATGGTTATAATTTTACGGTCGCTACTCACTGTCCCGATGGTCATGCAGTTAACTTTGAACTATACTGCAGGGATGTTCTCGATTCTGTTTGGATTTCTTATTTTAGTAAACAAGTGCATGCCCCGATGCTACAGTTTCAAGAAGCATTGATAAGTGGTGGCAACGGCAACAGCACGTTCGAACCAGGCGAAACAGTTACCGTTGTCGTAGCGATAAAGAATCACGGTAGTGCTTCATCAGATAGTGTTGCAGCACTTCTCTCTAGTTTTTCGCCATATGTTGGTGTCGTCGACTCTATCGGGAGTTTTGGTCCTTTAGAACCAGGTTGTATTGAAGATAATGGACTTGATCCATTTATAGTTTTTTCTAACGAAAACACTCCACAAGGAACAATAATCGATTTCCAGGTGGCGGTCACTGCTGGTTATTATGTCGACACAATACCATTTTCATTGGTTATTGGTAAGAAAGCCTATTACATCTGGAA
>CP070664.1:1482302-1484805 GCA_020355325.1 Caldifarciminota bacterium
GCTGTCTTAAACGGATTAGGATAAATTTCAAGCCATGGATGGTCAGCGGCAATGCGTTTGTTTTCTGCAACGCCGACAGTCGAGTGGTATTTTACAGTTGCCCAGTCATAATAGGTTGTTAAACCCAAACTCCTACCCGTAACACAGACATCACCAGAATCATTAATGGCAATAGCCAGTGAATAATCGAGTGTGTCATAACCATTATATCCCACAACCCATTGCTCAACGCCTGCGGAATCATACATAATGGTAATATAGTCATTATACGTTGTGTCGTTCCAGGTGACTCCGGTAACATAGATATTTGCCGACTGGTCAATCGCCATACATTTTCCACCCACCTCATCCGAAGGCCTATCAAGGCCGTTTGCTGGACCATTGTATCTCATCACCCATTGCTGAGTGCTGTCCGGGCTATACTTGATCGTGACAAAATCTGTTCCAGTGCCAAGACCTCGACTCTGACCCGCAACATAGATATTACCTGCGCCATCGACTCTTACTCCATATCCGCCATCGGCTCCGCTGGTGTCGGGATTGTCATATCGTGCGACCCACTCCTGAAAACCAGTAGAGTCATATTTAATCGTAACCATGTCGCTCGAGGTTCCAGGATAGTTGCTTGACCCGGTTACATAGACATTGCCTGATGCATCGACTGCAATGTCGCGGGCAACATCATAACCATCGGCTGGACCATTGTACGTTCTCACCCACATTGTGTCACCGGTCACGGCATCATATTTTATTGTCGCATAATCATAAAAGTTAAGACTACTATAAGGATTAACATAGCCTATGACATAGACATAACCGTTATTATCTGTTATTACTTTGTTTCCTTGATCACCGGCATTACCAGGGCCGTCAAGTTCCGCTACCCATAATTGCGTACCACTCGAATCATATTTGATAGTAACAATGTCACTCGGGTATGATGTTAAAGTCCTGCTGTATCCTGTGACATACACGTTTTCCTGGTCATCGACTGCGATCCAACGCGCAAAATCGTAACCATCCCCTGTTCCGTTATATATTCTTGTCCATGCAGTATCACCATCTGGTCTATACTTGATGGTCAAGTAGTTACCATTAGCTGGACTCATTGTGTAGCCGGTGATGTAAATGTTGCCTGATGGTCCGATTGCGAGTGCATTGGCTCGCTCATTGGGACTTCCCGTGCTAAAGTTTCTCACCCATGCGGTATCACCATCTGGGTAATACTTTATCGTGGTCCAGTCATCATTGGTTCCTGGGTTCTCGGTTTTACCCGTAACATAGACATTACCCGAATCATCGAGCGCGATTGCATATGCCCAATCAGAGCCATCCGCAGGGCTCGTCCATCGGTTTGCCCACACGGTATCGACGAGTTGTGCAGACACAACGGCGGGAAATAATATCGTGAGGACAGCTAAAACTTTGAACCATAAATTTAAGGGTTTCATAATTCCTCCTCTAAGTTTTTAATGATGCAAGATCCATGATTCATGATGCAGGATAAATTTAGAGCGTTTAGAGCGTTTTGTTCGTTTAGAGCGTTTTGAGCGTTTAAAACCTTTAGAAAGTTTAGAATATTCATTTGTGTTTTTTACGGAATGAACGGAGATAACGCATCAAACCATCTACCACTTGGATGACGCGTGTTGCCATGTCGTACCCCTTTTTAAACTCTACCTCTGTAATATAGTTTTGATCCACCGCGACGTAAAGACAATTTTGACTCTCAGCACAAGACCGACGAGAGTATTTCAAAAATTTAATGAATTCGAGCGTTGATTGACTTGCCCATCCTTCTGCTATATTGTTCATAATAGAAATACCCGCACCAGTTATTTGCCCAACTAATCGAAAATCTTTAGCAAATGCAGGTTTATGTGCTAATTTATATATAAATTTCACAAACTCACGGGCAAGCTGCCAGCATTCAAGATCTTCAAAGCGCTGTATTTTCATGACAGTGCTTTAGTTCGTTAGAGTCATATTCAACGTTATTAACGATATTAACGGACTTAACGGTCTTAACGTTATTAACGATGTTTAACGATTTTTATTCTTTCTTGTAATACTTCGTATAGTATTTATGGTAGTAGCGGTAGTAGTAGGAGCCCCGGGTGATGGGCACTCCGTTGATTACCAAACCAATGATACTGGATTGTGCCGTCGTAAGGATGTCACATGCGTTTTCGAGTTCTTTGAACCCTGTTCTACCATATCGCGCAGTCAGAAGAATACCATCAGTAAATTTTGCAAGATAGGTTGCATCGGCAAAGAGCAGTATTGGAACGCCATCAATAATTACATAATCATAGGAAATCTTTAATTCACTGAGTAAATTTTTCATCTTTTCTGATTCGAGGAAGACAAAGGGGTTGGGAGGAATTTTGCCAACAGAGAGCAGAGCGAGAGTGCTGAGGTGATTAGGAACAGAGGAGTTTTTATTCGTTTTAAAAGGAATGATCACGTCTCTTAGTTCTGCTTCGCCTTTGAGGACATCAAA
>CP070664.1:1484905-1489526 GCA_020355325.1 Caldifarciminota bacterium
GTGTAATGAGAGCGGAAGCATTGGGCTTCAGCAATATTGCTGCTCACGCTCAGTTAACAAGAACATTCCAAGACGCTGTTGTTGCATTTAGTAACCAGCGTACATTAGATGAAATTATCAACAGAGCCTCTGATGGAAAAGTCAGAGTTGCAAAAATGATGAAACGAGATCTTGGAATTGAAAAAACAACACTTGTCGCAGAATCGAAAAAAGTGAGCACAACAAAAAACATAATGCTTTTTAATCGATGCTTCGATGATGTGCTATAATGAAACTCGGCACTAATTAATTTGTTAAGGAGCCTTAATGGCTAAGCGTAAATATGTAATTGATACAAGTGTGTATCTTACAGACTATCAGTCGATAACACGTTTTGGTGAGCATGATATCATTGTTCCATTGAAAGTGCTTGAGGAAATTGATAAACATAAAAAGCGTCAAGACTCCGTTGGCTCAAATGCAAGAAACATTGTTCGCTTTTTTGATAAGTTACGAGAGAAGGGAACTCTTCATGAAGGTGTTTCGTTAGGCGACGGAAAAGGGACTGTATACGTTAGAGGATATGACGCCAGTTTCATCCCCGCCGACTTGGACAAGAAAAATGCTGATCATATTATTATTGCTACAGCACTAACTGCCCGAGAAGAATCGCCCGAAGAAGTTGTACTTGTTACAAGAGATATTCAGTTGAGAGTTATTTGTGACTCTCTTGGGCTCCGATGCGAAGGCTATGAATCAGATCAGGTTGTAGAAGATGCAGGAAAGTTGTATGACGGTTTTGTTGAGGTTGTTGTACCGGACAGCGTTGTAGATGACTTTTATGAAAAGCAGCCCGTTTATATTGATAATTCAATGACTGGCGAGCAGACTTTGCACAATAACCAGTTCGTTTTACTTATCTCCGAGGCAGATCCAAAAAAGACTGCACTTGCTTTCTTCCAGTGGTACGATTCACCAATTCGTGAGATTGTAAGGTACAAAAACGGCATTTGGGGAGTCAGTGCTCGTAACAAGGAGCAAGCCTTTGCTCTGGACATGCTCTTAAACCCCGATATTCCCCTTGTGAGCGTCGTTGGAAAAGCCGGTAGTGGTAAGAGTCTCCTAAGTTTGGCGGCAGGCTTAGAACAGGTTATAGGAGTCGAATCTAAATATAAAAGACTTATCGTCTCTCGCCCAGTTCAGCCTATGGGAAAAGACATTGGTTTCTTACCTGGCGACATGAACGAGAAGATGATTCCTTGGTTGATGCCCGTGCAAGACAACCTTCAGTTTCTTATGGGCGACGACCGCTCAACACTTGAGATGTATGTTGAGAAAGGAACGATTGAGATCGAAGCATTAACTTATATTCGTGGACGCTCAATCTCAAATGCGTTTATTATTATTGATGAATGTCAAAACTTAAGCGCTCACGAAATAAAAACTATTATCACTCGCGTAGGCGAGAATACAAAAATTGTATTTACCGGAGACATTGAACAGATCGATAATGTCTATGTAGATGCAACAACTAACGGGCTGTCTTATGTTGTCGAGAAGATGAAAGATCAAGAAATCTCTGGACACATCACTCTTAAGAAGGGTGAGCGTAGTAAAGTCGCAACTATTGCAGCCGCAATTCTATAAAAAGGAAAGTAATATGGAAGACGTAACACCAACCCTTGGTGAGACTGTTGAGTCGGACACCGAACTAAAAACTTGGTTAGTAAACTATGTAGGAGAGCAGCACGATCCTGAAAACGGAGAAGTTACAGTTGGGATGATTGTTGAAACAATCGCCTCTGAGTTCCCCGAGTTTTTGCTCGCTGTTGCTGAGGAAAACTGGATTCGCGGTTACCATCAGGCTCTTGATGATGCTGAGGCTGGAAGAAAAGCCTTGGAAGAAGTAACTAAGCAAAATGGCTGATAAATATTTATTATACATACAGGAAAGTGCAGCACGTTCGGGCATTCATTATCTGAACGGCGAGATTCCTGTATGGTCAGACGATCCGCTTCCTGAGCATATAAATTTAGGAGCAGTGTTAGAAAAAGTGGAGCAAATGCTCCCAAGTGCTTATTTTAGATATGTTCACGCGATTAAAATTGGGACTTACCCAGAAATGATAGACCGAGAACTAAATGCGCTTTACAAGGACAATGTTTTATACATCTCCAACTTTCAGTCAGATGAAGAAGATATGTACGACGACATTATCCACGAAATGGCTCATGCTGTCGAGGACCATAATACAGAATTAATTTATGGCGATGAAAAACTGATGGTTGAGTTTCTTGGAAAGAGAAAAAGATTATATAATTTGTTGAAAAGTAAAGGATATGATGTTAAACTAGAAGAGTTCTTAAGAGTAACATACGATTACGATTTCGACATGTTTCTTTTTCAAGAACTTGGGTATCCGCTATTACGCAGCCTCACTATGGGTCTTTTCCCCGGTCCCTACTCCGTTACCTCACTAAACGAGTATTTCGCGACGGGATTTGAAAGATACTACATGCGAGAGGGCAACAAAATAAGTAAGATGTGTCCCGAGTTAATGAAAAAAATAGATTATTTAGATGAGTTAGCAAATGAATATTAACGAGTATATCGAAAAAAATAGCGTGCTAAAACGAGACGACGGAAAACTAACACTAACAATGTGTGTTGCTCCAATTAAGGTTGTTGATTATGCATGGCAGGAAAGCGATGCCACTAAACATTTTAAAGTTAATACAAAACAAGTGCTTGCATATTTGTCGTCAAAGGGTTATAATAATATTACTCCTGTCGAACGCGCTTCGATTGATAACAAGCACCCAAGAGGCTTGACTGCAACTTGGGTATTTGAAACACCTGTTCAAGAATCATCGAACAGAAAAAACAAAAGAACAAAAAGAAAATCTGCTGAAACTAGCGAGGAATAAATTGCCCCACATTTCCTACTCGGAATTAAAGAATTGGTGTCAATGTCCTTTTTACCACAAACTTGTTAACATCGACAAGATTAAGGTATTTGAGGGCAATGAATATACTGCATTTGGAACCGCTCTTCATTCTGTTTGTGAAGATTTGCTAACAGAAGAAGTGGAGCTTTCCGAGAACGAGTTGTTTGTGCAAAAGTTCAGGGAAGAGATTAAAAAGCTCAAAACAGAAGAACTCGATAAGAAACTTATCATCTCGATGTTTCAGCAAGGAGAAAAACTCTCCGAAAAAGCCATCCCTGCCCTCGAAGAGTATTTTGGTGAATACGAAGTTGTCCGCGCAGAGGAAAAACTGTATGAACCAATTGATGACTTCGAAGATTATCTTTTTAAGGGCTATATTGACCTCGTTATTAAAACAGGTGATCAGTACCACATCATTGACTGGAAGACTTGTTCATGGGGTTGGGATGCTCGCAAGAAGGCGGATAAGATGATTGTTTATCAGTTGATTTTATACAAGCACTTCTTTTGCGAAAAATACAACATTGACCCCAAAAACGTACATACTCACTTTGCTCTTTTGAAGAGAACATCAAAAAAGAATATTGTTGAGTTGTTTGAGGTTACAAGCGGTTCAAAAAGGACCGACAATGCTTTGGAACTTATGTACAAGGCGATCAAAACGATTAAAAGTGGAGTTCACATGAAGAACAAGCTATCATGCACTGCTGGTTATGGTTGTGAATTCTACAAAACAAAACATTGCAATTAAGGAAATAACGTGAGCGAAAAGAAAAAGATATTCGTGTTAGCGGATCATCCGTTTACACCATCTGGGGTTGGATCACAAACCAGATATTTTATTGAGGCTCTTCTTAAAACTGGAAGATTCTCTTTTGTTTGTTTTGGCGGAGCAATTAAACACGAAAACTATCAGCCAATGAAAACAGAAGAATGGGGCGACGATTGGATTATCTATCCGGTAAATGGATATGGCAATGCAGAGATGGTGCGCTCTGTCCTTCGAAACCACAAGCCAGACCTAATGTGGTTTATGACCGATCCTCGGTTCTGGACTTGGCTATGGGCGATTGATAACGAGGTGCGTACTCATATTCCTATGGTTTACCATCACGTTTGGGACAACAAACCATATCCAAAATACAATAAGGGGTTTTATTCATCAAATGATAATATTGTATGCATTTCAAAGGTTACATATGACATTGTGCAAACTGTAGCCCCTGAAGTTGACTCTGTGTATCTTCCACACGCTGTAGACGGAGAGATTTTTAAGCCTCACTCAAAAGAAGAAATACAAGAGTTTAAAAAGAATTCAATCCCTGGAGCAGAAAACAAATTTTTGTTTTTCTGGAACAATCGTAACGCACGTCGTAAGCAGAGCGGAACTCTTCTTTGGTGGTTTAAGGAATTTTTGGACAGAGTGGGGCACGACAAAGCATCTCTTTTAATGCACACTGATCCAAAAGATCCACATGGTCAGGACTTAAATGTTATTATTAATGATCTCGGTTTGACTCAAGGGCAGGTGCTTCTTTCAACACAAAAACTTCCCCCTCAAGAATTAGCCAAAATCATTAACATGTGCGACTGCACGATTAATATTTCCGACGCTGAAGGCTTCGGGCTTGCAACATTGGAGTCGCTATCCTGCGGAGTACCAGTTATCGTCAATATGACTGGTGGACTCCAA
>CP070664.1:1489626-1503044 GCA_020355325.1 Caldifarciminota bacterium
GATTATCGGGCATATGATACGCTCACATTTTATCTCCATACCCAGCGGACAAATCCGAAAATATCAATAAGGCTTGGTACTGATTCTTTAAATTACTATGATTATACGACTGAATACGAAAATGGTGAGGAAGTGCAGTTTAATTACCGTTTATTCAGAGTTTCTATGCAACAATTCTTAAACCTCAAACTGATAAGCAAGGGGCAGGGAACAGTAAGTGATTCGGTGTACACCGTGGTCGGGAATCCATCCTTCTCGATTAATCAGTTTTTTGAATTACGAATAACGAATCAAAATATCACTCCACTGTCAGATACGTTATGGTTCAATGATGTCAAACTTATTTCACCAAAGGTTGAAGTTGGAAGAATTTTGAAAGGCAACGCTACGATCAATTTGGCTGATCTCGCAACTGTCTCAGCTTCATTCGATGAATCAAATGGCCGATTCAAGAGACTCTCTGAACCACGAGAGATTTCAACTCAGAGTGCTGGACGCAGTTACTCTGTCAATTCTAATATTCAACTCGATAAATTCCTTCCCGAAAACTGGCACTTTACTATTCCCATTGGTGTAAGTTATCGTAAGTCCGCGAGTGAGCCGAGGTTCTCATACCTCTCTAATGACTTGGAATTGACGGGCGAAGACCGAAAAAAACAGACAGCAACGACTATAGCAAAATCATACACCTTACACTTTTCAAAGTCTAATTCGAAAAATTGGCTCTTGCGGCACACCCTGGATCGTTTAGCGTTTAACCATGACCGCTCGTATTCTTTTTCACGCGCAGCCCTCAATTGTGACACATCCCGAATACTACGATATAATGTATCGTATAGCTTGGAGCCAAAACTTTCTTTTAAAATTTTAAAGCAAACTATCTCTCTTGTGCCTCAAACCATGAACTTTTCTGCACTGTATACAGATAATTCCTCCAAATCGTATTATCGCTCTCACCCTGATTCGGTCTTTAAACTTTCCACGTATGGTTCGCAGCAGAGGAAGACGCTCAATCCATCTTTTTCAGTTGCATATTCTCCTCATTCAATAGTATCGACGAGTTTTAATTTTTCTCAGTCGCGAGATTCCGTATCTGAGAAAAGGAGATTTGGTGAAGAGGTTGGGAGGAATCAGTCGTTTAATGCATCGTTGTCAAAGGATTTAAAGATTATTTCACCGAGACTGACATTCAATTCAACGTACAACGAGGACCATCGTTTTGAAATACGCCAAGAACAAAATCTCCGAAATGTATCGAACAGTGGCAGATACGGTATCAATACCACGGTAAATGTAAAAGACATCGTGAAATTCTTTACTAGATTGAGGGATGAATCAAGAGATACGCTCCACCCAGTGGGTTCTCCAGCATGGATTGCCAAGCAGATTGAGAAATTTGTAGGTTATCTGCAAAATCCTCAACTTTCTTTCTCTCGGCAGAGG
This sequence comes from Caldifarciminota bacterium, assembly GCA_020355325.1. Taxonomy (GTDB): domain Bacteria; phylum Hydrothermota; class Tepidihabitantia; order SM23-42; family SM23-42. The sequence goes on from CP070664.1 coordinate 1,491,070, forward strand.
AGTTCCCATTACTTAAATGTGAAGGCGAGGCCAGATCTCCAATACCAATGGGGTTTCGTCGATTCAATACCGGCCGAAGAAGTTGCAACAGGTAGCTATCCTGGTCGGGCAACGACCGATGTTTACAGTGCCTCATCGGGTATGAATATCAAGGCGTTAAATGTACAGGTTGGTTACAATGGACAAGTAAATCGCACGTTCAATTATGATTTTGAATCAAGAACCGAAAGTTTTTCGTTTCCAAACGCAAATGTGCGGTTATCGAGAGTTGAACAATTGCCGTTTATGAAAAAATTGGTTCGTTCTTCTTCAATTAATGCTGCATTTAATCAATCGATCGAAAGAAGATACGAAATAGTGGATGATAGCACAAATTTAACATCGGATTCTAAGATTATGAGTTTCAACCCTTTGATTAGTTGGCAGTCAAATTGGGTGAAAGGTATATCATCGACGATAACAGTTAATTACTCGGAAACAAACTCTAATAATTATTCAGGCATCACGGTGATCCCATCTCGGTCACTCAGTCGCGGAGCCTCGGCTTCGTTGGCGTATACGTTTAGTGCACCACGCGGTATTCGTTTACCACTCTTGGGCGGCATAAGATTTTCTTCTAATCTTTCAGTAAGTTTGACGGTTAGCTACAGTCGGAATACAAACTATTCTTCTGATTTAAGAAATCCGAGAAGTGATGCGAGCACACTGAGTTCTAACATCGGTCTTTCTTATAACTTCTCATCAAGTATAACAGGAGGCGCAAATTTTGACTATTCACAAAATAAAGAGATGAATACAAGTCAGGATTCCAAGAGAATTGGTCTCAACATATGGCTCAATATAAACTTTTAATGAATGACAGGGTTTATAATGCGTTAATAGGATCTATCAGGGGCAATCAAGGGCATTTGATTCTACTTTTTTTTGTTTTTACCGGACTTCTTTTTGCCAAAACACCCTATCAGTATTTGACTGAATTTTGTGCGATTGGTGAGAGGGTGCCTGGCACTTTTGGCCATAAAAAGGCGAGGGATTACATAGTCAGTAATCTGGGAAATCCTGAAATAGATTCGTTCTTCGCGCGGAACACTTGGTTTTATAACATGTATGAGAGATTTCCGGGAGAACACGTACGAATTGGTATTGCTGCACACTGGGACTCTGATGTGGGCTCTCCGGGCGCCAATGATGGTGGTTCTGGTGTTGCCTTACTTTTAGGTCTTGCCGATACCCTCAGCCGTAATTCACCAAAGATAGCGGTAGATATCCTTTTTTTTGATGGTGAAGATGTCGACAAAGCAGCACTTTTAGGGTCCATGCATTTTGCCGCAAAATGTGTGGATAGTTATTCATTTATTATGGTTTTAGACATGGTTGGCGATAAAGACTTGAAGATTTTTCAGGAGGGTAACTCGGCAAAATTTTTTCCTGGATTAGTAGATTCTCTCTGGGAGATTGGTATGGAAATCGCCCCGTCGGTTTTCATCCCAGCAGTGAAATACTATATTACCGACGATCATATTTCTCTCATTAAATATGGATTTCGAGCAATTGATGTTATTGATTTCGATTATCCATATTGGGATTCAGCAGAAGATACAATCGACAAATGTAGTAAGACTAGTCTCGACATTATGTTTAAATTTATTTTAAGTCTTGTGTATCCAGAATATACCTATTAAAAGAATTTCGTTAATTGTTATACGGCTCTGCAAGAGTGACTCCGTTCTCGGAGGAACGAGAGTTTCTACGGAAGAGTCCTCGCAAAGCAGGACATCGCAGCCTGTATCATTTTTCGTTCATGGTTTTTGAAAATAAAGAGTGAATAATTTAAATGCAGGATATTCATAAAAACCAAAACTGATGACACGAAGCTATAAATTACATGAATAAACGAGAAATATGGGTTTTGATAATTCTTATTGTAGTCCTTATTTCTATTAATGTCGTAAACTATAGTAAAAGAGAAAATTTAAAGAAAAGTCATTCGTTATTGGTTGAGGACGGTACTATCCAGATCTCAATTAATGAGGCCATTGCTGCTGAATTTGAAGATTTGCCCGGTATTGGACCAGTATTAGCCAAGAGAATCGTAGAATATCGCAGGGTGAATGGTGGCTTTAAGAAATTGGAGGGGCTGAAAAGCGTTCAAGGTATTGGCGATAAGATATTTCAAAAGATTTTACCCTATATAAAGTTATAGAAAAATGCATTATAACGATCTCTCTATGTCATAACTGGTTTTCACCGCGCCGTGGTAAAAATTTCGTATGCTCGGTGCAGTGCCGTTGAACGATATTGACTTTATACGAAAAAGCGGTATAATTAATTGTTTGTCGAGAATACACTTCTCTGTGAGGGGGGGAAGAAGGCTACAGCGAAATGATTATCTCAGTGAAATACACCGGTTTTTTGAAAACGGTGTATAAAATTCGAGGTTATTTTTGTAATCCGCCTGTTGAGGTGGGAAAAAGGAGGATTGTATGGAAATAGAGGGATATAACATGCCAGAGGATTTATATTATAACAAAGATGATTCGTGGGCCAAGGTCGAGTCCGATGGAACCGTAAGGGTCGGGATGGACGATTTTTATCAAAAACAGGCTGGAGATACGACCTATGTTGACCTGCCTTTTGAGGGTGATTCAGTAAGTCAAGGAGAAACCTGTGGTAAGATACAGTCTAGTAAATGGGTCGGTAAATTGGTTTCGCCTATTTCTGGTGAAATCGTTGAGGTAAATGGTGACCTTGAGAGTGATTGTCGCTTGATTAACAAAGACCCCTATGGCTCCGGATGGATAATGCGTGTCAAGCCTTCCAAACTTGATGAGGAGCTGAAAAACCTTATTTATGGAGCAGATGCACTGAAGAAATTCATCGACGACAATATAAAGAAGGCGAAGGGTGGAGGCTAAGACCATCATAGGAGGATAACATGGATATTCAGATTCCTTACGGTAAAGATGAGAAATTAAACGTGAGTCTGCCGGATGCAAATGTACTACGTATTGTCCACCCTAATAAAGTCGAAGAACAAAATCAGACTGAGATTCTACTCAATGCGATTGAAAATCCTATACATTCTAAATCTTTCAGCGAATTCTTGAGTGATGCAAAAGATGTGCTTTTCATCGTCAATGATGGGACGCGTCCTACACCAACTGCGAAAGTTCTCGATATGCTTTATGAGAAGATTAAGGATAAAAATATTAAGTTTATAATTGCTACAGGGGTTCATCGAGCACCAACCCAGGAGGAGTTCGACTTTATTTTTGGCAAGCATTACAGCACTTTTAAAAATCGAATTCATGTCCACGACTGCAAAAAGGATGAGGACATGGTTCATATCGGAACATCCAAGAATGGTACAGAGATGTATGTGAATCGGCTTGGTATGGAAGCACATAAGATTGTGATTATAGGGTCGGTCGAACCTCACTATTTTGGTGGCTATACTGGTGGTAGAAAATCTTTTTTACCAGGCATCGCGTCACGCAAAACAGTCGAGCAAAATCACAAACATGCACTAAAACTCGAAGCACAGGCACTCGCTCTCGAAGGTAATCCAGTACATGAAGACATGATCGATGCCTTGAAGACCATTCAGGATAAAGAAATATTTTCCATTCAGACAGTGCTCGATGGCGAGCGAAGGCTTTATGCGGTAACAAGTGGTCACATTCATGATTCATTCTATGGGGCGATCGATAAGGCAAAAGAAGTCTTTTGTGTTAAAATTCCCGAAAAAGCTGATATCGTTGTGAGTGTAGCACCTTATCCGATGGATATTGATTTATACCAATCACAAAAGGCATTGGATAACGGTAAGCTTGCGCTCAAAGATGGTGGCATTCTCATAATGGTGTCAAAATGTCGAACCGGTATCGGTGAGCCTACGTTTTTTGAGTTGTTGTCCTCAAGCGACTCACCACAAAAAGCGTTGGAAACGATTGATAGAGGTTATAAACTGGGCTATCACAAGGCAGCAAAGATGGCTGAGATTGGTACATGGGCAGAGATGTGGAGTGTGACAGATTTAGAAGATAAAGATATGAATGCTATTTTTATAAAACCTTTCCATGACTTACAGGAAGCCTTGAACAAAGCGATAGAGAAAAAAGGTAAGGATGCAAGGGTTATTTTCTTGATGGACGGTAGCATCACCGTTCCGATGATATGATGAATAGTACAGGAGGTTAGATGCCAATGAAGAAAGAAATAATAAACGAATTACAGGATATAGTTGGTAGTGAATATTGCCGTACAAATAATGCAGAGATGTATGTTTATGCATTTGATGGCGGGATTCATCGCAAAATGCCGGATGTTGTGGTGCAACCACAAAATGCAGCACAGGTACAGAAGATAGTGAAGCTTGCGAATAAATATAAAGTACCAGTAATACCACGTGGCGCTGGCTCTGGGCTTTGCGGTATGGCAGTCCCGATCGACCGCGGAATTGTTATCGACATGCAGAGGATGAACAAAATTAAGGATATGAGAGTCGGTGATCTCTTCTGCATCATAGAACCCGGCGTCGTCTGCGATGACTTCAACGCCGCTCTAGCTCCGTACAAATATTTTGTACCTGGACCAGCATCGAGTGAAGTAGCAACATTCGGTGGTATGATTGCCTTGAATTCATCTGGCGGTAAAGCAGTGAAATATGGTGCGACACGGGATTATGTACTCGGATTAGAGGTCGTGACCCCTATGGGTGAGATTGTGACGATGGGAACAAAAACGATTAAACACTCGAGTGGTTATCAATTAGAACGACTCGTTGTTGGCTCCGAAGGTACCTTAGGTATTATTACTGAGGCGAATATTCGTATCGCTCCAAAACCAGCAAAGATTGCTGCTTGTGTTGCTGCTTTTGATGATTTAGAAAAGGCTGGACAATGTGTTGCAAATATTATTGCAAAACCATTGATTCCTTCACAACTCGAAATTATGTCTGAGCCCTGTATCAAGGCAGTTAATAAAGCAACAAACATGGGCTTACCAGAAGTTGCGGGTATGCTTCTCATTGAATTGGATGGTTCACCAGAAGATGTCAAACGAGATGTTGAGATCGTCGGAACTATCTGTAAGGAAACTGGTGCGGTATCGGTCGAATTTACCGAAGACCAAAAGAGAATTACAGAACTCTGGAAGGCGAGAAAGCAGATGATACCATCACTCAGTATTCTTAAGGAAGAATACGCGACGACAATGCTTGCCGATGATATGGCTGTTCCGGTATCCCAAATTCCAAAAGCAGTTGCAGGAATATGGGAGATTTCCGAGAAGTATGATATTATAATTCCACCGTATGGTCATTCAGGGGATGGTAATTTGCACACAAAGGTTCTCATGAACCCTGCCGATCCCGAACATTGGAAACAGGCACAGAGTGCAGTTAAGGAAGTATACGAGTTAATACATGCCTTGGGTGGTACGACAACGGGTGAACACGGCATCGGTATTACGAAGGCGTCGGATTTCCATCGTGAACGGAAGACGATGATACCGATAATGAAAGCAATTAAGAAGACACTCGATCCGAACAATATAATGAATCCACACAAAATAGATCAATGGGAAAACGGATTTGTTCATGAATTACGGTATCCGGTCGATCCAAAGCGTAAGCTTACCGGACATTTAGCAAAGTGGGAACAGGAAATGATGACCTGTACCATGTGTGGTTATTGTAAAAATGTCTGCCCAACATTTTTGGACATACTCTGGGACCCACCGTCGGGACGAGGGCGCATGATACTATCTTATGGCATGCTTGAGAAGGAGCTGGAAGTTGATGATTCAGTAGTGAAGGCGCTGTATCAGTGCACATTGTGCCGCGATTGTAATCGCCGTTGCCCGTCGAAGGTTAAGGTGCCGGATGTTGTGAGGTCTGCACGGGCAGACCTTGTTGAAGCGGGCTTTGCCCTTGACCAGCATACGGCGTTTATCGATAACATTAAGAAGACAGGCAATATCTTTGCTGATACTGAGGTCATGGCACCAATCCAAGAAGGTGAAACAGCAGTATTTATCGGTTGTCAATTCCTTGCACGGCCCAATAAAACAAAGATGTATTTGAAGCTCATTGAGAAGCTCGGTATCAAACCTAAGGTTGTAAAAGAGGTCTGCTGTGGTTATCCAATGGAAGCATTGGGATTTGTGAAAGACTTTGAAGAGCACAAAAAGAAATTCAAGGAGCTATTCCCATTCAAGAACGCGATTACCTTTTGTCCAACCTGTACAGTCTATCTCAAAGAAGCATATGGTATTGATGCGAAGCATGCAATGCAGATGATTGCGGAAAAGTTGCCTTCTGCGAACGTGAAAAAGCAGAGCGGAAAGGTAACGTATCATGATCCCTGCGACCTGTCACGCGGTGCGAAGATTACCAAGGAACCAAGAGAAATCATAAAACAACTCGGTTTAGAACTCGTCGAGATGAAATTTAAAGATAACACATCCCGATGTTGTGGTGGTGGTGGAGGCATACTCGTTTCCGATAACGAATTATCAAATAGAATTGCTGAGACACGCATCAAAGAGGCAATGAAAACCGGTGTTGATACGTTAGTTACTGCCTGTGCTACATGCGAGCAGGTTCTCATGAATGCTGCTGCTGTTGTCGCTGAGAAAGAAGGTAACGGCAAGATCAAAGTAATGGGCTTGCAACAGATGGTTTGGAAAGCACTAGCATAAGACCCCTATTTCCCCTCTCCCTTTGTGCGAAAGGAAAGGGTGAGGGGTCTTTATTCTTCGAAGAGCTTTTTGTATTCTGCATATCCTTCTTTTTCCAGGTCTTCTTTCGGGATGAAACGCAACGACGCTGAATTTATGCAGTAACGAAGTCCTGTTGGTGCAGGACCATCATCAAATACGTGCCCGAGATGAGAATCACCATGTTTACTTCTTACCTCTGTGCGTACCATATCATGACTCGAGTCTGCTTTTTCTAGTATGTTCTCTGATTCGAGTGGTTTAATAAAACTCGGCCAGCCCGTGCCTGAATCAAATTTGTCTTTTGAACTGAAGAGGGGTTCACCCGACACAATATCGACATAAATGCCCTCTTTTTTGTTATTCCAGTATGCATTGGCGAATGGTGGCTCAGTGCCGCATTGCTGTGTTACCTGATACTGAAGCGGTGTCAGTTTTTTCTCTATCTCCGCTTCCGATAGTTTTTGATACTTCATTGAACTCTGAGAATTTGATTCATTTTTCCACACATTCTCCTGATACTGCTTTCTACCTGAGCCTGTTTTGTAGGTGTTATATTTTATTGGACACTTCTTATAATAATCCTGGTGATAATCTTCGGCAGGATAGAATTTCGAGAACTTTCTTATTTCTGTAACGACTGGCTTATCATATCTTCCAGACTGCTGTAGTTCTTTCTTTGATTGTTCTGCTATGCGCTTCTGCTCATCGTTATGGTAAAATATCGCTGCCATGTACTGAGAACCTCGGTCAACAAACTGGCCACCTGCATCAGTAGGATCTATCTGCCTCCAGAATACATCCAAGAGTTCTTTGTAGCTAACTTTTGCCGGGTCATAGGTTATGTGAACGGCTTCCAAATGTCCAGTAGTGCCACTGCAGACTTCTTCGTAGGTGGGATTTTCTTTATGGCCACCTGTATAGCCTGATGTGACCTCTGTAACACCTTCCAAATGCTCAAATGGCGGTTCCATGCACCAGAAACAACCGCCGGCAAAGGTTGCTTTTTCAAGAGGTTTATCTGGATTATTGCTCATGCTTCCTCCTGTATGCTCTTTCTCTTGACTCTGACAGAAACCCACCAATATTGGCAACAGAAATAAAGCAAATAAGAATACTTTCACGTCGCGTACCTCCTTCACCTATTATGACAACGAGAGAGGCATTGAGGTTAAATAGATAACTGATCAAGGAATGCATAAAAATGGTACGTGCTTGACCCCCATAGTTTTATTTGACCGGTTTTTTATACGGAAAGATTTTCGGCCTTAAACTCCCCTGGTTTTAGATACTCCACATTTTCGATGATAATCTCTAACAAGGTATAGTTAGGGTCATCCGCATCTACCCAGAAATCTTTAAAAAACGGAGTATTATTTGCCAGAAGTTCTATTGTCTCTTTATCTTGCACTATGATTGCTTCTCCAGCACCTCTAATGTACCCAGTATGTTCTCCAGTCGTTAAGAGGAGACAGAATTCAATGTTTTTGTTTTTTCTTATTTGTTTAATTTTTGCATTATTTGTGCCGGTTGTAACCCAGAATCTGTCATTGAAGTGGACGAGTGTGACAGGCCTTACCCGTGGCTGATTTCTTTCTGCTGTTGCCAAAAATATATGCTGCATATCTTGGAAGTAAGACCACACTTCACCTTTTAAATCAGTGTATTTTTCACTCATGTTCTTTCCTCCCTATCATGATTTTACGAGATACCTTAACTCACGTGTTCAATCAAAATCTTTACACCAATACCAATCAAGATGAGGCCTCCGACTATTTCAATCTTTCTTTCAAAAAAGTGCCCGATACGGGCACCTGTAGAAACACCGATATATGATAAAATAAATGTCACAATACCGATTATGATTACTGGTGTCGCAATAGAAATATCCAGAAATGCGAAACTGAGCCCAACTGCGAGCGCATCGATACTCGTCGCAATTGATAGCAGTAACAACACAAAAATGTTCAGCGGGTCAATTGGAGTTTTATTCTGTTCTGGTTTGATCGACTCGTAGATCATTCTACTGCCGATAAAACAGAGGAGTCCAAAGGCTACCCAATGGTCAAAACCGGCAATCAAGTCTCTTACGCTCAGTCCGGCCAGCCAGCCAATAATTGGCATTATTGCTTGAAAAGCACCAAAGAATAGTGCGATCTTGAGGGCGTTTTTAATTTGTAGATTTTTAATTGTTAATCCACTCGTGACTGATACGGCGAAGGCATCCATAGCCAATCCGAGCGCGATAAAGATAATAGCAATGATATCCATACTATTATGTCTTCTGAGCAACCATGAGTACAACCTTTGAGTAGTGACCGAGACCGTGCTTTTCTATATCCTTTCCAAATCGAGCCCAGACCTCTTCGAAGGACTTGGTAGAGACACCATATATTTTCGGCACATTCTCACAGGCGAATCTTATCTCACACTGCGCTTGTTGTGGTGTGAGTTTTTTTCCCGTGTAATAACTCTTCATATCTGTGAGCGTGAGCCCTGCTTGCTCAAGTATTTGTTCGTATTCCTTGCTGCTGAGCCATGTTGCATCGCACATGAAGGAATACAGAATAACCTCTAATTTCTGTGCTTTTGTTTCCATCTCTTCAGGAGGCATGACCACGAAACAGAAATAGCCGTTTGATATAACCACTCTGCTCGCCTCCAGGAATGTTTTTTGCACGCCGGTTCTACCTCTGGTCATGTGAATATCTTCTAATCCGGCAAAATTGACCACTATGTTAAACTCTTTTTCTGCAAACGTTAATTGGGTAGCATCCATCTGTAAAATTTTTACGCGGTCCTGTAATCCTGCATTTTGAATATTTTTATTTGCTTTATCGACATCATTTTTGGCTATATCGACACCGATCACATTCAGGTTTCTATCGGCTTTGGCAACTTCAATTGTGAAATAAGCATAGCCAGATCCGATATCAAGAATGTGCATGCTCGGTTTGATTGGTAAGTCTTTTACTATTCTGCGACGCAGATTATTGAGGTTTTCATAGTACGTCGGATATTGCTTTTCGGTCACGTATTCTTCTACTATCCTCTGCTTGTTCGTATCTGAGTTATGCATCGAGATTACTTCTCCTCCAATAACAGTTCGACATCATTTTTTCATGGCTTCTATGATGAGTAGTTTATCGTCTCTCTTGAACGCGGTCCGGTCATAGTTGCTTAATTCCTGTTGCACCTCAAAACCTGTTTTTTTGAGGAGCTTATGAAGGTTCTCTCGATCGATTATACCGACGAGTGACCGTTCTTCGATTCTCTCTATTAATGTGCCAGACTCAAATGTTTCAAAAATGAGAATTGTTTCTTTTCTATTTCCAGGGATAAGTTTTCCACCCACAAAACGGCGATATTCTTTGTTCCCCTCTTTATACTCTCCGGCTGGGGATAGTGAACTATTTTTCATTAATCCCAAAAAAACGTCAAATATTAGTCTACCCTGTGGCTGTAAGTGTCTTGCGATATTCGTCAGTGAAGCTATGCGCTCATCATCATCAAGAAAATGGTCAAATGTCGCGGAAAGGAAGGCTGCTGGGAAGGTTCTACCAAAATCAAAAGACATCGCATCACCTTCCATTATTCTTATGTTCTTCGAAAGATGAGGCCGTGCAGATAGTTTCCTTACAAATTCTCTCCTCATCGCAGGTGACGGCTCAACGCAAAAAACAGTAATACCTTTTTGGGCGAGTGGGATTGCAATGCGTCCTGTTCCTGCACCGATGTCGATGATTTCGGCGGCCTCAGAGGCAAAGTGTAAAAAGAAGTTGATATTATCTTTATTGTCAAATATATCATAGAGATGTGCAGCCTTTTCATATCCTTTGTCATAATGAGATGTCATTTTTTAAATCGGCCGTTGTCCTTTGTTTTTCGAAGTCTATGGATTTTTTTATTGAGCCATCCTCGTTTAATTTTTTCTCGCACATCAAATTCTGGTACGTATGGTTTGATGTCGAGGAGTGGCGTACCGTCGACAATATCAACATCACGAATATAAAGTATTACTCCCTCTACCTTATCAAGACGCACCGTGGATATGCCAATGGGGTTGGGTCGGGATGGTGCTCGTGTGGCAAACAACCCACGCAGCGTGTCATCCATAAACGGTTTTACGTGGAGTGAATACGGCTTTGATAAATGCAGGTGATATATCAATGTAATGTGAGAAAATCCCTCAAGGTCCTTGAGTCCCTCAACATATTCAGAAAACAGCTCGACAGTACCCTGAATGTCCCGCGCCGCTGACGGTTGTATGGGAGCTCCTTCTGGTTCGTTAAAGGGTGAATGAATGATTCCGATTGGTTTATATTCGATTTCTTTCACTATCACTCAATAATTTGTGCAACTACGATGACAAATCCGAATGGATCTTGAAATGCAAACTCACGGATTCCATAATCCTGGTCGACAGGTTTCATGATCACCTGAGCCTTATCCTTTAGCTGTTCATACATACTGTTTATATCGTTAACATAGATGTAGGCGATAATATTGGTTGGTTTTATTGAAGTTTCCACTCTGTCAGTATACCATTTCCGGCCGGATTCTTTCCTTGCAAACATAATCTCGACACCATCGAGTTTGAGGGAAACCCATTCAAAAGGAGGAGTATCGGGTAAGCTGGCTTGAAGCTGTGCACCTAAAATATCTCTATACCACTGCACTGCCTCGTCAACATCATCTACGAGAAACATTGGTGCGAGGTCTTGATACATTACCCCCCCCTCTTCATTATGTTCGTGGTCGTGCTGCTACCACGATATTGCGAAATGCATCGGGTTCGGGCGGTTGTGGTGGACCCGAAAAATCTTTGTTAGAATAGCTTGTCTGATAACATAACCCAGCAGTTGTTAGCATTGTGCGCATTTCAGGAACGGTGTAGCAACGAATGACCTCATTGGCATGATATCCCGATGCTTGCCGAGAACGTATAATTGTGCCATCTTTTCGAATAATCCAGATTCTTGATTGAGTCGTGCTTGTCTCTGCATCGAACCAGCTTTCGCTGAGTTCCCAGCCATCTTTTATTTCTCGCCACGACCTCGTGCGTTTACCGAGCCGATCCGTCGATAGAAACATAATAAATACTTTGCCGCCTAGCTTAAGAGCTCGGTATATGGATTGGAGAAGTTTTTGGTCCTCGACATCGCCGAAGAATCCAAATGTGCCACTCAGTAGCACGCAAACATCAAATTCGGCATCGTAGTCTATCTTGCGCATGTCGCCAACAAGAAAAGTAC
>CP070664.1:1503144-1509311 GCA_020355325.1 Caldifarciminota bacterium
CAAGAAAACTGCTGTTTTAGCAAGATAAATACAGACCGTTTTTCGTTTGTCGGTTTCGAAAAGTGTTACGGTTTCGTACTTGGGTCTCGTTATAACGACCAACGATGACGACTAACGAATCACGTTTCGTAACCGTCCAACCAAACCGAATATCGCCGGATCTTCATCAAATCATCGTCATCAATTTTTAAGACTGCTCTCTCTAAATGTCAAAATCAAAGAATACCAATTACCATGAACGTATAACGATACGGGCGGCATTGCCGTATAACGTTTAACGATACCTTTACATCACCTAAATCTCCGATGCAAATCATCAAATATTGACTTTTCACATTTTCTAAATATAATAAAATCCATGCCAAAAAAGACACCATTTTATGAAAAGATCAAAGAACATAACGGCAAGATCGTTGAATTTGCCGGATTTTTAATGCCTGTCCAATTTGAAGGAATAATTCCTGAACACCTTACTGTGCGAACTACTGTCGGTGTGTTCGATGTCTCTCACATGGGCGAAATCGAAATTCGAGGCAAGGACCGTATAGTATTCACCAATTACATTACGACAAACAACGTGGAAAAATTAGCACTTAATCAAGTGCAATACTCAGCGATGTTGTATCCAGACGCCGGTATTGTTGACGATTTACTCGTCTATAATCTCGAGGATAGGATATTACTCGTCGTGAACGCTGCCAATACCGATAAAGACCATAATTGGATAGTAGAAAATAAAAAATTCGATGTAGACATTGTGAATGTGAGCGACAATATTGGCCAAGTAGCAATTCAGGGACCACGGTCTGAGCCAGTGATGCAGAAACTCTTTGATATCGATCTATCTCAAATACAATTCTACTGGGCAACAGAAACACAGCTCAACGAAATACCAGTTGTTCTATCGCGTACTGGTTATACAGGTGAAGATGGCTTTGAAGTCTATGTCGACAGAACGAATGCCCCCAAGGTCTGGGATATGGTTTTTGAGGCTGGCAAAGATGTAGGCATTAAGCCAATCGGTCTTGGCGCGCGTGATACCTTGCGTTTCGAAATGAGGTATTGCCTCTATGGTAATGATATCGATAAAACAACCAACCCATTGGAAGCAGGATTAGGTTGGATTGTAAAATTGGACAAGGATGATTTTATCGGCAAAGAAAGTTTATTAAAAATAAAAGAGGAAGGCTTGAAAAGAAAGTTAGTGGGCTTTGAAGTAATCAACAAAGGCATACCAAGACCTCATATGGATATCTATATCGACGATCAAAAAATTGGCGCTGCGACCTCGGGAACATTCGCGCCCTCTCTCAAAAAAGGAATAGGACTCGGTTATGTTGCATTGCCATATGATAAAGTTGGCACACGATTCAAAGTAGCAGGCAAAAATCCCATTGATGTTGAGGTAACGAAAGGCCCGTTTTATAAACATGGCACACGCAAGTAGCGATTACGAAATACGTCTTGGGAGAAATATAGATTTATATTATCCGTGCGCATCTGTGTCAAAATCCGTGTGCATCTGTGAACTCAGCCAGAGGCTGAGTATAAGGAGGTAAAATGGCAAATATAATAGATGGAGTAAAATATACAAAAGAGCATGAGTGGGTTAAGGTAGAGGATGATATCGCAGTCGAGGGTCTTACTGATTATGCCCAGTCAGAGCTCTCCGATATCGTGATGGTTGAACCACCAGCAAAGGGCAGAACAGTTAAGGCTGGTGAAGCAGTTGGGACAATCGAGGCGGTAAAAGCAGTCGCCGATCTCTACGCAGCATTGAGCGGCGATGTTGTTGAAATAAATGAAAAGGTCATTGCAGATCCTTCAATCATAAACAAAGACCCTTACGGAGAGGGGTGGCTCTATAAAATAAAGATGGCCGACCCAGAAGAGTTAACGAATCTTTTAACTCCAGATCAATACAAAGAGTTGATCGCGAAACATTAATGCAATACCTCCCACTTACACCTCAAGATGAGAAGGAGATCTTAGATCGACTCGGTGTAGCGTCGTTCAAGGAGCTCATAGATCAAATTGTTCCAAAGGATTTACAGTATCATGAGAAATGTGGATTACCAACTCGAATGAGCGAAACGGAGGTGAGAAAACTTTTAGGAAAGTTAGCAGGCAAAAACTATAATAAGTGTATTTCATTCATAGGAGCCGGAATTTACGATCATTACATACCTGCGATCGTGGATGCTCTCATTTCGCGGAGTGAATTTTACACAGCCTATACGCCATACCAAGCAGAGGTCTCACAGGGGACACTTCAAACAATATTCGAATATCAAAGCGTAATTTGTGAACTTACGGGAATGGAAGTGGCAAATGCTTCAATGTATGATGGTGGTTCTGCACTTGCTGAGGCATGTCACATGGCATCGAGCATAAAGGGTAAGAACAAAGTAATCCTCTCAGACCTCATCAACCCTTTCTATATAGAAATCGTAAAAACATATACAAAAGAGTGTGGCGTGCAGATCGTCCTATGTCCGTCAAAAGATGGAGTCATTGATTGCAATGCGTTAAATGGTTTACTCGATGAAAATACGAGCTGTGTCGCTGTTCAACAACCAAATTTCTATGGCTATCTAGAAAGAATGCCTGATGTAGAAGCGTTGGTTCACAGCACGAATGCATTATTAATAGCAGTTGTCGATCCCCTTTCCCTTGGTATCATCTCACCGCCTGGTGAATACAGCGCTGACATTGCCGTCGGCGAAGGCCAAGCAATGGGGGTTCCACAGGGGTTTGGTGGTCCACTTCTTGGCATTTTCACGTCAAAGATGGAATTTATCCGCTCCTTGCCTGGTAGGATAGTCGGTGAAACAACTGATGTCGACGGTAAACGTGGTTATGTTTTGACCCTGCAAACGCGTGAACAACACATTAGAAGGGAGAAAGCAACATCAAACATCTGCACGAACGAAGCGCTTCTTGCTCTCAGTTCTTTGATTTATCTCTGTAGTCTTGGTAAACAGGGAATAATCGACGTCGGTAATCTATGTCTCAACAAGAGCCACTATTTATTCAATAGGCTCAAAGAAATAAAAGGAGTGAAACCTGCCTTTGAAAAAGAATTCTTCAAAGAATTTGTCGTTGAGACCGAGAAACCCGCACAAGAGGTGCTCGATGCAATGCTCAATTATAACATATTTGGAGGCGTTCCGCTTTCACGATTCAACAAAAATTTAAAAAACCACATTCTCATCGCAGTCACCGAAAGACGAAGCAAAGAAGAGATGGATAGGTACGTAGATATCTTAAACAAGGTCCTTTAGCATCAATTCTTTTGAATACTGCCGCAAAGCTCGGACAAATTTCAATAATCAAACAACAAATCTCAAATTCAATTTTCGGTTTTTCAGAAACAAGTATTCTCTTTCGTTGGCGAAAGATTAAGGCGGAACTGTTTCCAGCATCCCAACCCCAACCATGAAACGAACAAACATGAGGTTACTATTCATCGGTGACATTATCGGTGATTCCGGCCGCAAAAAGGTCTGCACCCATCTTTCTGATATTATAAAGAAAGAGAAAATATTCTTCATTATTGCGCAAGGTGAAAACCTCGCTGGTGGTGTTGGTGTTACTGAACAAACTGCAAAAGAAATGTTCAAGGCTGGTGTCGACTGCATTACTACAGGCAACCATGTTTGGAGATATAAAGAAATCTATAAATATCTCGATTCAGAAACTCGACTACTACGGCCTGCCAATTACCCAGAAGGTGTTCCAGGTCACGGATATTTTGTGTATACAAAACAAGATATAAAAATTGGCGTCATTAATCTTGAAGGCCGCGTGTTTATGAGTACATTAGAAGATCCATTTAAGATAGGCAAAAAAATTGCAGAGGAAATTTACAAAGAAACAAAGAATATATTCGTTGATTTTCACGCCGAGACGACGAGTGAAAAAAGGGCGCTCGGCTTTTACCTCTCCGAATATGCTACTGGAATTGTTTGTACCCACACTCACGTGCAGACAGCTGATGAACAAATAATGAGTGGCAAAACAGCATATATTACCGATGTCGGCATGGTGGGTTCAGCAAATTCAGTAATCGGAGATAAAAAAGAAGAAATAATACAACATTATATATTACAAATCCCGCAAAGATTTAAAAGAGCAAAAGAAAATATCATCGCAAACTGTGTAATAATCGACTTCGACGAGAAATCGGGTTACGCGACGTCGATTATCCGTTACAACTTTTAATTTTCTCGATTAAATACTTCAGAGGCTTAACTACTAAATTACCTGATGACTTAATGACTCAGTTACTTAGTGACATTTGTTTCAGCTCTTAGTTTATAGTTCCTAGTAGCTCGTAACAAAAATCTCCCTTTCACCCTTTCACCGTGTCCCCTTGTCTCTTTGTCTCGGAAGGCTTTTCGCGTATCTGTATGTTCCTCGACGTCTCAAACTTCTCATACGAAACAATTTCTTTAAGCTCAAGTCTTCGTCTCTCTTTCGGCACTTCGGCAGGATAACCGACCGGTGTGAGTGCCACGACCCGAACTTCCTCAGGGATCTGCAACAAATCCTTAACCATTTTTTCATCAAACTTACCAATCCAGCATGTGCCAAGACCTTCATTTGCCGCAGCAAGTATTATATGGTCTAAGGCAATGCTCAGGTCATGAGGCCAAGAAGCCATATAGTTCCCCATTCGATCCCAAGCAATCTTCTCCAGTGCACATCCACAAATAATAACATCTGCTTCTGCAATAAAATGCTGATTTACGCACGCCTCAGCAACTTTCTGCTTCATTTCTGGTTCTCGTATCACAATAAAATGCCAGGGTTGATAGTTCTTCGCCGAAGGTGCGAGGCGACCTGCATCAAGAATTCTATTTAATACATCATCAGGTATTCGGTCTGATTTATATTTTCTCACACTCTTTCTCTTTTTAATAACTTCATAGTACTCCATCAAAAACCTCCCTTCACGAAGCCGTTACGGTAATTCTAAATTACATCAATGCCCATCACAAATTCTACCATAATAATGTCCCGTCATTGCGAGGAATCCCGCTTCTCTATTCAATTAGTATGATGCGGGATGACGGAGCAATCTCAACAATGAATTCCCTCTCCTTCGTTCGGGATGCTGAAATTTACAACTCGAAGATCCCGAAGAATTGAGGGACAAATCACAGATTTGGGTACCATTCGCAATCCCTCACATCCGTTCGGGATGCTGAAATTTACAGCCAAATACAAGATTTGGGTAAATTTCGCACGCGCCCGACGCGATTCGAACGCGTAACCTGCGGAGCCGGAGTCCACCGTTCTATCCATTTGAACTACGGGCGCATCTTTTAGGACACAGGAAACAGGGAATAGGACACAGAAATTAGAACGTAGATTCATTTAATACCTGTCCGTTCTGCCTGTTATCCTCTATCTGGCGTATTATAACAAATATTATCTTTGAGTCAACAGAATGCATCACTATAATACCATGCCATGGCGGTTCCGCACTTTTGCGAAAGTACAGCAGAAGAAATCTTGCCTTGCTGTGTTTTCAAATTATGTTCTCCACAGTCTTTTTTTCCTGCCCTGTATCATGGATCATGAATCGTGCATTGGTTTTTTGATTTCGCATTACGCCCTACGCATTTCGCTTTACGCTTTTCTCTCTGCGCCATCTTACGATATACCGCTTGGCATCTATTTACATCTTTTTATAATGATGTGGTTACTATTTTTTAGAATAGTTCACAAATATTACACAACTTGTAGAGGAGGTGGGTATGGTTAACAACCAAAAACATGTATTCTTAACTGCGTTGTTCCTTTCGTTGTTACCACTGTTCTTGTCAGCCCAACGGCTTGAAACAACAATTGCAGTAGGAAGTTATCCTTATGCTTTGGTCTATAATCTGATCCACAACAAGGTCTACTGCGCTAATTTAGGGTTTTTCCCTGTATTTATTGATAGCACTGTCACGGTGATCGATGGTGCGACCAACTACGTGCTGACCACCATCACGGTCGGTGATTATCCTTTGGCCTTTGCCTGGAATCCTGTTCAGAACCGGACTTATGTCGCAAATTATCAGGGTTCAAGTATTTCGGTGCTTCGGGATGTTGTGGGAATAGAAGAAGATAATTTTGCTCCTGTGGAGAGAGACATTTTTACTACAACTCTTTTC
>CP070664.1:1509411-1530853 GCA_020355325.1 Caldifarciminota bacterium
ACTAAGGGCTCAAAGGCAATCTGTTCAAAGAGATTTCCAGCCCAGCCACCAACCATGCTTCCAGTAAAGATGGTGATGAAACCACCGGCGAGAAGAATCCAAATGAGGCTCCTGTCACCCGCCACCCGTTTCAAGAGGTAGAGGGAAAAGAAGATCAAGAGCATACCGTAGATTGCATCGGTAATACAGAGAGCAAAGAACAATGGAAAAAAGATTGCCAGGAATGGTGTTGGATCATACTCCTTGGGACTGGGCATACTGTACAGTTTTACTAACATCTCATACGGACTACTCCATTTTGGATTTTGTAGTGCAATAGGTGGTCTTTCATCGGGTTCGGGTCTGATTCTATCGTACGCGGCGAATTCTGCTTTTCTTACCACAGCGTCCAGCCGTTTCATGTCACGTTTTTTTACCCAACCGATGATGTTGACGGTCCTCGTCGTCTCCGGCAGGTTTTCCGCAATATCCTCTTTTGTGTGCTCATTAGTCACGAGATCACTGACAACCTCGAGTTGAGATATTTCCTCTGACAGTTGTGTCTCTTTTCTGTCTAATTCCTCGATACGTCTTTTAATCTGATCAACCCTGTGTTCTAGGGTAGCAATGAGATGTGCGGGTATTCCCGTAAGGTCACCAAATTCAACAACCTCACATTCATTCTCAATGAGCCTTGAGCGAAGGAGCGAAGCATCTTCTTTCTTAACAAAGAAAATATAATAATACGTAGCACCAACTGTGTTAACGACTTCACAGGAGTGTGGAATATCATCAATCTTTGCGAAAATTGCCTCGCGAATTTCCTTTGAAGGAATAATACATGGTACTGCTTCGGTCCGCTTAAATGCCTTGAGACGACTTATATCGTAATGGAGATGAGTCCACGGCGACAAGAGCGTAATGTCGTCCTTTAGATTATGGAGCAGTGTGGCACATCTCTCCCTTTCTTTCTTAATTGCCTCAAGCTCAGCCACTGTTGTGCGGTAATCATAAGACATCGCTGATTTTTCAAACATCTCGAAGTTGATTGGTTTTTTAATTTTGACGAATGTTTCAAGCACACCACGCTTTTTATATGGTGAGAGCTGGCTTAATGCATCGCCAATCTTCGTAATGGTGTCTGAAACACGTGCACTAGACTCTTTTAATTCGGTAATGTGAACGATACCTTCCTTCTGCAGGCTGCGAAGGAAAGTGTCTTTAATGCTTTTATGGACAATAATGAGAACTTTTTCTACCGGGATGACGGCCATTTAATTATAACTTCCTGAACTCTCGCAATTGCTTTTGTTTTGTTTTTCTTATACGAATCTTCTATCTTATGGAACTCTTTTTTATGCTTTTGCTCAAGCTCTTCAATCTCCTGATCAGCAATCTTCTGCGCCTCAGCCAGACCTTTTTTCAGCAATTTCTCTTTCTCCTCATCCAGGTCAAGAAGTGTTTTCTCGCCCTTCTCTCGTTCTTTTTCGAGCAGTTGCTGTCCTTGTTTTTCTGCTTCTCTCTTTAAATCTTCGGCTTTCTCTTCAGCTTTCCTAATCTCCTCTATGATATCCATACCCTATTTTAGCCAGAAACAGAGAAAAGTCAAGTCCACCTTGTCCAGACACCGTTATGTAACAAGTTTTGTGCACGGTGTTTAAAAATTCTTCAATAACAAAAACGTATGATGTGTTTAGCAATCAAACATCAAATATGATACGCGCCTTATAGCGTGTTTTCGTTTTAACAAGTTCAAAGTTATGGTAGGTAGCATTTTTGATCTCGAGTTTGATCGTATGCCGTTTGGCATCAAAGGTATCGCCACGGAGACGTGCGGTGAGCGATGTATTATGTATTGTAATTTCGTATTTTTTGGGGATAAATCCGTGAACAGAAAAATTGTACAGCAACTCCCGGCACCAGTCAATAAAGAGATCTTCACGAGATTCTTGTTCGATTTCGACACGCCTCTCCTGTCTCTCTTCAATTTCTCCTGAAATCTGAGTCTCAAAAATCGCCTTACCGATGTTCGCAAACAGATCCTCTAATGTCTTGCCATACACCTCAATCCCCAGATCTGCAGTATGATTTATATACTTATATAATCTTGTCATGTGAGTGAGTTTAATCGAAATCATATTACTGTCAATGAATGAGTGAGAGAGTTCTGAAAAAGTATTCATCGCTCTCAAGATTTCTGGTTTTTTCAGAAATTTCAGTGGTTCATATTCTCAACGCGGGTTGACACCGAGTGGAATGTCATTATAATCCTGTACCATGCCAGAGGCTGTAGGAGATATATTCCAGAGGGAAACAAAGTACTACCGCGATACACTGTCTGGCGGGACGCTCAATCTGAAGAATCGTCCCGAGCTCTATAAAGAGTATCCTGACAGCAACAAGACGCACCTTCCTCCACCAAAACCAAGAAAGAGCCTCTCTTTAGACGACTCCTTACGAAAACGAAAGAGCATTCGCAACTTTTCCCAAAAACCTTTAGGTATAGAACAACTTTCATATTTATTATGGGCCTCGATAGGTATACAAAGAAAAGAAGACGAGTTTGAATTCCGTACGGTTCCCTCTGCTGGTGCACTCTATCCAATAGAAACCTATCTCGTTATCAATAGGGCGGACAAGCTTGAAAAAGGTGTCTATCATTACGCAGTAAAATCGCACTGTCTTGAAGAACTGAAATTAGGAGATTTTGGAAGGGCAATCGCTCTCGCAGCACTGGGTCAAAAGATGTGTCTCGAGGCTGCCGTCGTCTTTATCTGGACGGCGATTTTCAATCGGTCGAAATGGAAATACCGACAGCGTGCATATCGTTATATTTATCTCGATGCCGGCCATATTGCCCAGAACGTAGCGCTCGCTTCAACGAGTCTCGGCCTCGGTTCGTGTCAGATTGGCGCACTATTTGACGACGAGGTGAACAACATCGTTGGTGTTGATGGCATTGAAGAGAGTGTCATATACATGAGCGTTGCAGGATATCCACTATAGAAAATTAACTACAGGTTAAAAATGAAAAGTTTTTTGAGATGGCAAACCGTGTAAAACGAAAGTGAGGAAATCAATGGCACAATCGAAAATGCAGGAACTTGCTGATTTTGGTCAGAGTATATGGCTCGATTATATAAGCCGTTCATTGATAGAAACTGGAAGACTAAAAAAGATGATTGCTCAGGGGTTAAGGGGCATGACATCAAATCCTACTATTTTTGATAACGCCGTCAGTGCGAGTGCTGATTATGACAAACAGATAGCAGCATTAAAGATGCTCAATAAGTCAACATTTGAAATATACGACGAACTAACAGTCAAGGACATTCAGGCCGCAGCAGATTTATTTAGACCGGTCTACGAAAAAACAAATAACATAGATGGGCATATAAGTCTCGAGGTCAATCCCAAACTTGCATATAATATTAAAGAAACGATCGAAGAGGCAAAACGCTTATACACGAAGGTAAATCGCCCTAATGTCATGTTCAAGGTTCCATCGACGGATGAAGGGTTTGCCGCTATCGAGGAGTTGTTAGCCGAAGGTATCAATATTAATATTACACTCATATTTTCGGTCCAGCAGTACACAAACACGGCAGAGGCTTATATTAAAGGTATTGAGCGACTTTTGCAGAAGGGTGGCGATGTGAGTACAGTATGCTCGGTCTCGAGTGTTTTTGTGAGCCGTATCGATACCCTCACAGACAAGTTGATTGATGAAAAATCGACCCGAGAAAGTAGTATAGAGGTGAGGACGAAACTCGAGGCTTTGAAAGGCACGGCAGCAGTAGCCAATTCAGCAATGATTTACAAAAAATACCAAGATATTTTTTCAAGTAATCGGTTTAAACCGCTGCAAGAAAAGGGTGCAAATGTTCAGAGATTACTCTGGGGTTCGACAAGCACAAAAAATCCTGCATACAGTGATATAAAGTACGTGACAGAACTCATCGGTAAACACACTATCAACACCATACCAGAGCATACGCTCGATGCCTTTCTGGATCATGGTGTTGTGAAGGAAACATTGACTGGTGATACGACAGAAGCACAAAAGATTATTGATGATTTACGTCGGATAGGAATCGATATAGATGATGTCTGCAAGAAACTGCTCAAGGATGGTGTTGTTGCATTTGAGAAATCGTTCGATTCGCTCCTCAATGCAATCGAACAGAAGAGCAAACGATTATGAAAATTGCTATCGATGTTCTGAATTGGTTAAACAAGCACAACCTCAGAATTTATACACAAGCGATAACCTAACGCACTTTTTGTTGTCAACAGTATAACCAAATTAATCATTACATTTGTCAGCGGAACAAACTTGACATCCTCTCACTATACGCTATAGTGTTGAAAAAGAAAGTGGGCAGTAGAAATGTTTCTGTTTACTCTATTTTATTCGAAGATGAAGAGCCACGATTTTCAAAACCATGTGATAAAAATTTTTGTACACAGATTGATGCTTTTTCAATTGTTATTTCTCATATTGTGTATCACTTGTCAGAAAGAAAAAGGGCCGCCGATTGATTTTTTTAAGGAAGACATAACTATCGAAATAGAGGAGGGAAGGCTCAGAGTAACAGGCATTTATTTTTTTAAGAATTTAACCTCAAATCGCATTCGGGTCAATTTTTATTATCCATTTCCTGTTGATGTAAATCATCATTATCCTGATACGATTGCAATGAGCCGTTCTTATGAAGAAAATTCTTCGGGCATTAATTTTACGATGCTTTTCAATCCGAAAGACATTGCTTCGTTTCACATCATGTATGAACAGAGAATCAGCAAAAATCAATGCACCTACATAACGACGACGACAAGAAAATGGGAGAGGCCGATAAAAGAAGCACATTTCACCATCATTATACCCGACACACTATCCGCTATAATCAGTTACCCTCTGTCTCATAGCGCAAAGATAAATAATAAACATCACCATTACATAACGATACAAAGCTTCTTCCCGAAAGAAGATTTAATGATTGAGTGGACCAGAAATAGCCAGCATAACAATCTTGAGCCCGATTGCATACGGAAATCTTCTTCATAACAATGTTTTCGAGAAATGTTTTTTGACCCTTTGACAAGTTATGAAATTTTGTCATTATAATATATGGAGAAATGCTTTTTTATCGTAATTACTGTCGGTATGTTAAATGCCAATCCTATCTTTACTGAAATCATACACGAATTTCAGGTCGGGCCATATGATTCTGAGCGCATTGAATTTCGATACTTTGCAACACCATCGGTGGATACCATTTATAACAACTCAATAGCATTATTTAATACACTAATCGTTACGCCAGCGGGCTCGTCCTATGTTGATACCAGTATGCATCTTCCCCCTTATGGATATTCTGTCATCGAAAGGTCGGTGCTGAGCGGTCCTTTCTGGCTTCCGAATGATAGTGGTTATATAGAGGTTTATAAAGACACTCAATGGCTGCCTATCTGGGATTCAATATTTTATCCTGGACATGCAAACATGTATCCGGTACATGCTCCTATCCCACCCAGTTATTGTTCAGCTGCAAAATTTTACTGTTACGCTTATGATTCGACATGGCCGCTTTCACCATATGGTTTGATCACAGATTGGTATGTGGATTCAACACCTACCTTTGGTGAAGCGAACGATGACTACCCGGGTTGTTTCGTTTCAGGACATGTATATGATAGTAATGGCTTTCCACTTCTTGGTGCCCGAGTTACTGCCACTGTATTGGAGGGAAAAGCTGTCATTCTGAGTCCTCCTCAGTACTACAAAAGCTGCACAACTTATACATCAGATGATGGTCTATATGTATTCGATAGCCTTTTGCCTTGGCGATACTATGTAGATGTTTACGCCGATGGATATTTACCTGATACGCATTTAGCAGATTATCTTTGTTGTACTGATCCAATTATGAATCTGAATTTTTACTTACAAACAGGTATCCTTGAATATCAGACCGAAGAGATGACTCACGGTCTCCATGTTTATACCAATCCATTTTCTCAAGATTTGAACATTGTATTGTCAGAATCACTTCCTCACGTTGACATTTATGATGTAACAGGTAAATTATGCATACGTATAGATAATCGAAGTTTCAGCAATCATATCCATATTGATTGCTCGTTTTTGCCCACAGGAATATACTTTGTTTCAACATCCGAGAAGAAAATTAAAATAATAAAATTCTAAAGTCATTGTAATCATATCATAAAAATCCATCAGTTCTACTTAGTTAATTACTTGATTACTAAAATGGCAAATGTTCAATGAATTTTCAATAATAAAGGCTAAGCCTTTATTACGAAGGGCTTAGCTTTTTACGTCATTGGGTATTTCTAATTATTTATTATGTTCGGCGTTGCCGCCCCACATGTACCAGCCATCATCATCTGCATCGCCCGTATTTATTCCGTATAAGAGACCGTTATCGCAGGAGACAAATACCATTCCCTTTGCCACGGCTGGCTGAAAGCTCATCGAGCCGTCGACCTTATCTTTCCATAAAACTTTTCCATTTTTTTCAGCGATGCAAAAGACCTCGCCATTACCCGAGCCGAAAAACAATTTGTTATTTGCATATGATGGGGGCGCAAAGACCCTGCCTCCAATACCTTCTTCGTCTATTTCATATTTATGAGACCATAACACCTTTCCTGTATTAATATCCAGACATTGAATCTCATTACCCATGGCATTATAAGAACGATCGCTTCTTACTACTGGTCGTGAACCCTGATACGCCCAGCAACCAGCCACCGAGTACTGTCCAACATTTTCCTTTGCCTGTCCGAGTTTTGCTGCTGCGGGCGCAGACCCAAAACCAACACTCGCATCGAGTTCAGCCTGCGCACCAGTCTTTGCCGTAGAACGACCGTAAACAAGATAGGGTGCTTTTCGCTTTGCCCACAAGTCTTTCTGCTGCTGAACACCATCGGAATTATTAAGCGTTGCTAAACCTTCATACTGTTCTACTGAATCCTCGCTCATCTTCTCGGCATGGCGTAGGCTCACAAAAATTCGGTCGTTGTATATTGTGGGTGCACAGGTTGCCTTTTTTTCCTGAGACCAGATCAATGCACCATTTTTTGCGTTATATCTATACACCGTGCCGTCAAAACATGTTATGTAAACACTTACATTATAAATGATCGGCGCCGAGATTAAGTCACCTGCGATTTTAACATCCCATATCTCTTCGCCATTTTCTAACTTCATGCAGGCGAGATGGTGAGAACCATCGCCATGCGGATATGCCATATACACGTGCTCATCATCGAGTGCAGGTTGGCTCATCAAGGGGTCACCCAGCCATTTCTCCCACACTTTTTCACCCGTCTTTGCCCGTAGCACGTAGATGATACAGGACTCAGTATTAAAAACCACATAGCCCTTCTTCACTACCGCGGCCGTAGGCCCGTCATCACCGGTCTTGAACATCCATGCAACGTTTCCTGTTTTTGCCTCGATTGCATAGAACTCATAACTGCCATAACCACCACCAACAAAAATCAATCCGTCTTCATAGGCAGCCGTTGCCAAGGGACGATTTCCAGGAATCCGTAATTTCCAACCAGTGCGACCTGACCCGAAGCTCACGTGTTCGGGCTGGATTTCTTCGTTTCGGTCGACCGTCCGTGCCATGCTCTCTGAGGCGCCCACCTCTTGTTGGGAGAGCCCAAAACAGAGGAAAATCGTGGCCAATGCGATAATTCGAGCTTTCATTATTGCCTCCTTTTATTACAATATACAATCATTTTCATAATATATTCCAATTTTTAGGAAAAAAGATTCACACAGATTTCAGCAGATGAAAACAGATGCTTATACTGTAAGAGAATCCGCCTTATCTTGAATTACTCGATACAAAATAGTGCGGATTCGCACCGAACGCATATAAAAACTACAGATTGCTCTTTATTACCTCGACGAGTGAATCAGCATCGAGTTTGTATTTTTTATATAAAACGTCTGGTTTGTCAGAACCACCGTATTGGGTGATGCCAATATTTATAAACTTATTCTTTATGTTGTGTTCAGCCATTATGTGGCCGATAATAGTTCCGATTCCTGAAGTGACAACGTGGTCTTCATGGGTCATAATGAGACGAGTCTTTGCTGCTTCAATGACTATTGCAGGATTAATCTCAAAGGGAGATGAAACGTTATAAATACGGACTGTAATACCGTCTTGTCTCAATCTATCCCATGCAGATAGTGCCTCATGAAGTGTTGGGCCTACCGTGAAAAGTGCACAGTCGGTGCCATTCCTGATGATATCAATCTCACCATATTCAAATTTATAATCTTCGTTGAAGAATATCTTATCGTCCTCGGCTTTAACAACGGGCAATTTTGTTCTCGTAAGTCCCATAACCCAATTGCCCGGTTGTCGTAACATGTATCGTGTCATATGGTCAGTTTGATTCGGATCACACGGAATTATTAATTTAAATCCCAAAAGATTCCTCAAGACACCAATGTAATCGATACAGTGATGGGTTTTTCCGTCAGGACCAACATTGTAACCCAAGTGGGTAGCAACGATTTTTAAATGTGTATTATTAATATCATTGAGTCTCAGTTGATTAAAAACCTCGTCAATTGCAAATACACCAAAATCTGCCCAGATTGTACAAACACCATTGATCGATAATGCTCCGGCAATTGTCGCTGTGGTATGTTCACTCACACCGGCCTCAAAGAAATTAAGAGGACGGATTTTTGAAAAGTTGAGTGTTCGTACCGATTCGGTAAGGTCGCAGTCGAATACAGCAATAGAATTTTCGGGATTGAGTTGAGCAACCTCCTCTAAGACATCACCGAAGACAACCCGGGGATGTTTTTTTTCACTATAGACCTTCGGTTTTCCCGTGTTGATTCTGGGTGGCGTTATTTCCTTACGACTATATGTCTTTATCCTCTTTGTCCCTCTTTTCTCCAACAACGTATCTACGTCATCATCAATACCCAATTCTACCAGCGCAGCATGACATTCTTCACGCGTGAGTGCACGCCCATGATACTCTGGTTTATTTTCCATGAACGAAACACCTTTACCGATGGTCGTCTGGCAGACGAGAGCATACGGATTTTCGGAATCGGCCAGCGCCGTTTTCATCGCTTCGTAGAGCTCCGCGATATCATGACCTGAAATGTCCAATACCTTCCACCCATCAGCACGGTAATTCTCCTGGATATTCACCGGCATGACATCTTCGGTACGTCCTGATATCTGAGCGTGGTTATGATCGATAATAACAGTTAAATCATTCAAATCATACTTACGGATAAATCTTCTCGCCTCGGCAACCTGCCCCTTTGCCTGTTCAGCATCACTCATGACAACAAAGGTATTATACGTATGCTTGCCAAGTTTTGATGCGAGGGCAAAGCCGCATCCCGCCGAAAGGCCTTGCCCGAGATTACCGGTCGACCACTCGACGCCGGGAACATGCCGTTCTATGTGTCCTTCAAAGGGGCTGTCAATACTTCTGAAACCGAGCAGTACCTCTTCGCTATCAAAAAATCCAAGCCTTGCTAAACATGCGTAGAGTCCGGGTGATGTGTGGCCATGACTCGCGATAATTCTATCTCTTCCTGGGTCATCATAGTATTCTGGCGTAATGTTGGCAAAAGAGAAGAGAGTCAAGTAAATGTCGATCGAAGACATTGAACCACCCGGATGTCCAGAACCTGCGACCGTTGTCATTTTAATAATATCGCCGCGGCAGATGCATGCAAGATGCTCGAGGTATTTAACTTCCTCTTTCTTAATTTTCTGATTAAAACCGTGTTTTATGCGTTCCGACATTTTCATTCCTTTTATACCCACGTTATTCATAATACAACTACTTTAAAGTCACCATTTGCTATCGAATAGTCGCCCGTTATTCGTACTATCAAATTATATTGTTTGGCAAGATGCGCAAGTGTTTCTGCATGATACAAACTGAGGAAATCTGCGAGTCGTGGTGAGGTTTTCAACTCAACCATCTTACCTCTAATAGTATCACCATTGTTCTTAAACCATCGTTCGATGTAACCGACGGCACTCTGACGCGAAATAATCCTCCCTCTTCCTTTACACACAACGCAGGGTTCACTCAAGGCATGGGTAACACTCGTGCGTGAACGTTCTCTGGTGAACTCAAGCAAACCAAACGAAGTAATACCGCCAATTCGATAACGCGCCCTGTCATCACGGATCAAGGATTTGAATTCCCGCACCATGCGGTCAATGTTCTCTTTTTTCTGTAAATCAATTAAATCAATAATCACTAAACCACCGATGTCTCGAAGCCTTACCTGACGGGCAATCTCGCGCAATGCCTCGAGATTTGTTGATAATGCCAATCGTTCAGCCTGTTTCTCTTTCGATGATTTCCCTGTATTCACATCAATAGCGACGAGTGCTTCGGTCTGGTCGATCACTATGTAACCGCCACTCGGTAGCCAAATTTTCCGTTCTAAAACATTCCTCAATTGATCTTCAACATCGTATCGTTTAAAGAGAGGTTCAGGATCAGTATATAATTTCACTCGCGATTTCATCCTCGGTGAGACTTTACTGAGATAATCAAGGATATTTCTGCATTCAAATTCAGAGTCGATCACCAAATTACGTATTTCGCTATTGAATATATCTCGAACCGTTTTAATGAGTGCATCGGGTTCCTGATAGATGAGTGTCGGTGCAGACGCCTTCGCTCGTTCGAGGCCTCTCATCCATTCTTGTCTGAGGAGAGCGACTTCTCTCTTGAGCTCATCGCTTCGCGCCCTCGCTGCCGCAGTGCGAATGATGAGCCCCATGCCTTCAGGTTTAATCTGTTTGCCTATTCTAAAAAGTCCTTCACGCATGCGTCGTTGACGAATTTTTCGTGAAACCCCGATATTCTTTGCATTGATTAAGAGAACCACATAGCGCCCCGGGATTGAAATATATGAAGTAACCCGAGGTCCTTTGATGCCATAAGAATCTTTCGTAACCTGCACAATAATTTCTTGATTTTCTTTAAGTTTTATCTCTTCGGGTCGATATGCTTGTTCCAATTCAATCTCGCTCTCAATGAGCTCAGCAAATTCCTCAAAGGGAATTTCATTTAAGGGCAGAAACCCGTTTTTATCAACACCGATATTTACAAATGCTGCTTTTAATCCTGATATGAGGTTCAGGACCTTCGCTTTATAAATATGACCCACAAGACTGCTCTGTTCTGCCCGTTCAAGATAAAACTCGATGAGCTTTCCATCTTCAAGAACCGCAATTCTTGTTTCGGTATTTGAAACATTTACAATGATATCTTTCCCCTTCACGTTACCTCCATTGGAGAGTATTCAATTCCTTCTTTTTCTATAAACATGTGAGTCCTCGTAACCTTATACGCTTTGACCGACTCTACTGGTAAATCAGTTAAATACGAAAGAAGATCGTAGATATTGATTGTTCCATTACCAACATGGAGAACACAGGTAAGAAGGTCATCCTTTAAGGAAATCGACATGACACCGTCCTGAATTTTTTTCCTTCCTGATTTTTTCTCTATGTATAGTGGCGTATCGGAAAAGTCTATCGATCTTTTGAGTGCCCCTGGTGGAAGGATGACCTCGTACTGTACTACATTTATTGAACTGGCGAGAGAAGGTATTTTTAACGGACGAGAACGTACTTCCAAGATACGAATATCTGGAGGAAATCGTGCATTTAATTCTTGTGATATATTACCGGAGTATAAAGCGTCGAGATAGAAATCAAAATAGTCTCCTTTTGCGATCTGGCCAACACTCTTCGGTGGCGAAAAAGATATTTTGGGGATGGGTGAAAACCCCTGGGTGTATTGAATCGGCAAATTGGATCTTCTCAACGCTCGATATATTGTTCTCGCGATGTCGAGATGCGAAGCATATCGAAACGTTTCACCCACAGCATACTTAACGCGATATCGCATTGGCTGCGTCTCCCTTTTTGGGTATCTGCCATAACTGATGTAGTGCTCCGTTTCCTCTTTGTACTTCGGCATGGCTCCATCACAGGAACCACAATTTGAACAATCCTTGTAGAAACAGTTTTCGGTGGTGAGTGCCTGCTCGGCTCGGTTCAATTCTTCTTTTAAGAAATCTTTTTTAACGCCGATGCTGATGAAATCCCATGGATAAACCTTTTTCCGCTTGAGGTATTCATGCGGATCTATGCCCGTTGAGTCAAAGGCCGCTTGCCATCGTGAAAAATCAAACCACTCGCGCCACTCCTCAAACTTACCTCCCTGTTCGTATACGAACTTGATCGCTGGAAAAATTTTATCATCTCCTCTGGAAAGGAACGCCTCGATGAAAGAAACTTCTGGCGATTGATATTTTACCTCGACACGTCGACTCTTGAGCTTTTTGATCCGAGCAATCTTCTCATGTAAACTTTCAATCGAGGAAAATTCGGTCGATTCAAATGGTGTATGTGGTTTCGGGACGAATGGACTGATTGAGAGTTTAACGCTTCCCTTGGGACACGTCCTCAGTATGTCATCGGTCAATGTCGTTATTTCAGCAATATCCCTATCTGTTTCAAAGGGAAGGCCAATCATAAAATAAAGCTTTACCTGTCTCCATCCCAATCGGTAGGCATCACTCATTGAAGCAATGAGCCTCTCATTGGAGAATGATTTATTGAGCCGACAGCGTAGTTGTTCACTCGCTGCTTCCGGCGCAAATGTCAATCCTGTTTTTTTAATCTCTTTCAACAGCACCGCCAAGTCTTCACTAAATAACTCGCCACGCATGGACGGGAGTGAAATACTCACCATTTTCTTTCTCAACACCTCATTCAGTTTTCTGATTAAATTTAATAGGTTAGGATAATCGAGTACAGAAAATGAAAGGAGAGAAACCTCTTCCCAACCGGTCTGTCGTATCCCTTTCTCGACAGCCTTCACTATGTCCGTCTCGTGGCGAATCCGCAATGGACGATTCGTGTATCCAGCTTGACAAAAGCGACATCCCCATGTGCATCCGCGCATCACCTCGACGCAGAGTCGACTATGTGTAATATCACAGATTGGAAGGATGGATGGGGAAGGTATTGTTTCTTCACGTAACTGTGATACCATACGCTTCTGTATGGTTTTACTGTAGCGATGAATCTCAGGAACCCAAACGCCGACTAACTTCGAGAGTGCATCAATCCGCTCATGCTTACGCTCTTTTGGTACATCGCTGAGAATGTTTGCAATATCCTGAACAACTTCTTCTCCATCGCCAATAACAAACGCGTCGAAGACTGGAGAAAGCACCGTTGGGTTGAGTGTTGCCGGGCCTCCTGCCATGAGTATGGGGTGGGTTGTATCCCGACGTGAACGTTCAATAGGAATGTTCGCTACATCTAACATGTGTAATACATTTGTATACCCCAACTCACTCTGAAGTGAAAAACCGATAAGGTCAAAATCACCAATGGGTTTCTTTGTCTCAAGCCCATAGAGGGGGATGCCGTCGCGTTTCAGTTTCTCGCCAAAGTCAGGCCATGGTGCAAATATTCTTTCACACTGAATATTTTCTTCTTGGTTGAACAGATGATAGATAATCTTTATCCCTAAATTTGACATGCCAATTTCATATACTTCGGGAAATGCAATACCAATATTGATCGTGGGGTTTTTATTAATTGAAATATTATATTCACCCCCGGTATAGCGAATGGGTTTCTTCACGAAAGGAAGAATACGTTCAAGCATTTCAGTTAAATTCTAATTTCTAAATCCTAAACAATATCGAAATTCTAATTTCCAAAACACTTTTATCCTGTCTGCTTCAAGTAGATTAGTGTTTTGTATTAAGAAATTTTCTTACAGAAGAGCATATCCTCTTTCTAACGCCTTGTCATTTAACTCCAGCTGTTCTTTGTTTGCCTTTGTAAATCTCTTACGCTGGGCCTTCTTGAGCGTCTCTAATTTTAGTAAACCCGTCTTTTTTGCCAGAATACCGAGCATCACCATATTCGCGACTCTTCCCTGACCCAACTCCTCTGCGATTGCATTGGCCTCTACAGGAATAATGGTAATATCCTTTCTCGTTGGCTTTGATTTAATGAGCGTCTGGTTAAAGAAAAATAAACCATTCGGTTGCACCGTCGGCTCGAATCTCGCGAGTGATGGTTCATTCATGACAATCATGATGTTGGGATTAGCAACGATTGGAGAAGCAACCGGATCTGAGGAGATGACGACCGAGCAGTTTGCTGTCCCGCCACGCATCTCAGCACCATACGATGGGAAGAACGACACATATTTATCTTCAATCATCCCAGCGTGCGCGAGGATGATGCCGGAGGAGACAATGCCCTGCCCACCAAATCCAGCGATGATGATTTCATTCGTCACTTCTCCTCCTTCGCTCGATCACGATAAACCCCAAGTGGATAGTATTTTGACATCACGTCATCGATCCATTGCTTTGACTGAACCGGCGTAACACCCCAACCAGTTGGACACATTGATAGTATCTCGACTAAAGAAAATCCCTTGTCATCCATCTGATTCTTGAAAGCAGTCTTGAGTGCTTTCTTCGTCTTGATAATATTTTTTGGGGTATTCACCGCGCAACGTTCTAAATAGTAGGCTCCATCAACTCCTGATAACAGTTCGCATACCTTTATCGGATAACCCTGCTTTACGACGTCGCGTCCTTTAACCGAGGTCGTCGATCGCATCCCAGGGAGCGTCGTCGGAGCAAGTTGTCCGCCGGTCATACCATAGATGGCATTATTGATAAATATCACGGTGATCTTTTCGTTACGTGCGGCAGCATGAACCGTCTCTGCGGTTCCTATTGCGGCGAGGTCACCGTCGCCCTGATAGCTGAATAAGACGCAGTCGGGTCGCGATCGCTTTATCCCTGTTGCCACGGCAGGACCCCTTCCATGCGGAGGTTGAATCATATCACAATTGAAGTACTCATCGGCGAAAACTGAACATCCAACTGGTGCTATGCCAACTGTCCGTTCTCGTATGTCCAGTTCCACAAGCAGCTCGGCAATGAGACGGTGCACAATACCGTGACCGCAACCCGGGCAATATCTTTGTATAATTTCTGTCAATCCAGCGGGTCGACCAAAAATCTTCTTCATCGCGTACCTCCGAGTACTCCTAGAATTTTTTCATAAATTTCCGGTGGCGTCGGAACGCCGCCTCCTGGCCGACCATGAAACTGGACCTTCGATCGACACTCAGTGGCCAGCTTAACATCGTCAATCATCTGTCCGCAACTCATTTCGACAACTAAGAAGTGTTCAACCCTCTTCGACATATCTCCGAGCACGTCCCAAGGAAAAGGCCAAAGTGAAATTGGTCTCAAGAGTCCTACCTTGAGCCCTCTGTCTCGAGCCATTCGTACTGCTGCATCCGAAACCCGTGCACAGGTACCATAGGCGACGACAACGAGGTCAGCATCATCACATCGACTCGCTCTAAAGCGTTGTTCGTTCTTTTTTATGTTCTCGTACTTCTCGAAACGCCGCCTGTTCAAGTCCTCAAGCTTGCCTGGTCTGAGATCGTATGAACGAACAACCCTTCGCTCCCTTCCCTTACAGCCGCTCAGCGCCCACTCTTTTTCTGGTAAACTCGTTGGATCGATTGGCTCATACGTAAATTCAACCGGCTCCATCATCTGTCCTAAGAGGCCATCAGCCAAGATGAGTGCTGGATTTCGATACTTTTCGGCAAGCTCAAAGCCCAAGCGAGGGAATTCAAAGAGCTCCTGACCCGAATGTGGCGCAAGGGTTATTGTAAAATAATCACCGTGTCCTCCACCCCTCGTTGCCTGGTAGTAATCGGATTGTGCTGGAGCAATGTTGCCGAGCCCTGGTCCTCCTCTGACGACGTTAACCACCAATACGGGCATGTCAGCCCCTGCAATGTACGATATTCCTTCTTGCATCAAACTTATTCCCGGCGACGAGGAAGACGTCATTGCCCGCTTGCCTGCAGCAGCTGCACCAAAGAGCATATTTATTGCGGCAATTTCGCTTTCGGTCTGCAGAAAGACTCCTCCCTCTTCATTCATTCTGATCGACATATATTCGGGTATTTCATTCTGCGGAGTAATTGGATAACCAGCAAAGAATCTACAACCAGCATAAATGACGCCCTCAACAACCGCGTGATTTCCATACATCAATCTCTTCTCGGCCATGATTATCTCCTTATTTTTTGCCTGATTCCCTGGTTTTCTAATACCCTGATATCCCTCATTTGTATACCTCAATCGCTGGCTCTGGACATATCATATAACAGTAACCGCAGCCGATGCATTTCTTCATGTCAGTAACAACGGTCGGATGATAACCACTCGAGTTAATTGTATCCGGTGAAAGAATTAAAATATCGACCGGGCACACGTCGTCACAACACAACCCGCATCCCTTACAAACTTCTTCTAAAATCTTAACCTCGGGCATTCACTCCTCCTCTCTCAATAAGAAAAACTTCACTCTATCCACCGTCTATCCCGAAATAGTTCATATTTTCTTTAGTAAAAATTAAACGTTGATCTTCTGTAAACAAATCTCTAACGTATATTATATTCAATAATCTGCGAAAGTCAAGGAATCGGGGAAAAAGAGTTAGTAATTGACTATGTGAACTTTTTTTGACGACAGCAATGAGACCTTGATCATGCTTGTTTTTCATTGCTTATTGATTTATCTCATTGATTTAAATACTGTTTTTATGAAAGATATTTCTTTTTTTCAAAATTTCAAGAATTTTTTCATTGACATATTAAAATTTTACTTTATAATTTCATATGTTCATTTTTTTATTGTGTGTTTTTACCCAATTCAGCACACAATACAAAGACTTTTTAAATTCACCCAGGAGCGAATCACTGTTCGTCAGTTTAGCGCGTGGAGACTATCGTATCTCTGAATTTGTGAACGATCCGATCGTCTTATGGTTTTGGCGCAGCAATACAGAAAACCCAGATGCTGACTCATTACTCACAAAAACACCTATGAAGCAGAATTTCCATCTTTCAGCAGTACTACGATGGGAGGCAACAAAAGCAAGCGATTACGAAACCACGTTGAACAAACTCAGTCTCGCGGCGCATCTTGATTCATCAGCGATAGAGAACTTTTTTTCCTATATTGCGTTGGCGGTTAAATATCGCGCGTTCGAGCATCTGCAAACTGCCTTTAACCTACAAGTATTCTCTGATCTGCGAAGTCAACTTTTTATTATCACCAACGGCATGTTTCTTCTCTTGCTATCACTATTCATGTCTAGTATCGTGTATATTGGTGTCAAGCTTTTTTACTATATAAGAGTCCTGAGCCATCGAATAGACCCTCTGCCACACAATCAGGCCAAAGGATTACTCGCATTTCTCATCTTGTCAATTCCCATTCTTATTTTCCGACACCTCTATGTAGTCTTTATCTGTTATTCGCTTGTGCTCATTTTTGTATTACGTTCACGGGAAAAACGTTGGCTCAGATTCCATATTGTCGCGCTCCTCCTCGTTTCTATCGCTGCATCTCAGCTCGTTCCATATATTTCATTTCTCAAACAATATGATAAAAATTATCAATTATATGAAATCGTCCGCTATGATAGCGATGCTACAATAAACGCTCGTAATTATGAGGAGAAGAAACTCCTCGCCTATGGCTTAAAACAGCGAGGCGAATTCGAGAGAGCGTTGGCAGTCTATGAAGAGATATACTATGCAGGCACTCCAGATTTTGAAGTAGTCAACAACCTCGCAAACTTATATTTCCTCTATGATGAGAATGCGCTTGCCGAAACGCTGTATAATCATGCAATGCTCTTGGAGGATCGAGGTGAACCATATTTCAACTTGGGCCTGCTGAAGCTAAAAAATATAGAATATTTAGAGTCTTCCATCTATATGGAAGAGGCTCGGAGAAGAAATTTCTCGAGTCCTCATGAAGAACCTGTTGATATTGCACCTACGAATGCCGAGTTTTACACCATTTTAGGTCCAAAGAAATTCAAGCCCTTTGGGCTCATCGCGCCGATATATTTTATTGTTCTTGCGATCGTCTTCATGCTGACATTTGTACCACTCTCATTTTCACCACCATTCTATTGTACGTCCTGTAGTCGACCACTCTGTGAACAATGTCGTAAAATAATTGAGGGAGAAGTACTGTGTGAAAATTGTTTCACACGGTTTAAGTCAGCAAAGAGTGCAGAGGTCGAACAGTCCTTGAGAAATTTAGTTGCAATGCGTAGAAAAAAGTTGCAGAAGATTATTTCATATAGTGTCAATGCCATCATCCCTGGTGCGGGTTTGCTCTACCTCGGTAAGCACATGTCCGGCTTCGCCATCGTCTTTTTTGTTATGCTCGGCTATGTTCCCCTTCTCTTGCCAAATCTTTTTATTGTACCAGCGGGCTGGATATCACTACCCCTGCGCCCAGTTTTCCTCGCGATTGCTATTCTTATTGCATGTATTTCATATATCTTTTCTTTTCTATTCGTGATGAGTAGCCATGCCGATTGAGGGAGATTTAAAAAGTATTAACCTTCCCAGCGTTCTCCAACTGATCGCTCAAGAACGTCTTACCGGAATATTTAAGGTCAAGCAGAGAAATGCAATCGTCAATGTCGGTTTTGTTGAGGGCCATGTGGCAGGCGCATTCTTTGAACGCGGCGAGAAGGCTGAAAGTTTAGAAACGTATCTGGTTAAATCTGGTGTCATAAAGAAAAATCTCTTCGAGATGGTTGAAGAAATACACCGTGAGACCAGACGCCCGATGATGAATATTCTCTTGGAAGATAAGTATATTACTCTCGAAGAAGTCGAGCGTATTATAAAGTTCAAAATACAGGAAGTGTTGGATGAAATATTCTCCTGGGATGAAGGAGAATTCAAATTTGAAGAAGGTGATGTTATGTATCCCAAGAGCATGATAAAAATTCGAATGAGCACAGAAAGTCTTATTCTCGAATCAGCACGGCGTTCAGACGAGTGGCCACGAATCACGAATATCATTACATCAGGCGATTTTGTTTATAGAAAGGTTCAAAACCCGGATCTCAAACTGAAACCACAGGAAGCAGAGGAGCGGGTGTTATCTCTGATAGATGGCCATCGAAGTGTCAACGATATCGTTGCAATCAGTGGCCTCGGTAAATTCCATTCCTATTCATGTATATATCATCTGCTGTCTATAGGATTAATTGAACTCGCGTACTCAAAGCCAGCACCCGTCGTGGTGAAACCCGAGAAGAAGATATCCCTGAAGTTTTTAATCATGCCGCTCATCATCACGGCCGTGGTAGCTGTTATAATTCTGGAATTACTTATTGGTAATTATTTTGCTCAACGACAGACATTCTCTCTTAACATAATAAGGGAAGAAATTTACGAGTTAGATTACACACCGCATCGAAAAATTTTCTATTATCAACATAACCGTATACCATCGATTGAGGAGATACGGAATATTTTTGAACAATGAAATTTTTTATAGTGTTGGTTTGAGACCCCGATTTTTTATCTCATCGCTATATTGAGTAAAGCTGTACAGTTGCATAAGTTCCTCATAAGAGAATGAGGCATTACAGTTCGGGCATATATAGTAACCATCATCGGAAAGGATGAGGTCAATATATTTCGATGTAAAAACGCAGAATGGACAGAGGATTTTATCAATTTTCGCCACGAATTATTATATATAACAACCTCCATTTGTCAATATTCAATTCTTCATATCGAATAGTTTCATCTGGCCATCTTTGATTGAGCACCACGACATTGCCTTGGTGTTGTTAGCGCAGGCAATTCTACCCTTCTTATCGATACCGATAAGGCCGCACTGGCATCCATACTTCGTCGCATAATCAACGACGATTTTTCCCGCACGCTGTGCTGGGTAGCGTGCCATTAACGAGACCACACGGAATGCCACCATAGCCCGCATAATTTCTTCACCGTGGCCAGTCGCACTGACACCACCATGCTCGTCTGCATACGTACCAGTACCAATGAGCGGTGTATCACCCACACGTCCAGGCAACCTCAATGTAATTCCTCCGCTCGATGTTCCTGCAGTAATGAGTCCGTTCGTATCGATTGCGACCACGCCGATGGTGCCGTAGTGCTCGACGAGCTCCCTCAGTTTTCTGAAATACCTACTCTGAAGTTTCTTCCGCATCCTCTTCCACAATCTCTTTTTCTCATCTGTCCTTGGATTGTAATATTTAATTCCCATGTGTCGAGCAAAATGGATCGCACCCTCACCACACAGTAAAAGGTGGTCCGTCTTTTCCATGACGAGCCGTGCTACCCGTATCGGATTCCGTACATGCGTTATTGCTCCTACTCCACCAAACTGTAGCTCGCTCGTCATGAGTGCTGCATCCATCTCTGCCTCGCCCATGAAGTTTAATGACGAACCAGTACCGGCATTGAAGATAGTGACATCCTCGAGAATCATCACCGCCTTCTCGACCGCATCGATGCTCGAAGCCCCCTGGGCAAGCATACCATAACCAATACTTGCTGCCTTCATTAAACCGTTCTTTCTTCTCTGCGGGAAATTTATTCCACCAGCCCCGCCATGGGCAACAATCGCAATTGGTGTGCGCTTCATCGTTGCCTCGCTATCTTTCCTATTTTTTTGAATGTCCCATCCTTCACCAGCACAAAATAGAGTCCAGAACCGACCTCTCGTCCCTTTTCATCCCTGCCATTCCAATGCACCGTTTTATTTTCTATTTCATCGGCGCTAAATTTCTTCACCCTTCGCGCAGCAATAGAAAATATCTCGACCGTAGGATTGAGCGTGTCTGGATAGTCAAGCACAATATCGCACGAGGTCTGAAACGGATTGGGATTCGAATAGGGCAGGGCATACTGCTCGACAGAAACCACCGCAGTATTACTCACAGTACCGGTATTACCATATCCATCCCGTGCATAAACTGCATAATAATACGTTCCCCTCAATTTGTTGAATATATACACACTCGTGTCGGAGCAGTACTGCCTCAGATATCTTCCATTGCTTAAATCGAAAATGGTTATATCATCAATGTAGCAGCCGCCGAGATTTGTCGTACTATTCGTATGGTATGCAATTCTCAGTGGATAATTACCAGGAGGTAATATTATCCTGCGTTCATGCCATTGAGGGGACTGGCCATAATGAACATCTTTATAAGAACCATACTCTATGATTAATGAATCTGTCATATCTTCGGTATTGTAGTAAAGATAGAGACTGAGTAATGCACAATTCTCGATGAAGAGTGTACTCCTCGTCTCCATGGAGTTCTGGAGATTACCGGCATTCCCAGAGAAGAACGCATAGGCACCGGAGTGGGTATTATTCGCGTTTAAACTAAATCCATAGAGATTCCAGGAACTTGAATCTTCACATGCATCGAGAAAGAGGAGCGACGTGTCTGTCGCCTCGACAACATC
>CP070664.1:1530953-1546769 GCA_020355325.1 Caldifarciminota bacterium
CGCCATACAGCGCCGCAAGAATTTCATTATCTGTCGGTGTTGGAATCCGTGCCGAATAGACCAAAAAATCGATGAGTAAATTAGTGAAGATGATGGTGATGATCGATTTGAATCCAAAAGAAGTCCCCAACACTCTCACCGCAAGTATGAACAGGGGTATGTTCAAAATGAGTGCAACAATCCCCACGGGCACATTGTAGAGAAAATATAATATCATTGCGATACCTGAAATTCCGCCAGGAACGACTCGATGCGGTATTAAAAAAACCGCATAGCTCACCGCATAGATAATCCCACCAGTTACCAGGTAAACTACTCTCATGAGTGTAACAAATGTAATAGAAAATACATGACTAATGAGAATGACACATTAAAAGGATATTTTTCTCTTCTTCTTATCCTGCGGTGGTGGTATTTGTGCCTCCCGGAGTCGCGCAACAAATATTTTTATTTTTTCGAGTTCTTTATTTTTCTCAACGATCTCTTCATCGAGCTTATTCTTTTCCGTCTGCATCTTTGTTAATGTATCTTTCATCTCTTCTGCCTTAGCAATGATACTTATTGCTTCTTTCTTCTTATTATCAAGATCGGTAATCTCTTTTTTTAAATCATCGAGCTTAATCCCGGCATCAATTTCTCTCAACACTCCCTTTTTCTGTTCGATCTCATCATCAATTGCCATCAATTCCTGCCGCCGCCTGTCGAGCTTTGATACCATATCAAACTCGATAACTTTTACCTTTTCTATCTTGCCTTCAATTTCAGCGTGCTGTTTTTTCAAACTACTAATCTGCTCTTCAAATTCTCTCTTCTGTTTCATCAATGAGTCCATGTCGCTTTGATAATTATCCTTTTCGCCCACGAGTTCATGTTTTTTTGTTTCCAAATCAGCGATCGATTGTTTCGCATTTTTGATCGATTCATAGCGCTCTGACAGCTCATCAATATTTTTTTCCAACTCATCTTCTCTTCTCTTCAATTCGGAAACTTTAGGCTCAAGAGCTGCGTGTTCTCCTTGAAGCGCTTCGAGTTTCTTTTGCAGTTCATCAAATTCATGCATGCCCTTGGTCAGGTGTTGCTCCAAATCTTCTTTTTCTTTTTTACACTGCTTGTATCTATTTTCCATCTCGTTGAGCGATTCTTTTAACTCATCATAGGTTAATTCGCCGGATGCAATTTTTGCCCTCAGTTCCTCCTCCCGTTCCTCCATCGTCTTTATCTCGTGTGCAACCTTATCATATTCCTCTTTTGTGGCAATAATCTTTTCATTCTCTTTTGTAAGTCTCTCTTTTTCGGTCGCTAATCTCTTGAGATCTTTCTCTCCTCTCTCAATCTGAGAAATGAGTTCTGATTGTTCCTTCTTTAAATCGCCGAGTTCAGCCGCCACTTCCATTTCGGTAGAACAAGTTTCAGCCAATTTTTCTTCGGCTTTCTTCAACTCTTTGTTTTTTGCCGCTAATTCTTTTTCAACACGCTCGAGTTCAGCTAATTTTTTTTCGAGCACAGCAAGTATGTCGTCATCATGCTTTTTCATGCTGCTCCCGTGCGCTTCGCAACAACGGTCGTGGCACGCTTTTCCTGCTCGCTCGATTCTTTTCGTAAAACTCAGACCGAGTGCAACAGTTTTCTCCAATCGGGTACAGATATTTCGTTCTCATAAGTCCGAGCGGGTGTGGTTTTAAGCCCAAAATACCTTTCTGGATTCCAATATTTTGTAAACGGTGGAATAGAAAAACTCCAGGACATTGATCGAGAATATCTTCTTCAATTTTCCGATACATAGTGATACGTTGGTTCATATTTCTAATCCTTCGTGCATCATCGAGAGCACGATCAATTGCAGGGTTAGAAAAGAAAAATGTATTCCCAGAGGGACCGAACGAATTTGAATGGCATAGCGGATAAACAAAATTGTCTGGGTCACCATTATCACTCACCCAGCCGCGAAAAGCGAGCATCGATTTTCCAGCGTAGGTTCTTTCAACGAGGTTATGCCACGGCATAGGCATTATCTCGACCCTAATGCCAACTCCAGCGAGGCACGACTTCAGGAATTCAGCATACCGCATAACAGATGGTGAATCACTCACATCCAATGGGTATGTGTCGGGTAAACCCTTGCTAAAGCCGGCTTGAGCCAACAAGTCTTTGGCCTTGGACGGGTCATAAGAATAACCCTCAAGTTTATGATTGTATACCTTCATCGACGGAGGAAAGATGCCCTTTGCCCTAATCGCGTTTCCTTTAAGAAAGGTATCGATTAGACGTTTTGTATCAACGGCATAAGCCATCGCTTGTCTCACATGCTTATTGTCAAAAGGTTTTTTCTGACAATTTATACAGAGAAATTGAATTGACAGCTCGGGAATAGTATGGACGAGTTCTGACATTTCACGTTTCATCCTCGTTAATACGTCACCACGTGGTTGATAAATCGAAAGTACGCCCTTTTTAAACAACTCATAACCTTCGTTTTCTTCTTTTATAATTTGAAAGTGGAGCTCATCGATCGTCGGCCTCCCTTCAAAATAACCGTCGTGTGCCTTGAGAATAATGTTTTCGCCTTTCTCCCATGAAATAATTTCGAAAGGGCCAACACCAACTGGTAGCGCACGAGCCAGATATGGGTCGGCGATATTGGTTGCCAAATTAGACAAAATCGGTAAAAATGGATATTCCAATGTTATCGTCAATGTATCGTTATCTTCAACTCTAACGCCAATGACATCTTTACGTTTTTTCTCTAAGAAATCCTTTGTGCCAACAATCATATCAAAGAAATTAAAACTGGGACCCGACAGTGCCTTCATGAATGCCTCTTTGAGATGTTCGATGGCCAATTTCTCACCATTATGAAACATTACGTTATCCCTCATTCTGAACGTATACTCGGTTCCATCATGAGATATCGCATAATCGTCACAGAGCCCTGGAATAATATCGGCACTCTCACCAAACTGAAAGAGCCCCGTAGAAAAATTGCTGATAACCAGATGCGAATTTACATCTGTTTTTACGTCGGGAAAGAGTGTTAATGGATCATCGGGAAGATTAACACGTACAACATTTTTCTTCGTATGTATTGAAGGCAGGGCAGGCCGCTTTTCTTGCAACAGGTCGCTGAAGTAACGACGAGCCTCCAGAATGCGAATGATTGAACCCTCATAATCCTGCCATGCCTTTTGCAATGTAGCATTCTCCTTATTGAGAGTACCAGCAATTCCATAAATTTCATCAACGCACTTTTTTTCTTCATCGAACACTCTGATAATATCATCAAGGAATATTTTGATTTTGGAATAATTGGCTGGTATTACCTTTTCTATATCAATCAAATCTTTATCCTTTTGCAAATATTGAATAGTTTCCTTCAACTCGGTGATGTGTAGGTTGATTCCAGAAAATGCTTTCTCGGTTTCCGATTCGAGTTGGATAAATTTTTTTATTACCGGCGCAATAATTTTGCGATGTGTAATACTCCTCCCTTCTTCAATTTTAGCATAGATAGTCAATGTTTTAATGCGTGAAAAAATTTTACCTGCATCAGCAATAAGTTCTTCTGTTTTTGCTAACTCTGCGTTTAAATCCTTACTCAGATCTCTTAAATGACAAAACATGTTCTGTGTTTCCTGGAAAAAATGTTCTATTTGCTCACCGAGATCAATTATCTCATTCATGCCAACGCCTAACTTTTCATTATATATAAAGAGCTCGCCCATTGAGGTGTCGAGTTCACCGATTCGGCTCACCATATTATGTATATTCTTAAATACCCGACGCGGGAAAAGTGGAGGTTCTTTTGCTACTGATAATTTCTCAAACGACGTTATGTTTGCTTTCAAAAAAAATTGATACTGTCTCTTCAAACATACCTGCTCTGCCTCTCGATCTTGAACATCTGCGTGACTCACTTCACCGGTGGTCGTGATAATATCGTGAAGGGAACCAAGCAGTTGTGCAAGAGAATTAATCTGCGCACATCGTATCGAAATATCATCGATAGTATTGAGTGAATACGCCAATTGGTTTTCCAATACACGGAGCCCATCGGATACATTCTTTTTTAAGTCATTGTAGATGATTGTTTCCTCCTCTATTCCTGCCATTATTTTCTGGAGCGACACCATTATTTCGTCAACCGTCTTGATGGTGTCGAAGAATCGAGCAAGGAGTGTGGAGCTACG
The DNA here is from genome assembly GCA_020355325.1 of Caldifarciminota bacterium. Taxonomy (GTDB): domain Bacteria; phylum Hydrothermota; class Tepidihabitantia; order SM23-42; family SM23-42. The sequence continues at coordinate 1,535,138 of CP070664.1, forward strand.
CGATGATAATTCAATGACTCTATTCAAGTCAGCAATAACTGGTGTGGCGAGTTCCTTAAAATTCTGTAATAAATTTCCGAGGTTGCGAAAAGGAGCCTGAGCACGATTGGCAAGGGTTCGAGACTCCTGAGCAATAATTGCTAATCCTTTCCCCTCATGTCTTGCCTGATGTGCCCGTATTTCAGTATTTTTTGCTAAATTTGCCACTGATTGCGCAGTCTGAATAAATAATGCCGCGTTTGATTGAATATCATTGAGCGCGTCGTGCAGCGACCGCAAGCATTCGCTGATATATGCAAACTCGCGATCTACCTCTTGAATAGTTTTTTTACGCTTCACAAAAGATGTCCTTAAATCAAAGATATTGTTTTTTAAATTTTTTGAGTAATTTTGAATAATACTAATAAGTTCGTCACCCCGAGAAAACAGATCAAAAAGAATTTGTAGTTTCTGCGTGAGATTATTGAGGCCAATATTATTGTTATTGAGTACGTCTGAAACTCCATCTACCCATTTACTGAGCTTCTGAGTCTCTTCAATATACTCCTCAACATAGCCCATGGTTCTAAATAGCGGCGAAGGGATTCGAACCCCTGACACAGAGATTATGATTCTCCTGCTCTACCAACTGAGCTACGCCGCCATACGTACATTATATTCGAAATTATTATCTTGTCAACGGCTATGGCGTATCAAATATTAGCCTATGAGGAGACCGAAGAGTGCTCCTACTACAATCAGAAATATTGGCTCAATACGTAGAAACAATAAAACTAAAAGAACGATACTACCAAATATTCCATATATTATATTGGACCAGTTGAGAGTTATAAAAAAAATACCGGTAGATAACAGAATTGCTACCACGGCTGATTTTATTCCATCAAAGAATGAAATAACGTATTTGTTATTGCATACTTTTCTGTAAATCCTTACCAAAACCATGAGCATCAAAAATGAGGGTAAAAATATACACACAGTTGCAATGAGCGCACCAGGTATTCCCATGACCTTAAAACCAACAAAGGTTGCAGTTATTGCCACTGGTCCAGGTGTCATCTGCCCGAGTGATACACCATCGAGAAATTCTTTGGCAGTCAACCATGGCCGAAGTGTAGTAACTTCGTTCTTTATAAATGGAATCGCACCATAACCACCACCAAATATGACAGCACCTATTTTTAAAAATATTGCGCTTAATGTTATTGCCTTTCCGCCATTAAATACAAAAAGAGGAACTGCAAAGAGACATCCTTTGATGATGTGTGAGTTATCGAGCGCAACTTTGAGGCCACCACAAATGAGGACAGTAAGTATTGGATCAAATTTCAAGAGAAAAAGCATGAAGGCGAAGATGAAGATAAGTATACCTCTAATATCTTTGATTAACACTTTGGCCATGTCATAAGAAGCCCATAAAATAATTGAGGTCATGACGACACTAATGCCTTTAAATATCTGCTCGATGCCAGGGAGGGTATAGTAGGTAAGGTAAAACCATGAAAGTACTATCATCAATAGAAGAGAGGGAAGGAGCAGAGCAATTGCAGCAACTACCGCTCCCTTTAAACCAAAGAGATGATACCCGATGTATTCACAATAATTTGGGATAAACGGACCCGGCAACATTTGACCCATGGCAACGGCTGTGCAGAGATCGTCATCGGTTATGAATCTTTTCTTCTTCACGCATTCCGCGCGAAGCAGAGCCAGCATACCAATGCCACCACCGAAGCCAAAAAGGCCAACTTTAAAAAGTGATCGTGCAAGGTCTCTGAGCCGCACCATTTAACGGTTGAGACTACCGATTTGATAGCCTTCTAAATCGAGGCTGATAAATTTGTAACCCAGTCGTCTAAAGTATCGAACAGTGCGAGTACGGTTTTTGAGCACTTTTTGGAAGTCGGTCATTTGTACTTCAATACGCGCAATGGGATAATGATCCCTGACGCGTACCTGGGTCACGGTTAAATTCTTTACATAACGCTCGGCTAATCTTATTCTCCGTAGAATTTTTTCATCTATCGGCGTACCATAAGGAATCCTTGAGGCGAGACATGCCGTCGCTGGTTTGTTCCAGTTTTCAAGCTGAAGTTTCTTCGCCAACAGCCGTATCTCGTGTTTATCAAACCCTGCCATAATAAATGGCGATTTAATACCGAGTTCTTGTAAGGCCCTCAGGCCAGGACGATAGTCCAGCAAGTCCGATGTATTGCTTCCTTCAATAACGACAAAACCATACCTCGAGGCGATTTCTTGCAAATTCTTGAAAAGGTTTCGTTTACAAAAGTAGCAACGATTTCTAGGATTGCGCGTGAATTGTGGGTTTTTCAACTCCCACGACTGAACAATGATATGTCTACACTTCAATTTCCTGGCAACCTTCCGTGCAGCGTCCACCTCATCTTTTGGATGGAGTGGTGAAATCGCAGTAACCGCAACGACGCGGTCATTGAGCACATCCTTTGCAAGTTGTAATAAAAGACTCGAGTCAACGCCACCTGAAAGAGCAGCAATGACTCCTGGATAATTTTTTAATATACTTTTTAATTTATTTAATTTACTCAAAGGTATGCAACATTTTTCAGTACATTTTATTATGTTAGATACGGCAGAAATTCTTCGCTCACTGGTGGTTTTTTAACCCAACGCGCTATTTCCTCTTTCTCGTCAACAATAATTACTGTCGGAACGTCAGAAACCTCATGGTACGCCCCCTCGGTTAAACCATCAACCGTTTCCATATCAAAGTATTTTACTTCAGCATGAAAACCGATTTTGGTCTTAAAGTACTCAATCTTATTACGAGCATCCTTGCAGATAGAGCAGGTGGGTTTACCGAAGACATAGACCTCTTTCATTCTTCCTCCTTCTTTAAAACACAGATGAACACAGATATTTTTCATCACAGCGATCCGTGCGTTTGCCCACTATAGATCTAGTGTCTCATTTTATTTCTCTACACTATTATAATCAGAAAAGATTAAAAGTCAAGTTTTTTATTGACGAGTGGGAAAAAATACAATAGAATAGAACTATGAAACAAGAGATGCATCCATTAATCGACAAAGAAAAGCAGAGGCTCGCGAAACAGTACCATAGAGATAACCTCAGGGTGAGTATCGCTTCCTACATTATCTCAGCGATTTTTTTAATTTTTCTCCTGTATCTTAATATTTCAAAAGAGTTTGCACAATTTTTGAATAGCCTCACCGGTGTTCGGTTTTTTATGATAATACTCTATTTTACTGCGTTATATGTTGTCTACTCGATCATCTCATTTCCCTTTGCGTATGTTGATGGTTACATAATCGAACACAAGTACCACTTTTCAACACAGAATGTGCGAGCCTGGCTCAGCGATTGGATGAAATCGTTCCTCGTGAGTTTTGTCCTTGGTGCTCTTGTGTTTGAGGCGATCTATATCACGACTGCAGCGTCGCCTCATCTCTGGTGGCTTTGGCTTTCTCTCATCATGATACTATTCAGTGTCATTCTTGCAAACCTTTTTCCGGTTCTGATCCTGCCATTGTTCTATAAAACATCACCGATAGAAAATGAAGTCTTGAGGAAAAGAATCAAAGAATTGTGTGAACAAGCAAACCTCATCGTTCAAGGAATTTTCAACATCAACTTGAGCAGTAAATCAACCAAGGCAAATGCTGCAGTGGTGGGTCTTGGTAACACCAAGAGGATTTTACTCGGCGATACACTCATAGCCGATTACACCGAAGATGAAACCATTTCCGCCCTTGCCCATGAAATAACCCACTACAAAGAACACCACATGTGGTGGCTTATTCTCTGGCAGTCTCTCATAACACTTGGTATGTTCTATACATTCTACCGCATCTACCCATTCATCTACAGGCTGGCGGGGTTTGAGCACATCAGCGATGTTGCGGGATTTCCACTCTTCGCGATACTCTTTGCACTTATCTCATTCGTCACGAAACCACTGACCTCGACCATATCGAGATACTACGAACGCAAAGCAGACAGCGGAACCCTCGGTCTTACCAAAGATCCTGATGCCTTCATCAATCTCATGACCAAGTTCTGTAATAAACAACTCACCATCGCCTATCCTAACCCGCTCGTCGAATGGTACAAATACTCCCACCCCTCACCGGGGAACCGCATCAAATTCGCCGAAACCTGGCAAGCTGAGCAACATAGTAGACCTTCGTCAGATACACAATAGTGCACGCATACAACAAATCCAATGCCGAATAGAATTACTCTACGTGACGCATAAGAAAGAGAGTAAGAAATTTGATATCTAGAGAAGATTAGATGCTCGTGTTTAGTGATGACCGCATTATGTACAGTAACCACGAGAGGCTGATTGTTTCGATAAATTTATTCACACAACCCTACACTGCATGATAATCTGAACAAATAAAAATCAAGAACTATCTAATAGATTTTTAAAAAACGAGAAATCTTGAGAGCGATGATATGATGACTTATGTAAACCAGAACTCTTTCGAGTAGTGTTGAGCATTGACCTAAGGCAATTTTTGAATATAATGGGCATGGTCGATTCTTGAGACAAACGACAGCAGGAATATGTCGTGAAACCTTTTTCGATTATTTTACGTATAAATAATTAAGAGGCACTTTATAAAAAAGTTTAGTTTTGGGAGCGGGGCCTTGACTTGTAGTAACGTGCCGACAAGTCCACGTCACTTAAAGAAGACGTCGCTCGCCGATTTAAAGAGGAGGATTCTGCTCCAATAACGAAGACTCGGAAATTCTCACGAGTCCCGATGTTATCAATAAGAATCAACTAACATAAAGGGGAGATAACATGACAAGATTACTCGATATTTTTCATGCACCAGTGAAGGTGTTTACGAGTCTCAAAGAGAAACCCGAATGGGTTACACCGTTTGTCATTGTTTTGATTGTTGTTGCTCTTAGTGCAGCACTCACCGTGAGCATGACGAGAGAAACAGTCATGGCACAGCAGGAAGAAATCTTGAGGGAACGGGGAGTGGAGGAAGAACAAATAGAGCGGGCTATGCAGTTCGCTTCCGGCCCTGTCGCAATGATCACGAGTACAATTATTGCACCGTTCATTATAGCACTTATGCTTCTCGTATTTGCTGCGATACTCAACCTCTTCATTCCGTTGTTCGGCGGAAAAGGCGCATTTAAACCCGTCTTTTCTGTTGTCTGCTTTTCATCGTTGATTAAGGTCCCGGGTGCAATACTACGGTTGATATTGATCATCATAACGAAATCACCATACGTTACGGCTTCGCTCGCCCTTTTTGCACCAACCTTGGCAAAGACATCGTTTAGCTACAGACTACTCGCTGGTGTTGATTTTTTCATAATCTGGGAAATGATTCTGGTCGCACTTGGTATCGCCATTACCAGTGAAGTGCGTAAGAATAACGCTTATGTTCTCGTATTCATCATCTGGATAGCATCAGTCTTTATCGGTGCAGGACTCGGCATGTTTGGACCGAGGGGATAGCATACATACAACTTAGCCATGTGTTGGACACAGTGCGTTAAAATGAGTAAGAACGAGTAAAATTATGATACTATTTTTATTATTTTCATACGTCGATTCTTTATCACTAGAGCAGGCGATCGACCTCGCATTCGCGCGAAGCCCTGTCTATTACGAATCAAAAATCACGTATGATAAATCGCGCGTGCTCTTCTATCAAAGCCTTTCTAATCTTCTACCAACGATTTCGACCAGTGCCACCTATACCAAGAGCGAATACCGTGGGTTTGAAACGAGCACGTATACAGGTTCAATGGGGTTGACTATACCACTCTTTGATCTTGATATTCTCAGCTCAATTTTCGTGTCTGGCCGTCAAGTAAAGGGAAATTCTATCCAACACAAATCAAATATTGCAAATTTAATTGTAAGACTCAAGACCGCCTACTATAATCTCATTACCGCCCAAGAACTCTTAGAGTCGTCAGAAATCACCATTGAAAGGGCCGAGGAGAATTTGGCATTAGTCAGAACCAAGTACGAACTCGGAGCCGCATCGAGACTCGAACTGCTGCAGGGCGAAGTCTTTCACCTAAGCGCTCTTCAGGACAGGGCTCGGGCAAAGACACAGCACATCACTGCTCAAGAAGAAATGAAATCTATTCTTGGAATAACGAACGATGTTCACCCAACTGATACACTCTCTGTTCCCGATGATGCAGAACTCCCCCCTCTCGACTCACTGCTTGTCGTGCTCCAAAAGGTGAATTACAATATCAGAGTTGCTCAGGAATTGAGAAACGTTGCAAAACTCGACCTCATCTCATCGTACCTCGCGTTTCTCCCCAAAATCTCATTCTTCTATGGCTACAACTTCAGTTCCGATTCTCTGATTTTCGATTTTCAATACTACAGAGATAATGCTACTACAAATTATGGAGTAAGTATCTCGTTCCCAATCTTCGAATTAAAATCACTCATTTTTAAATATCTCAATGCGAAAAAGGAATTTCAGTTAAAAGAGATTACGGAAAAGCGTATACTGTTGGAAACAGAAAAGTCACTGCGTACAACTTATTATGCACTGCGCGAATCTCATGAGAGACTCGGTTTCGCCCGAAAAAGTCTCGATGCAGCAGGTGAGGCATCTGCAATTGCCAAGGAACAATATGCGCTCGGTGCGATCTCATTTTTAGATTTTTTGGCATCTGAAAAAGATCTTTACGAGGTAAAAGTTTCATATACTTCAGCACTGAGCGATTACTACGTACAACGCGCTAGTCTATCGTACGTACTAGGTGAGTTGTCTTTTAATGAGGAGAGATAAAGATGAAGAAGAAAACTTTCATTGTCATCGGTGCCGCAATCTTGGTCATCGTCATCGTCGTCTTGAACGTAACTCAAAAGGAAAGTGGAAAGGAGGTCGAGGTCACGATTGTGAAGAAGGGCAATATTACTTCAAAGGTAACTGCTTCAGGCGAATTGCGAGCAAAATCACAGGTTGATATCTCTGCGGAAACAATCGGTCGCATTAAAAAAATATATTTTAAAGAGGGCGACTATGTGAAGAAGGATAATCTCGTTATCGAGCTTGATGATGTGAATGCGGATGCAAACCGCAGGCTCGCCGAGGCCAGGCTGCACCAGGCAGAACAGGACTTCAAAAGAGGAACGCAGCTTTTTGAAAAGGAATTGATTTCTCAGGAAAATTTCGAAAAAATTCACCTCGCCTATGAGACGGCCAAAGCACAATATGATCAGGCCAAGGATGCATACCGAAAGACCAAAATATACGCACCCATTTCTGGTAAAATATTGAAAATCAATGTCGAAGAGGGGGAAACCGCAGTTATGGGTACGATGAATTATCTCGGTACCGTGCTCATGACTATCGCCGACTTATCAAGCATGATTGCCGTCGTAAAGATTGATGAAACCGATGTTCCAGGGGTTATGATTGATCAGCCCGCAGACATTGTAGCCGATGCTCTACCCGACTCGAACTATCCAGGAAGAATAACGAAAATCGGTCTCATGCCCATAATGAGTCAGTTGAGCACAGAAACAGTAACCGACTTTGAAGTCGAAATTGAAATGGCAGAATTCTCTCCACTCCTGCGACCGGGGATGAATGTTAAAGCCGATATTATTACGAGCAAGAAGTCGGAAGTCCTCACCATACCCATTCAGGCGGTCGGTAAGAGAAAAATCAATGATAAAACGACAGAAACAATTTTCATTGTTCAGGATAAAAAAGCGCATCTCAGAGAAGTCGCCGTTGGCGTCTCGAGTGACACCGATACCGAAATCCTCTCGGGTATTGCAGAAGGCGACACAGTCATCATCGGTCCCTATCGCATACTCTCCACATTAAAGGACGATCAACAGGTGACATTCAAAATATCAGAGGAGGACACCTCTTCATCTGGTCAAACCGCAGGGCCACGACGATTGTTCAGGAACGTTTCAAGAAAATTACGATCTTGATATCAGTGATGAAAAAGTTTGTTCAGAAAAACAAATTTCAAAGAAAGGCGCATAATGGCAAAAGTGAGTATTGTCTGCCGTGGCATTGATATTTATAAGACATACTGGCGTGGTAAAATCCCGGTCGAGGCATTACGCGGCGTGAATATTGAGATAAAAAACAACGAATACATTTCCATCATGGGTGCCTCGGGTTCGGGGAAATCGACTCTTATACACATTCTTGGGTGCCTCGATTCTCCAACATCGGGTGAATACTATCTTGAAGATAAATTAGTGTCGCAGTATACCGATCTCGAATTGGCACGGATTAGAAATAAGTTTATTGGTTTCGTATTCCAAAATTTCAGTCTCCTGCCACGGCTTACCGCCCTGGAAAACGTTGCTCTCCCTCTGTTCTATGCTGGCGTGAAAAAGCGGGAACGAGTTGAGAAGGCAAAACACATATTAAATAAAATAGGTCTCGGTGACAGAATGGCTCATCGCCCCAACGAGCTATCGGGTGGTGAATGCCAACGTGTCGCCATCAGCCGAGCCTTAGTAAACGAACCGAAAATAATCTTTGCCGATGAACCGACCGGTAATCTTGACTCCAAGACCGGAGCAGAGATTATGGAAATCTTTGATTACCTCGTTGAGGAAGGTAATACGATCGTGACAGTTACCCATGACCAGAACGTAGCGGGCCATGCCAAGAGGATAATAAAATTAAAAGATGGTCTGATTCAACATGACTAACATTATAGGGAAAATCACACTCTCTTTCCAGACATTTAAAGCACACAGGCTGAGGTCGTTTCTCACCACCCTGGGTATCATTATTGGTGTGACCACGGTTATCGCTATCCTTTCTCTTATTGAAGGACTCAATCGATCGGTTGCCAGCCAGATTCAATCAATTGGGTCTGACCTCGTTTTTCTACAAAAGCATCCGATGGTCATGGCCGGACCACGAAACCTTGAGGAAATTGCCAACCGACCAGACCTGACCCCAGACGATGCTGAAGCAATCACACGACTATCATCGGTTGATGTAGCAATCCCCGAAATTTCTCAACAGGCGAGCAAAATAAAATACAGAGACCATGAAGTTGCTCAGACGAGAGTAACTGGCTCAGACGAGAACTACTCTCGGGTAAATAATCGGTTTGTCGAGAGCGGCAGAGATTTCACTCGAGATGATGTACTCCACCGTCGCAGTGTCGGGATAATCGGATCTTATGTTGCCAGCAATCTCTTTCCTGAAGAATCGCCCGTCGGTAAAGAATTGAATATAAGAGGGCATCGCATAATGATCATCGGTGTATTTAAGGAAAAAGGGGCATTCTTGGGACAGAGTATGGATAACTTCATCGCTATCCCCTATACATTCTATGAAAAGATTTATTCTCAACGCAGAGAATCAGTCATCGAGCGTGCATTTTTCGGCTACTCGGTCGATATAAAACCAGTCCCTGGCAAGATCGAAAAGGCGATCGATGAGATTCGTGAACTCATGCGCCGCAGGCATGGACTCACATTTGACAAACCAGATGATTTTGAAATTGGTACACAGCAAAGGTTGATGGAAATCTATCAAAATATAACGCGTGTCGGCTTTGTTGCTATCGTTGCAATTGCCGCGATTTCCCTGGTTGTTGGCGGTATCGGCATCATGAATATTATGCTCGTTTCTGTTGCAGAACGGACAAGGGAGATCGGCATACGTAAGGCGGTCGGTGCATCAAACCAAAATATACTTCTTCAATTCCTGACTGAATCCATCATTCTTGCGCTCATCGGTGGTATTATTGGTATTATCTTTGGTGTTTTATTAGCGAGGCTTGTCTCTGTTGTTTCGCCACTCAAAGCAGCAGTTTCATTTTGGATGATCGTATTAGGATTCGGTTTTTCAGCGGCAGTCGGAATTTTCTTCGGCATCTATCCAGCCCGCCGTGCTGCTTCGCTCAATCCTATTGAGGCATTGAGGTACGAGTAACCATCAAAATCCGAAATTCTAATATCTAAATCATAAACAAATTCAAAATCCAAATACTAAACATAATACAGGCTGAGTTTATCGTCGTTGGGTGTGGCCACCCCTTTCGTCATACGGCATCGTCGAACGTCAAAAAATAAATACGTTTAACCGCAAAGGAAAAACCATACGGGCGGCGATACCATTTAACGAATGACCGTACCTTCTTTCAGATTTTAGTTTAAGATTTTTGTCATTTGATATTGTCCCGTAAAACGAGGATCCACGTTTCTCAATTTTCAGAAACGGGATTTAGTATTTCGTATTTAGTGCTTAGAATTTAATCAATTGACTTCAATACAATATTGCATATAATGTGTAGGGATGAAAGGCATATACTTCGATGAACTAACCGATTGCTACAACAGACGTTTTCTGCCTTACTGGATAGATAACGAAATCAAACGAGCAAACCGTTTTGCTACAAAATTTGGATTAATTCTACTCGATATAGATGATTTCCGCAACATTAATAATACCTTCGGGCATCTCGAGGGTGATAATGTTCTCATAGAATTTACACAATTCATTAGAAAAAACATCAGGGAGGTCGATAGTCTTGTACGCTATGGGGGCGATGAATTCATCGTTCTCGTACCGAATACAACGACTAAAGGAATAATCGATTTGGCACATAGAATTCTTAATAATATCAATAATGTCGAGATAGCGAACCATAAAGTTACATGTAGTATCGGATTTGCTATCTTCCCGGACGACGGGACCACAATGGATACCCTGATCAGCCAAGCCGACAATCTCATGTACCAGGCAAAGCAGCAGGGCAAGAATCGCATCGGATTAAAACAGGAAATCATTAAAAAATTGCTTATCCCTTCACCTGTAACCATTGGTCGCGATGACGAGTCACAGTGGTGCCTCAATCAACTACAAGATTATAATACTATCTTCATCGGTGGTGAGGCGGGTGTTGGTAAAACAAGACTCGTCTTAGAACTGAAGGAGCGTCTGAAAAACTCCTTCGCGCTTCGAGGTAATGCATATGCTGCATTGTCGTTTGTTCCTTACCATCCATTTAAGAATATGTTTCAGGAGTTGATGAGCAGAGATTTTGCTCTCGCGCAACATACGTTTAGACGAATGCCAGACGTTAATCAGTCGGAGCTTATGAAACTCCTTCCTTCCGAACAAATGACGAAAATTGTGCAGACCGAGGGGTTAGATAAGTACCGTCTTTTCAATGCTGTTAAGGAATTTATGCTCAATATAGCTGAATTTATATTGCCCAACTATATTATCCTATTGATGGATGACCTGCACTGGATCGACCGGCAGAGTTGTGAACTTCTCGATTTCCTCATCCGAAGTTTCGACACAAATATCAAAGTATTTGGTACTTATCGAACCGAAGAGATAAAGCATTCTCAGTTTTCCTATTTCTGGGGTGTTTGGGCACGAGAAAAACTCTATACTGACATGACACTGTCGCCGCTCAACGAATCGCAATCAAAGCAACTCCTCGAGGCAATAATGGGTACTATCCCCGAAGACATAGCCGCATTCGTTTATCAACAGAGTGGTGGTAATCCGTTCTATATTGAGGAGATACTGCGTGAGTTAGACCAGAAGAAGAAGATATACTGGAATGGGAAGGAGTGGGTTTTTGTGAAGGAGCTTGCGGTTGCGATTCCCAGTTCGAT
>CP070664.1:1546869-1560038 GCA_020355325.1 Caldifarciminota bacterium
AAATAAATTTGTAGCGAGCTCGTGAATATAGAATGGAATGCGACCCGATTTTTCTAATAAAAGTGTAACTAATCTCGGCTCAATCTTTTTACATCGGAACAGATCGTGTAGGAGCGTGATTGTATCATCGGCTGACAATGGTTTGAGATGAATGCGTGAGAAATAGGACAAACGAGAGGTCTTGCCGATATTGAATTCAGGACGATAGAGGTTGACTATCATTATTGGTTTATCAGTAATCTCCTCTACAAATCGATACATAAGATCTATTGTCTTTGAGTCTATCCAATGGCAATCTTCAAACACGATAACCATAGGCTTGGTTTCTGCGACCTTGAAAAACAGAGAGAGTATCGCCTCGTTGATCATTCTCACCCTGTCTTTTGCCTTCATTGATTCAAAGCGATTATAGTCATCGACACTGAGCGCCATCGACAGAAAGTATTTCAAAAACGGCACTGCTTTCTTGAGTGATGAATCGTGCATTTCTTTGATGAAATGCATCAATTTCGCCGAGGCGACTGCCTGTGCGTCGTTTTTATCTATACCGAAGAGCGCTCTCAACACATCCTTCAATACCAGATATGGTGATGTTTTAAGGTATTCTAATCCTTTTCCTTCGAGGAGGTATATATCATCTGCCAAACATTTCTTCCATTCATATAATAACTTCGATTTTCCAATACCTGCCTCACCAATAACCGAGATAACCTGACCATGACAGGATTTAACTTTGGAAAGGACATCTGATAATTTCTTCAGTTCTTGTTGACGCCCAATCAATCGTAGTTCCTTGATTCTTCTGAGAGAATAGGTACGCTTAACTTTCTGAGGTTCAAAGACCAGAACTTTTTCTGCCTTGCCTTTTACCTTTATCGCTTTTAATTTTTTATAGATTATCTCACCTCTCGTCTGCGCAACGATCGACTCGCTCACATAAATCTTACCGCGTGGTGCTGCATGTTGAAGTCGTTGTGCAAGATTGACGGTATCACCCATGACCGTATATTCTCCGGGTCTTCCGAGGTCTCCTGTAGCAACCATGCCATAATTTATGCCGATCGAGAGGGCAAGATTTGTTCTGTTCTCTTTATTGAAATTTTCGATTTCTCTCATGAGGTCGATTGCTGAAATTGCAGCTCTCAATGGATCGTCCTCATGGGCAACGGGAGCGCCAAACAATGCCATAATACAGTCACCGATGAATTTATCGATATAACCTTCGTATTTATAGATCGCCCCAGATAAACGTTTAAGGCAACGATCGATGAGTCCTTTTACTTCCTCGGGGTCAAGGGTTTCGGAGAGTGCAGTGAAACCAGATATATCGGCAAACATTACTGCTACACGCCGTCGCTGCTCTCGCCCCTTTTTTCGGTAGACAATCTCACGGAGTTCGGCTCCGCACTGATTGCAAAATTTTGCACCTTCCGGATTACTGCTTCCGCACTTCGGACAGGTCATATCTTATTTAATCAGTTGTTCTCTCAAACTCATAACCTCCATCTGCAGCATGTTTCTTTGCGTCTCACCGGGTGAATTTTCAATAACCGGTACTACGCGAAGCATCTCATCAACATAATCCAAGAGTGTAATCGCCTCGTCAACGTGGATACCGGACGTAATTTTCTTACGCGCCTGTTTGAGTATTACCTCAAGGTCACCCATTGCAAAAGGCATAATCATCTGCGGAGATTTCTTTACCTCATAGAGATACGGGGCGCCATCTTTATTATCAACCGTTCCATTATCGTATATACAATAGAGTCCGATGACACGCATCATCTCGGGTGTAGCTATACCCGCATCAAAGAATCTGCCTTCTCTTTTAATAACCATTGAGTCCCAGTTTGGTGCAGAAAAGCTGTAGTAGAGTGTGAGCTGCTCAATCTGTTCCTCGGGTACGATCCTCACTAAAAGATTGGTTGTACCCTTTAAAAAGTATACATCCAATCCCGAAAAAATAAATAATGCTAACAATATATTCATGGTAACTCCTTACTCATGACATATGCATCATCTCCATCGATATAATATTGTTTACGAATATAGAGAATGTTGTAGCCAATATTCTTATACATATTAATCGCCGCCAGATTATGTGTCCTGACCTCGAGATATGCATACGTGCAACCTCTTTCTTCAGCAATGTTCTCGAGTTTATCCATAAGTTGTGTAGCAATTCCTTGACGCTGATAGTTTTTGTCGACTGCAATGTTCGTGATATGGAGCTCATCATCCACACATGTTGCAATTGAATAGCCAACGATTGTTGTTTTATTCTCGGCAACCAAGGCGACGGCCTTTGGAGATTTAAGGTCATTCTCGAAAAAAACCCGAGGCCAGGGGTTTGGGAATGATTCCACCTCTATCTCATACACCCTGCCGAGATCCTCACGTTGCATTACTCTTATCGTAATTTCTCTCTGCATCTGTTTTTTTTATATAGTATGGTTCAAGCATTTCTGGATCGTCAAAGCTTCCACTGCGAATACGAGGTAATGCAACAGACACGACCTTCGAGGCAGTCGGCAAAAGGAAATCCGCATTCACAAAATGTATGCCAGCCATGTTTGCTACGAACCCGGAATCCTCGAGAACACCAGTGCCTGAACCAAGAACGAGAACATTATCCTTTATTATTTTTTTAATGTCCTGGGGTATGGTGAGACGATAATCGGTTGTACGTTTACCCTGTTCATAGAGAGCTGCGTAGAGCTCGCCGTGATACGCATTAATAACAGCCAAAATTGGACGTTGTACAAAGGCGAGGGAAACACCAATAACATCAAGCGTATTGACGGCGACAACGGGAGTTTTGTGTGCAAGAGCAAGCCCCTTCGCAAGACTGAGCCCTACCCTCAGTGATGTAAACATACCTGGACCGATACTCACGGCAATCGCACGTAGCGTGCTCGGCTTATGATGATCAATTATTTTTTTTGCCTCAAAGAAGAAGTCGGCTCCTCTGCCTGTTTCACTAGTGCGTTCTTTTTTTATTTCGTATACCACCTTATCATCTTCGTTGATACAGAGAGAAAACAAGTGCGATGATGTCTCAATCCCTAAAATCCTCAATGGTAATCTCCCGTGCGTTTCTGCCCCTTATACCTATGCTCACACACAATCCCTTCTTATCTCCATTGATACGGTCTGCCCATTCAATAATGGTAACACCATTTTCTAAAATGTATTCGTCGATTGGCAAATCTGTGACATCACTTCGCTGTAATCGATATAAGTCAATGTGTGACACCGGTATGCGGCCTTCATATTCAGTTGCAATAACGAAACTTGAACTTGTCACAATCTCTTTCACACCAAGCCCCTGACATACACCTTTTACAAAAACCGTTTTGCCACTTCCTAAGTCTCCATAGAGATATAGTATATCGCCAGACTTCAATGATGTAGCGATTTTCTTTCCGAGTTCTATGGTTTCTTTGGTAGAATTCGTAATAATATTCTGCCGCTTTTGATCAGACATTGTATTGATATATTTTTAAGATACCAAAAAGAGCTAAATCTGGATCGAATTCTCTAATCTCCTCAATATGTGGAGAAATCATTTTTCCCCAACCACCTGTGGCAACGCACAAAAATTTCTTTCTCATATCTTTTTTAATCTTATGAATAAATCCCCTTATCATTACGACAGTCCCGTAAAAAATTCCCGATTGAATACATTCCTCAGTACTCCTTCCAATAATACTTTCAGGTCTTTTGAGCCTGACCCGTTTAAGGAGCGCTGTCTTTTCAGAAAGCACATCTAACGATATGCCAACACCTGGTGTTATGATACCACCAAGATAGGTACCGTCTTTGAGAACCGCATCCAATGTGGTTGCCGTTCCGAAATCAACGACAACCACATTTCTCTTATAGCGTGCTAATCCACCAACAACATTAGCAATTCGATCAGCACCAAGCGTTTCAGGATTGTAATATCTAAATGTCAAATGGCTGTCTATTTTCGATGAAACGATCAAAGGTGAAAAATTACAATTTTTTTTAAAATATGTTATCCACCGGTCTGTGAGACGTGGAACAACCGAGGCGATCGCTGCGCCATTTAATTCTTTAGTCGCAAAAAATAGTTTCATGCCATCTGTAATTCTGTGTGGAACCACTGGAAAAGTATTTTTTTTACGTAACACTTCACCATCGTACAATCCGCAATGAATATTTGTATTGCCTATGTCAACCACTCCTACCATACAAGTCGTCTCACATCTCCGTAATAAAATTTCCTCATCAGACCAGAGGGATCTCTGAGCAACAACCCCCAATCATCATCAATATCATGAACCATCCCTCTTATTACCTCCCTTGCAGTATGAATCTCAACAGCCTCACCAAGTCCGGCAAGATAGTTGAGAACTTCTTTGACCTTGAGACCCTCTTTCTGAAGTTCTTCATAAAGAGGATTAAATCGACGAATAATTTGGTCGAGTATAGCATCAATATCATGATTCTCACCCGATTCGATTTTGAGAGATGTTGCGTTGTCCAAACCATGACTAAATTCTTGAATGTTAACATTCAAACCAATACCGCAGATTACTGCTTTTTTATACTGTTCACATATAATTCCTCAGACCTTACGATTGTTGAGCAATACGTCATTAGGCCAGAGGATAGAAAGCCTTGAAAATCCAAAATCCTCGAGAACCTTGATAACGGTGAGTGCCGCCAAGAAAGGAATCGATGTCAGTCGGACCTGTGGAAAGAGTATGAGCGACAGATATATACCGCCACTTGGAGAGTACCACACCCTACGCTGTCTACCTCGACCACGTTTTTGTGAGAATGCAACAATCGCGAGCTCTTCATTGCTATGGACAAATCGTCTTGCAGTATCCTGTGTTGATGAAACTTCTTCGAATCTAATTATTTTTTTAATCATCTCTACTGATAGTAGATATTGAGCTGCGCACCGTCAAAGGGGTAACTGCCGAATTTCACTTCTGCCTCATCGAAATCGAGCCACTTGTCAGTCCGTATACTAATGACGAGCCGCACTTCTTTATCGTCGAAATAAATCGGATATGGAGTACAGATACCAAATCGATAAGGCCTTTCAATCAACAAAGTGCTGACTGTATCATTACTATAGCGAACAGAATCAACGGCGACTCTAGCAACTCTGTAGTAACCCGGTTCAATTTCGTAGTAAGTACCAGTGGCAGAAATGAAACCAGAACTATTGATGGGAATTGTTATCGGCTGATAGCCTCTCCACAGTGTATTACCTAAGGGAAATTCAATCTCAGTAACCCACAGCACTACATCGCCTGGTATACTAACTGCCCCCTCGTCATTAAAGCCGATCTCCACCCGTGCAGTTTTCATACAGCCAATGCCGATGAGCAAAAAAATCATGACCAGAAGAGTTCTGTTCACCAATTCCCCTAACACTTAGTCTATTCTAAATTAATGCCCTGTCAAGATAATGCACTTCGTGACTTCAATTCATGAACCTTCATACACACCGCAAAGCATTTTCACACTGCCTGCGATTATAATAAAAACAAATTAAAACAAAATTTAAGCTTTTAAAATAGATTGAATAGTGTATATGTGTTTTTTGATGAGCTTTTTATCTCGTGCCTCACCGATTATTCTTATGAGCGGCTCGGTCTGGGACGGCCTGATGTGTAACCAATACTCCTTCCCTGTTATTCTCAATCCATCAGTAAAATTATGCTTGCCCTGAAATGTTGCAAGAATTTTCTTCTCCTTCTTCTCAAATTGTTCTTTAGAGAGTCTGATTTTCTTTTTAACGATATAATATGGAGGGTATGTTGCAAGAATCTCAGACATTCTCTTCTCTTCTTCGATGAGTAATTTTAAAATGATCGCTGCACCGACCAATGCATCCCTGGTAAAGTTTATTCTTGGATAGATGATACCACCATTGCCTTCACCCCCAACAACTGCATCGACACTCTCCATTTTAGTTACAACATGTGCCTCACCAACTTTAGTACGGAATAGTGCACAATTATATTTCTGGGTAACGTACTCCATTAAGGCCGTAGTTGATAAATTCGTCACGACATTGCCTTTTGTTGAACGCAAGATATAATCTGTCGCAAGAACAAGCGTATTCTCTTCACCGATTGCCCTACCTTTTTCATCGACAATAGACAGACGGTCAGCGTCGGGGTCAACTGCGAAACCAAGGTCCAAATTATTCTCTTTAACCAATTTGCATAGCGCGCTGATATTTTCTGATGTCGGTTCTGGTCGACGAGGAAAGATGGGGCTCAATGCACAATTTAATCGATACACGGTGCATCCAGTTCTTTCAAGCAGTTTCGGCAACGCAATTGATCCCGCGCCGTTCACGGCATCGACGCCGATTTTCAATTTCTTTGCTGTGATATGTAACGTTTTAATTATCGCATCAATATGATCGTCTATACTATTTGAGAGTATGTTCACTTTATCGACTTTCTTTTCTTGCGACGTCACAGATTTCTCTTGAGTAATCTGCTTTAGAAACGTGCTGAACTCTTTCTGATTTAAAAATTTCCCCCTCGATGAAACAAATTTCAACGCATTCCATTGAATTGGATTATGACTCGCGGTAATGACAACACCACCGCATGCCTTCATTTTTTTCACCATGAAGAGGACTGTCGGAGTAGGAACAATGCCCAAATCTACAACCTCACAGCCGCTTGCATTGAGTCCCTCGATCGCTGCCTTACGAAATATTGTACCCGACTGACGTGCATCCCTACCCATGATTACCTTTCCGGGCTTCAGGTATGTACCAAAGTCCCGGGCATACCTGAATATGATAGCCGGCGTCAATTCCTTTGTTACAACTCCCCGAAGTCCAGAAATACTAAATATCAGTGCCATAGCCAATTATAGCCTTGACCATACAATTGTCAACCAAATCCTTGGACTGATTATTTCTCTGTAACGCATACAATTCGGTCTTGAATTTATCACGATAATCACTATAATTGCTGAACGGGGAGAAATAGAGTGTGAAACATAATTTATTTTTTATTTTTAGCCAGACAAAACAAAGAGCGCGAATACGTTCGCTGTCGTCTGGCTATTACAAATTGTCCGTACAAAGATAAATTATCAAGAAGGGAGTGCTATGCAAGGATATTATCGCTTTCCAACTATTTATCATGACACCATCATCTTTGTCTGTGAAGATGATCTATGGACGACATCGGTCGCTGGCGGCATACCCCGCAGGTTAACCTCAAATTTGGGAGAAGTAAGCTATCCATTCCTATCACCCGATGGCAAAGAAGTAGCATTTATTGGCCGTGAAGAAGGACCTTCAGAAGTCTACTGTATGCCTGCACAAGGTGGTGCAGCACAGAGACTCACCTTCTTGGGAGCAAATTCAACTGTTGTAGGATGGAGTCGCGATGGGAAAAGAATATTATTTTCTAGCACAGCCCGACAATGGTATCTGAGAACATTCTATATTTATTCAGTGAGTAAAGAAAAGGATATGCCCAAAATTGTACCAACTGGCCCAGCAAATGAGATTTCATACGGCCCTGAACGTGGAGTGGTGATAGGTCGTGTTATTGCTGATCCGGCACGCTGGAAAAGGTATCGAGGCGGCAGAGTCGGTGAACTTTGGGTTGATCCAACGGGTAGCGGCAACTTCAGAAAATTGATAAAGGTCAAAGGAAACCTCGCTTCACCAATGTGGATTGGTGCAAGGATTTATTTCATCTCCGATCATGAAGGGGTAGGCAATATCTATTCGTGTACTCCAGAAGGTAAAAAACTACAGAGACATACTAATCACACTGACTTCTATGTACGAAATGCAAAAACTGATGGACGAACTATTGTATATCATGCTGGTGGTGATGTCTATGTATATAACATTGATTCACATGAGCGTAAAAAAGTAAATATTCAGTATCGTAGTCCAATGGTGCAGGTTGGTCGTAAATTTGTCGATGCATCAAAGTATCTCGAGGACTATGCAATACATCCAAAGGGAAGCGCGGTCTCTGTAACGAGTCGTGGCAAGGTGTTCTCGATGCCGAACTGGGAAGGCGTTGTTACACAGAACGGAGAGAAAACAGGTGCACGGTACCGACTCGGGCGCTGGCTCTATGACGGAAAGCGTTTTGTCGTTGTTACCGATGAGAAAGGTGAAGATTCACTGAAAATCCATTTTACGGATGGACGCAGAGCTTCTCTTAGTCTACCATTGTTGGATATTGGCAGACCCATTGAGCTTGAACCTTCCCCAAAAAAACCTCTTGTCGTATTAACAAACCATCGTTTTGAACTCATCCTGGTGAATGTACAATCAAAGAAACGCTTTATTCTCGATAGAAGCACATATAATAGAATCAGTGATATAGCGTGGTCTCCGGATGGTACATGGGTTGCATACAGTTTCTGGGATACTCAAAGAACTTCCTGTATAAAACTCTGTAACGTGATGAGTAGAAAAACATACATAGCCACAAAAGCGATACTCAATGATTTCATGCCTCACTTTGATCCTGACAGCAAGTATCTCTACTTCCTTTCAAACCGCGAATTTGATCCGGTGTATGATACAATACAGTTTGAACTCAGCTTTCCCGCGAATATTAAACCATACTTGATACCATTGCGGAAAGACATTCCATCACCGTTCAGATATACTCAGATTACACCAGCGGGTCTCGAAACTTCTGAAAAAGTGCGACAGCAATCCAAAAATCAAAAAGGAAAAACAAGAATTGACCTCGATGGTATTCAAAATCGGGTAATTCCAATTCCTTTAGATGCAGGTAAATACGAACAGATATGGGGTATAAAAGATAAAATTCTGCTTTCGATATTCCCTATTGAGGGTAGTATCAGAAGTTGGGATTCTGAAGAACCTCCTTCCAATGGGACATTGCAATATTATGACCTCAAGGACCAGAAAACGAAAACGATTACTAAAGGAATCACGAGTTTCAAGATTTCGCAGGATGGTGAAATCCTCATGTATCGATTAAAGAATAAATTGAGAATTGCCAAACCTGTAGAAAAGCTTGATGAAAAACTCAAAAAAGAACCACCAGGACCAATGAGTGGTTGGCTCGACCTATCACGGATTAAGGTGATGGTTGAACCGAGGCATGAATGGAAGCAGATGTATCGTGATGCGTGGCGTCTGCAGCGTGATCATTTCTGGACAAAGGATATGTCTGGTGTTGATTGGAATAAGGTGTACAAGAGGTACCTACCACTTCTCGATAGAATCGGAACCCGTTCAGAATTTTCTGACCTCATATGGGAGATGCAGGGTGAACTCGGGACATCCCATGCCTATGAATGGGGCGGTGACTACAGAAAATCACCACAATACAGACAGGGATTCCTCGGCGCTGATTTTCAGTACAACAACAAATTTGATGCCTATAGCATAACCCATATCGTCAAAGGTGACCCCTGGGATAAAGAGAAGACATCGCCGCTCCTTGCTCCTGAACTCAACATAAAGAAAGGTGATATACTCTTTGCAATCGATGATAGACGAACAAATAAAGCAACCCTGCCACAGGAACTGCTCGTTAATCGCGCCGGTATCGACGTTTCGATCACTATCACTAATCCACAAGGTAAGAATAAGAGAACGGTTACCGTAAAAACACTGAAAGAAGAGGCGTCTGCACGTTATCGCGACTGGGTCGAGAAAAATCGCGAACGGGTTCATCGTGAAAGCAATAATAAAATCGGCTACATCCATATTCCAGATATGGGTCCTGCAGGCTTTGCAGAATTTCACCGTTACTTCTTGAGCGAAATTCATTACCCTGCACTCATTGTAGACGTTCGGTTTAACCGTGGTGGTCATGTTTCGCAACTTCTCATAGAAAAACTAGCGCGCAAACGAATCGGCTATCATATTACGCGCTGGGGACAGCCAGGACCATATCCCGATGAATCTGTTCTCGGTCCGATTGTTGCGGTCACGAATGAGTATGCGGGATCAGATGGTGATATCTTCAGCCATGCCTTTAAACTATACAAAATTGGTCCGCTCATTGGCAAGAGAACATGGGGTGGTGTTGTTGGTATTTCACCATACTACTCTTTATCGGATGGTGGATTAACCACGCAGCCTGAATATTCGTTCTGGTTCATCGATGTTGGTTGGGGTGTAGAGAATTACGGAACCGACCCGGATATATGGGTGGAAAATAGGCCCCAAGACTACGTAAAGGGAAAAGACCCACAATTAGAGAGAGCAATCAAGGAATGCCTAAAATTATTGAAAAGACAGAAACCAAAAATTCCTAAATTTGGCAAGCGACCAAAACTGAAATTACCGGAAAAGTTGGATTAAAGAGAAGCCTTCTCTCTATTCATTGGAATAATCTCTTCTAAATATTTACCCCGCCCCTCGAAGGAGAGGCGGGGTAGCCCCTGTATGCACGCAGAAAATTTATAAACTAAGTAATGCCAGATATACGTCTGTATTGAGTCTCATGTTTTCCTTTCTCATATTTATTTACTACTTTATAGAATTTCTAATTATAATAAGCGCTATGTCTATAGAAACATCACGTACGTCGCTTTTAAAAGCAGTCTCTTCGCTCTCATATCGAGATTCGACGACGATCACCTCTGGCATCATACCACTGTAGGCGATATCTTCACCCTCGTATCGCGGAGCAGTAACAACTATCTCAGGCAAGGCTCCCACATATGGTTCATAGGCACCGTGTCTCGGTGCAGAAACCACGATCTCGGGCATCATACCACTGTATGCAACATCCTCATCCTCATACCTCGAGGCAGTCACGATAATCTCTGGCATCATGCCAATATCGGCTCCATACCGTGGTGCGGTGACCACAACTTCAGGCATTAATCCCATATCTTCACCGATTGCGGTATTATCATCCAAGGCACAGGCACCAGAAAGTAAGGTTATTATTGAAATCAAACCTAATATATTCTTCACTTTTCCTCCCTTACAATTTTCACAAAATTTTTAATTTCGACAAAAAACATGAACATCCTCGCTCCTTTGCACAAAGAGCCGGGTGTCCTAAAATAATGAAAAGAGTCGTGATTTGTTGTTTTCCTCGTATTGTTCGTCATCATTAAGTTATACGCAAAAACCTGCCAAAAGGTTTCATTATCCTCTGCACAAGCTTCAGAACACCACCCTTTCCACACGGAGGGCTATACAGAATAGCCCCTCGTTCGTAAAGCTCCAGCAGATAAACTGTGAAAGTGGGATTGAATTAATGAATGACCTTATGACCTCATTTCTCTGTCATGTTCGCTGATTTTCAATAGAAAGCAATTCTGCGCTTGTTAACGAGCGCTTTAAATGAGTCCTTTTTACAATTACAAAAGATCAATGTGGACCAATTCAACGATGGTTCCCCACATATTATGCCGCATGAGATCAGGCCTCACCCTCGCCTTGAATTGCACGCGTAAACCATCTTTTTCAAATTTTGAAGATAGATTTATTGGGTCATAACGTTTGCCATTATCGGCAATGATTCCATAGAATCCACCTTCGAAATCCAAATATTTTATTGTACCAGTTCCTTTGACTATGGTCTTTTCTGTCTTTTTCGATGTACAGCACAACGAAAAGGCGAGCAAAGAGAGCAGAAGTACAATTGAGTTGAGGTACCTCATCGTCATTCCGTGTCAATTATAACAATCAGTAACTTTGTGTCAAGGTAATAGTGAGCATGAAAAAACCTATATGATTGAAAACATATCAGTCTTGGGATGTCCATATGTTCCCCTTTTTCAAGAGCTTTTGAAAAAGTTTCTCTAGCCTTCTACCAAAAATAATATACAATATAATGATAATCACGAATCCAATACCGCCGAGTATCCATCCTTTAATTCCGGCAGTAAACAATTTGTCTCCAATAACAACCGACACAATGATTCCCGGCAACCTTCCAAAGGCTATCATTGGGATTAAAATTTTCAGCGGTACATTCGTTATTCCAGCAAGGTAGTAAAGTCCATCACCAATAGGATTTGGAAAAACTGAAAGTAAAAGGATAAAAGGCACACCACGCCTCGTTACCTCGCTCTCAAAACGTTGGGCATTCTCGTCCAATAGATAGTAGAGCAATTTGTGTCCGAAAAATCTTGAAAAAAACATAACGGCGCTGCTCCCGATTATAACACTCATCCACGTGATGATAATTCCCCTGAAACTCCCAAAAAGGATGCCGGATGATACGGTAACAATATGCCCCGGCACTGGAGCGAAAAAAATCTGAAATATATTAATGAGAGAAAAAAGTAAATACCCCCACACGCCATATCCAGCCATTGCTTCCCTAATCTTGAGGGGATTTTCTATTATATCCCCAAAGGTGGCCACGACGACTAAAGAAATAATGAGTATGAAAGATACAAAGACAGCCAGACCCGATATTCCTATAATTTTTTTAATTGTTGGATTGTACAATAACGCTCCTTTCATTTCTTATAAACTCGTGAAACCCGAATCACCGTTTACGTACATCCATACAGTATTCCCTGGAAATATTATACACGAATTACAAGATATTTCAATGGCTTGTACCACTATTCAATAATCCAGGATTTTTTAATTGACATTTTATCCTCTTTCGTTATACTCTCTCATAGACCATGGAAATTCATAAGTTATCAGATAAAGAAAGTCGAACGTGGGAAGATTTTGTTTTACATGCAAATAATGGTACAATATTTCATACATTAAAATTTTTAAGTTACCATCCGCCAGATCGATTCCATAACTACCATCTCATCGTACACGAGAAAGGCAATATTACCGCTCTCTTCCCTGCAGTGCAACAGGATGACATCATGATTTCGCATAGAGGTGCATCATATGGTGGATTTGTAGTACGAGATGGATTAGGTATACACAAGATTTATCTTATTGTTGAACATTTAACCAGCTACCTGAGAGTGAATGGATTTAAAAAAATTATTCTCACACAACCGCCTCTCATATATTACAGGAATCCTCATCAATATATTGACTTCGCATTGATGAAAAATGGCTTCCACTATCGCAAACGTGAAATTACCGCAGTCATTCCGCTCAATAGAGCAGAGCCCCTCTTAATATTCGACCCCGATGCCCGACGTTCAGTCAAAAAAGCACTTCGCGAGGGAGTTCGGGTCAAAATATCCAATGACTT
>CP070664.1:1560138-1599346 GCA_020355325.1 Caldifarciminota bacterium
AGCCGAGTATTTGTTTCCCTATAATTTCTCGAGCAGGTCCAGAAGGCAGCATATCGACTAACTCTATAATATCACACACAACTTCTAGTGCTTTTTGCCATACTTTTAGATCTTTATAATCAGTAACCTTGTTGTTGATTGCTGTTCTCCTCTCGATAATTATTATTTAATTCTGTTCCCTGTTTCCTGTATCCTATTCCCTGCGACATATTTCCTTCCCTCAATAATTCCCTTCTCGATAATTATTATTTAATTCTATTCCCTGTTTCCTGTATCCTATTCCCTAAACACGGAGGGCGAGGGATTCGAACCCCCATGGGATTGCTCCCGGCGGATTTCAAGTCCGCTGCCTTACCAGTTAGGACTAGCCCTCCTAACTCAAGGGGGAGACCCCCTTGTTTCCAAAAAGTCTGCCTAAGACGGCAATACTTTTTGGAGGCCTCGAAACCCCCCTGCCCGTAGGTCGACAACGCCGAGCAGCAGGGTTTATGCCGTGTTGACTCGGTCCTGTTTTTCAACATGCCGATAATCATACGTCACTTTTGGCTATCGCCAACAAGAGAAGAGCCTTAAGAAAACTTCGTTTTCTTTATATATAGCTTATAGCCTTTGGCGATGCTATTCAGTTAATTATAACTATTTTAATATATTTGTCAATTTTAATCTACTTGACTGACTTTGAATATTCACTATAATAACAGTAAGGTTTTCGTTAGTCGTTATATGGCATCTCTCTCGACATCTTTCTCAATGTTGAATTTCGAAATGAGACAGAGTCTCGAGACGAGATGGCTGCCCGTATCGTTTGTCGTCTTTCGTTTTTCGACCGTATAACGATGCCGTGTGACGATACGAGCCGCTACACCGTATAACGAACAACGATCTCTAATGGGGGATCGTCTAATGGTAGGACGGTTGGCTCTGGACCAATTGATCGGGGTTCGAATCCCTGTCCCCCAGTTCATTCTAAAAATCCTAAATTCCAAGTTCTAAATCCTGAAGAAATTCAAATGAGCGAATACAAAAAAATAATTCAGAATTTGAAAATTTGATTATTGTCCCGCAGAAAATAAGATTCTCGATATTTCTAACAACAGGTTTACTTTTGTGAAATATCGGAATTTGAGTATTTAGGATTTCGAAATTAGAGTCGTGTCAAATGTGCCGGAGGCGGGATTTGAACCCGCATGCCCGAAGGCCTACGCCCCTCAAACGTATGTGTCTGCCAATTCCACCACCCCGGCATTATCCAAAAAATTTTTTTTACGTGGACTAACCTAGATAACTATATGTAAAATTGATAGATTGTCAATATTTCTTGATTGAAAGATTATTACTATCGATTAAAGCGATGGCTCATAGATGTTAAAGAAACACTTGAATTTTATGAAAATTTAGCTATAATTACTTATGATTAGGGTCAAGACATCAAAGGAGCCGAGAATTCCAGCAGGAGCGATGTTGGTAGCTATTAACTCACATAAAATAGAAGATCAGTTAGAATATAAATTTTATAATGATGTTACTGAGCCGAGAAAAGTTTTGATAAAAACAAAGGACGTAAAGAAAATACTTACGTTCAAACCACATGAGAAAATACGGATTCAACTTGAAGAACCCGTATATCGACAATGCGAGAATGATTGTGATTTTTGTTTTATCAATGGTCTTCCAAACGGTCTACGAAGAGAACTCTATTTTCGGGATGATGATTATCGATTATCTTTCTTGTTCGGAAATTTTCTCAGTCTCACAAATATTAGTAAACGTGATATTAAAAAAATTGGAAGGCTAAAACTTTCACCACTATATGTTTCTGTTCATACGACAAATCCAGATTTAAGGCGAAAACTCTTTAAAAATGCCAAAGCAGAATTGATTATGGAATATCTCTCCGCACTCGTTCGTGAGAATATTACAGTGCACTGTCAGATTGTACTGATACCTGGAGTAACTGATGGCGGCAATCTTATCCATACCATCACAGATTTAAGCACCTTGTATCCTGGAGTGTCGTCAATCGGTGTTGTCCCTGTCGGTAAGACAAAGTACCTCAAGGCGATACCAGCCGTATCGAAACGGCTAGCCAAACAGACTATTCGATTAATAGAGAGCCTCCACAGGGTGTTTAGAAAGAGCTATGGAAAGGGGTTAGTATACCTTGCCGATGAATTTTATATCAAGGCTGGATTGCCCATACCGAAGAGATTATATTATGACGATTTTGCACAGCATGAGAATGGGATCGGGATGGTTCGGCAATTTGTTGACGAGATCGATGGTTTGCGTGCCATAAAGAGAAGGAGAGGTAGATTTTTACTGCTTACCAGTACTTCCGCGTTTCCTTACGTCCATATGCTAAAAATGCGCCTCTCTCATCTGTGGTCCATCGATGATGAAAACATAGATGTCGTGGCAGTGGAAAATCGCTTTTTTGGTAAATCAGTAACGGTTTCTGGTTTAATTGGAGCAGATGATTTCAGCAGCACAATACGTAATCTTAAAAGGAAATATGACAGAATAATTCTACCGCCAAATTGTGTAAATGACGAACATAAATTTATTGATGATAACGTGCTCCATGAATTGCGTGTGATTGTTGCACCACATTCCATTAAGGAACTCGTGAAATGCCTACCGTAGTCATCGTTGGTAGAAAGAATGTTGGGAAGTCCACGATCTTTAATCGATTGACTGGGATGCGACTCAGTGTTGTTCATCGTGAACCTGGGGTGACCCGTGATAGGGTGTATGGTGAAGTCGTGTGGCGCGGTCGGGTCTTCAATTTCATTGACACAGGAGGTTTTTTCCCTGATGAAGATAGCGCTCTTGCTACAAAGATTACGAAACAGATTGATTTTGCTCTCGGAGAAGCAGATTTGATATACTTTGTTGTTGATGGTAAAGACGGATTGAAGACAGAAGATGAGGAAATCTGTCAACACATACGCAAGCTCGATAAACCGGTATTTGTACTGGTTAATAAAATTGACACCCCAAAAAAAGAACTCGGGGCGTTAGAATTTCATACATTCGGTTTTGAACATGTCTTTACTGTCTCTGCAGAGGCCGGCATTGGATTTGGAGATGTGTTAGATACAACAGTAGGTGTGCTTCCCGAAGCCCGGCGGATTGTTGACGATGAGCGTGTGAAGATGTTGATATTGGGTCGTCCTAATGCTGGTAAATCGACACTCCTCAACTCCCTCATTCAAGAGGAACGAGCAATCGTCGATGAAAAGCCAGGTACGACGAGAGATTTAGTTAATGCAAGATTTTACTATAATGGGCATAGCATAGAAGTTATAGATACATGTGGAATGAAAAGGCCATCGCGCGTAAAACGATCGGTTGAATTTTATTCTATGATGAGGGCCATCAAAGTGGTTGATAAGGCCGACGTTGTTGTTTTGATTTTCGACATCACCCAGGGGGTAGTTGACCAGGACCGACGTATCGCTTCACTTATTTTGTCGAAGGCAAAGGGATTTGTGATTGCACCAAACAAAATTGATTTACTCGAAAAAAAAGATGATAGTCGCATTGTACCAGCAACGCGTAAGTCGTTTCCGTTTCTGGAATTTGTACCGATTGTACCAATCTCTGCTCAGCAAGGTATCGGCATTGATGTGCTCCTGCATCGTGTTATGGATATTTACGTTGAGCGGGATAAACTTGTTGATAAAGGTGTACTCTGTGATATACCAGAACATCTGAGACAACCCTCTGGAGGTAGGTTTTTGAAGTTGACACAGATTGGTAGGAGACCGCCTGTATTTAAGGCAATGCTGTCGACTCCAGTGAATGAGAGTTATATTCAGTATTTGCGGAATTCGATTAGAAACTATTTCGGCTTTCTTGGCGTACCAGTGCTGATAAAAACGCAGGTGGTGAAAAGATCATAGTATGATTTGTTTAAAGAATTGTCTATTGTACGTATGCACTACATTATTGCTTTCATAATTGGATTCTGTTTTGGTGTCGTTCCGTTTTCGTACATTATTGGGCGCATAAAAGGCATTGATTTAAGGAGCATGGGGAGTGGTAATATTGGAGCAACAAATTTAGGACGGTCACTTGGATTTCCTTTTTTTGCTGCAGGATTGGTACTCGATGGTTTGAAGGGATTAGTGCCCGTGGTGCTTGTACGATCTTTCGCATTTCCCGCAGCACTCGCAGGAGCGGGTGCTATACTCGGCCACATTTTTAATCCATTTTTTGGATTCAGGGGAGGCAAGGGCATTGCGACAACGATCGGCGTAGCAATCGCTTTGATGCCTCAGTCATTTTTTATTGCACTCGGTGTCTGGATTGTTGTGTACTTCATTACTTATTTCGTATCGCTCGCATCGATCGGTTTTGCGTGTGTCCTACCGCTCATCGCAATTATTCTCCATGAAGGCCAACCGCTCGATAGGCTGTTTCTTGCGCTCATTGCCGTATTTGTTATTTATGCGCATCGCAGTAACATTAAACGGTTGCTGCACAACAGCGAACCGAAGACAATTCTCTGGAGAAAGAGATGAAGATCGGCATACTGGGATGTGGTAATTGGGGTTCAGTATTTGGCATGAGCCAGTATCGAAACGGGCATTCGATAAAAATCTGGGAGTATGACCAGGAAAGAGCTAGGCGCGTGGAGAAGACTAGAAATAACGAGCCTTTTCTTGTTGGTTATAAAATACCGAAGGATATTGTCATTGACTGGAGAATTGAAAACATTGTAGAGGGCGTTGATGCCCTCGTTTTTGCGGTTCCCTCCCAAACCATCACAGAGGTTGTTGAGGCAGTAAAGGAGACAAAGAAAAGATGCGAATACTATGTGAGTTTAATTAAAGGAATTAACGTTGAGACATTACAAAGTCCATCAGAGGTCATCAACCAATTGCCAGAGGCGAGGGGTAGGGTCTACGTGCTATCCGGGCCGTCAATCGCCAATGAAATCATGAGGGGTGAACCGACCGCCGTTGTCTTGGTTGGGCCAGAACACTCGGGTACCAAGGAACTGCAGCATCAATTGACGACGGAAAAATTTCGTATCTACGAGGGTAATGATATTATTGGTGTCGAACTCGGAGCTGCGATAAAAAACGTTATCGCTATCGGGTGTGGCATAAGTGATGGTTTAGGATTCGGAAGTAATGCAAAGGGAGCTCTCATTGCGCGTGGCATTGTTGAGATGCAAAGACTCGGTGTTAAACGAGGGGCACAAGCAAGGACTTTCTTGGGGCTCTCGGGGCTCGGTGATCTCGTGACGACTGCTATGAGTGAAGAGTCGCGCAATCACAAATTCGGCAAGATGATCGGTGAGGGTAAAAAAGTTGAGCAGATAACCAAAGAAATAGTGATGGTTGCCGAGGGTGTTCCGACATCTCAAGCAATCAAAAAATTGGCTGACCAGTACGATGTAGAGATGCCAATCTGTGAAGTGGTTTATGACATACTCTACCATAAGAAATCACCGCGTGAAGGGATAAAGGATTTGATGACGAGGCCCTTAAAGTATGAATAACGTGGAACATTATTTTGGATGCAGACGGATGGAAGCGGATGCAAACAGATATTTTTATCCGTCTGAATTTACATTCATCTATCTCAATCAAACTTTTTGCAGAAAAGTATGGGGGGAATATGCCTGAAAAAGAATTTTTTTCAATAAAAGAAGTGGCTGATATGCTACAATTAAAGCCATATATATTGCGATACTGGGAAAAAGAGTTTGCAATTCTGCGGCCAAAAAGAAATCGAGTTGGAAGACGATACTACTCTAAAAGAGATATTGATATTGTGCGGATGATACGAAATATTTTATACGAACAAGGATACACTATTGCTGGCGCCAAAAAGAAACTTGCGACCATGAGTGAAGGACCCGCACAGCTCGTTCTGCCTTTACGCAATGGTGCAAAGATTTTGAAGGAAATACGAGAAGAGTTAGAAAAGATTAGCAAGAAATTAGATTAGTATGGTTTTTATTCGAAGTCGTATGTGAGTATTACATAGAAATTATAGAGAGCATTATTCTTCAGTAATGGTACTCATTTTTTCAGTTGCTTTACCCTTTAATGTCGGTGATTCGGCTATCATATTTGCCTGTATGTAGTAGTCCACTGCACTCTTTTTATCACCGAGAAAAATTGATGCATCCCCGGCAAGAATCAAGGCTTTTGCTGCCTCATCTCGTCTTTGCCTAAAGCTCTCACCAGCGCGAACAAAGTTCGTGCGAGCATTTTCATAATCGTCAATTTCAAAATAGGTGTTACCAATCTCGAGATATACCTCAGGTTTTTCTCCGACCTTTTTCATTAAGTCTTCTAAGACAGTTATCGCCTTTTGATAATCACCTTGTTTTTTATACGCCTTCGACTTTAATGTGTAGGCATCGAACAAGAAGACCGATGCTGGAAAGTCTGTAATAAGTTTATCGATCATTGTTTCAGCTTCTTTATGTTGCCCTAATACATCATATATCTTTGCTACTTCCAACATTGCCTTCTCGCGATACGTATCAAAATTGAGTAATAAATTATAATAATAGAGTGCCGAATCATAGTTTGATTCCTCGAAATAGATACTTCCTAATTCGTTGGCAGCATATGAATAGTACTCTTCGGCATCCCTATTTTGCAATAGATAGTGAAAAGAGTTTTTCATTTCGTTGATATTTCCTGTTCTCCGACTGACACGAGCTCGCTCGATCAGCGCTTCATGTATCAACGGGGTATCGGGATAATCGTGAATGAGGTTATTGAGTTCAGCAAGAGCCTGATTGTAGTATTTTCTATCGAATAGCATTTTCGCAATACGCAGGCGCGTTTTTGGAACTAATGTCGACCGTGGATTTTGTTCGACAAATTTCCGCAATGCACTAATTAATGAAGAATAGCGTCCGAGATAATAGAGTGTTTCATAGATTTTCAATGAAGTCTCCTCTTCGATGCTCGACGCTGGTCGGTAGTGCTTGACGCTCCGATACGCATCTAAAGCGTTTTTGTAATCCTTGAGTGTAAAGTAGGTATCTCCGATCTTCTTTAGTGCCGACGCAGCATAGACTGAGTGGGGATGGTACTCAACGAGTTCTTTCCAGAATTCAACTGCATGGCTATACTCTTTTCGCGCAAAGTTGATAGACGCAAGAATGTAGATTGCCCTGTCGCCATGACTGGAGTGCGGAAACATCTCGCGGTGCCGGAGCAATGTTCGCTCAGCATTTCCCCACTGGCCGAGGAAAAAGTCTGTTCGCCCTTTATAGAAGAGGTACTCATCAATCGAATCGGGCAGCAATCCAAAATAAAGTGCGGCTGAATCGTGTTTGGCGTTGCTAAAATAAACTTTACCCAATAAAAAGAGGGCGGCATCGCTGGTCATGATTGATAAATAGTTTTTAAGATACGCTTGAGCCTTCGCATAATTTTTTAGCGAAAAGCAGATGGTGGCAGCTTCAAGCATGCATCGGCCAATAATCTGTTTATTGGTGCTGTAATTAATGACCGAATCGAGCAAGACAAGACTCTTTTTATATTCACCTATTTTTGTATAAGAAAGTGCAAGCCCGGTTTCTCTGTATCCAAATAAATTTTCTATTTCTTCATAGAGCGTAATAGCATCGTCATAGAGACCTTGGTTGAATTTTTCCTGTGCCTCGATGAGTTGATTATAGCCGGCTATGTACGCAACGAGCCTGCGTTTATACTCTGAGTCGGGTACTAAATCGAAGTATCGGAGTGCTTCTTCGATTTTATTTTGTTTTAGTTTGACTAAACCGAGATAGTAGTACGGCTGCCACAACGTCTTATCTTTTTTCAAGAGTGAATGGAAGTGTTCTTCTGCTTCATCATAGAGACCACGTTGATACTGTGCAATACCAAGGTAGTAGTCTACCTCAGTTTTTTTACGCGGTACATTCTTAAATAAATTTACACACTCGTCAACATTTCCGCTCGCCAACGCACAGATTGCTGCATTGTAGTAGACTTCGTATGACGGTGTCGTTGATAGAAATACTCGGTAATACCTCAGTGCCTCATCGAAAATGACCTGACGGCAATAGTCCTTTGCAGGAAGTACCGTGATGAGTAATAGTATTACAACACTACTCAAGAGGAACCTCCGCGGTAAATACTTTTAGTAATTTTTTGGTATGCATATCAAATACAAATTGTATTTGATAACCCGCATACAGCGGATGGTCTGGTATGCGTGCAAAGTACCTGAGTATCAAGCAACTTTTTTCTCTATCGACTGCAGCGAATTTAAATCGGTAGGATAGCTCATACTCGACTGAAAAGAAATTTTTTGTTATGAACGGTAAAAGATCGATGTTTTTTTCAATGTCCAAGCGAAGTGAGGTGACCAGCTCTTTATAGTCACCTCCTTGTCCCATATACACTGGCGTACCACGATAGGTATCTTTCTCCACGATGTCGAAATTACCCTCACGTATTTTTTTGAACTCATCTGCGTGCCGGCATGAAATCATTACGAGGAAGGCAACAATTATGCATTTTTTTATCATACTGCTATCCGTCGTCCCATATCTGTTATCTGTATTCATTCTGCTCGCGGATGTGCCTTGCCATAAATCTCTTTTAAGCGTTTTGTTGTCAGGTGTGTATAAATTTGAACGGTCGACAGCGAAGCATGACCCAAAAGTTCTTGGACAGCCCTCAAATCAGCGCCGTTTTCCAAAAGATGTGTAGCAAAACTGTGTCGTAATATATGGGGATTCGTTCCCTGTGCCCGAGCAACCTTGATGAGGTATTTCCGAACAATGCGCTGAAGTGACCGTGTTGTAAGACGTTTCCCCCGATAATTGAGAAATAGTGATGGCGTCATGTAATGCCCCTTCGTCGATTGTCTGGCATCGAGATATTTTTTAATTGCTTCTTTCGCCTTTTCACCGAGCGGGACAATTCTTTCTTTATCACCCTTTCCCCGAATTTTAACTTCATTACGATTGACGTCTACATCACTGAGATTGAGACCAACCAATTCACTGGCACGGAGTCCGCAGGAATAGAGCGTTTCCATGATAGCGCGATCGCGCATATCATTTATTTCTAAACCTTCTTCTATTTGTCGATAGGTCAGGAAACCTGGTAGATGTTTTTTTACTCGAGGTGTCTTTATCGTATCGGTCGGACTCTCAGTAATGCATCCCATTTTTCTCAAGGCTTTAAAAAAGGATTTGAGCGTAGATACTTTTCGTGCAACACTCCGAGTATTCATTCCGTATTTTAATAAGAACCCTATGTAGAGAGAAATAACGCTGCTGTCGACCGTCGTTTCACTGTTGTCTCGGAGGAAATCGAAGAAACACTCAAGATCCTTGCGATATGCCCTCAGTGTATGACGAGAGTAGTTTTTCTCTTTTTCGAGGTATGACATAAATGTCTCGACTCTGCTGAATAAATATTCTCTATCCATCGGCTACATTAGTCTAACGCAAATGACACTTTTTGTCAATGTTTTTCTTGACTATTCTTGCGAAATCGTTATCATTACACAGGAGGTTTTTATGGCGGTTGCCGCATATCTCTTTATCAACACGGACACTGCTCATGAGCAGGAGGTGGTGAATATCTTGAGGACGATTGAGGGTGTGAAGCAAGCTCATATCGTCACGGGACTCCATGATGTTATCTGTTATATTGAGGGTGAGAGCCTCAGTGAAGTTAAAAGCATCATTATTGAAAAAATACGAGGTATTCCAGGGATTCAGCGTACGGTAACCTGCTTTGCCCTCGATGCAGGAACGTAAATACGATTCTTTTTTTCTACTGATTTTTTATTGATATTCAGCGAGTTTCTGTTTTAAATAATCTATTCGTTTGACGGGCATCGGATCGATGCCCGTTTTGATTGCGAGATGATAACTCATGAAATCACCCAGCATTATCGTCCAAAAGATACGCTGTACATCATCGTGACCGCGTGGGTGTACGTCAATACTATTACTTATGTTTCCTTGTATGATCTGTTTCACAACCCCAACCCGTAGCTTATTTCGTGGATGTGCTCGAGGGTCATTGAGGAAGATGACGACGAGCTTATCATTCAGCGCTTCGGGCCTTCCTAGTCCGACGATTTCATTGTGATTCATTTCGGGAATGATATTAATATGCGCCAATACTTTTGAATTCTCATTTAATTGACACCGCCAGCGATTGGCAACTGGAGCGAAGCGCTGCGAGTTGGTATAGATTACTGCCAATTTGTTAACGAAACGTTCGGACAGTTGTTCTGCTTCTCGTTCTAGTTTGTCCCTTTCGCTTTTGAGAAATGTGCTCAGTGCAGCGAGTTGTTCTTTTGGATTTTTTTTGATGATACGAAATGTATAGAGAGTGAGTGGCAACGGCGCGAAGAGGTATCCCAAGGCACCTCGCGGTGGCAGCCCGCCGCGAACCTTAATCTTGAGTTCAGCCTTTTTCTTGAGGAGTTTACCGTTGGACGAAATGAAGACCATGCGCGCCTTCCGTCTTGCGAGTATTCTGTAATTATGTAGTGTTTCTTCGGTATTGCCAGAATAACTGATTAAAATGGCGAGCGTTTTATTGTCGATATAGTCGGGAATTGAATAGTCTTTATTGGAGACGATGCGAATCTCGGGGTACAATGCAGCAAGAATTTCACCGCTGATTCCCGAACCTCCCATACCACATATACATACGATGCCGCATTTTATCTTTTTCGGAACATAATGGGGGAATACATTGATCGCTTCAGCGATTTGATCTGGCAGCGAATATATGATATTCCTCATTTTATTACCTGCTCGACACCAGGGAACGTTTTACGAATCGCCCTGCGCAAAAACCGTTTAACCTCAAGCGCGGTTCTGTATCCTAACGCATCGTGTGCGATCTTTTCACACTCGGGGATAGTGATTGAACGCAGAACTAACTTTGCCCGTGGGATAGAAGCCGGATTCATCGATAGTTCATCGATTCCGAAGCCCAGGAGCAGAGGAATTGCCAGCGGATCAGCAGCCAACTCACCACATAATCCAACCCAAATATGTGCATCGTGTCCTGCGTCGATGACTCGTTTAATTAAATTGAGCACCGCAGGATGAAAGTGGTCGAACAGTTTACTCACACGTTCATTACCACGGTCAACAGCGAGCGTGTATTGGGTCAATTCATTTGACCCAATACTGAAAAAGTCTACCTGGGAGGTAAGATGGCTACTCAAGAGGGCAGCCGATGGTGTCTCTATCATGATACCAACTTGAATATCTTCATCAAATTCTATCTTCTTTGATTTTAGCTCTTTCTTCACTTTGTCGAAA
This sequence comes from Caldifarciminota bacterium, assembly GCA_020355325.1. Taxonomy (GTDB): domain Bacteria; phylum Hydrothermota; class Tepidihabitantia; order SM23-42; family SM23-42. The sequence goes on from CP070664.1 coordinate 1,571,429, forward strand.
ATCAGATTTACCCGTTTTATTTCCTCGTAGGTCGAAATCATTGGATACATGATCTTTACATTTCTATTAGCCGAAGCCCGAAGTATAGCGCGCAGCTGAATCTTGAGAAAATCCCAATTATCGAGACAGACTCTAATTGCCCGCCAGCCGAGGAATGGATTTGCCTCATGATAATGAGAGACAATTTTATCACCGCCAAGGTCGAATGTTCGAATAATGACTGGATGGGGTTTCATTCTTTGAGCGAGAGCATTATATACCCGAAACTGTTCTTCTTCAGAAGGATTGCCGCGCCGCGTGAGATAGAGAAACTCGGTCCTGAATAAACCAATCCCTACCGCCCCGTATTTTTTTGCATGGGCAAATTCGGCAAAGAATTCAATATTGGCAGAGATGTCAATATACTTGCCATCATGTGTTTTCGGGGGCAGTTCGCAGTAGGGGGAAAGTGCCTCCTCAAGTTCACGTTCTTTCTTTTTTGCCACTTCATAGAAATGGATACGTCCACGACTTGGATTCTTGATCAAAATGCCACGGTCACCATCAATGAGCACGGTCTCGCTATTCTTAATCTTGCCCATCAACCCCTCGACGCCTAAGACCGCGGGAATTTCCAATGCCCGGGCAGTGATCGCGGTGTGTGATGTACGACCTCCACCTTCAGTCACAATTCCTAACACATTATTTGGGTCTATCAATGCGGCCTCGGACGGAGGTATGTCGTGAGCAGCGATAATAGTTCCAGGTGGGACGTCAACGACAGAACTATGGGTGAGACCAAGAAGGTTTCTCAGGACCCTCATGCCCACGTCCCAAATATCTGCAACCCTTTCACTGAGGTACTGGTCTTTACTCTCGCCGAGTTTTGATGCATAATCATTAATGACCTGATGGTAGATATACTCGGCATTCTTCTTTTCCTCAATAATTCTCTTTTTAACTGTTTCAATAATCGTTCTGTCTTCGAGCATCATAATTTGGGCATCAAGAAATTGGGCAAAGTCACCGCCAATTTCTTTATTAATAAGTTCTTTAATATCCATTAATTCTTTTTTTGTTCTCTCGACGGCCTTTTCGAAGCGTGCAGTTTCATCCTCCAGATAGACCGAGAGAATAGGAGTTTGAAAGACTTGGATACTATTTGTTTCATAGATGAATACCGTTCCCTGAGCAATACCTTCGGAAACGGCGATGCCTTTTAATATTTTTTCTTTTGCCATTAGTCCTGTCCTTCCAAAATTTTTCTTAACGCCTTGAAGGCCTCTTTTTCGTCCTTTCCGATACACGTGAGGATAACCTTGCTCCCTTTTTCACAGGCGAGCGTCAGAATACCCATGATACTCTTGCCGCTGACCTCGATACCGTCTTTTGAAATTGTGATATCACTCTTGAACGTATCAGCGAGCTTTACAAAACGTGATGCCGGTAGGGCATGGAGTCCATTTTCATTCAGTATTGTTATTTCTTCTTTCATCATTGCTACACTACGGCAAAAACAATTATTATAAGGAGTACGATAAATAGCAACAGAAGTGCTGGGTGTCGTCTCAGGAGCATGACAGTAAATAGAATGGTCAGGGGAATGGCGAGGAGATAGCCAACCCGAAATGATATGAGAGCACTCAAAAATCCACAAAACAGGGCACCAGAGATCTCAAATATTTGTTGAGCCATCTTAAATCGTCTTGCCTTTAATACATATATGACGTTCCATCCCATGGCGTAGCCGTCGAGGATTCCCTGTGCTCGATGATAGAGATGGAGAATATTATATATAACAAGAAAAACAAGTGGTCCAATGATGCCATAGTGTATTCCGAGCACAACCGCAATCAATAAGAGGGCAGGTCTGATGGTTTGCCAGAAGAGAAGGTCACCAGCAGAGGCAAAGCTCGTCTGTGCTACCGCGACAAATTTCTTTATCTCTTCAGGAGGAGTCTGCTCATCGTATGCACGAATTGTTGCGCCTATGATATAAGAAGCCATGTAGGGATGGGTATTGAAAAATCCCCTGTGTGTTCGCATTATCTGGTTCTTTTTTTCTTTGCTTGTTCCGATAATAAGATTGAACAAAAACCCCATTCCTTGCATAGAGAAGAAAGACCATGAGGTCTGGATGAAGAAAGTCGAGAGCAGAATTTTTAAAAAACGGTCAATGCTAAGCCGCATAAGGCACCTATAATTGTATACACGATAGTTGTCTTTTTCACGAAAAGATAAATGCCATTCGCCAATCCGATGCTGACGCAGATGATTGTTGCTGATTCGCGCGATAGTTCGGGAAACAGAGCAGGGATGCTGATGCTGCTTGCAACAATAAAAATGGGCAGGAATAAGAAGAAGCCCCTGAGGAATGCTGTGACAAGGCCTGCGAGGTGGCACACCGAGAGGCAGTTTTCCTTTCTCATAATGAGATGTGAGAGCTTCTCATTAAATCGTCGGGTGTATAGTTCCATAATACCCCCAATGATAGCGCCGAGAAGAGCGAGCACAAACGCTACAAAGAGGGCATGACCCGCTGCGTTGAATGGTCGTATAAAGAAATAAGAACCGCAGCCGATGATCCCAGCGGCTTGGCCATCCGGTGGGATGACTCTCCCAATGGGTAATCCCCCTAAAAAAATCAATTGAAGCATAGCACCAAGAAAAATACCACTCGCAAGATCGCCAAAGAGTGCGCCGATAATCATGCCGGATACGACGGGCTGCGAGATTCCAAATTCACCAAATGCATATTTGTCCAATATAATGACTGCGCCTATGAGGCTCAATACGAAGAGATTCATAATGCTATCGTCAGGACTGGTAATTTTTTAAAAATCAATAATAATCCAAACCCTTGAATGTTCTTTTCTAAACCCGCTTCAGAGGATGATATCGTTTCGATGGGATAGGCAAGGAGATGAAATGCTTCATTGGCAGAAAAAGTCATCGGAGAAACGCTCTCAGCCGTAATGGTAAATTTCCGTATATTGTTCAGCTCCGATGTTTCCAAGAGGCTCTTGTTTCCATTGAGTATGGGTTTCTTACCGAAAACACCTAATGAGAATTCGATGCCGAAGAGGTCGGCATGTCCCTGGTAGGTTATCTGGAGCATCCTCTTTTTATCGCCGATGATTTCGATATGTTTTTCGATCCGTCCCTTAAACGTAATGCACATGGTGTCTTTGTTTATGATTTCGAAGTTTGTGTAGTCGAGCAGTGTTCCAATATTTCTTCCGTGTCGGAAGTCTTCCGTCGATGGTTTTGTATCCAGGAGACGGTCCAGACCAAAACCGCGTTCGTACGTGTCGTAGATCAAATAACTAGCTAAATCTTTCTCTTTGTCGTGAAACGTTTCGTGTATAGATTTCGCTTCTTTCTGTTCAGATTTCTGAGCTATCTTCTTGTGATAGTTTTCTTCTCTTCGACTGAGATAATTGAGAATATTCATTTTTCTGATGCGATCATCGAGTTCAATAAACGCCGCTGATTTTGGCTTTATGACAGCAAAGAAATTTTCATTCGAGAATACAATCTCATCTTCGCCATCTGTATCATAATCATACGACGTAAGCTTCGCTTCTCCGTACGAGTCATCCGCCGTAATAAGATTTTTATATATTGCCTCACGCAAATGGGGTAGATATAAGCCTCCAAAAATACCATGCCAGTATGCGCATGAACATTGACCACGCCAGAGAGCGAGTTTCGCCTCACTATTATTACTAACATTTTTCGAAACAAAAAGCATCCGTTTATGCATGAGATTTGCCTCAGGATATTTTCTCAGGAAATTTTTGAAATAACCTCCGTGGATGAGATGATAATATTTCCTATTAGTAGTTTTTTTCAACTCTTCGTACTGTTTACCAATTTCGGGTGGCAGTATCCATTCGCCCATCTCCTCATATGAGGCAGGGGGAAGATATACTCTACCTGCAGAAGGTTCGCTTATCATCTCATTCAGAAATACCGTCTTGATCCACGGTTCTTGTTCCAGGCGGTTCAAAAATGTTTCAAACCATCCGTGTTTGAATACCCAATCATGGGTTCCTGGCCAAACACCAAATTTCTCTCCGTCGTCTCCTAACACCTTGAGGGAATGATTTTTCTCTCTTTCCGTGTTTTTGAGAAATACGATTGTTTCGTCAACTGCATGGAAAGGTATTAAGTAGCGGAGCTTCATTGAAATGGGGAACAGCTTCAATACTCTGCCTTCCTTCTCAGTCACGTAGTACGAATGGAGAACGTTTTCCTCAAGCCCCGCCTGTAAGAAGATCGTATCATCGAGGAGCGTGTATTCAATTCCCGCATCGGTCAATGCTGGTATGAGTTCGGATTCCCAGACGCGCTCGGTCAGCCACAGTCCCTTTGGAACACAATTAAAATGCTTATATATATAATCATTGAAATATTTAATCTGTTCAACCACATCTTTATGCGGGATGAGACTCAATATTGGTTCAGAATAGGCAGAGGTGAGAATCTCCGCCTGACCCCTGCTCACCACTTCCTTTAATAAATCAAAATATTCCGGGTGCTTTTCTGACACCCACTCTAACAGTGGGCCAGAATTGTGGATTCCGAACTTTATCTTTTTATGTTTTTCTAATTGTTTGAGCAGAGGAAGATATGAATGGGTGTAGGCAAATTCAAAGACTTCATCGAAATTGCCAAAGGGTTGATGATTATGGATATAGAATGCGAATTTAATCATAATTCTTATGCCTCACCGTACACCAGTGACGCCAGCAAGGTTTTTGATAACATCGATTCGAGGAGAGTTGGGAAGCTGTTTTCCAATGACCTTAATACCACGCTGGTAGAGGTGTACCACTGATTCAATATCCTCTGAAGATAGATATATATAGGGAGCAATTTGTCGAGTCGCTTCTCTATATCCGAGGCCACCGATAGTAATCTCTTGTACCTCTAATCCTTCATCTACTAAATCTGATGCCTCTTGTACAGACTCAACAATAATCATAACTCTTTTTTTGTTACTTTCATTGAGACTCTCAACGCATTCTTTGATACCAACACAAGAAAATTCTATTCCTTGGGGAATCGCGAGTCGATACGCACTACATGACCACTCATCTTTGCTAATCCTATCAGAGACGAGAATAATCGATTCGATACCCAGTGGTCGTGCCCATCCCGCAATAACCTGACCGTGTATCAAACGGTCATCGATTCTTAAAATAAGCACGTCAGTCCCAAAACTCCCATTTTATTGAAAAATTATAGTTCCTCGGCGCCATTGGGTAATACGGCATGTAGGTATAATTCGCATTGAGTATATTATCAATACACAGGGTGAGCGAAAGTGCTAAAAAACGAACCGTTCCTGCAGCCGAAAATACAGTAAACGACGGTACTGTTTGACCATTTACCTCACTCCGGGTATCGACAAATCGGCCCTGTGCTCCGATGCTCAGCGTGAACCGCTCGGTCTCTCTTTTCCCGCTGATAAAGAGGCTCGAGATAGAGCGTGGCATGAACGGAAATGAATATCCGTCAAACAAATAATGACCACTCAGCCCCGCAGATAGTTCCCATCGCGCTGTTTGTGTTATGAACGAGAGCGGAACTTCGAGACGAGTTTGTGCACCGAATATATGCCATGAATCGATGTTTACAGGTTTGTCGTACCCATCGGCGTCGGGTTGCACGACAATGCGATCGGTAAAATCGATTGTATAAAATTGCAGTGTGAAATTATGCCGTGAGATCCCGATCTGCTGCTTCCAAAAATACTCTGGACGCAGATCCTCATTTCCTATTATTCTGTAGTATAGAGAAACTGTGGTGGTTGAATCCAGCTCCGATAATGAAGGCGCTCGATAACCACGCGATACTGTTCCAACAATATACGTTGATTTAAACACCTGGAGACCAATGATGACACTCGGTGCAAAAAAGAAATCATCAGTATTCCGCACTTCCCCATGACCCGATGCGGAAACGATGAACGTTTTGTATGCATAATGAGCAGTGGTCCATAATCCTAAAGAATTGTGCTTGTGTGAACCATAGAGGTCTGACTCGATGGTACTCAGCGTTCCATTGAAACCGTAGAGAAACTGCATGTTTTTGAGCTCATGAAAGCCTATCGTCGAGATGCCATAGGACGTGATATTGGTGGCTAACGGTGTGCTTGAAATCGGGTCGCTGTACTCGCTCGTATTCTGATTCAGGTAGAGCACAGCCTTGTGATGAGCGGAACCAAACACGAATGATGCATCGGTGAATCGGTCTCGTTGACGTGCATAGAGTGTATCGATCGTACTCCCTGGAATACCGTAATCACTCAAAGAATAGAGTATATCACAGCGCATCGGAATAAAATGATTGTAGTAGACATTGGCAGACAAAGAACTCATTTTCCAATCAGAACTGTCACGATACCCCTGTGACTGCCGGTAAAGACCGCTCAGGTAGAAGCCAAGATCGTTGGTTATCGGTCTTGTGAAATCTATGTTGTAGATATTTGTACCGAAGTCACCGGTGGTATAGCTGACAGAGGAATATGGTTTGTCATAACGATTGATTTTTGTAATGAGATTGATAGCATGAGCCGAAGGATGTTGAATGTCTGTACCTGCCGATATCGTTTCGAAGAATTGAATAGGAAATTGTGATAGATTCGTATAGCCAAATAGAGGATTTTCCAATTGGTGATAATTGAGGAATACGTTCGTCTGGCGTGGGTCGAGTCCATTCTGGGATAGTGAGTTAAACTGACCATCACCATAGAGGTATAACATCGATGACGTACGGAAAAAAGCGTCGCTGAGATTCATGTTATACGCATAAGGTATGATCTCATGGAGAGTGAGCAGATTGCTATTGATCATCGCCGTAACCTGACTTCCAAAACTGATAATTTCAGGAACTTCGTACACTGCTACTGTATCGATTGTTACTGAATCTTCCTCTATTTGTGCTGTATCAATCACAGCCTCACTGTCATTTAAAAATAGTATAAACATGAGCAACACTTGTAGATTATAATATAAAATATAATATTGTCAAGAAGACGTATGTTCAAAGTGTTCAGAAATCGAAACTTTTTAATCATGTTTTCTTCATCATACACATGTGAGAGGCGATTGAAAATGCATCAGTTCCTTCTTGATTTTTCTCATTTTTTGAGTATAATTGGTGCCTTATGAAAAATATCGATACCAATCTTGAAAATTATCATTATCGAAAAACAAACATTATCCAGATCCTGCAAGATATCCAGAGTGAACATAACTATTTACCAGAGAAGATCTTAAAATACGTGAGCGAAAGGCTGAAGATGCCGTTGAGTACGATTTACAGCATAGCAACCTTTTATGCCGCCTTCAGTCTCAATCCACGAGGCAAGCATCTTTGCACCGTCTGTATGGGAACTGCCTGTCACGTGCGTGGTGCCGCAGCAATTCTAAACGAATTCGAACGAAAACTCGACATCAAAGCCGGAGAAACTACAGGTGATATGAATTATAGTTTGGAGACGGTGAACTGCCTTGGGTGTTGTGCAATAGGTCCGATTGTTGTCTATGACGGCAAATACATGGGTGAATTTAAACTCAAAGATGTCGCAGCGGTCCTGAAGGAGAAGGAATGAAACCAGCGTTAATTATCTCAGCAGGTACCTGTGGCCTAGCACGGGGCGCTGGTGAAATTGTAAAGGCTGCTCAGGATTATCAATCGAAAAGACGGCTTCAGCAGAAGTTTGATATCATAATCACAGGTTGCCATGGTTTCTGTGAGGCCGAGACAAATGTTGTGGTTCATGTAGATGGGAAGCAGATATTCTATCAAAAACTCAGGCCTGAAAACGTTAAAGATGTTATCGAAAAAACATTGTTGAGAGAGGAAATTATTAATAATTTCCTTTGGTCTGATCCGAAAACTCAGCAAGTGTATGTGTATATTGACGATATTCCTTTCTATCGGAAACAGAAAAGGATTTTACTCGGTAATAATTTACACGTTAAGCCTGAGTGTATTGAAGATTATGTGAAACTCGGTGGTTATTCTGCGCTTAACAAAGCATTAAAAGAATATCAACCAAAAAGGGTTATTAATTTAATAAAAGAATCAGGATTACGCGGACGAGGCGGTGCTGGTTTTCCTACTGGTAAGAAATGGGAACTATGCCGGAAAATGAAAAGCAGTGTGAAATACATCGTGTGTAATGCTGACGAAGGTGATCCGGGTGCTTATATGGACAGAAGTCTGCTTGAGGGTAATCCACACAGTGTTATTGAGGGTATGATAATAGGTGCATATGCGATTGGGGCGCGAGAGGGGATTATTTATGTCCGTAATGAATATCCTCTGGCCGTCAAGAATATTGAAATTGCTATTAAACAAGCACGTAAAAGAGGATTGTTAGGAGAAAATATCCTGGGGTCTAAGTTCAGTTTTGATATTACGATTGTTCGTGGGGCCGGGGCCTTTGTTTGCGGAGAAGAGACTGCGTTGCTCATTTCGATCGAGGGGAGAGTAGGAAGACCGCGTCCAAGACCACCGTATCCCGTAGAAAAGGGTCTGTGGGGTAAACCGACCAATATCAATAATGTTGAGACATGGGCGAATATACCAGCGATTATTCTCAGAGGCGCTCAGTGGTTTTCTTCGATAGGTACCGAGGGAAGTAAAGGAACAAAGATATTCTCACTCGTGGGAAAAATTAATAATACTGGTCTCGTGGAGGTTCCCATGGGTATTACCTTACGAGAGATCATCTATGATATTGGCGGCGGGATACCCGCAGGTAAGAAATTCAAGGCGGTACAGACAGGAGGTCCATCGGGTGGATGCATACCCAGCGAGCTTCTCGATTTGCCGATCGATTACGAAAGTTTGACTGAAGCTGGTTCTATGATGGGTTCGGGAGGCATGATCGTGATGGATGAAGATACGTGCATGGTTGATGTTGCACGCTACTTTTTGAATTTTACGCAGCAGGAGTCGTGCGGTAAATGTCCACCCTGTAGACTGGGCACGAAGGATATGGTGCAGATTCTTAATCGTATAAGCAGAGGCGAAGGGAGAGAAGGAGATATTGAATTGTTAGAAAACATTGGCGGGAATGTGAAACGTGGGTCGTTGTGTGGATTAGGACAAACCGCTCCTCACCCTGTGTTGACAACAATAAAATATTTCCGTGATGAGTATCTTGCCCACATCAAAGAACAACGTTGTCCAGCACTTGTCTGCACGGCGTTGATATCATATGTTATTGATCCTGAGTTGTGTGGTGGATGTACGATCTGTGCTAAAAATTGTCCATCGAATGCGATTTCTGGCGAACCGAAGAAAGTGTATGCGATAGATCAGGCGAAGTGTATTAAATGTGGTATCTGTGTTTCAGTATGTCCAGATAAGTTTCGTGCAGTGAAAAAAGTTTCACCGGCATTAACGTGATTAAAAAATGGTGTCGTTATTGGTTAACAAAGATGGCCAACGAATGCCTTATAACTTTTAATGGTGTACCTATATGATTGAGTTGATGATCGACGGAAAAAAAGTGACCGCTCAGAAGGGGGAGACTGTTTTAAAAGTCGCCCAGAGGTATAATATATACATACCAACCCTTTGCTACCACAAAGACCTGAGTCCGTATGGTGGATGTCGGCTCTGCATCGTGGAAGTCGAAGGATGGCCACTACCCGTTGCGTCCTGTACCCTACCCGCACAAGAAGGACTCAAGGTGAAGACAGACACGCCTTTACTCAAAGACCTTCGTCGGTTTACGCTTCAACTCATTCTCTCCGAACATCCACACGCGTGTCTCATCTGCGATAGAAAAGAAGATTGTGCACACTATATGGAATGTATTCAGAAGGCACCTATAACTTTCGGATGTAAGTTCTGTCCGAGTAATAATGATTGCGAGCTCCAGACGTTGGTAGACTATCTTGAGATTAAAGATATCCCCTTTGATTTTCACTATCGCAGTCTCATGGTTGAAAGATATGATCCGTTCTTTGAACGCGACTATAATCTCTGCATTCTCTGCGGTCGATGTGTGCGCATGTGTCAGGAAGTGAGGGGCGCCGCGACTCTCGATTTTCATCATCGTGGCCCTGATACGCTCGTGGGGACTGCGTTTCGCCTTCCGCACCTTGAGACCGGATGTCAATTCTGTGGAGCCTGCGTTGATGTCTGCCCGACTGGTGCATTACGAGAACGATATGGAAAGTGGCAGGCGAAGTCTGAAAAATCAGTAAGAGCGACGTGTGCCTTATGTAATATTGGTTGCTCGATCAACCTCAATATCGATAGTGAAGGAAAACTCGTTAGTTCGACGCCCGATAATAATCAGATCTGTGTGCGGGGAAGGTTTGGTATTGTGCCGATGGTCTATCACGCACGGCGGCTCACCCGCCCACTCATGAAAAAAGATAACCGTCTCGTTGAGGTTGAATGGGAAGAGGCCTTATCGTATGTCGCATCAAAATTGGATGAGCACAGAGGTAAAACAGGTTTGCTCTTTGGTTCTCACATGACGATTGAGGCACTGGAGTCTCTCTACCGTCTTGCTGACGATCTACGATGTAGTATTGCCGCGCCACTCGATATCGACGGTAAGGGAGAGCCTTTAAAGCTCGAGGAATTTAAGGACGAATCGGTCTTTCTCGTGGTAAATACCGATATGATCAGGGATTTCTCGCCGCTCCTTTTAATGTTGAGGATGCAATCAAAAATACAATCCACAATTATTGTCATTGATTCTCTCGAAAATAAATTTACAAACATGGCTGACCTGTGGTTGCAGCCGAAACCAGGTAAGGAATTTGAAACAGTCAGCCTCCTCTTCGGTCGAGGTAAGAAGCGTAATACAACAGGTATTTCCCATGAGACACTCGAACGTTGTAAAGATATATTAAAGAAGAGAAATGTATACGTGCTCTATAATCCTGCTCATAGCAGAAGAATAGACGTCCCCAAGTCTGTTCGCACGCTGCCGTTATACAGTTCTATCAATACGTTAAAGATATGTGAGTTGGGTACAGACGGTTCTGTCGATGATATACTCAAAAAGAAAACGATTGATTGTCTGTACGCAATTGGTGTTTTGCCAAGATTGCAGAAGGGTTACAAAACTGTCATTGTTCAGAACTGTTTTCCGCCCCCATTCGAATTTGACGTATTTCTCCCAACAGTTACCTTTGTCGAAACGCGAGGCAGCGTGATAAACATAGAAGGCAAGGTAAAAAAAGTGCGTAGGGCGATCGACCCTGTTGGAAAGTCGAAACCCGATGACTGGATCTTTCAAAGGATGAGTGAAATTTTAAAATATGATATAAAAAGACGCAGACCGAGGCAGAGGAAAAAAAAGTTATCCAGAGTATTTGAGGATATGGGGACGAGTAAAAAGTATCCGGTTAACTTACTCGTTCGAGAGAATTGCTACATGTATCAGGGACATCCGCTTTCTTCGTTAATGAAAGGCTTCCAGCGGTTGCGTGACGATACTGCGCTATGGATTAGTGTTGATGTTGCGAAGAAATTGCGGATTAAAGACAACATGCACGTGAGGGTAATCAGTAGAAACATCAATCTTGAATTGCACGCGCGTGTTTCGGATAATCTCCCTGAGAATAGTGTTCTCATCTACAACCATCCATTTTTGGGAGTTGATCAAAACCAAGCAGTGAGAATTGAATGTATCACAAAGGAGACCAGGTGAACAGGATACCAGATTATCCGGAAAGGGAGAAATAAGTGTACAAGGTTTTAAAGAGAGAACAGATCGTTCCGAATATTCATCTATTAGCCATCGAGTCGTCATCTGTACACCAGAATGCACGGGCGGGTGAGTTTGTTGTGGTTCGAGCGGATGAGCGGGGTGAACGCATTCCTCTGAATCTTGTTGATTGGAATAAAGATAGTGTCAGTATGGTCTTTATGGAAGTGGGTACGTCAACGAGTAAGCTCGCTTCTCTAAAACCCGGCGATGAGATCGCAACCCTTGCAGGACCGCTGGGTAAACCCACAGAAGAAGTGCAGGGAAAGAAGATTGCATGTATTGGTGGGTGCTATGGAATTGGTGCACTTCTGCCCGTCATTCGTATGTTCAAAGAGAAAGGGAATCACGTTACGACAATCATTGAGGCACGCAGCGAGTTTCTCTTATACTGGCAGGATAAATTACGTGAGTATAGTGATGAGTTCCAAGAAATTACCCGTGATGGTACGAAAGGACATAAGGGTCACATCAATGATGTTCTCGTTGACTACATAAAGAAAAACAATGTCGACATGGTGTACGTTCAGGGCTGTACCTACCTTACATACTTATGCAGTGAGATAACCCGACCGTCAGGAATCAAGACGATCGTCGGGTTAAACCCAATCATGGTCGATGCAACGGGGATGTGCGGTGTATGCCGTGTCATCGTCGCTGGCGAAACAAAGTTTGGATGCGTTGATGGTCCAGAATTTGATGGCCACCAGGTCGACTGGGATAATCTGATTGCGCGCAGAAAGATATATATCAATGAAGAAATTTCTTCACTGAGCTTCTACGAGTGTGAACGATATGGCTAAAATAGTTCCTAAAAAGACTGCGATGAGAGAACAGCCGGCGATGGAGCGCACAAAAAACTTCAATGAAGTTCCTTATGGCTATAGCGAACAAGAGGCAATACAGGAGGCAAAACGCTGCTTGCAGTGTAAGCGACCGACCTGCATGCAGGGTTGTCCTGTAGAGATTGATATACCGGGGTTTATAGATTTAATAGCACAGCGAGACTTCCGTGGGGCGATAAAACGGCTGAAAGACAAGAATGTGTTGCCTGCGGTGTGTGGTAGAGTCTGTCCCCAGGAGGATCAGTGCGAAAAGTTATGTGTACTGGCAAAGAAGTATGAACCCGTAGGGATTGGTCGGCTCGAGCGTTTTGCCGCTGACTGGGAAGCGACTCAGGGAGAGGCTCCGGTTCCCAAAAAACCCAAGCCTACAGGAAAGAAGGTTGCCATCATTGGCGCAGGCCCGGGTGGCTTGACCGTTGCTGGTGACTTGATAAAATTGGGCCATGCCGTGACGATATTTGAGGCCTTACATGCACCGGGTGGTGTGCTCGTCTACGGCATTCCAGAATTTCGACTGCCCAAGGTCATCGTCTACCGAGAAGTCGATTACTTACGACGGTGCGGGGTTAACGTGGTGTTCGATTTCGTCGTTGGCAAGACCGCGACGATCGACCAGATCTTACATGAATATGATGCAGTGTATATCGGTACTGGTGCTGGACTGCCCTGGTTCATGAACATACCGGGTGAGAATCTCAATGGCGTTTATTCGGCGAATGAGTATCTTACTCGTTCGAATCTCATGAAGGCGTACCTCTTCCCAGAATATGACACGCCGATTGTGCGTGGTAAGCGAGTAGCCGTCATCGGTGGCGGTAATGTGGCAATGGATTGTGCACGAACTGCACTGCGCCTCGGTGCCGATGCGGTACACAATGTCTACCGCCGTTCACGTAAAGAGATGCCGGCGCGGGAAGAGGAGATTCATCACGCCGAGGAAGAAGGAGTGATTTTTGATATCCTGACCCTTCCGGTACGATACATGGGTGATGAGCATAACTGGGTCAAGGAGATGGAGTGCATAAAGATGCAGCTCGGCGAGCCAGATGCATCGGGAAGGAGAAGGCCGGTGCCGATCGAGGACTCAAATTTCATCACACCAATAGACACCGTAGTATGTGCAATCGGCCAGAGCCCGAATCCCTTGATTCCCCAGACAACACCCGATTTAAAAACCGGTAAGTGGGGAAATATTGAGATAAATCCCGAGACCGGCAAGACTTCGAAGAAGGGCTGTTGGGCTGGGGGTGATGTTGTGCGTGGTGGCGCAACCGTCATTCTGGCGATGGGTGATGGCCGTGTTGCTGCCCGCTCAATGGATGACTACCTCAAAACCGGGGTCTGGTAATTCTTTTGGGTCATCAGTTTATCAGGGTATCAGGTAATCAGGATATCAGGAAATTATGTGTTCAGTTGTAGCAATGCATTTGTCAATTTTAAAATTAACTAATTAACAAATCAACTCTGTATTCATCATCACTGAAAAGACCTGGTTGGGTGACGATAGTATATTAAGGTCTAAATGTCCGCATTGGGTTTTAGTACCGATAGCGTATTTCGAAATCTTTAAACTCATCCATGGCGTCTTCCCAGTGGATTTCTACATGTTCGACCGAAGCGAAGTCAGGACCCTTATGACACCACTGAATGAGTTCTTCTACTTTTTCTTTTGATCCCTCCGCGACAACCTCGACTCTGCCATCAGAGAGATTTCGTACCCAACCGGTTACATTCAGCGACCGCGCAACGTTCTCGGTGTGTGATCTGAAAAATACTCCCTGGACTATGCCTGAAATGTAGAGATGTGCCCGTATAATTTCTTTCATGTTTTGCAGTAGTTCAGCAAATAATCAACTAAATTGTTGAGACTGCAACTCAACAGTGTAATATATTTATCTCCGGCTCCACAATAGATGAGTAGTTTTTCATTTACTGCAATTGCACCAACTGGGAATATGACACAGGGAACGTCGATCGGAAATCTTTTATTACCATGCAATTCATAGGGTGCAGAGGGAATATAGATAGGACTGCGGGTTCGTGCGATTACTTTGTGAGGATCTTCTGAATCTAAAAGAGCAGCACAGATTGAATAACCGCGCTCAATTTTTCTTTTTACACCATATTCACGCGTGATATTGATACTTATCTCTCCCACTGCATGATAGAGCATCAGGAATCCTTGACTTGTGTTAATCAATTGCGTAGATGGTCCAATCTTTTCTTTTTCGTGTGCGAGCTCTCCGGCTCGGAACAAGAGACTTTTATTTCTTTGTACATATAGTTTCTGCCACTTTTCTTTGTGTCTTGCAGGATGCAATAGTTGTTCAAGCCCGCACTCGAGCAGCGCCAGATGCATATGGGGATGGAGGCGTAAAAGAAGGTATGTCTTTTTTCCTATAAAGAATGGAATAACATTTCGGCTATCAAAGACGTCGACCATGCCATGGTATATAATGTCTATAAAGTCATCCGTCGAGTAAACTACGATTCTATCTGCATTTCCACCCCTAAATGGCGGTTTTACTTTACCGCATCCTATTAAGAGATATTTTTGATTATACTTTATGATTCGTACATCTTCTATGCCATAGATAAAGTCCTTGTGGTCTGTTCCATCGCCACGAATAACAGTGCTCTTTAATCGCTTGAATGCAATGCCATCGTTACTGTGGAGAGGCCATATTTCAGAGATATAGTTTTCGAGACAGTAACGCTTAATGCCCAGTTTTTCATCAAAATATGTACTCCTCTTATAACCTTTGTGGCAGCGCGGAAGTAGTATTATGCTATTTCTATAAATTTCTGTACCAGGATTGAAAACCGAACCAATGTTGAGTTTATTCTGCTCACGCCACATGAGGTCCAAGTCTCTCGGCTCGACAATAGGATTATTCCTATAACAAGATAATTTAAATATTACTTCCTTTGATTTGGTTTTTACAACCTCACCGTTTCCTAGCTGCATGATTTTTTTAGCCAGAATCGATTTAACCATTTTTTAGCAGTTGTTTGAATAAATTAATGAATTCATCAGCGATTATACTGGGAGAATGTGTTATTGCGTAACTATGTGCTGCCCCAATTGTTTTATCGACAATTTTATCATGATTAAATATTTGAACGATTAATCGCTTGAGTTCACCTTCATGAGCATACTTTATGACCTCTTTGTTTAAGAACCAAACAAATTCTGTATTTGATGTCATAACGGGTGTGGATGTCCCGAGGCACATCAGGATCGAGCTTGGAACAACTGCCTCACCTTTCCGTATCTCGCTTTTTTCTTTATGGATGAGGTATACATCCGAGGCATGCAGGTATTTATAGATGTTCTGCATTGGTGCTAACTCGTGTCGCACGTCAATGAATTGATATTCTTTGAATCGTTGTAAGTCGGTTTTAATGTATTGTGGGTCAGCGAGAATGAGAAATAAAAATGGCGAACTCTCATGAAGATCCTTCAATGCCGGAAGAACAGGAAAGATGTGTAATTGCGGTGCCCAGCCAAAACTAAAAATTATTTTTGTATCCTCAGACAACCTCAACTCTCTTCTCGAGAGCCGTTTGTCGCCACGTTCGACATAGTTAGCAGGATAAGGAATTATATAGATGTTTTTATACTTGCTTATCCATTGTCGTTTATAACGTTCATCAAAACATACTACTGCATCAAAAGCGAAATCGTAGAATAGAGGGTTTGAAGGTAATTGCCGTTCATGAACCACATAGACTATCTTCGCCTTTTTCTTAATTTCTGGATAGATTTTTTTTAACGGCTCTAATGGTATCCATTCTAAACGCTGAATGAGCAAAATTTCATACTTATTTTCCAAAAATGGCTCAGGATGAAAGTATGTGTCGGTGTGGTCTCCTTCATCACTGCTGCATCTGATGACATAATCTTCGTCCTGACTTATCGGGCGAATATTCTGAGGTGCAAAGACAGATACCGTGTGTCCTTTTTTTATAAATTCTCTGCCAACTAATTCTGAATGTAGTGACACACCACAGGCAGAATTCCACCTCGATAATATAGAGATCTTCATTTTTTATATAGGTCTACATGCATTTTTGCTACCGATGTCCAAGATGTCTTGCTACGATATATCTCAGTTCTCTCAAGGACATAATGCAAAAAATCCTCGTCACGAAAAAGTCTGAGGGCAATCTTTGCAATTCCTGAAGAATTGTACGGCAGAATTAATAGTTCATCTGAAATATTTTTCAGTTCTTCAAATTTAGGAATCCTCGATGCGATGATTGGTTTTTTCGCCCCAATTGATAGATGGAATGAACCAGATGCTGAGCGATCTTCTTCGTAGTACGGAAAGAGGACTACATCAGATGAGCCAAATATGTATGGCACAGCTTCATTTGGAAAGAATCTATTTGGCAAGATAACGTATGATTGGAGCTCGAGCTCTTCTATTTTTTTCTGGATTGACTCAAGATAGTCTTTCTCTTTTTGTTTGGCAGTGGGGGCAAGACCCCCAGCAATGAACAGGTATACATTAATATTGTGTTCTAAGATCTCTTTTAAGGCCTTGAGCATTACATCGAGACATTTATGAGGTTTAACAAATCCAAAGCTCAACATGATCTTACTATCGTGCGGTAACGCAAGTCTTGTCCGGGCTTTCTTTTTATCAACGTTGCTGAGCTCTGAGCCATGGGGGATTACATGAATCTTTTCGATTGGTATACCAAGCCTTTCGAGAATTGCCTTTTGCGATTCAAGGTGAACGACAACGTCATCCGCCAGTTGAGCAATGCTCTGTGCATACTGCTCATCAATTGCTCCTCGTTCTGAAAATTGCGCAGGCCGTATGCAGTGAATTGTTATTACGCGTCTCGTTTTTCCTTCTAATCTCTGCAGAAGGCGAAGCAGGCGGTCGTCAAACTTGTAGATACTGTATTCATGTTGAATGTGCACAATATCCGATTCTTTTACGTGATCAAAAATAGATTCAGTATAGTCTTCGTTTCTATTCCAACAGGATACTACTTCAAAATTACGTTCTTTTTGAGGTGATGCACCGTTCTCAGCTGCAATTGTTATATTTAATTCTGGACTTACTGTTCTTATGCCATTAACGAGATAATCGGTATAGGTAGCAATACCACACTGCTGTGGTAAATATGTTGATACAAAGGCAAGCCTCATGCCTTTGCGAGAACCACAACTCTTCGGATATTCTCTACATTCATGAGCGCTGCAACAGCTGAGAGCGCAAGAGCAGGTTGATTAAATAACCCACCGAGAAAGATGAGAAATATTCTCCAATCGCGACCTATTCTAAAATAGTAACCTCCTCTACGTCTCATCGTACGGTCATATTTGTCTGCTGTATAGCTATTTATTAATGAACCGATGATTGCTACCATGCCAATGAATATCCAGACAACACTGCCGATGGCTTGATACGTGTGATAGGTGAGACCGAGCAGGAGAACGGCGTCGGCATATCTATCGAGTACGGCGTCAAGCCATCCACCGAATTCTGTTTCTAAAAATTTGAGTCGTGCAATCTCGCCATCGCATCCATCAAGAATTGAGGAAAATTGTGCGAGCATTGCACCAATGAGTAAATTGACATACCCTCCTAAGAAGAAGAACAGCGCCGCGACAGTAGAAGTTATGAAACAGAAACAGGAAATACAATTAGGATGAATCTTGGTCCTCAAAAGAAGTTTTGTAATTCGTATGGAGAGCGGCCGATTAATGTAACGTGAGATAATACCATCAGATGGTTTCTTTAAGAAGGTACGTGTCAAGTGCTCTTCAGCTTGTTTGAGCCGTACTTCATCATCGACGTCAATCCAGTAATAGTCATTAACTTCGCATGTCTTCGCCGTGCCTTTTTTAGCCAATATTCGCACACCATCAGAAAGCGTGGTTTCACCTTTTTTTATACTCTCTTCGAGTGCTTTAAAGATTGCTGGCGAGCACAGAAAAATACCAGTATCAAAGGCATTGTATGTATCAATATTTTTACCGATATCTAATGCCTTGCTATCTTTCACGTAAACTTTTGTTACATCATCATGGTCAATGAAATAATTTTGTTCAATATGGGAATCTATTGCCAACATAACTTCGTCATTCTTTATCCCTGCATTTTTTAATTTTGTGATTATTGCTTCATTGAAAATGTGATCGGCCATCAAGAGAATAAAATTCTCCTTGATCGTGTTTTTTGCCTTCAATACTGATATACCATTCTCTTTGTGCCACTCATCATTATAAAGGCAGGTAATTTTTATATTTCTTCGCCTACCAAAACGTTCTAAGTAGTCTGTAAGTCTCTCGCTGTTATAACCGGTGACGACATAAAAATCATCGATACCTGCCCGTTGGGTGCGCAGTATGACCCGCGCAATGAGGGATAATCCCAGTAGTCTTACGAGTGGTTTTAAGTCGGCCTTTGACGCAAGTCGTGTTCCCTGTCCACTTGCAATTATGAGGCATTTCATCTAAAATCACCTCCTCGCCCCACATACAGAAATCTCGCTTTGTATTTACTCGCAATGATAAGATGTAAATACTTCGCGCATTCTACATCAAACTTTTTCCTTATTACATTATACCTCTTTCTTGACTTACGTCAAGAATTTATTCCCGGCAAGTTGTCCACAGCCTGCGAGAATATCCTGGCCTCTCGATTTTCTGAGAGTTATTGTATGGTGAGACGTTAAAAGATATTGATAAATCTTTTCAATTTTTTCACGAGCAGGCTGTCTGTATGGAAGCAGCGGGTGTGGATTATAGGGGATGACATTTATTTTAGCTCGTATGCCCTTTAGTAATTTAAGTAATCTCTGCGCGTCTACTATGCGGTCGTTCACGTTTTCAATTATCACATACTCAAACGTCACCATATTTTTTTTGAGTGAGTATTCTCTCGCGAGTTTTAGTAGTTCACGTAGTGGGTTTTTTTTGGCCACCGGCATCATTTCCTTGCGTAGCTCTTCATCTGAGAAATTGAGTGATACTGCGAGTTTCACCTTTAACGGTGTGTGCAGCAGGTGTTCAATCCCCTCGATCAGTCCAACCGTAGATATTGTCATGTGCCGCTGGCTGATACCAAGCCCAATCGGTGAACAGAGAATTTCGATTGCTCCTTCAACTTCTCTTATGTTTAAGAGCGGTTCTCCCATTCCCATAAAAACAACATTAGTAATTTTATTCTTGAGATTATCTTGAATCAGAAGAATCTGGTCGGCAATTTCATATGCCTTCAGGTTTCTTTCAAAACCTATGAGTGATGTGGCACAAAATGTGCATCCTAATGGGCAGCCAACTTGTGTAGAGACACATACAGTTTTTCTCTTGGCTTCTGGGATGAATACTGCTTCGATATGGTTGTCATCTTCTAACGTCAACAAAAATTTTTTTGAATCATCTCTCGCACATGTCTCTTTTTCTTTTTTTAAACCTGATATAATAAATTTTTCTGAAAGCAATTTTCTCAATTCCTTCGATATATTAGTCATAACGGAAAAATCTTCGGTACTTTTCTGCCATATCCATTGAAATAGTTGGTCGGCTCGATATGGTTCGAATCCGAAATCAACCATAATATTTTTCATTGAGGTGAGAGAATAACTTTTCAGATTTTTAGCCATTTATATAGTATACATGAAAATTGAAACACAATCAATATTATGATGGTTGAGCCGGCCTGTGCGTATTGACTTTTTATAATTGTGTGATATACTCATTTTTATAAAAAATTGACAATTGGTCATGATACGGTTTAATCTGCAAAATATGTTTCTCTATGTGAAGGAAGGTGCTATGAAGAAAGTAGTAATTTTTGTTTTTATTACTGTTGTTTTCGGTGTGAGCCAAGATATGGTAGTGAGGGTGTATGCACAATCTTGGCATGATTTACAGAAGATATCTCCAAAGCATCACTTAGATATTGCTGGAGCACATGCCGGTGAGTGGTATGACATTGTCGCGGGCAGAGAAACAATGGATAAAATTATTGCCTCCGGACTCACCTACGAGGTTGTCGTACAGAGTATTGCCTACCAGAAAGAGAGGGTGAGGGCAGACTACCTGTCATACAATGAGGTAAACGATAGCTTACGGCAGATGGCACTCAATTATCCCTCCATATGTTCGTTAGATTCCTTGCCCATCCCGACCTACGAGGGCAACTGGCTCTACGGCGTCAAAATCTCGGATAATCCGCATATTGAAGAAGATGATGAACCTGGTTTTCTTATTGATGGTCTGCACCATGCACGCGAGTGGGCATGTATTCCTGTAGTACTATTCTTTGCTGATTCGATACTCAGTTCTTACGGTGTTGTTTCGAGTATGACAGATGTTATAAATACTACAGAAATCTATTGTTTTCCAATCATAAATGCCGACGGCTATCTCTACGACTATCCATCACCAGAAATGTGGCGTAAGAATCGAGAACCATTCGGCGATACGATCGGCACAGATCCGAATCGCAACTATGGTGGATGCTCTGGTGATATTGAAGGAGAGTGGGGTGCGGTCGATGAAGATCAGGCCACACACGATCCCTCCGATGACACATTTTGCGGTGCCTATGTGAATTCCGGTGATGAGACAAGGGCACTGACCATGTACGTGAAATCCCATACGATCAACGCTTACATGTCTTATCACTGTCATGGTGAATTACTCATGTGGCCGTGGGGATGGACCGCGCAGGCAACACCTGATGCCGCACTCTATAGCCAGGTGGGAAATCATATGGCCGACATGATTCTGCGTTTGTGGGGCGGCGTATATGGACGTGGTTCAATCTATTCGGCAATTTATCCGGTGAGCGGTTCGAGTGTCGATTGGGTCTATAGCTGGTGTCATTGGGTAGGCGGTATATCGAATCTTTCGTATACCACCGAACTCGGAGACTGGTTTTACCAACCAACGGGTGATCTCGATTTTATCTGTCGGGAAAATTTCAAGGCATTGGAGTATCTTGCTGGATTCTGTGATTCGATTGTACTGCTCACTGACGGAGCAGTTGCTCCGCCTGAAATTTATCCTTTAGGAAATGTAAACCCAAATTTTACCGTCTACTGGCATGCGAAAAATCCTGATGACAATCACCCGACCCAATGGGAACTCATAGAATTTTCAAATCCTTCGATCATTGAGGATGATTTAGAATCTGGAACGAATCGCTGGATACTCGATGGGTTCACACTCTCCACTGCTCAGTCCCATTCTGGTTCTCATAGCTTCTTCTCAGGCAGCACCGATGAAATGAATCATGCGGTTCGCGCTGCTCATCCATACCTCGTTCAGCCAGGCGATTCTGTTTCGTTCTGGTGCTGGTATAACTTAGAGGAAGAGTATGACGTCGCGGTGGTCGAGATTTCAGAAAATACCAAAGAGTGGTTTAATCTAGATACGACGCGTTTTAACGGCAACTCTGGTGCATGGGTACGAAGGGCATACTCGTTAGAAGATTGGGTTGGTAAATCCATTTACATCAGATTCCGTGCAATGACCGATACATACGTCTTAGAGGATGGCTTCTATGTTGATGATATCTATCCTCTCTGTTTCTACACCACTATTGATACCGTTGCGTCAGGCATAACCGATACACTTTATGAATTTACCGGTCACCCTGAAGGAGAATATTACTTTTCTGTGCGCGGTTATAATACTGCCTGGGGTTGGGGTGACTATTCGTGCTTAGAAAAAACGAACGTGATGGTTGGTATTGCAGAATCAGAAATTTTAGATATCGGTCATGTGACTCCAACTCTTTCACTATGGCCAAATCCATTTTATCGAACAATAAATATAAGATACCAAATAACAGAGGAAGTAGGCAGTAAACAGAAGATAGTAGCCAGTATAAAAATCTACGATGCTGCGGGCAGATTAGTCCGACAATACAACCAATTAACTAATACCCAATCACTCATTAACCAAATCACCTGGCACGGTGATGATGATTTCGGTCGTAAGGTTCCTGCTGGTGTCTATTTTGTGCGGTTCGAAGCCAGGGGTTATAAGAAAACCGAGAAGGCGATACTGCTGAAATAATGAAATAACGAGATCTGGGTAAATTTTTACAGACCACATGTAAAAAATTTAAAGAAGTACTTCCTGTAGACGAAAAAAGTCCTGTAATTTAAAGTCTTTATCTCCGTATAATAGGTATAAATTATGCATTATACTTAAGTGTAGAATTGCATTGCTATGTTGTAGAAAAAGCTTTCTGGGATAAGCCTCAGAAGGCGGTGTATTATTTTTCTAATAAAGGAGGACATATGCATAAAATGGTGAGTATTGTGTTATTGTCGACCATAGGATTCGCTGCCGAGGTTGTGACATTTGATGACAACTGGGGTGAGCATTCCCTCTTCAATGTTGTTTCTGAGAGACCTCGTTCTCTCGAGATCGTTTTTAGTATGCATACTATGGTAATTGATGAGCAGACGATCGATGGTGTGGTGATGAGGTCTTTTGGTGTACCTGCAGTTTTCCTTCCCTATCCTGGTGTACCTAACCTGACCGGTGCATCGCGCTATGTAGCGGTACCTCAGGGCGCCACGGCGCAGGTGAAGATTCTTGATACGCGTATAGAGGTTTACCGCGGAGTCGAGGTCGCGCCTGCCCCAAATATTCCCCGTAACAATGATGATTCACCGCTGCGCTATGAGAAGAACATGTCAATTTATGGCCGCGATGTATATTATCCCTCTTCTCCGGTCACGCTTTCCCAGCCCATGAAGATGCGTGGCGTCGATGTCGTACTGGTGGGTGTTATACCATTTCAGTATAATCCAATAACCAAGGAATTGATCGTTTATAAAGATATACGATTCACAATAGACTATGTGGGTGGCAATGGTCATTTCGGTGATGACCAGTTGCGGAGCCGTTTCTGGGAATCGATGCTACAGGGACATTTATTAAATTACAATTCTTTGCCGGAAATTGATTTTTATGCACCGGAACGACTGGGTGGCCGTGATGGTTACGAGTATATCATCATTGTCCCAGATGACCCGGTCTTTGAGGCATGGGGCGACACGATTAAGGCCTGGCGTAAACTACAGGGTATTTCCTGTGAGGTCTACACCCTCACAGAGGTTGGCGGGAACACGACGACTGCGATCGAAAATTTCCTGAACAACGCCTACGCTACTTGGGATCCGAGGCCGGTTGCCTTTTTATTACTCTCTGATTATCAATCGTCTGGCGATGTCTATGGCATTACTTCGCCGGTGTGGAATTCCTATTGTGTCTCCGATAATATTTATGCGGATGTGAATGGCGATGATTTACCAGATATGCATCATGGCAGAATTTGTGCTCAGGACGAATCTGATTTGAGCATCATGATAAACAAATTTTTGAGTTATGAGCGTAATCCTTATACTGATGCTGACTTCTATAGAGCACCATTATGTGCATGTGGTTGGCAGGACGACCGCTGGTTCCAGTTAGCTTCAGAAGTTGTGAGGGGTTTCTTGATCAATGAATTGAGCAGGAGTCCTGCGCGTCAGTATAATCTCGGTAGTCCAGCCAATCCAGTTGCTGGTGGTCCCTGGTCGACTCGTACCGGTACGACGCCGGTCGTCGCCTATTGGAATAGTTACGGATATATTCCATTAAACAACCCCTATGGTTCGTCATGGTGGAACAATGGCAGTGCGGCCGGTGTTAACGCGGCAATCAATGCAGGGGCGTTTATAGTCCAGCATCGTGATCATGGTTCAGAGACGGGTTGGGGTGAGCCGTCATATCACATCGGCGATCTTGATGGTTTGACCAATACCATGTTTACCTGGGTTAATTCAACGAATTGCTTGACCGGGAAATACAACTCGCTCAGCGAGACTTTTTCAGAAAAATTCCACCGCATAGAGTATGGTGCTTTGGGTTTGAACGCAGCGAGTGAAGTTTCTTATTCATTTGTCAATGACACATATATCTGGGGTATGTGGGATTGCTACTGGTCTGATTTCGATCCTGGTTACCCTGGGATGAGGATGACCGGCCATGATAATCTGAGGCCTTGTCAGGCAATGACCTACGGTAAGTATTATCTCGAGGCTATGTGGTTTCCAGACTCGGTACCTGGTGTCAGTGGTCTTAGGGTTTATACGTATCATCTCTTCCACCATCATACTGATGCATTCGTTACACTATACTCACAAATACCGGAAAGCCTCAGCGTTTCCCATAATTCAGAACTTGCTGCTGGCCAGACTAGCTTTGCGGTTACTGCAAACGATAGTTCAGTCATCGCGCTCACCGTTGATGGCGAGATCATCGGCGTCGCGGAAGGTACGGGGAGTCCACTTGATATTTCTATTCCTGCTCAAGATCCGCTCGATACCATGATTGTTACCGTAACAAAGGCGAACTATTATCGATATGTCGCGAAAGTTCCTGTCACAGATGTAGGTTTGCCCGGAACACCAACCGTGACACGACCGCTCGATTTCGCACGGCTCCCTGATCTTCAACCGACTCTAAATTTCTATTCTACTGATCCACAGGATGATAATCTGCAATATCGCGTGCTCTGGGATACAGATCCATCATTTGGTAGTTGTGACAGTTCAACGACATCACTCTATGCGAGTGGAGCTGTCGTTGACTTCGCCTTTCCATCGCCTCTCGTTGATGGCGAAACTTACTGGTGGAAGGTAAAGTGTACAGACCCAGCAGGCTCTGGATACTGGACTGCCTACACTAGTAAGCGTTCATTTACCGTCAGTACGACTCTTCCCTCGGGTATTTGCAGTTGGTTCCAGACGACGGCTGATCAGTTTAACTGTAACACGTTTGATTGTGTCGTGGTTCAGGGCGATAGTGTCATTCTTGGTCCCAGTGGCCAGACAGTTGTGGATACGATCCTCGAAGAGCACTTTGAAGCAGTCGGTATGCCTGCGGGCTGGACAGTAATTGATGGTAATGATGATGCAATCCAGTGGACCGTTGGTACAATAGGTGCTTTGGGTCCATACACGCCGCCGAGTTATGGAACAAGGTATGCCTATTATTCTGATGATGATGCGGGCAATGGTGTTGTCAATTATAATGAAGAATTGATTTCGCCGCGAGTATACGTCGGCAACGTGACGAGCAGTCTTGAACTCATGTATGGATACGGATTTCAGATCTATGAGAGTGGTGAGAAGTATCGTGTGAATATGCGCAAGAAGACTGATGGCTCGTGGAGTGGCTGGACGACGCTCAAGACGTATACGGCCAACGGGAGCGGTAGTGAGACGATTGATTTGACTTCGTATTTGCCTGCGGATTCGATGCAATTTGAATGGTTCTATAGTGATAGTACTGCCGCGTCACATTGGGGATATGCATGTGCCTGTGACAATGTCATTCTCAGATATTCATATGATGTGATGGCCGATGAAGGCACGATGACGAGTACCGCGATTTCGTATCATGACCTCTCAACAACCTATCCACGGACGCATTGGGGCGATGTGATGTGGCATAAGTCGTCGGCTGGAGATTCGATTGGTATACAGGTTGAGTACTACAACGGCGCAACGTGGCAGTTGATTCCGGATGGTGATTTGCCCGGTAATGCTACAGGGTTTTATACCTCGCTTGCTACAGATTCGATTGTCCTCCAAACACTGGATACGCTTACCTATCATACCTTGCGATTGATTGGATTATTTTATCGTCGGTCGACCGAAGCTCCAGATGATCCAGTACTCTTAGATTGGGAGATTGGTAATTCCACAAATTATATCGGTGTTGAGGAATGGGTCAAGGATGTCCTGAGCCCGATGCTCAAAGTGTATCCATCGATTACTCGTTCGCAATTGAATATTTGCTTTACATTCGGTAATCCCGAAGCAGACGTCACATTAAGGATCTATGACGCTGCAGGCCGTCTCGTTAAATCATTTAACCAATTAGCGAATACTCAATCACTCATTAACCGCGTCATCTGGAATGGTCGAGATGATATAGGTCGTGCAGTTCCTGCCGGAATCTACTTCGTCTTTTTCGAAACAGGCGATTACAAGAAGGTGGAAAAGGCTATATTCATTCGATAGATACGTATTTTCTCAGGTTCATTGGGGTTAAGGAGTTCGGGTAGACAGAATTCTCCTTAACCCCTTTTCTTAACCAATTTTTTTGAAAAACCTGCTCACGAGAGACTTGAAAAGCTCTCTGAATGAGATATAATGATTAATGAGCAATATCCTGAAAGGAGGGAGGTTCATTTATTTTAATTATTTAGGAACATGGGTTAAGGCCGAGGAGCTGGACTTCAATTTTTATTCCAGTCTTCCGACCCCAACCTACTAACCATATTTGAAAAGGAGGTATAGTGAAGAGAATACTGACCATTGTGCTGTTATCGATGATGGGGTTTGCTGCCGAGATTATCACATTTGATGATAACTGGGCGCCAAATTCAATGTTCAACCTCGTCTCAGAAACACCGGCTGGTGTTGAGATTGTTTTTAGCATGCATCGGCTTGTGAGCGAAGAGACAATTGTCGATGGTGTGCCGATGAAAACATATGGTATGCCGGGAATATTCTTGCCTCATGATGAGGGTGCGCCAAATCTTGCAGGAACCGGAAGGTTTATTGCCGTTCCTCAAGGTGCTCATGCTACGGTAACAATTCTTGACTCGCGTACCGAGGTTTACCACGATGTCGATGTTACACCAGCACCGAATATTCCTCGTGAAAATGATGATTCGCCCTTACGTTACGAGAAAGATATGAAGATATACAGCCGCGATGCCTATTATCCAACATCGCCGGTTCGCTTATCTGAACCGATGAAGATGAGAGGAGTCGATGCTGTAATACTGGGTATTACACCGTTTCAGTACAATCCTGTAACCAAGGAGTTGATTGTCTACAAAGATTTGAGAGTGCGTGTCGATTTTGTTGGTGGCAATGGTCATTTTGGTGATGATCGGTTGCGTAGTCGTTTTTGGGAGCCGTTACTTCACGCACATCTCTTGAACTACAAATCGCTGTCTCGGATTGATTTTTATGCGCCTGATCGTATTACTGGACGCGACGGATATGAGTACGTGATCATTGTGCCTGATGATCCGGTCTTTGTGGCATGGGGTGATACAATCAAAGCGTGGCGTAAACTGCAAGGCATTTCCTGTGAGGTCTACACCTTGACCGAGGTTGGTGGTTCGAGTGCTGCGGCGATCGAAAACTTTTTGAACGACGCCTATAATTACTGGGATGTGCCGCCCGTTGCATTCTTATTGTTATCTGACTATCCATCCTCTGGTGACGTATATGGAATCACCTCGCCAGTCTGGAGTGGTACTGGTGGTTCTTGTGTGTCAG
>CP070664.1:1599446-1608603 GCA_020355325.1 Caldifarciminota bacterium
ACTTCTTCTACCGAGAGTGTCGACGGTAATTTTCTCCCTACCTTTAATAGTTCCAATTCAAATGCAGGATTATTACTGAGCACCTTCATGAATAGAAGATAGCGGTAAAATCCCTTAACGGCAGAAATTTTCCTGTTGATCGACAACGGACTGAGTCCCAGATCAAAAAGGAAATGAACAAAATTTCGAAGTGTTGTAAAATCGGCCGCGATTAACGTCTTACCGTTTGACAACAGAAATGAATCGAGTTGTTTGATATCGGAAATATAGGCACGAATGGTATTCAACTCGTCGCCCTGGGCGATTAAGTAATTCTCAAACCCGGCGACGAGATCGCTCACTTTTTTCACATCGGTATAACTAATATTCTTGAATAGTTAGTCATGTTCTTTACGCGACCGGCATGTTCTATATATACAACGTCCTCGAGTCTTATACCATAACCCTTATCAGGATAATAGAGTCCAGGCTCAACGGTAAAAACCATGCCAGGCTTGATTCTATCAGTGGTTGTTTTCAACAGACCAAATATTGGACTTTCGTGCACCTCGAGGCCAAGTCCGTGGCCTAATGAATGACAATAGCCGATCTGGGTCTTCCGATTACTCAAAAACGTAGGGTGACCTCTTTTTTCAAAAAATTTGCATAATGATTTTTCAATTTCGACTGTTCTTCTGCCAACACGTATGTTTTCGAAAATAAAATCCTGAGAATTCTTTACAACGCGATAGAGTTCTTTAATCTCTTGTGATGCAGAGCCAAAACAAATCGTTCGTGTAAAATCGAAGAAATAACCACCGCCGAGTTCTTGTGGAAAAATATCAAAAACGATTGTTTTGCCGATCTGCACCGCCTCCCGATCTCTCCCAGAATTATGCGGAATTCCTGCATCCCTCCCCTGCGCAACAATTATACCTCTTGAACAGATTAAATTTCTCATGAATAATTCCTGCCTGAGCATCACCTTTAAATCACCGATTGTGAGTTTCTTGTTTTTCTCTTTTATAATAACATTTTTCTTAATCCTCATCTGACGAACTGTCTTGAGCATTGTGTTAAATGCATGAACGACACCATCACGAATCTTCTTTATACGTTCGATTTCTTTTTTATCTTTGGTCTCTCGCGCAATAGCAATCGGGTCCCTGTCAATACTATAATGGATCTTTATTTTTTTATCAAATTTCAGAAGTTGCCGTGCATAATAATATCCATTGCCCAGTTGGGCATTGCCGTAAAATGCTACAGTACCCTTGATCTTCAAGTCATCGAATATTGTCCTGACGAGGAAAGCATGTGCTTTTATCTTATCTCTATATTTCTCAAAAATTTGCTTTACATCATATTTATTACTATTGATCAGACGTAAACCTGTCTTTATTGCCTCCTCCCGCTCAATAGGCGAGTGGACAACATATGCTCGTTTGCCACATTTTTTGATATAATGCCCAAAGATATTGGTACCATTCAAAAGATAGTACATTGTCGTATCACAACTTGCCTTTCCCTCAGCATAGAGAGCATGTACTTTCATTTTTTTCATAATTCTATCGATATCTTTTTTCATGACACTCCTTATTTAGATGGATAAGTTTTTGTTTTTATTGGTATACACGCCGAACTGTTTGTGATTTCTACCAAGTTGCCACTTTGAAAAAATTCTCTAAAATCGTATATCCAGCAGGATGCTTCTCATCGAATCTCTCCGGATGAAACTGGACGCCGTATATTGGATACACCTGATGCCTAATTACCTCTATATGACAATTTGGAGAATCAGCGAGCAAAATAAAGTCGTTAGGCAAATCCACTACCATCTCCTCATGCGATTCTGTTACAAAAAATTTGTCATTCAGGCCAGCAAAAAGAGGATCGTTTTCAATTTTATTTACAATGTAATACCCTTCATATTTACTATCCATTGTTGCGATTTCTTCGCCAAATGCCCTGGCAATGAGTTGGTGGCCAAAACAGATGCCCAAAACAGGTTTCTTTATATTTTTTAGAAATACTCCCTCATTTAAATAGGACTCGAAAACTTCTGATTCGGCTAATTTGTGTTGCGAACCAGAAAGCACGAAAACATCATACTGTTTAAATTCTTCGCCAGGATGAATCGAGGAATATTCCATGATCTCAACTGTATGAACAGTGATGTCTTTTATGACATTGTATAAGTGCTCTAGTTGTGGTGAGTTTGGCAAATAGTTATCAATAATTAATGTTCTCATCTATAACCTCAAAGAGTGTATCAACCAATTTCTTCTCTTTTACTCTCATAATTTCTTTTCCCTTGAGAAATAGTGCGCCAACACCTTTACCACACGCGATACCAAAATCTGCTTCTCGTGCTTCGCCCGGGCCATTGACGACACAACCCATGACAGCCACTTTCATAAAATTATCATATTTTTGAAGACGTTTCTCCACCGCCCGTGCAATCGGCTCGAGGTTAACTTCACACCTGCCACACACGGGACAACTCATGAGGATAGGACCGTGTTGTCGCAAGCCGAGCGCCCCTAATATCTCATATGCAGCAATCACTTCCTTTACTGGATCGGCGGTTAATGATACACGCACCGTATCACCAATCCCTTCATTCAAAAGAATACCTAAACCAACCGCACTCCTTATTCCGCCACGAAACGATGTTCCTGCCTCGGTGATACCGAGGTGAAGTGGGAAATCGCACTGCTTATCGATTGCCTCGTAGACATCCACGGTATCCTTCACCTCAACGCCCTTTGCGGAAATGACGATATTATCGAAATTGTGCTGAGCAAAAATATCGAGTGCGTTTGTTACTGTCTCAATAATTGCCTCTGGAGTTGGATGATGGTATTTTTTCAAAATCACCTTAGGCAGTGAACCAGAATTAATTCCAATTCGTAGAGGAACATTTTTCTCTCTCGCTTTTTCAATAATTTGTTCAATTTTCCGGATTTCGCTTATCGTACCAGGATTTATCCTCAGTTTATCGACACCCATATCGATAGCGCCGAGAGCCAGACGATAATCGAAGTGTACATCCGCAATAAGTGGAACGCTGACGGATTTCTTAATGCGTCCGAGGGCGGAGACATCGTCTTTATTAACAACTGCCAGACGCACAAGCTCACAACCCGCTTTCTGCAAGCGCCGAATTTGATTAACTGTGCGCTTAATCTGCCGCGTTTTTGTTTTGGTCATTGACTGCACGACGATAGGATTATTACCACCGATTTTCACGTCACCAACTGTTACGACCCTCTTAAGCTTTCTCACTCGGGCCTTCTCTTTATACGTGCACCCAGGAGGCTTAACTTGACTTCAAATTTTTCATAACCACGGTCGAGATGGTAGATTCTTCTGATTACTGTTTCACCATCAGCCACAAGCCCCGCGAGCACTAATGAGGCTGATGCACGCAGGTCAGAGGCCATAACTGCAGCACCGGATAATCTCTGCACACCTTTGATCACGGCAGTATCTCCTTCGATCGTGATATCGGCACCCATTCTCATCAGTTCCAATGCCTGCATAAAACGGTTCTCAAAGATGGTCTCTTTAATGATACTCGTCCCAGGAACGGTTGAGAGCAGCGCCATACATTGTGCCTGCATATCCGTAGGAAAACCAGGATAAGAAGCAACAAAAATATTTGTAGCACGCATCTGATGATTTCCTGTTACGACAATTTTATTTTCTGATTTTTCAACTGTCGCACCGATTTCTTCTAATTTTTCAAGAATGCCTGTGAGGTGGTCAGGCCGACAATCGCTGATGCTCAATGTACTACGCGTAATTGCAGCCGCGATGGCAAACGTTCCCGCCTCAATGCGGTCAGGGATAATTGTATAGTGAACACCGCTCGGAGCACATCCGCCTTTCACAATAATTGTATGGGTTCCCTGTCCAGATATATCAAAGCCTAAATGACAAAGGAAATTCGCTACGTCTTCTACTTCAGGTTCACAGGCTGCGGGACTGATAATCGTTTGACCAGTCGCCTGCGTTGCCGCGAGCATGACATTAATGGTCGCTCCCACCGACGTCCCTTTTGGTCCCTGGAGGTTTACCTCCCGTCCCTTCAACTTTTTGGCGCGTGCATTAATGTAGCCATCCTCAATTTCAATATCAACGCCCAATGTCTTTAACCCTTTAATATGGAGATCGATCGGCCGTGGACCTATTGCACAGCCACCAGGCAATGAAACCTTTGCTTCCCTTTCACGCGCTATGAGCGCGCCGAGCACATAGTAAGACGCACGCATCCTCCTCACGATTTCATAGGGGGCGGTAATCTTGCTAATCTTCCGAGCCTGTATTTTCAAAATGTTATTATTAAATTCAACATGTGCGCCGAGATGCTTAGCAAGCTCTATCATTGTTCTCACATCGATTAGATCGGGGACGTTTTCCAATACTACTTCTTTATCTGTCAAAAGCACTGCAGCTATTATTGGCAGGGCGGAATTTTTAGCACCAGAGATTGTTACTTCACCTGAAAGATTTTTGCCACCTTCGATGACAAACCGCTCCATAGACGAAGTATAATTATATATTTTATTTTGTCAAGAAAATCGAAGTTTTTATAGGCTACGTTCTCCCAAAACGACTTGCAAGGTCATCCAGCGAAAATTTTAAAATAATTGGACGACCGTGCGGGCAGGTATATGGATTTTCACAGGCAAAGAGCCTATCGATGAGACTCTGCATCTCGAGAATTGAAAGTTTTTGCCCAGCCTTTATTGCGGTCCGGCAGGCAACCACCTTAGCAATTTCGCTTTTTTCCTTCACCAAATTTCCCAATTCACCTATTTCGCTAAACATTCCGAGAATGTCTTCACGATTAACCTGTGCATCAGCCGGCAAACTATCGATAACAACTGTATGCGAAGAAAATTCCTTAAATTCTACACCCATCTCTCTCAGCATCTCCTTGGTCTTTTTGTAAACTCGATATTCTTCCGGTGTCAACTCGAGGGTAATGGGAAACAGTAATCGCTGTGCTCCGCCTCTGCCTCTCAAAATTGATTCGTAAATAATACGCTCGTGTGCGACGTGTTGATCGATAATGATAAGCCCCGATTTTGTCTGAGTAAGAATATACATATCGTGTAACTGCCAAAATTCATCTGAATCATGAACTGTAGGGATCGCTGCCTTCTCACGGTCGTACGGAACAACTGTTTCCTGAACAAATCTACCAATCTCTGTTACAGGCACTCGTGCATCGAACGCAGCAGATGTGTCTTTAAACCCAGTCAGTCGAGCAAATACGTTCTTTTTTATTGTCTGGGTCAGGAGATCGATGATATACCTTTCGTCGCTCAATTTGACTTGATTTTTTGTAGGATGAATATTCACATCCACGAACTGGGGTTCAACAATGATATTGATGAGAAATGCGGGTGGGTTTTTAGGATTTTGGTATGTTTCGATAATGCTACGATACATTCTCGGATATTTGACAGGCCTTGAATTTACATATATAAAATGAAAATCGTGCTTTTCAAAAAAATCAGGACGCGAGAAAAAACCAAAAATCCTGACCGAACCAATTTTCATATCGACCGGTATGAGACATTCTGCTATTGTCCTGGAAAATAGCATTCGTATGCGCTTTTCAACCGAATCGACACTCCTGAGATTAAGGTATTCGCGCTTCGATTCGGCGAGGTAGAAACCTACTCTGGCAAAGATTAATGCATATGCTTTCACGGTGTCAATAATTAAACGCCGCTCCCATTCAGATGACTTTAAAAATTTACGCCGCGCAGGCAAATTAAAAAAGAGGTCCCTTACCTTTACCCTCGTTCCCCGTGGCCTATGTGAATCAAATAATCCCTTGATCTCACCGGCTTCCGCCTCGATGCGTGTCCCCTGCTTACCGTCAGATGTTTCAAGTTCAACGTATGCAATCTGAGCTATACTCGCAAGCGCCTCGCCTCTGAAACCCAAGGTACCAATATTATCAATATCATCAATTAATCTAATCTTGCTTGTAGCAAATCGTTCAATGGCGAGCGATGCATCATCTTTACTCATCCCAATACCATCATCATTAACCAGACATTTCTTCTTACCACCATCATGAATCTCGATATCGATCCTTTGTGCCTGTGCATCGAGTGAATTCTCGACCAACTCTTTGATGACCGAGGAGGGACGTACTATTACCTCCCCGGCCGCAATCTTACCCCTCACATCAGGGGACAGAATTTGTATTCTACCCATAGTTTATTCTATTAAAGATGTGCACAAAGTCAAGCATAGACGGAAAGAGCACAGCGATTACGAAAAGATGACGGTGATTTTTATTTTTTTAGAGGGCCTCAATTTCGATAATCTACATTACATCGTTGTAATCGATGGTTTCTGAATTGGTTCAGAAACCATAAAAAAAGGGCAGAATCACACTGCCCCTCGGAACACTATGTTTGCACAAATTTATCTAACACAACAGCTTTTTCTCATAAAAATAAAAAAACATAGATCTACTCGACGCGATGTTACTTCTATCCAATGCTTTCGAGTAGTATTTGTGACATTGAGACGCCTCTCGTGTTAACCTATCCTATTTTCAGGACGTAAGTCTCTATCTTTTTTACTTACTATCGATGTATCACCCAGTTTATTTTCCAATGTGCAGAACACTAAATTACCTGTATCAAATGATAACATCGTAGTCACCCGAGCATTGATTGTTTGGTTAATGAACTTCGCACCATTTTCGACAACAATCTTTATGCCTTCAATGTACCCTACACCTTCATGGGGATGAAGACCCTTCTTAAGAATTCTCACCGAGATGAGTTTATTCGGTGTAAAGATTGGGGTGAGAGCGCGATAAATGTCTCTAATATCAATAATCTGTACGCGAGGAAAAAGTTTTGCCTGACGCCACACTTCGTCAGACGTCGTGAGCACTTTTGCTCGTTTCTTGTGAGCTATTTGCAAAACACAAACTTCCTCAACTAAACCATTACCCTGATCGACAACAAATTCGACATGAGCATTTCGCTTGAGAATATTTACTACACGGTCAACTTTAGTCCCAACAAACTTTTTAACAATTGACTTCACTAACAAAGGAATGATAATCTTTCCCTCAAGAAATTTTTTCTCAAACAAATGAATAACCCTCCCATCAATAATACTTGAGGAATCTAAGACATACCTGTTTTCCCGTTTAAAAAATATCATTGTAGCCTCCTCAAACCAAAAGTCTCATCCGTCTCAGGCAGATGAACTACCTAATGTGATCTTTACTGCCTCTCTTACTTCATCAACCGCAACTACCTCCATTGCGAGATGGTGTTCATATTCATTTTTGCGGGGGATAACTGCTAATTTAAATCCTAGTTTTTCTGCTTCTTTCAATCGTGATTCAATAGCATACACCGGCCGGACCTCACCACCGAGACCAACCTCACCAATGACAATGGTGCCCTTGCCGATAGGCATATTTTTAATTGATGATGCAATTGCAAGAATTATCCCTAAATCGCTCGACGGCTCAAATACTTTTATACCACCCACAGCATTCACAAAGCAGTCGAATCCATACACACTGATTCCAATCCGGCGCTCCAGAACAGCGAGCAGCATCGAGAGCCTCTTGATATCGATACCAGTTGCCACACGTTGAGGATAGTTAAAAAACGTTGGACTCGTCAATGCCTGAACCTCGACGAGGAGTGGCCTCGAACCCTCAATAATCGAAATGACCGCCGAACCTGAACTCGTAGAATCTGAAATGAAGAGACGTGATGGATTTGCCACCTCTTTCAGGCCAGACTCAGTCATCTCGAATACGCCTATCTCATTAGTTGATCCAAATCTATTTTTAATTGCTCTGACCATTCTATACTGTTGATCTTTATCACCTTCAAAGTAGAGAACTGTATCAACAATATGCTCTAACGTCTTCGGCCCCGCAATATTACCAAACTTTGTGACATGTCCGATGATGACAGTTGTAATACCTCGCTCCTTTGCAAACCGCATCAAATCACCACCACACTCTCTCACCTGGGCGACGCTCCCTGGTGCTGATGTTAGTTCGGCTTTATAGATGGTTTGAATCGAATCAATAACCATCAAATCAGGCCTACTATCAGCGGCACAGGCAAGAATTGACTCGAGTTCTGTTTCGGCAAGAAAATTGATATTATTACCTTCAATCCCTAAACGTTCAGCCCTCATACGAATCTGATAACCCGATTCCTCGCCGCTCACATAAAAAGCCTTTCCGCCGGAACCTACGACCAAGTTAGAAATCTGTAGCATCAGTGTTGATTTTCCTATTCCCGGATCCCCACCGAGTAGCACCAAAGAACCGTTCACTAAACCACCACCCAATACGCGATCGAGTTCAGAGATGCCGACTTTTCTACGTCGTTCCTTTGCTAATGGAATTTTCGATAAGGGTTTTGGAACGGGTGTTTCGACTGTGCGTCGCGATTTCTTCGGCTCAATGCTCTCCTCGACCATTGTGTTGTACTCGTCACATGACGGACAACGTCCGAGCCATTTCGGAAACGATGCACCACAGTTCTGACAGACAAATCTGGTCTTCATAAAAGATCGTTAAACGTTATTCGGCGACGAAGCCCGACCGTTAAATATAAGAAATATGTGCCTTCGACTACGGTACTCTCGTTATTAAACTTAGTTACCTCTAATACCATAATTCCATTTGTACTATTTAACGGGCCTCGTATCGTTAATTGTTGAACGTTTGTCGTTTACAGCCATATAACGATGCCATATAACGATACGCGCCGCTGTGCCGTATAACGATAAACAAAAACCTCTTTTTAATCAGAATACCTTTATCGTAATGTACTTCTTTGGATTCTCTTTAATATCTACAATGAGGTCTCTCAGCGCCTGGTTGGTTTCTCTCACTTCTTCGTATAAATCATCTTTCCTTAAAAGTTTACCCACCGTACCTTCTCCTTCGAGAAGCATTGACAAAGAATCCAACCGCACTACTAATCGCTCAATTTTATCAGTTGGCCCCTTGACCAACTCTGATAATCCTTGAATATTTTGATTGATGCTATGTGACAGTTTAGCGACCGCTTTATCGATGTCAGGTAATTTGAAATTTTCAAACGTAGCAATCAAACTATCAAATTGAGTTCCAAGTGATTCAAGATCGAGT
>CP070664.1:1608703-1627387 GCA_020355325.1 Caldifarciminota bacterium
CAATGTATCCAGAATTAACACGGAAAGAGATTGAATATGTTTGTAATGAAATCAGAGAATGGGTTAAAGTAAACAATGCATAAACTTATTTCGGTTGCTATCGATCTAGTAATTATCACTTTTGCATTTCTCCTTGCATTACTCGTCAGATTTGGAGGTGTGATGGATGTTGTAGACCATCAATGGACCACCCTCATCTTTATATATTTTCTATCGTTAGTAATTTTTTATTTTTTTGATCTGTATACAAGAATGTTATACGCTCAGAAACTGAGGCTCTTTTATACAATCATTAAGGTTTGTATTGTTTCCCTCCTCGTGTATGTTGTCGTCGGTTTTGCGACTAAATTCTATTTTTTGATTGATAGCCGCGCCTTTATTATTATGTTTTATGCGTTTTTTACTTTGTTGTTTCTCTTTATTCGACTTGCTATCGTGCCGAAACTATTGGAACATTATTTTTCGCGTCTCTCAAGGAGAATTACATGTACGTATATTGGCCCAACAGATGAATTTGCCGTTGTTAAAAAGTTGTTCGATGATACACGCTCAATGGGCCTATCGTGCGTTGCGTGTGATAAAACAGATAATCCTAAGCGAAAATCAAATGAAATGTTCTTGTACAGTCAGTCGAGTGAATTTTCCAAACTTTACCAAGAAATAAAAACGCATGTCACCCCTGGTGTTACATTATACGTGGCGTCTAAACTTTTCAGCGAACTCAATTTGAATACGCAATGTTTTGATATTAATGATATTCCTGTGTATACTTTTTGTCATAAAAAAAATCAACCGGTAAGGGAAACATTAAGGAGATGTATAGACATTGTCGGCTCACTCCTTGCCTTGATTATTCTCACGCCGTTTCTGCTCATCATCGCGCTCGCTATCAAATTAGATTCTCCCGGTCCTGTTATCTATAAACAGAAGCGCTGTAGTAAAGATGGTAAAGAATTTACACTCTATAAATTCCGCTCTATGTACAGCAGGGAAAAGAGTGATGAGGAGCGGGAAATTGAGTATAGAGACTATATTGAAAGAAAAATTTCTAAGGGTAAAGTCATTGATGATACCGAAATCACGCCTGTTGGTAGGGTGTTGCGTAGGACATCGCTCGATGAATTGCCTCAGTTTATTAATGTTCTGAAAGGGGATATGAGTCTGATTGGTCCACGGCCTCCGATTCCCTATGAGGTAAAACATTACAAGGAATGGCACATGGATCGTCTTCTCGTAAAACCTGGCTTGAGTGGACTCTGGCAGATTCATGGTCGCGGCAGTATGCCATGCGATTCCTCGATTTTTCTTGATTTGATGTATATTATTAATCGTTCACTCACCTTAGACATGAAGCTGATTGTACAGACGTTTCCGGCGGTGATTTTGGGGAAAGGAGCATACTGATTTTATGCGTAGTTATTCGTTTATCGTCATTCATATAATTTCATTTCTACATATCGATGCCGTAAGACGATACGGGCAGCCATGTCGTACAACCATAAATGCATAACTGAATTATGATTTTTTTATTCATTTTTGCCATCTATCTCCCCATCGATTCCTGGCAGAATGACGTCCTCGAAGAGCTCCAGGTTCGGGGAGAATACGTTACAAGGTTCCCCAGTATACGGCCATACGATATTGATGATGCCAAAATCTATGAAAACACATTATTACAGAAGAGAATTTGGTTACCGAATTTATCGGTGGATGCACGATATGATACGGTAAAAGTCGTGCGAGTAAAACCTACAGTTTTTTATGAATCGCATGCTTTCACTGTTTTTATGCAGCCAGTCGTGAAGTTTGGAGAAGACAGCTTGCCGCCGTCGAATCAGTTCATGGATTTATTTTCTTCGGATTATGAAAGGGCATATATACGTTATCATACGGAGAATGTTAACGCATTCATCGGCCGGGAACGATTTGCTCTTGGTCCTTCACCGCGTTATAATCTATTGCTCTCTGGCTATTCTGCTCCTATGGATTGGTTTCATTTCAGTTTCAATACCGATGTTTTGAAATTTTCATATTATCTCAGCCGTTTGGACGATATGTACACAAAGCCACTCGAATACGTTGGTGATACAATAACCGAGTACATACAGGCGTCTCGTTATCTCTCGATTAGGCGACTCGATTTTTCGCCGACAGAATGGCTGAATGTCAGTTTTTCAGAGGCGGCGACGTTTGGTGGTGAACATTACACGCTCGATGTGTATCATTTCAACCCAGTCATTCTTCTGCATACGTACCAATATAATTGGGATAAAGATGCCAATCTTTTTTTCCATATCGATGCGCGTGTATTTTTGAAGAATCTCTCTTTTTATGCCGCACTGTTGGTCGATGATTTCCAGCTGGAAGAGGATCCGAATAATGAACCACACCACCTCGGCTTCAACTGTGGTATTGAATTCGCTGATTTTTTGAATTTCCAGAAGACATTTTGGATAATAGAATACACCGCTCTCACACGATATATGTATACCCATTTTGTTCCGTATCAGCGGTATCACTATGTGAACACGCCAATTGGTTCACACTATGGACCCGATTATGATGAACTTTATACAAAATTTATCTACCATGTGGGAACGAAAATTGATCTCTATGCACAGGGTTCCTATACGAGAAAGGGTGAGACAACTATCTCGAATCCATGGCCAATTCCTGAAGTACCTCGACAGCAGGGAACATCTTTCCCGACAGACAACTTTCTTTCTGGAATCGTCCAAACATCATTCAATGTGGGTATCGGTGTACGATTTTTTCAACGTCAATTATTTTGCTCTGATATCTTCCTTGGTTATTGTCATATAACCAATTTTGGACATGAGGATGGTACCACCAAGAACTTTTTATCCTTCAGGATACAACTCGGCTTAATACATCTTTAAAAAACCCAGATTCATTCCCGTCAATACATAGCAGTGAAGCAAAGAATTACAATTTGGGATTTTATTTTTCTTACGCGGCCTATTTTGCTCGTGCCCGTGTGGACATTTCTACTTCTTGGTTACTATAGAGCAGGCGGGTATAGGTTTGCCTTACCTTCAAAGTTCTTGTTTGTTTTTTTGACGTATACACTGCTCATTGCCTCGGCGTATATTCTCAATCAAATCACGGATATCAAATCTGACGTTATCAATAAAAAACACTTACTGCTCGCAGAGGGAATCGTCTCGGTCAAGAGTGCCTCTATCGTTTGTGCTATTCTTCTTATTGTTGCTTTCCTTTTCGCAACGCGGCTTCCTCCGCTTTTTTTTATTTTCTTTTTAATTTCATTTCTATTCGGCATCATCTATTCGGTGCCGCCTTTTAAATTTAAAGATAGACCAA
This sequence comes from Caldifarciminota bacterium, assembly GCA_020355325.1. Lineage (GTDB taxonomy): Bacteria > Hydrothermota > Tepidihabitantia > SM23-42 > SM23-42. The sequence goes on from CP070664.1 coordinate 1,612,046, forward strand.
TTTTGGATTTTGTCATAAATGCGCTCGGATATGGTTTTTTAAATTTCTCCATAGGTTGGTTGACACAGCGACCGCTCACTGGAGACACATTTCTCTCTGCGCTGCCGTATACTTTTGCAGTAGGTGCACTCTTTATAAATACGACAATTCTCGACATAGAGGGTGATAAAAGGGCGAATGCCATCACGACGAGTATCTTTCTGGGAAAAGATAATGCTTTACGTCTCAGCAGTGTACTCCTTGTATTCTGTGTTGCAGCATCTATCTTGGTGAAAGACATGGTTTGTCTTATTGCTGCAGCGATTGCACTACCGCTTTTTGTGTTTGCTCTCGTGAAAAATGACACAAAATATGTGCTGTTATCGATTCGTATCGGAGGACCGCTCCTGGTATTACTCGTAGGAATCCTTTTCCCCTACTTTTTACTCCTCGTTTTACTCGTATTTCTCTTCTTGCGTATATATTATAAGAAACACTTTAGCATGATTTATCCGAGTTTATCGACCGGTTAAGCGGTTTCCTAACGAAAGCTTAATGCATCTCCTATCGGCGCCTGTTTTCGTGAAAGATAGTCACGGCGTATTCATAAAAATTCACGAAATTACATAACTTTCTGACAAAAAAAGCAACTCCTGTAATCATTGACATATCCCTCAAGGTGGTTATAATTACCCATCAATTCAAACAACAATTTCTACCAACGAGGGGTTAGCGTATGTTTTTTCTGACAATGAGACTCTTTGGCGCTAACGAGGGCGGTAGCTTATATTAACAAAATCTCAAAATACCTAAACACCTAAATACCTAGATGCCAAAAAATTATAAAATAGGATTTGTGATACGTTTATTGTTAAACGGCATCGCTGCCTGTATCGTTTAACGGAGTCGTTTTACGGTCTTAAAAACTACGATGACCATGAACGGCAAACCATACGAGCTGCTGCGCCGAACAACGAATAACGATACTGTTTTTTAGGTATTTAGGCATTTTGGACTTTTAGGAATTTAATATGAAGGAGGTTTATGGCTTTGATAAACCTGAGCGATGAGCAGAAGTTGATTCAAAATGAGGTCAGGAAATTTGCTGCAGCCGAGCTCGAGCCGATTTCAAGTGAAATCGATCAAGTAGGTGCTTTCCCAACAGAAATTGTCAAAAGGTTATCGGGTCTAGGACTCTCTAGTTTAATAATACCTGAAACATATGGTGGAGCGGCTCTCGATACCACAAGCTTGTGTATCGCGGTTGAAGAACTATCGAAGGTCTGTGCATCGATAGGTTCGATTCTCGCGACAAATAATTGTCTCGTAGCATTTCCACTCATTACCTACGCCTCAGAGGAAATAAAGAATCATTATCTTCAAAAACTTGTACAGGGTGAGATCGGTGGTTTTAGTGCTTATTTACAGATTGATGATCCTGATAGAAAAATAGTGTGTCAAGAAAGCGAAGATACATACGTCCTTTCAGGAAAGCAGGACTTTGTGCTGAATGGGGAAGAGGCAAATTTCTTTGTTATGCAGGTGTCACTCTCCAATACAGAAGCATTATTTATTCTTGATAGCAACCGAGATATGAAGCGAACAAGACACGATATCTTGGGTATGAAGTCAGCGGGTATTGTTCGTCTAGAGTTCACAAATGTCACATTAAAACACGATACATGCATTCTCGCTGGTGAAAGAGCACAGGTAGGATTTCAAAAAATAAGAGATTATGCGAATATTGGATTTTCTGCAGTCGCATTGGGCATTGCTCAGGCTGCCTGCGATGCATCAATAAAATATTCAAAGGAACGTAAGCAGTTTGGTCGTGCTATATGTGAGTTTCCAATGGTTCAGGATATGCTTGTTGAAATGAAGAACAAAATCGACGCTGTGCGGTTTTTTGTATACGATGCAGCTGCGCAGTGCGACAACGGACAGGATTACTCCTCAAAAGCCAGCGTTGCACGGCTACAGAGTAGCGATGCAGCAGTATTTTGTGGTATTAAGGCCATCCAGATACATGGCGGGTATGGCTATACCAAAGATTACCCTGTCGAATGCTATTTGAGGGATGCGAAGGTGCTGCAGTTGCTGCAACAGAGCCCCCTTGATTTGAAATCAAAGATTGCAAAGGAGCTGCTGAGATGATTTTAGATGATGAGTATAACAAATTTAGAGAAAAGGTTAAGGATTTTGCAGACAGAGAGGTAGCACCGAGGGCAAAAATACTCGACCTGAAGGGCGAATTCCCTTGGGATTTAGTAAAGAGAATGGCAGAATTGGAACTCCTCGCAGTATATGTCCCGAAAGATTATGGTGGCGCAGGTCGTGATAACCTATCGTATGCTATTGCTGTCGAAGAGGTTGGTCGAGCATGTGGTTCTACTGGAATATTCCTTGCAGCACATTCATCCTTGGGTGTCTTTCCGTTGTTTTTCGCAGGGACTGAGGAACAGAAACAGAAATGGCTCATCCCGCTGGCGCGGGGAGAAAAGATTGGTTCTTTTGGACTGACCGAACCTAACGCAGGGAGCGATGCCGCGGGGACTCAAACGACTGCAAAACTTGTTGGCGATGAATATGTCATTAATGGCACAAAGCGTTTTATAACATCCGGAGCCATTGCAGATATTATAGTTTTTACCGCGACAAAAGATCCATCACTTGGTTATCCAGGCATATCGGCCTTTATCGTTGAAAAGGGCACACCTGGTTTCTCAGCAGGTAAAGAAGAAGATAAACTTGGTCTGCGTGGTTCAATTACGTCGGAACTCATTTTTGAGGATTGTTCAATACCGAAGGAAAATCTCTTAGGTAAAGAAGGTGATGGTTTTAGAGTCTTTATGGCAACGCTCGATGGAGGCAGGATATCGATTGGTGCACTCGCCTTAGGTATTGCCCAGGGTGCTCTCGATGCCTCGATAACATTTGTTAGAAAAAATACAAAATCTGGAAAGCCGCTCTATAAATTGCAATCTATTCAGTCGATGATTGCAGAGATGGCAACCGAGATCGAAGCCGCACGCCTTCTCGTTTACCAAGCGGCGATGTTGAAGGATAGAGACATGCCGTTTACAAAAGAAGCAGCAATGGCAAAATATTATGCATCAGATATTGGTATGAAGGCGACAGACATGGCGATTACCATTCACGGTATGCTCGGTCTTACCAAAGAATATCCGGTCGAGCGTTTCATGCGTGATGAGAAGTTAATGGAAATCGGAGAGGGGACATCCGAAATTCAAAAAATTGTAATCGCAAGGAAGATATTAGGGAAATAGTATACAAAATACTAAGCACTAAAAGCTAAATGATAAAATAAAACTGAAGTTAGGAAATTATGAAGCCAGGAGGTTACGATTTCTTAACCTCTGAGTCTCTTAACCTCGTAACTTCGGTCTTCCATGAGATTTAGATATTATAATTGAGGATTTTTAGAAGGAAGGAGGATTAATGAATTTTGATTTAACGAATGACCAGAAGATGCTCCAGAATCAGGTGAGAAAATTTGCTGAGGCAGAATTGGCACCCGTAGCACCCGAAATTGATAAATCCGGCGAATTCCCCTGGGATAATATCAAGAAGATGGCAAAATTGGGCCTACTGGGTATTATCGTGCCTGAAGAGTACGGAGGTTCTGGATTCGATTTTGTATCGTTAGCCATCGCTGTAGAAGAAATTTCAAGGATCTGTGCGTCGACGGGTGTTATCGTTGCGGTCAATAACTCTCTCACGGCGTACCCAATTTTACAATTCGGTAATGAGGAGCAGAAGAAAAAATATTTACCGCAACTCTGCAGTGGTGAGAAACTCGGCGCCCTTGGTATCACGGAGCCCAATGCTGGTTCAGATGTTGCAGCAATGGAATCGACCGCACGATTGGAAGGAGATCACTATATACTGAATGGAACAAAAAGATTTATTACCAACGCAGGCGAGGCAGGGATTTATGTGGTTTTTGCCTACACTAATAGAGAGCTGAAACATAAAGGTATAAGTACCTTTATTGTGGAGCGTGACACGCCGGGATTTAGTCTCGGTAAACATGAAGATTTGATGGGCATTCGGGCGACAGCAAACTGTGAGTTGATATTTGAAGATGCAAAGATTCCTAAAGAAAATCTGCTCGCTCAAGAGGGTGACGGCTTCAAGATATGTATGAATACGCTCGATGTCTCGAGGATAGATATTGGCGCACAGGCTGTTGGCATTGCTCAAGGAGCGCTCGACGAGGCTGTAAAGTACTCTAAAGAACGCAAGGCATTTGGACAGCCGATATGTGATTTCGAGATGATTCAATCGATGTTTGCCGAGATGGCAACAAAGATTCAGGCAGCGCGTCTTCTCGTGTACTATGCAGGATACTGCAAAGACAAGGGCATGCCGCGATTTTCAAAGGAATCTGCGATGGCAAAGTACTATGCATCAGACATCGCGGTCGAGGTGGCCCGTAAAGCAGTGCAGATACATGGTGGCTACGGATATAGCAAAGATTATACAGTGGAAAGACTCTACCGTGATGCCAAAATTCTTGAATTGTATGAAGGCACGTCTGAGATTCAGAAGATCATAATTGCAAGAGACCTGGTTAAATGAAGAGGCATTGTTTTAAGTTTTTGGGCATCGAAGCCCGTATCGTTGTAGTACATCGTTATTTGGTTGAAAAACGAAAAACTATAGACGAATGACGAAACGGGTTGCTGTCTCATTTCGCACTTCGTCCCGAGTCTCAGTATCGAGGGAAAATTCGACATTGAGAAACATGCCGAACAACGAATAACGATGCCGGTTTTAGGCATTTAGGGATTTTGGACTTTTAGGTGTTTGCTTTTGGAAGGAGGTAACGTTGGACATCATCGTGTGCGTGAAACGAGTACCGCAAACTGCCGAGGCAGAAGTTAAGGTAGATTCATCTGGTAAGGACATCATACGGGACCGTTTGACATTTGACATGAATGAATCAGATACCTATGCGCTTGAAGAAGCAATTCTTCTTAAAGAAAAGTTCGGAGGCGCGATAACTGTCATATCGTTAGGGTCGGTCGAGGCCGAGGATACACTTCGTATTGCAATGGCAAAAGGAGCAGATAATGCAATACGAATCAAGGCCGAAGATTTTGGAGAACTCGATGGCTATAAAACTGCCCAACTGCTCGGATCGGTGATAAAGGATATCAAACATGATATCATCTTAACGGGCTGTTTGGCAACCGATGATTACTATGCACAGGTAGGTGTAGCACTTGCCGAGCTTATTGGTATACCGCACGCTACACTTGTTACAAAAATTGATATTGTAGACAGCAAAGCACATGCATATCGAGAACTTGAAGGTGGATTGCTTGAACATCTCGAAATTAATCTTCCCGCCCTCCTCACAATCCAGACCGGAATTAATGAACCACGATATGCATCGCTCATTGCTATTCGGCGGGCAGCGAAAAAAGAAATAAAAACAGTGGGTAAGGCAGACATTGCGGGTGGAGAGATTATGCAGCATTCGACCCTGGAAGAATTGTTTACACCGCCGGTTGGAAAGCGTGCAGAGATTTTGACGGGCAGCATGGATGAGATTGCTACGAAGCTCACGGATATTATAAAAGGCAAAGGACTACTGTAAGGGGGTATGATGGTGGATATTTTTGCATTAGTCGAACATCGCCAGGGTGTCATCAGGGATATAACCTATGAACTGATGACCTGTGGCAGAACGCTTGCAGAAAAACAGAACGCGAAACTCACCGCGGTACTGCTCGGCTACAATACAGATACGTTTATCGATAATTTAAAATCACAGGCACATCGTCTTTTAGTCATCGACAATGAGATATATAAAGAATTCAACGCTGAAACGTATCAAATGACGCTCGCAGAAATTATCAAAAAACAGAATCCGATGTTAACCTTGATCGGTCACACTGCATTTGGGTATGACCTGTGCCCATCACTTGCAGTACACCTGGGCATACCGTTTACGACAGACTGTCTTGAAATCGACGTTGCTGATCACAAAGTAAAAATTACGCGTCAGCTCTTTGATGGAAAATTGAATGCCCATGTCTCACTGCGAGAGAATCCTTCCTATATACTGACGTTAAGAAGTGGTTCGATTCCGGCGCAAGAGGGTACCTTAAGCACTGAAATTGAGAAGATAGAGGCTCCAGTCAGTGCCGAGCCTGATTACCGAAAGTTTATCGAATATATTGAAGCTGCGGTTGGTGAGGTAGATATTACAAAGGCTGATATTCTCATCGGCATCGGTCGAGGAATAAAGGACCAAGCCAATATAGCCCTGATGGAGGACTTTGCCAGCGCAGTTGGTGGAGTTCTTGCTTGTTCACGTCCCATTGTTGACGCCGGTTGGTTACCAAAAGACAGACAGGTTGGTTCCTCCGGGAAGACAGTAAAGCCGAAACTGTACATCGCATTGGGTATTTCTGGCGCATTTCAACATATTGCTGGTATGAAGAACTCCGATGCTATCATTGCGGTCAACAAAGACCCGAATGCTCCGATATTTAACGAAGCCGATTATGGCATCGTTGATGACCTCTTTAAAGTTGTACCTGTCCTTAAGAATAAAATAGTCGAATTGAAACAAGCGAAAGGATGATATTATATTCAGGATTGATACAAGCAAAGCGAGGTAATTTGATGAGTGGTTTGATTACACTAAATCCAGAAATACGTGATGCGATTGTTGAGTCCGGGGGTGAAGATGTTATTAAGTGCTATCAGTGTGGTCGATGTATGGCAGCATGTCCCTGGAATTTTCTTGAAGCATTAAACTATACAACATATCGGTTTTGTCAAAGAATAAGACTTGGAGCAATAATAGAGAGCGAAGAAAAAGAAGCTATCGCTGTTGATACGATTGATGTATTCAGATGTGTGGGGTGTGACAGTTGTAAACATGAGTGCCCTCGAGGTGTCAGCTTATCTGATGTTCTCCGTGCAGTGCGTAGAATTCTGGTAGAATACGATTCGTATCCAAGCGAGCTGAAGAGTGTTGTCTCGAGACTGTACAATACAGGAAATCCACTTGGTGAGCCTTCAGAAAGTCGCGCGGACTGGGCTACAGATCTAAAGGTAGAGCAATTCGATGCAGCTACCCACGAGTATGTATACTTCCCGTGTTGCGTTCCTGCCTATGACCAGCGCGCACGGAAAGTGGCACAGGCTACAGCAAAAATCTTGAAAAAAGCTGGTGTGCAGTTTGGTATACTCGGGAAAGAGGAATTCTGCTGTGGTGAGGCCGTCAGAAGAGTCGGTGCTGAGAAAGTGTTCCAGACTGCTGTTAAACATAACACTGAGGTATTTGCAAAAGCTGGCATGAGTAAAGTGATAACGACGTCGCCACATTGTTATACGACTTTCAAAAATGAATATCCAGAGTATTATAACAACATCGATGCACTCCATGCCACGCAACTTTTTGCTCAGTTCATGAGCCAAAAGAAAATCGCGCCGAAGAAGCCATTTCATAAAACTGTTGTATACCATGATCCATGTACACTCGGACGCCAGATGGGCGTTTTTGAAGAACCACGAGACGTGCTGAAGAGTATCCCTGAATTGAAGCTTATCGAAGTTCCAGTTTTTAACAGAGAATACAGTATCTGTTGCGGCGGTGGGGCAATGGGTCTTTGGCGTGACTGGCCACAGGATGAACGGCTGGCGAATCTGAGGACAGAGCAGATACTCGAGACAGGGGCTGAAATAATTGCCGTCGCTTGCCCGTATTGTCTGCAAATGTTTGAAGAGACATTGAAGACGATGAACGTTGATATTCCCGTGATGGATGTGGCAGAGATTCTTTATGAATCTCTCGCAGAATAGCCGGTGCCGTCTTGAAACGTAAGGCTAAAAGCGAAGAGTACACGTGGATTGAGGAAATAGAAATTGCAGGGAGTGAACTCGTCGACCGCGTGAAGGAATTGATTGCCGAAGGTAATGTCCGTCGTTTGATTATTCGAAAACCAAATGGTGATCTACTACTCGAGGTACCACTCACGGCAGGTGTAGCAGTTGGCAGTATCATGACGATTTTTGCTCCGGTGCTCGTGGCGTTGGGCGCAATGGCGGCATTGCTTGCGCGGGTTAAGGTTCAGATCGTTCGCGTCAAGGACGAGAATAAAAATTGAATCAGTGAAGAGGAGGAGAGATGAAGCAATCAAAGAAGAGCAGTGAAAAATATAAAGTAGCAAAAAGACGTGTTGTTGCCTTGCGGGGTTTTTACGCACATCTTTTTATGTATATTATTGTGAATATAGTGCTTATTCTAATCAACTTTATATTTACACCACGGTTTCTATGGTTTCTTTTTCCGCTGCTCGGTTGGGGGGTCGGCTTGCTTGCTCATGCTGTTTTTGGATTCGGACTCTTTGGATTTTTTACGAAAGAGTGGGAAGAGAGGAAAATTAAAGAAATAATCGAGCAAGAGGGAAACAAGAAGTAGGTTCTCATATAAAATAGCGGTTCATCGGAAATGGGAGGTTGTGGTGGAGTTAAAGTATTTTTTGATAATTTTTCTGATTGTATCTTTTGGTTTTGTAAAAGCCGAAGAAGGTTTTCCAGTAAAAGGCCTCGAGCCCGAGATTGTTGAGTTAGGGGATATGACTGTAGTGGGGTTACAGATTCTCTATAGTTCAAAATGTAATCTTATACCGCAATTATGGGAACGATTTATGCCACGAATCCACGAGATTAAAGATGTTGCGAGAAAAGATGTTGGGTTAGAAGTTTCATATGATATGCAGGATTCTGAAGGAAAAGAGACATTTTTTGTCATCGCCGGTTTGATCGTGAACAGTACCACACATATACCCGAGGGTATGACGTACAAACATATATCTGCACATGAATATGCAAAATTTACACATCAAGGGCCAATCTCAGAAATTTCTAGTACGTATAACTTTATCTACAAGGAATGGCTGCCAGCATCAGCATACGAGCATGATGACGAAGGTTGTGAAGTCGAATGGTATGATGAGAGGTTTAAAATGGAAGACGAAGACTCGGAATTTGATATTTATGTTCCGATAAAACAGAAATCATAGTATGAGAACCATAATTTGTGAAGGTAGGGATTATCTCGTTTAAAGATACAGGAATAACTCATAAGAAAACAGATAAAATGCTCGTCGCGAGCATTAGTCACAAGGGAACCTATCAAGATACAATACAGCAACTGATACCCAAACTGCATGAGTTAGAGAAAAGATGTAAGGGGTATATTTGTGGTCCAGCGATGGCTCTTTATGATTATGGTGTCTACACGGAAGCCGTGCACATTGATTTGTGTTATCCGATTACAGAACCGGTGGGGTCGGCAGATGTCACGAGCAGAACACTGGATGCGGTCGAAGTTCTGTCACTCGTCCACCACGGTCCATATGAAAAAATAGGCGAGAGTTACAAGAAGCTATACGGCTATATACGAGAATATAAGATCGTGCCGACGGCTTATGGCAGGGAGATCTACGTGGAGTACAATGCTGAGAATGCTGAAAACAATGTTACGGAATTACATGCCATACTGCATAAATGGGAAGACCGTTTTGCGCGGAATGTCGAACGTGTACTCGGTGTCGAGGCACGTGATGCTGTCATGAAGGATAGTGATAAATTGTATACGATCGAATCTTCTGCACAGGACAAGGTGGCGTGGCTAAAGTCGGCAATGGAAAGAGTCGATAGATTGGCAAATGAGGACCAGAAATACGAAATACTTTCATGCTGTGCACATCAGTTTTCGGATAAACGGATTGCCGAGTTGCGTGCTATCTACGAAAAGACAAAGGATATCAACGCAGTGCTCAAGTTTATGCATGAAGACCCAAACTGGTATGAGAAACCAATACGGAAAGGGAACGTGATCTATGTGACGAAGGTACCGTATGATGTGAAAAGTTATGAGAACGCCAAGACAGATGCTGAAAAAAGAAAGAGTTATTGTCATTGCATGCTGGTCAGACGACATTTGGAAGAAGGTATATCAGGCACATTCTGCTACTGTGGAACAGGTTGGTATCGGCAGTATTGGGAAGGTGTGCTCGGCAAGCCGGTGAAGATCGAGGTTTTGAAGTCATTGCTCAAGGGCGACGAGAGATGTGAGGTGGCTATTCATTTAGATTTCTGAAAGACTCAGAAATCTTTGATTGCAGGGATAGGAATAAGATGACGGAGATAAAAAAGAAGGTTACAGAGATTGTGAAGATAGATGAAGAACGGTGTTCACGTAATTAGATGATTGAGGATTTTGAGAAAAACTGGTTAGCCAAATTCTCTCATAGTCTCGAGAGCGTTGTTGGCGAAGAGATGCGAAACACAATAATGAAGGGCAGTCAAGAATTATCGGACGTCTCAGATCGGCGTGACATAATAGAATGGTCAAGACGGGCAATGGAAAGGTTGGACGAGTTTGTTGATAAGAATAAGAGAATAGAAATAATGACAGGCTGTGCATGTGAGTATCCAAAATCTGAACTCCAAGAAATAAGGAAGACATATGAGGAGACGAAAGACATTGATTTGGTTCATTATATGCTCCAGGAAAAATTCGTATTTTTTTTGAAAAACGGGTTGAAACTTGATAATGACATGATTGGAGAGATATTGAATAGAGGCTGGGGTTTGGCTGGTATGAAACAGGGAAACAAAATTATTGCTACAAAGATACCGAAGAGTGGCTACCTTTTGGAGTATATGAAAGAGACCGATCCGACAAAGAAAAGGACTCTGTACTGCCACTGTCCGAGAATCCGTGACGCGATGAAGAAAGGTATATCGATTTCACCGACGTACTGTTATTGTGGTGCAGGGTTCTATAAAAGTATATGGGAAGAAATTCTTCAAAAGCCTGTTTCAGTTGAAGTCTTGGAGACCGTCATTAAGGGAGATGATGTATGTAAGATTGCTATCTCTCTTCCTTCTTAGAGGAACGCACATATGACACAAAATAAAACAGCAAAACCAACTAATTTCATTGAAACAGTCATTCAAGAAGATTTGAGAACAAATAAGTACGGTGGTCGGGTGCATACACGCTTTCCACCCGAGCCGAACGGCTATCTTCATATAGGTCATGCGAAGGCAATCTCTATTAACTTTGGCATCGCGGAAGACTACAAAGGTTTATGTAATCTTAGGTTCGATGACTCAAATCCGATGAAAGAGAAACAGGAGTATATCGATGCGATCAGAGATGACATCCGCTGGCTGGGGTTTGACTGGGAAGATCGTGAATACTACGCGTCTGATTATTTTGATCAACTCTATGAGTGGGCTGTTAAGCTCATCAAAGACGGTAAAGCATATGTTGACGATTTAAGTGCCGATGAGATCCGTGAGCACCGCGGCACCCTCACCGAGCCAGGTAAAGAAAGTCCTTACCGCAAACGAAGTGTCCGGGAAAATCTCGACCTTTTTAAACGGATGAGGGCAGGTGAATTTCCTGATGGTTTTAAAGTATTGCGGGCAAAGATTGATATGGCTGCACCGAACATTAACATGCGCGATCCCGTCATGTACCGTATACTCCATGAATCACACTACCGTCAGAGTAATAAGTGGTGCATTTATCCAACATATGACTGGACACATGGACAGTCTGATTCTATAGAAGGCATTACGCATTCGCTCTGCTCTCTTGAATTTGAAGATCATAGGCCTCTGTACGATTGGTTCCTTGAACAGTTAGGTGTCTACCATCCACAGCAGATCGAATTTGCACGACTCAATCTCAGTTTCACGGTGATGAGTAAGCGTGTATTGAAACGATTGGTAGAAGAAGGGTATGTGAGTGGTTGGGATGACCCACGCATGCCGACGATATCTGGTTTACGCAGGCGTGGCTACACGCCGGAGTCAATAAGAAGCTTCTGCCAACGTATTGGTGTGGCAAAGGCAGACAGCATCATCGATATCGCGCTCCTCGAGCACTGCTTGCGTGAGGATTTGAACAAACGTGCGCCGCGTGTTATGGTTGTGTTGCGTCCGCTCAAGGTTGTTATAGACAACTATCCAGAAAAACAGGTCGAAGAGTTGGATGCTATTAATAATCCTGAGGATGAGAGTATGGGGATCCGAAAGGTTCCCTTTTCGCGTGTCCTCTATATCGAGCAGGATGATTTCCGGGAAGAACCACCACCCAAGTTTTACCGTTTGGCATTGGGTCGTGAGGTGCGATTGCGATATGCCTACTTCATTAAATGTGTTGACGTGGTGAAAGACGAAAAGGGCAACGTTGTTGAACTCCACTGCACCTATGACCCCCAGACACGCGGCGGTGATGCTCCAGATGGACGTACATCCAAGGCAACGCTGCATTGGGTTTCGGCTGCTCATGCAATCAAGGCTGAGGTGCGGCTGTACGACCGACTCTTTGTAAAACCAGACCCCGATGACGTGGAGGAAGGTAAAGATTTCACTGTGAATCTTAATCCGAACTCCTTGGAGATACTCAAGGATTGTTATGGTGAGCCGAGTCTGAAAACTGCGAAGATAGGAGACCGATTCCAGTTCGAGCGGCTTGGATATTTCTATGTCGACCTTGATTCATCGCCTGATGCGCTCGTATTTAACCGAACAGTTTCATTACGTGACACATGGGCTAAAATCGAGAAAGCCCAGAAGAGAGGGTAATTTCATTATGAATGAAATAATTGAGGAGTTACAGCAAAAACTAACGAACACCGGTTTTAAGAGTTCTGTCGTTTCGGTACGACGCCTACCTGATATACGGCGTGATTTTGAGAATCTCATCAAGGAAGGGATCTTGAATAAAGATTTCTATGATGAGATTGTGTCGCGCTACGAGCTGCGCTGGAATTTTGAACCAGCAGTGAGTTCTCCCTCGGCAGAATCCGTGATTATTACGGCTGTACAGCAGCCGAAGGTGAGTCTCGAATTTGAGAATGCTGGTAAGAAATATTACGCTGTTATCCCACCTACCTATATTCACGAGACAGATCAAGAAGTTTTGGATGTCATGTCACCGTTCTTAGAAAAACATGGCTACAAAGCATGCGCTGCGGTGTTGCCATCGAAACTTCTTGCCGTCCGCAGCGGTCTTGCACAATACGGTAGAAATAACATCACATATATTGAAGACTGGGGAAGTTATTATAGACTGAGAGCATTTTTCTCTGACATGCCCTGCGCCGATGACAAGTGGCAAGAACCGGTGGCGATGGAGCTTTGTCGTAAATGTACAACATGCATAAAAAAATGCCCGACGCGTGCAATCAGTCAGGACAGATTTCTTGTAAACGCGGGAAAGTGTTTGACTTTTTTCAATGAAGCATCATACGATTTCCCAGAGTGGTTAGATCCTGGTTGGCATAACTGCATTATAGGTTGCATGATATGCCAGGATGTATGCCCAGCCAATAAAGACCATACTGCCTGGATTATGCCTGGTGGAGATTTTTCAGAGAAAGAAACTTCGATGATACTAGACGGCGTCTCAAAAGACAAACTTCCTGCGGAAATAAGTGAAAAATTGCAGAAGGTGAACATGCTGGAGAGTTACGATTTACTTCAACGCAATCTAGGAGCGTTAATACGCAAGAAACAGAGAAGTGCAGGGAAAGGAAAGAAAAAGAAGTGATTCCGGTCATCAATTTAAAGAATACAATCAAGCAAATTGACAAACCGCGATATTATGGCACAAATGAGATTTTAATGGGTGATACACATTATGTTGTGGAGTTACATGTCTGCCGAGACATTTGTCAAATGTAAAGATTTGACCCCATATACACATGAAAAAATATAGAATGTATCAAGTAGATGCGTTTACTACAGAAAGATTCAAAGGAAATCCTGCTGGTGTAATCTCGAACGCCGATGGTCTCACAGAAACCAGCATGCAATCAATCGCTCGGGAGTTAAACAATTCTGAGACCGCATTCATTTTATCACCCTCATCTCCTGATCACGACGTGTGGATTCGTTTCTTTACACCGGTGACAGAAGTTCCTTCCTGTGGACATGCTACTATATCGGCTCATTATGTTCGTGCGCTTGAAAATGAATTGCCATCCTGCACGGTTATTCAGAAGATTGGTGCAGGGATTCTTCCTGTGCAGGTTATCCACGACGAGGATGATTATCGCATTGTAATGACTCAGGGAGCCATTGAGTTCGGCGAACCCCTTCCTGAGATGGTGCGGAATGATATTTTGTCAGCGCTCGGTCTGAGCCTGGCGGACCTCGATGACCGATGTCCAATTCAAATAGTATCCACAGGACACTCGAAGGTGTTGATAGGGATACGCAATCGGACGGCGCTCAATATCTTAAAACCCAATTTGTCCCGTCTGGCTGAAATGAGTAGTCTCATCAAATGCAATGGATACTTCGTCTTTACCCTTGATATCGATTCGACAGATGTGCAAGCACACGGTCGGATGTTTGCACCCGCAATAGGGATTTCAGAGGATCCGGTTACTGGAAATGCGAACGGTCCACTTGGAGCATACTTGGTGCAACATCAACTTGTTCCAGTGAGGGACAATGTTTTTTCGTTCAGAGCTCGACAAGGCGAAGCCATTGGCAGACCGGGAACTGTTGATGTCACAGTAGAACTCGAGGGAGGTAAGCCAAAGGTAGTTCGGGTCGGTGGCCGGGCCGTGGTAGCTTTTAAAACTGAATTAGAGTTATAAAAAACGGCGTGCTTAAGCCGATTGGGCAACTTCGTGTAGCACAGAGCTGAGGTGCAACAGTACTCAGGATTTTGGTTAGAGATCATTTGAACGTATGTTGGGAGAATTAAAAAAGATGATACCAGTAATTAACTTAAATGATACAATAAAGCAGATTGATAAACCGTGGTCTCCTATTACGATAGCACGGGTCAATGATCAGGTTGTGAGGATGGCTTTAGTCGAAGGAGAATTTCATTGGCACAAACATGTTCATGAAGATGAACTCTTTTATGCATGCAAAGGGAATATTGTTATGCAACTCCGGGAGCAATCGGATATTGTTTTACACGAGGGAAAAATGGTAGTCATACCAAAAGGTGTAGAGCATTGCCCAAAAAGCGATGAGCCTGCTTATAATGTGTTATTTGAACCCGTTATTCTGCAAACCCGCGGAGACTAAAAGGAACAGGGGAGGGATGGGATAATGTTCGTCAAAGTATATCGCTACCGTGTCCAACCTGATAAAACAGATGAGTATCTTGCCATTCAGGAGCGTGCAGGTGAGATATACCAGAAACATGTCCGCTATCGCGCAGTTTATCTGCGAAGCGAAGATGATCCTGGTTTATGGCTGGAGATTCAATGGTACCCCGATGAGAAGAGCTATCGCCGTGCCATGGATCTGATCAACGCCGAACCAATG
>CP070664.1:1627487-1642067 GCA_020355325.1 Caldifarciminota bacterium
TGGTTCAAGTTCAGGGAAGAAATAGTTCACTATACGAAGAACCATGGAGGGAGAACGTATCAACCCATGACCCACGCCGATCTCACCGATATCTCATCCGTACAGGGAGATACTCGATTCCGGCTCATTAATTCGAATCTGCCTTTTCGGGGCGGGTCACTTCTGCATATCGGAGCGTACTGGGGATACTTGTGCCACAAATTTGAGGACGAAGGGTTTCGCTGTTATGCGGTAGAAACAGATCCTGAGAATTTTTATTTTATGAATAAACTGAGGATAGCGGAGAAAAGGAAATTTACCGCCGTACACGCAGATATATCCGAATTTTGGGGGAAAAACGAATTCGATACGGTGCTCGCCTTACATATTTTTCACCATTATCTGAAGAGTGCAGAGGATTATAACAATCTCATCCAATTCCTACGACGTCTGAGAATGAAGGTTATGTTCTTTGAGCCGCATCTTCCCTCGGACATGCAGATGCGTGGGGCATACCGGAATTACGGCAATGAAGATTTCGTTAAACTCATAGCCACAAATACAGGACTGCGGCGATGGGAGTGTATTGGCTACGGAGAAGAAGGACGGCCTATTTATAAGTTGACTAAAAAATGAGACAAAGGAGTATATCGTCCTGATGATGACAAGCTGTCACTGCTCCGCTGATGGATTTGCTCTAGAGGAAATAAAAAAATGATACAAAAAAATAATCTTGCCCAAAAATTAATTTTAGGTTATGGTTCAAGAATAGCGATTCAATTTATTCAGGTTGTTGCGAGTATTGTTGTCGCACGGGTCGCCGGACCTACTGTTTTGGGGACGGTTGCTTTCGGCTTAGCGTTTGTTTCCATATTTGAGTTCATTGCAGATTTGGGTATTGGCACTGCGCATTTGAAACTCGTGTCTGAGGGCCAGGATATGGGAACCTGCATTTCCACTTATTCTGTACTAAAGATGATCACTACCTTTTTATATTTTATCGTCGTTTTCGGTCTCTATTTAATACAGAAGTTAGTTTTCAACGTCCAATTTGAAAGTACCGCACATGAATATGTGATCATCATTCTTTTAGTGACCGTAACAATAAACCAACTATTACGTATACCGAAAGCAACGTTTGCTGGTAAGACCGAACAAGCGAAACAGAGCATTCCTGAATTTGTGAGGATACTTATTTATCAGATCTTCAGGATAATCATTGTTCTCCTCGGTTATAAAGCAGTTGCTCTCGCTTTGGGAAATCTCGCGGCAACCATTCTCGTGATTCCACTCGTACTATATTTATTCAAAGATTATCCACGTGCGAAGTTTGATTGGCAGTTGGCATTACGCTACCTCAAAATTTCGCTGCCCTTGATTGTTATTGAGATGTCTGCAAAGGTAATGCATCACATTGATAAACTCGCGCTTCAGCATTTTGCAGACTCCGAGCAATTAGGGTACTATACGGCTGGTTATAGAATAGGTGGTATCGTGTTTATGATGGAAACGAGTGTTGGGATAATATTCCTTCCATTGTTCTCCAAGGCGGCTGCCGACGGCAATTTTCAGTACATAAAGACGACAACCGAAAAATTTGAGAGATTTTGTTTTTTGATTGTCATGCCCGTAGTGATTTTCTTATCATTGTATTCCGACATTATCATTAAATTATTTCTGGGGAGTCAATATGTTCCCTCCATTCCTATTATGGCTGTAATCAATCTAGCAATGTTTGTAATGGTTCTCAATATACCTTATAGTAGCGTCATTACTGGCATGGGCTTTTTTAGATTGGCAGCATTCTTGAGTCTTATAAACCTCATTCTCTTCGTCTCATTAATCTATATTTTTCCGAATCCTGATATCGTCGGCTTGGGCGCCGTGGGCGCGGCTTATGCGATATTATTTTCAAGTGTATTTAGCGGTATTTCACACAGATTTTTTGCGAAACAAAAATGTTCGATACTTGATCTTACAAAGAATATAAAATTTATGCTATTTGGAATCATAAATGTCATCGCGTTTTACTTTATCTACAAATATTTCAGCCTGATGTATGGTATTCATTTTAAGATAGTATTTGTGCCGCTCTACTTTGGCATAACATACTTGGTTTTGTTTTTCTTGGGGTGGATAACTAAAGAGGATGTGTATAATATGAAAGAACTGATAAATATGAGAAAACTGGGTTCTTATATCAAAAATGAGATGCGAAACAAAAGCGGTCATGACACCGAGCTATAACCTCCAGTACAGTGTAACATAAGAAGGATACGGTATGTGCGGGATTGTAGGTTATTTCTCAGTTGCTCATGATGGTAATCCAAAAAATGTTGCGCGGGCAAATAATATGGTACGCTATCGTGGTCCAGATGACTATGGATATATTACAGTCAACAAGAATGGAGAGGTAAAGGAGTGGCAGGACGAATGGATGCGCGATTTCTTCCCCGCAACAAAAATCAGTGGCATCCTGGGATTCAGGAGATTATCAATTATTGACCTCTCATCGAAGGGGCATCAGCCGATGCATGAAGGGAAGTCTCGGTATTGGATAGTGTTTAATGGTGAGGTGTATAATTATATTGAAATTCAAAAAGAATTAGCAGCGCGAGGTTATCATTTTCGTTCTAAAACCGATACAGAAGTCGTATTGAAGTCCTATGCGGAATGGGGGTGCAATTGTCTGGAAAAATTCAACGGCATGTGGTCGTTCTGTATTTTTGACACGAGAGAACGAAAACTCTTTTGTGCGCGTGATAGATTGGGGATTAAACCATTTTACTATTACTTCGATGGAAAGCATTTTATATTTGGCTCAGAAGTGAAGCAGGTGCTTTCACTCTTACCGTTTGATCCCGAAATAAACCCAACTGTTTTCTTTGATTACCTTGCTCTCGGTTCATACGGAAACGAAACAGAAGAAACATTTTTTAAATCGGTACGCAAGATGCTACCAGGCGAATACATGGAGATACGGTTGGCAGATCCACGAAAACTGGTTTTAAAAAAACAGATATGGTGGGATTTGCCGTCGTGTGAGGAAGAAAGGTATCCGGATGAAGATAAAATTTACGAGACGATAAACTATTTACTCGAAGATAGCATCCGTCTGAGGCTGCGTTCTGATGTGCCGGTCGGTACCTGTTTATCCGGAGGATTGGATTCTTCCGGTATCCTGAGTTTGGTAGACAGGATTAGCAAAAAAACGAACGATTCACCTAAACACAAAGTCTTCGTGATCGGATCGATAAACCCCGAAATCGACGAGACTCATTACGCTCGAATCATGATAGAAAATACGAATGTCGAGCCCTTTTTTAAATTATTGAAGCCAGTGGATCTAGAAAGAGAACTCGCTACGTTTGTTTGGCACCATGATGAACCATTGCTGACGGCAAGTATTTTTGGGGGATGGTTCGTTTATAAATTGGCAAAAAACAGCGGTGCGACAGTTGTGCTGGACGGCCAAGGATCCGACGAATTGCTCGGTGGATACTACTGCGGACCACACATCGATTTTTTGCATGAATTACTTATATCCAGAAAGATAGTTGAGTTTTTCAAACAGCTCAATGCGAATGCTACCTTGCATGCAGTCGGGAAATCGATAATCTTAAAAAAATTGTTTCATAATATTTCTAAACAAATTGCTCGAACCATACTGCCTGCTGACTTTCGGCCGAATGTCTATAGAAGCGTGCAGCGATGGCTGAGGCTTGATTTTGTGGAATCGAACATCGTCAAGTCACATGCATTACATAAAGATTTTTATCCTCAACCACGAAAATTCTCTTCACGTATAAAAAAGCAGAGTTATGAATTGACGAAATTTACAAATTTACCAGGTATCCTGAGGCAGGTGGACAGGAATTCAATGGCTTTCTCTGTCGAGGCGAGAGTTCCTTTTTTAGACTTTCGTCTGGTTGAGTATTTGTTTAAACTACCTTCTCGTTTGATATTGAGAAATGGGTATACAAAATATGTGTACCGTGAGAGCATGAAGGGAATACTGCCTGAAAAGATACGATTGCGGACAGATAAACGAGGCTTCGCGATGCCCGATAGAGATTTATTGAATGGCGCGATGACCTTCGTCAATGATATTATTGAAAGGATACCGAGCGATTCCGTTATCTATGACGTAGAAAATATTAAAAAAAGAATCGGAGCGTCCATCGAAAATGAACAATTATATCATCCTATTATCTGGCGGATTATAAATGCAATCATTTGGCAATCGAAGTTTCAGCTCCATGAATGCTAGCTTACGGCTGAAACTGATCGTTTTTTGATATGAAAAAGTCGCAAAATCTACCGTTTGTATCGGTTGTCGTCATCGGGAGAAACGAAGAAAAGCATCTTGAAGCATGTTTTCGTTCAATTTTCGACATGGATTACCCGCTCGATAAGTTAGAGATACTTTATGTCGACACAGGTTCACGTGATCAAAGCGTGAATATAGCAAAAAAATTTAATATTAAAATAGCCGAGGAACAAAGCAATTTTCCTTCTGCAGGGCTCGCGCGCAATCGTGGCATCGAAGAGGCACGATATGAAATAATACACTTTGTTGACGGTGATATGACCGCTGATAGAGATTACTTGAAGAGCGCTATTACGATGCTCAATAAGGACAATATCGCCTGTGTGATTGGTGATGTCTCGGAACAGAATACGGACACGAGTTTTATCGCAAATGTTTTGCATTATCCTTGGCGAAAGAGGAATAAGGGATTCGTCGATGCCCCAGGAGCAGGCGGAACATTCTTGAGAAGTGCTTTGAGAGAGGTTGGAGGATATAACCCGTTCATCTTGAAAGGTCAGGAAACCGAGCTTGGTTTTCGCCTTCGACAGAAGGGTTATCAGATTTATAAAGTCGAAACCAGAATGGGCACGCATGACTACGCCATTCATGATATTCGTAGTTTGGTAAAACACTCCTACACGATGGGAAAATCCTATGGAAAAATATTGACCCTGCCACCACAGCAATCATATTCTGATTTTATAGTACATGCACGGAATCTTTTAATACAGGGAGTAATTCTGCTTGCCGTGATACTATTTTTGCTCATAACGAAAAAATTATTGTTTCTTCTGGCAATTCCCGTTATTCTTCTCATCTATGTGACGATACTCCATTTGAAAGAGTATTATGCGCATCGCGACTGGTACGCACCTGTGTATTATCTGCTGATGCATTTTAGCAAACCAATTGTGCTGTGTGGCTTATTGGTTCAACTCTCGAAGCATTTTCTGAATTCGCTCTCTCGGTTTTTTGTAAAAAGATAGTGTGCTATAAGTATATGAAGATATTGATTATTGTGAACACACTCCAGTATGGCGGGGCGGAAAGGCAGGCCGTGGTCGATGCCAACGCATTAGCAGATGCCGGATATCAGGTAACGGTCGGTTATAATGAAAAGGGAGCCTTGCTGAATTTGTTATCGAAAAGTGTAAAGCGACACATGATCGAAAGCAAAAATGTTATTGTTGCCTCAGTGCTCCTCTTTCGTCACTTGTTATACAATAGGTATGACATAATTCACAGTCATATGTTTTGGGCAGAACGTGTATCTGCGATGCCAGGGAAACTTACCGGTCACACGGTGATCTTTAACGAGCATGGTCTGGGACTCTGGAGAAAATGGTATCATATTATAACCATGAAAATCATTTCGCGATTTGCGGACAGGATAATTGCGTCGTGTCATGCGAATCGTACTGTTCGTCTCCAAAGAGAAAAGCTCGATAGTAAAAAAGTTGTTACTATCTATAACTCATGTAATACGACACGCAGTACAGCGGACTCTCCAGATTTCTTCCAGAAAGGCCGAATATTTACCATCGGATTTGTTGGACGTTTTAGTCCTGTTAAGCGATTAGGAATGTTCATTGACGTGGCCGAGCGACTCAAACATATCATACCCGATTTTAGAATTGTCTTAGTCGGAGATGGTGAGGAGCGGCGAAGTATCGAAGAAGAGATTGCAAAGAAAAATCTTACAAAGTACTTTCACTTTCCGGGATTTATATTGAATATAGAGCAGTATTATAAAAGTTTTGATGTTTTCCTTTTACCCTCACGGATAGAGGGGCTTTCGATTGCGCTCTTAGAGGCGGGTGCGTTCGGAATTCCGGCAATTGCTTTCAATGTCGGTGGAAATTCCGAGATCATTCAGGATGGCATAACAGGATACCTCATTCCCGATAATGATATACATCGACTCGTTGAAAAAATCGTGTATCTCTACGAAAATCATGATAAAAGAGATCTCCTCGGCTTAGCCGCTCAAGATTATATAACCAAAACGTTTTCTGAGTCGAGAAGATTGAGTGCATTGCAGAACATATATAATAACCTATGCTGACACATCGTGCATTCAACAATAGTAGTTTTTCCGTTCAGGAGCATTCACGATGAGTTATTTCTTTGCTATCTTAAAGAACGAAACTGAAGAAAACCACCAAGGATGGTTGAATGCGTGCAAACACGGAAAATATAATGTTATATTTAAAATTATAAATATGACGAGAAATGACTGGTTAGAGCATGTCGTGAGCGAAGATTTCGATTGCTTCCTCGCACGACCACCAGCAGGAATAAGTTATTTTAAGCAGCTGTACGATGAAAGAATATACGCCATCCACAATCTTCTCAAAAAGAAAATATATCCTTCTTATGATGAAATGGTAATTTACGAGAATAAAAGAATGCTCTTCTATTGGTTAGCGGCTCATAAAATACCCCATCCACGGACGTGGATATTTTATCATCGCGACGAGGCTCTCAAATTTGTAACCGACTGTACGTTACCGATCGTCGCCAAGACCGCGATTGGAGCTTCTGGTTCTGGTGTTCTGATTATAAGGGACACAACACGTTTACGGAGATATATTGATAGAGCCTTTTCGGAAAAAGGTATCCTGCGAAAATGGGGCCCCAATTTACGGAAGGGAGATTTATTGAAGAGAGTCGTTTCAAGATTACAAAACATCCCGCAGTCGTATGATTACTTTCGGAAGAAACATGCCTCAGCAGCGATGAGTCGCGAGCGATGGTTTGTAATATTCCAGGAATACATTCAGTGCGATTTCGAATGGCGTGCCGTGCGTATTGGAGACTCATATTTCGCGCACAAAAAAATCCGTAAACGGGGAGAGATGTTTAGCGGCACGTCTGAGGTACGCTGGGATGCGCCACCCGAACGGTTGCTCAATTTTGTCAAATACGTTTGTGATACAGGCAAATTCTTAAGCCAAGCAGTGGATATCTTCGAGGATGAACATGGTAACTATCTGGTCAATGAATTGCAATGTTTCTTTGGGTCAAAACATCCTCATCAGATGATCCTCAATGGAAAACCAGGCAGATATATCGACCGAGACGGACAATGGATTTTTGAAGAGGGTAATTTTAATACAAATGATTCCTTTGATTTACGACTTGCTCATGTTATTCAATTATTAGAAACTGGTCGGCTGTAGCCCATGAGTGTGAGAAATAGTCTATCAACACTCTATGCGAAGTGCTATCAAAAGTGTTCACCGGGACTGAAAAGCATATTGTCAAAATCGGTCTTCACACTGACCGATAAGCCTTCGGTTAACCATTCAAACCATCCTATCGGCAAAAAATTTCCCGGGGAATATAAGGGTGCACTCGTTATCACGGCAGATTTTGAGTTAGGGTGGGGATGGTGTTATTCAAAAGGTAATGAAAATCCGTCAGGAATGGCGCAGAGAGCCCGTAAGAACTTCCCCGTTTTAATGAACATGTTTGAAGCGTATCGCATGCCGGTAACCTGGGCAACGGTCGGGCATCTGTTTCTTCGAACGTGTACGAAACGCTCGCATACCTGGATGCACAGAATACCTTATTTTGAGAGTAAAAATCTAAAATATGATAGAGGAGATTGGTTTGATGTTGATCCATATACTGACTGGGACAGAGCTCGAGAATGGTATGGACCAGATTTGATCGAGATGATTTTAAATTCACGTATCGCTCATGAAATAGGCTGCCACACATTTTCTCATATCGACTTCAGCTACACAAAATGTCCTCCCGAGGTCGCTGAAGATGAAATGAAAGCATGTATTGATGCGGCTAAAAAATGGGGCATCGCATTGAAATCATTTGTTTTTCCTGCTGGCACCTATGGTCATTTTGAAATGCTCAAAAAGTATGGATTTACGAATTACCGTATGAAGCTGAATTACGATTTAACATATCCGTTCGTGGACCAGCATGGACTGATTGCCTTGCCGAGTAGTAGCAGCCTTGAAAATAATGGATTAGGTTGGTCGGCCGACTATTGCATTAAGCGATATAAGAAATACATCGACAAGGCGATACAGAACGAAGTGTTGTGCCATTTCTGGTTTCATCCTTCTGTGGACGAATGGTTTCTCAACAATGTCTTTCCTCATATCGTACGATATGCTGCAGAATTGCGTGACAAAAAACTACTGTGTATCGAGACAGCAGGTACCGTTGCTGAATTTGTGACATCAGCGCAAAGAGGTATATAACCGATGCCCGGCATAGTTGGAATCATCGGATTACGGAATTCAGTAGACCCTCTTGAGAAAAACATGAGCGCCATGGCCAAGGCGATGGTATATAGTGATAATGATTTAGTAAAAATACGCAAGAGCAAACGTCATATTCTCGGCGTCGTCAACATCGATGATGGGAGAAAAATCAATAAATATTATGCAAACGGAGATGCATCTATCGAATGCATGATCGATGGCGATGTTTTCGTTAACGAAGAAAGAAAGAGAAAAATTCATGAACATCATAATATCTCAGTTTCATCACACGGCCAAGAATGTATTCCCTACATCTATCAGGAATGTGGTTTCAATTTTATAAACTATATCAAAGGTTGGTTTAACATTGTAATCATCGACGGAAAAGAAAACACTTATATTGTTGTGAATAGCCGCTTCGGGATGCGACCCTTATATTACATCGAACGGAATGGGTACTTTATATTCTCTTCGGAATTGAAATCACTCATGGAATGCTCCCTCATAAAAAATGAAC
Source organism: Caldifarciminota bacterium (assembly GCA_020355325.1). GTDB lineage: Bacteria > Hydrothermota > Tepidihabitantia > SM23-42 > SM23-42. The sequence continues at coordinate 1,636,528 of CP070664.1, forward strand.
TGAACGAAAAGGCAGTTGTTGACTATGCTCTTTTCAACTATCCTCTCGGTCAAGACACATATATTCGTAATGTCTTTCTATTAGACCCCGCGACAATCGTGACGATACATCATTCCGAGGTGCACCATACTGTCTACTGGAGACCAGAAAATTTATTTCAGGAGCACTTGATTTCCCGCGAAGACAGTCTCGTCCACGCAGAATATTTACTTAAAAAAGCAGTCAATCAAATGCACCGGGATTCTGAGAATATAGGAATCGCCGTAACCGGGGGATTTGACGGAAGGACTGTGCTGTCTTTAGTAGATAAAGAAAAACAAAACTTATTCCTGTACTCATTTGGTGTGCCCGAATCTGTCGATATACAAATTCCAAAGCAGATAGCAGAAGAGTTGTCATATCATTATTTCCCGATATACCTCGATGACAATTACGGTACTCATCTCTTTGATGATTATGCACTGAAAACAATTCTTTTTTCTGATGGAAGAAGTTCGCTCGCGAGAGCCCACTATGTCTACGCTTCACATCTTCTGAGCGGCAAGACGAAAGTCATTCTCACAGGGAACTGTGGGAGCGAACTGCTCAGGGCTGTTCATCTCACCGGTGAAGTCATCAGCAACAATGCAAAATTGATATTTTACAATGGTGCTGATAAGAAAAGGGCTACTCTCTTCGATGATTCTCCAAACACAAAATATTATAACAAGCGTATCGTCAATACCACCATGCCTGCAATATGCGATTCTCTCATGAGCATTATACAGAGTGATAACCATCGATTGGCATTAAATCAAAGATTCTATCTATTTATTATGAAAGAAGTTTTTCGAAAATATTTTGGCACAGAGATGAGTATGGAAAGCCCTTACCTTTATAACCGCTCTCCTTATTTAGATTATGAATTCGTTGACTTTATATTCAAAACACCACTCTGTGGTGCCAATTATGACTTTTTCGTCCAGAATCCTTTTACTCGGATGCATGGCCAACTATTCTATTCCTCCATAATGATGAACAATAATAAGGATTTAGCAAAAATCAATACGAGCAGAAGGTATAGTCCCTATAATTTATTGACGACAGCCGGTCGAATAAAGGCCGGACTCGCATATCTGTATCGCACACTCTTTGAAAAAAAGAAGGATGAATATAATCTAACACTGGGATTACGACATTTTATGAAAAACAACCGTGATGTTCTTGGTGAAAACGAATTTATAAACACGAAAACTATCATCGCTGATTATGATAGCGGAAACTGGCAAAAAAATAAAATTGAATTCTATAAGGCGCTTTCGTTAGCACTATGGCTTCATTACAGCGCTCGTTGACAATGAAGGTTTTACACATTGTCAGTTCGTTACCATCTCAGAAAAAACCATTTGATAAACCATTTGTTCTGTCGCAAATTGAGTCGCTGCGACGAAACGGTGTCGAAGTAGATATTCTCAATTTAAATGCGACCCGAAATACCGTGAATTATTTCACGGGGATTTTTAAAATTATGAGGAGAGTCAGGAGAAATGAATATGATTTAATTCACGCACATTACGCCTATTGTGGATGGAGCGCCATTTTTCAGAGGAAAATACCCATCATTATTTCTCTGATGGGGAGTGATTTATATGGTATACCCGACGCTAAAAATAGGCAAACAGTAATGGGTTTCATAAACCGTATCTCCACGAAAATATTAATAAAATTTGTCGATACAGTTATCGTCAAATCCAAACAGATGCGTCACATGGTTCGGAAAGACAATGTATTTGTCGTGCCAAACGGCGTCGATTTTGAAATTTTCAAGCCGATTAAAAAACAGAAGAAGTATGATTATTCGAAAACAAAAAAAATTTTTTTTCTTGGAAATCCCAAAATCGCTCGAAAAAATTTCCCGCTCGCACTCGAGGCTGTCGACATCGTGAAGACGAGCGATCCACGTGTAGAGTTGCGAGCCGTTTTCGGGATCGAGCAGGAAAGGGTGGTTGATTTGATGAACTCTTCAGACGTACTTCTCCTGACGTCCCTCCGTGAAGGTTCTCCAAACGTTGTTAAAGAAGCAATGGCATGCAATCTCCCCATTGTGTCGACAGATGTTGGTGACGTGAGAGAAATATTGAATAATACCGCTGGCTGTTATATTACCTCCTTTGATCCAGAGGATGTGGCCAAAAAAATCCAAATGGCACTGGATTTTGGCAAAAGAACAAACGGGCGGGAACATATTCGACATCTTGAAATAAATGCTATTGCACAGAAAATAATTTCTATTTACGAACAAACAATACATAAAAATTGAAAGATTTTACATTACAGATTTTCGAGCAGCTGTGTAAAGAATTTTTAAATCGAGGCTATACATTTATTACCTTTTCAGAATATTGTTTGAATGATCGGCCGCCCAAGTTTGTGATCATGCGACACGATGTTGACAAAACACCTGAAAATGCTTTGAAAATTGCATACCATGAAGCGAATTTAAAGATTAAGGCAAGCTTTTATTTGAGAGTCGTTCGAGGAAGTTGCGATGAATCTCTGTGTAGAAAAATATCCGCTATGGGACATGAGATCGGCTATCATTACGAAGATTTCGTACGAGCTCACGCAGATTTTGAAAAAGCAATTGCGAGCTTCGAAACAAATCTGAATACGTTGAGACGAGTGTACCCAGTAAAAACCATTTGCATGCATGGAAGCCCATTATCGAAATGGGACAATCGGTTGCTATGGCAAAAATATAATTACAGAGACTTCGGTATTGTCGGTGAACCATATTGTGATATAGATTTTAATGAAGTATTATATCTTACGGATACTGGACGACGTTGGGATGCTGCAGATGCAAATATCAGGGATAAGGTGAAATCACATTATCATTATAATATCAAATCGACATCCGGGATTATCGCATCACTACGCAACAATGCGTTACCGGCGAAAACAATGGTCACGATTCATCCTCACAGATGGAATGATGATTTCCTCCCGTGGTTACAGGAAATGATCTGGCAAAACACAAAAAACGTCGCGAAACACATTCTCGTAAGGATGCGACGATGAACGTTGTGCGAGAAATAAGCCGACAAAAGTGGTCTGACTTTGTCTATCGTCATTGTGATGGCAATGTTTTTCAAAGTCCTGATATGTATGACGTGTATAGCAATACAAAGAACTACGAACCAATATTCTTGGCAGTCGTAGGAGAAGACGACGAATTATTAGGAACGTTATTAGCAGTTATTCAACGCGAGTATTGCGGACTCATCGGCGACCTGAGCGCACGATCTATCGTCTGGGGTGGGCCGTTGATCAAGGATACTAATAAACGCGCGTTCAATCTGATTTTAGATGCGTACAATAAAATTGTGGCCAAAAAAGTTGTCTACACCCAAATCAGAAATTTGTGGAGTTTTTCTGATGCGATTCCTCTATTTGCTCAACATGGATATCAATATACTGAACATCTTAATTTTGTAATAGACCTTTCTGTAGGGAAGGATAAGCTCTTCTCAAATCTGAGTGCGAGTAAGCGGAGACAAATCAGGAGAGCGAGAGAAAAAGAAAACGTTAAAATCGTCATGACACAAGATGAAAAGGATATCGTTGAATTTTATAAGGTTCTATCAACCTATTATTCCATGTACATTAAAAAACCAATTCCACCATTGGAGTTTTTCTTGCATATGGTACACATCTTAGGCCAAAAAGGGTTAATACAATTCTTCTTCGTTAAACATGATGAGCAGATCATCGGTGGTATTGTGTGCCCGATCTCACGTAATTTTTCGAAAAGCACGATCTATGAGCTCTACATATGTGGTTCACGTGAGCATGCTGGTCTCTTTCCAAGTGTTATGGCAACGTGGGCACCCATTGAGTGGGGAGGCGAAAATGAAATCAATGAATTCAATTTTATGGGCGCAGGAAAACCCAATGTCATGTATGGCGTGAGAGAATTTAAGGCAAAATTTGGTGGCCGGCTGGTCAATGACGGGCGATTTGAAAAAATACATCAACCTATAAAATTACGTGTTGCAAAACTTGGATTTAGAATGTGGCAGTTGGTCAAAAGATCAGAACGATAAGGACATGAAGATAATTTGTGACATTGGACATCCAGCACACGTGCATTTATTCAAGAATGCATTGTGGGAGCTCGAGCGTAGAGGTCACGAATACCTCGTTACGACAAGAGACAAAGACGTGGCGCTACAACTCTTGAGAGCATATGACATGCCCTATATTTCCTTTGGAAGGCATTATAACACGATCAGTAGAAAAATCTATGGAATGTTTAAATTTGAATCTATGCTGTTTACTGTCGCGAAACGATTGAAACCGGATATATTCATCAGCCATGGTTCGATTTATGCAGCACACGTTTCCACATTACTGCGCAAACCACATATTTCAATGGAAGATACTGAAAATTCGTATGACCAGATTAGATTATACAAGCCTTTTACAAAAGCGATTCTAACGTCAAACTGTTTCTATAAATACTTAGGAGAGAGGCAGTTTCGATACGATGGATATCATGAGCTTGCCTATCTCCATCCTCACTATTATAAGCCGAACCGCTCTATCCTCGATATTCTTGGCGTAAAGAAAGAGGATAAATATGTCATTATTCGTTTTGTATCCTGGAGAGCCACTCATGATGTTACACATAAGGGTATCTCACGTGAAAATAAAATAAGAGCGGCCCGAGAATTTTCAAAATTTGCAGAAGTTTTCATTTCATCTGAAGGAGATTTACCCGATGCATTAAAAGAATATCAGATAAGAATTCCACCCGAGCGAATGCATGATGCGCTTTACTTTGCGACTCTTCTCTATGGTGAAAGCGCGACGATGGCATCAGAATGTGCAGTTTTTGGAACCCCAGCCATATTTCTTGACGATGTTGGACGTGGATATACCGACGAAGAGGAGAGGAGGTACGGCCTGGTTTATAATTTTACCGAATCGTTATCCGATCAGGAAAAATCGATTGAAAAAGGCCTTGCCTTGCTCAAGCAACCAGACCTCAAACGAAAATGGAGTGAAAAGCAGAAACAGTTGTTACGTGACAAAATTGATGTAACTGCTTTTTTAGTTTGGTTCTTAGAAACTTATCCGGAAAGTTCAAAAATTATGAAAGAAGATCCTGACTACCAATTACGATTCAAATGATAGGTTGAGAAATGAGAGGACTGACTCGGTCGATAGTGGAAGGGGAGAGGCAACAACCCGAACAAAAATTGACTCTTGACAACATTCAATTATTTGGTATAATAGTAATATATGAAAGACTTAAGTCTTATAGAGACAATCTAAAAATAATATGGCAATAGCAGATACGATACAACATTTTTTGGTGACGCGTTATGAGTCACAGGTTCTCCCATTTATTGTTAAGCAGATTGCACCCGAACAGTTGGCTGATGCCAGCTGTGTTTTCATTGATACGATACATCGTACGGATGTTCTCGAGAAGAGAGAAAACTTGAACGTCGTAATCTGTGCTCCACCTCTCAACGATTTTACTCACCTCAATA
>CP070664.1:1642167-1682308 GCA_020355325.1 Caldifarciminota bacterium
TGTTATAATCTGAATAAGAATAATGGCACCAACTGAGGATGCAGCAATATTGACGAGCAGATTGGCTAATAGTATTGATGCAAGCGTTTTGCCTGACTCTTTTTTAATCCGTTCAAGAGTGGTAGCACCCCTTCTATTTTCAAACAGTAACGTCTTAACACGAAAACGGGAAATTGAGAATATGGCTGCCTCCATTCCAGAAAAGAAGGCGCTGAATATGAGAAAAACAAAAAGAAGTATACAATAAATAATGATACTATGCATTACTTAGATATGCTAGACACTTGTCTTCCATGCGTAACTCTTCTTGTTTATTGTTGTGTTCATACCCAATAACGTGTAAAAGACCATGAAGGATGAAGTAGAACAATTCTTCATTGCTTCGTGACTTTTCCCGCGAAACGTAGATCTCTGAAACATCATCTATAGTAAATGAAATTACATTTGTTACTCGATTTTTTTTCAAGAACATTCTATTCAGTCCTCGCAAGTACGCATTGTCGGTGATAATTATATTAAGCGTACCGAGTTTTGCCTTCTCTTTTTTTACTACTTTTCTAACAAGTCTCCTTATGTGTTTCTCATTAAGCGTCCGGTCCTTACACTCGTTAAAAATATTTATTTTCATGATGATAAAAAAACAATGCTCAAGCCCTATTCTACGGTTCAGGCTTGTTTGTCATTTACTTTGTTTGTGGGCGGAAGATCACCTGCCTTATTTTTTTCCTTTTCAAAATCGATTCGGGGATGAAATATACCTGAAAGGATAGGCAAAAATGCAGTCTTAATTTGCTCCAAATCGTTTCGATTTATTGGACAATGGTCTAGTTGTCCTTCACTGAATCTCTTGTCAATATGATCTCTCAGAAGTTTCTGTAATTTTGTAATAGTAATATTCTTTTCGCCTCGTGCTGCTGCCTCCACACTGTCGGCAAGCATGACGAGTGCCGACTCCTTTGTTGTGGGAATTGGACCAGGGTAACGGAATGCATCCTGGTTGAGATCAGTCGCTAAATGCAACGCCTTTTGGTAAATCGATTGTATTGTTGTTGTCCCATGGTGTTGTTCAAGAATATCGATTAATTTCCTTGGTAACTTCATTTTCTTCGCCATTTCGATACCATCCTTTACATGAGAGATGATAATCAAGGTACTCATTTGAGGCTTCAAAGCATCATGAGGGTTCCGAACACCAATTTGATTCTCAATAAAATATTCTGGCTTCTTCAGTTTGCCAATATCATGGTAGTATGCACCGACTCGGGCTAGTATTGGATCTGCACCAATGACACGAGCTCCTGCCTCAGCAAGATTACCGACAACGATTGAATGGTGATATGTTCCGGGAGCCTCGATCGCCATTTCTTTGAAGAGTGGTAAATTTAAGTTTCCTAATTCGAGAAGCGTTAAATCTGTGGTGAAATCAAACACTTTTTCAAAAAGCGGTAACAACAGGGCAAAGAAAAGGCTCGCCAGAATAGCATTCATCACACCCTCACCTATGTGAATGAAATTAAGACGTCCTTTGAGTAAGTAGAGATCAATAAAGATAATCGCACCAATATTTGCAAGTGTTATATACGATAGTGGTCGGTAGAGCGACAATCTCGAGTTTATTGTCTGAATTGAAAACGCAGCAACGAAGCCACTCACGAGAAGATAGGTAAAAATTGAAGTAGAATTGAGTGTAACACCAAAAAGTAACGCAAAGACCATAGTAAAAATTATTGCTATGGAGAAGTTAAAATAGAGAGCAAATAAAAAGATAAAAAATGCAACAGGTAATAAATAGATAGTATTAGTCAAATATGTAATTCTGCCTATAATCAAATAGATGGCTGAGAGTAAGGCAATGAAATAAATATTCTTGAGCCCGAATAGGTTTGACTGGGTAATCTTATCGAAATGGTAGAGAAGAAACAGCAGAGAGAGATACAAGAGATTGCGGAAAACAATTGTCTTTAATATTTCCCACGTGCCGATAGAAACGTACGTTTGCTGGAGTGCAATAATTTTTTCCATTGCCTCAGCAGTGACACGCTTATGTTTTTCAACAATAAGTTCTCCTTTTAATACTTCACCCTTTGTTTTAGGACGGTTAGCAAAAACCTCATCGATTCTATCTTCGGTTTTTTCTTTGCTGTAGGTTACATTTGGAACTAAGAAATTCGCAATAAGTTGCTTATATGGTCGCCTTTGACCACTCCCAACAATGCTTTCTGCTTCGGCGAGAGAATAGAGCTCGTCAATAGACTCTACGATCTCTTTATCACCGCTTATAATGGTTATGATTCTGAACCCAGCCGGTTTCGTCTCAACAATGCCTGCAGCATACACATCACCCATATGCACCATAAGTTTCTCAAAGATGAGTCGAGTGTTATTATCCAATAAATACTTTACAACATCACTATCCAACGCATAATCTCGCTGTATCACATGCATCAACGAGTCCCTCTTAACGTGCCGCGATGCCTTGAGAGAATCGATCGTGCGTTTAAGGTCGTCGATTCTCTTATTGACCTTCTTCAACACTGTATTATCCAATTCAAAAATAGGTAATACTCTTTTTGCAATCTCCGCCCTCTCTTCGGCAAGTTCCTCTGTACTTTTAGGAATAGAAAAGTTATACGGGGCGATGACATCAGATGACGCAATCTCTCCTTCACGCATTGTAAATCTTCTGGGAACCAATGGCGGTGGGAAAATTACATTGAGCAAAATGATGATGCCAATGAACGTGATGAGTTTACTGTGTTGAATTTTTAGTTTCATACGCCTTGATTATTTCTTGGACGAGACGATGTCGTACAACATCCTTCTCGCTCAAATAGACAAATTTGATGCCGGCGATGTTCTTCAATAAATGCTGTATTTCGATAAGCCCGGAAAAAACATTGTTCGGAAGGTCTACTTGTGTGATGTCGCCAGTAACTACCACTTTTGAACGCCAACCCATTCGCGTAAGGAACATCTTCATCTGCATACTTGTTGTATTTTGAGCCTCATCTAGAATAATAAACGCATCGTTGAGTGTTCTACCTCTCATATAGGCGAGCGGCGCGACCTCGATAACTTTCATGTCGAGATATTTTCTGATCCGGTCATATGGCAAAAAATCGTTCAAGGCATCATAGAGTGGACGAAGATACGGATCAACTTTTTCCTCTATTGCTCCGGGCAAGAAGCCTAATGATTCTCCTGCTTCAACTGCTGGTCTCGTGAGAACCAACCGTTCAATTTTCTTCTCCATTAAACAGGAAACCGCCTTGGCGACACCGAGATACGTTTTACCCGTCCCTGCGGGTCCAATACTCACGACAATATCATAATTATCAATCGCTTCCAAATACTCCGCCTGTCCCGAACTCTTTGCCTTAATTAACCGTTTTGGTGTCGTCACTGAAAATGGTTCCCGCTCTTTCGGTTTTTCTATTTCCGTCGTCTTTGCCTTTACATCTTTCAACATTGTCTGTATGACCTTTTTTGCTTCCTTTACTTTCTGCTCGCTGCCTTTCAAATAGATAAAATCATTACGCATTGATACAATAATATGAAATCGATTCTCGATTTCTTTCAATAATTCGTCGTTGAAACCGGAAATTAAGGTGGGTTCGAGACCCGATATAGGTATCGATACTTTCACAACAAAGGGAGGGACAGGTGTTTAATCCCTCCCTAGATTTTTAATCATGAGGTATAACAAATTCCTGATATGAATAAATCCAATCAGGGTCCTTTATTTTATCTTTGTTTGCCTCAAAAATTTCTGGCCATCTCTTCGCATCTGAATAAATTGAGAGATATGAGGCTATCAACCAAAGACAATCACCCGGAACAACATCATAGACTTCAAGGTATGGGATCAATAAGACCCAGCCCGGATAAATGAGGTTTGGGTTTGTTATTTTATCTTTATTCGCTTCATAGATCATAGGCCACTTTGCACCATCATGGTAAACGGTGCGCATGCTGGCAATCATAGACAGCCAATCGCCTTCGACGACCGTATATCGGCCATACTGGCAGCGTTTCCATGTTTCTTTGAGTTCAGCCAGTTTTGCCGAAAGTTCGTCATAGCGCATCTGCCAGTCGGCCATATCGGTCTGCATTGCATCAATCTCGGCCTCGAGTGCAGAAATTGTTGCCTCCGCCTCTGCCAACTGTTCTTGTAGGCTCATAAGCTCTGCCTGCGCTTGTTCCTCTGTCATCTTCTCCTGGGCCAAAGCTAAAACAGGAATCAATAGAATAATAATACTCATAGAAAGAATATTCCTCATCTCATCCTCCTTATTTCGTACTCTTCATTTTCTTACACTTTGTGTCAATCTTATCTTGCACGATGTCGATTTCTTCATTCATATCCATTATCCCCTGTTCCAGTTCAGCCATCCTTGCTTCCAGTGCGGATCTTTCAGCCTCGAGTTCAGCGATTCTCGCTTGTGCAGCCTCCAAGGCAGCTCTCGCTTCTGCGATGGTGTCTAGTGTCTCCTGTTTTGCCATCTTCGGTCCACAACCTATAATCAGGACGGCAAAAAGAAGTACCGCGAGTATCTTCTTCATAGTGCCACCTCCTTTTATTCGCCTTAACGTTAAATGATAGTCATAATTCATCGTATGTCAATAGCCAAATTTGTTAACACGTACCCGAGAGCCAGATACAGTATACCACGGACATACGGCCACGTTGTTGACTTTTTCATGATTCTGATTATCATTCCTTATGCCGAACAGTGCAATCATCGTTGCTGCTGGTGCAGGAAAAAGATTTGGCTCAGCAAAGCAATTCTATGAATGGAGGAAACGCCCTCTTTTCCTCTATGCACTCGATGCCTTTGAACTGAATAAGAGTATCGATAAGATCATCCTTGTGGTCCCTCAAAAGAGCATACGCGGTATCCAAGCAATGATGAAGAATATGAATTATAAAAAGGTACATTCAATTGTTGCGGGTGGAAAACGCAGACAAGATTCAGTCTTCAATGGTCTAAAGGCTCTGCAGAACAGATCTGGGATTGTCGTGATCCATGATGGTGTTCGACCCATTGTCTCACAGGCTATGATAACAAAAGGCATCAAATTATGTCGTACATACCGCGCAGTTATTTTCGCCTTACCGATATATGACACCGTAAAAAAAGTAAACCGCGGTATTGTGAAAGGAACCATACCGAGAAAGAATATGTACCTCGTTCAGACACCTCAATTCTTTGAGAGCAGCCTTATTCAAGAGGCGTATAAAAGGGCAAATCGTGCAGTAGAATACACTGATGAGGCAGCCATTCTTGAATCATTAGGAATACCTGTTCACTGTTTATGCGGCGACAAGGATAATATTAAGATTACAAAAAAAGGTGATTTAAAAATTCTCGATCGTATTCAACCATGAAGAGGATTATACTCTTAGGGTCGACAGGCTCCATTGGCCGCAATGCAGTGGCCGTTATTAAACAATTAAAGGATTATCGAATTGTCGGAATCGCCGCATATGCAAACTACCGATCGCTGCTGCAACAAATACAAGATATCAAACCCGAGATGGTTACACTCCTCAATGAGAAATATTGCAGAATGCTCAAGGGGAAGGTGAGAGGAGTCAAGATAACGTGTGCGGAAGAAGGCATAACAGAAATGGTCGAATCGACCAATGCTGACATCATTATATGTGCTTTCTCTAGTTCTATCAGTATCGACGCAATACTCAAGGCGATCAAGAAGAAAATGCGTATCTGTCTTGCTACAAAAGAGATTTTGGTAAGTTTTGGTGACATCGTCATGCGTGAGGTAAAAAAGAACAACGTGCTCCTTATCCCCATCGATAGCGAGCACTCCGCCATTTATCAATGTCTTGAAGGAAAACCGAGAGAAGATATATTGAGGATCTACCTCACAGCAAGTGGTGGTCCATTTTTAGATAAGAATATAAAAAACGTAAAGAAATCTGATGTATTGAAACACCCTGTATGGAAAATGGGTAAGAAGATAACAATAGATTCGGCAACCATGATGAATAAGGGACTCGAAGTCATTGAAGCCCATCATCACTTTAATCTCCCTACAGAAAAGATTAAGGTCGTTATTCATCCACAGGCTCTATGCCATTCACTCGTTCAGTTTGTTGATGGAACACTTCTAGCCCAGGTTTCCACTCCAGATATGAAACTGCCTATTCAATACGCACTCACGGCGCCACACCGCCTCCCTGCACCAGCAAAGTATCTGGATATACACCGGGTAAAAAAGCTGACATTTCAACCGCCTAATTTCAAGAAATTCCCGTGTTTGAGACTTGCGTATGAGGCATTAGCCGTGGGCAAGAGTATGCCTGCAGTGCTCAATGCTGCAAATGCGGAGGCAGTTAAATTTTTTCTCGACGATAAACTTCGATTCAGCGACATACCGAAGGTAATTCAAATGGTCATGAAGAAACACTCGGCGCGGCAAGGCAATGTAAAGTTCTATCTGGAGGCTGAAGAGTGGGCGCGTGAGGAGGTTAGACGGTTTATATGTTAAGTTTTCTCCTGTATTCTATTCTCCCGTTTTTATTTATTCTTGGATTTTGTATTACGATCCATGAATTCGGCCATTTTCTATTCGCTAAGTTATTTCACATTCCTGTAGAAAAATTCTCTATCGGTTATGGCCCAGCACTTATTCGTAAAAAAATCGGAGAAACGGATTTCAGAATCGCATATTTCCCTCTGGGAGGGTATGTCAAGATGGCGGGTGAAGAAGAGGGAGAGATCATAAAGCATGATGAGAAGTCTGAACAGAAGGGAAAAGAGTTACCGGGTTTTTACGATGCGCCCGTCTACAAAAGAATCCTGGTTGTCTTTAATGGTCCGCTTTTTAACATATTTTCAGCTTTTCTAGTCTTGCTCCTGTCTTTTATTATTTATGGTCTAACGGTTAATCCATATATGAAAATCGAGGTAGAAAAAGGAAGCTATTACGAAAAAGTGGGTTTTTTGACCAATGATTCAATAATCGCTGTCAATGGTCAGTACGTAGGAAATTGGGAAGAACTGTGGGAGATTGTTGAACATGAGCATGATGTCACAGTGACAGTACAGCGAGACGGTAAACAGGCACATATTGAGGTGATCTTCTATGCTGATTCAACCGGTCTGATGCCTTTGATTCCTCCTCTCGTAGGTTCTTTAAAGCGTCGTGGTCCAGCCGACAAGGCAGGTCTGAAAAAGGGCGATCAAATTCTCAAAATTGACGACGAACAGATCCATAATTGGCATCAGATGGTGGCAATAGTTCGGGCAAGACGGAATGTTCCTCTGCAATTTACCTGGCAACACGAAGGTGAAATACAGGTAGCGCACATCACACCGACATCGGCTTATGATCCGATCAGCCAAGACACGGTTGGGCAAATTGGTATTTTTGTCCCACATAGTAAGAAATTCTTATCAACTATCGATGCATTGACATTATCAATGAAACGAACGCTTCAATTACTCTGGCGTATGCTCGGTATCTTTTATCAACTCGTAACGCGCCAAATTTCAACAAAACAAATTGGGGGTCCAATTGCCATTTTTAGATTGAGCACTGAATCCGCTCAGTGGGGATTTGAACATCTCCTTGGATTACTGGTCATTATTTCAATAAACCTGGGACTCATCAACCTCTTCCCTATTCCCGCACTCGATGGCGGACATATTCTCATATCAACGGTTGAGGCGATTCGGCGGAAACGGTTTACCAAAAAAACTCGGCTCGTTATTCAGCAAATCGGTTACGCTATTATCCTTTTCCTCATCATATTTGTAACCTTCAATGATCTCACGCGACGATGATTAAAATCATCGTATAACTTCTTCGAAGTTATGAAGATTCTCTTTTACAATCCCACTATGACGCAGCGTCGGTTTATTCCTTTCGAAGCAATAAAAGGAAGTGCATTTTTCAGAAGACCTCATTATGATGCGATGCGTTTATCCTATCAGTCGAACGCTCATGAGTTTTTGTATTATGACGAAAATATTGAAGAAAAACCTGATTTTGCACCGGACCTCATCGTTGTTAATGTCCCATTAAATCTTGCTCGATATGTAGAATCGACAATCAAAAATAAATGGAATAAGACCACAAAAATTTCCTTTGGTGTCTTCCCAACGTTATTTCCTAAATTAGCAAAGAAGTTTTCCAATGTTGTTGTCAACGGAGATATTGCTGCCATTTGGAGCAAAATCCTCAACGATTATCAGAACCACTGTCTCGCCCCGTTCTATAAATCAAGCGATCATACTGAATTCGATGTTGACCGTAGACTTGAGACGAAGTACGGATTTACTCCGGTCTTCTCACAGCTGCGTACCTCTTTTGGCTGCCACTGTAAGCCCGAGCAGAAGAACTATTGTTATGAGAATGTTTTTCATAAAAAGTTTTCACGATGGAGTGCGAGCAGAATTGTCGATGAGATTTCGTGCATCAAAAGAAAAGTAATCTACGTGCTCGATGACGATTTTTTAGCGGATGTAGACTTTGCTATGAAAATATTAGAAAAGTGCTGGCGGTACAAGAAGATGTGGATATTCAAGACCACGAGCAATATTTTTGATTACCCTCATATATTACCGATGTTGCGTGATGATGGCGTTCGAATCATCTATCTCAACGAAGACTGGCTCGGTACTCATTTGCAAAAAAAAATTTATAGTAAAAATTTTATCAAGGAAAAGGCACATCAAGTGAGCATGATTCATAACTACCGAATTGCTGTTGGGATAAAACTGAGGCTCGGTTTTGAGGAAGAAGATTACAAATTCTATAAAAAACTACTAAAATTCTTGGTGGGTATACGAGCAGATTTAATTGAAATCGCGGCGCAAACACCGCTGCCAAAAACGGCTACTTACAACCGATATAAGAAATATAACCAAGTCGTGAAAGATTTAACCCTCTATGACCAGTGGATGCCAGTTGTACGCCTTCCTGGAATCAATCCTCAGGCATTATATTCGTGGATGGAATGGTTACGTGACCGTTTTTATTCTTGGGACTCAATTCTTCTGCGAAACATTCTCGTATCTCCGAAGCTGGGCTTTTATAATACAGCGTTTTTCTATCTTATCCCTAATTTATCGTATCGAAATAATTTTTTAGAACGCGTCGGCTATCCACCGTAAAATTAAAGTTTTTCGTTAAAAGTTATACGGCAACGATGCCCGCCCCGTATGGTAAATATCGTTTGTCGTCTTTTTTATTTTGTGCCGAATAACGAAGCCATGAGACGATACGGGCTGCTACGCCGTACAACGTACAACTACACCATGTAAGAATGATCCCCCAATTCGCAAAATCTGTACGCGCACTGTACAGGTTTTCAGAATAACTAAAATTACACTGTCACTTAAGGCCGAGGTATTTATGAATTTGAGGAATGATTCTTACCTCGTCGAGCCGAGTGAGAAACTTTCGTTGTATATCTAAAATATTGGGGATTGTGTGTCCGAAAACTGGTTGAAGTACGAGGGGTATGCTTTTGTCTACCCTCTCGATGATTGCACACGTTTTGTCAATTTCGTCTTGTGAGATATTCTCATCGATAACAATTTTCACAAATACGTCTTTTGTCGACGCGACTTTTAAACACTGCTCATGTTCTGCCCACAACGCGGGCAGCCTCGTCGCCGATGGAATTTTAAAATCCAGGGCGATGGTGTCGATGTATTGCAGCACCTGCTGTAGCTTGTCAGGCAATGTGCCATTCGTGTCCAGGTATAATTCTTTCCCGATGTCGTTAAGGTGCAGACAGAGTTCATGAAGAAAGTCTGTCTGTAACAGTGGCTCACCACCAGTGATTGCAACGACATGCTCAGACATCTTATCGACTAACGCCGTAACGCCGATTGGGTTATCGAATGTCTTCCCTCCATACAAAAAAGGACCTGTATTTCTTTGTGTTTCTGGTGTATCACAATAGGAGCAGGACAGGTTACAACCATAGAATCGTATAAATGTTTGTCGCTCTCCTAATCGTATGCCTTCTCCCTGAATAGAGGTGAAAACCTCTCGAACGAAACCCGTCATGTTATATGACAATCGTTTTTTGTTTTTAGGCATGAAATTTCGTGCCGTTATAAGGTATCGTTTAACTGTTAACTAATTTAAAACCCATAAACGTCAAACGAATTACGATACGGGTAGCGATGACGTATAACGATTACCTAAGAACCATGAGTTGTGGTCACTGCACCCACTTCACCTTACATCGTGCTGTAGTAATTTTGTCTATTTCTTTCGTGTATCTATCCATAACAAGATTAGCAAATTCATAAGGGTCGATTGTGTAATCGCGCAGTCCTTTTGTTTTTACAGGGGTGTTGATTGACGTAATATTGATACCGAAATGAATAAGAGAAGATATGGGTGTTACTGTCGCAACTGATATAGAAAGCTTCGCATTTTCATCATATAAATCGCTATTCACTCTTCGGACTACGAGTCGCCCAATACTGTCATTGATTATATCCTTTATGATATCGGCAAGGAGTAGTTGTCTCAAAACTGCCTTCTCGAGATCGGTATCGTGGTGTTCGACAATGAAGTGCAGCATCGATTCAGAGTAGATTGCTCTCCCAGCCTTTAAATCCTCAATATCGACCATCGCCTTTAATTTTACGTCACACATACCACAGAAGGCAATGATTGAATCTCCAACAATACCGCAGGTCGTATAAGCAAAATTGCTCTGCAACTGCTCGCCCGTGTACATTATCTCATCTTTAACGAGACGATACTTCATTCTTCTATCAACCTATCAAGATGTTCTTGGGCAGATGCGAAATGAGGATCTAACTTGAGGGCTAATCTAAATGCTTGGCGCGCCTCATTATTTTCGTTGAGCGCCTCATACGCAATACCTAAATTATAGTACAGTTTCGGCTCAGTTTTTTTAATCTTCTCGGCCTTTTTCAACACCTTAATCGCCTCATCAAATTTTTGACTCAGAATATAGAAATCGCTCAGTTCGATCAAATCTGTATACTTATCGTTCATAATTTTTGGACTTTGTCAACGTCCTCGTTCTTTCCAAGCAGAATAAGAATGTCGCCAGAGATTAACTCGTCACCGCCACCTGGACCGATAATAATTTCGTCCTTAAAATCCGTCGTACCATCAGATTTGGAATACGGTACCTTTCTCTTAATCGCAATGACACTGACCTTATGCTTGTCTCTCAATTTTAATTCACGCAAGGTCATGTTGACGAGCTTTTTGGGTACGACCATTTCGACAATGCCGTACTCTTTTGACAACTCAATGAAATCGAATATTTTGGGACTTGCCAAACTTTCTGCAAGTTTCTCTGCCATTTCGCGTTCAGGAAATACAATCCTATCGGCACCAACTTTTTTAAGTATCTTAGAGTGTATCTCGCTTTTTGCCTTAACGATGACATGCTTTAACCCGAGTTCTTTGAGCGCCAATGTTATCATGATGCTATCCTCAACGGTTTCCCCCATGCTCACGATCGCGGTATCAAAATCAGCGATGCCCAATTCTCTTAAAGCCTTATCATCGGTTGCATCCATAACGATTGCCTGTGATACTACGCCTTCCATTTCTTTTACACGATCCTCGTCTCTATCAACTGCCAGAACTTCAAAATTCTTCCCACTGAGAGCACGAGCAATACTCGAACCAAAACGGCCTAATCCAATGACGACAAATTGTTTCATCAATTCCTCCTCATTATTTCTCAGTTCCTAATTTTTTTCTTAAATATGGAATGAAACCTCCTCTTTTTATGATTTCCAAAATAAAGGGAGGTCATTTTGCGGCCTGTATCACTTCATTGGTTTTCATATTTTTTATTATACCTGTTTCTAAATCGATTTCAATGTCATCGTGATGGTCTATTTTCTGACAGACATTGGCAGCAACGAAAACAGGGAGTCCTAGATTTATTGCATTTCTATAAAAAATGCGGGCACATGATTCGACAATAATGGCGCTGATTCCGAAATATTTTAAACACGTCGCTGCCTGCTCACGCGAAGAGCCACAACCAAAATTTTTTCCTGCAACAATAATATCGCCCGGTTTTGCATTTGTGAGAAATTCAGGATACACGGCCTCAAAACAGTGTTTTGCCATCTCTTCACGGTCTGTCGTAATCGAGAGATATTTCCCAGGATAGATGACATCAGTATTGATGTTGTCACCGAACTTATAGACCCTTCCTGTGATCGAGGCCATAGCCATCACTCCGTTTCTGGAGCCGTGATTTCTCCAGTGAGTGCAGAAAATGCGACCGTTGCCGGTGACGCAAGATAGACAAAAGAATCCGGACTGCCCATTCTTCCCTTAAAGTTTCGATTTGTCGTTGCGACACAGACCTCCCCTGGTGCAAGTAACCCCTGATGTGCACCAAGGCACGGACCACAGCCAGGATTCAACACCAATCCTCCTGCCTTGACAAAAATCTCGATATACCCCTGTTTAATTGCTTGGAGGTACACTTTTCGGGAGGCTGGAATTACCAGAAGCCGTACATCAGGATGAACTTTTTTATGTTCTACAATCTCCGCTGCCACCGCGAGGTCTTCGAGCCGTCCGTTCGTACATGAACCGATCAGCGCCTGATGAATTTTAATACCAGCGACATCTTTTACCGGTTTTACATTATCGACTGCATGAGGACAGGCAATCTGAGGTTCTAAGTTTGTGACATCGATAGGCAGCTCTTTTATGTATTGAGCATTCTCGTCAGGGACGATGACCTCAAATTTTTTATTCGTATGTTCCTTGACATACGAAATCGTCTTTTCATCCGGGAGTACAAACGCTACCTTCGCACCCATCTCCATGCAAAGATTAGATAAAACCATTCGTGAGGCAATGCTCATAGTATGAATCGTTTCGCCACAAAACTCAACGGCTTTATAGTCTGCACCATCGGCTCCCAGCATACCGATAATGTGTAGTATCAAATCTTTAGCGGACACGTGATGCTGAAGCGATCCATTCACGGTTATCTTTATTGATTCCGGTGCCTTAAACCATAATTCACCCGTCGCCCATACACCCGACATCTCGGTAGCACCAATACCAGTGGCAAAGGTTCCAAAAGCACCATGAGTCGTTGTATGAGAATCTGTACCGACGAGCACTTCACCAGGACGACAAAGACCAAACTCAGGAAGAATTTGGTGACAGATCCCCTCTTTCATATCGTAAAAGTGTGTGATACCCTGCTCCTTAACAAATTCTCTCAAGCGCTTATGAGTCGCAGCACTCTTTTCGCTCTCTGCAGGTATCCGATGGTCAAATAAGATGACGATTTTGTCTCTATCCCATACATGTCGAACGCCAATCTCACGAAATGATCGGAGCACGACATCGGCGTTCTCATGAGACATGGCGACATCGATCTTTGCCATCACGATGTCGTTTGGAACTACCTTCTTTTTCCCTGAAGCCTTGGCCAAAATTTTCTCAGCAATAGTCATGGCTTCGCCACGCAGATAACCGCGGATATTGACGCGGATTTACACAGATAACTGTATCGTATTCGCATTTCGTACTTAGTACTCGTTAATTTGGCGTTTGACATTTGTCATTTCATAGGTTCCGTTCCCATGGTCCGTCATATTCGGTCTCCTGTGTGCACATGCGACGCATTGGCTTCTGTGTCGTCATTTCTTCATACACATGTGCGATCAAACCAGCAGTGCGACCCAGTAAAAAGAATGCCTTTCCAAGCCGCCAATCGAACTCCATATCAGAAATGACTGCGGCAATAGCACCATCGACATTGATGGGCAATGCTCTCTTTTTTGCAAACTCAGCCTCAAGAGCACGCATGAGTTTAATATGATCGCTGGTGATGTGCAATTGAGCCGCCAGGTCAAAGAGTCTCTCCGTACGAGGGTCTTTGTCATGAATGCGATGACCAAAGCCAGGCATACGCTTTTCTTCTGCCTTCAGCGTTTCTAACAGCCTCTGGGCAGTCTGATCAAAATTCCATTTATTTTCGTGCATCAATTTTACCCATTGCTGTAAAATTCTAGCACCTTCCTCTATCGCACCCCCATGTACGTCTCCAACTGCCAGGACGCCTGCAGCAACCGCGGTTGGCAGAGGGACACCCGCCGATGCTACAATTCTGGCTGCGTGGGTCGATGGCGGTGTGACACCATGATCGATCGAAGAAGTAATAAGTGCATCGATCATCGCTGACTCTTTTTTATCAGGCATCCTCCCTTTGATGAGCAGAAAAAAAACGTGAGTAAAAGGAACTGTACCAATCAAATCCTCCTGCCGATAACCACGGGTCACGATATGATTTGGCTCAATCTTGGATATGCTTGACTTCCACATATATCTTTCCTCCCTCAGGGCTCAAAGAGGGCAACAGATGGCTTAGAGAAGGCAATCAAGGGCTTTATTGTATCAATGCCTTGTCGTTTGCAGCCTTTCACCACCTTCTCCTTTTATAGCCCTCTCCTGCCATCTTCACCCTTCTTATGCCTTCTTACTTATAGCTTTTTTCACCAATTCCGGGATCTCGCTCAGGGTTTCGGCAATAATCGCGCCATTCGATCGCAATGCATCAATCTTACTCTGTGCAGTACCCATACTCCCTTCGATAATTGCTCCAGCATGACCGAGTCTCTTACCCGCTGGTGCTGCTTTACCTGCTATGTATGCGATTACTGGTATCGACATTTCTCTGATGTAGGGAGCCGCGATTTCCTCATACACACCACCAATCTCACCGGCCATCACCACTGCGTCGGTCTCCTCGTCTGCTTCGAAAAGTTGCAAAATGTCCTCAAAGTTTGCTCCCAATATCGGGTCACCGCCGAGCCCAACTGACGTTGACTCCCCAAAACCAGCGAGGTTTAAAGAGTTTGCGAGATAGTACGTAACGGCGCCACTCCGTGCTACAGTTCCAATGCGGCCTGGCTGAAACGTGATCTTTGGAAGCATCCCGACGAGTGACTTTTCAGGCGAGATAAGACCAGGTGTATTGCCACCAATAACCAAGACATTTTTTTCTTGTGCAACCTGACGTACACAGAGCATATCATGGATTGGTATACGTTCAGTGATAACAACGACTGTCTTGATTCCCGAATCAATCGCCTCCAAGATAGCATCCTTAGCAAATCTCGGTGGTACCCAAACACTTGAAACTGTAGCATCAGGATGTTCACTCATGCATTCATGTAGTGTGTCATAGACTCGCACCCCTTCAACCTCCTGTCCTCCTTTGCCTGGAGTTACACCACCGACAATCTTCGTTCCATATTCAAGCATGAACTTCGTATGGAGCGATGCATTTTTTCCGGTAATCCCTTGAATAATTGTGCTGGTGTTCTCACCAATAATTATTGCCATAACTGTCTGTGTCCTTCTATGTGTACACCCGCAATATAAGCCTCATGCGTGCAATCTATAGAGTACGGTAATAAGATTAACATTCCCTCACAGGATCAATTACCAGCATCTCTCTGTGTTTTCGCTATGCGAATCGTCTCTTTAATCACCTCTTCAATCGGTGTGTCGTATGCATATATTTTAATGTTCTTAAACAGTTCCTGGTGTTCCTGTTTTGCCTGCTCAAGAATTTTTCTTCCTGCCTCCTCCATATTCCCGGCCATCCTCATGATCATCGGTTTCTTCGGTTTATTCTCAATAACATATTGAACAACTGCCTTTGCCCAATCATCACATCGTGAAATACCACCAAAACGGGCACCGAAGATTGCTTTCACGCGTGGATTATCAATGAGCAGACCGAGCATCGCCCTCAATTTTTCTTGGGTTGGCGCACCGCCGGAATCCATAAAATTTGCCGGCTTACCACCATAATGCTGAATCAGATCGATGGCTGCAATACCGAATCCTGCACCACCAGGGAACACACCAATATCACCATCGAGGTCAACATAGGGAATACCTTTTGCCTTGGCGACTCGTTCTCGTTTGGTCAATTCACCAATCTCATGACGCGCAACAATCCCCATCTCTTTCAGCTCATGGTGACGAAACATCGCATCTTCATCGAGATCCACCTTCGCATCCAGGGCAATAATGCGACCATCATGTGCAACCACTAATGGATTTATTTCAACGAGTTTACACTCCAAATGGACAAAGAGAGTAAATACGCGTAAGACAATATCTGCACAGACACTCATGGCTGCACCTGTAAAACCCAAGTCGCTGGCGATATTTCTTGCCTGAAAATCAGGTAATTTTGCACCTATCTTAAAATAATACTTTAATATTGCTGAAGGGTCCTTTCTTGCTACTACCTCGATTTCAACACCGCCTTTCTGACTCGCTATCATGAGAGGTTCATGCTTGAGTCTATCGATTGCGGCTGAGACGTATAATTCTCTATCAATCTCGATTCTTCGCTCAACCAGCACTTTTTCAATCGTAAACGAACCATGTTTTTTACCCAACATGTTCGCCACTTTTTTCTCTGCCTCTTTTCTGTTTTGAGCGAACTGAACAAAACCGGCTTTCCCTCTTCCACCGAGGAAAACTTGTGCCTTGACGACTACCGGATACGCAACCTTGTCTAATTCATTGAAACTCGAGTTATCGACGAGTATACTATCGAGTACAGGAATGTTGTATCTTCTGAAAAGATTCTTCGCTTCGTATTCGTAGAGCCTCATTGGCTGAACATTATATAAAAATTATATTGGAATGCAATAGTACGTTATTTTTCAGGAAGTATCAGAAATTCCTCGTACGCGTTTTCTCTATATCAAAATCAATGAAGTCACAGTGATGGATGACAATCGCCTCACGAGAGCGTTTCATGTTCTCCCCTTCCACTGAGTGTGCAGCAACGATATGTGCCACTTCTTCGGGCAGTCCTGCTTCGAGCGCCAATCCATAGCCTGAAACTGGATGCCGCACACGTTTGCCATAATCACTCTTCACAAATTTCTTCCCCTGCTTCCGATATTCCAACAACTTGCCTACATCATGGACAAGACCGCCAGCAATTATATAGTCCATATTCAAATCATGCCGTTGTTGAGTAACTGCCATGGCCATACGTGTCACAAAACGCGTATGTTCAATCAGTGTCTTTTTTGTATCGATGAGGAGGGTGAATGGTATCGTATCAATTTTTTTCCAGTGCCCGTTTTTTATTGCCAAAAGCCAGGCATGTATGACACCGTTACGAATTGAACTCTTCTTTATTTTTTTAATCTCGGGAAAAATGTTTTCAATATATTTTTTATTCATAAACTACACCCTTGACCCTTTAAAATGTTTTTCCGCGTTCATCCGCGTCATTATCCGTGCTTGTCCGTGTCTTTAAGGTACGCAAGAAGACCTCCAGCCTTCATGATATCCATCTCGAGTAATGAAACTGGTTTTGCATGGTATACTTTATTCTGTGTCTTATTCCTCACGATGCCGCGCTCGACATCGACTTCTAACGCGTCGCCCGGCTGTATCTCTTCGGCCTGTTCTAATACCAGAATCGGCAGACCCGTATTCACCGCGTTTCTATGAAAAATACGTGCAAATGATCTGGCGATGACCACAGAGATCCCACTCCCCTTTATTGCGACAGCAGCGTGCTCGCGTGAAGAACCACAACCAAAGTTCTTTCCTGCAACAAGGATGTCTCCAGTCTGTACTTTCTCAATGAAATCATCTCCTCCTTCTGCCCCTTCCATTGCATGCCTCGCCATCTCCTCCTTGTCAGTCAATGGCAGATACTTCCCTGGATAGATCTGATCGGTGTCAACGTCATCACCGAATTTCCAGGTTCTACCTGACACACTGATGGACGCGGATGATGACGCTGAACGACGCGGAAAATTATCGTTCTTCTTCATAATTCTGTGTCTGGTGAGGTTATCTCACCGGTGAGCGCAGTAGCAGCCGCTGTCGATGGCGAGACGAGATATACCTCTGCTCCCTTGCCTAACTTGCCAACAAAATTCCGATTTGATGTCGAAACCATCACTTCTCCGGGAGCCATAATTCCTGGATGGCCTGTCGTACACAGCGCACATCCTGGATTCGTGACAACTGCGCCGCTCGCAAGGAAAATTTCGTAAAACCCAGCTTCAAGCGCCTGCCTTGCCACTTCCATCGTCGCTGGAACAATAATGAGCCGCACCCCATCCTTAACCTTGTTGCCATCGAGAATTTCGGCCGCAATTTTCAAATCCTCAAACCGACCATTCGTGCACGAACCAATAAACACCTGATCTACCTTGGTCCCTGCAACCTCGTCGACGTCCTTCACATTATCCGGTGAATGTGGACAGGCAATTTGTGGTCGTAAGTTATCTACTGAAAATTCGTAAACTTTTGTATAGAGCGCATCAGTATCAGCCTTGATCGGTTCGACCCGATTTCGTGCACGCGAGTTAATAAATGCCATGACGCCTTCATCCGGCTCAATAAAACCAATGTCACCCGACATCTCGGTCACCATACTCGTCAAGGTTATACGCTCCGCGAGATTCATTCGTTCAACTGTTTCACCACAAAATTCGATTGCTCGATTCAAACCGCCGGACGTGGTCACATGTTTTAAAATATACAGTATAACATCTTTCGCAGTCACTGAGTTACCGATTTTCCCACGCACGACAATCTTCATTGTCTCGGGAACATGAAACCAGAGCTTACCCTTATACATCGCGCCAGCGATGTCCGTAGTACCCATGCCGAATCCAGCAGCACCCATAGCTCCCAAGAGATTCATGTGACTATCGGTTCCCACAATGATATCCCAAGGCTTCACGAAGCCATTTTCCAAGAGAACATGTTGCCCAACACCGGTATTGACATCGAATAAGGTAATTTCCTGCTGCGTTGCGAACTCCCTGAGCATTCTTTGGTTACGTGCAACCACTTCATTGCGTGGTGGAATATGTAAATCAAACGTTACGGCGACACGCCTCTTATCAAACACGGGATGTTCATCAAAATGTTCCCTATACTCCTGCACAACATTTGGACCTCCAAAATCACGCATCACAACGAGGCTCAGATTCGCCCAAATGTAGTCACCCGGCTTCACATCCTTACCTGCTCCTCGTGAAAATATTTTCTCGATGATCGTCATGACACAGATTACACAGATGATCCGCCTTCGGCGGAACACAGATGATTGTGTCGCATTCGTGGCTCGTACAGCGGATTCATCAAGTGAATATATGAAATGAGGATTTTGATACTGATTTGTAATTTGATATTTGGCATTATATCTTCTCTGCTACCGCATGTGCCATGTCGAGCGTTGATGCATCGCCACCCAGATCGTATGTTCTTACCCTGCCTTCTTTAATTACCTGTTCCACAGCACTCTCCACACGTTGAGCAGCATCGGTTTCACCAAGCCATTCTAACATCATTTTTGCCGCAAGAATTGTCGCAATGGGATTCACCTTATACATGCCTGCATATTTAGGTGCTGAACCATGAGTAGGTTCAAACAGGGCATAATTATTACCGATATTACCACTCGAGCCGAAACCAAGTCCTCCAACCATTTGGGCGCATAGATCAGAAATAATATCACCATATAAGTTTGGTGCCACCAAAACATCATAATTGAATGGTTTCTTCAAAAGCCACTGACAGAGTGAATCAACATTTGCATCATCTGCTTCTACGGTTGGATACCGTTGCGCTACCTTATTGAATATTTCGAGGAACAGACCATCACTCGCTCTTACGACATTGGCTTTGTGTACACACGTCACTTTTTTTCTTTTTTCACTCTTCGTAAATTCAAATGCAGCCTCTATTATTCGTTCGCAGCCCTTTGGCGTATTCACCTTAATCGAAATTGCCGCATCCGGGGAAACATGCTCCATACCCTTAATTTTGAGCATATCAGGAGGTATTCTATTAAATTCCAATCCTGAATAGAGATCTTCGGTGTTTTCACGGAAGATAACAAAATTGACGCCATCCTTATAATTCAAAGGATTACCCGGATATGCCTTACACGGTCGTTTACATATGTAAAGATCAAAGAGTTGCCGCAGTCGAACAATCGGACTACGGTATACATAACCTTTATTGTGCAACTCGGGAATCAATTCTTGATCTGCGACCGTCTTTGGTTTTGATGTTATCGCCCCAAACATTGCACACCGAGTCGTTTTCATCATATCCACGGTTCTCTGTGGTAAAGGCTCTCCTTCGGTGCGCCAAAATTCCCAACCGACATCACCGTGTATATACTCCGCATCAAGTTCTGCCTTATCTAACACAATCTGGGCTGCATCAAGAACATCTTTTCCGATACCATCGCCTGGCAGCCAAGCAATTTTATACTTTGCCATGTTCATACTCCTTTATCATGTACAAAATTGGACAACAATGATGATGAATAGGTACTACGATTAGGTATTTGAAAATATTTATTTGAAGATCAGTGTTTGACAAAAATCTCTTCGACAAACAGAGCATTGCGTACTGTCGCGTATCTTCTAAACAGCCGCCTCATAGATACGATACTTTTTATAGACTTTACCACCCATCTTCTGGATTGCGTTATTTGTGGGATAATTATCCTCTAAAATCCACGACAACTCACCGCCTGTATAACCAAGACGTTGACCAACCCTGAACGACTCGAGAAAGAGCAGAGATTCCAGTCCCATTTTTCGATACTGTTTCCGTACACCCATAATCATCAAGCGCGCTTCTTTGATCTTATTCTTATAATACAAAAATTTTAGCATCTCTATCAGTCCAAGGCGTCCATTCAATTTCTTAAGCACAAAATTATAATTGGGGACACCAAGCGAAACCGCGGCTGGAAGGTTGTCGATCTCAATAATGAGTACGAGGTCCGCGAGAACGAGCGGTTTAAGGTTTTCAGCGATCGCATCAAACTCAGCATCAGTCATTGGCACAAACCCCCAGTTTCGGCTCCATGCATCGTTGTATATTTCTTTAATTTTCTTTACTTCATTCGCAAAATCTTTGAGGTTCACCGGCCTTATCTTCATGTCCCGTACCCTTCTGCGTACGATTGAACAGAGCCGCTCGAGATATTCGAATGGCGCATCCTGTATATCGACGTAGTACGCATAAAGATCACGTGCCTTTGATAGACCGGTCTGTTCAATGAGTCGTGGATAATACTCAAAATTGTGCGTCATCATGATAAACGGCGGTGTATAAAACCCTTCAATGAGTACGCCACACTCATCATTGGTCGAGGGGTTCATCGGACCAATAAACCTAACCATACCCTTCTCTCGGTGGAACTCCTTTACCTTATCGATTAATGCACGTGCTGCCTCTTCATCATCATCGCATTCGAAGAAACCAAAATAACCTGTCTTCTCACCCCAGAATTCAATAAAATTGCGATCGATGATTGCACAAATCCGACCGGCAAGACGCTTATCACGATATGCCAGAAATAGTTCTCGTTCTGAATGTTCCCAGAACGGATTCTTCTTCTCATTAAAGAGTTTGTATACCTCACTTTTCAAAGGTGGCACCCAGTACCGGTTGTTTTTATACAGATGATAGGGAAAATCGACAAACGCCTTGAATTCTTTCTTAGATTGTACCGATGTTACTGATATCACTTCTTGTTGAGCCCAAATTCTCTGGCACTGCGCTTAAATACATCTAATACGATAGTAATGTCTTCATCAGTATGCGTAGCCATATAACTCGTCCGTATCAATGCCCGACCGGGTGGTGTTGCCGGAGATATGACAGGGTTGGCAAATATACTATTTGCAATGAGCATTTTCCAAAATGCAAAGCATCGTTCTTCTTCACCAATAATAACCGGTATCACGGGAGTCTGGCTCTCTCCCGTGTCCAGTCCTATTTCTCTAAAACCGCTGAGTACTCTCTCCGTAATATCCCACAATCTCTGCCTTCTCTCAGGCTCACTCTTGATGATATCTAATGCCGTCTGGGCACTCGCAACAGAAGCCGGAACCATACTCGCTGAAAATATCAGTGCTCTTGCTCTGTGCTTAATGTGCGTGATAACATCTTTATTCGCCACAACAAAACCCCCGAGTGAAGCGAAGGCCTTACTAAACGTCCCCATAATCAGATCCGCCTCGTCGAGAACATTGAAATGTTCACAGGTTCCTCTTCCCCCTTCTCCATGAACACCCACGCCGTGTGCATCATCAACGAGAAGGCGGCAATTGTATTTTTTCTTCAAACGCACGATTTCAGGAAGATTTGCAAGGTCGCCTTCCATGCTGAATACACCATCAACAATGATCAATTTTCCGCGTTCTTTTGGTAGCGATTTTAAAATTCTTTCTAAATCCTCCATATCATTATGACGATACTTCTTCACCTCAGCATAGGACAGCCGGCAACCGTCAATAATTGATGCGTGATCCTGACGGTCAATGATAATAATATCGTCCTTCCCACCGATCGCAGCGATAATACCGAGATTAGTCTGAAAACCCGTTGAGAATACGATCGCACCGTCTTTTCCAAAGAATTCTGCTAAATCGTTTTCCAGTTTGACATGGATGTCGAGGGTACCGTTAAGAAATCTCGAACCAGAACAGGTTGAACCATACTTCTCGATGGCAGCGATGGCGGCCTCCTTCATGCGCGGGTCTGCGGCAAGACCAAGATACCCATTGGAACCAATCATGATGAATTCTTTACTATCGATACGCACACGATGGTCTTGAGCAGATTCGATGGGCGTAAAGTATGGATAAATGCCTAATTCATACGCCCTGTTTACTTCCCTGACAGTCGCCTGACACTTATCGAATAAGTCCATAATAGTTGATTATATACATATTCCTATTGAAGTCAACATTGTTTTCTACGTTTATCGTTATACGGCGTATTTCTCAATGTCGAATTTTCCCGCGACACTGAGCCTCGGGACGAAGTGCGAAATGAGACAGCGGCCAGTATCGTCTTATGGCATCGTTCTATGGTTAAATTGGATTATATCAACAAATGTAAAACGAATAACGATACGGGCTGCCATCAACGAATTACACGAAACGATTATTTTATCTCAATATTCCTCACATACCACTGTACGTCGAAAATTCTTTCGATTTCTTTCTTCGTGATGCACTGGGTAACCGTCTTATCTTTTATTGCAAGCTCTTTTAAATCTCGCTTTTCTTCCACCGCTCGGAAAGACAACCCTTGAACGAGACCGTATGCCTCAGTACGGTCCATACCCTTATCGATAAGCGCATTCATCAAGGGCTGGGAGGCATAAACACTCAGACTATTTTTTATATTTTCAAGCATTCGTTCCGGATACACCCTCAGATTTTTCAATACCCATATCATTTTTTGCGTTATATAGTGAACCAAGTGGAATGTGTCGGGAAATATTATTCTCTCAACTGACGAGTTTGTAATATCTCGTTCGTGCCATAGATTAATATTCTCATAGGCACTGTGCACATACCCACGAATGACTCTCGCCAAACCACAGACTCTCTCGCACGTTATTGGATTCTTCTTGTGGGGCATTGCCGAAGAACCTTTCTGTCCTTTCGTGAAAGGTTCCAAGAGCTCACCGATCTCAGAACGAGAAAGATTTCTAATTTCTGTAGCTATCCGCTCGATACCACATGCGTAGAGTACCAACACGGACAAAAGAAAGGCAAACCGATCTCTCGGCAAAACCTGTGTGGATACTGGTTCGGGTCTCAGCTGTAACCTTTTCATCACTTTTCTTTCAACCGTCGGTGATAACATCGTATAACTACCGACCGCCCCCGATAATTTACCATAGGAAATTTCCTCCTTAGCGATGCACAATCGATTAAAATTTCTCAGGACTTCTTCATGCCAAGAAGCTACTTTGTAACCAAAAGTGATCGGCTGTGCAAACATACCGTGGGTTCTTCCCATCTGTGGTGTATGTTTATATTGAAGTGACAATTTTTTGAGCAGGGTGAGAAATTTCCTCATGTCTCTGAGGATGATATCGAGAGCTTCTCGTATTATGAGTACATATGCGGTGTCAACCAAATCGTAGGAAGTTAAACCGAAATGCAACCATTTCCCCTCCTCTCCCAATTTTTCCCGTGTCGCCTCCAAGAAAGCAATGACATCATGATTTGTTACCTTTTCAATTTCATGAACCCGTTCTGGTTTGACGACAACCTTTGAGAGAAGCTTACTGAGTCCCTTCGGGATGATCCGTGCCTCTTCCTCAACGCCGGCAACGACGCTTTCGACAAGAAGCCACTTTTTCAATTTATATTCTTCACTCAATACACTCGCTAATTCTTTTGTTTGATAACGTTTAATCATAACACTCCTCGTTCTTATAAATCCACATATAGCTCCATAATCAAGCTATCACGGTCAATAACCATACCGTTAATCGCCACGTCGTCACGGTACACCCTCAATACTTAATCTCCACCAGAAAAAGCCCCTGGGGTGGCGCAAAAAAGACATTCTTTATCTTGCCCACAAGCACACCCTCAGTCGCTTGATATGAAAACCGCCCACGTCCTACATCGATCATAAATCCAACAATACCACGCACCATCTTGCGTAGGAATCTGTTCCCCTCAATGTTCAGTATAATCTCAGAACCATTCTGTGTCAAGTTAACGTTAGAGATTGTGCAAACCGTGTTGCTCTCTCCATCCGAAACAGCGAAATTCTTGAAATCACGTTCGCCTACTATATGGGGGATAACTTTTTCCATTGCCGAAACGTCAAGCCTGTATTTCACATACCAATGATATCTTACTTTGAACGGAGATGGTTTGCGTGTGATATGATAGCGATAGAGCTTACTTTTTGTAGAATATCGGCTATTGAATGCACCATCGACCTCATCTACTTCTCTCACATAAATTTCTCCACCAGTGAGCGAATTCACTCCTCTTTTGATGTGCTGTGCTTTCAAAAAAGAATTTGTATGAAAGTTTGCAACCTGCCCAAGCGCATGAACACCTTGATCAGTTCTTCCGGCACCAATAATTTTTACATCTTCAGCTGTGATTTTTTTGAGTGCCTCTTCAATTTCACCTTGAACTGTTCGTTTATGTGGCTGATATTGCCAACCGAAGAAATTGGTACCATCATATTCTATTACCAGCCTGATATTTCTCATCAACCGTATTATATGCAATTACCTCGTAAAATCAACACGAGAGAGAATGGTGTGTACAAAACAGTTGTCGGGAACTGAATGAAGTGAGACTACGCCAATGGCAATCTTACAATAAATGTGGTTCCTTTTCCAGATTTACTCTTGACCTCTATCTTACCATGATGTGCTTCAATGATATTTTTGGTGATGGCCAAGCCGAGACCTGTCCCTCCTTTTTTGGTCGTGAAGAAAGGAAAAAATATTTTTTTGAGGTACTTTTTGGGTATGCCGTCCCCACTATCCCTGAATTCAACAATTCCCTCTCTTTTGTTTTTGTAAGACCTTATTTCAATGACGTGTCCTCTCTTGCTTACCTCGTATGCATTATTTAATATGTTGGTGAAACTCGATTTCAACTTATTAAGGTCTGCTAAAACAAAAAAGTTGTTATCCTTTCTACGAATCTCAAGTTCCTTCTGGGCGGCTCCGCGCATTGTATCAATGAGTGCTTCACTAATCACCTCACTGATAGCTACACGGTTTCGCTTGATTGGTGTAAACTGAGCAAAATTTAAAAAATCAGTGACGATGTCATTTAATCGTGATGATTCTTTGATCGCCATGTCTATAAAAGGCAGAACGTTCTTCTTTTTCTCGGTCTCACGAATAACCTCGAGTGAACCCTTTATTGAAGATAATGGATTACGAATTTCATGTGCTAATGAACCGCCTAATTCAGCAAGAAGTTTTGTTTGCTTAGAAATTCGCGACGCTTCTTGAAGTCTTCTAAAGTTTGTCAAATCTTGTAAAACACCCAAAGCTGCCTTGGAATTGTAAATGCGAGCACACGAGAATACGTAGTACCGTTTAGCGATTTTTAATTCAATCGAGCTGGGCGTATCCGTATGTTTTAAAAATTTGGAAATGTGCATATAGACCTTGGAACGAATCGACCCTTCAGTAATATTTGTATAGATAACATCCCCTCTGTCATCAACGGTAATGATTCCTGATGGAAGATTTTTGATTATCTCCTCGGTTGTTAATCGTAACCTCTTTGCCTCTTCTGTTCTTCGCTGATATCGAGCTGAAAGAACTCCGCTCATTATGGCGGTCAATAAAAAGAGGAGCGTAAAAATGTAAAATCTGTACATGACCACACGTATTGGATACGTTGAGCCACGCGCTTCAACTAACAGGAGGGCGATGAAGAACGCCGCTGCACTTAAAGCAATAATGTAGGCCCCCCGTCGATAGAGATAGATCGAAGATAAAATAATGAGAAGCAGGTAAAGGAGAGGAAACATACTTTCCAATCCACCGGTATAATGTATCATCAAACCGATCAACGGAATATCTAAGAGAAAAAGGAGGTACAAAATAACAGGTTCGTCAAACCATTGCTGTAGGAGGAGCAAGAGTATGGCCGCAATGAAGGACGTCAGTATTATGTACCAAAATTCTGTTGGGATGCTGTGTGTAATTGGATATGAGGCTAAGAGTATAAGTGTAACTAACAGAGGGTGTAATATAATGAGACCTTTAGTCTTGCTTAAACGCTCAGCGTATGCCATGATCAAATCTTTTCAAGACAGGGATTAAATGGCAAACGCTCACCATAGTAATCACACAAACGCTGGTATGAGGTGAGCGCAGATTTCCGTACGATACGATGTCTATTCGGTAATCGTACCTGCCAACTGGAAAATTGGAAGATACATTGATATGACGAGAAACCCTACAATACCGCCGAGAAAAACCATGATCACGGGTTCGAGAGCACTCGTTAAGTTTTCAACGGCCTGGTCTACTTCCGCATCATAAAAGTCTGCGACCTTAGAGAGCATCTCATCGAGTCCACCTGACGCCTCACCGATTGCAATCATCTGCGTCACCATTGGTGGGAATACCGCGGTCTTGGATAATGGATCAGCAATGTTCTCGCCGCCTTTGATTGATGTACGTGCCTTGAGAACCGCATCTTCGATTACCCAGTTACCAGCACTCTTTGCAGTAATTTCGAGCGCATCAATGATAGCAACACCACTTCCAAGCAGTGTCGAGAGCGTTCTCGAAAATCGAGCGATAGACTGTTTCTTCATCAAATCACCAAACACGGGCATTTTCAAGAGAAGCGGGTCCATAACCTTGGCGCCTGATTCTGTTTTATGCCACCTTCGTAAAATGGTGAAACCGGCAATCAGCATGATGAGTAGAGGAATTGCCCACACCTTTAATAGATTCGAAAGACCTATAACGAATTGTGTCATTGCAGGAAGTTCTGCACCGACTCCAGCAAACATCTTTGCGAAGATGGGAATAACAAAGAGGAGCATGACCGCGATAGCGCCAATCGCCACAAGCGAAATTATGATTGGGTATATCATGGCACCTCGAATCTTACGCATGAGTGCCGCAGATTTCTCGAGGTACGTTGCAAGACGAGAAAGAATAACATCCAGTGCACCACCAGTTTCTCCTGACTCAACCATGTTCACATACAGGTTATTAAAAATTCTCGGCTGACGACGAAGTGCATCTGCGAGTGACAACCCTCCTTCAACATCGCCTCGTACCTCAACCAAGACGCGGCGAAGTGCCGGGCTCTCGGTCTGTTTTGCCAGAATTTCCAGACAGCTAAGAAGCGGCAAACCAGCGTTCAACATCGTCGAAAACTGTCGTGTGAAGACGCCGAGTGCGCGTGTCGATACTCTACCACCGAAGAGTGTGATTCCTTTTTTCTCTTCTTTTATCTTTATCGAAGTTGGAATAATCTTCTTCTGTCGCAGTGCAGCTACAACATCTGCTTGTGAACCTGCAGCTAGCTCACCACTAGCCGATGCTCCTGAGGCTGTTCTGCCTTTCCAGACAAATGTTGGCATTTCACCTCCTTCTTTTAATGACGCGGGATGTCCGCGGATTATCCGCCTGAGGCGGACACTGACTTTCGCAGATAATAACTAAATGAGATGTCTCAAAAATATTAACGTCGATTCGCATTCCTATCCCAACACCGGTGATTTCTGTTCAACCATGTGCTCGAATTCTTCGATGTTCGGTGAGTAATCGAATGCTGTTTCTAATGTTATGATTCTCTTCGAATAGAGCGTATAGAGTGCTTGATTCATGGTCTGCATTCCGTATTTTTGTCCGGCTTGAATTGCCGAATA
Organism: Caldifarciminota bacterium; assembly: GCA_020355325.1. GTDB lineage: Bacteria > Hydrothermota > Tepidihabitantia > SM23-42 > SM23-42. The sequence goes on from CP070664.1 coordinate 1,670,407, forward strand.
AATCTGGTGCTCCTTTTCATCACGTATCAATGCCCTGATCGCCGGTGTCGCAATCATCACCTCGGCGGATAAAACTCGTCCGCCTCCAATTTTAGGCAACAGTTCCTGGGTAACGACGCCCTCAATAACAAACGCAAGCTGCGCTCGCACCTGTCCCTGTTTATGCGGCGGGAATATATCAATAATACGGTGTACCGATTCTGCAGCAGAATTGGTGTGAAGCGTGGCGAGCGTGAGGTGACCCGTTTCTGCAACGGTTAATGTCATCTCTATTGTTTCCAAATCTCTCATCTCACCGACCATGACAACATCGGGGTCCTCTCGCAAGAGATACTTGAGCGCGTTTGTGAAAGACTTCGTATCGCTCCCAACTTGGCGTTGATTAACAATCGCCTTCTTATGCCTGAACAGATACTCAATCGGGTCCTCAACCGTGACGATATGACATCTGCGTTCGCTGTTGACCTTATCAATGACCGCTGCCAGCGTCGTTGATTTACCACACCCCGTCGGTCCCGTCACCAGAATGAGCCCCTTCGGTCGTGATGATAGCTCCTGAATCACTGGAGGAATCCCTAATTCTTTAAATCCTCTGATCTCAAATGGAATCGTTCTAATGGCTACAGCAGCACTTCCACGCTGTCTGAAAAAATTACCCCGAAAACGCGATAGTCCAGAAATACCAAAAGAAAAATCCAGTTCCCACTCCATTTCGAATTTCTTACGCTGCTGATCATTAAGCACACTGTAGACCAGATTTTGAATCAATTCCGGCGTCATCATTTCATAGTTTGTCGGCACCAGCTCTCCGTCGATACGAAACATGGGTGGTGCTCCTGTTGTTAAGTGCAGGTCGGTCGCATTTCTCTGCACCATCTCCTCCAAAAGTTGTGTCATGGTAACGGGCATTTTACCTCCTTACCTCATGGCATCGCATTAAAACGCCGAGGTTTCTCTCATCAATTCTTCGACGGTCGTAATCCCGTGCTTTATTTTATCGATCCCGTCGTCTCTCAAAGTCCTCATACCCTCTTTATGAGACAGTTTAGCAACATCATCTGAGGAAGCTCCCTTCAGAATAGATGCTCTCAGTTCTGGAGAAATCGGCATTACCTCGTAGAGCCCGATTCTTCCTTTATAACCGGTTTGATTACAGAGTGAACAACCTTTCCCTTTCCACACTATACCATCAGGAAAAGTATCTTTTGATATACCAGCATCTTCAAGAAGTTTCGGGTCGACCTTTATTTGTTCTTTGCAATTTGGACAGATGCGACGTACGAGACGCTGTGCCTGAATAAGCACCAGCGCACTCGCAACGAGATACGGTGGAATACCAATGTCAACCAAGCGGTTAATGGTTGTGGGAGCATCGTTGGTATGTATTGTCGAAAACACGAGATGGCCAGTCAAGGCAGCACGAATTGCTATCTCTGCAGTTTCTGAATCACGAATCTCTCCAACTAATATGATATTTGGGGCTTGACGCAAGAATGCACGGAGCGCAGAGGCAAAGGTAAGTCCAATCTCTTCATGAACCTGTATTTGATTTATTCCGTGGATATTATATTCGATGGGATCTTCAATCGTCATGATCTGCTTATCCGGTTTGTTGAGACGGGAGAGCGTCGAATAGAGGGTCGTTGTTTTCCCGCTACCAGTAGGACCGGTAACGAGCACAATTCCATAAGGATTCTCGATCGCCCTGAGAAATTTTTCTAAGGCCGCATCAGCAAAACCGAGTTTCGTCAAATCGAGCATGAGAGAAGTACGGTCGAGAATTCTCATCACTACCTTTTCACCATATAAGGTCGGTATAACCGATACCCGAAGGTCAATCATCTTATTGCCAACCAGAATATTAATTCTTCCATCCTGGCATAAACGATGTTCTGCAATATCCATCTTAGCCATTAATTTCAATCTCGTGATGATTCCCGCTTTCAAATTGAGTGGCGGAGATTGCTGTTCCCGTAAAACACCATCGATTCTAAAACGTACCCTCATTTGACGCTCGTAGGATTCGAAGTGAATATCAGACGATCCCTTTTGAACCGCATCAGCAATATAAAAATTGACCAAGCGAATAACTGGTCCACCCTCGGCGTCGGCGCGGAGCTGTGTTTCCTCGAGTTCTTCGAAGTAGTCTGTTTCCAGAAGTTCCAAATCCTCGATGTTCAGTTCCTTGGGGGCAGCTTCAGCCGTTATTTCAGCCATACCCTTTTCCATGGTGTAGTAGCGGTCGAGTGCTTCTCGAATACTCGATTCCGATGCAAGCACTGGGTTGATCTCCATCCCAGTAATGAAACGGAGATCCTCGATGGCGCTGATGTCGGTTGGATCAGGCATTGCAACAGTCAGATATCGACCCTTCCGTTCAATCGGTATTACTTCATAATGAAATGCCTTTTCTGCAGGTATGACATTCAGCACAGATTCATCAGGAATGATATAATCGAGATCGACGACTTCCATACGATAGAGATTACTCAATTGTGCAAGCAACTTACTCTCGGATATATAGTTGAGATTATTCATTACGCTTATGAGACGCTGGCCGGTCTCTCTCCGCTCTTGAACAGCCCTGCGCAACTGTTCCTCGGTTATTAAACCTTGCTTAATCAAATATGTACCGAGCTTCTCTTCCATTATTCCACCCTCGTCTCGCGAATAACTTCTTCAATTGTAGTCAGACCTTTTTCTAATTTTCGTAGCGCGGACTCACGGAGTGTCAACATCCCCTCCTTGATTGCAGTCTTTTCGATATCGTCGGTAGATGCTTTTTTCAGAATCAACTCTCTTATTTTCCCGGTAACGAGCATACTTTCAAATATGCCAAGCCTCCCCTTGTACCCTGTTCCACGGCACTCATCACAGCCATCTCCTTTGTAGAAAGGGAAATCTGTCTTCTTTGGATCGAGACCAGCGTCGATTAAAACTTCAGGCGGATATTTCTCCACACGCTGGCATTTACTACAGATCTTTCTTAAGAGCCTCTGTGATTGTATCGCTAACAGTGTCGACGCAATTAAAAATGGTTCGACATTCATGTTGATGAGCCTGGTTACCGTGGCTGCTGCTGAGTTCGTATGAACCGTGGAGAGCACGAGGTGACCGGTCAATGAAGCCCTGATTGAAATTTCTGCGGTCTCGAGGTCTCGAATTTCACCAACCATGATGATGTTGGGATCCTGACGAAGATACGAACGGAGTGCTGAGGCGAAGGTTAAACCAATCTTTTCGTGCACTTGCAGTTGATTGATCCCGGTGAGTGAATATTCAATGGGATCTTCTGCCGTGATAATATTCAAACCAGGGTCATTCAACTCAGTCAAGGCAGAATAGAGTGTCGTCGTCTTACCCGATCCTGTTGGTCCGGTAACGAGGACGATACCATACGGAGATTTGATGGCCTTGCGGAAGGATGCGAGCGTCTCTTCTTCATAACCCAAAAGGTCGAGGTTCAATTGTATAGTAGAACGGTCGAGGATTCTGAGTGCGACCTTTTCACCGAACAATGTGGGAACGGTTGAAACACGTATATCTATAATCTTATTATGGACGCGCGCTTTTATTCGGCCGTCTTGCGGCAACCTTTTCTCTTCCACCTTGAGTTTCGCCATCACCTTAATGACCGTCGCGAGTGCCTTCGTCATCTTTCGCGGTGGTCTCATCACTTCATGCAAGATACCATCAATACGGTACCTGATGCGTAAATCATTTTCATAGGGCTCAACATGGACATCTGACACATTGAGTTCAACTGCGTCGGTGATAATTTTACTCGCCAACTTGAGCGCCGGACCACTGTCACTACTGTCCATGACTGATGTTAAGTCCTCTTCTTTCTTTACCAAAGTTTCATCAACAACCTGTACTTGTGCTCCGAGTGAATCTGCTGTCTCGATTTCATGCATAACATCGGTTAACAGTTTCTGGACATGATAGTGTGATTGAACGACTTTCAAGATAGCTTCATCAGTCGCAACAACTGGTTCTATCTCAAAACCCGTGGCAAACTTTATGTCCTCTATCGCTGCGACATCACCCGGATTTACCATGGCGAGGGTCAGTTTGCGGCCATATCGTTTAACTGGAATCACGAGATATTTTGCTGCAAGTTCACCAGGAATCAATTGCAATACAGCATCTTCGAGTTCCTGTTTTTTAAGGTCGAGTGCCTTAACACCGAAGTGCCGTGATAAAGCACCTAATAGTTCTTTTTCATTTATAAATCCCAGACTTACGAGAGTCGACCCAAGACGCGCACCATTTCTCTTCTGCTCGTCGAGCGCCTGATCAAGCATCTCTTCGGTGATTAATTTCTGTTTTAACAAAATCCTTCCTAATTGCATGCTATAATATACTATAAATATCTAGAATTGTCAAGAGGGAAGTTTAAGTGTCGGTAGATCGTATTGACAGCCGTCTCTATTTGCAGTATAGTAAATCGTGCTCTTGGGTATCGATCGCCTCGTAGCGAGGCGCTTTACAAGCCTCTACAAGACCCGCATTGGTCTTTATAGCAATATCTCGTCATGCGATTCTCGCCTTCTGCCCACTATTGAGATACTACGCCGGCACAAATTATGTAACGTGACGATGATACTAGCACCAGAACACGGTCTCTTTGGTGCACAACAAGACCAAGAGCGATCAAAAGATTACTACGACCGACGCAGAAAAATGTGGGTCTACAGCCTTTACGGGAAAAAACTTGTACCAGATATGAGTACCTCAAAAAAAATAGACACTCTGGTCATTGATGTACAGGATATCGGTACACGCTATTATACGTTTGTGTGGTCAGCAGTGTTATTAATACAGCACATGGCTCAGCTCAATAAAAAGGTGATTATATTAGATCGACCAAACCCCTTGAATGGTACGACTATTGAGGGACCGGTATTGACGATGAGTCATAGGTCATTTGTTGGGCTCTATCCAATACCCGTGCGCCATGGCCTTACCATTGCTGAGTTGTGCAATTTCATTAATACGGAATATGACATTGGCGCTGACATTGAGGTTATACCGATGAAAGGATGGCATCGTCGTTTTTTTTACCATGATACAGGACTTCACTGGACAATACCATCGCCTAATATGCCTTCATATACCACCGCCTTCGTGTATCCGGGTATGTGTCTTTTAGAAGGAACAAATGTATCAGAAGGGAGAGGAACAACGCGGCCATTCGAACTATTCGGAGCGCCATGGATCGATCCATTTCAACTCGTCAGAACACTACAAAACAAGCATCTTGCCGGAGCAGCATTCCGACCAACCGTTTTTATCCCAACATTTCATAAATTTAAGAATGAGTTGTGCGGTGGAGCACACATCTACATAACAGACATAAAAAAATTTGAGCCTGTCGTGACAGGTCTCACAATCATAAAAGTTATACGAGATCTCTACCGCCATCGATTCGCGTGGCGAAAGCCTCCCTATGAGTTTGAAAAACATAAGTTACCATTTGATATATTGATTGGTAATGAATGGGTTAGAAAGGCGATTGAAAATGGTGTATCGATCAATACAATACAGAAAAGGTGGCAAAAAGACCTCAATCAGTTTAAAAAAATGAGGAAGAAGTATCTCCTGTACACATGACACGAATGAAAACGAATATCTCAAACGCACAACATGTGGTAACATATGTGTATATTTGTGGCTCACCATGAATGCAATAATTCCTGCTGCAGGCATCGGTAAACGCATGCAGCCTATAACGCATTATATACCGAAGGCACTTTTACCCATCGTTTATCGTCCTCTCATTGAGATAATTATAACACAACTTATGAAGAGCGGAATAGAAAAAATTGGCATCAATCTATTTCACAAAGCAGATGTAATACAAGCGTTCCTCCATAAATTTCAAACTCATCTTTCGACAGTACTCGAAAACGAGCTTTCAGGAACGGGCGGCGCACTACGAAATTTTACTGACTTCTTCACAGAAGATATTATTGTTCATAACGGTGATGTGCTTTCGAACATCAATCTCGGTGATGCAGTGAAGTTCCACACACAGAGAAAACCTATGGCAACTCTCCTTGTCACAAAAAATCCCGGTACAAATGTAATCAATCTCAATAGCCATTACCGCATAACAGACATCAGCACTCATGACATGCCCGACCATTATACCTTTACTGGAATTGCAATACTGTCAAAAAAGATAGCTGACTATTTCCCAAAGAGAGCATGTTTTAGCATCATCGATATTTATCGAAGACTTATCGATGAAGACGCATTCATTGTGGGATTGCCAACAAAGGAGCAGTGGTATGATATTGGGTCACACTACGCGTACTGGAAGGTGCACCACGATATTTTAAACCGAAAGGTGACATTCAAAGAAGTCGCTGTACATACCCCACTCTATATCCACCATTCGAGCATTGTACACACTGAAAACATAACGGGTTTCGTGAGCATTGGACCGGGATGTTACGTAGCCGAACATGTTTCGTTAAACAATACGATCATATTTGCAAAGAGTAGAATCGAAAAAGGTAACTACACAAATTGTCTACTATCGAAGGCATTTTGTATTTCAGTACAATGAGCATGCATCGCTGGGCAAAGGAGTACACCATTATTGAGGAAATAAATACAGGAGGGTCTGATCGCCAATTTTATCGATGCGTGAAGGATAAGAAAAACTACATTCTTGTTAAGGACAAAGACATAAGAAATTACCTCAAGTTACAGAAACATCTGGAGCGACGAGGTATTGGTGTCCCCCAAATCTACGAGATAGATGAAAAGAAACACACAATTCTCATGGAAGACTTAGGTGAAGAATCGCTGTACGCATTGGTACGAAAAAAGAAGAGGAATATCCTGCGCTTATATCGAATGGCAATTCGTGAGCTGATCAAGATACAGGTTGATGCCTATCCTCGCGTTCCTGTCAATGTTTATTACGACCACGAACATATCTCATGGGAGCAAGACTATTTTCGCACATTCTTTCTCCATCAATTCTGCGGAATACCAGAAAAAAAGCTTAACATACTCGATTCTGATTTTCGACAACTCGCAAGAACGTTACTGGAAGAAGCAAAAAGAATGACCACATTTTTGATGCATCGTGATTATCAATCACAAAACATTTTTATAAAAAATGGAAGAATACGAATTATTGATTTCCAATCGGCCAGAGTTGGCCCTCTCACGTACGATCTTGCTGCACTCCTCAAGGACGCGTACGTTCATATTTCAAAAAAATGGGAGCGAATCCTCGTCGACTATTACCTGTATTGCCTCAAGAAAAAGGGAGTTCAGATTAAAAAAAATGCATTTCTTAACGTGTATCATCTTTCAGGACTGCAGCGAAACATGCAGGCGCTCGGTGCCTTTGCTTATCTATCACTCAAAAAAAAGAAAAACCATTTCAGACAGCATATTCCCCGCGGACTGCAACTATTACAATCAGGATTAAAGAACGCGCCGTTTCAACACTTATCGAAAATTGTTAATGACGTTGTTGGCCGCTTCTATTAATAATGTTTACGGTACTTCATCGATTTCTATCACACTCTGTTTCACAAAAAAAATTCCCGGGATGTGTCTGTTGGATTGGTAACGACAGGCAAACGCTATTCTTCGAATCATTCGGCTATGCCCAGGTTATTCCTCGAAAGATAAAAATGAAAAAAGACACGATATTTGACCTCGCATCAATCACGAAACCAATCGCTACTGCTTTTTCAATCATGCTCCTGTACGAGAAAAAAGAACTCGACTTAGACACTACTATTGAACACTTTTTGAGTCCTTTTAAGAATAAAATCAATGGCAAGAAAACGATACGTGAGCTTTTAACTCATCAGGCCGGCTTGCCTGCCTGGTTTCCGATATACCTCCTTCCTGAAGATAAGAGGATAGCATTTCTCGCTGAAATAACCACCGGTAAGAATGAAGTCGTGTATTCCTGTCTCGGTTACATTGTACTCGGAAAGATTGTCGAGACGATCACAGGCCTCACACTGGACACCTCCTGTTATCGCATGATGTATAAACGGCTCGGCTTAAGGAGCACGATGTTCAAACCGGTGAAGAGCCATAACATTGCTGCCACTGAATTCGGTAATAGCCATGAAAAAGATCTTGCGTCAAAGTACGGTAATGTCGCTCACGTGCCGTGGCGTGATTACGTCATCAGAGGCGAGGTTCATGACGGCAATTGCTTTTACGCATTTCATGGGGTATCGGGTAATGCAGGATTGTTCTCGAACGCCGCTGATTTAGCAACAATTGCACGTGCTTTCCTCGCGGGTGAGGTAGTACAGCTCTCGACAGTACGACTCATGAATAAGAAGTATACCCGGGGAAAAGAGAAGCGCGGATTAGGTTGGGTTATTGACCCCTATCCGGGCATACTCTCTTCTGCAACATTCAGCCATACAGGCTTTACTGGCACCATGCTCCTCGTTGAACCGAAGAAAAAATTAATAATTATTTTATTAACGAATGCCGTGCACCCGAAAGTCAGGCTGGGCGTGATGCCAAAGATTAGAGAAACTGTGGTCAAGATAACAGACGAAATCCTAAACACTAAATCCTAAACAATCTCAAATATCAAAAATCCAATGACCAAAACAGCTTTGAATTCACTCAGAATTCATGCACGAATATGAGATATCCTACGGCCAAGCCGACACCATTCCAAAAAAGATCCTTCCAGGAAAAGTACCCCTTTTTCTTTTTGTCATAAATTTCCTTCCCGATACCGAAAAGAGCCGTTATAGAAATCGAGTACACCTTACCCAATTCCTCGTCTCCTTTTAGACGCGAAGCATACAAGTAGTATGTAAGACCAGGAAGAGCAGCACTGACCGAGAAGTGTAGAAATTTATCCTGTGAAAACCAAACATCTTGAACAGACTGCATGACTGATTCTCTTCTATAATACGCTTCGTGTATCGCTGTCGAATCATCAAGAACGTCAATACACTGAGCTAATGTACCTGAACAGAGAGTAAGAAAGACAACCAACCACCTGAACATGTGTATGATTATAAGTCAATTCATTCGGCTGTCAAGCAAAAAGACCCGAGATGTCCGTAAAAAACCAGAGAATGATGACGAGCGTTTCAAAATGGTTTGAACTACACTCTTTACAAAATCTCTTTTTTCACTATAATTTTTTAAAAATGGAGACTTCCATTACATTAAAAAATATTACTCGGTCATTTAAAACTCATTTTTGGGAAAAGGAAAAAGAGGTATTACGCGGCATTTCGCTCGAAGTCTATAAGGGTGAGGTATTCGGTTTTCTCGGTCCCAATGGTGCAGGAAAGACGACCACGATAAAGATAATTACTGGATTAATCAGGCCAGACTCAGGAACTGTAAGTATATTTGGAAACCCTGCCGATTCGCTCGAAGCGAAAAAGCGGATCGGATTTCTTCCTGAATCACCATTTTTTTATGAACACCTGACAGGGTTTGAATTTCTAAAAATACACGCGCTGCTCAGTAATTATAAAGATTGTAAAAAAGCAGTAATCGAATCATTACACAGGCTTGGACTCAAAGAGGCAACAAATCTACCGTTGCGAAAGTATTCACGCGGTATGCTTCAGAGAATAGGAATTTGTCAGGCCTTAATTGGAAATCCAGATTTACTCATTCTGGACGAACCACTCACCGGGCTCGATCCGATTGGTAGGAAAGAAATAAAGGATTTGATCCTGGAAGAAAAGGCAAAAGGAAAAACAATCTTCTTTTCCTCACATATACTGCCCGATGCCGAAGCGGTTTGTGACCGCATAGGGATCATAATAGACGGTGAAATAATGCAGGTGGGCAATTTGGCAATACTCTTGAAGAAGGATGTGAAAACCGACGAGATTTCGCTCGAGGATTGGTTCTTTAAACAGGTAAAGGGTTCTCCCGTTGAGATAAGAGATAAGCTATGAGGATTAAAAATATCAAAAAAATAGCACTGCTCAGAACGAACGATTATGCATAGAATTTGGGCAATCATTGAAAATACATTTAAGGAAAGTTTACGTCAGCGAATACTCGTTTTGCTGATCGTGTTCAGCATATTGCTCATCATTGTCTCACTGTTTCTTGAACCCTTTGCTTTGGGTGAATCACCAAAAATTTTGCGCGACCTCGGCCTCGCAGTTGCATCGCTCTTTGCCGTACTCGTTGTGATAATCATCGGTTCAACACTCATCCATAAGGATATCGAAAAACGAACGATTTATACTGTGATTGCAAAACCGGTTAAAAGGACTGAGATTATTGTCGGTAAGTTCCTCGGCCTCTTCTTACTCATCGTGATTTTGGAATGTGCCATGGCCGTCATTCACCAGTGCGTCATACTTATTTATGAGGGGGCATTTGATTTTCCCCTTCTTATCGCTACACCATTTTCTTTGATCGAAATCATGATTTTATTGGGGATTTTATTACTCTTTTCTTCTTTTTCTTCACCAACGCTGAGCGCAATGATGGGCATTATCTTCTTTATTATTGGCCACGCAAGTCCCGATCTTAAATTATTTGCCGATCAGACACAAGTTGCCTTCTTAAAATATCTTGCTTATGGATTCTACTATATCTTACCAAATTTGGAGAATTTTAACCTAAGACTTGAACTTGTCCACAAATTACCATTTCATGCGGACCAACTGCTCTTTTCAATCTGTTATGGGTTTATCTATACAATATTCTTACTGTATCTTTCCATTATAGTATTTGAAAGGAGAGAATTCAAATGAAGGTGGAAATTCTACTTTCTCTTTTTTTAAAATCATGAAGAGAGTCCTTATCATAGTGCTCCTGCTCTTACTCATCGGCAATTTTTCCTATCGAATAGATCTAAGAAAATCGCCTCATGAATTAATTGGGGAGTTGATGTATTTTCCTTCAGGGACTGCAATTAGAGCTTTATCTATGGGATTTTATGCACCATTGGCTGATCTCATCTGGCTTCGTTTTGTCCAGTACTATGGTGAGCATAGACTCACTGATGCGAAATTTGAATTGATGTACCATATTCTCGATGTTCTAACCACACTAGATCAAAAATTTCTGTATGCCTATACGCTTGGTGGGCTCATGCTGACTACTGAGTCGAATAACCCTGAGCAGGCGAGAAAATTGTTGCACAAGGGAATACACGCCAACACCGATGACTGGCGTATTCCATTTGTGTATGGATTTATTCATTACGTCTTTCTTCATAAATACCATATCGCGGAGGCATATTTTCGTCTCTCTGCCCAAAAACCGAATGCACCAGATATACCACAGCGCTGGGCAGCATATGTTTTATATACAAAACTTGGCGATCTCAGAACATCGCTCGGCCTGTGGATCGATCTCTATATGAGCACTGAAAACCCTGAAGAAAAGGCGATTGCAGAGATTTACATCAGAGACATAAAGATGGAATTGGACATTGAATTTCTCAATGCGAAAATTGAAGAGTTTATTGAAAAGACTGGCCAGATACCATATACATTCAGAACACTAATTGCTTATGGCTTACTCGATTCCATCCCTGCCGAACCACATAATGAAGATTACATCATCAGGGAGGGAAAGGCGTATTCAACCTGGCAGTTCAAATTTAAACGGTAAGCTTCCCAAATTTTGAATAGTAGGCAATATGAATGCTTGTAGCCGAAGGATTGGTGATAGAGTTATTCGTGTGCTTCTTTATCGAACTTTTTTCCTAGATTTTCGACCATTCTATTAAAACTTTCTGCGACGTCATGAATTTCATCGTGCTTTCTGAACTTTAATCTTGTCGATAAGTCGCCCTCACCAACTTGATCCATGGCTTCTTTTAATTTATACAGAGGTCCTGCCGTGCGTTGAGAAAGGTAAATAACATAAATAACAATAAACGCTAACACGACAAAAA
>CP070664.1:1682408-1699721 GCA_020355325.1 Caldifarciminota bacterium
AATCAAAGAACTCCCAATAAAACCCAGTGATGTGAGAGTCCTGAGAATTTCTAGGCACTAACGCTACTGTATCAACAGCAATGACCCGTACCACATCTATGATGTAATACCCTCGGGGGCTTATTCTCACTGCGTCGATGTCTGGATGAAGAATTTCATGTTCGCAGCTTAAAAGTAAAATAAGGAATGCTAGAAACACCAAAATCTTTCTCATTGTGCCTCCTTTTTCTTATTTTATCAATTTTATACAATATTTTACTTTTGTCAAGAGTTTATTGGAAAGATACCGAGAGATGTCGATCAACGAATAACTACAACATTATTTTTTTTATTATCTTATTTTTTTAATTCTGGTTCCAGGATAGTAATGGTGCAGTATCTGTCTATGATTTTTGCCTTTCCGTGCCATTTCAAGAGCTCCAAACTGGCACATCCCGACACCATGACCATAGCCTTTCCCTTCAATAGTTACGGTCTTGCCTTTCTGCTTAATCGTTATGAAATTTGATTTTAATGATCCCCCGGGATCACCGGCGTCACCAAATACAACTCTGACGCTATACCCAGGGACTACATAATTACTTCTATTCGTCACAATAACTAACGTCGTAACTCGCTTACTTCTTCTATTTCTTATGATCCGGAAACTTCTTATCAATTCATGTTGAGGAATCTTAATGCCAATTTTTCTTAAGCGATGTCGTACATTCTGGAGAAATCTATCTTGAGATTGAACTTTTTTCCATTCATAGTGAGGACTGTTTTTACAATACTGACACCGTACACTGCGTAAATATGGCGGTGCTTCACCAGGCCAGGCATCTTGGAAATCAGCCGTTCTTCCCCCACACGTCGAGTGATATTTTGCTTCAACCGGACGATTCCTGAATACGAGAATCTGACCTTTTGTCTTCATTATCGCTGCAGTTGTTATATCATCTTCTGCCTGTGATCCTTTGTAGACCTGGTCTTGAATCGTTGCATAGAGATCAAAACCGAGGTCTTGATATTGATTGAGGTGCGCAAAGGCATATGTACGTGCCGCAACCGCCTGTGCCTTTGCAGCTTCAATCAATTCCATTGAAATTGAGCCTATCTCACACGGAACAACACCCTTGAGATAGTCTTCAACGTTCACGACGTTAATCACCCAGATTCTTCCTTCAATCTTACGCACCTCGAGCGCACCTCGATACTGTTTGTCATTCACAACGACGCTTCCGGTTCGTGAACCAAAATAGAGAGGGAAGGTGTCATGTACTGAAACATCATAATTTTTGAATGCATGATCTCTAATTTTTACATAGTCAACGCTACACTCAATTGCCACCCGGACAGTATTTTCCCACTCTTTTCTTTTAATGTATGGTATGCAATTTACAAAAAAAATAAAACTTAAAATAATAATAATGTGCCATTTTTTAATCTTCTGTATTTTCTTGCTTAAAATGTGAGATTCGGATTTTAGTCCACGTGGCGAGGATTGTTGAATACAGAGAGAAACGGGAGAGTTAAATATTTTCGGATTTTGTAACTTGTCATTCGACATCTGAATTACATCAAGATTTCTTTAATTTCATCAAGCATCCTTCTGTAGTGACTACCTTTCCAGTATACTCGCTGACAGGTTGGGCACATTGCAAACTCATTAAAATTCTTAAAAGTAAAATAAGGGACTTTGTCCCTCACCGATTCTTTTGCGATAGTCACTAATTTTTCATTACAGATCGTACAACGGGAGAAGGGACGAATTCCCTGCCGTAAATCGAATTCGATAATTACGTTTTTGAGTTGTATTAAAGGTTGTGTTGCCTCAATAAAAAAAATACCTTTTTTTCCACGCAATCGGGTATTTTTCGTTAAAATAATGCGGGCCTCTCGTCTTGCTTGAAGTACTATTGGCATTCCCTGATTCGAATATAAAGTATCGATGCCACATACTCTGAGCAAGTTGCACAATTTACCGAGCATACCATTACAAATGAATTTTTTTGCCATTATGGTAATTTTGATAATGTATTAAATAAGAGCAATAATCGATTGGGGTTTTGCTCGAGTATATTGATGTTATATTGTAACATTGCTAAGGTATTGATAATATCTCCTAAAGAAATGCTCTTTGTCTTTCTCGTGATTTCTTCATCAAGCACGGTGTGAATGCCGATACCTAATTTTTTATAAAAGACGAGACGATATAAGAGAAGCAGGGGATAAAGGATAGCTACTGTTTTCTTTCTTTCGAATTCCTTTGCTTTGACTGCTGCTGTTCTTGTGTCGAGCGGTGAGTATTTGAAGATATCGTATACATAGTCTATAGTATTATTCTCTCTCAGCATTAATATCTCACCAGGGCTTCCGAGTTGAAATTCGTCTTGGCCATCAAAGATGATGCTCGTAATCTGTTCGTTGTTAAGATAATGAAAGGGGACTATCTGGCATCGTGAACGTATTGTCGGGAGCACGAAATGAGGCCTAGATGTTGTGAGGATGAATATGGTATCTATTGGTGGTTCCTCTAATGTCTTTAAAAAACAATTTGCAGCCTCGTCGGTCATTTTATCAACTTCGAGGATGAGCACGATTCGCTTTGATTCGGAGCTCGGCATGTGAATTAATCTTTGTATCACATATCGTATCTGTTCAATTAAAATTGATGCACGATCTTCAATCTCAACAACGGCGTATTCTGGAAGGTACTGTTTCGTATATTCATAAACTTTATCGTCTTTGTTTTTTAGTTTCGAAGGAATAGGAGCAACGAGCATGAAATTCGGTGATGTCGGCGGACACTGCAATGTTTTCGCAAGCGCGAAGGCAAGGAGTCGTTTACCTACACCCTTTGGACCGACAAAAAGAAAGTTATATAAATTCTCCTTTTTTATGGCGGTACGAATGAATCGTTTTGCAGTATCTTGACCGACGATTTCGTCGAGATAATCAACCACTAGCCATTATATCATAAAACGAGAACACGGTCAAGTATGCTCTGCGATTTATAAAAATCCATACATCGATAATGAAAAGTGTACAATCCTTTGATTGCAGAAATTAAAACATCTTGGCATACATGTAAAAATAGTGTGAGGACGTTCTAAAAATTGGGGTATGTTCTTTAATGCTGAGCTATTGGAAAAAAATTGTTTTTCAGTGACTCTTTCAGTTCGGCTATGCCATCGCCATATTTCGCTGAAACAAAGAATGCTTGCGGGAATTTTCTTGCGAGTCTTTCTTTCTCTTCATCGAACAATCGGTCAATTTTATTAAAAACCAGTATCTGTTGTGTTTCATTGACGTGAATTTCTTCCAATACCTTTTCGACTGTCAAGATTTTTGATTCTACATCTTCTGCGGTTGCATCGGCTATCTGTATCAAGAGATCGGCTTCTAGAACTTCGGCGAGTGTTGCGTGAAACGATGCAATAAGGCCATGCGGAAGATTTTTTAAAAAACCAACTGTGTCGCTTATTAACATTTTATATTTTGGTGGTATATACAGGAGAGAGGTATTCGAGTCTAATGTCGAGAAGAGATAATCTGAAATCACGAGGTTTGCTTTTGTCATGGCATTAACAAGAGATGACTTACCAGCATTTGTATAACCAACAACGGCGATCTTCGGCAAGTCTATCCGCCTTTTGCGTTGTACCTCTTTTGAGTGCTCAATTTTTTTCAAGACCCTTTTTAAGGTGGATATTCTCTGTTGTATTCTGCGACGATCTACTTCTAACTTTTTTTCACCTGGCCCTCTCGTGCCAATACCTCCCCCGAGTCTCGATAATTCTAATCCTAATCCGACAAGTCTTGGGAGACGATATTCCAACTGTGCTAATTCTACTTGTAATTTTGCCTCCTTCGTGCGTGCGTGTTTTGCAAAGATATCTAAAATGAGAGTCGTTCTATCGATGACGCGGACACCAACAATTTTCTCGATATTTCGAATCTGTGCTGCTGATAGTTCAATATCAAAGATTAAAAGATCGATTTTGAACTGCTGACATAGTGTTGCTAATTCTTTTACTTTGCCGACACCTATGAGCGTCGCTGGATCGTATCGTGACCTCACTTGTATAAAACTCTCAATAACTTCACCACCTGCCGTTGTTGTTAAATTCGCAAGTTCTTCGAGTGATTGTACGATTTTCCATCGATCTCGATGTGAATCGCCGGCTCCGATGAGCAAGATTTTTTCTTTGCCATTCGGCCGGAAACTGTGATTAACGCGTGTCCGTTTCAACGCTTTAATGTTTGATGATGTACAAAGATGATACGCTGCAGTGTTGTCTGTATCGTGCCGAGTGCGAGAATTACTAAAATGTATATCATGATGCGGGGTCCAAAGAGAGAACCGATGATGAGAAATAGAAATCGTGTGAAGCGCTCAAATACGCCAACACGGGGCGAGATTCCTAATCCTTCGGCTCGCGCCCTCGTGTAACTGACCATCAGTGAACCAAAAGTTGCCAACAGAATCCAAATGAGAACGTAGTTTTCCTTACCATAATAGTAAAAGAAGAGTCCGAAATATATTATGAACTCGTTGATACGGTCAATTGTCGAATCCAAAAAACCTCCCAACTTGGTTACCCGCTCTGTTCGGCGTGCAATTTCGCCATCGAAAGTATCAAAAAGACCACAGAGCAGAAGAGCAATCGCCCCCGCCCAGAATGTCCCGCGATGGTAAAAGAAGAATGCAATAAACGCAAACACGAGACTCGAAAATGTAATAACGTTTGGAGGTATCCTGAACCTTAAAAGTAAACCAGCAATAGGTTTAACGACAAGCCGTTCTCCGATGTCTTTAATGCTGCGCATTGCTCCCCTCAAGAACGATGGTAAACTCACCTTTAGCATTTTTGAGGTTATCAATGAGTTCACTCACTTTACCTTGACGCGTTTCCTCGTAATACTTCGTCAATTCCCGGCAGACGGCTATTCGACGGTCACCGATGATGTCGAATATTTCTCTCAATAATTTGTCGATTCTTTTTGCCGATTCGAATATGACTACTGTTCGAGGTTCATTCACTAATGATTCTAAAATTTTTCTACGACGGCCGCTTTTTTTGGGTAAAAATCCTTCAAACACAAACCGGTCTGCCGGAAGACCAGAAACAGTGAGTGCAGCCGTAATGGCAGAAGGACCAGGTATTGAATAGACTGGTATTCCGTTTCGCATTGATTCTCTCACGAGTAGAAAACCGGGGTCAGATAAAAGCGGTGTTCCGGCATTGCTTACCAGGGCAATATGTTGCTGCTCCTTGAGAAGGGCAATAAGTTTTGGTAGTCTCTTTTTTTCATTATATTCGTGATAGGACATCAATTTTTTCTTTATGTTATACTTTTTAAGTAGAATGGTAGCACGTCGTGTGTCTTCACACGCAATTAGATCTACACGTTGTAGTATCGTTATAGCACGTAGTGTCATGTCATTCAGATTACCAATTGGCGTTGCTACAATATACAGAGGCATTAAAGTTTTATTTTCGTGTAGTTGAAAAAGTTTAAAGATTTTAATGCAAAACGATAATCTTTAACAACTTTCTTTGCAATTTCCTCACTTTCTTTACCTAGAAACGTAGTAAAGGATTCATAGATGAGATCAAACCATCGTGCCATGCCTTGTGTGAAGACTTTTGGATCAGCAACCGCCATGCCGCTGATCGTCAAATCTGAGCCTATTTTAAACTGTACAAGGAAGGGATATTCTTTTTGTGCAGTCGACTTTGCAATCATGACTGTTTTTAAAACGAGGGCCGGGCCAATGGGGTGAGCATAACCTTTCAATAGTGCGGCAAGTATTTTGCAGAACATATCAACTTGTGCCGGTGTAGCCTGCGTGACTGTAGCTTCTTCAATGCGATCAAAAATCGAAATCGTCGCGTTCGGTTTTTTCAATAAGAAATTAATAATATCATTACCTTTTAATTTCTGATCACTCCCAGCAACATAGCAGCTGGCTGCTTCTCCATCGCTAAAGTGAATGAAGGATTCCTCGATGCCTGATTTGACCCAGAGAAAACCGCTGAAATTTGTAGTCCTCAGTTTATCCATGAACACCTTTGGTTGCAGTCGTGCGATTTCAACATTCGATTTTATTGGCTGTAACATAATTGAAGAAATGATTAAATTAAGAAGCATCTCGTCGGTTGCGTATTCAGACAAAATCCCCGAGGTTGCATTCTTCGCCCTCTCAATAACCTCGCTTATTGGAATAATTTTACGATCCTGTTGGCTTATCCGTGCCGCATTAAACGGCTCACCCTGCTGTAGAAATATTATTTCTTCTGAATCAGGGTAAATGATTGAGACATATCCTGAAATACGATGTGCCCGTTCTCTTTTCGCGGCGCTCAAAACATTGTCTAAATTAACAAATTCCAAACGCGTGTTTTCTAAAATCGGTCTTCCCTTCGGGAATTTCATGATATATATTAACACAAAACAATGAAAAGTCAAGGAGTAAGAGGAGAGCCTTGACACGAATAGATTCGTAACTATATTTATATGAGGAAAGCTAGTCATGCAAAAAATATATTTGGACTACGCGGCTACTACACCGATGCATCCCGATGTTGTTGAAGCAATGCAAAACTATTTTTCTGAAGAATTTGGTAATCCGTTGAGTCTCCATTCACGTGGCCGAGAGGCGAAGAAGGCTGTTGAGGAGGCGCGTTGTGAGGTTGCCCATGCCTTGCGAGCAAAGCCAGAGGAGATAATTTTTACGTCTGGAGGAACTGAATCAGACAATTTTGCTATCAAGGGTGTTGCATATGCTATGAAAAATAAGGGAAACCATATCATTACTTCAAGCATTGAACACCACGCAGTTCTTGAGCCCTGCCATTTTCTCCAAAAGAATGGTTTTGATGTTACTTTTTTACCGGTTGATGAATATGGTTTGGTCGATCCGGACGATATAAAAAAGGCAATTACTGATAAAACAATTTTGATTTCGATCATGTATGCAAATAACGAAATAGGAACGATTGAGCCGATAAAAGAAATCAGTAACGTTTGCAAGGAGAAAGGTGTGTATCTCCATACAGATGCTGTGCAATCATTCGGTTCGCTCGACACCAACGTTGATCACCTTGGTGTTGATCTCCTTTCGCTCTCTGCCCATAAGTTTTATGGCCCAAAGGGAGTAGGTGTTTTGTACATTCGGAAGGGGACAAGAATCGAACCCTTTATGTATGGCGGAGGACAGGAATGGAATAGACGTGCATCAACGCATAATGTGCCCGGCATTGTGGGTTGTGGTAAGGCAGTACAACTTACAATGAAAGAGAAAGATGAACGGGTGAAACACGATACCGGGCTGAGAGATAAGCTTATTGGGTCAATTCTTGACAAAATCGAAGATACAAGGCTCGATGGCCATCCTCAGCATAGGTTGCCCAATAATTGCCACTTCATTGTTAAATATGTGGAGGGTGAATCGATGCTTTTAAAGCTCGATGCAGTCGGGATAGAGGCGGCTACTGGTTCAGCATGCTCCTCGGGTTCGCTTGAGCCGTCACACGTTCTTTTAGCGATTGGCGTATCACCTGTCGATGCCCATGGTTCACTCCGCTTAACCGTGGGGAGACTCACAACTGAGCATGATATTGAACATGTTGGTAGACATTTACCAGATATCGTAGCCGAGTTGCGGAAAATATCAACGCTCGGAAAAAAATTCTAAATACTTCAATGTTTAAAATATTTATAAAACCTCATTACATTAATCCCTAAAGCCTAAAGTTTCATGGAAAAAATTCTCGTAGCATTGAGTGGCGGTGTCGATTCTTCAACTGCTGCTGGGATATTAAAGCAGAATGGATGCGATGTGGAGGGAGCAATAATGGTATTTGAAGGCATACCCGATGAGAACATTAGTTATGCCTATGGTGCAGCGCGATATTTAGATATACCCTTTCATTGCTTTGATTTCACAGAAGAGTTTCGAGAGAAAATAATAGATAACTTCATTAAGGCATACAAAAATGGGAGAACTCCTAATCCTTGCGTTTTATGTAATCAGCATATTAAATTCGGTCTGTTTATGGAAAAAGCAAGGAAACTGGGAATTAAGAAGATTGCTACGGGTCACTATGCCTTCATTAAAAAACAAAATGGACGATATCTTTTGAAAAGAGGCATAGACAAAAATGAGCAATCCTATTTTCTCTATCGGCTGAGTCAGAGGCAATTATCAAGAATTGTTTTACCCCTGGGTTCGTATACGAAAGTGCAGGTACGCAAGCTAGCAAAAAAATTCAATCTACCGACTGCCCAACGCAGAAAGAGTCACGACATATGCTTTATCCCTGATGGTGATTATGTTTCTTTTCTAAAAAAATTTCTACCTGAAAAACCCGGCCCCATTTTCAATAAAAAAAAGAAAGTGATTGGCGAACATAAAGGTATTTTTTCTTTTACATGTGGGCAGCGTCATGGTATTGGAATAAGTCATAAACATCCATACTATGTCGCACGTATTGATGCATTACGGAATGCAATTTATGTGGGAGAGAGAAAAGATGTATATAAATCACAACTCATTGCCCGTGATGTACATTTTATCCCATTTAATACTCTTGATAAACCAATGGTGGTGCTGGCAAAGGTTAGATATTTTTCGCCATTATCTGGTGCAATCATTGAACCCTATAGACAAAAAAAGGTGAGGGTGACATTCAAAAAAGCCCAATGGGCAATCACTCCAGGCCAGTCCGTTGTATTCTATAAAAATGATGTGGTGATCGGAGGCGGTGTTATCGAAACATCGAGCTCAGGCTGAAATTTATTTCTCTTCTAAAGGTTCCCATTCAGCAACACTTTCCAGATGTACTTTTGCCTTTCCTTCAGATGTCCATTCCGTATTGGAGTTATAGTTCCAGCCGAGGTACTTTGAGCCACCTCCACCCACGGTGGTAATGAGCAGGCTGTTCGGGAGCACGCCAAAACTCATTGCCTGATGACGGAGGGATTCAGAATCACCACGGCCGGCGTCAACAGGTATCCAGCCATAACCTGGAAGATAGACCTCTGCCCAACGATGGAAGACATAATCAAGAGAAACCTCATCACCGCGCAGCGACACTGCGCCGGCATATCGTGCCGGTAATCCGGCTGCCCGACACATTGCAATGAAGACACACGTGTATTCAGAACATGAACCAGTACCGCGTTGCAGAACCGCAGGTGCTGCATCCCATCCTCGTATACGCTCATACTCGATATGCTCTATGACGTAGTTAAATATCTTTCGGGCAATCCAGTAAGGATTCTTTTCATCACCGACGGCTTGTTTGACCGCTTCTTGTATAATGGGGTCATGCATACGATATTTACTTCCATCTACCAAATACGTGTGTTTGATTTCTTTCGGTATTTTATTCAGACCACCGATTTTGTCTGGAAAAATGTAGTAGCGGGTCTCGTACATTCGACATTGTACTTTCATGCTTGTGCGAATGATGGTTGGGGCAGTGATATTGGTAAACCGATAGTGCGCGACAACTTGTCCCCATTCATCGGTCAGAAACTCATCGGGTTGTGGATCATATTTAATGTCATCGATAATTTTCTGGTTGTTGAGATTTTGAGGAACCGCTAAGTAGATGTCTAAATTTGTTACTTTGCCCGGTCCGTAGTTACGAAACTCTCGTGTATATTCCATAGTTACGGCACGTTCATCTTTGACCGAGTAGTATTCGTCATCCAAAATTTTTAGTTTGTAAATCTTGTCTGTCTGATAATCGTTTGCCCAGAGGTGTTGACCATCCCACGCGAGACCACGAATATAGGGGGCGATGGAGTCAATGATGATGATGACTTCTCCGCGGTCTGGTGCCACCATGTAAATTTCATCTTTTATACGGTCGGCTATCCATAAATACTTACCATCATACGAAAGACCCGTTGGGTTTGATGAAGGTGTGGAAAAGGACGATATAATCGTTCCATCTTCGGGACTGACCCGATAGATTTTATCCTCCGTATCATCGCAGAGCCAAAGATTATTGCCGTTGTAGGCAAGACCTCGTGGGCTGGGACAGGGTGTCGAGATGGATGAAACTACCTGCCCTGATTCTGTGTCGATTTTGTAGAGCACCTCTTCTCCTATGTCTGCATTCCAGAGATACGTTCCGTCCCATGTCAGACCCATTGGCCAGAATGCTGGCGAGGGAATCGATTTTATGATAGAACCGTCAGCACGGTCTACTTGGTAGAGTGTATCGGTTTTTCGGTCCGCAACCCACAAAAAATTTCCATCCCACGCAAGACCAGTAGGACAGGTGCCGGGAACAGGTATCGAATGAAGAATGTCCCCAGGTACCGCAGTTATTATTGTAGGAGTAATGAAAAATATGAGAAGTACAAAATAAATGGTTAGCTTCATAATTGCCTCCACAATAAGTATCATAGTCTGGGCTCAGAGGATGTCAAGCAATGAATCACAGAGCGTATGCTATTTCAATGTTTGGTGTGAGGGTCTGAAATTCTAGACTTGCATGACCGCACTATAAAAATTTATTTCTCGTTAATCCATCTTTGAATGATATCGCTTGTAGAGTATGAAACGAGTTCAAAATGATAAAGAAATGTAGTAATGCATTCGATGATTTTAAAATTAACGAATTCTTAAATTATGAAACGAAGAACGACTGCTATAATCGAAGTGGAAGACCTCATCTGACGGCTCGGTAAGTGTATACGCTCCCGCTGTGATTCTTTAAACAAACATTTCATAAAAGCCTTCAGCAAATTCAAATCCCGAACGTTCACCGACTTTTTTTGCGAATTCCGTGATGCGTTTTTTCCAATTGGGGAGCTGTTTCAGCTGGCTTCTATGGATGCTTATTGCTGTAATCTTTTTCTTGAAAGTTTTGGTTATGTCATTTATAAATGTTGGGTTATCTGTCGGCGTCATGAGTAATTGTTGTGCTCGGTGCGGTTTGAGACCAATTTCCCGCAAAAAGGGATAGAAATGCCAATCGCGCGCAATCATGATTGAGTCGATGACTGCCCAGGCAGATGCCCGAAGGTCAGGAAGGAAGAGCCGACGCCAAGGGTCATGCGTGACAATGGTTTGGGGTCTGATGTGTCTGATGAGCGCGGCGAGTTCAATCTTCAAGGTCTTTATACCGCCAACCTCGCCATCAGGGTGATGTAAAAAAATGACCTTTTTAACACCGAGAAATTGTGCGGCCTTTTGAGCTTCTTTTTCTCTCTGTTCTGCTACACAGTACGGTGAGTCATGTTTATTCCATGTTCCCTTTTCACCACAAGAAACGATGATATAATAGACGTCATCGCTTCGCACCCACTGGGCGACTGTACCACCACAAGCCAGCTCGGGGTCATCAGGGTGGGCCATGATGATGAGTCTACGGTTTGATGATGTTTTCATAGGTTGTATAGTACTGTCGGGCAATGGCTTCCCAGCTATAGTTGAGAGCCTTTTTTCTCCCGTTCGCTCCCAGGTTGTGACGAAGCGTCTGATTATCGAACAAACGACTGATAGCATGAGCGAGGTTGCGTGCGTTTCTCTTCACGAGAATCCCTGCATTCTGACCGACTGTTTCAGATAGACCGGTATCGGCAAAACCGATAACTGGTCGTGCCGAAGCCATTGCTTCGAGTCCCACGAGGCCAAACGATTCGTAGTATGATGGAACGATGATCATGGAAGCATTGCTGTAGTACTTGTAGAGTTCCTCAAACTTGACCGGTCCTAAAAAATGTACTGGGAGGCCGTGGGCATATGTTTTAATGCTTTCGAGGTTGTTTTTTCCTTTTGACGGACCCCCAACAATGTTTAACCCGATTTCACGTCCTAAACACCTTAATGCGTCAACCAGGAGATCGAGTCCCTTGATTGGATCAATTCTCCCGACGTAGAGAAGTGTCGCATGTCCATTGGCACTCGGCTTGAATCTTTTTGTATCGACGCCATGGGGGATGGTAATGACGTGTGTCCGCGGATTCATGTGTTTCATCACGGCTGCTTCCCGATGCGTCGGAGAAATCACCACATCACATCGTCTGATGATCTCATTCTCAACCTCAATCCTGACCTGATCCGTTCGAATACCTTTTAGTATTTCAAATGTATGGAGGCTGTGCACCCATGGGATTTTTAAAACCTCTTGGGTGAGCAGCCCGACCACACCAGAAAGCCAGTAATGGGTGTGTATGAGATCGTAATGCCGTGTCGTAGAATACATGATGATCTGTTCGGCAAAGTCGTTAAGATCGGACTCATCAATATGCATCACCCGTATCCCTGGACCGAAACTAATACGTCCTCTATCACCACAGACAAAAATATCAACTTCACAGGAGGAGGCTAGTTGTCTATACAGATGAGCAATGAAAACATTCATGCCACCCGATTTTCCCGAACCGGCAGGCTCGAGTGGTGAAGAATGATATGATACTACGCAGATTCTCATCTCATAATCCTCATGGTCGAGCGCTTCTGTGCTCCGAATTGTCGTTTGTAATTCTCTTCTCCACGCAAGAAATCATAATAGTTAAATCTTTCATCAATTGCAGCTTTTATATCAAGGCCGATAGCGACGATACCGGGAGATAAATGAGAGAAATCGGGATCGAAGCCAGCATTGTACAGATAGATTCGATCGACAAATTGAAAAGAGAAGAGCACGCCGATCGGCCGTGCATCAAGATATGCAGCACAGAATCTCAGCCAGCTATGCTGAGCGAATACTTGAGCAACATTTTTTAAGAATGCGCACATTTCATTGCACTCATCGAATAGGTTCTGTCATTGTGCCGTAGCTTCATCTAGCACAATACGCTCACCAACACGGTAATATGAGAAGTCTCCACCTATTGTCCAGATAATGAGTCGAGCTTTTTTCATATCAACGATACTATCCTTCACGAGTCCGCTGTCAGCATACGATTTGACCACTCTGCCGATGATCCCTTCGTTTGGATCATAGTCGAGGATGTCAGTCACTCGACACTCCATGTTGAGAGGGCATTGACGAATCATTGGTGCGCTCTTTAACTCGCCGTAAAAAGTATCAAAAAGTTTCGACTTGTCGAAATCTCGGCCAGACTTACTGCCACAAAGATTGACCTCTCTCATCAGATCTTCTGAGGGAATGTTCACGCTGAACGTCTTATTCCTCTGTATCCCTACACGCGTGTAACGTTTCTTGTACAGACTAAAGAAAATATGTCTCCCGAAATCGAAGGGTGACATGTAGCCAATGACACAGTAGTTTGGCCGTCCCTCTATGAGCGTGCCGACGAGCGCCACCGGTAGCGGGCTCAACAGGTTACCTTCAATCTCTTTTTTCATAGTGCCTCCTCTCAGGATACCACTGCATTGCAGCGGATATTATAACGATCCACATATTCAAATCAAACATCTCAATCATGTAAAGGTGTCGTGTCAGTATTCGCAGACCTCTTTAACAGTTTGCGCCTCACCGGCGACCATGCGTCAATCGCTTTTACCCACTCTTCCTTTGTGTATGCGGCATGAGCTACATTCGAGGGAATTGCGATGACATCTCCCGCGTTAACACACACGGTGCTGTCGACTGCTTCAAAAAATAGCTTTCCTTCAAGAACGAATGTTATCTGCTCGCTTCTGTGTCTATGTCTCTCAAATGTGGTATACGGTTGTATCTCGAAGTACGTAAACATGACTTTCTCCAAGGCAATACCCCACAATTCTGCACCGGGTACATCACGTTGAAGACGGAGTATTTCCCGAGGATAGTGTTTGACTTTTTTTTCAATAGTCTTAACCATACACACAGCGGTTTCGGGGCAGAGACTTTGAAATTCCTTCGTCAGTTGTATCGGTCTTGGAATATTTCCTCTTTCGATTTTGGTAAAACCGACCTTTGTAAAAAAATTTTCTGCAGTAGTAGTCAATAAGTAGAGCTTCTTAATTCCGATAAGATCAGCATAGGCTAGTATTCTGTCATAGAGTATCGTACCAATACCCTTGCCACGATGACGCGGTGCTATAACCAATGACCTCAGTAGACCGACCTTACCCAACCGTTCAATGCCAACCGCACCAATAACCTGACCCTTATCTCTTGCGATGATGAAATTTGGCAGGTGTTCGCCCACATCTAGAAAAGGCAAGTCTGCTTCGGAAAGAAGATTCCTTATACACGTTTCGTCTTTTGCTTGGGCAAATGTAATCGATAGGTTTTTCATAATAACTCCTCTGCTATTTCACATTTAAAAAATCGCCACGCCCGTGTTCCTCAGAAATAGACTAAATACTTTGCCTTGACTGCCCCAATGCGGTATTGCGGTTGTAATGAGCCCTGTTCATCTTGTTCACGATAATCATTCAACGCAATGTATAACCAGGACTTCGGTAAGAAGCGCCAGGCAAAGAGCAAACCGAAACGGTTTGAAAGCAACTCGGTTTCGCGAAAATCTGTGCCAGGTACTTCCATGACGACTTCGCTAAATACTTCTAACTGAATGTCTGCCGTGACTTGGAAGAGAATATACGGTCTCAGTCGTGGTGTTACTGCGACAATCGTATTGAGTGTATCCCATTCAATCCATACATTGGCCCTCAATCCAGGATTTATTTGCGGTATGATTGAATAATTATAGAACAGTGTGTTATAACCACGATATCCTAAATAACCACGCCAGTAGTTGTACGTATAACTATAATTACACTGGAGATTTAAGATATGGTTGAACAGGTTACCTCCGATTGACAGTAAGACTTCCTTGCGCAAATAGTTGGTATCCGCTTCATAGTATGGACCCACGAGAAATTGAAGACTCGTGCTCCAGTTATTACGAAACGTCGGGTTGAGGAGAAGAACACCGAGCTTCGACCAGTTATCATAACCACCCTCTTTAACAGCCTTAACACCAGCAGCAACGTACAGTGTTCTCACAAAACCTTTTGAATACGTCGTATATGGACCGCTGTAGAACGTGAACTTCTCCCTGCCCACCCACGGTACAAATCCGATATCACTCACATCAAACGAATCGTGCACGACCTCAAAGGCGCTCATTGTCCAGAGATTCCCGATGAAACCCAAGTATCCAGAAGACAGCGCAAACCCTTTCTTTTCATTTTTATCACTCACAGCACCTTGAATGATGAGCTGGCTTGCGCCTCTACGATACACACCATCCACACCAACTGCATAATTGTAGTTCTCTCGGGTGACCATTGTTCCACTCAACATCAGTCCGATATCCGAGTTTTCGAATATTCGACGCTTCGCCCGCAATACGCCAAACCACCTTTGCGGTTCAGTGACCTGGTTTTCTTCTCTAAATTTATCGGTATACGAACCCAAGGCTCCTATATTCCAAACTTCGGATTTATTGGTTAATTTTAGTCCTGTAATAATCGGTATTGCATCACCATCCATCGATCTGCCAATTCTTCGGGAGTAAAAAATATTTAGTGGTTCAAAAAATCTTTTACCTGGACCAAAATCAGACATGCGGAAGATGTCTTTACCTTCGAGAAAAAAGGGTCGACGTTCATCCAGATAGGTTGGATACCGGTCCAAGTTCAAGGTAAACGGATCTGATTCAATGTGCGCGAAATCTGGATAGATGGTTGCATTAATTGCGGTCTGGGGTGTCACATCCCACTTAACGTTTAAACTCAGTCTCGGTTTGAATTCCGTGGTATCGCGTACATCATCTCTGTCATATCTCACATATGCTTCAGGGAATAACTCGAAGTAGTACCCTGTTGCATGGGGATTAATACCGGTCAACGACCCCCATTTTGAGATCAAATCTCCTTCTACTTGCAGGACTTCTGTCCAGTAGTCGTCCTCTTGGTTAAAGGTAATATGTCGCATAAATTGTACGTTCCATGTACCGATTCTCTTTTTATACCGGATCGATTTAAATGGAATTTTTATTTCGACATCGAAGTGGTCGTCGTATACCTTGACGGCCCGATACCATACCCCTTCCCATGAATCATCCTGAGTACGGCCATCATCATGGAGCCAACCGTCCCATATTATTCCACTTGCGAAAACATAAAAATAATATCCGGTTGTTTTACTACCGAACGGGTCCATTTTAACCACGACATAATCCTCATCACCGGTAGCGTTAACCATTGGCTTATGGTTCTGTGCATTGCAACGGAAGGCGAAATAGAGATTTCCCCTGTCTTCTAATACATAGACCACCGTTTTCTCGGTGGGCTCTGCTTTTTCGTATGGAATATGTTGCACAAAACCATGCGCCGAATCTGCCTGCTGCCAGACCTCCTCAATCACCCCATCAATTCTCGGTGAAATTTCTGTGAAGCGCACCTCGACCGCCTTTTCACCATGTACTGTAATTATTGTGAGAAAAAGTAATAGTACGGCCACGTTTCCTCCTTTACATTAATAATAGTTTGTCTCGGCTATTGGAGCATATTCTCTCGCTCGGTCATATAATTCATTATACCTCTCGTGGACTAATCGCTCTATTGTATTCCTTTTCGATCTATTAATCTCAAACTTCGCAGTGGAACCGACCTTCAGGTTATTGAAAATATCTTTCGAAGCTGTGAGCGTTACGGTTTCATTGTTTGAGGACAAACAAATGGAAATCCGATAGGTAATGTTGGAGTAGGCAGATTTTATTTCATCCTCGAGTGCCTTGTCGACTACCAGGTTTCCGCCTTTGACAGAAATGAAATTCTTGTATTCGTTGTCAATACTAAAAATTTCTCTACCAGTATTATGCATTATGATATGGAGTTCGTTGTCACTCGTGCCGGTTATGAGCTTGTACTCTATGGTTCCGACCTCAGTAATAGGAGAGCAATGACTGAGCATTATAATAATGGCAAGAATAAGCAGTGAGAGCGTCGAAGTTACCGAACTTCTCCGCGTCGTTTCTCCCCTTACGCAATTTTTTTCTTTCGTTTCTCTTCTCAACACAGCAATCACCCCCTTCCATTCATTTTTCGCAATTGCACATTCGACGAGATGGTGTGGCGAATTTGTGCAGGAAGTAAGGCAGGAGCAATCCGATAATAAGAATCGCTATTCCCAAAATACCCAGAATGATAGCCGTATTGATATCGATACCGAACCATTGACTGCCGGCGCGGTTTTTCACGCCGTTCTGCACTGGCGCATTATCAACATCCGGCGAATTCGGTTCTTTATTTGCCAACATAGCCTGGGAATTCATATTTTCGCTATTAATTCGTGGAGCGGTAACAATAACTTCAGGCATCAAACCACTCCATGCCTCTTCTTTATATTCATACTGTGGGGCCGTTACCTCAATTTCAGGCATTAGTCCTATTGAATCGAA
>CP070664.1:1699821-1705049 GCA_020355325.1 Caldifarciminota bacterium
CCAGAGGCAAATCGAGATTGAAGAGTGTACTAATTCCGATATTCATTACTTGTGCTGCGTAACAAACCAAAACCGTCCTGATTTTCTCGTCGGCCTCGTCATTCGACGAATATTGCCCCAGCACGCGAGATCTCTCAAGCCAGCCTTTTTGAGACCTTCCCTTATCTCGCTCAACGTGTAGCCGCGTTCCCTATGCACTTCTACAATGCGTCGCCACAATTTACCTCTTTTCACAAACCCTGTAATTTTCAAGGTCGCAATCTTTTTTCGAGGATTGTACTCGTAACCATGATGCGCCTCGAATATTGTATTGGTATCAACCTCGATCCAGAGATTTCGCTCTCGCCATCTGATTGAGAGACTGTAAATCGTGTTCATGTCAAATATGAAAAGGCCATCGCCATTGAGATGTTTACTTATAGTTCGAAATGTTTTCAATAGCTCACTCTTCGTTAACAAATAATTGAGGCTGTCAAACCAGCAGGTAACGAGGTCGTATTTTTTCTTCGTCGACAAGTGCTGCATCTCCTGACAGACAAAATCGATGTCGACATTCGCCTTTCGTGCGCGTTCTTTTGCAAAGTGGAGCATCTGTTTTGAAGCATCGACACCCGTTACGGCCATTCCCTGCTGAGCCATCATCACGGAAAATCTTCCATCACCACATGCGACATCCAAGAGTGTCTGCGGCTTTGTTTCGAACTTGTTCAGGATGCGAGGTAAGAATTTTGCCATATTTTCACTATAGACATACGGGCCTGCATAATAAAGATACGCAAAATCTTTATAGACATCCATCGAAATATCCACCATCGTTTTCAGCTTTTTCGGCATGTTATGATCGTATCTCTCATTTCGTAATCCACGGGCAGGAATTTTTTGACGACCCAGATATTCGTGTTCGCGTGTTGTGTCAATCGAGGAATTTTAATTTTTGATATTTCACCCTTGCGTACGACCGCTAGCGCCATATATGGTATAATCTGATCGACCATCCAGTGATCTATCGGAGCATCGGTTTCGATCGCATCTTTTAGTTCTCGAGCCGCGTCCATACCGACATCTTCTGCCTTCTTTCCTCGCTTCCCTAATGCATCGGCGCCCAGTCTACTCTTCGCAAAGTGGGCATGACTCCTAACGAAACAGCCTGCAGAGAGTGCATCAACATACTGACAACTGGTATGCGCATGTGCGAATATTTTTCCGAAACCACTGAGCATTCTTTCGGCTACTCTTGCCTGTTGCAAATGGTTTGACGCAACAGCCAGCACATCTATGTTTTGCAACTCACCACGTTCAATGAGCTCTATATTCAGAATGTTTGCCGGTTCAATCCTTACGAAAATCTCACCTCCACCCTGTGGGTAAAAACCATGCCGCCGTATTTCAACATATACTGTGACACCCATATTTTTAAGAATAGAACAGAAGACGTGCTGGAAGTATTCGATCGTTGGACTAAACGACACTGCGGTGCCACCCCTGATTGTAAGATTCAGCGAAGACTCTGCGTGGATTGCTATTGGGACAAGGGTTTGAAGAATCAACGTCACCGAACCAGCAGTTTTGGTGTCAATCGTATGCGTTCCTCCCTTTATCTTTCCTGGGGTGAAAGAAACTTCCATCGAATTGAGTTGCAAGCCGTCTACAGTAGCATTGCAAATTTTGCCAGCGGCGGTAATGCCTTCAAGGTGTTGCGGTCGCAAACCTGGTTTTTCTCTGCCCTTCCTAATATTGTAAATGTGGACGCCTTTGCGAGTAATTGCAGACAGGGCAATAGCAGTTCTGAGAATCTGCCCGCCACCCTCGAGATAGCTGCCGTCGATTTCAAGCATTGTCTGACCTACTCAATAAGTATGAGTGATACAAGAGAACAACATGCTTCTTCTGATGTCACAACTTCTAATGTCAATCCATTATTTCTTGCAGTTTGATAGACATCAATGCCACACGCCTCCATAGAAGGACGTGCACGCTCAGGAAATTTACAATCTTGTGTCGTATCACAGGTGCGACATAATCGACACGGGCCGGCTGCCATGCCAAACGCCTTATAATATCCATCGAGAAATATTTCTCGCTCAAGATCAGCCACAATCTTTTCAATCTTAATCCTTATTTTTCGCTCTTTTTTCGCCGGGATATCCTCGATCTGGATCAAGAGGGCCTTTGAATATTCATCGAGCATCTTCTTCGTATATTCAGGCGTCGGTGAATATGGAGGACAGGTCAACCGTGTACCATAGGAACCACATCCGTACTGACACTTCAATCGTACCCAATATCCAACTACAACACTCGACACATCGATTATTTTCGCCTTTGTTACATGCATCGCAAGTGCACGATCAATGTATTTATTCAACGTTGACATATGCTTTCTCCTCTAACCTCCTGTGTATTTCTTCATCCCGTTATTTGCTGTAACCAGTATAGTCTGCCCACTGTTTATCTATCCACTGTTCGAGTCCGATTTTTTCGATTTCTTCAAGGTTTTCAATGCAGCGAAACTTAATGACACCAGGATTCGTCTTCAACGTTTCACAAGGAAACTCGGAACATTCACTGCATAAATCAAACCCTCTGCTCGAGCAGCACTTGCGAATTTGACAACGCTCATTGGCAGTTAGTTCTGCTTTGCAACCAGAACATATACTGGACTGCGCAATTATTTCTAACCCCGTCCTAAAATCATCAATATTAGCTTTTCCATTGAGCAGCCTCTTAAATCCTCCCTGTTCATCAGTCAAATCCAACATTGACTGGGCCGCCTTTCTTATCTTTCCGGTGTGCCAATCACACAAATGACAATAAGAGCCACAATATGATATATGCATCTTTTTTTCCTGCTCATAGTTCATCGCGTCCTCCTATTTTTGCCAATTTTTCCAAATCGATAATCGTATTAATCTCGCCCGGTTGTTTATCTTCTCTGATGCGTTTCACCCGCGCAAATCTGAGTGCAACACCCGATTCATACTTCGGGCTTTTCTGAACTTCGTTGAAGGCAATTTCGACGACGACTTCTGGTTTCACATAAACAGTCCACGAATCTTCATGAACCTTATACCGCGGCAAATTATTCGTTAACCACGTAAGCATCGCATCGGTTAATCCTTTGAAGGTCTTACCAACCATTAAAAATTTCGTCCGCGTCTCATCGAGCACGCCTAAATGGAGATTCGAAAGCCAACCCCGTCGTCGGCCGTGTCCCCATTCCGCAGCGAGGATAACGCAATCGACCGTGTGTGCGATTTTAATTTTCAACCAGAATTTTCCCCGCCTTCCTGGTCGGTACGGAGAATCGAGCAGTTTTACCATGACACCTTCATTGCCTCGTGCTACTGATTTTTCTAAAAATGTCTCCGCACTCCTTTTGTTTTTGGGCAGCGTTCGTGAAGCTACATAGTCTTTTGTACTGATCATCCGGTTTAAAAGCCTCCAACGTTCTCGATACTGTTTTGAGGTCAAATCGTTTCCATTGCTATAGAGGATATCAAAAAATTGTGGTTGTACTGGAACTTTATCCTTCATGATTGCAATGTCCTTTTTTCGCGTTGTCCGTTGGGCCAGAACTTGGAACGGTAATGGTCTGCCATCTTTTCCTATACCGACGGCCTCACCATCGAGGATACATTCTTCCATGGGAAGTTTCCGTGCTATATCGACGAGTTCAGGGAAGTGCAATGTTATATCTCTCAGGTGTCGAGAAAAAATCTTTACCTCATCACCCTGTTTATGGACTTGAACGCGAACACCATCAAGTTTATGTTCGACCGCAAAATCAGTGTACTCTTCAAAGACATCGTCTAAGGACTGTGCAATCTCAGCGAGCATGGGTTTCACTGGGCTGAATATCTGTATTCCTATATCCTTGATACCAGTCTTGCCTTTCTCAAGGAGATAAAGAAATAGCTTACCAATATCGGGTTTACGCATAGCGGCAAATTCAATATCATCGTCTCTGAGTCCGAAGAATCGAGCAATTGCCATCTTGACTAGACCCTCACCTGCGCCCTGCTGTACATCTGCCACGATGATTGAAACGAGATATTTTCTCTCTGAATCCGTGAGCCGAGCAACGAGTGGAGCGAGTTCTTTTATCTTTTTCTGCCCTCTCGCAGATTTTGTCTGATCAAGATAGGCATCCACCTCGGTTAATTGGGGTGATTTTTTGGACCGTGAAGGAGCAGTGTTTAACAGCTCGTGCAACCCTTTCCACGCGATATTCAATTTTCCTTGCCTCATATTACCAGAGATAAAATTCACGCCTATCTCTGCTTCTTTTCGAGCTAATTTTTGGAGAAATGAAATGATAATATCAATCTTCGCATTCCGTGATGAGACCTTACGCAGTTTTTCAGAATATTCAACCAAATTTTTAAATAACACTGATAACTCCTTATTTATCTGAATAATTTCGACAATCGTCGATCCTTCAATTTCCTGCCTTTGGTCTGACATTTTGGGCAGTAATTCGTAGCTTTACCTGAAAACCATACAGATGCAATACGCTCACCGCATCTCGGGCAAGGCCTTGCCACGCAATTGTGAATATTCAGAAAGTCCCTGGATTCTGATACCCCCTTTTCTCTCACCTTATCTATTGCCCAGTGTAAAACCGCAGTAATTGCCTGGTGTAATTTTTTGACTTCTCTCCTCGTAAACCTGGTGGTGATTTTAAACGGTGATAATTCTGCCTGCCAGAGAATTTCATCGGCATATGCGTTGCCAATACCAGCGATCTTCTTCTGGTCACAGAGGAGGGATTTCACCTGTCTCGATTCTTCTTTCAGCAAGGCTTGTAATTTCTCCTCGGTAAAATCGTGTGCACATGGCTCTATTCCGAGACCATTAATCTTTTTTATTGACTCAGCATTTGGAATGACATAGATCGACATCCGTTTTTTCGAACCCATCTCATTCATTTCAAGTACTGTCCCATCGACAAAACGCAACAATGCCGCAGATGATTTTTTGACTTTTCCAGGCAAAACATACTTGATCGAACCATGGAGCATGAGATGTATAATAATTTTGTGTGTCGTAAGTTTGATGATTAAAAATTTACCACGGCGCTGAATATCAAGAACTTTTTCTGCATGAAGGTCTCCAATGAAGTAGTTTTTTAGAACATAGGGCTTTAAAACATAGAGGCTTTCAATTTTTTTGCCTTTGATCTGTGACGTGAGATTCTCTTTCAAGACCTCGAGTTCTAGGAGCTCCGG
>CP070664.1:1705149-1721696 GCA_020355325.1 Caldifarciminota bacterium
ACAGTAGGACAAACATCATTTCTCAACGAGTTACTCGAGCGAGCGGGAGGGGAAAATATCTTTTCGGATTTGCAGAAGGATTATCCTGTTGTAGCACAAGAGGAAGTGATCAGGAGAAATCCTGAAATTATCATCCTCATCCATCCAGAAACCATAGAAAATCGCTTAGGGTGGCAAACAGTAGCCGCAATAGAAAATGCTCGGGTCTACAGACACCTGAATCAGGATCATTTAATGCGCGCAGGTCCACGACTCGTCCATGGATTTGAAGCGTTAAAAAAAATTCTCTGTGAATAAAATAGTATTTACCCTGGTCATTTTTCTAGCAGCCATAGCGATTGCCATCCTCGTCGGTCCTACGCCATTGAGTCCTGAAGTCATTCAGTTACGATTATCACGTGTGATACTCGGCATCGTCGCGGGGGGAATATTAGCCTTCTGCGGTGGTATGTTGCAAGGACTCTTCGGTAATCCACTCGTCGAACCGTATACGCTTGGATCGGCATCGGGTGCAGCACTCGGCGGTTCAATTGGAATTCTTATCTTCGGTACAATCAGCCCAATTTTCGCCTTCCTTGGATCACTCGGAGTCGGATTCTTTGTCTATACGATCGCAACGGTCGAAGGTGGATTGCTACGAGACCGATTGATTCTCGCCGGCGTTATTATGAGTTTCCTTTGCTCTTCGCTGGTGATGATGATCATGGTGATGGGCGGAAGAGAGTTGTACGAGATTCTCTACCTCTTGATGGGCTATCTTGGTGTCATCATTAATCCAGCAAATCGAATATTGATCATGATTCTCGTTGTCATCTCTCTCGGTCTCGTCATATTCTTGTATCGCTATCACCGAGAATTAGATATTATTTCCCAGGGATTAGAAACAGCAGCGGGACTCGGCATCGATATTCAGCGATTTTCTATCGTTGTCTTTCTCACGACGTCACTCCTCATTGGATCAATCGTATCAATCGTTGGCGCGATAGGATTTGTGGGGCTTATTATTCCACATGTCTCAAAACTGCTTTTTGGTCCGCGGCATCTGTATAACTTACCCGCCTCATTTATATTAGGCGCAACATTCTTATTATTAGCCGATACCCTATCACGTACCGTCACCGTGTATGAACTTCCTGTCGGTGTCGTTACTTCATTGGTCGGCGTGCCATTCTTTATTTACCTTTATAAAAGGTAGTGCGAATGACACTCATAAATGTCTATCGTTCGAATTATATTAACTCAATTCGTTACATCCGCTCTTGTTCGTTGAATTCACGATCTCTATGACAGCAATCGAAGTAAAGAACATACAATTCTCCTATAACACGGAAGACGTCATCGAAGACGTTTCATTCACGCTCCACCAAGGAGAATTTCTTGGCATCATTGGACCGAATGGTGCTGGTAAATCGACTATCCTCCGACTCGTCTGTCGTATACTGACTCCTCGATTAGGATCCGTGCTCATTTTTGATAAGAATATTACGATGATACGCCGCAAAATCCTTGCACAACAAATTGCCTTTGTACCTCAGGAAACATATTTTGCACTCAACTTTACCGTTGAGCATATCCTTATTATGGGAAGGTATCCTTATCTCGGTGTCTTTCAACGCGAAGGCAGAAAGGATATCGACGCTGTTGAATATGCGTTAGAGCAAGCAGATGTCACTAAATTCAGGAAAAGGCCAATCAACTCACTCTCATCGGGTGAGCGACAGCGGGTCGTCATTGCACGCGCGCTTGCTCAACAACCGAAAATATTACTCCTCGATGAACCGACGAGTCATCTCGACCTTCACCACCAATTTGCCATCATGGAGCTTTTGAAAAAACTCAATACTCTGGGGATTTCGATTATCATCGTCAATCATGATCTGAATTTAGCAAGCCTCTACTGTCAGCGCCTCCTCCTCATGCACGAAGGAACCATCTATGCAGACGGCACACCCAAATCGTTGATCAATGAAAAAACCTTACGTGACGTATACGGAACATCGGTCAAGATAATCAGGCATCCTGACCGAGATGTCCCTCAGATTTTTTTGCATCCACAGGGAGAATAATATGAAGATAATAAACAAAAAACTGAGCATGAAAACAAGAGGAAGTGGAGATTTAATAAACATAACAGAGGAGATTTCCCAAATATTAAAAACATCGAATGTCAAAAATGGTTCTGTGACGATTTTTCATATTGGATCAACTGCTGCGATCACCACCTTTGAATTTGAGCCTGGTTTAATAAAGGATATGCAGGAATTGTACGAAAAAATTGTACCTTCAAACAAACATTATCATCACGACGATACCTGGGGAGATGCCAATGGCTTTAGCCACGTGCGGGCTGCTCTTCAGGGTCCTTCGTTAACCGTACCTTTCCAAGACGGCGGACTACTGTTAGGGACATGGCAGCAGGTGATTCTCGCAGAGTTTGATATGAGACCAAGACAACGCAACATCGTCGTGCAGATAATCGGCGAATGATGTAATTTATTTGAAACGCAGTATCACTCCTCCATTCAAATTACAAGTCTCGATTATTCTATTATTCGAGAATTCTCAAATTATCGAATAAGTTATAAGATGTACCTCATTATAAAGCAACAGGCTAAAATAAATAAACGTTATTGAATGATCTCGATTTGAGATGGGCTCTTCAGTATAATTTCTGGCTTTCCCTTATATTCTTTAATCAAACCTGTTACCCTCACCCGACGATTTAAATAGTGATCTTCGGGATGTGGAGGAAATTTATCAAAATCGCTGGAAAAGATGACTGCCGTAAAATACTTTTTCCAATTCTTGTGAAAGTTTAAAAAACATACCTTACCCGTGTTATTTGACGCGACAACAGTACCCTCAACAGTTTTTGTTTGACCATAGTAATGTGCTGCATCACGCCAGGATATAATGTCGTGCTTTGTTAGCGATCTGGGAATCTCTTTTCCGATCAGACCGACAGTGTCTGGAATCTGAAAAACCGAAAATGCCCATAATCCAATGCTGTTCCTTACCGCAATCTTTTCTAACTCTTTCAGTTTATTTCTGTACAATGTATCCGGTGGATAAAACCGGGTTTCGGCATAACCCGCTCGAATAATCTCTGCGTTAATGAATGTGTTGTCATAGTAGACATATCTCAGCAGTCTGCCGAAATCGTCTTTATCGGTGATGTCCCTTTCAAATCTCACCTGTTTATTCAGAATCATCATCGATAAAAAACGCTTGGCAATGTCTCCTCCGGACTCGGTCATCTCTGGCGCGTTGACTCCTAAAAGACGAATCACATTACCGCTTTCAGTTTTGAATGTATCACCATCTATTACCTCTGTTACCCGATCGGACTTAGCGCAATAGAAAAGAATAAAGAAAACAATAATATATACGTACCGGAATTTCTTAGTATGCACGATTCATTATACAATAAATTTCTTACATTGTCAAATTTTTTCTATCCCTCTGATAGAGTTTGTTGACGTCGCGTAAAAATTAGATATAGTTAGGTATGAATAGAACATTGCTCATTATTAAGCCTGACGCTACGAAGAGAAATCTTGCTGGCGCCATTTTAAAACAGATTATTGACGAAGGGTTCACGATCGTCGGCATGAAGATGCTCTGGCTCAATAAGGAACAAGGTGGTGAATTCTATAAAATCCATAAAGGGAAAGACTTCTATGACTGGCTCGTTAACTTCATTTCATCGGGTCCCATCGTTGTCTGCTGTCTCAAATCTCCGAACGCACCGAA
Source organism: Caldifarciminota bacterium (assembly GCA_020355325.1). Classification (GTDB taxonomy): domain Bacteria; phylum Hydrothermota; class Tepidihabitantia; order SM23-42; family SM23-42. The sequence continues at coordinate 1,708,903 of CP070664.1, forward strand.
AAAACTCCGTGAAGTCGTCGGTGCAACCGATCCAAAGAAGGCGGCACAGGGAACCGTGAGAAATCTCTATGGCACTTCAGTCGGTGAAAATGTCGTCCACGCTGCTGCCCCTGACGAAGACCCACAGCGCGAGATTTCATTCTTCTTCACCGAAAAAGAACTGTTCGAATACTAAAACCAAACATTGTTGTTAGTTAGTTGTTATACGGCATGGCCACCCGTATCGTTATACGTTGAATGGTTACGTGTTTTGATTTAACTACTATAATCGAAGCCGTTTAACGATACTGGCTGCCTTGCCCATCAACGTATCACTTTATACAATCTATAAATAATTAACTCTTGACCAAATTTCATTTCTGATTAAAATGTAATATGCGTTGGGTATTTTTTGTAATACTCTTAATCATTTCATGTCCGAGACCCGGCATAAAAAAAATATCCGAACCCGATTATCTCAAGGAAGCGCTCCGTAGTTACTACGACAATCCTCTTTATGCTTACACCATACTGACGAATAATGTCGTCAGCCCAGAATATAAGAAAGAGTGTGCCAAAATTCTGGTTAAAATTTATTTTCACCAACGTGAATACCAGCGTGCAGCAGAATTACTCGACACCATTGATTGGGCAATAGGTCTGAATCAATATGAAGCAGATATAATTTTATTGAAAACCGAAAGATGGTACAAACTAACTCAAGTAACTGAAGACGATTTACTCAGAGGCGTCGTTTACTATAATCTCACTGACTACCACAATGCAATTAAATATCTTTCACAACCGTCGGCACCCTACGATTATCGCATGTTATATCTTGCAAAAGCGTACTATAATTTGAATTATTTTGAACATTCGCTCAAAGTACTCCTTGCTATTCATTCAATAAGTTCTTACCTTTTTGATGAGTATCAAGATCTTTTGTTTAATGTATTATTAAATATTGAAGACTTCGATATCGTTCAAAGAGAGTTGATAAAACTGAAGGATCCATCGTTACGGGAGTTTATACTCCTTAAAATGTATGAAACGCAGAAAGATAAAAAAAACACAAAAAAAATTGCATGGAATTTAATTGAAAATTATCAACGGTCACAGGGTGCTTATTATGCGCTCCAGGTAGTACAGCCAAAAACGCAATCGCAACACAAAATGCACGGTATGGTGTATTACTATCACAGCGACTACGATAAGGCGCTTTGGCATCTAAAAAAGTCGGCTTCCAGTAACGAAGTAAACTATTATCGAGGATATATTTATTACAAAAAGGGTGAACATGCAAATGCCCTTAAATACCTTGCGTCAAGCACGTGGGCTCAAGCATACTACTACCGTGGGAGAATCTACGAAAATTTATATCAGTATGATAAAGCAATTGCAATTTATGACTCACTGTATACCCATCACAGGGGTTCGAGTTATGCAACCAGAGGATTTAAACGAAAGGCATTTCTCTGGGAAGACCTTGGTGATACCCTCAAAGCAGTAGAGACTTTCTTGAAAATTAATGAGAGAAATACCAAATTCAGAGCAGCGATGAATCTATACAAAGTTGGGAAACTCAATGAGGCAACCGGCATCTTGAATACCTGTGAAGAACCCGAATTCGTCTACTGGCACATTAGGGTCAGAGAACGACTAGGCGAACCAGTTGAGAGCTTAAAACATTATCTCACTGATACATATCCTCTGTCATATTACTCATTGGTGAGACACAGTAATACTACTTTTTTTGATACAACATCATTGGTTCGTTGGATAAAGCAGCTGGGCGATAGCACATCCTCATTGAGCCATGCCGATTCACTCCATCTGGCACGCGCAATACGTTACTTCCGTTTAGGTGAATTACAGTACGCAACAGAAGAGTTGGACATGATTAGTGCTTCAGGTCCGAACGACTTGCTCTATCTCACTCAATTGTGTGCGCACTATGGTGCTGACCGCCAATCGATCATCTACGCGTTACGGCTCAAGGAAATTGCAGAGAACAATCATGTGCGGAAAATGCCGATCGAAATGTACCGCCTGCTCTATCCCGTACGCTATGCTCTCTCTATCATGGACCAAGATGTTAAACTAAGCCTCTGCCTTGCGATGATCTGGCAAGAGAGTCTCTTCGATCCAGGGGCACTATCACCGGCTCGAGCACAGGGACTCATGCAAATAATTCCTGAAACCGCTAAGAGAATAAGCAGAGAATTAGATATTCCTTCATATTCACTCAACGATGTTTATATATCGATTAAATTTGGGTGTTACTATTTTAACAAGATGTTCGATAATTTTAACTCAATTCCTCTATCTCTCGCAGCATATAATGCCGGTCCGATGCGTGTGACATCGTGGTTGGCCAAAAATCCTAACTCTGAAATTGACGAGTTTATCGAACTTATTCCTTTTGAGGAAACTAAAAATTACGTAAAATATGTCTTGGGTCGACAGGTAATATATGAAATTCTCATAGAACACTAACTACGTAAGGAATTGAATTGTTATGGGAAGAATTTCAAGGTGTTCAGATTTTATGTCTACGTGAGTTTCTTTTTATAGATCAGCTCACGAGTAAGGAGAAAGAGCGCCCCTACAGTAATAAATGCATCAGCAAGATTATAGGTAAACCACCGCACATTGCCGATGCCCATATCGATAAAGTCAATTACATAATTTAATCTGATGCGGTCGACGACATTTCCAATTGCTCCTCCAATGATAAAGCCGAAAACAATAATTCCGACCCTATCATGCAGTGATAAACTCACGTACAAGAGTACGATGACACCAATGACCGAAAAAATGTAATAGAGTACACTGGGGCCAAAGGGGATGCTAAAAACGCCATACGGGTTATAGGTAAGCTTAAATCGTAAAAGTGAGCCAATGATCTGGGTCGGGGACTCAAATGGTGTCAGAAAATGGACGATCAAAAACTTTGAAATTTGATCAAGGAGAAATGCGAGGAGAACAAATGCTACAAGAGGTTTTATATTTTTTTTAAAAATCATTAAATCAGACGTGGAACATTGGACTACTTACTCGAGCATTTAATACATAGTCGCGCCTGCGGCAAAAACTTCAACCGTCTTTTCGCAATCGGTTTTCCACACCGCTCACAAAAACCGTATCTACCCTCAGATATTTTTCTCAATGCCAGATCAATTTCAAAGAGTGCCTCGCGCCGTGTTGACAATATTTGAGAGGTGATTTCTCTCCTTTCCGTCTCAGTACCCTGATCAGCCATATGATTAGAATAGGCAGAGAGATCCCCCGATGTCTCAATCTGCGTTTTTGCAATTTGATCGCTCTCATACGCTAATTCCTTGAGCAGTTTTTGCCTCTCATTAATCAGAATTTTCTCATACTGTTTCATTTCTGACTTCTTCAACTTTTTTATCATATTCTCTTCTCCTTTAACATATTTAAATAGGATTTAGCTTTAGTGTTCGTTGGATCAAGATCCAGCACTTCTCTCCACCGGTTCCCGGCATCATCAAATTTACGCTGATGATAGTAGCAGAGTCCGAGCGTCGTCCGTGCCTCGAGATATTTTTTATTCTTCTGTAGAATCTCGAGTAGTAACTCCTCAGCCCTCTCAAATTCAGATAATTGAATACAAACCTTTGCGAGCTTTAATTTGATATCAAGAAACGTGGGCCCTACGTCATTAGCTCTTTCGTATTCTTCCCTTGCCTTTACAAACTCTTGTAATTCATAATAAGTATCGCCCAATTGGGCATAGGTATTAGCCAGCTTGGCTTTTAATTGTGGTGAAAATCCTTTCTCTTTTGTTTCAAGATTCGCAGCCTTTTCGAATGCCTCGATTGCCTCTTCGAACTGACACTGTTCATTGTAGATAATTGCCATATTGACATACGGTTCGATGTATTCCGGGTTTAATTCAATTGCTTTTTTGAAACTTTCTATAGCTTCTTTATACTCACCATTCAAGGAATACGCGAGGCCGAGGGCATTATGGACATCGGGATAATTCACATACGAATCACGTACCAACTTTAAATGCTCTATGGATTCTTTAATCTCTCCTTTTTCGTAAAGCTCGAGTGCTTCCGTGTATATCTGCTTGGTCTCAGCATCCATGCGGTAATTATATGTAGAATTAAGAAATTGTCAATGTTTTTTAAATTTATGATGGACTCGTTATTTTTTGGTGTGTGAGGGTTTACGCCTTCCGAATGTTGCTTCAACAATTGTTTTGATCCCGCCACGCGGATTAAATTCTCCACGCACAATTGCCCAACGCGGCCTAACCGCCTTTACAAAATCTTTGAGAATACGATTGACTGCATTCTCATAGAATATCCCAAGATCACGGTAGGCTAAGACGTAGTACTTCAATGATTTTAATTCTACAAAATAGTTTTTGGGTTCATACTCAATTGTTATTGTTCCTGCATCGGGTAAATGAGTACGCGGACATAACGATGTGTATTCGGGAATAATAATTTTTATCGTGTAACCTCCAAACTGATTTGGTAGCGTTTCGAGTTTTGGTAAACTTTCTTTCAATCCCGCTTGTGCATGTTGTTTGGTATACCTCGCCATACGGTATTATATAGTATTTAAAGAAATTGTCAATTAATGTTCGTAAGCATCACTCTATGATAAATAAAAGGAATCAAAATGATATTCATTTAACCCCTTGACAAACTTTAAGTTGTGGTTATAATAGCATAATGACTCTATATATAGTGTTATTTAAGGCGATATTATGAAATGCCCGCGATGCGGCAGAGATGGGGATAGGGTTTTAGAAACCAGAACTTCTCAGGCTGGCTCAGTCGTGCGAAGGAGAAGGGAATGTGGAGAATGTCATTTTCGCTTCACAACCTACGAGACAATCGAACGAATGCCGCTCGTTGTTATCAAACGAGATGGCACACGAGAGCCGTATGACCGCACAAAACTTCTGAATGGCATCGCCACAGCCTGTAGAAAGCGTCCAGTATCCGCCGAAAAAATCGAATCAATCGTCAATGAAATTGAGGATAGTCTCTCTGATAGGTATCAGACAGAGATAAAATCCTCTGAGATTGGACGAATGATTTTAGAACATTTACTGGAAATCGATGAGGTGAGTTATGTCCGCTTTGCCTCGGTTTATCGGAAATTCACCAATATCGACAAGTTCGCAAAAGAGCTATCAAAAATAAAAAAGGAGCGAAGATGGAAGAGAAAGTAACGGTAAGGATCGGAATTTCGGAAGAAATTCCGAAAGATAAAATGTTCCAATCTGTGAAGAAACGGGACGGTACTGTTGTCCCGTTTGATAAATCAAAAATTTCACATGCAATCTATCTTGCGGCACAGGCCGTGGGCGGTGCAGATAAAAGACTTGCCGAAGAACTGGCGAACGAGGTTGTTTTGTTTCTCTATACGCTCAAGGGAAATCAAACACCGGAAGTCGAGGAAATTCAGGATGCGGTGGAAAAGATGCTCATCGAAAATGGTCATGCCCGGACTGCCAAGGCATATATTCTGTATCGTAAACAACGCGAAATTTTACGAAGAAAGAAGCTTTTAGAGAAAAAACCGGAAGAACGCGAAACAACCGATTACGCACTCTTTGTACGGACCTCGGACGACGATTTTGTCTCATGGGACCGAACAAGAATTGTCAATGCCTTGCAGAACGAAACCGGATTGGATGATAAGACAGCCCAAAAGATTGCTGCAGAAACCGAGGATACTATTTTAAATTCGAATGTTCGTCTCGTTTCATCTTCGCTCATCAGAGAGATTGTCAATGTTAAATTAGTCGAGCACGGCTTGGAAAATTCTAGACTGCGTCATACGAGGCTCGGCGTCCCTCTCTATGACGCACAAAAGATTATCCTCTATGCAAACCGAGAAAATGCAAACATTCCCCACAACCCCGAAGCGACAAACATGACGCTCGCAGAATCAATAAAAAAACAGTATATGCTCACCGAAGTCTTCAGCCCCGATGTTGCCGATGCCCATATTCGAGGAGACATCCATCTCCACGATTTAGGCTTTGGCGATAGACCATACTGCTCTGGGCAATCTCTCGAATATGTTAAACGATTTGGCTTAAATCTCCCCAACGCTTTATCAATTGCTCGACCAGCAAAACATGCCGATACACTTCTCGCCCACATGGTCAAATTTTCTGCCGCCTTGCAAGGGCATTTTGCTGGCGCAATTGGTTGGGATGCAGTAAATATATTTTTCGCACCTTTCCTCACTGAAATGTCAGATAGAGAGATTCATCAGCTTGCTCAAATGCTTATATTTGAATATTCACAGCAGTCAGTTGCCCGTGGTGGGCAAGCAATATTTTCAGATCTGAATCTCTATTGGGAAATACCAAAACATTTTAAGGATGTCAAAGCAATTGGTCCTGGAGGTGAATATACCGGCAAGACATATGGTGGCTACGCGCATGAGGCACAAAAATTTGCCTGGGCACTCTTCGATATCTATATGGATGGCGATGGAACTGGGAGACCCTTCTTTTTCCCAAAACCATTAGTTCATATAACCGAAGACTTTTTCAAGACTCCGGGTTGGGAAGACTTTCTCAATCATATTAGTAATGTATCTTCGAGGCGGGGAAATACATACTATGTATTTGACCGCGGAGAGACCGCAAAGATTTCCGAGTGCTGCCGGTTATCATTTAAACTCGAGGAATGCGACCTCGAAGATGCCCACACACCATGGAAAATGAGATACACTGCCCTTCAGAATGTTACGTTAAATCTACCACGCGTTGCGTATTTATCCAAAGGAGACGACGCAACATTATTAGAAAAACTCGATGCATTACTAGACCTTGCAGCAAAAGCGCATATTCAGAAAAAGAATTTCATTGAAAAACTTCTATCCTTGAAACATGAAGGACCCTTAGCCCTTCTCACGATGGAACGAGATGGTGAACCGTACCTAAGATTGTATCGCGCCACTTATCTCATCGGTCTTCTTGGACTCAATGAATTGGTACAGTATCACACCGGCAAAGAGATGCATGAAGATGAAAGTGCGTTGCGTCTTGGTCTCAAGGTGCTTTCATACTTGTATCTACGTATCAAGGCACTCTCGAAGATCCATGGTATACGATTTGTCATGGAGCAAACACCGGCTGAGTCTGCGGCACATCGACTCGCTCGACTCGACCTTGAACATTTCTCGAAAGAGACTGCTCCGATTGCGAAAGGAGATACCAAAAATAGTGCTGTGTACTATACCAACTCAACGTATCTCAATGTTGGAATACCCATTGATCCTGTAGAGAGAGTAAGGTATGAAGGTAAATTCCACGATCTCATTGAGGCGGGAGCCTTGACTCATGTGTGGCTTGGTGAATCACAACCACCGAAAGAGTCTATTGCGAATTTCGTCGTTAAGACATTCCGAAATTCGCGAAATGCCCAGATCGCATTTTCCCCAGAATTCACCACCTGTAATAGCTGTTTTAGGACGTCGAGAGGATTACGAGAAGAATGTCCTTTCTGTGGCAGTATACATATTGACCACATAACCCGCGTGACGGGTTACTTCTCCAAGGTGTCGGGTTGGAATAAGGGAAAGAAGGCAGAACTGAGAGATCGCTATCGCTCACAATTATAGACCAGCTATTCACTCTATTCCTCCATACCGAGCCCCTGGTCTTGAAAAACAAAACCAGGGGTTTTTTGTTTCAGTATTACCAGAATTCCTCGTTCGCATTATAAAAATGCTTGATTTTCCCGTCATTTTGTATAATATCTAAAACCGTGCACATCACCATTCAAAAGAATTACTATAGCATCTTCAAACAACTTCTAACCTTAGCCTGGCCCATAATACTGGCATTTATCATGCAAACAAGTTATAACATTGTAGATATTTTTTGGGTTGGCAAATTGGGCGCAACCGCAATCGCCGCCGTGTCGCTCGCGGGCACAATTTTCTATGTCATTCTGGCTGTTGGCCAAATAATTGGGTCGGGCACTGTTGCTTTAGTCGCACAATCATTTGGCGCACAATTAATAGACGAAGCCAACAACGTTGTTAAGCAATCGTTGTTGCTCGCTTCTGGTATTGCTCTCTTCGTCTGTACCCTGGGGTTCATATTCGCTGGCCATATCATGATGTTACTGGGTGGCCGTGGTGAAGTCCTTATCATGAGTACAGCATACCTGAAGATTGTTTTCATTGGATTCTTTTTTCAACTTCTCTCGTTCAGTATCAACTATGCATTCCGTGGCGCAGGCGATATGATAACACCGATGCTGATTATGTTCGTCGCCACAGCGCTCAATATTATCCTTGACCCCTTGCTGATTCTCGGTATTGGATTTTTCCCGAGACTCGAGGTACAGGGAGCCGCAATTGCAACAGCAATTGCAAAATGTGCAAGTTTTGTTGTTGGATGTGCTATCTTAATAAAAGGAAAGTCTAGCATTCAATTAAAATTTTTCAAAAAGTGGATACTCGAAGCGAGGGTTGTAAAAACTATCTTGCGTGTCGGGATTCCGGTAGGCATCTCCTACGGCCTCATGGCACTCAGCGGTATGACTGTTTTTAGAATCGTTGCATTCTTTAGTGAATATGCGATTGCCGCCCTCGGTATTGGTCTCCGTATATTACAGATGGCAAGTTTACCGGTCGTCAGTATTGGTATTGCGGCGACGACGATAGTTGGACAAAGTCTCGGTGCCCGTGATGCGAGAAAAGCAACCCAGATTGGCACGACAGCAATGGCATTCAGCACCGCAATCATGGTTTTCTTTGGAATCGTGTTCATTACGAATGCACAGGGATTGGTGAGTATATTTACTAAAAACACGCAGGTACTACAGTACGGAATTCAATTTTTGACAATCGTTTCTCTATATTTAGTATTTGTGGGTATTACTACAAGTTTAACCGGTGTTTTTCGAGGAGCTGGATACACTCTCCCACCAATGTTCGCGGGAATATTGAAAGTCTGTCTCTTAGTCGTCTTGGCACTCCTGTTTTCACAAAAATTAGGCATGGGTGTACCAGGCATCTGGTGGGCAATGTTCATTTCATACGGTATTGAAATGGTGACTGTTGTAGCGTGGTATGTAACCGGCGGGTGGCGTAAGAGGGGTCTTGCGTTACTGAGTCATCTCAAACCTGCTCGCATGTAAAGAAGAAATTTCTCGCACCGGTTAAGAGATTCTCCAGAATCTTTATATACCTTCCTCGAAAATTATTCTTATGATTATCGTGAACAAAGTTCCTCAAGGACATCAGATAAACAGTTTTTATTGAATACATCTATTTTTAACTGTTTTTAAACAATTCTATGGTCAGAACACCGACCGAGATTCCTAACAGGGCACCACCTAAAACATCGGTCGGATAGTGCTCGCCTAAATAGATGCGTGAAAATCCGACGAGTGTGGCATATACGAAAAGTGGAATTTTCATTTTCGGATAATGGTGTGAATAGATGACCGCCTGAGTAAAACTGAATGTCGTATGGCCAGATGGAAATGAAGAATTCCAGCGACTACTTTCTCCATCTGGTCGTTCGCGATTAATGAGCAATTTAAGTGGAAGTACTGTCGCACAATCTCCAATAAAACCAAGAGCACCATGCTGCGCGACATCCTTTTTTTTACGGAGGTAGAACGCAACCGGCGGGACAGCAGTAAAGGCGGGCGAGGAAAAAAAACTAACACTCTGCGTCATATAGGTAACGGGTTTTACCTGCCACTCGTCGCTTATTGTGTGAAAAATATCTTCTTCAAAATCACACATCGCCTGGCTGAAGATAAATAGAAGTATCATTGTTCATTATATCCGCGATGCTCGGTAAATCAAGGTTTTCTGATGTATGGTAGAAAAGACAACGGGTTGCATAAACTCATTCCTTAACTGAGTCTTGACAAACTCAAAATTATATATATAATCAACAAAATAAAGGAGGTAAAATGAAAAAACTCTTAGTTATAGGAGTAGCCTTAGTACTCGCTGGTGGCCTCTATGCCCAAGGGTATGTCGGGTTAAAAGGCGGATTGAACTACGGTAGCTGGAATCCTGATGTTGCAGACATGGACGCCTGGACTGGCCTTGGCTATCATTTTGGTCTTGAGGCTGGTTATATGCCGATGCCCATGGTAGCGGTCGATATCGGCGGTTTTTACTATATTGGTAAATGGTCAACCACAGTCGATGATGTTGAGACGGACATGACTATCAACAGCATCTATATTCCACTCTCGGTCAAATATATCTTTACAGCAGCGCCGACAGTGAATCCCTTTGTCAAAGCTGGTGCTGGTATGATGATGCAGAATAGTGGAACAGTTTCGGTAGACGGCGAGGAAACAGACATCGACGATGAGGATTTAGAAACAGACTGGTACGTTTTTGGTGGACTCGGTGTTGACGTGAGCGTAGCCCAGTCAATCTCGGTGAGGCCAGATATCACATTCCAGTATAATTTGACCGCTGACGATGATGAAACCGAGGAAGCATCTGAATCAATGTACGATTTCCTATTCAGCCTCGGATTCTACTACTCGTTCTAAGGGAAGGTAAGAGGATAACTTTAAAAAAGGCGGGCACGTGCCCGCCTTTTTTATTAGTACTCATTTTTGATGATTACGCATCCTTGACGAGTTCAAAAATCTACATACAATGGAATAATAGCACAGGGAGGTATAATGAAAAAGTTGTTCTTCATTGCAATAACTCTATGTTTTTTTGGTAGTCTGTATGGTGCTTCAATAGGTATTGGCGCTCAGTACACAATCAATGCGCCGCGAGCACTCGGAGACACGGTAAACATTTCTTATCCTTCAGTCGTTGCAGATGTGATGGCACCAATTTTACCGATACTCGGTGCACGTATGGGATTGGCCGAATACAACATAATATCAGAAGACGATGGAGGTAACAATTACAAGTTCGGACTCAGCGTTTATGGTGATATATGTCTCATGCTGCCATTACCCAGTCAATTCATGCCCTATGTTCCCATTGGCATTGTTTATGGCGGAAACGGCGGGTCAACACTCCATTTCAAGGCGGGTGTCGGAAGCATGATGAACCTCGGCACGTTCCATGGGTTTTTAGAGGGTGGCGTTCATTTTATGAATGTTGATTTAGAAACGATGGAAGAGAGCGAGAGTGATACCTATTTTTACGTTCAAGGTGGTGTGCGAGTTCCAATTGGCATGTAAAAATTTATAATAATTCAGCGAGGCGGGCTCTGCCCGCCTCTTTAGTTTATCACTGTAATCTTCTTTTTTATCACCGTAATCACACACGGAGAGAGAGGGATTTGAACCCCCGATCCCTTTCGGGATACACGATTTCGAGTCGCGCGCCTTCGTCCACTCGGCCATCTCTCCGAACAGATCGTTCTACGTTGTTGGGTTTCGAAACAGGATTCGCCATCTGTCAATCGTTCGACGAAAAACGATATTCGAAACCGATTCGCATTTCGCAACCGTGAACCACTCTACGATTTTTTTTCTCTTTTCTTCTCAAAAAAACTTTTCAGTAATGAAATAGACTGCTCTTTCAGTATTCCCTCACTGACTTCAATCTGATGATTTAACTGATCTTCATTGACGACATTCAAAACTGAACCACAGCCGCCAAACTTCTCATCTCGAGCAGCAAAAATAATTCTCTTTACCCGTGCCAGGACCAATGCTCCTGCACACATAACGCATGGTTCAACTGTACAGTATATCGCAACATCCTTCAAGCGCCATGAATTTAAGGCATTTGCCGCTGCCGTAATTGCGAGCATTTCGGCATGCGCGGTTGGATCCTGTAGTCGTTCAGTTTGGTTATGTCCGCGTCCAATAATTTGATTTTTAAATACAGCAACCGCACCAATCGGCACCTCATTTTCCTCGTATGCCTTCTGCGCCTCCTTCAGTGCCTCTTTCATGAAAAAAGCATCATCCATTTCTGGCTCCGTCAGAATCGATTACAGCGATTTTAAAGGAGATGACAGTGATACAATTACTGTAATCTAATTCTTTTAATCACTGTTATCTATGTCCCACCACAGGTGGGACAATGCGCCCGACGTGACTTGAACACGTAACCTGCGGATTCGTAGTCCGCCGCTCTATCCATTTGAGCTACGGGCGCAAAGGGGGACACCCCCTTTTATCCAAAAAGTCTTGGAAAAGAACCAAATACTTTTTGGATGCCTTTAAACCCCCTGCCCGTAGATCTCAAGCGACAGGCAGGAAGGCGTGCGCCGTGTTGACACGATTCTCTTTTCATTACATCTTTCAACTCTATGTCAATTTTGCGCACGGGCGCCACGATAGGGTAGCAGGATATAGGAAATAGTATTAAAATTTCTGTTCCCTACCTTTATCTCCGATTAACCCTTAGTACAATTATAATAGATTTTTTCGTTAAGTCAATTGAAAATGTCTGAAGAAACGCATTGAACAGTATTGAATGCTATTATACCAATGCTAAACTACAGTATCGAGGCTTGCCAAATGCCCTCTGACCTATAATATTAAAGACACCAATAACCTGTTTTTTAATCAAACAGCCCTCTTTTCGTGAGATTATTTGTGATGAAAATTGCTACTTGACAAACTCTATTTTTACAATATAATAAATAGATAATAGAAATAAATAACAAAAGCTCTGGGTAATACAAATAATTAACAATAAATCTTCTTTACAGATCGAATAGGGGTAGGGGGATGAGAATTCATCAGGAATTCGGTTCGATACATTGCTACACAATCTTTTTCGTACCCTTGTTGTCTGGGTGGATTAATAATAGTCGTCCTATGAGTCTATAATTC
>CP070664.1:1721796-1726254 GCA_020355325.1 Caldifarciminota bacterium
ATCCAGGATACTCAATTAGGTACAGCAGCCGATGAAGAAGGTAATTTTTTCATTCTTAATGTCTCGCCAGGCACGTATACGGTTGAGGCTTCACACATAGGTTATCAAACAAAACATATAAAGAACGTGGTAGTCAAAATCAACCAGACTGCCCGTTTAGAGATCGTTCTCAAACAAACAGCGATTCAGATTCCTCCCATTACCGTGACTGGAAGAACGCCTATTGTCAGTAAAGATATGACTGGAACCACATATATTACCGGGAAAACTGAACTCGCTGCTCTGCCGATCGACTATACTATTAACCTGATTGCCTTTCAGCCATCAGTGGCACGTCTTGATACAGCTTTGCATGTACGTGGTGGTCGACCAACCGAGGTTTTGTATATGATTGACAATGTCTCTATTATCGATCCCCAGACTGGTAATCCGGTAATATACATACCAAAGGGTATCATCGACGAAGTCGTATTCTTGCCGGGTGGTTTTGACGTTGAATATGGAAGAGCGATGTCAGGTGTGGTCAATTTGATTACTGCACACCCCCTAGATAGACTTCATGGAAGAGCGTATGGTAAAAGCGAAAGAGTTATGCCCTTTTACTACGATTTTGGTTATGAAAATTATCAGACATTAATTCACTTGCCGATTTCACATAAAATCAAAGGATTGTTGTCCTTCGATGTAATGCATACCGATGATTGGAATCCAAGACTTTATCTCTTGCCACATAAACAGCGGGATGATTACACGTTTTATGGTAAGTGGTTATTTGCACCATCAGGAAAATGGAAATTGACGTTGAGCGGCGCAAAATCGCGGTCTCAATTTGACCGTTATGATACACAATGGAAATTTAATCTTAATCATTATCGGTCAGATATTGTAGATGGAGATCTTCAGGTTCTCAGTGTAAGCTTTCTGCCAGATTCACGAAAACTTTTTAATATTACTCTTAGTAGATTATATGCAAAGACAATTTTTGGTGTACGAGAAAGAGGTCCTTATGGCCAATTCGACGACTTTACTTTTAAAGATTACCGTATAATCAGGTGGCCAGAATTTAGTGTCAGGAATCCTTTCGGTGCTACTTGGTATTGGGCCGGCCAGATACCGCTCTATAGCTATCCTATAACCTATGGTGATTATCCTGAATATCGAAGCAGGACGTCTCATGTTGTAAAAGCCAATTTCAATGCACGTGTACAGGCTCATAAATATCACGAAGTAAATGCAGGATTCGAATACTCATATTTGGATTTTAAAAATTTCAATTATTTTATAGCGAGTAAATATCTCCTTTACAGTCATGAAGATCGCCTCCTCGATGAGTACCAGTATCATCCGCAAGAGTATTCATTTTTCCTGCAAGACAATATTGACTACAAAGGCCTGTATGCCAAAGTTGGCTGTAGATATGATTATTTTGCGACCGATATTGAAGGCATTGACCCTAAAATGATTATCTCTCCGCGCTGTGGATTTTCGTTTATGGTAACTGAAAAGTTCCTGTTCAGAGCTAATATTGGGTTATACGCCCAACCACCGTTATATGATTATGTATACAGCTATTATAGTCTCTTACCGCTTACGATTCAACTTTATAGATTTTTACCGCTTGTTGGTAATCCAAACCTTGGTCCAGAAAAGACGATGAGTTACGAAATCGGTCTGCAGGGACAAATAACCAGCGATTTGAATTCAACCATTAATATATTTTACAAGGATGTAACTGATCTTATTGGTACTCGATTTGTTCCGAGTGCACCCAAGGATTACGTGCGGTACCAAAATATCGAATATGCAAATATTAAGGGTATTGAAATGATTTTGGAATTTGCGAATTCTTTCTTTACCGGCAAAATTTCTTACACCTTATCGTGGGCACGCGGAATAAGTTCCTATGCCGAGGAAGTTTTTGATTTATACGATTATTATGAAGACTATGATACGATAGCGTATGCTGCAGAAGAATATTATCTCGATTTTGATCAGCGGCACAGAATCTTTATTCAGGGTGTGATTAATCTTCCGTTGCAAACACAATTACATCTTTTTGGCTATTTGGGTCAGGGTTTTCCTTATACACCACCGGGTGAAGAAGGAAAAACCGAAGAACGGAATGTTTTACGACTAGAATTTCAGAAACGGTTGGATTGTGTTATTTCAAAATCATTCAAGATAGGTAAAATCTCTTTGAACGCCGATTTAGAAGTAATTAATCTTCTCGGTACAAGATACCAGATTAGACCACACGCACCATTAATAGATGTAGAAATGATCGATTTCCAGGATTTCTATGAGACCTATCCTATAATGAGCAAGTATTACAGTCCTGCGGCTGATAAGAACCATGATGGACTCGTTACACCCAGAGAAGAGTATGAAGCTTTTCTGGCACTCGTTGCGGAATCAGACGATTGGGTTAATGCCTATAGTGCTCCCAGAAGGGCACGATTTGGTATATCAATAACTTTTTAAATTGAAGAGGCCGATATGAAAAAAATGAGACAGAGTACAAAGGGGCAAAAGCGCAATAAACTTTTTTCTGTGACATTTATTCTTTTTTTATTTATCATACATGTTGGGTGTATGGACCCAACCGAATATAAACCCGATGAGCCGCCAGAGAAAACTGAACCTCCTGACCCACCCATTATTCTACTGCCTGAACCTGATACAGTATTTCACTGCCACCACAATTGTGTGGTGGTTTGTGATTGGACTCTTCTCCAAGGTGCTCACGGGTACGAAATGCAAATAGATACTGTCTCAAGTTTCAGCTTTAGTTATCCACAAGGAGCTTCACCACCTACTGGTGTTCTCTTGTCTGTCTATCCGCCAATGACTACATATTTCTTGAGAGTGAGGGCGTACAGCAGTTCATGGATCTGGTATACGGACTGGTCAGACATAAGAAGATTTTATTTGATACCAATCAGCGACACTATTATTCACGACACTACATTTTTATTGAGGTAATAAAGAATTGCCATGGATGCGACCCCATGAGGCCCTCAAAAGTCTCTATAATGTCAATCGTTCTATAGATCAAGTCGATCGTAATTGTCTTTTGTGATTTCTGCCCGTACATTTCCCGTATGGGCAATCCCAACGGGCTCAAACAAGATTAGCTTAACATGTCCATGGGGAACAACTCGATGTTCCCTGCCGCGGCGGACGATACAAAACTCACCTGCACGCAGCGTCACAGTCTCTTCTTTCTCATAGACGTCAAGTTTGCCCTCGACCACGAAGAACATCTCATCTTCACTATCATGTGTATGCCAGGGGCACTTATCTCCCTCTAACCGTGCGAGCTTGACATGCTGGCCGTTGAGTTCTCCTATAATCTTCGGCGAGTATAAATCATTGAACTTACCAAAACATTCATCGATATTAACAACTTTCGCCATCTGCAACATCCTTTCGGTTAATGCTGAATGAACACTGTGCTCAATCGATTTGTCAGAAGTTGCATTAAACCAGTCTATTATATTCATTTTGGCCCCATCGCACAAGAAGTTTCCTGCTCAGCAGTTAACAAATTGCGTCGTGGCGTATATAAAAATTGGAAGTAGATGAAACGGATTGAATTAAAGGTATGTAAAGGTAGAAAGATAGAGGAACTATAATCCAATGTCGAGATTTGACCCCATATGTGCGCTCCTTACGCGTCCTAAATAATACATTACTGTTTCCCAGGTCTTGGTTTGATTAAATTCGTCATTATCCATCCCTTTATCCATGCCCAGTTCAGGTAAAGGTGAAAAATCCAGAAAATTATAACCAGCCTGCTATTGAACACGTGGACCCTGCGAAAGAAAATAAAGACATCCTGACCCGCATATCGTTGACCAAGACCGGATATTAGCTGAATGAGCATGATTATAAAGAGAATTGGATTTATGACCTTAAGCAACTTTCCTTTCATAATACCGAACATTGCTGACCCCTTCTGTTCTGATTGTTGTACAAAAAAATTCAACAGTAATAAACTAATGAAATGTGCGCTCTATTTAGCCATCTTCTGTTCCTTCTCAGAACCCTGAATACAGTAGTATTCGTTTTGCAAATCCATTTCTGCATACACCGGGCATCCTCCGCACACACAACCCTTTTTCTCATTTATGCAGCTGCTTTTGCCAATAGTCTGGAAGCAGAAACCGCCTTTCTCACCGCACTCCACCCAACTCGGGCAGGAATTGCAGATGCATTTGCTTATAACCATCTCTTTCTTTTTCTCCATCTCTTCTGGACTCATCTCCATTACACATCACCCCCTTTCTTTTAATTTTAAACCTTCCACTGTTATTTCGTATGACTCGTTTATACGAAAGAGTTCATACAAATATATTTTTCAATTTTCCAAACCAGTTACCTGACTATATCCATATTCCAAAAATCAAACCCACAAAATCCAGTATAATGTGAATAATTGCAAAAAATGTGGCCAGC
>CP070664.1:1726354-1730979 GCA_020355325.1 Caldifarciminota bacterium
GCGATTGTTAATTTTATGGGAGTAGATTTTAGAGCCGAAGAATTCAAGCCTAAATTCTTGGGGTACCAACTCGTAAGCGGTGATGTTATCGAAAGGGGATATGTCCCGAAACTGAAGGTAGGCGAGGTAGTTCAGATGTCTGGTGTTGAGTTCACGGAAAAACAGACCGAACCGCCGCCGAGATATACAGAGGCGAGTTTAATAAAAAAATTGGAAGAAAATGGTATCGGGAGACCTTCGACGTACGCTATCATCGTCCAGAGACTTTTTGACCGACGATATGTCATACGAGAGAATAGTAAAATTGTGCCGACAGAATTAGGGATGCAAGTATATGATATTATTATTCCGAGGTTTTCGAATATTTTTGAAGTATCATTTACTGCGAGGATGGAGAAAGAACTCGATATGGTTGAAACAGGTAAGAAATTATGGCAGGATGTTGTCCGTAAATTTTATGATCCATTTGTCGTGAAGTTAAACAACACGAAGAAAGAAGTGGCAAAAATTAAGGAATCAATCACCGAAAAAATAGAAAAGAATTGTCCCAAGTGTCAACGGCCTCTCATCATACGATGGGGAAGGTACGGCAAATTTTTGGCATGCTCTGGTTTTCCCGAGTGTAAATATTCAGAGAATATCGAAGTTGAAAAAACCGAAAAGAAGTGTCCTCAGTGTGGGCGTACATTAATTGTCAGACACGGGAAGTTTGGCAAATTTTTGGCATGCTCCGGCTATCCCGAGTGTCGATATACCGAAAACCTTGCACATGATGTGCCTTGTCCAATGTGTGGTGGCGAAATGATTATTATTACAACACGACGCGGCAAAGTGTATCGTTGTAAACAATGTGATTTTTCGAGTTTCTACCCACCCCTCGACAAAAAATGTCCTACATGTGGTAAGGGGCTGCTTGCAAAAAGAAAGAAAGAAATTTGTCCTGTGTGTGATAACATTGTGAAGAAAAAGAAGTAGTATGGTTAAAACCACAGACATTGGTAGATTCTACTACTATTTCCCTCAGGCGGTCACCGTCGTAGGTGTCGATAGAAATGTAATGCCAGTAGCATGGCATACACCAATCTCGGCACAGCCACCGCTTTTTGGGATTCTTGTTTCTCCGAAACGATATACATACTCGTTGTTGAAGCAGGAAGACGGATTTACCGTGAATTTTATGGACTTCAATGAGGCGTCACTGATTGCCAAGATCGGCGGTACATCAGGAAGAGATATCGACAAACTAAAAAAATTTAAGATAGCCTACAAACCAGGTGAGGAGGTCAATGGAGTAATAATAACGAGTAGCTATGCAGCATATGAGTGTGAAAAACACGCAGAACATGTCATCGGTGATCACTCATTATTTGTCGGAAAGATTATTGTCATACACTACAGAAAAGAGATTATCACTCTGGATGGACTCATCGATGAAAAAAAGCTTTTGCCAATGCTGTATTTTGGGAAAGATCGTTATATTACCGTAAACCCCCAGACCACCGTCGTACATAAAAGAGGATAGAAACACACTTGTGTTAGGTATCACTGTTCTGTAAAGTGCCGATGAAAGGTCAAGAATCCTCGCCGTTTGGGCGGGCTAACACGACTGTTTCACTTTGTCATCATTTGTGTAATTTAATCAATGAAGCTTGGATTTCATATTTCTATTGCTGGTGGATTTAAGAACGTCCTCCAGCGCGCCGAGGCTCGGGGTTGTGAAACAGTACAGCTCTTCTCGCGCAATCCTCGCGGGTGGAAGTATAGTCCTCTCGATCCCGAAGATATTGCGTTGTTTAAAGAGGGTGTAAAAAGCAAACGGATCTCACCAGTGTTTGTTCATATGCCCTACCTGCCTAATTTGGCATCATCGACAACCCAGTTGTTCAAACGTTCGGTCGATTCACTCATCGAAGATTTAAAGAGGAGTGAAGTTATTGGTGCACCATTTTTGATCATGCATATCGGTTCATCAGAGGATAACGTGAAGGGTATGAAACAGATGATGTACGGTATTAATCGGGCATTCGCTCAGGTTAGGAACAATGTTGTCCTCCTCTTGGAAAATACCGCTGGCAGTGGGCATGAGTTGGGTTCTGAATTTGAGCAATTACATGAAATTATGAGCGGCGTTGACGAAAAGAAAAGAATAGGAATTGTCTTTGATACTGCTCATGCGTTTGAAGCTGGGTACGATCTGAGGACCAAGGATCGTGTAGCGAAGACGATTGAAAGATTCGATAATGTTATCGGTTTACGTAAACTGTATGCAATTCACCTTAATGATTCGAAAACAAAACTCGGTTCGCGTAGTGACCGGCACTGGCATATTGCGCAGGGCGAAATTGGTCGAGGAATGCGTTATATTTTGACGCACCCGGCATTGCAAGAACTCCCCTTTATCATGGAAACGCCGCGTACAAATTTAAAAGAAGACTTGATGAATATGAGGGCAGTGAAGAAACTTTTAGCGAGACGATAGAGGCGGAATTCTTTTGAAAAATCACTCGATTTTACTTCAGTACCCTCGAAAGGCTATTGACCAATCGCTAAATTTGTATATCATATAATACAATAAAGGAGGCATAAATTGGCACACGCATATACTCCAGGGTTAAAAGTTTTAGAGTATACAGTGCTCACGAAACAGCGGCGTCTTCCTTTACCAGGAGAGATACTCGTTTCGAAAGGAGCGAAGGTTACTGCCGAACAAGTTGTTGCAAGAACAAATTTACCGGGTAATGTACAGACCGTGAATGTTGCGGGGCTGCTAGGATTATTACCCGATGAAACCGAAGAGGCAATGCTTAAAAAAATCGGGGACAAGGTCGCAAAAGATGAGGTGATGGCGCAGAGCAAAGGTTTATTTGGTTTATTTAAATCTCGAGTTTGTTGTCCTATTAATGGAGAGGTTGAAAGTATCTCGAAAATCACCGGTCAGGTTATTTGTAGAGAACCACCTATACCAGTCGAAGTCATTGCCTATATTGATGGTGAAGTTATTGATACACTAAAAAATGAAGGTGTTATTATAGAAACGAAGGGCAGTTTCATTCAGGGCATTTTTGGTATCGGTGGTGAGACAATAGGGACGCTCGACATGGCGGTCGACAGTCCAGATGTGGTTCTCACTGCTGAAGAAATTAATTCGTCATTTAAGGATAAGATAATCATCGGCGGCTCAATGGTTACCATTGATGCTTTGACGAAGGCTCGAAGTGTTGGCGTGAAAGGTGTCGTTATCGGTGGTATTGAAGACCAGGATTTAAAGAAATTTATGGGTTATGATATTGGCGTTGCAATAACCGGTTCTGAAAATGTGGGATTAACGCTCATTGCAACAGAGGGATTTGGTAAACTGAGTATGGCAGAAAGAACATTTACTCTCTTGAAATCATTACGTGGTAAAAAATCATCAATAAACGGCGCGACTCAAATAAGAGCCGGCGTCATGCGTCCTGAAGTAATTGTACCGTCTGAGGTGAAAGAGCCAAGGAAAAAAACCAAGAGCATTTCGGGTGGCACAGGTCTTGAAGTTGGTATGGCAGTTCGAATCATTCGAGAACCATATTTTGGTCTCATAGGGAAGGTAGTTAATTTACCTGTGGAATTGTCCCACGTTGAGACTGAATCGAAGGTAAGGGTGTTAGAAGTTGAATTAGCCAATCAACAAAGGGTCACCCTACCAAGGGCAAACGTTGAAATTATAGAAGAATAGAGGAATAGATGAATATACTGCTATTAATTATTATTTCGACAGCCGGGGTAAATTCTTTGTTGATGCCTCCGTCGCCAGTTGGTGTGACGACGAGTTTCGCCATGGCTCGCGATAACGAGGCGATTTTTTACAACCCGGCAAATTTTGAAGCCGGAGAAAACTTTAAACTCTGGTGTTCCTATAACCGTTTCTATGTCTCCATGTACAGCGTTTCAATGAGTCTCAGTAAGAAGATAAAGTCTATAGATGTTGGTCTGGCAATAGTCAATTTCGACTATGGAGATATTGAATGGCGGCCCGCGTATCCAACAGAGGACCCATTAATGGACTATTCAGCACATGATTTCTCAATTATTGTGGGTGGTAGCGCAAAGATTTCATCTCAAGGAAGAATTGGTCTTAACATAAAGTATATTTACGAAAATATCTATGTATATTCCGATTACACATTCGCTCTTGATCTCTCCTTTTCCTACACTGGCCAAAAATTTGGTTTGAGCTTTGGGACATCAGATTTCGGTTCGAAGATTACATTAAATAACGAAGATGTGACTCTTCCTGCGCGTTTAAATTTCGGCGGTTATTACACGCTCAAAAAAATCGTTGGAAGTTTTGATATACACTATTTAGTCAATCAAGATGCGCTGGAGTTTGGATTGGGTGTTGATGTTCCTATTCACAAACGTGTGGCATTGAGCACTGCTCTGAATTATCGTGAGAGTCTTTACCCAGGGTTTGGACTCGTCGTCAATTACGGAGGATTGGGCATCAGGTACGGAGTAGCCTTCTATCCGCACGGACTCGGTATGATAAATACCATCGGTATAGGATTGGAATTTTAATGAATGGCATCTGGTTGGATTTTGAAAGACCAATTATTGAGCTTGAAAAAAAGATTGAGGAACTCAAA
>CP070664.1:1731079-1735313 GCA_020355325.1 Caldifarciminota bacterium
CAGGTAATGCCATCGAGGTTTTCGTCGATGACTGTCCAGTCTGGCGGCATGCCTGATTCAAAATCTTCGAAGAGGAGTACGGTTCTCAGCTTTATATCATTGCTATCAGGGGGTGTCGCATTTACAGCAAATACGAGTATACTCAAGCACACCAACAAAGGTATTATCTTTTTCATATTCTTCCCTCCAATTTATAACAAATTGGCTTGCTTAATAGTATAGTCTTCATCTCGAGTATGTCAATCAATTGCGACTGCTCAAGACGTATAGTTTCGATTGATAATCACATTTCGTTATTTCGCCAATTAACGAAATGACGAAATGGCAAGCAGATGATTAAGTTCTTTTCTGCTTTTGGGATTTTGGGAGTAATCACATTGACATTTCATTGTCGTTATTTATAATATGAACAGAGAAGGAGGATGTATGAAGATTTTTATTGTATGCACACTCATCAGCAGTTGTGTTTTTGCCCATAGTGTTATTAATGCGTTTGAGGCACCGGATAATGCCTCAGGGCTTGCCTGGGATGGGAATTATCTCTGGTGTGGTGCCTATGGTGTTAATGGCGATACGATTTTCAAACTCGATCCCAATGACGGTACTATTCTCAAAAAATTACGATGGGGTCAAAGTGTTGACTCTTATGGGTTGACCTTTGACCAGGGTGATTTATGGGTGAATGACCACCTCACAGGTACCGACTCGATTTTTCGTATCGATACCATTACTGGTGCGCGCATTACTGCACTACCCGCACATAAAGAATACATGGCCGGGCTTGCCAATGATGGTACGAATCTCTGGCACTGCCTCTATTACAGTCCGGATGGGAGGGCATATTATATCGACAAAACAAACGGTAGCGCCCTGGACAGCATTGATATTTTTACTTTGCCTCAACCATGGGGTGCTGCCTGGGATGGCGAGTATCTCTGGGTATGTAACGATGGCAATTATGGTGGCTCGCACAGCATCTATAAAATTGATGTCGTTACGAAGCAAATAGTAGATTCGCTCGAGTCTCCAGGCGAGCGTCCCTGGGGTCTGACCTGGGATGGTAGTTATTTATGGGTAGTCGCACAGGGTACATCTCCGACCGGACATGTTGCATACCAGATAGACCTTGAGGGTGGTGGTACGCCTGACATCGAGGTTTCACCAATGAGCTACGACTTTGGTATACTTCCTTTTGACTCGTCTGCGAGTTTTACGTTGAATATAGCGAATGTTGGCGATACCATACTACGCGTCGATTCAATATACACACAGCATCCTGTGTTCACGGTTCCACTCTGGACCTATCCCTTTGATATCTCCGAAGGTGCCGATACTACTATCGTGGTAACCTTTAGCCCTGACACAAACCTGTACTATTCTTCTCATGTTGTTGTCGCATGTAGCGATCCTGATGAAGAGACGACATACGTTTCAGTTCAAGGCAGGGGAGTGCATCCTGACCCAACACTCATTCCGAGTGCAACGAGTCATAATTATGGCAATGTGCATATCAATTGTGTTAAGGATTGGTTTTTGAAAATGAGGAATGAAGGCTATCCAATGCTTATGATTGATAGTATGACGTTTGATAACGCTCAGTTTTTCACTCCGCAAGCGTTCCCCGTTACAGTAGAGTGCCTCGATACCGTAGAGGTTCAGATTATTACGCAAGCAACGGTCCTCGGTAATTATAATGGTCTATTGTATATCCATTCCAATGATCCGACGAGCCCCTATGAAATACAATTGAGTGCAACCGGTGATAGCGTGTTGTTTCAAGCAGGCGATGTGCTATGGACAAGCAATTTTCCTGACAACGTTGTGTGCGTAAGCGGGGTTTCAGATATTAATGGTGACGGCATTGACGACGTTGCTGCCGAGTCATACGGTACCGATACCGATGGCTCTCATCTGAAAGTATTCTGGGGTAATAGTTCTTATCAAGGCGTGATGCAGTGGGGTTTCGGAGATGATACGACGACTGGTTCCTGGGGAGATGACTGTTTGATACAGGGTGATGATTACAATGGCGATGCTATTCCTGATATCATCCTCGGCACGGCATGGGGTGATCGTTCGGTGTATGCGATCGATGCTGCCTCTGGTACTGTTATCTGGTACTATGACAGCCACTGGTTTGACGGTGAGGGCGGTTGGGTCTATTCAGTTCGTCCAATGCCTGACATCAATGGCGATGATGTTGGTGAAGTACTGGCTGGTATTGGAGGACATGGTGGTGGTACAGCGGGGCCACGGAGTATGTATTGCTTCTCAGGGGTGGACGGAACTATTGTCTGGCGTTTGCAAGCACAAGATGCAGTCGGCAGTGTCAACTGGATTGAGGATGTGAATGGCGATGACGTACCCGATGCCATATGCGGTGCCTGGGGAAATTTTCTTGATCAACAGGTCTATTGTGTGAGTGGAGCATCCAGTGGTGTCGTGTATACTCCAATATGGTCTTATGATTGTGGTGGTGATGTTCAATCGGTCATCGCAATTCCAGATGTCGATGGCGATGGTATCCAGGATGTCGTGGCTGGTGCCTGGAGTGATTCGGTCTACTGTTTGAGCGGTGTAAACGGCGCAAGAATCTGGGCAACGAATGTAGGCGGTTTGGTCATTAAGGTAGTTGCAATTCCTCACCTCATTGCTGCAGACATACCTGGTATTGGCGTTGCCCATCTCGGTTCAGCATTTCACGTGTTGAACGCTTCGACTGGCGAAGTTTACTGGACGTATCCAATAGGGAGCAATGTCTGGACTGTTGATGCGATCGAAGATGTGGATGGTGACGGTAAATACGATGTCTTGACAGGGAATCAGAATCCTGGAACAGTCTACTGCTTCAGCGGCGATGATGGTAGTATTATCTGGTCATACAACGAAGGGAGATTGATCTATTCGGTGAGGGCTGTGAGTGATATCAGTTTTGATGGTTATCAGGATGTACTGGTTGGTACGCAAAAGAGTGGTGGGGTTGCACGCCTCCTTGCGCTCTGTGGTGGAACACCAGTACCAGGAGTAGCTGAAAACGTAACAGAACAACAAATAAGGGTATTTGTGTACCCAAAGATAAGTGCGCACAATTTTACTATTGGATATAGTGGGCTGAATATCAAGAGTATATCTATTTACGATGCTTCTGGTAGATTGGTGAAGAGCTACAATAGGTTACGTGGTGATGCGAATACGTTGATCTGGCATGCCGAGGATAATAATGGCAGAGTAGTATCGCAAGGAATATATTTCATCAGGATTGAAAACGATGACTACGTACAGACCGAGAAAGTCATTCTGGTGCGATGAGTC
Source organism: Caldifarciminota bacterium (assembly GCA_020355325.1). Lineage (GTDB taxonomy): Bacteria > Hydrothermota > Tepidihabitantia > SM23-42 > SM23-42. Next base: position 1,734,392 of record CP070664.1, read on the forward strand.
CATTCGACTGTCGGGCAAAGGCACAAGAACTGAGTGATATCGTCGTCAAGGATACTGCGCGGAAATATTACCGTATACCACGTGGTGGAAGATGGTATGGTGGTATTGCGACGGCTGATTGTTGCGGTTGTAACCTGAGGTGCGTTTTTTGTTGGAGCAATAAACCGCGCGATAATCCAGAGAAGGTTGGTGAATTTTACACACCGGAAAAGGTCTTCAACGAAATCACGCACTGTGCTCAAACACACAATTATCATCTTCTCCGCATCAGCGGCAACGAACCGACGATTGCAAAAAAACATCTCCTGAAGGTTTTATCCCTTGTTGAGAAGACAAAATACCTGTTCATTTTAGAAACCAATGGTACACTGCTCGATGAAGAATTTGTCGTGAATCTATCGAAATTCAGGAATCTTCATGTGAGGGTATCGCTGAAGGGAACTAATCCAGAAGAGTTTGCAATGCTCACTGGTGCATTTCCTGAAACATTTGATATGATACTGGATCATGTAAAATTGCTCGTGGATTATAGAATCAGGTTCAATCTTGCCGTAATGCTCTCTTTCAGTCCTGATAAACATACAGTGATGCTGAAGGAACTACTCAAGAAGATATCTCCAACGATCATAGAAAATTTCGAAGAAGAGTATGTCTTTTTATATCCACATGTTGTAAAGAGATTGAAAAAGGCACACGTGGAGCCGTTGACGGCTTATACTCCTGGTGGCATACCGAAAAAATTGATTTAATTACATGCGTCGCTTGATTTTTCATACTACTTTGCTATAATCACTAATGCCGGAGCTCCCAGAACTCGAGGTCTTGAAAGAGAATCTCACGTCACAGATCAAAGGTAAAAAAATTGAAAGCCTTTATGTTTTAAAGCCCTATGTTCTAAAAAACTACTTCATTGGAGACCTTC
>CP070664.1:1735413-1739130 GCA_020355325.1 Caldifarciminota bacterium
AGGCTACGCTGTTATCATCACCCATCAACACAAAGAGAGATGACTATGATCCCTTCATTACACTGGATGGAACGAAGTTGTTTTTCGCCTCTAATCGAGACAACGATGGGCCATACTGGAACTGCGATATTTATGTCAGTGAGTGGGATGGTACACGGTGGAGCGAACCAAAAATCTATGATTCGCTTTTCGTTACACCAGACAAACCTGACTGGGGCGTCGCAATTACAAGAGACTTCAAAACATTCATCTTCTCGAGTGGAAGAGAACCAGCACTGGATAAAGCAGTTCAGATATTTCAATCACGATGGTTAGGAGACAGATGGTTAGAACCAGAAGCGCTTCCTGCGCCAGTAAATTCAGGAGGCTGGGAAGCAACACCGTACATAACGCCGGATGGCAAAACGTTGTATCTAAACTCTGCACGTGGAGAAGAGGGCAAAAAAGACGTGGACATCTGGCGCTTTGATTTTACTGGCGGCGAATGGACAAATGCGCAGCTCATGCGTGGCCCATTTCTTTCTGATAAACATGACTACGACCCCTGCCTCTCACCAGACGGAGAAAAATTCTATTTTACCTCAACAAGAGACGGCGGTTTGGGAGGAGCAGATATTTACGTCGTCGAGAAGGTGTACAAATGAAAGTATATTCTCAAGCAATGATTTTTTTTCTCTCTATGATGATGATTATTCACTGTGTAAAAGGAAAAAAAATGCATGAGACGACTGATTGGCATATAGAGTCATCGTTGAAATATGATGTACTCTGTTTTTTAAACACTCTCACAGAAGATTCGTTTTACCTTCGTTATTATCAGGACGAATTTGAAAAATTTAAACCAAAGCTTACCACGCAGGCACAAGAGGCCTTGAAAAATCTAAAACGTATAATAAAAGAAGAAAACAAGGGCATCATTTCTGCCTTTCTGTGTCTCTATTTCTCAGCAACAGAAGACAAAACGTTAGACGATATGCTCGAAACACTCGATAACAGTAGGACAATGCAGGTCAATCTAAAAAAGACACCGTACTATAGTGAAGGTGATTGGCAACTGTATGAATCTGTTAAACCGCACCTCAAAATTATATTCCAGTTCTTAAAAGAAATTGATTTCGAATCCTACTGGAAAGAAAATATTCTACCAGAGATAGAAGAAAAAATAAAACGCATTAAAGGAGAATTACCAAAGTATAATGTGATTAAAGAGGTTGAGTCACATGTAGGATTTGCCCTGCAATCGAATTCAATAACCGTCTATATGCTCTATTATGCACAACCGCACGGCATCAAAATTACGGGAACACGATTTCTCACCGATGTCGCTTGGCCTTTTGAGATCGTGCTCCGCAATGCGGTGCACGAAATGATGCATCCGCCCTATGACCTCGAACATGATGAGGCATTGAGAAAAAATCTCGAGTCATTAAAAAAAGACGAGTTCCTCATGGATAAGGTTACCCATCATAATCCTGCATTTGGCTACAATACATTTGAAGGTTTTATCGAAGAAGATTGCGTACAAGCACTGGAACAGATCATCAATGAAAAATTGAAGATAGAAAAGGAAGCACGTAAGCGCTGGAGAGAGTGTGATGATGGCATGCATGTATTTGCTGTCGCACTGTACACCTTAATGAAAGAAGAAAACTACAATGAAAACAGAGAACTATTCCGTGATTTTCTCAGCAAGATGATTAAAACCAGTAAACTCGCGCCAGGCAAAATTAAGCCGATCTATGACAATTTCTATGCAGAGTATGTGGAATAGGAAATGTTTTTTGACCATATGATCGTTCATGATGGACTATAACACGCAACAGCATCGGAAAAGACAAGAGGAAGAACGCAAACCATGGCTCAAACGTCTGACTCAATATGTAAAACCCGGTAAAATCGTCGAACTTGGTTGCGGAAGTGGATTTATTGTGGAAGAACTGTCTCATACGTTCGCTGATAGCAGCATCATTGGTGTCGACAAGTCTTTGCAGCGATTAGCAGAATTAGTGAAGAAGAAAATTACCAATGTTATTCCACTAAAAGGCGATTTTACGCAACCAATTTTCGCGTCTCATACTTTTGATACAGCAATTTTCGTAGGAAGTCTCCATGAGGTATTTTCATATTGTGGTCCAGCGAAGGTCGAAGAGGCGTTACGTTTGGCGTATGCTACAGTAAAAAATGACGGTGTCGTAATCATCCAAGATTTTCTAAAACCCAGTCCTGCGCCGATTAACTTAATTTTTAAAAATGAAGAAACGAAGAAAAAATTTATTCGATTCGCCACTGAATTTAAACCGAGAAAGATACAGTTTGAAATAGAAGGAAAGAGCACACACGTCGACGTGGTCGATGCAGTCGAATTTATCAGCAAGTATCGTTCTCCCAATGAAGACGACTGGCGCGATGAAATGGCTGAAACACACTTTTTCTTTACTGAAAAAGATTATAGGAACGCAGCACAAGTGGCCGGTTTTTTTATTCACGATTTAAAAAAACTCGCACGACGTAAAGAACGGGCTAAGCAAATTCAAGAAGACATAGAATGCAATTTCACTCTTGAGCATCCATGGATTCAGCTCGTGCTAAAAAAGTGATTCGTATTAACAGACATATTAGCGCGTTTTACTTACATGCTTTACGAGCCACCCTGTTATCTTCTCAAAAGGCTCTGAGTTAACCCGGAAGTTACTCGTTTTGTAGTTTTCATAACTCTCTCTTTTATCCCGTGCAAACGCATATGCATGGTCACAGTTTGAAATAACCTCTAACGTAACATCATCATTTCCAGATGCTATTAAGACATCTCTGATATGCTCATGACACGCCAGTTGGGTGAGAAAATCAGAAGAAGCATATATAATCAGCACGGGTTCTTTAACCGTGCTATAGATGTTTGGCAAGTTAAGATTTAGTTGCTGCCTCCAATACACCGCGTTACGGTCGTCCATTATGCGGCCACTGCTGTTAACAAGGGATGATAAGTTTGGATTTTTCTCAACTATCGCAGAAAGTGAATCACCCCGGCCAACCAATACCGTCAGTTCCAAATAACTTTTAATCGTTTCATTAATTTCTGTTGATGAATCACCTCCTAATACTCCTTGAAGTCTCAGTGTCTCAACTAACCGCTCATGATATGTCCGACCTATCGTACACGAGGTTATCAGTCCTGCAATGTCACGTTGACTCGCCAAGAGGGCTGCTATCATTCCACCAGTGCTATGTCCCATAACAAATACATGGTCTTTATGGACATCGTCCCTGTTCATTAAATAATCCAAAGCAGCCACATTATCACCGACTTCTGTATAAAAATCTGTTGTTCGAAAGTCTTCTCCCTCAGAATCGCCGAAACCTCTCAATTCAAAACGCATTACTCTAAAACCTTGTCTGGCAATCTCGTAAGCTATTTCCCTATACATATTGTAATAGGCCACGCCTATTAATCGATTGCCTCTCAAGGCGCTGACTATGAGCAAAGCAGGAAGCTTCTCTTTACCACTGCTTCGCGGAGATGTAATAACTGCCCGGAAACGAATACCGTTATTACTAAATGATGTATATTCAATATCAACCTCGTCGCTCGTTTCTTCAGGAAACGCCTCGAGCACAAGTCTTACTGATTGAACGTTGCCATCGCGTATCAAAGAGACAGTAATCGTATCATCGGCATAGTATAATCGAATAACATCGAGCAATTCTGAATCATCTCGA
>CP070664.1:1739230-1743732 GCA_020355325.1 Caldifarciminota bacterium
CATTACACTTTCTCCTATGATTAAATAACCAAATTAGGAAGTATCGATATACAATTGCAAACAAGCTATTCATACTTGTTCTTTTTTATGCGGACAGCACCCGTCATAAGACTGACAATCTCATCCGGATCAGTTCCATTCTTATCTCTTATTCCAGCAATCTCTCCTAATCTTTAAACGATTATCCTGTCTGCGACCTCAAAAACATGCTGCAAATTATGGCTGATCAATACTATGGATAGCTTTTTCTCTTTTCTTATTCTTAAAATCAGTTCAAGTACTTTTTTTGTCTCTCTGACCCCCAATGCTGCCGTCGGTTCGTCCAGTAATGCAAAATTTTTACTCCAGCCAACAAATCTTCCCAGGGAAACTGCTTGTCTCTGTCCACCAGATAAAAATTGCACTTTCTCTTTTACAGACGGTAGGTTTATATCCATTGTCTTTATAATCTCTATTGTCCTTTGCTCCATTTGCTTATTCTGGAGAATCCTTAGACCCAGAACGTTTTTAACAATCTCCCTTCCTATGAACAGATTAGAAACAGAATTTAGATTACTGCAAAGCGACAGGTCCTGATAAACTGTCTCAATACCCATTTTTCTTGAATCTGTTGTACTATTAAAAATGACTTTTTCTCCCCTTAAATATATGTTTCCTTTATCAGGTTGGAAATTCCCTGACAGTATTTTTATCAGAGTAGATTTACCAGCTCCATTATCTCCGACCAAACCAACAATCTCATTTTTATATATTTCAAAACTGACATTATTTAGTGCTGTAACACTGCCAAAGTTTTTTGAAATTCCCTCTACTTTTAAAATAGTTTCCATGCTGATTTCAACCATTTGTATATTTGAAATATTATTTATAAAACTTCCTTTTAATCGAATCTATTAGAATTGCAAACAGTACCAGACAACCCCTTATCACTTCGGTAATAAAAGGCGACACAGACATTATATTCAATGCACTTCTTATAGAGCTCAAAACCAGGACACCTGCAAAAACACCTGTAAGGGAACCGATTCCTCCCTGCAGACTTACGCCACCCAAAACAATTGCTGCAAGTGTCTCGAATAGATATCCATTTGCCATGGTAGGACTTGCACCATTTGCTTTCGCCGTCATTAACCAACCTGAAAGAGCGGCTAAAAGCCCGCTCAACATAAATACAGATGTAACGATCCTGTTGACATTTACCCCGAAATTGTAGGCAGCACCTATATTCCCGCCGATTATAAAGATGTGTTTACCAAAACGTGTATCTACTAGCAGGAAATAAAAAAATACATAAAGTATGACCATTATGATAGGTATTAATGAAATATTAAAAAACTGGATCGTGTGTACTAACCTGAAAGATGCCGGTATCTGGGACAATCCAAGTCCTCCGGTCAATGATATTGCTAATCCCCTTACGATTATGTAAGTTGAAAGGGTTACCAGAAAGGAATTTATTTTAAATCTCAAGATAAAGAAGCTATTTATATAACCAACTGTAATACCGGCTAATAGGCATAGAACCAAGGTCAAATATGGATTTAGATTCAAGCCCGAACTACCTAACGATCGAGCAGATAGCCATGCAGCCAATATGGCAGAGAACCCGGCAACAGATTCAATGGATAAATCCAAGTTGCCACTGATAAGACAATATGCTTCGGCAATTGCAAGAATGCCTATGAAAGTCGCATTTGTTAATATATTTATATAATTTATAAGTCGGAAATATCCAGGAATGGAGCTTGAAAATGCTACAACGCACAATACCAGTATTATCCAAACAATATTGTCCAACAACAACCTTGCTACTATTTTTCCTCTTGGCAAAATGAGTTTTGTTTCCAGAACGGTATTCATTTCCTTCAAGACAAAATGGATGGAATAATCAACGGTGCGCGCAAGTTCTGTTCTGCAGTAAAGGTATGAAAAACTATGTTTTCCATCACTATACAGCACACCGCATATTCCACTCCGAGTTTAAAGAATTTAGTGGTATCGAAGTATATCTAGATTGCCATGACATAGGTGCTATCACCTCACCATCACCTACCCACGATCCCTCAATGTATGTTTCGACCAAGCGTGTGAGGCTTGCCCTGAGCAGAGAACCGGGTCGCCTTCGAGAGGAATTATTATCGCTGCGTTTTCATTTACGGGGTAGTAATCGCAGAGGTATCTTACGCTTGAAGGATCGATATAGTTCATCGAATATGCTACAGCCAGATCGATGTTTGATTCCGACATTTTTTTCTTGAATACTGTAATTCTCTGATGGAATTCCGAGTCTGGTATTCTCGGAATGTTATCAAATAGTTTATCTTTCACTGATCTCTCCTTTTTTCTGCGTGGGACAACCTTATTTTTTTATCGTTGTGATTATAGCAGGCGATGTACGAGGTGTCAAGATATTTCTTCATTTTAATATATTATTTATGAAAATATTAGTCTAAAAAGAACTAAATGCCTCCTCCTGTCGGCTCCTGGGGAGGATCGAAGAAGACTATCAGGTGGGAAAATGCCGCGCCATGAAGTAGGAATGAAGGGCCGTCATTAATCCATGCCACTGGTCTCTCGAAAAACACTCGGGGCAAGTGGTGCACTGGGTGTGGTGATCAATACGAATCGCATTAATCTATTATCTATGCGCGAGTTGTAAATTGGACCAGGGGAGCACGATTCTGGTCGTTGGCGTCTTCGGCGAGAGAGTGGCTGTCGACATGGCAACGGTAAACGAGAACGAGCTATCCATCCTCGGGACCGCCCGATATGTCATCGAAGACTTCGAGCGGGCAATCGAGCTGCTGAGTGCGCGTAAGGTTTCGCTCGAGCCTCTGATTACCCACCATGTCAACTTCACCGACTACACCGAGGCGTATCGCGTGATCGAAGAACGCAGTGAGACGGTGATGAAGGTGATGGTCTGCGTGAATGAGGAATAGAGGCCACGTTCCCCAACAACGAAGTCCGGTAACAATTGCTCTCGCTCATCGTCCAATCTTCATGCTCCGAAGCGTGACATCATTTTAGACCAACCTATCGCATCGCCCTGCGCTCGGCAAACATAGATTCCATAGAAAATGTGCTTCATTTTGGGCACATGTCGCTCTGCCGCTCTCGTGAGTTGTCTGATCATCCCGAACCCGGGTAAGGGATCTGCGGAAAGCACATTCACTGTCGGGGCTGTCCCGAAACTGTGAGAGCTTTGCACATAGCCCCTTCGGGCACGTCCTGTACCCTCAGGGGTGCCCAAGAGGCGCAAGCCTTCCTGGACAGGGATGTCCTGGAAGGCTTGCGCCAGGGGGGATGCGGGAGAAAAGCCCGGAGCCCCCAGGCGCAGAAAGCGTGCTCCACCACCTCTAGCAGTGCCCGGCTGTGAAGCGGACCTGCCTGTTGCATCAGCAATTACGAGCGTAGCAGGCCACATATACATACTCCTCGATGCTGCTAGGCTATCAAGTTATCTTCCGTACGTCCCCGTAGCTTTGTGACAGCTCTGGCAGAGTATCTCGCAGTTAGACAGGACGTCAGGTCTACTCGCGTTGACGTGATGGACCTCCCACCCTTGCTTAGAGTCGCTGCCTCGTGAACTATACTTCTTCTTGCGAGCACTTCTCCTCGTTCGTGTATTCCCTTCCGCTGGTGGCGTGCAAACGCCCGAGGGCAAGTGGCCCACTGGGTGTACTTTGGCTAATAAACACAAACAAAGTACACGCAGTGGGGGCGCTTGTCTCTGCTGTTTGCCAATATTCACCGGTGCCTATTGACAGGCGTAACCTAAGCGGTTACATTGCATGAGTGATTAAGAGTTTCGATCACAAAGGATTGGAGAAGTTTTTCTACGATGGGGATAGGAGAGGCATTCAACCTGCACATGCACAGAAAATTGCAGATATCTTAGATAGGCTCGATGCCTCGGCAGCAGTACAGGATATGAATTATCCTGGGTCAAATCTTCATCAACTAAAAGGCAGATTGAAGGGAATATGGAGTGTAAAAGTATCCGGCAATTGGCGGATAACTTTCAAGTTCATAGAAGGCAACGCATACGTAGTCGACTACATGGACTACCATTAGGAGGATCGATATGTCCGTAAGAAAAAGACAGCCTACCCATCCGGGCGGGATTCTGAAAAGACATTATTTGGAACCCCTGTCTCTGTCTATTACAGAGGTGGCCGACGACTTGGGTGTATCAAGAAAGACGCTATCGAAAATCATCAACGAGAGAGGGTCTATCACACCGGATATGGCGCTTAGGCTTTCGAAAGCATTCAACACGTCTGCGGAACTGTGGTTGAATCTACAGACCACTTTTGATCTTTGGGTTGCATCACGAAAGTCTGGAGATTGGGAGAAAATAAAAACCCTCGTACCTGCCTAAATGTGGTATAAGGCCGGGGTACTTTGGCGAAAAGAGGTCTTCCTTTCTAAGAATCAAGCAGCATGATACACCCACAAACTTTATCCTGCCTTCCCTAAATAAAGTAGGGCGAGCCAAC
>CP070664.1:1743832-1748109 GCA_020355325.1 Caldifarciminota bacterium
ATCGACCGAAGAATAATATTCTTACTCATTCTCCTCGCAGTAATTATACCGTTGCTTCTACCGATAGGCTTTAAAATCAAGGTGAGTGAGCCAGTTGCCTTATTTTATGAGGCTGTTGAAAACCTCAATCCTGGTTCTAAGGTTCTCATGTCTTTTGATTACGGTCCCGCCACGATGCCTGAAGTGTATCCTATGAATCAGGCATTGGTTCGCCACTGTTTTGCCAAAGGTTTAAAGATAATTGGAATAGCGCTCTGGCCAGAGGGAGTATCTCTGGCGCAAGAGGCATTTGAACAGGCTGCTCAGGAATACGGCAAAGAGTACGGTGTAGACTACGTGAATCTCGGGTACAAAGCTGGCGGTATTGTCGTCATCTCTGCAGTTGCCGAAGACATTCCAGGTACATTCCCCCAAGATTATGCAGGACGTCCAATAGAAGAGTTTAAAGTAACGGAGGGAATTCAGAATTTTGATAACATCGATTTCATTGTGAGTCTCTCGGCTGGTGATCCAGGCGTACGAGAATGGGTGATGATAGCTCAAGGCAGATACGGTATGAAGGTGGGTGGCGGCGTTACCGCTGTCAGTGCTCCTGAGTACTATCCATATTTGAATGCAGGGCAGCTCAAAGGATTAATGGGAGGCATGAAAGGAGCGGCCGAATACGAAACCATGATCCAAAAGAGTGGAACTGCTACCAGCGGAATGGATGCACAATCAATTGCTCATGGCGTGATAATATTTTTTATTATATTCGCTAATATTTTCTATGTAATCGGGAAAAGGAAAAAGAAATGATAGAGACGATTGGAATCTGGATAGCCGCTTTTCTCACCTTGTGCATCTTGAGTTTTCTCTATAAAGACAATCCATTCTATAAATTCGCTGAGCACCTGTTTGTGGGTGTTTCTGCAGCATACTGGGCAGCATATTACTATCATAATATATTGTTACCAAACCTCATCAACCCTCTCTTTAGGGGAGGACAACTTCTTCTCATTATCCCCTTCATCCTTGGCGTTATGATGCTTGCGAGATTGCTCCCGCGCGTGAGTTGGGTATCCCGCTGGCCCCTTTCCTTTATCGTAGGTACCTATTCTGGTTATTATCTGATTACTTATCTTCAGAGTAATGCAGTGGAGCAGGTAAGAGCAACACTCGTTCCTTTTTTTCAATTAGAAAGTTGGAAGGTGTTTTTCTCTAATCCTGGCGTAATAACTTTTCTCAATGCGATTGCAATTCCTGTCATAGTAATTGGAGTTGTCACCGGCATTATTTACTTCTTCTTTTCCAAGGAACACACAGGAACATTTGGCATCCTTGCGAAAATAGGGGTGTGGTTCCTGATGATTACCTTTGGTGCGTCATTCGGATATACTGTTATGGCTCGTATATCTCTCTTAATCGGCAGGGTCTATTTCTTACTCCATAATTGGTTGTCTTTGATATAAATGGCAGGTTTTGAAGTCGACCTCAAAGAATTCAATCTTGCCGATGTACTACACTTTCTCTCACGTGTTAAAAAAACTGGTGTTTTAAAAATCTCGGGTAAAGTCTCCGGTGAAGTATATCTTAAAGAAGGTCTCGTTGTACATGCTACAAATGGAAGTGAAAAGGGTATGGATGCACTCTATAACCTCTCTTTCGAAGATTTGAATAAGGGAAGTTTCGAATCGAATGTTAAAATTTCAGAGCAGACCATTGCAGCGGATTTTGGAAAGTTATACGAAGACATTGAAAAGCGTCGCATTGAACTTCAAAAAATTAAGAAAAACCTGCCACCCATGCATGCCGTGCTCACAAAATCGACGAAAGAATTGGAATCGTCAGTTGCCTTGAGACGAACCGATTGGCATATTCTTGCCTTGATCGATGGCAAAAGGAAAGTAAGCGAGGTTATTGTAGCATCGAAAGTCGGAGGGTATGAGGCGACCAAGACTATTGTCTGGCTCAAAGAACAGAGATTAATTTATGACCCCACCGAGGCAGAACGAGTTTTATCAGCGCTCATCAACTATCTACGTATCTTCTTCGAAGACTTCGGCAAAACCGGCTTAGAGTGGTTGAGAAAGTGGGAAGATTTGAGTCCAGAAAATAAACAAACAACCGATGCCCTCGACATTGATGCGGCTTCACTGAAAATAGTTGCTAAGGCTGAAGCAAAGGTTGGAGCAGTCGAGAAGTTTTTTGAATCGTTTGAGAACCATGTGAAAACTGAGGGTCCAAAGATGTATGGAAAGCTACTTTTCAAGAAGAAGTTCGAATACTTCAAACAAAAACTCAATACAACATAAGGTCTCAGATGTTCTATGGAATTACTAGACAAGCTTTCTGGAATAATTGGTTACGTTGTAACTAATGTAGAGGATGGGGCTGCTGAAGAACTGAGGGGTTCCTCGAGTGCACCAATCGGCGATTTAACGGCGTTCTTTGCATCCGCAAGCGAAGTAATAAAAGATAATCTTTCCCTTGGTACAATCAGCTATATATCGCTCAGCTACGGTGCTCACCGACTCGTCGTATTCGCCCACGAGTCAAAGTATCTTGGTGTCGAGATTGAACGGGATAACGATCCGGCAGAATTTATTAAAAAATTCAAATCAGCAGCTGCTGGCGTCAGCGAACCAACAGTTGCAGTACCGCATAGCATAAGCTCGAAGATCAAACAGATCAACCTCGTCGTTGAGGAATTTGGTGGACAAGATAATAAGGAGCACTGGCTTGAGCTTCTCAATCAAGGCCTGGGAATTCTCGGTGGTGATATGTTACCGTACGTAGGAATCGTCAGAGGGCTCCTCACCTTCAAGGGTACAATGCCTGCAGATAAGGAAGATGAGTTTGTGCAAGGGTTGCGTGCGACGATAGATTTTCTGGCAAAAAAAGCAGTTGAGGAGATGGGATCATCGCAGGCGCGGGCAAAGATCCATGCAGTTATTGAAAAAATGAGATGATATGGAACAGGAAATACTGAACAAATTTGAAGAAAAGGGATTAGACTGCGCATTCACTGCCGCAGCATCAGGTACGGCGGAGGTCTCACAGAATGGTGAATCAATAAAGAGCCAAATTTCTCAAATGGCGACAGTAATTTTCGAAACCATCGGTGTCATTGGTGATATAAAAATTGATACGATAGAAATGATGGGAAACGCAAAAGGCCTCATCATGTATCTACAGGAGAAGAGTTTTGTAGGCGGATTATTCGACCGAGCGGCGAAACTGACACGCGCTGATGTGTGGTTGCGGATCAGAGAGTTGAAAGATAAGTTATCCGCTGCAGCTGCATCGATGAAACGATCTGAAATTATAGTCGAGGCAACTATTTTAGAAAAGATAAGAGCAATTGTCAGAGATTACTTGGGAGATTTTTCCGAACGCATTTTTCAGAATCAATTGAAAAAACACAATATCAAACCCGAAAATTTTTTTGATGAAGATGCACGCATACTCATTTATGGCCTCGGCAAGGCAGCGGGTATGATTATTGGACCAACAAAAGGTCGTGAAATGCAGAATAAACTCCTGGCATTGTTAAGATGAAAAATATGGAAAAGTTTTACGTCAATCGTAATACGGCTCCGCAAGAGCGACTCCGTTCTCGTAGGAACGAGAGTTCCTGCGGAAGAGTCCCCGCAAAGCGGACATGGCCGCCCGTATCGTTGTTCGTTTAATGGCGTCGTTACATTTTCTATTTATGAACCGATTAACGATGCCGTATGACGAAACGGGCCGCGACGCCATAAACCAAGTAACCATGCCTTTCTTTTAAAGGAGATCTATGCTTTACTTTTTTTTGTTATGTGCACCATTTGGTATCGAGCCTGGTCAGTATCAAATGCTCGCAATCATTCCTAACTACCTCCTCATTCTCGGTGCGATTTTATTGTGGCTTGCCTTTATTATATTAGGCATAATTGCACGTCGATACCAAATTGTGCTCGGTGAAAGAACGGACTGGCAATTCATGACTTTTGCTCCTACTGGTATTCTCATTTTTGCCATCATCCAGTTAGTATATTGTGGCATCGGCGGAAAGATGATGCTCCCCAAAAATGGAATTAACTATATTGCCTATGGACTTTTTCTTCTTTCCGGAGTATTGTCACTGATTGCAAGTTTTCGATTCTTTCAGGTCACGAGAGGGAAATGATAATACGGTGTCTGTCGTTTGTCGTTATAAGGCAACGATGCCCGTATCGTGGTACGTTGATGGGTCACGTAAAATTATTGAAAGCCGAATGACGTTGCCCATTAACGAAACGGGCTTCGTAACCCAT
>CP070664.1:1748209-1759455 GCA_020355325.1 Caldifarciminota bacterium
GTAAGGAGATTTTACAAAATATCCAAGTGCCCGTGCATCCCGCCTCGAATGAAGACTATGAAGAAAAAGAACACATCGTCAAGAACGCAAAGAAGAAACTTCAGCGTATTTTTGAAGTTGAAGATTTAGGAAAAAAACTCGATAACTTTGATGGATCCTATTGGGAAACACTCCATCAAAAATGTTTGGGCTGTGGTATCTGCACATACTTCTGTCCAACCTGCCATTGTTTCGATATTAACGACGAGGTCATCAAATCCCACGGGAGAAGGGTCCGGACCTGGGATTCATGCATGTTTCCACTCTTTACACTCCATGCCTCAGGTCATAATCCTCGACCAACCAAGAAAGAAAGGATGAGGCAACGAATCATACACAAGTTCAACTACAGTAAAAAATACTATGGGAAAACGTTCTGCGTTGGATGCGGGAGATGTATTATTAACTGCCCAGTTAATGTTGATGTACGCAGGATCGTGAAGGAAATTATGGAGGCGTAATGGAGAATCCGTACATACCCATGCCTGCAAAAATTGATGATATTATCATTGAAAATGATGCTCGGGACATAAGGACATTTAAGCTCGTTTTTGTAAATAACGACGACGGGAATAAATTTTCTTTTTTACCTGGTCAGTTTGCTGAACTTTCAATACTCGGTGCTGGCGAGTGTCCGATTGGTATCGCTTCGTCTCCGACTGAGAAGGATTATCTCTTATTTACCGTGAAGAGGGCGGGTGTTGTTACGACACAACTACACCGTGCTGAAATAGGAGACATTATAGGAATACGGGGACCGCTCGGGAATACCTATCCGCTTCAGCTGATGGAGGGACACAATGTATTGATCGTTGGTGGCGGTTTTGCCTTCACAACACTCAGGGCAACTATTAAATATATTCTTGAGCATGGCAACCGACATCGATTCAAAGATTTAATGGTAATCTATGGTGCACGTAGTCCAGGAGAGCTCATCTACAAAAAAGAATTGTGGGAGTGGGAGAGATCAAGAGAGATGAGCACCATCATTACGGTTGATAAAGGAGACCAAACCTGGAAGGGTCGTGAGGGTTATGTGCCCACCATAGTAAAAGACGTAGCGCCGAATTCAAAAGACACGATCGCCCTCGTGTGTGGGCCGCCCATTATGATAAAATTTACATTGCCGGTTTTGGCTGAGCTGGGATTTCAACCTCAGTCAATTTTCCTGTCACTCGAAATGAGAATGAAATGTGGTATTGGAAAATGTGGCCGTTGTAATATTGGTCATAAATATGTTTGTAAAGACGGCCCCGTCTTCTCCTGTATAGAATTAGAGGAGTTGCCAAGTGAATATTAAATATATATCGAGAATAATAAATAGAACTGCTCTATGAAACTAAATAGTATGAACATAGGGAATCCTAAAATTTTAATCATCGACGATGAAGAGGCAATTTGTGACGCCTGCTGTCAGGTATTGAGTGGAGAAGGATGCTTGACTGAAGTTAGTTTTGAAGGTGTCAGTGGTTTAAAAAAACTGGATGATTTTAAACCTGATGTCGTTTTTGTGGATTTAAAGATGCCAGGGATAGGCGGTATGGAGGTTTTGGCAAAGATCGCAGAGAAAGATACGAATATTGTGACCATTGTCATAACCGGTTATGCAACCATTGAATCAGCAGTCGAGTCTATGAAGAATGGTGCATTCGACTTTTTACCGAAACCATTTACCCCAGATGAGCTGAGGCTTATAACCAGAAGGGCATTAGAAAAGAGAAAGGCATCACTCGAAGCAGAACGTTTGAAAGAGGAGAAGGAAATGATGAGACAAAATTTTATTTCCCTCGTCTCACATGAATTGAGAACTCCACTGGTTGCAGTGATGCAGTATTTGGAAGTTTTAGGCGGTGGTATTGCTGGTACTATTTCTCAAGAACAGTCGAGGATAATTAATAGAATAAAGATTCGCTTGAACGAACTTCTTGCGCTTATTGACCGATGGCTCAAGCTTTCGAGAATCGAGGAGTTGAAATTGAATGAAGGATTTCAGGATTTTTCTCTCGCTGAAGTAATCGACGAAGCCGTTGAATTAGTTCAACCTCTTGCCGACGAAAAAAATGTGAGTCTTCAACTAAAATCCATTGCTCCTGAAATTCTCGTTTATGGAGAGAGAGAGATGGTCAAGGAAATTTTTACGAATCTCCTCAATAACGGTATTAAATATAATCGAGAAAATGGCAGCGTTGTTGTTGAATCACGGGAAGAGGGTGATTTTTGGGTGATCGATATTAGTGATACAGGTGTTGGCATCTCTGATGATCAAATTCCTCGCGTTACAGAAGAATTTTATAGAATAAAGAGGGAAGGCAGTGCTGCTGGTTCTGGTCTTGGTCTGGCGATAGTAAAGAAAATTTTAGATATTCATAACGGAAAATTGGAGATAAAGAGTACATTGAATCAGGGTAGTACATTTAGTGTTTATTTACCCCGTTCCTCGATGATGACAGGAGGCCATTCTTAAATGTTTATTATTCTGATTCCCATCAGTTCTTCTGCAGTGCAGCTAAGGTGCGGGGGCTGTTAAGAATGCAAAGGAGGATAAAATGAAGAAAACCAAGATATTATTTGTTGAAGATGACCCGGATTTTTCTGAGGCGAGCAAGACAATCCTTGAGCAGGCGGGTTACGAGGTTATTCAGGTGTCAAATGGAAAGGCAGGGCTGGAGCGCGCAAAGAAAGGCAAGCCGGATTTAATACTTCTTGACGTTATACTGCCGGATATAGATGGGTTTTCTGTTTGTCGGGAATTGAAAGAAGACCCAAATTATTCCTCGATACCCATAATCCTTGTAACCGCGATTGGTGCTACGGAGGCCAGTTATGCAGAGCATATTGCGAAAGAACACAAGGCTGATTGTTATCTGGCCAAACCAGTAGATTCAAAAAAAATGCTCGAAGCAATAAATGATCTTTTAGCTAAAACAAGACCGGCCCCAAAAGAAGAACGAAAGAAAGCTAAAATTCTGCTTATCGATGATGACGACGATTTTCTTGAAGCAACGAGACAAATTCTCATTGCCCATCAATATGATGTCGTAACCGCGAAGGATGGTGATGAAGGAATTGCGAAAGCAAAACATGAAAACCCCGATTTAATCTTTCTCGATGTCATAATGTCGGGAAAAGATGGATTTACCGTCTGCTACGAATTGCGAAAAATTGCACAGACGAGGCCGATACCAATTGTCATGCTTACCGCAGTTGGTCAGCAATTCTCAAAACCTGAATATGGTGTTGACATCGCTATTGACCACTTAGCAGATGACTATATTGATAAACCAATAGATACACCGACTCTGTTGAGGAAGATTGAAAAACACCTCCTCTTCAGATAGATGAGACATGGGTTATCAAAGGTTATGAAGAGATATCGCAGGATACGAAGCGTTATTTGATCGTTTTATGTTACAGGGAGGAAAACCATCGGTTGTTGGTTCTTTTCGATTTACTGTGGTCATGTGTGAATATCTAAAAAGGGAGTAAAAATAATGAAACTTTCACCACGATTCAAATATGAAATTGCAAAAGAATTCGGAGGCGAGAATTTAAAATTATGTTTTGCATGTGGAATCTGTACTGCGAGCTGTCCGATACGAGAGATTGACGAAAAGTATAATCCGCGAAGGATTATCCGAATGGTCCTCTTGGGTATGAAACAGAGGGTACTGAATAGTGATTTCATCTGGCTCTGCTCAAGTTGCTATGCCTGCACCGAGAGATGTCCGCAAGGCGTGCGGTTTACCGAAGTAATGAATGCAATAAAGAATCTTGCTGTGAAGGAAGGGTACATCCATCCAGCATTTGCTCAGCAGTTACATATTCTCAGGCAATTTGGAAGATTGTACGAAATTGATGAATTCGATAACAACAAGAGAATTGCGTTTGGGCTCCCGAAGGTAGAGAAAACGAAAGGGTTCACGAAAAAAATCATAGAGATTGCTGGACTCAACAATATTATCCCGAGGAGAGAAGATGATAAGAATGTTTAATGTCTGTTGCTCTAAGACAACGATGCCCGTATCGTTGTTCGTCTGCTGCTCCGTGGGTTTTTATACGCATAACGATGCATTGCGACGATACAGGCTTCGATGTCGTAAAACAAAAAACGAGGTTCTATGAAATATGCCCTCTATCCTGGTTGCACGGTTTTAGGGAGAGGAAGAAATTACGAGATGGCAGCAAGGGCAGTGGCTGCGATTTTCGATATTGAGTTTATTGATTTATTTGATTTTGAATGCTGTGGTTTTCCAATAAAATCGATGAATTACGAAACATTTCTTGTCATGGCGGCACGGAATTTGTTATCCGCTGAGGAGAAAGGATTAGATATTTGCACATTGTGTAATGCCTGTACAAGTTCACTCACAGAGGTGAACAAATATCTCATCGAACACTTTGATGAGAAAACGAGACTCGTTGCTTTATTAAGGAAAAAGGGCATTGACTATCGAATGGGCAGAAATATAGATGTTAAGCATTTTACAAAAATTCTCTACGAAGATATTGGAATTGACGAAATTCAAAAATTGATAAAAAAGAAACTTCTTAATCTCCATGTTGCACCACACTATGGCTGCCACTATCTAAAACCTACTGCTATTTACAAAAACCCTGAAGATTCTGAAAACCCTCAATCCTTGGACGAACTCATCTCCGTCACCGGTGCACATTCCATGGATTACAACACGAAGACAGGATGTTGTGGTGCTGGAATCTTGGCGATTAGTGAGGACTTGGCATATTCCATTGCTCGACCAAAACTTCAAGAGTTGTCAACCAATTCCGCCGATGCAATGATTTTAATGTGTCCTTTCTGCAGTATTATGTTTGACGACAACCAGAGAAAGATAGAACAGAAATTTCAGGAACGGTATAACCTTCCGGTTTTATATTACCCCCAACTCCTCGGTCTCGCATTAGGAATTGACGAGAAATCACTTGGGTTGCGGATGAATAGAGTCAGAACGACAACACTTCTAGAAAAGGTGAAGCATGTGTAAAAACTCTCTTTTGGCAAAAATGAGATGAAGCTTAAACCGAAAGTGTACAAGTTTATGACGAGTACCAAATGGATTCAAAACCGTAGAGGAGTTCTTTCGGCTCGCAATAAGAGTGCAATACAAGTTTGTTGTCCTCCAGAATTTGGTGGTGAGGAAGGTTATTGGACAGCAGAACACCTCTTTGTCGGAGCCATTGAGCTCTGTATTATGACGACGTTTAATTGGTTGCTTGAAAAAATGGGGTGTGAATTAATTTCGTATGAGAGCGAAGCGGTTGGTGTAGCACAAATAGTAGACGGCGATTTTCGGTTTGTTGAAATGGAGATTAAACCTGTCATCACTGTGCCGGAGTGTCATTTTTCAAGGGCAGAGGATGCGATTGAGCATGCACATAAACAATGTCTCATTTCAAAGGCACTCAATTTCAAAGTGAAAGTAAGCGCGACATTAAAGAGTCTGTCAGAAAAGAACCATCTCATGACATTGATGAGATCAAATGACGAGCGTCGAGGCGATATAAAGGAGTAGCATGGTAGATGAAAAAGATAAGAATAAAGATGTAACAATGGTAACGTTGATGATTGATGGCATCCCTGTGAAAATAGAACAGGGTAAAACAGTAATTCAGGCTGCACACGCCGTGAATATTGAAATTCCTACGCTCTGTTATCATCAGGCGTTGAGTCCGTATGGTGCGTGTCGGCTCTGTGTCGTGGAGATTCATAAGAATGGTTGGAAGAAGATTCAGGCATCGTGTGTCTACAAGGTTGAGGATGGTATTGAGGTGAAGACGAACACTCCTGAATTACAGAATATTCGTCGAACCATGATCGAGCTCATCATGGCGCGTGCACCTGATGCTGAGCGCGTGCGCGAGATGGCGCACAAACTTGGTGTTGAGGAGACACGATTTGTTCCGAGGAACGAGGATTGCATTCTCTGTGGGCTTTGTGTGAGGATGTGTTGTGAGCGTATGGGGCAGAGTGTTCTCGGGTTTAAAATGCGTGGTGATAGACGGCAAGTGTCGCCGCCGTTTGATGTCGAGTCGCCGCGGTGTATGGTGTGTGGTGCCTGTTTTTCCGTGTGTCCTACGGCTTCAGAGCGTTTGAAGAAGGTGAGTTCAAAGTCGGCGCGGCCGTT
The DNA here is from genome assembly GCA_020355325.1 of Caldifarciminota bacterium. Classification (GTDB taxonomy): domain Bacteria; phylum Hydrothermota; class Tepidihabitantia; order SM23-42; family SM23-42. The sequence goes on from CP070664.1 coordinate 1,754,392, forward strand.
GCTCGACGAATTTGATCAAGGGTTACGGCAGCGGTCGGTGATTCACATTCCATTCCCTCAGGCAGTGCCGAATGCGGCAATTGTCGATAAGGAGCATTGTGTTCACTTTCTCAGTGATACGTGTAAGATCTGTCAGGATCTCTGTGAAGCCAAGGCAATAGATTTTGACCAAAAAGAAGAAATGCAGGAAGTGCATGTCGGTTCGGTCATTCTCTCAACAGGATTTGATGAGTACGATGCAAAGAAAAAAAGCGAATATGGTTATGGTAGATTTGCTAATGTTGTTACCTCTATAGAATTTGAACGAATCCTCTCTGCTTCTGGTCCTTTTCAGGGTCATATCCAAAGACCAGGTGATAGAAAAGAACCAAAAAGAATTGCCTTTATTCAATGTGTTGGCTCAAGAGACCTCCAATCTGGCGCAAGTTATTGCTCATCGGTTTGTTGCACGTATGCCATAAAAGAGGCAATCATTGCCAAAGAACACGCTCACGATGGACTCGAGACGACTATATTCTTTATGGACATAAGAACCTTTGGTAAAGATTTCGAAGTCTATTATGAGCGAGCGAAAAATGAATACGGCGTACGATTTATCAGGGCAGGGGTTTCAAGAATTGTAGAAGATGCAAATACGAAGAATTTAAAGGTGCACTATGAAGGCGAAGATGGAGAGATAAAAGCAGAAGAATTTGACATGATTATTTTGTCAGTGGGACTCATGTCCAAAGATGGAACGGCGCAATTGGCAAAAAGATTACGGGTTAACCTGAATGAATACGGTTTCTGCCGAACTTCGGAGTTCATGCCGGTTGATACGATACGAGATGGCATCTATGTTTGCGGCGCATCTGCCGGCCCCAAGGACATACCGGAAACCGTAACTCAGGCATCAGCCGCCGCTTCAAAGGCAATGGGGGTTCTGGCCGAGGCGAGAAATCGTTTCGTTACAAAAAAAGAGTATCCACCTGAAATAGATGTTTCTCATCAAGAGCCCCGCATCGGCGTTTTTATCTGCCACTGTGGAATAAACATTGGAGGCTATGTAAATGTACCACAGGTTGTTGAATATGTAAAGACACTACCCGAGGTCGTCTATGTTGAGAATAATCTCTACACCTGTTCCCAGGATACACAAAGACGTATCGTGGAGATCATTAAAGAACATGCATTGAACCGTGTTGTCGTTGCTTCGTGCACGCCCCGAACCCATGAGCCTCTTTTTCAAGATACAATAAGAGAGGCGGGTTTGAATCGTTATCTCTTCGAGATGGCGAATATTCGAGATCAATGCTCTTGGATTCACATGCAGGAGCCAAAAGAGGCAACAGAAAAGGCAAAGGGCTTGGTCAGAATGGCGGTTGCCAAAGCACGTCTGCTTATACCTTTAAAACGAGTCGAGATTGATGTAATTCAAAAAGCATTAGTCATCGGCGGCGGCATCGCCGGAATGGTTTCATGCCTTTCACTGGCAGAGCAGGGCTTTGAGGTTTTTTTAGTTGAAACGGAGAAAGAACTGGGTGGAAATCTAAGACATATCTATTATACGATTGAAGGAAGAGATGTACAAAATTTCTTAGAGAAAACTGTAGAAAAGCTAAAAAATAACAGTCTCATAAAAGTATTCACCGAAACAAACATCGAGTCAATTTCAGGATTCGTCGGGAATTACGAAACTGAAATCCGCCTTGCGGGTGGTAAGAAAGAAAAGATTAAGCACGGTGTGGTGATTGTTGCCACAGGTGCTCAGGACTACCAGCCAACAGAATATCTATACGGCAAAGACCCACGGATTATTACGCAGCGCGAATTGGAGGAGAGTCTATCAGACCATGAAACTATGCGACTAGACGACTATCAGACTATCGTCATGATTCAGTGTGTCGGTTCAAGGGATGACAGACACCCATATTGTAGTAGAGTCTGTTGTTCTCAGGCTACGAAAAATGCACTAAGGTTTCTCGAAATAAATCCTGAAGCGAACATCTATGTTCTTTATCGTGATGTGAGAACATATAGTTTTAAAGAGGATTTCTACAGGAAGGCAAGAGAGGCAGGTGTTATTTTCATCAGATACGATAATGATTCAAAACCAAAACTTGAGGTAGAGAATGGAAAATTAGAGATTGCATTCTTCGAACCGATTCTCAATGAAGAAATTAAATTTTCAACAGACCTGATTGTTCTCTCAACCGGTATTGTACCCAGGAGAGACAATCAGGAATTAGCAAAGAAGCTAAAGGTACCTTTAAATAGCGATGGGTTCTTTCTCGAGGCCCATGTTAAACTTCGGCCTGTCGATTTTGCTACCGAGGGAATATTTGTCGCAGGATTAGCCCATAGTCCAAAGTGTATTGATGAATCAATTAGTCAGGCTGAAGCTGCCGTCGGCCGGGCCGCAACAATTCTTTCTCATACAAAGTATTATGCCGAGGCAACAGTGTCCTATGTAGATGAGGAACGCTGCGCAGGTTGTGGCGTGTGCAGCGCCTTATGTCCGTACGAGGCGATTCAGATGATCACCGAAGACACAAAGCGAAAGTCAAAGGTGAACGAGGCATTATGCAAGGGCTGTGGTACGTGTGTTGCAGCCTGTCCTTCTGGTGCGATGGAACAGTACGGGTTTTCAAGAAAGCAGATTTTGACGATGGTAGAGGCACTTTCTCGTTAAATAGTTTAATAGTTGCTATGGTTCGATGGTTTAACAAAATATGGAGTATGAAATAAGAGCGTAGATAAGGCATGCAGATGGTACTTGATTTTAGCACTGTTTTTTGCTAATATAAAAATATGAAAATATCATTAAGGACAAAATTGATTGGGAGTTTAGTATTAGTTGTCCTGGTCAGCGGTATCATTAGCATGTTCGTTGGCGCGCGACTGATCGGTGATAGGATAATCAAGCAAGCACAGGATAAGGTGCGGCTCGATTTAAATTCTGCCCGAGAAGTATACCTGGAGCAAAGCGATAATATCAAAGATATCATTCGCCTAACTGCGCAAAGATTTTTCATAAAAGAAACAATTCTAAAAAGTGACAGAAAAACGTTGCAGACAACATTACAAAAAATTTTGAAAGACGAATCTTTAGACATATTGTCGTTAACAGATAAGGAGGGGACCGTGCTCGCGAGGGCCCGTAACCCCACAGTTTATGGTGACCGCTCACTCGATCTGATAGTGAATTCGGTTTTACTGGAAAAACGACCACGAGTAGCAACCCAAATTATTTCTCGAGAAGAATTAAAAAAAGAAGGCGAAGAGCTCGCAGAGCAGGCCCGGATAAAACTAATTCCCACTCCAAAGGCCAGACCGACCCAAAAAACTGAAGAAACCTCGGGCATGATGATTAAAGCTGCGGCTCCAGTCTTTGATGATGAGGGTAATCTGATTGCTGTACTGTACGGTGGAAGATTAATTAACCAAAACTATGAAATCGTCGATAGAGTAAAGGATATCGTATACAGAGGTGAAAAATATAAGGGAAAGGATATTGGGACGGCTACGATCTTTCAAGGAGACCTGCGTGTTTCTACAAATGTTAAAAGAACCGATGGTTCGAGGGCTATTGGAACTCGAGTTTCCGAAGAGGTGTACAATCAAGTGATCGAGAGAGGCCTTCCATGGATCGCACGTGCATTTGTTGTGAATGATTGGTACATAACTGCCTATGAACCAATAAAGGATATCGGTGACAACATAATTGGTATACTCTATGTCGGGATCCTCGAACAGAAATTTATGGATATGAGAAATAACGTTGTCTTTACTTTTTTAGGTATTACATTGCTCGGCATTGTCATTGCATTCGGTATATCATTTGTTTTAGCAAATAATATTGTAAGGCCAGTAAGCAGACTGGCTACGGCTTCACGACATATCGCGGACGGTGATTTTTCATATAAAGTAGACATCAAATCGTACGATGAAATCGGTGAACTTGGCAATACCTTCAATTTTATGGTTGCTTCGATCAGAGAAAGGGATGCAAAGATCAAAGAATTTGCCCAGGCCAAAATCGCCGAGGCAGAGAGGTTGGCGATGATTGGACAACTTGCCGCCGGTGTTGCCCATGAAATAAATAATCCATTAACCGGTATTCTTCTCTATTGTGATTTAGTGCTTAAAAACATGCCTCAAGGTAACCCACAAAGAGCCAATCTTGAAAAGATAAATAGTGAAGCGAAGAGATGTAAAACTATTGTTAAAGGATTATTAGACTTTTCCCGTCAAACAGAACCCGAAATAAAACCCGCGATGATTAATAAAATTGTTGAAGATGTACTGGCATTGATTAAAAAACAGCCGTTATTCTTGAATGTTACGATCAATCAGAAAATGGATTCATCATTACCGACAGTTAATGTTGATGCACCCCAGATTCAACAAGTTTTCATGAACATTATTCTTAACGCAGCCGAGGCAATGAATGGCAGCGGTGAGTTGACGATCACGACTGGCCTGACCGATGACAGGAGATTTGTCTTTGCTTCCTTCATGGACACCGGTTGTGGGATTGCGGAAAAAAATATATCAAGAATTTTTGACCCCTTCTTTACCACGAAAGAAGCTGGGCACGGTACTGGCTTAGGATTATCAATCAGTTACGGAATCATTAAGAAACATCGTGGAGACATCGATGTAACGAGTAAATTGGGAGAGGGAACAACCTTTATAATAAAATTACCTGTAGCTTAAACACGATAGAAAAAGCAGAATTTTTAAAAATCAATGAAAACAGGACGAAAGTTGTTCAGATATTTTAAGAAATTACTCAATTACACTGGTAATGATGTATTGGCGCATAAACGTATATTTGTTGACAATCTGAGAAGATGGGATATACTAATAGTCTGTGAACTTCTATGATTTGGTTCTTTCCTTGGTATCTTCAGCTATAGTGTGATGCTGTTGGTTGTGTTAACGGGGATTCGGCTCATTACATTAAAAGTAAAGTACCATAAATTGATTGCGCGGATCGGTATTATTGGCGCATCGAACCTTGCAGCATTAGTGATTTACTATAATTATTTTTGACAAAGAAGGCAGAAAAGGTGCCGTTTA
>CP070664.1:1759555-1766875 GCA_020355325.1 Caldifarciminota bacterium
AAGGATTCACCTTTGGCGGAGGAATAAATGTAAAGAAATTTGAGCTGGATATCGGCATCGACGAAAATATCTTTGATTTTCCAACTAACAATCGTAAAATTTCACTATCATACACTTTTTAATATAACCCTCTGCCATCGCTGTCATCTACTATCTGCTGGTTATCCGCCAACTGTTAAAGGATGAGCATTGCGTCTCCATAAGATAGAAATCTATATTTCTTATCGATTGCTTGTTTATACGCGTTAAATAGTAATTCTTTTCCAACAAAGGCGCACACCAGGAGCAGGGTTGTTGAGCAGGGTAAGTGAAAGTTCGTGATGAGGCAATCAATTTTTTTGAATCTGTAGCCCGGATAGATGAAGAGTTCGGCAAGACCACTGGTCACCCCGGTGTTCGCGTACGATTCTAATGCGCGACAAACTGATGTCCCAACGCCAATCACCCGCTGAGCACCTGTAATCATACGGGCAGCAGCCTCAGGAATTTCAAAATATTCTGCTTCCATGGTGTGTTCCTCTATTGATTCTCTTCTGATTGGTTTGAACGTTCCCGGGCCGATATGCAGGGTGATTTCGGCGATCTGAACACCCTTTTTTTTGATGTCGTTTAATAGTCCTTTTGTAAAATGGAGACTTGCAGTCGGAGCGGCGACTGAACCTTCACGTCTAGCGAAGACAGATTGGTAATCTTCTCGATCGCTTTTTACGGCATCACGCTTTATATAGTGTGGTAATGGGACAATTCCATAGTGGTCTATAATTTGTCTGACTGGAGCATTGAATGCTATGTGGCATCGTGTTCCTACTTTTCGTAGAACCGTAGCATAGATATTGTTATCCAAAAAAATCTTTGTCTGTTCCCTCGTTCTCTTGGCATGTGAAATCATTACCTCCCAGATTCCTTTGTCGATTTCTTTGATGAGAAGAATCTCGATACTTCCGCCGGTTTCCTTTTTCCCTTTGAGCCGCGCTTTGAAGACCTTTGTATTATTCAAAACGAGTACGTCGCGTTTTCCAAAAAATGTACTGATGTCGCGAAAGGTGTGGTGTGCGATGGATCCGGTATTTTTTGTTACGACGAGTAACTTTGATTCAGCGCGGTCCTGTAGAGGATACTGTGCGATCAATTCTTTTGGAAGTTCGTAATTCAATTCCTTCAGTTTCACTTTCTCGCGAGTATATATGACCGTCGACCTTCTTTAAAAAATTTTTGCAGCAGTTTTGAAAAAGAGAACGTTTCGAGTATATAAAAGAGATTAATTTTGAGAGATTCGAAAAAATGCATCGCCGAGATATTGATATGTGAATCAGGAAAGAATTTTTTGCTGAGTAGCCAGAACCAATTCTCTAAAATGGTCAATGGTTTTGTCCAGCCTCTCATTTCAAATTCAAAACTTCCAGTTTCGACAATAGCAAAGCCCGCCTGCTGAGCCATGTTCGCTAGTTCTTGCGGTTTATATGCCGTGTGGAGATAAAAATCACCATCGGTGCCTACTCGTATTCCATAGCTCCGTATTATGCCGAGTGGTTCAAGATTCGGACGAACGTAACTGTAGCCCGGTGCAGTGATGAGAACCAATCCTCCCTTTTTCATAATTGTATAGAGTCCTTGTAAGAAATCTAACGGTGTATCCAGATGTTCGATAACTTCGCACGCAATGGTGTTATCGATTGAGTCGGGTCTGATGAATTCGATCTTGCGAAGATCACCATGGATAAAATTGGTTTCTGGGAAGAGCTCTTTCCCTTTTTGCAATACGGCTCGCGCAATATCAATTCCGAATACTGCACCCTTTTCCCACTGAGCGGATAACCGACCGACATTACACCCGCAGTCGAGTAAATTGCCTGCGGGCATGGTTTCGATTTTGTGTACTATCCAATTTTTTCTCAGTAGACCGCTTATGCTGGAATAGGTCAGTTCATCTTCGGGATAGTATTTACCCGCACGTTCGTAGAATTCTCTGAAGCGGTCTCGCATTAGAAGCGTATCCTCGTTTGAAATCTCACATTTTGATTAATTTTTTCTTCGGGCGGAAATTCGACCCGATAGATCAGGCTGAGAATAGTATTGACACCAAGACCAACACTCGCCGTGACGTTGAGGATCTTCGTCAGCCCTGGTGGTTCGGTCGCCGAAAAGAAGTAGGGAACATCCTCGATATTATACATTCGATAAATCAACTCACCAATCAGTGTCAACCGACCCTTCTTTTTTACTGGCAGTTCGAAGAGTAAACTTGTCCTCGGCGTCCTTAATCGGATATCGAGTTCTTCAAAATACTGGGAGAATATTGTGCTATACCCGTAACCGATTTTTGGCCGCACGAGTGGTCGTGAAAGAAGGTCGTACCCGATCTCACCACTTATGGAATTTCTTCGCTCTCGCTCCCATTCTCCATACTTTTCTACGCGCTCTTTTATTTCGAACCGGCCTGTGGCAGTTCGGTACGACGGAACCATAGAAAAGAGACGTTCGCGATCGGACGTCGCAACGAGGGCATACCGCTCATCTTCTACTATATCCTGTCTCACGTTAAATTCAAGTTCATAGAGGTCATCGCCGACACTTAAAAAAATATCACCGCTGTTTGCTAAAAAGTCCTCCTCATCGATATAACTGAATCTACCCCTGAAGTCGAACAGTGTTGTTGCATATCCTGCTTCAATTGTGTAATTTCTCGTAATGACACGCGTAAAATCCTGTAGTAAAAAAATTTTTCTGACGTAATTTCCTCCTTCCTTCTCAATATAGGTTCCAGTAACCGGATCATACACATAATTTCCTTTTCCCTCCTCGACTTCTACATAGGCCTCATCTCTTTTTTGAGAATATCGCTGGCTCTGTTGAAGGTTACCGGTGAGTGTCAAGTCTTTATAACGCACGTTCATAATGGCATTGCCGTATAGAAATGTCGTATCATTATACAATCTGTGTCCGAGTGACAACGAGAGGGGAGGGGTTGACAAATCAAATACTGTTGTTATTCCTCTATTCGTTGTATCCTTATTATAGCTTCCTGATACACCGACGGCAATATTTTTTGCCACAAAATATTGAATACCGTAGTTAAATAGATGAGATGATCGATAATATTCATATCGGGAATGTACGGAGAACATATCCTGTTTTTTTGCAAATGCAGCAAAATATTTATTGATGCTATCAATACCTTCATATCCAAGCGTAAAGAAGAGAGGTCGTACATACACAAATTTTCTCTTATGCTGACGGTTCAGAATGCCATAACCGAGATTCATGGTAAAAAACTCGGCCGGATGCACACCGAGGCTTACAATACCCATTTCCTCTAACGGTTCATCTGTATTCCATGTGAATTGATAATCAACTTCTTCTCGACCGCGTGGCATGAGGAATGTCTTCTCATACGAAATATATTCGCCACTCACCGACAAAAAACCAACTGTCTTGTCACCTTTGACGCGGAGACCTAAGCCCTGGTTATCTTCATCGTTGAAGGGTGAGAAGGTATTGTTATCGAAATTTGACCCGTAGACGGTCAGGTCGATGATGCCGAAAATATCGGCACCAACACCATAAAATTCATCCTTATGCGGGAGTGGAATGAATTTTGTTGGTGAATAGTTGCCGAGCCCGGTGCCTCGATATGAAAAGGCATTCGTGTTGGGATCATAGACGTATTCACCTTTATTTTCTCCAACATAAAAGAAGGTGACATTGTACTCACCAAGACCTTCACCAACATATTCGAAATGGCCATCCGTGAGTGTATAACTACCTTGGGATGATGTATCGGCATAAGTATGCAACACTGTGGCACTATCGCCGGCCTGCCTCAGACTCTCTATCTCGGCTGCACTGAGTGAGAAGGTGAAAGGGTCTTCCTTGTCATCAATCTGTCGACGGTACATGCTCCTGAGAACGAGGCCGCCGATTTTCATCTGGCCATCGACTTCACTGTATACATTGGGATAATGTTCAATAGACTGTTGATATTCAATCTCGATGCGTGAGTAGTTTGTGATGATATGTTTATTGGTAAATGAAACGACGCCCATTTCGTAGTCGATTGTATAATCTTCATCCCTCATCAACAAAACGAGCGGTTCTGCACCCTGTGCAAGGTACACTCGTTCGCTGCCAAAGATAACACCCTCTTCGAGAAAGTATGGACTCTGTTTACCTTCCTCACCAGTGAATCGAATTCGTTTAAAGGCACCTCGATTAATTGCATATGAAAGATTTATTTCGTTTTCGCCACTGCTACTCAACAGACCAACCCTACCGCCTTGAATTTCGTCCTGAATGCCAAATGGCAAATCAACCGTTAAATTTCCTAAACCGGCATAGACGTTTTTTGTGTAGACCATTAAACGCATCTTCTCCACTTCGGAGATTTGCACAGTCGAAGACGGCGTTGTTTTGTCTGAAAGATTTCCCTCAATTCGTACTCCCTCTACCTCTCCAGTCACATCCACCTTTAACCCTTGATCAAATCCCTGGTTCAGGTCGAATGAAAAATCCTTTGTTCCACTGATTCGCAGTCCGTCGGCTTTCCGCTCAGTCGTATCGACTATCGATGATATAAACAGCGTCTCAAAAGAAGTAGTATCGTACATAACATCATAATGATAATAGACCGAATCTAACGCAGAGAAGATTGTGTCTGATTCAGAAATCTGATTTGTTATAAAAAAATAGACGAGAGCTACTACCATCGAGTATTACAATTAATTGATTGTTTCCCGAAATGTCTGTTACGCCATGAAAAAAATCAATTTTTTCCCAACCATCCTTGAGTATGTATACGTAGTCCTTTTCGGGCGAAAAGAGAAACGTGTTGCTGCTGTCGACATATATATTGTTTAATCTTTCCGGTATCACTATTTTATCGAGAACGTTTCCGTGCTCATCGAAATGTATAATATTTTTTTTGGTGAGGGCATGAATTGTACCATTGACGAACTGGATGTCTTTAACAGTTACATCGGGTTCCTTGGACTTAACTCCGTTTGTAAAATCAAGGAAAACGAGTTCACGCATCTCGTTGTCGGCACAAATGATTTCTAATGAAGATGTAAGAGTAAATGAAGAAATATTTTTGGCAGAATAAATTGTTTCTTTTGTACCCGAAGAGAAATAAAACTTGTCGATTGAGCGCCCATTATTAAGGTATAGAGCAAACGGTGTAATAGCGAAATCGAAAATTCGATAATTCAGATTATCGGTAAAGGAAATTGCGCGGAGTTTTCTGGCTCCGGTTAGTTCAAAGATACTCATGCCGGTACGCGGGGCACAGTAGACTGTATTATTGTACATGACAACACTGCTCAATTCTTTGCCGAGGTCGATCGTTTCTGTTGGTTCTAAAGATAAAAGAAACAAAAGCGTTATCATTATCAGTATCATAATCTTTTTTTGAGATCTGTCAATGAACAGAATGCATATTCTGAAAAATCCTTAACTTTTTTGCTGAAGAATAGATGGGACGTGCTTTTTTTATCCGATGACCCGAACCCTAAAACCGGTACTTCCATTATTTTTGTGCAGATATCCGCGACTTTTTCCTCTGAAAGATTACCTATCCAGACTTTCTTTAATGACGCATACTGGAGCAGGTAGTCTATATGCCAGAATTTCTTTTTTCTCTTTCTTCGGTGTCTTTCAATTCTTTTTAATAAATTCTTCTTTGCCGAACCCACATAGATATAATTACCTTGTTTGAAATAGTACTTACCAAATTTACCAATTCTGATACACCGAGAATTTTTTATATAAATATGGAGAAGATAAGTCATGGCTCAATTAAGTTATCAGTACGCGTGCATCACCCTGTCAGTCGCTGTCTTCCAATCTACATTTTACCCAGATTGGAAGAAAAATCAACAATTCAAACAGACCGAATACTGAGATATTTGAGTGTAGTATTCTGAGTAATTGGGGTCAAATCTCGAAACTTGACAAATCATCAATTTTCGTTATAATGATATCGTGGCTAGACCATTAAGAATTGAATATCCAGGTGCTTTTTACCACGTAACCTGCCGCGGTAATGGACGTGCAAAGATTTTTTTTAATGATGAAGACCGACAAAAGTTTCTTATGATGCTTGAAGAGTCATTAGAAATTTATCAAGTTCTTCTCAATGCTTTTATTCTGATGGATAATCATTTTCATTTGTTGGTGCAGACCCAGCGTGCTAATCTATCAGAGTTCATGCGCCGTTTTAACATTTCTTATACTGGTTGGTTCAATTATCGGCATGGTCATAGCGGACATCTTTACCAGGGAAGATATAAGGCTTTCTTGATAGATGCAGATAATTACTTACTTGAGGTTTCCCGTTATCTTCACTTAAATAGTGTTCGGGCAAGAAGGTTTCGTTCCCTGGATTACCAAACGCAGTGGCAGCATGCAAAGAAATATCAATGGAGTAGTTTGCCCTGGTATATCAGTAGCAAACGGGTTGCTGATTTCATTGAATACGACATGATTCTTGAGATGGTTGGTGGTCGGCGTAGGTATAAATCATTTATATTGGATGGACTAAAACATGATATTGATAATCCTTTTGAAAAGGTGCAGAATCAAGTGATATTAGGTGATGATGAGTTTATTGCCTCTATTAAGAGTAAATATATAGATGGTTCGTTACGCGAGCAGCCATCATATCGTAATTTAATGGTGGAGCTTATCGAACCAGAGGTGGTAATAGATTGTATTGCTAAGACACTGGGCATTGAGCGAGAGGATTTGCAGAGGCGGTATGCTAATAGTGATGTACGTGGGATAGTGTGTGATATGCTGCATAAATATAGTGGTTTGACTCAGCCTGAGATAGGGAAGCTGTTAGGAGGTATTGATTACACCGGGGTAAGCAAGTTACGCATCCGTTTGAGGCGGAGGATGTTAAGTAATAAGCAAGTTAGTGCGAGTTATGAGCAGACAGAGGCAAAGCTCAGGGAATTGTCAAGTTTCGAGATTTGACCCCATGAAACCTAATATCGGCTACTTCAACTTGTTACTCTTCGTTTTAGTTGTTTTCAACAACTGCGCCCAGCACGATGAATTCCCTGTAATGAGAGGTCCGTACCTTGGTCAAAAACCACCGGGAATGACGCCGGAAGTTTTTGCGCCTGGAGTGATTTCCCACGGATTCCATGAACACAGCCTGACAATATCTCCGGATGGTAATGATTTATTCTATGTTACAACTGATGCTGGTTATTCTCTGTATAGAATTATTTATTTAAGAAAGACAAATCACGTATGGTCAGCTCCACAGATAGCCCCATTTTCCAGTGATTATTCTGATTTTTGCCCCCTATTTTCACC
>CP070664.1:1766975-1781394 GCA_020355325.1 Caldifarciminota bacterium
ATAGAGAAAGTAATATCAATCGTGTCCTGATACAATCCAGCATCTATAGCGAGTCGTAGATTGTTTGAGTAGCCATGTGGTGCTAACGGACTTGCTGCAATACTAAAAGGGTTTGATTGATTAGAGGCAATACTGTCTGGAAGTACACTGTCAAATAACGCACTTGCTTCGAGTACTGTGAGTAGTGTGTCATCGCTCAATAAGGTCCCGATTACATTCTCTGCTATACAAGACCCATCATTGTGAATATAAACGACCAACTGAGCTGTATCACCATGCGCAATATATTTTAATGAATCATTGATATCATAATCATGGAATGAAAGTATGGGTGCATAATTTATCAGGCTGAAGGTATAGACCCAGACAGAGTCGAGCGAGTCCGTTATATGTAATTGTAGTTTTATCTCGTGCTGGTCTGGACAACCTGAGTCAACGAGTACATTGTAACCATCCTCAGATGTCCAGGCAGAATCACTGGGTAATATGGTCCCAAAATATTTTATTGTATCATCGAGAGTGTAATACGAGTCAGACTCTTCTTGTTGTAGTATGCCATAAACATTCTCGGCAAGGGAATCACCGATGTTTTGAACCCATATAGGAAGTTCGATATTCTCTCCAGGGTTAACCTGGTAATTGCCATTACCACTAATGGTGTCCAGAATGAGATGAGATTTATAGATTAGATAGGGACGTGGGCTATAGACGCGAAAATTGAAGTATGATATCCAGGTGGAATCGAGCGTATCGTGAAGTGTCAATTTTAGATAGATTTCGTGACTATCAGGACAGTCAGGATCGATAAAAACATCGAAGCCATTGTCAGAGGTGAATGCCGAATCCAAAGAGGCAACATTGCCGAAATATTTTACTGTATCACTCAGTTGATAATAATCATCCGGCTCGGCCTTTTGGAGAACGCCTGAAACATTATAAGCAGTCGAGTCACCGAAATTCACTATCCAAACCGCGAGGTCAATCTCTTCACCATTGTTGGCTTGATAATTTCCATTGCCGCTGAGAGTGTCGAGAATGAGATGACGCCAATAAGCGAGAAGCGGTCCTCCGAAGTGTCCACCAACGACAGTATCAACAGAGGAGAGAAGATTTCTACCCGTCACTGTTATCAGGGCAGTGTCGGGGAATGACAAACTGTCAAGAAATATTACTGTGCCATTCACATTCGTGCGTGCATAGTGATATACACTGGAATCATGCTTTGCCATGACACAGACGAGTGCGCTTTCCACAGGCATGGAATTATACGTGACGTTGACGGTCAACGTCGCACCCAACCATGTCTCAGGAAAATGCGTTATCTGAATCTGTTTTGGTGTTGATGTCCACAGGGCCATCTCAGGATCGCCTAAACAGTTCCAACCATCGTAGTCGAGTGAGTCATTGTATGTATTGTAATAATTCAGTCGACCGGACTCTGCAGCTTTACCCAGTGTGGTGAGACTATCGCAGAATATACTTTCCAGAGTACCTCGTGCCAAGGCACTACGCTGCTCAGCTGCCTCCATGAGTGCTGTCGTCGTACCGAAGAAGCCTACGACGCCTTTCGGTTCTTCTGGCGTACCAGCATCGAGCCACCAATGACCAATGCCATCGATGGTTCCGCATGTCGCTGAAATGACAACCGGCAATTTAAATCCATTATGCATCAGCTCTGGATATATTTCATCAAAGGGCCATAACCAGTCTTGCACACCAATTCCGCGGTAGAGAATATATGAACGGCCATCATTGATTGCATTGATGACATCAAGACTCGAATCACCAAAACTATAAGCGAAAGAATCGATGTGTACAAAACCTGCATTATTCATCAACTCGTGGGCATACCGGACATCAGCCCAGTAAACAGAATCTGAAGGTGGCATTCCTTGTTCATATTCGTTTACAATCGTCACTCCCTTTCTGAACCAGAGTTGATCATCAAGGAAAGGAGCCATCTCATACCCCAAAACCTTGGCCACAACGGTTTTTGCCTCGAGTGTATCATGCACCCAGATACGACCCGGAATAATTTCATTGTGGAAATCTCCAAAGATATCTGTATAGTAGTTGTCACTCTTCACGAGATATCCTGCGATACTGTACTGAGGAAAAGGTATGTGTTCGTCACTCCCTACAAGAAGTAGATATTCGGGTTTTATTTGCCAGACAATGTAGGCTTCACTGATGAAGTTTTTTATTTCCTCTGCTGTATATCCTATTGTCGATAATCTTATGATCTCGGGTTTTAACCCCTTTTGCCTTTTCCAATCAGCAAGCGGCATTATTGCATCATAGAAATCATCATGGGTAATGATCAAATACCTTCCACCCTCCTGCGCATGTAATAGGCCAATGAAGATTATTAGAAACGAAATAGTCCGCACTATCGTAGCAGGATTATTTTTTCAGTAATCTGATGTTCCGGAGTTATCAGCTGTGCAAAATAAATACCCGATGGAAGCACTCCACCATCATCATCAGTACCATCCCACGTTGCAATAGTAGGAAGTAGGGAGTAGGAAGTAGGAAGTAAGAATTGTTTAACTAAACGGCCCATGCAATCATAAATTTTTAACTCTATGCCCTTTGCGCTATGCCCTGTGCTAAAACTTATATTTGTCATTTTCCTAAATGGATTCGGGTAGATATCTAACGTTGTGATTTTTGGTTTTGAATCATGATTTTCTTGTACTCCCACGTACTGCCAATTCTGCCCGCCGTCTGTCGTGCGTAAGATCATATCGTATCCGCAGGCAAGACCATGGAGATTGTCTGAAAAATCTACATCGAAGAGTGTGAGCGTAGCAGGGCTATTCTGAAATGTCCATGTATTACCTCCATCGGTCGAATGAATGATCGTGCCAAATCGACCGACTGCCCATCCTTCATTACCCACGAAATCGACTGCCCTTAAATAATATGAATTCGGCGGAGCCGTGATGGGATTCAAGGTTAAACCGCCATCTGTTGTTTTTAAAATGATCGGAGAATAATCAATCTCATCGCCGCCCACGACAATGCCGTTGAGTTGGTCAAAAAAATAGACATCGAAGAAGTCTTCATAGGAGTGGGATATATAGAGTGTATCCCAGTGTAAACCTCCGTCTGTTGAACGCGCGATAATCCCTTGTCCAGTGTCAATTGAATCTGGCCACCCGGCAACAATCCATCCCTCTAACTGATCCACAAACCATATACCGTAGAACTCTGCTCCGTAAAAGGAGGTTACAATTTGTTCCCAGACTTCACCACCATCCGTGGTTACACCAACAAAGCCATCACCGGCAGCAGCCCAGCCATAGGTGTGGTCAATAAATTCGATTCTGGTTGCGTATTTCGCTAATCCGGTATATTGTTGATACCAATTCAGACCGCCGTCCTTTGTATGAAGAATTTCACCCTCAATACCGCATGTCCAGGCATTCAATTCATCAACGCAGGTGACATCAAAGAATGTGAGTGAACCGAGTGGGGCATCCTGTGATTCCCATGATACACCACCATTGCTCGTATGGAGGATTAAAACAGTATCCAGGCAAGCAATCCAGCCGTGCTGATTATCCGGTGCAAGTGTACAGCCGTGATAATTCGCTGCAAAGGCCATAGACACGATGCTCAAAAATAACAAAGCATATTTCATAATTTTACCTCACCTTCATTATTATGTTACTATAAAAGCTCTCAGTTTTTGTTACGATTCAAGCTATCTTATAAATATAATTTTTCTCATTGCTGTAATATCAGTTTCTTCTAATCGAACAAAATATATGCCTTCGGAAACTTTATGGCCTGCATCGTCAGTACCATCCCACGATATGAAAGCAGGACGTAGGGAGTAGGAAGTAGGAAGTAAGAAGTTTTTAATTAATCTTCCGCTGACATCGAATATTTTTAACTCTATGTCCTTTACGCTATGCCCTGTGCCAAAACTTATATTTGTCATTTTCCTGAATGGATTTGGATAAACGACTAATTGTTCACCAGCAAACGGTACTGTTGTATTCTCGTCTGCACCAGGAAATGGAAACGTATCCGGCGGGTCAGGTGTAAACTTTATGGCACGGTTATTGGCTAACGGAGCTGCTGCCATAGGATAGGTATTCGAGTACGAGTATTCTAAACCGGTTGTGTGTTCTCTGTTTTCTATACCTACCGTGGCGTAGTTATGCCACTGGTCGTCATTCGTAATATCATTATACTGAAACAGGATTTCGCCGTCACCAGTTTCTGTTGGGTGGTATTGGGGATCCAAGAGGATGACTTCGAATGTTTGCAGCTCTGCGGGGATTTGCTGTGGTGGATTTGTCATGTTATGAAGATGCTGGACACGTGAGTACTCAACAATAAACCGATGGTTAGCATCGTCATACCAGTAGCATACATGACCGCTTGAATCGGTTGCAGTTGGGTCAAGGTCGTCCCAGAATGGTGCGATGAGCAGGGGAGGACCTCCAGTGGATGGTATGGGCCAGTTGTACATGTCAGCAATCCACGTAGAATCCAGAGCAATATAGCCATTAGAACTGATAGAGACTTTACTATACCAGTCACCATAAAATTTAAAATTAAAGGGTAGATAGAGTACTGCTGTCTCATCATTGACGAGACTGATACTGTCGCCGGGACCGCCCAGCACAGGGTCTATTTCAACCCAGCCGTAGGTAGGATGTTCTTCGTAATCGACATCTGTATCATCATAAGCAAAATAACCATAGTCATCTGGCCCGAGTGGTTGGTCCTGACTAACACCACCAATTACGACACGAAATCCAATCGTGTCTCTGAAATTGTTACCTGACAAGAGGAGGTCAAACGCGATCTTATGTCCTGGCGTAACTGACAATGATGCATTCACGATAAAATGGTCGGTGCTGTTTGTCGATGAATCACCAACAGGAATGTCTCCAAAGGTACCGACCGAATCGATCACGCTGACACCTGGGTTGAGGGATCTGAGAATTCCTGCTATGTTGCTTCCATCAAGACCACCAACATTTTTGAGAGAAATGATCATCTCACTCGTTTCTCCTGGTTCTAGAGTACCATTTCCGTTGTCGATCATTTGATGCCGTTGCATCGCGAATTCTGGTGCCTTAACATCGATCCATATAGTCGAATTCCAATTACCCTGTGATGAAGAGATGGCAAGATTGAATTTGATGATATGATCATGTTTTGCATTCGTAGAAACACCGAACACAAAGGGAGATGCAGTTGCTGTACCACCTGGTATCATAGTCCCGTACGATTGTATTGAATCGATGACGGCGATAAGTGGATCAGTCGTTGTGAGTCTTGCCGAGACATTCGTTGCCGTTGTTGCATTGCCATAATTTTTTAGGGTAACGGTGAGTTCTATGGTCTCACCAGGATTGATTTCACCGTTGTTGTTACCGGCTTGGTCATCGATTATATGACTGTCGTATCCAACATAGACGGCTGAATTCTGGACGATGCAGTATCCAGAATATGGCTTGAAATTATGTTTTGTTATGGTCACAAAAAGTGTGTCTTCCGAAGTCGTCGAAAAATTGAAGTCGACAGAGCCTGATGCATCGGTGTACTGAACTTCTTTAACTTCGCCATCTTTATAGAGGCTTACCATCGCTTCTTCGACCGGCTGAGAAGCTGCATTTTGTACCTGGATTGAAAAGGAATTTGTACCAGCAGGTATTGATGAAAGATGGCTGACGATAAACGAATCAGGAATACCCGTCCAGACTTCCAGTGAAGGGTCTCCGAGTAAATTATAGGTATGAAAATAGAATGAACTTCCATCAGCCCATGTGGTATCACCAGGGAAATTCATGTAGACTTCCATTTTGCCTCGGTACAGTGCTGGTCCTAACTCGTAGATGTGTTCTTTTAAAAAAGCCCAGTATATGCCGTAGTCAAGGCAGTTATTCCATCGACTACTCGTGGTTGCAGCAGAGGCACCAAAGAATGCTACAGCACCTCTCGGGTTTATTGCATTACCAGCCCTGAGCCAGGCTTCACCGAAGCAGGTTGGAGCGCCAAAGTTGCCGTTTAAGCAAGTTATACTCGTTACGATGGGTAATTTCCAGCCATTTGACAGCCCGGTCACATCGTCGTTAAAGAATAGCGGATGACTCCAGCCGTTGACCTCAGCACTACCACTACGGTAGTTCACAAAGGTGACACCTTGATTTACTGAATTTGTAATCTCAGTACCGCCGGTTGTCGGTGGATAAAAAACCGTGTCGACTGTAGGAAAGCCATATTCAAGAAATTTTTCTCGTACCCATCGCTTTGTTGGTAATGGTGTTGTCATGATGGCCTCGGGATAATTTGCACCTACCATGAGAGAGCGCGTAAACCATGTTTGATCTACTACATATGGTGTCTGCTCATAGCCGAGAATTTTTCCAATCATTGTTTCTAATTCACCAGGGGTGTTTGCCGGTAATCTGCCGATGAGCAATTCAGCCATAAAATCATCACCATCGATGAGTGTGTAGGGATAGTCAGTACGACTGGGTGGAGTAGCTGTCGAATAAGGAGGCAGAGAGTCTACATCGCCGATTAATAGTACATACTCCGGAGGAGGAGATGCAGTGTGATACTGGTTGGCAATATAATTTTTTATATCGCCTGGGTCGCTGCCTGTCTGAGAGAGGGTGGCGACAGTCACGTACCAGCCTTTTTTCTCTTTCCAGCGTGCCAGTGGTAAGACCTCGTCATAGAAGGAATTCGTTGTAATGATGAGGTAGCCACCGGGTCGTGCATCTCCATTACCAGTGTAATTGAGAATCAAATCTTTAAATACCTTGTGGAAGGATAAAGGGAACTGAACACCACGTGGTGCTGGCATAAAATTAATTGTAATCTCGATTGATTTCAGATATATTTTAATATACTCATTTAAAAATGAAGGATGGATGATGACAGGATATACAGTGTAATTGTGTATGTTCAAGGGTTTACCGATCGAGACTGGCTGCGACACACCGTCCGTGATAATGTCTTGTCGTACAGAAGAATCTACATCGACGATGGTATATTCACACTGCGGCGGTGCTTCTGTGATTACGAATCGAGTGATCGGAACCTGCTCGGCTTTGTTGATGTCGGAAAATTCAACCTGAAACGTTATCCGTGAAGGAGTGTTGAGTTTAATATCTATTTGATTTTCGCTCAGCGTGCTGAGCATTGTCAGAACTAAAAGTATCATTCTACCTCCTCGGTTGCGATGATAAGACCCATATCACGGTCAGCAATGTAGAGGAGATCGTCTTTCACGTAGACGTCATTCGCGTAAGACGTTTCGATGCTGGCGTAAAACAGGGGTTGTGCAGGATCAGTCACATCAACGACCTGAACGCCTGCATCTCCATCAGCAATATATGCGAAGTCGTTTACGACGAAGACATCATTTGCATATCCGGGTGTATCATATTGACCAGTAATCGATGGTGCTTCGGTATCGGAAACATCGATGATAATGAGTCCAGCCCGACCATCGGCAACATAGGCATAGTCGCCCTCGACATAGACATTTCGTGCATTCGAGGGTGTGTCGATCGAGCCGAGAAGCGGTACTGCACTATCGGGCCGTGCCGCATAATAGATGTACAATCCCATCTGTTCGCATGCGAGATACGCCAATGAATGAGCGACAAAAATTCCGTGTACGTTACCCGGTGTAGGAATTCTCTGTTCCCAAAATGGCAAATTCGGAATGCTACAGTTCTCTATAATGAAGAAATCATGGGCAGCAATATAGACGTAAAATGTGTCTGGGGGTGCACAGATATTATACTCGGTATACCCTGGGTCTTGACCAACCAGAGAACAGGCAGATGGTTCGGTGACATCAATAACATAGAGACCCAATTCCGATGTTAAAACAACGTATGCAAAACCTTCTCGTACTGCTACGCCTTGAGCACTTCGCGGTGTAGGTTGCTCTCCGACAATAGAGGTGGATTCGGGGTCGGCTACATCGATGATTTGCAGGCCACCTTGACCATTCGCAACATATGCGAAGTCTCCAGAGACATCAATCCCCTGCGAATAGCCAGGCAGGTTACAGATACTCAAAATGACAAAAGAGGGCGCTTCTGTAATTTCGGGCTTGCCACATGAGATGATCGCAAGAAGGAACATTGGTAGTAACAGAAGGCCTGTTCTTGTTTGGCTGCAATTTTTGTATCTTACTGGAATAGGAGAATTGTCATTAGTTTTACGGCGTGGCAGATTGTCCGGTCCACCACACTGTATGGCAGATACGGCAGCGTAAAGAGGTTTTAAAAAGTACGAATAACGATAAACAGATAACGATACGGGTGGCGAAGCCGTATAACGATTCACGAAAAACAAAAATTTTGTTAGCATTTTCCTCATCGAGCCTCCTAATGATAAAAATTCAGCCCAGCACTAAACCTATACTTATTATAATCCTTTATTCTGTCAATTCCAGAGAGAATTTCTGATGTGGCATTTCTCAATTGAAAGGTATATGAGATATTGAAAGACATCCCAACGAAGATTTTCAATTGTGTTGCAATTGAGAATTTATGTAGGTGGTCTTGCCGGCTGAAGTGTAAAGAATCAGTCGACGCACTCGTCGTAAAGTCTCTGAACGTATAGTCATAACCGAGGTCGAGTGTCGTTGGTAAAAAGAATTTCAATTGGTAGGTAAGACGTCCTTGTACTGCATGCTGGTTGTATGAACCATCAGGAGTATCTTCATCAGGCGCTGATAATAGTGCTGCTGAATCAGTTTGCGATGTTCGGTAATCATAACCGAGTGACAATGCAAGTCTTTTCTTCAATGTAATGTGTGCACCTATGCCTAAGGTGTGGCTGTTGGCATCATACATATCAAATTCTGAAATAAAATTCTCCCATCGACGTCTATAACGAACATCGAGTTCGATGTGTGGCAGTGCTCTCCAGGATACTTTACCGTATATCGTGTGGTACGCCACCTCACAGCCGATGTATTCAGTCCTCGAGCCGCCGGTTTTTCTGTAGTAGCGAATGAGATACCTCGGGATGATTTGGTATTCGCTCCTCACGGCGTATGCACCGAAGGATTGCCTTATACCGACATCAATTCGTTGATAGTCTTTTTGATGATTGATGAGGTAGTGGTGGACGAGCACGTCCACATGAAACGTTGTTGTCTTATTGCCGAAGAATTTATTTCTGAGATACAGATGCATATTCCCACTCGTTATTAAGTCGTCGTGCGTCTCAAAGGGGAAGCGGTAGGGCCGCACATGATTCATGAAGTCGTCGATGTACTCTTGAGAATAGGCAAAAATATTGTTATCGTATGTCACCCGAGCAGTGACACTGTACGAGTAATCCCAGAGCGCGACCAGAATGATAACGATATTCACTCTTCCTCTGTTAAGAACCGTAATGATACACTTTGGGCAATCGTGCCGGACAAGCTGAATTTCAGAGTGTGCCAGCCTTCTTTGAGGTTTATATAAATATTGCGTGCATTTGACGGAACGAGCTCTTTTCTGTCTTTATACGTAATTATCTGCGACTTGTAGCACTTCAAAGAATGTTTTTCCACATTCTCATTGTCGTCTACAATGAGTGTATAATTTTGGTCACCCATGAGTTTTTCATCGTAATTGAGCCTTGCGATTACCCTCAGCTTCGTTGGTCCGCTCATCCTCAGTGTTACGTGCTCGCCCTTTTCGAGCATGTAATATTTCAGGATTTTCTCTTCTTCGATCGTCTCGATAACTGTTTTGTAATCTGTGGCCGGGATATCTACCCAGCGTTTGGGTGATTCATAGCTAAATTTCAGGAGAATCGTATCCTTGGGCGAAGACCAGTGGAGTACTTTATAATTATTCATTCCTTCTGGTACATCAATATAGAACGAACGCCACTTGCTCAGCGGTCTGCCTTTATGGTCCTTTGTTACTTTAGACCTGTCGGATTCTAATGTAATAATGCGCTCATCTATTTCATTCTCTTGCAAGATGACTTTATAGATCTGACTTCCTTCTGTTTCTTGCGGCCACAACATTCTCGTGTAGACCCTGAGATATGTTGGTCCTTCGACCTCGAATGTAACAGGCTGATCTTTCGTTAATAAGATATACTCCTCTGTCTTTTTTGTCACAATTTCGACTTCCCATTTTTTGTAAGGTTCAATCTCTTGTAATTGTAAAAAAAGACAAACCATTGTGAGCAATGTAATCATTCTTTTCTCCTTTTTAGATAATAATCAATATCATAACGCAGAACAATAAACAAAATGATGAAGAGAACGATTAGGAGTATGATTGCCAAACTGACCGAGTATTTGAATTCATAGTACAAGCTTCCCGTTCCTACCTTTGGAACTGGAATCGGTGCAAGCGGAAGGCCATATTTTTGTGCGAGGCGATTGATATCGATCATGTTAATAACTGGTATACCTGATTTTGAGAAGTGGGCAATCAATCCCGTGCCCAATTTTATCTGTCTTGGTTTAATAAAACCCGAGCTTATTTCTGCACCAGCAAGTGCCGTGTTCTGCTCACCAACATTAATGAATAATTTAGCCGTACCATATTCATTAAATATCTCTATTTTCTTTTCAATGACTTCGGCAATGTTATTCCCACCTAACGAGCGAATGTTGCTCCGTGCAATGGAGGCATCAATCATTTCTCTTCCTTCAGGACTGAGACCCCTGCCGATATCGTCTTCACCACCGATTGATGCTGCTACAGTTTTAAATTCAAAAAGCGCTGCTCGATTGAGTACTGATTCCATATCTAAGTACGTAAACTGGGGATAATTTGCACCCCACATCGAGGACCCAACAGACGTTATGATTATGGGACGAAGGTCTAATGTTCTGATAGCGCTCAGGACAGCGATATTGAGTGCCGGGAAAGAACCATTCAGAGAAACGAAAACAGGGTCATCGTTCTTGACACCGGTTTCCTTTAAGAATTTGACGACCAAGGCAGCAAAATTGGGATTGGTCGATGTCAGTTTTGCGTCGAGGTCACCCCGTTCAGTTGTAATATGAGAGTACTGGAGTCCAATGAGACCGGTTTCATTCGGATCATTTATACGATCGATCGGTATATTGAGACTATCTACTGCTTTTTTTATGACGCGAAACGATTTCTGTGTTAATTCTGCTGCATGTAATTTCTCTTCGAAATAGTCTGTCTTCACTCTCGTTTTTGAATTCAGTTCAACAATCATGAAAATAATTGTAATAGTCGTGATGATTGATAATGAAAGAACAGATATTTTACTTTCTCGTAATTTCATGGTAATACCATTCCACCGTGAATGATGATGATGATGAGTCTCACGAGACTCGCAACGATGATCATTGCCGAGAGCGTCGGTATTATACCCTGTCGTGCAATCCAATAAGCAATTAAGCCGGGGATCACAAAGCCTATGGTTTCAATATTAATACTCAGTGTATCGAGAGAAACCATCGGTGAAATTTTGGTGAAATATGCGATGACATAACCAACTAATATCGATACAATGAGAAGTCTCCGTCCGTAAATAACGAGGTAGAGAGACATTAATTTAACGACAACGTACGTAATCAGGGCGACGAGTATAGTGCTGATAACCTGTAGCGGATGATGTAGTACTAAGGCAATATATCCAGGAACGACAATGCCGCCTGCAGCCAAACCAATCGTTTCGGTGAGAATGAGGCTCAAAAACATGCCAATGCCGATTGCTTCTATAAGCATACTACCTCTTTCGTTTCTGTGAAAAATAACCGATCATTTCTTCACCATACCCGACCGTGTTACCGATTGCAAAGATTAAACTTTTGTTCGCAACGAGAGCCGAGATTTCATGCAGTACCTGTACTGGTTTTTTATGACCGAGATCGAGGACCTTACTTCGGTCAATGAATTTGTAAATTTTTCTTGCCAGTATGTCCGTACCGCTCCCCGTAAGGATATAGCGGTCCGCCTGAAGACGCTCTTTGATGAGTCGTGCGAATTGGAACGAGCGGTCAATACGGTCACTGCGGCAGTTTATGAGGATGTTGATTTCGGAAAAATTTTTATCGATTGACTGCCAGATAAGGTAGGTTGATTCGGGGTCATTCGCCGCCATTGCATAAATCAATGTAACGTCTTTGCCATCGAGGTCGAGCGCGTACTGTTGTAAAGCACCCGGGTCTGGCTGCGCATGCTGCATACCCTTCAACGCAGCTTTTTCATCGACGCCGCATTGCGTACACACATGGAGGGCAAGGCAAACATTTTCTCTGTGTTCAATATAGGAAAATTTTGACAGTGCAGCATCTGAAATATCCTGAACGCTGGAAGTATAAATTTTTACATTTCTGTTCTGAAGTTTTGCCAAAACATCGTCCGAGAGCACGTGTTCATTGACGAAGACAGAGCAATTGTTTGGTATGGCTCGTACAAATGACTGTGCGATATCCTGAACTGTAGGCCCCATAACGTCGAGGTGGTCTGGTCGAACATTCGTAATAACGACAAGCGTTGGTTGTACGATCTTCAGGGATTCTATGTACTGAAGATCAGGACGCAGAGCCATGCACTCGAAGACGGCCGCATCAGGATTATGGAGAGCTGCTTTTTCCATCATTTTTATCTGTTCTCTAATGTTTGGGTTTCCGAGTCGAATGATGGTTGCTTCGGTATCTCCTTCGCTGATGAATCTCGGACTCGTTCCCGTTGTCTTCGCAACGACGGTTTTACCACCAGATTTCAAACCTGCCGCAATCAAGCGAGTGACTGATGATTTTCCGCGTGTGCCATTGACCCAGATACGCATGGGGATGGCGTTTAGACTCCTCTGATGGTGTATTTTCTCGATCCTGTAGAAGATAATAAAAAAAATCAACAGGACGAAAACCGCATAAATTTCTAAAGGTGCATTCATAAGTCTTGTTTAGATAGTATTATATAAGATTTAATGCTTTTGTCAATAAATAGTCCTTGATGGCCGAGCATTGAGCTCATAACTAAACGAATTTCGACACTTTTTGGTCTAAATAGTAGCATGAGGTTTGATAAGTTTACACAGAAGGCGCAGGAGGCATTAGCCTGTGCGCAGGAAATAGTGGATGAGTATAATCACCAGGAGCTGGATACAGAGCACGTGTTTTTGGCTCTCGTCAGGCAGGAAGATGGTCTCGTGCCTAAAATTCTCCAACGTATCGATATTATGCCTTCTGTGGTTCAGCGCAGACTCGAGTCTTCGATGGAGATACGGCCAAAAGTCTATGGAGGTGCTACAGCACAGATCTACATAACACCAAGGACAAAAAAGTTGATCTCTCTTGCACGCGCAGAAGCGCAGAGAATGCGCGACGAGTATGTGGGTGCTGAGCACCTTTTTTTGGCAATCACCGAGGAAAACGAGGGTGCCACCGCGCACATCTTGAGGGAATTTGGTATCACGAAAGAGAAGGTGTATCAAGCCCTTCAAATGATTCGAGGTTCGCAAAGGGTCACTGACCAGGATGCAGAGAACAAATACATGGCTCTGGAGCGTTTTGCGAGAGATATCACCGCACTGGCAAAACAAGGCAAACTCGACCCGGTCATCGGAAGAGAAGACGAGATTAAGAGGGTTGTTCAGGTATTATCCCGAAGGACCAAAAATAATCCGGTCTTGATTGGTGATGCGGGTGTTGGCAAGACCGCGATTGTGGAAGGTCTCGCACAGAAGATCATCGAAAAGAATGTACCGGAGATATTGAAAGATAAAAGGATACTAGCCCTCGACATGGGTGCGCTCGTTGCCGGTTCCAAGTATCGTGGTGAGTTCGAAGAACGGCTGAAAGCGGTCATGGATGAGATTCGGAAGGGGAAGGGTGAGATTATCCTCTTTATCGATGAGCTGCACACGATTGTTGGCGCTGGTGCAGCCGAAGGGGCAATCGATGCCTCGAATATGCTCAAACCAGCCTTGGCGCGGGGTGAGCTTCAGTGTATCGGTGCTACGACCCTCGATGAGTACCGCAAAAACGTCGAAAAAGATGCTGCATTAGAACGGCGTTTCGCACCGGTGTTCGTTGGCGAACCCTCGGTAGAGGATACGATTAAAATCTTAGAGGGACTGAAAAATAGATATGAATCACATCACGGTGTCGTCATCGATGAGAGTGCAATCGACGCTGCCGCAAAACTCTCTGATCGGTATCTCACCGAACGCTACTTACCGGATAAAGCCATTGATTTAATAGATGAGGCGTGTGCTCGTGCACGCATCGAGGTGTATTCGATGCCTGATGAACTGAAAGAAATGGAGAAGAAATTGGAGCGGCTCAATGCAGAGGGTAAAGCGGCAGTTGACATGAGGAACTATGAGAAGGCAGCCGAACTTCGGGATGCATCTGAAAAATTGCAGGGAGAGTATAAACAGAAGCGCAAACAGTGGATGGAACAGCGGGGCATCGATGACA
>CP070664.1:1781494-1830887 GCA_020355325.1 Caldifarciminota bacterium
TAATCGTATCGAAGATAATACAAAGAAGAGCGGGTACCGCCTCATCGGCGACGTCGACTTTGAAGAGGTGAGCGGAAAGGCGAGCGCCATAACACCGGTTCCTGGAGGTGTTGGACCAATGACGATCACGATGTTGCTCTATAATACTGTACAGTCGGCAAAGAATCACGCCGGTATTACATAACAAGATGCAATTTAAAACAATAGAATATAACAAAGAAACCAATGAAATCGTCATCCTCGACCAAACAAGACTTCCTGCAGAAGAAGTATATATGACATTGAAGACAGTTGACGATGTTTATCATGCAATAAAAAACATGAATGTACGTGGTGCGCCACTCATCGGTGTGACAGCGGCGTATGGTGTTGTATTAGCGGCAGCCTCTGGTGATAGAGCAGACATTATAGATGCGGCAGATTATATAAAGTCTGCACGACCGACCGCAGTTAATCTCGCTTGGGCAATAGAGAGAATGAAGAAAAAAATCGATACGGCAAAAGAGCTCTTTAAGGAACTGTTACACGAGGCGCAGGCCATCGAAGAAGAAGACCAGCATGCCTGTCAAAAAATGGGAGAATTTGGCGCCGCCTTGATCACGCATAATGCAAAGATCATGGTGCATTGTAATGCAGGAGCCCTGGCAACATGCGGCATTGGCACGGCACTCAGTATCCTCTATACAGCACGAGAACGAGGCAAAAAGTTCACGGTATATTCCTGTGAAACGAGACCCTTATTACAGGGAGCACGACTCACGTCATGGGAACTCACCGCCAATGGAATCGAAACGTATACTATCTGTGATAATATGGCAGCGAGTTATATGGCGGAGATGAATCTCGTTCTCGTTGGTGCCGATCGTATTGCCCGCAATGGTGATACTGCAAACAAGATTGGTACACGAGGATTAGCGATAATCGCACGCTACTACACCGTTCCATTTTATGTTGCTGCACCAATATCCACATTCGATTTTGACATCACCTCCGGCAACGAAATCCCGATTGAGATACGGTGTGATGATGAGGTAAGGACGTTTAATGAGAAAAAGATTGTTGCAGATAAGGCAAAGATATGTAATCCAGCATTCGATGTCACACCAGCAGAACTGATCACTGGAATCATCACGGAAAAAGGGATTATGAAACCACCGTATGAAAAAAATATAAGAACACTCATTGGCGATGTTAAGTGATATACGTTCTACGTTATACGGCATAGCCGCCGGTATCGTTGTTTGGCATCGTTACTGGTTTTTAAAACACGATGCCCTTAAACGTATAACGATACGGGCCGCCTTCTCGTTCCGAAACTCGAAGTTGAGAAAGATACCCAATAACGATCAACAAAAAAACGATTTCTTTATCTTTTGTTATTTGACATTTGACATTTAATATGTTCTTACTTTTCTTTCTCATAACGCAAGATTCACTACCGCCCATTCCTGACCTCACACGGATACGCTTTCCTGAACCACCGCTCTGGATCGTACCAGAACCTAATGTCTTCAATCTCGGAGGCTATGCCGGCAATTATTATGGTGGTCATTGCTATTTCAAGTACGACCGTTTTAGTATAGCCGGACAATACAAGAAAGAATATACATGGGACTCCATCATGAGCAGTACACTCAATGCTTCATATTCACTGCCATTCCCTCATGTGTGGTTACGTCCGGGTCTGCATGCCTACCTCCTGCATCGAAACGATGAATACAGATTACTCACACCATCGCTGCAATTCTCATCAACGCTCCCGTGGGCAATGGTGAGAGGTGTACTGCATTATGATTTTTGGCAAATCGATAGAACTAATTATACAGAAGAAAAAGCAAGACTCTCTGTTATTTTTGACAAGATGCCTTTCATCCCGAGTCTCGAGGTGTCAGAACTGTATTCAAATGGCACCACGAAACCAACCCTCGGCATGCAGTTCCACATCCGCAACATCCACTTCAATATCGGCTCCGCCATTGTTTACGGGTTCCCATCACCCTTTGTGGAAATAGCGTATCGACAGCCGAAAATTAACATTGCAACCAGGATCAAATCTGGAGTCGTCTATCAGACACTACATGATTATTTCGATCCAACATTACCAATACACTACAGAATTCCTGTTCCTGGCGAAAGTCTCAATATTGAGGCTGGATTTCGGTTCGATGTTAATCTCTATGAACATATATTTGCTCTCTATGGTTTCTACAAAGATTGGAAGAGCCGTTTAATTGCAGGGCATGAATTTGAACTTTCGAACCTGCATGATGTCCGAGAAGCAACCATCGGCGTAATGTGCAGAAATCGTGTTTCCTACAATATAATCGAAGCAAACAATGCCTTGCACGTTGATTATCACTGGACCGATTCGATGATTCCTTTCCTGTCTGAGTACACTATCGCGGATACTCTGAGTCTACATGTTAGCTATGTGGAACTCGCCTCGGCACTATACTATGTATCAAAGAGGGACGGCATCACAGAATCACTCCCCTCTGTCTTTATTATTAATCCTCGGCTTGCATTCGTTTTCCGATGGCTAAAAATATTTGTAGCAATCTATAATGTAACTGACAAACATGCGGAGGTTTTTGACGGCTATTTTCTCAATGAACGTCAATACGCCGGAGGTTTAGAAATCTATTACACATTTTAATCCTTGAACTACACCCTGTTGGTGCTCCTACAAATGTAACACTTCCATCATCTGGGAATGAATAAGACCATTCGTTCCCAGCACTTCATCACCATAGATGTTAAATGGCCTTCCTCTAAAATCGGTGACCGTGCCGCCAGCTTCTTTGAGCATTAAGGAACCAGCAGCCTGGTCCCATGGCGAAAGCTTCAGTTCCCAGTATCCATCGAACCTGCCGCACGCAGTGTAGCATAAGTCGAGTGCAGCAGAGCCCAAGCGCCGAACTGCCTGTGCCCGAATGGCAAAATGAGAAAAATGATTAAGATTATTTTGTGCACTCGTGCGCACATCATAGGGAAATCCGGTTACCAGGAGGCTCTTGCTCAACTTTTTTACTTTTGATACTGTGATTCTCTTTCGGTTGAGAAATGCTCCACCATTTTTTATTGCCGAAAACATCTCGTCGCGCGTCGGGTCATAGACAACGCCAAGTACTATCGTACCCTCAACTTCGAGGGCAATGGAGATAGTCCAGATAGGTAAACCGTGTGCAAAATTAGTCGTTCGATCGAGCGGGTCTACAATCCACCTGGTTGCAGTGTCAGTAGTACGATTGATATTTTCCTCACTCAAGATACCAAAATCAGGAAATTTTTTTGTCAATACTCGAACTATCATATCTTGAGATTGTTTATCAAACTGTGTAATGAGATCCACTTCTCCTTTATAGGAAATATGCTTTTTCGTATACGCCTTTTTGTTGATATACGTACCGACCTCGTGTGCGAGATTACGAATAAATACTAATGTTTTTTTCATACTGCCTTTCATATGACTACAGTACTTCCGGTTCAATGAGCGGTTTAATTTTTGCCAGTTCTTCTTTGGCTAATGTCCCGTACCTCGATTCAGGATCGATCTTGATACATTTCTCGAATTGCTTTACTGCCTTTCTGAATTCGTATTGCTTCGTTTCAGAGAGACCTAAGTAGTAATAAGCCTCCTGAAGATTGGGGCCCAATTTCACCGCTGTCTCGAGAAACTTTACAGCATCAGGGATCATGTTGCGATCGTAATAGACCAAACCCAAATAGTAATTTGCATACAATGCTGCCATACGGTCCTTGGTCTGCTTTGCCGCATTAGTAAGATGCTCAATTGCTTCACCCCAAATTCCCTTCTTATAACAAATGTACCCGAGATTATTCAACGCAAATGGATTATCAGAATCAATGAGCAAGACCTCTTGAAAATAGAGCATCGCATCATCGTACATTTCCTGATTCATTAATGCGAAACCTGTATACCCCAATGCCTTGACATTTTTTGGGTCAATGGTGAGCACCTTACTCGCAACCTTGATTGCTTCAGCAAATTTTTTCATACAGATGAGGTTCCATGCTCGGTCATTAAGCGTCGCGATGTCTAACTCAGCCGATGTCTGAGACTTTACGAACGAATAGAACTTGTCCACCTCAGTCTTGGCAGAACTTCTACTCTTAAATTCCTGCGTGATTGTCTTCAAATCTTCCTGTGCCTGCGTTAATGCTTTCGAAGTATCAGCAATTTCTGTGTATAATTGCTCAATCTCTTTTCTTATGTGATCCTCTTCCTGCGGATCAAAGTTTCTAACCTTCTCACTTAATTTTTCAATACGTTTCATGAAATCATCTAACTGCTCGTTCCTCTACATACTCTATGCACCTTTTCTCATCAATTCAAGTATCTTATCAGGAATCGAACGCACAGGTAATACATAATCGACTGAGCCTGTATTAATTGCGGATTGTGGCATACCACTAATTACCGCGTCACCGGGTTCTTGAGCAATTGTTGCGCCACGGTGATTTTTTATTACTTTTATACCATCAGCACCATCGCGACCCATGCCAGTAAGCACAATACCCACACTTTTTTCTTTAAAAATCGCCGCCATGGATTCAAACAAGATGTCGGCCGAAGGCTTAACGCCGTGCCGCGCTGGCTCATTAGTCACGAGAACTTTCGTACCAGATACATCCACTCTCGTCTGGTATCCACCAGGAGCAATGAGGATCTCACCACGTGCGATGAGCTCACCATCCCTCGCCTCTTTTACGGGTAAACTTGAGCGTTCATTGAGATGCGAGGCAAGGCTCGCCGTGAAATATTTTGGCATATGTTGAACAACAAAGACCCTCAGATTGTTGTGCACTGGTAGTGCGGGAATTAAATAATTTAAGGTGCGTACTCCTCCGGTCGAAGCAGCAATACCGATATAGAGTTCGCTCACTTCATTGATACGTGGAGAAATTTTTTTCTTTATTCTCCGCATTACATTCGCCTGTGCAACGAGCTTCAATTTGTTACTCAACTCATCGCTGTAGTGATGAAGGTCAATCGAGATCGTTCCGGATGGCTTTGTGAAAAAATCAACCGCCCCCATTTCTAATGATCTAATCGTCACATCTGCTCCCTCTTTGGTATAGGCAGAGATAATCAACACGGGAACGGGATTTGTATTCATAATCTTTGCAAGTAAGGCCAACCCATTCTCACCGGGCAATTCATAATCGAGGGTGACGACATCGGGTTTGAGTTTATTAAACTTTGCCCACCCCTCAACAACATCACGCGCACTCCCACATACCTCAAACTCATCTGTGGCAGAAATAATATCACTAATAAGTTGTTGCATCAAAATGGAATCTTCAACAATCAAAACTCTCTTACTCATAGAATGTTATCACCGCATTTACAGGAACGAACGAGCACCTCGCCATTAGCCAAATTAAAGAATACGGATCGCCCCCAGTGCCCGAATACATCTTCTGCGACTATCGGAATTCCCAAGGTGCGAAGTTCTTTTCTCGTGCGTTCCACGTTCTGTTTTCCTATCCTATGCCTTTTAAATATATCAAACATCGATGCCCCGCCAACAATTTTTGCTGTTATGTCTCTCTGACTCACACCACGTGTGGACATGTGCTGCAACATCTTCTTGAGCGCTCCCTTTGGATAGCGAGAGCTCGTATCGTTTCCTAATGGTAACATAACGTGGGCTAAGCCTCCAATTTTAAACACAGCATCATACAGTACAATCACAACACACGAGCCAACACCATAGGCTGCGAGAATAACATCACCTTGGTCTACCCGAACCTCGCCAATGCCAACGCTCTTTTCAATCATCTTATCCAAAGAGGTACTCTCTGTACCAGCATGCTGTTTAATGTTGTGGAGCTTCAATTTTTTTATAGATATGCTCTGTGCGATGTACGATTTCAAATAACTTCGCCTCGGGGATTCCCAGGAGTAATTCTACTTTACCGATCATCAAGTAACCACCGGGCTTGAGTTTATCATAAAAATTATGTAACACGAGTGATTGCGCTTGACGATCTAAATAAATGAAGACATTGCGGCACACGATGAGATCGCATGGTCCAAAGGATGGCGTTTCGAACAGATTGACATTTATAAAGTGAACATGCGATCTTAATTCTTGTTTGACCCTGAATCCATTGTCGGTGCTCTCAAAATACTTATTGACGATTGCTTTCGGAACGTATTGCAGTACACTCTGCGGGTAGATGGCGGCTTCTGCTTTTCTCAGTACACTCATGTCGATATCAGTACCATAGATCGTGACGCTATCCAATACACCTGTCTCAGCAGCGACGATGGCGAGTGAATAAGGTTCCTCACCGCGAGCACAACCAGCACTCCAAAACGTTAGAACACGCCCCTTCTTCAATTGAGGAAAGATCGAACTTTGGAGATACTCAAATGTTTCTGGGTTTCTAAAAAAATAGGAAAGATTGATTGTTAAAACATCTACAAGCTTTGAAAATTCTGTCTCATTATTTTCAAGGTAAGTGTGGTATTGGGAAAAATCGCTCAACCCGAGTGCCCGCATTCTCACCATAATGCGCCTCTTGAGTGGTTTTGTTTTGTAACTCTGACACTTGAATGCCGTCTTTTGTTCAATATACGCTATGAGATCTTGAAAACTACGTTCCACTCGTCTTTTGAAGGACTTCGATATTTCGAGTAATAATCTCCTCTTCAGGATTTAACTCGTGTGCCTTCTGCCACAACGTTAAGGCCTGTTCTGCGTCTCCCTGACGCAGAACAATGTTACCCAGTTTAAATAAAACTTCCCAATCCCGCTGATCTTCGGGCATTTTTTCGTACAACTCCTTGGCAGCGCCCAAAATTTGTTCTTCATAATAAAAATCTGCCAGGTTCTTACAAATATTCATATCTTGTGGATTTTCCTCGAGAGCCTGCCGATACAATTTTTCGGCCTCTTCTGCCTTATCGATACTCTCATACAGCACCGCAAGATTATTCTTGAACACACCAGATCGAGGAAATTTATCAACTGCCTCAACGAGGAGATGTGCTGCCTGTTCGACATCATCTTGTTGTAGATAGAGAGCGGATAAGTAAACATAAGGAGAAATAACCTCTGGTGAATGTTCGAGAACGTGTGTAAACACATCGCGCGATTCATCAAACTTTCCTTGTCGATAGAGAACTCCGCCTAAATTACAGTTTACCTTTGGATCGTCCGGAACCAATGCCTGTGCCTGCTTAAGATACGAAACCGCCTCATCATACGATTGCAACTTACCATATACATAACCTAAATTGTTGAGTACCGAAGGTCGCTTCTCTTTCTCGACTGCTTTTAAGAAATACTCTTTGGCAGTTTCAAGATCATTATGTTTTAACGCAATGAGACCTAGAAATAATAGGGCCTCGGCATTACTGCCATCGATTTCTAAAATCCTTTTGTATTCTCGCTCGGCTTCATCATACATTTCGGTCTTGTAGAAAGCAAACCCAAGATTCCTATATTCTGATATGTCACCCGTTACCCTCTTTTCCTGTAATGGTTTTTCTGGCTTTTCTAATAATCCCGCTGTCAGAAGTCCATAAATCGTTTTACAGGTCTCAAAAAAATCATATTCGGATAATTTCAACACATCATCAATACTACGCGAGCCGTCGATGAGCTTGATGATTTTCTGTTCCTGTTCGGTGAGCGAAATATCATGTATAGTATCTTTGAGAACAAGCACGGTCTCGGAAGGTGGTATTTTACTTTCTATCTTGTGCCATTCATCGACCCTCCGCGCACCTTCGAGCAAGAGCTCCTGAGGTGGTAATTGTACAGTCAATTCCTCCTGCGACGGCAGCAGACCCGCCTCAAAATTAAAGTACCCACTCTCCCATGTCAGCATCGTGAAAATAGTTTCTTGTACTTGATGCTTCAACTCTTTTTCTAATGTTTCTTGTGTTATCGCTTCCATATCAACAAGAATCTCGCCGAGCCGTTTCTTCTTCTTCGTCTTCTGAATTTCCAAAGCTCTCGATAAGATTTCCTCATCGATGATGTGCTTCACAACCATACTGTCACCAATACGATACTTTCGATTCAAAATTGTAGCATGTATGATTTTACCATCTTTTATAAATATGTTACCGAAATCTTTTCCATCGGTGACGGATAAACAACCCGATTTAAGAGAAAATGTTAAGAGCTGTATGACATCCGCTAATGCCGCTTCACTTAAAGAACCTTTTATTGCCATCTTATAACCCTTCCGCCCTCAATTGCCCCACATTGCCTTGTATTGCCCTGTCCATCAATAATTCTCCTCGATCAACTCACTGGTAATTTCAGAAACGATAAATCGCTCTGTCTTGAGTGTTTTCAATGGTTTTATTTCCTTAGCTCCTTTCACCTCTTCTTCCACAGCCTCTTCTCTTTCGATCCCTTTTTCTTCTTCTCCTGCTACAGATTCTTCGCCGGGAAGTCCGAGCGGAATTATCTCTGCTGGGGCTTCTGGCACTTGTGCGCTGTAGGA
This sequence comes from Caldifarciminota bacterium, assembly GCA_020355325.1. Classification (GTDB taxonomy): domain Bacteria; phylum Hydrothermota; class Tepidihabitantia; order SM23-42; family SM23-42. Next base: position 1,789,988 of record CP070664.1, read on the forward strand.
CGTCAGATAGTCATCGATTTCATAGAACGAAGAAAACTCGGGTAACCCTTCTTGAATCATCTTCTGGGCTTGAACATCACCCACCCCTGATCGTATAAACTCCTGTACCACATCGGTACTCGGTTTATTCAACTCCACCTCGAGCCCGAGCTCAAAAATCGCCTTTTCATCTTCAGAGAGTGACAAATCAGAGGCAATCACATTTGAACCGAGAATGATTTCTTTGTCTTGCTTTATACAATCCAATATTACTTTGAAAATGTTCTTACGTACATCGTCAGGTAAGGAAAAAATGGCATGAAAATTATCAAACATGAGAACATCTATATTTCTACTATCTTTTATTTCCCACGTTGTCGCCTTCATAGCGAGATCGTATAATGCAATAGTTTTATTCTTCGATTTCAAGTCACTAAAAATCGCTTCTAAAAAGTGTGTTTTACCTGTCCCTTCGCTCCCGAAGATAAGAAATGGATTGAATCTTTTTCCAAGACTCGGTACGATCTGTTCACGATAGATAGTATATGCCGTTTCGTTGCTCTCGCCGATGATAAAGCTCTCAAACGTTTTTCTCGGCTTTACTTCTTCGGCTTTTTCTTTAATCTCAGCAATCAGTTTCTCAATCTCGGCGACATGCGCAGGAGAAAATAACATCGATTCGATTTTCATTGCTTCATTAGGAAATCTGCTCGTTTCCAAAGCACCATATTCCTTCTGAAGTTCAACGAGTCGTCCTACCTTTTGAATAAACGTATCGTATTTCTCCTTCAAAACATTAATATCATCATCTAATAGATCTTTTAAGGAAGTTGTATCGAATCCTTTCATCTCCCAGATGTATATCTTCTCTCGATATTCATCACGTATATTTACTTTTTCAGACACATCTGTAAGTACCTCCGTCGCGTTCTTTTTTAACTCCTCAAGCAGTGATGAAACAGGGCTGTAGATACCCTTCGGATAGAATTCCTTTAAGATTAAACGCACACTATTTGTGTCGAGTGATACATTACCGAGCGAAGAATAAGCAACGAGGCGATTAATCATACCTTCGATTGTTCGTATCGAAGCAGTAGAAACTTGAGCCAGCTCTAACGCAACGTCGTCTGGTAGGATTATGCCCGACTCTTCGGCTTTTTTCTTTATCATGTCAACGAGAGCAAGCTCTTTCGGCGCCTGAATATCACAGATGAGGCCTCCCTCGAGACGTGAACGTATCTTGTCATCAACATTCAAATCTCGCGGTGCATAATTCCCCGAAAAACAGATCTGTCTGCTGTGCGCCAGGAATGCATCGATCGTCGCCAAAAGCATTGGGTGGTATTGGCTTGAAATTTGATGTAAATCATCAATGATGATCGGTGCATCAAATTCTTTTTTCTCTTCCAACTGTTTTTCAAATTCTTGAGCAGAAAAGAATAGTACATTTCCTTTCTTCTTTAATTCATAATGAATTGCTCTCAACAAATGGGTTTTTCCCAATCCTGTATTACAGTATACATAGAATGGATTAAAAAGTTCACCTGGGAATTCAATGACTTTCTGTGCAGCAAGATAAGCAACTTTATTACCATCATGGATATGAAAATTTTCAAAGTTGATTTCTCGCTTCATGATGATGTTCCTAAAATCTTTTCTGCCTCAGAGCAGAATTCCTCCGAAGCAACCTTAACGACACCAGCTATTGTTCGATCGTCAAATAATGAAACGAGAAGATACTTTGAATTGATACTAATGTAGTAAACACTAAATGGTTCGCCTTCTTGCAAAAACTGACAGAACTTTGTTTCACCGACCATGTGCGCCAATTCCATCGTTGAATTAAAGACACCAGAAGTAAGCGCCGCAATTGCGAGCACATCGAATGAATAGATAAAACCCTGCTGTATGAGCAGCTGCCCTGTAAGCGTTATAATGATTGCCCATATGGCATTTGTCTGGGTACAAAAATCGCTGAGCAAACGGTCCAGTTTATTAATTTTCTCCGTACTGATCGATACCGCCTCAGTTCTGACCATCATCTAGAAATTATAGTAATAATTTATAAGAAAGTCAATAGTTAAATGATATTTCGGGCACCCGGGGTGTTTCTCGTGGTTAAAAGAAGCCTCGCGGCGTGTCTAAAAAATCGAACATTCTCTTATCACACACCAAGAGGCCAGTCGGAAATGTGACAAATCTCAGGCTATAACTGAGGTAAGTTGTCTATCTGCTTTAATACGGTTAACTGACAAATAGATTTCAAGGTATCAAAAACACCTATGCCTCTGACGGCAACACTTTCAAAATATGTGTACCCTCCTTTATTGATACGGAGTTGGAGGTCACTAATTGGCATAATGTTTGGCAAGTCACGCTTATTGTACTGTATGACTAGCGGAATATCTTTCAACGTGAGATTGTACGCTGCTAAATTATCTTCGAGATTATCAAAGCTTTCGATGTTGTCATCGAGCCGTTCTTCCTGAGAATCGACAACAAAAATCAATCCATCAACATTTTTGAGCACAAGTTTTCTCGACGCATTGTAGTATATTTGTCCGGGAACAGTATAGAGATGGTGGCGTAACGTCCATTCCTTTACCGTACCGAGCTCAACTGGCAAAAAATCGAAGAACAGCGTTTGATCCAATTCGGTAGCGAGACTCATCATTTTACCTTTTCGTTCGGGACTGAGTCCTGCATATATTGTTCGGAGATTAGTTGTCTTACCACACAAACCAGTTCCATAATATACAATTTTGAGATTTAGCTCTTTTTTTGCGTAGTTAAGGTTTGCCATACACGCCGTGCTCGATAATATTAAATTTGTTGTCTATTGTATAAACACTTACCCCATCAGTCAAAACCGGGGCTGGATTACCTTCACCAAATGGCATGAGTGGCGAAAGCACTGAAATATCGGCTCGATTTAAAAATACCTCGGGTGGAGGAACTGTAGCATTCAACACTTCGTCTCCGCGATCTTCAACATACATAAGGACTCTCTCAATAAACGTATCGAGATTTTCCCGACACATAGAAAAACCAGCTGCCTTTTGATGACCACCAAAATTCAAAAAAAGTTCGCTCAAGCTGTAAAGCATTTCGTAAAGATTTCCACGGTAACTCCTGAGTTCACCATAACATTTTTCATTCTGTAAACCGATCACGACTGAAGTCCGCTTGAAGTACTCCCTCAGCCGCGAGGAGACAGGGCCGAGATGTTGCTGCCTTGAAAACGGAATGACAGCTATCACGACATTCGGAAAAATCTTAGCCGCTGCCAGTGTTTCTCTAAATAGCAATTCGACGGCGTCTGTTCGCTCTGCACCCGCAAGCTTCAATCTCGCCACAGCCTCTGCGATATACGCCTCATCGCGGCTCACCAGTATTCCAACCCCAAGGTTCGGGTCGACATACGTAGCTGAAGCGAGGATGGGAATGATCTCACTCGTAACTGTTGTGATATCTATCCCCTCGTGTTTTCCAAAAAATCTCACCCACGGCTCATCGATTTTTTGAACCACATTCAACCCATGAACGCAGAACAGTCTGTTTTCTTCGCGTAACAGTACACGGTCAGATAGAGTACCAATCAAAACAGCAGGAAAAAATATTTTCTTAAGGTGGCAGAATTCTTCAGTCGTTAAGTTAAACGCTGTTTGATATAATGACTGTGCAAGTTTAAATGTCACACCAACACCAGCAAGCTCACGGAATGGATACCGAGAATCGGCCCTTTTTGGATTCACTGCAGGAACGGGAAAATCACGGCTGCTCGTCTCATGATGATCACACACAACAAGCTTCAGACCCTCCTGCTCTGCAACACGGAAATTTGCCGCATTGCTAATCCCGAAATCTACGGTAAGTATAAGCTTGACCCCTTTTCGCTTATACTCCCGTAAGACATCAGGGTTTAATGTATATCCATCCTTTTCTCGAATAATCGAGTAGACATAGACTGGGCAATGCTCCTGTCGATAAAGATCAATTAACGTCTGATACATAATCGCTGCTGATGTATGACCATCAACGTCGTCATGGCTATAGATGAGTATACCTTCACCTGCTCGTATCGATTTTAAAATCTCCTCTGTTGCCTTGGTCATGTCCGGTATGCTTCCTGGCTCATGAAGATGGCTCAATTCCGGAAATAAAAATTTTTTCGCGTCGCCGTACATAGGAAATCGCTGGGCTACAATCTGTGCTAATTCGAGAGGGATAGAAAAATCGGATGCATATTTTTGGGCAAGAATCCGATCGTTATCGATAGACTGGTTCATGTCACGTTGTCCCTCGATCTCCATCGACGCTCACTGCTTGGCGAGAGGCAAAAATATTCTCCAGATAATTGACAATGTCATCCCGCTCTGTGGGCAACAGCAGAAATACACCACGAAATTGATTCAAGAATGTTTTGTGTTTGAAAGGACTCAAGAGGACGCCGTTTCTACCGTAGTATAATCTTTTGAATTCGCTCAATTGTCTTCGCTGGGTAGCGAAGATAGTTTTTATTTTCACCTCTTTATCGTTCACCTCGTAGTGTGTAGGAAAAAAATACGAGTGTAAAGAAAGGAAGAGAATTATAAATCCTAAGATGCCCCAGAAAACGCCATAGGATATCGAAACGAAGATGATAAAACTGAAAACAAAGATCAAACTTATAATTGTCTTGGTGCGGTTATACTTCGCCGGATGGACAGACCACTTCATAAAATATCGTTAATCGTTGTTGGGTATCTCTCTCGATGTCGAATCTCGAGATGAGTCAGAGACCCGTATCGTTGACCGTTAATGGCAAATGTCTCATTAATTTCGTAATCATAACCCCTTTTTAAAACGGGCATCGTAACCCTTAAACTAATAGCAAATCAGTTATTATGGGCCCGGCAGGATTTGAACCCGCGACCCGCTGATTATGAGTCAGCTGCTCTAACCAACTGAGCTACAGGCCCAACACCAATATTGTCAATTCAATTATACACAGGAAAATGGGCTTGTCAATCTCTATAAAGGGGACAGGCTACTTTTCACATCTCATAACATTTAGATATGATGTGCATCCTCCTATTGGGAGTCACAAATTTTTTCTATTTTTACTCTTATGAGAATAAGTATTTAGAAAAAGTAGCCTGTCCCCTTTATTCTGAAAATTTGAATCCTTTTTTAGTAAAAAGATCAACGCACACGTCCACGACGTGAGCGTCATAAGTGCCATTCCTGTTTTGCGATATCTCCTGTAAGGCCTCGAGTATGCCCTTGGCGGGTCGATAAGGCCGGTGAGAAATCACCGCCTCGACAACGTCAGCAACCGCCAGTATTCGAGCCTCCATCATAATCTCATCACCTGATAACCCTGCAGGATAACCTGTACCATTCATCCGCTCGTGATGCTGAAGAATGATTTGGGCAACTGGCCAAGGAAAGTCAATATTTTTTAATATGTCGTAGCCGACCTGCGGATGCCGCTTTATAATATTAAACTCGTCGCCAGTCAATTTCGTCGGCTTACTCAAAATTTCTATTGGAACAGCAACCTTACCGATGTCATGGAGAAGGCCAGCCATGTGAATGCCATCAATGACCTCGTCGGAGAGGGCCATCTCTCGAGCAATAGCACATGCTAATTCTGTTACTCGCTGCTGATGACCGGCTGTGTATGAATCCCGTGCCTCCACGAGACGTGTAATGGCATGGGTCGTGCTATTTAAGACACTACTCGTCTTCTCAAGGCTTTCTCTCAATCTCTCCTGTGCCCGCTTGAAATCAGTAATATCCAGTACGCCCTCAAATGTTCCCTGAAATTCGCCTTTGTCGTTCAACCACGGAGCAGTAGAGACCATAATATTCCTCGATTCGCCGTCTTTGCGTTTTATGACGAGTTCATAGTGACTCGCAATGCCCTCCTTTCTCTTCGCAGTCTCTTCCACTACCTTCTGAAACTCCTCTGTGAGCACCATCTCCTGTAAATTCATGCCAATAATGGCCTCTTTTGGATAACCAAAAATCGTACAAAAATAGTCATTTGCAAAAATGATATTTTCTTCAGGGTCTAAGATAGCCAGTCCTTCTTGTAGGGACTCCACAAGCGTACGATACATCCGAACGCTCTCACCTGCGGCTCTTGCTGACCGCTTCGACACACCGCCTGGGTGTATACCATCTCGAGCTCCTCGATATCCATCATGAGGTTTCTTGACTGGACTCTTTAGGCGCTTCTCTTTCCTCTTCATCATTTATTAATATTACCCGAAAATTCAACATTTGTCAATAACCGTATTAAAAACATTACTACAAGATAAACATCTCGGGCCTGAATCGGCTCGTGGACAGATATGAAACCATCCAGGTCATATCCTTCGTCAATCTAATGTTGACCGTTGACATTTTAGTAATTTTTATTACTATATTATAGTACTATGAAAAAGATAGAACTTGCTCTGCACGAAGATTTCAGCACGGTAACTGAACTCAGGAATGTGATTGCGGAAATATGTCGCCGACTCGAATTCGACAAACAGGATATATACCACATCAAGAGTGCTGTCGATGAAGCATTTATAAACATCATACAACATTCCTACAAAAATAAAACGGGAGACGTGAAAATCGAACTTGACGCCGATGATAAAAAAGTGACTATCCGTATCATGGACTGGGGAGAGCCACTCGATAAAACCCATCTCAGGAGAAGTTCGCTCAGCGACATCATTAATGAACAAAAAGAACACGGCCTTGGATTACTCATGATAGAACGTCTCATGGACAAGGTAAAGTATGTGCGAAGAAAAAAAACAAATACCTTAATAATGGTTAAACGCCGCAAGGAGAAATTGCATGAAAGAAGCCGAAGAACTTAAAATAACGCAAACAATAACAGGAGACAAACAAAAAATTGCCATTTTAAATTTACATGGCTACCTTGATTCAAACACCTCGCCTCTGTTAAAAGAGCGATTTCTATCGCTCGACAGTCAAACACATTGCTTTGTGTTGGACTTCAGTGACGTCGAATACGTATCATCTGCAGGATGGGGCGTCATCTTGGGACGCATCAAAGACTACCGGGATAAGGGCGGTGATATTGTCTTCGTCAGGATGAACAGGGAAGTGGCTTCAGTTTATGAACTCTTGGAGCTTAATAAAGTAATGAAACATTTCATCACTATTCAAGAGGCGGTCCACTATTTCAGCGGAGAACATAAGTAATAATGATGTAGAAATGTGACAACATTACATGAGCACAATTACACGCAGCATTTCCGATTATTACTCGTACAATGAATAAAGAAGAGCAGTTTCGCGCAGGATTTAGCTTAAAAACAAAGTTTTTAATCTGGTTGGTTATCTTCATACTCATGGTAATGATTGTCATCTATATCTATTTTTCACACCATGAGCGGACAATACTATCTCAAGAAATCAAATTAAGAGGAGAAGCACTATGTATTAATGTCGTATCGAGCGCAGAGGATTTTTTGGTCATGAAGGATGACCTTTCCCTTGCAAAGCTTATCTATGACACGAAGGCTAAAAATAAGGGAGTGATTTACTGTTTTGTCATAGACGATAACAACACGATTTGGGCCCATACCGACGCATCATTAGTAAATACGACATATAGAGTCCCTCATGAACTTGAAGAGCTGAACACGAAACCAATCATGATTCAGGAACGTAGGACGCCCGATGGCATAGAGGTATTCGAGATTGTAATGCCGATTACTGTTGGAGAAAATAAAATCGGCGAGGCGCACGTGGCTCTATCGCAACAGGCAATCAAGGATGCAGTCGCCCAGGCTGGAACGGGCGTTGCTTTCGTCACGGCAGGCATCATTGTCCTCGGTATCATCGGTATTCTCATTCTCGTCTCATTCATTATCGGTTCTTTGGGTGAAGTAACCAAAGACATTGAAGCAATTGGAAATGGAGACCTCGATAGAAAAATCATCACGAGCCGAACCGATGAAATTGGTAGAATAACGCATGCGGTCAAGATGATGGCGACAAAATTAAAGAGGGCACAGGAAGAGCTCATAGAAAAAGAAAGAATGAAAAAGGAAATGCAGATTGCCAAGGAAATACAGCAAACATTGCTGCCTCATTCGCTACCACAGATCCCTGAATTCAAAATCGCTACGTACTATCAGTCCGCACGAGAAGTTGGTGGAGATTACTACGATTTTATTGAGATTGACAAGGAACACTTTGGTGTCATCATCGCTGACGTTGCTGGAAAAGGTGTGGCCGGTTCACTGGTCATGACAATGGTGCGAAGCATCATGAGAATAGAGGCGCTGAAAAATCCTTCGCCGCATCGTCTCATAACGCTCCTCAATTCAATCTTGTGTAGGGATATTCCAGAGGGTTTGTTCATTACACTTTTTTATACGGTTTTCGATCTGCGAGAGTATCGCATAACATACTGTTCTGCTGGACACAATCCAGCCTATTTTTTCAACCCACAAGAAAAGAAGCTTCTTACCTTGAAACCCGCCGGGCCTCCACTCGGAATCAATCTCTTCGATGAAAGAGAATTTGCGGCACGTCTTCACGAGGAAACGAGAATCTTCAATCGAGGCGAGATTCTTTTACTCTATACCGATGGTGTAACCGAGGCAATGAATCGTAGCAAAGAGCGGTTTGGCAGAGAGCGGTTGCAAAACTTTATTGAAGGGAATGGATCACTGACACCTGAGACGTTTAAAAAGAGACTGAAGGCAGCAATTGAAACATTCACACGTAAAGAAAAACAATCAGACGATATTACTTTTGTAATTCTTCAAAGAATGTAAATAACATTATTGCTTATAAATTTTTAACTTCTCTTCCGCTCTTTCAATATTCCGTTTTGCATTGACGTGATGAGGGTCGACGTCGACCACTCTCCGCCAATAGAAAATTGCCATCTCGTAATCTTCGCGCGTATAGGCATTTACTCCTCTCATATAGAGCTCATCGATATCCCCTCCCGAAACTGCTTTCTCCTTGAACTGCGTCTTCGTCAAATAGTTGAGCGCCTCGGCATTACTTGCGTCAAAATTGATTGCCATCTTAAGTTCTGTCTCGGCAAGGCCAAACTTGCCTTCCTCATAGTACTGAATTCCTTTCCTTGTATGCATCGCTGAAAGATTTTTCAATGTTCTTTGTATCGCATCCTTCTTCGAAAGACCATCACTATTACCAGGATCTAAGGCAAGGACTCTATTCACCTCATGGAGTGCCTGTGTCCATTTATTCTGCGACACATAGAGCTCAACACGCGTGAGCAATCGATCAATCTGTTCTCGGATCCCTGATTCTGCTTTTCGTACATATTGCAAGGCTGTTTGGTGTGTTGGGTCAATCGCCAGAATCTTGTTCCACTCTTCGATAGCCGCACCATATTCCTCCTCAGAGAATTTTTGTAGACCTCTTTTAAAATATTCTGATATTTTCGCACCTACATTCTCTTCAAGTTGTATTCTCTCCATCTGAATTTTCACGAGCACATCTGATGCGGCTTTCAGCCATCCTCTTGCTAACTCGTTCGTCGGTTCAATTTCAAGGACACGCCCGAATTCTGAAATCGCATCGATGTAATTACCTTCGTTGAAATCACCAATACCTTTTGTGAGATGTTCATTAGCCATCCTCTCTCTCACCATTTTCTTCAACTCGGCAACACTCTTTAACGCATCCTCGTACTGTGGATCCCAGATGAGTGCAATATCAAAACTCCGCAAAGCGTCATCATAATTACCCTCTCCTTGCTGCGCAAGACCTTGGCGATAGAATGTCTCTGCCGTCATCCTCGCCCTTCGTCGAAGCTCGTCAGCAATTCGTCGCTCTTCTCTCTGCCCAATTCTCTTTACGCGTCCAAAAATATATGAAATAGAAAAATTGTGCGTCAGTCCAAGCACGCCATATGTCGAAAATGCATAATCAATATCAAAATCTTTGAATTTAAAGCCGATACCTGCAGCAGCACCGGCAAAGCTCCCAGTATTATGAAACCCACTCCGGTAACCAGCTCGCAAACAGAGTCTTTCTATTACAGTTCCCTCAAAACCGAAGCAGAATTCAAAATCCTCCTTGAATGGTTTCACAACATCAAATGCTACGAGTAATTTTTCGCTGAAGAGCGAATAGCTCAACCCCATCTTCAATCTGGTAGGGAGAGCGTATGAGCTGTTCACAAAGGTTACTTTTGAACCGAGGTTAGTAACGGCAAGTCCTGCACTGAGGCCCGGTATACCATTTTTGATACTGATACCGATATCATCGCCGAACGCAACCGCATTATCGTCGCCGATTTTCTGATAAATGAGTTTCATACTTGTTCCCAGGGAAATCTTACTGTTCAGTAATGTTGCGAGAGAGAACGATGGTGCAACAAAATGCGCACCAAATGTTGAGAGGGGGTTTTCAGACGGACCGCTCCTCTCTTCCATGTCTCCTAAATATAATCCTTTGAGAGAAAACCCTATTCTAAAGCTTTTTACACGATGGGCAATTCCTATATACTCATACCGTATCGATTGAAAGTACTCGGAATGCATGACGGTGGCTTCTGTTCCATTGAGCCACCCTAATCCTCCTGGATTCCAAAAGAGAGCGTGGACACCACTGCTGTGCGATGTTACTGCGCCACCCATAGCGAGTGCATGGGCACCGACACCGAGATTCAAAAAACTCGTACCCGTTTCCCCGACATCGGCGAAAAGATGCATAGAGACTAAGGGGAAAATAAGAAGCGTGCATAAACGAATAAACTTCATCTCTCAGTTATTTGACAATTGCGAATTTTTTGATGACCGATTTCTTCTCACCGGTAGCATCACTCACCGCGCTCAACCTGAATATATAGACATCACTCGCAACAGTTGATATATCCCACACGAGAGCGTTCGATGATTCCTGATGTGCTTGTTTTCCACCCTCACCTCTGCCTTCGAGTCTTGTAACCCTCTTTCCCTCAAGATTAAAGACGTCTACGGTAACATTCGCATTGGCATTAACATAAAAATGGAAGTGTATTATATCACCGCGTGCAGGATTCGGCCAGACGTATACTTTCTCTTCGGGTAAAAATTCACCTTCTGGATTAAGGTCGAACGTTTCCGAAGAGAAGCCATGATTTGACCAGACGTCATAACCAGAGACCGTAACCTCACATGCCCCAGATACAAACCCAGCAGTACTCAATGTATTCACGAAGCCTATTGAATCAGGCGATAGTATAAACATATAGAGTGTACTATCAGAGACCACAAGAGAACAGACGACGCTTGAATCTGGGTGAAGCACTTCATTCGGTATCGCGGTTATTTTCACAGAATCACCGATATATGCAGGCGATGGTTCAAACGTTATATCGAATACTGGACCAAGCGTATCCTCGCCACCAATAAAGAATGCTACTGAGTCGTACGCTCCCCAGTTTCCTGAAGCATCGAGCCCATGGAGATACGCCATATGAGTCCCTAGGCTGAGCGTATCAGTATAGAGTGTATCAAAAACATCGACCGAAGGGGAGCCGAAACTATCCACCGGAAGCACCGAATAACCAGTTCCGTTAGCAGCTATGAGATCGATGAAGTATTCACCATGAACCACTTCTACATTATCAGAGATAATTGCAGTAAGGACGGTGAAGCTCGTTTGCCAAATGGTGTCGGGATCAAGGGCTATGGCATCAACGATCGGCGAAATAGTATCGGTGGCCTCTCCTGTTTGGAACCACCACCAGTAATTGCACGGCATAGCATTCCCCGCGAGGTCTTGAATGCCGGCTGCGATATAAACATCGACAGATTCGAAAGGAGCAAAATCATTGTATGGATTTATGCTCAGTGTACTATCAATGTTGTTGTACGACATCCAAAAATCATAGACACCACCAATGCTTCCTTCAATGAGAACCTTATCGCTCGTCATGGTTGTCGGATCCAGCCTTTCTGTAAATGTCACAAATATCCACGTATTCAGCACCACACCAGTCTCACCGCTATCTGGCGATGTGAAGGCAATCCAGGGAGGAATCGTATCGAGTCCCCCATAGACATACACAAGCGTAGAATCGAACTCACCCCAGTTTCCATATTCATCCTTACCATGGACATAGAATGTATGCGATTCACCTGCTTGCCATCCTGAGACGAGAATGGTATCAAAGACATCTTCTCTTATCTCGTCGTATATTCCATCGAGCGCAGCCATCGTGAATCCTGTTCCTGTGACTCCTGTAGAATCAAGAAATGCCTCAGCCTCGGTTATTATCGAGAGCCCTCTTAAGCTATCCGATACGGTAGCATAGACAACGACCTCATGAATTCCTTCGGGTGGATTTGGAGGCGATACCTGAATATACGACGTCTTAGGACCTCTCGCGTCATATACCACAATTGACTGGACACCACTATGCCCGAGTGTTCTATCTTCAGGCTCATTAAAATCAAAATCATTGTCATACGCATAAACCTCGTAGACAAGATTTGCCCCTTTATTCTGTTGTGGTATCATATGGTCAGTCCTAAATGTATCACCGGAGAACAAAGACATCTGCATCTCAAACGATGTAACCATAAGTTCACCATCATTGTCCCATAAGAGGTATACACCCTGTCCCTCGGATCCGGTCGAATCGTCATAGACACCCGACGGGTCGGTGACTGAGCAGGAAATAAAGAAGCCAATCGTGTCAGGCACGGAATCTGGATAGAAATTGGCGAACGTCGGTCCAATTGTATCATCATCTGGTGTTACTTCAATTGAAATAGAATCAAAGTCACCCCAGTTGTTCGCATCGTCATACCCATGGAGATAGAACTGGTGCGCTCCCAGGGAAAGTTGAGAAATATCTACCCTCTGAGCCACATCTTCAATGACCTCATTCCAGAGACTATCGCTCACACGCATGGGTTGACCCGTCCCATTGGGACCCACTGCATCGATAAATACCTCTGCCCCCCGAACAACAGACATGCCAGTAGTACTGTCGGAGATGGTTGCTTGTACATTACAATAATGTGCTCCCGCAGTTGTATCCGGGTATACACTCTTTGCAACAACGACGGGTCCGATCGTGTCCTTTGTTGTACCGGTGACAAAGAAGAATGAGTATGATTCCTCCATGCCATTACCCGCTTTATCTGTTACTGTTTCAGAAACTTCCACCGTGATTGTCTCCTGTATTGCAAAAAGAGAATCCGGATTTAACCCCACGGTGTAGGTTAAGGAATCGTAGGCTCTCTCGATAGTGTATCTCGGATTAATACTGCCACTGACATGAAACTTCGAGGTATCGAGTGAGGCAGTATCCATAGGTTCACTAAAAGTAATATAAATATTCCTGTTGAGCGCCACCTCAGTTTCGCCACTGTCAGGAGAGGTCGACACAATGTATGGCGGGATAGTGTCTACAGCGAAAGTAACATAAACGAGAACAGAATCAAAATCTCCCCAGTTACCCCATGCATCGAGTCCATGCATAAATAACCACTTCGTCGTGCCGTACTGCCAAGAGGAAATATCCAGCGTGTCGACGACATCCTCGGTACTCTCATCAAAGAATCCATCTGCTGCCTGCATCACTATTCCTGTACTATCTGGACCAGGATCATCAACAAAGTATTCTGCACCATATATGTTTGAATTACCACGGAGAGAATCAGAAACAGAACCTGCCACAATAAGCGCAACAGCACCAGCAGTAGGATTCGGAGATGCTACAACATCGGAAGCGATTGGTCCCCGTACATCAAGAATTGTAATAGACTGTACTCCGCTCATGCCCTGTGCTCGATCACCAGGATGCTGTGTTTCGAAATCATTATCGTATGCATAGATCTCATAGACGACATTCGTGCCAGCATTTTGATGAGGAATAAGAGAATCGGTTCTGTAGTATGAACCAGTAGTATGGAACATGGTCATCTCATCGGCATCGATAACAATCTCACCATCATTATCCCACAACAGATATATTCCCTGACCTTCAGAGCCGGTCTCATCATCATAGACGCCCGAAGGATCAGTAATTTGACATTCTATATAGAATGAAGAAGTGTCAGGCCATTCCGACGGGCTAAAATTGAAGAACGTTGGCCCAAGCGTATCATCGTCTTGAGTCACAACAATTTTTACTGTATCGAACGCTCCCCAATTTTCAAGGATGTCCATTCCATGGATAAAGACCGAGTGTGTATCACCTGTTGACCAATAAAAGGCTGCATTATCAAATAGAGCAGTCACGTCCTCATCGATCTCATCCCAGAACGTATCGACCGGACTCATACTCGTACCATTACCACTCTGACCAGGAGTATCAATAAAAAATTCCGCGGCATTAATAATATGGTCACCCTCTCCTATGTCAGAAACATAGGCAGTTACTGTAATAAACGCGACTGGTTCGGTTGGATTCGGTGTAGCATTTGCAGACGATGTTATGGGACCAAATGTATCTGCGACACTTCGTGCTAACTTGAGATCCTTATGAGGGACGTCGTAGTAGCTAATGAAAATGACATAGTCGGAGCGGATAGCACATGATGTGAACTTACCAACGTCGCCCAAATAATCAATGATATCCTTCTCCCATGTCGGTGATGTATAGTATGCACATTTCAAGTCTCTATTACCGATATCGTAGTAACTGATAACAGGCGTGCCACTGTTATCGAACGCAATAGACGAATACTCACCAACGTCACCGACATTATCAACGACATTTATTGTCCAGCTCGTGCCCGTCTTTTTGGCAACCTTGAGCCACTTGTTACCGAAGTCTTGGTAGCTTATGGAGGGATTATTTGCATTATCGAGAACGAGTGACGTATGTTTACCAACATCCTCAGTCTGGTCAGGAATCTCTCTATCCCATGTCGTTCCATTAAAGGTAGCGAATTTTAATTGTTTCAGATTATCTGAATAGTAACTTATCCTGGGCAGATTATCTGTTCCCAGTGCTATGTCCGAATATTCACCCACCCGTGCCTGATCATCGACAATCGTGACGCTCCAGTTGTCACCCAGTTTAAAAGCCATCCGCAACACATCGTTATCAGAATCGAAATAGCTGATATATGGAATGCCAGCAGTATTGAGAGCAATTGAGGTATATGTTCCAACCTTAGGCCCTGGATCAGCATACTCTATAACCCAGGTCGCTCCGTTAAAATGCGCATACTTGAGCGCTTCATTTGATTTATCATAATAACTGATGTGAGGGAAGTTATCAGAATCAAGAACGATTGAACAATACTCGCCGACATCTCCCGCCATATCCACGGTGTCATAGTGCCACATAATTCCATCAAAATATGTGTATCTCAAATAGTTATTAGTCTTATCGAAGTAGCAGATATGTGGATTACCATAACTATCGAGATCGAGAGACGAATGTTGACCGACATCACCGGTCTCATCAACCGTCGCAATCGCCCAATCATATGAATATGCTATCCGTGAAAACAAAAGGATAGAAAGTAACAATATCGGTAGTCTTTTCATAATACAATAGTTTAGAAAAAAGTATAATAAAATTTCCACTCTTGTCAAGACTTAAATCTGATGAAAGCGAGCTCATTGACGTTCTCTTAAAATCGTCTATAATAAATTTCATGATAACCCCATGTCAAGAACAGAGAACGCTCCTTTTTTTAATGAACAATACCAGGTAAATTATTTATGGTCATCAATGAAATCAACTGTAAGTCAATCCTCAATAAATCAGGCATCCCCAGTATCGATTATGGCATCAATCCCTATATCGGATGTGGGCATAAATGTCAATACTGTTACGCAGTATTTATGAAAAGATTTAGCGGCCATACCGAACCCTGGGGCGATTTTGTCGATGTCAAAATAAATGCACCCGTGGTACTCGAACGCCAGCTCAAAAGGCTAAAACGAAAAAGTCACATCTCCTTTGGCACGGTCTGCGATGCATACCAACCGCTTGAAGCAAAATATGAAATAACCAGAAAATGTCTTGAAAAACTCGTACCGTACAAGCATGAAGTATCGATTCTCACAAAATCCAATTTGGTTCTAAGGGACGTAGATATTTTAAAGAAATTAAAAAATATCGAAGTCGGCTTCACCGTTACCAGTCTCGACCCAAAGGTAAAAAAAATATTCGAACCCAATGCACCGCCATCGCGGAAGAGATTTGAAGCACTCAAAACACTCTCCCAGCATCACATCCCCACCTGGGTTTTTGTTGCTCCTACGCTCCCCTATTTTTCAGATTCAGAAGAGGCACTCGGTCAACTATTTCGAGAAGCACGCAGCGCTGGGTCAGAGTATATCTTATTCGATACGCTCAACCCGTATCCGAAGGTCTGGAATAATGTTATGCGTCTCATAAAAAAATATTTTCCTGATGCACTCGATTTTTACGACTTCTACTATCACAACAAAACAAAGTACGAACGAAACCTCAGAGTGAAAATTTCAAAAATCGGTCGACGTTATAGAATCAAATATAGAACCGTATTTTAAAGGAGTAAAAACATCATACATCCATTAAATATCTAACCGTCTTTCTCAACAAAAACCGCATCACACTATAAGCATCTTACCTAATTTCCTACCTCGTATTACATAAGTTATTTCATTAATGAATGAGCACATTCATTCTTAAGTGAGCAAAAAAATACGATTCGATAATTATATAATTGTATAATTATAAAACTTCTCTCATGGCTGTTGGAATTATTGAGTATTAAGAATTTAGCTGTAGGATAATAACTTTTTGATTTCGTAGTGTTTGCCGTCTTCGGCGGCGAGAACTGTAACACCAGTCTTCTGTGCGAGTTGCCGTGCCAGGTTCCAGGGCCCAGCACGCAGCGTTGTCATCCCAAAATGAGTGATGATTGCTACCCTGGGTTTTATTTTTACAATTATCTCTTCACAATCTGGAATCGATAAATGGTCTATCTCGGAAGGTTCTAACCGCAAGAGATTAAGTATAAGAATATTCGCCTTGTATGCAGAAATAAGAGCAGGAAAAAACTTTGTGTCACAAATATATGAAAGTGCGTAGTCCTCATACACCATTTTAAAACCATAGGTTTCAACACGATGGTCGTGTTTGAGAGGAAAGTGAAATACCAAGCCATCAAGCTTGAACTCAACCTGTGGTTTGATAATCATTATTTTGCTAAGAAACTGTACAAGGTATTTATACACAACACCATCCTCGCCAAAGGCGTCATCAGGAGCAAGCAGTATGCCGCGCTTTTTGAAACCGCCTTCGGTGATAACATCGAGATATACATTGATATCAGCGGAGTGGTCAATATGTTTATGGGTCAGAATAATTGCATCAATCGTCTGCGGATTAAATTTGGGAACATAGGTCAGAAGACGATACAGGGATTCGGGTCCTGGGTCAATGAGAATATTCTTACCACCGATTCTGAAAAGCATACCTCCAGTAGCACGGAGTTGTTTGGCAATGATATACCGTGCACCACCAGTACCCAGAAATATAATTTCGTCTGTTGTCCCTGTTATACGGCGTCGCATTACAGTTTAATAGCTTCTTACAATGAGATGTATGATGTGTAGGAGAGGAATCAAAATTGAATCACTGCCCGTCTCCACCCAGTCTCTTACGGATATACTCTGCCCGCTTTATATCCCGCTCGCGTTCTTCAAGCACTTCGCCGAAATAGAGTTGAATATTTGCGGGCCTCGAGACGAGCAAAATTTCATTAACGACATCGAGGGTAATGTCTTTTAAGATACCTGCTCCGGCGCCGAGTCTTACCGCGGACAGTAAATTCAAAACCTCATCCGTGTTAATTACCCGTGCAGATTTTAAAACTGCAAGACTGCGAAATATCTTATCTTCAAATTCATTACGCGCCTTTGTGAGCATAACATCTCGAGCCTTCTTTTCAACATCGATGATCATATGTGTTAGTTTGGTCATCGTCTCAATCATCTCTTCTTCTTTTACACCCAACGTATGTTGATTCGAGATCTGAAAGAGACTACCCTTGATTTCACTCCCTTCACCGTATATGCCTCTTACTGCCATACCGATTTGAACCGCTCCTGTTAAAACTTTTTCTACTTCATTTGTAAATACTAAGCCGGGTAAGTGGAGCAGCACTGATGCCCTGAGTCCTGTCCCGATATTTGTCGGACACGATGTAAGAAACCCATACGTCTCGTGAAATGCATACTGTACATCCTCGCCAATCGTTTCTTCAATATGAAACACCTCGCTCGAAACGTATGGCAAGTCTAAACCACACGTTAAACCCTGAATCCTCAGATGGTCTTCTTCATTAATCATAATCGACACAGTGCCTTTATCAGTAATAAAAACACCAGCAGGTTTATCTCCTCTAATAAAAGCCGGAGAGACCAGATGGCATTCCAGGAGCGATTCTTTCTCTAAATGCGTAATTTTTTGTAAATCTAAATAGTGTCCCTTAAATCGTGTCTCAACAACAGAACGTATCAAATTGATAAGGTAGTGTGCATCCTGCACTTTCATCTTCGGTTCAAATGGCACACCGTCGATATTCCTCGCTACTCTCATGCGTGAGGAAACAACAATCTCTCTGTCTTCACCGCAGCCGCGGCTATTATCCCCGGACCGAAAGAGCCATTTTATATTATTCAACATTTTCAACACCAAAATCTTTTAGTTTATCTCTAATCTTAGCAGCTTCTTCATATGCCTCGCTCTCCAAAGCCTTCTTCAACTGGCCGCGTAATTTGAAGATCTCCATACCTTTCTTCTCTCCCGGCCTCGTGGTCCTCCCGATATGTTTATCACTCTGCTGTACTTTTTTTATAAGATTCTTTATGTATGATCCAAATGAGTCCACACATTTACTACAGCCGAACCTGCCTGTTCGTTTGAACTCAGCGAGGGACAAGTAGCATCCCGAACATATGACCTGAGCATCCTGTGCTGTTTTTTCTTTCAGCAGTTTCTGGAGAAGTTCTATCGGTGACATCTTCTTGGTCGTAGCTAAGCCACGTTTCTGGGCACATTCTTCGCAGAGATGCAACTCAACTGTCTTCTTTGGTAAAATTTCTTTGAAAAATATGGTTGCTGGCCTCTTCTGGCAATCATCGCATAGCATATAATCTTCCTTCTTTTAAATTATACACATCCGTTCCAACCTTGGCAATATCTAATGAATGCGTAACCAGTATAATCGTTCTCCCTTCAGCATTTAGACCGACAAATAATTCGAGTAGTTTATTCGTATTGTCTTCATCGAGGTTACCAGCGGGCTCATCGGCAAGAATCAACAATGGATCATTTATCAGTGCCCGAGCAATTGCGATGCGCTGCCGTTCACCACCAGAGAGCTGACTCGGAAGCCGATTTTTCTTATCTGCCATATTGAGTTTTTCGAGTAACTGCAATGCCTTCTCATAAGTTTGCTTCGGTGATATTCCATTCACGAGTGCTGGCAGTGCGATATTCTCTAAACAGGAGAATTCTGCGAGCAGGTGATGAAACTGAAACACGAAGCCAATTTTTTTATTTCTGATTTCAGAGAGCTCGTTGTCGTCATGCGAAAACAGTTCCAGAGCGTCAAACAGAACACTGCCACCAGTGGGGCGGTCAAGACTCCCAACAATGTTCAAAAGCGTCGATTTACCACTTCCGGATGGACCAAAAACAACGACAAAACTTCCCTTTTTAACCTCTAAATCAACACCCTTCAATACATTAATCGTCTCGTTCTTGAGAAAATATGTCTTGGTTATATGAGAGAGCTCAAGGATATTATTCATTTCTCAACGCCTCAACAGTGGTGAGCTGTGTCGCGCGCTTGGCAGGATAAATTGTCGCCAAAAAACTAATCAACACTGCAGCGAGAGCAGTTACAATAAAGTCATTCGCAGACATCTCGACGGGCAGCGTCTGAATGAAGTAGATATCACCAGGAAGATCAACACGGTATACATCGAGTATCAAACAGGCGATGAAGGCAAAAATGAGACCGAGTGCAGTACCAATAATACCAATCATGGTTCCCTGATAAATAAATATTCTCATTATTTTTTGTGATGTAAAACCATAGGATCTGAGGATACCTATTTCTTTCGTCTTCTTTTTCACCATATTCATGAGTACGCCAACGATATTGAAACCTGCAACGAGGATGATCAATGTCAGCACGATGAAGGTAATAATCTTTTCCACCTTCAGTGCAGCAAATATAGAGTGATTCGATTGAATCCAATCTTGTGCACGATACGGGTACCCGAGATCCTTCTCGATTATGTTTGAATAACCCGGTGTCTTGTAGACATCGTCGACATGTAATTCAATAGCACTGACCTGGTTGCCCATGGCGAACAACGACTGAACATCCTTTAAATCCATATAGACGAAGAGCGCATCGTAGTCATAATAACCAAAATCAAAAATACCTTTCAAGATGAGTTTTTTTGCACGTGGCAGAAGACCAAACTGTTCCCCGAAGGGAGAAGCAACAATAAGTGTATCACCGACACTCGCCTTGAGACTACGAGCAAGCTCAATACCCACAACACACCCATCATCTAAGTCAAAAATGCCATCAACGATCTTATGCGCTATTTCAGTGATTTCTTTTTCCGCTCCCGCATCGACTCCTTTGATGACAACACCATCGAGTTGTGTTTTATATTTAATAATAGACTTCTGGATAACAAATGGTGCAGCAGCGTTAATGAACTTATATTGTATGAGTTTCTGAACAACAGCCTCATAGTCGGTAAGTGGTTCGTTAAAGTACCTGCGCACAACAATGTGCGGTGTTCCGCCAAGGATTCTCCTGCGTAATTCGTTTTGAAAACCATTCATCATCGAAAGTGTAATGAGCAGGGCTGCGACACCGACAAAAACGCCACCGATGGCAATCGTTGTCGAGAAAGAAAAAAACTTTCTTTCCTTTGAACGAAGATACCGCTTGGCAACGAAAAATTCTGTATTCATATCAGGAATAAGGCAATGCAAGGCAATTGATGGCAACTAAGGGCAATAAGGCAGTTTT
Source organism: Caldifarciminota bacterium (assembly GCA_020355325.1). Lineage (GTDB taxonomy): Bacteria > Hydrothermota > Tepidihabitantia > SM23-42 > SM23-42. The sequence continues at coordinate 1,810,981 of CP070664.1, forward strand.
GGAAATTATAAGGCAAATAATTTTTATTCATTTTGTACCTTGTTTTTTCCTCAATGAATAAATGAGACGATTGAGAAGATACATTGATTTAGAAGCACGCTCGTCAAATAAGCCATACTCTTTTTCGCTGATATATCCTTTTCGTAAAACACGTCTTACCCTCTCTTGAAGTTCTCCTAAAGACCTGCGACCGTATGTTAGAAATTTTATATACTCGGGTAAAAACCCGCTATAATACCCCTCTACAAAGTTTGCACCAATTGAATCTGAGGCATTATCTATTTGTGCACGCATTTTATATTCTTTGACTGGTATGTTTTCGAGTATTTTTTGGACAATCATATCTAATTGGTCAATGCTCTGCCATACGATCATATTTTTGTGTCCTTTTCTGGTCTTCATGTTTTTAGTTACCATGAAATGCCCCTAATTGCCCTCAATTGCCATATCTTTCTCGCGCCTCGAATTGCCGTAAATTGCCCTCAATTGCCATATCTTCATCACGCCTCGAATTGCCGTAAATTGCCCTCAATTGCCATATCTTCATCACGCCTCGAATTGCCGTAAATTGCCCTCAATTGCCATATCTTCATCATTCCCTCTTGAGCTGCGGAAACAGTATCACGTCGCGAATTGACGGTTGATTGAACAGCACCATACACAATCGATCAATCCCAAGACCCAAACCACCAGTTGGCGGCATTCCATATTCTAACGCCTCGATGAAGTCCTCGTCGATCTCGCTAATCCCTTCTTCTCGCTGTGCAAGCTGAGCTTCAAATCGCTTACGCTGTTCCAGTGGGTCGTTCAATTCTGAAAATGCATTACCGAGTTCAAGACCAAACACGATGATTTCGAATCGCTCAACGAGACGTTCGTCCTGGCGATGGACTTTGGCAAACGGCGATATTATTTTTGGATGCTCGATGACAAACGTCGGCTCAACGATTTCTCTCTGAACGAGTTCGGTGAATAGTTTATCTATTTTCGCACCGCGTGATAACTTCTTATAATCGATACCGTGAGCTTCACATGCCTTGTCGATATCGCGATCGCTCGCCTCAAGGACATCGAAACCGAGAATATCGTTTACACTGTCGACGTACTTGATTCGCTTAAACGGTTTTTTGAACTTTATTTCTCTGTTGCCGAATTGCAATACACGAGAATGAACTACATTGTCCAACAAAAATTCAAAGAGCGATTCGACGAGTTCCATAATGCCGTGGTAATCAGTATATGCCTGGTAAAGCTCAATCATAGAAAATTCAGGATTATGAAAACGATCTATCCCCTCATTGCGAAAATCCTTACAGACTTCATACACCTTTTCATAACCACCAACAATGAGTCTCTTGAGATATAACTCGTCGGCAATCCTCAAATACATATCCTGTTCCAATGCCTTTTGGTGTGTCTTGAACGGATTTGCTGCCCCGCCGCCATAGATTGGCTGCAGAATTGGAGTTTCCATTTCAATGAAACCGCGTTCATCGAGAAACTGACGAATGAAATTGATGACATACGCTCGCTTTTTGAAAAAGTCACGAACTGCTGGATTTACAATGAGATCGAGGTAACGCTTTCGATATCGTATCTCGATATCCCGAAGACCATGCCATTTTTCTGGCAGCGGACGCAGCGCCTTTACTAACATTGCAAATTCTTTAACGAGTATCGTAATCTCACCTGACCGCGTCTTGAACACAGGTCCGGTAACACCAATAAAATCACCGATATCAAAGTAATGAAAAAGTCTGAATTCTTCTCCTAATTCGTCTTTCCTGAGGTAAATCTGGACTTTATCAGATTCATCACCAAGCGTGGCGAAAACTGTCTTGCCGTGCCCGCGCACCGTAAGAATGCGACCACACGTCATAACATCATCCTGCGATTCGCTGAGTCGTTCAAATCCCTCGCGTATTTCACGAAATGTATGCGTGCGTTCGAATTTGTACGGATATGATTCAATGCCTTCTTCTTTAAGTATTTCGAGTTTTTTCAGCCGCTCTTCCATATGAGAATCATATACTAAATTGTATAAAAGTCAAGATAATTCTCGTAATAAGTAAACTGAACGTTGACTTAAAATGAAAAGTTTGTATAATTAATTTAGAAAAATCATGACACGCACTATAAGTGTACGCTGTTTAATCCTTGTTACCATAGTCCTCACTATCACCTGCACCCATATGGTAGAGTACTACAGTATCCTGGAAAGTTCGCCGTACATAGATTATGGCACCAGTAGCACTCCAGAAATTTCTGATGGAGCACATGGTATAGATTTTGGTGTTGGTGGAAGTTATGCACATACTACAGCAAGTAGTGACACATCAATTGGGGTGAAAGCAATTCATGGATTAACGAGAGCGAGGATCACCAGTGCCATCGAGTGGGGTCTGTCCGGTTCCTTTTTATGGGAAGATGGAACATTCCCCTATATACTGACCGATATGAAATTTCGGCTGCCACAAACATCTGTAATTATTTGCCCCGATATCGGCCTTGGCGTCGGAATCGGCAGACGTGGTGTTACCTATAATGTACAATTTGCTACATTTTTTGGTTACCCACTCGCAAAGACCCGTGTCAATCTCTACGTTGTGCCGAAGATTATATTATTCACTTATCGTTATCGTGTGGTGTATGGCCCCATATCTAAGGATATTGACTATGCCACTTCTACCATGTATGGTGCAAGTCTTGGTTTTAATTTCGTATTGCCCCTCACCCATGAGGAGAATCGTGTCACGCATACCATAAAGGTCAAACCCGAAATCAGCTACGTGAGGGGGACCGAGCCACACCATACAAAAATCAGTTTTTCGATTATTCAATTCGGGCTACAAACGTATTATTCATTTTGAGTGTGCATTATGACGAATATCGAACTGCGACGAAAAATCCTCGAGATGGTCTATGAACGGTTTAAGGAACATCCCTATTATAGAGTGACTCCAAAAGAGTTAAAAGAAGCATTAACGATTGGTCTGAAGGAGTTATACTACAATGTCATCTACCTCGAAGAAAAGGGTTATATTGAACTACAAAAACCCCTGGAAGGAAGCATCTTCGTCGGCGCACGCATCACACCCAAGGGCATAGATTTAGTTGAAGATGAATACCAGTTTAATATCGTGTTTCCGCTCACCAAAACAGAAAAGGCCGTCGCATCAGATGTTTTCAAAGAATTGACGTTATTGACAGAAAATCTAAACTCAACGAAGAATTTAAGTAAGGATTTAAAGGAACTCATTATCGAAGAGATCGAAGAGATCTCAAACGAGTTACAAAAAAGTAGACCGAGTTACTCTACAGTAAAGCAGTATTTATATAAAATAAAAGAAAGAGATTTTGAGACATACAAAAAGGTAATTGAAATTATAAAAACACCAAGCATTACAAAAATCTTAGCCGAATCCGCAAAGCGAGAACTTGAGAATCTATAAACAGTCCTTCCCATTACACAATAAGATCTCCGCATAACCATGTGACCGCTGCGGGCGTTTACGCACTCGGTTCAAAATGTTCTGGAACGAAACAATCTCCTGCATCTCAATACCCGTTCTCCCTCAATTTTTCTTCGCTAAACCCAAAAAAATGACCTATTTCATGGATGAGAACTCTATTTACCCATTCCTTGATCTCTTCGTCGTTCTGGCTGAGCCGTTCGATATTCTTTTGAAAGAGGGTAATCTTATCCGGCATGACGTTGCCATACCAGAAACCTCTGCGCTTGAGCGGCACACCCTGGTATAAACCGAGCAATGATTTGTGTACAACTGGCTCGTCTTCTACAACGATATCGATGTTTCTGAGCTTATCACGAAATAACTTGGGAAGATTTTTTAGTGCCTCGTGCACGAGTTTTTCAAACTTCTCTCGCTCCATGCATTATTACTTTCGCGATGTTACGCGAGGTTTCTCTTTTACCAATTTTCTTTAAATTACTTCTCATTTCAGTAATCTTTTTCGGATCGGACAAAAGTGCAGCCATCGTCGACTGAGCATTTTCGGTTGTCAGTCTCAAGGCAGCACCATGTTGCATAAAAAAATCTTCATTCTTATCTTCGAGTCCAACAATAGAATTTGCAAATAAGAGGCAGGGCCCGGCCTTCGATGCCTCGGTCGTCGTTATGCCACCTGCCTTTGTAATCAGAATATCGGTTGTAGCAATCAGCTCGTGAATACGCTCAACCATACCATAGACATGGAGATTTGCCTTACCTCCAAGTTTTTTAATTTTTCCCATTGCCTCTTTGTTCTCGCCACACAAAACCAACAGGTCATAATCGAAGTCGACGATTTCCTTCACGAGCTCGAACCATTCACCACCAAAAACTTTACTTCCCATAACGGTCGCCGAGATTCTATCGCGAGACAAGCCAAATCTCTTCCTCGTTGCATCTTTATCGATAGTTGTTTCAAGTTCAAGAGCAACCGGAATCCCGAATGGAAAAACTTGTGATTTTTCTACATCATACGACATGATTTGTTCAATTAAATATTCATGTGGAATAAAATAGTGGTCAATTTCTTTATTGACCCAGTGTGGATGAATATAGTAATCTGTAACGACAATACCCATTTTATAATGGTAATCATTTTTAAAAAGGGCTGCACCATAACCCGGAGAAAAGTGCGTACATAGCACATAGTCGGGTTCATATTCTGACAACAAACGTCTCAGCCGTTGGGCCAAGACCTTATGGACACTATAGAGGAAGTCAGACGAACCAGCATCGACACCAATACCGCCATAAAAAAATTTAAGCAAGCTTCTCGATCGCTTTTGACCAAAATCATATACTTTGGTGTAGGCATATCCGTACAATGGAAGTGTCCAGTGAAAGAAATTTTCATTTCTCACTTCGGCATGCGCATCAATATCTCGTATCGCTTGACTTATTGCCTTCGCAGCCTTCACGTGACCCGCACCGACAGGAACTGCTAAAATGAGAATCTTCACAACTAATTATATACGTATCCCTTGACTTTTCAAGTATGTTCATTATACTGGTTAGAAGCGAGGTTCTGATGAAAAAATTTTTGTTGTTTATCTTTGCCATTGCGATTATCTCGTTACAGTGTACCACAGAGGAAGAGGAACCATACTTTTGTCATCTCTATGGCTATGTATTAGCGGAAAGCGATTCGGTCGGCGTAAACAATTTGCTCCTCAGAATATGGCATATTAATCCTGATGATATGGACCAGTTAGTAGTATTAGATACAGTGAGGACTCATACAGATAATTCACTCTTCGGTTTCTTTGAGAGGGATAGTGTCTGTTATGGCACCTCACAGAAGCAGGGACGTTATGTAACGATAGTCGTTGACAGTACATATAATCCGGGATGGCCCAGCCAGTACTGGACCCCGGGCATCTATGGCGAGGTAGACACAGTTACACTCTATATACTGGACTAAATGACAAAAGACCGGCACCGGCCAACGCTTTGGCTCAGCCGAAATATAATCTATCTCGGTCTTGTGAGTATGTTCACAGATTTATCGACCGAGATGGCATACCCCATAATTCCAGTTTTCTTAAAGGATGTGTTAAAAGCCCAGCCGCTGTTCATAGGACTCATCGAGGCAATTGCTGAATCCACGGCAAGTATATTAAAAACCTTTTCTGGATATTTCTCCGACGTTCTCGGAAAACGAAAACTTTTCATCCTCATCGGCTATACCCTTTCGGCAGCAGTAAAACCGCTCTTAGCCTTTGCGGCACAAGCGTGGCATGTACTGCTCGTGAGGTTTGGTGACCGTTTTGGGAAAGGCATACGAACTGCACCGCGCGATGCCCTCATTGCTGATTCAGCAACAGAAAATTATTTTGGAAGGGCATATGGTTTTCATCGAGCAATGGATACATTAGGTGCGTTTCTCGGTCCACTATGTGCATTCATCATACTCGCCGTCTGGACCAATAATTACCGACTCCTCTTTGGACTTGCCTTTATTCCTGGTCTCATCGCAGTTTTATTCATTGTTACAGGCGTCAGGGAAATCATGCCGGGAGTCAAGAAAACATTCAGGTTCTCTTTTAAAAATCTTAGTCGTCAGTTTAAATTCTTTCTTCTTATTATGGTGATTTTTACGCTCGGTAATTCGTCTGATGCCTTTCTCATCCTGAGGGCACGAGATGTCGGTGTCGCGGCTGGAACAATTCCACTCCTCTGGCTCACGTTTAACCTCTCATATTTCCTCTGGTCGTACCCGGCTGGTGTCATCTCTGATCGGATCGGCAGAGTACGGACCATCTTTTTTGGTCTCTTGATTTTTGCAATCGTTTACGGATCACTTGCGTTTAACCAAAATCCATTTCTCGTCTGGATTCTATTTATCATCTACGGTTTATACTATGGTTTCACGGAAGGTAACCTTCGTGCATATGTGGCTGATGTCATATCAACAGATGTACGTGCTACTGCATTTGGCATTTATCATACGGTTGTTGGAATAACCCTCCTTCCCGCAAATCTCCTCATGGGATTCTTGTGGCAGAAGTTCGGATTTAAAATTGCACTTCTCTTAGGAACAACACTCTCGCTGGTTGCTGGACTACTCATCCTCATCTTACCACGTATGCAAAAAAATGTAGCGTCAACATGAAGATATCATCAAGATTTCGCTATGGGCTAAGATTCCTCGTAGACTTAGCGCTGAACTACGGGAAGGGGCCTGTTCTTCTCAAAAACATTGCTGAGTGCGAAAAAGTTTCAAAAAAATATCTCGAACAAATTGCTATTAGCCTTAGAACTGCGGGTCTAATCGGAGCGACACGGGGCTTAAAGGGTGGTTATTACTTAACCAAATCACCGAACAAAATAAAGGTGGCTGACATCTACCGAATCTTGGAAGGGTCATTTGCGCCTGTTGAATGCCTTGATAACCCCCGGCTCTGTGCTCTCGTAAGAACCTGCCAGACCCGAAAACTCTGGGCAGAGTTGAAGAACGCAACAAAAAAGGTCTTTCGCAAACTGACACTCGCTGATTTAATAACGAAGAAACCGTAAAAATCATTTATCAAAATCACACAACATAAGAATTCTTGACTTTACTATTTATTTATATAATATTAGTAAAAAGGAGGTGCGGATGAGCAAAATTTTGATGCTATGCCTTATACTCGTTGCTGTTTCTTACGGTGCTCAACGAGTTGTCGTCGTCGAAGAATTCACAGCCACTCCTTGACCATACTGTCCTGGTACAGCAAGAGGTCTTGCTGAGATTTACACCCGTGCCTATGATTCTTTGACAAGAATAGCCTATCATATATGGTCCAATGACCCATTCAATAATCCAGAAGCTGAAGCGAGACAATCTTATTACGGCATCAGCCCTACCCCAATAGTTTGTTTTGATGGTGTCCCAAGCGACACCGGAGGCATGGGGGTTGGCACAATGTATCCTTTCTATCGTCATCGTGTTACTGAAAGACTTGCGGTTCCAACTCCTTTGGTCATTGACCTTGCCTGTACGTACGATTCAATCACCAATAACGGCACTGTTGATGCAATTGTAAATAACACGTCAGTGAGTCCAGCGACCGGCACCATTCATTTTGTAATCATTGAAAATCAAATACCTTATAATTGGGGTGGACTAACTACCGTTGAAACCGTTCAGAGAGATATGCTTCCCGATGCCTCGGGTGAAGACGTAACAATCCCAGCATCCGACACTATCATCAGGTCGCGAAATTTTACTCTTGATGCTGATTGGAATGAATTGAACTGTAAAATTGTTGTCTTTATCCAAGCAACGGATCGAACGATATATCAGGGTGCCGAGATAGCCTTAATAGAACAACCGCAAATGGAATATTATGGAATGTCTCTCACAGAGATCAGTGGCAATGGCAATGGCATTATTGAACCCGGTGAGAGCATGGAAATAAACGCATCAGGAAAGAATATGGGTACTGGCGTTTATACCGGGAGTGTCGGGATTCAATGTGCCGATCCATACCTTACGATTACTGGTGTAACTCCATTGACTGTCGCAATTGGACCCGGTGATGTAGACACAGTCTTGAATTTAGCTTTTGATGTTGGTCAAAGTTGTCCAGATCCACATCTCACCGAGTTTAGACTAATATTCGACACTGCCGATACTGCTACTGTTCCCCTGATGATTACTACTCGTCCCGGATTCTCTGATGACATGGAATTCGGTGAGGGTGAATGGACCCATTACGGAACAGGCGACTTCTGGCACATAACTGAACATAAAAGCAATTCACCAACCCATTCATGGTATTGTGGTCTTGAAGGGTCCTGGCAATACTCGAACCAAAATGATGCATCGCTTGTTACGCCCTACTTTGTTGTGACTCCAGACAGTTCTCTTTATTTCTATCATCAATATAGTTTTGAACCGGATTATGATTTTGCATATGTCGAGGTCGATAATGGCTCAGGGTGGTGGAAAACGCTTGATGAATTCAATGGTACTCAAAGCTCCTGGACTCTGGCTTCTTACACACTCAATGATTATAACGGAAAGACCATCAAAATTCGATTCAGATTTGTGAGTGATAACTACACGGTACTGGAAGGCTGGTATATTGACGATATCCTTGTTTATGTTGGCGTGGAAGAACAGACCTCTCATCGAACGAATCAAATTCCAGTGCTGCGGGTTTACCCAAATCCATTCGGTAGAAAAACAGATATCAGATACCAGATACCAGATAACGGCAACGCCAGCCTTAAAATCTACGATGTTACAGGGCGTTTAGTTAAAACTTTTTCAGTTCCTCATTCCTACTCCCTAGTACCTAGTGTAATTTCCTGGGATGGCACTGATGACCGTGGTATGAGTGTCGCAGCCGGAGTCTATATCGTCAAACTCGAAGCCGGCATAACTGAATTGATGCAGAAGGTTATACTACTAAAATAAAAGAACGCATAGGGGCAAAGGGATGACTTTGCCCCTTTTCCTTTATAATTTAACTATATCATCTACAGAGATTGATAAAAAAACCGCACCAGATAGTACTGTTGACTTTACTCATTTTATATATAAAATTGGTAAAAAGGAGGTGCAGATGAGGAAAATATTGATCCTGTGCTTGATATTCGGTGCTGTTTCTTACGGCACCCAAAGGGTTGTTGTTGCCGAAGAACTCACATCCACTACGTGACCCTACTGTCCGAGTACAGCAAGAGGTCTTGCTGAACTTTATGGTCTTACGTATGATTCTTTGGTTGTCATATCATATCATATCTCCGCAAGTGATCCATTCAATAATCCAATAGCTGAAGCACGACAATCTTACTATGCCGTTACCGGAACGCCGACGATAAAATTTGATGGCGTTCTCACGCAACTCGGTGGCACGTATCCGAATGGAACGATGTACTCCACTTTCCGTAATCTTTTCAATCAACGGACAGTGATTCCCAGCGACCTTGACATATCCCTCGACTGTACATATGATAGCATTGCCAATTCAGGAGATGTTACCGCAGAAGTTACCAACACGACGGGAAGCTCAATAGAAGGCGTGCTACATTTCGTCGTCGTTGACTCTCGCGTTGGCTATACATGGACAGGACGAGATTTTTTAGATTGGGTAGCGCGGGATATGCTCCCTGACGCAAACGGCGAAGAGGTAACTATTCCAGCAAGTGATTCAATCATAAGATCGAGAAACTTCACTATCGACCCAACCTGGAATGAAAGAAAGTGTCATATCGTAGTATTTGTTCAACATAGAACGACGAAAGAAATTTATCAAGGAGCTGAGGTGCCTCTCTTTCTTGAACCAGACATGCAGTATTATGGCATGAGTGTCACCGAAACAAGTGGCAACAGCAACGGATATATTGAACCTGGTGAAAGTGCGGAAATGAAAGCCTCCGCAATTAACGACTGGTATGGCGAGTATACCGGTGGAGCAACGATTCAATGTTCTGACCCATACATCACAATTACTGGTTCTACTTCTTCTAATGATACAATCGTCTATACCAATTTTGATACGGTTGTTACATATACCGTCGACATTGACCCTGCATGCCCAGACCCACATCTCACCGCGTTTGAGTTAGACTTCGGCCCATCAATCGACAGTATTCCATTCCTGATAACCTCGACCCCTGGTTTCTCAGATGACATTGAGTCTGGAATAGGCGGATGGACACACTCTGGTCAGGGTGACAACTGGCATATTACCGAGCATAAAAGCCATTCACCCACGCATTCCTGGTATTGTGGTCTTGAAGGCTCATGGTTATATACCAACAATAATAATAGTTCTCTCGTATCTCAATATTTTGTCGCGGTACCCGACGGCTTCTTTAAATTCTGGCATCAATACAATTTAGAAACCAGCTACGATTTTGGCTACTTCGAAATTGATAATGGTTCTGGATGGTGGACGAAAATTGCCGAATTCAACGGCATGATGACCTCATGGAATCAAAGTCTATACCCGCTCACTAATTATGCAGGGCAGACCGTACGGTTACGGTACCGCATTGCGAGCGATGGCTCTGTGACGCGTGAAGGCTGGTATATCGATGATGTGCTGTATCCTTCCTATACAGGGGCAGAAGAACGAATTTATGATCGCACTGCTCAGATTCTAGTGTTGCAGGTTTACCCAAATCCATTCGGCAGAAAAACAGATATCAGATATCAGATACCGGATAACAGCACTGCCAGTCTGAAAATCTACGATGCTCTCGGTCGTGTGATAAAACAATTTAACAATTTAACCAGTCAACCATTCAACCAAATCTCCTGGGACGGAACCGATGACCACGGTGTGCACGTTCCAGCAGGCGTCTACTTCATGAAACTCACTTCTGATACAGGCGAGGTGATGGAGAAGGTTATACTGCTGAAATAAGGCACTCAATGAAGTCAACACGGGGCAGAGAAAAAATTGCCTCTGCCCCGCTTTTTGTTTCGAACGTTCACGACAGTTTAAAAAGGAGTATAAATGCATAAATCTATACTTGCATTGTTATTTGTCTGTATGCTTGCTGTTCCGTTGTTTGCTCAGTATAGCTTTAATTTTACCTGTCTCGATGATACAATCCAAGAAGGTATTGATGTGATACGGTTCGATTTTCTCCTCGAAAATAGTGGCTCTGTGCCTGACACGTATGCATTCGACTTGAGGGTAATTGACAGCGTCCCTGGTTGGCTTGAGCAATACTGCATCGGTGCACTATGTGCTGAACCGGGTGTCATCTTATATGATTATCTCGATGTGGGTGAGGCTGATTCCACGATTAAGATTGAAGTTTTTCCAACACCAGGTTTTGCAACTGAAATCCTTAATCTTCATGTACAGTCTGTTGGTAACCCGTCGCTTCAAGACTCAATAAATGTCTACGCCATCGGCATAAACGCAATTCAAGAAAACGAATATCAAAGTCTGCGTAATATAAGTCTTACAATCTATCCGAATCCATTCGATAGAAAAACAGACATCAGATACAGCATAGGGCATGGAGCAGAGAGCATAGAGTTGACGATCTTTGATATTTCAGGTCGTTTGATAAAACAATTTCCTCGCTTTACGCCCGACGCCCTACACCCTACACACGTTTCATGGGATGGCACTGATGACCAGGGTTTGGCTATTCCTGCTGGAATCTATTTTATCCAAGTCGACCAAAATGGCTTTAAAAAAACTGCAACGATAATCCGCCTCAAGTAGATATGATGAAATTATTATCTATCGCATTCCTGACAATAGCTTTATTGTTATCATGTTCAGAGGCGCCGAAGATCGAAGCCGAACTGACCCCGCGTGTTGTCCTCGCCGAACTCTTTACATATGCACGCTGCACGTACTGTCCGTTTTCAGAACATGCCCTTGATAGTCTATCAGAGGAATACGGAGACAGTATTGCTGTCATCGCTCATCACCGCAGAATTCTCGGTGATACGTTAAGTCCTCCATATGTCGCCGTTCGCGAATCGCTGTATCAAATTGATGTTTCACCAATCGTTGTGTTTGATGGAGTACACGTCGTCCAGACAGAAGACCCGAGTCAGAATTACTCGACGTATCAGAACTATATTATCGAGAGAAAAACTGTCGCGCCGAAACTGAGACTTTACTTAGAAACGACAGTGATCTCCTCTTCTGTTAATCTAAAACTTCACATTGTCGCGATCGATTCCATAGAAGACGGCGATTATAGCTTATTTTTTACGGTCTACGAAGATAGCGTATATTTTGCACAAAGCGGCGCTCCTGAATCAACCTTCTCCTATGTCATGAGGAAGATGATTCCAGATGCATACGGTGCTCCCATCACCATAGCCTATCCAGACTCTTTCATAGAAGAAGTTGATTTCGATCTCGAACCTACCTGGCATCATGAAAAAATCGGTGTCGTCGCATTTATCCAAGATATGGAAACAAAGGAGGTGTTGCAGGCCGTCGTCGAAAAACGAATCGTCATAGATTAATACATTCGCTCTTCCAAAAAGAAATCCACAAAATTTCCCACTTTTAAATAAACCTCTATACGAAATCAGACCTTATTATGTCAAATAGATTGACAGAAAATAGCAATTGGTTATAATCATATCATGAACGATGAAACGAGAAAAGGAATATTAGCCTCGATCAAATGTGCGGGGTGAGCATCCAAGCTGTCCGCTGCGCAGTTAGCGCACGCACTCGCTATGCTTCCCGAAATCGATGATCCCAACTTGCTCGTGGGTACGAACACTGCCGATGATGCCGGAGTGTACAAACTCACTGAGGAACTCGCCCTCGTCTATACGATTGATATTCTGACGCCTATCGTTGCTGACCCATTCACCTTTGGCATGATTGCTGCTGCGAACTGTATCTCTGATGTGTATGCGATGGGCGGTGATCCCCAAATTGCCCTCAACATCATCGGATTCCCTGGTCAGGGTGACTCAAAAACCCTCGGTGAAATACTGAGAGGCGGAACAGAAAAAGCAAAAGAGGCGGGTGTCACCATTGTCGGTGGTCATACCTTTGTCACTCCAGAGATAAAATATGGTCTCTCAGTTGTGGGTTATATACACCCGAAAAAGATCATAACGAATGCAGGTGCAAAACCGGGTGACGTAATCGTGCTGACCAAACCGATTGGAGTCGGTACGATCATACAGTCGGTTCTCGTAGGCAAGGACAATGGGATAAATCTCAAACCAGTGATTGAGGCAATGACAACATTGAATGGCGAGGCAGCAACTGCGATGCGTGAGGTTGGTACGAACGCTGCTACCGACATTACGGGGTACGGATTGGTTGGCCACCTTGTTGAATTAGCCGAGGCAAGCAAGGTTGGTATCGAACTCTTTACCTCGAAGATTCCCGTTCATGAAGGCGCCTTTGATTGTCTAGAACGCGGAGCCTTCGAACCAGGCATAACCATGAATCTGCACTCATTCAGAGATCATGTGGATAGACAGGGAATCGATGACAATATCGTTCACCTCGTCTTCGGCTCTGAAACATCGGGTGGTCTGGCAATTGTCTTTCCCGAGAAAGAATCTGAAGCATTCAAGAAAAAGTACAAACATGATGTACCGGTCATCGGACGAATCACAGCCGACAATCCGGGTATGGTAAAACTAACTCCATAACAACAAAATTCTTTGGCAAAAATGTATTGACATTAGTCAAAAAATCTGTATGATTAAACCGATGAATAATAGATTTTTACTGAGGGGAGGCAGACGGTGAAGCCGGCAGTCTTTGAACCCGGTCGGGTTCACTCGAGCAACCTCAACAATCATTCCTTCGCAAATTCAATAAATAATTCAATTCATTCCATAAAGACCAACTATCACAATTTTTTCTGCATGTTAATTGCGACTGGAGGCAAGAAGTGAGAACACTGGCTATGGGGCCAGTTGGGTCCCACTTCAAAAACCTCAATTCTGTTTTTCCCCTAAAAAGACCGAAAAATTTTTACACGTTCAATCAAAAAAAGAGTGAGCTTTCAAGAGTCGCAAGAATACATTCATTCCTCAAAAAAACTGGAAGATAAGAAAGATGGACATTGCTACTGTCGACTATTCTATCATAAATAAAGAGATCCCTCACCCCCTTTTTATAAAAGAGCGGGGGTTCGGGATACTGAATTTTGAAGTTAAATCGAAGATTTTAACAAAATTCGTAGGAGGAGTATATGAATAAGTATGAGAAGATGTGGCAAGACCTCGGCCTCGATGTAGAGCTTCATAACGAACTCCTCGCGTCAATCGATAAAACATTCCAACAAACAGTCGGTGCCCAGAAAGACCGTCCAGAAGAAGTCAAATATTTTGATCATGTCTTACACGAATCCCATGGCGGAAGAGTTGCCGAACTCATTGAGGCAAGGAAACAGGGTAAGAAGTTCATAGGTACGTTCTGTATATACGTACCAGAAGAAATCGCAATGGCTGCCGATACAATTCCAGTCGCTCTTTGTGGCGGCACCCAGTTCTCAATCCCCTATGGTGAAAAGATGTTTCCACGCGATATCTGTCCGCTTATCAAGTCAACATTCGGGCTCGCACTCGGCAAAATGTGTCCGTATGGACCGATAAAGGATTTGGGCGTGGGTGAAACCACCTGTGATGCAAAAAAGAAAGTGTGGGACGTGGTGAATTTTCACGTCATGGAAGTTCCACAAAAAAAGGGTAACATCGACATTGAACTGTGGCGCCAAGCAGTCGTTGAATTCAAGCAAAAGGTTGAGGAACTTACTGGAAAAAAAGTCAAATCTGACCGACTGGGTGAAACAATCAAAATAATGAATGACAAACGTCGAGCACTACAAAGACTCAATGAATTCAGAAAACATGATCCACCGCCAATCAGCGGGCTCGATGTACTCGTGGTCATGCAAGCCGCACTCAATGATGAACCTGTGCGTTTCACAGGACATCTCAATACGCTGAATGAAGAAATCGAAGAACGCGTCAAAAAGGGAATTTCACCATTCTCGAAGGGAGTGAAAAGAATAATGATCTCCGGTTGTCCCTCGGTCATGGGTAACTGGAAGGTGCACTCGCTCGTTGAAAATGCCGGTGCCGCCATCGTCATAGATGAGACCTGTACTGGTACTCGTTATTTTGAAAATCTCGTCGATGAGAAAGCAACCGACCTCGAACAACAACTCGAAGCCTTGGCTGACCGCTATTTAAAAATAAACTGTGCCTGTTTTTCACCAAATGACGAACGCATCGATGGAGTACTGAATACGTTACGAGACTACAAGGTTGATGGAGTGGTTCACTATATCCTGCAGTACTGCCACGGCTACAACATCGAAACAATCAGAGTAGATGCAGCCCTCAAGCAGGCGATGATACCGAGTCTCAAGATTGTAACCGACTATTCCGAAGAGGACGTTGGTCAGTTGAGGACACGGATCGATGCCTTCTTAGAAACATTAGACTGAGATGAAAACCGCCGGTATCGACATCGGGTCGAGAACTATAAAAATTACTATCCTTGAAGGTTCCACCCTCGTAGATTTTCAGATTGTCGATACCGGCATTGACCCTATCAATAATGCTAAAAAAATGATTCAAGAGTACACGTTTGATGGCATCGTTGCCACTGGTTATGGTCGCTACCTCGCCCAGACACATCTCGATTGTCCGGTCAT
The DNA here is from genome assembly GCA_020355325.1 of Caldifarciminota bacterium. Classification (GTDB taxonomy): domain Bacteria; phylum Hydrothermota; class Tepidihabitantia; order SM23-42; family SM23-42. The sequence goes on from CP070664.1 coordinate 1,826,610, forward strand.
CACTGAGATTAAGGCGTACGCGCTCGGCGCACATTTTCTCTTTCCTGAATGTCGAACCGTGATCGATGTCGGTGGCCAAGACAGTAAAATAATTCGAGTCAATAATGGAAAGGTCGTAGATTTTGCAATGAACGACCGCTGTGCAGCAGGAACAGGGAAATTTCTCGAGGTCATGGCAACGACGCTCGGATATACAATTGACCAGCTCGGTGAAGTGGCATGCACGGCAAAAAGTTCTGTTAGCATTAGCTCGATGTGTACAGTTTTCGCCGAATCAGAAGTCATCTCCCTCATCTCCCGCGGTGAGAATCCAGAAAGCATTGCGCTTGGGCTTCATCAATCAATCATGAGCCGAATCTTAGCTATGATGGGAAGAACCGGCTTCGACGACCCGGTTGTATTCGGCGGCGGCGTGGCAAAGAATCGATGCATGGTTGAACTTTTGAAAAAGAAACTCGGAAAACAACTACTCGTTCCTCAGGAACCTCAGATTATAGGAGCAATCGGCGCAGCCTTGGCTTTCGGGAAAGCGAAAAAGCGGTCATCTTGACTTTCTATTGCTTTCTGTTATAATTTTTTATGAAAGAAAAAGCAAAACAAAAAGAAATTCTGCGACAAATTCCATCAGTAGATAAAATATTAAATTGGCCAGAGCTTAATGAATATTTACAAACAATAGAACATACACATCTTACGTCAATTATCCGATACAAAATTGATGATTTTAGACAAAATCTCATTACCGGCAAGAAACTTAATTTACATCACCTCAAACAGAGCATTATTCAGGAAATAGGAGAGTTAATAAATCCTTATTTCTGCTATGCAATTAATGCAATTGGCATAGTGCTCCATACCGGACTGGGACGAGCTCCCTTCAGTCAAGGAATCGACGATATTGTATACATTGTATCCAAGGGATATTCCAGGTTGCAGATCGATGAACAAGGAAGAAGGGCAGACCGATACAAGAAAATAAATCAGCTCTTACAAATTTTAACTGGAGCCGAGGCTGGATTCTTCGTCAACAACAATGCAGCTGCTACACTTTTAATTTTAAATACCATAGCAAAGGGTAAGGAAGTAATCGTCTCGAGGGGTCAGCTCATTGAAATTGGTGGTTCATTCCGCATTCCCGAGATTATGGCTCAGAGTGGTGCGATTATGCGTGAAGTCGGAACAACGAATCGAACACACTTAAGAGATTATGAGGGAGCAATCAATGACGAGACCGCAGCACTCCTGCGGGTGCATCAATCCAACTACCGTATTTCTGGCTTCACGAAAGAAGTCCCACTCCATGAACTCGTTGAGCTCGGTAAAAAATATAAGATTCCCGTCATCGATGACCTGGGAAGCGGTGCCTTAATAGATTTTTCGAAATATGGTTTACCCAAGGAACCAATGGTTCAGGAAAGTATAGAAACCGGTGCCGATGTCGTCTGTTTCAGCGGTGACAAACTCATCGCTGGGCCCCAATCTGGCATTATTGTTGGGAAAAAAGAATATATTGAAAAGATGAAGAAGAATCCATTAACGAGGGCATTACGATGTGATAAACTCACGAATGCTGTATTAGAGGCAACACTACAACTCTTACTAATGAAAGAAGAGATATTAATGAAAAAACATGGGGTTTTTAATATCTTATTGAAACCACTCGTAGATATTAAAACGCAGGCGAAAAAATGTGCGCATATGTTGCATAAATATAGTACAAAAATGGACATCTCGGTAAAAGAGGCAGTGAGTGAAATCGGTGGTGGCTCACTGAGCACAGAACAATTACCCACCTTTGTCGTGGCACTGAAACCAAAAACAATGAAGGTGGATGACTTAGCGCGGTCGTTACGGCAATACCACATTCCTATCTTTGGTCGTGTATCCGAAGACACCCTCCTCCTCGACTTCCGCACGGTATTAAAGAACGAAGAGAAAATTATTGCCGAGGCATTTGATGAAATACTTAAAAACAAATAAGTTATTAGTTTTACGGCAGCGCTGCTCGTATCGTCTTAGGGCATCGTTTTTCGGCCAAAATAACAATGAACGACAAAGGACTAACGATGCCTGATATAACAAAACGCCACATCGTCATCGGCACTGCTGGCCACATCGACCACGGCAAGAGTGCATTGATTATGGCACTTACCGGCGTCGACCCTGACCGTCTCAAAGAAGAAAAAGAGCGGGGAATGACAACCGATCTTGGATTTGTTTTTTACGGTGACGATGCCACAATTATCGATGTCCCCGGACACGAGAAGTTTGTCAGGCACATGGTTGCCGGCGCAAGCACCATCGACTGTGTCATACTCGTCGTCGCCGCGGATGATGGCGTCATGCCCCAAACAATCGAGCATCTTGAGATTTTAAAACTGTTGGGTATTAAAAAGGGTATTGTAGCAATAACGAAAAAAGATTTAGTAACAGATGACATATTACAGGTTGTCAGTGATGATGTAAGAGAACTTTTACATGATTCTTTTCTTGAAAACGCGCCGATTATCTCGGTCTCCAATACGACAAAAGATGGAATCGATGAATTAAAAAAGATTCTGGATGAATTGATTTCACAAACCGAGGCAAAAGCTGACCGGGGGGTGTTTAGGTTACCAATTGACCGTTCTTTTACGATGAAGGGATTCGGCACAGTAGTCGCTGGTACTACTCTGTCAGGAAAAATCAAAATCGGTGACACACTCGAATTACTCCCTTCCAAAAAGAAGGTGAAGGTAAGAGGTATAGAAGTTCACAATAAAAAAGTGTCCGAGAGCGGAACAGGCTTTCGGACTGCAATAAATATCGTTGGGGTCGAAAAAGAAGAGATCACACGGGGTGATGTGCTCGCTCAACCAGGCTTTTACGAACCATCACAATACTTGAATGTATCCTTATATCTGCTCACATCGGCCGGGAAACCATTGAAAAATTTTACGAGGCTCAGAATCCATTTAGCAACAAAAGAGGTCTTGGGCAGGGTCGTCCTGCTCGATAGAAAAACATTACAACCCGGCGAGAAGGCGATGGCGCAGTTTCGCTTAGAGACCCCTGTCGTCGGTGATGTTAATGATACGTATGTTATCAGAACCTATTCGCCGCCGACAACCATCGGTGGCGGCGTCATAATCGAACCAAAGGCGGAGAGAGCAAAGGGATTGGACGAGGAATTGATTGAACACTTACACAGACTCGAGATAGGAGACACCATGACGATGGTCGAGGAAAATGTGCGTACCAATTTCGACTTCGCGCTCAAAATCGATGACATCGCCCATGATTTACATCTAAATCCCTCTGAGGTTAAGGATTTAATAAAAGAATTAACGAAGAGCGGAAAAGTATTATGCTTAGACGAGAAGAGAGGATTATACTATCACCACACAAATTTTGAAAAATTGCAGAGTAGTATTAAAAATATTTTAGAGAAGTATCATAAAGATCATCCAACCGATGTGGGCATACCACAACTTGTGTTGTTACGGAACATCAGCAGAGGTTTTGATAAGAGTCTCCTCAACTACATACTCGGGAAAATGGTCGAGCAAAGAGTTATAAAAGTTGATGCGGAAAATAAAGTGAGTCTCTTTGAGTTCAAGGTTGTCTTGGACAAAAATTTGGATGAAATGGTTAAGAAAATTGAAAAAGTATTTCTGGATGCCGGATACAAACCGCCCGATTATAACGACCTACTGGCACTAAAATTAGGTCCTGACGAACTCGTCAAGAAGGCATATAGGTACATGCTCGATACTGGACTACTCATACTGGTCGGAGAGTCGGTTGTGATGCATAGAAATTTGGTCGAACAAGCAAGAGAAAAACTCATTGAATTTTTAAAGCAAAAGAGTGAAATACGGGTCGCCGAGTTTCGTGACCTTCTACGTGCCAGTCGTCGATTTGCATTGCCTTTACTCGTTTATTTTGACACTCACAATGTCACCATCAAGCGTGGCGATGTAAGAATATTAGGACAGAAATATAGATAAATTTCGTATTCGTGCTTCGTCCCGATTCTCGTGGATCCTCGTCCTTCGGACCGGATAACTCGCATTCGTGAAAACGCTTTAAACGCTCTCAACGAACCACCGACTCATCGTCGACCTCGAGTGCAACGAGAAAATGACTGAATGACTTAATGACCTAATAACTTAATGACTGAATGACTGTATTATTTCCTGATAACAATCAGCGGTACATACATCTCTTCTTTACTCACACCTCCATGGTTTCCAAGAAAATAGTGTACTTTTTCGCCCATTATAAAATCTCTCATTA
>CP070664.1:1830987-1834281 GCA_020355325.1 Caldifarciminota bacterium
TATCAGTTTGGGGGCGGCGCTGGAATGGTAATGAAACCGGAACCACTGACAAAGGCAATTAATCATGTGCGGAAGCAGGATTCGCTTTTAATACACCTAACACCAAGGGGAAAACGACTCACGCAAGAAATGGTTAATGAACTATCCAGAGAAAAACACATCATCATTATTTGTGGTCGGTACAAGGGTATTGATGAGCGGATAAATGCCATCTTTGATCCGTTGCAGATTTCCATTGGAGATTACGTTCTTGCCGGAGGTGAAATTGGGGCATTGGTATTGATTGAAGCGGTCACGAGGTTACTGCCCGACGTTTTGGGAAACAGAGATTCTGCTGAAACCGATTCATTTCAGACAAAACTGTTAGCGTCACCGATTTACACAAGACCAAATGTCTACAGAAAATATAAGGTTCCACAGGTATTGAGGAGTGGTAATCATCGTCAGATTGCTGATTGGCGCAGGAAAAAGTCTTTAGAAAGAACATTAATACAGAGACCGGACTTACTGTCATCAGAGACATTTACAAAGAGGGATTTGAAAATGCTCATGGAGGTGCTCAATGGCAAAAATTGCTGAAATTAAACCAGGTGATTTAGTTAAGGTGTATACGAAAATTATCGAGGGAGACAAAGAACGCATTGCACCGTTTCAAGGTGTGGTAATTCAAATCAAGGGTAGGGATGGAGGAAGAACATTTACGGTAAGAAAAGTTTCTTCTGGTGTAGGCGTTGAACGAGTATTCCCGCTTAACTCTCCAATGATTGCAAAAATCGAGGTGAAGAAAAGGGGGAGAGTTCGGAGAGCAAAATTGACGTACCTGCGGCACAAGAAGGGGAGGATGATGAAAATTAGAGAAGCCGCATCGAAAAAACCCATTGAAGAAATTGCTCAAGCTCCTGAAGAAGAGCAAGAAGAAAAACCCGAGGAGCAGACGAGTGAGGGCGCTCCCGGACAAGCATCTGTGGAAAAGGTTTAATCTCATCGCTGGCGTTGACGAGGCTGGCAGGGGTCCTATTGCAGGACCGGTTGTTGCCTCGGCTGTCATATTACCTCAAAACTTTTTCAACTCTGAAATTGATGACTCAAAAAATCTTTCGGTCGCCACAAGGGAAAGGCTCTATGCAACGATCACTCGGGTCGCCTTGTCTTTCTCTTTTGGCATCGTTGATTCGGACCTGATAGACAAAATCAATATTCTTCAAGCCACAAAATTGGCGATGCGCGAGGCAATTCGTGGGTTGAATCCTCAGCCCGAGATTGTCCTCATCGATGCGCTCCTGATTGAGGGATTGTCCCTTCAACAGATAGGTTTGGTAAAGGGAGATACATTGAGCATCTCAATTGCCGCAGCCTCGATATTGGCAAAAGTGAAACGTGATGCGTTAATGTGCGAATATCATAAACAGTATCCACACTATCAGTTTTTTAAGCACAAGGGGTATCCGACCAAACTCCATCGCCGGTGTATTAGGGAATTTGGTCCTTGTCCGATTCATCGTAAAACGTTTCGTCTGCTATGAGCGCGATGATGTTTGATGACATGAGGAAAAATGAGCATAAGACGTTTTGAAATTCTGCACTTCATGACTTCGAGATTTCAAATCATCGAGAAACGGTAAAGGTGAGGGTGGAGATGGACAAGAGGTCTGTTGGTAGAATGGGTGAAGAGCTCGCACGAAAGTATTTTGAAAAGAGAGGATATGCGGTTGTCGATCACAATTTTCAATGCCGATTTGGTGAAATCGATCTCATTGTGAGGAAGGACAAAGCATTCAGATTCATTGAGGTAAAATTTAGAAAATCTGTGGAGTATGGTTTACCGCAGGAGTCTGTCGTAAAGCGTAAGCAGAATAAAATCCGTAATGTAGCACTCCTTTGGCTGAGGCGCCGACACCTGCCGACAGATGGCGAACTCCATTTCGACGTCCTCGCCATCAGCGAAGAATCAAGACAGATAAAGTACGAATACATAGAAGACGCATTTTAGGAAAAGCTCTAAATCCTAATATCTAAATCCGAAGCAATATTAAATTTCAAAATTCAAATTTACTAAACAATTATTTAGAATTTTGGTCATTTGGATTTAACATTTGTTTAGGGTTTAGTATTTAGTGCTTAGTATTTGGTAGACTGTTGACAATACCTCTTAATTTAAATATGTTATCACTATGGTAAGCCAGAAGAAGGCATATGTGTACGCAATCATCGTAGTACTCATCTGGTCGACGATTGCATCTGCATTTAAGCTTTCATTGAGGTATGTAGACTTTTTTCAATTACTCTTCTTCGCATCGATTACGTCGACGATAATTCTATTCATTATTATTGTCGCGCAAAATAAGATATACATGCTCAGCGCGTTCTCGAAGCGCGATATTTCTCGTTCTGTCTTTCTCGGGTTCTTAAATCCCTTCCTTTATTATATAGTGTTACTGAAGGCGTACTCTCTACTCTCTGCCCAGCGGGCAGTTGCATTGAACTATACCTGGCCCATTATGATCGTCGTGCTCTCGATTCCACTCCTGAAGCAGAAAATAAGACTTAAAGGTATCATAGCAATTTTTATCAGCTACATCGGAGCACTCGTTATCTCAACCGAAGGTGACGTTCTCGAACTCGGGTTTACGAACCTGCCGGGCGTGGTATTAGCCTTGGGGAGTGCATTCATTTGGGCACTCTTTTGGATTTACAATGTGCGAGACAAACGTGATGAGGTTGTTAAGTTATTTTTAAATTTTGTATTTGGATTCATATTTATCTTTATCACTGGCCTGGTCACATCAAACATTGTTCTCCCTGATATACGTGGTCTCGTTGGTGCAGTTTATGTTGGTATATTTGAGATGGGCATTACGTTTGTACTCTGGCTAAAGGCACTCAAGTTATCGAAAACAACAGCCCAGGTAAGTAACTTAATCTATATTGCTCCCTTTCTTGCGCTTTTCATCATTAATATCATCGTTGGTGAGAAAATACTCCTTTCGACTATTATCGGACTTATCCTTATCATAACTGGAATTATAATACAACAATACACTACGATTACATCAATACGTAGTAAGCCTGTTTGATTTACTGTTTACATAGTTTCTATTACTATCAAGCTTAATCAAGAACGATGAGCTTCTCTTGATAGGAGTATTCTGCATGAGAAAAAACAATGAAGTAGATGCCGCTTTTTCTCAGAGGTTTAAGAAATGTCATATTATTGGTTATCTTATGGGTTCTGATTTTTCTGCCTATCGCGTCGAAGATTTTAAGTTCGTAGGTTTTGGTGCAACCTCTCACTAA
>CP070664.1:1834381-1849043 GCA_020355325.1 Caldifarciminota bacterium
AATATCATATATGATTTCACGTAAGGTAATCCCCATCGGGACTTCAACAAGACCCGTATTTTTCACCTTGCCAACCAGTGAAAAAATCTTTGTTCCCTTACTCTCTTCTGTACCGATACTTGCATACCAATCGGCTCCTCTATTGATAATGAGCGGCACACTTGCCCATGTCTCGACGTTGTTGATGTTTGTTGGTTTACCCCAGAGACCAGATTCTGCAGGATATGGCGGCCTCACCCTGGGTTCCGGTGAACGATCGCCCTCGATAGAGGCGATGAGTGCAGTCTCCTCACCACACACAAACGCTCCCGCGCCCTGGCATATTCTCACCGAAAAATCAAAACCAGAACCGAGTATATTTTTTCCGAGAAAATGAGAACGCTCTGCCTGTTCGATTGCAATAGTGAGATTTTTAATCGCCAATGGGTATTCGGTACGAACAAACACAATACCTTCGTGTGCACCTATTGCGTATGCACCAATAACCATACCCTCGAGCACACTTTGGGGATTCCCCTCAAGAACGCTTCTATCCATATAAGCTCCAGGGTCACCTTCATCCGCATTACAAATAACATATTTTTCCGCACCCGCAGAGTGACGACAAATTTCCCATTTTTGGCCGGTCATGAAACCTGCGCCGCCCCGGCCCCGGAGTCCTGACTTCTTTATCTCGTCAATGACCTGCTCCGGTGTTTTATGAAGGAGCACATTCTTGAGAGCTTCATAACCCCCAAGCCCACAATAATCTTCGAGCCTCGTTGGATCGATTTTCCCGTTATTACCAAGAACGAGTCGATGTTGCTTCTTATAAAAAGGTACATCATCCACATGAACCGCTTTTTGATTTGTCGTGGGGTCAATGTAGAGCAAGCGATCAATTATTTTTTGCCCGTTCAGGAGGCCATCAACGATCTCTTCGACATCCTCTGGTTTAACCTGTTGGTAAAAAATGCGATCAGGATAAATAACGACTATGGGTCCCCTCTCACAGAAACCATGGCATCCGGTTGTTTTAATATCGATTTTATTTTCTGCATTTTTCTTTCTTATATGTTCGACAAACGCCTCGCTCACCTTTTCGCAATTGTATGCATGGCATCCTGTTCCACCACAGACACTAATGCAGTACTGAGTCGTTTCACTGATCGTTGATTTCGTTGTCACTCCATTTCTCCTTACATTGTTTTTTACCATGGCTACTCTCTTTCTTTATAATACTGATCGATGACGGTGCTCACTTTCCGCGGGGTCATATGCCCAAAATATGTGTTATCGACCATAGTAACTGGAGCAAGCGCACATGCACCAACACAGTTCACGGTTTCAAGTGTAAACATTAAATCATCCGTATTACTGCCAGATTGAATACCGAGTATTCGTTCAAACTCCTCCAGCACCCTCTTTGCACCCCTCACATGGCAGGCTGTTCCTTGGCACACCCTGATGACATGCTCACCTCTTTTCTTAAGACTGAACGCCCTATAGAAGGTTACTACATTGTAGATAAGGCTCAACGGGATATTGAGTTCACGCGCTATATACTTCAAAAGGTCGATCGGGAAGTAGTTATATTTGCTATTAATGGCCTGGAGTACTGGCATAAGACTCCCTTTCTTGCCCCGGTAGTTGCGCAGTATGTCCTCGATAATCCGAAGGTCATCCTCACTGACATGTACGTCCTCGGGTTGAACATCCCGGTATATGATTTGGCGTACCGGGCAGTTCTGCATACAGATACCACAGCCAGTGCATCGATCAAGGTCGACATAGCGTGGTTCTTTTTTCACCGTAACAACAAAGTTACCCGCTTCACCAGACAATTTCTCGATCTCCGCATTCGTAATAATCGTGATGTTTGGATGGCGAGCCACACTCACCAGTTTCGGCGCAAGAATACACATCGAACAATCATTTGTCGGAAAGGTCTTATCCAATTGCGCCATCACACCGCCAATGCTCGGACCCTTTTCTAAAAGGTACACCTTAAACCCGGAATCGGCTAAATCCAAAGCCGCCTGAATACCACCAATACCAGCCCCCACAACCAGCGTAGCGCCTATTTTGCCATTGGTACCCATTTTAATCTCTCAGAAGTTTCTTAATACGCTCGACCAAAACATTCGCCTCAACCGGTTTTTCGACATAACCCTCAACTGGTAGCCATTCCTCGTCTCCAGCTGCCGACCCAAAATTCATAGGGTATTTTTGATCTATCGCCGTCAACATCAAAATGGGAACTTCTTTCGTTCCGAGATCTCTTTTCAGTTCCCGACACAGATCAAAACCAGAGTGATCGCTCTCCATCATCACATCTAAGATTATCAGATCGGGTTTCGATATTTTCAGTTTTGCAATACATTCCTTAGCCGACATGCATGTTTCAACAGCATAACCACTTTTCTCCAGGACGAGTTTGGTCGCCGTTAAAAAATCCTCATCGTCATCAACGAGTAAAATATGCTTTTGGGGATTCATATCACACCTCCCTTGTTCTGACCTCTTTCGCCAGATGGGATTGTCAAAATAAATCTAGCGAATTTTTTAAGATTTTCCTCTTTCATTGTGTATAAATCTTCGTTGCTATCAAACTCATTGTAGGTTACTGGTTGGTTTTGAATAAGAAACCCTGATTCGGCTCTTATTATTCCGTTGTGCATTTCTGCAATCATCTTCACAACATGTAAACCGAGACCCGTACCACTTATCTCGAGCTTATCAAAACGAGCAAACCGATCAAATATATCATCGAGCTTATTGCGTGGAACACCTATCCCTTCGTTTAAGATACTCAACTCACACTCCTTATCACTTACTGTCAGAACACATTGAATCGTTGTTCCTTCAGTACCGTATTTGCTCGCATTGTTGAGAATATTACTAAACGCGATTTTCATAAGATCGCAATCGCAATATATAACGTTATCTCCACTTATTCGTGTCTCGACATCCATATTCTTCTTGTAGAATAATGGTTTCACTTCCTCGAGGACCGGAAGAAGAACAGCGTTTTTAATGTCGAGCCTTTTTTTAAGACACTGTATTGTTCTATTCTCGCCCTTGTATGATATTATGTAATTTCGTATCATATCGTACAACAGCTTTAAGCTACACAGGGAACTGAGGAGCATTTCATTACGTTTCCCGACGCTGATCGTCTCTGATAACTTACTATCAACAAGGGCACTGATGTTCATCATAATGGGTCCGAGTGTCTTTCTCGATTCATGGACAAAGAAACTCGTTATCCAGTTAAGATGTTCATTGAGATTATATATTTCCGTGCTGTCTCGTATTACCTCGAGAACCTGAAAAACATTACCTTGTTTATCTTTGATCGGCAAGGCAATCACATCGCAGTAGTGTTCCCTTCCATCACTATCATAATTAACGTGCATGAATTTAACTGGCCGTCTTGTTTTAAAGGCCTGCCGTACCGGACACGTTGATTCATCACATGGAACCATTGAACGATGACTGACCCGATAACAGTACTCACCAATGATTTTATCTCGCGGTACATCGAGTGCTTGCAGGTACGCACTGTTACAACTAATAATTTTGAGTCTTTTATCAACAACGGCAACGCCTTCATCCATTGTTTCGAGAATGAGCGTCCCGTAATTTTTCTGATTTCCTGCAGCAGTGACCCTCAACCACTCGAGAAGTTGATTTCTAATAAAGTACCACTTCTGTCCGATTCTCGTTGCAGGTAGTTCACCTTTTTTAGCGAGTTTCCGTAGTGTTTGTTTACCTACATCTAAAATTTTACTCGCCTCGTTAAGATCTAAAATTTCGTCTTCAAAATCTTTATGCACTACCTTCTTTTTCTGAATAGTTACTGGCTCATAGTAGCGCGTGATGCTTTTTTTGAACGCATTCTTTAACGCCAATTTTATTTCTTTCATATCAAGGGGCTTTAGCGCATAAAAGAAAACACCCTCCTCCCTGACTCGCGTGGCCATCTCAATAGAATCATCAGCCGATGTTGCTATTATTGGAAGAAATCGATTCATTTTTTTAATCATTGGAATCAGTTCATAGCCCTTAGTACCCCATGCGTCGACAGCGAGAATCAAAATATCGATTTGTTCATTTTTAATTTTTTCGAACACTTTACTCGTTTGCGCAAGAGTTTCTGTCTTATACCCTTCTTTGCTAAGACTTTTTATGAGTTGTTTAAGCGTCTTCTCGTCATTATCCATAATGACGATACGCGCATGTTTGCGAAAAGGTTTTCTGATCTCAGTAGTCATTCTACAAGGTTATAAAGCAAAATCTGTGCCAGATTCAAAAATGATAGGAGATACCGATCTTACAAAAAAACTAATGATTTTACAAGACTTTTTAACACAGCAAGCCCTCGGCTAAGGATTCGTCAACAATATTTTGTCATAAGTGCATAATTTTTATATGCATGCACCTCAAAAACGCACTTATATTTAATAGAATATTCTTTTCGGAATAATGCATAATAAATATATGCATGAATACTTTTTTATTAATATTATGACTTTTGTAGAAATTGAAAAGAGATGAATTTTAAGCGAAGTGAGGCTTATCTGAGCCACGGCATATAGCTAAGCTGCCCTGCTCGCCGGAGGCGGCATGTTGAGGGTAGCGACCGAACTTTGACTCACGAAGGTTTGAGAAAAAGAACCTGTTTTTGGCTTCTGGTGCGTCTGGGCGAATATGAGCCTACAAGCTTAAAATTATCTTCGCAATAAAAAGCGTAAAAATCGTGTACTATCTAAGGAAGTGATATTTTCTGAAGTGGTTTTAGGGCTTTATTTTGTATTTTCTCATCAAAGCCTGGAAATTTTGTCGCTTCATTCCCACATCGCGTGCAGCTTTACTGATATTCCAATCGCATTTCTTGAGCGCCTCAATTAAGAAAGCCTTCTCAATATTTTCTATCGCCTCTGCTCTGATTTGCTTCCTTAATTCTTTAAGTTCCTTGTTTGTCCGTGGAGCAGTTATAGTAAAACATACTCTTTTGCCCGTGATATGGATGGGAAGATGTTCAACCTCAATGAGTTCGCCTTCACTCATTATTACCAACCGCTCAATAATATTTTCCAATTCCCGAACATTTCCGGGCCAGTCATAATCGGTTAAAAGCTCCATTGCCTCTGCGGATAGTCCTTTAATATTTTTATTTCTCTTTTTGTTATGTATTTCTAAAAAGTGATGGACCAAGAGAGGTATATCTTCTTTTCTTTCTTTAAGCATTGGAAGATGAATCGGCACAATGTTTAATCTGTAGAAAAGATCCTCACGAAATTTTCCTTCTCGAATCATCTTCTCTAAATCTTGATTCGTAGCGGCGATAAGTCGAACATCCACCCGAATATTCTTAATGCCACCAACTTGCCTGAACTCTTTTTCCTGCAACACCCTTAATAATTTCGATTGAATGCCCAAACTCAAATCGCCGACCTCATCCAAGAAAAATGTGCCACCATTTGCCACCTCGAGGAGACCCCTTTTCGTGACAATAGCACCGGTAAATGAACCTTTAACATGACCGAACAATTCACTTTCTAAAAGTGTTTCCGGAAGAGCACCACAATCGACCGCAATAAATTTTTTATCTTTTCTGAGCGAGTTGTGATGAATGGCTCGGGCTATTAACTCCTTTCCGGTTCCACTCTGACCACGAATTAAAATGGTCGAATCGGTTGGCGCGGCTTTTTCAATGAGTTTAAACACTTCTAGCATTGACTTGCTCTTACCTATGATATTGGCAAATGTGTATTGCTCAGAGAGCTCTTGACGTAAATAAATATTCTCATTCACGAGTCTTCTTTTTTCTAAAACCTTTTCGACTCGAATACATATCTCATCCGCAGTGAACGGCTTCATAACGTAATCAGCAGCGCCCTCCTTCATCGCTGCAACAGCATTATCGACAGTACCGTATGCGGTAATAATAATAACAACCATATGAGGGTTTATTTCGCCTATTTTCTTCAGAACCTCAAATCCGTCGATACCGGGCATTTTAAGGTCTACGAGTGCTACGTCCCACTCTTCTTCTTTAACTTTTTCTAGTGCTTTGTATCCATCCTCTACTGCTAAAGCATCATATCCATTTTTCCCCAGCAAATCGACGAGTGATGTCCTAATACTTTCTTCGTCGTCAACAATGAGAATTCTACCTTTCTCCATGATTCTCCTTTCCGTCATCGCGTTCGACAATTCTCTGAGCTTCTTCTATCCTTTTTAAGCGCTGGGCATATATATGTTCAAAAACGTACTGCATACTAAATTATTATAACCGACATTCGTTTCAATGTCAATTACTACTCACCACACTCAAAGATCAACGGCAAGCAACAGCATAGTCTACGAACGTATTCTTGTGCGTTAACCACGTCATTGCAATCGTAGCAAATCTTTGAGCATAATCGAAAAAGATGTTCTGGGGAATGTTAGATTTCTGTGATTTACTGTTCCTACGTGAGTCGGGCTAAAAATCAAGTTTTCGTTAATGTTATTCGTATGGGGCGATTTATTCTTTTTTCTTTTCCTCTTTCTTTTTCTCCTTTACGAGCCGAATGCTATTTGATCCACATTTTAGGCACTGTCGCTCCATCATGACACCCTTTTCATACGGAAACTTTGATATTGTGCCACATCTCAGGCATTTAAAATCTTTCTCTTCCATGTCACCTCCTCACGATAAACCATCAGCCCATGAGACTATCAGACTATAGGACCATCAGACAATAACTACTACTTCTTCAACTTCTCCTGCTTCTGCCTCTCTTTCTCTTCTTCTTCGGTGAGAATCTTAATCGTATGCTCGATCTCCTCTTTCGTCACCTTCTTTCTCAATTCTTCTATGTCCTGCATGGTTTGTGCAAAGCGCCGGCCTTCGGCAGCACTGATCCACTCGAGGAGTAACCGTTCTGGTCTAATGCCGAGTCGCTCCAGCTTATCCCAGAGTTTTTCCACACGCTTTTGAGTCCATCGGTTTGCATCAATGTAGTGACAGTCTACATAGTGGCAACCCGAAACCACAACCATTGGCGCACCCTTCCTGAACGCATGGAGCACAAATTTTTCATCGACACGACCACTACACATTGTCCGTATCAATCTCGAACTCGGAGGATATTGTAATCGAGCACCGCCACATGTATCAGCTCCAGCATACGAACACCAGTTACAGGCAAAGATGATTACTTTATCATATGAGTCTTCTTCGAGATACGTATCAATCTGGGAGACAATCTGTTCATCGGTAAAGTGCTTCATCTTTATGGCACTGAAACGACACTCGGCACCACAGGTTCCACAGCCCTTACACAGTGCCTCGATATAGGAAATTGTCTTCTTTTTAGGATCGACGGTAATCGCCTTGTACGGACATGCCTGGGCACAAATTGTACAGAAACGACAGAGGTCTGCATTGAGTTCTGACGTTATGGCCTCGAGCTTGACTTTTCCCGCTGCGAGCAGTGTTTCGGCACGTGCGGCAGCAGCGCTTGCCTGAGTAACTGAGTCCTTGACGTCTTTAGGTGCTTCAGCACAGCCGGCAAAGAATACGCCAGAGGTTGGTGCATCGACCGGTTTCAGTTTGGGATGTGCCTCCATAAAGAAACCGTCAGGCGTCTTAGAGAGTGTAAGTAGTTTCTGCACTTCGGGCATATCTAATCTCGGCGTTACGCCAACAGAAAGGACCATCATTTCGAACTCATGTTCTTCCATCTTGTTCGCTGTCGTATCTTCGACCAGTATTTTGAGGTTACGCGTCTTGGAATCTTCAATAATCTCACCGGGGATGCCCCTGATATACTGTACACCCGCCTCTTTACTCCGCTTGAAGAGATCTTCAAATCCTTTACCGAATGCCCGCATGTCAATGTAGAAGACCTTTGCCTCGATATCAGGATAGTGGTCTTTTAAGAGCAGTGTATCTTTAATCGTGTTCATACAACAGATATTACTACAATACGGCTGACCACGCTGTTCACACCGGGAGCCAACACACTGAATAAAACCAACCGTCTTAGGCTTTCTTCTATCAGTCGGTCTGATGAAGTGTCCATCAGAAGGACCACCCGCAGATAAGAGTCGCTCAAACTCCATACTCGTTATGACATTTTCATATGTCCCATAACCATATTCATCTAAGGGTGTTGGATCAAAAACATCCATTCCCGTTGCTACAATAACAGTTCCTACATCGAATTCAATAATTTCATCTTTCATGTCGTAGTCAATACATTTTTTATCACATTTTTCTGCACACTTGCCGCAGGCAATCGGATTTGTACCAAGACAGTTATTCATGTCGATCAAATACGCAGACGGCACGGCCTGCGGAAATGGAATGTAAATCGCCTTGCGAGAGGACAATCCCTGCTGATATTCATCCGGGATAATGACCGGACATACTTCAACACAATCGTTACAGGCTGTACATTCGCTTTCGACTACATATCGTGCCTTCTTATGAACCCGTACATGGAAGTTACCAACGTACCCAGAAATTGATTCTACTTGACTACAGGTCAGGAGTTTTATGTTGGGATGTCGACCGACATCCATCATCTTCGGACCGAGTATTCATATCGCACAGTCCATAGTCGGGTACGTCTTCGCCAGCTGCGCCATGATGCCACCAAGCGCCGGCTCTTTTTCAACGAGAAACACTTGGTACCCTGCATCGGCCAAATCGAGCGATGCCTGCATACCCGCAATGCCACCACCGATAACGAGTGTCGCCCTTGTTACTGGTATTTCCTTTTCTTCCTGTGGTTCAAGATAACGTGCTCGTGCTATATATGCTTTAATAATATCCTTCGCCTTTTTTGTCGCTTTTTCACGATCTTCCATATGCACCCAGGAACACTGCTCACGAATGTTTGCCATATCAACGAGGTATGGATTCAAACCAACCGCAGAAACACATTCTCTGAATGTTGGTTCATGCATACGCGGTGAACACGCGGCAATCACAACTCGATCGAGTTTCTGCTCCTCTATTGCCTTCTTGATTTCCTGTTGACCTGGTTCTGAGCACATATATCGATTTTTCGCAGTATAGACAACACTATCCATTTTCTTTGCTTCCTCAACGAGTGTATCTACATCAACAGAACCGGCTATATTCGTACCACATTCGCATACGAAGACACCGATCTTTAGATCATTCTGCGGCATTTAACTCACCTCCTTCCTTTACAGTTTTTCGTTAATCGGTACACGGCATCGCTGCCCGTATCGTTAGTCGTTAATCGGTTTCGTAGTATTTTATATACCGTAAAACGATGTCGTAAAACGATACAAGCCGCTGTCTCATTTCGAAATTCGACATTGAGAAATATGACGTAAAACGAATACCGATTATTAGTCATACTATCTTCTCCAACACCTTATCTGCCTTTACCCGATGGGTATGAAGTCCAATATCTTCAGCACTCAAACCCTGGGCAAGACCAAGAAGTTGAAATATATAAATAACAGGAATATTATATGTCTTTCCTTTTTGGCGGGCAATCATTATTTGCCCCATATCAAACGAAGAGAAACAGGTTGGACAAATTAATCCCATACAATCTGCACCACTCGCTTCGATCGATGCGAATATTGACTCGGTCATCTCTAACGGTAGTTCATCATCCATACATCCTTTACCACAGCACAGCAGTTTTTCATCATGATCGAGGGGTATTGCACCAATTGCCGTTACAAAATCATCCAGTATACTCGGGTAATCAGCATCATCAACACGCATGATTTGACTCGGTTTCAGCAGATGACAACCATAGTGGATCGCAACCTTAATGTCTTCGAGCGGCCTCTTTACTGATTTCTCGATTGCTTCAATCCCCAAATCATCCCTCATCATGACGACCGCGTGCTTGACCTTGACCTTCCCTTTATATTCCCTGTTGATCCTCTTCAATCTTCTGTTAATCTGCGCCATTAAGTCCGGATCTTCAGCGAGCAGATACTGCGCCTCTTTCAGCGTCGAAATACAACCCGAACACATGGTAATGATATCGATGCCTGTTTCTTCTGCAACTGCCAGATTTCGAGCGGCAACCGTTAACCATTTTATTTTATTACGTGCCTTAAAGTATATCGGGTCAGGACAACACGTGAATCCATCAACGTCGACAAGCTCAATACCCAGATTCGGCAGCGTTTTTCTAATTGCCAATTCCATCTGTGGATATTTCAGGGGCATCATACAACCCCAAAAAGGTATTAGTCTCATCATGTTATAGGAATTCTATGAACACCAGCATAATCATGAAAATAAATCATAGTCCTAAAAACTTTATCGCACTTCCGCAAAGGAGAATCGCTAAACCAGCCAATGCATGGGAATATCTCTCGAGTCTGCGAATGGGCAACTTCGATAAACCGTAGAATGAGACCAAAACAATGCCGAGCATCGTTGCAATCGTAGTCAATCCAAAAATCGATGCAACGATCACCACCGAGATGATGCTCCCCTTGGCCGCGGGATACATGACGAGAGGGATCAACGGCTCGCAAGGACCAAAAACGAATATTATAAAAAGAATCCATGGAGTTATATTCGCAGATTGTGCACCATGAACATGTGTATGTACTCCGATGTGTGCATGGGTATGTGAGTGAATAGCCCCGTTTTCATGGTGATGGGGATGTTCATGTGGCTTGTTACGAATCGCCTTGCGTATGCCCCAGATCAAGTAGGTAAATCCAAATGCAATCAACAGCCACCCAGCAATATCTCCTCGAAATGCCTCAATTGCCTCTAATTTAAAAATGGCTATCCCCACTGCAATACCCACAAAGCCCAAGATAATTGAACTCAATACATGTCCCAGTCCGCACAGCAATGTAATGACCGCTGTCTTTATACTGCTCCACCCTCGCGTCTTGGATAAAACAATGAATGGCACATAGTGGTCTGGTCCGATGAGCGTATGGAAAAATCCTATCGTTGCCGCTGTTACCATCAAAACAGATGTTTCGCTCGACATAAGCTCTCCTTAGGGTTCTCCTTTTCGTTTCTTTGAAGACGGCTCTTCGGCTTCATCTTCTTCTAAAATTTTCTTCAACTCTTCGAGTGGTATTGTTTTTAGTGGAGGTAGTCCTAATTCTTGTCTTCTCCTATTTACCGCTGAAGAAACCGTCACGCTCATTCCTGTTTCCGCAATATTCTCAGACAGCTTTGCAAGATTAGCCGGAGCCGTCTCTCTCTCTACTGCCAAATTCTTCAGCGCGATAATGACCTCAATGGGACGTACATCCTGAGGACAACGTTCGTAGCATGAGTAGCAGTTTGTACAGAGCCAGATTGGCGAATCTTCTCCAATTAATGCCTCTTCCATACCCAACAGTGCTTTTAACAGAATGATACGCGGATTAAACTCATCGGTAAAACGAGCCGCAGGACAAACCGCAACACAGGCGCTACATTGATAACAATAGTTGTGATGTTTTCCACCCGTAATTTTATTGAGCTTCTCACGAAATCGAAAATCGACAACAACCTTCTCTTTCGGCATGTTAACTCTCCTCTATCAATTCTGCCACGAGGGTAACAAGTTGCATTGTCTCAATCTGAACGTCTTTACCTGCCCGCTCGTCTTTCATAGCACAGTTAAAATGAATTTCACACTTTGGGCAGGACACGAGCAACAGTTCTGCTTCGGTTTCTTTTGCCTCACGTAAACGCGCAAGTTGAATACTCTTCGAATACGTAGAACAGTTCATCCATGCACTTACCCCGCAACAGATAGCACGGTTTCTATTCCTCGTCATTTCAGTGAACTTCAATTCTGGTATCGAGGTAATCGCCGTTCTCGGTTCATCGTATATTCCCAGATGCCTGCCGAGTCTACATGCATCCTGGAACGTAACGACCTTATCAAAATTTTTAAACTTGAGTGAACCATTTGAAATAGCCTCACTGAGTAATTCAGTGATATGCTGTACTTGAAAATCACAGGTAAAATATTTTGGATAATCAATTTTAAATGTTCTGTATCCCTCAGGGCATGAAAAAATAATCTTTTTTGCTCCAGCCTTTTTAATCTCGCTGATATTGTGTTCTGCCAACCTCTTGAAGTTCTCGAAATCACCACCCCACAAGAGGTCATGTCCACAGCAGCGTTCCTGGGGAAGAACGACTGGCGTCATACCGAGTTTGTTGAGAATCTTAATGCTCGCCTTCGCTGCCTTTAAGGTATTGACTTCTATATCACTGAAGAGTACATCAAAGTATGGCAGACAACCAACAAAATAGACGACCTCACCCGACTGTGTAACCTTCAAATCTTTATCGAGCCAATCCGTTCGCTTCTGTTCTAAGTTCGGCGTGGTCATGATACGCATCAAGGACTGTGCTGCCCCTCCATGTGAGCACATCGCCTCCTCTCCGATTTTTTGCGCCTCTAAGCGGGTTGCCAGTGTCAGATCAATATATTCAATGCCTGCTGGACACCGCTCATCACAGAGTTTACAGGTTAAACAGGTCCAAATATTCTTATCTTTCAATAAATCTAGATTGCCACTGCGTATTGTTTTATTCACCAATACCCTTGGTGAAAACCCGTGATTAAATCGTGATACCGGACAAATACCCGTGCATTTACCGCATTCCATGCAGAGATAGGCTCGTGATTTTTTAATTGCTTCTTTGATATTCATTCTATGCCTTCGCGAATCTTGTTCCTGTTATTTGTGGCCACTTTTTTAATCGGAGATGGACCGAGTTTCCTCACCATCTCTGTAAATTCCGTAGCGACCTTAGCAAACTTTGTTGCTTCGGCCGATGAAATCCAATCGAGTTTGAGTCTTTCTTTTTCAATACCAATCATCTCAGCGAGTTTCTCAGTAATCTTGTGCACATCCGCTGCTCTTCTTGCACCAAACATGTAATGGCAATCTTCAAAATGGCATGTTGCCACTAGTACACCATCTGCACCCAACTCGAATGCCTTGAGCACAAAACCAGGTGTCACCCGACCACCACACATGACCCGAACGATTCGTATGTTTGTTGGATACTGCAATCGTGATACACCCGCACCATCTGCAGCAGGATACGAACACCAGTTACAACAGAACGCAACGATTTTCGGTTCAAAATTTTTATGAGATGGTTTCGTCGTTTTTTTTGATCTAACCAAAAAGTGCCTCCAGTTGTGCCTTAATCTGTTCACTCATAAAGTGTTTTAAATCGATCGCGCCGGTTGGACATGCAGCAACACACGTACCACACCCTTTACACAGCGCCTCGTTGACCTGTGCTACATAAATACCTTTTTCTTTTTCAATAATTTCGATAGCGTGAAATTCACACACCTCGGCACATCTACCACATCCTCGACAGTATACTTCATCCACTGCCGAGGTTATCGGTGCGAGCGTAATCTTATCGCGGCTGAGCAGTGCCGCAACCTTAGAAGCAACTGCAGATGCCTGAGAGATCGAATCGCCAATATCTTGAGGGAATTGACAGCATCCACATAAGAAGACACCTTCAACCGTCGTCTCGACAGGACCAAACTTCGAGTGGCGTTCTAAGAAGAATTTATCTGGACCGCGGGGAACCTTGAACAATTCAGAGAGGCGCAGTGAATCTTCGGCAGGAACCATCCCAACCGAGAGTATGATGAGGTCAACCGGAATTGAGATTTCTGCATCGAGGTCAGCAGATGGAACAGTGATCTGCTCTGCTCTGCCCGTACCCGTAATCTCCGGCTCTCCCTCATACGGTAAAAAGAGCACACCCAATTCTCGCGCCTTTCTGTACATCCGCTCGGCTCCTTTGGAATAGACGCGCACACCGCGGTTGAGAATCGTAACATCGATACCCTGCTCTCTGAGATGAATTGCTTCTTTAATTGCTGCCTGACAACAGTAACGAGAACAACCCGGATTACCATCGTCACCACGGGACCCAACACATTGAACAAATACGACCGATTGAACATCCTTGATATCGTTAGCTCGTATTCTCTTCTCTAACTCCATATTGGTGATGACATTTGGGAATCGACCATAGCCAAATCGTTCACCTGGATTGTAGAGTTGCGAACCCGTTGCCAAGACAATCGCACCTACTAAAAATTCCCTCTCACTTCCTTTAACATTGAGCTTCACCTCGAAGTTGCCGACATAGCCTGTAACATCGACGAGTTCTGCCGAGGTGATGATTTCACCATTTCGCTTTGTAAACTCCTCGACCAACTCGTCAATGACTTCTTTTCCGGGCCGAAAACTGGGATAGATACTGGACAGGTCATGGACCAAACCACCTGCTGCATCATTCTTCTCAATAATCCTCACCTTGAACCCACGCATCAACAAGTCAATGCCACAACGCAATCCTGTAATACCACCGCCCATAATTACGACATCGCGATTGACTGGAATTTCTTTCATAAAGAGCGGTGTCAGTTCCCGTACGCGCGCCACAGACATCTTTACCAATTCCTTTGCCTTTTCGGTCGCCTTTTCTGGTTCTTTCTGGTGTACCCATGAACACTGGTTTCTAATGTTAGCAATATCGAAAAGGTATGGATTGAGACCCACCGCAGTCAATGAATCCTGAAAACTCGGTTCATGAGTCTTGGGTGTGCACGCAGCGACAACGACTCGATTCAGCCTATGTTCGGAAATCCGCTCTTGAATCTGGCGCTGA
>CP070664.1:1849143-1858359 GCA_020355325.1 Caldifarciminota bacterium
AACCAAATACCTCCGAGAAGAAGAATATAGAAGGCCATTCCTACACCCCAGAGGGGTCCAAACATGCTCGGTGCACCATAGCGTCCACCGAACTGAGATATTGCTGCGCCACCAATGAGCATGACTAAGAAACCAATGATGGTAAATGCGGCCACGATCCAGGCAATGACCTTGAACACGACTGATATGATCCTCAGGGTCTTGAATTTTATGTCCATGACGACCTCCTTTTTGAGATTCTACGTATAACGGGGTTGAAAGTCAATATCGTGTGAGGGCGTTCACCGTGTAGGTTGATTTTTCTGTAATACGAGATCGGTCGATTACTCAAGCACGCGTCTGTGTATGGCGTTTCCTTCTTTGTAGAAAATAAATTCCTCACCCTTGCGAATGACTTCTGTGGCACCAATATGTTTGGCGTGTAATCTTATTTGTGATAAGACAAAGAGGTTTGCTACCTCTTGGGGATACTGACCAAAACGATCTATGATTTCGTTCTTAATCGATGCAAGTTCAAATTCGGATTCAACATCGAGGATTCGTTTATAGAGTGCAGTCCGTTCGTAGCCACTTTGTATATAATCACTGGGGAAGTATGCATCCATTTTTAAATCAAGAATCGGTTCGTGCTGAATAGGTTTGCCTTGCAGTGTATCAATGGATTCGCGTAACATCTTGACGTAGTGGTAGTATCCTATCGAATGTATCGACCCCGACTGTTCCTTGCCGAGCAGGTTTCCAACACCCCGTATTTCCATATCCCGCAGGGCGAGACGAAATCCAGAGCCGAGAGATGTATACGATGTGAGTGCGCCGAGTCGTTTGTTTACGTCATCGCTCATTCTCGACGTTGACGGAATAATGAAGTAGGCATATGCCTGAATATTACTTCTCCCTACCCGACCCCGTAACTGGTGGAGGTCAGCGAGACCAAACGTGTGCGCGTTGTCGACGATGATCGTATTCACCCTCGGCATGTCGAGACCCGACTCAACGATTGCGGTTGAGAGTAAAATGTCATAGTCGCCATGGAGAAAAGCAACCATTCTCTTTTCACTCATCGATTCTTTCATTCTGCCGTGGATGATACATATGCGGAAATGGGGCAGCAACGTATGGAGTTTTTTTCGTACTGTTTCAATTGTTTGAATACGGTTGTGGACGAAAAAGACTTGTCCGCCGCGCTCTATCTCAAAGGTAATGGCTCGTTTTATTTCATCGACGTTGTAGTATATGATTTTCGTCATAATATCTTTTCGTCCTGGAGGTGGTGTGTATATATTTGAAATATCTTTTAAACCGGTGAGAGCCATGTATAGTGTACGCGGAATTGGTGTTGCCGAGAGGTAGAGTATATCAATACCCGGCTTCGCCTGTTTCATTTTTTCTTTCTGCGCGACACCAAAACGCTGTTCCTCATCGATGATGAGTAAACCGAGGTCTTTACAATGTACATCGGGCTGCAGCAGTCGATGGGTTCCGATGACGATATCAATCTTACCCGCAGCAAAATTCTGTAGTATTTCTCGTATTTTTTCTTTTTTCCGAAAGCGGGAAACCATCTCCACGGTCACTGGAAATGGTTCCAGTCTTTTTTTAAAAGTATTGTAGTGCTGGAAAGCTAACAGGGTTGTTGGGCAGAGCAGCAAGGTTTGTTTACTGTCGAGTGCTGCCTTGAACGCTGCGCGCAACGCAATCTCTGTCTTCCCATACCCGACATCACCACATATTAATCGTTCCTGTGGCTTCGATGATTCCATGTCATGTTTCACGTTGTCGATTGCTTTTTGCTGATCTTCGGTTTCTTCGTAGGGGAACGTCGCTTCTAATTCCTCTATCTCAAAGGTATCGGGCGAGAAGACAAACCCCTGAACCTGCATTCTCTGGGCGTAGAGCTGTAAGAGATCCATCGCAAGTCGCTCGGTCGATTTCCTGACTCGTCTCTTTGCTTTGACCCACAGGTCGCTCCCTAACTTTGAGAGTCTGGGCGCTCGCTCATCGGTCGTGATATACCGCTCGAGGAGATTGAGCCGTTCGATCGGTAAATAGACCTTGTCCGATCCTGCGTAGTCGATGCGGAGGCACTCGACTTTTCGCTGTTCAATCTCGATGAACGTTAGTCCTCTGAATTGACCGATCCCGTAGTCGGTGTGGACGACGTAGTCGTTCTCTTTAAGCCCCATGAGGTCATCGATAAAGGGTCCTCGAAAGACTCGGCGGGCACGTTTGATTTCGCCGAATATTTCAGTTTCGGTCACATAGATCGTATTTGTCCTTTCATCAACAAATCCTTCCTCAACGGGAATATGGTACACCTCTATTTCACCGAGGAGAGAGCGTAATTTCTCAGCCAGTGTAGTATATGGAATGCAGAACTTATAGGAGTACTTCTTCCGCGCCATGTCCTCGCGGAGGCTTTTGACGTCCCCAAAATATTTTCTCACTGGAGAAAAACTGTATTGCACGTCGCCATGGGGACCAAGGGTGAGCAGGGAATGCGGTGTAGCGAACGGTTGCTCACTGACGACGACGGCGTCTTGTTCGATGAGTGCGGTAAACGGCAGTGACGGATCGTCCAATCGGGCAAGGGTGAAGGTGATTCTTTCGACCGGTTCGATCGATCGTTGGTTTTGTGTATTAAACGTACGTATCGAGAAGATCTTGTCGCCGTACAATTCAATGCGTATCGGTGTACTATTCGGTTCAAGAATATCCATGATACCACCCCTGAGGGCATATTCATTCTCTTCTTCCACGGTATCTTCTCTGGAGAAGCCAGTTGCATGCAACCGCCGTAGCAGGCTTTCCATATCGACGCTCTGATGCGTGCGTAATTCCACCGTTTCTTTACGTTGAAGTTTCTGTTTGAAGGTGTCTCGGGTCGTGATGATGAGGGTACTTGACTGGTAGAAAGGATTTCGCGCATCAATGAGTACCGTTTCAGGCATTATTTTTTTGAGCTCGCGCCCGGTACGATCATAATGTTCTTCACCTATTAAGAAGACAACCTGTGGTACATGCTGAGAGAGTTCAATAAGAAATAGCGTCAGTGGTGATCCATAGAGACCGCCAATGGTTACTTCTTTTTTCTGGTGTAATCGTTGTATGATATCGTCGATCTGGAAGATATCGAATGGCAACATAAAAAAACTTGTGATGCGTCAATAAAAGGGGTCGGGTTTCAACACTTGGTATTTCTCGATAGGTTTACATTGGCTTTAAAATAAAAAAATAGTGATGTCAAATATTGAGACCCGACCCGCCGGATATAGCAACACCGAGCGCGATAGAATGTACTTTGGTTTCTGGTTTATCGGCGCGTGATAACATAATAACTGGTTTGGCAGCACCCGCTACCATGCCAGCCGCTTTTGCATGGGCGAAAAATATAAGCCCCTTTGCCCAGATATTTGCCGTCGCGATATTTGGCATCAAGAGGAAATCAACATCGCCCGCGATATTACTCTTTATTTTTTTATGCTCTGCTGCTTCTTTGGAAATCGCGACATCAAAACCGAACGGCCCTTCGATGATGCCGTCTTGTATGTCACCGCGTCGAGACATATCGACAATTTTTACGGCATCAGTCGTTTCGGGCATATCGGGATTTACTGCTTCACTCGCGGCAACCAATCCTATTTTCGGTTTTGCCGTACCGAGGGCCTTGAGTGTTTCGATTGCATTCTTAATGATATCGATTCGTATGCGGAGGTCCAACTTCGGATTCATCCCACCGTCTGACATGAAAATTAACTTATGGTAACCGGGAATCTCGAGGACTGCAATATGACTCAGCATCTTACCTGTTCTCAATCCCCACTCTCTATTGAGAATACCTTTCAAAAAAGTCGAGGTAGAAAGCATACCCTTCATTATGAAGTCGCCCTGTTCTACGACGATGGAGATGGCCATCATGAGGGCTTCATGTTCATCAGCAGCATCATGAATTGCGATGTCTTTAAGATTGAGATGTAACTTTTGAGCACACGCTTCGATTTTATCCTTGTGCCCTACTAAAACAGGTGTGACTAATTTTAATTCTTGGGCACGTTTAATACCTTCAAGCACGGCTTCATCTTCGGCACATGCGACGACGCACTGCTTTGGAGCATGTTTTTTTGCGCGTTCAATTAATTCTTTAAAATTTTTAATGGAGGTCACAGATTTTTTCCAAAATCCTTTTTAAAGGCGTCACACAATTCTCTGCTCCAATTATCGAGAACATCTAATGACCCGATAAAGAATCTCAATACCGGAGGTTCGGACACCCATTTCATTCCTTTTATGAGTTCTCTATGTTTGTACAACCACTCCACTCTGTTGATGACATACTCAATCTGTGACACCGTGTACACCCTTCTTGGGATTGCAATTCTTGTGAGCTCCAAATCAGCATACGCCTCACTTCCATCTGGATTTCTTTCCATCGAGACAGTACCTCTTTCCATTGACCGTACGCCAGAGGCGATATAGAGGGCCGCAGTCAGAGCACCGGCTATATAGTCTTCTTTGGGTACATGGGGTAAAAATTTCCTGGCATCGATATGGCACGCTAATCCACCTGGCGGCGTAACAACAGGAATTCCTACCTCTTCGAGTCTGTTCGCAAAATATTTCACTTGTTCTACGGCAGACCCAGCCACGCTCGGGTCAGTCATTTCTCGCATCCCGACAGTCATCATGCCTACTTCTCGCTGTGACATACCACCATACGTAAAGAATCCTTCATACACTGGTAACCATGGTGTTATCTTATCAAAGAGTTCTTTGTTGTTTGTCGCAATGCAGCCACCCCTGACACAGGTGTTTTTTCGCGCACTCATGTAGAATATGTCAAAGAGACTGCACATCTCTTTCACAATTTCTCCAACAGTCTTATTTTCATAGCCTTTTTCCCGCTGCATGATGAGGTATGCATTTTCACAAATTAAGCTGCCATCCAATACCGTAAGAAGTCCGGCTTCCTTGGAAATCTTTACAATTTCCCTTAAATTCGCCATAGAATAGGGCTGTCCGCCAAGCAAATTAGTCGTGGCTTCCATCCTCACATACGCTATATTCTCTTTTCCGTATTTCTTAATCACGTCTCGTAGCTTTCGTGGATCCATACAACCCTTAAACGGATTCGTGCTCTTTGTCTCAAGGGCTTCGTCATAATAAATTTCCAGGATTTTTGCTCCTGGGAGCTCAATATGTACCTTCGTGGTGGTAAAGTGATAGTTGGTAGGAACCACTTGACCTTCTTTGACAAATGTTTTTGCCAGGAGGTGTTCTGCGGCTCTCCCCTGATGGGCATTCATGACATACTTGTAGCCCAAAACATCTTTAACTGCATCAACAAAATCATAAAACGTCATACTCCCTGCATATGCGTCGTCCGTCGTCATAAAACCAGCGAACTGCTTATCACTCATTGCATTCGTCCCACTATCAGTGAGCATATCGAGGAATATGTCTTTCGTTTTAAGTTGGAATGTATTGTAACCAGCCTCTTTGATTGCTTTGAGTCTATCTTCAGCGGGGATGAGTGAAATTTTTTGAACCATTCTTGCCTTATGCATCTCGACAGGGAACTCCCTTCCATCTGATGTTTTTATAACCATTTTTCCTCCTTGTAGTGGCTTTCTATTTAATGTTGATGGTGACTCTCCTCACCATGTTACGTTACTATGAATTACTATGTTATGAGCATAATAATTCAATTCTCGCACTAGAGAATTTTCTTGAGGGCTTTAATTAGTTGTTTATTCTGCTCTTCAGTCCCGATGGTGATGCGCAGGGCGTTAGGGAAACCGTATTGTTTGAGTGTTCGGGTGATAATCCCTTCTCTTTGGAGCGATTCGGAAATAATGTTGCTGTCTTTTTCGAAGTCAACAAAGATGAAATTTCCATACGTTGGGAGATAAAAGAACCCTAATTTTTTATAGGCATCATAGAGAAATTCTTTGCCAGCATCGTTAACCGCGCGTCCTCTCTTGACGTGCTCATAGTCATCGAGTGCAGCGATGCCTGCGACTTGTGAAATTCTGTTGACGTTAAAAGAGATTCTCAGTTTCATTAAATTAGATATTATTTCTTCATCGGCAAGCCCATATCCTAATCGTGCTCCGGCAAGCCCATAGATCTTAGAAAAGGTGTGTAAGATTATTATATTCTTTCCTTCTTTATAATATTTAAACGAGTCAGGATATTCGGGTTTGTTTACGATATACTGGTGATAGGCTTCATCCATGACGACGAGTATGTTATCGGGTATTTGTCTGAAAAAATTCTCTATCTCATCTCTCGTATTGATTATGCCGAGTGGATTCATAGGATTGTCGAGGAAGATTATTTTCGTATTTTCTTTGATGGCGCTCCGCATTGCATTGAGGTCGCGCATATGGTTTTTTAGAGGCACCTCGATGAGCTCACCTGCTGCAATGTTGATGGCTATTTTGTACCATATAAATGAGCCCTGACTCACAATTGCACTATATTCTGGTCCAAGGTAAGCCAGTGTCAGGAGCGGGAGAATTTCAACTGAGCCATTGCCGGCAATTATATTTTCTGGATCGACCCCCAATCTACTGGCTAATTTCCTAATAAGATAGAAACAATTATCATCCGGGTAGAGATAGGATTCATTAAGCGCTTTTTGCATTGCCTCGAGTGCCAGGGGCGACGTTCCCAAGGGATTTTCATTAGAAGCTAATTTGATTATTTCACCCTTTAAATGTAATTCGCGGACAACCTCCTCGATCGGCTTCCCTGGTTTGTAAGGACGGATCTTCTTCACAAATTCCCTTGCTTCAAACCCTTTATCCATAGATAGTTAGTATACTTAGAATTTGTGAAAGTGCAAGAGATATTTTTAAAAATGAAGGTCGCTACTTGACTTTTACGTGCCTATGAATATGATTTGCAAATGAGAAATGTAGTCTACCTCATCTTGTCCATTCTCGTCATCTCTTCATGTTCGGCAAAAAGGGAACTCTTGGTTCCTGTTCTTCTCGAGTATCGACTTTTTTACCCGGACGAGGCACGGGAAAGGGGCCTTGAGGGCACGGCATGGGTACAAATTCGTGTTGGAGAAGATGGCAAGACCGTGGATGCACAGCTCGCACGGTCTTCTGGGAGTTATCTTCTTGATTCCGCGGCAGTACGAACTGCAAAAACGTTTGTCTTCTCACCGGCGAGGAAGGAGGAGCAGCCGCAAGAGTCATGGGTATTAATGCCGATAGAATTCAGACTCCATCTCGTAGACTACGAGTCATGGATCACCGAGGTTACAATTCTTCAGATGGATATCGGAAGGGATTATAATTCAGAAAAAGAAAAGGTCGATGAATTATATGAATTGTATAAACAGCTTATCTATTCACCAGCAGAAATTAGAGATCTGTCGATGAATGACTATATTAGACAAATAGTGCTTAAGAGTACGGCTCGACTGTGGAATGGATTTTGGTCAAAATATCCTGCGGCCATCATACTTTTCATTGATATTGTCAAGAGGTATCCTGACTCATTTACCAGTCTGAGAGCACGAGCCGATTATAATAGATTTTTGGAAAAAGAGACGACAACAATCAGGTATACGTTATCATCTACCGAGGCAGATTCACTCATCAATACACTGCTCGAGGCAGTTAAGGATTAGCCTTCAACCGCGCTCATTTTCTGTTGACATGAAATGAAATCTACATATAATTGTAATGAAAAATAGGTCTTTTTTTTACATACTTTGTTGGTTCTGTAACTAACAAGGGCGGTAGCGTAGAAAAGAATTTCAACGTTGGTTGTGATGACTTAAGTGTGCTATAGAAATAACAGGATGTCAATGGAGAAGATGGATAGATGAGGGGTAATATTTTTATTGTTAGTCAAGATGTCAGGACGACAAAGTTAATAACCGACACGTTGGGAAAAGAAGGCCACCGCGTTACCTCGAGCAGTGTTCCGAGAACAGCAGTGACAAAGTGTCGAGAAGAAACTTTTGACATTGCATTTGTAAATGCAGACCTGCGTAAAGTTGCCTACGATAAGTTAGTTGCTGATATTAAAAAGGTATCACCAGAAACCTTCATCGTTGTCATCACCACCCGTACGTTTCCAGAAGCAACAGCAAAAGGTGAAGCCCTTGATGTAGGCAGTTACTTAATTCGCCCCCTGAGTGCGGAAAAAATTCTGCGGGTTACAGAATATGCCCTGCGGGAAGGCCAACTCGCTCGTGACAATCGCCGCTTGCTATCAACAGTATCCACGGGAAAAAAACAGTGGGAGGCGGCGGTCGATGCCATCGATCAGCCGATATTTGTAACCGATTTCGACTTCACTATTTTAAGGGCTAATCTTGCCACCTTCCGCATGTTGGGAAAGGGTGTCAATGACGTTATCGGGCACAAATGCTACAAGCTCTTACACTGTTCGGACAGGCCGCCGGATGATTGTCCTGGAAAACGAGCCCGCGACAGTGGCGAACCGGTGACTGATGTCGTTATCTTTAAGGGTTTGAGGCAGCGACTGAACTGCAGTGTGTATCCTCAAATCTTTGTGGCGGGAGGAGGGCTCGCCCATTTTCTACACGAGCCTCCGGTCAGCAGTGAAAAGCAGGCGGAGGTGATGACGAAGTATGAACGGCTATTCGATGATGCCATTATACCTATTCTCCTCGTTGATTTAGAAGACAATAAAGTAATCGATGCAAATCTAAGGGCACTCGAATTATTTGGCCGCGGGCCAGAAGAGATGGCCGACACAGATCTCGAAGATCTCTTCGTCGAGACGTTCCGTGAGCAGGCGGTAGGCAACATCGTCAAGCAGACCGAAGGTAAAGTGGGTTCTCTCAAAGTCAAAATTTTGGATGCCAAACGGCAAAGAATCGATGTTCATGTCATCGCCAACATTATCGAAATCGGCGACAGCCGCTTCGCCGAGATCTTCATCATCCCGTTTGGGATGTTCGTGTAAAGATTATTTTTTACTATACTCATACAAATAAATCTTAAATTTCAAGACCTGCCAATATTTTAAAAGGGATTTGACTGACTTTATGTTTTTGAGAACGCTTATTATTTTAATATTTGATATGCCTTGAATATTTTAGTTGCAGTAATGCTGTCGAGAATTCACAGATATAAATAGTGGAAAACAATAGATAATGTACAGGTTGTCGCGTAGATGCGCTGACTATGAATAGCATTAGTGGAGTATTTAATTTAAGAGGCACCAATC
>CP070664.1:1858459-1861127 GCA_020355325.1 Caldifarciminota bacterium
ATCCCACATATGATCAGTCAAATCAGTGTGACTATAATTGACGCCGCCATCTATATGGCCAACAACAACGCCGGTACCAGTATAACCTAAATCCCACACATCATCTGCATTGATCTTTCTAATACCCCAGGATGTGTCTGGGCTATCAGGGCCAAATGCTGTTGTCTGATTCTCAAGTTTGTTGACGTTGTTAACACCAATATATGATACAGGTTCTTCATACCCAATCTGCCAAACGTCGTTCCTCTGTGCGAGTTCTCGGATAATATCGGGTCTCGCCTTAACACCAATCATGTTGATGCTCCAGATGGGTATAATGTCTTTGACCTGTACTTCGCTTTCTTTTGCTCGTAGGTAGGATAAGAGTCCCTGCTGACTTTCGGCTGCGAGGGTCTTACACTCATCAATGATAAACTGTCTTCGCTCAGACTGAGCCATCTGTTCAGCATGATAAATGAGGTAATCAGGACTGAGCTGTTGAGAAAGCATAACAACGACAGGTATGAATTCATCTCCTGATGACTGTGCAATTATTGACAAGACTTTCTGACCGATTGGTGATGCAGCATGTCTGAATACGTACTGTGCTCCAGGTGTACTCAGGAATCTCGCCCCACTGTAATCGAATACAAGTTCAGTGGGACGGTGGTCAATATCACCCTGACCTGCCACCCTTCTTGAGGCATAGATTTCGAGACCATCGGTTCCAGAGTATCGCGTGTCTTCCCATGCTGCATGCCAGTATGAAGGGGTGTGGAGAAGACTTACCGAGTGATAACTATTATTTGCCGTGTTGGCATCGGTTATTGTTTCTGGTGTGCTGAGCCATGTCCCGTTTATGCCATTATCAAAGGAGTAATTAAAACGTACCTGGTTGCCGGCATACATGTAATCGACACCAATTGTCGCACTATCACCATACAGCCTTGGATATGTTTCATTTCCTGCATCATTGGTCAAATCGATCGCTGCCCCGAGCCAGGTCGTGCCATAATCTGTAGAATAATTGAACAGTATGTCATTATCACCACCACCCACATCTGCCTGATATGCGATATAGGCGTAACCCTGTGAACAGAAGACCGATGGATAGCGGTCATCATTCGCATTGCCAGTAGACCATCCGTAGAGGTTACCCGAGCCATTTAATGTGTCTAAATAGCAAACCACATCCCAATCACTACCTCCCGCATCATAATACTCTATTCCATGAATCAGGATTGTATCACTGCCGATAACATCTACTCCGATTGTCGTCTTCTCTGGATTACCTCCTGGAGATCGAAAAGTAAAATAATAAATAGGATTCAAGACGCTATCGTGCGTGAAAAAACAAGAAATACTATCGTCTGATCCTGCTCGGTCAACTGTATACTGAGCGAGCATAAACTCATCACAATCACCCCAGGTTACACACTCGCCAAAAATGCGATTGGGTATGACCCATCCATTCCACCCTGCTAACACTGTTGGATCGTTATATTGACCCGGAGGCGACCGCAGAACAACTGGTATATCGGTATAACCAGCACTACCACCACTCAAAGATCCACAAATATACAGTTTCCCATCGTCGGTAATGGCAATTTCGTGGTGACGCACACTATAATAACTTGGAGGCCCGCTAAAATATACAATATTATTCCAGGTTACTCCATTATCACTCGACCATGCGATGCCCGCACCATAACGAAGTGGAGAAACTTCTACTATGGCATCATAGCAGACATAAATTTGGCCAATGGCATCGACTGCCATCGATGTCAGTTGATCGTCCCGATTATAGAGATCCGGAATTTGAACATTGGGGTCCCATGGAGCACCTCGACCGGCGAGCCAGGGAGGATAATGCGTTACGCCCGTGTAAACACATTCGGCCTCAATATAGATCGCTTCTATTTGTGCACACTCTCTCCCTCCTATTGACCCAGCTATCTGAACCGAACTTAAATCAGCGGCAAAAGGTAGTAATACAATAAAAACAACTCCCAATATGATTCTTTTCATTTCCGCCTCCTTGTTTTTCCAAGACTTCTCAGGTCCTGGGATTACCTAACTTTTCATATAATTCTTACTTTGGGTACCAGTTCCGCAATCAGCTTTCACAAGATTTCTTACCAGCTCACCTCTATCGTCGGTACTCTATTTCATCACCCCCTGTCAATAATGCTATGTCTAACTTCTATGTAAATAAGCCACAACTTGTATAGCTTAATAGTATAAGGAGAAATTCTGGGTTGTCAAGTAAAATTGTCCTCCTATCTGGGAACCTTGACACTCTTTTGTTTTAGCGTATAATTATATATGAAGCACTCTGTCTCAGAGGCACATAAAAAGGCTGCACTCAGAATTATCTTTGACAGTATGCCAGGTGTGGACACCGAGGATATTATTATATCGGATTTCGTAAACTGGCAACCACTCTATGATCTCTTTATAATCAACGAAAAGGTCGTAGTCACGATTGAGATTCCTGGTGTTGATGTCAAAGACTTTTCAATCTATGTTTGTCGGGGATATATGGTTATCGATGGCTATAGAAAATCACCCGGTTGGCTCAACAGAAATTGCTGCACCTTTCATAATTTTGAGATTCCCTATGGACGGTTTATCAGGAGAATAGAATTTCCTATTCTCATTGAACCAAAACAGTACCAACATGAAATTG
>CP070664.1:1861227-1866642 GCA_020355325.1 Caldifarciminota bacterium
ATCCAGAATATCGGTTCCCATTGTGTGCCTACCACCGAAATTATAATGGTTTTCACATATTTGTCAAGAAGGTTTTTTCTACATCTTTGTAGAATTCTTCTTCTTGTTTGGTGAATCCATCGAGGTCTTTGCGTGTAGATTCGTTGAATTCCGTATCTATTATTGAGTTAAGGTTTATCAATACATTTATACGGGCAGCCATAAAGCCGCTGTGCAACGAGTAGAGTGCTACTCCTACATCAGAAAGTGCATTCTTCAAACCTTTCTGGGCCAACTTTTTTGCATAGGGATAGATCGATAGTATCTTTTCACAAACCTCGAGAGGCACCCGGGCAGATGTTTTGTAGCCATTCTGGATTGCGGTTTCTTTCTTTGTTCTGTCCTCATCAGTCTCATCTGGTAGTTTAAAGGCTGCTATTACCGTATCGAACGCATTTTTGTCTTTTTCAATATAGGTGTAAAAATTATATGCTTCCAATTTAAGAAAACCATGGAATTTCTTCAGGTCTTCATCTTTTGTCTTCTTCTCTGTTATTCCGGTGACCATAGCCAGGAGTGCGGTACCCAATGCAGCTTGTAGCGCAGCGACACTACCACCTCCGGGTGTTGGTTTTGCTAAGGCCAACGCATGGAGAAATTCTATGATCGACTGTTTTCCTCCCTTGCCACGAAGTTTATATTCGAGAATCTGGGCTTCGTCGAAGCGATCGAGTTGCAAGTAGTATATTGCCGTATCAATCAACGCCTTCTCAGGAACGAGGCCCACAATTTCGGATTCTCTTATCGTCACACCATACCGCTCTGCCTCGCGTTTGGCCGTGTCAAACACTCTATAGAGAGGACTCTTTGTATAATTCGTCATGTTGATCGAAACCTGGGCAATGTTTTCTTTCTTTAATAGAAAACCGAGTGATTTAACGAACCGATAACCGCCGCTACCGAATCGAATCGCCTTTGCAATTTTCTGAGCAATTGACACATCTGGTGTATTGAGATTGATGTTGAAGGCAATGAGTGGGAATCGTGCACCAATAACTGTAGCTCCTGCAGTCGGGTGAATCTTTGGTTCGCCATAATCCGGCCTCCGATCGGGATTCGTCTCGATTTCTTCTCGAAGACCTTCAAACTCTCCTTTTCTGATCGTCGCGAGATTTTCTCGGTCTGGTCTGGTTGCTGCTGCCTCATAGAGGTAGACAGGAATGTTCAATTCTTCAGCAACGCGTTTTCCTAATCGCTTCGCCAGTTCCACACATTCACGAGTCGTGACATTACTGATTGGAACAAAAGGAATGACGTCCGTTGCTCCCATTCTTGGATGCTCACCCTTGTGTTTTGTGAGATCGATGAGTTCGGATGCTTTTTTAATCCCCTGGAATGCAGCCTCGAGCACATCGTCTGGCTCACCAACAAAGGTGACGACTGCGCGATTATGGTCGGCATCCATCTCCTGATCTAGTAATTCTACACCTTCACTTTGAATCGCAGCAACGATCTGTTCGATCTTTGATTTATCTCTTCCTTCGCTAAAATTAGGAATACATTCGACTATCTTTTCCATAGAGCACCTTTCCTTTTTTTATTGTATACTTTACAATATCTTCACCAAATTGATAAGAAATTTTTTTGTAGTTATCAATATCTAAAATTACCACATCGGCCTGCTTACCCGGTTCAATGGTGCCCGTATGCTGAGCCATATCGAGTGCCTGTGCGCCGTTCTTTGTTGCACCTAAGAGGGCGTCATCGATATCCATGCCATAGACGATACAGGCAAGTGCAATAATCTTCGGCATCGAATAAATCATACAAGTTCCAGGATTGAAATCCGAGGCAATTGCGATTGCTGAGCCTGTTTCTTTAAACGCCTTGATATTTGGTTTCTTTTTGATCCTCAAAAAGAACGAGGTGCCAGGGAGCAGGGTGGGAATGACACCTGCCTCGTTCATGGCCTCTATTGCACTCTTTGTCGTATAAATCAAGTGGTCGGCTGACACACATTTCAACTGTGCTGCGAGCCGGGCACCTCCAGAATACGTGAGTTCGTCAGCATGGATTTTTAGTTTAAAGTTATACTCCTGGGCACGCAGGAGGATTTTCCTGCTCTCGCTTCTGGTGAAGGCGGTTTTATCACAAAAAATATCGCAGAACAACGCCAGTCCCTGCTGTGCGACCTTCGGAATGATTTCTTCGATCACAACATCAATATAATCACGGCGTTTCATTTGAAAGGGGATGGTGTGGACGAGGTATGTAGGAATTATGTCGATGTCCGTATGTTCTCGTAACTGTTTAATGATTCGTAGCATTTTAAGTTCTTCGGCAGGCGAAAGTCCATAGCCGCTCTTGATTTCAACCGTCGTCGTTCCGTGTCGAACGAGAGCCTCGATTCTCTTTTGTGCTAGCGTATAGAGTTCCTCTTCGGTTGCTGCGCGTGTTTTCATTACGGTGCTCATAATACCGCCACCCATCTCGCCAATTTTTTCGTATGTGACACCACGGATTCTCATCGCGAATTCATCTTCCCGTGTACCTGCAAAAACGAGATGTGTATGTGAATCAACAAAACCAGGACACACAACACATCCCGTTGCATCAATTGTCTGAAATTTTTTCTGATCGCTTTTCATGTGGGCTACATCTTTAATGATACCCTTGTCGATCATTATTGAGCCATTTTTAATGACTCCAAGGCCATCCTTCATTGTCAGAATTTCCGATGCATTGTGTATGAGTAATGCCATTGTCTATTCTATTCTATTTTTCGGCGATGTCAACCAGATACCGACGAAAGTCCCGATAAATAGAGCAAAAATTACTTGGAATTGAGATTATTTATTCACATCGATAACATACATTACCTCATGAGGAAATACCGATTAATTATCCATTCGTTGGTCTCTCCGAAAGTCTAATCGTATACGGGGGTCGTTGATCGATGAGATGGTAGGAAAGAAGTCCATATGTACAATTGTCGCGTCGTGAATGAGGGCCGAACCTTTACCGTAGAACGATTCAGTCTTGAACAACTGTCCGGCTCCTGGTGTTCCCGCTGACACATACCGTACGTCCTTTAAATGCGTCAAGAATTCTTCGACAGTACGTTTGGTGACTGTTCCCCTTTCCGAATGGAGCGCATCCATCGCATATGATTGAATTAATTTATTCCAGAGCTTCTGCAGTAATTTGTTATGAGCAAATAGATCACAGCAGATTATTCTATTTTCTGTAGTAACGACAACGCCCACTGTTAATGATGATAATGTCGGTATTGCCTTGAACGCTCGTGCATACTCATCGACTGTATGTTGTACACCTGCATCCTGGTAATTTGACCTCACGGTGCCGGTTTCGGATGCTATGCCCAGTTCGTCTTGGCTCTGAGCGATTTCCTCCCATACGTCTGATTGACTCTCGGTTATTTTTGCCCGCTGTCTCACCGCATTGGGCACCAGGACTTTGGCAGATTGAAACTCCGGTGTCACGGAGACCCATCGACCATGTTCAACGCAATAAACGGGGACCCTTATCCATTCGCTCTTGGCGCCTAAAAGGATATCTTCTTTTGTCATTCTATCCTGTTTGGCACCGCTTATCACTTCGCCTGTCATTATGAAAACAATCTTTGGACCGGTGTTCTTCATTTCAACAAATTCGATCTGTCCTGTGCCAACCTCCTTCATCTTCAACCAGCCTTTATCAACTGCCTCGTCCAACGTAACATAGTGCTGGGTACTCAGTGTTTTTTGAGCAATGAGAGGAAAGATGCGTAGGTTTTTATACTCAACAGCATCGCCTACTTTGATGGCATTGAGATAACGGCTGGTGACATCCTTCGTGCCCTCGAGAAGGCAGCCTGTTGTAAGAATGAATAAAAAAAGCAGCAATTTCTTCATCGTGACCTCCTTCATCTTAATAATACGCACCAATCGAAAAAATATTCCCTGCAACGCAGACACCGATACGATGGTGCTGTGTTTGGATTTGAAGGGTAAGGCTCGAGATTTCTGTTTACGATATGGACGTGAACATGTATGTCCTCAACTCTCATGATAAAGTAAAACGAACCTTCCGTTCATGAAAGTCGTAATACGAAACGAAAGTAAGGTATTGTGGGGTTATTTAATTTGTTTTATGAATTCAATCAGTTCTTGAACATATTTTGCGAGTTCTTCATATTTTTTCTTCATCTCTAAATAGCGCGTTTTATAATCTTCCTCGTCACCCTCTTTGACGACATCTTCCTGGAGTATGTCTTCGATGGCAGGAAGGACATCATCGAAACTTTTTGCTTTTTCTTCCGAAGATTCGACGAATCCTTGTTCCATAAGCCACGTACGTGCATCGAGCGGAGTACCAGTCTCTTTTTCGGTTCCCCTGTACCATATCTCCTGTGCTTCTTTGATGTCGTAGTACAAATCGGGATACAGTTTGCGTACTAAGTCTATGAATTTCTGCGGAAACTCCTCATCTTGTTCATCATATATGATGAGTGCAGAACGCGTATCGGCTTGTTCTAATTTTCCTTTTATTGATTCTTCATCTTTTGTGTAGTAGCCACATATCGGTGGTATTTTTATGTTGAGTCTCTCGCATACTTTCTGAACCAGCCGTCGAGTTTCAATATCAACGAGATAGTGACTGCGACAAATTATTAATTTAATATCACTGCGAAACTTTACAATTCTCTCCAGGGCTTCGGTTATTGAATTGACACCGAGGATTCTTTCCCTTTTCAGGAGATCGCAAACGCTCTTTCGAATTCGCGGATTGTCATCAATTATGAGCAGCATGGGCTGTCTCTGTGAAAAGAACCGACACCGCTTATATCACCTTACCAATTCTCATCAGTCGAATAGCTCTCCACTGCCAGATCTTGAGGATGTCCCAGAGATTCGACGCCTCGCGTCCTGGATCGAACGAAAAAAATATAAACAGAGGTTTACCCCTGAGGTAGTTTCTGTGGAGAGGCCCCCAGAATCTCGAATCATGCGAATTGTCGCGATTATCACCCATGGCAAAGATACAATCCTTCGGCACAACAACAGGGCCAAAATTGTCTCTCAGCGATCCAAGATTGGTCACATACCGCGGAAGTTCTGCATTCTGCCACAATTTTTGGTAGAGTCTTCTGTCGAACTCTATTCCATCGAATACTCGCTTATCCTGATGATATGCATACGGTTCGTCAACGTGTTTGCCATTCACATAGACTTCTTTTTTGACAAGTTCTATTGTATCACCCTCAACTGCGACACAGCGTTTGACAAAATCTCGATTTTCAAATGGATATCGGAATACAATAATTTCACCACGGCGAGGCATACGACCCGGTATGATAGAAGTATTCGTGAAAGGGAATTTCATGCCATAAATAAACCTATTTGCTAAGAGTGCGTCACCGATGAGCAGCGTGGA
>CP070664.1:1866742-1875960 GCA_020355325.1 Caldifarciminota bacterium
AGAAGGAATGAGAACGATCAACCGCAACAGTTCGCTCTTCTTTCTTTCTCTATTTGTTGTAGCGATATCTCTCTTTTTATTATCACTCTTTGCGTTAGTAACAGCGAATCTTTATTCTTTTGTTAACATTATTAACGACAAAATTGAAATCATTGCATTTTTAGAAGATCCTGCTCACGTTGAGACTCTCACGGCGAACATTCTAAAAATCAGCGGCGTAACCGATGTTATCTATGTCTCTTCAGAGCAGGCATTAAAGGATTTACGAACCGAATTACAAGAAACTGAAGAGGTGTTGACTGTTTTCGAAGACAATCCTCTCCCTGCCTCACTACGCATTAGGCTTCAGGAAAAATACAAAAATATAAACGGACTCGAGGAGATTAGCGGAAAGGTCATGCTGCTGCGGGGAGTGCGGGAAACAATCTATGGTGGAGAACTCGTCGATGAATTAAAAAAGATAACCAATGTTATCACCATCTTCGACATGGGATTACTTTTGATTATCGTATTTTCTGTGGTATTTGTCATCTTCCAGACGATTAAATTGACTATTTTTGCACGTTCTACGGAAATCGAAATAATGAAACTCGTTGGTGCCTCTGATTCGTTTATCGCTACTCCATTTACGTTTGAGGGACTTGTTCAAGGAATACTTGGCGGCCTCATTGCCTTCAGTTTGACGATCGTTACTGTTCGAGTCGCAATGTCTTTCTTCAGTAATATATATTTCCCGAAGCAATGGTTTCTTGCAATCAATGTAGGTTCTGGCGTCATCTTCGGCATCCTTGGGTCAAGTATTGCCCTCAGAAGGTTTTTGAAATGAATAGTTTAATTATTTTCTTTCTCGTCTTTTCTCCAATTACGGAAAAGCAGAAAGAACTCAGTACATTGAAGAATAAACTGGAGGGAGTGAGAAAAGAGATTAGACAATTAGAGAAACAGAAAGTCGGTACCCTTGCTCGAATTGAAAAGATCGATGAAGGTATTGCGTTAACGATCAAGTATATCGAGGAACTGACCGAGCAAGAAAGCCAAGAAAAAATGAAGGTACAAGAATTAACGAAAGAAATGGCCAAATTGGAATCGAAGATGGTGGTGAGTAAAAACGACTTGCGTGACCGTCTCGTTCGCCTCTACAAATGGACTCCCTTCTACAAAATGGAGATTTTGTTCTCGTCAAAATCGTTGCCTTCGATATTGTCGACATCTTATTATCTTCAACTACTCGCAGAGCATGACCAGAAGGCATTTTTTGAATTTAGAACCGACTGGGAACGGTATCTCGCCGATAAAAAAATGAGAGAAGACCTCATTAATTCTCTTACACACAGACGAAAGGAAAAAGAATCAGAACTCAGTAAACTCAATCAAGAGAGGAGAAGTAAAGGGCAAATTCTCGATAGGGTGAGTAAACAGGAGACAGAGAAAAAACAATTAGAAAAAGAACTCAAGAGTGCTCAACGTAAACTCGAGGAGTTGATTGTCTCGATCGAAAGATCACGCGCAAAGGCCAAAGCTGGAACGAATTACCTCGAAACGCATAGAGGTAAAATTCTCTGGCCATGCCGGGGACGAATAGCAACGAATTTTGGTAAGGTCATTCACCCTAAATATAACACGACAACCAAAAATAATGGCATCGACATAAGTGCGAGCTATGGCGACAATGTTTATGCAGTCGCTCCAGGTAGAGTTGTCTATGCCGACCGCTTTATGGGCTATGGTAATTTGATTCTCGTCGACCACCTCGATGGATACTATTCACTGTATGG
Source organism: Caldifarciminota bacterium (assembly GCA_020355325.1). Taxonomy (GTDB): domain Bacteria; phylum Hydrothermota; class Tepidihabitantia; order SM23-42; family SM23-42. The sequence continues at coordinate 1,868,518 of CP070664.1, forward strand.
TCACCTTTCTGAGATTCTCGTCGATGTCAACGATGAGATTTCTGAAGGTAAAATTATTGCACGGATCGGTGAAACTGGTTCACTCTCAGGACCGATGCTCCACTTCGAGCTGCGTAAAGATGGCAAACCAGTCGACCCACTCGCTTACCTCGAGTAGGGGCATGTCTTTAGATTTGAAATTGATCTTCACACCACTATAAAAAGCGATTTTCTAGAATAGAATTCAGAAAAATTACCGCTACACAAAAAAATTTAAAGAGTGGTATTTTGGATTACACAGGGGTTGCGTTATATTTCAAAACCTGACCCCAGGATTTTTTGGGAGGTGACAAGATAGGCGGTGTGGGTGACGCCACGCTCTCGAGGTCTTACTCCTTGCTGACGCACTAACATTTCCCGCTCAACAATTTCACTCACCTTTATCCGTATAAAACCATTGTTCTGCAGGGCATCGACTGTACTCTTTACTTGCTCTACGTTAGGACTCCAACTCACCATATGATGGCCACCCTTGAGAACTTTTGCTGCTTTGGGAATAATCGTCCATGGCTCTGGCACGTCAATAAAAATTGCATCGACACCTTTTTGCAGAAATTCTTGCTCGGCTACATCATGGCAAAAAAACTCAACATTATTTATATACCCTGCACGTTCAATATTCTTCTTTGCATTTTCGATGAACTCCTCTCGCCTATCATAAGTATACACCATACCATCTGGAGCAACAAATTTCGCCAATACGAGCGTCAAAGCACCACTTCCTGTGCCTACCTCAATGACCTTCGAGCCAGGGCCAATAGCGGTCTCGAGAAGCAGATAACCCGTGTCTTTCGGATACACAATTGTCGTAGTACGCTTGACCTTCATCATGAGATCTGCGGTAGATGGCTTCAGACAATAGAATTCTCTGCCAAGGTGCGTCTTGCCTATATAGCCATATGGCTTACCAATAACATCACCGAGAATGAGCTCACCGAAATCCGAAGATAGTTTTAAATGGGGGGTGATTTGAACTAAAAACTGCCTCTTTTCATTCAGATAAACGAGTACAAGATCATTTTCTCCAATTAAATTTTTTACACTTTTTGAATCATTCATCTGTCTGCCTCGATATTTCCAGTATAGTTAAAAGTCTTTATAAGTAAACAATCAGAGTTCAAAAACACAAAAGCCCAGCACCCTTGACAACTCATATGGGCACAATATAATATAACAGAAACTACTAGGAGGGAACAATGAAGCATTTTGCAACGTTTATTACCGTGAGTTTTTTGATTGCAGAAGGAATACCTGATGCAGCAGTAATTGACCATTCTGACAAAATTGCCTATGAATCTCGACAAGAAGCAGTTTTGATTGATACTACTTGCATGCTCTGGACCCAGAAGCATGAAGCCATTGCCTATAGTCCAATCGTTGATGCTATTCAGACTGCCAATCGCGGTTGGTATCTCACCGGACAAGTGTATGTTCACCAAGCACCTGGAGATTTCTCATTTTGGGTCAATGATTGTGTATATGACGAATATCTACTCGGCAAAGGGCTTTATCCAAACTCGGTTGCCGGGACACATGCGTATGTTTCATTTGCTACACAAGTTGACTTAATGTATGGAAGGATGGTTGCTCAATATCAAATTGGTGGTTGGTTTTCTTCAAATTGGGCAAGTCCTCTTGATCTCGGTCCTGGAGATTTAGATGTCCATAAAGTGATTGGCAAAATACTACCTGATGGAAATATTCTTTTTATCGGTGTTACATATACGGATTCTATCATATACAAAACCTGGGATTCTACTCTTACAAATCCGATTGCTTCAGGAATTCTTGCTACAGGGGTAAATTACTGGGGTTTTGATATTAATGGAGGAATTGCTTATGTCTTTTATAATGATAACTGGAATTCTTCAATAGTGTATGATACAGTAATATATTACAAAACAACTACCGATGGAATTAACTGGAGTACTGAGCAGATATGGAGTTTGGCGTTCACACCTCCTTATCCTAATACTGATATAAAATGGCGACAAATGGCATTGACAGATGATGCTCAGCCACGACTCGTGTTCGACGCAATTGATTATAGCGACTTTTCCTATCCTTTCTACGGTAAAGTTTACGTTTCTCATACATCTGGAGTACCACCAGTTGAACTCACCGCTGCCTTAGGTGATACTGAAACGATTTATCCTACAATTGCTTGTGGTGGAGGTGAGGCAGTTGCTATATTCAATGTCCCGAGGAATAATCTTGAGGACACGCTCAACTGGTGGGATATCCATTACTGCTATTCAACTGATAACGGTATTACATGGAGCGAACCAAATAACCTCACTGAGGCGAGTTCGAGACGTGTCGGTCTACAACATATTGCGAAGAGGATTGATATTTTAAGAAATCTATTTTTCTATATTTATCTTACTACGTGGTATGAAAACGTAGACCCACTCTGGGTTGAGTGGTTCGGCGATGGGAGTTTATATTATGTATTTTGTGGCCGCGCGCCAATTGTTGGAATACATGAAGAGATCAACATACAACCAAAGCAGAAATTGGTAATCTATCCGAACCCAGCCAAGGATGTTTTGTACGTCAACTTTGCTTCAAACGAACCACCCGCTGTTCGTCTCTTCAATTGCCTTGGTCAGATTGTCTACTCAGGAACCATAAACAATCAATGTAAGATTAATGTCTCTTTTCTACCAAGAGGAGTCTATTTTATAGATGTTATTGGTTTAAGAAAAAAAATAGTATTAACTAAATAAGTTGATTATGGGGTCATGTCTTGATTTCTGACTAATTTGTTTTTCTCAATTGAGAATAGCCCGTGATTTATAACGCACTTTTGCATGTCGACCGATCTGAAGTAACAACCATAGTCAAAAATCAAGACCTGATCCCTAAATCCTGACCAACCATTTCAAGCGTAGCAAGGCAATAATCAAGGTCTGCCTTACTATGCTCGATCGAAAGACACAATCGTATGCGTTCTTTATTTTGTGCAACAATGATTTGATGAGACAACAGCCTCTTCCGAAACTCTCCTGCCTCCTCGTTGTTATTAAATGTAATAACACAAATCGGCGTTTCACTCATTGTCTTGAATCCTGCCTGTTTGAGGCGCGAGATAACGTATCTACTATTCCTCCACAACTCCTGGAGTCGCTTTTTATTATCTTTGTTCGGCCCGATAAGTTCAAGACTAGCACGGTTCACTGCGAGCATAAACGGCGGTAATGGTTCGCCTACATCAATAATATTCTTTTTTATACTATCTATGAATTCTCTCTTGCCACCCACATAACAACCAAAGCCACCCAGAAATTTATCAAAACTGCCAACTTCGACACTAATATCACCATACACATTAAAGAGGTCGACAAATCCCCTACCATCTCGACCGAGAAAACCGAAAGAATTTATTTCGTTAGCGATAATAATACAGTCATTATTTTTTGCAGCCTTTACGACCTCATTAATGGGTCCAATATTACCAATCCATTCAAATACACCATCAACGACAATAACCTTCGCACTCTGTACATCCAGTAAATTATTCAAGTTACCGAGGTCATGGTGATTGTAAAAACCAACACTACGACGCTGGAGGAGAGCAAGAATACTAGGTGAGGTCTCATAATCAATGAAATACGTCGTCTCTGGATTGAAGATCGACAAAAGCGCAAAGAGCGCAGAAATTTCATCGGGGAAAAGCAACAGCGATTCAAACTTCTTGAGTTCAAACATCGCCTCTTCCAAATTTTTCATTGCCTCGAGTCTACCATCTGTAGCCCGTATCCCTCTGGATTCAATGTTTGCTCGTGCCGTCTCTCTGAGATATTCACTATTCTTCATGTGAAAACAATCGAGAGGCACAAAGTTGAGGTACCGCTTGTTATCATATACAAAAAATGGCTCGTAAGGAAGCATGTCAGGAACTGACTCTTCTTCAGTAAAGAGGTGGACTTGATATGGCTTCATGCTACATTCCTACCACAACACTTCTTATACTTTTTACCACTCCCACATGGACACGGGTCATTCCTCCCAATCTTCTTGGTACCGACAACTGTCCCCCGTTTTACAGGTGCACCTGCTGCAGACTCCGGCCTCGCGGCAGCACTCGGTTTATATTCCCTTGTTTGTTGTGGCCTTCGTGTTACTGGCCCGGGCTGGGCTCTGAATATTATACTGGATGCATTCTTTGCCATTTCCCCGAGCAGTTCATCGAACATCCTGCGTGATTCTTGTTTATACTCAATCAACGGATCTTTTTGTCCATAGGCACGGAGACTAATCCCATGTCGCAGATCATCCAATTCATAAAGATAGTGGCGCCAGTTACTATCAATGGTACTCAAGAGTACAACTTTCAATAGTTCATTGAATGTCTCCTCGCCGAGTTCCTGCTCACGCCAGGTCAATCTCTCTTTTGCCTTTTCGAGCAGCATGTCGAGCACTTCTTCCTGCTTTATTCGGGTCAGTCGGTCCTTTGGCACTGCCATCTCTGTTAAGAATATCAAATTGAATTCACTCTTGATATTATCCCAATCCCACTGTTCAGGCTCGATTTTAGGATCGGTATACTTGAGAAGAATATCTTCGATCGCATCTTCGAAGAATTGAAGTGTTCTGGTCTTCAAATTCTCACCGGCAAGAGCCTCATCCCTCATCTTATAGACGACCTCGCGCTGCTTATTCATAACGTCGTCGTATTCTAACAAGTGTTTTCGTGTCTCAAAATGATTCTCTTCCACCCTCTTCTGGGCATTCGCAATAGCCCGGGTCACGAGCGGATGGGTCAGCGGCTTCTGCTCTTCGCCGCCGAATCTGTCCATAATTTCTGCCACTCTATCCGAACCGAAAATTCTCATGAGGTCGTCTTCGAGCGATAAGAAGAACCGCGACGAACCCGGATCTCCCTGACGGCCGCTTCGTCCCCTGAGCTGATTATCGATTCTCCGCGCTTCGTGACGTTCAGTACCGATAATATAGAGACCGCAGGGAACATCGCCCAAACACTCTTTTTTCTCCTCATGGTTACACTGTGAACAATCACCTGACAGACATTTAATACAACACTGACTGCAATCTACGACACGTTGACCCAATCTAATGTCTGTTCCTCGACCCGCCATGTTTGTTGCAATCGTTACAGCACTTTGCTGCCCTGCACTCGAAACAATCACTGCCTCTCGCTGATGGTGTTTGGCATTGAGCACTTCATGATTAATACCCCTGCGCTGCAGGAGTCGTGATAAGGTCTCAGACACATCGACCGATGTCGTGCCAACGAGGACTGGTCTTTTCGATTCATGCCACCTAACAATCTCATCGATGATCGCATTATACTTTTCGCGTCTCGAACGGTAGACAATATCTTCGTAGTCAAGTCTCCGTACTGGTTCCTTGGTCGGAATCTCAACCACATCGAGTTTATAAATCTGCCAGAACTCATTCGCTTCTGTTGCAGCCGTACCGGTCATGCCGGCGAGCTTTTCATACATCCTGAAGTAATTCTGAATGGTGATGGTCGCAAAGGTCTGTGTCTCTTCCTGCACACGCACATGCTCCTTCGCCTCGATTGCCTGATGCAAGCCATCTGAATACCGTCTTCCCGGCATCAACCGACCAGTAAACTGGTCGACAATAATGACCCTTCCATCCTGTACTACATACTCGACATCTTTTTCAAAGAGCGAATAGGCTTTTAAGAGCGCACTCAAATTGTGGAGCGTCTCGCTCTTCTTTGCATATTCCTGATACGCCTTTTCTTTGGCAAATAATTTCTCCTTATGGGTTAAATTGCTGTCTTGATCGATCTTACCAATTTGTTCACTCAAATCAGGAAGCACAAACATATCAGGGTTATTTGGTGAAATAAATTGACGTCCCTTTTCAGTGAGGTCGATGACGTTTGATTTCTCATCGATGATGAAGTAGAGGTCGTCATCAACTTCAGCAAAAGATTTGTCGCGTAAGAAATTCAGTTCTGTATCTTCGACTAATTTTTTAACACCGGTTTCCTGCTCGAGTTTAAGTAACTGTTTATTCTTCGGTGCACCACGACGTGCCTGAAGCAACTTAATGCCTGCCTCTTTCTCTTTTCCCTCATCGAACAAGCGTTTGCCTTCAGCAACGATTCTATTCGCCAACACAGTCTGTGACGAATTGAGGCGCTGAACAACAGGATTTAATTCATTAAATGCCTTTGTTTCATGTTCGACAGGACCAGAAATGATGAGCGGGGTTCGCGCTTCATCGATAAGAATGCTGTCAACCTCATCGACAATCGCATAGTGATGTCCCCTCTGCACTTTATCCTCGAAACGCCAGACCATATTGTCACGCAGATAATCAAACCCAAACTCATTGTTTGTCCCGTAGGTGATATCACATCTGTATACCTCTTTCCTGAGCTGATTATCCATTCCCCCCTGAAGCACACCAACTGTTAAGCCGAGAGAGTCGTACACTGGGCCCATCCATTCACGGTCACGCCGTGCAAGATAGTCATTCACGGTTATCAAATGTGCACCCCTGCCAGAGAGTCCGTTAAGGTACAGAGGCATTGTAGCGACAAGTGTCTTACCTTCACCCGTTTTCATCTCGGCAATTTTCCCTTCATGCAAGACTATTGCGCCGACCAATTGGACATCAAACGGCAGCATATTCCATTCAGTTTCAATCTCAACCACTTGCCATTTTTTTCCGAGGAGTCTACGGCATGCCTCTTTTACCACAGCAAATGCTTCGGGTAGAATTTCATCGAGAGATTCGCCCTCGCTGATTCTCTTCTTGAAGTCCTCAGTATGTTTGAGTAGGTCTGCGTCTTTTAACTTTTCATAAATTGAATTAATTTCTTCAATCCTTGGCCAAAGATTCTTGAGCTCACGCTCAGTCTTCGTGCCAAAAATTTTTCCTAACATTTTCTGCAGCATGTTTTCACCATTTAATTATACCAATTAATTCAAAATTGTCAACAAAAATAGGGCAAAACGCCTCTATAGTTAGACTAAAACAACCTCAACGAAGTTTATCTTCTCCGATTCACCGATTCACCATTTCTCCCAGTCTCATTGTCTCCTCTGCACCTCTGCTCCTCAGCTCCTCCGCTCAGTATCTCCCCTTCTCCGTGTCACCTTATCCCTCCGCCAGCGATAGTTGACAAAATAGTAGCTGTCAGATATAATAACTCGGAAGTAGACAGTAGCCAGTAGTTAGTAGATAGTTTGAAAAAATTAATCTGTCAAAAAATACTGTCTACTCTCTTCTATCTACTGACTACTCCATTCCAAACCAGCAGAGATGGTTTGAAATGGAAATGCCTGTGTAGCTCAGTCGGTAGATCAGCGGTTTCGTAAACCGCAGGTCACCGGTTCGATTCCGGTCGCTGGCTTATTTTACAAGGTTTTGCGAGCAACTAACTTGTTTCAGCAT
>CP070664.1:1876060-1880491 GCA_020355325.1 Caldifarciminota bacterium
ATAATTGTATATTACCAGATTATAGAAGGCAAGGTTTTGGTCGGCTTCAAATTCTTGAAATGTTGAACCGTTTTAAAAGCATGAATTTTAGAAAAGTAAAAGCTACAACTGGGTCGGTATCCTTCTTCGTACCAGCACAAAGAATGTACCTATCTTGCGGCTTTCATGAAGTGAGAAGAGCATCACATAAATTAATACCGAATTTTGAGTTAATATATTATGAAAAGAAATTATATGAATAGTTATCCATTATACGAGGTGAGTCAGACTATAAATCGAATTTAGAGCGGCGAAGGTGAAATACGTGTTTCTATTATATTCCAATTTGAACGATGTGCCTGAAATGCAAGCACGTTTTTATTAAGGTGAAGAGTATACCTCTCTATCAAGGTTAATGTTAAATTAAAGGAAAGGAGAATGCTATGCAACAATTTTTACCCCTCTCACGAGTAATCCTCTATGTTCTTTTGGCACTTATGGGATTTGTTTCTATAGTCGTTTGGTGGTGGCAGGTTATGGTCATGAAAGGTAACGCCATGAAAAATCCAGATGGCTCAGTTGACGACTGGCACGAGCAGAAGATATTGTATGGCATGGCTATAGCAGATATATTTCTCGCTTGCCCTGCTACGATAGCCGGTATTATTCTGATTTTTGTTAGCCCGCGCTGGGGTTATTATATTCTGGCTTTAGTGAGTTTCTGGTTTGTTTGGGCGAATATCATGACGACAGTGACGAGCCTGCGTTTTGAAAAACTCAGGTTTACTTTTAGTTGGTTTATCACATTTCCCTTTGGATCTTTAATCGGTCTTGCATATATACTATGGACATTCATCCACTTTGATATAATTTATTTTCAGTAGTTCAAAAGAAAGGAGGACACAATGCCTACACAAATATTCCCCTATGCAAATATAATAGTTGGTATATTAGTCTTTATTGCTGGCTTTCTTTTTCACTGGCTTGGACAACTCATTTCAATCGTTGATTGGGATTTTGCTACAAAAATAGGTCTCCAAGATAAGAAAGCATTACCGGAATATAAAGTATATGAACATGGAATAGCTGTTGCTGATGTAATGATTGGGTGGATATACGGAATTGCTGCAGTGGGGCTTATTCTTAACACTGCGTGGGCATACAAGTTGGCGTGGTTTCCAGGAGTGATAATGATTTATCACAGTTTTAGTTTCTGGTTTTGGATTGGTAACCAGAACAAATCTGGGCACCCGACTACCTCCAGCACCGTTAGGATTGTGTGGTTTCTGGGAAACTTTATAACTGGTGTACTTACGGTCTTGGTCGCGTGGAATGCAAATTGAAAAGAAATATTTACGAAAACTAATGAGCTCTCAGGCCATCCTCCTACTCGGCATTGACATATGGCAAATTTCTAATAAACTCTATATACTAAGTACTGTTCGATGTGAGGCGAATAGATGATGAAGCCAAGACTATGCAAAAGGTGTGGGATAAAGACTTTGGCGTCAGAACGAGGTACTTGGAGGAGGCTTTATGAGTATGAATAAAAATTTGACACGACGGCAATTTCTGCAGGCATCTGTTGCCGGTTTGAGTTTTATGTATCTGCCGGGAATCGGCCGGGTAAAGGCACGACCCTTTGGTTTGATGCACCTTGATGACTACTTTGGCCGGCTCTGTTATAATGAGAATCCATTGGGACCGTCTCCATTGGCATTAACCGCAATGCAGGAATCAGCTCCTGAAGCCAATCGGTATCCGGACTGGTACAGTTCAACCCTTGAAGGTGATATCGCTACTCATCACGGTCTTACCCCAAATAATATCTGTGCTGGAACCGGCGCTACAGAAATAATTCGGTTAATAGCTGATGCATTCTTGTCAGTCGGAGATGAGATGATTACTGCTGAGCCGACATACTTTCAGATGGCGTATGAAGCCACTGCGAACGGTGCTTCTGTCGTATATGTACCAGTAGATGACAATTATGTAATTGACCTTCAAGGTATTTCACAAGCAATTACTACAAATACAAAACTGATATCTTTAGTCAACCCGAATAATCCCTTAGCCACATGTATTCACAAAACGGATATGGAAGATTTTATCAACTCACTACCAAGTGGAATTGTTGTTGTAGTAGATGAAGCCTATCATCATTACGTACAAACCTCTCATTATGAAAGTTGCATTCGTTTTGTTACTGAAGGTCTGCCTGTGATCGTGGTACGTACTTTTTCGAAGGCGTATGGTCTGGCAGGAGCACGGATCGGCTATTCAGTGGCATCTGCCGGATACACTGGTCAGATAGCATCATCCCAGAACTTTGGCATGGTGAGCAGGTTGGGTCAAGCTGCGGCGCAAGCAGCTTTGAATGATACGCAGCATGTGGCCGATACGATAACACTGAATCATCAGGCAAAAGAGATTCTCATAACTGGATTTATTGATTTAGGTCTGGAGTATATCCCTTCTGAAACCAATTTCATGATGTTTGATACAGGTACGAATGCTAATTGGGTTGCTTCTGAGCTTGCTTCGAGGGGATATCAAGTCCGTACAGGTTGGGGAATGCCACAACACATTCGAGTTTCCACGGGTACACTTGAAGAGATGAACGGCTTTATCGCGGCGTTAAATGACATATTGGGTGTAGGTGTCGTGGCCGAGACTCGACCGTCAGTTGGGTTAAACCACATATATCCAAACCCATTTAATTCACAATGCACCATAAAAATCACGACGTTCGGTAATGAGAAAGTCTTCCTTTCGATATATGATACTTCAGGCAGGAAAGTACGGACGCTCGTAAACAAAACGTTGACACCTGGAGTTCATCGCCTAACCTGGGATGGAAGAGATGTTCATGGAAGAAGAGTCGCTTCAGGAATTTATATCGTCAACCTTCTCCAGGGTGAATTTGCAGCAAGCAATAGGGTGACCCTGATTCGATAACCCATAGGATCAACTCTCTACATTTGACAACCTCTTCTTATCTTATTGTCAGCTGATTCCCCATAAGTATGTAACTTTTTTTCTTTTGTAACGTATTACATAATAGATAAAAAAAGGGAGGAAAATATGAATTATATAAAAATGATAACTATCTATGTACTGCTTTTGTCTTTTGGTTTTTTTTCATTTGGCCAAGCTGACACCGGGGCAGTGTCTGAGCTCATACCAAAAGAAGTGCTCTTTGGGAACCCGGTTAAAACTCGGCCTCGTCTTTCACCCGACGGTAAGTTGCTCGCGTATCTCGCACCGGTTGATAATGTATTGAATGTTTGGATGAAGACCGTTGGTGAGGCGGACGACAGGCCGATAACCAAAGATGAAAATCGTGGCATTCGCTACTATTCGTGGGCAGAAGACAGCAAACATATTCTCTATGCGCAGGACGCCGAGGGAAATGAAAACTGGCGTATGTATGCTGTGGATATTGAAGCAAATGAAACGAAGGATTTAACACCGTTCGAGAATGTTCAGGTGCAGTTTATTGAAACGAACAAGTCATTCCCAAACGAAATAATTTTTTCAATGAATAAAGAAAATCCTAAAATACACGATCTATACCACCTCGACTTGACGTCCGGCGAGCTGATACTGGTTGCCAAGAATCAGGGTAATTTCATTGATTGGATTATAGATCCGTGTTTCAAGGTACGTGGCGCTATTGCCGCAAAATCAGATGGTGGATTCGATTTGGTGGTAAGAGAAGATGATGAGGCTGATTGGAGAATACTGGTGACGTGGGGTGCGGAAGACGGGATGACCAGTGCTCCAAACTTTCTGAGTCCGCAAACTATTTTTTCCAAGGATGGTAAATATATCTATTTAATGGACTCACGAAATGTCAACGCGGGTCGTCTTGTTAAGATAGAAATTGCTACAGGAAATCTTGAGGTTGTAGCTGAAGACCCACAATATGACGTGAGTAGATATGTATTAATCCATCCAGATAACTATGAAGTCCAAGCGATTGCTATTGAAAAGGCTCGTCTTGAATGGGCTATTTTAGATGAATCGCTTAGAGATGATTTTAATGCTATTGCAGAATTGGATCATGGAGACTTCTTTATAGTAAGTCGTGATAATACCGATAGAACATGGCTTGTAGCTTTTGAAAAAGATAATGGGCCGGTATCATATTATGCATATGATCGAGCAACGAAAGATGGAATTTTTCTTTTTAACCAAAGACCAGAATTAGATAAATACACTTTGGCATCGATGGAGCCAATTTCTTTTACCTCACGCGATGGACTGACTATTCACGGCTACATTACATATCCGGTTGGAAAAGAAAAGAGAGATCTGCCTCTGGTACTCGATGTTCACGGAGGCCCGTGGGCGCGCAACACGTGGGAATTTGATCCCAAAGCGCAGTGGTTTGCGAACCGAGGATATGCGTGTCTGCAGGTTAATTTTCGCGGTTCAACCGGATACGGC
>CP070664.1:1880591-1903516 GCA_020355325.1 Caldifarciminota bacterium
AGCTGGAGACTTTTCAGGCAATCCAATACTCGGAGCTATGTTGAATTTCAGCACAACACTTGGCACACTTGATCCCCCAATGATGATTACTAACAGTGAGGGAGAGGCGTCGGTATATTTGAGAAGTGATCAAGGTACTCAAACTGCTACTGCCACGGTGACCGTAAGTCATCCCTTTGCGTCGTGGCCTCTCTCAATTTCAGTGAAGTTTTACGCGGCTCCATAACCATAGTCTATAGAAGCTAAATAATGGGAAAAGGGTAGGTTGTCTAAATCTACCCTTTTTATACGTGGAATACCTTTTTGAGAACGTTCTCAAATATATCGAGGCCGACCTGCAGTTCTTTTTCATCAATCACCAAGGGAGGTATCAGCCTAATTGTTGATTCACCAGCACCGAGCAATAATAACCCCTGTTTAAAGGCCCTATAAACAACAGCATTTCGTTTATCTTTTACTGGCTCTCTCGTTATTGCGCTCTCAACAAGCTCAATACCAATCATCAGACCCAGACCACGGACGTCTCCGATAAAGTCGTAATGGGTCTTCATATCAAGGAGCCGCGCCATAGCAACCTTACCCAATTTTGCAGCATTCTCTATCAAACCATGCTCTAAGAGTTCAATTGTTTTTAAAGCGGCAGCACACGAAACAGGATTTCCGCCAAATGTTGAGGCATGGGAACCAGGTTGCCAGTCCATGATGCCTGACCTCGCTACACAAGCACCCAATGGTAAACCAGATGCAATGCCTTTGGCAACACAGTAGATATCGGCCTTTGTGTTAAAGTGCTCGATGGCAAACATTCTTCCGGTTCTACCCATGCCGGATTGGATTTCATCGGCGACGAGTAAGATGTCGTACTTATTACATAATTGCCTGAGTGCCCGAATGAATCTCTTGGGTGGAACAACATACCCTCCTTCACCTTGAATCGGCTCAACAAACATTGCTGCAACTTCTTCTGGAGGCACAACTTTTTTAAAAACAACGTCGTCTATAAATCGCACACATTCCATGCTACACGATGGATACTCAAGATTGAATGGACAGCGAAAACAATAAGCATATGGAACGTGGGTAACGCCGGATAAGAGAGGACCAAAATATCTCCTCTGAACACTATTCGATGCGGTCAATGATAATGCACCAAACGTTCTACCATGAAATGCTCCTGTGAATGCGATATAGCGAGGCCTCCTCGTATAGTAACGCGCGAGTTTCATTGCACATTCAACCGCCTCTGCACCAGAGTTACCAAAAAAGACTTTTTTATTCTTTGCACCAGGAACAATCTCGGCGAGTTTCTCTGCGAGCTGTGCTTGATAGGGATAGTAAAAATCAGTCCCTGACATATGGATGAGTGTCGCCGACTGTTTCTTAATAGCATCAACAATCTCAGGATGACAGTGGCCAGTCGCAACGACAGCAATACCAGACGAAAAATCCAGAAATGTATTACCGTCTACATCGGTCACCCAGACACCACTACCATTCTCGATGACTGCTGGATAGTAGCGCGTATATGAAGGTGATACATATTTATTCTCTTTTCTTAAAATCTCTTTGGCCTTTGGCCCAGGCAGTGATGTTTTAATCTTTGGTTTTCTTATAGTGCTTTTCGCCATTTTAATTTCTAGCTTCTCACCTTTGACATTTAACTTTCTACTTCTCCCAAGTATCAATCTGTGCTTTCTGCAGAGTTCCCGAGTAGTCGATATATACTGTTTTTACCTCGGTAAAGATCTCGTAAGCGGTCCAGCCGCCCTCTCGATGCCCATTTCCCGTATTTTTCATACCGCCAAATGGCAGGTGACACTCTGCACCAATCGTCTGTGCGTTAATGTAGACGATGCCGGTTTCAGCACGTTCAATGGCCTTATGTGCCTTGGCTAAATCTTTCGTGTATATACTTGAAGAGAGTCCATAGACAGTTCCATTGAGAATCTCAATTGCCTCTTCAAAATTCTTTGCTTTGATGACCGAAAGCACAGGACCGAATATTTCTTCCTGAGCAATTCTCATAGTCGGCAACACATCGACAAAAACAGTTGGCCTGTAAAACCATCCCCGAGCACACTCACCTTCTGCATAGACTTCACCGCCGGTGAGCAAGGTTGCTCCCTCTTTCTTGCCAATTTCAACATAGGAGTGGACAGTCTCACGCTGTGCCTCACTGACAAGCGGCCCAACATCTACACGCTCATCCAAACCGTTTCCGAGTCTCAATTTTTCTGTCTTCGTTTTCAACATCTCAATGAACGTATCGTATATTGGTTCTTCTAAAATTAATCTTGAGGTAGCAGTGCACCGCTGACCAGTAGTTCCAAATGCACCCCAGAGGACTCCATCGAGCGCGAGATCTAAATTGGCATCCCTGAGGACAACCTCTCCATTCTTTCCGCCCAATTCTAATGAACACCGTTTCAGGGTTTGACCACATACCTCACCAATTCTCTTGCCGATGTCTGAAGAACCAGTAAATGAAATTCCAACAATATCCTCGTGATGTAAGAGCGCCTCACCAATTTCACCACCACCACCATAGACAATATTCAAGACTCCGTCGGGCACCCCCGCCTCGTGTAAAATCTGCACCAGCTCTCCAGCACAAGCAGGCGTATACGTGGCTGGCTTTATTATTGCCGTGTTTCCACTCAGAAGACAGGGAAATATCTTCCACGAAGGAATTGCAATCGGGAAGTTCCAGGGCGTGATAAGACCCCAAACGCCGAGTGGGTCCCTCCTCGTCCAGCAGGACTTATTCTGCAACTCCGATGGAAGGGTATAGCCGTAGTATTTTCTCCCTTGAATCGATGCATAGAGTGCCGTATCAATCCCCTCTTGAACATCGCCACGTGTTTCTTTAATGACTTTCCCCATTTCTCTGGTCATCAGCTTGGCTACATCTTCCTTCTTTTCGATCAAAATCTCTGCTGCCCTGCGCATGATTTCAGAACGCTTCGGCCATGGAACATCGCGCCATTTCTTATACGCCTTCTTCGATGCCTCGATCGCAACATTGATGTCATCAGCGGTTGACTTCGGAAATATTCCAACCACCTCATCCCAATCGGCTGGGTTGCGGTTCTCGAATGTCCGACCCGATTGAGAGTTCATAAACTTACCATTAATGAAATTCTTATATTCCTTCATTTTACCTCCCTAATTTCGTAACAAATTTCCGTCAAAAAAAAATAGCCTGAATCGAGGATTATGAACGCAATAGTTACTTCGATTTACACTGATAGGTAACCGTGCCTATTGCACCTTGAATTATTGTATCTATCTTTACAAGAAAGTCAATAATCTCTTGACAGAGACTTAATTCTATATATACTTATTCTTGAAAGGAGGCTTATGAAGAAATTATTGTTATTCATACCCATTATCCTCTATATTATTGGTTGTGGTGGAGAAGCAGTGAATTACTTCCCACTCAGCGTCGGAAGCGTATGGGATTATCTGACGACTACGACAGCATATACGCCAACCGATACGACTGAAATGCCCGGTACGATGAATGTTGAAATCACCGAAGAAACGACACTCGATGATGGAACCGAGGTCGTTGAACAAATGACGATAGAAACAACCGTTGTTGAGCCAGACACCTTCGTCGATACCTCCTATACGTACTGGGAAGAAACCGAAGACTATATTCGTAGCTATGACGACAAAGCAGACACCACAGCAGATACATGGGTTGAACTCCCGATTGAAGAAGGCAATACATGGGATGTTAACGCAGATATGAGTGCTGTTGTTGTGGGTAGAGCGGATGTATCTGTTCCTGCTGGTAATTACGACGATTGCTGGGAGATTGGCTATTATACCGATACCGATACGGCGTACACGTATTTCGCAGACGGGGTCGGCATAGTAAGACAAACCATGAAAATCAACGAAGGGTTTGCAATTCTTGAGACGGAAGTCGAATTAGAAAGCGCGACTATTGAGTAAAAGACGAGTGATACAAACGAGGGCTGCCGATGGCAGCTCTCTTCTCATTTAAACAGCACGTTTGAGTTTTTTAATCTCTTCTTTCGAGAATCCTTTGATAACATAAAGTATAAGTATATACACGAAAATACCTACCGCCACCAACGCGATAACATGCCAATCACGGAACAGGAGCAACACAACTGCCATGACGAATGCAGCCACAACAGGCTTCCTCACATATTGTATGACTTCAAATGAGACAAATTTTTTTAGTTCTCTCTTCATGAACACAACTGCAATGAGTTCGCTCATACAAAACGCAGCCGCAGCTCCTAATCCTCTAAAATTAAGACCCAACAGTATTATGAACAAGAAGTTGATTATTCCCGTAATCGTAATTACCTTGAAAAAACGCCGTTCCTGATTGATCGCGACGAGACCATAGCCAAAAATTGTAGTGACTGGTGCGATTAAAAAATAGAGTAATAGTATACGGAAGATCGCAATTGAGCTTTCGTATCCAGCACCGTAGATAAGATATATCAATTGAGGTGCTACAAGCATCCCTCCTACGGTGAGGGGAATTGTAATTGAAAAAAGCAGGCGTGTTAGAATCGTGAAACTGCCTGTCAATTTTTTCGGTTCGTGAACGAATTGTCTGGATAAAACAGGGAAAAACACATAATAGAATACGCGCTCTACAATGAGGAGCATGACGATTATCGCAAAACTGGCACTGAATGCCCCTACCTCTGTCTTGGAATGAAACACGCCTAACGTGATCGGCGGCAGGTTCACCGATACCTGATTGAATATTGTTGCCAAGCCAACGGGTATCGATACCATCAGGAGGCGATGCCAATGGTATAAAGAAAACTTCGGCGTTAGAATTCGATATTTCTTTAAAAATATAGAGAACAAAAATCCGGCAGCGGCGGCGTAGCCAATCAAGAAAGACACAGGAACCATCAAGATATCTTTTGTACTTCTCAAGAAGACGAGAAGGAAAACGATATACAGACCATATTGAATGAGACGTGAAATACCGATATACTCCATCTCCTCTCGTCCCTGCAGGACGAATTCCATAAGAAACGCAAAGGGGATGAGCGAAAGTACGTAAAGGAGAATAATATTTTTTGTATTAGTTTGCCCGGGGACGAGAAAGAGTCCAATTATAAAAAAAAGAAAAATGAGACCAGAGAGGAAGATTCGCAGGCCCATGACTTCATCAATGATACGACGATTATGAATATCTTTTGCTATTTCTCTGGCACCAATAGTGGTGAGCCCTGGATTGGCAAATAACAGCGCATAATTGAGAAACGCAAAGCCGTATCGTATCTGACCGAGACCCTCTATTCCAAGTAATCGAGCGATGTACGCTATAGCGATAAAGCCGAGAAGACGGCTTACTACATCACTCATAAACAGCGATAGAAGATTCTTCGAGAGTTTTCTCATTTAGATTATAATCAGTATAGCATAAAAATGAGTAAAATCAAGAAATAACAATACACTGGCTTAGCTGAAAATTAAAATTCGCTTTCAGAGCACATCAGATGATCACACCAGAAGGTGTACGTTGCCAATATGAGTCTTTTCTATGCCATAATCCTGAGCGATCTTTAAAGCCAGGTCGGCCTGCTTTCTCGATGTACAGGGAAGGTCACGAAAATAGAAGTGTGGATAGAATCCCAGAAAAGACCAGGGAATGTTTTTATTGACAGAACTGATAAATTTCGCCATCATCACGAGCTCGTGTTCATCAATGTAGCCGGGAATGAGTAAGGTGCTGAGCATTAATATTGGTAACTTTGCCCTCTCGCCGATATACTCGGCAACGAGTTTTATATTTTCCTTCGTATTTCTATTTGAACTTCCACACAAGGCAATGTTGAGCTCGTCAGAGAAAGTCTTGAAATCGATTTTAATACATCCATTACTCTTCAATGCGATATCTACCCACTGTTCCATGAATGCAGGTGAAGCAGAACCATTTGTCTCCCAGCAAATTCTCAATTTTCTCCGTCTCTTCTCTCGTATCTCTTTCGCCACTGCAATACTGTGAACCGCAAATGGCGTTGGGTCACCACCAAAAAAACAGATACAACCGGTCAGGGGATCGGCTGCCCGTGCCAGGTCCTGTACGGTGGTTCTGGTTTTCTTTTCTCGATAGTGCCAGTTCTGGCAAAACAAACAGTTGAACGTGCATCCTTCATAAAAGACGGCAAGATTCTTATAACCATGATCATGACTCCCTGCACATACCCAGTCTGCTACACAATTTGTCGGCAAAGGGTCGTGATACCAATCTAGGTATGCCCAATCCTTTTGAGGTCCAACAATTTTGTTTCCCTCATTTCTTCGCACGCCACAGTATCCTGATTTTCCTTCGCCAATCAGACAATCGTTAACGCACACACGACATCGTTTTCCTGATTCGTCGTGTGGAATCACTTCGGGTAGACCAAAGTCAGCTCGTGTACGAAAATGAATTTTCATGACCGCTGGACGCAGTTCATCGAATTTCTCACGAATACACGCTGGGCAGTAAGGTAATGTTTTGGAGATTAATGCCTCAGTATTACAGTGTCGACAGCGCATAGAAAATTATATGTTTGATAACAACGACGTCAAGCGCCCAGTATTGTTTATGATATTAAGCGTGTTTGATGGTTCGCGGTTGCGAAAGGCGATTCGGTCTCGCGAGTCGGTTTCGTTGAACGACGATTAACAACAAACGCTAAACGAATTGCTTTTCGCTACCGACAAACGAAATCCGATTCCGTTCAAGGTACCAGGTTGACTTTCAGCTATTATTAAGTAAGATTATCTCGTTCGTTACCATAATTCACAGACAAAAAAGGAGTTCGTATGGCAATCGTTCTTAACGGTGAACATTTAACAGTTGATCGCCTCGTCGCAATAGCACGACATAAGGAAAAAATAGAAGTACCTGACGAAGCACTCAATAGGGTCAAGGCGTGCCGTGCCATGCTAGAAGAGAAAATAAAGGCCAAGGAAATTATGTATGGTATTAATACGGGTATTGGTGAATTCTCCGAGGTTATATTAACTGATGAACAGGTAAAGCAATTCCAAAAATATCTAATATACAATCACGCAGCTGGTATCGGTGATCCAGCAGCCATCGAATATATACGAGGGGCACTTGCGAGTCGAATAAATGTACTCATCAAAGGAAAATCAGGATGCCGACCCGAAATTGTGCAGGCGTTTGTAGAAATGTTGAACGAAGATGTCACTCCAGTCGTTTGTTTGAAAGGATCGGTTGGCGCAAGTGGCGATCTCGCCCCTATGTCTCAAATTGCACTTCTTTTAATGGGCGAAGGCGAAGCCTACTATAAGGGAGAACGCCTGCCTGGGAAGGTTGCCATGGAGCGCGCTGGAATTAAAATCCCTGGATTGAAGGCACGCGATGGATTAGCTGCGATTAATGGTTCAAATTTAATAACCTCTATAAGTGCACTCCAGTTGTATGATATTAATCGGTGGCTTAAACAAGCCGAAATTGCCTGCGCCATGACACTCGAAGCACTCTATGCAAACATGAAACCCTACGATGTCCGTTTACACGAGGTACGTGGCTTTCCAGGAGCTGTGAGAGCTTCGCGCGCAATCATGAAGTGTATTGAAGGGAGTGACCTTTTGTCCGGCACCTATAAAAAGAGGGTGCAGGATGCCTATTCGATGCGTTCGTCTCCTCAAGTTATTGGTGCTGCACATGATGCGGCTGCCTTTGCCAAAAGGCAGGTGGAGATTGAATTGAACGGCGTTGGTGATAATCCAGTCTTTTTTCCGGAATACAAATTGACCCTCACTGGTGCTAATTTTCAAGGAACACCAGTTTCATTACCCATGGACATGGTTGGAGCCGCAGTCACGATGGTGAGTGTTCTGTCTGAACGACGTCTTAACCGTTTGACCAATCCAGCGCTGAGCGTTGGATTGCCTGCATTCCTTACCAAAGGTGCCGGCATGATGTCGGGCATGATGCTCAGTCAGTACACGGCATGTTCTCTCATTGTTGAACAGAGAATTTTATCTGCACCAGCGTCCATCATGTCGATACCTGCCGCTGCGGATCAGGAAGATTTTGTATCGATGGGCATGAATACTGCTATAAAGAATGGACAGATTCTCGATAATGCCTATGGAGTTCTGGGAATAGAATTCATGGCGGCTGCGCAAGCATTAGATTTTCGTGATTTCCGGCCAGGGAAGGGTGTTTCGACTGCCAAAAAGGTAATCAGAAAATATGTGGAGCACCTCGATGAAGACCGTCCTCTCTATCCAGACCACACGAAAATGAAAGAACTGGTTACATCATGCGAGATTCTTGAAGAGGTCGAACGAGTAGTCGGCAGCCTTGAATGAACAGACCCCTTCAGTTTACGAAATACCATTGATGCGTTAAAATAAGAGTCGTAGTTTCGTAAACAATACCCTTACTTCTGTGCTCATATGATCAAGCACAGAACTGTGCAACGCCGTATTCAGCCGGTAGATATCTTTCCCATCGGTTATGATATACCGTAGTATATCCTCATCTGAACCGCGCTCTCTATCGAGTATAATCCTTTGTTCATGATACATTATGGTAATATCGCGTTCCATCGTAATAGACAGTTCATTCAATGCTACACGTTTAAAATGAAGACGCTCAGGTAATGCAAGAAATCTTTTCTCAGCAGGAAACACTTTATTCGGAGCGATCAGGTAGTCTACTTTATCAACACCTTCGTGCGTTAAAAAAGCAGCGTTTGCTGTCGATCCACGCTGCCGTGTAACAAATATAGTAGTACCACTAGGCATCGATATCAATGCACCGGTCGGTGCAACTTTTATAATGACGTATTGCTCCAGTGACGCGATTGAGAAGAGTATAAGAACTATGACTATACTCCAGATAGCGAAACGCCGCGTTTTTCGAAAAAATACAGGGTACAAAAGAAATAAAATAATCGGTGAAATACTCAACGCGAATGCTGAAAATGGAATATGCGCAAATGCCTTTGAAATCGTCACCAATATTGTTAGTAATACAGTAATCACTATTCCGATAATCTTCGCGACTGGCATAAAAATTATCCCAATGAACAAACATGAAATGAGTAAAAAAACAGTCATCGAGGCGAGAGGAACAATGATGACATTACTGATGACTGCGAGAGTAGGAAGCCGATGAAAATAATAAATCAGTAAGGGTGAAACAAAAATCTGAGCAGAAAAGGATAAAGCCATGAGCATGAGAATTTTTTGGGGCAATCTCTTTTTTATTTTTTTAATCACTAATGTATCGATGCGTGGATATAAAAATAGTATGCCGTACACAGCAGCAAATGACAGCTGTGCTCCCACATCAAAGAGGAGGAGTGGATTGCCGAGTAAGAACATAATCGCGGTCAGATTCAAGACGTGGAGAGGCGAGACGTTTCTTTGCAGGATTATCGCGAGACCGAATAAAAACGCCATGGCGCTGGCTCGACATACACTCGGTCGAAATCCGGTTATCCCCGCATACAGTAACAGTGCAAGCATCATAATGGCAAATTTTATCTTTGGAGAGACAGGCACGAAGACGAGAATGAGACCAATAAAAAAACAGACGAATCCAACATGGAGACCAGATACTGCAAGAATGTGGATTATTCCGGCACGAGCAAAAATCTCCCGTAATTCCTCTCCAATTCGACTACTGCCGCCTAAAATAAGTCCACTCGCAACGTTATAATGTTCAGCGTTAAATACGTTCTTAAAGGAGGTGTCAACGTATTTTCTTACATTATAAAATATTGTGTTTAATACATTTTGTGGAGGATATGACCCGATAATACTCCCTGTCAGTATATGAGGACGATCCGGTACTGAAGCTGGTCTGATAATCCCTTTAATAATCAGAATCTTACCCAAATACGTCGCTCTCATTGGCGTATAAAAAGTAGTTGAAATAAAATAATCCATCGTGTCATTTTTTAAGAAAATTTTTTTAACATCGATCGACAGCTTCGTATACTGTTCAAAATGATCTTCTCCCACAACAACGCCAACAAATGTCAACCGGGGACCGTCAGAGTTCAATTGTAATGACGTCATGAGCGCTGCATTGAGTGAAACGAGTGCCGATACAACAACAAATAAAAATCTTTTATCCCAGAAAGATAAAATAAGTGCGACGCATCCAATGACGATGTAGACTACAAACGGGAAATGGCAAACTCTGTGCACTACAATACTACAAATGACTATCAGGAGAATAGTGGTGCCTAACTTTTTAATCTACAACCCCCGAACACCAATGGAGAAATGAAAAATACGGCGTCAGGTTTCTGATTGTATTATTTTATGTATTACGGCCTTGAGCTTATTTAACTCAAGCCGTGCGAGACCAGGATTTGAGCCTGTCGGCTTGAGGCATGCGTAGACAAAGTAGTCTTCGCTTATTGGCCTGATGATGAAGAATGATTTATTCGTCAGCCAGATAAGTTCTTGCTCCACACTCAGATCAAGGTGTCCTTTTACCTCCTTTGACGCAAGCATGATTGAAGAAACTTCTGCATCATAGAGTGTAACATCAAAATTTGCCTCGATCACGTGTTGTGCTATTGTGATGCCATCATAACCGACAAGACTGACATAACAGCAGCCCGGAATCTTCTCTGCTACTTTTCTAATCTCTTCCTGTAAATCATCAGCCATTATACCTCCTTACGACACAAATTCCTAAACGCCTAAGTTACTAAAAACCGAAACAAAAATTTGGTTTCTTTCTACGGTACGAAACCGTATCACCTTTCCAAACCGTGAACCGATTTACAATATCCCTTTTCGTACTATGCTCTCTCGACGTATTCGCCAGTCTCAGTATTAACCTTCACCTTATCTCCACTCACAACGAAGGGCGGCACTTGGCAAACATGGCCTCCTTCGAGTGTGGCTGGCTTTGACTGCGCCTGCGCCGTTGCATCCCTCAAATAGGGCTGCGTTTCTATTACTTTGAGAATGACATGCTTCGGCAAGATGATGCCGAACGGCTTATTCTCAAAGAATTCAACCTTTACTCGCGTATTTGGCTGAAGAAATTTTACCACATCACCGATAAGACCATGTTCTAAAGGAATTTGCTCATAGTTCTCTGTATTCATGAAGTAGTAGTTGCTATCGGCAGCGTAGATATATTCCATTTCAACCTCGTCAATATGTGCCTCTTCAATCCTATCGCTGGCACGAAATCTTGTCTCAGTGGATAGACCAGTCTGAAGATTTCTCATACCGCAGATCACCATTGCTCGCTTATTACCAGGGGTTAGGTGTGTCACACTCAATATGACATGTGGTATGCCATCTATCTTTATAAGCATGCCTTTTCTCATTTGTGTAGCCTGTATCACTTTAACTCCACACGATATGTACTCTCACCAGTCTTTCCATCATAAACGTGAATTCTGTGTTCAGCGAGCCGCTTTCTGATGTAGTCCGCAAATTCAAAATTTTTTTCTTTCCTCAATCTATTCCTGATTCGCAAGAGCAGATTTATCATCATCGGGAAGAATTCACTCTCATCTTTTATACTCATAAAGTCATCCAAAAAATCACCCGCAATGTCATCGAGTAATTTATTTTTATGTTCTTTTCTGAGTTTGTTTCTCACATCTTCGAAAACAGTCATCAATTCTCTATGGTATTCTATTTCCTCGGTAAAGCCTAAAATTGTTAAATAATACTTTATGCTTGCGGCTATCTCTTTACGCTCATTTTCGTATTCTTTTTTCCCCAGTTTTTCATTTCCTTTTGTAACAAGGTCAAAAATTATACTCAAAGCCTTTGGCGTGTTGAGGTCATCATTCATAGCTTCGGTAAATTCATCGAGCATAAAAGGTTTTATGTCCTTTGGTAATTCTCTGAATTCTTTTTCTTTGAGGTAGTCTGCAATTCTTGAATACGCTGACTTCGCCTCGTCTAATCTTTCCTCTGA
The DNA here is from genome assembly GCA_020355325.1 of Caldifarciminota bacterium. Classification (GTDB taxonomy): domain Bacteria; phylum Hydrothermota; class Tepidihabitantia; order SM23-42; family SM23-42. The sequence continues at coordinate 1,892,536 of CP070664.1, forward strand.
AAATTCAATTTGATTGCGGTATTGTGTTTTCAAGAGATATAATCTAACAATATTTGGACTGTAGTCTTTGAGCAACTCGTCGATGAGAAAGTAGTGACCAGTCGATTTTGCCATTTTTTCTCCACGCAGCGTTACCCAACCATTGTGAAGCCAATAATGAGCAAATTCCTTATCCGTAGCCGCGATGGACTGTGCAATCTCATTTTCATGATGAGGAAATATCAAATCCTCACCACCGGTATGTATATCAAAGGATTCACCAAGATAGTGCATCGACATTGCAGAACATTCAATATGCCAGCCTGGCCTTCCTTTACCCCATGGGCTCAACCAATAGGGTTCACCCGGTTTTGCTGCCTTCCAGACGGCAAAATCAAAAGGATCTTCTTTCAATGCAGAGGGTTCGATTCGTGCTCCAGCCATGAGTTCATCAACGCTCTTTTTTGACAGCTTGCCATAATCAGGGAATTTACGAACTTTAAAATAGACATCGCCTTCTTTTTCATAAGCAAATCCTTTGTCAATCAATCTCTGCACAAGATTAATAATTTCCTCCATATGCTGAGAAGCTCTTGGATATACAGTTGCCTTTATAATGTTGAGTTTATCACACGCCTGTATGTATTTTTCTATATTGTCTTCGGCAATTATCCGCCAGTCAGTTTTATTCTCTTTCTGCTTTTCTATAATCTTATCATCAACATCAGTAAAATTTTCCAACGTTGCAACCTTATATCCCAAATGGAGAAGCCATCTCGTCAGAATATCGCGAATCATCGCGGCACGAATATGGCCGACATGTGGAGGACCCTGTACCGTAAGACCGCACGTATATATTCCCACAACATCCTTTTTCGGGACAAATTCCTCTAATTTCCGTGTCAGTGTGTTATATAATTTTAATGCCATAGTAACAAAACATTACCCATAACATCGTAACGTCATAGATTCAACAGGTAGGTTTTTGCAGCTGCAATTTTTATTTGAGCATTTGGTACATCCATCAGTTCTCGAAATAGATTCATGGACTTCTTACTGTAATGCTCGGCGAGTGCCTCAATTGCGCCGATTGAAACATTGACATATTCATCCTGGGTCGCTTCCTTGAGCGACTCAAAGAGAGCCGGAACGTGATACCTCTTTAAAATCTCGACAACCTGTATTCGGACAAAAGGATCATTTGAACTCAACCCTTGCTTCAAAACATCAACACCATCATCGTTGTTGAGTACTAATAATGCCTCTGCGGCAGCGATTCTCCATTCGAGCGGCGCATCATGAAGTAATCCGCTGGCAAGGGTAACCGCCACAGTATCACCTGTCTCGGCGAGTGCAACAATACCATAGGTCCACACAGCGGGTCGTCCTGCCTTCAGTTCATCTTTGATAAGACGACTCATTCCTTCTTCTCCAAAGCGTGCGAGTATGCTTGCCGCAGTAATCCGTACTACTGGATCAATGTCGTGCAACCCTTTCCGAATATCAGCCATTTGTTTAAATTTCTCGAGGCCAAGGTATGAAGTTCTCCTAATCTTCGCAACCTTATCATCTCTTCCCTTTAAAAGGATTTCCCGGGCCTTTTTATGCTCACTACCACTGATGAGCCGATACGCCTCGGTGCGAATCGATGGATCATCGTGTTCAGCAAGTCTCATCACTGCCATAGATAGTGTCTCGTCCCCTATATCAGGCAGGGCACCGAGTGCGGCAACAATACCATCCGTATCCTCTCCCTCAAGTATCTCATAGAGAATAGTCGTGCCTCTCTCGTCCCCCATGTGTTGAAGTGCTTGAGCAGCGTGTACACGGATGATCACCGATTCATCCTCTATACTATCCTGCAGTATTTTCATCGCCTTTTGTTTCGGTGATAAACCACACGATAGTACGAAAAACATATACACAAAAAGAAAAACAACCCTTCTCATCAGTGGAATTATACATAATTATCTTCTCTAGTCAATGAGGCACGCGGAAATTCCTGAACAAGACCAGAAATCTTGAAAATGGTGAGGACTTTTTCAGGGTTGTAACGCGTGTCGCTTGACAAAGAAGGTTTTCAGCATAGAATCATTGAGGAGGTTTGATGAAAAAAACCAGGATAATAAAGGATTTCGTGTATAAACCAGTCTCTGCACCACACGGAACGAAAATTTCATGTAAAAGTTGGCAACAAGAGGCGGCACTCAGAATGCTCATGAATAATCTGGACTCACATGTTGCTGAAAAACCTGAAGAACTCATTGTCTATGGAGGCAGCGGGAAAGCAGCACGAAATTGGGAATCGTATCACGCAATTGTTGACTCATTAAAAAAATTGGAAAATGACGAGACCCTCCTTGTTCAGTCAGGAAAACCAGTTGGCGTTTTTAAGACGTTTAACCATGCGCCTAGGGTTCTCATTGCTAACTCTCTCTTGGTACCGAACTGGGCAAATTGGGACTATTTCAGGAAGCTCGAGGCTCTCGGCCTCATCATGTATGGTCAGATGACTGCTGGTTCTTGGATCTATATAGGAACTCAAGGCATTATTCAGGGAACCTATGAAACATTCGCTGCCAGCGCACGCAAGCATTTTAAAGGTTCACTCAAGGGTAAATGGGTTCTCACCGGAGGCATGGGAGGCATGAGCGGAGCCCAACCCTTGGCAGTCACGATGAATGAGGGGATCATCCTCGATATTGAAGTTGACCCGCTTCGTATTGAAAAAAGAATCAAACAGGGTTTCTGCGACCGCATGGTCAATGATCTGGATGAAGCATTAAAACTGGTCTTCGATGCGGTAAAGAAACAAGTTCCACTCTCGATTGGTTTGGTTGGCAACACCTCTGATATTGAACCAGAACTGGTGAAGCGAGGCATTATACCCGATGTTCTCACGGATCAAACCTCGGCGCACGATGAGTTGAATGGCTATGTGCCAGGCGGTATGAGTCTCGAGGATGCCCTCGACTTGCGGCACAGAAAGCCAGATGAGTATAAGAAGCGGGCGCTCGAATCTATCGCAAAACAGATGACAGCAATGCTCGAGTTGCAAAAGAGAGGCGCAGTTGCATTCGACTACGGCAATAATATTCGTGGGCAGGCAAAACGGGCAGGTATAGAGAATCCATTCGTGATTCCAGGATTTGTTCCAGAATATATCAGACCTCTTTTCTGTAAAGGTATGGGACCATTTCGGTGGGCAGCACTTTCTGGCGAAAGAAGCGATATCTATACACTCGATAAAAAAGTATTAGAAATGTTCGGTGATGATCATGCAATACGTCGATGGATTGAGCTCGCACAGAAGAAGATTCCATTTCAAGGCCTCCCTGCGCGAATTATGTGGCTCGGCTATGGAGAACGTGACAAATTTGGATTAGAAATAAACCATCTGGTTCGGGAAGGCAAAATTAAGGCTCCCATCGTTATTGGCCGCGACCATCTCGATACCGGGTCAGTCGCTTCACCCTATAGAGAGACCGAGGGTATGCTCGACGGGTCAGACGCGATCGCAGATTGGCCAATCCTCAATGCTCTCCTCAATACCGCCTCTGGCGCCTCTTGGGTATCCGTGCACCATGGCGGTGGTGTTGGTATCGGTTATTCTCTGCATGCAGGTCAAGTCGTTGTATGTGACGGCACGACTGAGATGGACACACGGATTGAGCGGGTTCTCACCAACGACCCAGGCATCGGCATTGCTCGTCACTATGATGCGGGATATCAAGAAGCAATCGCGTGTGCCCGGGAGAAAGGTATTAAGGTGCCGATGAAGAAAGAGTAAACTCACATGTCGGCTTGCTCGATCGGGTTGAGTGGAAACCTGCGTAATAAAAATTTCACTGAAGACCACTCACCTTCTACCGAGTCCAAAAAGAAAACTTGACTTTTTGAGGAGTGTTACTATAATATCGTTGGAGAAATGCAGTGAATATCATATTAATCTCGGAGAAGAAAAATAAAACAATAAATTTTCACATCAAATTATGGTTCATTATCATTGCTGCTGTTATACTCATCCTCATTGTAGCCTCCTTCATATATGGCGTTACAAACTTTGCCATCGATAGAGGTGATCAAAACAGGCTCATGCAATTACAGCAAGAAAATAAAATCGTTCAGCAAGAAATCACAAGGATAGAATATGAGATTTCCACACTGTACAGTCTCATGGATAGTGTACAATCACCCGATGGGAAACTCCAACCATACGGCGGTGAATCGACCTCTGATTCGACTATGGTACACGTGTCGGCTCAGCTCAACGAAAACATGCCCGATTTCAACCAAGTTTTAGACGATCTTTTACTACGTACCCACGCACAAAAAGCTAACTATGATGAACTCATAACCCATCTTGAGGAAAAGAGCTACCTCAAAGATCGTATTCCTTCCATCATTCCAGTCCAGGGATGGTTGATCAGAGGTTTTGGTTATCATGTCGACCCCTTTACGAATACAACAAAAATGCACGAAGGTTTAGATATTGCAGCACCAGCCGGCACGCCAATCGTTGCTCCAGCAGATGGCCGTGTAACCTTTGCAGGAACACGAAAAGGTTTTGGTGTAACTGTCGTAATTGATCACGGGTATGGGTATACAACCCGATATGCCCATTGCCAGAGAACGCGCGTACGGACAGGTATGATGGTTAAAAGAGGTGATATTATTGCTTATGTGGGTAGTACTGGACAATGCAGCGGACCGCATCTTCACTACGAAGTGCGTATAGCAGACCGGCCAGTTAACCCAAGTAATTATATACTGACTTTTTCCGCCTCCAGTGATTAAGTAATGCACAGAAAGACAGTCATTGAACAAATTGAAGCACTGAAGAAACAAAGGGACGCGATAATATTGGTGCACAACTATCAACTCCCTGAGGTTCAAGAGATTGCAGACTACGTAGGAGATTCATTAGAACTTGCAAAGTTATCACATGATGTAACATGTAAAACGATTCTCTTTTGCGGTGTACATTTCATGGCAGAAACCGCAAAAATATTTAATCCAGACAGAAAAGTTCTCATGCCTGATCTCCATGCGGGATGTCCAATGGCTGACATGATTTCGCCCGAACAATTGCAAAAAGAAAAAGATACTCACCCGCATGCTTCTGTTGTCTGCTACGTAAATTCGACCGCCCATATAAAAGCGTTGTCGGATATCTGCTGTACTTCAGCAAACGGTGTTCAGGTCACCAAATCAGTTAATGAGAGCGAAATTGTATTTGTTCCTGATAAATATCTTGGTTCATACGTCGCACGACGTGTGATAGATAAAAAGTTCTACCTTTGGTCAGGCTACTGTCCAACCCATATGGTTTTTTCAAAAGAAGGTGTACTGAGAATAAAAGAAGAATACCCTCATGCCGAAATTGTTGTCCATCCCGAGTGTCGACTCGATGTACAAGAAATTGCCGATGCAATCTGCTCAACATCGCAAATGATTACCTATGCGAAAAGAAGTGCAGCAAAAACATTCATTATTTGTACCGAGGTCGGCATGCTCCATCGATTGAAAAAAGAGAATCCAACCAAGGAATTTATTCCAGGTAACCCCAATGCTATCTGCCCCAACATGAAGCTTACGACGCTCGAGAAGGTTCTCTGGTCCCTCGAGGACACACAGTACGAAATTGAGGTGGAGGAGAGTATTCGGTCGAAGGCATTCGGGGCAATAGAGAGAATGGTGCAAATATAGACCCCTGTGCCACTCCCGCTATCTGAGGTATTGACAAATATAAAAAAGTCATTATAATTTATTATTCTAAGTAAACCAAACGAATGGAACGGAGTAGGAGATAGTTCTTCTAAGGTTTATTCGAGATCTGTTTTATTCCACTACTAGAATTTCTTAATTCGGCATAATTCGAATTGAGAACAATATTAAAAAATGGAAGGTGTTACATGGAAATAATTGAACTAAAGAAAAAGAAGGTAACAGAGCTTCATACTATTGCAAGAGAGTTAGGCCTCGCGAATTACAGTGATTTAAAGAAGCAAGACTTGATTCACGCAATAATTGAGGCGGAAACAAAACGTGCAGAACTTGTGCCCGTCGATGGAGTCTTACAGATTCATCCCGAGGGTTATGGTTTCTTACGCTCTCCAAACTACAATTATCTCCAAAGTCCGGATGATATTTACCTATCGGTCTCACAAATTCGTAAGTTCAATCTGAAGGTCGGCGATCATGTAAAAGGCCTTGCCCGACCACCACGTGAAGGAGAGCGGTACTTCGCCATGATAAAGATTGAACACATCAATGACATTCCGCTCGCGGATTTCAGAGAAAGGATTCTCTTTGATAATCTGACACCACTCTACCCTATCGAGCGGATCCATCTCGAAATTGAAGAGAAAAATGACCTCTCGATGAGAATCGTCGATCTCTTCACTCCTATCGGTAAGGGTCAACGCGGTCTCATTGTTTCGCCACCACGAGCTGGAAAGACAATTCTGCTGCAAAAAATTGCCAATTCAATTACAACGAATCATTCTGAAATAAAACTCATTGTGCTCTTAATTGATGAACGACCCGAAGAGGTTACCGATTTTGAACGATCGGTAGATGCCGAAGTCGTTTCATCCACTTTTGATGAAACACCGAACAGGCATACTGAAGTCGCCGAAATTATTCTGGAGAGGGCAAAGAGAATGGTCGAGGCAAAAAAGGATGTCGTCGTATTACTCGACAGCCTCACACGTCTTGCACGTGCTCACAACGCCGTTGTTCCCCACTCAGGGAAGACACTCTCTGGTGGTCTAGACTCAACCGCACTTCAGAAACCGAAAAAATTCTTTGGCTCGGCACGCAAAATTGAAGAAGGAGGGAGTCTGACAATCATTGCTACTGCATTAATCGATACAGGAAGTAGAATGGACGAAGTCATCTTCGAAGAATTCAAGGGTACTGGTAATCTTGAACTTATTCTTGATCGAAGGCTCTCGGACCGGAGAATTTTTCCCGCCCTTGATCTCTATAAATCAGGAACGAGGAAAGAAGAATTGCTCTTGGCCGACTATGAACTTAATCGCCTCTGGATTCTTCGCAAGTTCCTATCGGAGATGAACACCATTGAGCAGATGGAATTTCTTACTGAAAAGATGAAGCGCACGAAGGCAAACAAGGAATTCCTCGAATCGATGAGCAGCGACCAATAAGGAGGTAGTATATGAAAAAGGGTATCCACCCAAAATATGTCAAATGTATCATTTCCTGCGCTTGCGGCAACACCATTGAGACGAGGTCTACAGTGGACAAAATTTCTGTGGATCTGTGTTCAAACTGCCATCCATTTTTCACCGGCAAACAGAAGATTGTTGACTCGGCGGGTCGGGTTGAGAAATTTATGAAGAAATATTCGAAGCGGAAGCCTACCCGTCCGAAGAAGGAGTAGTCCATGAAGAAGCAAGCAGGTATCAAGAACATATCGCTTGAAGATATTAAAAACCTAGCAGCCCGATTTCAAAATATAAAGGAGCATCTTTGACCTCAAGAAAATTGCAGCAGAGATAAAAAAACTCCACGAAAAGACCACCGCTCCAAATTTTTGGAGCAACAAAACAAAAGCACAGACAATGCTGTCAGAAATCAACCAGAAGCAATTCTGGCTTGAAACAAGCAAGGCAATCGAAAACGATATTGAACTGCTGACGGGTTTATTATCTATGCCCGATTTAGATGAGAAGACATTGACCGAAGCAGCGCTTGAGGCACTGAATCTTGAAAAAAAGATTAAGGAGTTAGAATTGAAACTCCTCCTGGGCAAAGAAGATGATGCAAAGAATTGTATTGTAACGATTCATCCAGGAGCGGGTGGAACTGAATCCTGCGATTGGGCTGAGATGTTGTTCAGAATGTACCTGCGGTGGATACAGCGTAAACATTTCTCTTACCGAGTCCTCAATCTGCTCCCTGGTGATGTGGCAGGTATTAAGGATGCTACCATAGAGGTTGTCGGCAATCATGCATATGGACTTCTTAAGGCCGAGGTCGGCATCCATCGACTCGTACGTATTTCTCCATTCGATGCCAATGCCCGGCGTCATACATCATTTGCCTCGGTCTTTGTGTATCCGGAAATAGAGGAAGTGAGTTTTGAAATCAACGATGATGATTTGCGAATCGATACGTTTAGAGCTGGTGGACACGGTGGACAGAATGTCAATAAAGTCTCATCCGCGGTTCGCATTACTCATCTCCCCACAGGAATTACCGTTCAATGTCAGAATGAGCGTTCACAACATCAAAATAAAGTTAATGCAATGAAAATTCTACGATCACGACTCTATGATTACTACAAGAAAAAGGAAGATGAAAAATTAAACAAATTAGAAGAACAAAAAACAGATATCGCCTGGGGACATCAAATTAGATCGTACGTCTTCCACCCATACAAACTGGTGAAAGACCATCGCACAAACCATGAAACATCTCAAACAGATAAAGTAATGGATGGTGAAATTGACGATTTCATCTATGCCTTCCTCAGCACGAAGGCGAAAGACAATATAGTACAGAAAAAAATATAAGCCTTGTTCATTTTAACAACCAAAACGAGACGCCTTTAAGCTAAACACCTTAACATATATTAAGCTAATCGTTAAACGTAATTTGGCGTTCACCGTAAAACGCATAACGAAATTCTGTTTCAACTTTTTTAAAGAATTTCGGTTGTACAATTTTGGAATGAGTATTTAAAGATATGTCTTATTTCAAAACTGAAATAAAGAGCATGACACACATTGCAGCAATGATTCCAATAATAATAAAGGTATAACGTCTCTGGTTTTTCTCTCTCGTCTCTTGTGATAAAACAAACTTTGTGAGTGAATCATTTATTTTTTGGATACCCTTTTTAAGTTCTTGTGAAACATTCAAAACTGATTTATTGTACTCTTTGGCTTCATCAACCGCCTTCTGATGATTTACCGACAGTGTTTTAACCTCCTCGGCGATATTTTGAGTCGCGGCACTAAAATTGTTCCCCATCTTTTCGAGACGGGCATTCATTTCATCTGCCTTCGTGATCAACTGCGCTAATGTTTTGGTATTTTTCTCTGCAGTCTGATGAAATTCATGAATCGTTTTTCGGAAGGTATCGAGATTGAGACTCACCGATTTCTGTAAGAGAACGATAGCCTTTTTGTGTTCATCAGATAGAGCGGTCATAGATTTATCGAGTGCAGCAATGACCTCGTCGAGACGACCGGCCTTGCGTAAATCAGCAAGTGCCGATTCAACGTCTTTCGATCTATTATCAATCAGCTCATCGTGAGCACGACCCGGGATACCTCTATCTTCACCAGTTTTTCTTTCTGATGATTCAGAAATTGGTGTCATTATCTCAGAAGGCCTCAGTTCTTCCAGGGTAATTTTTTCTTCTTCACCTTCCATAGGCTCGGTGAATTCTTGGAATAACTCTGGTCTGCCGATTGCTTTGTAAATAGCACGGATTTTGTCGACAGTCTTTTTGTCTCGAATGCCAAGTCGCCTGATATCCTCGAGCGTCATCAGGATTTCTTCCGTATTCTTCTTTGCTCTCTGTTTTTCAATATACTCGAAAAAGTATATCAGAGCATCACTCTTCTCATCGAGTTCAACGAGAAGTTCTGCTATCATGAGATAAGTTTCTATAGTACCTGGGTCATAGCGTAAAATTTTCTTACAGAGGCCGAGGGCGTTCCTGAAAAAACTTTCGCGTCTGAACACCTTCACGCCCTTTTTGTAGCTATCAACGGCTTCTTTTACCTTTTTACGTTTGACATAGAGGTCACCGAGACGATTATAAAGGCTCCCGTCTCCCGGATTAATGTGAATAGCTTTTTCAATTTCTGCGATTGCTTCTTTTATCTTACCAGACATTTCAAGTTCACTCGCCCTCTTTAAGATCTTGCTCGCTTCACTATTTTTCCCGATAATAGCCATGCTCATGCTCCTCTGCATACTATTCTATATGCATTATCAGAAATTTCAAGACTTTTCTTGGCTGTGAATAAATGAGAACGAGTGGGGTCAAGTCTTCCTCACAACTTGACCCCACTAACGTTTTTTACTTAAGAAGAATCAACTTATTCGTGAGTGCATCTCCTTCTGACTCAATTCTGCAGAAGTAGATTCCAGCAGAAACATCTTTGCCATGATCATCAGTACCCTCCCAGATAATCGAGAAATTGCCCTGTTTCTGTACCCCATCGATCAAGGTCCTCACCTTCCTGCCACAGACATCGTAGACTATCAGTTTCACGTTCTGGGCAATGGGAATTGTAAAGTCAATGCGAACAACATTTTTAAAAGGATTGGGTGCTACAAATAACGAACGCAAATCTCTCGAGGTAACAAACTCTTGGTCTTCCTCAACACCAATCAGTAACGTATGGAGTACTACTGGTACTCTTTCTGGATTATTTTCTCCTATAGTATTCGACCAAATAAGCAATGTATCATAGTAATGTGCTTCTGGGTCAAGTCCTTGACCAGTAGTATCAACCGTTACCCACACTAATTCAGAATCGTCAATCGGAATTGTAAACGTCGTAGGTGATATCGAGATAATCCAGGACTGATCTTCTTCTTTTGTGATATCGGTGACCTGTAACATACTTGTCGCAGTCGGCTGATTGATGACCCAGAGCTGTTCCCACATCGCTCCTTCTGAGATAGCATTAACAGCTTGTAATGCATCGATTCTCCCTGCACCCGAAAGGCTATCTCGACCCGATGTTTCAATATCTAATGCAGTCGTTTGAATTAAACTATCAATGTGTCGTGGTGTTAACCCAGGATTTCTTTCGAGCATGAGGGCAATCGTTCCCGCAAGATGAGGCTGGGCATAAGAAGTGCCGCCGAGGTCAAGGTCGTACCCGTCAGGCGTCTCGTGGTCGAGTGATGGAACATTAGCTCCAGGAGCCGCAATATCTGGTTTCATTAAGCCGGGTGGATGTGGATAATCAGTATAGGTTCCTGTATTCCAAACAGTTGGTCCATAACT
>CP070664.1:1903616-1914875 GCA_020355325.1 Caldifarciminota bacterium
ATCGTGCTTTTACCGGCACCAGTTGGACCGCAAATGAAAACGAATTCACCTTTATCAATATTGAATGTTATGTCATGGAGTGCTAGCCAGTCCTTCTGATAAACCTTATCAACACGATTAAAAGTGATCATTAAAATAATCATAACCAGAATTCTTATTCTGTCAACAATGTAATCGAAACTGTATGTCGCAACGTCTTATATTGTGTAATTCAGATATTCTTGACATTATTGAGAATTGTCGCTATAATGAACGAATGAAAGTTGTTGCTACGAATCGCAAGGCGCTCCATGATTACAATGTTCTCAACACGTACGAGGCGGGTATTGTGCTTCAGGGGAGTGAAGTAAAATCTTTACGTCAGGGCACTGTTTCACTGAGCGATGCACATGGCGAAATCAGGGGTGGTGAAGTTTACCTTCTCAATCTCCACATTGCGAGTTACAAATACGGCACTGGTTTTCGACCAGAACCGAAAAGGAGAAGGAAATTACTCCTACAAAAAAGCGAAATTAAGAGGCTATACGGAGTCGTGCAAGAGAGAGGGAATACACTCATTCCATTAAAAATTTACTTTAATGAACGCGGTTTTGCAAAGGTGACGATCGGTGTCTGTCGTCGTAAAAGGTTATACGATAAGAAAGAGAAGATACTACGGCGTGAAGAAGAGAAAAAGCTGAGTAAGATAAAAAAGGAAATGCGATGATTTCTCTACTCGTATCGCTTTTCTGTATTTTGCCTAATAAGTATGAAATTACGTGCGAAAGCCGTAGTATTGAAATTGAGCCTCAACAGATAGAGTCTCAGGATTACCTCCCTCTCAAACCCATTGCTGAGGTTTTGAATATTAATTATGTTCTCGACCATACGACTCAGCGACTGTATCTGAGCGGCAATGGACATAAAATCGTTCTCATACCCGGTGTCAGTACTATAATGCATGATAATTTTTATCAGAATATTCCTTTCTCGACTCATTTAATTTCTGGAGATGTGTATTTCCCCGCTGTTGCGGTCATTACGACAATTGGTGGGGCATTTGAAAAACTTGTTTTCATTAAAGAAATTAAAGAAGTACCGCCCATTCATAAGATATCAATCATGACGAGGGCAGATTCAACCGTGCTGAAATTCAGCTGGGACAAGTCATTGGATTTTGATGTACAGTTCTATCCTGGACGAGCAGTTGTTGAGATCGATGGGAAGTATACGACAAAGTCTCAAGTGAAACCAATAGGTGCAATCACATCAGCAGAAATCACACCATTCAAAACCTATACGAAACTCGAACTCGCTATGAAAGATGTGAACTCTGTTTTAGAAAGAAACGATGAAGTCGTCTTCTATTACAAGATAACCAAACAGGTGAAATTGATTGTCATCGATCCGGGTCACGGTGGAATTGATCCTGGCGCAATCGGCAAGAAGGGGCTTTACGAAAAGGATGTCAATCTCGATCTTGCCAAGATGCTCCGAGATTTTATCGAAGATTCTCTGGGAATAAGGGTTGTGCTTACGCGAGAGAAAGACGCGTATCTCTCACTCAAGGCACGGACCAACATCGCCAACCTCAACGGTGCCGATATCTTTGTAAGCATTCATTGTAACGCATCTGCACAGAGTTCACGTGAACGTGGCTTTGAGACCTATTTTCTTTCTGAGGCACGAACCGACGCGGCGCGAGCGGTTGAGGCACGGGAAAATGCCTCTCTTAAATTCGATGGCATAGAACCGAGCGATGATATCATAAGCTTCATTCTGCACGATCTTGCGCAGAGTGAATATTTACAAGAGTCGAATCGACTCGCTGAGTTTGTCCAGACGAGCGCAGAAAATGTGCTCGATATTCCGGCTCGACGTGTTAATCAAGCAGGATTTTATGTGCTCCGTGGTGCGTTCATGCCTGCGATTCTTATTGAATCAGCATTTATTTCGAACCGAGAGGAGGAGCAATTATTACGAAATAAATCTTTCAAGAAAAGATTGGCCTATTGCATGTTTCAAGGTTTGAAAGATTTTATTGCCGACTATCAGAGGAGATTAAATAATTGAATAAGAATCCCATTGGTGTATTTGATTCAGGAATAGGCGGTTTAACTGTCGTAAAAGAAATCAGAAAGATTTTGCCGGACGAAGACATTGTTTATCTTGGCGATACTGCTCGCCTGCCCTATGGCACAAAATCGGTTGATGCAATCATGCAATTTTCCATTGAAAATGCAGAGTTTCTCATTTCACGAGGTGCGAAGTTCATTGTTATTGCCTGTTATTCATCAACCTCGGTTGCGCTTGACGTTGTGCAAAAAAAATGTTCGGTGCCCATCATCGGCGTTATAAAACCAGGAGTCGAGCAGGCACTCGCAATAACCAAAACTGGTAGGATTGGTGTTATTGGTACGTCGCTGACGATTTATAGCGGTGCTTATGAAAAGGCGTTTAAGGAATTCAATACACGGTGTGAAATTCTCGGTCGGGCCTGTCCTCTCTTTGTTCCTTTAGTCGAGGAAGGATGGCTTGACCATCAGGCAACCGAGCTCATCGCCCAGGCCTACCTTCAGCCACTGAAAGAAGATAATATTGATACACTCCTTTTAGGTTGTACACATTTTCCCCTTCTGATGCCGGTCATTAAAAAGATAATGGGAGACATCCACTATGTTGATGCGTCGGTAGAGGTGGGAAGAGAGCTGGCACAGCAGTTGAAAGAGAACAAGCTGGAAAATCCTCGGGGTTTGGGTAATCTCTCTATCTATTTGACTGACTTGTCGATGAATTTTAAAGAAATCGGTGAACGATTTTTGGCTGAGCCGATGAGGAACTTCTCACGTATTTCATTAAAGGGAGCATAAAGGAGTAATAATGCGACGCGACGGAAGGGAACTTAATCAGGTGAGAAAAATAGATGTAAAACTAGACTATCTTGAAGCGCCTGCTGGCTCTTGTCTTATTACTATGGGCAAGACGCAAGTTTTATGTGCAGTAACGGTGGAGAATCGGGTTCCGAATTTTCTCTTGGGAAGGGGCACTGGTTGGCTCACTGCAGAGTATGCCTTATTGCCTGCGTCGACAAAGGAACGTACGCAGCGCGAGGCAAATATTGGACGTTTGAGTGGTCGCACCCAGGAAGTGCGGCGTTTTATTGGTCGCTCATTACGTCCAATCTTTGATTTGAATTTGGTGGGAGAGCGTACCTTTATCATTGATTGTGATGTTATCCAGGCAGATGGAGGGACGCGAACCGCCGCAGTGAACGGAGCATTTATCGCCCTCTCGAGTGCAGTCAATAAGATGATGGTAAACAAAGAATTCAGTGCATTTCCTATTCTTGACTACGTTGCTGCGGTGAGTCTTGGAATTGTGAAAGGTGAAATGATGGTTGATCTCTGCTATGAAGAGGATAGCAATGCAGAGATCGATATGAATCTTGTGATGACGGGTCGAGGTAAATTAATTGAAGTTCAGGCAACTGCTGAAAAGCTGCCCGTGACGCGTGCCGAATTCGATCAGTTACTCGAATTGGGAGCAGGCGCGATAAAAGAAATCATACAACTGGAGAAGAAAGTTCTTGGGAGAGGTAACGTATAAAGAATTCAAACGAACCGTTGCAGAGAAGCAGCGGGGCAAACGTATAGATCACTATTTAATTATCTCTGGTGTTGGTCTTTCAAGAAGCCTGACGCAAAGGTTGATTGAGCAAAGGAAAGTTCTGGTCAACAACATGCCAGTAAAACGCTCGTATCGCGTGAAAACTGGTGACGAAATACATGTGCGGTTTGAGGTAGAACCCGCGCCTGAGATTAAGCCAGAAAATATTCCTTTAAACATCGTCTATGAAGACCAAGACATTATTGTTGTGAATAAACACAAAGGCATTATCGTTCATCCGGCACGCGGTAATTTTGAACACACGATGGTCAACGCGCTCTTGTACCACTGCGGTCGACTACCAACATTGAGTGATCGTGTAAGACCTGGTGTGCTCCATCGTCTGGATAAAGAGACAACAGGCCTCATCGTATTTGCAAAAACCGATGAGGCATTGAGTACGCTCAGCAGGGCAATCGAGAAGCGCATCGTCAAGAAAAATTATGACGTCCTGTGCTGGAGTTATCCAGGTCTTCCCGAAGGCGTCATCGAGGCGCCCATTGGACGAAGCGGATTGGACCGCACAAAAATGATTGTCACACCGCTCTCATCAAAGAGCGCCACGACAAAATTTGTCGTCGTAGAACATTTCGCCATTGCCAGTTACCTCAAGGTCTACCTCATTACGGGAAGAACACATCAAATCCGCGTACACTTTAAACACATTGGCTGTCCAATCGTAGGAGACAAGGACTATGGTGGACGAAGTCCTGGAGTGATAAAAAGGCGGAGTGATTTACCGACATTTAAAGAAATCTTACGATTCATTGATCGCCAGGCGCTCCATGCGTCGGAGTTAATTTTCAATCATCCTCGGACACAGAAAAAAATGAAATTTACTGCACCCTTGCCAGACGATATGCAGACTGTGCTCGGGTATTTGAGATCGCTCAATACATAATGTAAATGACAACGCATCAAATCGATACAGTCATTGTTCGGAAATTTGCTCTCATCGTTAGAATTTGCGTTGCATGAATGGTATTTATCTCTATTTATTATTACGGGAAATAAAAAATAATCTTATCGACTTCTCTATTGATGAGATAACACAGATGAATCGGTTGATTCAAATTGTAGTGGGGCAGAAGGCTTTGTTTGTTTCACTCTTCCCAGAGGCACCGGCTATCTTTCTCGCGAAGCGTTTAAAGAGTGGTTTCGAAAAACTGCAAAAATTGGGCGAGGAGATTCGGTCGAGCCGTATTGTTCATGTTGAACAGCCCCATTTCATGCCGGTCGTGAAATTGCAATTAGCGAAGACAACTTTTGGTGAACCGCAAACGCTCGACGTCATTGTGTCGCTCTATCGAGAGGCACCAAATCTCAGTATAAAATACGCCCATGGACAGAAAAATTTGTTTCCACGATATATTGAGAAGAAGCCAAAAAAATCGATTCTGGAATTGACCGAATCACAGTTAGCATTGTATGGCCAGAAACGTACGGCCGTTACAGGAGAATATCTGATTAAGGAAATTGAAGGTATTGATAAGTATCTCGCTGGTGAGCTCACGCAGGATAATCTAAAAAAGCTGAAAGCGGTTATATTAGGTGAAATAGCACGGCCGAAGTTAGTTTCCATTTCACCGCTCCGTGTGAGTCTTTTTGCAACAGACTACATAAAGGCATATACCTCGTTCAATTGCCTACTCGAAGAGAGTATTAAAAAATTCGTTGAAGAAAAATCTCGGGTATGGGCTGAATCACGTAAGCGTGCGTCGATAAAAAACATTCAAACACGTATAGGGAGACTGCAAAAGAAATTACTGCGTGATGAAGAAATTGAACAATACCGTATGATGGGAGAGTTGTTATTAAGCAATGTGAAGAAAATAAAAAAAGGTGAGAAAGAGGTACAAATCTTTAACCCGTATACACAAAAAAATTGTATCATCGCACTCGACCCACTGAAAACTGCTCAGGAGAATGCGCAGATTTATTTTAGAAAATACAAAAAATTGAAACGGGGCCATCCAAAAGTAAAACAGAAAATATCCGCACTCAAAAAAGAAATTGAAGAAATCAGAATGCGTCCGTTAGAAATTCCTTCGGCCGTACCATCTCGTATTCGTGAACAAAGAGAACGGGCGCAACCTTATCGCTCCTTTCGTCTTGCATCGGGGTCGGTTGTCTACGTCGGAAAAAGTGCACGCTCGAACGAAGAATTGACGTTTACATTCGCTCGCCCGAATGATTATTTTTTTCACATTCGAGGATATGGCGGGTCGCACACTATTTTAAAAGCTAACGTGCCAAAAAGTCAAAGACCTAAAAGAGAAGACATTGAAGCGGCCGCGTCAATCGCCGCATACTTTAGCAAGTTGAAACGACAGAGGAACGTTCCTGTTTCTTATACCCAGCGAAAGTATCTCAAGAAAAACAAGAAAGGTAAACCCGGAAGCGTCATTTTGATGCGAGAAGAGGTGGTTTTTGTAGACCCTCAATTGCCAGGGGATAGTAGATAGTCCCGACAAAGAAGTCGGGATACTCGATTTTTCGACTAAAACAAGTTTTAGGAAAAATCGGTATAGACAGTAGTCAGTAGAGAGTAGATAGTAGACAGTATTTATGCCTTGACTTTTAAAGAATTATTGTTATACTGAGAAAAAAAGGAGGTATTATGCCGGAAGAAGTCGATAAGACGGTGGAGGAAGGAAAAATATTTGCATTTTTAGGCTATTGGTGGATCTTATTTCTGGTGCCACTTTTAGGGAAGAAGGATAATAAATTTGCCTACTTCCACGGCAAACAGGGTCTGGTATTATTTGTGGTCGAGATAATTATTTGGTTATTGAGTTATATCCCCGTCATTGGTTGGTTTATTATAGGTCCCATCGGTACAATTGTCTGCATCATTTTAGCCATCATCGGAATGGTAAAATCATTACAAGGCAAATACTGGAAAATGCCGGTTTTGGGTGATATTGCAGAAAAGATAAAAGTTTAGAAAAACAATCCCGTTCGTATCGGTCTGAGGCAGACAATACCTCTGATCATTTATTTCATAATTGAGTTAGGTGTTTTGAAAAACTATGTATCAGTTGTAGTGAACACAGGTGGGGAGGTGTTATGTTGTTAACACGAATCAAGAATATACTGTTTGACCCAAAAAATACATGGATTAAAATAAAAGAGGAAAGTGCCGGCTTTGGGCAGGTTTTAACGAACTACGCGATGCCCTTGGCGGCACTACCGGCGTTCTTTGGCTTGCTCGGTCTTACACTCGTTGGCCAACGGTATGGTTTTGGTCCTGTTGTTGGGATTTTTAGAGTCCCCTTTGGCTCTGCATTACTGTGGGGAATCGTTATGTATATACTCGTACTCGTCGGTCTGTATGTCGAAGGTATTGTCATTAATGCTCTTGCGCCTTCATTTGCGTCTAAACCGAATGCACTGAATGCATTTAAATTGGCTGTGTATGCCTATACACCGGCATTTGTTGCTGGAATTCTTAATATTTCTCCTATGTTGGGATTTTTGGTATTCCTTATTTCACTCTACGGAATATACCTTCTCTATCTTGGCTTGCCGGTAATGATGGAGACTCCCAAGGAAAAAGTCGCGGTCTATCTCATCGTCATTATCGTTGTGATGATCGTCATTTATTTCATCATTGGAGGAATTGCTGGGGCTATCCTCGCAGCCAGCTGGAGTCCGGTCTTCTAGTTTACTCTTTTATAGCACCATTCAGTCATTTACAATTTTCGTTCCGGCATTACCTAAGATTGCCTGTTTTGCCTTATCTAATGAGGCGATGATTACCTCTTGACCTCCTTTCTCGAGAAAGTTTATTGCTGCTTCAATCTTTGGACCCATGTTACCTGGTGGGAAATGTCCTTCATCCAGGTATTTTTTTGCTTCTCGTGTTGTAATCTGCTCTAATTTTTGCTGATGCGGTTCATTATAGTTGATATAAACATTTTCTACATTTGTCAGAAATAAGAGCGTACGGGCATTGATGTCATGGGCTAAGACTGCCGATGCGCGGTCTTTGTCAATGACTGCATCGACACCCTCGAGTGTTCCATCCATTTCGGTATAGACGGGAATACCGCCACCACCTGCAGCAATGACGATGACTCCATCATCGACGAGTTGTTGAATGACTCTTCTATTAACAATTCTTTTTGGTATGGGAGATGGTACGACGCGACGGTAGCCGCGGCGGGAGTCCTCCTTGATGATCCAGTTAAACATCTGCGCCAATAGTTCTGCTTGCTTCTTCTTATAGAAAGGGCCGATAAATTTCGTTGGATTGATGATCGATGGGTCGTTTGGGTCGACAATGACCTGCGTCACAATAGTAACAGTATCACGTTTAATACCGAGGAGGTGTAACTTATTCTGCAGACTCTGTTCAATCATGTACCCCATGCCACCTTCGGTATCGGCGACAATAACACCCAGTGGTAGGACCGGAATATCTTTTGAGGTTCTCTCTACCCGAAGCAAGGCATTGCCGACTTGGGGTCCATTGCCATGGCTTATTGCGAGATTGTAGCCTTCTTGAATGAGTTCTACCACACCTTCAAGGCTCTTACGCGTGTTGGCAAACTGTTCGTGTATGTCCTCTTGTCCTGTTGAGGATATTGCGTTTCCGCCAAGGGCAATGACAGCCTTCTTCATTAAAAATTATAGATAGTAATTTAAAAATGTCAAGATTTTGCGTAGGAAAGGTCTTTGTTATTGACACGGTAACGATTTTGAATATAATAACACATGAAAAGATCGAAGAGTGTTCTGAAGAATATTAGAAAATCAGCGCGACTGCGTGCTGCTAATGTTATCAAGAAAAAAAAGTTGAGGGCAGCGATTAAGAAGATGAAAAAAATGGCCTCGAAGAAGGATGCATTGAAGAGTTTCCCGGAAGTACAGTCAATAATCGATAAGTCAATTCAGGATGGTATTATTAAGAAGAAAACTGCGGCGCGCTACAAATCACACCTTTTGAAGTATATCAATACCCTCAAGTAACTACCGTAGACTTCCCTTAACGAGTCATCATTAACTTTTACTGAAAGGTTTTTTTATTTTTTTACAAAATTGAGCCTCAGGTTCGTAAGGCGAACCTGTACGTCTTTTTTCTCATCAGGACTTAATTGTTCTTCGATGAGTTGGAATAGAGTGTCGATCGTATCGATTGCCAGTTTCGCCTCTCCTTCGTCTTTTTTATGTTTTTGCGTTTCTGGATGAACGACGAGGTCCAGGTATGCCCATGCCTTTCCTTCGAGCGAGTACATGGTCATGAGGATAAGGTCTTTGACCGTTATTGGTTCATCTAATAACCTAATTTTTTCCTCTGTCTTTTGTTCTTCCTTTACTGTCTGCTCCTTCTCCTCCTCATGTGTTTTTTCGTTTTTTGGTGTTTCTTCTTTTTTTGTTTTATTCTCTTCAGCCATGCTGAATTATAGTAAAAATCTATAGAGTGTCAATAATCACAGTAATTTTCACTATTGATAATAGAAACAGCAGGCCCGACATACACCAAAAAACTGGCGACGCTTTATACGATGACGGAGCGATCTCATAATGTCGTTATTCCAGAGCGAGAGAAATGGTTCGTGCCGGCAATTCCCGAGAATGTAGTCGGGGCAGGATTCTAGGTTACCCGAAGAAAGAATGGTCGCAGTATTCCACATGGCTCGACATCTTCCCTTATAAATTCTAGAAAAATTATTTTCACTGTGGTAGTACGGCATAAGATGTTCAGGATTGAACACCGGAAAGATTTCGACAGGCATACGTGATTCTTTCTTCAAAAGTTCAAGTGTGCTTCGTATCGTCGTGAAATCCGTGGGTTTATCAGTAAACATATCTGCCTTACGCCAATAGTCGAGGTCACGATTGAAGGTTTGTTTTAAAAGCTGGCGGTGTTCGTTAAGACTCTTGGAATCGACAAAGAGGGGATATAAAAATTTGACGGCATCGGCATGCATGTCAATGGCAAAACGTATGATCCACTCCATGACTCCTGGGTCAGAAAAATTTATCATTGAATGGATCTGTAGTTCTGGTAGTTTCCTTTTTTCCCTCGACCTCACTGTTTTCTGTAATCCATTGACAACGCGGTCAAATGTTCCTGGGACACCCCGAATCTTATCGTGAATCTCGCTCGGCCCGTCAATAGAAATATTGATCCTATTAACTTTCATCGCCACAATCTTTTGAGCATACTCATCGAGATAGGTGCCATTCGTCGTTATTGCTAAGAAGAGCCCATACTTCTTTACGCACGCTATGAGATCGGTAATCGCTGGATAGCAGAAGGGTTCTCCACCCGAGAGATGAATGCGTGGCCGAAATGCTTTAATCTGATTGATGATTTCACACCATTGCTCAATCTCCATCTCTGGAGCTGGTTTACGTAGTTTCACAAAACACATCGAGCATTGTAGATTACAGCGGTCTGTTGGATATATATTAACCGTTTCAGGTGGGGATGAGCGTTCCTGAAGAAGACTGGAAAAGTTGTAACTTATTGTAGTACTCAGACGACGCCACACCATCGACGGCAGAGAGGCAGGATTGTGAAGTGCTGTTCTAATTTTCTGTGTACTACGAGCCATTTTTCAAACGCGCGATTGCCCACTCGGCAGTCTCGGCGAGTATGGCATCATTATGTGGAATGAATTTCTTTAAGAAAGGCAGTGTTGTTGTATCCTGTATATGACCAAGGCAGATGAGGGCATTTCTTTGGATCGCTGGAAATTTTATCCATGATGATGTGATCTGGTTATTTGAATATCGTCTCCGGTATTCTGCCTCGTCAATGTTGAGGATTTCTAAGAGTGGCAGGGATGGACCTACATAGCCCAGGTCTGTTCTGGGTTTTTGGGATTTGACCTTTTCGTTCAACGGGCACACATCCTGGCAGATTGAACAGCCGTAGAGACGATTACCCCAGACACGTGCAATATCATCGGGGATAACTCCATACCAATTCGTGAGCGCCTGGATACATCTCCGGCGGTCCAGGATATAAGGACGAATAAGAGCACCGGTCGGACATGCATCGATACATTTCTGACAGTCACCACAATCTCCAAGAGCACGGCTGTCTGGTTCAAGCTCCACATTTGTTACTATTTCACCGAGTACAATCCATGAGCCATATGTGCGATTAATAATGATGCTATGTTTGCCGTAAAAACCTATACCGCTCCGTACAGCAATGGGCTTTTCGGCAACAGGGCCGTTTGAGAAGACACGGAATGATGCTCCGCTTTCTTTTTTGATGAAATGGCCGAGTTTCCGCAATCGCTTCCTCAAGTCGAGATAGTGGTTTCGCCAGGTGTAGCGAGCAATCAGACCATGTGGTTTGCCCGGCTCGGTGTGGTCTGTTACCTCATCGGTCAGATAGCATTGGCATGCGGCAATGATTGCCTTTGCGCCGGGGAGCTTCGTTTGAACATCACAAATCTTGTCAATATTTCTTTTGTACCAGTGCTCACTCCGAAGATACAACCCTTCATTTTTCTGCTCGAGGATTTTTGCTGCCTCTTCGGTAAATGGTTCTGCAGTCGTAATTTTGATGACATCGATTCCCAATTCATGACCGAACTCTTTTATTCTCGACGGTCTAATCACAAACTTTTTTTTACTAAGAGGTGGAAA
>CP070664.1:1914975-1920427 GCA_020355325.1 Caldifarciminota bacterium
ATCGCCGGCTCTTTTTATCTCTGGCAAAAAGGCTGGCGAGCTTAATGACCGCAACATGACGGCGGCTTGTTGCTAAACTGCTTTCGGTTCGCCTCGGCAATCGATTCTAGAAAACGTGTAAACCAAGTTTTCTTCTTTAGAGAATGTACTGCATTCCTCTCAAATTTGTTCAAACATGACTGGCTGCAAAAATAGTAGGTTTTTCCAGCGCGGTCGGACGTAAACCTTGCGGTCTCAGGATCAATCTCCATGCCGCAGATTGGGTCTTTTGTCATCTCTCTCACCCCTCTAAGTAGTGACGAATTGAAACATCAAAAGTTACGAAGTACGTAATCAGCACTTTGGTAATGATTTGTATACTAGAAAAACTGAGATAAATTTTCGGCACGGTTTATCAGAGGGAAACATTTCGAGACCACCCTCCTGAATTAGTTATAATAGATTCGTTAATTAATGAATTAGTTAATTTTAAAATTATCAAACGCATTACTACAGTATGACATTGACATGAGCACATTTCTATATATTATTTGTACATGAAAATACGTGAAAAAAAGTATCGTGGCTCACTCATATGTAGAACCATTGGGTATCCTATTTCTTATGCAATCGTTAGAATGCTCTTAGAACATGGTCCGATGAATCTACAGCAAATTGTGAAACGAGTAAAGAGATCCAAAGCAACTGTATGCGTCCACTTGGCAAAATTGAAATTGGCAAATATTGTACGCTATGAAAAAGAATGGCGCAAAACGATGTACTGGATCAAGTATCCACGAGAGGTAAAAAAATTTCTACAGGCATGTGAAGAATTAGTTGAGAGAACCACGAAACGAATTAAAAAAGATTTTTAAAATTTGTTAATTAGTTAATTTTAAAACTGTCGAATGCAATGCTACTAGAGGATAGCAAATGTCTGAGTATCTCGATTACACGGCGTTTTTTATTTTGTCAAGAGACAACTTCAATCTGCTGCTTTCCTTGGTCTTGCCACAAAAAGTTTGAAAACATTTCCGAATAGATTTTTTTCCATTTCGATATCAAATCCTGCTTCTCGAATATTCTGGGCAGTATCCCGGTTGATATTGACGCCTGTACGTTTCACGACGACAGGATTGATGCAGTCAAATAATTTGCCAAGAAAAAAATTTTTGGGCCTCACATGTTCGAGTAAAACGATTCGGCCATCAGGAGTACAAACTTTTTTCAGTTCTCGCAACCCTTTAAGAGGATCTGGGACCGAACAAAAAACAAAAGACCCTATAATATTCGGAAAAGAATCCGGTTCGAATCGAAGAGCTTGTACGTCCATGGCTTTAAGGTTAGCATCCAAGCCCATCTTCGCTGCCCGTTGTTTTGCATATTTCAGCATCCCCTCGCTGAAATCTATTGCAGTCGCTTTTGCATGTGCGGGATAATATCGCAAATTTTTACCAGTGCCCACGCCGACTTCTAAAAATGTTTTTTCCTTTACCAATTTGAAAATTTTTTTACGCCAAAAAGTGAATGCCAAAACCTCAATGAAGAACTCAAAGACATCATACCATTGTGCAAGGTGATCGTATTTGGTCTTTACATCTACTCTCTCTGCCTTTTCACTCCACATCTTTTTTCATCTTCTCAAATTCTTGTTTTGACACTTCTCCTTTGGCATACCGTTTCTTCAGTATCTCAAGCGGTGTTTCGTCTTCACGCCGAATCAATTTTTTACCGCTGAAAACGAAGTATGCAGCAACGCCAATGAGGACAAGTAATAAGAGCCACATAATTACACCTCCAGTCTTTTATTGCTTCATTTATATATTCTACATGTTATCAAACACTCTTTTCAGCTTCGCCTCAACCTCATTTGCGATTTTTCCTAATGCGTCATTTTCAACACTGGCCATAGCCTGGGTTGGCTTTATTACCCCAACCCATACATTACTTTCTTTTTCATAAACAATTACATTACACGGCAGTAATAAGCCGATATTCCATTCAGTAGAGATTGATTTGTGAGCCATCGCAGGATTACAAGCGCCAAGTATTTGATATTTTGGGAAATCGATGTTCAACTTCTCCTTGAATTTCGCTTGCACATCAATCTTCGTCAGTATTTTAAATCCCTCTTTTCCTAACTCTCCCTCTATTTTCACCAAGGTGTCATCAAATGATAAGTCAACTTTTTTTAGAAAACCGTAATTCATCCTCTCCTCCTTCTTTATTCTGTCCTAAGGGTGAACCTACTCCTGCTGCCTTGAGAGCTTCCAGATCCACCTTGCCCCTTGTACAGCAATCTACTATCTTGCCATCCACGACCACTGTAGGAACAGAATTCACGCCGTACTCTTTTGCCTTATCGATGCCCTCTCCGTGAAGGTCGTAGACAAGAACCTCACAATCAGAGCACGCAAGACTTCTCACCATCTTAACTACCTCATCACAGAGAAAACATCCGGCAGTGAAGACCTCGACTTTTCTCTTCGTAGCCATATTGCTAACCTCCTTATTCATTGTAGTAAGAATAAGTCCTTTGTCAATCCGAATTTATATTTATTGAGTCTCGGTTGTGCCAGTTCTTATATTAATAACCTCTTCAACTGGAGAAACGATAATAATACCGTCACCTTTATAACCTGTCCGCGCATTTTTTGCTATTGTGTCTATAAATTTAGAGATTTCGGCATCGGTGCAGATAATTTCGAGTTTTACCATCGTCGTGTATGTTCCTACGTGCTTGGATGAAATCTCCAAGTGTTTTGGATTTATTTCATCACCCAATGCCCTTATGTCTATTGCCGTTAACCGTGGGGCACCGATTTCCTCGAGCGCATGAATTACCTTTTCGGTCATATAGGTTCGAATATATGCTTTGATGAGCTTCACGTAACCTCCACTGGTGAAACCCCGTTAGATATTTCTTGTGTTTCTATACTCGTGGAGGGAAGACGAGTATGTTGATCATCTAACGGGGTCACTCCTTTCACTTCTCTTTCGGTAACTGTCTTTCTTTTAACCAAGCATACAGTATTGGTACCAGAACAAGATTTGTAAGTGTTGCGGTGATAAGACCGCCAATGATTGGTGAAGCCATTGGCTTTATCACCTCTGAGCCGGCCGAGGTGAAAAACATTATTGGGACAAGAGCCAAAATGGTTGTTAGGGTTGTCATCATAACTGGCCTCACTCTCAGCAGTCCACCTTTGGTTACCGTTTCTTTTACGTCATCAATATTCTCTGGCTTCTTTTCTCTAAAAAGATTTTGAATACAGGTCAATAGTACCACGGCATTATCCGTTGCAATACCAAACAAGGCAATAAACCCTACCCAAACTGCAGTAGAAAACTTAAATCCGAACAGAAACAGTGGAATAATGCCGCCGGCTAAGGAAAAAGGCAGGCCTGTTGCGACAATCAGCACAGACGAAAAATCTTTAAAGGCGATATACAGCAATAGTAAAATGATGCCTAAACATATCGGCAGAACAATGGACAATCGCTGTCTTGCTTCAATTTCCGATGCAAACTGACCGCTCCAGTTTATATAATAACCGGCTGGAATATCTAATTCCCCTGAATTAATCTTATCGTTAACTGTCTTTTGTGCTATTCCAACAAAATCGACAAGGCCAATAATGTCCTGATTTACGTTGATAAACACGCGAAAATAAGGCATTGTATTTTCTGATTGAATCATTGCTGGTCCTAATGTCTTTTTGAAATGAACCAGCAGACTCAGAGGGATCTGTTCACCTGACGGTGTCGGAATATAGATTTGACCTATTGCCTCTGGACTATCGCGAAATTCCCGCATATACCTCACCCTAATAGGATAACGTTCCCTCCCTTCCACGGTCTGGGTGAGATTCATTCCACCAATTGCCATGGAAATGATTTCCTGGACCATACCTAAATTAATGCCGTAACGTGCAATCTGATTTCGATTTATTTCAATCTCAAAGTATGGCCGATTACCGATACGCTCTGCATAAACACTCGAGGCACCTTTTACTGCACGCACAATCTTCTCGAGTTTCATCGCAATTTCTTCGATCTTCTTTAAATCCGGTCCGAACACTTTTATTCCCACGGGAGTTTGAATACCAGTCGCCAGCATATCGATCCGATTCCTGATGGGTTGGGTCATAATCGGGCTAACACCAGGAATCTTCGTCTTCTCTTGAATTTCTCTAACTAATGTCTCACGCGTCATTCCCTTACGCCACTCGCTCTGTGGTTTGAGATGAATAACCGTTTCGATCATGGTAACTGGTGCCGGGTCGGTTGGTGTCTCCGCACGGCCGAGTTTTCCCACTACCCACTCGACCTCATCGGGAAATTCATTCTTAATTATGATGTCCTGCTTTCGCATGACATCCATGACCTGTGACAGCGATGCGCCGGGCAGGAGAACCGGCATGAATAAGAGATCACCCTCATTGAGCGGAGGCATAAATTCCTGTTTTAGAAATGTAGAAAGTATAACACCAACCAGTAGTACGAGTGCGAAGATACCGAAAATAATTCTCTTGTGGTTCAGTGCCCATCGTATAGTCGGGCGATAGATGTTTCTCAAAAAACGAGACACGATATTTTCGTCCGGCAATTTTAGTCTTCCTCGAATGAGATAATAAGAGAGTGTGGGCAAGAGACTAACTGCAATGAGGGCGGCTCCAATCATGGCAAAGGTCTTGGTGAATGCCAATGGTCTGAATAGCTTGCCAGCCTGTCCTGTCAAGACAAAGACTGGAATAAAACCGATGATTGTCGTGAGCAGTGCGAAGAAGACAGGACGGCCCACTTCCTTTGCTCCCTCCATAGTTACTTCCAATCTCTCTTCCTTGGTCAATGATCTGCGTCTCTGGTGTTCAGCAATTTTTCTATAGAGATTTTCAACGAGGACAGAACCCGAGTCAACCATCACACCAATCGCAATTGCAATGCCTCCCAAGGACATGATATTAGCATCGATTCCAAATAGTCTCATCAAGATGAAAGAAATCAAAACACCAATCGGTAACACGATCGAAATAATCATACTACCAAAGAAGTGAAGAAGAAAAACAATAATCACAAAAATGGTGATAATTATTTCCTGCGTCAGTGCGTCCTTTAAGGTGTTGATTGTTCGATTGATGAGGCCAGTACGGTCATAGAATGGGACAATCCTCACCCCGGATGGCAGACCAAGCTTTAATTCCTCAATTTTTTCTTTAACGCCTTCAATAACCCTCAAAGGATTCTCGCCGTAGCGCATGACAACAACACCACCAGTTACTTCTATGCCGACCTTATCTAATGCACCGCGTCGAAAATCTGGACCTGTTGTAACTGCTCCGATGTCCCTGATGTAGATAGGTACACCTTCACGCGCAGTAACTGCAATATTCTCAATATCCTCTAAATTTTTTATAAACCCTATTCCGCGAATGATGAACTCTGCACCACCCTCTTCAAAAACTTTTGCACC
>CP070664.1:1920527-1926118 GCA_020355325.1 Caldifarciminota bacterium
CTGCTCTGAAGGTCCACATTTTATGATGTACGCATCAAGACCCTTCTCAGACGTACTTTCCATTGCAATACAGGTGCCTGAAAAGGCAGTAGGTTTGTTTGTGTCTGCCTTTCCATATCGCGCAGTCCATTTGTGAATGCCCTTGGTGTTATATTTGAGCACCAAAACATCATTTCCAATGTACCCCGCTATGTAGAAATCGCGCACCGAAGAATGCCGATCATAATGGATAAAATTGGGGAGCATGAAAAGAGGAGCAACAGGCTCTTGTTTTTTCGCTTGAAATGTCTCGGACCATAGCTCATTGCCATATTGATCGTACTTGATTGTCAGAATTTCAGTAAAACCATTCTGCGTTTCGCTACTGCCTGTTACATAGACATTGAGAGAATCATCGGGTACCATGGCTTTTGGTATATCGTTCAGATGGGCTTCCCCGTCGCGCGGTTTTGACCACAGCATAATGTTATCCTTATCGTAGACAACTGTTAGATAATCGTTGCCTGTCTCATCACTGTGGATCGTGCCTGTTAAATAGACGTTCCCATTGTTGTCAATTTTTGCCGCAGCCAATGCATCTTCGTGTTCCGAGGTTTCATACTTTGTCAGACTTATGAGATTCCCATTATTATCATATCTCATGAAGAAAAAATCACCTGTATTTTCTATTATACCTCCGACCAGGAATTGTTTACCATTTCTTGTATCGAATTTGATCTGACTGAAATGAAATGCCGGATTGTAGTATTCACTCAACCATACTAATTCACCAGATGTGTGATATTGCGCAAGAAAGATAGTAATTGAGTCGTTAAGACTTTTCTTCCAACCGGTTATGTAGATATTATTCTGATCCGCGGCTACTATTTCAGTTTCGATTTCTCCCGCTGATTCTTCCACATACTTTTCCCATTCAATCGTACCGAGGCTGTCATACTTGACTAAAATCACATTTTTAATGTTATGCGCGTCAACGGAATGCACGAGCACATAAACATCCGGGCTGCTTTCAAGTATATCTTCTTTGATGACGAGTATTGATTTACCTTCGGCTATTTTTGGGGTTTCCTGTTTGTATACGTTGAACCACTCGAGTTCACCATTCTCATTGAACCGAGCAGTAATGCAACTCGGATTTTGACCCGTTTCCCAGTAAGAGCCAGTCATATAAATGTCATGATGGAAGTAAAGGCTGTTAATCCTATAATTACCAGGGCCTGATGCATCAAACTTTTTTGCCCACTTGATCTCCATTTCGCTACAACCTGTTAATAGTAAGAATATACTCAAACTATAGGTAACTACTTTCATCGTGTTATTATAGTCCGCTCAGTCAATAAGTCAATTGTGCGGTTACTCATCATACGATGACGAGGGGATCTTTTGGTTGGATTAGGAAGGGTAGCGTTGACAAGTAAACGAAAGTGCATATAATGTTCCTGCATGGATGCGACAAATATTTTGAAATCTATACTTGGATTAGGTGGACTGAGTTTAGTCTTTGCAGTTTTCTTAGCTCTTGCCTTCAAAAAACTTGCAGTTAAGGTAAGCGAAAAAGAAGAGAAAATAAAAAGCCTGTTACCCGGAGCAAACTGCGGTGCCTGTGGGTTTCCAGGATGTGAGGCCTATGCCCATGTACTCGCCGAGGCGACCGGAGAATATCCACCAAACCTCTGTACTGTGGGCGGTTCTGAGACGGCACAGCAGATTGGTGAGATTTTGGGTGTTGAGGTTGAAGAGACTGAGCCGATGGCGTGTGTGTTACGATGTAAAGGGGGCAAGGAAGAGGCAGTCGAACGGTACGAATATCGTGGCCCCGGAGATTGTCGCAGCAACCATATCCTTTTGGGAGGAAACAAGGCATGCCTTTATGGATGCCTTGGCGGTGGCCATTGCGTAACGGTCTGTCCGTTTCAAGCAATAAAAATGGGTCCTGATCATCTGCCGATAATTGATCCAAGCAAGTGTACTGCATGCGGCATATGTGTGAAGGAATGTCCACGCCAGGTATTAGAATTAATACCACGCTCTCAATTAGTCTATTTGGCCTGTAAATCTCTTGATAAAGGCAAGGCAGTGAAAGACATCTGTAAGGTTGGATGTATTGGTTGTACCCTCTGTGTGAAGGTCTGCCCATATGAAGGCGCTATCAGAATGGAGGGTAATTTACCGATAATGAATTATGCAAAGTGTACTTCCTGCGGTATCTGCTATAATAAGTGTCCAACAAAATCTTTTATCGACCGAGTCAAGGCGCGCCCCTATGCAATTATTTCAGGACAGTGTAATGGGTGTGGTGAGTGTGTTAAGGTTTGTGAGTTTAAGGCAATTGAGGGCGAGCCAGACAAAAAACACAAAGTAATAGATGAAAGATGTGTTGGCTGTGGTAGGTGCTTTGAGGTCTGTCCAATAAAAGTCATTACTATGGCTGGAGCCTTGGGCTATGCTGAAGCAGCATAAAAAGTCGTTGTACGTTGTAGGAATATGTAGCGTGTAGTCGAGTGAATGGGGGCCATTGACAAATGAAGTTATACTATGCAGATGCCGAATATAATGATGCGGATATTGTCGTGTTGGGCATACCATTTGACAGAACCTCATCATTTATTCCTGGTTCCAGGTTTGCCCCCCAGTTTATAAGACAGTGTTCGGAAAATATCGAGGACTATTCTCCTTATCAGGATAAAACACTTCTTGATAAAAAAATATGCGATTTCGGCGATGTGTTGTTGAGCACCGGAGACTGGGTTTCAGAGGTTGAGAAGAAGGTCTGTGATATTGTGGCTGACAAAAAATTGCCAATACTACTCGGTGGTGAACACACGGTCACACTACCAATCATAAGGGCGTTGAAGCAAGGGGTTTCTACATTTTCTGTAATTCAATTTGATGCGCACTGTGACTTACGTGATGAGTATCTCGGTGACAAAATCTGTCATGCGACAGCTATGAGACGCGTGAGTGATATTGTCGATATAAAAAATATGTATCAATTTGGTATGCGTTCCGGGACAAAAGAAGAATTTGAATTCAATAAAAATATTCATAGGTTTAAAACTTTAAAACCATTATCGTCAGTCATAGACAACATAAGAGAACCTATTTATCTCACCATTGATGTTGATGTGTTAGACCCTGGTGCTTTACCAGCAGTCTCGACGCCAGAACCCGGAGGGATCTCGTATCATGAATTAATCGATTCACTTCTATTATTTAAAAATAAAAAAATTATCGGTGCTGATATTGTTGAATACAATCCATTAGCTGCGACACCATATGCGTCAGGGTCAACCGTAGCTGAGATTTTGCGGGAACTAATACTTATCTTAAAAAAGTAGACAGTAGTTAGTAGATAGTAGGAAGTAATAATAAGGAGGTATTATGACAATCTTAGCATTGTGGTTATTAACACAGCCTTTCAATTTTGAAAATAAGCAAGTTTTCTATCCAGAACCTATCCGAGCAGAATCAACGCATTCCTATAATGTCCTTCACTACTTCATCGTCCTCGATTTACCGATGGACTCACGGTACCTTGAGGGTGCGGTGACGATATCGGCTCGCAGTAATGAAGATAATTTGACGATGGTTGATTTGCATCTTCTCGGTTTAGGTGTCGATTCGGTGAGGGTAGATGGCGTGACTGCTACTTACAATCATAATGATGAAACATTGTATGTAAATCTACCCCAGCCGTATAATCAAGGTGATTCTTTTGACATCATGGTTGGATACAGCGGCACTGGATCCGGAAACATGGGATATCTGCGATATACAGCTTATGGAACAGTAACCTATACACTTGGTTGTCCGTTTAGTACGCGACAATGGATGCCGTGCTATGATCGCTTATGGGACAAGGCGGATAATGGGGTAGAATGCTATATTACGGTGCCTGATTCATTTATGGTTTGTGCTACGGGCGAGTATTTAGGCTGTGTGGTATCTGGAGGTGAAGCGACCTATCATTGGAAACACGGCTATCCAATTTCGCCCTATTTGATTCACTTCGCCTCGAGTAAATTCATGACCTATTCAGACTGGTACTTCCCGGTTCCGTCTGAGAGTATTGAAATTAGATACTTCTTCTGGCCTCAGGATTCGAGCTATGCCTATACTGCCTTTTCACTGTGTACAGATATGATGTATTTTTACGACTCACTGTTCGGCGATTATCCCTTCGAGTGCTATGGCACAGATGTTGTGTATCCATTCTATTATCTTGGAATGGAGCATCAAACAATGGCAACCATTACTCGCACCTGGATCCGTCCTACACCAGACTATTATGGTATAGCGCATGAGATGTCTCACATGTGGTGGGGTGATATGGTCACCTGTTTTGGTTGGGAAAACGTCTGGCTCAACGAAGGATTTGCGACGTATTTGGACGCTCTGTACAGAGAACGCAGAGAGGGACACGCCGCATTTGTCAATACAATGGTTTCGCGCCGAGACTACTATTTTAGCGTAGAACAGTCCAATCCGCATTCGATCTATGACCCTCCAGAGAGTAATATCTTTGAAACGAGCCACGCCTATTACAAAGGTTCATGGGTACTACACATGATTCGGTACCTGTGTGGCGATGATGAAACGTGGCTGAACCTTATGGCGGCCTACCGCGATTCATTCGAATACATGAATGCCTCGACCGATGATTTAAATCGAATCATGAATCAGGAACTGAATGGTGATTACGATTGGTTCTTCGATGAATGGGTCTACGCCCTGTACTTCCCAATCTACGATGTTCTCTGGAACAAAGTGTATGAAGCACCAAATTGGCGATTAGTTATAGACTTAACCCAAACCCAACCCGTTGGTCCAGCAGTGTTTCATATGCCTTTACCAATTGGCGTGGATTACGCGAGTGGCGATACAATCATTACCCTCGCGATAAACGACTCACCACAGCACTTTGAATTTCTGCTTCCTCAGGAACCAATGGATATTATTGTCGACCCTGAGACCTGGATACTTCAGAAGAATACTGTCACGGGTGTATTTGAAGACGTGGCTCATAAGAGAGTTTCTATTAATAGGCTGAGAACAGTCGGCCGGGCAATTGAGGTAAATCTTTCTGCGCCGATGTTCGTAAAGATTTTTGATATTACCGGTCGCAAAGTTCATGAATCGTATACAAAAGAGTTATTCTATCGTCCATCGAGTTCTGGCGTTTATCACGTCGTTATTGGTGATTTGAAGCAGAGGGTGGTCATCATTAAATAGCAGCTGTCCTCAACATAAACAACACGAATTTAATTTTTGGGGGAGGTATACTTGACAATCTCTTTAGATATAGTATTATTGGATGATGGCACATGAAGAAGAAAAAGAGCGCAAATAAACTCATAGAATTGATGAGGCATATCGATATACCCATTCTCTTTACGATCGATAGATCTCCTTTAGATAATCTTGTCGATATTCTTGATGAGGTTGGTTTGGCGAAAAAAAAATTTCTCATTATTCACGGTGCAAAGTCATCTGAGGAGATAACAAGAAAGTTTACCGCGCCACTCGAATGTTCGAAACGGTTGAGGGCTTTTAGTAATTCAATCGAAGAGGTAAAAAGATTAGAAAGAGAA
>CP070664.1:1926218-1929656 GCA_020355325.1 Caldifarciminota bacterium
CACAGCACGACGGACTCACTGGATTATACAATCACAGCCGGTTTCAGGAAATCCTTCAAGAGGAGATGAATAAAAAACACGATGTGGTACTTATATTCTTTGATATTGATCATTTTAAGATGATTAACGACACCTATGGTCATTTGGCTGGTGATGAGGTATTGCAATTCATCGGAACACTCATACAACAGAGCGGATTAGCTGCACGTTATGGCGGCGAAGAGTTCGCAATTATCCTTCCCAAATATTCACTTGAGCAAGGGCTGAGGGTCGCCTCCCGTTTGAAAGACCATCTTTTAAAATCAGAGATAAAGTTCAAGCAGACGAAATTAAGAGTCACCATAAGTATAGGCATCGCTCACTATCCTACAGATGCGAGGACAAGGGTCGATCTCATCGAAAAGGCTGATCGTGCACTGTACCGGGCAAAACAGACAGGGAGGAATAAAATTGTGCTTGCACGGACGATGGAGGATAAGGGGGATCAGGATATCGGATGATGAGCGCATCAGAAAATCAGCGTATGGGGAGGTCAGGGTATTAGACTATCAGACCGGCAGACGATAAGACAATGAAACTCGGTATTGCCTTAGGCGGTGGTGGTGCGAAGGGGCTGGCCCATATCGGTGTTCTCGAAGTTCTTGAAGAGCACGGTATACAGCCACACTATGTTGTTGGTACGTCGATTGGTTCAGTGGTTGGTGCTCTTTACTGTTTGCATGGTTCATCGAGAGGCCTGCGAGACAGGGCGGCTGAGATGATTCAATCGAAAGAATTTAAGAATCTCAATGTAGCCGAATTTTATACAGAGGACGAAAGTACCCTTCGGAGATTCAAGAAAGAACTGTTCGAGAAGTTCTATTTTGGAAGGTTACTCTTCAAGAAATCTCATATTAAGACGAACGTGACAAAGAAATTATTCAGTGACCTCTTCGGTGATACAACGTTTCATGATCTGGAAATCAAATTTTCATGTAATGCCTTAGATATTCAGTCGGGTGAGGAAGTCGTATTTACACATGGTTCACTTGCTGATGCGGTCTGGGCCAGCTGTGCAATTCCCGGCATATTCCCGCCCTTTATTAAAGATGAAAGAATTTTTGTTGACGGCGGCGTCATAGATAACATACCGGTTGACCCGGTTAAAACTATGGGGGCGACAGCCGTTGTGGCGGTCTATCTTGGAGGACGTCCACAATTTGAAGGAATACCAGATACAGGCTTTCGTATAAATCAACGTGCACTCTCATTTATGAAATATCACCTTGATCAACGGGTCCTTTCGCTCGCAGATGTAATTATTAATCCAGATGTGGCGCAGTTCCACTGGGCAGACTTTTCACCATATGAAGTATTGATTCAGGAAGGAAGGGAAGCAGCAGCAAAAAAACTCAAGGAGATACGCTTGACACAATCGTTCTGGTACCGACTTAAAAAAACCCTAAGCACGAAATCCTAAATACTAAATAAATCCTCATTTCAAATAACCAAAAAGTTTCAAAAATTTTGAATTTTAAGATTTAAGATTATTTAGTATTTGAGATAAGATGGTTTATAATAGTGCAGTGATACATTACGTTTATTAATTGTAGCATAAGAAAAATTATCAACCCAGTCACCCGTGTTGATGTAATACTTGCCACCAGGATAGTGCTTAAAGACTGGGATGTGTGAATGACCGAGTATAACGATATCTACCTCTTGTAACTTTTTACACGCGTACTTTTCAAGGTTGCTGACCAGAGGTATATTAGGTCGTTGTTTTCGCGACAGGTACGCAATACCCTGGGCGAGAAAGACACCGATATCAGGATGGATGAAGTTATAGAGCGCGTGATTCACTTTTGACGTCAGGAGTCGCTCCCACAGCGAAGACCAAATTCTCTTGTCAACCTTGTGTCCGTGCGCAAGGAGGACACTATTTCCCTCGATAGTGAGTGTTGTCGCGTCGGCATGGACGATGAATCCAAAATCTCTTAAAAAATCTCCAATCATCACCTCATGATTTCCTAAAACGTAATGGACTTTTTTACCATCTTCAATGAGATTATAGAGCACTGCGAGCGTCTTGACATAGTTCTTGGGAAAGACGATTGTATATTCGAACCAGAATTCGAAGAGATCACCTACGATGTAGAGCTGTGTTAGCTTCGATCGAATCTCGCGTAAGAATTTATTGAGGACCTTTGCTCGATAACTTTTGTCGGTGCGAATATGTGCGTCGCTTATGAATACATGCATTAAACCATTATATAAATTTGAGCGTCCAAGTCAACGAGGCATTGACATTAGCATAAGAATCGATATAATTAAATCATGACAAGTATTCTTCTTTGTTCATTCATATTATTCACACAATACTTTGGTCAGAATAAGATTCAGTACAGAGACTTCGATTTCAAAATTCTCGCAACTGAGCATTTCGATATTTATTTTTATTCCGGTGGTGAAGATCTCGCTACTTTTGCCGAAGAGGTTCTCGAGGATGGCTACGAATTGCTCAGCGAAGACCTTGGCATTGAGGTCGAATTCAAAATTCCAGCGATTCTATACAATTCACCTAATGACTTTTCTCAAACGAATATAACACTCGAATTGATTGAAGAAGCGATAGGAGGTTTCAGTGAAATTCTAAAAAACCGTATGGTTGTTCCCTTCAATGGAGACTATGAAGAGTTTCGACATATTCTTGTCCATGAGCTTACGCACGTCTTTCAATTTGCTATATTTTTCCCTTCACGATTGGAGGCACTGTTTAGCGGCGACATCTTCTATTCAATTCCACTCTGGGTAATGGAGGGGCTCTGCGAATTTGAATCGATCGAATGGGATATTTCCGCTGATCTCTTCATGAAAGATTTGATTATGAACAATCGAGTGATACCACTTTCGGCGTTAGAGAATTTTGGCGGCTGGCTCATTTATAAAGAGGGACAGGCGTTCATGAATTACGTTGCAGAGAAGTACGGACGTAAAAAGGTAGGTGAATTCATTCACCTGCTCAAGGCGAAAAAGAATCTGGAACAAACATTCGTTACCCTCTTTGGGGTGACGGTGAATGATTTTAATGACCAGTGGATTACCTACTATCAAACGAAATACTGGCCTCGAATTACATTAAAAGAGAATTTTAATAGATTCGCGCGTGTCGTGGTCGATCATAAGAAAACACAATCGCTCTATAACATTTCAACGACCATTTCACCGCAGGGAGATAAAATTGCGTTTATTAGCGATCGAAGTGGCGCTACAGAACTCATCATTGTTTCGAGTATTGATGGGCAGGTAATAAAAAAGATTGTGCGCGCTGAGTATGCAATCGGATACGAGGGGCTCTCGCTTTTCCAGGGTGGTGTGACATGGTCGACCGATGGTGAGTATATCGCCTATGCAGCCAAATCACAAGGGAAGGATGTATTGAACATCGTATACGCGCAG
>CP070664.1:1929756-1938257 GCA_020355325.1 Caldifarciminota bacterium
AGCAAAATTGATGCCTGTTCATCGAGACTTAAGTGTTGATAAGATGTGGATTTATGTGAATATCGTGGATAATAATTATAAAAAAGTATAATTATTTATACTAAATTATAATATTTTATGATCTGGTTGTAGGAAATGCTCTTGTGTTTCTGGCGTTTACTCTATCTAATGAGTCCTAACCACGGACCCAATAAAAATTGGATTCTACCGATCAAAAGACTGACGCGTGCCATGACCGTGTACCCAAATGAGGCACCGAATCCTATCATGATAAAGATAATCCCGAGTCGTGATGTCGGCTTCAGAATACCCTTGTGTTCCCGCGAGAAAAAGAAATAGACCAACGTGCACACGACACCAACCATAATGATGACTGACCATATGCCAGCAGTGATATTTGTAAAACTCTCGGGGGTAATGACCGTTCCTTCGAGCTGCCTCAAAATTTCGGCCTGAAAATGGGCGGGAATTGCGAGCCCAGCACCCCACCCGATCATAAATCCAATTGGAATACGCACGAGCCAGGATATCTTCGGAATGAATCGTGTAAAATACATGAGTCCCAAGAGTAATGGAATGATGTAGAGATAATTTCCCGCACTCAGTGGGTCAAACAGGTTGGGTTTTAATGAGTTATGCCAGTATAAGGCGATGTAGTAGCCATTTGCTACACCAACAAAGAGGTGTTCACCGAATTTATAGAATGGATTATCTTTAAACAAAAATGAAAATATCATGAGGGTTAAAAAGGCGCCGATCCAAATCCATGGGTCGGTACTCATTTCTGCCTCCTGGAGAAAAAGTATCCAATATTACCCAGAAGAATAAAAACAATGATCAAAATGTGAATCATCGACTGCGAGTTCATACCAGTTTCCGCGGTGCCGAGTTCCCGTGCGTAACCGTGTTCGAGGACCAATTTTTCGTATTCTGCCGCGCCCTTCATACCCGACATCATACCAGCGATTTGACCCGTCTGTAAGAACGGATAATATTTTGGTGCCATCACTGCAGTTAAGCCTGCACCGATATTTACTCCGTATCGTGTCTGTGGATATCGTATCCAATCGTCTGGATATGCGGCAGCCGATAAGACAATTGCAATAGCGACCTCTTTATAGTTTCTTATTCTTTGCATCAACGGGAATGAATCTACCGAGGTTCCGAAGTAATCCCGCGGAAAAACACCAGCAATACTCTCACCCATGTCTAACATAGCTGCTATCCTTCCAGATTTCCAGCCGAGGTAGACGTAATCTTTACCATAGACCAACGAATCTTCTTTACTCGTAGCATAATGATTAATTCTATCTACTACGCTCGTAATCGCATCGACCGCAAGGCCTGGACCTTGAGGATCGAAAGAAACGCCAATGACTGGTATGTTTCTCGCAAAGCAATGTTTGAGTAATGCTTTCGCCATTGGATGACACTCGGGCATGGTTTGTGGTGAGTAGTCAAACGTCATAATAACTGCTTTGTCATTTGGTGGAACAGATTCGATGAAATCAAATAATCTCTGCGTCTGAGGCATTATATTTTGTGGAATCGTGACGCGCGTAAAAAATGGTAAGATAACGAGCACGGTGAGAAGTACATAGATTATTCTACGGTCAATTGTCGATATGACCTCGTACCACTTCATTCTTTTCCTCCAAGCCATGCACGTTCAATACCGAGAATAATTTTCAAAGCAGTGGCGATTGCTCCAAAGGCTACACCTAATAAAATTCCGCGCTGTGATGCCATGTTCGGCACACGCATTACCCACTCGGCAAATGCGGGAAAACGTGGGTGAATATATTGCCCGAAGGGCATAAACCCGATCATGACAATGAATGCTGCAGCCAAGAGCAGGGTTGCCTCGAGGCTCCGTGCTCGAAACGCACGATATGCGGCAGATGCCATGTAGTATGCGAGGAGTGCAAACATGGTTGCACTCAATGGTGCAAAGACATTTAAATAGATCTTTTGGAAGAGTGATTCGGCTTGTATTCCCCAAAACAGACCGATGATAGCCATGCCGATCATACTCGATAGTGTTACAATACTATAGGGCCAGTCTTTCTTTTGCCGTCTTATCTTCGTACCGTGATGTCTGATTAAATTACCAATTGCCAAGACCAGGGCAAATACGATGAGCACGATTACCCATTTGTATATTGTACTCCCAAACTCTAACGATGTCGGATGAGGAATAAAGAATTGAATAATCATTGAAAATCCAATGAGTAAACAGATGAAGAGCGGAATTATGCGTTTCATTGTACTTCTAAGAGAGCAAGTAAGTTTATATTAAAAAATGAAAAGAGGGTGAATCCGAATAGTATGACGAGTACGATTATCTTACCATAATCTTGTGCTGTGAGTGATCCGAGGAGGAGTGGCTCACGAGAAAGATATGCAGATGCAGCATACAATTCTTCGCCGATGAGCGTGTAATCACATGCAGTGACAAAAAAAGGCAACTGGAGAACCGAGTCTGAGCCCGCAATCTGAAATGCTCCGGTCTGTGCACCGGTTTCTGCGATAATCAGAGACTCTGCCCAAAACCTGCCAATGAAGAAATTGGTTGCGGGCCTTTCACGCATCATAATGCCATTGACTGCAGCGGCAAAGCCGAATTGTGCTTCAGTCAGATACCGCACATAATCTTCCTTAAACTTATCTGGCCTTCCCTCAGTGACGAATGCCTCTTTAACAACCTCTTTTGAGACGGTGTAGGTTACTGACCATCGATTCGGAACGATGAGTGGTGTATCATAGAGGGCGATCTTTTTTGCCACCTCACCGAGAATATTCATTGAAGCAATGGTTGCGGTCCAATCAATATCGCCCAGTCCGGGTACATATAAAATCGGTTTACCCATTTCTGTAGCCCTCCCGACGGCCTCATCAACTGCGGCAAGGCCTGGAATCCTCCGAATAAATAGTTCTTTTCCGGTTCTTGCTTGAGAAACAAAGTAGCCTAAAAATGCTGTAAAGAGTGCTATACACAGTAAGACGTTAATCCTACCGGTATGGAAGACTTGAGGATAAGATGTGGCATTGTTACTCGGTTCTGATGTGAAAAGCCTACTATTCTTTACTGACGCGACGATATAGACGTATTCTTGACCATCCTGGGTTCCTTCATCTTCAAAAAATGAAACACCTCGACCCGTCAGCCCGATTTCGTGATATGTAGTATCAGATACGAGTCTCCTCAATATCACATAGCCATCAATCATGGAATCATCGGACGATAGTTTCCAACTGAGATTAACGCTCGAACCCGCATCATTTGGTTTATCAATCGCTTGGAGATCAGTAGGCGGTAATATGGCGAGCATAAGGAATATGTAAATCACTGTTTATTGTATTGAAAAAATACATCATGTCAACGAATTTTTATTGTATATTTGAAGTTCCATAGTTTCGACGATACGTCATTGCGAGGCTCCTGCTGAGAGTCGAAGCAATCTCATGCGGGACAACGAGCATCACTTACTGTACTGCTAGCAGAGAGAGGAGATTGATGTTACAGAATGTGAGAATAGTGAATCCCAACAGTATGAAAAGTACAACGACTTTGCCGATGTCCTGTGCCTTGAGCGAACCGAGGAGTAACGGTTCTCGAGAGAGATAGGCTGAGGCAGCATACAGTTCTTCACCGATGAGTGTGTAGTCGCAGGCAGTAATAAAAAATGGTAATTGGAGGACCGAATCAGTACCCGCAATCTGGAAGGCACCAGTCTGCGCACCGGTTTCTGCCATGAGGAGCGATTCTGCCCAAAATCTACCGATGAAAAAGTTGGTAGCTGGTCTCTCACGCATCATGATGCCGTTGACAGCCGCGACGAAGCCAAACTGTGCCTCGGTAAGATACCGCACATAGTCTTCGTGAAATTTATCGGGTCGCCCTTGAGAGATGAATGCTTCTTTGACAACCTCCTTTGAGACTGTATATGTTACGGACCATGTATTCGGAACGATGAGTGGTGTATCGTAGAGGGCGATCTTTTTTGCTACTTCGCCGAGAATATTCATTGAGGCAATAGTCGCGGTCCATTCAATATCGCCAAGCCCGGGTACATACAAAATCGGTTTGCCCATTTCCGTTGCCCTCCCGACTGCCTCTTCAACCGCAGCGAGTCCCGGAATTTTCCTGACGAATAAATTTTTCCCGGTCCGCGCCTTCGTGACGAAATAACTGAGCGCGAATGTAAAGGCAATGATGCAGATTAAAACGTTAATTCTTCCTGTATGAAAAACTTGCGGATATGATTTAACTACGTTACTCGGTTCTGAATAGAATAATTCAGTATTGTGCACTCCTGCTACCACGTAGTCATACTCCTCATCATCTTGTGTATTATCATCCTCGAAGAACTGAACACCGCGGCCTGTTGAACCGATTCTTTGATACGTGGTATCGGGTAAGACTCTTTTGAAAATTATGTATCCACCAATTATGTTGTCATCAGAAGATTTTTGCCATTGTACGTTGATTGCCGAGCCGGCATCGTTTGGTCTATCAATTGCCCTCACCTTCGTGGGTGGGAATATGGTGAAGATGAGTAGTAAATAGAGCACTGTTTTTATTTTAATATAAAAAACGCGGGTGTCAACCCCGCGCATATCGTCGGCGTTTTTCGGTTGCGAAACGCGATTCGTCAAACGTTTCCCGGACGGCGTTTTTACGAAACCAATTAACGAAACCGTAAAACGAATATGGAATGCGTGGGCTTGACTTTTAACTGCTTTTCCTTATAATACCGCATGAAAATATTAGTAACCAGTGCCTTACCATATGCAAATGGTGATATACATCTCGGCCATCTTGCCGGAGCATATCTGCCTGCAGATATTTATGTTCGGTACCAACGATTAAAGGGCCGCGATGTTGTCTATATCTGTGGTACTGATGAGCACGGTGTCCCGGTGACAATTAGTGCTGAGAGACAGAAAAAAACACCACGTGAAATTGTTGATTATTATTACCAATCGATCAAGAAATCATTCGCGGCTTTTGGAATGACATTCGACAACTTCTCGCGCACAACACTTCCTATTCACCACCGTATGGCTCAGGAATTTTTTCTGAAGATCTACACGAAGGGTAATATATATCCTCAAGAAGTAGAACAGTTTTATTGTCCACGATGCAAGCGATTCCTGCCTGACCGCTATATTATTGGCATATGTCCTAAGTGTTCTGCGGATGGTGCCCGAGGAGATCAGTGTGAGACGTGCGGCCATTGGCTCGAGCCGTCTGAGCTCATCGACCCTCGATGTCTGGTGTGCGGTGAAAAACCACAGAAGACAAGAACCAAACATTGGTATTTTAAACTTTCAGAATTCCAGGATAAACTGGCTGCATGGATTGAGACCAAAAAAGATTGGAAGGAAACAGTCTTGACGTTCGTGAAGGGTTGGCTCCGGGAGGGACTCGAGGACCGACCCATAACGAGAGATCTTCCGTGGGGAGTACCAGTACCACTCGAAGAGGCAAGGGATAAAGTTTTATACGTCTGGTTCGATGCACCCATAGGCTACATTTCTTCGACCATCGAGTGGGCGGAAAAGAGGGGTGAACCCGACTTGTGGAAGGAGTACTGGTTTAACAAAGATACGAAACTGATTCATTTCATTGGCAAGGATAACATCGTGTTTCATGCCCTCATATGGCCTGCAATGCTCATGGCATACGGCGATTATATTTTGCCTGCAGAAATACCAGCAAACCAATTCCTCAACCTTGAGGGTGATAAGTTTTCTACATCAAAGGGGTATGCAATCTGGCTGCCTGATTTTCTCGAAGACTTCCAGGCAGATTCCTTACGGTATGTACTCACACGCAACGCACCAGAGGCGCGTGATACAGATTTCACCTGGCGCGATTTTCAGGCATGGCATAATAACGAATTGGCTGATAT
Organism: Caldifarciminota bacterium; assembly: GCA_020355325.1. GTDB lineage: Bacteria > Hydrothermota > Tepidihabitantia > SM23-42 > SM23-42. The sequence continues at coordinate 1,935,675 of CP070664.1, forward strand.
ACTCGGTAATTTTATCAATCGTACATTAACATTCATTAGTAAATACTACAGCTCTTCGGTTCCCACGGCATCGGCTTTTACTGAAACTGATAATCGTATCCTTAACTTGTTGCACAATGCTCCGACTACCATGGGTGACAAAATTGAGCGTTTCGAATTCAAGAACGCACTCCAGGAGGTGATGAAAATTGCCCAAGAGGCAAATCGTTACTTTGACCATTCAGAACCATGGACGACGCGTAAGACCAATCCCTTGATATGTGAAAGGACGATGTACGTGTGTATGAAGATTGTGACATCACTCTCAGTTTTACTCGAGCCGTTTTTACCATTTACTGCCGAAAAAATAAAACAGATGATAAACTTTATTGACCAGAAATGGGATGACATAAGTGCGCCGCATGTTGCTCCATCAATCGGCAAGCCAGAAATCCTCTTCCAAAAAATTGACGATAAGACAATCGACATTCAGGTTGAAAAATTGAAGAAGCAAGAAATTGCAATCGAAGAATTTCAAAAGGTGATACTCAAGACTGCCAGAATCTTAGAGGCACACGTTGCTGAAGGGAGTCGTAATTTAGTACAATGTACAATTGAAGTTGGTGATGAGAAGCGTCAGATCGTTGCCGGGATTGCAAAATACTACAAGCCAGAGGAGTTGGTTGGTAAAACAATAATAATTGTTGATAATTTAAAACCCGCAAAAATTAGAGGCGTAGAATCACACGGTATGCTTTTGGCTGCAGAGGGAAAAGAAGGTATTGTTTTGTTAACGACAGATAAACCTATGTCGTCTGGGGCCACCATTAAGTGAGAGAAATCAGAATACCAGAATGTCAGGAGATCCGAACATCAGAGGATCAGGGTATAAGATGATCAGAAGATCCAGGAGACTGAGTGCTTAATAACTTTTGCCTCATAGCCTGATAACCTAATACCCTGATATCCTGGCCATGATCGATACCCACTGTCATCTGATTGATCCACAATTTAAAAGAGATTTCGATGCAGTTTTGAAACGTGCACGTGAGGCTGGCGTGTCGCGAATCATCAATGCTGGATATGATATTGAGACGAGTAATCAGGCGGTGGCGCAGGGAAAAAAATTCAATTGGCTCCTGCCGGCAGTTGGTATTCATCCCAATGAGGCAGCCGAGGAGATGATAAAGGAGATGGAGAAGATCGAAGAGATCGTGACACGCGAAAAGGTTGTTGCGATTGGCGAGACTGGACTCGATTACTATCGTGATTTTTCACCACGAGGCGCACAGAAGGAACTCTTCAGAAAACATATTCACATTGCCAAGAAACATAGCCTGCCACTCCTCATTCATACGAGACGCTCCATCGATGATGCACTGCATATATTACAGGAAGAAGGTTATCAGTGTGGTGTATTCCACTGTTACAGTGGGAGTTATGAGCAGGCACGAGTTATACTCGATATGGGATTTCATTTAGGCTTTGCTGGTGTTGTTACTTTTTCGCGACGAGCCCAGGAAATAGTGACGCGATTACCGATTGATAAAATCCTGCTCGAGACCGATGCGCCCTTTTTGGCCCCTGCAGGACATCGAGGGCAGAGAAATGAACCCTCGTTTATTATTGAAACGCTACAAAGTGTCTCCACTGCTATGGGTATGTCGCCGCTTCGGCTCGAAGAGATTGTAGACCGTAATGCAACCACGCTCTTCTCGCTATAGAAAGAGATTTGGCCAGCATTTCTTGACGAGCAGCGTGTTGGCGAAAAAGATTGTGGATTCTGCACGTGTTTGCGATCATGTTGTTTTGGAGATTGGCGCAGGAAAAGGCATTCTCACTCGCCACATTGCACAGGAGGCACAGAAGGTTTTTGCAGTTGAAATCGATAAAGAACTCGCATCGACCCTGAAGACCCGTGCATTTCCGCATGTCGTGGTCATCAATGAAGATTTCTTAAGGCTGAGTATAAGGGACTATGAAAGACCAGTCGTTATCGGCAATATTCCCTATTCGATAACAACGCTCATTTTAGAAAAGCTCATTCGCGAGAGAGATTATTTTAAGTGGGCTGTTTTAACGCTCCAAAAAGAGTATGCAGAGAGAATTCTTGCACAGAGCGGTTCTCGTAAATATGGTGCAATAACGCTCTATGTACAATACTACTTTTCGACAAAGAAGATAGTAGTTATTCCTTCCCGATATTTTTCACCCAGACCAAAAGTGAGTTCGGTTGTCGTATCATTCATAAAAAAGATACCACCCTTCACGTTGAGAGACGAAAAAAAATTTTTTGATTTTATCCAAGGTGTTTTTAGATATCGACGGAAGTCATTAAAAAATGCTATACTTCATTACCTGGGTACATTACCCGAGGGTATTGACAAACATTTTCTGAGCAAGAGGCCGGAACATTTAACCCTTGATGATTTTCATGAAATATATACTATTGTAGAAGCATGCAGATGAAAGAGCGCGTCTACATTAAAAATGGAGAAAGACTCACGGAGTCGATCGCTGAAATTTTCCGCGAGTTACAGATAGCCAACATAAGAAGAAAAAAAGTTTTTTTAAAACCGAATATGCTTCGGGTTGCAAAGCCGG
>CP070664.1:1938357-1984833 GCA_020355325.1 Caldifarciminota bacterium
TAAAATAGGTCTAAATCACCAAAGTTCGGCGAGGCAAAGAGATAATCATACACGACCGTCGGCCAGCCCAGTGCATAACCAGGATTCATCCGACCGATAACCGTGTCCGAACTCACACTACAATTCATCGACGAATCAACCACCACCACATAGTAGTAGTAATCAAAACCAGCCTGCACCCCATCATCCTCATACAGACAGACACCAACCAGATGATTGTTTAACAACATATATGGACCACTCCGATTTACTGACCGATACACCCGATACCCATACGCACCAAAAACCTGCGACCAGCCAAGCACCACCGACGCTTCAGCACCACGCGACCAGATCATAGCCACCGGGCCAGGTTCATCTACCCAAAACTCACGACTCACCACCTCATAACCCTGATCGTATAACCTGAGATTCAAATGCACGAGCCCAGAATCGGTAAGATATACCCAGAAAGAATCCGGCTCAGAAGACGCCACACCATTCACTCCGACATGCGGCAACACCACCACACTGTCTAACACAAGCACCGTATCTGAAAGCGCACTGATTACACCCAATACCGAATCCGCAATCGCATGCCCATAATTGACCACAGACAGCACAAACCCAAGTGTATCACCGATCACTTCAATATCTTGACCAAAATGCGCTAACACCGGTGCCGAACCCACCACCTGAAAACTATCCTCACTCACCGACCCCGAATAATTCAAGACCAGAGAAAAATTAAAATCATGCTCATCCGGCATCACATCCGAGACCTGAATATAAAAGGGCGTGAGACAACGACTCACCTCACCCGGCCCAATATCCACAAACGATGTTGTATCAATCACTACCGTCAATAAACTATCCGCGCACAGCAGCCGACCCAACACCCCACTGGCAAGTGCACCACCAACATTCCTCACCTCACAATATATACAAATATCTTCACCAGGATTGATGACACCATTACCATTGCCCAGGGAATCAACAATAACACAATCCTCATACACACAATAAGAAACACGCGGCTCCACCATAACCGAATCAATATGCGGAATATACCTTCCGGCCAATACCGTATCACACACGGCATACTTCAAATAACCAGACGACTCCGTCCTCACCTCACAGGAGACAACACCATTATGCGCCATTACCCGTCTATAGGTCTCGCCTTCTTTATATAATATAACGGCGCTCGAAACATCTGGCTCAACCGAAATCACAATGGTATCAATACCCACCTGAATAGTATCCGGTGTTATCGTAATCGCAGTATACTGCGTCGGCATACTGTCCCATAGTACCAATGCTGGATCACCTAAGAGTGAAAGCGAAAACTGGTAGAGACGATACCAGTTATCCCAATGCGAATCAGGAATATAAGGAATCTTAGAAAGTGCGTTTGCCTCTGATAGCGGAAAATAAAACAAAGAGTCAAAGAGATACATCAAATAATTTTCATGGAGATAGGTCTCGCACGGCATCGTCGGGCCGATGTAGCCAATACCACCACCAGAAGGATTCAGTATCCAGTGTTTACTCAAACAATCCGATTGAAATGGATTTGTGTAGCACGTTGAAACGATCATCAACGCATGATCTGCATTGGTCAATGAATCGAAGAAGAAGTTCGTTGCATATTCGGTTGGATTCGTTTTGACGCGCATTATATTGACATCGCCATGCCCTAATCCAGTAACGATGTTATATCCAGCGTAGAGAGAATCCTTCAGATCCTGGAGTGGTTTTTCATTCAAAAAATGTTTAACAAACCAAGGAGGAAGATGATCACTCAATCTGAGTGCCATTTGATAGGCATCATCAGGCACGACAAAGTCTGAGGAGAAGAAGAGTGCCTTAATCTGGGTATTGGTGGTTGTTGGACATATGTAGGAATATACTTTACCAAGGTATTGTCGAACCTCATCACTACTCGTTGTTGGTAATCTGCCCACAAAGACATCGGGATAGAGGTCTAATAAATCACTCGTCTCGCCAAATCGCTCATCGCCATCGAAATTCCAATTGCCATCGAGGTCAGAAAAGTATAGATCGGTAACCGCATGAACCGGCCATTGATTATAAATAGGTTCCATCCAAATCCAGCGTGTAGGAATTTCTGGCACGTCGCCACCCATCAAGACATAGGCGACACCCCATTTTTCCATTGCATCTTTTATAAATTTCCTTAATCTCTCAGCATCATCGACCCCTATGTAGTGCTGTCGTACCCACGACATCGTTTTTATAGCCGTGTTGTACCCCAGTAATTTTTTGAATCGCGCAAAATCTTTGTAGCCATCTACTTGTTCATCTGTCGTAACGATAAGAAAATCGACAGGAGGACCTAACAAAGAAGGCAAATCAGTGGGTGCCAAATCCTCTGGATTCTCTTCAATATACGAAGGCGGTTTCCTCAGAGCATCATAAAGTGCATCTTTGTTAATGACAATACTGGAGAGGAATTTTTCGAATGCATTTTTCACGAGGCGCGTTTCACGTCGTGGAAAAACACCTGGTTCACACGGCTCGGTTTCAATTTCAATTTTCAGCTCTTTCAGCAGCGAGAGTTTTCCTTCTCGTGGCTGGTAACGAAAAGGGATGATACTGACTTGCGCAACATGATAACCTCTCATGGTGCCTGTGTGTGCTGAAATAATAATTTCATACGGATACAAATTAGAGGAACCATAAATACGCGCATCCGGCTCGGTAAATTGATAATTGTCTCCTATACGCAGTTCATTCTGTTTGGGATAAATGTAATAATACCCTGGCAAGTCTCTCCACTCGGCACTTAAAATCTTTATATCTTTTAATCTCTGGCCTCGAGGTAATAAATATGTGGAGGTGACCGCTGGCAGCTCTGGTGCACCCGATGCAATGGGCGAATGAGCCTTCGGCATCACGATGCGGTCAAACCGATGAAATTTTTCAATACGGTACACGATATCCTGAACAGGGATAGAATAAATTTCATTCGAGAGGAGAAAACGAAATGAAATGAATAAGAGTACCAATACTAATCGTCTCACGATACTTAATTCTATATACTCTCGAAAAAATGTCAAGGATGATTGTAGAGGCTTCTGATTTTTATAGAAATCTCTCGTAATAATATCGATGGAGGCACAAATGTCTTCTGTATGTGAAAGTCAAGAGAAATATTTTATCCGTCTGTTCCGATGACCCGTATGCCCTTCGTGCCCGAATCATCCTCGAGTTTTATGAACCGGTGAGGGTACTCTTTTTCAAACCAGAAATAGATGTGCGTTCTGATGAAGAACACCCTCGGCGTGAGCTCGACCTTCCAGCAGGGTATATCACCAAACGGCGTAGTAATAACCTCTTCACCAACGACTTTCACATGAGCATTGATGATCATGAGTTCGGGTACGTGGAGGCGGATCATGGTATCAAAATCGGCTGTATAGTTAAACCCCCGAAAGGCAAAATCGAGCGTGTGCCGGTCATAGATAGGTCGATCATCTCGATAGCTACGTTCAAACCCCTTAAACCAGACATTAAATTTCTCATCCCGTGAAATCTTTAACTCTACGTTGCCTTTCACGATTTTGTGAATGAACAGTGTTCCTAAATTGATACTATCGAGTATAACATCAATGGTTCGGTCTGATTCATAAAAAATGTGATAGCCAAGGCTGTCCTTTTCAGACACGACATCCATCCTCCCTACCTTACCCTTCTCATACGTTTCATAGATAAAAATTTCTTTGTTTGGCAAGATTTGCAAGAATAAGAATAATAGTATCATTTTACGTAATCAACCCTCATACACCAGAGCCTATGTTTTTTCCTGAGAGTTTATCAACAATTTCAAGAACCTGCACGATATCATCGATTTCAAAGTCGGCTCCAGAATGCACGGTGCCGAATGTATCGCCGTAGCGGGCGAAAATGGTTGTCATTCCTAATAATTTCGCTCCAACAATATCGCGCTCTGCCCAGTCGCCAACCATGATTGCCCCTTCTGCCTTAATGTGTAATTTTTGCAATACCATTTTAAACGGCTCAGGCGCTGGTTTCTTTTTGTTCGTATCTTCGAACGTAATGACAACACTGAACATGTGGTGGAGATTTAACTGATACAACCTGAGCCATGCTTGTAATCGCGGCGCATCGCTCACAACAGCGAGCCTTACGCCTCGCTTAATAAGTTCCATCAGCGTCAACTGTACGTGTGGGTAGAGTACAAGCGCAGCCTCACGCGCGCGACGATAACCGACAATTCCAGCAGCATGAACACGATAATCGATTTTCCCCAACTCCTTTGTCAGAAACTTATCGAAAACCCGCTGATCTTCAATGCCTTCCTGATCGTAAATTTTGTAAATCTTTTTCTTTGCCTCTTCTTTCGGCATTTTTAATCCAGCATCGATCATTGCCAGTACAGCTGCCTCGATCGCCGCTTCCTTCATCGCCAAAAAATCGACGAGCGTATTATCTAAATCAAAAATGGCTGCCTTGATCATAGACTCGAACGCAGGGCACTTGCCGCCCTTTCTGGTGAAAAGCGATTTATATAGAAACCGGTTCCAAGCTCAAATCCAGTCGTCCGATAGATGCGCGGGGTAATTTCAATATGCCAGTGATAATCCTGCTGGATTGTTTGCCAATAACCCGTCCGTGGTATGAGGTTTGGACTATCATTGAGAATAAGATTATATGGCACATCACCAAGTACAAAATACATTAACTGTAAAATTTTTTTCAGGGCCTGAGCGAGGTCGACGATCTCTTCATGCTCGATTTCTTTGTAACTAAAGGAGTGACGTTTGGGGAGAATTAGTATTTCGAACGGAAACCGCGAGGCATACGGTGTCACAACAACAAATTTGTCACTCTGAAAAACGAGTCGATCTGCCATCTCTATTTCCTGCTGAATAATGTCGCAAAAGAGACACCGCTCCTTATAACCGTAATACTCGCGTGCACCATTCAGTTTTTGTTTAATGCGAACGGGCGTTGCTGGCAGGGCAATGAGATCGGAATGCGTATGGATGATAGTCGAAGCACCGGCAAGACGGCCGTGGTTCTTAAATATGAGTATGTAACGCATCCTCTTATCCTTATGAAGATCTACTATACGCTCACGGTACGTGCGCAAAACATGACCGATCTGTTCGTCTGAAAGATCGAAAAAATTTAAAATGTGCTCAGGGGTCTCAACAATAACCTCATTCGCACCAGTCCCCGTTACCATATCATAAACGCCCACACCAGTTTTTTCAAGCTCACCCTCAATCCTCAATATAGGTTTGATATTAGGAATAACTCTCACTTTCCAGCCTGGCGTATTCGGCTTTGTGCCGTCCCTGATAGCATAAATCTCATTTGGTGTTCTATTCTCTTTACCTTCATCAAAAGGACAATCTTCGGCTGCTTCTGGTCTCGGCAATGGTACTTGCGGAAGAGCATCATTCTCTGTATCAACAATAACCCATGTGTCAGTGACAATATCTCTTCTTACTTCTGACATCAAACCTCCTCGTTTAAACCAGAGTTATTCGGTAAACGTTATTGGGCATCGCCACCCGTATCGTTATACGTGTATCGTCTTTCGTATTTTTTTACCGTTTAACGATACCATCAGACGATACGAGCCGCTGTGCCGTAAAACGACCAACGATCCACCGAGCCTAATTCTCTCGCCTTCTCCCTTGCCATTGTGTGCGCATACCGTAGCGGTTCGGGAATCCGGTATTTCGTTGTCGAAGCGAGTACAAAGTTTCGACAGTCACTCATATCAACGAGATTTCCAGGAGAAACAAAAAGAGGTCTAACATTTTTTCTCGTTCGCAGCACAATACCAATTCTCTTTTTGCCATCTCGTATGTAGGTATAACGACCACGACCTAAACGAGGCACGGTGTAATCACCATAGAGGTGTGATTTAGCACAGCCGATTGTTGCCACGCCTAACATCACACCGACATGTGATGCGAGACCTAACCTGCGCGGGTGGGCAATACCTTGACCGTCGACAAGTATAAGATCTGGTTTTTTTCTTAATTTTTTATAGGTCTTTACAATAACTGGAATTTCCCGAAAAGATAGAAAACCGGGTATATAGGGAAACGTACTTGAGGCCTGCGCAAAAGCCTCATCAACCACGTATAAAGAGGGAAATTCAAAAACACCAATACAGCCAAAAAGGAGTTCCGCTTTCTGCGCAACATCAACACCAGCAATATATTGAACCGTACCGTGTATCTTTTTGATTCTCACGCGCTGTGCTAATTTGTGTTGACGTTTTATGAGTTTGTCTAACCTCAAAAGGATTTACTCGACGGTTACACTTTTTGCGAGATTACGAGGTTTATCTACATCGAGACCCTTAAAGTCGGCTATATAATAAGCAAGAAGCTGGAGAGGAAGCACGGTAAGGAGTGGGTAAAGAGGATCAATTGTATAAGGAACACAAATGGCATGATCAACATACTTTTTTAAATCGGTATCGCCCTCAGAACAAACTGCAATCACGATTCCATATCTCGCCCTAATTTCTTCGATGTTCGAGAGCACCTTATCATAGATTGCATCCTTGATTGCAATCACGACAACGGGCATATCTTTATCAATCAGAGCAATAGGACCATGCTTCATTTCGGCAGCTGGATAGCCCTCTGCATGAATATACGATATCTCTTTCAATTTCAATGCACCCTCTAATGCAACCGGGAAGTTGTATCCTCTGCCAAGATAGAGAAAGTTCTTGTGATCCTTGAAGGTCATTGCAATCTCTTTGATCTGTTGAGGCAAACACTCAAGCAGGTCACTCAGTTCGTCAGGAATACGCTTTATTGCCTCAATAATGATTCTCCCCTCATCTATTGAGAGTCTTCGCAGTCGTCCCAGGAGTAGTGAGAGCAAGGCGAAAGTCATGATCTGCGCCAAAAATGCCTTTGTCGAGGCAACCCCGATCTCTGGACCGGCGTGAATATAGATGCCGGCATCGGTTTCGCGGGCAATTGTACTGCCCACGACATTACAGATGCCAAGGACCGAAACACCGTGTCGCTTCGCCTCACGCAATGCGGCGAGCGTATCAGCAGTTTCACCGGATTGTGAGACGACAATACAGACCGTACGTTTGTTGAGAACCGGCTTTCGATAACGAAATTCAGAACCGTATTCAACCTCAACCGGTATCCCTGCTAAGGATTCTATCATATACTCACCAATCAATGCCGCGTGCCAGGACGTACCACAGGCGACGATAATAATTCGATCGGCATCTCTTAATCGTTCCGTATAATCGGCAATGCCGTTGAGTCGGGCAATACCGTCGTCATAGTTCAGTCGACCACGAATCGTGTCTCGTAAGATTACTGGCTGCTCACAAATTTCTTTGAGCATGAAGTGATCATAACCACCTCGCTCGATCTGCTCTAGGGTCAATGTAACATGCTCAATCTCGGGTGTAATGAGACCCACATCCCGTCTATCGATTTTCACGTGGTCTTTCTCTACTTCGGCAATCTCGCCGTCTTTTAAATAGATAACTTGGTCGGTGTGGCTTATGATTGCGGCCAGGTCTGATGCAGCGATATACTCATCCTTTCCCTTCCCAATGACTAATGGGCTCCCCATCCTCGCTACAATGATTCTATCTGGGCAGTCGAGTGAGATAATCACCAAGCCGTATGTTCCTTCAAGGTAACTACACGACTTCTTCACTGCCGCCATCATATCGCCATTGTAAAATTCTTCAATTAAATGCGGAATCACTTCAGAATCGGTGTCTGATATAAACTTGTGATTCTTTTCTTCGAGGAATTTCTTTAAGGTTCGATAGTTCTCAATAATTCCATTATGCACGACAGCAAAACGATTTTTGCAATCGGTATGGGGATGTGCATTAACATCATTCGGTACACCATGTGTTGCCCATCGGGTATGAGCAATTCCAACGTTCGATTGTGGCACTGAAACTTCTATTGTCTGAGCAAGCTCATTGACTCGACCCGCTACTTTCCTTAGAAAAATATCATTCTGTGTGATCAAAGCAATACCAGCAGAATCATACCCTCTATATTCTAAGCGATGTAATCCTTTGATTAATACGTTCGTCGCATCATTCTTACCCACATAACCGATTATTCCACACATAAAAATATTATACAGAAAGCTCAGTCAAAGTCAAGACGGCTAAAACCACTCCAGACTCTCCTTGACATCGCTCTCATATTACGTATTATTAAGTCGAATAACAGCGTCTACAATGGATACAACTCAGTAAGGAATATATGCAGACAGAAAAGAAGACTAATAAGATTTTACTGAAGCAGCCGATCATGCGCAGGGTAATCATTGCTACTGTACCCTGCATCTTTGCTTCTATTTATTTCTTTGGATGGCGTTCACTCGCTGTCGTGCTCGTCTCATGCACGCTCGGCTTTTTGACCGAATACGTCTTCGTACGGAGACGTGGAGAACCGGTCAGCGAGGCGGTGTTCGTCTCGGCAATTCTGTACGCGCTCATTATGCCACCCACGGTGCCATGGCACGTTCTCATCATCGGCATTGTCTTCGCCATCGTCTTTGCAAAAATGGTTTTCGGAGGCTTTGGTTACAATATTTTCAATCCCGCAATGGCAGGACGGGCTTTTGTGTACATCTGTTTCCCGGTCGCGCTGACATCCACGTGGTCGCCTCCTGCCCAAGGTCCATGGGGTGCGCTCACGCTATGGACAACGGCTGTGCGACCCGACGTCATTACCGCGGCGACACCTATGGCATTGGTGAAGGCAGGACAGATTGCGCCTCCACCTGTGCTCGATCTCCTCATCGGACGTATTTCAGGCACGATGGGCGTCACCAGTGCTCTCGCCATCATCATCGGAGGCCTCTATCTCTTTATCACGAGAACTGCCAATCGCTGGATTATCATTACGGTGATTGGGGTGTACGCGATATTGAATGGCCTGCTCATGTTACTGCCTGTGTCTGGTGCACCGAGTATCTTGCCGGCGCTCCTAGGCGGCGGCTTTCTGTTCGGTGCCTTCTTCATGGCGACTGATCCGATCAGTGCACCAAAGCTGCGACCGGCACAGATCATCTATGCTACAATTATCGCTCTCAGTACATTCATTATACGCAACTTCTCGGTCTTCAATGGCGGACTCATGTTCTCGATACTCCTGGCAAACATGTTCGCACCCATCCTCGACTACGGTTTCAAGGGTCGCCAGAAAAAAAACCAAGAAGTGCTTTCTTCACCAGAAGGAACTGCACAATGAGCATGAGAGAAAAGAACTGGTTCCCGATCCTCTATATGTTCATCACCACCCTACTCCTCAGTGCAGTCGTCATCGCCTTTGGTACTATCACCCGTCAGCGCGTGAAAGACAATGAACGCATCGCCTTTGAGCGGGCCGTGCTCGAGGCGTTACCCATCGATTTATCTGGTAGAACCTCACCATCCGAAATTCACATAACGTATCGAGAAAACATAACAGAACCGACGAAATCGACCGCTGGTGCCCTCGGCTATAGAAAGAATGATTCACTCATTGCCTATGCCCTTCCCATAGACGGTCCTGGCTTCTGGGCACCTATTCGGGGTGTCATAGGCATCGCTGCAGACAAACAGACAATAACCGGTATCTCTTTTTATGACCAGAACGAGACGCCTGGTCTCGGCGGAGAAATCGTTAAATCAGAATTCAGAGACCAATTTGTCGGAAAACGCTTGGCAGATGAAGGCACGTCTCTTGAGATACGCATGGTCAGCGTCGAGCTCGATGAAAGCTCAGTCCACGCCATCACCGGTGCCACGCAAACGAGCACGAGGCTCAATAAGTTTCTTGACAAACGGCTTTCGGCATGGCGCGATGCCATGAAGGAAATAGAATAATGCGCAGTCAGCCCAAGATGCAGAACATTGTACTGGATGGTCTGTGGGGTAACAATCCCATTTTCCGCCAAATTCTCGGTATCTGCAGCGCCCTCGCAGTCACCAATCTCGTACTCAATACCATGGTAATGGGCATAGCGGTGATTTTTACGACGGCACTATCGAGTCTCACCGTCTCGGCGCTTCGTCGATGGACGCCCCGTGTCATCCGCATGATGATCGAAACCCTCATCATTGCCTTTTATGTCATCCTCTTTGACCAGGCACTCAAGGCCTACTGGCCAGACATGAGCCGTAACCTCGGTCCGTATGTCGGTCTCATTATCACAAACTGCATCATCATGGGTCGTGCCGAGGCATTTGCCAATGCGAATCCACCTGGTCTATCCTTCATCGATGGGTTCTTCTCGGGTGCTGGCTATGCATGTGTACTTCTTGTGGTCTCCATCGTGCGTGAACTTCTCGGCATGGGATCGATTCTCGGCATACCGATGCCCTTCTTCTCCTCTGCCTTATGGGACCGCTGGATTATCATGGTCATGCCTCCAGGCGCATTCTTCACGCTCGCAGTTATTTGTTGGATCTTTCGATCGGTCCAGGCTGCCAAAGAGACCCAAGTACCAGGAGGAAAAAAATGACGCTCAGTAGCCACATGATACACCTCATGGTCATCCTCTTCGCCTCCATCTTTACCGATAACATCCTGCTCGCTCGCTTTTTAGGCATGTGTTCGTTCCTCGCGGTCTCCCGCCAGGTTAAGACCGCGGTCGGACTCGGCCTTGCCGTCGTCTTTGTCATGACCTGTACGGTTGCGCTCGATTGGTTGGCCTATCGCTACATTCTCCAGCCCTATCAGATCGAATATTTCCGCTTCATTCTGTTCATCGTCATCATTGCTGCCTTCGTGCAATTCATAGAAATGGTGATAGAGCGCTATTCACCAGTCCTCTACCAGAACCTGGGCATCTTCCTCCCCTTGATCACGGTGAACTGTGCGATCTTGGGTGCGTCTCTCTTCATGGTTATCCGCGAATATACACTCCTTGAGGGTATCTTCTTCGGACTGGGCAGCGGCATTGGGTGGATGCTCGCGATCGTGGCCATGGCAGGCATCAGGGAGAAACTGACCCATGCCCGTATTCCGAAAGGATTACAGGGACCAGGTATCACTCTCATCATTGCCGGCCTCATGGCACTCGCCTTCATCGGTTTCACCGGTGTACTCTCTGGTGGTTAAGGGCATGATTGATTGTACGTACCAACAGCATAAACCATGGGTACGACCGCTGTAGCTATTTTCATCATCAGTGGTGTCGGCGCCTTCCTCGCGACACTGCTTGTCTTCGCCGAACGAGTCATCACGAATTACGGAGACATTGAAATAGATATCAACAGTGGCGAGAAAAAGTTCACGGTGAAAGGTGGTGGCTCGCTATTGGAAACGCTCAACGCGCAGAAAATCTTCATTCCATCGGCATGCGGTGGTCGCGGAACCTGCGCATACTGTAAAGTAAGAGTTACAGAGGGAGCGGGTTCGCTCCTTCCGACTGAAGAACCCTACATGAACGCACAGGAGCGCGCCGAAGGGATTCGACTCTCCTGCCAGGTCAAGGTGCGCAATGCATTAAAGATTCAGATCCCGGAATCACTCTTTGCCATCAAAGAGTACGTCTGTGTGTGCGAAAAAATCACAGACTATACCTATGATATGAAGCAGTTCAACCTGAAGTTGGTAGATCCTCCAACCATCAAATATACGCCGGGACAATATATTCAGTTCCTGGCGCCAGCCTACGAGGGCAGTCCGGAAGAAGTATACCGCGCTTACTCAATCTCATCTGATCCGGCAGACAAGAGCACGATCGAGCTGATTGTTCGACGCGTACCCGACGGCATTTGCACGACCTACCTCTTCGACCATCTCAAGGAAGGCGATCGGGTGAAAATAAATGGTCCCTATGGACAGTTCTTGCTTCGCGATACAAGTGTACCGATCATCTTTATCGCAGGCGGTTCTGGTGTAGCACCAATAAAGTGTATGTTGCACGAAATGAAAAACGCAGGCAATACACGTAAAGCCATCTTCTTCTTTGGAGTGCGTACTACAAAGGACCTCTTTCTCATTGATGAAATGAAAAATTTTGAAAAAGAGCTCGCTCACTTCACGTTTGTTCCCGCAGTGTCTCAACCAGAAGAGGGGTCAAACTGGCAAGGAGTAACCGGCCGTGTCACCAATGTTGCTGAAGACTACCTTAAAAAACAATCCGACGCAAAAGAATATGAAGGATATCTATGCGGGAGCCCTGGCATGATTGACTCATCGATTCGGGTTCTCACCGCATGTGGTATTCCTGAGGAAAAAATTTATTACGATAAATTTTCATAAATGTGAGGGTGCGATGAAAAAATCACCACAACAAGAAAAACTCGAAGCGCTCTTGAAATCATCAAAGTTTTCGATGTGTGGCTTTATGGGTGATGACAAGCGCAACCTCTGGGAAGTTATCGACACAGACGCGACAGCGATTGAGAAGCTCGGTAAGAAACAAGAGGAAATTGCCGCGCGCATGCAACACCTCACCGATCTCGCGGCGTCGGGTCTCGGTGACTGGGTACAGGTTGGAAAAAACCTGCAGGTTTCCGCAGACGATAATAGAGGAATGATCCCATGCCCGTGGCCACACCACAAACGGTGTCTGAAAAGAATCACGACCGCCAGGCACTCTGCAACTGGCAGAACCATACGCTGGTCAGACCTCAATATTCACCTTATTAAAGAACATGGCTTTTTCGAGGGCCGCGGTTCTCCTTTCAGAATCGAACCACAAGAGCTGGTAAAAATCATCTTCTGCGAGTAAGAACAGATTAGCTCCTCCGTTCTCCTCATACGAAAAAGTGCTTATCTCCTCGGCTCCCGTGCTCCCCCTCTCCTCTGCATAAAAATATCCTTGACAATGTTCTTTTTTTATATATAATTATGAAAATGAAAGTCAAAGTCAAAAATAAGATGCTCCTCAAAGACTACTTCACATATAAATCCAAACGGGGGCTCAAGACATCACAAAAGAGGCTCTTCATCATCGATTATTTTCTTAACGAAGACCGCCATTTCAGCATCGAGGAGTTGTATCATGAAATTAGAAAAATTAATTCGCAGATAAGCTTTTCGACCGTGTATCGGACACTTCGGTTACTGACAGACTGCGGGCTCGCGCAGGAATGTTGTTTTGCCGAAGGCATGGTGCGATACGAACCCGTTCATAAGGCACGACACCACGACCACCTCATTTGCAGAAAATGTGGCAGGATTATCGAATTCGAAAATAGTGAAATTGAAAAACTCCAGAATCATGTCGCAAAAAAATTTGGTTTTCTTGTTGTCTCCCACGCATTGGAACTGTACGGCTTGTGTACTATGTGTCAAAAAAAACAGAGGAGATCATAACATGCCACATATCGACTTAACGCAGATGAAGGCTGGACAACGTGGCTCGGTCGTCGCCATTCAGGGTGGACACGGCATGCGGGCACGTCTCGAGTCTATGGGCATACGGCCTGGAGTGATGTTAACAAAGCTGAGCACTCAATTTATGCGTGGACCAATCACTGTTCGAGTTGGAACGGCGCACATAGCAATAGGATTTGGCATGGCGCGCCGAGTTATCGTTACGCCGGAACCAGAATGAAAAAAATTGGGAAGCACAATATCAACACCATAGCAAAACAGGTTTTATTAATCGGCAATCCTAATGTCGGAAAGAGTGTCATATTTTCGCGACTAACAGGCGTTGGCGTCATTGCCTCGAATTATCCAGGAACGACGGTTGAATTTAGTAAAGGATTTATGGGTTCTGGCACCAATAAAATGAGGGTAATCGATGTGCCTGGAAGTTACAGCCTCAATCCCATATCACCGGCAGAAACCGTTGCGGTTGAAATGCTCGAGCGTTCAATCAAAGAAAAAAATAGTATCATTATTAATGTTGTAGATGCTACAAATTTAGAAAGAAATTTAAATTTAACACTGCAGCTCCTCAAAAAAGATATACCGATGATCGTCGCACTCAACTTGTGGGATGAGGCAAAGCATATTGGTATTTCAATCGATGTCAAAAAACTGGAACAGATTCTCGGTGTGCCGGTCGTACCCACCGTCGCGATAACAGGCGAAGGCATCAAAGAATTAGTGAAAAGACTTCATGAAGCAGAAAAAGGAATATATCAGTATGATGATAAGGAGCGGTGGCACGAAATTGGAAATATAATCAACGAGGTTCAAATCATCAAGCACAAACATCACACCATCGGTGAGCGCCTCGGCGATTTGACGATTCACCCGTGGACAGGCGTCCCTCTAGCACTCATTATACTACTCGTCACATTTTATATCATTCGATTCATTGGCGAAGGACTCATTTCTGCTCTCTTCGAGCCCTTTTTTGAAAACCTGTGGGCACCAGTCATGATGGGCTTGTCCCGTATGCTCGGGAGCACGGGCATCATCCACGACCTCCTCATCGGCAAGCTCATCGATGGAGGAATCGATTTTGGTGAGTCGTTTGGTATACTAACGACAGGTTTGTTCGTCCCGTTTGCTGCCGTCCTGCCATACATCATCGCATTTTATCTCGTCTTGAGTTTTCTCGAAGACTCGGGATATCTCCCCCGACTCGCGATTCTCCTCGATAAAACAATGCACGTTATTGGCCTGCACGGATTAGCAATCGTCCCCATGTTCCTCGCCTGCGGTTGTAATGTTCCTGGTATCATGGCAACTAGGATTTTAGAAACAAAGAGAGAACGGTTCATCGCCGCAACACTGATGTCGATCTCCATTCCCTGCATGGCACAGACAGCCATGATATTTGGCCTGCTGGGGAAATACGGCCCGCAGGGACTATTTCCTGTATTTATAACGCTCGCGTTGGTCTGGCTCATTACCGGAAACCTCATGAGAGTATTCATCGGAGGCGAGAGTCCAGAAATCTTTACCGAAATCCCGCCGTACCGTCTCCCCTATTTTGGCGCCCTCTTAAAAAAGGTCTGGATGCGCATCCACTGGTTTTTTCTTGAGGCAGTTCCCTTTGTACTCGTAGGCGTATTCATCGTGAATATACTCCATACGACGGGTGTCGTCTCATTTGTAGGAAGAATTGCTGCACCGCTGATCACGAGACTCTTGGGGCTGCCACTCGAAGCCGTTGGGGCATTGCTCATTGGCTTTTTGAGAAAAGACCTCGCAGTAGGCATGCTGGCACCACTCGGTCTTTCTCTCAAACAACTCGTTGTGGCGAGTGTTGTCCTGACAATGTATTTCCCCTGCGTTGCAACATTTGTCGTAATTCTGAGGGAATTGGGTATCGTCGATATGGCCAAGGCGGCAATCATCATGGTCACATCGGCTTTTTTGATAGGAAGTCTGCTCAATCTTATACTATAGTATCTCACGGTTTCTCCTCTCTCCTGTTGAAATATCCTTGACATGTGTCATTTTTTAATTATAATGATTACATAATGAAAATAATTTCAAATATGAAGAGATTAAAAAATTGTTTTGTGGAAAGATCTTTCACTCATGATTTAACATTGACTCGACACATTTGTCAAAACAGATGTATGGAGGCATACGATGAAGAAAGTTAAAAGAAAGATCATTAAGATTGATGAGGAACTGTGCGATGGATGCGGGAACTGCGTCCCTGCCTGTCCCGAGCAAGCATTACAGATTATCGACACGCCAAAAGGCAAAAAAGCAAGATTAGTGAAAGAGCTTTATTGTGACGGGCTCGGTGCCTGTCTTGGTAACTGTCCAACCGGTGCATTGACGATCGAGGAAGAAGAGGCAGAACCCTATAACGAAGAAGCAACAATCGCTCGGATAAAAGAGATGGCACCCGAGATGTTAGAAACGCATCTCAAGCATCTGAACGAGCATGCGCAAGAACTACCTGAACACCACACACACAAGATGTCGAAAAAGATGACCGCCTGTCCCGGTTCCCAGATGTTACACTGGTCAGAAAAGAAAAAACCATCTAAAAAAACCGCTACGATTCCATCAGCATTAAGACAGTGGCCTATACAACTACATTTGGTCCCAGCATTCGCTCCCTATTTTCAGAACGCAGATTTGGTGATCGTTGCCGATTGTGTTCCGTTTGCCTATGCAAATTTTCATCAGGATTTTCTGCAAGGCAAGGCGATTGCAATTGGCTGTCCAAAGCTTGACGACGCTGATTATTATGTAGAAAAAATCACCCAACTAATAAAAAGTGCGAAGCCTAAGAGTATAACGGTTTTAAATATGGAAGTTCCTTGCTGTTTCGGTCTCGTCCATATCGTACAACAGGCAATAAAACAAGCAGGGAAGAAAATACCATTCGAGTCGGTGACGATCGGCATCAAGGGTGAAAAAATATGAAACCGTTGACCTCTTCTGAAACAACCAGTTGTTTCCACTATCGGCTTGACATACTATTATTTCTGATTATAATGATTCCATCATGAAAATGATTACAAATATTCATAAGTTGAAGAATCTATTGAAAACAAAAGGCCTGAAACCGACATATCAACGACTGAAGGTTCTTCAATATCTGGATAAACATATGGACGAACATCCGACCGTTGAGGCAATCTATGAATCACTCTCAAAGGAGATCCCAACGATATCGATGACGACGATTTACAACACCGTAAATGCCTTTCTTGAAAAGGGATTGGCATCTGCTATCACGATCACCGGAACAGAGGTAAGGTATGATTATATTACATCTCATCATCATCATTTTCTCTGTAAAAAATGCGGGAGAATTATAGACATCGATATTCAATGTCCGATTATGGCAGGGAGAAAAAAACGAACACATGGTCATAAGATTGAAGAGGTGCATGGATATTTCAAGGGTGTTTGTAAAGATTGTCTGGAAAAAGTACACGTTAAGGCTAAACATTGATGTGCTCGCCGATGTCATAATAGTGAAAAAATTACGGCGATTTTAAAATATAAGGAGGAAAAATGAAAGAAAAAGTCGAGAAGGTTTTAAACGACATAAGACCGGGCTTACAAGCGGATGGCGGTGACGTGGAATTGGTTGACGTAAGTGACGACGGCGTGGTGAAGGTAAGACTCACCGGCGCATGCGCAGGCTGTCCCATGAGTACGATGACACTCAAAATGGCAATCGAACAGCGGTTAAAAGAGAAAATCCCTGAGGTAAAAGCGGTTGAACAGGTCCTCTGAAGGTAGACATTCTATTGAGGGTCTTTCTGTCCACCTCTCTGATCGAATTTCTTGAACATAGTGATCAATGAGAGAAAAATGGATGAGTGTTTGAGGAGAACGCGGAAGAGGAGAAAATGTTATGACGAAAGGTAACGATAAGGTCTCTTTTAGAACCGGTGATTTATCATCAAAAGAGATCGAATCTTTGCTCAACACCTTACCAGTAGACATTACGTTTGTCGATAGAGAGGATACAGTGCGGTACTTCAGTCAGACAAAAGAACGAATATTTCCGAGAACAAAGGCAGTCATTGGACATAAGGTTCAGCAGTGTCATCCAGAAAAGAGCGTCCACGTCGTCAATCAGATATTAGAAGATTTTAAAAATGGTCGACGAGACAAGGCTGAGTTTTGGATTAACATGAATAAGAGACTCATCTTTATACGATATTTCCCGGTGCGTGACACCAATGGTGATTACCTCGGATGTCTCGAGGTCACCCAAGATATCACGGATGTGAAAGCGATCGAGGGCGAAAAGAGACTGCTGGACACAGAATGAGTGTAAAAACGGCCTGAACAATGAGTGGAGGAGGCTACTATGAAGAAATACAGATGCACTGTTTGTGGTTATGTGTATGACCCAGAAAAAGGCGACCCGGATTCTGGAGTAAAGCCGGGAACACCCTTTGAAAAGTTACCGGGTGACTAGGTATGCCCAGATTGTGGGGCAGGCAAAGATCAATTTGAAGAGGAGTAATAAATGGCAATAAGAGAGTTGAAACCAGACATCCATGCGATCGGCGCGATAGATTGGGATAGGCGTCTTTTCGACGAACTCATCCCCCTTCCCGATGGCACGACATATAATGCATACCTCATCAGGGGCAGTGAGAAAACCGCACTCATTGATACGGTGGACCCAACAAAAGAGCATGAATTATTTGACAACATAAAAAAACTCAGGGTCGAGAAGATTGATTATGTGATTCCTAACCACGCTGAGCAGGATCATTCTGGCACTATCCCAAAAATTCTTGAACAGTACCCTGATGCCAAGGCAGTCACCAATTCAAAGTGCAAGAGCATGCTCATAGATCACCTCTTGATTCCTGAAAAGAGGTTTGCTGAAGTGAACGACAGAGACACGATATCTTTAGGAAATAGAACCCTGGAGTTCATCATCGCTCCCTGGGTACATTGGCCCGAAACAATGTTAACCTACCTGCGAGAAGATAAAATTCTCTTTCCATGCGACCTCTTCGGCTCCCATCTTGCAAGGAGCGATCTCTATGCTGTTGACGAAGCAAAGGTCTATGAGTCAGCAAAACGATACTATGCAGAGATTATGATGCCATTCAGAAACAACATCAAGAAACATATGGAAAAACTCAAACAGTATGATATCGAGATGATTGCGCCGAGCCATGGACCAATCCATAATAAGCCTGAATTTATATTAAATGCTTACGCAGAGTGGATATCTGATGACGTAAAGAATGAGGTTGTTATCCCCTACGTCTCTATGCACGGGAGTACGGATAAAATGGTAGGTTATTTTGTCGATGCACTCATGAGGCGGAATATAGCCACGAAACCATTTAATCTCACAAAAACAGATATTGGAGAACTGGCCATGTCGCTCGTCGATACCGCCACCATCGTCATTGCGACTCCTACGGTTCTCGTGGGTCCACACCCGGCTGCAGTATATGCAACGTATCTCGCCAATGCCCTGCGACCAAAGACAAAGTTTGCATCGGTGATTGGTTCATATGGATGGGGTGGAAAGATGCTGGAAACGATCACAGGAATGCTCGGAAACCTGAAGGTAGAATTACTATCACCGGTCATCGTCAAAGGGCATCCCAAGAAACAAGACTTCGCATCTTTAGAAAAATTGGCAGAAGAGATTCTTGCAAAACATAAGGAAATCGGTATAATTCAACCGGAAGGAGGTTGAGAATGAGTATATTTGAACCGAGTGAAATCTTTCAATTTGCAATCCGAATCGAAGAAAATGGCGAAAAGTTTTATCGCCGTATGGCTCAAAAATTCGATGATCCAGAAGTGGGAGGGCTCTTTTCTGCCCTCGCCGATGAGGAAATTAAGCATAAGTCAGTATATGAGAAGATGGTTTCGAAGATAGAAAAATATGAACCATTCGAGAGTTACCCGGGCGAGTATTTTGAGTATCTCCGTGCCTATGCAGATACCCATATCTTTACTCCTAAAAAATTAGAAGAAGAGATGGCAACCATCAATGATGCAACTTCAGCACTCAAGTTCGCCATTGCTCGAGAACTCGATTCTATCCTGTACTACGAGGAAATAAAAAAGCTCGTTCCTCAGAGTGAACGCGGTCTCATTGATAAAATCATTGAGGAAGAACATCGCCATTTTGTGAAACTATCGTCTTGCAAGGCGAGTAAAGATGCAGCATGCGTACGGAAGGAATAGATGAGCAAACCACCACTGAGAAGGGCTTGCATGATGGGTGTTTCGAAGGGTAGTTTTACAATAAAAAATTACAGGGTTCAAAAGGGAGCAAAGCATAGTGAGGAAAGAAACCAGTATCATCTGTTGTGGTAAACAGATGAAAAAGAAAATCAAAGAAATAATCAGTTTTTAAGAAAGGAGATAACATGGCATCAAAAGAACTTCTTGATTTCCTTAACAAAGCAATAGCAAGGGAATTGCAGGTTACAATACAATACATGTGGCAACATGTTCTATGGAAAGGAGTTAAGGGTTTTGCAGTGAAGGACGAACTCAAGGCAATCGCTATAACTGAAATGAAGCATGCCGAGGAGATTGCCGAGAGGCTCGCCTATCTTGGTGGCGTACCGACGACTACACCAGAACCAATCTTTGTAGGCGGAACCCTCAAGGAGATGATCGAGAAGGATAAAAAAGACGAAGAAGGAGCAGTGAAGCTCTACAAGCAGATAATAGACGTTGCCGGAAAAGAAAAAGATGAAACAACGAGAAGAATGTTTGAGAAAATATTGGCGGATGAGGAGGAACACCTCGATACATTCACCGGTCTCCTGGAAGAAATCTGAACACGATTCTCTCACAAAAGAACTATAGAGAGCGACGGGGAAAAATTTCCCTCGCTTGCCAGGACGGAACGTTAAGCAAAAATAATAATCAACCATAAAGTGCAAAGGAGTAAGAAATGGCAGAGATAGGCCAAGACATGCTCAATGTCATTAAAGAATCAATTACATTAGAGGTCAATGGCAGAAGTTTTTATGAACATGCTGCAGAAATTACGAATAATGATTTGGGCAAAAAAATGTTTAAAAAACTTGCCGAGGATGAAATCAGTCACATCAAAAAATTTGGCGAAATGTTCACTAATGCACTCGGCAGCGATGAATGGAAAAAGTATATTTAGCAACAAGAACAGAATAAATCTACTGTTCTCGAAGAACTGAAGGCTCGGATACAGAAGCAAGAAAAACAAGAACGGACAGGCGAAATGGAAGCATTAAGAATTGGATTGGAGCTCGAGCGGAAATCTATCGATCACTACAAGAAATCGGCCCAACAAACAGACGACACAGCGGCGCAAGAGATGTTCAATAAACTCGTCGATGTAGAAGAATTCCACTATGACATGCTCCAGGCGCAATATGATCACCTTACCGGCTCGGGGTTCTGGTTTGATATCGCTGAATTTCGAATGGACGCTAAATACTGATAGAAAAATTCTTACGAAAAAACTGATACTACCCAAATCTACTGTTTCCTCATCAGGAGGCGATGACTGTGGATAATGTAGCGATTCGAACAGTTGTGCCCATTCTATTACTCATCGGGATTGGTGCCGCGTCAAAGAAGTTTGGCATTCTCAAACCTGGCGATGAACGCGTACTCAGTTCCTACATCTATTATTTTGCATTACCTGCCCTTCTTCTTGTAAATATTGCAGAAACAATCTTTACGGCTCAGACATTAAAATTCATGGTCGCCGGCGTCATCCCTGTCATCACCGTTTTGCTCATCTATCTCATACTTCATATACTATTTCGGTTTGCACGAAATTCGTTTTACCTCCTGACCTTGAGTACGATATTCGGTAGTTGGGGGTTCTATGGTATCCCCTTCGTAATGTTTGCCTTTCCTACGCGGCAGGCAGAACGCCTGGCTATCTTGGCGCTGGTTTCTATCGCAGTGGTGAGTTTTTCTATAGCACTCACGATTCTTGAACTGTACAAACTCCGGAAAACCACAATAGGAAAAGGATTACTTCAGGTGGCAAAACGATTATCGAGGAACCCTTTGATCCTCTCAATCGCCTGCGGTTTTCTCCTCGCACTCACTGGTATAAAACTTCCCTCTCCCCTCGCTACGTCATTACATATGTTAGGCGGAACAACGGCGACAGTAGCGATTTTTCTACTCGGTGCTTTCCTCTACGGAAGGAAGTACACAAACATCATCACCGCACTGAAGTTGGGTTCACTGAAGATACTATTGTTACCTCTCATTGCCGTTGTCACCACGAGATTACTCAATATATCCGACCCTGAACGATCGATCCTCATCCTCATGCACGCAATGCCCGTTGCCCTCTCTATGATTGTGCTGAGCGAGCGTTATGATTTTTACAAAGACACAATCGCGACACTCATTCTCGTATCATCGATCGGCGCAGTCGTCTATTTAAACCTGTGGCTCTTCGTCCTCGGTCATCACTAAATAAAAACCTAATCGAGATTATAACATGCTTAAGCTGGCGATTGATACGATGAGCAAGGGTCTGCGTATCGATAATTATAGACTGTATACAAAAAAAGTTCTCAGGGGCCGATTTCGTGAAGAGGTGAATGTTGACCTCTGGTTGCGTAAAAACAATGCTGACGTTCATCTCATGTTTCTCAAAGTATTCTATGGCAGACCACCGTATTACAAACCATGGGTAGAATTCTTCAATATAAATGAACACGTGAAGATAAAAAACATGGAGATTGATTATTTCGATTCTCCTGTCGAAACCGCATTGTTACAGCTCTTTGCTCAACACATTGAACCGGGTGAAAATATGTTTGTTGAGTATGATAATGACAAGGAAACGAAAAAACAGCTCGAGGTCGGGTTTCCAGAACCTGTCAGCCGTCTTGGCTACAAATTATTCAACCTTGGTTTTACGTGGTTTAAGGACTGGTATTTTCCTGAAGGGTTTATGGAGGGTGACCAGAAGCTACAGGCAGAGAAGCCGCTCAATGAAACACAGAAAATGCGCCACCTTGAGAGAATAGCACACCACGTACAAGCATTTCTTGAGCGTATAAACGAGAGAAGCTCGGAATGGTATGCAGAGCGTACACTTGAGAGGGCTCATAGCATACTCAGGAAACTGAGCGATAATTAATGAAGGTTTCATTTCAAAAGTATTTCTATAGTAATAGTAGTAAATCTTTTATGTGAAAGTTTGTCTAAATATGTGAGGGCGGGAAAGGATTAAATGATGGATAAGAAAAAGGCAATCGCAGGTCTTAAAATTGCCCTTCAGACCGAGCTGAACGGCATAGAGTTTTATAAGATGGCAGCCGAGAGGACCGACGATAAGAAGGGGAAAGAGGTCTTCTCCATGCTGGCAGAGGATGAAGTCAAACACTTCAACACGCTGCAAAAACATTATCAGTCATTGATTACATCATCGAAGTGGGCACCCTCGATATCACTGGGCGAGGCGTCGACGATATTCAAGGGAGAAAGTCCAATATTCTCGGATGAGCTAAAATCTCGAATCCGGGAAAAGCACTTTGAGATGTCGGCACTCAGTATTGGTGCACTCTTGGAATCAAATTCCATCGATTTCTATCGGCAGATGAAAGAATCAACCGATGACGAAATTGCAAGAAAATTATTCGCAGACCTCCAGAAGTGGGAAGAGGAACATCTCGAGGCGATTACCAAGCAGCTCGATCTGTTGAAAGAAGAGTACTGGGCAGAACAGAAATTCACTCCGTTGTTCTGAAAAGGTACATCTGCCGAGAGGGAGGAGATAGAAATGCAAGAAACGAAACCGAGAAAAACGCTGGATTGTATTGGATTATACTGCCCGCAGCCGCTCTTTCAAACACGCGAACAGATCGATTCGATCGAAGTAGGGGAAATTTTGGAAGTTCTCGCTGATGATCCAGCAGCAGAAGAGGATTTAAAACGTTTTGCAAAACGAACAGGGCATGAAATCGTCTCTATTGAGAAACAAGGAGATGTTTTAAGATTTTTAATCAGGAAAAATAAATAGGAGTTTATCATGGATAAAAAGAAATCTATACTGTATGTCCAAACGAGCGATATACCAGAGAGGCAGTATTCGCCACTGGTCTTGGCTCAGACCGCAAAGGCAATGGATCTCGATGCAAAAGTCTACTATTTGGGTCAGGGCTTGAGAATATTAAAGCCCGGCGAGGCAGAAAAGATTAAACTGGGAGCCTTCCCGAGCGTCGCCGAGATGATGGAAAAGACCCTTGCAATGGGTATTGAAATTTATGTGTGTGAGGCATCGAAACAGATGCTCGGTTGGGAAAAAGTTGAGTTGATACCCGGTGTAAAGATCGTCGGAGCTGGGACCTTAAACGATTTAGCACTCGAAGCCGACGCGACGATGTGGTTTTAGACGGAGAGCCGGCTCATATGGATGTGTACCTCGACTATCAATCTTCAAAGCCTGTTGATCCGCGGGTGATCGAGGCGATGCAGCCGTATTTTTATACTACGTTCGGAAACCCCTCTTCCCTGCACAGTAGTGGTGACAAAGCTACAAGGGTACTGGACCAGTGCCGTCATACTCTTGCCGACTTCATCCACGCCCAACCAGATGAAATCATATTTACCTCTGGTGCGACCGAGTCGAACAATCTTTCACTCATCGGCTATGCCATGCGCAATAAAAATAAGGGAAACCACATACTCATTTCCGAAATCGAACACATTTCCATTCACAACATCGCGAAGTACCTGGAAAAGAATGGCTTTACCGTCACAAAAATTCCTGTAGACCAGTATGGCAGGGTCGGTCTGAGAAAAATCGAGGAGAGAATAACCGAAAAAACAATTCTCATCTCGATTGGCTATGCGAACAACGAGATAGGGACGGTGCAACCAATAGCTGAGATTGGCAAACTCTGTAAGGGAAAAGGCATTGCATTCCATACAGATGCCGTGGCTGCAGAAGGCCTTTTACCCCTCGATGTAGAAAAAGACAACATCGATCTCCTCACGCTTTCCTCCAATGATATCTATGGGCCAAAAGGTGTTGGCGTGCTGTATGGAGCAAAAGGCTTTCGCATGACTCCGATCATTATCGGCGGTGGTCAAGAAAACGGTCTACGCTCCGGCACAGAAAACATTCCAGGCATTGTCGGAATGGCAAAGGCAGCAGAGATAATTCAAAAGGAAATGGCTGAAGAGGTAAAACGATTTCAAGGGTATCGCGACCGGCTCATCGAGAACATACTCAAAACGATTCCACGGTCGCATTTGAACGGTCATCCGACCGAGCGACTTCCAAACAATGCACATTTCAGATTTGACGGAATTGAAGGTGAGTCGCTTCTTTTATCATTGAAAGATAAGGGTATAGCAGCGTCAACCGGTTCTGCCTGTTCGTCAAAGACGTTGGAACCTTCACACACGCTCATTGCGCTGGGGCTTTTACATGAAGAGGCACATGGCTCTCTGGAATTTACGTGTGGTCGATTCAATAGAGATAACGATATTGATGCGGTTCTCAAAGCACTGCCTGAAGTCGTCGAGCGATTGAGAAAGCTATCACCGCTCTATAAATAATAGAAAAGGAAAGGAGGAATATGAAGTCTACACAATATTCTGAAAAAGTCTTAGATCATTTTCGGAATCCAAGAAATGTCGGTACGCTGGAGGGAGAGAACGTCGCCGTAGGACGCGTCGGAAATCCTGTGTGTGGCGACCTCATGGAGTTCTACATTAAGGTCAAGGATGACACAATAGAAGACATAAAATTCAAGACATTCGGCTGTGGTTCGGCAATTGCCACGGCGAGCATGATAACAGAGTTGGCCAAAGGGAAAACTATTGAAGAAGCCCTCAAAATCACACGCCAAGATGTCGCCGATGAATTGGATGGTCTTCCTCCCATAAAAATGCACTGCTCGAATCTTGCCGCGGATGCACTCAAGGATGCAATTCATAATTACAAGACGAAGCAAAAGCCAAAGGGAGAAGTGCCCGAAGAAGCAAAAGAGTGTAAAGAAGGTATTGCCGGAGTAGATAAATTTATCGATAGAGGCGTTTACTTTACGGTCGACGATCCAACAACACTCAAAGACAAGCGAACCATGGTGCTGGACAGAGGAGAACAATCGATCAATCTCGCCCTCGAATTGACAAAACATACATCGAGGGTCGTATTCGTTACACCTACGAAAGATATCTCCGCATCACCGGATTTAAAGACGAAATTAAAACAATCGGATATTAAGGTTCTCTACGAATCAAAGATCTTAGAGATTACAGGCGTGAGCGAAGTAGAAAAGGTTCGTATCCATGATCTCAATGAGGATGAAGAGTACGAACTTTTCATAGACGCGCTTATCATACTATAAGTGGTCTTAACATTTATAGGCTCTCACTATGTCGTACTATTAATTAAATAATAAAGGAGGATACTATGACAGTAACGATAGAACAAATTATCACATTACTCAATAAAGATTTAGAGTTAGAATACTCTGCAGCCATTCAGTACATCAATCATGCTGCCGTCATGACCGGTGCAGAGTTTGGTGATATCATTAAGGAGTTAAAGATCCACGCGAATGAAGAAATCCAACATGCAGTGATACTGGCAGATCAGATCGACTACTTAGGAGGATCGCCCAGTGTTAATGTCGGCAAGATAATGACATCCAAAGACAATAGAGAAATGTTGCAACAGGATTTAGACGGAGAGGAGGATGCGATTAAGAGATATAAGATGCGAGTAGAACAGGCAGAATCCCTGAAAGAATACGCCCTGGCACAGCAATTGAGAACAATTCTGGCAACCGAGCAAGAACATGCCATGGATCTGAAACAGGCACTCGGGAAATAGATGCCACCAGAATTTCCCCATTTCAAATCTATTCAACTCGAGGACCGCGAATTCATACGGCCGAGACTCTGGGAGTATCAACCAGAAACATCTGAACTCACTTTTACGAATCTTTTCATCTGGCGTTCGCACTATGGATGCACGTGGTCTGTCTATAAGCATTGGCTAATCTGTCTGTTCAACAATGGGGACACACCATGTATTCTACAACCAATCGGCCCAGCACCGAGACAGGAAATCACCCGCGTGCTCCTCGAGTGGCTTGCCAAAGAAAAGGCGGCTCCACCACGTATTGAACGCGCCGACCGCCGGTTCGTAGCAGAGGTTCAGCAAA
Organism: Caldifarciminota bacterium; assembly: GCA_020355325.1. Classification (GTDB taxonomy): domain Bacteria; phylum Hydrothermota; class Tepidihabitantia; order SM23-42; family SM23-42. The sequence continues at coordinate 1,964,879 of CP070664.1, forward strand.
TAGACAATGTTCGTATAGAACCGACACGAGAACACTTTGACTATGTCTATAGATCAACTGATCTCAAAACGTTAGCTGGTGCGAAGTACCATAGGAAGAAAAACCACATCAATACGTTTCATCGCACACACTCGTTTACCTATAGTAAACTCACTGAAAAACATATGAAGGCATGTATGGAGCTCATCGAAGTGTGGTGTGGAATGCGTCGATGTGAAGAAGATATGAATCTATTGGGCGAATGGGAAGCAATCGGTGAAATCCTGGCGCATTATCAGGAACTCAATGTGCATGGAGGAGTAATCCTTCTTGATAACAAAGTTGAAGCATTCACAATAGGCGAATTACTTAACAATAAAACTGCAGTCATACATATAGAAAAAGCGAATCCGGAATTCAATGGTCTCTATGCCGTGATGAATCAACAGTTTGTTGAAAATACGTGGAATAGCGTGCCCTTCATCAACCGAGAGCAGGATCTCGGTGTTGAGGGACTGCGCAAGGCAAAGCTTTCATACCACCCCGAACGGCTCGTTGAAAAATTCCGAATTACATTATCGCAGAGTGGCAGATGATGGAAAAAAAGAAGAAAAAAAAGACCGAGTTCAAAATTACCGGAATGACATGTGCGACCTGTGTCACGACAATTGAACATTCACTATCTAAACTCAATGGCGTCAATAACGTGAAAGTAAATCTCGGTAACGAAACCGCTCAGGTTGATTATGACGCTACAAAGTTGAAGCTTACAGACTTAGAGAAAGCAGTAAAAGATGCAGGATACGATGTCATACATGAAAAGGCAACATTGAAAGTTGGTGGCATGACCTGTGCAACCTGCGTAGCAACCATTGAGAACGCCTTGAAACAGATCGACGGGACGACCGACGTCAGTGTCAACCTCGGTGCTGAAAAGGCATACGTTACATACAATCCGAAACTCGTAACGATTGCCGATATGAAGAAGGCGATCGAGGATGCCGGCTATCAGTATCTTGGTGTCGAAGGAGAAGAGATAGGCGATGAGGAAAGGATTGCACGCGAAAAAGACTTAAAAGAAAAGAAGAAAAGATTCATCATCGGCTTTTCCATCGGTATACCATTGATGATCTTGATGTATCTACCGATACACCTCCCCCTCCTTATGCCATACGTCATGTTCGTCATTGCGACACCGGTTTTCGCTTATATAAGTTTCCCTATATTCAGAGCAGCCTATCGCGCACTCAAAAACAGAACCCTCAACATGGACGTGATGTATTCCCTGGGTATCGGCGTCGCATTCATCGCGAGTATATTAGGAACATTCGAGATTATACTCTCACGAGAGTTTCTTTTCTATGAAGCCGCAGTCATGCTCGCCTCATTCTTAACCTTTGGACGATACCTTGAGGCGCGGGCAAAAGGGAGGACATCAGAATCGATAAAAAAACTCATGGGGTTGCAGCCAAAGACTGCTACTGTGTATCGCGAGGAGCAAGAAATCGAGATACCGATTGAGGACGTTCTTGTTAATGATGTCATCGTCGTAAAACCCGGAGAAAAGATTCCTGTCGATGGAGAGGTTGTGGATGGCTCGAGCTATGTCGATGAATCGATGATTACGGGCGAACCCATTCCACGATTAAAAAGACGAGGCGACACGGTAGTCGGAGGAACACTCAACAAGAATGGTATCATCAAATTTAAGACAACAAAAATCGGAAAGGATACTGTTCTCGCGCAAATAATTCATCTGGTGGAAGAGGCCCAAGGATCAAAGCCACCAGTACAGCGCATCGCCGATCGCGTCGTGAGCTATTTCATACCCACTGTCCTATCGATTGCTATTCTTACGTTCATCATCTGGTACGTCGTCCTCGATTATACGCTCCTGTTTGCCCTGACTCGCTTAATCTCTGTCCTCGTTATTGCCTGCCCCTGCGCCTTGGGTCTGGCAACACCCACTGCAGTCACCGTGGGAATTGGCCGCAGCGCAGAACTCGGTGTACTCATTAAAAATGGTGAAGCACTCGAGACATCGGAAAAACTGACGACCATTATATTCGATAAGACAGGAACATTGACAAAAGGTATGCCAGAAGTCACGGATGTAGTAGCAATAGAGATGGATAAGCGCGAACTGCTCAAGCTCGCAGCGAGCGTTGAGCACAATTCTCAACACCCATTAGCCGAAGCTGTAGTACATAAAGCCCAAGAAGACGGCCTCAAGCTTGAAAAGACGAAAGGATTCGACACCGTTGAAGGAAAGGGAGTCAAGGCACTCGTTGATGGCAAAGAAGTGCTTATCGGTAATAGAATTTTTCTCGATGAAAAAAATATTATCATTTCAAAAGATATTCAAGAAAAAATTGTTCAGTTTGAGGATCACGGAAAAACAGTGGCACTAGTCGCAATCGATAAGCAGATGGGTGGAATTATCGCCATCGCCGATACGTTGAAAGAAACAACGAGTCAGGCGATTAAAGAATTAAAAAAATCGAAATTGAACGTGGTCATGATAACCGGCGATAATAAGAGGACAGCGCATGCGGTTGCCAGACAAATCGGTGTTGAAACAGTCTTGGCCGAGGTTCTCCCCCAGGATAAAGCAGCCGAGGTTAAAAGGCTACAGGAAACAGGAGAGGTCGTAGCATTTGTCGGCGACGGTATTAATGATGCACCGGCGCTCGCCCAAGCCGATATTGGTATCGCCATCGGCAGTGGAACCGATGTCGCAATCGAGAGTGGTGAGATAGTGCTCATCAAAGACGACCTCATGGACGCGGCCGCGGCTGTCCAGTTGGGCAGAAAAGTAATGACAAGGATAAAGCAGAACTTGTTCTGGGCATTTGCATATAACACCGCACTCATCCCCGTAGCAGCAGGATTACTCTATCCTCTTGCGAGAATTACATTCAGACCCGAATTCGCCGGGTTCGCAATGGCCATGAGTTCAGTAACAGTGGTAACGCTTTCTTTAATGTTAAAGGGATACATACCGCCGGCAAAAAGAGAGACAAGGGAAGAGGAGACAGGGTGACACGGTGATAATGGAACAAAGAATAACAATGATGCAATGATGAGAAATTTTTATCGGCGTAATCTGTTTTTTTAATCGCTGTAATCGATTTTTCTGTACAGCAGAAAAAGAGACAAGGAGATAAGGTGAAACAAAAACCTGCGTCCATCCGCGTATCAGCCAAAGGCTGATCTTCTGCACGGCAGAAAAAGACGAGGAGACAAAGTGAGAAAAGATTATTGTTCTCAAAATTTTTCAATTCGTGTTTATTCGTGTCCTATTTGTGTAAATTCGTGTAATAAAAAGGGAGGTGATAAACATGGCAATCGATCCTATTTGCAAGATGGAAGTAAGTGAGGAAACTGCTCAGTACAAGAGTGAATATAAAGGTAAGACCTATTACTTCTGTGCACCGGGCTGCAAAAAAAAGTTTGACGAAAACCCTGACCAGTATGCCAAAGAATCAGAGGAGTAGTAATACTGCTTTATAATAGCAAGGAGACACAATGGAAATGAAACACATCGAGGGTAAGAATCGGGGAAAAATCTTACTCTACGCATTGAGCACCTGCGTATGGTGTAAAAAAACCAAGCGATTACTCAATAATTTAGGTGTGGCCTATGATTATGTCGATGTCGACCTCCTTGATACAGAGGAGAAAGACAAAATAAAAAGAGAGATCGCTCGCTGGAATCCACGGACGTCGTTTCCTACAATTGTCATAGATGATAACAAATGCATCGTTGGCTTTGATGAGAAAAAAATCAAAGAGGAGATTGGAAATGAGTAGCGAACAAAATATAGACCAAAAAGAGATACAAAAACTGTATGAAAAACTCAAGAAAGAAGCAGAGGCCGGCGGTTACCACCTCAACCCTGATGTTGCGTTTGCACAAGAACTCGTCTACGGATTACTGGTTAATGAAAAAAGATATGGCTACTGGTCATGCCCATGCAGGTTAGCATCGGGTACAAAAGAAGAAGACCTCGATATTATATGCCCCTGCGATTATAGAGATCCGGATTTGAACGAATTTGATACCTGTTATTGCGGGCTCTATGTGTCACGTGCCGTCGTCGAGGGTAAAAAAGAGATCAGTAAAATTCCTGAACGACGTCCTCCAGAAGCGGAAAGAAAGAAAACAGAACCCAAAGCAGAAGGCACTACCCTTTCGGCTCTACCCTATCCTGTCTGGCGATGCAAGGTCTGTGGCTACTTATGCGCACGGGATGAGCCACCCGAAGTGTGTCCAATATGCAAAGCGAAAAAAGAAAGATTTGAGAGGTTCATGTAATACACATTGATATAAATAGAAAGATGAATATGAATAACGTAAAACCTAAAGTGACTCGTAATCGCTTAGCGAACGCAAAGAGTCCCTACCTTCTTCAACACGCACAGAACCCGGTAGACTGGTTTCCATGGGAAGATGAAGCCTTTGAAATAGCGCAGAACGAGAATCGACCTGTCTTTCTCTCTATCGGGTATTCGACCTGCCACTGGTGTCACGTGATGGCAAGAGAGTCATTCGAAGATCGTGAAGTGGCAAAACTTCTAAACGAATTTTTTGTCTGCATTAAGGTTGACCGTGAAGAGAGACCCGACATAGACCACATATATATGACTGTCTGTCAGCTCATGACTGGCAGGGCTGGCTGGCCCTTGACCATTATCATGACTCCGGATAAGCAACCGTTCTTTGCTGCGACTTATATTCCAAAGACAGCACGGTTTGGCAGCATCGGTATGATGGAATTAATACCGAAAATCAAATCCCTATGGATGACTCAGCAAAATCAGATCGTAAACGTTGCTCAGCAGACCATCAATGCATTGAGAAAGACTACTGTCGATCTCCCTGATGACGATTTAGATCGAGTCGTATTAAAGAACGCATATCGAGCACTCTTAGATAGTTTTGATGAAAAGCATGGTGGCTTTGGCTCCGCTCCAAAATTTCCAACGGCACATAATCTTCTTTTTCTCCTCCGTTACTGGAAGCGAAACAAGGAAGAAAAAGCCCTGGCTATGGTGGAAAAAACATTACGAGCCATGCGCCAAGGTGGTATTTATGACCATGTTGGATTCGGGTTTCACCGCTACTCGACCGATGAGCGATGGCTTCTCCCGCACTTTGAAAAGATGCTCTATGACCAGGCACTGCTCTCGCTTGCCTACATAGAGGCTTATCAGGCGACTGGAAACCAGGAATTTGGTGATACGGCAGCAGAAATCTTCACCTATGTACTGAGGGATATGACATCTGCAGAAGCCGGATTTTATGCGGCAGAAGACGCGGATAGCGAAGGTGAAGAAGGAAAATTCTACTTTTGGACAGAACAAGAAATCAATGAAATATTGGGTAAAGATGCGTCTATATTCATTAAATTGTTTAATATAAATCAAAATGGTAACTTCGTGGACCAAGCAGCAAGCAAAAAGAATAGAAATATTCTCTATCTTGAGAAAACACGCTCATCCATTGCCCGAGACTTCGATATATCTCCGGATGAAGTAAAGAGTCTCATTGAAAAATTCCGCAGACGTCTGTTTGATGCACGAAAAGCACGTGTTTCTCCTCATAAAGATGACAAAATACTGACCGACTGGAATGGACTGATGATCGCTGCGCTCGCAAAAGGAAGCCAGGCCCTCCATGAACCTGCCTATGCCGAAGCTGCACAAAAAGCTACAGATTTTATACTCAAAAGTCTGCGAACACGGGATGGTCACCTCTTTCATCGGTACCGAGACACAGAAGCTGCTATCCCGGCGAACCTCGATGACTATACCTTTTTCATCTGGGGATTGATTGAACTCTACGAGGCGACATTCAATATAAACAATCTGGAAACCGCGCTTGAACTGAACAATACCATGCTGAAACACTTCTGGGATGAAAACCGAGGCGGGTTCTATTTTACACCGGACACAGGCGAACCATTATTGGTCCGGCCAAAGCAGAGTTTCGACAGTGCAATGCCATCTGGTAATTCGGTTGCACTGCTCAACCTCCTGCGGCTCGGCCGCATAACAGCCAATCACGATTATGCAGAAAAAGCAGCACAGATGATACGTGCATTTGCACGAAGAATAAAACAATCTCCGCTTGCACACACTCAGTTTCTCGCGAGTTTTGATTTTGCACTCGGACCCCACTCTGAGGTGGTGGTCGTTGGAAATTCACATGCACCAGATACACAGAAGATGCTCGGAATGTTAGGCAGATATTTTGTACCAAATGCGGTCATACTACTTCGGCCTACAGAAGAACAATCTCCTCGTATCACACGTCTTGCCCCGTATGTAGAGAAACAGAAGACCATAGATGATATGGCGACTGCGTATGTATGTGTCAATCACACGTGCACCGCTCCAACCACTGATGTTCATACGATGCTTGGGTTACTTAACAGAAGATTGAGCGAAGAAGAATAAGGTAAACATTGATGGCCGTTGAAATGTCAAATGTTGTTACCGAAATGAGACAAGACATGACCGACGAGCACAGCAAAGCCGTTTGTCATGCGCCTTTGTTCGATGGTGAGCACAAAAATGAAAAGCGTGATCTATTATAAGACAAAAAGGAGGAAAAAAGGTGATACACGAGAAAAACGCGCTTCTCATCGCTGATGTCCAGAATGACTTTTGTCCAGGTGGACGTCTTGCGGTGAGGAATGGGGATAAAGTCATACCTATCATCAACAGCATTGTCAAGAAATTCTATAAAGTAGTAGCAATCCAAGACTGGCATCCACAAGATCATGTCTCGTTTGCCATGAATCATCCCGGTAAAAAAGCCTACGATGTAGTAGACGTGAATGGCGTCGAGCAAGTCCTTTGGCCGGCCCACTGTGTTGTCGGAACAAAAGGTGCTGATTTTCATCCTGAACTGAATACAAATAATTTCCATCTCATAGTGAGAAAGGGAACAAATCCAAAAATTGATTCATATTCAGCATTTATGGAAAATGACAAAACAACAATAACAGGACTCGAAGGTTACCTTAAGGGATTGGGAATCACGCAGGTCTATGTGTGTGGACTCGCTACAGATTACTGTGTTTTTTACTCTGCAATGGATGCAGTCAACTTTGGCTTCAATACATACGTCGTCCTCGATGCCTGCAGAGGTATTGATGTTCCTGAGAATAATATACAAAAATCTATCGACACCATGAAGGAAAAGGGTATTAAGATAATAGAGTCTTCAGAACTTTAGAAAGAATGAGAAATTTTGCACTCCTCACAGACATGTACGAACTGACTATGATACAGGGATACTATTTTTCAAACCCTAACCAGGAAGCAGTATTCGACATGTTTTTCAGGCGCCAGCCGTTTGACGGAGGATTTACAATATTTGCTGGCCTCGATCCCCTCATCGATGCGATCTCGAGTATACGTTTTACAGATGAGGAGATTGCATATCTCGATTCACTGGGTCTCTTTAAACCCGAATTCCTACATTATCTTGGAAAATTTAAATTTACCGGAGATATATACTCGGTCAAAGAGGGAACCGTCGTTTTCCCTCACGAACCCCTGCTCCGTGTTCAAGGACCACTCATTGAGGCACAGTTTCTCGAAAGTGTAATACTGAATTTCATAAATTTTCAATCTCTGATTGCAACAAAAACTGCACGCATTGTCATCGCCTCTGGTAACGGAGCAATTATTGAATTCGGTCTGCGCCGTGCACACGGAAGCGATGGTGCAATTTCGGCGGCGCGAGCCGCATTTATTGGTGGCGCTTTTGCAACCTCGAATGTGCATGCCGGTAAAATGTTCAATATTCCTGTAAGAGGAACAATGGCACACAGCTGGGTCATGAGTTTCAATACTGAACGAGATGCCTTTGAAAACTATGCAGAACTCTATCCTGAACAATGCGTATTGCTCGTCGATACATTCGATACCCTCAAATCAGGTGTGCCCAATGCCATTCACGTCTTTAAAAAATTGAAAAAGAAAGGAATAAAGGATTTTGGCATACGACTCGACAGTGGCGATCTCGAATACCTGAGTAAAGAAGCACGAAGAATGTTCGATGAGGCAGGACTCCGAGAGGTGAAAATTTATGCGTCCAATGAACTCGATGAATGGATCATACATCAGATTATTGAAAATGGAGCTCCCATTGATGCCTGGGGTGTTGGCACAAAACTCGTGACTGCTGACAAGGATCCTTCACTGACAGGAGTATACAAAATTGTTGCAACAAATGATGGGCGAGGATTCCAGCCACGGCTGAAAATCTCAAACAACCCAGAAAAAATAACAAATCCTGGGATAAAAAATACGTACCGGTTCTATGATAATGACGACAAGATGATCGCTGATTTAATTTGTCTCGATGAGGAGGATTTGTCAGAAAAAATCGAAAGAAAGGAGTCTCTCAGATTCAACCATCCGAGTATTAATTATGCTCATTTCATGCTCAGGGATTATGCCCACGCAACGAAATTACTGCATCCAGTCATACTCAAAGGAAAAAGAGTCGACCGATCACCATCTCTACAGGACATACAAAATTTCACAAAATCCCAGATCAACAGTCTCGATGCAACGTATAAGAGACTCTTAAATCCTCATATCTATAAGGTGAGTTTGTCTAACGATTTAAAAGAACTTAAACAAAATCTCATTAAGGAGTATTGCGCAATGTTTAACAATGAAAGGAGGTGAAAGAAATGCCAAAGGTCCAGAAAGTCGGAGAAGTTTTCAAGTGTGAAATTTGCGGTAATGTCGTTGAAGTAAAAGAAGCCGGTGGTGGTGAGTTAATCTGCTGCGGAGAACCGATGAAGTTAATGAACTAAGCACATTGCTGCGAACAATGAGCTAATAAGTTCTCTTGTGTTTCGATATGTTGAAACAAAATGAAATCCGTATGCATCCTTCCATCATCAGCTTGCATCTGTTTGTTTTATGAAAGAAAAACAAGGAGGTAACATGATTGACTTAACGAAAATTTTTCAATCGGCAGATTGGAAAAAGGAAAAGCATGTGCCCGTTATCGAGGTACCGCCAAAGGTCAAAAAAGGTGAAAACTTTAGAGTAACGGTAAGCGTAGGAAAAGAAATCACTCATCCCAATACGACAGAGCACCACATTACCTGGATTGATGCCTATTTTCACGCAGAGGGAGCAAAATTCCCCCATCACCTCGGCAGATTTGAGTTTCTAGCCCATGGCTCATCCACCGAAGGGCCAAATACCAGCACGGTCTACACACACCCTGAGACAACGTTCGTCTTCAAAACCGACAAGCCCGGCATCGTGTTTGCATTTTCTTACTGCAATATACATGGCCTATGGTCCAATTCACAAGAACTGAAGGTCGAGTGAAAAAGGACTCATGGGCATCGAAAACTGAAGCCCGGGTAGTGCTCCTGGGCTTCGTGGGGATACAAATATCCTCACGTGAGACGGGCATATGAAAAAAAAGAATCATACATGTGACCACATAGGTCTCTTAAGTGGCAATGCAAAAAGATTAGCAAAATTCTATACCAAAAAATTGGGATTTAAAAAGACAAAAGAAGAACTATTGCCTACATCAATTATGCAACCTATATTTCATATTTCGTGTGATTGCATCTTTATCAAATTGGTCAGTGGAAATGTGATGATTGAACTATTCGAGCCGACTTCATTGTCGATGCGCAGGAGACATAGTGACACAGCCGGCATACATCATTGGGGATACTGCGTTGGCGATAGGGAAAAATTCGTGTCACAATTAAAAAAGAAGAATGTGAAAATTATCACGGTAAAGAGAAATGACCATTCAGTATACTTCATCACCGATCCCGATGGTAACAGAATCGAGATTCGCGATAACAAAAAGTAGAAAGAGAACTCTACACGATACTATGAATCGTGAACACCTGCAGAAGAGGAGGTAAGTTATGAAAGAAAAGCAAGTTTTAAAAGTAGGAAAAAAAATTCCTGATTTCACCCTGAAAGACCAGCACAACAAGGAAGTGCGTCTATCTGACCTCAAGGGCAGAAAAGTACTTTTGTCCTTTCATCCACTTGCCTGGACAAGCGTCTGCGCTCAACAGATGCAGTCGCTAGAGGCAAATGTTAAACGATTTGAAGAACTAAATACTATCGCACTCGGCGTGAGTGTCGACACGATTCCATCGAAGCATGCTTGGGCGAAGCAACTGAACATAACCAAGACGAGATTGCTCTCAGATTTTTGGCCACATGGCGATGTCGCACAGAAATTGGGTCTCTTTCGAAAACACGAAGGCTTTTCAGAAAGGGCGAACATCATTGTCGATGAAGAACAAAAAATAGTATTTACAAAAATTTATGAACTTCCTCAATTGCCAGATATAGAAGAAATCATACGTACCTTAAAAAAATAAAGGAGGATACAGCATGAATAAAGAATCTAAAACAAAAGTAGATGATCTTTTACATGCAGCAATGAATGCCGAAATAGAGGCACAGAAGTTTTATACACGTGCCGCAGAAAAGGCGCAGAGCAGTGCGGGTAAGACGTTCTTTCAAGAACTTGCCGATTTTGAACAGCACCATTATACGAAAGTCAAAGGCATCATCGAATCGAGAAACAAGGGAGTCAAACTCGACGTTTCAAAATCAGAAATTGCAATGAGAGAAATAAAACCAGAGGTCGAAGGAGAATTCGAACCAAACAAGGATGAAATAGTAGAGATTTTGACGCTCGGCATCAAGGCGGAACGAGAGGCGCAGGAAAGATACAATAAAATAGCTGACCACATGGATGACCCAGAAGGTAGGGAAATTTTCAAGGGACTTTCCGAGGACGAGAGGCGACATCACGATCTCCTCGAGGCTCAGTACTACCAGATATCGAATAAGGGCACGATCATCTGGGAATAGTTTAACAAATCGTTAATGGTTATATGGCATTGCAGCCCGTTTCGTTCAGGGGCATGGTTTTCAGTTGTTGAGACGAAAAACGACAAACGAATAACAATACTGGCCGCGATGCCTCATAACGAATAACAAGGTGTTAAGATGACTGTCAAACAGGCAATTCGTGAAAGGAGGGCTTATCGTTCTTTGGAGCCTGTCAAAATAACCGAGGAACTCATAAAAGACCTTGCCGAGAGTGCCAAACTTTTCTGTTCATGTTTCAATAATCAACCATGGCGATACGTCTTCGTGTATGAACCAGACATGCTCAAGAAAATGCATGATGCACTATCCAAAGGAAATGAATGGGCACGAGGAGCATCAATGATCATTGCAGTTTTCAGTAAACCAGAGTTCGACTGCGTCATTAGAGATAGGAAGTACTACTTATTCGATACCGGTATGGCAACCGCAGCCCTCATACTACGGGCAACCGAATTGGGATTGGTCGCACACCCGATAGCTGGATTCAGCCCTAAAAAAACAAGAGAGGTACTCGGCATTCCCGACGACATGGAGGTCATCACATTGGTTATCGTCGGCAAGCATTCGGCAACAATCAGCCCAGTGCTCTCACAAGAACAGATTGAAGCAGAGAAAAAGAGACCAGAACGGTTCCCTTTAACAAAATTCGTCTCTCTGAACAGATATCAACAATATCAATGAAAGGAGTGACTAAGACAATGCTCGAAGAAAAAATAAAAGACGAAGTAAAAAAGATGTTCAGTCATTTAAAAGAACCGATAAAACTTATTGTATTTACGCAAGACGGTTTAATTACCATTCCAGGACAGGAATGCGCAACCTGCAGGGACAATCGTCAACTCATGGAAGAAGTCACTACTCTTTCTGATAAAATCAGCATCGAGGTCTACGATTTCGTGAAGAATAAGGAGAAAGTAGAGCAGTACAAAATTGATAAAATTCCCGCTACTGTGATCGAAGGACAAAAGGACTATGGAATACGGTTTTATGGTTTACCAGCAGGTTATGAATTCCCAACGCTGCTCAATGCTATTAAGGTTGTATCGACCATAAACCCAGAACTCTCGGACATTACCCTGGCTACGTTGAAGACGTTATCAAAACCTGTTCATATTCAGGTATTTGTCACTCTCACCTGTCCGTACTGCTCATCAGCCGCCGCGACTGCTCACAGAATGGCTTTTGAAAGTGACCACATCACAGCAGATGTAGTCAACGCTCAAGAGTTTCCTCAACTTGCGCAAAAGTACAACGTCTTTGCTGTACCAAAAATAGTGATAAATGAAACCACGCAGTCCGAGGGAGCACTCCCCGAAGAGAAATTCCTCGAAAAGATAATCGAAGCAGCAACGAAATAACGCAAAGATGATGAAACATCAAATAAACGAAGAAGCTAAGAACATTACGGAAACACTCAGTAACATCAAAAAAAGAATTTTAGTCTTCTCAGGAAAGGGAGGGGTGGGTAAAACAACTGTAGCGGTGAATCTCAGTTTTGCTCTGAGCGAACAGAGGTTAAAGGTGGGTCTTTTGGATGCTGACATTCATGGGCCTAATGTTGCGAAAATGCTCGGTGTCGAAGGAAGACGGCTAGAATCAGCAGGTGAAAACAAAATTCTTCCCATTGCAGTAACCAAAAATTTAAGCCTCGTCTCAATGGCATTTCTCCTCCGTGATGAAAATACACCCGTCATCTGGCGCGGCCCGTTAAAAATGAAACTGATTCAGCAATTCCTCAGTGATGTAGCATGGGGGAAACTTGATTATTTGGTAATTGATTCACCACCCGGTACAGGCGATGAACCACTCTCAATTGCTCAATTGATTCCGGCAACGGGTGCACTAATTGTAACCACCCCTCAGGATATCTCACTCCTTGACTCACGAAAAGCCGTCAATTTTGCAAGAAAGCTTAATTTCACGATCTATGGTATCGTCGAGAATATGAGCGGCTTGGTGTGTCCCCACTGTGGCAAACAGATTAATCTCTTCAAAGAAGGCGGTGGAGAAAGAGCAGCGCTCGAGCTTGGCGTTCCATTTCTTGGTAAAATCCCCATTGATCCGAAAATTGTTGAATTGAGTGATAGCGGAAAACCATTTATAATCCACTCACCTGAATCCAAGGCGTCGAAGGCTTTCCAAGAGATCGTAGCGAAAATCTTACACATGAACAGGAATTCATGAATGTTTTCAGCATTTTTAAAATCTCTTCTCGCCAAACCTTTAAAGCTCATAGTATTGAACATGCCTTCTTATTTCGGGAAATAACGCGCCTGTCTCAACACCCTCTTGCTGCATCGAAGAGTACCTGAGGCTTCTTTCAACAATCGTGTCTTTTCTATTCTACCATTACCCTCCAACACTGTCGCCCAAAATGGACCATTTTTTATTGAGAATTGAGCGAGTATAATTTTCCCCTTCCTTAATTATCGAAAAATATTTACTTCTTTGATTCAATACTCTTCTTTCTAATACCCCCAACACCGGATCTTCCACGCCTCTTGGCATCATAGAGAGCCTCGACCGCTATTTTCAGTAACTTGTTGAAATCCTCCGCATCATCTGGATGCGACGCAACACCTGCGCTTATTGTTATGTCTAACTCGCCGAATTTCTTCCCTTTACACTGTCGCACTATTCGTTTATATACATGCTCAGCGTCAAACCGCTTACTGTTCGGCATGACACACACAAACTCATCGCCACCATACCGGACAACAATATCAGTCGACCGCAAACTGGACTTCAAAAATTGCGAAAATTCAACAAGTACCTTATCTCCCTTCGCGCGTCCGTATGTATCATTTATTCTTTTGAGCTGGTCTATATCAACGATCATAACTGAGTAGGGAATGTTACGCACGCGAAATTCTTCGATGTCTTTCTGTTTTTCTTTTAAATAACGTTTATTGTGAATACGCGTCAGATCATCAATCAAAACAGAAGAGCCATTACGTTTTTTTGTTTTTTTCATTATTGTAACTAATAATATACTTAAAATCTCGATATGTCAATACATTTTCTATTGACTTAACTGAAAAAAAGATTATCATAATAAAGAAGTATATTATGGTAAAGTTAATAATAGTCTCAAATAGACTCAGAGTTACGGTAGCAAAAAGAGAAGGCAAACTGAGATTTCACGCAAGTGCAGGCGGCTTGGCAACCGGATTAGATTCTTTCTATAAATCATATAACAGTTTGTGGATAGGGTGGCCAGGAATTGCTTCAGAAAGAATAAGAGAAGAAAAAAAACAAATCGAAAAAAAATTAAGATCCGAAAGCTGTTACCCGGTTTTCATTTCTCAACATGACATCGATAATTATTATCACGGTTTTTGTAACAAGACGATCTGGCCTCTTTTTCACTACTTTACTCAGTATACGGTATACGGTAAGAATTTGTGGGAGTCCTACAAACGTATTAATGAACACTTCTGTCATGTCGTTACGAAAATAGCACAGCCGAATGACACAATATGGATACATGATTATCAGCTGATGCTTTTACCACAGCTTCTACGAAAAAAAAATCCTGGTGCAACAATTGGATTTTTCCTGCATATCCCGTTTCCCTCGTCCGAGGTCTTTCGATTACTTCCATGTCGTAAAGAAATTATTGAAGGAATCCTCGGTGCAGACCTTATAGGATTTCATACCTATGATTATGTGCACCATTTCATAGAAAGTATGCGACGCCTCTTAGGCTATGAGCACGAGTTTGACCAAATTACTACTGACAATCGCATTGCAAAGATAGATGCATTTCCTATGGGTATTGAATATGAACGTTTTGCCGAAGCCGTTGATGACGAGAGCGTACAGAGAGAAATCAAAAAAATCAGAAATAAAGTGGGAGATCGAAAAATAATTCTTTCGATTGACCGATTAGATTATACAAAAGGCATACCACAAAGGCTTGAAGCATTTGACTATTTTTTAGAAAAAAATCCCCACTACAGGGAAAAAGTCACACTCATTCTTGTTGCGGTCCCGTCGCGGGCAGGTGTTGAGCATTATGCGTTATTGAAGAATCGAGTAGATGAATTAATTAGTCGAATCAACGGGAGATATGGAACAATCGGATGGATGCCTATCTGGTACCTCTACCGCTTTCTCGCTTTCAAGAATCTTGTTCCGCTCTACAATATTGCGGATGTTGCGCTCATTACTCCTCTCCGGGATGGTATGAATCTCATCGCAAAGGAATTTATTGCAACCAAAACTGATCGCAGAGGCGTTCTCGTTCTTAGCGAAATGGCAGGTGCGTCGAAGGAATTAGGGGAGGCCATTATTGTCAATCCAAATAATAAAGAAGAGATAGCACAGGCGTTAAAGAACGCCCTCACGATGCCGGAATCAGAACAAATGAGGCGAAATGAAATCATGCAGAGACGGCTCAAGCGATATAATGTCGAACGATGGGCACATGATTTCATGGATCGACTCTATCATATCAAAAAATTTCAACAAGACATGGTCTCAAAAAAATTAATTCCAGAAACAATAAACACGCTCGTCAAAGATTACGCAAGGAGCAAACGGAGCCTCATAGTGCTGGATTACGACGGAACCCTCATCCCATTTTCTGGAGACCCTGCAAAAGTAAAACCCGATAATAAGCTTTTCAAACTCCTGAAAACCCTTGCTGACAACGTAAAGAATGAAGTCATCATAATTAGTGGAAGAGGGAAACAAATATTAGAAACATGGTTCAAAGATCTTCCCATTAGTTTTATTGCTGAACACGGTGTCTGGGTTAAAGAAAAAAATGAGGGCTGGGAGCTCGTAGAACCATTACGGAATGATTGGAAAGATCTCATAAAACCGATCTTAGAACGCTACGTTGACCGAACTCCAGGTTCTCTCATCGAGGAAAAAGAGTTCTCGCTCGTATGGCATTACAGAAAGGTCGATCCTACATTAGCCCTGATACGAGCTGGAGAATTAAAAGAAGCCTTGCTGAATTTAATAGGCAGTCTCAACCTTGGAATTTTGGAAGGCAGCAAAATTATTGAAATCAAGAATGTGGGGATAAACAAGGGTCGTGCCGTATTAAAATGGATTCCAAAAGAAAAATGGGATTTCATCATCGCGATCGGTGATGATTGGACTGATGAAGATACATTTGCCGCCCTGCCCGATTGGGCATACACAATCAAAGTAGGCTTAGGTTTGACGAAAGCACGATTTAATATTGATTCGCCTGCTGAGGTCCGGCAGCTCTTAGAAACTTTGGTGAGGGTATGATGTACAAAACTATTTTATCTATCATCATCGCAGCTATTGTTCTTTCAAACTGTGCCGATAAAGAACCAGCATTAACATTTGCCGTTGGCGGAGCCCCCAACGAAGTAGAATATTGGGAAAAATTGATCGAGTACTTTACAGACTCCACCGGCATTAAGGTCACGTTAATGAGGCAACCAACGGATACCGACCAAAGAAGACAGGGGCTGGTCATACCGTTGAAGGCAAGGAAGAACGATCCCGATGTCTTCCTCATGGATGTCATATGGGTCGGCCAATTCGCCTCCTCTGATTGGCTTTTGCCACTGGATACTTATATTGAAGCCGACGTTATCGATCTGCACAGTTTCTTTAGCAATATTATTTCTCAAGTAGATATGTACAATGGAAAGCTCGTTGCCCTTCCTGTCTACAATGATTGTGGGTTACTTTACTATAGAAAAGACCTCCTGGAGAAATATCGATTTCCGGTTCCTACCACCTGGTATGAACTCAGAAAAACGGCAGTAAAAATCCAAAACGAAGAACGCGGCGCGGCTCCTCATATATACGGCTTTGTTTGGCAAGGAGCCCAATATGAAGGTTTAATCTGTACATTTCTCGAATTTGTTGCTTCGAACAGAGGTGGCATCACCGATGCTACTGGAAACATTATCGTTCATAACAGAGAAAATATTGAAGCCCTTCAATTCATGAAAGAGTTGATTCACCGGGATGCTATCTCGCCACCAAACACCTTCACTGAAATGAAGGAGGAGGAGGTGAGGTTATCGTTCGAAAACGGTCACGCCCTCTTCGAACGGAACTGGCCTTATGCATGGGGTCTTCACAAACGGGATGAATCACCAATAAACGATAAGGTAGGAGTCGCCATTCTACCTAGATTTTCGGACGGCACTCATGCAGCGACGCTCGGTGGTTGGCATATCGGAATATCGAAATATGCCGATACACCGGATAAAGCATGGCAGCTCGTGAAATTCATCGTCTCGTATGATATTCAAAAAAAACTCGCACTCGATTTAGGTTGGAATCCTGGCAGGAGCGATCTTTATAATGACGCACAGATCAAAAAACACATGACACATGTTACGGTTTTACAAAAAGCATTTGAAAACTCTGTAGCAAGACCGAATCTACCATACTACACACAAGTTTCTGAAGTCTTACAACGATATGTGAATGCTGCGCTTTCAGGGAGTATAACACCTGCCGAGGCACTCGAACGAGCACAGAAGGAGATCGAAGAGGTAGCGCAGACATACCATGAGTAGAGAACTACGAGAGGCTATTCCATTCGTTGTGCCTCTTGTTCTCTTCATATGTCTTTTTATACTACTTCCCGTTGTTGGTACCTTTTGGAGCAGTTTATGGCGGGATGTTTCATTCATTACACGGGAATTTATTGGTTTTGAAAACTACCTGAGATTATTCAAAGACCTTCAGTTTTGGCGTGCCACATTCTTTACGCTTCTTTTTCCATTCGTGTCGGTATCGCTCGAAATGATTTTCGGAATAATCATTGCACTCGTCCTGAATGAGCAATTTCGTCTTCGGGGAATCGTAAGAGGCATTGCCTTACTGCCGTGGGCAATCCCGAGCGTCATTGGAGCACGGATATGGCAACTCATGTACCGCTACGACTATGGACTCGCCAACTATATATTGAAAACCATTGGCATCGGTCCCGTCAATTGGCTCGGAAGCCCAATCAGTGCGTTTCTCTCACTCGTTGTCGCTGATGTGTGGAGAACCACTCCGTTTGTAGCAATCATTCTCCTCGCTGGTCTGCAAACGGTTCCTGAAGATCTCTATAAACAAGCACGCGTTGATGGAACGAATGCTCTCCAGCGATTTTTCAAAATCACCCTTCCACTCATAAAACCCATCGTCATCGTCGCTCTGCTCTTTAGAACAATCGATGCAATTCGAGTCTTCGACCTCATCTATGTGATCACGGGCGGAGGACCCGGCGGTATTACAACGTCACTTTCATTGTATGGCTACAAATTTTTCTTGCTCGGTGACTTTGGTTATGGCTCATCCGTATCTATTATCCTCTTCCTCGTCGCATTTCTCTTGGCAATCGGGTACGTAAAGATCGGAAGATTCAGAGAAGCTCCACTATGATACAAGAACGGTCAAAAAACATTATGCTGAGCCTCGGAACACTATTCGTGCTCGGATTCTGTCTTACTCCTTTTGTCTGGATGGTCATCATTTCTCTCAGTAAGCGACCGGATTTTTTGATCCGAGACATTTCACCATTTACCCTGGCGAATTATATCGATATTCTGTCCCTCGAAAACCTTCACTTTCTCGATTATTTAAAAAATAGTGTTGTCGTCGCGGGTGGTACAGCCATCGTGAGTGGAGTGATTGGTGCACTCGCTGCCTACGCCGTCTCGCGAATCTCCTTTCCGGGGAAAATCGCGCTCATCTTCGGAGTTCTTGGTTTATCAATGTTTCCGCAGATATGTATTGTCGGCTATCTCTATAAATTCATGAGCAGTCTCGGCTGGATCAATACGCACAGCGGTCTGATTCTTCCATATATCTCCTGGAGCCTCCCACTCGCGCTCTGGATACTCATGAGTTATTTCTCACAAATACCACGTGAGTTAGATAAGGCTGCGCATATCGATGGCGCGACCAGGTTACAGATACTCTTTAAAGTTATTTTACCCATTGCGCTTCCTGGATTTCTGTCTACAATACTACTCCTCTTTATGTTTTCATTCAATGAATTTCTTTTTGCACTCATGCTGACAACAGACTTCAGGGCAAGAACGGTTCCCGTGGGTATCGCACTCTTTCAAGGACTCCACGGTGAACTGCCCTGGGGCTATATCATGGCTGCCTCAGTAATCTCATCGATTCCGGTCATCCTGATTGCTTTGTTCTTTCAACGACACATTATCCAAGGGTTGACACACGGAGCCGTTAAGGAATGAGTTCTGTTGGTGTAAATATCAAAGGAATACATAAATATTTTTATTCTATTCATAGAGGAAAAATTGTTGCCTTAAAAGATGTCGACCTTGAAATACGTCAGGGTGAGTTCTTCGTCATTCTCGGACCTAGCGGGTGTGGCAAATCTACCCTTCTCAATATCATCGCTGGGTTGGAGAAACCAAGTTCCGGAGAGATTTGGTTCGACGAGCACCTTGTTTGTTCAGCAGAAAAGAAATTCTATTTAAATCCCAAACAGAGAAACGTTGCCATGGTATTCCAATCATATGCGCTCTATCCACACATGACCGTCTATGATAACATCGCCTTTCCGCTCAGTATCGCACGGGCTGCGAAAAATCACATAGATGAACGTGTACGCGGCGTCGCGGAAATGCTTCACATCATACAACTCTTAGGGGTAAAACCGCGCGAACTGAGTGGCGGACAGCGACAGAGGGTTGCTATGGCGCGAGCGATTATTCGCCATCCGAATCTCTTTTTGCTCGATGAACCCCTTTCGAATCTTGATGCAAAACTCAGAGTGAAGATGAGGAGCGAACTCAAGACATTACAAAAAACATTAGGCGTTACAACAGTCTACGTCACCCACGATCAGGTAGAAGCGATGACCTTGGGCGATAGAATTGCTGTTCTCAAAGACGGCGAAGTACAGCAGGTTGCTCGGCCGCTCGAGATCTACAATGATCCCATGAACACCTTTGTAGCCGGTTTTCTGGGAACACCACCAATGAACCTCTTACACGCGCGCGTACTCAAAAAGGGCAAAATGACTTTTCTCGTAACGGGCGACATGGAATTAGCAGTACCGCAAGAAATGCTAACGTCGG
>CP070664.1:1984933-2014989 GCA_020355325.1 Caldifarciminota bacterium
AAAGAGAATTTTAATAGATTCGCGCGTGTCGTGGTCGATCATAAGAAAACACAATCGCTCTATAACATTTCAACGACCATTTCACCGCAGGGAGATAAAATTGCGTTTATTAGCGATCGAAGTGGCGCCACAGAACTCATCATTGTTTCGAGTATTGATGGGCAGGTAATAAAAAAGATTGTGCGCGCCGAGTATGCAATCGGATACGAGGGGCTCTCGCTTTTCCAGGGTGGTGTGACATGGTCGACCGATGGTGAGTATATCGCCTATGCAGCCAAATCACAAGGGAAGGATGTATTGAACGTCGTATACGCGCAGGACGGTAGACGCTACAAACGGCTTAATCTCGATATTGATGGAATATACGCACCGCAGTTTTCACCCGATAATCAAAACATTATTTTTTCTGGTCTGAAGGATGGGGCGAGCGATATCTACATACTGGAAATAGAGTCGGGTTCTGTTGAACAAATAACCGACGACCTCTATGCGGATAAATATCCCAGTGTGTCGAAAGATGGTTCGATCGTATTTGTTTCAGACAGACCCGATGCAGATGAAGACTGGAATTATGGGAGCTTCGCAGTATTCCTGTATCAGGATGGTACTATTACTCGGTTAACAGAACGCACGAGTTATGTGACATCACCTATCTTCAATCCTGATGGTGGTGTATTTTTTGTCGCCAATTACGATTCTGCCTACAACCTTTATTTTTACTCATTTGAAGAGGGAAGAATAACTAAAAAGACGGACATCCTTAATGAAATTCACTATCCTTCAATTTCTCAGGATGGGAACAAACTAGCCTTCGCATACTATAATGACTATGGCTACGATGTTTGTGTTGTCAAAGAACCGTTGACTAAAATGGATGAGACTTCTCAACCCGAGGAGTGGGTAAGTGAATATGCATACGGAAAAGAAGAACTAGATGACGAACGTGTAAAACCATATCGAATGAGGCTCACGTTTGATTACTTTGTTGCCAGCGCATCCTACTATTCGGTTCTCGGGTTCTCGGGCGTTGGTCAAATTGCCTTGAGCGATATACTTGGTAATCACTATATTCAATTCGCTTCAAATTTTTATGGCAGCCTCACAGAATCTGATATTTTCTTGAGTTATTGGTATCTTAAAAAGAGAATAGACTACGGTTTGGTGCTCTTTCAGTATCTCAATTATTATTCAGACTATCCCGATCTGCTCGTCTGGCGATATCTGGGTGTCGGCGCTATGGCGCAGTATCCATTGACGCGATTCTTGAGGATTGAAGTTGGTGCATACGCATACAAGCTTTATGAAACGCGGTGGTTTAGTTACTTTCCTCGTTACTACTCGACGAGCTACACGAAAGACGATTATAACTACTTCTATCCGAGTATAGCATTGGTATTCGACAACATTAAATGGGGTCCAGTTGGACCTCATAAAGGTCGACGGGCGAGGCTTGAGACGTATAGTACGCTATTCAGTAGTCGTGATATCAGAACTGCTGTCTTAGATTATCGGAGGTACTTCGAGCTGTCACCACGGGCAAGTTTTGCAGCGCGACTTGTCTTGGCAGGAAGTTTTGGTGAAAATCCTGATTTTTGGTCAATCGGTGGCCCTAACACACTGCGAGGTTACGACTACTATGCGCTGACGGGCTCTAAATTAGGTTTTCTCAATCTCGAATATCGTTTTCCGTTCGTTGACTATTTAAAGATTTCCTTCCCGCTCCCCATCGTGTTACGGGATATCCGTGGAGTGCTCTTCACTGATTTTGGTGGCGTACATACCGACTCGTTTACCATCTACACGAGAGAGGACGGCTTTCAGCTTCAGGATTTAAAAACAGCCATCGGTTTTGGGCTGAGGTTTAACTTTCTATTCATAATTTTCAAGTTGGATTGGGCACGCGCCCATAATTTTAAGGACTTCACAGACGAGTGGAAATTTTATTTGACACTCGGCCCAGAGTGGTGAGGTGCCCTCAGGTAAAAGTTAGAAGTGAAAAACCAAAATTGAGCACGATGCGTAGATTTTCTGAGGCGTAAAAATTCCGTGCTTTCGTGAAAGAAAAATATAGGCGCTTTTCATCCCGTAGATTGATTCATTTATGAAAAAATTGCTTTTTGTACTCCTGCTCCTTTGCATGTGCAGAAGAGAAGACAAAACGACCGTCACCTTCTGGCACGTCATGGGTGGTCCACTCGGTAAAAGACTCGATGAGATGGTTAGTGAATTTAACCGTATGCATCCTG
This sequence comes from Caldifarciminota bacterium, assembly GCA_020355325.1. GTDB lineage: Bacteria > Hydrothermota > Tepidihabitantia > SM23-42 > SM23-42. The sequence continues at coordinate 1,987,180 of CP070664.1, forward strand.
AAGGAGAGGTGAAATCAGTTCATATGGGATCGTATGATGCACTCGCGCAGAAACTCATGGGTGCGGTTGCATCACAGTCACCGCCAGTTATCGCCCAAATGTATGAATCATGGACTGATCAATTTTATGAGGCAGGATTTTTGTATCCCTTGACGTTATTCATAAAGGATGATCCGTCCTTCGACCTTGATGACTTCTATCCAGTATTTATCGAGGATAATACCTACGATTCAGTGTTGGTGACACTGCCATTTAATAAGAGCGTACCAGTTTTCTATTACAATCGCGATTTACTCGAGTCCTATGGTATTGATAGTTTTCCGAACGATTGGGTTAGTTTTAGAGAAGCGTGTGAGGCAGTGCAGCAGAGTGGTGTCATACCCACATCGTGGCCTATTGATGTTTGGTATTTTTCCACCATGCTCTATCAAAAAGGCGGTCGGCTCTATGACGAAGAGGCGCACAGACCGCTCTTCAACTCGCGTGCTGGTATCGACGTCATAGAGTATATTGTCTCACTCGTAAAAGATAGTCTCTTCTATCTCAATCCTGGTTTTCAGCGTCAAGATGAATTTCTTTCAGGTAATGTCGTCATTATTCCGGCATCGATTGTCTCCTGGGCATTTATGAAAGACATCCCTCATTTCACTATGGGTGTCGCACCATTTCCTCAAGATACCTGGAAGGCTGTCGTCATTGCGGGGACAAATATCGGTATGTTCAGACAGATTAGCGACGAGCAGAAAAGGCTTGCTTGGGAGTTTATCAAATGGTTTTTAGAGCCTGAAAATCAGGTGCGATGGACCGAGGCGAGTTACTATCTACCAACGCGCAAAAGTACGACAGAACTCCCTGCCTTTAAGAAATTCCTCAGCGAGAATCCGGGCTATGACAAAATCGTTGAGCAGCTCAACTTCGCCAAGACCGAGCCGATGGTCAAGGAGTGGTTCACTGGTCGCATCTACCTCGATGAAGCAATGGAGGAGGCAGTGCGGCTGGAGCGGACACCCCAAGAGGCACTCGATTATGCTGCACAGAGATTGGCGATAGAAATTCAGTGACGGATAGATTTTTTTTCACGTTATGTTGATAGCACTTGTTTTATTGGCACATTCCTGGGCAGTCCACCTCGACTCGACGCTCTCATTTATTGGCCTTACAGCTCAAGATATTACCTTCAGAAATGATTATACGATCGCTGATCCATACCGTTTTTTACTCGTTGATTCTCTCCTGAAAAATCCGCTCTACGCGGTCGATGTTATCAAATGTATAGATGAAGGATTTTGGGATAAACCCGACTGCACGGTTTTACAGAACTTAATTTCACTCTATGGATTTCAATTACCAATAAAAAAGACAGATTTTAAAGAGGGCATCGCAGATGCTCATCGACTCATACGCGAGGCATTTCGAGAAACTCCTCGCGAACTTCATCGGGTCTTTGAAGAACTTATCTTGTTTTCGCCAGAGCCAACCGGTTCAATCGAAGAGGAAAAAGAGGGTGAAAAACAATACGACTCTCTGGTACAGTTTCTCAAGGAACAGGGTACAGCAATTGATTATGAAAGATTATTTGATGCGGGCGTGGTACTCCTTTCTGCCCTGACAAATTATTCGGTTTGGACTCAGCAACTGAAACATGAGAGAGAAGAAATAGAAGGTGTCGAGGGAGATGTTGTATACTATGAGAAGTGTCTATTTGGTGAAATCGTCATTGGTGATACTGGTAGAAATGCCTATACGAAGGATTTTACTGTCATTATTGATTATGGTGGTGATGATATGTATCAATTCGGTGCGCAGACAGGCGGTATACACATCATTATAGATAAGGCTGGTGATGATGTGTATAGAGGCGAGAATTACGCGATTGCTTGTGGTCATTTTGGCATTTCAATTCTGATTGATGAAGAAGGTAATGATACCTACGAGGCACAGAGTTTTTCAATTGGTTGTGCTGTCTTTGGTATTGGTTTGTTACTCGACCGTGAGGGAGATGACCGATACACTGGTGATACTTTTACAGAGGGTGCAGGGGGTTTTGGTATTGGCATTATTAAGGATGAGGCGGGTCAGGATCGGTACGAGGGAGCACTGTATGCCCAGGGTTTTGGCTCGACGTATGGCATCGGTATTCTCGGTGATAGGGATGGGAATGAGAGGTATACCATTGCAAAAAAATATTTGGACGAAGGACGGTACCTCGATCACTATCTCTCACTTTCACAGGGTTTTGCAATTGGATTCAGACCTGACCTCTCGGCTGGTATTGGAATGATACTCGATCGGAATGGTCATGACTCCTATCTTGCAGACATTTTCGCCCAAGGTTCGAGCTACTGGTATGGTATCGGTGCACTCGTTGATGGTGATGGTAATGATGACTATGTTGCCTACCAGTATGCCCAGGGATCTGGTACACACATCACGATTGGGCTCTTGGTTGATGAACGAGGCGATGATAACTATATAGCAAAAGGTGTTTCTCAGGGGTGCGGACACGATCTTTCTTTCGGTCTCCTCCTTGACAATGAGGGAGACGATTCCTATGTAGCATTTGATCTCAGTCAGGGTGCAGGGAACGCAAATGGTGTTGGTGTGTTAATCGATGAATGTGGTGATGACAGTTACTCGGTGAAGCGCACACATAATACGCAAGGCTATGGTGATTTTCGAAGAGAATATGGAAGCATCGGTGTACTTTTGGATCTACAGGGAAAAGATATTTATCGTTCTGGTCAGGATAATTCTCTCTGGCAGAAGGGAACCTACGGCATTGGTGTTGATTGGTATGGCACAGATTTCTCCCCTTAGACATATGGTTTCAGATAGATTGAAAACATTTCTCCGTCTTCTCACACAGTATGGCCAGAATTCCTCGCCCGCAATTCACTGTCGAACGGGGTGAATACAGGTATGAAAATGATTTTTCTCGTTTTTCTTCTCAGTCAACACGTTGACTACGTCGATCTCTATAACAAAGCGACAACCTCGCTCGTAACATTTCAGACTCAGAGAGATTCAGCAGTACAGACATTTATTGAATTGGGACTGGATTCATTACTCGGTAACACCACCGTGCGCTTTTTGGTATCCAAGTTTGACACGAAATCCTCTCTCGAGCGTCATACTATTAAAAATATTCTCAAAGAGATTGGTACATCGGCGATAAAAGAAATCCTCGATCAAATTGACTATCGAGGCAGCGATGAGGAATCTCGTAGTCTCAAGCAGTCACTCTGGGTTCTCGGAGAAATCGGGGGAAGTGAAATTGTTGAGCCCGTTGCACGTTTCATCGATGATAGCCAGTGGCAAATACGGTCTGGTGCACATACTGCCTTGGGTAACTCTCAATCGGAAGCGGCGTTACCTCCTATAATCAGGGGTCTTACCGATTCTGTCTCGGTTGTGAGAAAATCTGCCTTTTATGCGTTGAGTCAGATTGCGACAGAAGCTGAACTGCATTACCTCATCGAAGGACTCGATGATGAATTCTACGGAGTTCGCTATGCAGCGGCAGAAGGTCTGAAAAAACTAGGAAGCATCGTTGTACAACCACTCGTTGAAGCAATCAGTAGTAATGAAGTGAGAAACTATTTTATTGTAGAGGTATTGAAACATATAAGTGCTGAAGACCAATTAAAATTACCGATCACGGCCGAGTCTCCTGCTGTACGGTACAATATCTATCGTGCGATGGATAATACTAACTTCCTCAAGGATTTACTACAGTACGAAACGCACCCACTCCTTAAGACGTTTTTGGAAGTAAAAACAAAATAAATCAGTTCATTCGGGACTCTCACTAAATATTGACAGCCGTGAAAATATAAGTACTATTGTATCATGCCTAAGTGGGTGAAGGCAAAGAGGTTTAGCGTATTCACTCCTACAGCGTACGCTGGAAATCAAGCATGGGTAGTATTAGATGCAGAAGGTTTACCGGACCGTAGCATGAGAGGGCTGGCGAACAGTCTCAATCCAGCATGTGATACTGCCTTTGTTCTGCCTGAATCAACGTCCGAAGCGGATATTTACTTACGATTCTTTACCGGCTCTACAGAAATTAACTTTTCTGGTCACGCAGCTATTGCGACATACTTTGCTCTGAGCGATGAGACTGTGCTCCCACTCAAAGAACCTGATATCGCCATTAAACAGAGAACCAAAGCAGGTATTCAACTGGTCGATTTACGTGTTACGGGAAATAAGATCACTCGTGCAACAATGTGTTTGGCAAAACCTGATTATCTCGACATCGATATAAATCTTGTGCCGGTTGCAAAATTTCTCGGCATCATGCCTGATGAACTGGCAGCCATGAATTTGCCACTCGAAGTTATATCAACAGGGTACTATGATTTAATTATTCCAATCAAATCATTAATTGCAATAAAAGATATCGTTCCCAATTTCTCATTGATCGATAGTTTTTGTAGCAGACTCGGGATCCATGGTGTGATTATTTTTTGTATGGAAACTTTTGAACACGGCGATACTGCTTTTATGCGACATTTTGCTCCCTCCCTTGGGATAAATGAAGAACCCATCTCGGGAGCATCTGCTGGCGCTCTCGGGTGTTATTTATTGAGGCAAAAACTCGTTGAGGCAAATAATTTTTCACGCATAATCATTGAACAGGGGTATCTGCAAGGTCGGCAGGGAAAGGTGTATGTACACCTTGAATCGACACGTGAGCAAATATTGAGGGTGAAGGTGGGTGGTAATGCCGTCCTTACATTCACCGGGTACATGCTCATCCCGTAGGTATCGACTCGTTTGTGTTTCTAGATGACATAGAAGAACCTATTCTCGCATGAAACAAAGAATAGAAGGGGTGTATTCTCTACCAGATGTTTATGATTTTTTCTCACGGATATGTCTGATGAAAATCCTCACGAGGGCTGGATCGAATTGACGACCTGCTTGCTCCTGTAATTGTTCGATGGCTTCCTCTTTTGTCCTCGCCCTCCGATATGGTCTATCCGAGGTCATCGCATCGTAGGCATCGCTTACTGCAATAATTCTTCCCATGAGTGGAATCGCATTTTTTGAGAGTCCTGCAGGATAGCCACCGCCATTGTAAAATTCATGGTGGCTCTTGATACCACTCAGTGCCTCAACCATCTCGTTGAACCCCACTAACATGTAGTAGCCGCGCATGACGTGCATTTCGACCACCTGTTTTTCTTCAACGGTCAGTTTTCTCGGTTGCAAAAGTATCGCCTCATCGATGCCAATTTTCCCAAAGTCGTGTAAGATGGAGGCTACTTCAAGAGTGACTTTTTCATTTTCATCAAATCCTAAATAATCAGCAATGGCGAGACAGCGATCGGCTACTCTGATGCTGTGACCATCACGGTACGGTATATTGCTGTCTATGAGCGCACCTATTCTCCTCAGTTCCCGTAATGCCTTTTGAGGATTTTCTTTTAATGTTTTGGCCACCTCTCCCAAACATTGGATAATGTTGTCGAGGTCGAGTTTGTCTTTTTTCGCTCTCTTCACACTTAAGTGTACACCGAATTAGAAATTTGTAAAGACCCAATTTTAGTGACGTAAGAGCATTACAACTTGACTGTTAGGGAAAAATGGCTATACTAGATTCCATGCTAAAAGGGTTTGTCGGTGGTGTACATCCCCCCGAAAATAAAATTACTGAACATGGTGGTATTGAAACAGCACCGATACCAAAAAAGGTTTACATTCCTTTTTCGCAACATACTGGTAAGCCTGCCTGTCCGCTCGTACAAAAAGACGATGTTGTAAAAATTGGTACCAAAATTGGTGAAAGCGAAGGGTACATCTCAGTGCCCGTTCACGCTAGTATTTCGGGTAAAGTTACCGGGCTTATTTCACACCCTCATCCTGTTCTCGGCTGTTCATTATGTTGCATTATTGAGTCAAATGGCGGCGAAGAGTGGGAACAGAGTATTACAGAGAATGCAGATTATGAAACGTTGAGTAAGGAAGATTTGGTGAATGCAATAAAAGAAGCAGGCATTGTCGGACTCGGTGGCGCTGCGTTTCCAACGCATGTGAAGCTATCACCGCCATCGGATAAACCAATAGATACATTGATAGTTAACGGTTGTGAATGCGAGCCGATGCTTACTGCGGACCACCAGTTAATGCTCGAACAAGCCGAAGACATCATCAAAGGTGCAAGGATGTTTCAAAAGATTTTGGAAGCACAGCATCTTATCTTTGGTATAGAGGATAATAAAAAAGATGCAGCCAAAATTTTCAGGAGAGAGGGTCTCGAGGTGCGCGTCCTGAAGACGAAATATCCCCAAGGTGCGGAAAAACAGCTGATAAAAGCAATTTTAGATCGTGAAGTGCCTCGAGGCGGTTTACCAATGGATGTTGGTTGTGTGGTGCAGAATGTTGGTACGTGTTATGCCGCTTTTCAAGCGGTGGCATTCAACAAGCCCTTAATCGATCGTGTTATGACGGTAACCGGTGATGGCATCAAAACACCAAAGAATGTTCTGGTGAGAATCGGTACACCGGTCATTGACCTCATACAATTCTGCGGTGGGTATACGGGAAAGCCTAAAATGATTATCTTTGGTGGTCCCATGATGGGAATTGCCCAGTACTCGGAAGCGGTGCCGGTCATAAAAGGAACATCGGGTATCATTATTTCGACCCAGGCATGGGATACAGAGGAGGGACCTTGTGTGCGCTGTGCTCATTGTGTTGATGTCTGTCCAATGGGACTCATGCCGTGCGAAATTTACAAGTTTGTGCAGAATAAAAATTTTGATAAGGCGAAGGAATATGGAGTCCTTGATTGTATTGAATGCGGGTGCTGTGCCTATGACTGTACTGCGCGCATTCCACTGGTTCATTACCTGAAATATGGCAAGAATGAGGTCTGGAGGTTGTCCAAATAATGAATGAACTATTCGTCGTATCTGCTTCACCCCATGTGAGGGGCAAGATGAATATCGATCTCGCAATGAGATTGGTGATCATCGCCCTCGTTCCTGCGCTTTCCTATAGTGTCTTTTTATTTGGAATTCGTGTTTTGATCATTACGGCAATAAGCATAGGAGCGAGTGTTGCGTGTGAGGCACTCATGCAGAAGATGCTCGGTAAGAAAATAACTGTTACCGATGGAAGCGCAGTGCTTACCGGGCTCTTGCTTGCCTTTAATCTGCCACCCGCGGTTCCCTTGTGGCTGCCAGCGATTGGTAGCGCCTTCGCAATTATTTTTGCAAAACAGCTTTTCGGTGGCTTGGGTTACAACTTTATCAATCCGGCACTAGCGGGGAGGGCCTTCTTAATGGCATCATGGCCCTTATTTATGACGAAGGCGTGGCTTGCACCAGCCAACGGCACGTTATCCGGTATCGATGGTATTACGAGTGCTACACCGTTGAGTCTTCTGAAAAATGCAGCGAACTATGGTGATCCCTCTATCATCGTGAGGCAGTTGAATGATTTCGACACAATCAAAAATATCTTCTTTGGCAATATTGGCGGCTGTATCGGCGAGACGTCGGCACTCCTCTTGTTGATCGGTGGTTTATTCTTGATCATTATTCGTGTTGTTGATTACCGTATCGTTGTCGGCTACCTGGTCAGTGTCGCAGTGCTCGTGTTCGTACTACCAACAAAAGGAACACTCATGTTTCACCTCTTTTCAGGCGGTCTCTTTTTGGGTGCATTCTTCATGGCAACCGACTGGGTAACATCGCCGGTGACACATAAAGGACGGTGGATCTTTGGTGCCGGCTGTGGAATTCTTACCATTATCATTAGAATATGGGGTGGGTATCCAGAGGGAGTTTCCTATTCAATTCTGCTCATGAATGTATTTACGCCGCTCATCGACAGTCTCACGAAGGAGCGCGTTTTTGGTGAACTGTCAAAAAAGAAGGGGGTTAAAAAATGACGAGCACACGGCAGATGATTATTACGCTTTGCATTGTTGCTCTTACCTGTGCAATCATACTCTCGTTTGTCTATGCCTTTACCTCACCTCGTATTGCTGAGACACAGAAGAATTTGATGTTAGATGGTCTTCAGGAAGTGAGTCAGGCAGTTGAATTTGTGGAGATAATTTCAGATACGTTATGGCGTGCGCTCGATTCTCTTAAGAAGAGCACAGGTATTGTGTTTCGCGTTTTTCCTCAGGGGTATGGCGGTTCCATTCCAATCACGGTAGGACTCGATAGAGACGGGAGGATTACCGGTGTGCGGATCGCGAGCGCGGCCGAAGGTCTCAAAGAGACACCGGGATTGGGCGCGAAGATAACTGAACCTGATTTTACACAGCAGTTTATCGGTAAATGTGCTCCCGAGGTGCAGTTGAAGAATGACGGCGGCGAGATCGATGCGATTACTGCCGCGACGATTTCATCACGTGCCGTAACCGCTGGTATACGCAGGGGCATCGAGACCTATGCGCAATATCTTGGCGAGGGCTATGACAAGAGAGATGTGTTTCCCGCTGCCGAGAGCTTTCGTGAAATAATACGCGATACGTTGTGGTATGCACTTGGTGAATCGGATACGATCGGGATTGTATTTTTCGGCGTTGCCCAAGGGTACCTGGACTGTATTAAATTCGTTGCAGGTGTCGATAACGAGGGAACGATTACCGGTGTTGAGATTGTCTACTCGAGCGAGACCGAAGGCATTGGTGAGGCGATACGAGATCAAGAATTCCTCAACACGTTCAAAGAAGGAACAGCCGAGGCCATAACCGGAGCGACGGTGTCATCAAAGGCACTCATCGATGCGGTGCAGAAGAATCTGCAACGTTTCAAGGAGTATCTGAAATGAGTAAGTGGCGTATATTCACCCGGGGATTGGTTCGAGATAATGCCGTTTTAGTACTCATGATCGGCCTGTGCCCGGCTTTGGCAACGTCGGGAACGGTTCGTGATGGATTTGGGATGGGGCTTGCTGCGACGTTTGTGCTCTTGTTCTCTAATCTCATTATTTCACTATTGAGGAAAAATATTCCCAACGAAGTGAGGATTCCAATTTTTATTTTGGTGATTTCTACATTTGTGACAATTATTGATTACTTCATGCAGGCATTTCAACCCGACCTCTATCGTGCCTTAGGCGTATTCGTTCCTCTCATCGTTGTCAACTGCATGATTTTGGGGAGGGCAGAGGCATTCGCCTCGAAAAATTCTGTTTTCGATGCGATACTGGATGGGCTCGGTGTGGGGTTGGGTTTTACCCTCGCATTAACCATTATGGGTACGGTTCGGGAGATTCTCGGCAATGGTACATTTTTAGGAATACCAGTATTCGGCGAAAGCTTTAAGAAATCTCCGGTCATATTTATGGTTCTTTCACCCGGAGCATTTCTTATTATTGGTATCCTGAAGGCACTCATCAATAAATACGTGAGAAAGGAGATACGATGAAGAGTCCAGCCCTCATATTCCTAGGAGCATTTTTGGTAAACAATATCATTTTGATGCGTTTTCTCGGCTTGTGTCCATTTTTCGGCGTCTCCACCGCAGTCAAGATTGCGACCGGAATGGGAATGGCTGTCATCTTCGTCATGACTCTCGCCTCATGGATTACCTGGGCCATTTATCATGCTATCCTCCTGCCATTCGACTTAGTTTTTTTAAGAACCGCGACGTTTATTTTAACAATTGCCTCACTCGTTCAGTTGGTGGAGATGTTTTTGAAAAAATCGTACAGGGTACTCTATAATGCGCTCGGTATTTACCTTCCCCTGATTACGACAAATTGTGCAATTCTCGGGATAACCTTTTTAAACATCGATAACAAATTCAGTCTGTTAAACGGGACTGTTTTTGCGCTTGGTACGGGATTTGGGTTCACCCTCGTCATTATCACCTTTGCCGCAATCAGAGAGCGACTCGATCTTGCACCGATTAATCCATCATTAAAGGGCTACCCCATTTCGTTTATTGCGGCGAGTCTCATGGCCCTTGCCTTTTTAGGCTTCTCTGGTCTTTTCGGTCTGACCTAATCCGCTCACCTGTCATTTACGAACCGCCGTTTATCCGACGGAAAAGCAATCTCAGCAATTCAGTAACGCAATTATCTTGAAAAACATGTAACGAACAAAACGATACGAGTAATTCCCCGAGCGCGGTTGACAGAAGACTGAATTCAGGTATAATGAGGTATGGGGAGAAGGAAGAGTATGCCCGAGACGGATTATCGTGCCTCACGATTCTGTCGTGTATTAGGCAATCCGACGGCGTATCAAGTTCTTAAGATACTGCAAAAATCGGAAAAAACACCGACCGGCCTTGTGCATGATATTGGTTTATCAGTGAAGACCATTTCCGATACACTACGGTATGTACGCCAAGTTACTATGGTCAGATACGATACAAGGGATAAGAATAAAATTTATTTTCTGAAAGACAAGTCAATCACACAGATATTGAATACTATTGAGAATTATGTGAACACAATGAGGGTTAAAAAATGGAAGTCTGTCATTCCGAGAATTACCGGAATGACGGAATGAGTATGAAGGTGTAGATTTTATGGATGTGTTGAAGGCGATCCAGTGGCGGAGGAGTGTACGAAAGTTTTCGCAACAGAAGATCGAATACGAAAAAATACTACAGCTGTTGGAGGCTGCACGGCTCGCACCATCGTCGAGTAATCAACAGGCCTGGCATTTCGTGGTCATCGACGATAAAGCGATTATCGAAGAGATACCAAAACAGGTCTTGATTGGAACCAGGAGTATTATCTCCTTTGTTAAAGATGCTCCTTTGGTCATCGCGGGGTGCTACGCAAAAAAATTATCGCATGTGGCGGCACGGCTGTTTGGTCATGAAAACGATATTATCGATATTGCCATCGCGATGACACACATTGTACTCGCTGCTACAGAACTCGGTATTGGAACGTGCTACATTGGATGGTTCAATGTAAAAAAATTAAAAAATTTATTACATATACCGCGCGAATACAATATTGCCTTGCTTTTGGCGCTCGGCTACCCGATCGATGCCTCGACCGACGAGGGAATCGGTGGTATTGCGCCGCGCTCGCGCAAGGAGTTAGAAAAAATTGTTTCCCACAATAAATTCGGACAGCGGTTTTAAATAATATCTTTAATCACCGTCATCTATATTTTATCGCTGTAATCAAGAATGTGTTTCACTAAACACATTCAATAGAGTTCCAAGTATTTATCGTGCTCCCATTTAGAAACTTGGATAGAGTACTCATCCCATTCTCTGAGCTTGATTTCGTAATATCGTTGAAACAGTGCATCGCCGAGCGCACTCTTCGCAATCTTGCTCTTGTAAAAATACTCTAATGCCTCGTAAAGCGAGCGGGGTAAGAGGTCAATTCCTTTGTCGGCTAAAACATCGGATTGAAACTCATAAACATTTTCTTCAACAGGCACGGGCGGTGCTATTTTATTCTCGATTCCTTCGAGCCCTGCGCGCAAGACGGTCGCAAAGAGGAGATAGGGATTCGCCGATGGATCACAAGAACGTAGTTCTAATCGTGTGCTTCGATACTTGTTTTTACTTATCTTGGGAACACGCATGAGCGCTGAACGATTCATTCTTCCCCAGCAGATATAGACCGGAGCCTCGAATCCTGATACGAGTCGCTTATAAGAGTTGACGAGCGGTGAGGTTATCGCGGTGATCTCTTTCATAAACTTGAGCACGCCAGCAAGATAGTGGTAGGCAAGTTTCGAGAGTCCGTAACTGTCCTTGGGTTCTGCGAACATATTTTTATTGTTCTTGAAGATGCTTTGATGGATATGCATGCCATTGCCCGGTGCACCAAATATTGGTTTGGGCATAAATGTAGCATAGAGGCCGTATTCTTCGGCTACTTTCTTGATCACCATACGGGCGGCCAGGATATTATCAGCAAGGCGTAAGGCGCGTGTGTAGAGCAGATCGATTTCATGCTGACCCTTTCCTACTTCATGGTGTCCAGCCTCAAGATCGATACCAAATGTCTGTAAGCGGTCACACATCTTCTTCCTTATCTTCAATGCCAAATCGCCACCCAAGTCAAAATAGCCAACCCGATCATGAGGCAGTGTCAGCACCGTATCGCCATCGCGCTGGAACAGGTAGAATTCGAGTTCTGCGCCGACATAGTATTCCATCTTCTTCGCCTGGAGTACTCGGAGATTTTTTTTCAGTATTGAGCGTGGGTCGACAGCTGCGGGTTTGTGGTCTGGCGCATAGACATCACAGATAAATCGAGCGGTCTTTTCTTCTCCCCATGGAATGACAGCGAACGTATCTGGGTCGGGCACAAGGTACATGTCGCTCTCGAATATTCTTCCGAAGCCTTCGACTGAAGAACCATCAAACCAGATTCCTTCTTTTAACGCCTTTTTCAATTGTTGGACTGGGATTGTCTCATTTTTTACCGAACCTAAAATATCTGAAAACCATAGGTCGATAAATTTAACGTTTTCTTTTTCTGTTTTCTTGAAAATCGTATCGATATTCATAACCTACCGTTTCTTCTTTTTCTTTGCTTTTCTTGTTGCTTTCTTCTTTTTCATCCCGACATATTCTACGATCGACTTTGCCTGCATGAAGAGTAAGAGATAATCTGGACCGCCGGCCTTGGAATCTGTGCCCGACATATTGAATCCACCGAATGGATGCACACCAACGAGCGCACCGGTACATTTACGGTTGAAGTATAAATTGCCAATAAAGAACTCGCGTCTCGCCTTTTCTATCCTGTCACGATTCTTCGTATACACTGCACCGGTAAGGCCGTATTCAGTGTCGTTCACCAGTTCGATCGCGTGGTCAAAATCGCGCGCCCGGGTGACCGCCAGAACCGGACCAAAAATCTCCTCTCGGAAGATACGCGCCGTTGGTTCAACATCGACAATGACGGTCGGTTTAATGAACCAACCATCAGTCTCGGCTGGTTCGCCACCGCAGATGAGTGTTCCTTCGGACTTGCCAATCTTTATGTATTCCAGTATTGAATTGTAAGCGATTTCATTGATCACCGGTCCTAAATAATTTTCATAGTACTTTGGTGGACCGATCTTTATCGCCTCCACCGTAGGAATAAATTTTTTCATGAACTCGTCATAAATCTTATCGTCGAGGATCAATCGTGAACATGCAGAACACTTCTGTCCTTGATAGCCGAATGCCGAGGCCCTGACGCCAGTAACAGCACTATCGATATCTGCCTCTGAATCGACGATGATTGCATCTTTCCCGCCCATTTCGGTGATGACCCGCTTTATCCAGATTTGACCGGGCTGGGTTTTTGCTGCCTGTTCAGTGATATAGAGGCCGACCGCCTTTGAACCGGTAAAACAGATGAACCGTATCTTTGGATGCCTTACGAGGTAGTCGGCAGCAGGCCTGCCATGACCAGTTAAAAAGTTTACGACCCCCACGGGAATCTTCGCCTCTTCGATGATTTCCATAAACTTGGCGGCTATGGTCGGTGAATCCTCTGATGGTTTCATGATGACGGTGTTACCGGTGACAAATGATGCAGACGTCATACCACATAAAATTGCGAGCGGAAAATTCCAGGGCGCGATAACCAGACCAACGCCGAGTGGTATATAGACCTGCGTATCCCGCTCTCCAGGGTATTGCAGAAGTTTTGGTCCCTTATCATAACGCAGGGTCTCGTGTGCATAGTAGTCACAGAAGTCAATGGCCTCAGCAACATCTGCATCTGCCTCGAGCCAGTTTTTACCCTCTTCTATGACCATCCACGCGGCTAACTCGAGCCGTCGCCTATGCATGATATTCGCAACTTTAAATAAATAATTGGCTCTCACCTTCGCCGGTGTGTACCGCCAGGATTTGAATGTTTCTGAGGCGACTTCTACTGCCTTATCCGCAGTTTTTTCATCAGCCTCCTGAAAAGTTCCAACAATTTCGTCCTTTTTTGAAGGATTATATGAATGGAATTTGTTGTCTAATCTCATTCTCTCGCCGCCGATGACGATGCTGTATTCGCGACCTCGTTGAGATTCAATCTCAGCAATGGCCTTTTCCATCTTATCTCTGTTGGCGGATTTGGTAAAATCGGTGTACGTCTCATTTTTAAATGGTTTCATCAGTCCTCCTTCATGCCCATTATAGTCAGGAAATTGTTGAAGTCAAGAAAGTTAGAATTAGAGCAAATTTTCCATTCATAATTTGCATTAATTGCTCTCTTGACTTTCTCTATTATTCCATTACATTCTCATTAGGGAGGTTTTATGTTTGCCTTTTTATTATGTATAGTCACTCTCGAGGTAAATTCAAAGATTGATTCAGTGGTCATCTATAGTGATAGGGTAATGGTTACAAGAATTATTAGTGTTTATCTTGATAAGACAACCGACATTATCTTTACTAATTTACCCGGGGCAATTGATGATGCTTCAGTGCGAGTAAAGGCAGGTGGGTTGAAAATCGGTGAGGTTCAGATTAAAAAAGGATATCTCAAGGAGCCGCATCCAAAGGTAAAAGAGTTGCAGGAGGACATCAAACTATTGGAGATTGAAGATCGTGCTTTGTTAGATGAGATAATGGTTTTAAACGATAAGGAGAAGTTTCTACAAACAATCGCTGTTGGTGGTCCAGACGTGATTTCTCAAGAGATTATCACTGGTAAAGTTTCACCAGAGTCTTGGCGCCTTGGTCTGAAGTTTATGGTTGATGAATTGCTTCGTGCGAAAGCAAGGAAAGCAGAGATTGACCGTGAGCGTGCCGGTTTAGAAGAAGAAATGAATGCCTTCAGACGTGAATTGCAGGACATTAAATCAATTGTTGAAAATCGTAAGACAGTTATTTTCACTGCCCATCTCTCAAACGCTCAGAATTATGATATTAAACTCAGCTATATCCTTCACGGTGCGAATTGGCGAACATACTATGAACTCAGGGCTAACCCTTCTTTGGGAGAAGTTGGACTTTCATATTTCGCCAAAATCAATCAACGCACTGGCGAGGACTGGGAAAACACGAACATTGTTCTCTCAACAGCAAAACCAGCGCTTGCAGGTGTAACGCCGAAGGCGGAACCGTGGTATATTCGTGGGAGAATATTAGGTGTAAAAGAAAAAGCACTGTATTACGAAACACAGACGCAACGTGCCGTGGCAGTTGCCGAGAGGCCAGCAGAAACAATACCGACAGCGCCACCTATTGAGGCTGGTATCTCTATCTGGTACCCATTACCAGGTAGACATATAATAAAGAGTGGTGATCCGGAAAGGAAGATTAAAATATACGAAACATCGTTCGATGCAGATTTTGAGTATTTTATTATACCAAGGGTAGCAGAGCGTGCTTACTCTACTGGCAAGTTGCAGAATACATCTGATTATCTGTTTTTAGCAGGTGAGGCAGGTACCTATGTTGGTGATGACTTCACCGGTAAGACATTTCTATCAACCATTGCCCCGGATGAATCGACTACAGTATCATTTGGCGTAGTCGATAGAGTTAGGGATAAAAGAGAGTTGAAAAAATCAAAAGTTTCAAAAGCTGGTCTGTTTAGTAACAAAACAAAATATGAATTTACATACGAAAATAGTGTAGTGAATTTTCACAATAGAAAAATAAAATGTTCCATTGTTGATCAGGCACCAATATCCCAGAGTCGCGACATTAAGGTTACCAGTATAAAATGTGAGCCGAAGCCGACTGATGAGGATAAAGATCTCGGCATATACTACTGGCGTGTGCCACTTTCTTCAGGTACAGAATATAAAATAAATATTTCTTTTACAGTCGAAGCACCTTCCGATGTACAGATTGAGGGGTTAATACCGTAAAAGCTATTTTAGAAAAGATCAGATTGGGCAAATGTGCATAAAAATTTACGAGGCTTAGTCTGCTCAATCCTGGTTGACGTGAGCTCGATTATGTGTATAGTAGTTACATGTATAGGATACTGTATTGTGCCATTATATGCTCCATCCTTTCCTGCACCGCAATAAAGGAGCGTATCGCAATAAAAGAGTGCACGTTTTCACTCGTTTCGGTGACTGCCCGTGATTTTACATTTTCAAACGTAAAAATAGATTTTGAGATCAGGGGCCACAATCCTAATAAAGTTGATGCCATGCTCGACAAACTCGTGTATACCTTCTTTGTGAATGAGACCGATGTCTTTTCTGGGACAACGGGTAGGGGAATCAAAATTCAGGCAGGAAAATCAGAAAAATTTACGACGACCATGACCCTCGAGTACAACAAAATCGGTGAGGCATTGATCGAGGCGATCAAGTTTGAAAAGGCGGACTATAAACTCGAGGCACGGGCATATATTTCGACGATTCTGGGAGAGATAAGCTATCCGGTCGAACTCATATTGAAATAATCAATTTCAAGCTTGCTCTCGTTGCTAGACGCAACCTGAATCCTTTATTTACCTGCACAATTTTTGTGCGATAAATCTAAATTTTGTGCAGGGTTTTCTACATTTATCACGAAATTTCGTAGTTTTAACCTGGCATGCGTTTTGCTTTTGAATAAGGCAGAGGTGCATGATGAAAACCCAAAAAATGATAATCAATCTTCTCATTATCACGAGTCTCCTGGTGTTTGCAAGCTGTTCATTTGAGAAGGCAGACCATGAGCCGCCTGCAGTACCACGGGGCCTACGATCGATAACAGGCGATGGAGAGGTGATGCTCTACTGGTATGAAAATACAGAACCAGATCTTGCAGGCTACCGTATCTATCGAAGTCTCACAGAGAGTGGTTACTATTATCTCATCGGTGAAACAAATCTCGACTATTTCCTGGATGTAGGTCTTGAAAATGGCGTAACGTATTTCTATGCTATTTCGGCATTTGACTATGACGAGAACGAAAGTGATCTCTCGTATGAACTCGTCTTTGATACTCCGCGACCCGAGGGATTTAATGAAAATGTATTTGACTATCATGACTATCCAGATTATGCAGGATGGGACTTTAGTAACTACAAGGTTGTTGCTTTTGACGATCCAAAATGCGATTTCTATTATGGCTATGATGACTACATGGAGGCCGGTTACTTTTATGTTGGCCGACCAGGTGGTGATATCCAGGATTTTGGTTATACAGAATCATTGGATGATGTAACATATGCGCCCCAAAACGGTTGGTCTGCGACCGGCATCGTTGAGGTCATTGTGGGGCATACGTACATATTCTGGACATGGGACGATCATTATGCCAAATTCCGGGTCACAGCGATCGGTCCCAATTATGTTGTATTTGACTGGGCGTATCAGGTCGACCCAGGTAACCCGGAATTGGCAATGCAATAAGGAGGTTAAGATGAAACGCCTTTTATTATTACTTTTCGTCGCCATACCGTTATTCGCCGCTGGTGTTCATTTCATCTACTACGATTATGGCTATGATGATTATGGAAGCTGGTATGATGAATATTGGCAAGATGAGTATTGGTATGACGGCTACTGGGTGTATTATCCCCACGGATACTACTGCATACATTTTGTCTGGTGGTATCCATGGTGGTGGGATTGGTATTGGTGGAGATGCCATTGGCACCATCACTTCCATTGGGATTTCTTTTACCGTGGATTCTATATAGTGTGGTATGAGTTTGGTTATTGGTGGTTCAGGCCGCGCTACGGTCGCTGGGTCAGGTATCGGGTACCGTACGCATACCATGAGATACGATATAGGGCACAATCACACGGTATCCATCTTCCTGATAAACCACCACGCGAGATCGTCGTACCATATAAAGAAAGAGAAATCAGAGAACTCATCAGGCAGAAGGACCCCGAGCTCTTCACTCGTGTTGAAAAAGAACACAAGAGCGGTACTCTCGAACGGAAGAGGATCGATTATACAACGCAGGTACAGAAGGAAATAGAGAAAAAGAATAGAGACTACGGAATTAAGAGCACGCCGAAGGATTATACGAAGATGACTGGAAACAGACAACCAGTGTACAAGACACCTACAAAACAGGTTGATACGAGAGAAAAGAAGGCTCCATATGTACAGCCTGAGCAGAAATCTGTATCGCGTATTCAGAGGAGAGAGAAAGAACAAAAGACGATAAAAAATATACCCTCTAAAAAATACGATGATGACGAAAAGCAAAAAATAGAAAAGAAACCGACGATTAACAAATCGAAGTCGGATAGATACGATGATAAAGAAAAAGATGCATACCGAAGCAAAAGAAGTGAACCATCGAAGAGCCAGAGGGAAAAACAGACAGTTGACAAACTGAAAAAAATGAATAAACCTTCTTCTGAAAAGACGAGGTAATTATGTTCTCTATGATATTTCTCGCATTCCTTACCATAACGAGTACACTGGACATAGATGTCTGGGTCGATAAAGATAATGCGGTATATCAACCGACCGAGAATCTTAAAATTTACTTTCGGGCGAATCAGGACTGTTTTGTTGCAGTATTTAATATCGAACAAGGGGGGAGGATTACTCGACTCTTCCCCCCTGAAGGGGATAATGGCTGGGTAGACGCAGGTCAGGTATACTCGTTGCCACCCGAATCAGCCGACTATGACTACGTTATAGAAGGTCCTGAAGGCACCGAGACAGTCATTGCAGTCGCCTCGAAAGACAGATTGCCGGATTTATATGATGAAAGTCCGGGCATCATCAGTAAATCTCTTGAGATTTATATAGAAGAACCAGAGCCGAGCACGCTGCGCATTATATCGACTCCCGATGATTCCCGTATCTATATTATGGAGATTTTCTCTGGCGATGAAGAGTACGCGGGCCAAACACCACGAACGATTGTATTGCGACCCGGTGAGTATGTGGTTACGATTAAGAAATTGGGCTATCGTACGTTGACCCGAAGAATCTGGCTTGACCCTGGTGAACGAAGGCGCGTTTTTGTTAAACTAACACGGTATTGACATTATGGATGATTTTCTTATAATAAAAGGAGTAGAAATGAAGCGATTTATGATACTCTTACTCTTTACGCCTCTCCTGTTTGGAATCAAACAGGTGCCACGTGGAGAAAAAGCCGACGTGGATAAAGAACCGAGTACTGTCATTGAGGTTATGCAACGAGATGTGTTCAGTCAAGGTAAAGAAAATGATAAGAATGTCAAGCAGAAAGACATCTTCATAGACTCGGATTCAAATAGTATTAACGATAGACGTGAGGATGACTTTCAAAAGATAAAAGAACTCAAAAAACCAAAAATCAAGGATCTATTAAAGAAACGCACTGATGAGAAAAAAGAAAAGGCGATAACTCCACCTCGAGAGCGAGAAAAAAAATCTTCAAAAAAGAAGTCAAAGTAAACAACACTAAAACAAAAGATTAAACCCTATACGGAGTAATCGAGGCGAGGATAAAAGTAAATGCTTTACGAGGAGATGCGTATTTATATCATCAATTTTTTCGCCGTTAAAAAATTTTTTGCCTATTTTAAAAATTTCACTATACTCGTTGTTCGATAACTTCATATATATATTGCGCACTCGCTCATGAAATTTTATTTCGTTTAAAATTTCTTTTTTCATTTCTGCTTCGAAATAGTGTTTTTTTCCCTTCAACCATAAAACGGCATTTCTCCCAGCAAGCACGCCAGATTTTATGCCGTTGGCAATGCCCGCGCCGCTCAAAGGATCGGCAAAGCGAGCCGCATCTCCCACGAGAAAAAAGTTCTTACCAGAAAATTGCTTTAAGATTTTTGCTGGTACACCGCCAAAGATTTTTTTCTTGATAAAGCCATGAGCGAACTCAGTCTTGACCCACTGATCGAGAAGGTGTCTTGCCGATTTTTTGGCTTTCATCGGCGATATCCCCAGCCCAATATTTGCAGCATTTCGGGATTTAGGAAATATCCATGCATAGCCACCCGGAGTGTATTCTTCGTCAATCATGAGCGTCGCGTAGTATGGATCGAGGGTAATATTTGATATGACGTATTGTGCACAGACCATGATTTCATGCAGTGCCAATCGAGTATCAATACCCATCCACTTCCCTACATTTGACGCCACACCATCGGCACCGATTAAAAATTTAAACGAGTAGGTTTTCTGTATACCATCTTCGTTGACAATAACCTTGTTCTCTTCGATACCGATCGCTTTGGTCAATCGTTTGATTACTGCGCCATGTGCTTGTGCCATCGATGCGAGCGCTTTATCAAACACTTTACGGTTCAGCACCCAACCAACATGAGGATATTCAATCCTCAATGTTTCGCCTATCGGCCCCCGGAGTATTGAACCAGACAGTTCATGAGAGATCCATTCGGGTTTTATTTCTATGTACCCCTCAATCGTACTTCGTGACAGTGCCTCTGCACAGACGACCGGGATGCCAATTTCTGCGTGCTCTTCAAGAAGTAATACTGATATACCTTCCTGTGCAGCCGTGAATGCCGCGGCGCTGCCTGCGGGTCCAGCACCGATAACGATGAGGTCAAAATTAGTGGACATCGAGGGGACCGGCGTTCAGCTATTCTTCTTTTTAAGGTATTTTTTCCCTTTGAGGGTTTCCGGCATATATTCCTGTTCTACCTGTGCCTGAGGGTAGTTATGGGGATACTTGTAGCCCTTGCCATAGCCGAGTTTCTTCATCAATGGTGTCGGTGCATTGCGGATGTGCATCGGAACGGGTTCGGCCATTGTTTTCATCGCATCATCTTTCGCTGCCTCGTAGGCAAGATAGATGTCGTTGCTCTTCGGTGCCTTGGCCAAGTATACGACACATT
Organism: Caldifarciminota bacterium; assembly: GCA_020355325.1. Taxonomy (GTDB): domain Bacteria; phylum Hydrothermota; class Tepidihabitantia; order SM23-42; family SM23-42. Next base: position 2,007,863 of record CP070664.1, read on the forward strand.
CGGCCAGTACCAAATCGCCCTCTGGCCTGCCAATAAAATCTACTGCATCCTTTGCTGCAATTGCCACAACGAGTGCCTGGGGATCGGCAGCACCGATGTCCTCAACTGCAAAGCGGACTAATCTGCGTGCAATGTAGAGTGGATCTTCCCCTGCCTCGAGCATTCGTGCCAGCCAGTACAAACCGGCATCAGGATCAGAACTTCGTAATGACTTATGCAGCGCAGAGATCAAGTTGTAGTGTTCTTCACCCGCCCTGTCGTATCGTAGTGCCTTTCGCTGGACAACTTCCTCAACGGTCTTGAGATTGATCATTCGTTCCTCAGTCGCTAAACTGGATAACTCGAGGGCGTTCAGTGCTACCCTGGCATCACCGTCGGATATGTTGACCATGAAATCGAGTGCATCGGCTGCTAATTCGTATTTGTCTGCAAGCCCTTTCTCAGAGACAAGCGCTTTTTGTATGATGGTTTTTATATCATCAAATGCCAATGGGTAGAGCATATACACCTTTACCCGAGAGAGGAGGCTCGAATTCAATTCGAATGACGGATTTTCTGTCGTTGCACCAATGAGCGTAATCGTTCCTTTCTCGAGGTAGGGTAAAAATGCATCCTGCTGTGCCTTATTAAATCGATGGATTTCATCTATGAAAATAATTGTATCGCGGTTATATAATTTTTTCCTATTCTCTGCTTCGCCCATAAACTTTTTTATCTCGACAATACCGCTCGTCGCAGCAGAGAAGGAGACAAAATCGGCAGAAAATTTTTTGGCAAAAAGACGGGCAATGGTCGTCTTGCCACTACCAGGTGGTCCAAAAAAAATCATTGAAAAAAGTCTCCCCTCTTCAATCTGCCGCTTGATTGACCGGCCAGTTCCCAAGAGATGGTTCTGGCCGAGAACTTCTTCGAAATTCTCCGGTCTTACTCGATCAGCAAGTGGTGTTTTATTCATTGTCGAAATAGTAAATACAGGTAGAAGAACGGAATGTTGAAGATGAGTGAATCCATGCGGTCTAAAAATCCACCATGTCCTGGAAAGGCATTCGATGCATCCTTGAGACCGACTTCACGTTTCATCCCGGATTCCAAAAGGTCACCAATCGTTCCGAGAATTCCAATGCCAACGGTTAAAACAACAGCATCATAAACAGTAAACGCGGGTATCCAAATTTTGTTGAGTAGGAACGCGCAAAGAAACGTTAAGGGAAATGCACAAAGGGTTCCTTCCCAGGTTTTTTTAGGACTCACCTTTTCTGTAAGTTTGTGGCGACCAATAGCCGAGCCTGTTAGATATGCGAAGGTATCATAGAGCCAGGTCAAGACAAGTGGCATCAGAGCAATGGTGAATCCCATTTTTCGGAGAAGGATGATTGTCGAGGGCAGGAGTGAAAGGTAGATGACACCAAAGATCGCTGCAGATAATTCTGCCAAGAAGTTGGGAATGCGACGCGAGCCCGGGAATCGTGTGATTGAAAAAATGCAAACGAAGGTAAAGAGTACAAAACTCGGTAAAAGGAGTGGAATTTCGAAATAGAAGAGGAGAGGGATGGCGTAACCGGGAAAGAGAACGGCAAACATATGGGGGTAGATATCTTTGCGATGACAGAATTGAAAGTATTCCTTATTCGCGAATGTGATAAAAAAGAGGAGTACCAGAATGAGGAGTATATGATCGATCCATAGTGTCAGGAGTATACCACTAACGAGGAGCGAGCCGGTTACTATCCTTTTTTTTAAATTATGAGACTCGACCAAAAAGACGTTCCCTCCTCTTAAACTCCTCAATTGCCTTACTGTATTCTTTATCCCTAAAGTCAGGCCAGAGTGTCTTGGTGAAATATATTTCAGTATAGGCAATCTGCCAGAGCAAAAAGTTAGAGATACGCTCCCTGTTTTCTGCACCGGTCCGTATCAAGAGCTCTGGTTCAGGCAGATGTGGGTCGTACAGAAATTGTGCAAATTTTCTTTCATCGAATGCGTCAAGATTAATATGCTCTTCTCGATCCTGTTCTATGATTCTCTTTGTTGCATCGACAATTTCGCTACGGCTTCCATAACTCAGGCACAGTGTCAAAACGAGTCCTGTATTATTTTTCGTCAGAGCGAGGGCGTCTGTTAAGGCCTTTCGCGCACGGGAATATAAGTCGTCGAGCCTGCCAATGGCGTGAATCCTGACATTATTCTTATGTAATTCAGGAGTTTCTTTAATAATCATCTCCTCGAGCATCTTCATGAGCGTATTTACTTCTTTTTTTGGTCGCTGCCAATTTTCAGTCGAAAATGTGTAGAGCGTCAGAAACTTAATACCCAATTCTTGTGATTTTTTCACGATTGCACGAACCGACTCGACACCCTGACGATGACCAACAACCCGCGGCAATCCGCGTCTTTTAGCCCATCTGCCGTTCCCGTCCATTATAATTGCCACATGTTTCAGCTCTGGCATAGATACATTATAACGTCAAAATTATGGTTGTCAATGACATGCTATAAATAAACTCTTGACATTTTTAAGGATTTGAGTATAATTCACGGATGAGCCATATGGTCGATATACTGGTCGTTTCGAAACGGCGAAACATCACACGAAGTATGCGGCTATCGCTGCGTTCAATTATTTTCTTATCCGTCGGGTGTCTCATCATTACTCTCATAACTTTCGTCCTTTTTGTTAACAATGCCCGTGGGGCATTTATCAAACTCAACATCAGCGAAATTGAGAAAGACAACGAGCTCCTTTTGAAGAAGTTAGATTCGCTTTACCATTTTCTCAATTATGAACACACCCATTTTGACAGACAAATAACCCAAGATAATCGAGAGAGAACATTCTTGCAAATGGCGTATATACATCCTGATATCTGGTCGATGGGTGTCGGTGGTAAAGGTTATGAGCCACCGGACGAAAACCTCACTGCTCATACACTCGGCATACTCAATGATATTTATGAATCAATTGATATCTTAAAAGGAAAGTGTTTACTGAGAAAGGCGAGTCTCGAGGAGATAGAGAATCAGGTTGAGAGAAATCTCTATTTGTGGGCACATATTCCTTCAGTAAATCCTGTTCCGGGCCGGCGTATTGGGTCGGGCTTTGGGTACCGCGTCGACCCAATTGACAAAAAGACTGTTCGAATGCACTGGGGTGTTGATATTGGTGCACCCCGAGGAACCTTAATCTATGTGAGTGCTGATGGTGTAATTTCCGATATCAGCTGGCATCGCGGATACGGATTGACTATTGAGGTTGACCACGGTTTTGGTTTCAAAACACGGTATGCACACTGCAAAACCGCGCTCGTGAAAAGAAGTGCTTATGTAAAACGAGGACAGCTCATCGCGACCGTGGGCAGTACAGGGAGATCGACGTGTCCGCATGTGCACTATGAGGTGATTGTCTCTGGTGTAAAAGTTAACCCGAGAAATTATATTGATTCCTCAAACATAATTTTTGATTAAAACCACAACTGTTAAATCCCTTCTTATAATCATATTTGCATCCTTCCTTTTCGCGGATACGATAACGGTTATCGCTGTTGGTGATATCATGATGGGCTCGACCTATCCAACGGATAATCTCCCTACAAAGCAGGGTCGAGATCTCTTTGAAAATGTGAGTCCAATTCTTAAGGATGCGGATGTAACAGTCGGGAATTTAGAGGGTGTATTTCTGACTGGTGGGAAAACAAAAAAGCAAATAAAAAAAGGGCGTTGCTATGCATTCAGAATGCCGCCCGATTTTGTGAGTAACCTCGTCGATGCTGGTTTTGATTATATGAATCTGGCAAATAACCATATGAATGATTTTGGCACCGAAGGGATAGCGTCAACAATAACGGCATTAACGAATGTTGGTATCGAGTATGGTGGTCCGGATGGCGTAATTGGTCGGCTTGAGGTCGGCGGAAGAAAGATAGCGATTATTTCTTTTTCGACGTCTCCTCGTACCAATTCATTGTTTGAAATCGAAGAAGCCCAGAGAATTGTTGCTGAACAGGCAAAAATACATGACATCGTTATTGTCTCTTTGCACGGTGGAGGAGAAGGAGTTAATTTTCTCCACACCAGGGATACACTTGAAGTTTTCATGGGCTGGCCGCGTGGTAATGTCGTGAAATTTGCACAGGCGGTTGTTGATAGCGGCGCAGATTTTGTGTGGGGGCACGGTCCACATGTGCCTCGCGCACTCGAGATATATAATGATAGACTGATTGCCTATAGTCTTGGCAATTTTTGTACCTGGGGATTCAATCTTGGTGATGAACGTGGCTATGCGCCGATATTAAAGGTAGTCCTAGATTCAACCGGCATTTTTATGCAGGGTGAGATAATTTCTGCACTTCAAAGGACATACCAATCGCCCGTCATTGACACGAACAATAACGCCGCGAGGCTCATAAAAAGACTTTCGATAGAGGATTTTCCAAATACATCACCTGTTATTGACGACAACGGACGCATTGTGCTCCGTTTACAGCACTAGCGATTCATTCTTAATTTTGTTGTGCATGTAATGATTTTATGACAATAGCTGTTAAATTGATGGTATTGCTTTTCTTGTTATTTGATACCACTCTGAAATTAACAGTGAAGCATCCTGCGGCAGAGGATCAACCAACATATACGCTATTGTATCCTACATTTTTGGGCAATAAACAGAGAACATTTTATGGTATAGGTGTTCCCGACACCCTCGGTCTTGTATGGAAAGTCTTTGTAGGATGCGGTGAGACCAGGGTCGGTCGAGATACGCTCCTTTGGTGTGGTACAGGATGGCCTGGTCAACCGACGCTCTTCGAAGAGAGGGGAGAGAACTACGTCATTATCGGATGTCTTGACCATAATCTGAGGAAACTCGATGCAGAGACAGGCAAGGAGGTATGGCGTTATACATTCGACGATGTCATAAAAGGAACTGCAACACTTTTATTCAATCGAGATAATCTCGAGCAAAGGGTATTAATTTTGCAAGGAAGCAGAAGGGGGTTTAAAAAATCTCACTATAGTAACATCGTGCCGAGTTTCAGGGCCATTGAGGTTAATGGTGAAGAACTGTGGCGATTGAATATTAAAAGAACCTATAGCTACAGCAGGGATGTTGACGCGAGCGCCATGGTCTTAGATTCTCTCGTCTTCCTCGGTGCTGAAAATGGTGTCCTCTATATTATTGACCCAGCCCCAGAAAAGGCTGGAAAAAAAGCCGGTGCGGTTCAGCCGAAGGTGCTAAAACAGATACAACTCTTCAATAATAACGATATAAAAAAACATGAAGGCAATCTCGTAATCGAGGCGTCACCAGTACTCTGTCAAAATAGAATATATATTGCTGCAGGTTCGGGTCACGTGTATGGAGTGAGCCTTGAAACGTATACGATAGACTGGGACTTTTACATCGGGTCTGATTTAGATGGAACGATTACGGTAACACAAGATAGTTGCTTGCTCGTTCCTATCGAAAAGCAGTACATAGAGGATAATGGAGGCGTATTAAAACTCGACCCGAGCAGAGACCCAGACGAGGCGGTTGTTTGGTACTTTCCAACCGGTAACGTAGAATTTGCAGGTTGGGAAGGGGGTGTCATCGGGTCGGTGTCGACTCAAGATTCTCTCGCGGCATTTAGAGCAATAGATGGTTATTTATATGTCGTGAATCATTACGTGGTAGATACCACTATCTCGGCAACGATTAATGAAAAGAGCTATCCTGCTCCACTCGTATTGGCAGCGATGCATTGTGGTCCATCTATTTCCACACCGCTGCTCATCGACGACAAAATCATTACTGCGGGATATGATAATAAATTGAAGGTATTTAAAATCAATAGACTCGTTGACAAGATAGAAATCACACCGGTCGATAGTTTTATGGCGCACGGTGCTTTTGAATCGACTCCCCTGGTATGGCATGATAGAATTTATATTGGTTGTAGAGACGGTTATTTTTATTGTTTAGGGAAGAAATAGAGTTGCGAAATGACTTATAGGTGACCCTACACCGCCAACCCGTTGTGTTTACTTCATAACGTGTGTTACAGATGATGGCGTTGCCACACTCAAGCAGATAATTTTTTAAGCTCGTACTCAACGTATACGGCTTAGCCTTTCTCATGAGACTAAGCCTTTTTGGTTTGCCATCATTGACTTTGACAAAATTAAAGGTATAATACAGGCATGAAAAATATTGCGGTGCTCGGCGCAACGAGCTTGGTTGGTGAAGAGCTCATCAAAAGTTTGGAACAGAAAAATTTTCCGACAAAAGAACTATTTCTCTACGCTCCGGTTGTTGGTGAACAGAAAACAGTACTGTTCAAAGACAACGAGGTTGAACTGCTTCCTGAGTATGAAGGTGTTATTGAAAAGGTAGATGTGGTCTTCTCGTGTGTGGATGAAGCACAGGCACAAAAAATCATTCCGAAGTTCGAGGACAAAGCAGTGGTTATCGACACTTCCGGTGCCTATCGGATGGATCGAGAAGTACCACTCGTGATTCCTGAAATAAATCCTGATAAGGTGAAAGAACACAAGGGTATTATTGCCAATCCGAGGAGCACAGCAATACAATTGCTCATACCACTCTATCCGCTCCATGAAAAGGCGATAGTAAAGAAGGTCTCTGTCGCTACCTATCAATCTATTTCTGGACAAGGTCGGGATGCGCTCGACGAATTAACATTAGAATTAGAGTATATGGTCGTGGACCAGCCGATGGAGGAATCAGACGAGCGAGTCTTTAATGACCCGATTGCGAACAACATTATACCTCAGATTGGTAATTTTCATAAAGGCGGATACACCGAGGAAGAACAGAGCTTATTCGATGAAACGCGCAAGATATTGGAAGACGACTCGATACAGATAACGTCGACGTGTGTATGCGTCCCAATACTCGTTGCAGACAGCATGGCAGTATCAGTCCTCTTCGACAACCCGCTTTCACCACATGAGGCAAAGGAGATATTGAAACATGCCCAAGGGATTAAATTATTCAAGACCGATGATAAATATCCGATGCCGATTTATGCTACTGGGAAGGATGTCGTCTTTGTTGGAAGAATCAGAAAAGACCTTGGTTCTGAGAATGGATTAGTGATGTGGACCGTCATGGATAATCTCCGTAAGGGTGC
>CP070664.1:2015089-2048964 GCA_020355325.1 Caldifarciminota bacterium
CGAGCCGCACAAGAATTCTATAGAATGTCTTTAGTGTTGTTTTGTCTAGAATCTCGTACGTTTCTAAATCTTGTTCGATGTCTGCCCGCACCTGGGCGGCAAATGGCTTAAATGCTGTTTCATGAGTTATTAGCTCAGTAAGTGTGCCGGTAACCTTGTACGTATGACGTGGCAGATCGTCGATGCTCTCTATTTTTTTCTTTTCTGATTGTTGTGCATAAATACTACTCGTTGCCAAAAAAAGCATACACGTAAGTACAGCTAAAAATTGTTTTCGCATATATTTCCCCTTTCATTCATTTCTTGTTCTTAAGAAAATTTTCCAACAACTCAACAGACCGCTTCGGGTTTATGAGGAGTAATCTTCCATCTTCACTGCGGTCAGCGCCTTTCTTGATCAAGGCCACTACTTCTCCTGTCGTGAGCGATGGTTCAAGCGCAAGGAGCTTGGCAGCTAAATTGGCTACACTGGGTGATGACATTGATGTGCCTGACCCCTTCATTCGCTCACCACCTGGTATGTAACTTTCTACTTCGAAACCGTTGGCGTATACATCCACGCACTCCCCAAAACTCGTAAATGAGGTCATATCTCCTGCCTGGTCAACTGCTCCGACCGCAAGCACGTTCGGCACATCAAAAGCGGTCGGATAGTAGTCCTCAAAAGAAGAATCGTCATTTTCATTACCTGCACTATTTACAAAGAGAATCTGGGGTGCATTTTTAATTGCATTATACATTGCATCTCTCTCGATATTTATGATTTCACGTGCGAGTTGCGCCCGTTCTTCAGCATCCTTACCGATTCCGTTGGCTTCGAGTTCGGCTTCAGTTTCTCTCAATGCTCCTTCCCAACTCATATTGACGACGCGCACGTCCTGTTTCTTGAAATATTCGACCACTTCTTGAAACATTGTTGCAATTTTTTCCGCTCTCGCAACGCTTGGTGGGATTGGGATTGTTCGGTAATCAACAGTTAGACGTACTACGAGGATGCGTGCGGCAGGATTTCCTTGTGTAGCAATGCCAGCCACATGTGTGCCATGTATGTATAATACGAATTGCATGAGGTCTTCAAAAAAAGTTTTTACCTCTTCAGGACGCATCACTGCCAATTTTTGCCGCAGTGACGTTGCTTCTGGACTTTCGACCACCGCCTGGATATCAAAGAAACCTTTTATGAGTTCTTTTAGTGCAGGAAGTCGTTTTTCTGCATCTGCAATGTGATAGACCAATTCCGATGTCTTTTCCACTTCGAGTGTATAAGCGATACCATGGATATCGTCTACGTAACCGTTGTTGTCATCGTCCTTGTTACTCAGTCTTTCTCGAGCATTGACGAACAGCTGATCTGGAAAAACGTCTGTGTCAATGCCAGTGTCCCAAATTGCAATTATGACGGGCGTCAGATTTTTTGTTTTCGTCAGATCGACAGAGCGTTCTACCCAGATATTAGGTTTTTCGACTCGATTTGCCGAGATGTACTTCTCGAATACGTTAATAATCTGCTCTTTAAATGGAACCTGGACATCAATGAGATAGCGAAAACCAATAATTTGCGCTGCAACCTCGTTGCTCACATGTCCTGTTTGTTTCACTGCCGACTCGAATTGACTCTGTATGAGCCCTAATAATAACTCCGTGCTGTACATTTCATTCTTTCCTTTTATTTCCTCGATTCTCTCTTGCACGACATCCCATGGAAGTTTTTCTATGGCTTCGGATAAATACCTGGAGAAAGCTTGTTTGCAGGCGTCTCGATTATCTTCTCCTACTTTCCGATATGCCTTGATGATTGATTCCTCAATAAGACCGAGGGTAAGTCTTCGAGCTTGTTTATCTTCTAGTTTACGCATCTGCTCGATTCTTGTAAGCGCAGCATCGTAGTTGCTCTCATACATATCGAGCGCAAGAAGGGTCTTATGAAAAGCCATCACTGTTGATTTGTTTTCAATTTCATAGGTTTTTAAATCATTTTCAATATCGGCGCGTACCTGGGCGCCAAATGGCGCAAAGAGTTCCTCGGAAGTCATGAGTTCTGTTAATGTGTTCGTAACTTCGTACGTATGACGTGGCAGATCGTCGATGCTCGCTATTTTTTTCTTTTCTGGCTGTTGTGCGTAGACGTTCCCTATCGATGAGACAAACGGTACTATGCATAATGCTAAAAGCAATGTACGCATATATTCTCCTTTCTGTTTTTCATATTTATGATTCTACCAAAAATTGCCATCAGCTTGCTCATCCCTCAGTGCGTGCGCAAGCCGATAAAGTAATTTGTGACTCAACCTCAATAGAGTGATCACATCTGCGCGGCATAAACAGTCTCTTATTAATTATTACGTATGAATTGGCCATAAGGTTTCATTCACGGGCTTCTTCTTGACATGCTGTGAGATTTTGGTACTATTGGGATGGCGGGCTTAGATCGAGGAGGACATATGTCACAATTTGACCGTTTCGTTGAGGAATATCTTGAATTTTTGTGGAAGTCGTCTCCGGTGAGGGCGACGTATGCGGGTATACACACCTATGACCATGAACTGGACAACGTTGATCGTGATTTTCTTGAAGAAATCAATAAAAAACATAAAGAATATCTAAGGAAATTAGAGAAAACAGAAAAAAAAGGCCTAACCGATGATGAGTATGTTGACTGGCAATTGCTGAAGAATTCCCTTGAGTCTGAGATCAAATCCTTCGAAGAGATCCGCTTTTGGGAAAAACAACCATTCGTGTACGCAGAGATCTGTATCGATTCACTATTTCTCTTGTTTCTCCGCGAGTTTGCGCCGATTGAAGTTCGAACTGCTGCTATACTATCGCGTATGAGACAGATACCACAATTACTCAAAGATGGGCAGCAGAATCTGAAAGACTCACCCGAAATTTTTACTACATTGACCCTCGAGATAGTTAATGGTGGAAAGAAATTTTGCAAAACAGTTGTTGCAGCACTCGGTAGTGCAGTTCCGAAACTGAGAACCGAATTGGAAAAAACAGGCGCGCAGGCGCTGGCTGCTTTTAATGATTACGATACATTTTTGAGAGAGGAATATCTGCCGAAATCGCGCGGTGAATTCGCTATTGGTCGAGATCTTTTTAACTTCAAACTTATGAAAAACCATATGCTTCCCTACAATACCGAAGAAATTTTTGAGATTGGTAAAGAAGCGAAGCAGTCAACCGAAGATGACCTGAAAAACATCGCGCAGACAATCGATACGAATAAACCGTGGTGGGAGGTTGTGAACGATATTAAAAAGCGTCATCCTCAAGCATCTGAATTGCTCGCGACATACCAAAAAGAGATGGAATCAGCAAAGCGATTTGTTCTAGAAAAAGACTTGGTCAGTATTCCTTCGGGTGAGGAATTAGTCGTTATTCCAACGCCTCAATTTCATCGACCAATTTTACCATATGCAGCGTACATGAGGCCTGCTCCATTCGAAAAGCAGCAGAAAGGTTTTTTCTATGTCACACCGATTGAAGAAAATGTAGCAAAAGAAGAACAAGAAAAGATACTGCGTGGACATTCGTTCCATAAAATTCCTGTTACCGCATTGCATGAAGGGTATCCCGGGCACCATCTCCAGCTCGTTCGCGCTAATCAACATGAACGTAAGCTGCGGCGCTTGCTCAGGACGACTGTCTTTGTGGAAGGGTGGGCACTCTATTGTGAAGAGATGATGGCTGATGCTGGATTCTACTCCGATCCGAGAACAAAACTGTTTAAATTAAAAGACCAGCTGTGGCGTGCCTGTCGCGTCATTATCGATGTCGGTCTTCACACCAAGACAATGGATTATGCGCAGGCAGTTGATTTTTTGGTAAACGATGCCAAGTTAGAAAGAGTTCATGCCGAAAAAGAAGTAACACGCTACACCTTCACACCGACACAACCTTTAAGCTACATGATTGGTAAAAAACAGATACTCGAATTGAAAAAGGATTATCAAACAAAACTGAAAGATGAATTCAGGCTCAAGGAATTTCACGATAAACTCATCAGTTTTGGCTCAATACCGATTTGCTTAATCCGCGCAGCACTCGGAATTTAAAAATAGAGGGAGGGATTTTTCTCCGGGAGGCATGCAAGCGAAGATGTATGTCCCTACCCTATTAGACACTTAAGTCTTGACAGCACTAAAAAAATGTGCTATAATTGATTGATAAAAACCGATAAATCTTCGTTATGGAAAATTTGGGTACTATTGATACTCTATGTGGTCGTTAGAGAACAACAGGAGGTGATGCAGAATGAAGAGAGACCAAAAAATGTTGTTCGCCGCGCTGTTTGTTTTGGTTATCCCTGTTCTTGGTGCAGGGCAAGATTATTATGTAGCTGATTGTTGTGACCTTTGGATCGTTAATCACTCCTCATATCAGGTTCGGGTATTGATTGATGGTTGGGAACAGGGAAGCGTATGGACTGGAGCCACGTCACGCATTACGGTATCGGTTGGCTATCATGAAATCTACGCTGAAGAATACCAGACCGGGGATATATACTGGGGTCCGTATGATATATATATTTCTGAGGAAGGTCATGAATTTACCCTCTATGATCCAGTATCTGAAGAAAGTTATGTAACAGATATTAGTAATCTCTGTGTCATTAATGAATCTCCATATCATGCACGCGTGTTTGTCGACGGTTGGCAAAAAGGTACTGTTGTGCCTGGCGGTACGTTTACAACGACAATACAAGGGGGCTATGACTACGAATTCTACGCAGAGGATCTGAGCGGTGACATTTCCTGGGGTCCTGAGTCATTTTATATTGACGACGGCGAAGATTTTACCTGGACCTTGGAACCTTAGGTTTTTTCTTCCTCGATTTTAAATAGCACCTTTGCCATCGGGTCGGGGCACTGCCATTCCTCAAGCAGATCCAGGACACCCTCACCCTGTTCATTTTTTATAATCGCTCCAGATATGACAGGCAGAATGCTTCCCAAGGCGAAGATGCAGACACTCTGACCTGCTGGAATTTCTAAACGGGCATTTCGTATATAAAACGTTGCGCCTTCAACTGACCGACTACACGGTCCTTCAACCTTTGTGACAGTAACCTTCAGATTCTTAAATGCCATGTCTGCTCCTTTCACAAATTTTTCCTCAACTTTTCACTTGTCCTGTTCAAGAATGAAGATCATCGTTTACAGGATTCGTTATTAACGTTCAACGAAATAATTGCGTTATCCCCGGCTTATTAGAATCAAATGCTTTTAATTACTTATGACTTATCGAAGATTTTGTAATCTAGCTAAGACTCAGATGGCTTTTGTTTATTTAATCTATCTTGTACTACTTCACGAAAGTAATTTTTTTACTCATTTTTCCGTCTGGTGTTGTGAGTCTCAAGAAATACACACCTTCGTTAACAATACGACCATCATCGTCTTTGCCGTCCCAAGTCAAGGTGTAGTTTCCGGTGCTCTGCAGGCCTTCGAGTAAGACCGCAACCTGTACGCCAAGCACAGAATAAATAACAGCTTCAACTTGTCCGGCTTTTGATATACCGAAACTAATCTTAATCAATCTGGCGAAGGGATTCGGTTTCATATGAAGAGAAGTAGTGCCACCTGGCTTGTATTCACTTTCTTGGACGCCAACGGCTGCACTGCAGAGCTCTATGAACCGGGCAGAACCAGTATTCTCCTGTTCTATAATGCTGCCGGTACCGGGATCGATTTCAAATACGCCGTCACCGTTTGTTGCCAGAAGATTACCGTTTCCCAGGCGATACACACCGCGACCCGAATCAAAATATAACGTATTAATTATAGTTCCATCGAGCTCGAAATCGGTAATTTGATTGGCGCTAAAGGAATTATTCAAGAATCCCCCCGGAAGTGTGCTGTCAACTTGAATCTGTTCTGGGAAGTCGACCGGAAACAGCTCGTAGAGAAGTGTGCCGCTCGTATCGTAGAGCCTGATGTTGTCCGTGCTTCCCTGGATGTCACTCAGTAGTGAGCGGCCATCGTCGAGAAAAAGGATGTCGAAGGGGTCGCTGCCGTCCTGGATAAAGTACCTGATTAAACTGTGAGGGCCGTCAAATTCTGCCACATAGTCGTCGCCGCTTGTCACAAAAAGATGATCATCCCGAAAATCGATACCGCGTATATTATCGAGACCATCTGTGGTATCGGCATATGTATACAGAAAGGTGCCTGAGGTGTCAAATACGAATACGGCATCAGAGATTTGATCCGAGAGGTAGATATTGCCATCTGGGCCAGGGATTGCATTGATAGGGGTTTGTAAGTTGTAGAGCGTTCCGGTGGGATCATCCACAATGATATCACCGAGGTATGTACCATCATAGGGGTCGTACATTCCCACAACATCACCGGTAGATTCAGGAATCAGTAAGACCTGGTCGAGCCGAATGCTTTTTACACGATGAGCTCGCGACGGTACATTATTCTCGTATTCCCCTGTTTCTTCAATCCTCGCTCTTTGTTCGTCCAGTGTTCCAGAACTTGCCCAGGCTACCCCACAGAGACACACAATACAGCTGATACTTAAAATTTTTTTCATAACTCCTCCTTTCCGAGCCTGGGATTATAAAGGGCCTTCTATCAGTTGTCAAGAGTAATACGAGAAATTTCTGAAAGAGAGAAATCTCTATTTTGCTCATATAGAGTTTCATGCCATTTTTATCATAATCAAACCGAGCACGATGCATATGATTCCGGCTATTTTTCTTTTTGAGTGGTGTTCATGCAGAAATATAAAACCTAAGAGCGCACCAATAGCCACTGCCAACTCCCGAATAGCCACGACATAACTCACATGGACTCGTTGAAAAACAAAGAGGATAATGAGGTATGTACTTACAGAACCAATGCCTATAATAAGACTGAATTTCTTGAATTTTCTCCACGCATATTTTAATTCAACACGCTCTCTTATCATGATATATGGCGTTAAAAAAATGGCTGTGAATACAATTAAACCATACAGGTAGGCAAGAGGGCTCACGATGCCAACTCCTAATTTGTCGACAATCGAGTAACTCGCAATCATGACTCCTACGACGAGAGCAAATGATAAACTGATGTAGTGGTATTTTCGATTACCGTGTTTCAGTCCGATAAGGAATGTTCCCAATGTGATTGATAAAATTCCAATAATACCGAATAAAGAGAGTGTTTCTTGTAACAGAACTGACGCTACAAGAGTGGTACCAGCTATACCGGTACCACGTGCGATTGGATAGACAGTTGAAATTTCTCCATAGTTATACGCCTTCGAGAGTGCGAAAAAATATATTGTATGAATTATTCCTGTTGCAATGATATAGGGGAGGGTAGCGGCAGTAAAGAGTTCCGAAGAAACGAATGCTAAAACAAATGGTACATAGATAATACATGCGAGGAGCAGACCGATATACAGTACACATATGTTACCCGAAACTTTCTTTGTTGCAAAATTCCAGAGTGCGTGTAATGCGGCTGACAGAATGACTAATGCAAATGCAGAGATAGCCACAATTACTTATGTCAATTCTAAATAAAAGAAGAAATTTAGTAAATGCATTTTATAAAATTATTTGCATCATTACTACATCCAACAGCCTATTAAATTTTCGACCCACTTCTTTCATAATCCCGATGTGTATAAACCCTTTTTTTTCACATAGATGGATCATGGTAGCATTACTCTTCTCAATCCGTGCTATCACAGTATGCAGCCCTGCACCTTTTCCTGCCTGAAGGGTTTCATTTATCAATCGACTTCCGATTCCTTTTCCACGGTATCCGTTTCTTATATAGACTGATATTTCGGCTGTGTCAGTATATGCACACCGGTCACTCCATTCACTCAAAGCCGCCCATCCAACTATGGAACCGTCTATTTCAGCCACGATAATGGGGTATTTTGGTTTATGACTATTGAACCAGTCTTTCTGCTCTTCTAATGTTTTTGGTTGTGTATCAAATGTTGCGGTCGTGTTGACGATTGCTTCGTTGTATATATCAGAGATGGCTTGCAGATCGTCGAGCGTTGCTTTTCTAAAGATGGACATAATACGTGTTTTCTATGATTGTATTCACATGACTATTTCTTTCGGATGGTTAAGACGCCTACTTC
Organism: Caldifarciminota bacterium; assembly: GCA_020355325.1. Classification (GTDB taxonomy): domain Bacteria; phylum Hydrothermota; class Tepidihabitantia; order SM23-42; family SM23-42. The sequence continues at coordinate 2,023,193 of CP070664.1, forward strand.
ATGACTTCAGCGAGGGCATCTAATGTCGCATCAATATCCTCGATGTTCACGCCGTAGTGCGTGACCATTCGATAACGAGTGGGTTCAGTACGCAAAAATTTAATGCCTTTTTCTCCAGCTCGTTTTACTAAATCATCCGGTGCCATTTTGTCACCGACGAGGTCAAAATAGATGATGTTCGTTTTGATCTTCTCGACATCGATTGATAGTCCTGGAATTTGTGCAATTCCTTCGGCGAGACGACGCGCATTGTTATGGTCTTCCTTTAGTCGATTAATCATCGTATCCAGTGCTGTAATACCTGCTGCCGCGATGATTCCAGCTTGACGCATGCCACCTCCTAATACCTTTCGGTTTCTGTGTGCGTCTGCTATGAATTGGCGTGTCCCACAGACGACAGAGCCAATTGGTGCAGAAAGTCCTTTTGATAGGCAAAAGGATATCGAATCGACACCTCGTGTAAATTCTCTGATATCTCGCTCCAAGGCGACCACGGCGTTGAATATGCGGGCACCATCGAGATGTACTGAGAGACCATGCTCTTTGGCAAGTGATACCACTGAATCCATGTATTCGGGAGTCAATGGTGCTCCATAACAACGGTTATGGGTATTTTCCAGGCAAATCAGCCGGGTGCGCGGCCAGTGTGGATTATCACCACGTATTGCAGCCTCGATGTTCTCTAATCGCATCGTGCCATCGTCCTGATTCGGAATCGTGTGGGGATGTATTCCACCCACTGCCGACATTCCTCCGGCTTCATTGAGAAACATGTGTGACTTATCGCCGAGTATTATTTCTTGGCCGCGGTTGCAATGAGTTAGCGTGCATACCAGATTGCCCATCGTGCCGCTCGCGACCAGGAGTCCAGCCTCTTTCCCAACGAGCTCTGCAGCCGTAGTCTGAAGCCGGTTTGTCGTTGGATCTTCGCCGAACACGTCGTCGCCTAATTCGGCTTGATATATTGCTTTACGCATTTCGTCGGTGGGCAAGGTTACGGTGTCACTACGTAAATCAACAATTTTCATAATGTAACTCTAAACAAAATATACTGAATGTCAAGTGAGGTTGATTATATATCTTCTAAAATAGATGTCTTCAGTAAATTCAGAGTCGAGGTTCCAATTTGTGAAAACAATCACAGAGTGCAATACATGCAAACTTTTCTGTTGGATAGTGCGTTCCTCTATCCGTTTCCAATTGCCTACATGACGCTGTTGCTTTCATAGAACCGTGAGGGAGAAGCGTTATTGAATGCGCTGTCAGAACTACGTAGCGTTCCTGTCTTTCTCTGATTTCTTCATCTTCTCTATTGCCTCGATCGCCTCTGCTCGTGTGTCGTAGATATTCGGTGTCATCTTTGCCTTCAGCGAGGTGGTACGTACGGTCATCCGAGCCCACTCATTGGTGCCCCAACGGGCAAAACCTAATAGGTACTGACCGACTGTAGCTCGCGATGTTTCGCCATAATATTCCGCAATTGGAGCGTGGACGAGCAGACCATTAATATCAGAAACCATGTAGACTTTCTTGCCAAGTTTTTCAAAGAACTTCTTATACTCTGCGAAAAATGCATCAACATCTTCTTTCGTTTTAATCTCCCAGTGGTCTTCGGCAAAGACAATGTTGCGTTCAGGGTCATATTCTAAGATTACGTTCGTGGCCATGGCTTATTATCTTGAAATTTGTGACTTTGTCAACGCCAAATTTGCTCATACCTTTGATGTGACTGCAACGTTGAGTATTCTCGCTCTATGGGATGAACTGCCATCGAGATACCGCCGGATGAATCAGGACAGAAGGGGGGACGGACTTGCGTGGTTGTTGAGAATTTTTTGAGGTTTACATGTATTATTGATGAGATTATAGTGTGTTAGAATTTTTAAAGGAGAAACGGTGAGTACATTATTGGCGATAATCATTCTGTCGGGGCTGTTCAGCATGCTTGATGCTTCGTCGAGCGATGCGGCACCAGCCGTCATCGAAGAATTATTTATTAATTTTGTGCGTGAGTACATCGAGCTCAGCCCGGAAACTGGTACACAATTAGGATTGTCAGGACAATACGGATTTGACGTGCGGAATGATGAACTCGATGACATGTCGATTGCGGGATATGATAAGCTCTATCAATTCTATAGAAAGTACAGAACATGGCTTGCACAGTATGACCGACAAAAACTCACTTCTTCCCAACGAATTGCCAGCGATGTGCTCACATGGTATCTTGACGATGCAATCCGAGGCGAGCAGTTTCGATACCACCAATACATCATAAATCCGATGCTCAGTTTTCATAATCAATTGACGACTTTACTGACCGAGCATCATAAGATAGAAAAACTCCAAGATGCTAAAGATTACATACAACGGCTCATGCAATATGATAAAATGGTATCTGAGCTCTTAGAACAACTTTTGATACGAGAACAAAAAGGTATCGTACCACCGATCTATATCATAGAAATATTTCAGCAGGCGATTGATGATTTTATAAGAGTCCCTTATTCAGAAAATATTCTCTTCACATCGTTTGTAAACAGGATTCAAAGTCTCACGACAATAGATGAAGAATCCAAAGAGAAACTGTCCCAGCAGGTGCTGAAAGCACTCGAAAATGTTGTGTATCCTTCATACAGACGCATGAGTGAATATGTAGGTAGTTTGAAAGGGAAGACAGATATCAAGGCGGGTGTTTGGCAGCTCCCCAATGGCGCTGATTACTACAGTTATTGTCTTCGTCATCATACAACGACAACCATGACACCCGAAGAAATCCATACGCTTGGGCTGCGAGAGGTCAAGCGGATACAGGACGAAATTACGCAACATCTCAAAACCTTGGGGATCTCGGGAAGTGACAAGTTTAGTGACTTGATAGCCGAGTACAGAATTATGACCGGTGATGTGAACGATATTCGTTTTTACTATCCATTCACCGAAGAAGGCAAGTTGCAGACACTCAGAGCCTATCAGGTTATTATTGATACAATGCAGTCAAAACTCACGACTATGTTTTCGCTCATACCAAGAACGCAGGTTCGTGTAGAACGTTTGCCTAAATTCAAGGAGGCCACAATGGGAACGTACTATCAACCTCCAAAACTCGATGGGTCTTCGGACGGAATATTCTACGCTCAATTATCCTACCAACATTTTAAGCCCGGGATGAAGGCACTCGCGTACCACGAAGCTATACCTGGACACCACTTTCAGATTGCTCTTGAGCGAGAATCACCAGATTCTCGATTGTTTAAGGCCCTTTTCTTCTTTACCGGCTACACTGAAGGGTGGGCATTGTACGCTGAGAAACTGGCAAAAGAGTATGGATACTATGATGATACTCATAGCTTAATTGGCTATCTTAGCTCAGAACTCCTTCGGGCTATCCGATTAGTTGTGGACACAGGTATTCACTGGAAGAAGTGGACGTCCGAGGAGGCATACTATTACATCGTTCGTAATTACGGTCGTACCTGGTATTCACAGATTGTCCGCTATATTGTGTGGCCGGGTCAGGCGTGTGCGTATAAAGTCGGTGAGCTTAAGATAGTACAGTTGAGGGAAAAGGCACGACAGGCACTCGGTGAAAGATTTGATATTAAGGATTTTCACTCAGTTATTTTACAGCATGGCTCAGTGCCATTGGAGATACTTGAGCAGCTGGTCGATGACTATATAAAGACAGCTCGGGAATGATGAGAAACCGCCTGCGGCGAGCAAGGTTACCCATCATGTACTTTCTTCGGTGATTTTTTTCTTTAAAGTAGTTCGACCAATGCTCTTCACAACATCCCAAAACCATGTCTCAGCCTCATCCCGACGTTTACGCAGTTCTTTGGCATCGGCTATGAAATAGAATCGATGCAGGCGCTTCACGACTTCGGCTGGGAGTTCGTAGTAAACATAGCTCGTAAAGAAGTTGTGGTGATGAGGACAGTATTTAATTCTCAGAACCTCCACTAATGGTTTGTAGGTATATGCAATGTAGTAACTCAATGCCTCCACATCATTACCACGATTGAGCTCTTTGAGTGTTAGTACCTGAAACAGTTCAAAATTTGTTTTTAATGTTTCCAGTCGGGTTTCAAGTTTTTTCAGAAAAAATTGAGTATCGATTGGATCATCCTTCACGACACCACTCTTATCAAAATGGATCAGCGGTTTGCCATGAATTTTATACTGAAGAAATTTCTCCTTGCTCGGTTTCTTCATCACCACAATGTCTAAGAAGAGAAAAGGGTTCGCGTTCTTCAAACGCCAGAAAACCTGAGAGTGTCCGTGCCAGGTCGGCTCTGGTAGCCTGAATGTGAGATCAATCGGAGTGAGGTCTGAGAGCGCTCGTTCCATGGATTTGAAGGTTTCTTCGACGTGGTCATCATCACATGCTACATAGAGATCGATGTCTGACCACTCATCGACGCGGTTGAAACTCGCGGCACCGCCTTCCCAGAGTGCATGGACATACGTCAAAGGTTCTAATGCTGAGATAAGTGCAACAATAATATCTTTGCGCGTAATGTAATCCTGTTTCATTTTTCAATTATCACAGTTCAAGTACTCGTTGCGCCAACATACGACGTCGGTTTGAATATGTGCCGTCTTTTCTGGCGTACTTTAAGTATTTTTCACAGCGTGGGGCAGCATAGTCGATTTCCGCGCGTGCAGCAGGGAAATCCATTTCATGCAATGCAAGGAGTGTGTAGAAGAAGGGAAAACGTCGCCATGAACCTTCGTTGTCGCGACACGATTTCAGCAACCTTACACCGGCAGCGAGCCTGCGTTTGTTGTTATCGAGACCTCCAACGATGAGATGACGCCAGTATGCACCGGTACAGGGTCCACAACAATAATGACCAATATTTCGTCTGGGTTTATTTAAAAAACTCATCATGCCTCTGGTAGCACGTTGTAAGGCATCTTTAACCTTGCTGTCAGAAGATTTCATGAGTATGAGTGTTCGACACGCCTCTTCACCTAGTATGTGACCGATAGCCGCACCCGAAATCATTCTCTCGCCGGTAAACAACCTGATACCTCGTTTAAAATCATACGCAGTAGGTGCAAACATTCGGGCATAAGAACCAGGCAATCCCTGTCGGCTGGCAATCCATTGTGCAATCTGTTCTCTTTGAGATTTTTTTATTGTCTTGCCATAGAAATATGCATCATTGACGACATCCAATGTTGCTGCTAAACTTCGAGGATAAATGGTTTTCACGATGACTTCCTTTCGTTTATGTGTGTGAAGTTGTTGAAGGTTTTTCTTTTTTCTTTCGTACCGTCGCGAGAATGTAGCCGATGCCCATACCGATACCAAGCATTAAAAGTATCAAGATAATCCTCGACATCTCGACGTGCCAGAACAACAGTTGTATGGCAACGACTTCGGTATTTTGGATAATGAGCACCAAGGCGATAATGATCAAAACTATAACGATAATACTCTTTACCTTCATTGTATAGCCTCCTTGTTTTTGTTAAGTTTTGAATAATTTATAAACCCAGTGTTTATTGTATTCATCGTTCTCACAAAGTCAAGCAACGCGTCGTCTCAGTCTTCTTCACCATTAAATAAAATCTGCAGTTTGTCAAGCGAGTCGTGGTGAGTGCAACGAGACACTGATTCGTTTCGCGCCAAAGCTAATCAATTTGTGACTTTACTTTCAAATTTTTCAGACTATAATAACTGAAGAGAAGGAGGATTGCAATGAATTTTATGAACAGAGATAAAAAGATTATTTACATTCTTGGCATATTGTGTGTCTTATCCTTCACAGCATGGGCACAGACACTTTCCTTACCCTCGGGTAAAACAGTATCAGTCGTGGAATACGAACTTCCATTAGGGAAAAAACTATTTTACACCGCAACAACAGAGTCATGGTATACGAAGGGTTCTTCTGTGAGTAAAGAAGAACTGCAGATCTGGGCTGTGCGACGAAATGAGAATGGGAACCTACTGTTGTTTTTGCGCAACAATTCGTCATTCTCTATGATTGACGAGGATGGAGACCGAAAGGATTTTCCGGCTGAATCCTATTGGGCGACCTGTGATTTTTACTCGAATGGTCATACTGATCCGAGTTGGACATTGAATAATATGTGGCGATTAGATTTATATTTGCCGAATTTATTTATCCCTTTACCTCAGTATTTTTCTGCAGACTATGGTACGTGGGATTTTAGCGGTAAAAAATTTGGAGAACGTGACCGATATACATTACATAAACCGTCAATTTCTGATACAATCTGGACGATTGAAGTGATCCACGAGACGCCTTTAGATCCAATATATATAATGGACACGAAGGGATTCATTTATTTGAATATCAATCAGGGGCTACCCATATATAAGAAAATTGAGAGCACCAGGGAGTATGGACGTTATGCGGGTAAAGGTACGACAATAATAACGTTAGATTCAATTGTCGACCTTGATACTGTTTGGGTGAAAAATTTTATGCGTGAATTGTCAATCTACGTTCAGGCTGACTCAATCTATAACGAACTTATGACACAAGCCGAAATAGAAATCGTTGACGCAGATTTTTTACTTGCAAAAGCTGAAATGACACTAAAAGAGGCAAGGGAAAAGGTTACTATTCCTGATATTCAACAGCAACTCGATGATGAAATCGCTGGTTATTCTGAAGATGCTCAATATATTACCGAAGCAACACAGAGAAAAGCTGAGCTGGTTAATAAGCCATCGGTTACATGGACGGCTCATGACTTCGGTGGCGCAATGCACTCGTTTGAGCACTACCAGGGTAGGGTGGTGTTACTCGACTTTTGGTATCGTGCGTGTCCGTGGTGCATACGGGCAATGCCGCAGATTAAGCAAATAGCTCAATACTTCAAAGGTAAACCGGTTGCTGTTCTTGGAATGAACGTTGATAAAGATAAAGACGATGCGCTCTTTGTCATCGATAAACTGAAACTGATGTATACGAACCTGAGCGCAGGTGAGGTCGCTCAACAGTATGGCGTCAGAGGCTATCCCACACTTATCATTATCGATCAGAAAGGAATTGTCAGGGATATTCATATCGGCTACTCAGACGACCTGTATGACAAGGTCGTGAAATCGGTTGAGTCTTTATTAGAAAAGGACTAAAGAGATACAAGTATTGTTACTGAGTTAATGGACGAGATCTCTTCTGGCATTTGTTAAACTCCCCACACCATCCATAGTTAAAACAACATCGTCTTCGATGCGAATACCACCTTTCTGAGCACTGTAAATCCCGGGTTCCACCGTAAAAGTCATGCCGGGTTCGAGCTCGTTGTGGTTGCCTTTGACGATGTAAGGTTCTTCGTGGACCTCAAGGCCGATGCCGTGCCCAGTTCTGTGTATGAAATGGTCGCCATAGCCCGCTTCGATGATATAATCACGACATAACGCATCAACCTGTTCGCCGGTCATTCCAGGTTTTGCGATTGTTCTCCCTCGTTCTTGTGCTTCCAAGACTATCTCATAAATTTTCAATAAATCTTGGTCTGGTTTGCCAGCAAAACAGCTTCGTGTGATATCGGCGACGTACGATTCATGATGCACGACGATATCAATCCAGACTGCATCGCCTCGCTCAATAATTTTATCTGACGTATGGGCATGCGGCACCGCACTGCGCGCACCCGACACAACAGCAATTCCTGCCTCTGCGCGGTGGCGTTTGATGATCTCTTCAATAATATCGGCGACGCTGCGTTCTGAAACATCGGGGCGCACTGCTGATATCCCGGCAGCAACCGCTTCGTCAGCTATATGCGCTGCCCTTTCCATGATTGCGAGCTCATCGTTATCTTTTCTGGCTCTTAATCGTGCAAAGAGCGGACCGCTATCACGTAGTTCTACAGGGCCGATGCTCTGCTCAAGCATTTTTGACTCCAGCAGTCTCATGTATCTGAATTCGACGCCATAGACATATTTTCGACGCCTTGATAATGCTGTCTGGATTGAGGAAACCGGGCCCTGTTCATCTCCATACGAAAAGATATTTTTTATGCCGGTCGCACTGGCAACGCGCTCAGCCTCGAGCAAAGGAACAACCGCAGCAGGTTCTGCGTCGACTGGTACGACGATCAGAGTGATGCGCTCGGATGGGTCCATCTGCAACCCGCTCATATAGAATAGGTTGATGCCAGGGATTAAAAGGATACAATCAATCCCATTATCGTATGCTGCCTTCTTTATGTTCGCTGATCGCTCCTGGTTAAGCATCATTACACCTTTCTCATATTATGCACATACTTCTTGAATGCTTGTTCAATCCCTTTTTTAAACCTCCCTGCACCGCCTTGCGATGGATGTCGGACATACGCACACGGGATGCCTAATTGTTGTAAAGAGAATTCTGCTTTTCTTCCGAGCGCAATGATCTTTTCTGGTTTAAGCTGCGACAATATTTCAGAGAGGATCACAGAGTAGTGGAGTACCTCAACAGTTGTGGGAGTTCGAACAGATAGGATAGTACCTTTTTTATATGGATGGATTGGTACGCAATTCCAGACAAAAAATTTCGGATGATACTGATTCATGGTACCCCAGAAAATTCTCGCAGAGTTTGAAACATATGGTGTCGATTTCCTTATTCTCGGTGTCGGATTGTCGGTACTCGACCGCCTGCCTTGAAACGGTAATTCATGCATTACAAGCTGTCGTTCACCAGTAAATGGAATACCAGAAAAACGGCATCCCCATGGACCCGGTGCTTCGCCAACAACCATAACAGGTGGCCGTTGTGTAAAACTTTCGAAATAGTTGTGCAAATTTTCTCTTCTTATTTGTGCAGCATCTGGTAAATCTACCCGTTTATCCCTATCTTTATATTGATTAAACAACCTGTCAGAAGAAGGAATAGTGAAAATCTTTCTTTTAAAAAAATCCCAAAGGTCTTGAAGACTCATACATCAACAATACGAAACTATCCTCTGTGTTGCTTAGTGTCGTTCTGATAATCCTTCTTTAATGCGCCAGGCCGGAGGTTCACTAATCGCACCCCAATATTCTGTTATTTCACAAATGCGTTCATCCTTGAATTTAAAAAAAGAAGTTGCATAAAAACTCTGCTTTTCATCTTCAGAATAGACTCTTGCAACAGAGACAACGATGTCATCCATGGAGAGTAAACGCACGAGTTCGTTGAACCACCTACCAGGATATCGTTTATTTACTACAATAAAGTTTTTCCCAGTAAATATTTCTCTCGTATTCGGCCAATAGACAATGCAATCCTGAGAGAGCAGTTTACCTGCCTCATCGAACTGCGCTTCATGGAACAGTTTCAAAAACCTCTCTACGATATGTTCATGTGATTTCATATTATCTCCTCAACGATTTTTAATTCTTAATGAATATCTTCTCTGGTTCTTTATGTTAATTCTCTCTTTATTCAGGAACCTATTATTTCTTTTCACCGCGGTACTTGATGAATGTACCGGTTCGATACTCCTCAAAGGCCACATCCAATTCTTCTTGCGTATTCATAACAATAGGACCATACCATGCTACAGGTTCTTTAATAGGTTTACCGGAAATAAGAAGAAAACGTAAGTTGTGCTCATACGTGCTTATTTTTATTTTTTCAACATCGCTGAAAATCACAACTCGTTCTACGCCGATTGCCTTCTTTGTTTGGGGATAGAAATACCCGTTGCCTTCGATTATGTAAGCGAATACTTGATGTCCCTTTCTTACTGAGAAATTAAATTCTGCGTGCGGAACGAGAGATACATCAAGGTATGTAGGATCCACAATAATATCTTGGACTGGTCCTTTCGCCCCCTTTACTTCACCGCAAATTACTTTTAGTGTGATACCTTTACCAAATGAAATTTCTGGGATCTGTTCTTTTTTTATTTCTTGGTAGCGAGGATTCATCATCTTACAAGAGGCGGGCAGATTGACCCATAATTGAAATCCCCACATTCTTCCTTCATACTGTTGGGGCATCTCCTGGTGTATGATACCACTTCCAGCAGTCATCCACTGAACATCTCCAGACTCTATCACACCTTTATTCCCGAGACTATCTTCGTGTTTTATCACGCCTGTGAGGACGTAGGTTACAGTTTCGATACCGCGATGAGGATGCCAGGGGAATCCAAGTATGTAGTCGCGTGGTTTATCAGAGCCAAAATCATCCAACAGTAAGAAAGGATCGAGGAGCGGCGCTTCGTTATAACCAAATGCGCGTTTCAATCGGACGCCCGCACCTTCGATTGTCGGTTTGCTCTCTAAGATCTTTAACGTTGGCTTCATATAAGCATTATCATTAATTTTATATTATTGTCAAGATGATACCCTTTTCATCCCGAATCAACGTCTCAGGCCATGGTTTCTTGTGCACGAAAGATGAATTGGATCGAAACATCGAATATTTACAGGATTTACTAACACAAGGCACAGACCACGAAAGCCTGATTTATAAGCGTTTGAGCGCTGTTTAGCCTATCGGATTGAAGCCGATTATTCTCCGATTATCTTAATCAATACGCGCTTTTTCCTCTGGCCATCAAACTCGCCATAGAATATCTGTTCCCATGGTCCAAAATCTAATTTTCCGTTTGTTACTGCAACGACGACTTCTCTACCCATTACTTGCCGTTTGATATGTGCATCACCGTTTGTTTCACCAGTGAAATTGTGTTTGTAGAGTTCTGGATTGTGTGGAATGTATTTCTCGAGCCATTTCTTATAATCTTCATGTAGTCCGGATTCATCGTCGTTGATAAAGATACTCGCCGTAATATGCATAGGATTTACGAGACATAACCCCTCTTTAATGCCACTCTCTCGGAGGGTTTTTTCTACCTCTGGCGTGATATTGATGAACTCGATTCGCTCTTGCGTATTGAACCATAGCTCTTTTCTATAACTTTTCATATTTTCACCTAATCTTTTAACCTTAATTCACCTCGTACGCGTACCTCATCCTCTATCTTTATTTTTGCTGGCCACGGATCATCTATCTTGACTTTAATTGGATGAGAAGGATAAGCACTCCACTCCACAATATTAATGTCTATTGGTTTTTTTATTATGACTTCTATAGGTCCTTCACTTCGTAGTGTTGAGGTGCTGCCTTCTTGTGCAACGGCCGTTTGAAGCTGGAATATTTTATCGGCAGCGAGAATGGTAAGCATCACTGCAATCCAGATGAGTACAACCTTTAATGTTTTGTCACTCACAGACATAGAGACCTCCTTTGAACGAATGGTACTTCAATTTTGCGATTTAATTTCAAAGGCAAGATTTCCTTCATAAAAAAAGCGAGGGCAGATTTTATCAACCTGCCCTGCTCCGTTATCTTCCCTGATAGAAATCTTTAACCTGGTGCTAATGATTTGTCAATTCGTGAACTCAAATCTCTATTAGATGAGAATACGAATCGAATTTTTGTGAAAAGGCATAATTGTGGAAACATATCGAACAATTGTTGAAAACATGACTTTGGCGCTTTCCTCAACAGGATAAGCAAATGCACTGGTAGAGATCATAGGAAAGCCGATCGAATCTATCTCGGCGAAGCGGTTCTTTATTTACTCATTTCTTCCGCTGCCATTAATGATTTCGCATCACCTTCGATACAGTAGTATCCCCACTTCAAGCCCATCTTCTTCGTCACCGGACAATCAGGGCAGATACAACCTTTTTTCTCTTTGATGCAGTTACTCTTGCCCACAAGACAGAATCCGCCTTTTTCATCACACTCGACCCAGCTTGGACATTTGCCGCAGATGCAGTTGTTAAAGACATATTCTTGCTTTTCTTCATCGGTCATTTCGGGCGCTGCTGGCTTTTCTGCTGCGGGTTCTTCTTTTTTACCGCAGCTCTGTACGAAGAGTACGGTGACGAACCCAAGGGCACCGGTTGCTAGTCTTTTTAGGAAACTCCTTCTCGTCATATGACCTCCCTTCGTGGATTTACATAACTTCATTATATTGTACTAAAAAGCGTGTGCCTTGTCAATAACCAACATAGGTACACCTTATACATGCGTGCACTGCATCGCATGCCGTTAGGGATGATTCTTGTCACGTACTGATTTTTTTAATAGTATTCCTGCGTGTCGCTAACTCTGGTGATTTCGATAATCTTAATCGGCGAGATGAGCATTTGGTTGTCTGTCAGCTGTTGCTGAATTGTTCTCACAACATCCATCCCTTGTATCACTCGGCCAAACGCGGCAAATCCCTGCCCATCTGGATTCCGCTTACCACCGAAGTCTAACTCGGGTTGATCTCCGATGCAAATAAAGAACTCAGAGCTCGCAGTGCCGGGCTCTCGCCTCGCCATCGATATGATGCCATCTTTATGCTCTATACCGGTCTTGTCTGTTGTCTCATGACTAATCGCTGGGAGCCTCGAGTCGCTCTCAATAAATCCTATACCGCCCTGAATAACCTCAATTGTAATATCATTATCTGGTTGATTATCAAGCCTGACGACGCGATAAAAAGAGGCTTTCTTGAAACGATTCTCATCAACATAGCGCAGAAAATTTACAGCGGTAATAGGCGCTTTGTCTTCATATACCTCGATGATGATATCTCCTAATTCAGTAGACATCAAAACGCGTGGATTATCTTTGTAACAACCAATACTAAAAAAAATAGAGAATTTAATGAGTGTATAGAGCAAGATTCTATGAGAAATAGTCATATTTTTAGTATAACAGAATACATTAATAATGTCAATAACGTAAAGGAGGACAGACTACTTTTCAAAACATCCAGCGTATATGAATCCTTTAAAATGAAAATGTTGTGCTGGTTGACTAAAAAGTTTAATGTTTTCCTTGAAAAGTAGCCTGTCCCCTTAATCTTGACTTTTCGCCCATTTTGGGTTATCATTGATTTATGAAGGAGTTTCTATGACCAAAAATATACTTTTCTCTACGCTATTCATTGTTCTCCTTTTCATCGGCTGTGGCGGAGAAGGAACTTGGGATGGGCCTGTGCTTGTGCCACCTCTGCTCGTTGCACCAGAGGATGGCTCAACAATTACTCAAAATCCTCCGACATTTATCTGGCAGTCAGTGGAAAATAGCGAAATTATTTATATTTTGGAGGTTGCCACTGATGAACAATTTAACGATGGTTCGATTGTGATTTCTGCGACTATTTTGCCACCAGACACGATTTACTCGCCTCATAATCCCTTACCCTCTGGTGAGTATTTCTGGCACATGTGTATAATGGAGAATTGTTGAGGTGGAGAACAAGGGGATTGGTCTAATCCCCACAGTTTTACAGCACCATAGTTCAGCACGCTAATACAAATTTGTATAGTAACACGACAATGGCTGATAATACTGTTCCTTGTGTTGATTAAGGTTTGATGTTTAATAACGCGGAGCCGTATACTTGTCGCGAAATTGATAATAGAGAGAAACTAAAAGCTGGATTAGTTTCTCGAATTCACGGTCTTTCGTGACAAATTCATCCTGAATATAAATTAATGCAGTCGATACAAGTATTTTGTCTTTAAATGAATCGAAGGAATCTAATGCACCTTCCTCACTCATTTTATTCAGATTTTCAAGACTCTTCAGCACAATATCGAACTCTTCTTGATAATTTTGAGGGTCAGGATTTTTGGTTTTAGAATCCCTAACTGCCTGAAGAGCCTCCATGAGTGCAATTTCAAAGATCCTGTATTCTCCGGTGAGTGTTGTCAGATCTTTCCGAGAAACTTCACAGGGATGCCATTCAATATTAATAACGAGATTTCTCCGATACTGTCCATAGATGGTTGCCAAAAAAGTAATATAATCTTGCAATTCTAAAGACAGTTGATTTTTTAATGGTCCTTGCAGCCATTTCAGTATTGTTGCAATACGAGCATGCTCCATGATTTTTTCTAAGGAAGATTTTTTCAGTTTTCTGAATTCTTCTTCTAAGAGTGTAATATGTTCAAGGTTAATATCAACACCTTCGCCTATTTTGGATTTTAGGTACTCATAGAGCCTATCGGCTCGAAAATCTTGGGTGGGTATTGTAAATCCGGTGTACGTACGTTTAGTGAAAGCCCGAATGAGTTTAGGTTCAAACTTCAAGTTTTTAGGAATTTGTGAGCTTGAGAGGACGATTTTAAAATATTCTATAAAATTTTCAATGTCGCGCATCATCATATAAATCTCGACCTGAACTTTAATCTTCTCATTGAGAATGTTTATCATTTCTTGAGCGGGTGTCTCCCGTAATATAAATGCAAGTATTTTCTCCAGATTATCTAGATGTGTCGTCATTATTTTATTGTAATGAGAATATAAAAAAATGCAATACTAAAGGAAAGATCGAACGGTGCTGTACGTAAAGGGGATATCGTTTGGTGCCGGAGAGGCGAGGTATCGAGGAAAAGTGATAACTTGTGCGAAGCGGCTAGCGTTGCATACGCACGAGTGAATAGAGGGAGCTGACAATAATCAGAACAGACCCCAATGCTATGATGAATGCGAGACCGTAGGCGGGTACGGTTATGCGACCCATGAGCTGTGATAGATTGCTGAAAAATTTGCTGAGATCAAAGAGCTGGATAGAAGGAAACGTTAATATAAAGGGAATGATGACTGAGCCGAACAACATTGCGACCACAGCGTATATAGCCATCCGATAGGCATAGAGCCAGAAAAAACCTCCCATTTGGGTTTGTTGTATCTGGATGCGAGTGCGTACTCGCCTCTCAATGAGTCCTGGTTGCAATTCCACGGAGAGTTCTTTTTCGATTGCAGATTCAATGTTGAACTCTCGCTGGCATACAGAACACACCTCGAGGTGATGTTCGAACTCCCGCGCTTCGGTTTCTGTGAGTAACCCGAGTCGATAGGCGAGTAACTTTTCAGTATGTTGACAAGAGGTCCTCTTCATATCCTCGTAACTCCTCTCTTAATCTTTTTCGTGCCCGATGAAGGCACACCTTAAAATTCTGTTCAGACAACTTCATGACCTCGGCTACCTCGGCAAGGCTGAATTCCTGATAATATGCGAGCGTTAAGAGCATGCGGTCGCGTTCCTTCAATCTGCCCAGGGCATCTTGGATAATCATATTTCTCCTCGTGAGGCCGAGTCCTGATTGCCCAACAGGTTCATTTATTTCTTCAAGAGAAACAACCCGGCTTCGCTTTGCTCGACGAAAATAATCCCGAACGACGTTGCGCGCTATCGTACATACCCAGGCTCGAAAATGCTTCGCATTCTTAACTTTCTTAATGTTCATGAACACCTTGATAAACGTGTCCTGCGTAAGATCCTGACTGGCATCATAATCATTGACCATACGATAGATGACAGTAAAAACCAATCCTTTATGCAAGGTGATAAGCTCGGTCATTGCGCGCTCATCACCGTCCTGCGCACTGCGGATCAGGTCCGCGATAGCATGGGTCTTTGCATCCAACGATTATTTCGTTTTATAATTCTTCTTGGTGAGTAAGTAGACCGCGATGAGCGAAAGACCGAGGACAATGACAAAAGCGGCTGAAGCGAATAACCCTACGTCGGGCACAAAAATGCCTATCATTGCGACACCAATACCGAGACCCATGACGACGATACCACCCTTGAGAAAACCGGTACAATTTCTTTCTTTCGGTTGTTTTTCTATCGAGAAAATCTCCTTGATTTCATCGGCACTCTTACCGAGCTCGAGTGCTTTCGTCAATGATTCATAGTACTTTTTCCTTTTCTTGTACTGCAGAATGATCGCGACTAGTATGATTGCCCCGGGTATACCCCAGCCAAGAATTACAGTTGCTGCTAACGGAAAAAGTTCTTGCTCCATTATACCTCCTTTAATAATAGAACGTCAAAACTTGGCTTTTGGTTACAGTTCATGAGAGGTTTCAATAACAATGACTGTCGTGAAGGTAGGGCGAAGTAGAGAGTCATGAGTAGGGGAGAGGCATTCGAGCGAGAGTTCTAGACTTCAAGGAAGACGAGTTTTTCGTCTTCTTTTTCCGGGATGAGGCCGAGGTAGATTTTTTTGATCCCGAATCTAACAGCATAGTATTTATAGTAATCCTTGTTCTCTTCAATTTCGTCCGGCTTCCTGTAGAGTTCTAACGCCATTGCTGAGCTGTCGGCAAAGACGAACGGAATTGTGAATTCATCGACTTGTTGATACTTATATAATACTGGATACACACCACGATTATAATTGACGCCGTTTAACCGCAGCTCCACACCGACTGCCTCCTTGTATGTTTCCACCCCTGTTGTTTCCCGGTACATAAATTCTGAGCCAAAATATTTGTAAACTTCATGTACTGCCTTTCTCAATACGTCCACTGTTTTTGCTTTGCTCGATTTTGGTTTACTGACCTTGAGCTCTGATAGTTTTACATCGGGCATTCTCAGAGATTCAATGAGTATACCCGCTTCATGGTGAAAACTTATTACTGCTCCTGTTTTCATATCGAGTGAAATCATGTACACGAGTGCCTGACGGATATGGGATTTTGTAATTTTTTTTACCGCCTTTATCTCCATAACATGTTCATCATGCTTTTTCGTTGCCCAGAATGGATTAATAATAAAATCCACACGACCAGAACCGACTGTATACCCCCTGTACATAATTTCGAAATTCCGTTGTCGTTCATAGGAAATACCACGAATGCGCAATTCATGACACAGAGCTTCTTCATAAACAGCTTCGTCATAGTCAATATTACCTAAATTGATTAATACTTCATGGGCCGCATCAACGACATCCTGCAGCCATTTCTCATACTTTGCCATATGCACTCCTATCAATTTCGCTTAGCTTTAGATTTTACTGGGAAATTGAATGTTTCTGTTTTTTCTATCTGTCCTCTCATGTCGTGCGAGAAGAAAGAAAGGAACGTACTTTTTGAAAAATTCAATGCTGCCCCATAGTGGATATGTCACGTACATCGATACAGCGAGCGCATCATCTTTAAATAGCCATGTACTAGGCCGTAGAATCTGCGTATAACTGGTTGTGAAAATACTGTTACAGGTGCGGGTGCAGAATAGAGAACCGTGGCAAGCTGAGTAGCAGGAATAAACTCGTTATAGAGACGTCGAAAATAAGGATCGTGAAGTGGCTTATTAAACTTAATGTGTTGATAGATCATCTTTGCTGCTTCCAGTGCAGAGAGAACTCCCGTGTATATACCAGCGCCGGTAATGGGTGAAGCGAATGCTCCGGCATCACCAATGAGAATCGTATTGTCTTCGATCCTTTTACCTTTATTCCACAAATGATATCGGTATCGATAACCTTTGGCTGTGGGCACAATTCCGAGATGATGAGCGAGTCTATCTGCCCACCTATCGGCAGGACCAAAACCACCACCACCGAATGCAATGACACTCTTCTTGGGCCAGAGCCATGCATAACCCGGTCCTGGACCCATCGCGACGATGAACTCATCTGCATAGCCTGGTAACTCATATTCGATTGTATCTATCCAGCGATGATATTCAATATCTATTGATTTTCGTACTGTACTATGTGCACCATCTGCTCCGACAATAATCCGTGCTCTAAATTCCTTATTGGCAGTATAAACCTGAGTATTATGAACTGCTGTTACCGTTTCAAACAAAATTTCTGCACTAGCGCTCCTTGCCTTTTTCAGGAGATGGTGATCAAAGTTCTCTCTGCGTACGGTGACAAGCGGGCTTTTAAGATTCAGGTTGAATTTTCTTTTATCTTTTATCAATGTAACGTTATAGAATTTTTTTTCAAACGGAAAATCGCCGATGAAGTCTTGTAAAACGAGAGGAATGCCACCGGCACAGATTTTGTATCTGGGAAATTTTTTCCTCTCGAAGACTAAAACATCTAACCCCTTGGAGGCAAGATACCAGGCACAGGTTGAGCCTACGGGTCCGGCTCCAACGATTATGACATCATATGTCTTTATCTTCTTTACCATTTTAGCAGCACGGCTTCGTAATGCTACTTATCAAACACGGCCTGTCACTATTGATGCCTCTCGTGTCTTCTTTACTCTTCTTTGGGATTTCTTCTGCCTTTTTATCGTTCTTCAAAGATGATATATTGTGCCGGAACATTTTTTGTCAACCAGATGCCGCCTTCGGTCTTGTAGAAATCAAATCCCTTTGTATACATCACATGTGCCTTGATCGTTAACACAACCGGTTTGCCATGACGCCTGCCTACATCTGTTGCCGTACTCCTATCGGTAACCAGATGTACGTATTGTCTTGTTCCTGGGCCGATTCCATCTTCGCGTAGTGAAGGTAAAAACTGAACCGCTGTACCATGGAAAAGAAATTCGGGTGGTTCATGCGCTTCGAATCCAAGCGAAACCGGAATTGAATGCCCGTAATTGGCTCTAATTTTTTTTCCATCTTTACTGAATGAAAATCTCTTTTTTTCGCTTTTTTCCACGACCTGATGCAGTTTTTCTTCATCTATCGGTCTGTCGGCTTGCCTAGCCTTTGCAAGCAGTTCATCAACTTGTGCCCATCCTTCAGCATCGAGTGACAGCCCAATCTCTTCTGGTTTGTGGCGTAGTATGTAGCTCAAGAATTTGCTTATGCTCATAAGTTCATTGTCCATTATACCTCTCAGAATTTAAAAGTTTACATTTACCTTCATCTTTAGACAGTTTACTCTCGCTGTCAGCTTACCCTCGACAGAGTCATGTTTTTTGTTTTCTTTTAATTGACTTCGATTAGTGTAAGTAAAATCTTGCGATTGTCAACGTCAAATTCATTCAAATCTGTAATTTAATCATTTTACGAGAAACGGTTGATCGTGCGCTATTAACAAGCTATTTGATTTCTAGAAGCTGAATATCGAAGATGAGTTCTTTCCCTGCTAACGGATGATTGCCATCCAGAGTTACCTTTGATTCAGTGACATCGGTTATCAGAACGCGGATAGTTTGACCATTGGGTTGTTGAATTTGTAACATTTTACCTGCTTCTAATTTCAAATAATTCGGCAATTTTTTCCGTTCGATTTCTTCAACCAGTTCTGGACGGTGAGGACCATATGCTTTATCTGAAGAAACTTTCATGGTCTTCGATTCGCCGGGGCTCATTCCAATAATACCCTGTTCGACTCCAGGAATTATTTTTCCTGCACCTATAGTAAATTGCAAAGGTTCGCGATTGACCGAAGAATCGAATACCGTTTCATCTTCAAGTTTGCCCGTATAGTGAATCTTCACTGTATCACCGTGTTTTGCTTGGCGCATTTCTTCCTCCTTACACTGTTAAGAATTAGATAACAATCCAATCTCAGATTGCTATAAGAGTCACGATAGCTGCTTTCACACTTTTTTTTGGTTCATAGCACGCAACGAAACTAGTATCTATATGTTCCTTATCAGCTTTTATTTTATTATTCTATTGTAATCAGTTTAATGAATTCGTCAACACTGAATATTACGGGTTATGCATGTTTTCACCCCAGAATCCATAGAACGTCTTATATCTTCTCATTGTTCGATTACTTCGAATAACTCCTTAAAGGTATAAACTTTGTTTCTTTTTCTTGCTGATTCTTTTAAAACGTGTAATCTTAGAAACATTTTAGTGAGCCTGCTCGCCGTTACCTTGTTGAGGTTCAGACTTTTAATTACATCTTTGCTCGTGAAAATTGGACGATAGAAAATGAAGTCAAGTAATGCGGATGCGTACGGTGACTTAGAGGAAGATAACTTATCCATTATTTTATTATACAATGCCAGCATGTCTGCAATTATTTTTTGTGTTTTCTCACATTGCCAGCATACACCATCGAGAAAAAACTTGATCCAAACTTCATAATTATCTTCGTCCGATGCTCTGTTTAAAAAAGTATAATAATTATTTCTATTTTTTTTAAAAAATTCACTAATGTACAATGCAGGATACGAGATCATCTTTTTTGCGTAGAGATAAAGAGGCACCATCATTCTCCCTACTCGCCCATTTCCAGCAATGAAAGGATGTATGCATTCGAATTGTGAATGTATAAGTGCTGCTTGTATGAGGTGATCCTGGGTAGGGTGTTTTACATACTTTTCTAAATTCTCCATATATTCCATAACTCTTTCCGTTGCGGGCGGCATAGAGGTCATGTGCGCAACCGGCGTTTTGGGTAATACTGGCCGGGTTTGCACTTCTCGAAACTTTCCTCTTTCTTTATCATGCCATCTCACACCATCCGTAAGCAGAGAGTGTATTTTTCTAATTAAATTTATAGTTATCGTTCTCCGTTTTACAATTTCTTGTGCATGCTCAAAAGCCTTTCGATAATTCACGATTTCTTTGACATCTTCGTTGGCGGTTTTTTGTCCAGCCTCATAGAGGTAAACATCAGCTATTGAACTTTTTATTCCATCGATCCGAGAACTCAACGTAGCCTCTTTGACTAATAACGGAGCTATGAAAAGACGAGGATTTGGCAAAAATCTTAAAAAAGAATCTAATTTCCCAAGTGAATAATGTGCCTTGCTGAGATAAAGGATAAGTTCGGAATAATCAATTGGTATAGGTAATTTTTTAAGCTCTCTTTCTGTCATAAACAAATCTTACATATAGTTACAAAAAAGTCAAGTACTGTAACTAAACGGATTGTTTATGCTGGAGGACCCATTATGTTCTTGGTTACACTAGATGTAAATTATGTTACCAAAACTGAAGCCGGCTCTGTGAGTTAGGGGAGATACAACAGTCCGAGCGTGAAAAGAATTAAAAAAGTTAGACCTGTCCTCGTGAAATGTCGAACAGGAGAAGTGAGAGATCGCGAAAGACGAGTGCCTCGGGTCTTGTATTACGACATTCTATGGATATAATGGTTTACGATGAAGGTGCAACATACAGCGATGACTATTTTATTAGTTCTTGCTATAGTATCACCACCAATTGTATCGTGCAAATCGAGTGTACGTACGGGTGCCAAAAAACATGAGATTCCTTTTAGGCTTCCAAGGAATCAAATCATGCTGCCCGTAAAAGTCGGCGATTCACGAGAGCTCCGGGTCATTCTTGATACAGGGATGCACTTTGAGGGACTTCTCGTATACAATCCAGACCTCAAAGATAGTATCACCGTGGAGAATGCTATCGAGGTTCTCGTACCCGGTGCTGGTGCAGATTCTGCTTCTCGTGCAATCATGACGGATTCAGGCTCATTTCAAGTGGGAAATGTGGAGTTCATAAATCAGAGGATTATTGTTCTTCAGAACGACATGATGAAGGGTTTTCCGTCTGATGGTGTTACGGGATATTCGCTCTTTGGCAACTTTATTGTCGAAGTGGACTATGACAAGATGCTGATAACACTTCATGAATCAGAAAAAATTGAGGTTGATTCTTCCTGGGAATGGCTACAAATGACATTTAAGGATTACCAGATCCCATGGATTGAAGCAGTGATTAATATCGAAGGTGATGAAGAAGTACCTGTCTCACTTTATATAGATTTGGCGTCGAGCGAGGTGCTCGAGCTATTAATAAAAACAGAAATGAAGTTTCATTTGCCTGAGAAGTTGAAAGACTCCTACCTCGGCAGAGGATTGAGCGGCGATATTTATGGTTACAAGGGTAGGATTTCCTCTCTGAAGTTGGGTTCTTTTTATCTCCAGGATGTCGTGACCGCTTTTGCTCCTGCTGAAGTCCGATCAAAGCAGGAAGGCGCTGATGGGATTATCGGCAGTGATGCGTTGCGACGCTTCAATCTGATTTTCGATTATAAAAACGCGAAACTTTACTTAAAACCAAATTCCTTCTTTAGCGAACCATTCTAAATTTCTATTTTATTGTCCGTCTATGGTAACATGGGTGACTGATTCCATTGACCTCGACACAATATTGACAAAACCATTGTGTTTCAATATACTATTCATGTCATTACAGATATTTTATGTCGTGATTTGTTAGTGCTTGTTATCTTAATACATAAAGAAATAAACTGCTATGCACTTGAAAGAAAGACAAAAGCTTTGGCGAATCGGTACGTACAGTTTATCATTCATATTAACTTTCGCTCTTGGCTTCAATGGTGTTATGGCTGAAGAAATGGAAAAAAAAGAAAAACTGATATTCGCTTCAATTGTATTCCCTACCGAGTCGTCGGAAAAGAATGTATTACTTTTGGTAGAGAGTATTCGCGCTTTTGCAGGTTCTCTCTCTCAGGTTCCAATCTGGTGCTTGATGCCGGAATATGGAAAGCAGCTCTCTACGACCACTCAAGATAAGCTCGCTGCGCTGAATGTCACCCTGATTCCGTTCGAGATCGACTATGAAACTCTCCGATTCCCATTCACCGGTGACGCCCAGGCAGCTGCGGTGGCCGAGTCTATGGCCAATGCTAAGGCAGATTTTCTCGTCTGGCTAGGCGCCAATACCATCGTATTGCAAGAACCAAGCCACTTGCTTCTGCCAGATGACAAAAGCCTGGGCTACAGGCCTGTTCATCATATCAATGTAGGCTCGCCCTATGACAGGCCGCTCGATCCATTCTGGATACTGGTTTATCAATACTGCAGCGTCCCTAAAGATCGCATCTTCGCGATGACGACTCATGTGGACGACACAAAGATCCGTCCATACTTTAATGCTGGCGTGCTGGTCACTCGACCAGAAAAACACCTACTCAGGAATTGGCGCGACACGTTCTTCAGAGTCTACCAGAAACCCGATCTTCAGAAATGCTATCGACAAGATAATCGTTACGCCATTTTCATTCATCAGGCAGTGTTGTCAGGGGTGATTCTTTCAGAATTCGCGATGGACGAAATTCAAGAGTTGCCTGCGACATACAACTACCCTCTGCATCTGTATGCAGAAGATAGCACAGACTACCGTCCGTCGAGCCTGGAAGAACTCGTAACCTTTCGCCATGAAGGGTTTTATGAGGATCCAGAGTGGATAGAGAAGATGCCGGCAGGAGCATCTCTCAAGCAGTGGTTCATTGAAAGATTAGCTCAATAGTCGAGCTAATCTCCACATACTTTGTTTCTTCAGTATCATACAAAACAGCAAAGCCTCCTTGCGGAGGCTTTACTTTATGCATAGTATGCATATTATGCAAGTTCGACTTGTGTAGCTTTGTCCCCTTTGGGGGATTGGCTAATCTCAAACTTAACTCTATCGCCTTCTCTAAGGGACCGATAACCTTCACCCGCTATGTCTGCGTAGTGAACGAAAACATCACCGGTACCGTCTTCTTTCGCAATAAAACCATAGCCTTTCCTACTATCGAACCATTTTACCTTTCCGAAAGCCATTTTTCTCCTTTCAAGCCTATATTTATTGAGGGGCTGGGAATATAAATATTCTACACAGCCGTCAACAAATGATAAGGCTTAGCGTAATTATATCTAAATAATTGATTTTGTCAATATGCAATATGGAGATTTTCGACTTTTGTCGGGAGACACAGGTGAATAGATATTTTTTTAGAGTTCTCTTAGATATTCCTTGACAATTTATATTTTTGTGTTATATACTATATCTATAGTGTTGAAATGCTCATTAAATGATGAATTTTTAGCGTGTATGATTAAAAGGAGATGAAATCTTATGAAAAGAAAAGCGCGTCGCCCCGAAAAAGGTAGAAAAAAGCCACGTAATACCAAGCATAAAGGGCAGGAACGCAGAAGCGGACGTGAGCGAAGATCCGGAAGGGACAGAAGGAAGTTCAAAGACCCGATGTATAAGGGTCCTGAACGTAGAAGCGGTCGTGATAGAAGGTCAGGAAAAGAGCGCAGAAAATCTTCAAAAAAGTGATCGAGGGTCTATAAAAAATTCAGTATTTCAACTTCTGCAATACTCCTTGATGTTATTCGGACGTCGCAGACGTTTTGCCAGCAGGTTCTGGCAGCAGAATAATTTCTATCCTCCGATTCTGAGTGCGACCATCCTCTGTCTCATTACTCGTTACTGGATGATATTCCGACATGCCGATCGCCTGCAAACGCATTGCTTCAATGCCTACCTTTTCCTGCAGAAAGCGTACGACATTTGTTGCTCGTGTCGTTGAGAGTTCCCAATTGGTGGGAAATTTTTTCTGTAGTCGCGGACGTATCGGTACGTTGTCCGTGTGACCTTCGACACGAATAATTTTGTCTTTGGTATTTTTCAAAACGTTACCGACTCGTTCGAGAACCTTCACACCCTCGGCCGTGATTTCTGCCTCACCCGATGGAAATAAAATTTTGTCCACCATACTGACCGATAAACGGTCGGCCAACTGTGTGATTTTGATCTGGCCTTGTTCGATTTCCTTTTTCATGTCGGCAACGAGATTGTCATACGTGTCGGTCAGCCGCGTAATCTCTTCTTCTTTTTTTACGGCGATATCGGCGATTTTGGCTTCGAGCTCACTCAGCGTTTTTTTATTGGTAGTATAGAGGTAGTAAGAGGTTCCAACCAAGACCACAGCAACTATGCTGACAATAATCAATGCAACCTTCATACTCCTTCCTCCTTTCTTAAAGACCTATGCAAGTGTAATTGAAATTCTGAACATGTCAAGCTACCCAAAAATGATGCGGTCTTTCCCAACTCCACCATGCATACAGCCACTCATGCTTTCTGTCTTGCACATCTGATGAAGATTGCTTGCCAGCTACTCATTGCACGGCAAACGTTCTGGATATCGTGCTCTCGTCTCGAGCAAAGTTTGCGGCGTATCTTTCAGGAACTCGGTTTCAGAAAAAGATTTACGAATGAGACCATAATTAGCTTCGTACGTGTAGTCAGAAAACAATTCAGTTACATCGCCGTTTTCGCCGGATGTAATATCTAAAATTTGTGCGGGTGTATCACAAGAAAAATTGAACGCATTGAAATTGATTAAGCGGATATTGGAATTTGATTTTGTACGGTAACAGATACGGCCACTTCCCACATCATAGACTATCCGAAACATCGACATGCTGATCGATACCTTATCGAGTATTTCAAAGGCATAATCGACAGGGGAGTCGTGGTTCTCGGGGTTCCAATTATTGATTCCCTGAGCTGCCCAGGTAAATCGCTTGAGTGATTAGTCTGCAGTAACAAAAGCCGTACTCGTTTCGTCACCATTAAAACTATCGAAGAATCGTTTTGAATACTCATACGTATTGTTCGTGAGTACGGTCGGTGAAAGGTCATCACCTGTATGCACGGCTATTCTCCCGCCGAGGAATTCGATCGTCGCTGCCTTTCCATAACGATCACACACAAGAAAGTGTAATGGTGCTGCGCTCCGGACCGAAATTCTGACCGTTTTATCACTTGCTATTACGTCGTCTACTGTGGCAAAATTGTCCAATTGGTATTGAATCCATTGCAAATCTGACAATCCGTTGCGGGAATCAGGACGAGAATACTCTGTCTGTTCAAGCCACATGCATTCAATGACCAGGCCCGCCTCATTCATGCCGCCGAGCGGAAATTCTCTGCCGTATTGATTAAAGGTGATGCTGCCATACTTTGATACCCACTGTGCAGGGTTATCTTGAGTCAATGCGGTCTTGGCAACACCGCGTTTGTTTACGACGATGAGACAATGCTCGATATACCAGTCATAATTTCTACCATAGATCCATTCATTATTGTACTGAAAGCAGAATGTGGTACAGGTATGAGCGCCATTCGTGAAAAATATAACAATAGTTATGACGAAGAAAAAATATTTACCGAGTTTCATAGTAGTCTCCTCACTTGTCGTTCTTGACTCTTATGGCAGCTGCCACGAGTAGCCAGATGCCAGCAATGTAGCAGAGAATCATACCAACAATTCCGATGTAAATTGCGCCGGCAACTGCGCCTACATGCCCCAG
>CP070664.1:2049064-2071780 GCA_020355325.1 Caldifarciminota bacterium
ATCAAGGGATATTTGGATATCCGGGCGGCAGTTAAGAGCCCTGAAGCGACGGCGTTAAAGAAAAAGTTGTCCGAATTGCCACCAGAAGAGATGAAAACAGTGTTTGAAGATCTACAAAAAATAGTTTTGTACATACACGGTACGCTTGTTGCTGGGATTGCGGTAGAAGGGAATCCCTATGCGCGCATCGTGGTAGTTCGTGTTACTGCCGACTATAGGACAATACCAATGGCGCCAACAATAGAACACTCACGCAAAATGGCGCAGAATTACAAGGAGACAATAGAATATATGAAGGCGCACGGTGTGCGTGTGGTGAACATGAGCTGGGGAGGTGTATTAAGAGGAACCGAGCGAGACCTGGAGGCAAATGGAATCGGTGAGACGGCTGAAGAACGTGCGCGCCTTGCCCGCAAGATTTTCGATATCGAGAAGGAAGCACTCTACCAAGCTATGAAAGGGGCTTCCGGTATCCTATTCGTCTGCGCATGTGGAAGTGCAAATGACGATGTTGCTTTTGAGGATTACTATCCAGCAGCATTTGATTTACCTAATCTCTTAGTTGCCGGCGCCGTGGATAAGGCGGGCGATGTCACTTCCTTTACTAGTTTTGGTGCAACCGCGGATGTATATGCAAACGGCTGTGAAGTAGAGAGCTATCTGCCTGGTGGTGACCGTCTTGCTGCCTCCGGCACATCCACGTCTTCCGCAAACGCAACCAACCTGGCGGCAAAATTGTTGGCACTACGACCTTCGCTCACTCCGCCGGAAGTTATTGCTTTGATCAAGGATGCTGCCGAACCTAACACCGAAGGCTTGCCCGTAATGAATCCGAGGCGCTCGCTAGAGCTGCTCAAAGAATTATAAAGAAAAAGATATGGAATGAGGAGGATCATTTTATGTGCATGTATTGTCACTTTCTTGCTTCTCTCCTCTGTAACATACGGACAGAAATCCGGAAATAAAAAGATAACTGTTCTATTTCAGCACATGTGGGACACTTTAGCTGAAATCTAAACAGCATCCCCAACACTTGCCTGTTTGTTGTCTATAACATCCTGATGATTGGGCCTCCTGGTACTGGTAAAACTATGCTCGCGCGCAGAGTGGTAACGGTTCTGCCTAACATGACCCTGGACGATGCATCACAGTCCTTACTCAAGGCTGCGATCGAAAAATTTGGACTTTCTGCCCGCGCCTATGATAAGGTTCTGAAAGTAGCACGCACCATTGCCGACTTAGAAAATGCAGAAAATATCAAGGTCGAGCACGTCGCCGAGGCAATCCAGTATCGCAGTCTGGATAAAAACGTCTGGCAGAGGCTGTAAATTGCTCTGATTCCTCTCACTGCGTTCGAGATGCTCATTTTTTTAATCAAATTTTTAATTTGAGAAAAAATGGCAACAGTGATAAAAAATAGATTATCCCGATTTCATATATTGGTATTAATCTTCAAGGAATCGGGATTCTCGCCTCGCGGAACAATGATATAAATAACTGAAATTTGAGCTACGTCAATTTGTCATTGGGAGGAGCACAGCGACGCAGCAATCTCAAAATGATTGACAAAGTGCATTTTGGCAATATTATGATAATGAGGTATTCGCCTTCGTTTATAGAAGCATGAGAAATGAGAGGAGGTGGTGATACACAAAACAAAATTTGGTTGATAGCGCTAAGTCCTAGCCTTGTATTTTTCTGTTAAATAGTATATACATGATAGAGGGAGGAGACAATGAAGAAAATATTCGTTAACTTAATATGTCTATCCATAACGGCGTTATATGCATCACAACGCCCTTTTATCTCCAAATTCGCTGAGCCACAGGGAAAAACACATTCTCGGCATGAAATCCGGGCACCATCGCACGCTCCTCATAGTAATGTACCGAGAGAAAGGCAGGTACTCCTATATGAAGACTTTGAAGCCGGTATGCCTGCAGGTTGGCAAGTCATCGATGGCAATAGCGATGGATACACCTGGACTGTCGGAACTACTGATGATCTGTTCTTTCCTCCGCCGAACTATGGCACGGCCTACGCATTTTATTCAGATGACGATGCCGGAGAACTCGCACCGCCTGGTACCGAGTATCTCATCTCGCCAACCGTAGGTTGCAGCGATGTTACTAGTTTAGTACTGAGCTATGGCTGGGCTTTTGACGTTTATGATCCACCATTTGGTGCATCCTATGTACGGTTTCATAATGGCAGTACCTGGGGAGACTGGAATCAGTTATACATCTACTATGTGAGTGGCTGTGGTGCCGATACCTTTGATTTAACCACGTACCTACCTGCAGACTCAGTACAGATTCAATTTACCTATGAAGATACGACTGGTGGTTGGGGTTGGGCATTTGGTGTTGATAATGTTACTCTTGAAACTCTACGGGACCATGATGTTGGTGTAGCATCCATTGATATATATTGGCACATTCCCACAGATACAACGTTCTATCCAGAGGCGGCGGTTAAAAATTATGGTCTTAATACCGAAACCTTTGATGTCATGTGTGAAATCAACCCCGGTGCCTACAGTTCAAGCGTAACGGTAAACAATCTCAATCCGGGTGATGTCGCGCCAGTCATCTTCCCTGATTCATTCGCCTTTGTAAATGGGTTTTATACTGTGACCGTCTACACAAACCTCGCCGGCGATGAGAATCCGCAGAACGATACGCTGATAGCCGAGGTGTGGGCAACGGACTGGCAAATTTATGATGATGGCGTTGAATATGGTGCTTCATACTGGGTGGATGCAGGTAATGGATGGGGTGTTCAATTTCCTGTGACTGCTGATTGGTGGGTCGATTCAATCGCCTGCTATTTTGATCCATCATGGCCCACACCTGGTGATACTACCGCGACATTCAGATTATATGATGGCAGCACTGCACCTACTAACATGCGCTGGGAGTTAGTTAATGCAACGATACAGAGAGGTGTTTGGAACTATTTTGAAGTCGATACGTCAGAGACCTGGTTTACGACTGGCGACAATGCGTTTTTCTTCTACTTCCAGGTCAATGCGGCGCCGCTGTGCCCGGCACTCGCCTTCGACTATGAAGTGAATTATCCGCAG
This sequence comes from Caldifarciminota bacterium, assembly GCA_020355325.1. Classification (GTDB taxonomy): domain Bacteria; phylum Hydrothermota; class Tepidihabitantia; order SM23-42; family SM23-42. Next base: position 2,052,150 of record CP070664.1, read on the forward strand.
TATATGTGGTATTACGTTAATGGTATATTTGCTATTGGTGACTGGGGTGGTGATTGGTTAATGCGCATCCATATCACGAGCCCGGTTGGTGTAAGTGAATGGATTTCACTGACACCCACTAACTTAATGATGAAAGCACCTACAATTAGTACAGGTAAAGTTTCTCTCGCATTTGCGCTCCACGAGGCGACGGAGGTTACACTTGCAGTCTATGATGCAATCGGCAGAAAATGCGCAACGCTCATTCATGAAAACGTTGCCGCTGGAAAATACGAGCAGACATTTAATCTTAACCTTGCAGCCGGTGTCTATTTCTATAATCTGAAGACCACATCAGGCATAAGCATCACGAGGAACTTCTTACTAATAAAATAGCTGCAGTACTTTATGTGAATTAATCTCTCGTGCCTCTCACGTTGAGGCAAGTCTTAAGGCATTCTGTCTGCATGACGTATGTTTGCGGGCAGAAGATTGATACAGATCTAACATGAAGTAGGTATTTTTCTGCTACCGTGAGTCACAATCATTAACAAAGTGACAGAAAATGCGATAACAGTAATCGGTTATCGGTCATCTGGTGTTGGTCATTTTACAAACAAAGAAGCGTAAGTCAACGGATTAGCCAAAAATCGTCATTGCAGATTCTGCTCGTCCCGAGCAAAGCTGGGTGAGCTCGTAGAAGGACAAGGCAATCTCAAGGAATATTAATTCAGATCGAATAAGACACTGTAACATCTCATTGCAGGAGGTATAATGATAAGAATTGTAAAATGTTTAGATCTGACCCTGGAAGAGCAAGAAGTGCTCATTTGCTCACAATTTTATCCCTAAACAATTTGGACACATTCTTCGACACAAATTACATTTTTTTAGAATGTAGCCCTTTTCTGTTCTGTAATTTGATAATGGTCTACAAAGTTGCTGATTAACAGTTTTGCCATCCAACGCTCCCTGAGGACAAGAGTCAATACAAAGTCGACAATCTGAAGGACAACCTTCATAGGTTGCAATGAGATCACCCTCTAAATTAGCATTAACCAATATAGCTCCGATCTGTATCATATTTCCATAGTCTTTATTCATAAGAAGCGTATTTTTACCTAATACACCAAGTCCAGCAAGATATCCAGCATGACGCAAAGAGAGGATCGCCCTCCCATATGACCTATCAGACTCCCAATGTTCGTAAGGATCATCCGAAGGAATAGGAACAGCCTTAATCCCCTCCGTTTCTAACCTAAGGCAAACTTCGATTCCAAGCCTATCGACTTCATGTGTCATTATATTGTTTACATAAGTATAAGGAATACAACTAGAAGCAAAAAGTGATTCTCTAGGAAGTCTTTCAGCAAACACAACAACAGATTTACAATCTTTATAAATGTCATTAGGATGAAAACCTTTTGGGGCTTTACTAAATCTTTCAACTGGAGAAATACCACAAAGGTCAGCACCTAAACCTTTAACAATTTCTTTTATTCTTTTTGAATTAAACAATAAATGTCCTCCCCAAATGAGCATTTTGCCTGAAACATAACATCTAAACCAATGGAATAGAATTATTTTTCAATAGTCATCATTTTTTTATTTATTTTTTTAAACATTTCAACAGCATTTGTATTATCGGGATTCAGTTCAAGTGACCGTTTATAATTCTTGATTGCTTCATCGTAATCACCGTTGAGCATACATGCTTCTCCATAGCTGTCATATGCATTGGATGAATTGGGGTACATTTCAACGTTCAATTTAAGAACGACTTTCGCTTCAATAAAACGTTGATTGTTCAGATAATAGTATCCAAGCGAATTCAAATGATCTTCAGAAAAATCATATTTGCCAACATGAGTTTTTCTAAGTTCATGATACTTGTTTATAGATTCTATCACGCCATTTTCATCAATCAAATTTTTCATTTTGATTCCAATTGGGATCCGAGGAAATTTATATGACTCACCACGCAGAATACTCTTGACTGCATCGTGCACTGGATACAGCTGCCAAGGTGTTCCTTTATTAGTAAGAAATATAATTACTTCACGTTTATTTAATTCACGATAAAATATTGCATTAAATCCGTTAAATCCTCCATCATGCCAGACTATATTCTCCAAATTATTTTTTCTAAGAAGCCAACCAAATCCATAGCCCCAGGTAGAATCACCGAGTGTTCTGGAGGGAGTGCCATCGTTTAATAGACCCGGAGTAAAAGCCTCTTTCAATGTTTCTTGAGAAACAAGTTTCTCGGTATAGAGCCCCTGATCCCATTTATATAAATCTTCGATAGTTGAATATATACTTCCTGCTCCTGAGGTTAGAATATTGTAATCATCTTTTTCGCCGAATTGGCTATACCCGATGGTCTTATCGGGAATCTCAGGTTTTGTATCATTCCATACCAGGGTATTCTTCATGTCTAAGGGACCGAAAATGTTATCTTCCATAAATTTATAAAATGGCTCTCCTGACACCTTTTCAACTATCATAGCTAATAATACATATCCACTGTTGCTGTATGAATATTTTGTACCTGGTTCAAAATCAAGTGACTCTTGTTGAATCAAAAAGTCAAAAATATCCTTGTTGGTAATATCATCTTTAAAGTCTCCCGGTCTGGCTCGAAAAACACTGAAATTCATCCAATTTGGAATACCCGATGTATGGTTCAATAGATGTCGAATCGTGATTTTGTCGGCATAATCCGGGAATTCAGGAAAATAATCCGAAAGTTTATCTTCATAGTCCAGTTCATTTCGTTCCTTTAAGATCATTACAGCCATTCCCGTAAATTGCTTGCCGATCGAGCCGATGCAGAAAGCAGAATTCACCTTCAATGTTTCCATGTTATCAAAATTTGCATAGCCAAATGCATTTTTATATACTACCTCTCCATCGTGAGCGACTAATACTGTGCCGTTGAACATATCAGCGTCATAACAGTAAGTCATCAACTCATCAATCCTCTTTGCTTTGTCCTCTGCTTTACAGGACTGATTGAAAATAGAAAGAATAACCCAAAAGGCTGAAATTAATAGAACTAATAATTTACGTTTCATTTTATTTCTCCTATTACTAATACTTTTTGTTTAACATGTATTAGACTGCCTAAGCAATCTGACGAATAGTACAATTTTGTAGTATAAGATTTTAAATAATAAGCGTGGTTTGGATTAACCATATAAATCTCCTTCCTTTTTTCTTTACAATCGAATGATCACTGCCTTGCATTTATTGCAAAGATAATACTGATAATGAAATATATGCCAAAATTCTCATAACTCTTGAAATAAATAGTATATCGATTTTGATGAATGTCAATTGATTTTTATTCAGATTACGCAGGAGATAATTGCTAGCAATAAACCAGACTCACTTCGGGAAGATGAAACGGTACAGATCCCTAAGTTTGACTTCGATATTGAACACAACTTCACCAAGATAGAAAATTATCTGGCTTGCATTTGCTTGATTTGTGTTGGTATTTCAGGATTTGCGAAAAACAGTAGAATCGGGTTTGCCCCTCGTTAACACTCGGGATCTTCGATACCGCAACAAGAAAGACTGCGGTATCTACGAGAATCTGCCGTGTCTATTTCTGTATATCTATAAAATGTTTTATGCTCATCTGATTCTTCCTACATGGCTTAGTTCTTCTTTTCTCCCAATTAGTTATTGCTTCTGTGGAAAACCCTATAATTCTGGCAACATCTCTCTGGAATACCCCCATGTCCATTCTCTTTTTGTTATTTCCCCTGGACTTTTCGGTTTTTTTGGATATCCTATTGGTAGGAGTTTGGGTCTATGAACAATCAGATTGATTTTCGGTTTTGTAAAGAAATGACAGTGATGATAAGATTGATTATCCCGATTTCATCATATGAGTATCAATCTTCAAGGAATCGGGATTCTCGTTTCGCAGAACAATGATATCATTCTCAGGCACAGGCTGTAGCATGCTATCAAAAGAATAAGAGTATCATTATCATGCCACCATTAGTTATCTGGATAATAGTATTTGTAGCAAGTCTCTATATCTTAATCAGGGCATCAGAATATTTTACCGAAGCCGCAGAACACATAGGATTAGCCTATGGTATTTCTGATTTCATTGTTGGTGTTACGATTGTTGCAGTAGGGACTTCACTGCCGGAGATCGTTTCGTCCTTATTTGCGGTTGCGAGAAATTCTTCAGAAATCGTTATCGGTAACGTGATTGGCTCAAACATTGCGAATATTTTTCTTGTCTTTGGTATTGCTGCGGTGGTCAGCAAAAAACTAAAAATCAAGTACGAGCTTCTTCATATAGACCTACCCTTATTAATGGGCTCGGCCCTTTTTCTGGCAATAACCATCTGGGACGGTACCTTCACTCTCTTCGAGGCGTTACTTGCCCTTGTCGGTGTTGTCATCTATCTGCTCCACGCAGTATCTGAAAGAAAGAGACGCATAGACATTGAGGTTAAGAAAGAATTGTTGCTTAAGGAAAAACCGAAAAAGGTAGGCACGAAGACCTTGCTGACACTCATTATCAGCGGATTACTCATGTACATAGGTGGCAGGTACACAATAGAGGCTGTCATTGGATTATCAATGATGTTGAATATTGGAAAAGAGGTGATCGCTGCGAGCGCCGTTGCATTCGGTACATCCTTACCCGAATTGGCCGTTACCATCACTGCCGCAAGAAAAGGCAAGCCAGAAATCGCCGTTGGCAATGTGTTGGGTTCAAATGTATTTAACGCTCTCGCAGTGATGGGAATACCTACCCTCATCAGTACAATAACCATACCCCAAAGCATAATTTTCTTTGGCCTTCCCATGATGTTAATCGCAACCCTGCTCTTCTTTTTTATGACCCAGGACAAAGAGATCACCCTCTGGGAGGGCTGGCTGCTTATCATCTTCTATGTCTTTTTTATCGGCAAACTATTTAACGTAAGCTGAATCGATTCAATAAGTGCCTCCTCTCTGATTTTCCAGTAACTTCTCCCTCTTTATCCTTCCGGAGACGGATTGAAACGCGATGCTTCTCAAACGTATACAAGTACATTAAAATTTCCAATACACAAAGATTTTTTCTTGACTTTTTTAGGAATTTCAATACAATATTGCTATGCTATCGCGTATTGAGGATGCAATAAAGGATTTCAAGAAAGGAAAGGTCGTCATCGTTGTCGACGACGAAAAACGTGAGAACGAGGGTGATTTCATTGCGAGCGCAGAAAAGATCAGTCCTAAAACAATCAATTTTATGGCACAGCATGGAAGGGGGCTTATCTGTGTTCCCCTCATGCCCGAGCGGCTTCAGGAATTAGATATCCCAACGATGGTGAGCGACAATACAGCACTTCATGGAACACCTATGGCGATCGGTGTCGATACCAAAAAGGGAACATCAACCGGCATTTCTGCCTTTGACAGGGCCAAAACAATAAAGGCCTTAATCGATAAGCGTACCAATCCATACGACCTTGCCCGGCCAGGCCATATCTTTCAACTGCGGGCTGTACGGGGCGGTGTGCTGCGACGCGCCGGCCATACTGAGGCAACAATAGATCTGGCAAGACTGGCAGGTCTCTATCCAGCTGGCGTACTCTGCGAAATCATGGATTCTGACGGAAGAATGGCGCGTTTTCCAAAATTAAAGAAAATCGCCCAGCGATTCAATTTAAAAATCATCTCGATAAAGGATCTGATTGAATATCGTCGCAGGACCGAGAAACTGATCGTGCGCATTTTAGAGACTCAATTACCCACGAAATACGGCGAATTTCGCCTCATACTCTATGAGGATACAATCACCAAAGACCACCATGTTGCCCTGGTTTACGGCAACGTGGCAGAAAAGGAGAACGTACTCGTCAGGGTGCACTCCCAGTGCCTCACGGGTGATGTATTCCATTCTCTTCGTTGCGACTGCGGTGACCAGGTAGACGCTGCACTACGACTCATCAAAAAAAATAAGCAGGGAGTCTTAGTCTACATGCGGCAAGAAGGGAGAGGTATTGGTTTAGTAAATAAATTAAAGGCGTATCAACTACAGGATAAAGGACTCGACACGGTCGAAGCAAATCTGGCCCTTGGATTTGAGGCCGATTTACGGGACTACGGAATCGGTGCCCAGATTTTGGCTGATTTGGGGCTGTCGTCGGTCAGATTGCTGACCAACAACCCGAAGAAAATTATCGGATTAGAAGGTTATGGACTGAAGGTAACCGAACAGATTCCCGTTATTGTTGTCCATAGACGAAACATCTCTTATTTAAAAACGAAGAGGGATAAACTGGGACACCTGATTCCTTCTTCACTTTTCAATGAGACTGATTACTGTGGCCGTAAAAAAAGACTCGCCACGAGAAAAAAAATACGGAGGAAATCATGAAAGAAGTGAAAGGGAGTTTGATTGGAAAAGGTAAGAAGTTTGCGATCGTTGTAGCACGATTTAACGAGTTCATATCGAAACGACTCCTTGATGGTGCAATCGATTGTCTAACGAGGCATGGTGTCATAGACAGCGATATCACGGTGTATTGGACACCGGGTGGTTTCGAAATCCCTGCTGTTGCACGGCGCGTACGGAGCGGGGAGTTTGACTGTCTCATCTGTCTCGGTGCAGTCATCAGGGGAGATACACCACATTTTGACTACATTGCCAGTGAAGTAACAAAAGGTATTGCTACACTCAACTTAGAAGAAGGACCTCCAGTGATCTACGGCATCATTACTGCAGATACCACAGACCAAGCTGTCGAACGCGCAGGAACGAAGATGGGAAATAAAGGATGGGATGCGGCGATCACGGGTTTAGAAATGGCAAATCTTTTTGATAAGATAAAGTAGATGGGTCGGAGACTCGCGCGTGAGCTTGCTCTAAAAATTCTCTATCGGTATGAAGAAGGCGACACAAATCTATCCAAAATAATGAACGATATCTTAGAGGCAAAAAAGTACACCGAAGATGATAAAACATTTTCGAAACAACTCGCAGAGACAACTATCAATAATTTGTCAGCCATAGATGCGCACATTGTCGAGGTTTTAAAAAACTGGCCTTTTGATCGTATTTCTGTTATTGACAAAATAATCCTCAGACTCGGCACCTGTGAGCTTCTCTATTTTAAAGATATACCAGCCCAAGTTTCGATCAATGAAGCAATTGAGATTGGCAAGAAATACGGAGGCGGTGATTCTGGTAGATTCATTAACGGTGTGCTTGATGCAGTAAAGAAACATTATGAAAGCAGCAATAATAGGTGATATTCATTCAAATTTAGAAGCCCTACAAGCCGTCATAAAAAATATAAAGAAGCGCAGTATTAAGAGAACCTTCTGTGTTGGTGATCTCGTGGGTTACGGAGCTAATCCCAACGAATGTATTGAATTATGCCTAAAAGAAGCTCATGCTATCGTTGCCGGAAATCATGACTATGCCGCCGTTGATAAAACTGACGTCAGGACATTTAATCCAGTTGCAGCCGAAGCGATACGGTGGACGCAGAACAATACGAAAAAAGAGAATCTCGATAAACTGAAGAGTTTGAAGTTGAGCACGACAGTTGACAGTATTTTATTAGTCCATGCTTCACCCATCAAGCCGGAAATGTGGAATTACCTCTTCTCGTTAGAAGAGTTTGAACACGAATTTTCTTCTTTCAAAGAAAAGGTCTGTTTTATTGGACATTCACATATTCCGAGCGCTGCATTTCAAGATGCGAATGGGTACACAGACTTTTTAAGAGAAAATCCCTTTCCATTAATTGCAAAAAGAAAATACATAATCAATGTTGGGAGTGTTGGGCAGCCGCGAGACCTCGATCCAAGGGCGAGTTATGCAATTTACGATGGTAACAATAATTCGATCGAAATAATCCGACTCGAGTACAATATTCCACTCGCCCAACAAAAAATCATCGATGCTGGCTTACCCGAGGTTCTTGCTGACCGGCTGTTAATGGGGAAGTAATTATTTATAAGTGTACTCAGTTTTAATTCTTGTAGGGTAAACTTTGAGGGTCTTATAATTGTCTAAACTTTGAAAATTAATGACCTTCTGTTGAAGGAGTACGTTATGAAAAGAGTAGGACCGGTTACAAAACTTAAAAATGAAATCAAGGAAAAGGGGAACGAAATAAAGGAATGGAAGGATAAATACCTCAGGGCACTGGCTGAACTCGATAATTATCGGAAGCGAATGGACAAGGAGTTTGATGAGCACAAAAAGTATTCAAAGGTCGATTACTTTCTTAAAATTATACCGGTGCTCGACAGCTTTGACAGGGCAATAAGCGGCGTTGAGGTGAACGCAGACTTAGAAACCTTTCAAAAGGGTGTGGAGATTATCCACCGACAGCTGCGAGAAGCCCTGAAATCATGTGGATTAATGGAATTCTCCGCGCTCGGGCAAACTTTTGATCCATCTCGACATGAGGCAGTAGCAACAGTTGAGACGAATGACAAGCCCGCAAACACGGTTATTGAAGAGATTTCCAAAGGATATATTGTCCATGACAAAGTTATAAAACCGGCAAAAGTTTTTGTCTCCAAACAGAAGGAAGGAGGTCAAGAAGATGGCGAAAATAATAGGGATTGATTTAGGAACGACAAATTCTTGTGTCGCAGTGATGGAAGGTGGTCAGCCAGTCGTTATCCCGAACCCAGAGGGAGGAAGAACAACTCCGTCGGTCGTTGCCTTCGCCAAAACCGGTGAGCGGTTAGTCGGTCCGCTGGCAAAGCGACAGGCGATTACAAACCCGGAAAACACTGTCTACTCAATTAAACGGTTTATGGGAAGACGGTTTAGTGAGGTGGCAAATGAAACTGCCCGTTTTCCATTTAGTGTTATAGAACACGAAAACGCCGATGCCTGGGTCAATGCTGGCGGTAAGCAGTATTCACCACCAGAAATATCCGCGATGATTCTTCAATATCTCAGACAATCGGCCGAGTCCTATCTTGGTGAAAAAATCACCAAAGCGGTAATTACGGTCCCTGCCTATTTTAACGATTCCCAGCGTCAAGCGACAAAAGATGCTGGCAAAATAGCTGGACTCGACGTACTGCGAATCATCAATGAACCCACTGCATCATCGCTGGCGTACGGGCTCGAGAAGAAGAAGAATGAAAAAATTGCCGTGTTTGACTTTGGCGGCGGTACCTTTGATATATCGATTTTGGAAATCGGCGAGGGTGTCTTCGAGGTCAAGTCAACAAACGGTGATACCCATCTCGGCGGCGACGATATCGACGAGAGAATTATGAACTACCTTGCCGATATGTTCATGAAAGAACACGATATCGATTTACGGAAGGACCTGACCGCACTCCAGCGTTTAAAGGAGGCTGCAGAAAAGGCGAAGTGTGAACTCTCGACGGTGATGGAAACGACGATCAGCCTTCCCTTCATCGCATCAGACAAAGACAAGACACCACTCCATTTCGAGATGAAGATAACCAGAACGAAACTCGAATCCTTGATCGAAGACTTACTACAACGTATGATGCCACCCGTAAAGCAGGCACTTGCAGATGCAAAGCTCACTCCCCAGGAAATAAACGAAGTTGTGCTCGTTGGCGGTCAGACGCGTATGCCTAAGGTTCAACAGATGGTACGAGAATTCTTTGGGAAGGAACCACACAAAGGAATAAATCCAGACGAGGTTGTTGCAATTGGTGCAGCGATTCAAGGAGCAGTGTTAGGCGGTGAGGTGAAGGACATACTCCTCTTAGACGTTACACCGCTGACACTCGGCATCGAGACTCTCGGTCAGGTAATGACACCAATCATACCGCGTAATACGACAATTCCGACGAAAAAATCACAGATCTTTACGACGGCTGAAGATAATCAAACCGCGGTGACCGTGCATGTGCTCCAAGGTGAAAGGCCAATGGCAACACAAAACCGTACACTCGGTAAATTTGATTTGTATGGCGTTCCGCCAGCACCACGAGGTATACCACAGATAGAAGTCACCTTTGATATTGATGCAGATGGCATTCTCCACGTTTCGGCTAAGGATACGGGAACTGGTAAGGAACAGAAAATAAGAATTACTGCATCGAGTGGATTATCGAAAGACGAAGTAGACAGAATGGTGCATGCTGCTGAAGAACATGCTGCCGAAGACCGTAAACAGAGAGAACTGATTGATGTGAGAAACCAGGCAGACGGTGTCATCTATTCGATCGAAAAAACCCTCAAAGATTACGGCGAAAAAATTTCGTTCGAAGACAGAAGCGAGATCGGCAAGAAAATCGAGGAGCTGAAAAAGCAAAAAGAAGGTACCGACGTGGCTGCAATACAAAGGGCAATCGATAATGTTCAACAATCGATCTACAAAATCTCTGAGGCAATCTATCGTGATGCAGGTGCACAAGCAGGGGCAAAGCCCGAGGGTGCACAGGCGGAACAACCGAGTGCTGAAGAGCCCGAACGTACAGGACCGGATGCAGAGGGCGGAGCCGACTATCGCGTCGTAGACGAAGATACTCAAAAAGAACAGAAATAATATGGTATCATAAATGTATACCCGGCTTCTCTCCAGTGTAAAGCTGCATTCATGTTGTCCTTAGGCTGACTGGATAAAGGGTCTGTGGTAACATATCTATGAAAAAGAGGGATTACTACGAAGTATTAGGGGTTCCACGGAATGCTTCCACCGATGAAATAAAGAAGGCTTATCGGGACAAGGCAAAACGGCACCATCCCGATATGAATCCTCAAAATAAAAAGGAAGCAGAAGAAAAATTCAAGGAAGTCTCTGAGGCGTATGAAGTCTTAATGGATCCCCAAAAGAAGCAGCTGTACGATCAGTACGGCCATGATGGAGTATCGCAGACATTCAAGGGCGGTGGATTCACCTGGGATGATTTCCACCATTTTGATGACCTCCAGGACATTCTCGGTAATCTTTTTGGTGGTTCACTCTTTGAAAATTTTTTTGGATTCACAGGAAGAACACAGCGTCAACGTGCAAAACGAGGCGGTGACATACATGTTATCCTCAGTATATCGCTCGAGGATATTACCGGACAAATAAAAAAGCAATTTAAGATCAATCGTAATGAAGCGTGCCAACAGTGTAATGGTCAGGGAGGAACTGATTTTTCTTCCTGTCCCCAGTGCGGCGGCCAAGGACAGGTGAGGACCCAAACGCAGAGTTTTTTTGGAACTTTCACGAGCGTTTCTACATGTCCACGATGCCGAGGAAGTGGGCAGATCATAAAAACACCCTGCTCAAAATGCGGAGGTGAAGGGAGAATAAAAGTACCGAGAACAATCGAGATTAAGGTACCGCGCGGTGTCGGCCATAAGCAATATATTGTCTTGCGTGGCGAAGGTCATTACGGCCGAGGCGGTAAGGGGAATATCATCGTCGAGTTTGAAGAAAAACCTCACGAATACTTTGAACGCCGGGGTTACGATTTATACCTCAGAGTTTTTGTTCCTTACTCGAAATTGATTAATGGTGGTTCCGTTGATATTCCGAGTTTGAATAACAAAAAAGGAAAGATGAAGATTCCCAAGGGAAGCAGTGCTCCAGAAATTATCAGGGTCAGAGGCAAAGGCATGCCACAGCCAGGTGGCGGACAGGGTGATTTATATGTAGAGCTCAATTTACAACCGCTCGAGACGACCGATAAAGACCTCGACAAAATACTCGATGCACTCAAAAAGTATGAAGGAAAGCCCACGCCAAAAAAACGGAAGTAAACTCCTAAAATCAAAACATGAAACTCGAACATACAGGGAATACGTATCCGACCCTTCGGTGAAGAACCGGGAAACGTAGTTTCAATCTATTTTGTGAAAAATCACACCCACAATCTATTTTACGTAGCACCAAGAAAAATCCAGGCTGATGAAATTATCATCGATGGTGCAACCCTTCATCATATGCAACACGTTTTACGGAAAAGGGCCGATGACATTATTTTTATAACCGATGGCAAGGGCTATCGGTATACAGTGAAGATCACCCAGGCGACAAGGACGCGCGCGAGGGCACAGATTGTAAAACGTAACTACATGCAGAGAGGAACCACATTGAATACAGCGCTCGCCTTCGTGCCGCTCAAAGGACTCAGAAATGATTTCATCATTGAAAAGGCAACTGAACTCGGAGTACAGCGCTTTTTACCTTTCATATCACAGAATTCTGTCGTGCGCACATTGTCGCAAGCAAAACTCAACCGGTTTAGAAAAATCTGTCTCAATGCAATGCTACAATCTCAGCAATACTACAATCCAGAAATTAGTTTTCAAGGAGATATAGCATCACTTGTCCGAATTTTCGGTCATTTTGATCTCATACTGCTTGCAGACAAAAAAGGAGAAAATGATATACCACAAGGTGCACATTCGATTCTCTACATTGTCGGTCCTGAGGGTGGATTTGATAAAAACGAAATCGACTTAGTGACGCATCACGGTGCACGCTTGCTGTCCCTCGGAATGCACCGGTTGCGGGGTGAAACTGCTGCTGTTTGTGGAATTACAAAGATACTCATCGCGTATAAGAACATGTAACCAATTTTCCGTTCGGATAAATGCTTCCTCATCATGACCCTTGATTTCAAGGGTTTTTTTGTTACAATACAAACGCAGAGAACATAGACTCATGCCTTTAAAGAAATTAGATATATTCGGCAGACAGAAGTCACTCATGGCTATCATCTTCGTGATCGCCTTTGCGTTGCGATTGCTGTTTCTCATCCAGATTTCAGATGCTCCGTATTTTGATAAACCGTCGGGAGATTCAAAAGTTTTTTTTGACCGTTCACAGGAAATAATAGATGGTGACGTTCTCGGCCGCGAAATCTTTTTTTACAGCTCACCACCGTACCCATATTTTCTCGCTCTTGTTTTTTGGCTTTCTGGAAATAGCTTTTTCATTCTGGGATTCGTTCAGATATTCATCGGTTCAATAAACTGCCTCTTGATTTTCTTATTAGCTAACAAACTCTCTCGTGGTAAAAAAACACCTTCCTTTATTGCCGGCCTGTTTGCTGCATTTTATGGACTCCTCGCCTTCTTCGATGCAAGCCTCCTCATGATCTTCTTTACATTGGTCTTTGTCAATCTGACACTCTTATTACTGATTGAGTTCAAAGAATCCAAAAAACAAGTGTTGACCCTCTGGGCAGGAATTGTCCTCGGCTGCGCCGCCCTTGACAGGACGAATATTCTACTTTTCGTACCTGTAGGATTATGGTTTTTAGCTGGAAATTTTTCCTTTACAGTAAAGAAGTGGAAATGGAAACCAGCACTTCTTTTTATTGTTGGCACAATCGTCATGATTTCCCCGGTGACCATTCGTAATTACTTCGTGGGAAAAGACTTTGTTTTGGTAGCATCGAATGCTGGCGTTAATTTTTATATCGGCAACAATCCACATTCCCTTGGCGTCTTTCATATTCCTCCTGAATCAGGTCTATCAAATTATGACCTTCCTGGTACATCGGTGAATGTCGCGGAATATGAGACAGGAAGAGAGTTAAAGCCATCAGAGGTTTCACAATTTTGGATGAAGAAGGCGAGCACGTTCATTGTTAATAAACCGCTTCACGAAATAAGCCTTCTCTGGCGAAAATTTCTCCTGTTCTGGAATGCCTATGAAATTCCTAATAATCTCAATTTTTACTTTGTAAAACGTGCGTTCGGACCAATATTACATGTAATGTTTCTCGGTTTTTGGCTCATAGCGCCCATTGCACTTGTTGGCATTGTCTGGCGATTGAGAAAGAATCCGACGTCAATCGACAAACTTCTCGTGGGCTTTTTGATCGCGTATATGCTTTCGGTCATACCATTCTTCGTCACAGAACGATATCGATTGCCAATCGTCCCCGTGCTGATTGCATTGGCCGCGGTAACCATCGTGGATATTTTTGACATGGCAAAAGCTCGCAAGTTACGAGAACTCCTGTTCCTCGGACTCGGTTTTGCCCTCATCGGTATCTTTGTAAACTGGCCGAGAATTCGCCCCAATTACAGGTATACAAGGACTATTGTGGGAATCAGATATCTTGAAAGAGCAATGGAAAATCCTGAACTTTTTAGCAGCGACATTAAAAAGGCGATTCTGCAACTCAAGTGGACCGTTGAGCTAGAACCAGTCGATCCTTTTGCACATTTTCAACTTGGAAGGGCATTTGCATCTGTTGGCTACTATTCTGGTGCCATTTACGAGTGGGAAACAGTATTAAAAATTGATCCACAAAATAAATCAGTAACCGGACCACTGGATGCCGTTCGCGCACGTTTCAAGACAAAAGGAAATAGTGTTTCTGGTGAATTGCTCCCGAAAACTTCGTACGAAGAGGCACTCACATTGCACGAAAGCAAGCACTATACATCTGCAATGAAGAAATATCGAGAGACTATTCAGGAAGAGCCGTTCCACTTTCAGGCCTACAATAACTTAGGAATTCTACTCTACGAAAGAGGAAGGCATCGAGAGGCAATCGAACTCCTCAAGCAAGGTGTGAAAACAATACCTAATAATGTAGTGTTGTTATATGATCTCGGCATGCTCTACTATAAAACAGGAGAAACAGAAAGAGCGCGACAGTTGTGGGAACGCTGTGTGGAACTCAAACCAGATTGTAGACCCGCACTTGAAGCCTTGGAAATGTTTAAGAGATAAGCTTTCTTCGCTCGGTTATGATTACCATATTTCTGAAAAAAAGAAATCTCTGTAATCTTTCTTGCATCTCCGTAATCAAGTATTGGACTGAAATTCCAATATAAAAAAATAGCGGGGGCTGGATTCGAACCAGCGACCTTTGGGTTATGAGCCCAATGAGCTACCGCTGCTCCACCCCGCGTTCAATTCTATTATAATTAAAAAATCTCTTTTGTCAATACATACAAAAGTTATGCGTGTCGCCAGGTAATTTCAATAATATGGTTGACTATTTAACAGCAGCGTATATAATCCTTTTGTGAAGATACTAGTTACTGGTGGTTGTGGATTTATTGGCTCACACGTCGTTGATGCCTATGTGAACAGAGGTCATCATGTGGTGGTCATTGATGACCTCTCGACCGGAGATATCAGGAACCTAAACCCCAAGGCAGTGTTTTATGAGAAAAATATTTGTCACCAAGAAATCGAAGAAATTTTTAAAAAAGAAAAATTCGATCTCGTCAATCATCATGCAGCACAGATTAATGTACGAAAGTCTGTGGATGATCCTCTCTATGATGCGCAGGTGAATATTATCGGTTCATTAAACGTCCTCAACCTCTCCGTACAATACGGTGTCAAACGATTCATATTTGCCTCGAGCGGCGGCGCTGTCTATGGTGAACCTCGACAGTTTCCCATCACCGAGGACATTCCGCTCGACCCCCTCTCACCATATGCCGTTTCGAAAATTGCTACAGAAAAATACTTAGTAACCTTTGCGCGGACGCACGTGTTCGATTATGTCATTTTGAGATATAGTAATGTCTATGGTCCTCGACAAATCAGTAAAAGTGAGGCTGGTGTAGTTTCAATATTCATTAACCAAATTCTCACAAAAGAAAAATGCATTGTTTTCGGCGCCGGCAATCAAACGAGAGATTATGTCTATGTCGGTGATGTTGTTGAGGCAAACCTTTCTGCCTTAGACTGTGTATCAGGAGTTTTCAACATCGGGACCGGTGTTGAAACAAGTGTCAATGACATGATTAACATGTTATCCAAAATTACGAAACAGGAAGTCGCTTATGAGCATGGCGCACCCCGAGTTGGTGAGGTCTACCGAAATGCCCTCGATTGTTCAAAGGCAAAATCGACACTCACGTGGAGTCCAACAACCCCATTACTCCAAGGAATTTCAAAAACATTTGAATATTTCTCCCGCCTTGATGAAGGAGCACAAAAGGTATCTCGATCCTGAAGTCCTCGCTCGCCTTTCGAGATTAGATCTCAAGGCACGATTGATTGTCGAAGGATTTTTGAGTGGTCTTCACGCAAGCCCATACAAAGGCTTTTCTCAGGAATTTGCTGATTACCGTCAGTATATGCCTGGTGATGAACCAAAACGTATCGACTGGAAGGTTTTTGGCCGCCGTGATCGGCTCTACGTTAAAGAGTATCAGGAAGAAACAAATTTACGTGCCTATCTCCTTCTCGACAAAAGTGGTTCAATGCAGTATGGCGGTACCCTGAATAAACTGGAATATGCAAAATACTTGACTGCGAGTCTTGCCTATCTCTTATTCAAACAAAAAGACAGTGTTGGCATCGCAACATTTGATACGACTATTAATGAAATTATTCTTCCCTCATCCAAACGCGTAAATTTCATGCGGATATTGGAGACGATAGAAAATTCGCGTCCCGGTGGTGAGACATCACTTTCGAATGTCCTTTCTGAATTGGCACAAAAAATGAAGCGGCGTGGGTTGGTAATCTTGATTTCTGATTTATTTGATGAACCGGAGCGTGTCATCACATCCCTCCGCTCATTTCGATGCCGCAAACATGAGGTATTGGTGTTTCAAATTCTCGACGAGGATGAATATAAATTTCCTTTTGGTGAATCGGCACTATTCCGAGACCTCGAGGATGATACCGAAATGGTCATCAATCCAAAGGTGATTCGTGAATCATATCGAAAAAAATTCACCGAGCTCCTTAACTATTATCGACAAAGACTACTCGAATCATACGTTGACCATGAAATTATTTTTACGAACACCTCGTATGACAAAGCCCTATCCTCGTACCTCCAGAAGAGAGGAAGACTATTTTGACCTTCCTTCATCCGCTCTACCTTATAGGACTCTCCCTCGTCGTCGTGCCCATCATAATCCATCTATGGTTTCAAAAGAGACTGAAAACTGTTCGATTTTCTACGCTCAAGTTTTTGAAGAAATCAGAAGCAAAAAGGTTTGGATGGCTCAAGTTCCGAGAGATATTAATACTTGTATTACGATGTTTATTTGTAGCCCTCATCTTTTTAAGTCTTGCGCGGCCTCAGTTGAAGAGCAGACTCTTCACAGCTAACCGTCTGGCGTCGGTGTGTTTCATCGTTGACAATTCATACAGTATGGCATACGGTAACAACCTCCAATTAGCGAAAGAGATGGCACAGAAGGTACTAGCATTCTATTCAACAAACGCAGAATTTTGTGTGCTCCCGTTGTGCGCCATGGCAGAGCGGGGCGAGAAGGCATTCTGGACAACAAAGAATTCTGCCTCCGAATTAATTAAAAATATCAAACTTTCCTATCAGAGGAGCAGCATTCGTGAAGCGTTAGTACAATTTCCCGATGAAAAACCTGCCTACTCGACTGAATATTTATACATCGGAGACGGACAGGAAATAAACTTCAAAGATTTCGCTACAGAGCATACAGAGAATGTTTCCATTTATTGGCTAAAAATCCCCACCGGCGGCAATGTGAGCATAACTAACGTTTCTCTCAAGGATCCTATTGCTCTGCCTTTTGATAACTACGAATTACACGTGACCGTTTCAAACTTCTCGCAACACATTTGGAATGGTATTGTTAACCTACGGGCTCAGGATTACTATGTTGAGAAGGCTTGTGAGGTTCAACCAAATAAATATATAAATGTAGCATTCGAGCTACCGATTTCTATTCATCGGGGCATCGTAGAAGTTCATGATGACAGCCTCCCTATTGATAATGTATATTTCTTTTCAAAAATAGTACCCAGAAAACTGAACGTTCTTATTGTCGGGAGCGATGAATTCCTGCGCGTGGGACTAAACCCGCCTGGTGCATTACGAGTCCCTTTTCATGTAGAAACTGTTGATAACATAAGTACTGTCGATTTACGAAAATATAATGTAGTACTTCTCAATGGTCTCACCGATATTTCAGTAAATGACAACATGAGGCTGACTCATTTTCTTAATCGCGAGGTGACAGGAATCCTTTGTTTTCTAGGACCACAGGTTGGCGACAATCTTAAATACTTCATCAAACAGTGTTGCACAATAGAAACTCAGATATTACCAAAAGGCTATGTTACCCTCGATTGGGTCGACTATGAACACCCGGTCTTTACCGTCTTCAGAGGAAGCACAACATTAAAAAACATTAAATTTTATCATTTCTATAATCTGACCGCTGACACCGGTATTATCGCAACATTGAGTGGCAATTACCCACTCATTGTGAACAGTACCAACCTTACCGTTATCGCCACTCAATTCACACCCCGGACAACCGATATTATGTATAAAGCTGCCTTCGTGCCTCTTCTCTATCGACTCATTAGTAGTCTTGTCTACAGAATACACGATCGAGAAGCATATATTGGTATGCGTACACAGATGCCAACACGTATCAAAGCTCCCACCGGTGAATACCTGGACCCACAGCGTATGTTTTTGATACCTGGATTCTACACGACAGATAATGAAACAATCGGGGTCAATGTAGATCCCCATGAAGGAAATTTAAATGTGTTGGGGAATGAAAGAGCGAAGATTCTACAGATTCATCCTATCGATATAGAGAAAAACTTTCGTGGAGGAGATGTAACGAATACGCTCCTCTCCCTTGCGCTCTTTGTCATCCTGCTCGAACTGTTGTTGCTGTTACTGCACTAAACTCTCATCGAAACGTCAATCCAGCAATCAAATTGTGTGTTTTATACCGTGACATGTTGAAGTCATAGTGAACATAGAAAAATCCCATGCTCAGGGTGAAACCAGCAACTGCCCGATAGTTGGTCTGGCTCGAGATCGTAACATCGATCGGTTCAGTAAACACAATAGTCCCTTCAATTGGATTGGGCAGTTCATACTCAAAATCGTAGTGAAAATGAATATCTGTACCTTCTATCCCTGCAGCAATGAACGGCTCGAATACGGCAATTCGTTTCGAGGCGAGGAGCTGGACACACCACGTCCTGCTGTTTAAAACCTCTATGCCCTCTTCATCTCTCACATTGAATGTCTGGTAGGCAGCACCAATGGCAATTGCAAACGGAATCATCTGCATGCCAGGTATTTTAGTCAATTCCTGTTTAATACCTACACCCAGAAAATTCAATTTTGAACCTTCATAGGTAAATGAAGGAAGATAGCGTATCGCGATTTCAGAACCATAGAGAAGACCGACATTCAGTTGGGGCATAACAAAGGGAACACCGCCGAGATCAAAACCACCTGGAATTACTGGCGGAACACCAATGGCATCTGCCGTTGATACCTCAGTCTCTTCATCAGGACCAAAAATCGTGCTGACGCCGTCCAGTTCTACAGAATCGCAGACGACTTCGCCACTTTCGAGGTAACATCGTAGTGCAGTTGCTGTAAAATACTTCGCATCGTCTGGTATGTGAATATACATGACCCGCATGCCAAGGTCAAAACCCAGAAGACCATGACTGTATGCAGAATGAAAGAGCCCTGTCACAACAGCGGTACCGAACGCAGTAGTAAATGGTTGAGTATATCCTTCAAGAAGACCTTCACCAATAGACGTAACTTTATCGGTGAGGGACTCATCGCCATCTTGTCCATAGATGAGTGGACATAGTATCATAATAAAAAGAATGACTTTTAGTGTTTTCATAGTATAAAACTATACACATAATAACAATTATGTCAATATTTTTCTTTCATGATACGAGTAAATCGAATAAGAACTCATT
>CP070664.1:2071880-2076856 GCA_020355325.1 Caldifarciminota bacterium
ACCCTTCTCATTTTGATAGCATTCCCTAATAAAACTCGACGCCTCAACGTCACGTGGTTCGAGTGGATAAACAAATGCCTCGCCATCTTTATTGACCGGCTGCGCGCCCATACTTCTCAACTTCTCGGTGAGCAGAAGACCGATGATCTGCTGGGGATATGCTGCACCCGTAGGATGGTATTGAACCGTATCAGTATCGCGTAATTTCGCACCAACTCGATACGCAAGAACAACGCCGTCGCAGGTTGCTCCATAGTGATTGGTAGTTGGGAATCCACGAATATGGAGCCGCCCAAAACCACCCGTCGCCAATATGGTTGCTTTTGCCTGGACAATTTTATACTCACCCGTCTCGAGGTTATAGAGTACTGCGCCGGTTACCCTGTTCCCATCAGTCAGAAATTCGATGACCGGATAGTATTCTATGTAGGGAATCCTACGGCTTCTGAATTCATCTCTAATAACTCTCAACTCTTCGAGGCCAGTGTAGTCCTTGCAGGCATGCATTCGCCTGCGTGATGTGCCACCACCAGCCTTTTCAACAAAAGTACCATCCTCTTCTCTATCAATAATCGCACCCAAATCGCAGAGCCAATTCATGACGAGTGGTGCGTCCTCCACGAGTACTCTCAATACATCAGGCTTATTAGTAAAGTGACCGCCGCCCAGTGCATCTAAAAAGTGTCGTGACGGAGAATCATTTTCTCGGTCGGCTGCCTGCGTACCACCCTCAGCCATAATTGAATTCGCATCACCGTGACGTAGTTTATTAACGAGGAGGATTTTATCATTTGCCACACCCTTATCGTTCGCCCATACCGCTGCAGTCGTTCCGGCAAGACCACCACCGATAATGAGTACATCAACAGAGAAATCCGGCCTCGATGGGTCTATCTCGTCAGATTCTATGATCGGATAAGCCTCGATTAAATCCGCCACTTCATTCGGTGCCATATCACCCTTATTAGGACCAAGAGCAAGTGCACGCTTGCCACCAGGAGCATAATCAGGATGTACCTTCAAGACTTCATCGCGTTCTGCCATTGTCATCGCCTTTGGAATGTAGTCTCTGCGCTGAGCTCTCGTTGAGTTTACAACATCGATGAGTTTTCGCATATACTCAGGATAACCGCCAATAAATTTCAGTTCAGCCATGTTTCACTCCTTTCTATGCCTTCTCTATGTCACGTGATGTATAGAGTTTTCTCAGCTCATCAATAGCTGTATCCATAAGTTTCTTAAAATCCTCCTCGAACGTACCGTCTTCAATCTCTTTCACACGTTTTGTAAGATGTTGAGGAGGTGGCGTCTGATACTTACCGTGCAGTCTCCTCGCGAGTTGTGCATAGTTATATTGCGCAAGCTCAGCCGGACATCGTATTGCACATAATCCACACTGTATACAGTCGAATGAGAGCTCGGCCATCTTCTCGACGTCTCCCCGTTTTCCTGCGGCGATATATTCCATGACGTCGATGTCTTGAGGACATGCCTTCGTACATGCATTACAACCCAAACACCTTAACATCTCGGGATATGTCTGGAGAAATGCTTCTATGCCCGGTAAAAGTTTATTGACATCATAATCTGTTCTTTCAGCCGGGGTGAATGGAATTTGGGTCAAATACATACCATGCTCTACTCTGGTCTGACATGCCATTGCGGTCTTCAAACGATAGTCACCTTCAATTCTATACACCGTCGTGCAGGCACCACAAAACCCAGCCCGACAGCCACATGACCGTATAAATTTATACCCAGCAAACTCCATCGCCTGCATAATAGTTAGACCTGCTGGAACCCTATACTTTCTTCCTAAAATTGAAATCGTGATCCAGTGCTCAATATCTTTCTCATCGATGCCGGTGACCACCGATTTGTTCGCTTCGGCGATTTTATCCATAATATTTTTGTCTTTCTCAAGCATTGCTCTGTAACCTCCTCTTGTATAAATTTAATTATAAATTGCGCGAAAGACTAAGACAATCCAAGTATTATCTATCCCTCCAGAAGAAAAATACCTCTTATTATAGCCAAAATTTTCTCTGTGTCAACTCTCCTTATGGTCTGATAGTCGGATAGTCTGATAATCTGATGTTATGACCACCTGACGGCCTGATGCCTTGCCCCCGACCATCCTCTGTTGACATCACGATTGATTTCAATATAATTAACCCATGAAAAGCATTATCACTATTCCGTTGGTTTGTTGTTTTTTATGTATTACTCCTTTTTCTCTCTCTGCCCAAACAGCCGAGGAACCAACGACCCCGAGTCTTGAACACATATCAAGCGCTAAAAGATCCGTCATCAGTGCTGAAGAATATATTCTTATGCCCGGCGATACTGTTCTCGTAACAATAACTGGTGCCACGAACTATTCATACATCACTACTATCACGCTAGAAGGCAAGATTACCATAAACATTCCTATGACATCAACCATGAGTTTACCGTTACAAGCAGTTGAGCGAACATTTACAACCCAATACGAGATCGTCGAGGCGGTCCCAATATATAATCTCAATCTAACGGCGGCGAAAGATTCCTTGCGCAACGTGTTTCTAAAATATTTCCGAGGCATCGATGCAGACATTACGCTGCTCGCTATGCGTACTTTTACGGTACTCGTAGCCGGTGAGGTAAAAAGGCCCGGGATCACCCTTGCCCAGCCCATCAATCGGGTATCGACAGTCATAGAAAATGTAGGAGGCATAACTGCGATAGGTTCTCGGTCAAGAATCGAATTGAGACGAGGAGGAACGTTTTATAAACGCGTCGACTTAGAGAAATTCAAGAGAAGCGGAAACACCGATGTGAATCCCTATGTACAAGATGGTGATGTCATATATGTTCCTAGAATGGAGAAATCCGTTATTATAATCGGTGCGGTACTCGGTAAAAGAGAATATGAGATCACCCCACCAGAGTTGATGACCGCAAAAACAACACCGGTATCAGCTGTCCCAGCATACAACCCATTCGAAGAACAAACAGGCGAAGGCATGTACGAATTGCTTGACGGCGAAACAGTGTCGGACATAATTACAAAAACAATTGTGGCGCCGTGGGCTGATTTAACCAGTGTGTATATCGAACGAAAAGGTGAAAAAATCGATATTAATCTTGCAGAGGTACTCGCTCATGAGCAGAGTGAAAAAAATATCGTGATGCAAGATGGCGATGTACTCTATGTTCCTGCAATACATGCTGTCGTATACGTCGAGGGGCAGGTTGTAAATCCCGGTACCTTTAAGTTTCAGCCGAACCTGCAGGCGAAAGATTATATCGGCTTCGCTGGTGGCCCACTGGATGAAGCAAATACATCGTGGGCATTCGTCCAGCGGGGAAAGAAAAGGATATGGGTTAGTAAGAGTAATCCATTAATTGAAGAGGGTGATAAAATTGTTGTACCGCGACAGATTTTTAAATTTTGGCAGGATTATTTACAGATTGGCGCTGTTGTGGCATCACTCCTCATATCTTATCTGACCTTAACACAATAGTCAGTGAAATCTCATAGAGGAAGAAGACATTAGTACGACGTTTTCCTTTATTACTTCATCATTTTTTCTCTAGCAACATAATGACAGGAGGTGTACATGACTGTACTGCTATGTATTTTATTAGCAGTCGTTGAACCACCCGAAACACCGCTTGCCTATGATTATCCCAATGATAATGGTGGACAAATTGTAATAACGTGGCAACCCTCACCACAGGATAACGAAATCGACAGCTACGACATTTACCGTTCACAAGCAGGCGGGCCTTTCGAAAAAATTAACTCGGTCACAAGTGGTACCACAAGCTTTATTGATACAAATGTCAGGGATGGCGATACCTATCGCTATCGGATCGCAGCAGTTAAAAACAGTAACGTTGTAGCCCAGTCGGAAATTTCAGAAGAGGTAGTAAGTAGTCAACAGTGGTTTCATACAGGAAGGTTTAATATTTTCCTCGGTATCTTTGCATACTCTACAATACTCCTATGGTTCATCTATCGCGCACGTACAGGCAAGAAATTATTTATTCGAAAAATTCCTGGGCTCGAGGCACTCGACGAGGCAGTTGGGAGGGCAACCGAAATGGGTAAACCAATTCTCTATGTACCGGGTTTATCCACAATCGACGACATTGCAACTATTGCTTCGCTCAATATTCTCTCACGCGTCGCCCAAAAAACTGCCGAGTATAATACGACATTGTTAGTACCGAATCGTAATCCAGTAGTATATACTGTTTCACAAGAAGTTGTCAAAGAGGCATATACCAACGCAGGGAGGCCTGATGCATACAATCCTGACAATGTTTATTTCATCACTGCACAGCAGTTTGCCTATGTGGCTGCAGTCTGTGGTACCATGGTGAGAGAAAAACCCGCTACCAATCTCTTCTTGGGTTATTTCTGGGCGGAATCGCTCATCCTCGCAGAGACCGGGGCTTCAACTGGCGCGATTCAAATTGCCGGTACGGATTCTGTCTTCCAGCTACCCTTCTTTATTACGGCTTGCGATTATACCCTCATTGGCGAAGAGCTCTATGCTGCCTCCGCCTATCTCTCCCGAGAACCACTATTATTGGGCTCACTAAAAGGTCAAGACTGGGGTAAGATGATCATCCTGGGCATACTCATAGTCGCATCGGCGCTCATACTCATTGGTTTTCAACAAATCTTTTCTCTTTTTAACATTTGATAGGAGGATGAGATGAAAAGACAGATACCACTATTGATTTGCATGATATTGGGCGTTATCATGATTTTTCAGTTCTTCGTTCCCCATTCTATCAGCACACAGTTTTTTGAGCACACCTATCGCTGGTACCTCGTTATTGCTGGCTTTGCATGGGTACTCGGTGCGGGCAGTCTGATCACTCACCATACTAAACGGATAAAGCGTCAGCAGGCACGATGGTATTTTAGCTACGTTACCCTGATCAGTCTTACATTCATGGCGATACTCGGCATCTTCTGG
>CP070664.1:2076956-2081711 GCA_020355325.1 Caldifarciminota bacterium
TTAAACTTTCCAGACTTGAGAAAGTTCTCAAGAACGTCAAAAGTTTCCTGTCTAACCTCGTTGGGAACATCTCTGCTGCTGGTGACAAGGTAATAAAAGTCTAACTCTTGTGCCTCATCTGGAGATAATGTACGACCCCCAGAAGGCTTATTGCGTCCCGATGAGTAGTCTGCGAACAATCTAAATAATTTATCTCGTGTCTCGGGAGTAATATATTCTATGTCTTTGCTTTTAAATACGGATAACAATTTCTGCACCGCAGTTTTTCCTAGTCCACTACCAGTAATTTTCTTAAACAATGCTTTCTCAGCAGAGGTATATTGTTGTTGCTCTTCAAGGGTGGCTTGCAACTCCTCTTGAATAATATCGTATAATTCTTGTTTAGTGATTTTCATTTTGGTTACCTGTAAAAAAGCAGACGACATGCCTGCGTCTGCTTATAAATAGTTTTAAATATTACTAAATGTCTTTATTAATTAGCGGATACAATCCCGTAAGGCGTGACTGAACCCATGCCGTTGAGAGAGTCGGTGACATAGCCACGGACAGCAGACGGACCTTTGACAAACGGAGCACGCCAAGACGCAGGTTTGAGGATTGCGCCGTCCTCTTTACGGACGAAGCCAAAGACTGAATAGCCATTGACATCTTGGTCAGTGACAACCTTCCAATACTTTGACCCACCGCGAACGGAGACTGTTGGAGGGGTGAGATTGCTGAGGTGTTGAGCATAATGCTCGTTAAGTTTATTTTGAATACCCTCGACAAAGGTTTCAAAGGCGTACTCGATTTCTTCTTTTGAATGGTTCATTATATCTCCTACAGGATAACTTGTGCGGGCTCGTCTTCGCCCACTTCTTTAACAATAATCTGTCCAGCCTCAATCATCGAGACAGCCGTGCGACCAAACCAACCTTGCAAACTCCATACCAGACCTGTGTCCAGCAGAAACTGCCAAGCCTCCACATATCTTTCTTCACTGTCGGTCTCGATAAAGCCCTCAGCGATTCCGATTGCTTCCATTGCATTCATTGTTTTTCCCCTTCACAAATAAGAATTAAGTCGTCTTGCCACTCACGAGTTTTAGTAATGCCGCCTTTGTGAGACCACGCAACAAGCCACACTTCTGGAAGTGTTTCGTAATCCTCGTCGCGACCCAAGACTACACCTTTCCACTCAGCGACAATGTGGTCGCCCTCTCGGGGTCTTACCAAGTCACCCGGCTTCACTGATAATCTCCATAGAATCAGTCCTCACCCAACCTGTGGTCGGAGTCTTGGTGGCGTAGATGACGCGAGCCATACCGGCTGATTCACGGACTTCAATGACAATGCCTGGGGCACCTCTTTTGATTGTTCCATCCTTGCGAACGAGATGCCCAACAGCGCGAACGATATCACCTTTCTTAATCATAATTAGTCCTCCCAAGTCATAATGAGACCAACTGCGGCACAGCAGCCAAGGGAAACGAGAAAACAAAAAGCACCAAGCATAAGAACTCCTAACTACATATATAATATAGCAGATGTTGGCGTAGAACGCAACAAGAAAGTTGTCAAGAGAATGTCAAGAAGACTTTTTCTTCTGAGAGACATTCTTACCTGGAACAATCACACGATCGCGAGGAACCGCACCAGTCTTGATCTTTCCATCGTAACCTTTCCAGAAAATGAAATCGTATCGCATGACTCTCTCCTTGACTACACATATAATTTAGCATATGCAATGAGGCTGGTCAATAGATAAGTTGTCAAGAGAATGTCAAGCCCTTCCGAAAATAACCCACATAAGGGAAGCAGCCCAAGCCCAAAATAAAAATACAAATGCGGGATTATGCTCCCAAATCTTCATTACAACATCAATCATTCTTTTTTTCCTCCACTTCGCTAACGATAATGAAGTTTGTTGCGGGAACCCAACAGGATGAAGCTTTGATATCAACCCAGCGAACCACAACGTAATCTTCATACGCCCCATAATATTCATATGGCGATGGCGAAACTTTATAAATAGCAGTTACAATTCCATAATGCCCATGATCTGTTGATTGTACGAGATCTCCGATTTTGATTTTCTCTCTCACTCACCAAGCACCTCAAACTTTCTGAGGCGACAAACACCTTCCTCAATGTTAACGTAAGTTGTATGAGCAACCCAGTCTCCTGAGTTGATATAAGTTTTGATATTCTGATCCTCGTCCACCCAAATGACGGCTTCGGGTGTATGCGAGTGTCCCATGATAAAAACGTCCACATCATTATTTAGGTTAATAATATCCCAGATGCGAATGAGTTTCCGTTTTTTAATTTTCCTGTTTGCCCACCAAGTTGCAAGATCAATGTTCCAGCGGCGCTCAATCCAGTCTTGAAAGACGGAGATCACCTTAATTAAAACACCCTCGGTAAACGTATGCCAAAAGCTATTGTCGTACTTGTCGCCGTGTTCTATTCTGAACTTGCGGTTGCCGTCCATAAACTCATAGCAGTTGTGAAATTCAATATTACCAACGGTTCCATTAACAAACTTAGCAAAAGCATGATCGTGATTTCCTATAATATATATCACGCGATTAAAGCGCGAGAGCATTTTTAATAGTTTAGCGGTTTCTGAAGTGAACGAGGGAACTTTGATAAAGTCAACAATGTCCCCCGCAAGGATAAGTTCATCGCACTCGATTGTCTGGATAAACTGGACCAGTTCCTCTTCGCGACAGTGCGTAGAACCAATGTGCAGATCGGATATAATAATCCTTTTCACTTTTACTTATCCCAGTATATTTTCTCAAGAACGTTCCCATCGGGGTCTTCTAAATATAAATAGAAAGAACCATCACGATGCATTTTAATTTCAACACCTTCTCCAAAATCATTGAAGTTGGACACCTCGAACCCAATGTGAGGAGGGTGCTGAGAAGCCACGGTTAGTGCAAGCTTGACTTCGCCAAATGAAAGCATCGCCCAAGTGTCGTCTTCATAGTCAATCGTCGCGTGCATATTCTTAACATACCATTCGACGGACTTTTTTATATTCGAAACATTGATTGCGACATGATGAAGCTTCATTTAGTTTTCCATTTAGGTTGTTTAAATGTTGGCGCAAATGCGAGTATTTTTTCAGACTCTTTGATCGCCTCTTCAGCGTCGTCATTTTGACGCATAAGAGAAGAGCACGCCTGTTTAATAGATAGTCTTAAAGCGCGGTTTTCAGTTTCCAATTCTTTTATTCTGTCTTCCAGTTTGTTAATTATTTTTCTTATGTTATCAATCTCGTCCATTCTTATCTGCTTTAGAGAGAATTTTTACAAGATAATCGTCAACATATCTTTTATAGCCGCTTATTTTTACTTGGCGAAAGCTTTCCATTCTCCAAGTGTGAAAGTCTTTTGTATCAGTGATTATGCCTATGATATCTGTTTCCATTCCCGTCTCAGTATACACGCGAACAAGGTCGCCTATTTTTGCTTGGCTTCCATGTTGTTCATGCGGTTTCATGTGTTTTATTATAGCATCGTTGGCGATGAAAGTTAAGTTAAAGACGACCCTTTCAATATCTGGTGCAGCAGAAACCAGGCGACCTCGCCATCGGGAAACTCGACTGCGTAAATGCAGGGGTGTATATACTTTTTCACTTTCCCACTTTTGCCGCAATACTTTTCTAAGCTTTGATCGAATACGCAAACTGTATCACCAACTTTTATACTACTCATCTTTAATATATAGTTCCAACTCCTCGGCAAATAACCACCATTTTTGCCCTTCTACTAAAACAACAAGTAATTCTTGGTGAAACCAATAATATTCGTCGCCGTAGAAAGGATAGTCTTTTAATGTGGTGTCACCTAAGTGCTTTTCAAAGTATTCTGAAAACGCAATCTCAACGTCAATCACCAAACCTGGCTTGCCGTATGGAAAGTAGTGCGGTCTAAATATGTACCGCTCGCTTTCAATAAGTTCGCGCACGACAACCAAGTCGCCAATCTTAAAGCCCCTATCGTTTTTTTTCGCCATTCATATTTTGATGGGCTCCAAAAACCTGCAAGTCCACGATGTCGCAAACATTCGTGTATAGTGAACCCTCCCAATGAAAACAAACGTTTACTTTATGGGAAGAAAGCACTTCCACCACGATGCCTGAAAAATTTACGACGCCGTTTTTATACTTAACAAGGTCGCCCACCTGCACGTATACCACACCTCCATATTTAAATAGGGCTGGGGTAGGCATTACGCCTCGGCTGCGTTTAATACAATCGCTTTATCCAATGACTGGCGATACTGAGCAAGTTCGGCTACAATAGCGACATCGCCTTTCATTACAGCGGCGAGACTTTCCTGCTCAACCTCTTCAGATACACGAACGTATTCTTCAACTGCAATAGCGAAGTCAAGGGAGCGGACGAAGGATGTGAGGAACTCTTGGCTTTTTTCAAATGGAGTCATTGTTTTTTCCTTTGCTTATGATGGTCAAGTCTTCGAGGACAAAGTAGTAGACCTTGCCGGTGTGCATCAAAATTTTGGCGCGAGGTTTAAACCCACTATGAACGTTGCGGCGTTCCGGCACTGAGATATCAACCACAACGCCATAGGCATCCGAACCATAAAAACCGGGGGAGACGATATCGCCAACTTCAATCCGGCTCTTCATCGGGCACCTCCAATATTCCGTGCTTGCTTAACGTGGCGCTCCTCAACCATTATAGCAGCAGGAGAACCAAAAGGCAAGATTTGATAAATCTTAGTGCCCTTCGCAGCGCAA
>CP070664.1:2081811-2085476 GCA_020355325.1 Caldifarciminota bacterium
ACAATGTTAACAACCCAGCCTATGCAAAAGTTAATGGCAAGTACAACTTCTTTTCACCTGGATATGAGGAATACATTAAGTCAGCAGATGTTAAAGAATATCAACTGCAAAATCAATTTTCAAATATTACACGAGAAGCTTCTTATATACAAGAAAGTCTTTTCACATTTGGACCTGACTTAAGTTATATTAAAAATGTTCAGGCACTACAGCAAGCGCAAGGTTTTGATATTACAGAAAAATATCAGAATATTGGCATTCCATCTTCACAAGTGCCAGAGATTAAAAAAGTTACTGATACTGATGACTTGTACACAATGATCAATACTATCGAATTTAATACAGATAGAACAGGCTTGTTCTTGGCGTCATCTGACGAGTCGGGTCTAACCGACGAGTTGCTCAAGCACGTAATGGATCAAACAATTATTTATCCTGGTGATATAGCCCCAGCCTCTGCTGCCAACTCTTTACCGTTTGTATTATCAAATGAACAATTTGCCTTTACTGGCGCAGAAACAATTATTACAACAAACCAAACAACAGAAGAAGTTCAGCTTATCAATTTAGGGACTTGGTTATCATCTTATTTCAGCGCCACTGGAACTGAACCACTAAATGAACAGTTCGTTGACGTAGCAATATTACTCGGTGTCGATCCGAATGCAGCAGAAACATCTGATGAGTGCAGTGCTTTTGCCAACACACTGAAGGCAATGGTGCTGTCTGGCAAGATCAATAATCTTGTAGAGGACAGCTTTCGTACATTCGAAGAGATGTTAGCAGGTAAAGAAGCATACAACGAGACAGTTATTTACGGGATATTAAAAACATCAACTGACAATAATGCTCAACAAAGAATATTTGTACCAAATACAGAGGAGTTAGATATCTTGCAGTACATTGATACGCAAATCAAGTATGACAAGAGCTATACATATAACCTATTTGCTCACCAGTTGATTATTGGTACAGAATATAAATATATCAATTTTAGACCTAACGCAGGTGCCGGAGCCCCTGCTGATGCAAGAGTCAAATTTGATGTCGAATATAAACCCTCTTTACAAATTGCAAGGCTTCCAATATTCAGTGAGTCAACAAGGGTGTTGGACAATGCACCAGTATTTCCAGATGTCAACTTGGTGCCATATAAAGGTGTTGCGACTCGTATCCTAATCAACTTAAACTCTAACGTTGGCGACTACGACTTACAGCCAATCATTATCAACGAAGCAGACACAGAGTTTGTAGCAAAATTTAGAGAAGCCAGAGGGCTGCGAGAAACAGATCCGATCAAATTTAAGACTGACGATCCAGTAAATCAATTCGAGATCTACAGAACAACTGAGCCACCTATGTCGTACAGCGATTTTACGGGACAGTTACATGCAACTATTTCATCAAGCGATGCCGTATCTACTTCTCTTATCGATGAAGTTGAGCCAAACATAAAATATTATTATACTTTTAGAACTATAGATGTTCACGGTAACCGCTCAAACCCAACAGATGTTTATATGGCAGAGTTGGTACAGTTTGAGGGTATGATATTTTTTAATACACGAGTCTACAATTTCGAGGGCGTGGAATATGATAACGTCAAAACATCTCGTGACTTCAGAAGATACTTTAAAATTAACCCAAATTTAATTCAGTCACTTATCAACTATGAAGAGTCAATTCCTGACGGTAGCACAGAGTCTGCCTATAACGCAGCAAGTATAGCGTTGGGGCGTGCAGAAGAGCCTGTTTGGAACAAGAGATTTAAAATTAGAATTACTTCTAAAAATTCAGGCAAGAAGTTTGACATCAATCTTAATTGCAAAGTAGACTACACTCGCCCAAGCGGCGGAAGACCTTTCGGGACACCCGACTTACAACTATCTATTCCAAAACCCCAACCTGCACCAGCAACGCAGGCTACAGGGGAAGTAGAACAAATGGAAGGAGAGGATCCTTCTCAAACAACCAAATAATCCACCATTCGAAAAATTGGTGTTTTAATATTATTCAGAACTATTTACATACGATAAGAGGTATATTATACAATGGCATTTCTTGATAACTCAGGCGATATTATTCTTGACGCAGTATTAACTGATACAGGGCGTCTTCGATTAGCAAAGGGCGATGGCTCTTTTAACATTACAAAGTTTGCTCTTGGCGACGACGAGATCAACTACGAACTTTACGACAAAAACAATGCGAGTGGCTCTGCCTACTACGACATTGAGATTCTACAGACACCAGTGCTTGAGGCGTTTACCAACAACACTTCGCTACTAAAATCAAAACTTCTTTCAATCTCAAGAACAAACTTGCTTTACCTCCCAGAAATTCGAAATAATGCCACTGAGGGTGTGCCCGCGAATGAAACAAATAATTTTGTCTCCGTCGCCGTAGATGAAGCAACTGTGACATCTCTTGAGATATCAAACGTTCTTCCCGCTGGCATTATTAATGGCTTTGAATTAGATCAAAACAATGCCGATACACGTCGCCTACTTTTTGATCAAGGTATTGTCAGCAACGCTCTTGGTGATACTGGCAAGGTTGCCTTGGATGCAGACCTTGTTGAGACACAGTATATTATCGAAATTGATAATCGTTTAGGATACTTGGCAGACCCAGACGGAAACCAAGCAACTCCATCTTTTGTTGATGACGATAATATCGCATCTTATTTCTTATCACTCACTACAAACTCAGAATACTTTAGCGATAGCACGCTAACAAGTAGTGATGTGTTGGCAGGTCCAGCAGGCTATCGTCTTAGGTTGCTCGTTGGCGCATCCACTAACTTAAACTCAAGCACTTACTTGTTTACGCAGCTTGGAAGCACAAGCGCAATTGGCTCTACAAATTTATATCATATCGATACAACAATTAGAGTAACAGGTGCAACAACTGGGTTTAGAGTTGACATTCCAATTAGATTTCTTAAGCAGCAATAATAGGACTTAAATATGGCTACAACATTTAAAACAATCACCGCAAATGATGTTACTAATACTAGAACATTATTACACGAAGCAATTCCACTAACTGGAACAATTGCTTCAGGAACTTATAACGACGATAACATTAAAGAATTTTCTCACGGTATGTTTCAGTCTGTTTATGACTATCCTTATTTAAGTTCCTCAGCCAACCATATTTTTGATGTTACCCATGGCTACTCCTCAGTATCTGGTTTTTCTGGTTCAACATCACTGCAAAATGCTAAGAAAATTAATATCTACAATCAGATGGCATCCGTGCTTGTTGGACACGATGCAACCGGCTCTATTCAAAGATTTGATCAAGACGGCAATATCGCCGCTGGCGGAGCAAAGCTTAACGAAGCATTTTTCTTAAACTTCTCTCGCTTGCTTTCGAAAGACGAAATAAAAAAGGATACCTTTAGACTCTCTTTCCTTACAGGCGGCACACCTGATGCAAGGACAGACACACTAACAATTGGCGATTACGGCGCATCAACAAGCTATCTTGCAAACTCTCCCGCTGGTGAATACGCAGTTCTTTATACCTCGTCAGCAACTCCAAATGCAGACTCCGGTGTAGGGCTTCTTTATTATCAAGCAGGCGTAGCCGTTCTTACAAGTTCTATCTTTGATGGAGATATGGGTCCAGGTTTTTCTTCTGGTACATATAGTGCCCTC
>CP070664.1:2085576-2103028 GCA_020355325.1 Caldifarciminota bacterium
TACCGAGATCAAGGATTGATATCCTACAATAGTCTCTGTCCATGGATTCTTCGTCACAACATTGAACGCCTCTTTGACTCTTGGAAATATGAATGCAATGAATAGTACCATGACGATTCCAGAAACAGCATAAAATATCTTTCGATTGGCAATATGATATTTGAGAAAAATAAGAAGACCCATGCCTCCGAGCAGTACAATATGGAGAAGCGAAAGACCGCGATAGGCAAAAGAGCCACCAATGTACTGACTCCCGAGGCTAAACGGTAAAATCATAAAAATCGGTAGCATATAGGCAACGAACGCATATCGATAACGTGTTCGAGAAAAAAAGAGATAAAGAAATATTAAACCCGCAAAGAGAATCGACCCCTGCCACAACAAGAGTGCGATGCTAATAGATATACCTAAAAGAATAAATTTTTTCACATTGTTCGCGCCCAGGAGCATACAATACACAATGAGCAGTAACGAAAAAGATTCGGCAACGTGGTGGTCGGTGAAACCAAAATTAGAGAAGATAACATTGGCTGGCAAAAAAGAGAGAGTGGCTGCAGCAATAATGCCAACATATTCATTAAAGACGGCTTTGCCTATGACATAGGTCAATACGATCACCGCAAGTGCAAAAAAGATGGGATACACTGCAGCCACAAATTCGATGAGTTTTACCGAAGGATTGCCAATACCGATGATGAAAGCGAGCATTGCGCATAAGAAATCGTAGAGTGGCGGCCAGATACAGTGGGCACCAGTCGGGTAAGAGAGGTAGTAATCAAAAGTCGGTAGATGTGGGAAATGTTGTGCAGCTAACACAATTCGCCGTACGTGATAATATGGATCCGGAGTTATAAACGTAATTCCCAACATGATGTGTCTCAAATAACCATGAGCAAATCGTAAGAAAAAACCGATACCGAGTATGACTGCTAAAAGAATGTTTCTCATTCTGACACTCATGTACTACTTCATTATGACATGCCTACCATTCACTGTCTCTTTGGGGGAAGCGGAAGTATAAGAGTGTCACCAGTCAGTACTGATTCCTCAAGAATAGTAGTTAGTATTGTATCATTTTTTACGACGAGGCGTGCGAGTGAGGTATCTGTAGAATAGGGACACGTTATTAAAAAATTACCGTACTCATCACTGAGTAATGAATCACTCCAGACAAAATTCATATTTGGCAAACTGACAGGCACTTCCAACATGACTGGAGCATGGGGATTTATCGTGCCCTTTATGGTAGCACCTTTCACAAACTCAAATATCTTTATTACCCGGGATGATGATACATAGACTAATCGTGAGTGTCTAATTGGTTCAATATAAATACTGTCATGCAAATAGACTCCACATCCATAAAATCTACTGAGGCGGTAATAAAAAGTACGAACACCTTTTTCTTTCAAGAACATTGCAGATCCCGGCACTCCCATTTCCATTTTCGTATGATAGACATCAAAATACTCTCGTACATCACGGTTAAGATATCTCGCTGCAAATCGTATATAACCGGGGCTATAATCACAATAGATATAGCGAGCATTATAATCTCTGAGGATCCGATTTGCTTCTTCTTCTGTTTGGCTCAGAATAAACTCGTTAGAGATATCAAAGTTTGGCGCATCGGCACCAAAGTTAGTTACGACAGCTGGCCTGCGACTAATATAAATGATATAATGACCGTTGTGCCAGAAACTGATGACACCGTATTCGGGTTGCTTCGTCGGGTCGGTGAAATAACTCGTTGTCTCTGTAGAGTCTCGTAACCATTCGAAGGAGGCATATATCTCGGGAGGCGGTAAGGTGCCGAATTGAAAAGAGAATGAAGCAAAAACCGGTTGGAAAATAACGAACAGAATTATGCCAATGACCGCGAATTTCAACATGTTTAATTTTCCTCTCAAGCGATTCACGATAGTATAGACAAGATACAAAAAATAGCCGAGCATCAATGCATAGAACGGAGAAAACCAGGCACTATACTTTATAACAACAAAATTTAAAAACCCTATCAAAATTGCGAGATATATGAAATAGAATCGTCTTTTCACCTCTCTATCAATTGCCACTAAAATAATAGCAACAGGCCAGAGGTAATAAAACCGTCCATAGATACTATTTATTGCAACCGTCTCAATATATCCTGATTTTAAAAACAAAGGTTGTAATTCAACAATGGTTTTTGTCCATTCATTCTTCGTTACAAAATTGAGTGCAGTTCTTAGTTGTGGTAAAAGAAGTAAAATAAAAACAGCCACGATTACTCCGGTGGCCACAAATAATATCTTCTTATTAACAACGAAATATTTGAGTAAAACGATACTACAAGCGAGACCGAGAAGGCATATGTACATATATGATAGACCAATATGGGTAAAGTATCCGCCGATATATTTACTGCCGATGCTAAACGGAAGAATCATGGCAATCGAAATTAAAAAGGCAACAAATGCGTATTTATACCTCATTTTTGCAACGAAAAGATACAAACAAACTATCCCGGCGAATACGATCGAACCCTGCCAAAAGAGAAGACCTAGTCCAACAGAGAGTCCAAGCCACAGAAAACTCTTGAGATCGTCTTTCGCTTTTAAAGTAAAATAGCACATGAGAAGTAATGAAAATGCTTCTGCAATGTGGTGGTCAGTATAACCAAAGTCAGAAATTCGAGTACTCGCGGGTAGGATCGCCAAGATTGCTGCGGCGGTGATGCCAGCGTATTCGTTAAAAATTTCTTTGCCTATCAAGTATGTTAATATCAGGATTAAAAAGACAAAGAAAATTGGGTAGAGCGCTGCAATAAATTCGATGAGCCCTATTGATGGACTGCCAAGTCCTATGACAAAAGCTATCGCGCCACACAGAAAATCAAAGAACGGAGGCCAGATACAGTAGGCACCAGCCGGGTACGAAAGGTAATAATCGAATGTCGGTAAATGAGGAAAATGTTGAGCAGTCAAGAGTATCCTTCGCGCATGATAGTATGGATCAGGCCCTATAAAGGTAATCCCGAGATTGAGATGATTCAAAAAACCTGGGAAAAACCTTATACTAAATGCAATGAGGAGTATAACGAAGAGGAGGACATACCTGAGCCTTGGCTTCATCGCGTCGGTATGACCACATCACTGATTTTCCAACCTTCACTGGTCAATTTTAATTTATCGCCAGTGATGATAGTCTTTATTTCTTCATAATTTTTTAATGTGAATGAAACAAAATAATGGATTTCTGCATCATTATTTTTGATTTCGAGGAAAAAAATCGAGTCAATCCATAAACTATCCATGTCTGGCATGGGTATCAGTTCATTGACATTAAATTCCTCTTCTTCAAAATCAATGAAGCATTTCATCGCATCTTTATAGCGTTTGTCAAACAATGCAGTCCAGTATGTATTTATTAAATTTTGGTGTGTCTCAAAGAGTGGATTGAGGGTTTACTCCACAGTTTTATCTTTATTACTACATAGCGAGAATAAAAAAAATAATATAAAAATATGTTTATAACGCATAGTCCATGAACTAAAAATTTGACAGATTGTTTTGGATGACTCTATGGATTTTGGGTAAAGACAGGGTCGAGCGGCCCCTTCCTCCCCATGCCAATAATTTCATATCCTCCCGTAGCATTATTGAACACATAGCACACAATACCAACCACCGTATTGTTATAAGCGTCGAAGACTGCATAGTATGCAGGACCAAATGGATTTTTCACATTACCAGAAAGTATTGTGTTCACTCCGAATAGAGGTGGATCACCTGATGACACATAATTGCCCGCAGATATGGAAAGATTCGGTTGAGCACCGATATAATACGGATTAACATCGATGATTTGTTCACTGAAATTTACCGGGTAGAGATACCCGTTAATTACCTTAAAATCCTCTATCGCGATTTGAAGCGTGTGCATATTCTGTTTTACTGATGCCTCTTTTGCACGGGCGGTTAACGAAACATAATTGGGGATTGCTATCGCCGCCAGGATTCCAATAATAACAACGACCACCATCAATTCCATGAGTGTAAAGCCACGCGACCCTTCCATACTTGCCTCAATAGTAATGTTCAGTTTTGCCACATTGAAATAATAACATAAAAGAGGCCACAACCACCCATCGAAATTGTGGCCTCGTTCATGTTATATACCAATTAATAGCTTAAGCCAGGAGTGAGAATGAGGTCGAGTAAACCTTTCTTACCAATACCTCTGATAATATATGACCCATTGGCAGCATCAAAGGTATAATTCGCAAGCCCCATATTAGAATCGTTACCATCATGAATCGCATAGTTATTCGGAGCGAATGGATTTCTCACGTTGCCAGGAAGTATTGCGTTGACGCCATAGGTAGCGTTCGTCGGAATATAATTGCCCATACTTATTGAAACGTTTGGCTCAGCACCAACATAACCTGGATTGGCTGCAATAATCTGCATTGTGAAATTAATAGGATACCTGTAAGCACCACGCACATTAAAGTCTTCTATTGCAGTCTGAAGCACGTGCATGTTGTTTTTCACCGAACCCTCGCGTGCCCTATCCTGCATAGCGATAAAGTTCGGAATAGCAATTGCTGCGAGAATACCAATAATAACCACCACAACCATGAGTTCGATCAGTGTAAATCCTCTTTTCATTATGCCTCCTTAGAATCGTGATTATTCACGCGTCTCTATTTAATGTCATATGCCCCAGAGCGAAGAATGGTTATCGAGTAACCCTTAACGAATCTTTTGGGCTTTGGGACACAATCCAGCGCTCAAAATGACTATAAAAACGCAGCATCGATGGAAAGCCCTTTTTTTCACTCTTTATTCTCAAATGAACAATTTTCAAAGATCCTTAATTACCTTTGTTATTGCAAAATTCGTGCCAGACTCAAATATAAAAAGTCTTGAAATTATGAAACATTTTTAGAGAGATATGTCTCATCAATAAAATGTGTCTCATTTTGGGACATTTAAGTCTAGGCCGTAACATTCAATATTCTATCTTTTCTTGTGCTTTTTCAACGATTTCAACTTCCTATACAGAGTTGCTCTTCCAACACCAAGTATTCTCGCTGCCTGACTCACTTTGCCATCGCACTCTCTCAATACGCGCTGTATTTCCGCATCTTGCAGTTCATCAAGCGTGCTGGCCTTTACAGTCGGTAAACCGAGATGCTCAGGCTTTATATAATACGATTCGCTTAATATTGCTGCACGTTCGATAACATGCCTCAATTCGCGGATATTTCCGGGCCAGCGATATTTCTTCAAGGTCTGTAACGTGCTTCTCATCAATTTCTTCTCTCCTAAACTTTCACGCTCGCATACCGATTTTAAGAAATAATGTGCGAGTACGGTAATATCTCCTCTTCTCTGCCTCAAAGGCGGTAAGACCAGCGGAATGACATTGAGACGGTAGTACAGGTCTTCTCGAAATCTACCCTGTTTTACCTCTTCCTTGAGCTCTTTATTTGTCGCAGCAATTAATCGTACATCGACTTTTATTGACTTTGTAGAACCCAATGGTACAATCTCTCGTTCTTCTAATAACCTTAAAATCTTCATTTGAATCGTTAGAGGTGCATCGCCAATCTCGTCGAGGAAGAAGCTTCCCTTATCAGCCATTTTAAAGAGTCCATCTTTGTCTGCCGTTGCTCCAGTAAAGGCACCCTTTTTATAGCCAAAGAGCTCACTCTCAAGCAGTGTTTCAGGAAGGGCTGCACAGGAAAGCGTCACGAAATGCCTTCGTGACCGCTTTGACATATTATGGATCTCCCGTGCAATCAATTCCTTACCCGTCCCTGATTCACCAAGGATAAGCGCAGTTATATCTGTATCAGCAATTTTTTTGACCGTATCCAATACATTTTGTATCTGCTTACTCGCACCGATAATTGGTTGAGACGGTACTCTTAGTTGGCCTACATTAGCTTTTATCCTCATGACGAGTTCGTCGATGGAGAAAGGCTTTAAGATATAGTCGCTCGCTCTGTCTCTAATTGCGTTGATCGCAGATTCCATAGAGCCATAGGCAGTAATAAATATCACGGGCAGATAAGGATACATTTTCCTTACCCTTCTCAAAAATTCGAAACCGTCGATTCCGGGCATCCGAATATCACTGATGACGCAGTCGAACTGTTCATTTTTAATTTTTGTTAAAGCAGCTTCATACTCGGTTGTTGCAAGAACAGCATAGCCTCGCGTCTCGAGCGCGTAGGAAAGCCACTTTATAAGGCTCTCTTCGTCATCGAGTAATAAGAGTTTAGGTTTCATGAAATATAGATTACACCGATTGTAGGATCACAGATTTTACAGAAATAATCGACATGCTACTTTCTTCGTGGAGAGAAAATTTCTGCGAGTACCAGTTTCAATTGTGGCACTATCTTAATTTCTTTTAATGAACCTTTCGTTCTTAAAAAACCATTGAAGCTGAACATGACAGAACCTACATTTCTAATAGGAGTAGCAACCGAAAAAATGATACCATGTTCTTTCACTTCACTCAAATACCACGGGTTAAATATATAATGAATCGATAGGTTCCTTTTTATAAACCCGATCTTAAATCGATGTGGCGATTTGTACCCTCGGTTGTTGTCCCCCCAAAACGAATGCTCGTATAAAAAATTCATTGTACCGCCAAAGAGTCGGGGTGTCAAACCGAGAGACAATCGTTCAGGGAGGTCTATTGTTGTATCAGCATGCTCTTTTTCCATAGCTAAATCGCCAAGAAATTCATAGGATAGTGAAAACAGATTATATCTCAACCCGCCACAAAATATTTTACCATGATATTTATATAAAAATGAATCAACTAAATCAAAGTCACCAACGGTGTAATTCCATACTTCCCAAGAATTCCCGAAAAGGTAGGATCCTCGCAATGCTATTTCACCACTACCAAAATTCTTATTCGCGTTTACATAAACCTCTTCAATACCCCCCTCACCGAACACATGCATCTTGAGCTCGCCTTCCTCAAAATAAATGTCAAAGGATTGATTTAATCGTTCATCATTACCAACAGCAAAAATAAATCCTTTCGTGACAGGAACCGTGAGACTAAAATGAAATGGATTCGTCCAGAAAATCCCACGAAAATTACCCCCTTCGGTTAACATATGAAACTCCGGACTGAGTGTAAACTCGATATTCGTCTTCTGATAAACCTCTGTAAACGGCAGCCTAAATACACTCATATCTTCACCAACGCCATCGAAAGAAAAGATCGATGCATTGAATAGGACAAACACTATTACGGCCATAATAGTTCCTCTTTAGATTCTAATTTCAAAAATTGATCTCCCTTGTCTCCGTTTCTCCACGTCACCCCGTCTCCCCATTTCTCACCATCTCTCCTCTGGCGGTGGAATATATCCTATTCTTAAGATGTATGAATCGTCCACTATCTGGAAGCTGGATATGTCATAATTTTCTGGTGAGACGTAGATGAACAGCCCAAAGTTCGAATCGGGTACGTCGATGATGCGTTGAACATGTTCTACAATGTCAAGGCTAAAGAGTGTATCATGAACAGAGTGTGACTCAACGGAAAGAGCAGGACCAGTTGGTGTGTCATAGTCGTCAAAGTGTTCAATCAATTCTTTTATTCCAATATCAAAAGAATCCCTCATACTAAAGTGTTTGAATGCCTTAAAACTCAAATCCGCGAAGACAATTTTTTCGCCGGGCAATAGCGAATCAACGGTAAAGTCAAATTGTACAAAATTTCGGTATCCCATACCCGAACCGATCCACGTCTCGATGTAGAATGGTTCTGGACCAGTCAGTATGTGACAAT
Source organism: Caldifarciminota bacterium (assembly GCA_020355325.1). Taxonomy (GTDB): domain Bacteria; phylum Hydrothermota; class Tepidihabitantia; order SM23-42; family SM23-42. Next base: position 2,093,389 of record CP070664.1, read on the forward strand.
CTGCCTCGATTGGTACTGAAGTCGCAACATTGTTTTTCACAAGTTGAAATTGAGGTGCTGCACCACCTTCTCTCGAATAAAAGCCAACGAACCCGGTGTCCTCCGGAATGATAATCAAACCTGGAGCAGACCTTATCTGTTCCAACTCAATGTAATTAAATAATACAACCAAAGAATCTCCACGTACTTCGCCAAAACGAAGTGAATCTTCTTCGAAATCACCTCCATCTGTTGACCATGTTTCACTGATTGTCTTCAAATGCCAGGTTGCCTCAGTTTCGTTAAACGGAGTCGTTAAAAGATGTATGCTAAATGTAATCGTATCCTCACTAAATCGCAGGTTTCGCCATAGAATCAATTTTATCTCGTCGAGTCCCTGAATTGATGTATCGGGAAAATCAAATTGTAAGAGTATTCTCGATTCATATTCACTATTTTTGCCAATAATTAAATTAACGGATGCACCAAGAGGGATATTTTTGGATTCAGTAAATTTAAAACTAGGAGTCAATTCAATAAACTGAGCATCGAAATCTCCCCGTATACTTATTTCATCTTCTCCAATTGGTAATTTATTACAAAACACAAAAAGGAAAAGCAGTAGCAAGAACGGCCTCAGATGTGCTCGAAAAAATCCTCCCACCGGCAATTTTGGTCTGGGAATAGATACGAATTTCAAAATCCTCGATACTATCATGAAGTAATAATAATCAGATTATCGAGTAAGTCAAGTAAGAATAATGGGATCACCTACCAGGAGAATAAACAGATCGCCCTATCGACCCCTATGCCCACATGATCCGTTCGGCGAAATGACCAGCACGGTAATGCGCCAGAAGATTATCAACACAATCTTCTCCGAATTCTGTATTGGCAAATAACGAGAGCCGGTTTTACTATTTCTCACCTTTTGGATATCTAAAAAATGCACTGCCGGGATAGTTATCTGCCATGTGGATGAGTGCGATAGTATGTTCTTTGTACTCAGATAACCTGGATTGACACAAGACGAAATACGTATAATATGATGACAGATTGACACCTTATGGTGAAACTAAGCGAGAGACGTCGTGTAGCTATTTCAGTTTTTTGTATCTTCGTTATCACTCTATTTGCTTTTTTACCATCGCTTAAGAATGGTTTTACTGGTTGGGATGATGACTTATTAGTCACTGAAAACTCAGATATACGAGAGCTTTCTTGGCACAGCACCAAAACGATTTTTACTTCTTTTTATACTGGTGCCTACATTCCCCTAACGGTACTTTCATATTCATTGGAGTATCATTTTTTTGAACGAGACGCTCGTGCGTATCACACAACGAATCTTGTCCTTCACTTATTAACAAGTAGTTTAGTGTTTATATTGATATATGTACTTAGTAAAAGTATCTCTATCTCTTTTGTAGCTACACTATTATTTGCCATTCATCCTCTACGAGTAGAATCAGTGGCATGGATTGCAGGAAGAAAAGATGTACTTTATTCATTGTTTTATCTGGGTTCATTACTCCTTTATCTTTATTACCAGAAGCAAAATACAAAAAAATATTATTGGCTTTCCTTGGTTTTATTTGTCCTATCGCTCCTATCAAAGGGAACCGCGGTCACCCTGCCTGTTGTCATGTTCATATGCGACTATCTCTTGCACCGAAACTTTAGCCGAAAACTTGTGTTCGAGAAAATTCCATTCTTCATGTTGGCATTTTTGTTTGCGTTGATTACCATTTTAGGTGAACGCACATTCGGCTACCTCGGTACCGTGCCCACAACAGTATTTTTTGATAGAATCTTAACAGCCAGTTATGGCTTGGTATTCTATCTGTATAAAATCGTAATACCAGTGAGACTCTCATGTTATTATTCCTATCCCACAATGACGGGTAATTTTTTACCGCCAATATTCTACTTCTCCGTTGTCACAGTAGTTCTTATCGTCATCGGAGTGATTATATCTGCAAAATACACTCGAAAAATAGTTTTTGGCTTTGCTCTGTTTCTCATTGCCATGTTACCTTATCTCCAACTGATTCCGACCGGACAGATAATGGCCGATCGGTATACGTATATTGCATCGATCGGCCTGTTCTCTATAGTAGGAGAAGGTTTTCACTGGTTATATGACAAAAAATTAAAATCTCTACATATACTAAAATCATTACTCATGTTAATCTTTGCTGCCATAATAAGTACGCTCTCTGTTCTGACTTTTCATCGATGCATGGTTTGGAAAGATAGCATAACGCTATGGAGTGACGCTCTTGAAAAATATCCGCACTCGAAAATAGCCCGCTACAATCGAGGTATTGCGTATCGCATGAGGGGAGAATACGATAAAGCCATTACTGATTTTAGCCACGCATTAAAGGTTGATCCGGATTTTGCGCGAGCCTACAATGATCGTGGTGTGGTCTACTTTCTCCTCAAAGAGTACGATAAGGCTTTTGCCGACTATACTGATGCATTGAGGATAGACCAGGAATACGCAGAGGCCTATAACAATCGTGGTGTCATATATATTTATCTAACAGAATACAACCGAGCAATCGATGAATTCAACACGGCTTTACGATTCAAGCCAGAATACACTGACGCATATTATAATCGGGGACTTACTTTCAGAATTTTAGAACAAAACGATGCCGCTATTGCTGATTTCAGCGAAGCATTGAGGATCGATCCAGGATATGTGAAAGCCTATTACCAACGGGCGATTGCCTATTACCAGAGCAAAGAATATCAAAGAGCATGGCACGATCTGAGAATGGCAGAGAGTCTGAATTATCCGATTGACCCTGATTTTCTCAAAGACCTCATCAAAGAATCTGCAGAAAACCGAGACGAGAGGCTAATGTAGACCCCATTCCGTATTTTCTATTGACATTTTTTTATATTTGACTATATTTAATTGTGCCCATTAGTGAGCGGAGTATTCACAGAGATAAATTGAGCACAATCATTCTCGCCGCAGGAATCGGCAAACGGATGTACTCAAAAACGCCAAAAATTTTACATACAATTTTAGGGAAACCAATTATTTCTTTTGTTATAGACCTCGCGAAGGCTATCCAGAGTGACGAAATCATTGTCGTTGTGGGCAAGCACGGCCGAGAGATTAAAAAAATCATCGGTAGTAGTGTTAAGTATGCTCTCCAGACAGTTCCTCAGGGCACTGGCGATGCCGCGAAACGTGGGATCGCGCTTTCGTCTAACCGTAATGTATTAATTTTATGTGGTGACGTGCCTTTCTTAACAAAAAAATCCATCATGAAACTTATGGCACACCACGCGAAAGAGCATTCTGATATCACAATCCTCACCTGTGAGGTAAAAAATCCCTTCGGCTATGGACGAATCATACGAGACACAAGGAATAGAATAACAGGCATTATCGAACAAACCGACGCAACACGGAGACAACAGGCGATAAAGGAAATTAACACAGGAGTTTACTATGGGAAGAGAACAGTCATCGCTTCAGCATTAAATGAAATCACTTCGCTCAATCGTCAGGGTGAGTATTATTTAACCGATATTGTGAGGGACCTCATAAAAAGAAGAAAGAAGGTTGCGCGTGTAAAGATTAAAAATGAAGAAGAAATTTTAGGGATCAATTCAAAACTAGACCTCTCCTATGCGCGGGAACTAAGTAAAAAAAGATGGTTTGCAGAATTGACAGCACGGGGCGTCTCTATCGAAGATCCCGTAACGACAACCATCGATCTTTCTGTGCAAATTGGAACGAATGTTCACATACGACCCTTTACACTCATTGAAGGAAAAACAAAAATAAAAGATGGCGGCGTCATTGGACCGTTTGCGTGGATAAAGAACGGTAAAAAAATGAAATCCAAACCACGAATGTAGTCATGGCTGGCACACGGACAAAGCATAAAATGTCTGGGAGAGTAGTGTTGTATATTCTTATTCTTCTCGTAACTGGTTTCCTCATCTCAATGATCATCATGTATACGAGAGAGGATCCTGAAGAGATTTATAAAAAAAATACGAGTATTCGGGTCGAGGTCTTGAATGGCTGCGGCGTTGATAGGTTAGCTTTGAAAGTTGCAAACATACTAAGAAAGCGTGGATTCAATGTCATGAAGATTGGTAATGCAAGTCATGAATCATTTGACGAGTCTGTCATTATTGAACGCATTGATGAGAATATGAAGAACGCTCACTATGTTGCAAAGAGAATAGGATGTAAAAACATTGGTAAAGATATTGATCCTGCTCTCTACATAGAAATCACCCTGATTGTCGGAAAGGATTACAGAAAATTGTTCCCAGATGTCGGAAAAGAAATCTAATCATAACGTAAACAAACCTACGGATCCACAATCTCTTGCAAAGACGCTGGCACGCTTAATAGATAGTAAAAAGGGAGAAGAAATTGTTATATTCGACTTGCGTGATATATCGCCCATTACTGATTACTTTGTGATTGCCAATGGACTCTCGGAACTCCACGTACGGACGATCGCTCATGTCTTGACGGAGCACGAGACTCCTGATCATGTCGAAGGATTAGAGGCAGCCAGTTGGGTTTTATTAGACTTCTTCGACGTCATTGTCCACCTCTTCATGAAAGAGACAAGGGATTTTTACGGCTTAGAACGGCTATGGGGAGATGCGCCGCAGGTCGACTTTCACAATGATTAGGCAAGAACTAAAAGACATTCTCAAAAACATGTTCCCCGATGAAGAGATAGTTATCGACTATGTGCCAAAAGAAAAAGAAGGTGATTATTCGACAAATATAGCTTTTAAGATTGCCTCACGAGAAGGAAAGGATCCGAAGAAAATTGCTGAGCATATCGTAGCAAAGATAAAGAGCCCAATCATTAAACATATAACGGTACACAAACCTGCCTTTATAAATTTTACAATAGATGAAAACTATCTATTGAAACAACTTACCCAGAAGAGTGAGATCGACATTGGTCGAGGCGAGAGCATCTTGATCGAATACGTAAGTGCGAATCCAACTGGACCAATAAACGTTGTGAGCGCCCGCGCCGCTGCAGTCGGTGACTCACTCGTGCGAATACTCAATCAAACCGGCTTCAAGGCACACGCTGAATACTATATCAATGATGGAGGCAAACAGATAGAACTTTTGGCCGAAAGCGTGCGGCAAAGAATGATCGAGCTGCAAGGCGGCACGGCTCATCTACCCGAAGATGGCTATCATGGGGAGTATATTATCGATGTGGCAAGAGAGGCTCTCAAAAGAATAATTCTAGACACCGAAAATATAAAAACATACGCTGTCAACTATTTTGTCGAAAATCACAAGAAGATGCTGAGCGATTTTGGCGTCGTCTTCGATTATTGGACCCACGAGTCAGACATATATAAAAAGAAATATGTTGATAAAATACTAAAAATCTTAAAAGATAAAAAACTCACGTATATGAAAGATGGTGCACTATTTTTCAAGACGACTGAATTTGACGATGATAGAGATAGGGTCATCATCACGTCTGACAAACACTATACCTACCTCCTTCCTGATATTGCCTATCATTTTGATAAAATTGAGAGAAATTATAACAAATTAATTAATATCTGGGGGCCCGATCATCATGGTTATATGAAGGCACTCTACGGTGGAATCGAAGCCTTAGGCCATCCCACAGATATTCTCAAAATCCTCATTGTTCAGGAAGTTAAACTCAAAAAAGGAGGAAAGTTTGTTGCGATGTCGAAACGGGCTGGAACATTTACGACCCTCGATGAGCTTCTTGAAAAAATTCCAACGGATGTAGCACGATTTTTCTTTCTCATGAGATCATCGTCTCAACACTTAGATTTTGATCTCGACCTCGCGCTGAAGCAGTCGGATGAAAATCCTGTATACTATGTGCAGTATGCACATGCTCGTATCAAGAGCATCATAAAATTTGCGGAAGAGAAAGGCATTATGGTAACAAGCGATATTGATTTGACGCACATAAAAGAGAAAGAAGAACTCGCCCTCGTGAAAAACGTCTTAAAATTTCCCGAGATGCTCGAAGATGCAGTTCGCCACCTGGAACCATATTTTGTCACGTACTACTTAATAGATCTCGCACATGATTTTCACTATTTCTATCAAAAACATCGTGTCGTAAGCGATGATAGAGAACTTACGCAAGCGCGGCTGTTTTTGATACAAAAAACCGCCGAAATAATAAAGAACGGACTTGGACTTTTAGGAGTATCATGCCCGGAACACATGTGAGTTATATGAGAAGGCAGAAGACGACTCAGAAAAGGCTCAATGAGGCTATCAGGGCAAATACGAAACTATATATTTTTAGGTATTTAGGCATTTTGTTGTTTAGGAATTTGTTAGTGAGGGAGGTTCAATGAATCTTGCAAGTCTCTTATCAAAAGAGAGAATAAATCTTGAGCTCAAACCAGGCAAAAAAGAGGAGATAATAAAAGACCTGGTGTATTCAATAAAGAAAGGAAGCGATGCCGAGCTTATTGTTTCAACACTCCTCAAGCGAGAAGAATTGGGATCGACTGGGATTGGCAAAAGTATCGCAATCCCACATTGCCGTTCTTTAGCAGTGGAAAAGTTGGAAATATCAGTCGGGAGAACAACGAAACCGATTAATTTTAATGCGATTGATAAAAAACCTGTGTCGTTAATCTTCTTAATCATTGCACCACCTCAGGACCCAGGCAACCAGTATCTCATTACGCTTGGTAAAATTGTTCAGATCGCTAAAGAAATGACAAAAAAGAATTTAATCCAGAAACCGCAGACACCAGAAGAATTTATCACTCTGATAAATAAAATCGAAAAAGATATTGGAAAAAGGAAGTAATATGTCTGATGTAATCGAAATGCATCTCAAGCTACTGTTTGACCTCGACACTCTCCTCGCTGATTTAGAAGAACCAGTATATAAAAAAATTGGCTTCAAAATTGGGGACACCGAACGTATGGCGCTGCTCGGAAGGAGAAGTGATCTGTTGAAGAAACTTCCTAGGGAAATTGCTGAGGTTTATGAGATGCTGAAAAAAAGATACCAACAGGCGATTGCACCGGTCGAAAACGGTTTCTGCTTCGGCTGTTTTCAGCAACTCCCGACCCAACTCCTCACGAGAAGTAAGGAAGTTACTACGTGCCCAAATTGTGGAAGAATTCTATACTGGCGAGAAAAATAACTAACAAGAACTTTCTTCTCCATCTCCTCGTTCTTCTCTTTCTTGTCTTCAGCATCGTAAGCCTCAGAAACACGAGTCTCATAGATTGGGACGAAGGAGTATTCGCCCTACAGGGTTCCTGGCTGGCAACAGGAGGAGCAGAGGGTAAACCATTTAATTTCCAAACACCTCCGTTCTTTCAGACCCTGGTAGCGTTCTTCTTTAAATTCCTCTCACCACAAGATTTTGTTCTTCCGCTGTTGTCTATACTATTTTCCATCCTGACCATATACACCATATTTTTTCTTGCTCGAATATTGTATTCAAGACGTGAAGCTCTGTATGCCGTTATACTTTTTGTGACTACCGAATTCTTTCTCTTCTTCTCAAAATCGGGTTTAAGCGATGCAACGTTTCTATTCTTTTTTACTGCCTCAATATTGTTCTTTGTGAAGGGTCTACAACATAATCGCCTCAACTTTTTTTTGCTTGCAGGATTGTGCACAACATTGGCTCTCTACACAAAATATTCTGCACTCTCGCTCCTCATTATGTTCTCTATTGCTGGCATTCTCTATCGTAAGGAGATTCATAAAACATGGTTCATATTTTCGATTATACTACCCGTCGTGCTTTTCAGCCCATACGTGTATATCTTCATCAAATTCGTTAAAATATCCGGTGTCTCTGCACGGTATATGGGTCTTTTGAATATTAACCATATACCGTTTTTCTATTATCTAATCGTCTTTGCACCGATACCACTGTTGTTATCAATCGTGCATACTATCTGTTCTTTTAAAAAATATGAAAAATGGGATGTGCTGATTATTCTCTTTTTTTGCGTATATTTCATCATCCTTGGCTTCTATCATCACTATTTCAGGCTGGCGTATCCTTTAATTCCTCTGATTTCAATAATCGCCTCACGATTTATTAATCAAACAGGGAAATATAAACACTATATTCTCATAGGTTCGGTCGTCATAGCATTGCTGCTCAGTCTCAGGACAGTCTGTTATTACAGTCTCGTCCCAGAAAAGCTCGGCACGTTCGTGAATGATTATGTAAAAAAAGAACATATAAGATATGTCTATACACTCGTCCCTCCAAATATTTCCTTCTCGATCAAAGGTAAAATAGTAATCCCGTCGGACCATCCCTGGGCGCGTTCTGGCAAAAAGTTTCCTCATTTGTACAAAAACACAAAGATCATTTATGAAGACAACAATGAGTTACGAAGCGAAGATGAAGTGTTACTCCTTCATGCTACACTATTCGATTCACTCAAGCAGAAACATGAACCGTTGTATGATCGTGGTGAATTAGTAACCAGTATTGAGTTCATAGATGCACCAGTATACTACAAAGATATTTACAATCCTCTCAAGGATGTAAAACAGATCTACGAATTATATGTGTTCGAAAGAGATGCTGTAGGGAATAAAATTGACGAACTATGGAAGTTAGGATTCGATCCTCGAGTCACAGTTATTCGTACACCGCCAGAATAAAACTATCTGCTCGACTCTGGTGATTATTTAATCTTCACGATTTTCCGAGTTATCTCGTTGTCAGCATCCTCAAGTCGTACAAAATAAACGCCCGCAGATACTGCACGGCCATGGTCGTCATCACCATGCCACATAACCGATGACCGATAACCGATGTGTGATACCTGCGAAGAAAAATCCTTCACCAGACGACCAGTAACATCATAGATCTTCAAACTCATTTCTGGTTCTATCCCCTCTCGCACACTTGCTCCTATCTGACATCTGATATCTGCCATCTGTCTAAACGGATTCGGCGCGACCAGTAACCCAATGGACCACAACACGCTCTTATCATGAGCAGCTACCCCAGGATAGTGCCCAGAACGATACGTCCCTGAATTGTACGGATCATAGCGAAAACGCGGCCACTCCCATGCACTCGAAGACAAATCAAACACATAAAACGCATAATCGAACGGACCCACCATGAGTTCTAAACGACCATCTTCATCAAGATCATATACTGCCGCAGACGCCTCAATTCGATTACTACACTGAATCGGAAACCCCAATGCCTGCTCACCACCAAGCCCATAACCATAAACATGCCAATCCGCTGAACCAACAACCATCGCCATCGCCCCATGACCCTCCACATCCGCAACCACAGGCATCTTGACATCATGATACCCCGTATCCGGAAACCCTGCCAAGACATTCCCAAGCGAATCAAAAACCACAAAACCCTCCTGATACCCGCAGAGCACCTCTGCCTTGCCATCGCCCGTCACATCCGCAATCACTGGACTGCCCTCAACATCTGCAACCGCGCCTAACTCCTGAAACCAACAAATCTCGCCGTCCATATCCACCACATACACACGCTCGGTCGAATCCGCATAGAAACAGACCTCTAACCGACTATCATCACATACATCACCCAATACCACTGAATAGGGTAAAAACCCCGCCTGAATATAAGCCGGAAACCCGGACAA
>CP070664.1:2103128-2141517 GCA_020355325.1 Caldifarciminota bacterium
ATCGTTGCTGTTGCATCGGCAATGACGCATGTGTCCTCAAATTGTCCGTTATCTCCATTAATTCCAGATGGAATATCGACAGAAAAGACGAATGCATCAGCGTTGTTGATCATTTCGATGAGTTTATAATAGATGCCGGTCGGCGCTCCCTCAAAACCAGTGCCGAAGAGTGCGTCGATGACCACAGCAGGGTGGAATGCATCGTAGATTTTCTTGATCGTACTGAGAGCAACCGTCTCATACATGTCGATTTCGGCTTTTTCTGCAAGGTTATAGTTGAGCCGTGCGTCTCCCTTTAACTCCGTTGCCTTACCCGCTAAGATAATCTTTACGAGAGAACCCCGATTCTGTAAGTGCCTCCCTATAACGAATCCATCGCCACCATTATTCCCCTTGCCACATATGATTAAAACCTTCAGACCATCGACGTCAAAATATTCTTCAAGAACATTCACACATCCTCTGCCTGCATTCTCCATTAAGACACCGCCAGGAATACCGAGTGTTTTCATCGACCACGCATCGATTTTTTTCATTTCAGCATTGGTCACAACGCGCATAGTTCAATTTTATGAAAAAAAATTAGAAAGTCAAGAGAGAGAACTTCGTTCTCTCTGATGACAGTGATGTAAAAAAGATTACAGCGATATAAGATTACAAAAAACATCAATAGAATCACTCTTCTTTATTGACATACGTTTTCCAGAGATTATAATAACTAAATTTTGTGTTTTAACCTTAATATTGTAACTTTCTATTATGAAGGAGTAGCTGATTGAAATCCTATAATGTTGGACTGTTGGGATTCGGCAATGTCAACATCGCATTCGTGAATCATTACGTTTCGATTGCAGACAAAATTGCAGAAGATTATGGCTTCCGTTTACAATTCGTTGCCTTGTGTGACTCAAAGAGCATAATCTATGATAACAATCTCAATATGTCCGATATGGTAAAATGCAAAGAGCAAAAGCGTCCAGCAGGAGAAGAGTGCACCGATCCCTTAGGTCGTTTCCTCGATCTCATCGTCAATAAAAAATTCGATATCCTCGTCGATGGGTTGCCGACATCAAAAACATATGAAGGACCGACCTTTCCTCTATTGATTGAAGCGTTGAAGCAAAACATAACTATAATTTGTGCCAACAAAGCGCCGCTCGTCTTCAGGGGCAAAGAGCTGTTAGATGCTGCGCAACAACACAATTCTGTCATCGGTTTGAGCGGAACAACGGCTGGATCTCTCCCCACCTCTGGCGTGATGATGAACGAATTGGCAGGAACCGAGATCGTGCATATCAGGGCCATCGTTAATGGTACGAGTAATTACGTCCTCGATAGTATCATGTTTGGTGGTCTTACCCTGGATGAGGCGATTCATCATGCTGTTGAACTCGGCATCGCTGAACCCGATTACCAAAGTGACCTCGATGGTACCGATACCTGTTTCAAGATGATTATTCTCGGCCTGCTCGTAACCGGAGAAAACGTCCATCCGAATGATGTTCCTCGCACCGGTATACTGGAGCTTAAACGTGGTTACATTACTTCTGCCGTAAAACAGGAAAAAGTATTCCGTCTCATTGGCACTCTTGCAATAGAAAATAATTCACCTCGAATAACGGTAGCACCAGAAATATTGGATGAAACAGATGCCCTCTATTCGGTCCATGGAACCGGTAAAGGGATAATTTTTAAAACAAAACACATGGGTGAACTCATCATCATCGAGGGATCTTCAAGCAGAACATCCATCGCTGCCACGATTCTTAAGGATATTATTAATGTATGTAAGCATTAAAAAATTTACTCTTACGATACTCATTTTTTATTCTGGTGGATTTATTTTACAGAGCAGAACATCTGCTCTGCTCTCTGCTCAGAATCAGATTACAATCGGCGCAGGCTTTGGCCTACAGTCATATCCTTCAGAACTCGATCCTGGCGAATTGGTTATACATTATCCAGTCCTCTATCCGATGTTAGAGCTCAGCACACCGTTTGTGTCGAATGTTACTATCGTCAGCACCCTGTCAAGGACAGTTTCTGAAGGAAGTCTCTTAGCGTCATCAGCTTCCACCCAGTGTATGGAATTATATACTACAGCCGTTGGTATTGATTATAATTTTGGAAGTACACGAAGGGAATTCAGAACCGGTATTCAATTTTTGGCAGGTTTCAGTACATACAGAAGTACTCGTTTCGCTGACCATTACACACGCACCGGATTGGGAGTAAAATTGTACGCACTTGGTACATACCCGCTATCTCGGTATTTCTCATGGGGCATACGGTCGGGACTGCAGCGGTTAAATATCCAAGGACTACCACGCGGTGATAACCTCAATCTGGATTCCTTTAATGTCGAAATGCTCATTTATTTTCTTTTATAGAACATGCCGAAACTGCCGCTCTTAGAAAAAAAATTTTGGTTTAATGCTGAGCCTGATATTGTCAATAACTTGACTGGCAAAATTGTGCTCATAGATTTTTGGGACTATACCTGCAATAACTGTATTCGTGCCATTCCCTATATCACGGAATGGCATAAGCGTTATGCTGATAAGGGACTCATTATTATTGGCGTCCATGCTCCAGAATTTGAATTTGCAAAGGAACGGGAAAATATTGCCCGCGCTGTAGCTGAGTTTAATCTGCGGTATCCAATCGTAATGGATAACGACCTTACTATCTGGAATTATCTGAGTAACCGTTATCGGCCTGCGAGGTATATTTTTGATATACAGGGTATGTTGCACTATCATCATGTTGGCGAGGGTAACTATGTAGAGATTGAGACGATGACACAAAAATTACTATGTGAAATAAACCAGGATATTGAGTTACCAGAAATCATGAAGCCTGTCCGTGATATTGATGCACCCGGTGCGGTCTGCTATACAGTAACTCCCAAAATGTATTTGGGTAATGAACGGGGACGCATCGAAAATGAAGAGGCATGTGGAGGAACAGGGATTTTTGAGTTTCTAGATCCGGGAACATACCGAGAAGACACATTTTACTTAGAGGGCACCTGGTGGATTGGTTCAGAGTATATTCGCCCTGCGGCTGAGAATCGAGAGCCGTGTAGCATTATCGTCAATTATAGTGCTGCAGAGGTAAATATGGTAATCGGACCAGAAAAAGATGATGGGTTTAAGGTTTATATCGAGCAGGATGAGAATGCACTGACTCCCGACAATAAAGGCAATGATATCAAAACTGATTATGAAGATGGGAGGACATATCTTCTCATGGAAAGACCGAAGATGTATAACATAGTGAGAAATAATAAGACTGGTCGACACATTCTCAGACTCACCGCAACATCGCATAATGTTGCCGCCTATGCCTTTACCTTTGTTTCATCCTGTAAGGTGTCGCCAAAATAAGAAATATGAGACAGTATGAATAATTCGAGCGAGGAGGATACATGACAATCAAACATTTAAAAGAGCTGGAAGAAAAAGAGATTGTTCCTGGCTATCGAGCCAAATTTGTACACACCCAGAATATGACGGTAGCCTATTGGAACATTACAGCGAACCATACCATGCCTGAACATGCACACCCCCATGAACAGGTTGTGAATCTGCTCGAGGGAACATTTGAACTCGTCATCGATGGAAGACCACAACGAGCTGAACCGGGCACCGTGATTGTTATTCCTGCCAACATAAAACATTCGGGAAATGCAATAACCGATTGTCGGATTCTCGATGTCTTCTACCCAGTACGCGAAGACTACCGCTGATGGAGCGCTTGAAGTTTAAAAATCAGCCGTGAACATGAGGGTTGCTCTTTATATTATTGTTCTATTTTCCTCTTTAGGTTGCCAAAAGGGTCTCGAGTTCTATACGATTCATTTCGAAGAATTTACTACTGAAATTGTTTTGGAGGATTCATCTCTGTTGTATAGAAATTTGGAAACGCTTGAAGATAATCCCAGAATTGAAATCGAACTCGCTGGGCATACGAATTCTGTCGGCCCAGCCTCAGAAAATGTAATATTATCTCAAGCGCGGGCCGATACTATAAGATTATGGTTAATGAGAAATGAGATCGATTCATTGAGATTGACCTCGGTTGGATACGGTGAAACGATTCCTATCGCTGACAATCGAACGGCTGAAGGCAGAGCGAAAAATGACCGCGTTGAGTTTGTCGAAAAGTAGATCAACACCAAAGGACTCGATGTTGCATAAAGATCGTGACCAGCCCATTTTCTCATTTTGTCAATTGACAAAATGAGAAAGAGAGATTAATGTCTGTGTCTGTCTCCTTTGGTGGCTCATAGGATAAGAGAGCGAGTCGATAATAAACGGAGAAAAGATGAAATTAAGTAAATCGACCATCGTGGTGTTCCTATTCATACTAACCACCTTCACTGCTACCAGAGCAGCTGAGTTAACGGACCCATACGAAATCTTAGCACAGCACTATGAGGCGATGGGTGGATTAGAAAAATTGAAAGCAGAAAAGACTACTTATATCGAAGGAGAAATACTCCTGGAAGGCACAGGACTACAGGGAACATTCACGCAATGGAATGCGCATCCAATTCGCACGAGGCAGGAAGTTGATTTGACGATCATCAAGCAGATCTCGGGCGACAATGGACAATTGAGTTGGAACGTCGATGCAAATGGAAAGCTACAGATTAAGAAAGATGAGAAAACCGTGAAGGCGCGAAGAGTCAAGGAGTTACTGGCACGCTATGAACATATAAATCCGGCATCTCCATATTTTAAGGTCTCATACAGAGGAATCGATACAGTCGATGCACGTGCATGTTATGTTGTCAAAATTACCAATACCGTCAATGAAGATGTACAACTCGATTACTACAATACAATGAATTTTGATTTAGAAAAAACTATAGAAATACAACCAGACCTGGAAATGCACAGTGTCTATTCAGACTACCGTGATGTACAGGGTGTGAAGCACCCTTTTGTGATCAAACAGGAAGTCCTGCCAATCGGTCAAAAGATAACTCTTCGCATCAGAAGCTATGAGGTCAATGCTGATGTCGATGATGCACTTTTTGAACCGCCGTCCCAGGATGTAAAAGATTATCGATTCACGCATGGGGAGAGTGCGCAAAACATCCCTTTTCAATTTATCGAAAACCATATTTATCTGCCGATAAACATCAGAGGTAAAGAGAAACTGTGGGTACTCGATTCCGGTGCCGGAAAGAGTGTCGTCGACCTCGGCTATGCTACAGAACTCGGATTAACAGTAGAAGGTGAAATAAAGGCGATGGGTGCTGGGCATACGGTAAGTGTTTCGCTGACTACGCTCCCTCCATTTACGATTCAAGATCTGCAATTCAGTGAGCAGAAGATTATAACCCTCGAGATTACTCCGCTCTTTCGAAAAGTATTGGGTCTGGATGTCGTGGGAATTCTCGGTTATGATTTCCTGTCCCGATTCATCACGAAGATCGATTATGCTCACGAACGTATTTCTTTTTATGAACCGGATAAATTTGTATACGACGGCAACGGCAATGTGGTCGACGCGCCATTGGTGGATAATATGTTCGTCGTACCCATGACCGTCGACGAAAAATATTCTGGAAAATGGCTCATCGATCTCGGTGCAGATGGCTTAAGTTTTCACTATCCTTTTGCCGAAGAAAATAGTCTCCTGGACCGCTCTGGCATTGATGTTATCGAATTCGGTGCCGGTGGTGCATTTACCTCACGGATGACAAAATTCCGTATCGCTGCACTAGCGGATTTCGTTACTGAAAATCCCATCATATCCATTCCGCGCCAAAAAGGAGAAGGCGCTTTTGCTAAAATTGAGCAGATTGGGAATATCGGGAATGATCTCTTGCGTCATTTTGTGCTCTATCTGGACTACAAAAATCAGCGCGTGATTCTCGAACAAGGTGAGGATTTTGGTAAACAATTTCCCCGAGATAAGAGTGGTCTGCAGATACTACATGGAGAGAGTGGGAATATTGAGGTATTTTCTGTCCCTCGCAATACCCCGGCTGAAAAGGCAGGATTCAAACAGGGCGATATTATACAGGCAATGAATGGTGTTGATGTAAACTACTTTGATGGCATCGTGGCGATTCGTAAATTGTTAAAAGAAAAAGCCGGCACAAAATACACCTTCACGGTTTTACGTAACGGAAAGACAAAAGAAATTACGCTAACACTGCACGACCTCTTTAAAGAGTAGACTGCCGTATCCCTCGAACAAATAGTTCAGTAGTAAAATACAGCAGTCTTTTAAGAATTCACTACTTTTTAGAACTTCCCTAGTTTGAACGTCACCGATGCTGCTGGGCCACTCACATCATAATTACTCAGGTCATCAAAATTGACCCCGTATACGAGGCGATACGAGCCGCCGAGACCAATACGAAAATATCTTGTAACATTCAATTCCAGATCAAGCCCGGGTTCAAGCACAAATACTGCGTCGATATACTGTTCATCATACCAAACATCATACCATCTCCTATAGCAAAGCCCACCACCACCGATGAGTGAATGAACAGATAGGTGAATGAGTTCGTGCGAATTATTAATATATCCTACGAGAAGCCCACCGTAGCCAAAATCTACAAGCGGATCTCGAGCAGTGCCATACTCGAAGTCGTCCGCCAAACCAAACCCACCGACACCAATCATAAAATTCCGGTTAATAATGAGACCAGCATGTCCACCCGTGAACGCTTCAACATTATCATTTAACTCGGTAATTTTCATGACCGGAGCCACGAAAAAGCCTAATCTCGTTTTCCCCGTAATCAGTGTTTCATCCTGCGTCTCTCTTGGGACAGTACGGACTTCACTTTGAGCCATTCCCGATGTTATGAGTATGACAACAGTAACGAACAACAGCCTCTTCATTGTTCTATGCATGATATACCTCCTTGGTATTTTTGGAACAAAAGTTGGGATTTTACTCTATCGTTTATCATCACTAATCTTTATTAGCAAAACCCATGCCAAAAAATAGTACGCAATTTTGAGAGAAAGATAGATATGATGCATAAATTTTGTATTTAGCGCACAAAATTTGTGCACTATTATAGAAGCGTGTTGAGATAAAAAAAGCAGGAGGGGCAAGGCCCCTCCTGCTCTGCGAGCGATTTCGTGATGCTTTATCTCACGACGATTATTTTTTCTTCGGGTAGTATACCGCTATCGGATTTGAGGAAGTATACGCCACTACTCAATTCTGATGTAGCTATCAAAACCTCACGTACACCACTGTTGAGCTTCATTGATTTCACGAGGCTTCCTCGAATATCATAGAAAGAGAGTGTACAATCATGCACGAGTGGTGCGCCAAGATCAACCTTCATACTATTCACTGCTGGATTGGGACTAAAAACAACGTTAAGGGATGCATAACTTCGAGGTGGAGATTCATCAACATTGAGTGTCTGAACAACAACACCACTATCGAGATTGGGCACGAAATTATCACTGTATTTTGTTGCCGTCACCCACACATAACCTTCATTCTGAAATCTACTGTCAGCAAAAATAAATTGTGCCTGACCCGATCCGTTCGTGAACTGTCTTTCATAAACACTCGAATCCTGCATGATCGTCACGAGGGCATTCGCGACCGGTGAACTCATGTACTGTACTGTGACCGTAAAGGTATCGGCTTTACCATCGCCAAAAACAGCAATCGTATCTGAGGAGAAGTTGACGATGAGATTCTTCAATACATCGGTCCAGATTGGCATCTCGGGATCTCCGAAGAGTATGCTTTCGTAGACTGTCCATCTCCAGTAGGTATCCCAGCTCGCATGGGGTGCTAACTGATCCTTGGATGCAGCAAAGACCTGACCGAGGTGGTAAGCATTCGTACTGAAGAGTTTTCTATAAAACCATACCGATAATTCACCCGATGGTCCCAAAGAATTCGGAATACTTGCGTAACCCCAGCCATATCGAGAATTCATCATTGTTGCTGTAGCGCACTGCTTATTACTGTTCACCATACGCTCTGCCATACAGTCATTATTGGACGCGCCTGATCCCTGATCGAGTGCGCCGCAATAACAACCGATACTGTTAGAGATGACCGCATCGGTGGAGTCATTTGTCTGCGTATTTGGGTCAGAGTAGTAGTAAAATGCGCTTACACCATAATTGTAATAAATTCCATATTGATTACCATGGCCCACCATGTGGCAGAGATTATAACCACTATTTATTGAATCCCTGACTATATATCTGGACATCAAACCATAATCTTCATACAGCTTTGATTTTTGCCAACCGCTCGGTACTGCATACGCAATGGTATCATTTATTCCATTTCCATGATTTACAGGCCAAAGATTACCGACCGGGAGCAGCACTTTTTTGGTGAACGACAGGGCTGGACATTTTTCGTAGGTGATTATCTTGCTCACGAAATTATTCACGTGGGCTGTATGCTTAACTGGTGCCCGACCAACATAGACATCGCTATACAGATTGACACCGTCACCCATCTCTCCGTATGTGCTATTACTGTTGGCATCCCAGGTGCCATCGAGATCGGCATAGTAGAGGTCGCAGGGAATGGTGTCCTCGTCAGTATAATTACCCACGCCACTGGTCATACAGTAGACGTCTCTCCGCGGAACATATTCTTCACTATGCTCCCAATCACCTTGACCTGCAAGGAGAAAGTAGACCGCACCAGAATCGGCTGCTGCATCAACGAAATTTCTTATTTTCGTCGCATTATCTACACCACTGTAATTTGCATATATCCACGACGTCGTCACAATCTCAGTCGGCACCCCTCTTCTCATCTTCCACTCTTTCAGGGGTCGGAAGGCATCGACAAACGACGCATCGGTAATAATGACGTATTCACTCTGCCACAATCCTCTGGTCGATGTTGGGGCAAATGACTCTACTTGATTCTTATTTTCGACAAGTGCCTTGACACGCTGTTCGGCAAGCTCTTTCTGGAGCTCACTTATGCACTTCATGGATGCTGCGCCATCCCGATAATGGATGCGGAATTTAAGGTACTGTGTGAGATAGAGACTTCGTGCTACAGGGTTGTAGCGCAATGGGGTTACCAATACCGAAACGATCTGATAACCAGACAGGTTGCCCTCATGTGCATATTGTACGACTGCTGCAGGATAGAGCATCTGCTGCGAGTAAATGTTCATATCAGGCCTGGTAAACTCGCCAGTGCTCGATGCTGAAATCGGTACAGGCTTTTGAGCTGGAAAAATAGTATAACTTCCCTGCAGCAAAACACCCTGCTCACGGATTACCTCAACGTGCTCAAAATTCGCGTGCGACGGAATAACAAATGACAAAAAAGTTGCCGGTAGTGCCGGAAGGCCGGGCTCGGTAAGATGTCCAAAATTGTGGATAGATATATAATGATAATCATTGAGCATTTCTATTTTTATCGTACTCGCATCGATATATATTTCATGTTCGATAATACCAGCATGGATAATCAGTGGGAAGAGTAAACATATCCCCATGATAAACCGTTTCATCATCAGTGCCTCCTTTCCAAAATCGAAATGCAGATTTTGCAGAGAAGATCATGACGGTTTAAAGAACCCATAAAAGGCCTTTTGAGTAGTCCAAGCATATTAAAGAACCTTATAAATCGTTCAATAAGCCTTAAGTCTAATAAAAAAGCCTGAATCATAAATCACCTCCTTAATCTTCAGTAATTATATACAATTACTCGAGTTTGTCAAGACCTAAGTCTCGTATGAGCAATATACTTATTTTTACCCCCATTCATCTTCACTTCAGACGCAACCTTCAGTCAAATAGCCGACCATGATCTATCTATGTCTACTGTCTACTAACTACTTCCTACTTACTACTATCTACTTCCTCTTATCTTATGTTCCCATCTTCCAAGAAGATAAATAGCGTTTCTGTTCTTGAGTCAGCCTGTCAATCTTGATGCCCATCGAGTTTAGCTTTAATCGCGCGATTTGATGGTCGATCTTTAAGGGCAGACAATAGACTCGATTTTTTAGTTTCGCGCTCTTGTTAAAGAGGTATTCCGCGGCTAAGGCCTGATTGGCAAACGACATATCCATTACCATTGCAGGATGACCTTCAGCCGCAGCGAGATTGACTAATCTTCCTTCAGCCAACAGATAAACCTTCTTACCGTTGCGTAACTGATGCTCTTCGCATGAATTTCTGAGTAATCGCTTCCTCTTCGTGATTTTTTTCAGACCAGGTTTATCGATCTCAACATCAAAGTGGCCAGAATTAGCAATAATCGCGCCGTCTTTCATTGCTTGCATATGTTCTTTTCTTATCACATTAATGTCACCCGTGACCGTTATGAAGACATCACCGACTCGTGCCGCTGCAGCCATCGGTAAAACTCTAAACCCATCCATCTGCGCCTCGAGCGCCTTAACCGGGTCAACTTCGGTCACGATAACATGCGCGCCCATCCCTTTTGCCCTCGTTGCGAGGCCTCGACCACACCACCCATAACCTGCGACTACAAAATGACAACCACTAATAAGAATATTCGTTGCCCGTAGAACCCCATCAATGGTTGATTGACCCGTACCATAACGGTTGTCGAAGAGATGTTTTGTCAAGGAGTCATTAACCGCTACGATAGGAAATTGAAGGACGTTATCGCACTCCATCTGCTTGAGTCTCACCACGCCGGTTGTCGTCTCCTCGGTTCCACCAATCACACCTTTTATTTTCTTTTTGTGTATTGTTGAAATGAGGTCGGCACCATCATCAATGACAATCTCTGGTCTCTGCTTGATAACCTGATACATATTGTGGTAATACTCCTTGCGTGATTCGCCGTGTCGCGCAAACACGCTTATACCACGAGCCACGAGGGCTGCAGCAACGTCGTCCTGCGTTGACAGAGGATTTGAAGCAGTCAGAAAAACGCGAGCACCACCAATTTTTAATGTTCTTACTAAGTTTGCCGTTTCAGTGGTCACATGAAGACAACAGCCAATGCTTCGATTCTTTAACGGCTTTTCTGTCTTAAACCGGCGACGTATCAACTGCAAAACAGGCATTTTTGAGTCTGCCCAATCTATTCTTTTATTACCCTCGGTTGCGAGTTTTATATTCTTAATATTATAGTTCATACTCTTCCTCCTTAATGTGCACTCCTTCTAAATGCTGTTGCGATGGAATGTAGTTTTTTCAAATGTATAGAACCTACCAGTAATGTCTTTAAAAAACTATTTCGCCTCGCGTTTTATCGCATCAGCCATATCACAGACTTCCCAGGTGAAGCCCTCTTCTTCGCGGCCAAAGTGACCATAACAGGCGGTGCGTTTGTATATTGGCCTCCGTAAATTCAATTTGTCGATGATACCTTGTGGTGTAAAATCGAAGAGTTTTTTCAATATGGCGATGATTTTTTCGTCTTTAACCTTGGATGTTCCGAATGTATCGACCGTAATTGACGTGGGTTCTGCAATACCGATGGCATATGAAAGCGAAACCTCGACTTTCTTACAAATCCCCGAAGCAACGAGATTCTTTGCGCAGTACCGTGCCATGTATGATGCAGAACGGTCAACCTTTGTTGGGTCTTTTCCAGAGAAACATCCGCCACCATGGTGGCCAACACCTCCATACGTATCAACCATGATCTTGCGCCCAGTGACACCGGTATCTCCCTGTGGACCACCAATGACAAAACGTCCTGTCGGATTTATAAGAAGCTTTGTATGGTCATCTATCAAATGCTCTGGAATGATTTCGTCGATGACCAATTTTTTTAATTCGCTATGAATTTTCTCACTGCCCATATGAGGATGGTGTTGTGCTGATAAGATTACTGTATCGATGCGCACAGGTTTTTCGTTCTCATACTCCATAGTGATCTGTGACTTACCATCCGGATGTAAATAGTTGACGATATTCGTCCTTCGAATTTCGGCAAGCCGACGCACGAGCTTATGGGCAAGCATGATTGGGAGGGGCATAAGTTCTGGTGTCTCGGTCGTCGCGTAGCCATACATCATACCCTGGTCACCCGCACCACCAATATTCACGCCCAAAGCAATGTCATTCGATTGTTCTTGAATCGCCGAAATCACTGCGCACGTCTGGGCGTCAATGCCCATGTCTGCATCTGTATAGCCGACGTCATACAGGAGAGCTCTCACGATGTCCGGAATCTCAACATAACAATCAGTCGATATTTCACCAGCGATAAAAATCATACCTCTGGTCGCTAAGGTCTCGCACGCAACACGTCCAAATGGGTCTTTTTCTAAAATCGCATCTAAAATCGCGTCCGATACCTGATCACAAATCTTATCAGGATGTCCTTCTGTAACTGACTCTGAAGTTATAAAATAGCGTGCCATTTTCCTCCTTTTCGAAAATTATATGGAGATTTTTTCAAAAATCAAGGTTTAAATAGAGAGAGAACAAACAGTAACCTTGACATCTCTTATGATTTTGGTTATCATTAATAAGGAGTAGACCGTGATTTATCTTTTGTATGTATTCTTTATTTTCAATGGTATCAGTGGTAAAATTCAAGGAACTGTACGGGATGATCATACAGGGGAACCGATATCGTATGCTGATGTTATACTACTCGACACCGACATCGGTGCTGCCACTGATGATGATGGTAATTTTTTCATTCTCAATGTATCTCCTGGTATCTATACAGTTGAGGTTTCATATATCGGGTATCAGACAAAACATATTGACCAGGTAGTCGTTGAGATTAATCAGACCACACGGCTCAGCATCACACTGAGAGAGGCACCCATCGAAATTTCACCGATTACGGTGACGGGTATTATGCCCACGATAAAAAAAGATATGGTTGGCGCAACGTATATTGTCAGAAAAAGTGAACTCGCTCATCTGCCCATAGACTACACGATGGGTTTGGTCGCGTTTCAGCCAGGAGTGGCACATTCGGATACCGCTATACATGTCCGTGGAGGCCGAGCAACCGAAGTTCAATATATGATTGATAATTTTACGATTATCGACCCACAAACCGGTGACTTGGCAATTAGTGTATCGAGGGGCATTGTCGACGAGGTGATATTTTTGCCGGGTGGATTTGATGCAGAGTATGGCCGGGCAATGTCCGGCGTCATCAATTTAATAACATCCTTTCCCACTGACAAGCTTCGCACAACGGCTTACGCAAAAACAGAAAAGATTATGCCCCTCTACTATGATTTTGGGTATGAAAATTACCGGTCATCGATTCACCTACCGATTTCCAAGAGATTGAAGGGTTTTCTTTCACTCGATCTCATGCGTACAGAAGACTGGGACCCACGACTCTTCAAGTTGCCACACAAACGGCGAGATGATTATTCACTGTATGGAAAGTGGCTCTTCGCACCGTCAGGGAAATTCACCGTAGCATTGAGCGGTGCTCGATCACGAACACAGTTCGACCGTTATAATACAGCGTGGAAATTCAATCTTGATCACTATCGTTCTGATATGCGGGTAGGCGATCTCGAGGCCCTGAGTATCAGTTATCTCCCAAATACTCGGTACCTTTTCAATGTATCCTTGAGCAGACTATCCTCACAGAGAGTCTATGGTGTGAGGCAAGACGAAAGCTACGGGCCTTTTGACAATTTCTCTTTTCAAGACTACACGACACTGGAATGGCCCGACATGAGTATCGATAATCCATTTGGTATCTATTACCCGATATTTTATTCTGTCGGTGACTATCCCGAGTATCAGGATAAATCTTCGCTCGTCTTAAAGGCGAATGTCAGTACAGATCTTCAAATTCACAGGTATCATGAATTGAAGGCAGGTTTTGAATACACACGCATGAAATTTGATAATTTCACGTACTTTGTGAGTGACCCGCAGCATCAACTCATGGATGAGTATCACTATGCACCGACAGAATATTATTGGTATATTCAAAATAACATTGACTATGAAGGACTTTATGCAAAGATTGGTTGCCGATATGACTACTTCTCCTCTGATGTCGAAGGTATTGAACCAAAATCAATCATTTCGCCACGCGTTGGATTCTCGTTTATGGTCACCGAAAAATTTCTCTTCAGGGCAAATATCGGAAGGTATGCACAGCCGCCACTCTATGACCAAATGTATTCATACTATAATCTCTTGCCATTCCCTTCCTATATCACTGAAGAGGGATTCTTGCCACTCGTCGGTAATCCTAATCTCGGGCCAGAGAAAACCATTAGTTTTGAGATTGGTCTTCAAGGAGAGGTACGTGAAAATCTTCTTGCCACGCTTAATTTATTTTACAAGGACGTAGCCGACCTTATCGGTACGCGATTAGTTCCGTGGACACCCCACAACTATGTCGAATACAGAAATGTGGAATATGCAAATGTAAAAGGCGTTGAGGCGATTCTGGAGTTTGCGACTTCAGTCTTTGCTGGGAAAGTTTCGTATACGCTCTCATGGGCGCGAGGCACGAGTTCCTATGCCGAAGATATCTACTTCTGGTACTTCGTGCAAGACCCCGAAGACACGACACCACCGCCCGCAACCGAGTATTGGCTCGATTTTGACCAACGTCATAGGATTTTCGTACAGGGAATAATCACACTTCCTTTACAAACACAGATGTACCTCTTCGGCTATTTCGGTGAAGGCTTTCCCTACACGCCACCTGGCCCTGAAGGAAAGTATGAGGAGCGAAATGTTGAGCGACTTCCATTTCAGAAGCAGATTGATGCTGTTATCTCAAAGTCATTGAAGCTCGGTAGATTTTCTTTCACTATTAGCGCAGAAATTCTAAATCTCCTCGATCACCGCTACGAGATCGCCCCTCATTTTCCAGCTACGCCATACGAGAACATCGATCCTGGAGATTTTACAACGTATATTTCTCTACACAGCAATTATTACAGTCCAGGTTCTGATTTAAATCATGACGGACTGATTACTCCCTATGAAAGATATACATCATTTTTAGCACTCATCACTGCGAGTGATGATTGGATCAGTGCCTATACGGCGCCGCGACGGGCACGCATCGGCGTCACGATAAATTTCTAGCCAATGAAACAGTATCATCTTTCAGAACCTTTTTTCTTAAGAAATCTGGTTACTTTTCCAATTCACGTCGGTGATGGTCCGTCTCATGAAAACAACATGTCTCAGTTTAATTTCCTTACATTAGATGAAGTTTTACGTCAAGGACAGGCAGATGTTCGGGAACTCGATATCCCTGATATGACTGAGATCGTGTTCGACAATAGAGGAAATGAACCAGTCGTCCTGCTGAATGGTGAAGAGATTACAGGTTCACTCCAAAATCGCATCATCGCTCGTTCGCATGTTGTGGCTGCACGGTCAACCACATCGATCCCTGTCGTCTGTGTCGAGGAAGGCCGTTGGGACGAGATTGGGGGATTTCAGACTGGTTATTGCTCGTATCCGCGCATTCGTTCAATTTTGGCGCAGAGTCTGCACAAAAAGATAGACACCCAGAAAACTGTCTGGGATGAAATAAGTCGAAAATTAACAGCGACAAAAACACTATCAAAAACTTCATCCATGCACGAGATTTATGACAACCTCCATGAGGAACTCGAGCGCTATGTCGAAGGATTCGGCAGTTTCAATCATAACACCGTCGGCTTTATCGGCTGTGCTGGTAACCAGATACTCGGTTGTGATTTATTTTCGAATGCAACCATATATCAGAAATTTGAACACAAATTAATCAGGAGTTACGCCCTCGACGCGGTCGAATATCAGAGGGCAAAAAAAGGTCTCCCCGATGCAGAGCAATTTTTTACACATATTCTGAGTACGATGGAGAGCAAAAAATTTAAAAAATCGAGTAAGACAATACCAATGAAGGGCGACGGATTTATCGGACATACACTTATGTACCGTAACCGTCTCGTACATTTATCGGCCTTCCCAGCATGAAACAGGGGTTATCATGGATGAGCATTAAACATTTCCCCCTGATTTCCCTTGATAAACCTTGATTAGCCGTATAAATTAAGTTTCTATCTATGCTTCAGAAAAAGCTCGGTAAATACGAGATAATGCAGTGGCTTGGCGGTGGTAGATTTGGTGATGTCTTTTTAGCGCGTGACACCATTCTCGACAAACAATTTGCCATCAAGGTATCCAGAATGAGAAAGGAAGAAATCGCGATGCTCAAAGACGAGGCAAAACTACTGGCTGCACTCGATCATCCAAACATCGTACGATTTTACAACATCAACTTCATAGAAGATAAATTCATTATGGTCATGGAATACATAGAAGGCGCAACATTAAGAGACATCATAACCGACCGTGGTATTATTATCGACAGAATGATCAGCATTGCTACACAAACGCTCAATGCCCTCAGTTATGCCCACAGCCAAAAGGTATTACATCGTGACTTAAAACCAGAAAATATCTTAATCACTGAAAAAGGTACGAGGAACATAGTAAAAATAACCGATTTCGGGCTGGCACGATTTATCCGAGCAGGCTCAATTTCAGCATCGACCGCAGGCACTCCGGTCTATATGGCGCCCGAAGTATGGTCAGGGCACATCACCGAGAAATCAGACATCTGGAGCATCGGCGTCGTCCTCTATGAACTGCTCACCGGTGTACCACCATTCATGGACGACAGCCTGGACGGCTTGAAAAGAAAAATCGACAGAATGAAAGTTCTCGTCCCAACTGTTCTACGACCGGACATTCCAGAACATGTTGAAGATGCAATTATGAAGTGCCTCAGTTTAAATCCCAGAGCACGACCTCACGCATATGAATTGTTACAGATGTTCAGCGAAACCCAAAAAGGCATTGAGGTTGAAAGAGGTGTTGCTGTGCCAGAAAAAGAACCACAGCTCATCACACTCACACCATCACAGCGAGACGTCATCGATGCACTCAATGGTACAATATTATTACTCGGCCAAGCGGGCTGCGGTAAAACAACCACCCTCACCTATGCCGTTGCCAAACTGATTGAGCAGGACATCCCTGTATCAAAAATTCTCATCTGTACCTTCACCAACAAGGCAGCCAACGATATACGGGAAAGACTGCAGAAGGCGGTCACTTTTTCGAGCTACGATCTGTGGCTCGGTACTTTCCACACACTCGGACTCAGAATAGTTCGTCGCGATGCAGAGAGAATCGACGTGGGCGAAGACTTCACGATCAGCGAACCGAGGAAAATTTTCCACGAGATGGACATACGAGCAGGTAAATATCGAACAAAGGCAATCATGAAATTTATTGAAACATTGAAGGCACAGGGAATCGCTCCCGATGGATTCAATCCAAAAAATGAATGGGAATCTTCGTGCCTCGAGATTTACGAAAAGTACCAACGTTATTTAAAAGACAATAACATTGTCGACTATGACGACCTCATTCTTCATGCAATGAGAATTCTCGGAGAAAACGATGATATACGCGAATACTACAAGAGTCTTTTTAATTACATTTTCGTCGATGAACTCCAGGATATTAATGCTGCACAGTACAGATTAGTTTCACTCCTATTTAAGCATAACATCTTCTTTACGGGAGACGAAGATCAGGCAATCTATGGCTGGCGTGGAGCCGATAAGGAATTGATTTACCGTGTCCCCAAAGACTACCCGGATATAAAGACATTTTATCTCACCAAGAGTTTCCGCCTGCCGCAGGGTATGCTTGAAATCGCAAACAACTTGATGCTCCGTAAAACGACCGCAATTCCTACGCCCCAATCTGGTGATGTTCTCGTTTATGCAGCACAATCACAACAGGATGAAGCCGATTACGTCGTTAAGGAGATAAAGCGTTTAAAGAAAGAGCAATTTTATTTTCAGGATATGGCACTATTATACAGACTCAACTCTCTATCGCGGGTCTATGAAGAGGCATTAATCAAATCGCGTATTCCCCATACCCTCATCGGCGGTGCGTCTTTTTATGAACGAGCCGATATAAAACCACTCATTGAATATTTAGAACTTTTGGAGCGGTATGTGTCAGACAGCATACCGTCGGCAAAAACGAAAGAAGAATTTACGGCAAAGGCGCGCACCCTTTTGGGCATACAAAAGAGGAGCGGCAAACGGGCTCAAAAACTTTTCGAATATCATCTCAACAATGCACTGAATCTTTCACCATATGCAATCATGGATGAAATTACGAGTGTCGCACATCTGCGAGGAGAAAACGTTGAGGAACTGAAATCGTTGGCAAAAGGGTTTTCATCTCCGGCTCTCTCGCAATTCTTGAATGAGATGAGACTCATCCAGGAGCTCGATTTAATCGATTGGGGAAAAGATACGCTGAAACTTATGACAATACACAGTGCCAAGGGTCTCGAATTTCCGATCGTCTTTGTTGTTGACCTTGTAGAAGACATCATCCCGCTGACAAAAAAAATGGCTTCACAAAAAGAAATCGAAGAGGAACGAAGGCTCTGTTACGTGGCTCTCACCCGGGCACAAAAGAAGCTCTATCTTCTCTATCCGAAACGGCGATACGGTCGTTATCAAAAACCTTCACGGTTTTTAGTCGACATGTTCAAAACAGCGTCTTAATTGCATAGTAAGTTTTTTATAAGCTTATAATAAATCTACCTTATTGACATGACAAAACTGCACAGTATAATAGAGTGAAAAACAGAGGGAAGAAAAATGAGTGGCAGTAAAAGGAATATTCTCGAGAGAATGTATCGAACAACCCGGTTTCGGTTTTTCGGAGAGGCCCTTCTCTTTGTTTTCACTTGTTCGTTCCTCTACATCACGGGCTGTAAAAATGGCAACAATCCACCCGAAATACCGCTCGCGCCGCTCGGCCCCTCGTCTGGTGATATTGGTAATTATACATTCCGTGCAACGACAACTGATCCTGATGGAGATAGCATCGCCTTCAAATTTGATTGGGGAGATGGAACCATGTCCCAATGGAGTGCATATAGAGCTTCAGGAGATACCATCGCCACGACGCACTTTTATGGTGATTCTGGTTTTTACTACATTCGGGCACAGGCAAAGGATGAGGCAGGAGCCGCGTCAGACTGGTCAGACCCGCATATGCTGGATATCAGTCGGGCATTTTTGTGGAGAAAGGCATACGGAGGAGCAGGGGATGATTACGGTTATTCGGTACGGGAGAACGCAGCAGGTGAATACGTCATTGCTGGATACACAACTTCTTATGGTGCAGGCGGCTCCGATGTGTATCTCATAAAAACAGATGCAGATGGGAACCTCATTGACGAAGATACATATGGCGGGTCAAATGATGATGGCGGGCACTCAGTATGGGAGACAACAGATGGTGGATATATCATTGCCGGGTACACGAATTCATATGGTGCGGGTCGTTCTGACGTGTATCTTATAAAAACAGATGTGAATGGATTTGTTAGCTGGGAACAGACATATGGTGGAGAACAAGATGACCACGGCTATTCAGTGCAGGAAACCGCCGACGGTGGATACATCATTACGGGGAAGACCGCATCTTTCGGTGCAGGCGGACTCGATGTGTACCTCATAAAAACCGACGCAAATGGAGACACCCTCTGGACAAAAACGTATGGAGGAGCAGAGCACGATTGTGGTTATGCAGTGTGGCAGACCACGGATGGAGGGTATGTCGTGACTGGCTATACCGCTTCTTCTGGTGCGGGAGGTGATGATGTGTATCTTATAAAAACAGATGCGAATGGCAACGTACTCTGGTCAAAAACGTATGGAACCTCGAATGATGATAGGGCACACGAAATTCAGCAAACGTCTGATGGTGGCTATATTATCGCAGCAGGTAATCGTGATGTGTATTGCATAAAGACAGATGCCAATGGTGGTACCGTGTGGGAAAAGACATATGGCGATGCAGGATACTTAGATTGGGGTCATTCAGTTCAGGAAACGATGGATGGTGGTTACATCGTTGCCGGATACACGAGTTCCTTTGAGGTCAGTGTCTATGATGTTTATCTCATAAAAACAGATGCCACTGGGACACCTCTTTGGGAGCGAACATGTGGAGATTGGCGGTTTGATTACGGCTATTCAGTTTGTGAGACGATGGATGGTTCATATGTAGTTACCGGCACTACAAGTTCATTTGGTGCGGGTGCATTTGATGTCTATCTCATTAAATCAGCACCATAGAATGACGATGATAGGTAGGTTATAGAAATGAAGGTATTTCATTCAGTTACTAAAATATTTTTTATAGTACTGGCGATCGTGCTTCTTTATCATTATCCAGGATGTAAGGACCCTCATGAATATGAACCTGGCAATGATTCCCTTGTCCCGCCGCCCTCAGCACCGCAACTGTTGTATCCTCGTGATGATACCGTGTGCTGGTATGACGTGTGGCATCCTTACCCAAATGATATTGAATTAGGATGGAGTAATATAGATGACGCACAATACTACGAATTAGAGTTGGCCCATGACTCTACGTTCACGGATTTGTTAGGCGATTACAGAGTGTACACGTACCACTACACATATACAATCTCACATGATGGGGTGTATCACTGGAGGGTAAGAGCTTATAGCGATCATTGGACGTGGTTTACTGATTGGTCCGGGACGTGGAAATTTTACTCCTGGTACCGACCATAACCGTCAGCCGCATCTCGTTTCCAATTATCGACCGGTGCTGTTAATCTACTGAAATAAATTTCTCACTGAGGCACGAGCACAATACATCAATCACATTTCAGGTATTACTCTTTTTTCGCACATACATCATTATAAATATAGTTAAGAATACAATAAACATCGATGCAATAATGATATTGTAGTTTCTTAAAAAATATGATGCCTCTCGCCAGGTTGCCCCGACCGAGAAACCGGCAACCACCAGGAATAGGTTCCACATAAGAACACTCATCGAACCGTAGATAAAAAACTTTTTCGTATTACTACGCGCGAGGCCAGCAGCAAAGCACAGTGGTGCCCTCATTCCCGGCAAAAAACGGTTGAGCAGAATGATAACATCACCGCGTGTGGCCAATTTTCGCTTTGCCTTTTCGATCAGTCGAACAGGAATAATCCTCCCGAAGAATGATTTCGAAAAAATTTGAACGACAGAATCGCCAACACGTCGACCAATCCAATAGAGGATCATGATACCGACAATACTTCCCAGGACAGTACACGCATAGACGATGTATGGGTTGAAAAATCCTTGTCCGGCAAGAAACGCAAAGACGAGCACAAATGCGTCCGACGGATAGGGTGGAAATATACTTTCGAAAAATGCATTGAACAAGAGGAACGCATAAACCACAAGGGGTTCGCGGGCTGAAAACCATTCAAACATTTTACCCTAGTGCCGTCGCAAACGACATCTTATAACGAGTGAATGATCAAATTCCTTGAATGCGCTATTATTCATCATCGAAAAAGTTACAAATACTCAGTTGCAATGGCATTCGTTATTTATCCTTCACAGTCTCCCATCTACTTGGCAACCAAATTGTTTTGATGTAAGAGCATCTCTCTTCACGATCGAATATTTCAGACTGAGTCGGAGCTTTTTCACGGGGGCAAAAGAGCAATAGACAAAGCCATAGCTTCCTTCATAATAGAGCATTCGGTTATTCAGTATTCCAGGCAGATCTGTTTCATAGGCGAAAATCCTCGATGCGTAGGAGTCTGTATCAAACAAGCCATACCTCACTCTTAGGCGGAGCCCCTTATATTCTACTCCGAGCTCGACAGCACCGAAGATACCTTTTTCAAATGCCGTTTCACCGTATACATATTTTTCCTCAAATCGAAAATCGAAAAAGAGCATTCGCAGAGGTGTAACGCGCACGAAGACCCTCGATCCTGACAGATCCTTCACTTCCTCTCTATAACGCCATCGAACCTGAACGCGCGCACTCACGATCCCAATTTTTTTCTCAGCGTTGAGTCGCAATCCATATTTTACAGA
This sequence comes from Caldifarciminota bacterium, assembly GCA_020355325.1. Taxonomy (GTDB): domain Bacteria; phylum Hydrothermota; class Tepidihabitantia; order SM23-42; family SM23-42. The sequence goes on from CP070664.1 coordinate 2,125,025, forward strand.
ATCTTCTTCTGTCTTATTATCAATTGTTACTGTTGCCCCAATATCGGCAATTGGCGAGTGATGTCGGAGGTCCACTGTTCCACCCACATAGTCATCATCCGACTCAACACCCTTCGGTGAGTAAAATCCTGCCGGGAAATATCGACCAGCACAATTGAAGTCAAAATACGGGAAGAAACCGCTAAAGCCAAAAAGTCCCCCGATTCGATTTCTATGCGTACGTGCCCATTCTGAAAATACGACGAGTTGGTCTCCGAAATAGGTAATCCCTATTCCTGAAATCAAGAAATGCTTTCCGTAAAACTGCGTCAGCGAATCGCGCGCCACGAATGCAGGGTCATAGGTGCACCAGTATGATCTTTGTGATATGAGAAGATTTGAAAATCGGTAACGAATATCATAACCGAACAGTTCCTCACCGATCCTATCCTTCCTGCTCAGCGAGGCGGAATCCGCGTGTTTACCAGATTCATCAAACGAACTCGCAAAACCCAATGAATCGACCCTCCCATCGAGTTTCTGATTTGAATAAAACAGCGTGTAGTCAAAAAAGAGAGAATCACTAATTGCGGCACCGAAGAAACCACCGTTTTCTAAACTCGATGTATATGGTACTATCCCACGTTCATGCGTCATCACGTGAAAATCAGCCGATCGAAAAAAGGAGCCGACTGTTGAGAGGACGACTCCTGATCCTAAATCCAAATTATACTTTCCCAATGCGATCTTTCTCTTTCCCTCATCAATAACCATGCCGGCTCCATAGTAGTCAAAAAATGAACTCTCATATGGATCCTTTTCTGTAACCAGAGAAAGAGTATATTGCCCGACGACACATTGGGTTCTTGTGTAGTATTTCAGCGAATTCTTTTGAGGAGGAATCTCTGTATTCAATCGTATTCTCGTCGTCACTTTTTCTACGGTGAACGGCTTTGCCGCAACGATGATGAACGGACGAATAATACTCAACAGGGGAGGGTCAAACCCTTGAATGTTCAGCACATCATCGAGCGAACGGAATGGTCCGTATTCTTCGCGATGGTTTATAATTCTCAGACAATCTGTGAGGGACAGATAAGGAATTCTCGATAGTGCTACAATATCAGCCACATTTATGTCGATGGGATTGTTTCTCAAATCCTCAATGTCTCTAAGGATTACTTCGAAATCTCTTTCCTCCTCGGTTTCAAAAAATGGGTCTTCATTCAAGAGAACGAGACACATCACCAAACCGATCACAGTCGAAACCCCACCCCAACATAGTGCGATAGACCGAGTTTGGGATGATTAGTTCCAGAATAGTTTAAAACAAATTCTCCTACAAAAACTTCTAATCCATACTCAAAAAGGAGTGGATCCGAATGCGCACCCATTCCGATGGTAATCACGCGGTACGGGGAATAGAAAAAACCGACATTAAAAAAGGGGAGTTGCGTTTCAATACCCCGTAGTGCAAGATAAAACGAAAGATTGTATAGTGCAGAATAGGCTACTCTTAGAGAATAGTTTGGTGGCAGATAATCAATCTCAGAAAATTTAGGAACATTCATATTGCTGATCCATGCACTCACCTCCACCGGCGTCCTATGCAAGACACTCCCAATTTTTAACGAATAACTGAAATGATTTTCTGTATACTTAACCCAGTAATTGAGTATGGCAACGCTGAAGCCGACAGCAAATGTTTCGCTAATCGGAAAACCAAAGCCCAAGCTCATAACATTTTCTCTATATAAATCATTACCAAATGTAGTAACGCTCAAACCATATGAACGGATGTGTGCATCAATAGTATGGGTCCGTAATTCAGAGAGTCCAAATCGAACCTCAGTGCCAACATGTATCGTAAAACTATTTTGATAGAGTGTTGCTGGATTAAATTGATTCTCGAGAAAGTGAGTACGAGGAAAAAGAAAAGACTCAAATACAGTAAAGAGAATATAGATATGCATTCGTCAGTTATAGCGTAATTATTGAGATTTTACTAATTCGACGTGAAGAACCATTTCTTCTATACGAATGACTCTTACTTTTTGGTTCTTCTTTATTGGTGCATCACTCACCGCATTCCAATACTCACCGTGAATCAAGACTGTTCCTCCTGACGGTTTAATGTCTGTTTTTGCAACGCCAATCTCGCCGACCAATCCTTCTCTTCCACTTACCTTTTTCTTGAATTGTGCGCGTACGCCCATGAACAATAAAAAGATGAAAAAACCACCAATAATAATAGCAACAATCATAATTACCTCCCAAGATACTCTCAAAAAGGGAACATCACTCTCAAATAAAATAAGCGATCCCATGATGAGTGCAATGACTCCACCAATGGTCAAGAGCCCCTGTGATGTCACGTATATCTCCAATATAAACAAAATTGCAGAGAGAATAATAAGTGCTACCCCGGCGTAATTTACCGGCAAGAGATGGAGTGCATAAAATCCTAAAATCAGACAAATACCTCCAACCACTCCCGGAAAAATCATTCCTGGATTTTGCAATTCGAAAAATAATCCATAAATCCCTAACAGCAAGAGGATATATGCAATGTTAGGATTCGTAAGTATCAACAGCAATCTCTCACGGAGTGTCATCACTACTCGCTTTATTGGTTTTGATTCGGTCTCCAAGGTAACTTCTCTATCATCCAGGGTTATCGTCCATCCATCTAATTTCTCAATTAAATTCTTTTCATTATCTGCAATGATGTCACAGACTTTCAAGGTCAAGGCAGTCTCTGCATCAACCGAGGCACTCTCTCTCACTGATTTCTCAGCCCAGCGTTCATTTCGCCGCCGCGCTTTGGCCAATGCCTTTATGTATGCAACAGCATCATTTGTTACCTTTTCAAGCATCACGCTATCTACTTTCTCACCACCCATACTAACGGGATGTGCAGCACCGACATTTGTTCCAGGAGCCATCGCTGCAACGTGACCCGCATAGAGTATAAAGACACCGGCCGATGCAGCCCGCGCCCCTTTTGGTCCAACATAGACAATAACAGGAATTTCTGCGTTGAGAATTCTTTTCGTAATTTCTCGCATCGACTCATCAAGGCCACCCGGTGTATCGAGCTTCACGATGAGACACGTAGCGTCATTTTTTTCTGCGAGGTCAATAGCGCGCACAAGAAAAGAACTACTCGCCGGGCTTATGACACCGCTCATCTCACTCACATAGATATTGCCGATGCCGATTAAAAAACACAACGTAAGAATCATGGCATCATATCATAACCAGATTGAAAAATATGTCAAGGACCAACAGGCACTTCATTTGTATGCTACACCCAAAATTAGGTATTGACAATTTTTGAATTGTGATTATAATAATGACAAAAAGGAGGTAATGATGCGAAAGTCGCGTGCAAAAAAGAAAAAAACAAAGAAAAAGGCAACAAAGAAGAAGAAGACAAAGAAGAAAGCTAAGAAAAAGAGAAGAAGATAATTTGTAAGAAGGGGGAGCAATCCCCCTTCTTTGTTTACGGTGCGACGATGTCAACATTATGTCTGACAAAATTGTGTAGTACTATGCATATCCTGTTGTTGACAAAAGGTATTCATTAACTATAATAGCACGTGGATGCGGGTAACTTTAATTCATTACATGAAAACCTCGCGAAAAATATAGAAGAAATTAAATATAATATAAGACATTCCGAAACGCTCGGCTCACCCGATGGCGTGACAATGCTCGAGAGAACAAAGTATCTCTTCTACAGTTTGATAAAATCACTCATCGATATTGGGCAGGGTATCATCGTTGAAAAAGATTTCCGTATTCCATTAAATAGAGCCGACATCTTCATCAGTCTTGCTGAACATGGAATCATCATGCCGTCGGTTGTTCCGGGTGTAAAAAAAGCGGTAATCGCATTGCCCAAGATCAGTAGCCACGGAGTTTCTGAAATTGTGTTACTCGTTTCCGAAAGCATTGCCGACCTTCATAAATGTCTCGATTCCTTTGCCGTCTACTTCCAACTCAAGGAAAAGGAAAAATAGATTTGAACTTTTTATACTCGTTATGGTTCTTTTTTCTTGGCGCAGCTATCGGCAGTTTTTTAAATGTTGTAATCTACAGAATGCCGAGGGAACTGTCAATTATAAAACCAAGGTCATTCTGTCCGAACTGCAAAAAACCGATACAATGGTTTGAAAATATTCCGATCGCGAGTTTCATCTTCTTAGGTGGGAGATGTTCTCAGTGTAAAACGTCAATATCTATACATTATCCAGCTGTTGAGGTCATTACTGGTTTTCTCGTCGTCTACCTATTTCTGAAGCATGGCCTGAATGTAGATTTTTTATTCTATCTTCTTTTCTTCTGTTCACTCATCGTCATATCAGGCATTGACTATATATTTCAAATTGTTCCTGATATTATCTCGATTCCCGGAATAGTCCTCGGTATACTCTTCCAAATAATCAAGGGCAATTTCGTTTCAGGCATAGTCGGTATGCTCTTCGGTGGTGGATTGATTCTTTTAATTAGAATCATTGGCGGCCGCGTGTATAAGAAAGAGGTTATGGGACTGGGGGATGTATTTCTCACAGCTATGATTGGAGCCTTTGTTGGCTTTCCATTAGTTATTCCCGCAATCTTCATCGGAGCCCTCGTCGGTGCAAGCTTAGGCATTGTATACCTCATTTCCACACGTCAGAGTCGAGAGAGCCCAATCCCTTTTGGACCGTTCTTGAGTATCGGTGGTATAGTAGTTGTCGTCCTCGAACAGCAGATCGTCCAATTCTTCGTACTGTTTCAGATATATCTCTGAGAACGGTTCGCGTTAAAGAATAAAATAACCATTTGAGATCAGTATCGGTCATGCATATTCAATGATAACATACGCTCTCTATGTCAAATAGACTTGTAACAATCATTGGTCCTACTGCAGTCGGTAAAACAAAAGTAGCAATTGAAATTGCTCAGAAAATATCGGGTGAGATTATTTCAGCAGATTCTCGACAGATCTATAAATATCTCACGATCGGAACCGCAAAGCCGTCTCATCGAGAACGGAGGGAAGTCACATTTCATTTAATAGACTTCGTCGAAATCGATGAGCACTACTCATGTGGCCAATTTGCCCGTGATGCTGGGAGAATCATTGAAGAGATACGAAAGAGAAAAAAAATTCCTCTTATTTGCGGTGGTACTGGTCTGTATATAAGAGCATTATTCAAACCTCTCCACGGTTTACCGCAGTCGACGCGTACGTCAAAAGAGAAACTCATACTCCTCCAACGTAAACATGGTATCGTATACCTCTATAAAAAGTTGCAAACAGTCGATCCAGATTGGGCAAAAAAAATCGGCCCCAATGATAAGCAGAGAATCCTCCGAGGGTTAGAAATCTATGAAATGACTGGCATACCGTTAAGCAGATTAATTAAAAAACGAAGAAAGATATCAAAATATTATCCTTACTACATCGGGCTTAAGGTATCACGTGAACAACTATACAAGCGAATAAATCACCGCTTCGATGCGATGATACGGCACGGATTAATTGATGAAGTAACATCGCTCTTGGATAGAGGGTTCGATCCTACATCGAATGCTCTCAGAACGATCGGCTATAAAGAAATCATAGAATACATACAAGGGAAGCTATCTCTCGATCAGGCGATCGGAAGAACAAAACAGCGCACGAGAAATTATGCGAAACGTCAGATTACATGGTTTAACAAAATGCCTGGTGTCCACTGGTTCAACCCAGATAACCCCGGAACAATCAACGCCATCATTCGAACCGTGAACAAAGTTTGCATCAAGTAACGCAATGAATGTATCTTTAAACTATTCCGTTATTCGGGCAGTTGATCGAAGATAATCAATTTCTCTTCGGTCATTTCTTTTATCGCAAAGTCGGGACCCTCTCTTCCTATACCACTCCCTTTAGTACCACCGTATGGCATATTGTCAACGCGAAATGTTGGAAATTCATTTATCAAAACTCCACCCGCTTCTATCCCATGTGCACACTGCAATGCCTTCGAAATATCACGAGTGAAAACGCCGGCTTGTAATCCATATTTTGTATTATTCACCTTTCCAATTACCTCATCAATGGTTTTGAATGTATTAACTGCAACAATTGGGGCAAATGCTTCTTCCTGAATAACGAGCGCATCTTCGCCGACATTAAAGATAATTGTCGGCAGAAAAGTGGTGCCGTCTCTCTTCCCCCCCAAGAGTAGTATACCCTTTTTCTTAAGTGCATCTTCGCAAAAGGCCTCAGCCTTTTTGAGTGCGGGTTCGTCAATCATCGGCCCCATCTCGGTGTTCTCCAAGAGTGGGTCACCAAATTTTATCTGACCAACCTCGAGCGAGAGTTCTCGTAAGAATTCATCCGCACAATCTTCCTCCACGTAAACACGTTGAATGGAAATGCAGACTTGACCGGCAAGCGTATAACCTCCTTTTCGAATTTTCTTGGCTACAAAATTCAATGGTGCATCCTTGAATACAACAACTGCCGAATTAGAACCCAGTTCCATGGTCACACGTTTCATACCACAATGTGCTGTAATAATCTGACCAACTTCTAAGGAACCCGTGAAACTTATTTTCCTTATTGCGTGATGCTTGATGAGTTCCATGCCGATAGTACTTCCTGAACCAACGAGAACCGAAATTCCTTCCAGAGGAAGACCCGCTTCGATGAGAGCCTCGGCGAGTTTCACTCCAGAAATTGGTGTCTTCGTTGCCGGCTTATGTATCACGGCATTGCCTGCAGCAATTGCTGGACCTATTTTATGACACGATAGATTCAGCGGGAAATTGAAGGGCGTTATTGCGAGAACAATACCGAGTGGAACTCGAACATAAAATCCCATTTTGCGTGTTGTCCCTCCTAAGTCAAAGCGTACGGTTTCACCCGTCAATTTCATTGCTGCTCCTGCAGAGAGTTTCATCGTATTAACTGCCCTATCGACTTCGCCCCGCGCTTCATTGATGGTCTTTCCGGATTCCAACGAAATCGTTTTGCTAAAATCTTCTTTTCGTTCTTTGATGATTGAAGACGTCCGTTCGAGGATTATTGCCCGTTCGCCTGCCGGAAGCTCCTTGAGAATCTGAAATCCTCGTTCTGCAACCTCGATTGCATGCGTAATATCAACACCGGTGCTCAACCCTAATTGTTCTACGACCTGATTATTATAAGGATTGATGATGTCGACTATCTTTTCTTTCTGTACACGTTTACCCAGTAAAAACATACGCTATTATATACAGCAGGTTGATAATGTAAAGGATAAATTATTGAAATGTCGAACTCCGTCTGTGTTCCCTAAAAATAGATCACTCAATAACTACAGTTTGTGAAGCAGATACATAGCTACAAAAATAAAGATTATCGTAAGCAACGTAATATTGAGAGTCAATCCGAATGAAAAACTAAAAAATCCCAGGTTGACTTTTACAGTAGAAAATCCTATTTTTAAGGCACTGAAGAAAAAATTCTTTACCGGACCTTGAGGAAAGGCTCCAGCCAGAAGATAAGATAATGCAGATCCGATGATACCACCAACGATGATTCCTAAGATGATATCTCGTACCCTTCGTTTTGCCATAGCTCCTCCTCTCCTTTTTTATGTCATAGTTATAGGGTTTGGGTTGAGAAACTGGAATAATTGAACATCCAAACATATAATATAATTTGTAAAAATCGAGCATCCATACCCCAACCCAATAATAGTTTCACAAAACAATGTGTATTTCCTTCCCACATTTTTGACAGGTGTGATTTTTCAAGCCCTTCATCGCGGCACGAAAGTAGAGTCGCTCGACAAGCAGGTTTCCGCATTGTGGACAGTATGTATGAGCACCGTCCTCGGCAGGGACATTCCCAACATAAACATAGTTCAATTTTTCTCGCGCCCGCTGGTAGGCATAATCAATTGTTTTCATCGGCGTTGGAGGCTTCGTATATTTATAGTTTGGGTAATAGCGTGAGAAGTGTAAGGGTATATTTTTGTCAATCGATGCTACATAGTCGATAATCGCATCGATATCTTTTTCTTTATCATTCAGACCAGTGACGATGAGATTCGTAATCTCGATGTGACAGCGTTCATGTGCGAGTTCAATCGTCCTCTTTATCGTATCCAAATCACCGTGTAGAGTTTTCTTATAAACATCGGATTTCATGGTCTTTAAATCGATGTTCATTGCATCAATGAGCGGAAGGAGTTCGGTCAGCGGCTGCTCGTTGATGAGACCATTCGTCACCAAAACATTCTTTCCCCCCTCATTACGAATCAGCGCCCCTGCATCAACAAGATATTCAAACCACATCAACGGCTCAGTATAGGTATAGGCAACTCCAATAGATGGATGTTCTTTAAAAATCTTTACCAAAACGTCTGGAGCAATATATTCTGTAGAAACGTCGGTCTGAGAGATTTCCCAATTTTGACAAAATGGACAGCGCATATTACAACTGTTACAGGCGATTGATAGAATCTGCTTCCCAGGATAAAAATGGTAGAGCGGTTTTTTCTCTATAGGGTCAAGCGCGATGGACGTTGTTCTCCCGTAGTTTATTGCCCACAGCTTTCCATTTTCGTGTTTGCGACCACGACAGATTCCAAGTTTGTCTGGCATGATTTTACAATTGTGTGGACACATTGTGCATTCAACATGTTCGTTTTTTTTCTCGTAATATTTTGACTCGACCTTCATGGAATCTCAACCCGCTTTAATGAATCATTTTCCATATAGTATATTATACCCCGAATATCGAGAGAATCAAGAAATTTCATGGCCGTCGCCGTCTTCATAGTTGCTACAGCAGTTGCAATCGCGTCGGCAAATGCAGCTTCTCGTGCAAAAATAGTAACGGAGACAAAATCAAGGGCTGGAAATCCTGTTTTTGGATTAATAATATGAGGATATCGTTTTCCATTAATTAGAAAATATTTTTCATAATCACCAGATGTTGAGACAGAAAAATCTTCTAATTCAATTGTTTCGATGACTCCTTCGCCGCGGGGATTCTGTATCCCTATCCGCCATGGTCTCCCTGCTGGAGATCTCCCAATTACCACTACCTCTCCACCAATATTTATTATTGCCGACTTCACATGACGCTGTCGTAGAATCAAGGCAACACGGTCTGCAGCGTATCCCTGAGCAATACCGCCGAGATCGATTTTCATACCCTCGGGAATAACGATTGAGTCATGTTTGATTTGAATTTTTTGATAATCGACCAATTTTTTTGCTTCTTTAATTTCTGTCGTATCAGGAATGTTTAATGTCCGCTTGTAAAATCCCCAGGTTTCCAAAAGTGGTGCTACCGTTACATCAAACGAGCCTTCAGTCAGTCGAGACAGTGAATCACTGAGTGACAGTAAATAGATGACATCACTCGGAGCCTTCACTCTTCCATTACGATTCAATGTACTCACTAAGCTTTTCTCAGAGAAGTAGCTGAGGAGGGAATCGAGTGTCACAAGCTCGAGATCAATAACATCGATGATTTCCCTGGCGCTTCTTTCATGAACATAGTAAAATTTAATTTCACAAAGAGTACCAAGAATAAATTTGTTGTAGGTGTATTCTTTCTGAGGCGCACAGAACATAACGAAGCTCACCAGGATCAACAGAAGACACGACCGAGAGAATGCGCGTCGCATATTCATGCTTTCTGTACGGACCCGAAGGTATCTATTCTGTCCTTAATGACCCGTGTTATCATGTCACGGGCATAGCCGGTAATCACTCTCGGGTCAAAATCCTTTCTGTTTTGCGCCAGATATTGCCTCAACCCGGCAGTAAAGGCAATTCTCACATCAGTATCGGTATTTATTTTTGATATACCATGCTGAACTGCTTTTTTAATTAAAACGTCAGGAACACCGCGGGCATGTTCGAGTGCACCGCCGAATTTGTTTATTCGGTTAATCCATTTCGCCTTCACTCCTGAGGCACCATGCAGCACGAGGGGTATTTTTACCTCGCGTGCGATCTCTTTCAGAATATCGATTCGCAATCTTGGCTTTCCCTTAAATTTGTATGCACCATGCGACGTGCCAATTGCCACGGCCAAGGCATCACACCCTGACTCTTCGGCAAATCGCCTTGCCTCATCAGGATCAGTATAGATCGCCTCAGTCTTCCTAACCTTTCTATCGTCTTCAATACCAGCGAGTCTTCCAATTTCTGCTTCGACAGTAACACCCCGTTTGTGTGCATACCGAACGACTTCTCTTGTCAGCTTGACATTTTCATGAAACGGTAGATGTGAGGCATCGATCATCACCGACGTATAATTATATTTTATACACTCTCTGACAATATCGAATGATGAGCCGTGGTCAAGGTGTAGTACGACCGGTACGGTCGCCCTCTTCGCCATTCCGATAATAATCTGGGAAACACTTTCAATGCCAGCGTATCGTATCGCTTTCTCACTCGTTGCAATAATGACTGGTGAGTTCAGTTCCTCGGCTGCCTTGATAATTGCCTGAGTAATTTCAAGATTGGATGTATTGAATGCACCCACCGCATAGCGCCTTTTTCGCGCCTTCGGTAACACACTCTTTAAATTCACAAGCATAATCGAGCCTCCATTTCTATTTTAATCATAGTATAGTCCGATTTTTCGAAAAGTCGAGTATTGAAAGAAAAATGTAACAAATGGCAGCAGGTCAAGTTTGTGTAATTAGATTGCTTCACTTTACTCGCAATGACAAAAAAATTTTCTCCGTTTCTCCCATTCTCCATATCACCATGTCTTTTTATCCCGGTGTGATCGCTGCAACCAGTGAATAAACGTTTTCTGCTCCTGCTTCTTTCAGCACACGCGCGCACTCATCAACCGTTGCTCCGGTTGTGAGAACATCGTCAACCAGGAGAATTCTTTTATGTCTTACTTCACCGCTTTTTAACGTAAATGCATTCCGAACATTTTTACGTCGCTCGTGTTCATCTAAACGTGTCTGCGTTTTTGTATTTTTCACACGTGTCAAAACATCTGCAGTTCTGATATTACAGATCTCGCTGATCTCTCGAGCCAGAAGCAAGGCCTGGTTGTACCCACGCCACAACTGTTTCCACCAAAAGAGTGGTACCGGAACAATAAGATCGGCCTGCTTCAGAAAAAAATCAAATCGCACAATGTCCGCCATCGCACGTCCACATAATGTAGCGAGAACCGTCAATCGACGATATTTGAGACTATGGATAATGTTGTCGGCCGGTGGGATAAAGAGCGTCCATGCACGGCCGTGGTCGATGTACATACCTTTTTTGCACAACCGACAGGTCTTTCCGCGTTTAACCGGACGTCCACATACCCGGCAGCGTGGAGCCTTGATTGTTGGTATCAAATCGAGACAGGTATGACATAGTAATCCGTTAGAAATTTCTTCACCGCAGTAGAGACACGTCCTGGGGAGTATGAAATCAAGAGCTGCTCGTGTGATATCAGAAAAAAATTTCAAATATTTCTTTGACGAAACTGATGCATTAACGGCTACGGCGATGAAGGAATATTTGTCGCTACACGTTTTGAATACGCCTTCCTCAAGATTACAAATCCAATGATGACTAAACCGATGGCGACGATTTGGTTTATCCAAAAATTTGCGCTGTCTTCGTAGTAACGAATAAAATCGATACCGAAACGAAAGCCACCAGAGAATATTAAATAGAGTGCAAAAACCTCGCCACGACGGTGTTGCCTGAAAAGAATATTCTTTAGAAAGAAAAAGAGCACGAGTCCAAAGAACGATGAATAGAGTTGCGTAGGATGGAGTGGCTGATCACCAACAGGAGAAGCTCCGGCAACACAATGATCGGGAAATTCAATCGCCCATGGAAGCGTTGAAGGCGTCCCAAAGCAGCAACCATTTAAGAAACATCCAATACGGGTAAAGAATTGACCGAGTGCTATCGCAGGAGCAACGAGGTCTCCAATCGGCAGTATCTCAATTTTTTCCTTCCGTAAATAGAACACAACCGCGAGAAAACCACCGATGAATCCGCCAAAGAACATCATGCCACCTTCCCATATTCTGAAGATGCTGAGCAGATCATTCTCGTACTGTGACCAGTGAAAGATGATGTACAGAAGCCTTCCTCCAAGAAGGACGCCAATCATGAGGTAGAATGCTACATTCTCTATAATGATGGAGGAGATGTTGAATTTTTTTGCGTATCTCCTGGCAAACCAGAGGGCGAAGAGAAAAGAGATGACGAGCATCAGGCCATACGAAGGGAGCGCAATGCCGTCGAATTGAATAAGGACTGGTCTCACTTATCAGCCTTTTTCAATTCTTCTACAATACGCTTCGTGATTTCTCTGGGCACCTCCTCATAATGGTGGAATTTCATATTAAAATAACCTCTCCCCTGAGTCATAGAACGGAGACTCGTTGAATACTTATACATCTCGGCTGCAGGCACGAGTGCCTTCACTTTCTGAATTTTTCCGACAGCCTCCATACCGACGATCTTGCCGCGCCGACTATTTAAATCACCAATGACGTCACCCATGAAGGTTTCAGGAACATATACTTCAACCTCATTAATGGGCTCGAGGAGTACGACATTTCCTTTTTCAGCACTTGACTTAATCGCCATGGACGCTGCGATCTTGAAGGCAATATCAGAGGAGTCTACCGGATGGTATGAACCATCAAAGACAGTTACCTTCATATCGGTAAAAGGATAACCAGCGAGATAGCCCTGCTCTAATGCCTCCCGTACTCCCTTCTCAACCGACGGTATGTAGCGTGACGGAATCGCACCGCCAAAAATTTCTTCGGCAAACTCAATACCTGCTCCTCGCTCCAATGGTTCTACTCTCAGCCAGCAATCTCCATACTGACCGTGCCCCCCGGTTTGTTTCTTATACTTACCCTGCGCCTCGCTCTTTTTGGTAACCGTCTCACGGTACTTTATTTTCGGCTTCGTCAGTTCGACACTGACACCATATTTTCTCTTGAGTCTTAACAATACAGTATCCAGGTGCAACTCACCGAGACCAGAGATGATGAGTTGCTTTACCTCGGGGTCATAGGAAAATGTAAAGGTGGGATCCTCATCGTGCAGACGGGCAAGACCATTCGATATCTTCTCCTCATCGCCCATCGCCTTCGGGACAACCGCCATCGAGATCGATGGCGCAGGAAAGTCAATTGCTGGCAGAATTCCTTTAATGTCGGCAGACGTAAGCGTATCACCGGTCTGGGTATTTTTCAGTTTCACAAAGCCGCCGATCATCCCGCTCGTCAGCTGGTTCACTTCTGTCTTGTCTTTTCCTTTGATTAAATATATCTGATTAACTTTCTCTTCGGTCGATTTCGTTGTATTATTCATTATATCACCACTCTGAACCTTACCGCTCATTACCTTCATGTAATTTATCTCACCGAGATGTGGCTCAACAACCGTCTTGAAAACATACCCGACAAAAGGTGAATCGTCCTGCCGCTTCAGTTTCTTTCCATCAATCTCAAAATCCGGACGCATACGCGCCGCTGGTATAAATTCGACAACGACATCGATGAGACTATTTATCCCGATAAGATCGAGTGCATCACCGGCAAGACAAATCGCAACGCTGCCGCTGGCGACACCTCGTTTCAACACCTCAATGCATTCACTGAGTTCAATTTTTTCGCCCTCGACGTATTTATTCATCAATTTCTCATCAGTGTCTGCTGCAGCCTCGATCAGTCGATCCTGATACTGAACCACCTTCTCTTTCAGCTCAGCAGGGATCTCTGCTTCCTTACCTTCTGCCATGAATGCCTTATTTTTTACAACGTCTGCAACACCACTGAATGTCCCTGCTTCACCAATAGGGATAGTGAATGGAACAATACCCTTCTTCGTGATTTCTTTTAGTGTCGAAAGTATATTGAAGTAATCTGCATTTTCTTTCTTTAGTTTATTTATAAAAAATATTACTGGTAATTTTTTCTTTTCGATCTCCTGGAGAAACCGTTCGGTTCCTACCTCAACGCCACTCGTTGCATCGATAACGAGCACTGCGCAGTCAATGGCTTCAATGCCGCTCAAGGCCTCACCGATAAAATCAGAATATCCTGGTGTATCAATGAGATTAATATTGAGCTCTTTATAAATAAACGTTGCTAATCCCAAATTGAGGCTAAACCCTCGATCGATTTCTTCTTGTTCGCAATCAAATACCGATGTTTTGTCACTCACCTTGCCAAATCTACTGTTCGCACCGGCAAGAAATAGGAATGCGTCGGCTATCGTTGTCTTTCCGCTGCTGGCATGCCCGAAAAGTCCAATGTTTCTGATTCCCATTACTGTCATGCATCACCTCCTCAATGGATTAAGTAACAGAATTGAAATTGATGAACAATTTCAATTTCGTTTAATGCTTGTCGGCTTACCACATCCTTTAATACAAAACTCGAGAAATGGCGATCGTAAGTTCGTCACCCAATAATTCACTTATGATGTCGAGTGAACCGAGGTAGGACGTTTTTCCTTTTTTTATAATCAAACCGCCACTGATTTCGTTGTCTCCTTTCATTTTCAACCGGAGACCTTCTTTTTTTATATACTTTTCTAATTCAGCGCCGTAACGCTTCACATCCTGTTTGTTGATTAATAGTTCACCGTCTTTTTCTCCACTCTTGTTGATGAGTGTTTTTAGGAAATGAACGTATTCTTTATGCTCATGTATACTCTTCAAGGCATCTTCAATGATGTCATCGATAAACGTGCGCATCTGTCGAACCATTTTTTTATTGAACTCCAACCGGTACTGTGAAAGGGCTCGCATAATTTCGTTCTCTTTTAATGCTGCAACATCGGCCTCGATCTGGGTTTTTTTATCGGCTATTCGTTTTCCATATTCGGCGTTGATCTTCTTTGCTTCTTCTTTAAATCTATCGAGGATTTCCTGGGCCTCTTTTCTGGCATCCTCAAGTATTTTTTCACTAACCTTTTGTTGAGCCATTTCTATAGTTTCATCAAAATAATAGCAATAATCGACACAATCAATCCTAAAACTGCATACATCTCAACCAGAATTCCATAAATCATTGCTTTCGCAGCCTCCGTCGGTCTCTTCGCAACCATTTCAACGCCGGCGGTACAAACCTTCCCCTGCCATATCGCTGAGATTAAGCCTGCGATTGCTACAGGCATAGCGGCGAAGAAAATTTGCAGGCCCTGATACAGATTGAGCGGAACAACAGCTCCTCCAAGAACACCGATCTTTAAGAGAACCATAAAGGCACCGATAAATCCATAAAATCCTTGTGTACCAGGCAAAGCGACAAGGATTAACAGACTTCCAAATTTCTCCGGATCTTCACTCAATACACCATTCGCGGCCTGAGCAGCATAGCCAATTCCTATTGCAGAACCAACGCCTCCAAATATTGCGGCAAGAGCTCCTCCGGCAATCGCTATCGCGAAGCCAAAAGACTGTTCCATGTTGCCTCCTTTCTCGCTCCGCTGTATCAGCTACAGCAGAAACATCCGCCTGCCCCGCACGTGCTACGGCAGACAAGTTACTCTATCTCGACATACTTCGTTTCAAAGCCGAACGGCTTGAATGGTTTACTACCACCAGAATAAAATCTTCCAAAAAATTCAATATATTGTAAACGCATGGTGTGAATGAAACCACCTAAGCAGTTTATAACCATATTAAAGAGATGCCCTCCAATGAGGATCAGTATTGTGAAAACAATACCAACAATCGGGATTTTAAGAACCATCCATGCAATAATATTGATTGCCATAGCAATAACACCGGTGACCATACCCAACGCCATGAGCCTCACGTAAGATAAGACCACGCTCAGGTAGGTCGATATTCCATACAGCCTATACAGTCCCCATGCAATCTTACCTAAAACCTTTTTTGCCTCTTTAAATCGTATTATTTCAATGATTAATAGTGGTAATCCAAAAACATAGAAAATATATGATGGCACTTGAATCGTGTACCGGAAATTGAAAAGTACACCCATGCCTATTTGTGTCACTGGATACCAGATGAGCCATATGATCGCTGCCCACACGACTTGATCAATGAGGTTCACCCTTCCTTCCTGATGAGCAAACACGACTATGCCGACAATACACAACCACATGACAATTTCAAGAATCACCTTTACCGCAGGCATTGTCCTAAAAACGGTAAAGTAGAGAATGAGTGAAGGCAAAAAGATAAGCCACGTAAGGTTGGCAAACACGGCCTCCCCATACGCACCGTTTTTCATGGAATCGACGATTTCGATCGCAATACCAAGCAGCATATGGATAAAACCTATACCAAGGGCGAGCCCGAGGAATATCATAGGGTTAACGAGAGGATCGAATAACATCAGCGATTTTTTAAATCTGACTAAGGGCTCAAAGGCAATCTGTTCAAAGAGATTTCCAGCCCAGCCACCAACCATGCTTCCAGTAAAGATGGTGATGAAACCACCGGCGAGAAGAATCCAAATGAGGCTCCTGTCACCCGCCACCCGTTTCAAGAGGTA
>CP070664.1:2141617-2145707 GCA_020355325.1 Caldifarciminota bacterium
TCCGCAATCAGAAAGCTGAAGACCTCAATGGAAGACGCCATGCAAATCCTCAGCGCTTTGGAGCAAATGCCTGATACAGAGTTGCCCTCTTGGTGGATGAGCAAGATCACACTTGCCGCTGACTACCTAAACAAGTCACGCGATTATCTTTTGGTGTCAGAGGAAGTTAATGAAGTTTACTCCGACAAGCAACGACGCTGGGCTTGCGCTCAGATGCGTGACGACTTTAAGGGCGAGAGGTCTTTAACAAAAAAGCAAGCAAAAGAAATGTGTACTGGACCGATGCTGAAAGCAGGAGATAAGAAATGAACATCGAACAAAAAGAATTAATTAATATTATCCGCGAAGAACTCGCAGAAGCTCTCGGCATGGACGCTTCATACGACAGACAGAACCTCACAATGAAGCTCCGTGACTTTCTTGACGAGTACACAGGCGACGACCTTCAGGCAGCGATGGATGTTTTGGAGAATGTCCAGGCTATGCTCCGCTACGAAATGAAGTTGGCAGCCGAGGAAGACGAGGAAGTAAACGAAGACTCCATGGCTGACGATCCCGTTCCATACGGGGAAGAAGAAGCCGAACAAAGAGCAGCAGAAGATCCTGAACAAGATCCGTACATCACTGGTAGAGGCGCAGATGTTAAGAAAGAAGGAAGTTGCGGAGAGCCCAGAAAGTATTTTAAATTAAAGTAGTCACGACACTTTTAATTCCTAGTTATTAAATATGAGAAAGGTTTTTGCGAAAAGTAAAAAACTATCAGAGTTAGAGCGCAAATCAAGAGAAACTATTAACGGTGCTAAGAGCGAATTCGGCACGTCCATTAAGGGTTATCCCATCAAGTGGAAGATCACATCAGACGATGGCGGCAGAATCTTAGAAGCCTTTTGCGAAGACTGGGATGCTTGCGGCATTTTGCGAGCAACGCTACCATCAAAGTACATGGGTTTCAGAACTGTAGTTATTGGCTACGCTCTCACCGAAGACAAAGACGCACTGAAAAACTTTACTTACGAGGACACCGACTAACTACTTATTTTCGTGAATGTCGGTGATTTAGTACAATACTGTTCAGGTTCTCAACTTTATTTTCATTTTCCAACTGAATCTTGGCAAAATGTTATGCAGGGTGAAAAAGGAATTATAATCGGCGTATCAATTTCACTCAACGGCATCATGTATCAGGTAAAAATGCTGGGACAAAGAAAAACTACTTGCTGGTTCTACGAAGATGAGTTATTATTATTATCGGGAGCAGATAAAAATGAGCGATGAAGAAAAACTTGGTGATTTAGTCTTTCTCGACGAATGGCGGATTAGAAAAGAGATCGAACTGCAAAGAAGGTTTGAAGAATCCGAGTATTATGAATACGAACACTACAACGAAGATATCGAGGATCACGGTCCTCCATACGATGCATATACCGATGAAGCACTGGACGACTACCATTACAACTATTTAGCGTCCACCGACATAGCCACTCTTTCGCCCTCAGAAGTCCGCTGGATAATTAGACACCTTATTAGTCGTTCCGATTTTCAGTGGAGAAGAGAAGAGGCGGAGAAGATGATAAATGAAATTTTAGAAGAGCGAGAAAAAGAAGATACTTGACATTTACTTGACAAATAACCCTTGCGTTCTCAAAAATAGTATGCTAAATTATATATGTAGTTAGGAGGTTTCATGTTCGCTCTCGGTTCCAAAGTCGTCTCCAAGTCTCACGGCATCCCTGGTGTTGTTGAGTCTATTCAGAAATATGGTGGCTATCAGTTCCTTACTGTTAAGGTCTCTGGCACACACTGGGTTGAAGGTGCTTTGCTCACCAAAGTCTACGGCAAGACCCACGAGTTCGAGGTGCAGCAATGAAAGTCGGTGATTTGGTAAAGGTTCAAGGAAAGCACGGACAGAAGTTCGTGGGCATGATTATCAGAAATGCTGGATACCATTCATTCACTGATGGCGGCTGGATTGTGCAGCGTGTGAGTGATGGCAGAAGCACATTGTGCGACAAGATTGACTTGGAGTTGATTAGTGAAAGTCGGTGATTTGGTCATAGTAAAGGGCACTTCTCCTGAGAATCTTTGTACTGGTATAATTGTCTCTACTGAGCCCCCAGAAAACTTAAGAAGCAAGTCCTCGTGGTACGACGCCAAAGCGCGAGTCGGTGTCTTGTGGGCTGATGGCGGGGACAGGATTGATTGGGAGTCTCGCTCCTGGTTAGAGGTGATTAGTGAAAGTCGGTGATTTGGTTACATGGCAAAAACCATGGCGGAGGGGCGAGCGTGATGCCAAAGCATACGGTCTTGTTATCGGCACTGATATGATGGGGCAGCTTGGCGAGAAAAGGCTGTGGCTTGTGGTAAAGTGGTTTAATGGGAAAACGGAGCGGGCACCTGAGTGGCTCTTGGCTTCCAGAGTGAGGGTAATCAGTGAAAGTAGGTGACTTAGTTATTTATAAAGGTCTGGCTGTTGGCTGGACCGACGAGTATGACGAATACCTTCCTGACCCGAGGCTAGGCGAGGTGGGGGATGAGATTCCTGGTGTAGTCCTATCCCTTTATTGTAACTGCGAGCCAGGAGAAGAGAGATGGTGGCTTGAAGGAGGGTGTCAGTGTGTAGCCGATGTCCTCTGGGCTGGCGACCCTAATCCACGAGGTCATATTACTGACCATTTGGCGGTGCTCAATGAAGCCAGGTGATTTGGTGAGACTAACTCATCGAGCCCATCGCCCAGACCACAACCACGGCGTTGGCTTGGTTGTGAGAAGTCTGACTGAAAACCCATTTATAGTTAATGTTAACAATCCCAAAGACCCCCGCTGGGCTGTCTTGTGGACTAATCCATTGTACACTATGAACGACGGCACCTCGGTGCAATATGAAAGCGAACTGGAGGTCATCGGTGAAGCTAGTTAGAGACAGAATTCCAGAGATTATTATCGAAGATGGGCGAAACCCTGTCTATCATATCGCAGATGCAAAAGAATACGAGCGCGAGTTATACAGAAAAGTTGAAGAGGAACTGAACGAATTTCGGGAAGAGCCCTGCGTGGAGGAAGCAGCAGATCTACTTGAAGTTCTTTACACACTTTTCGAGGTACATAACCTCGACCTATTCGACATCGCGACAACAGGAATGAAGAAGAACTCCATCGTTGGTAGTTTTGCTCGCGGTGTTATCTTGGAGAAAGTTGATGCTTAACTTTTTTATTTACTGCATTGTGTTTAGCGTTGGCTTCTTTGCAGGTTCTTATTTTAAGACTGTCCTATTCGAAGGGCAGGCTTGGAAGATTTACAGGTGGGATGAAAACATCTTTGGCTTTCGTCAGGTTCCGATTGGCGCAACCCTGCATCGCTCCGACAGAGTGATTATGGCGCTGGAAGTTCCAACCGAGCAGTTCCCAAAAGAGGGAGTTCCTTACAAATAATGCTTGATATTCATTGTAAACAGTGGTATATTACAGATGATGGAAAAAACATTTACAACTCAAGGAGGAAAAATGAGTTATACTAACCATGGTGCCGCTGTCAGCGGAGTAAAAGGAGAGAGAATTCTTAGAGAAGCTCTGAGTGTTCACGGTTTGTCTCTCTTGAGAAAGAAAAAAGATTTTAAAGATACTGATTTTGAATACAAAGGAACGATTCAGTTTGAGTCTCCATATGATAGTGGAACGTTTCAATCCGATGGTTTTATTCCAGAGTTAAAAACTATTGTAGAAATTAAATACGGGGAAAAACACGGCACCACGGAAGAAAAAGTATTGGTTGATCTGGAAAAGATTCGTGATGGAGTGTATGGAACAGACTATCCATTGGTATATATTTTCTGGGGAACACCCGAGGTGCCTGGAACAAAGAATACCGGTCGCTGTTGGGCAAACGTTTTTCGCGATAAGGTGGAAAAAGAAAACCTGCCTGTTAAGGTTGTGTACGCTACGACTGATAATGGATTTGAAAAATGGATCAAGGAGGAACTATCCAAATGACAAACATTGAAACAAAAGGTGTTCGATATCTCGGAAGCAAAAACAAGATTATTCCTCTGATTGTAGAAGTAATTGAATCATTGGATTTAAAAGATAAAATTAA
>CP070664.1:2145807-2148883 GCA_020355325.1 Caldifarciminota bacterium
CCTGAAGCAGACTGGAACTTAAACTTGTCCAATTGGACACGAGAAAGTTTACGACTTGTCTGTGTTCTGTAGTTTACGAGCGGACCAGAAAGCAAACGTGTGAGTTGCTTAAAAAGTGCCGACTGATTATTTTTTGGATTTCTTTTATTCTCTGCCATGTTTATCCCTTATAGAGCCAGCCAAACTGTTGCATGTTTTGCATTGCCTTTTGGCGCTGATCTGACGTTTTGTTGTCTGCTCTATAGCCCTCTTGTCCTTTAATTTGTGTATTTAATTTTGTCGAAGCAACGAACATCGAGTCCACGAATGCTTCTCTGTATTGTTGCTCTAACTTTCCTGCCTCAAACGCTGTATCTCTTACCCAGCAGCCAATCGCGAGAGCCATTGTTAAGTCATCATTGTAACTTCTCATTGCCTCGGGACGACCGTTATTCCAGATAAAAGTCTTGAACTCATTAAGAGTTCGTGAAGAATATACGGTAATTAGTTTATTTCTTATGAATTCTTCCATTTTTGCGATTATAAGTGGGCGTGTCTTGGAGGTAGTGGAAAAACCAGCGATAGCATTGGACATATGCTCACCGCGAACCTGCTCCACATACTCGTGAGTAGACTTAACAGAGAAGTATATATTATTATAACCCAGTTCTTGTAATTTTGATAATACTGCGAAACCAACTGAGTTATTTTCTACAACGATCATGCCGTTGTTATATTCTTTGCCGATTCTGTTTAGCATGTCTGCATAAACGTCTGGCGTAGGTTTGCCCTGATACTCGGCAACAATTTCCATTGTCTCAAGTTTTATGACGTGCAATGTGGAGTTATCTTTTCCATCTCCTCGGGCAACATCTGCGGAGAGAAGATAGTTACAGCCATCAACCGACTTTTCCCAAATCCAAAAGTTGCGATCAAAGCCTGTGCGATACTGGGGCTCCTTGACTGTGCTCTCCATCCAAGTTAAGTCGTCTGGATGAATGACTGTCTCACCCGACATGTTGAAGTTACACTCCAACTCCTGTGCGATCTGACGGCGAGACATATTTCGTGTTTCTTTCTCGAACCACTCTCGGTCTCGCTCGGGGTGAACGTCCCAAGGAAGGTTAGTTGGAAAGAAGTCGTTCTGCTGCTGCTCGGCATCAACGTATGTCTGATGAAACCAGTTACCAACACCGTTAGGGGTGGAGAGCGCGATACAGCGTCCACCTGTTGATAGTGTAGGATACAAACCAGTCCATAGTTCGTCAAGCCCCTCAACGTGGGCAGCCTCATCGATAACCAACAATGAAAGTGCTTCCGAACGACCAGCATCGCCTGATGTCGAGGAAGCTTTGATCTCTGAGCCATTTGATAATACGAACGAGGCTCGGTTATCAATGTCGATGTTTGCTATCTGCATCCAAGGAGGCAAGTTTTTAATAATGTGTTTAACCTTCTTTACAAGGTTGCCTGCCGTCTGGAACTTGGTTGCGATAACCAAAATGTTTTTGTTGCGATGGAAAAGCATCATCCACGCAACGTAAGCCGCCGTTGTGGTGGAGATACCCAACTGGCGTGCTTTAAGAATTACGTTAAAGCGGTGATCGTTAAAATCCCTCAGCAACTCTTGCTGAAAGGGATACAACTTAAACGGAATCAGCCCCTCAAGTGGATGGGAGATTCTTGCGTAGTTGTTAATAAAATAAACTGGGTCTTTGCCGCTCTTTAATATCTCTTTTAATATTTCGTTCTTTGTAAGTTCAAAGGACATTTAACCATCGCTTACTGCTTGCCAAGAGAGATAAAGTCGCGGATGGACTTATCAAGTCGGTCTTCGGATGGCATACCAACTTCCATAACATCTGCAAGATTTCCAACTTTGTAGTTGCGTTTGCCGACTACGAAAACACGAACCTTGGAAGTGTTCTGGACGAGAACTTCAACGTCTCCCTCGGCAGTAAGAGTTAGTGTATCTCCGGTGATCTTCTTATATTCTTTCTTGAGAAAGTTAGCGACATTTTGGATCATCTCCTCAACATCGGCTTCGATATCGCCAGCGTATACGTCTTTGAGTTTGATGTCGCTCTGGTATGAAATTGTGAGAAGTGGTCCGCTCATGCGAACATTAAAGCCATCAACAACGCGAGAATCAATGATGGGATCCCCTTCTTCTCTCTTAAGTCCGATCTTTCGCGCCTCTCCGTCAAGAGAGTATTTTTCGTCCTGTGATCCATCATAAGCATTTGCGGCTGCTTGTGAGATTCCTCTAACGATGTCTAAAACTGAAGCCATTATTTATTTTCTCCTTTGTCGGGACGCCATCCGGTCGCCCAACGTTCTTCTCTTCCTTCGACCCATTGATAGTAACAAGTGCGACAGCAAGTGTATTTCGTCATGTATACATTGTCTCTTGTATCAAAAGAATATGTACTGCATACAGGACAAGACCTATTGCTATCTTTATTAAGTAGTTTTTTTGATATTAAAACTCCCTGAACTTCTACTTTTTCCAGTTTTTCTGATATCTTATCCAGCTTTCTGTTTAATAGTCTGAGTTGTTCAAGGTATTCTTGTTCTTTTTGTGGGTTCCAATCGCTTTGTGGATGCTGCACTGTCTCTGCGCCATACTTCTCTGAAATGGCGTGCTCGACTTTAAGTGCGTAATCTGGATCTTGTTTTGTTTTGCTCATTGTGATATATTTGTTGCTGCGTAAAATGTTCCTAAAGATAGCCCGATACCAACAACTACTCCTCCTGCTAACCACCAATGATTGTATCTATTTGGCTGGTCAAGAGCCATCTCTCTATAAGTATTTATCTCGTTATTTTTGATATCCATCAAAAGTTGATGTTTTTCTTCTAACGCATCATAACTTATTTGAAGAGAGTCAAGTTGAAGTTGCATCTCACTCCTTGCTCTGGACACCTGGTATTCAATCTCCAAATCGCATTCCTCGGTGCTAAACTGACTTTCTGTAATTAACTGAGAGAGTGCTGTGGGGTTAAATAGCGTTCCTGCAAACGGTGCTGCTTCCCCAGCATCGAGGTGGGTATACTTTGGCTCTTCCAAACTTTGTGCGAAGATTGGTGCCGGAAA
>CP070664.1:2148983-2155379 GCA_020355325.1 Caldifarciminota bacterium
GATGTTTGAAAAAACCAAGAAAAAGGAGTTAGATGAGGATAAAGAGGCATAAATATTCTGCTGTTAAGCTGGAAAACAGTTTTTACCATCGAGTGAATCGAGTGAAATGCGGAGTTTCGCGCACGTTTTATGAAAGTATTACTTCAATAATGTTCACCTTTTTCATGAAATTAGGGAAAATAATTTTGACGCCTTCGGATGAAAACTGGTTGGCTTTCTTTTTACTATTGCATATGCCTATAAAACGTATGCCCAAGGCTCTGGCAGAGAAAAAATCACTCAGGTTATCACCAATAAAGAATGCATTTTCTTTTCCAAAAGGCACTCTATTAACACTATTTGCTCTTTCTATTGCTGCCCTAAGAATATCTAATCTCTTGTATGCGTCGTCTGCAAATCCACCGCCTATAAAGTATTGTGCCATTTTGAACCAGGATAATTTGAGTTGTGCAGCCTTTTTGATATTACCGGTCGCAATCGTCATCATAAATTCTTGTCTTGAATGGAGCGCTCTGAGAAATTGTGAAGTCCCTGCAGTTTCTTTTCCAGGACGTTTTCTGCAACTAAATTCTTTCTCGAGAAGAGTGACGTATGTATCAAGAATTTCAAATATTTGATTTTTGCTTGGTGGATGTCCAAGATGTTCATTCAATATCTCATAGACAATACCTGTATCAGTACGATTTTCATAGATATCCCAATTTGTATCGACATTTTCAATGCTATAGTGTTCTTTTAAAGCCGTCTGGAAAGCACGTGCTTCGGCCTCGCCTACGTTTATTAACGTTCCGTCAATATCAAAGATTAATAGCTTCATATTGATTAAGATTTTGAATGCATTTTAAACAACAATAGTTAAGACAATAAATATCACTGTTAAAATAGAAATTTTAGTCATATTTAAAAAGTAGAAACGCAGGATCGTCTAATACAAATAAGAAGCGACAGTGCGCCAAGAGATAGTACCATCAGAAACATCGTATTCGAGCAGCATATGTCCACCTATGTGCCCATCATCAAAATTTGCTAATACCCATTCGGGTGTCAGTACATATGCTTTATGAAATCGCATTGTGCCACCGAGAACTGCCTCGTACGGTATCAATTCTGGATGTTTCTTGAGGTCAACAGTAATGTCCGTGACTGGGTCTTGAAGTCCATAGTCTTTCAATCGTTCAATATCACTATAATCGAGTGTTGGGATATCACGCAGTACAATCTTTAGTTTTTCATTTTCTTTGGCTATTTGTTGCTGAAGACTGATTATGTGGCTTCGAAAACTTGCGATATAAGCGATCATCCCGATCATAAACATAATGAGAACTGCTATTATAACTATCCATAAAATTCGTTCCCTCAGAAATTCCATTGTAAATATCTTCACCATTCCTCCTTTGCCTTTTAACACATTAAAATTTTATCTCCTTACTATCGAAAGTCAATGTATTTGAAATTTTATTGTTCTTAGTGTATAGTATCTAGTTCCTAGTGCCTCGTACTATATCGGTCCTTCTGGTTGAAAAATGTTATGTCTGCATATCCAGCGTATATTGTAGCCGAATGTTTTGTCCCTTGAGGAATAAAATAACGGTCACCTCTCGAGTATCTATATTTAACTCCATCAATGACTAAATCTATCCTCCCCTCCAAAACGATACCCCATTGACTTTCGTGTGAATGCTCTGGCACTTCCACATTCTTGGCAAATTCCATAAAAAGAATTTGGTGATTTTCTGATTGAGATAGATAGGCCTTTACGCCTTCCAATTGAACATCGGCTTGGGGTAGATTTCTTATCGGTTCAGGGAAAATTTCTGGCATACTACTCCTCCTATTTTTATATACCTGACAGAAGTTAACTTATCTTATGAGATTAAAACTCATCACCCTTCTTTTATGTAGGTATTTTTTATTTCTTTCATCGTAGTCCTATCATCTCGCCATAGCGAGTCCAACATTCCTTAATACAGGGATATGCTTGCTCTAATAAGCTACTATGACCTTTTTCGGCCAAGTCAGGATTTTTTATTTTCCACTCTTCTAGGTGCGAATGTGAACAAAAGAAATTTACCAGAGGACAACAGGTTTCGGCAGCGGGGATTTTTCGCTCTTGCGGACTCCATATATGGATGTCTGAATGTGATTGAGATTTGATTTCTGCATCATCGATCTCGATTGTGATCTTTTGTTTGCACCATTCACACTGTGAATTAATTGTAGCGCTTTGATTAAACATATTGGGTATACCGAGAGCATCCATCGCACACATTGCAAAAAAATTCGTACCGTCGCTCATAACGACAAGATGTTCTGTAGGCCGAAGGGAAATTGGATAAATGCTCACAACTTCTTTGGTTTCTTTACTTCGTAAGAGGATGTCTTTTTCTTCGAGTGTATTTATGACCTTAATTATATCTCCGGAGGATTTTTTCAGTGTAGCCTGTAACTCTGCTATTGTCGGGGGTTTCCCAAATGACATTATTTCTGTGAATATCTGCTTCATAACTTCTTTCTCGGAAGAATTCAGTTCACAGCGGCCTCGCTCGGCTTTTGTTGATTTATTCTCTCTCATGATACACCTCTCGGTTGTTTCTTATTTAAGAACAAATTCCTTTTAATTCATTCTGCTTCACAGATCTAACTCCATGCTGTAATCAGGATTTTGAACAAAGGGGGGGAAGAGGAACTCGAAATAGAACATGATAGGCAAAACAATAAATGAATAAGCATTATTTTTTGATATAAAATGCATACAGAGGTCTTGTTGCGCATAATACTAATAGGCATACAAACCACCATACATTAATGCTCATTATTTGGGGCAGTATTTTTACTATAATAAGAGCTAAAAATATTGCACAACCCTGAGCTAATTTTACATCAAAGATATTCATTTTTTTAACTCTCTCATTCATGTATTCAAAAATTCCCATTCTCTTACCTCCTTTTATCAACCTTTTTATAAAATTTTATACATTTATCGTGAGAAGTCCAGACCTACTTCATCGGGACTTACACTGGGGCGTCGATGATTTGAGCAACTGGTTTTGCAGTCGCTCTGCAGCGGACTTTATTTGTTAGGTGCCCAGAATTTGAGAGTATCAAAACTTCGCACTAAGTCGTCGAACCAATCGGCGGAACAGCACCAAACTGTTGCAAAAGTCCCAGCCGATCCACGCTGGCGATGTAACGCTGTGCTATCTTACCGCCTTCAAACCGCCAGATATCCACGGCTGTAAAAGTTACCTTCTTACCTGTCGCAGCAATGGAGCCAAAATCACCTTTGTGTGTGCCAGTGATTGTAAAGGCGCCAACCACCTTTTCTCCTTCTGCAATCAGATGATCTATGGTGAAATGGATATCGGGAAAGACCGCTCGCATCACGATGACGGACTTTTTAATATCTTCGGGGCCATGGAGAATTTTGTTAGGGTCGTCGACATCTTTGGCAGTGTAATCCCGAGAGTAAATCTCGTCGGCTATATTCACGTTCCCCTCATTCCAGGCTTCCTCAATCCAGCGGCGAATGACCGCCTTATTTTCTTCTGCTGTCATGGTTTATTATCTCCTTGTAAACTAACTAAACAACCTGGACCTTAAAATTGTTATATTGCAAATTAACCCCATACCCTATTTTAGAAGCAAGCATTTCTTCTTTTGGGTAAATGGACCTGCCTGAATGCGATAGAAATAGACTCCGGAAGGGATGTCAGCGACATACCATTTCGCTTGATAATTCCCTGCAGAATGAAATCCATTAACCAATGCAGCAACTTCTTCACCTAAGATATTATAGACTTTAAGCGTTACTATAGTGGCGTTTGGAATGTGATAGTTGATAATTGTGTAATAACGAAATGGATTTGGATAATTCTGTGATAGGTAACACAGACCCGATTCTCTGTGATAAAATGGATATTCTTCGACAGCAGTTAAGGGCTCGCCACTTCGTATATGATAAATATCATAAATTCCTGAATTCCCGCCTGTATTGCAGGCTACATGACCAAAGCCCTCGTTATCAACTTTGAAAGAAGGAAAGAAATGGTCTTGACCGATAACAGACGATACCTGCCAGCTACCGCTCGTATCTCGACGAGAATAGAAGATGTTCCCCGTATACATTGTACCACTCGTTTCCAACCAAAGTACGTGAGGCGAACCATAGAAATCTACACTGATAGCAGGGCGCGTTGCACTATAGCTCAGAGAAGCAAGTTCAGGTGTCTGCCAGGACTGGCCAACTGGTTGATAAAAATAGTATACCCTTCCAGGAAAACCAAATCCGTCATTGCCGCTAACCGCCAGATGTAGGTCTTCATCTCCTTCGATCACTAATGTAGCGGCAAAATCATTTCCATTACCACTCATAAGAATCTCATAATTCCAGGTACTGCCACCAACTGAGTCGTTCCAGGCGTGGTGAATGTGATAGTTTCCGTAATCACCGCCACGATAGACGATGTGCGCGATGCCTTGCGGCGAAACCGCGATGTAAGGTGATGCGCCGGTTCCATACGGACCGAGGTAACTATCTGTCAAGGTCTGAATGTGCCAACCAACGGTATCCCAGAAAGAGTACACAATCTTATACTGACCGCTGCCAGGATCATCGGTTATGTACGCGACATGAAAATATCCAAGATTGTCGATTGCAATTGTTGGTGAGCAGTCCATTTGGGAATTACTGCTGATGTTTGCTCTTTGCCACAGTGATTCTGCCCAATAAGCCAGGTAAATCTCCTCGCTCAGTTCGAAGACAATGAACGGCTCGTCTGCGACGGGCGAGACTGACAGAGCCGGGTTAAAACATGCCAGCGTTGAATCACACACTTCCTGGGGAGTTGACCAGACACCATCAGGACTATTGGTTGCATAGAATATACGCCAGCCACCGCCGTCGCGCATCTGTTTCCACACCAAGTGGACGTAGTCAAGAGAATTCAAATCAAGAGATTGAATTTCTGTCTCTTTTCGAATTTGGGTATTTGTTATAGTATCAATAATAGAATTTTGCCACTGCGGCCAAACAGGTGAGAGTATGGTCAAGGCCAAGATAAGAACAACCCAGTTCCTTAATCGTCGTACGTTGTCTCTGTTACTCATTGTAGACCTCCGTTTTACAATTAACTTGCTATATACTACCAAACTGTCTCGTAAAATTATTAAAAGATACGAATTTTTATATACTATAATTGCTTGCTCGCCGATTCTTGATGTTCATATACAGCGCCTGTCTTCGATATCGAATCCGCCCAGGCGGATGAGATGACCCCATGAGGAATCTGAGTTGACTTTCATTTAAACTCAACCAATTCGTGAACATTGCCAAATGGATCCCTGAAAGCTGCGTACATACCATCAGGAAAATTTTGTGGTGTTTCGTGGATTAATTCGACCCCTTTACTCTTTAAGTCATTCATCGTCTCACGTATGTTATCGGTCTGAATGCAAATCAACGTCTGTGCAACATTGGGGTAGTCGATGTGAGTCGGTTTTTCTGCTCTGTGGAGAAGGAGACGACTTCCTTCCTGCACTAAATCCACAGCCACTGGATGATGGTAATGCTCTTTCGCAACCTCAAATCCTAAGGTCTTGCAGTACCAATCAATAGCTTGATCCAGATCGCTTACACCGATTTGGATAATACATACCTTTGGCATTTTCCCACCTCCTTTTTTTCAGAATATTATTCAATGAACTCTGAAATTCTAATGATATGTACAAACAAGTCAAGCAATATTATTAACGAGCTCAACGCTCTTAACGCTTTGAGCGCAGAAAAGAATCGTAACGTAGATATCAATTTCAAATTTCAAGCTTGCTCTCGTTATTAAACGGAGACCTGACCTCATTGTAATAAAATTCATAGATTTCTAATTGCCATCTTATATCCTATGTTTAGTAAAAAATGGATGTGCCAATACCTCTTTGGTAATGCCAATCTTCTAAAGATTGACGTATATGAATAACACTCCCTCCATGCCCATGTACATCCCTCATTCAGTGTTTCAAGGGACATTAATTTTGGTGTGAAGACTGCACTGCCGTACTTACTCCAGTCTTTAGTGACTATTCTGTTTTCTTTCATTAATTTCTTGTAAACCGGTGTTCCTGGAAACGGAGTGAGAGTAGAAAATGAGGCGGAGTCAAGCTTGTTTCTTTTAACAAAATCAACTGTTCTTTCAAAAACGCTTTCTTCATCGTGGTCAAACCCGAAGATAAAAGCGCCATGGATTGCTATTCCATGATTACGTATTTTCTTAATTTCTTCGCCATAACGTTTTACAACGTTGAAACTTTTGCCCACGGCTCTCAGGCTTTCCTGCGACAGAGATTCAAAACCTATAAACAATCCGATACATCCACTTTTTGCAGCCAGCTTGAGTAACTCTA
>CP070664.1:2155479-2163021 GCA_020355325.1 Caldifarciminota bacterium
CCTTCCTCAATCCATGACCCCATCGGGAGAAAACCATTATGTTTTGCTCATTACCGATACTGAGAGAGAAAGTATTTTCAAGATTTTTGATTTACAGAACGGTAGACTGATAAAGAAAATGGTTGTGCCTAAAGTACTCGTCTTAGCTCCTAACCCTGTTGATAATACGCTTGCCAGTCTTGATATCAATAATAATCTCATTGTCTATGATGTGCAATTAAACAAGAAAAAGGTCATACACCCAGATATAGAGAGTAACTCATTCACTCATTGTGGAGATGGTTACTTAATGTCTAACCGGGAAGGTATATTTCTCTTAAATAGTAATGGTAAAGTAATAGATTTTCAGCCGCTCGCTCTCGATGAGCATTGGTGTACAGATAAATACCTCTTCGTCGTAAAGAATGGTATTGTCCATGTTGATTCATTAACTCTGAGAATTAAAAAACGAAACCAGATTAATAAAAAACTCATTAAACTGTTCCATGTTGATTTCATGAATAATGTCATTGCTCTCGATAACGACGATAACTTCTACGTATTGGAAGACGGTTTTTCGTGGCTCAGGCCAATGGAAAAGAGAGAGGCCGTATTGAAAGAAATAGAGGTACCGGTGTCTAGTGTAGATTCCTTATGGTACTTTCAAGTCGGTGCTTTTGTAAATCAGCAACACGCGATCGCTCTCTACGATTCACTCAGACAGAGCAATATCCCAGTTTTTATTGACTCGAGTGATCTTTATCGGGTTAAATTCGGCGGATTTAAAGATAAGATGAACGCGATGAACCTTATTACAGAAATTCGCCTGCATGGTTGGTTTGTTTTCCAGCAAAAAATGAGGCTTGGGAAGCGTGAAGAATTTTATGTGGGTGCACAAAAATACATTTTAGAGGAAGGCATCATACAAAAGGAGTAACCGTGAAAAAAATAATTAAAACTGAGAAAGCTCCCGAGGCGATCGGACCATACTCTCAGGCAATTGTTGCCGGAGATTTTGTTTTCACGGCCGGTCAGATTGCACTTGTACCAGAAACAGGTAAGGTCGTTGACGGTGGCGTACGTGAACAAACCAGACAAGCGTTGGAGAACCTGCAGGCAATCCTCGAAGCGTCTGGCTCAAATATTGCATCGGTCGTGAAGACGACTGTTTATCTGACGCGACCCGATCACTTCGCACCAATGAACGAAGTCTATGCAGAGTACTTCAACGCTCAACCACCTGCACGTACGACAGTATTTATCAGTGCATTGCCAAAGGATGCTTTGGTGGAGATCGATGCAGTTGCTCAACGATAGCGTTCTAGAAAAGAAACTGGGTATAAAGTTTAGGCGGCGTGGTTTATTGAAACTCGCCTTAACCCATTCATCGTATTCCCCACCGGTAAGGGAGAAGTCATGTAGGAAATCGAATGAGACCCTTGAATTCCTCGGCGATGCAGTTTTGGAACTGTTAACCAGAGAATATCTCTTGAATAAATTCCCAGACGCAAACGAAGGAGAGTTGAGTGAACTTAAAAAGATGTATACCAGCACTGAGATATTATATAAAACCGGTAAAAAGCTCGGCCTCGGGAAATTTCTCCTCATGGATGCGGGTGAGGAGAGAACAGGAGGACGCAGCCGACCATCCAATATTGCAGGATGTCTTGAAGCAATCATTGGCGCACTCTATCTTGACCGTGGGTTACGCTATGTTGCGAAGTTCATTACTGATATATTATTTAAAAAGAGAATAATAAAGAAGAGGGATTACAAATCGCTCTTGAACCAGTGGATGATGAGGAATCGATCGAAAATTAGTTATCGAGTCGCCAGAGAGGAAGGACCACCACACCGCAAGAAATTCTATGTTAACCTTTATGTGAATAAAAAGAACGTAGGCCAGGGTTCAGGAGCAACAAAGAAGAAGGCAGAGCAGGAAGCGGCACGAGTCTTCTTAAAGAAGACTACCAAATTAAAGATGTCAAATGTCAAATGAATACCCTTAAAGACTTTTGAAATAGATAGAAAGAGATAATATCCTCGAACACGATATAAAATTTTAAATTTGGCATTCAGCATCGAATTTTTATTTAGAAGTTTTCATTTGGCATTTGAAATTATTGTTACACATCCTTCATCGGCATCGAGCTCTACCATCGTTCCATCAGGAATGAGAGATAGTGCTCCCTTAACGACAATTGCTGGAAGACCGAGTTCACGTGCGACCATTGCCGCATGGCAGATAAGGCCTCCCACTTCGATTATCACCCCCGAACATACGGTAAAGAGTGGTGTCCAACCCGGATCAGTATGATGCGTAACGAGAATCTCGCCCTTTTTGAGCCGATGACTTTCACCGAAATTTTTAACAATTCTTACCCTTGCCTTCGTTTTCCCAAAGGAAAGCGGTTCGCCCGATAATACGTTTGACGGCGTGAGCGCAGCGGTGATACGTTCACCACTTTCATAAATAATGTCAGGCGCTACTGCTTGCCGATATGTATGCCATTCTTCTTTTCTTGTTTTTATCAGTTTTAGGCTATCATCACCCTTGAGGCGGCCTTCAGCGATGGCTTCTAACTCCTGTAACGTAAGAAAGAATATGTCCCGATGTTGTTTTATATAACCCTTCTTACGCAAAATCTCGTGTATCATGAATAATTGGTCTTTCGACTTTGCCGCGCATTTGAGGTAAATATGTTTTCCATTTTCTCGTAATGGCGTAAAGAGCTCGATGCGTGGTAAAAATTTCTTGAGTACAAATTTTTCAAATGGCTGAGCGGTCTTTAATAGCTTATGTATTGCCGCTTCACGGTCAGTGGTATGCATTCCACGTTCTCCCGCAGTTAGAATGATTTGATACACCATGTCGTAGTCTTCGCGCCAGTTCGGACTTGCAATGTCAAATTCAGCTGGACCACGGTGGCCAAACTCGCGTATAAATGTATCGAATAAATTTTTAAACTCATTATCTGCCATATACAATTTCTTTAAATTCGTGATTGTCATTTTTTCTCGTTTTTCTCTTGCGTAGGAGGCTAGATTATGTAGTGCCAAAGCCATTTCACCGGTCTTATCCACGATGCCAATTATTGTCTTGCGTGCCAAAGCATCGCCTCGATTGCCCAGCCGTATGCGTAGGAGCTTACCCAAAATAATGAGATAGCAAATACTCAAGAGTACTCCGCCAAAATAGCGGCGAGCAAACTTATCTAACACTAATCTCGTCCAACTCTTTATATTTCGGATTCCCTGCCTAATATCATTCACAGGTTGAAGTTGCTCATAGAGAGCATCTGAATCTTCGTGAACTTTTCTAATTTTCTGTGCCATCCATCGGTAACGGAAAAAACTAAGACCCAGGTAATAGGCCATTCGAATGAGAGAAACTGTAGTGAATTTAAACATGGTGAATCCTGGGATGGGTTGAGGGAGATTTTTAACGTCGACTGCCTTAAATGCTGTAGCCATCTGCGGGTCTACCGATTCGCTGCCTTCTAATAAATCCAGTATTGGTCCAATCGCTTTTCCATAGGCTATCGTGTTATTTATATTCCAATATAATCTTCCTGAAAGAAGCTCAACGGGTCGATACTTTTTGTATTGCTGTTGATTGATTGGAATTCTAAAGGCGTCCATCAAAAGACTTGGAAAGATCACGTTATCGAATAGTGACCAACAAAAGGGTGAAATAGGTTCGGGGATTGTTTCACGAACATTGACGTTACTCCAGACCATGCCTCTTCTGCGTGGAACCGAAGCATGGACGACAACTGGTCGGGATTGGAGGATATACAATTTCCCATCCTCGAGTGCCCATTCAATATCCTGGGGCGATCGAAACATTTTCTCAATTTTTTTGCCACTTTCTACAAGGCTGAGTAACTGACTCTTTGAAAGCAGATTATCTCCTGTCCGTTCAATAATGGTGTATCCTCGTATTCGGTAGCGCGTTGGTGTGATATGACCAGACACGAGCTTTTCACCGAGCCCTCGGCAGCATTCGATTAAAATTTCTTTAACCGAAAATGGACTTTGTGTCACCATAACACCACTCAGTTCAGGGATGAGTTGATGCTGAATGATGACCGCCATATTACCCATTGGACTATTCATCTTTTGACAATACTGCCTCACCCGGTTTGTGTCTGCTGAATTCCACGTACGCTCAACTGCATTTATGCCGTCGACTACATTCGATATGTTAAGTGTCGTCACGTACATACCAGCAAATGATATTCCCTGGAGGTCTTCAGTGGTGCTTGAAGACCTGATCGCAATCGGTCCCTTTTCTAGAAAATGTTCGAGCGTTCTCCTCAAATCTCGCTCGAGTTCAGGGTTGATGGTTTTGTGTGTTCGATAATCTTGAAATGCCTGGGTGCTCACAACAGCAAATTGAGGAACAGAAAAATATTTTTTTAATTTAAATAAATTATATGCCTTTCTGCCAACAACCTTAGGTCTTGCTTTATGCGGACGCGAGATTACATACAAGCTATGGCTCATCGTCGGATAAAGTACGTTCCAATTGCTCGATTTCTTCAGTCAACTTCTGGTATTCCTGGAAGAGTTTTTTTGCTTTACTCGGGTTATTCACAACGGTAGGCCGGGAAAAACTCTCCCGCAACTTATTACGCCTTTCCTGTTTTTGCATAACCTGTTTTCTCATTCTATCTTGGGGGGATTCTCTTATTTTCTTGCGTTTCCCTTTCAATAATGTATCAGCGCCACCTTTTTTCCATAGATAATAAGAAAAATCACCAGGATAGTCATGGAGGTAATTATCTTTTAACTCGATAACTCGCGTAGCAAATGATGCAATGAGATCACGATTGTGAGTGACGAGAATAACAGTTCCGCTATAGGCCATTACCGCTTGTTTTATTACTTCGGTTGAGTCTCTATCAAGATGATACGTTGGTTCGTCAAGGATCAATAAGTTTGAGGGCTTGAGCATCGCTTTGAGTATGACGAGTCGTGTTTTCTCTCCACCACTCAAGACCTCAATTTTTTTAAAAACATCATCTCCAGAAAAGAGAAACAACCCGAGGAATTTACGAATACCCTGATTAACATCCAAAGATACGTCCTGTGTAGCTTCTTCAAGAACTGTGCGTGCCGGATTGAGTTGGAGAAGCAATTCATGAGAGAATGTAGCAATTTTTAATTTTTCGCTTACTTTACGCTCGCCTGTAGTAGTTTTCTCGTGACCCGCTATAATACGGCAGAGTGTAGACTTCCCCGCGCCATTTTTACCGATGAGTGCAATCTTATTGCCGCGCTCGATGGATAGATTTATGCCCTTGAAGACCGGCTTTCCATCATAGATTTTGCTGACATTTTTTAATTCAACGAGTCGTCGGCTATGTACTGGTTCAACGGGAAACGCTACTTTGATCTTTTTCCTTTCCGATTCTACCTGTACCCGATCTATGCGCTCGAGATATTTTTCACGACTTTTTACAATGCGGGCTTTGGATTTGTTTGCCTTGTTTCTGGCAACGAACTCTTTAATCTCGGCAATGCGCTTTTCCTGAGTTTTTGCGAGGTGGATTAATCGTTCTTTCCGAAACCGTGATTCCTCGAGGTAGCCCGTGTAATTTGTGCGGTACCTCCTGAACATCCCCAAATCGATTTCCCATATACCACGAGTACCTCTCGGTGTTTGGAGAATTCTATCTAAAAAATAACGGTCGTGTGATACTACAATCATGGCACCATTGAAGCTTTGAAGATAGTTCTCAAGCCACTGTATTGAGTCGATATCGAGATGATTTGTCGGCTCGTCGAGGAGGAGTAAATCGGGTTTGTTGAGGAGGATTCTTGCGAGCACGATGCGCATCTGCCACCCACTCGAAAATTCTTGCACGGGCCTTTTAAAATCATCGTGGGTGAAGCCGAGTCCATGAATGACCCTATATGCCTCAGCTTCATAATTGTAGCCTCCAATCTTGTGGAAATGATCTTCAGCGGTCTCATACTTCTTGAGATGCACTCTTGAATGAGGCTGTTCACTCACAAGTTTTCCGATTCTCGATAGATTTTTCAGGTAAATATAGTAATCTTTTAAAATCTCATCTCTGAGTGTATTGCCGCGGAGAACGATCTCCTCTTGCGGTAAATAACCCATAGTAATATTTTTTAGTTTTCTCACAGAGCCCTTTGTCGGCAATGTTTCACCATTGATGATCTTAAGCAAGGTGGTTTTTCCGGTCCCGTTAGCTCCCACAAGACCAAATCTATCAAAGGGATTGACGTTCAGAGTCACCTGAGAAAATAGCGTACGCACGCCAATGCTATATTCAATATTAATAAGACTCAACATGTGACATGTTCTCCTAAAACATATTGTAGCAGATTAGTTAAATAAGTCAAGTTGAAACATGTGTAAGAATAAACGCCATTGACTTCGGAGATACTATAGATATAATTGGAGAGTGTGTTGTCATTGAAACGTTTAGAGTATCTATACATTTCTATGATAACAGCGAAAGGGGGTGATGTACTGCTGTCTAAAATGAGTATGTGCATTAACACACCGGCGTTACGTTCATTATGAACTTAAACCAATATCAAGAAATTATAAAAAAAATTTACTTCCAAAAAGATTCAAAAAGGGGTTTAGACAAAACATTCAACTGGCTCATTGAAGAAATTGGCGAGTTCTCGAGGGCGATACGAAAGAGGGATAAAAAAAAGATGAAAGAAGAATTTGCTGATTGTCTTGCTTGGCTCTTATCGGTCGGTTCCATACTTGAAATAGATGCAGAAGAGGCGATGGGAAAATACAGCCATGGGTGTCCGAAATGTGGTGTACTTCCTTGCAGATGTAGCAATGATGGTTAATGGGTTAGGGTTAGGAAGCTAGAATTGAGAAAGAAATTGCAGGCTTTTCAGACCTTATGATATACCAAAAATCTTATCAAGCTTCTATAATAATCATAAGAAAAATTATTCCTAAATTACCACCTGAAGAAAAATTTGATCTTGGAGTTCAGCTGAGGCGTTCGGTTAAAGCTGTACCCAGGATTATCGCCGAGGGATATTCTAAAAGACATCAACGTAAAGGTTTTCAGAAATATCTTGATGATACTGCTGGAGAAAGTAATGAGATCATCGTTTCTTTAAGCCATGCAAGAGATGTTTATAATGTGGAACCAGAGTTAATTATTAGTTTAATAGATATATATGACAAAACATCACGGCAACTTTACAATCTGGGGTGGGCCTGGGAGTCCTTTGGCCCCCGTAAAACGAAACCTAAACCCAAAAACGAATCGCCTTTCGCAACCGGCAAACGTTTAACGAAATAGGAAGGAGGTTCTATGGCCTTTGTTGTTTTTGCACTGATGATTGCCCTCGCACCACCGACTGGTGTACGTGCCTATGATACGCCGGACGATGGTGGTGGAGCAATAACAGTCGAGTGGCACCTGTCACCGGATGATGCACGACTCGATGGGTATGAAATTTACCGGAGTGAAGAGGGTGTTGATTATGAGAAGGTCGGTTTTATCGGTAGAGGACGGTCACGGTACGAAGACGAAACAGAAGATGGTA
>CP070664.1:2163121-2173263 GCA_020355325.1 Caldifarciminota bacterium
ACGCAGAGAATCTTTGCGTTTGAGCCGGATATGTTGAATCTTCAAGTGCCTTCCCGTCTTGAAAAAACCGAATTTGTATTTGCAATCCAGCACCGGTTTTACGGAGAAATAACCGAAGACCCACTGAATACATTTTTCGGTCTGGATGCTGGTGCAAACGTGGGATTGGGAGTGCGGTATGCTGTCCTGCCGCATGTCGAGGTACATGCTTCGTACACGCGTTTTCAGAAAGAGTACGTCGTCGGAGCAAGATATGCCTATCATGTGTCACAAATCTTTACGACGATGCAGATTGATATTCACTATTTTGATCACGAATCACACATTAGTGATGAAAGAGCTCGGAACTTTTTCTATTGCCTTGCTTTACAGAGTGAGCCTTCAGCAAATATAATCATACCGGTCGTGAATATTGGTTATGATGGTTATAACGAGAGGTTTGGTTTAGGATTTGGCATGGGGTTTGGTTTCGATCTGGAAATCGGACCAATTGAAAGGGTGCATATCATTGGCGAGTACTATCCGGTGATTTCCCGTGATGAAGAAATTAATGGTCCCGAGAACTATTTCGCGGCGGGACTTAAATTTGAGACCTACGGACACCACTTTATACTTCTTATCGGTAATGGTTCGCAGATCGGTACCAGGCGTTTAATGCTTGGCGCAGAAAGTAACGATGATTTTTATTTTGGATTTAACATCCATAGAATTCTGGATCTTTAAATGGAGGTACTGTATGAGGAAGCCAAGAATTTTTTTAGTCGTGGGACTATGCTTGTTCTTATCCGTAGCATGCACGACAAGAGAGGAAGCAGAACAAA
Organism: Caldifarciminota bacterium; assembly: GCA_020355325.1. Taxonomy (GTDB): domain Bacteria; phylum Hydrothermota; class Tepidihabitantia; order SM23-42; family SM23-42. Next base: position 2,163,943 of record CP070664.1, read on the forward strand.
ATGGCAATGATTATAAAAGCGTGACGGTTGGTGGTATTACGTTACAGTGGAAGGCTGATACATTAGGATTTCTAAATGTCAAGGTGAGTGCACCGACAACAGGCTGGGTTGCTGCTGGGTTTGACCCGACAGCAGGGATGAGAGATGCAAACATCATTATCGGCTATGTCAGTGGTGATGAAGTCTTTGTGCGCGATGACTATGGAACAACACAGAATGCGCACGAATCTGATAGCGCGGGTGGTGGTGAAAATAATATCAGTGAACAGTCAGGCACTGAAATAGGTGGCACGACTGAAATAAGTTTTAAGATTCCACTCGATTCGGGTGATGCTCGAGACCGCCCGTTAGTTGTCGGTACTACATACAGTATTATACTTGCGTACGGACAGGATGATAGTTTTGACTCGTATCATGGCACGACGAGGGCAGCGACAAGTATAGAACTGTAATCTTGCTGTAAAGAAAGTGCAGGGAAAAGCATCGGTATCATGCACGACGAATGAGACGGCTCGATTAATTCCCCCGCAACCTGCTTCTTTGTTATCATAAAAATGATCTTAGTGGTATGAGGGCACGATTATTACAGTGAACTCAATCTCAATGAAAGCTATAAGCAGAAACCGTCACATACTGGAGGACGGCTTTCTTCAATAAACATTCTCTCTCATGCCTCTGTCCAAAGGATGGAAGGAGGCAATCATGAGAAAATTAACCGTACTTTTATTAGTTTGGGTCGCATTTGTTTTATTCCCAATGCCCTCCCTTGCCGCAATGATCCAGGTTGATATGGTAAACTTCGCATTCGTTCCGGATTCATTAACAGTTAACCAGGGAGATACCGTTCTGTGGATAAATCAGAGCGCGATCGTGCATACAACCACGAGTGGCGTGAATGGTATTCCTGACGGATATTGGAATTCAGGGAATATGTCACCCGGTGATTCGTTTGCCTTTGCCTTCGATAGTGTTGGGGCATTCCTTTACTTTTGCATTCCTCATTGGCCGTTGGGTATGGTAGGGATGATTACTGTGAATCCCGTGGGCGTGGCAGAGGTTGAGTCTCCGATCTCCTTGAACGTTCGCGTTGATCAGAATTATCCTAATCCGTTCAATTCTTCTACAACAATCAGCTATGAACTTAGATCTCCATCAACGACTGAAATAGTAGTCTATAATACTTCGGGGCAATTCATAAAGACTCTTGTTTCGGCCTATGCAACGCCTGGATCGTATTCTGTGATGTGGGATGGAAGAAACGATGTAGGCCAAGAAGTACCGAGTGGTGTGTACATCTATCTCGTCACGATTGGTAATACAACAGTCAGCAAGAAAATGCTTCTATTCAAATGATTGTTCCAACATTGTAGAGGCTTTGGAAAAACAAGGACCGAGGTGAAGTAAAGAGTGAAGAGTTGTTTATTCACTTGACGTAAGACTGTAAGATGGTTATGATAAACAATGTCCGAAAAGGGTATTGTTGGAGTCGATGTTGGCGGGACAAATATTAAGGCCGCGTTAGTAGTCGCACGTACGATAAAAAAGAGAGTAATATTACCCACCAAGACGCACCAGGGGTTGCGTTCATCAATAGCCCAGATACAGTCGGCAATTGAACCCTTCATAGATAAAGCAAACGCCATTGGGGTCGGTATCGCTGGTATTATCGATTCCCGACATGGTATTGTGAAATACTCGCCAAATCTAAGAGGCTGGCACGATGTAAAACTCGTACACATTCTGAAAAAGAAATTTAAGAAGCCAGTCAAGATTCTGAATGACGTCAATGCTATTTGCCTTGGTGAGTGGAAGTATGGATCAGCAAAGGGCTACAACAATGTTTTCTTATTTACGCTCGGTACCGGTGTTGGTGGTGCTGCGGTTTGTGAGGGCAAACTTCTTTTTGGCGCACATGGTTTTGCTGGTGAATTTGGTCATACGGTGATAAAGTATAATGGTCCAAAATGTACCTGTGGTGCCTTCGGCCATCTCGAACGATATGCTGGCGCTCGTTTTATTGTTGCACGTGCTCGTAGAAAAATGCGAAAAGAGAATAGTTCTCTTAACGACTATCACCATATTACACCAGAAATAATAGCCGATGAGGCAAAACGCGGCGACAGTGTTTCGAAAAGAGTATTTTCTGAAATTGGATTTTACATTGGCATTGGTGTTGCAAATATTATTAATTTACTCGACCCGGATGTCGTTATCGTTTCCGGAGGCATTTCACGGGCAGGTAACATCTTATTTGAGCCAGTGAGGAAAACGGTCAACGATCGGATACTGGGCAAGCACAATCGCATCTTTAAAATTATCCCGGCGAAGTTAGGCGATGATGCCGGGATTTTAGGTGCCGCCTATTTTGCAACGGCTTACGACAAGTAAATATTGCAATAGATTTTTGCCTTGTTAATTATTGCAGTCTAACTATATTTGTCGATGACTCAGCACATTCCGTCATTCCCGTAATTCTCGGAATGACGGAATGAGATTTTTTGTGCTATTATTCTGTGCAGAAGTGAAAATATGGAGAATAGTCTTTGTGAGATATTATTGTAATGAGATATGATATAATGCAAGTGAACATTAGAATCTCTTGAGATCTTTTCTTGTGAAAATCCATTCTGGTGTATAGAGGCTGTCACCGAATTCCAACCAGTACCAAGGACTCATTCGAATATCATACAGATTTTTCAGAATGTGTATATCCTGTGCAGGCATGAAGCTTTGGCACAAGAGGAATATTTTTTCTCCAGTCTCTGTATGCTGTGCCATGTCCACGACCATGATCGCATGTCCAGGAAATCCTCCTTGAATAAAGATGTCACCGATTACCATGTCTGCACTATCTGCCATAGATCGCAGTTGTTGACTCAAAGAATAGGTGCCAGCATAGGTGAAGATGAATGTAAGATACTTTTTAAAATTTTCGTATGAAGAATCAGGCTGTGTCTGTTCATGCCAGGTTACCTGATTACCATGGACTCTGGGCCGATAGCCCGAAATCCACTTTCTGAATCCGACGAGGTCACCATTTGTAAGTCTGAATTCTATTTTATCAAAATTGTTATGGGAATATAAATATTCGGCATAGAGCCGTATTAATGCATCGGCACATTGTTGAAGGTCTTGTGTGCCAATATCAATATTTATGACTGCATGGTGTCCCTCTTGATATGATTTCTTGGTACCATTATACAGAAAAACCGGTGGATTACCTTCTTTTAAAGGTAAATACCTTAGCCAGTCTCCAAATGAGCCACTCGTTGAGAGAATTCTGGTAAAACCTTCTGGAACCCCAACACGATTCACCAGTGCGTGCTCATTATTATAGTCTGTATGCCAGGCGTATGAATTTGAATTATGACAAATCTTATTTAAAAAAACATAATTACCAAGCTCGTCTACCCTAAATTTTAATTCTTGATGAGTTTTATCGAAAATGTCATAACCTTTTTTTAAATTTTGCCAGAAAGAAAAAACTTCAATATTACTTTCACCGATTACTTTGAGAAACGCCATGCCGAGGCTATCCATGTGGCACGGGAAAATATAGACCGGGATATCATCTTGTCCTGCAGATTTTGTATCAACACAAATAATATAGAGCTCTTCGATTGCTTCATTACCGATCGGAATGCAGCCTATGGTGACAGCACTGCCGTGTATTCTAATTTCATCCCCTAAATTCTCTCTCTCTCCTAAGATGCTGTCCGATCCGTTGGGGTAATTTATTTTTAATGACAGATGGAAAGTTGAGACGGGGTTGAAATGGTTAATGTAGTACAACCCTTCCGGGATCTGCAGATCGCCTTGTTTTCGTTTCGGCCCTAAGATTCCGGAAAAGGCTGTAAAAGGATATTGCTTTACTAATGTGAATGTTTCGAGCGTCTCAGGACGAACCCATAACTCGAGAATTTGTTCCTTCTTGTAAGCTATTATTAAAATTTCGTCTGGTGGATAATTGATGTCTTTGCGGCTAAAAAGTGAATCAATTTTTTCTCCACTATTTTCACGTGCCTGATGAACTCGGGCATAACGATTCTGCTCGTCCTTGAAATTATCTTGTCCTAAAATTGTCTCGGGTACAGATAGGACCAGTCCGATTAAGAGAATGAGATGACGTTTGTTTAAATGATTAATCGATGGTTTTATCACCAATTTTTTCATTTATTTTTTGTGTCAAGAGTACGGTTGAGATTGGCTGATTGAGATTTATAAAATAGAGGCGCCAATATCTTCTGATTTTTCGCGAAATGAAAAGTTTACTTCCATCCTGTGAAATTCGTGGGTTCCAATCTGGATAGCCATTGTACGTGAGCCGTACGAGAAGATTATTTTCAAGATTAAACTGATAGATTTCCCATTCACCGTCTCTATCAGACTTGAAGTAGAGTTTACCACTGTGTAGTACTGGGTCGTTTTCATCTGCAGGACTTGTATAGAGCACTTTCTGTCCCCCACCGTTTTTGTTCATGATGTAGATATCCTCGCTTCCATTCCGCCTCGATGAGAAGACGATCGATTTGCCGTCCTGTGTAAATTTTGGGAATCCATCCCAGTATTTATTTTTTGTCAGACGTGCAGTCCTTCTACCTGTTATATTGATTTTGTAAATCTCCCAGTTATGAATATCATCCATGTTTGAGACGAACACTATCTCCTGACCGTCGGGCGAAAAAGAAGGGAAAAAATCTCGCGCCGTGTTATTGGTAAGCTGTTCAATCTCTCCGTTTGCTATGGTATATAGATACAGTTCTTCATCACCATCTCGATTTGAGACATAGATAATGCGATCACCTTCAGGGGAAAAAACAGGATCGTTGTTACTTCCCATTGTAGTAATTTTCTTTTTAATACGTCCATCGAGTTCTACTAAATAGATCTGTGCAATATCCCGTCTTGCCGCGGCGATGGCGACGAGTTGACCGTCAGGACTCGGCGAACCTTTAAACTGGTTGTAGCCTCTCATAGGAATCGGACTCGAAGGATAGGGTTCTATATGTAAAAAATGTGCTAACATTTCCTTTAATGTAATACTATCCTTTAACGTTGACCCCATACCAACAAGTTTTAGATAGTGATGAAATGATTTATGTATAGAATCGAGGTGGCCGTATGCGAAAATCAGGTTATAGTGAATGAGTGGGTCTAGTGAATCTTTTACCAGTGCCGCTTCGAGTGGTTTCAATGCTTTGCCGTATTCGCCTTTTCTCATTGCATCAATACCTTTTTGTAGATCATTCTTCCGAGCACATACTACACAAACGAACACTATCATATGTAATAAAAGTAACGCTGTTACTAATACTTTGTTATGTAGTCTTTGCTTCATAGTTCCTCGCTTGCTTAAAAATTTTTATGCCCTCCTTTATAGCGGTGATGAATCCTGAAACTTCTGCAACATTTTTGCCAGCAATATCCAACGCCGCACCGTATAAAGGAGAAAGTCTCACAATGGGAAGGCCGAGCGTGAAATTGAGCCCATTTTTTTTTGACTTCAGATAGATCATTGCTTGGTCATGATAGATGGTGAGATATCCGTCGAAGATGTGGCTGAATAGTGTGTCTGCGGGAAACGGGCCGAGTGCGTTCAAACCTCTGGTTCTTGCCAGATCTATACCTTCTTTAATCCTCTCATCCTCACCAAGGCTAAATTCAAATGCATGTGGGTTGAGCGAACAAACACCAATGGATGGTGCTCGAATACCAAAATACTTCTTAAGACCCCAATCGAGCAAAACGATTTTTTTTGTAATAGCCTTTGGCGTTATCATCTTGAAGATGTGGCGAAGGGGTACATGTGTGGTGAGGAGTAGAATTCTTTTATCTTTCCATAGCCCGAGCATACCAAAATCTTTAACACGAAAAAAATGTGCCAAATATTCTGTGTGGCCTATAAAATCAGGAATTGCACATTTGATAACACTTTTCACAACTGGAGCGGTTACTAAAATATCGCACCCGTGCTGTAATGCAGTATCGATTGATTGCATTGCTATACGGGCGGTTTTGTCTGTTGGTTTACCGTACTGGAATTTTACATAATCAACGCAGTCAACGATGTTCTTTTCAATCTTTTTGTAATGAACGATGAGACGGAAATCGCGAGCGGTTTTTTTAAGTACACTTCTATTACCAAATACCAGGATGTTCTGACGATCTTTTATTTTGGGTAATGCCTTGAGAATAATCTCAGGGCCGATGCCAGCAGGGTCACCAAGGGTTATGCCGATTCTCATAGTATACGAGTGCCCCGCATTTATGATAGATGGAGCGAATAATGGGCGATGGTTTTAGCTCTCATCATAGTACAGATTTACGTCTTTTCTACTAATATTTCCTTCTGGAATTTTCAGTATCGTGATTCGTCTGACGCCGTGCGGCATTTCGATTTCAATCGAGTCGCCCGTGTGCACTATCATTGAAGGCTTACTATATCTTCCGTTCACCTTGACCAGATTGCGCATACACATGTGCTGAGCTGCTGATCGCTGCTTTAAAATGAGAGTTTTCTTAAGAAATTGGTCAATGCGCACGCTTCATTATAAAAGATTTAGTTGAATAAGTCAACCCCGCACCCGGAGTACTGGCGTGGGCTCCGTTTCTCCGAGTCTCCTCTTCTCCATTTCTCAGAAACTTCCCCCTTGACAAACCATTAATTTTCATTATAATTAATAGGTTTGAGGAGGTTTATAGACATCTAAGACGTTGGATGTCCCATAAAATTAAATCCTTAATATTGAAGCGGGGAAGAATTTTTGCTTTTTTAAGGATGCAGCGCACTGTGTGGCAGATAGTAGGTATTTTTGCCTCGGCTAAAAGTCTACTAACTGCCAATTTTTTATATGTTGACAACATTTCACTTTTCAATATAATGGTTAGGCGAGGAGGCTTATAGAACCATCTAAGACGTTGGATGTCCCGTAAAAATGAATTACTCATAACCATCGCAGGTGACATACTGCTTCTGTCAACGGCATATTTTGTCAGTTGGAGGGCATCTGCTATTAATGCCTCGGCAATAGGTTGGCATGCGCTTCTCGGCAATTTGTTACTCCTTTGTTTCTGGCTCTTTCTATTCCAGACCTTTAATCTGTATGAATCACGCATTCACATAGAGATAATGAATGAAGTGTCTCATCTTATTAAGGCACTCTCCCTTGGTATCATTATACTGGTTGCCATCGCATTTATCATTAATATTGATTTTATTAAGGCGCAGGGATTTATTCCGTCCTACATAATCATGCTTATATCTCTCATGATTTGGCGGTTTTTCTGGCGAGGCTTGGTCGGTGAATATTTTAAACCGCGGAGGGGTAAGGTTTTGATTTTTCAAAATGGCGATCTCTTCGAAAAATACGACGGCTTTGATGTTGTAGAACGGTTCAAAATCGATAGCCTCAATCCTTCAATTTCTAAAGATATTTTGGAAACACGTGATATAGATGGAATAGTCATCGAGAGTAATGGCAAGCGTCAGGAAGAGATTCTGAATATTATGTCCCAATTTGCTGAAACGAAGTATGAAATATACGTTTCGCCGAAACTGTACCCAATGGTATATAGCTATTTTCTTATTAAGAAAGTTCCCGACTCTCCGTTCCTCAAGATTATCTTTTATCCTCTTTCAAACTGGGACCGTTTTTTAAAGCGAACCATGGATATTTTCTTAGCCCTAACGAGTTTATTGATTCTGTCACCGATATTGTTCATAATCTCATTTTTTATTAAGATGGATACTCCTGGACCTGTTTTGTATCGACAGAAACGAGTGGGCTTTCGAGGTAAGAAATTTACACTCTTTAAATTTCGTTCTATGATAAGTGATGCAGAACGACACACTGGTCCAGTATGGGCAGAGAAGAATGATAGAAGAATTACGAGAATAGGAAGAATCCTCCGTCCATTTAGGCTCGACGAACTACCACAGTTATTTAATGTATTGAGAGGGGATATGAGTTTTGTTGGACCACGGCCGGAACGACCGCACTTTGTGGCACACCTCAAAAAAGAAATTCCACTGTATAATCTACGACTCAATGTCCCTCCTGGTGTCACCGGGTTGGCTCAGGTAAAGCACAACTATGATCAGACACTCGAAGATGTTAAAAGGAAGTTAGAGTATGACCTCGAATACATAAATACTATTTCATTGAGGCTTGATCTGAAGATATTTTTGAAAACAGTGCTTACCGTATTGAAGAAAGAAGGCGCACACTGATGTAGTTATTACGTCATTGAGTCATGAGGATGCTCAGTGACTTTGTGCCGTTGACACACCTGCAGATCTTACTATAATAATACATAATGAACAAAGTAATTTTATTATGTTTATCATTGTTTACCATAGTTTTTTCTCAGGATTTCCCAGATTCATGGTCACAATCATATTGTACATATGATATCGGAGTCGCTCACGCTGCTGCGACTTATTCACTAGGGTTTGGGATAGATAACTACTGCATATACGAACGTGATAACGATACAATTGCGTACGATGAACGCAGATTCGATATCTTTGCGAGACTCGGTTTAGTCAAAAAAATTGAGATGGAAATAAAATATTCCTATCCTACGTCTGGTATCGTCGGCATCAAGTATCAGCTGCTTGAAAATTATATTGATGGAGCACTAAAATTAGGATTTGGGTATATGAAGGGAACGAGAGTCGGTAAGATTACCGACTATGTATTCGATTTTTACTCAACGTTCATTTTTAGTAAGCGTTTCTATAAGAACGTCGCATTGTACATCGCGCCGAAAATTATCTACTCAATTCATGCCCGTGATCGTCAGGAGCACTCGGATCGGGCAGCGGTACACATTTTTCAATATGGGTTTTGCATTGGTGTGGCCCTGGGAAAAAATTTTGTTATACTTCCTGAGACGAACTGGTTGTATGGAGATAATGAGGGGGTCTCCTATGTTGTTAATCAGTTTGGTATTGGGGTCGATCTGAAAATTAACCAATAAGAAGACTGCCTCAAGCGAATAATGACACAGATATTTATGATTATGTTGTTATTCGAATAATGAGTTCTTATTCGATTTACTCGTATCATGAAAGAAAAATATTGACATAATTGTTATTATGTGTATAGTTTTATACTATGAAAACATTAAAAGTCATTCTTTTTATTATGATACTATGTCCACTCGTCTACGGACAAGATGGCGATGCGTCCCTCACCGATAAAGTTACGTCTATTGGTGAGGGTCTTCTCGAAGGATATACTCAACCATTTACTACTGCGTTCGGTACCGCTGTTGTGACAGGGCTCTTTCATTCTGCATACAGTCATGGTCTTCTGG
>CP070664.1:2173363-2177071 GCA_020355325.1 Caldifarciminota bacterium
AATATTCGAAAACCTCGGAATAATAATATCATATACTTGCATCCCTAATTCTGTCGGCACAATTTTACTATTCTCTCGTATGACATATCGTCGGTCAAACAGTCTCTGGACGATAATAGCGTACGTCGAAGGTCTCCCGATACCGTTTTCTTCCAATTTTTTTATTAAACTTGCCTCAGTATATCTCGGCGGTGGTTCGGTCTGTTTTTCCGTGAACTCAACACCAGACATCTGAACTATCTCGCCTACCCTCAGTTTCGGGACATATCCCCTTTCGATAACATCACCGCTTACGAGTTGGTACCCCAAGAATTTAGGCTTGAATTCTTCGGCTCTAAAATCTACTCCCATAAAATTAACAATCGCTTCTTTCATACGATAGCGTGCTGGTGCCATTTGTGAGGCAACGAAGCGGTTGTAGATCAATGTATATATTTTAAACTGCTCGGGTGTTAAATAATCCTTTATCGATTCGGGTTCCATACGGATCTTCGTTGGTCTTATTGCCTCATGACCGCCTTGACTACGTTTTCGGTCTTTGAATACCCTTATTTCTTTATTAAGGTATTCTTGGCCGTACTTTCCTGCAATAAAGTTCCTCAATCCCTCGAGAGCAGATGCATTTACCCTAATCGAATCGGTTCTCATGTAGGTAATGAGACCAATACGCCCCTCGGGTAACCTAACACCCTCGTACAAACTCTGGGCAATCTGCATAGTCTTTCGTGCAGGAAAATTATGGCGTCTGGCTGCCTCCTGTTCCAGTGTCGAGGTAATAAACGGTGGGGGTGGCATACGCTGAGGATTGGTAATACGAAAGGAAATAACCGTAAAATTAGCTCCTTTCTTCAATAAACCTTGGAATCGTATTAATTCCTCTATGTTTGCTATTTTTCTATACTCTCCATCGATGCGCCAGAGCGTTCCTTTAAACTTTTCTCCACGTTCGGTTTCAAATTCTGCATCTGCTGTCCAATAGGGGGTGGATATAAATGACTTGATTTCTCTCTCTTTTTCACAGATTAATCGAAGGGCAACGCTCTGCACCCTTCCTGCAGACAAACCTCCTTTGAGAATTGACCAGAGAATTGGACTCGTGTAATACCCGACAATGCGGTCGAGCACCCTCCGCGCCTTGTGAGCACTGACTAAATTGGTATTGATTTCGCTTGGATTTTGGAGCGCATCCTTAACATGTTCTGGTGTAATTTCATAGAAGAGCGTTCTCTTTATCGAGGGGGCAGTGGAATTCAGTTCTTCTGCCAAATGTTGTGCAATCGCCTCGCCCTCCCGATCTGGATCAGGAGCGAGAAAAATCACTGAAGAGTTTTTGCATGCTTTCTTTATATCTTGAACAATTTTTGCCTTTCCCCTTATCTTAATATACCGAGGCTCAAAATTATTATCGACATCGACTCCTAACATGGATTTTGGGAGGTCTTTTATATGACCTTTTGATGAAATCACGGTATATCCCCGACCAACAAAACCTTTGATCGTTTTCGATTTTGTAGGGGATTCAACAATAATTACCTTTTTACTCTTATCTATCACAATTTATTATACACTATTTCAATTTAAAAGTCAAGATCTTTAAAGATATAAATACAGTAGATGTAAAAAACCTACGTTTTTTCACGAGATTTGTGCTGAAGATATGTGTTAAGTCTACAAAACAATATTGTCGATCAATCGTGTCTTCCCGAAATAGACTGCCAATACGATGAGGGTGCCCTTATATAAGTGTTTTACTGGTTTGAGTGTTTTTTGGTCTACTGCCTCGACATAATCAACTTTGCCACCCCTATTTTCTATCATATCACGCATTTTATCAATCACCCAATGCGGGTCTCGAACTCCTCCTGAATAGGCCTTCTTCGCCCATACAAGGGATTGGTAGAGTACTGTGGCGTTTTCTCTTTCTTTTTCTGATAGGTATGTATTGCGCGAACTCATTGCTAAGCCGTCTTTCTCTCGAACAATCTTACCTGTTACAATTTTAATGTTTAGATCTAAATCTTCTACCATTCTCTTGATAATAACTGCCTGCTGAAAGTCCTTTCTGCCAAAAACTACGATGTCGGGTTGTACGATGTTGAAAAGCTTGAGCACAACCGTTGTAACACCACGAAAATGGCCTGGTCGTGAGACACCACAGAGAATCGTGCTGAGGCCCTGGACTTCCACATAGGTACTATATCCTTCAGGATATATCTCGGTTCTCTCAGGGTAAAAGACCAAATCCACGCCCTCTTTTTTGAGCAGTATTTTGTCTCTTTTTAAATCCCTTGGATAGCTCTGAAGATCCTCTTGAGGACCAAACTGTGTTGGATTCACAAATAGCGAGACGACGGTGAACTGCGCTTTTCTTCGCGCAATTCTGACAAGAGAAAGGTGCCCTTCATGGAGGTATCCCATGGTAGGCACAAATCCGATGATTTTGCCTTTCTTGCGCGCCTGTGCCACTATTTTCTTGACGTACCGGGCTTTTTTAACGAAACGCATAGCATATTATAAATAAAAAGCAATAATGATGCAAGAGGAAAACTTATGTGGTGAGGGTTCTCGAAACGAAACTGGGCGAGCCGAGGCTCGCCCAGTTTGTTTAATTTCGTATTCTAGTGAGCAATAAGTCGCAACCCTTGAACAGTCTGGAACCATGTCTCGACTTGAATGCTGCCGTCGCCGGGATTCACGCCTGAGAATTTAACTAACGCAAAGTGCTCTTCGTCATCGAGGAAAACACCAATATACGTAGGGTCTACCTCAATACCTTCTGTGTAATTAAAAAAGGTCGTTGGTCCGTAGGCAGGTAAGGCAGCTTGCGGGTCGACAATTGGGTCAGTAAACCAGCTTGTTCTCCAGTTATCTGCAGGTGTCACACCACCTGGATCTGTGGGCGCCAAATCCGGAGTTGCAATAGCCCAGTCTGAAGCACCTGTCCCAGGTGCAAAATCAGTCACATAGAAATCAACGAGTGGTGCATTCGCTACCTGAGCCATTGAATATGTGGAACCGGTGAAATCACCTGCGATTGCCCAACCATAGCCCGAATTCCCAGCAGCATTTAATTCATATATAGAAACTGCAGACGTATGGATAGGTACTGTCGTTAGCTCATCAGTCTCAAATTCATCCTCATCCCAATAAGCAGCGATCATGTAATCGCCGGTAAGCTCACCAGGATCATGGGTAAATTCAAACTCTGTTGCATCTAGACTATCACCAACAACCCAATCGGTTGTATTGACCTCTCTGAAATAGACAATATATCCATCTGGCTCACCCTCGGTTGGTTCTTCCCATGACAGGACAACTGTTATACCATCAGCCCCTGCTACGAGCGCAAAGTTTGTTGGTGCACTGCCTACAACTCCGTCTTCACAGCCTGTCAAAACAAGAACAGCTAAACATAATGTTCCAATTGTCCCTAGTGCAGCTAGTCTCTTCATCATTCCCCCCTATTTGCCACCGACTCTTGGCGGTTTCGGTGGTCTCGGTGCAACTTTCCCACCTTTATGATATTTCTCGATATGACCATTGTAGAGTGTTGTGAGCGAATCGAGCGCCATATGCAGATTCATAACATCTGTCTGCAAGTCCTCAACCTGTGTCTTCAGCTCATTGAACTGCTCAGTTGTGACACCAGCCATTCCTTCAGGCGGCTGACAGCCGATTACCATTAATGCAACAACGGCGATCAGCGCG
>CP070664.1:2177171-2179944 GCA_020355325.1 Caldifarciminota bacterium
AGAATTGTTACTATAATTAATTGATAGTATATATATTAAAGGAGAGTCTTATGATAGGTAAACAGTTATTTCATATACGTGTCATTGCATTATTATGCATGGTCTTCGTATTTGCTTCTGCCCAATTCCCTGACACGCTTTGGACCAGAATCCACAGCATTTCTCCGGGTGGAGACGTTGATGATGGCAAATGCGTTCGACAGACAAATGATGGCGGATTTATCATCACGGGCGCTTGTGTTCCTAATGGTCTGGTGTCTCACGTCGATGTTCTGCTTTTGAGAACGGACACTCTTGGTCAACTACAATGGGTAAAGACTTTTGGTGGGGAATTTTTCGAGGAGGGCCTTGCAGTTGAACAAACATTCGATGGAGGATATGTCATCGGAGGACGCGCACTGTTGGTCACTGGGCCAAACCCAAATACTGATCACCAAAGTGATTTATGGATACTCAAAACAGATGTAAACGGCGACACTTTGTGGACGAAAACTTATGGAGATAGTGGACACGACTATTGCACTTCGATTCGACAAACACCCGATTCCGGGTATATCATGACCGGCACGAAGAATTCTGGGAGGTCGTATCCTCCCAACTGTTTCATAGAATACACCCAATCTGCCATGGAAAGTGCGTGGCTTGTGAAAACCGATGCTGAGGGTGATACGGTCTGGACCAAAACCTTTCACGTCGGTAGCTATGGCAATTGTGTGGAACAGACTATCGACGGCGGATACATAATCGTCGGAATGATTGTCTCTGATAACCAACCCGACATTCTCCTGGTAAAAACGAATTCTCTTGGCGATACACTATGGACAAAAACCATTGGAAGTAGTGACTCTCTTGAATTCGGACGGGCTATCCGACAATTGCCTGACGGGTACATAATAACGGGCCACATAGGACCGATGCCGATGGCTGCTGTGGATGGTCTATTGGTTAAGACCGATCTCTTCGGTGAGGTTCTCTGGATGAAAAGTTTTGGTGGATCATTGAGTGATGTGGGAAATTCCGTTGAGGTAGCAACTGATGGAGGATTTTTTGTAGCGGGAAATACAAATACGCTTTTCCACATTCATAATGGAGATATGTGGGCATTCAAAACTGATCCAGGAGGGAATCTACTCTGGGAAAGAACCTATGATATAGCACTCAATGATTATACCTGGAGCAGTACAAAAACTGCTGATGGTGGGTATGTGGTAGCCGGAATGCTTGGCTATACCATAGGCGGTGATCTTTGGCTTGCCAAAATCGGTAATGAAACGGGTATCGACGACAATGCTCAATGGCCGGTCCACCATCTGTCCATTCAAAACCACCCGAACCCGTTCATCAGAGCGACGACAATTTCCTATAAGATTTTGCAGCCGGACTATGTTTCTCTGGAAATCTATGATATGCTGGGGAGAAAAATCCATACCTTGGTCAGTGAGTTTCAGCATGCAGGCGCATATTCGGTATATCTTGAGATGAAAACTTTTCCAAGTGGCACGTATTTCTGTAAGCTGCAGGTTGGAGATGCCTTTGTTGAAACCAAGCTTATTTTATTGGCCCAATGAAATAAAATCTACAAATGCTGCTGAACTCATACTGGCAATGTTTAACTCGTTTGCTTGAACATAAGGTAATTTTTTATAAAATAAACTGAAGAAAGGAGATGTAATGGCATATACATTTGTGAGAGACGCGAAGGACCTTCGTGGATTGAAAAATGTGATGGGTGTTGATTTCAGCCCCAAGAAGACATGCACGTACGACTGTATTGATTGCGGTTTAGGCAGAACCAATACCCTGACGACCGAAAGAAGCGAATTTTACCCTGCCGAAGAGGTATTCAACGAAATCCGGTCTTACATCCGTGAGAAAGGCGCACCACAGCACATTTTGCTAACCGGCAGTGGAGAGCCGACCCTCTATGCGGGATTTGGTAAACTTGCTACGATGATCAAGAACGAATTCCAAGATCTCAAAGTCATGGTCTACTCAAATTTTTCTCTCCTGAGCCGAGAAGAAGTCCGTCAAGAAGTAGCACTCTGTGATATTGTGTGGGGTAGTTTCAATACGGTTATTGATGATCAATTCAAAAAAGTCTATCGACCACATGAATCTATCAAACTCCAGGATGTGAGGGAGGGTCTAAAGAAATTCCGGGCCGAGTATCACGGTATTCTCGAGCCGGATACAAGATTTTTTAAGGGGATCAATGACAGCGAAAAAAACGTCGATGGACTGAAAAAATTCATGAAGGATGTCAATCCTCAAAAATACTATATATTCGACCCAAAACATAAAGGAGAACCATTAGCTGAAGATTTCATTGAAATGATAAAGAAAAAATTTATCGACCTTCCTTTTAAAATAGAATACAACGTCTGAAACGAGGATGTTAATACACAAATTCTCCTCTCCCCTATTTTCTCTTGATAGCCACAAATTGCGCATCAGTGGTCCAATAATTTCCTGGATTTTTAATTAAATAAGACCACAGAGAATACGGTGTTCGACGATTGTACAATTGTACAACTGTCGAATCGGAGGAATTCGGACATTGAGCAATTTGAATTTTTACCCTGGCCGCTACACTTCTTGGCCCGCCACGTTTCTTGGCGGGCAGAGTTCGGGATTTTGGTGTTACTGGCTTTGAAGCCGTATCAGGAAGTAAAATACCCCTAAAACATCACCATTTGCCCCAGAACGCGTCGATGCACGCGTAAGGGTAAAAAACTATATACCCCAAACCAAAAGGGCGCTTGACACGATTTCA
>CP070664.1:2180044-2184961 GCA_020355325.1 Caldifarciminota bacterium
GAGGAGTTCCAAAAGCACGAGTGCTGACGACATTAAAACCACTGCTAGGGTAAATATCCGCTTTGGAAGGCGAGGTGTGTCAATTTGGCGCATTATAAGTTTAGCAGGAATACAAAAACTGTACTTTAGATTGTTGACGATATCTAATACAAAATAAGATTGTGCCATTTTGGCACATTACTCCTTGACAAAAAAGAAAAGTTGTATAAACTTTACAGTATGCCGCGGGAGAGGAAAACAATTGGCAAATACAGTATTCTCGAGCAGATTGAGGATAGTAACTATGCACTGATTTATCGAGTTAACGATTCTAATAATAATACCACAATTTTAAAATTAGCCCGTGTAGCGAGTCCGGAATATAATGAATTAATCGCTCGGGAGTTTCAGGTGCTCTCCCAGTTCAAGCATCCGAACATTGTGAAAGTCTTTGATTATAATATCGCTGCTGACGGTCGGGCATACTTTATCAGTGAATATATTAAAGGTCAGCCAATACATGAGCTCTTTAAAGGATTTTCCGAGGATTTTCTCGCGGTCATCATGCAGGTGATGAATGGGTTGGGAGCATTTCACAACCAAGGGTTGATCCATACTGATTTAAAGCCAGAGCATATTTTATATGATCAGGAGGCGCGGCGGGCAGTGCTTATTGATTTTGGTTTTGCGGGCAGGGCTACGCAAGATATGAAATTGGCTGGGACCATGGGGTACATAGCGCCCGAGGTGCTGAAGGGTATAGGCATTGACCAGCGCAGTGATCTCTATTCCCTGGGCGTGATCATCTATGAGATACTTTCAGGTACATCAGTGCCGGATAAGTTTGAAGCGATAAAAGACGTGCCAGTGGAGCTCAATAACACCCTTGCTCGTCTTATCTCGAGGGAACCCGCGGTGAGGCCGTCCATTCCCGAACTCTACCAGACGTTTAGTAAATATCTTCCATCTTACAAAATAGAAATACCAACGTATGAGGTTGCATTGCCTGAGACTGGATTTGTCGAACTGCCTGAGGTTGTTGAACAATTGAAATCGGCAAAAGGGAAGGCACTCATTATCACCGGTGATATTGGTTCGGGCAAGACGCGGTTATTAAAGGAGATGCAGTATCGGTATCTGATGGATGGGTATTCAGTGTTGTTTCATATTTCTAAAGAGAAGGCCAAATTTTATGAATCACTGCAAAACTTTATTGGTGTTGAAGGAATTGATTTTAAAGGGCGGGAAGATAAGTTTCAGATTTATGAAGAGATTATGAGTAAACTACTCGGCTTTGCGAAAGATAAGCATGTTATCATCATAGTTGATGACCTGGAGAGTCTTTCTAAATATAGCTTAGGATTATTCCGTTATATTGGTTACGGCATTGAAAACACAAATATTCTATTAGTTGCGGCTGCAAAACCCGACGAGCGAGTTAAGAAACTCGGTTTTGAGACACTCCCCTTGAAGCCGTTTGTAGAAAATGGAACAAAGACTCTGTTAGAAAAGACATTTTTTGCAATCAGTTCTTCAAGAGATATTGAGACTTCATACATTCCTGATTTTGCTCGCTGGCTTCATAAGCAGAGTGGTGGTAATCCATTATTCATTGTTGAGATTTTAAAGACACTTTATGGTGACAAAATTCTCTGTTATCAGGCTGGTTCGTGGCAGATTAAGAGCGATGAGCTTGCAGAGGTTACAATACCTGGCAAGCTTGAAGATATATTAGCGTTCAGGTTCAAGACTTTGAGCGAGGACGAATTAAGACTGTTAAAAATCATTCACCTTGCCGGATACCCATTAGAAACTTCGATTGTCAGCTCAATTTCGAAATCCAATATTAATGTGAATATTGAACACTTAAAGTCTCTCGGTTTATTGAAAGAAGAACTCACCAATGGTAGAAGAACAGTAATGATTCCAAATCAGATACTTGATCAAGTTATAGAGGTGAGCCTCAGTGATAAAGAAAGGCAATTGTATTCAAGACAGCTCATTGAGACAATAGAAAAAACTGCCCCAGAAGACAGACGGTATCTTCCTATTCTTGCCGATTTGAGTGATAGTATTGGCGAGAAAGAAAAGACATATAAGTATTTGCAGGAATCTGCAGAGAATACTGAGACAATGTATGATTATGATTCAGCGTTAAGGTATTATGAAAAAATAACTGCCTATAGCAAAGATTTATATCCTAAGAGATATTCCGAATTTTTAGTGAAACTTGGAGATATTAATCAAATAATTGGCAATAATGAATCAGCAATTAATTATTACGATGAGGCTTTAAAACTTGCCTCCCCGATGTTATCACAAAAAATTTATTCTGGACTAGGGAAAGTACACTCAACATTGGGTGAAGATGAAAAGGTAGTAGAGTATTGCCAAACAGCGATGAAAGCTATGAAAAATAAGAATAGCTATTACATAGAAACTGCAAATCTTTTAGGTTATACATTAGCAAGACAATCAGAGTTTGAAAAGGCAGAATCGATACTTAATGAATCGCTTCTACTTGCCAGAAAGATTAAAGATAGAGATGTGGAAGCATATACATTATATTATCAGGCAAGTCTTGAATGGTTTAGAAATGACCTTGACAAAGGGATCAAGCTTGCTCAGAATCTCTTAACTTTTTGTGAAAAACATAAACTTTTTGAACGTTATGCCTATTGTGCCAGTCTTCTCAATTTACTCTATCAAAATAAAGGTAATATAGCTCTGGCACAGAAATATCTTGATGTTGCGATTGATGGATTTAGTAAAATAAAGCAAGTCAATCTTCTCTGTTTGGCCATGCATAATAGTGCCCTACTATTAAAGCAGCAGGGTAAATGCCCTGAGGCGCGAGATCTATTTAAAAAAACATTGATCCAGGCGCAAAAAATAGACAATAAACATTTTTGTTTCATAGCATTATTAGGACTTGCTTATTTTAGCGAAGATTATGGAAGATTTGAAGATGCAATAAATTTAAATCAAAAAGCACTCACGATTTATCCTGAATTAATAATCCCAAATTACAATCTGGCAATGATTTCTTATAAAAAAGGTGAGTTAGATAAAGCAAGAGCACTGCTTAACCAGAAACTTAAGATAAAAAAAGACCTTCTCTATTATTCTGGGCTAGCGCTCATCAATTCAGCTCTTGGCGAGACTGGGCTTGCTGAAGAGATGCTCAATACAGGACTGGAATTAGTTGAAAAACAGAATCCTGATGCTGAGACAACGGTTGAAATGTTTTTAAAAACCGCGCAGTTTTATTGTGAAGAGGGTGACTTTCAGAGGTCTCTAGATTTTTCAAAGAAGATATTAGATATGACCAATCCCCAAAGTAAAGAATTTATTGTGGCAAGTGCATTTCAAAAGATAAACACCTTTAATCTCAAAAAAGTAAGTGAAATAGACATTACCCAAGAAGCAGGAAGATTAAAGGAAATGGGGTGCATTTATGACTGTGCGTATCTCAGAAAAGTACGAATTGAGTCGATGATTAATACTGATTTTCGACAGCAAGATATAAAGACGGTTGCCGAAGAATTGAGTTCTATTCAAGAGATCTTTGAATCGCTTGGTGCGGGATTAGAACTCGAGCGCACGAAAAAACTTCAGGAAAGGCTGTATCCTATTATTATTAGGGATTATTCACGCAGAATCATATCGACAGAGTATCTGCAGACCTTTTCGCGTCTTGCCGAGCTTATCAGTAATAATCTTGGTGATGACAATTTTAGCCAGAATATCTTGGATTTAACAATTAGGACAACGAATGCGGAGCGCGGTGCCTTATTTGTGAAGACGCCGAAGGGTATGGAGTTTGCAGCGGGTAGGGATATGGACCAGGAGACGATTAAAGATGCGGGTGAACTTTCTCAGACCGCGATCAAACAGCTCGAAAAGAATGAGATTGTTTTTGCCCGGGATGCCTTATCCGATCCGAAATTTAATATTAAAAAGAGTGTGATGCTGCACCAGATACGTTCACTGCTTTGTATTCCATTATCGATTTCAGGTAATGTTATTGGTGCGCTCTATCTTGATTCCCGGCTTGCTGGTGGCATATTTGGTCCTCAGGATAAAGACTTCCTGCTTACGGTATCCAGGATTCTGGCTTCGGTGATTGAGAAATCGATTGCTTTTCGGAAAATGACTGAGGAGAATATTCTGTTGAAGAGCAACATAATTCAGGAGATTGGCAGTGGTTATCTCATGGGTAAATCAAGGGTGATGAAAGATGTGTACAAATTGATTGATAGTGTATCTGAGACCAATTCGCCGGTGCTTATTCTTGGTGAGACCGGGACTGGTAAGGGCATGGTTGCGCGACTCATTCATCTCAAGAGTAACCGGCGTACTAAGAAGTTTCTTACGATCAACTGTGGAACCATTCCGGAGACGTTGTTAGAATCAGAGCTCTTTGGTCATAAAAAGGGTGCATTTACCGGTGCGATCAGTGATAAGCGGGGACTCTTAGAAGAGGCAGAAGCCGGGACTATATTCTTAGATGAGATTAGTAACACGAGTGTTTCATTTCAGGCAAAACTGCTTGAGGCGATAGAAGAGAAGGTTATCCGCAGGGTCGGCGAGACCGTGACGAGGAATATTGATGTGCGGTTTTTCTTTGCGACCAACAAAGACCTCGAGATTGAGGTCGAGGATATGAGGTTTCGAAGAGACCTCTTCTATCGTATTAATGTGTTTAAGGTTGAGGTGCCTCCTTTGAGAGAACGTGTCAATGATATTCCCCAGCTTGCACAATTCTTCCTGGAGAAATATAACAAGGAATTAAATAAAAAAATTGAAGGTTTTACACCTGAGGCGATGCAGAGATTGAGGGAGTATTTCTGGCCGGGGAATGTGCGTGAATTGCAGAATGTTATAGAGAGGGCGTTTGTGCTCGCAAAAGGTAAATTAATTACTGAAAAAGACATC
>CP070664.1:2185061-2189706 GCA_020355325.1 Caldifarciminota bacterium
AGACAGAACCTTCAGAATGGACAGAATGGTGCGAAACGTTGTCTTTATTGCATTTGTGCGATTTTTGCTGTGATTTCAGAAGTTCTTAAAAAGTGTAGTATTGGATTTTCCCTCGACTACGCTCCTCTCATTTCATTCGAGACCGATGGCGGGACGTTCCGTAAGTCCGCTATGTCTACCAAATTCCATCATCCCGGCGCACGTAATTTCGAGACTTTTTATACACGTTACTATCTTAACAATGGCATTTGTGCCAACCTTGTGCCATGTTTGTGCCAATCAATAATCATTATATAGAATATAAAAGATGTGTCAACTTTTAAATATTGAAAAAAAATGCGGACTATTAGTCCACGTTGCATATAGTCATATCAAATGCCGTTCTCTGCCCTGTTTGTTGTCTATAATATCCTGACGAGGCGGGTAATGTGCTTGACAGATTGATATCCTTAGCATATAATCACCTATGAATATATCATTTAAGGAATTTTTCAACGAGGACAATAAACTATTAGTTGATTTTTTGATTCAGAAATGTGGTCATTTCGCATACCTTCAAAATTGACCGAAGAACAAATTCATGAATGGATAAAATAAATATATCAATAAAAGAAAAGGCATTTAATAGACCTCACAGTAATATTATACTCGGAAAAGTAAACGATCATTGTGTAAGACTTGCAGTAAATGAGAAATCAACTTTTGATTGGCACAACCATAAAGATTCTGATGAAGTTCTTTTTGTACTAAATGGAGAACTAGAAGTTCAATTTTTGAATGGACATATAGTTATTCTTGAGAAACTGGATTCATTAATGATACCTAAAGGGATTATTCATAAAACGCTTGCAAAAAAACGAACAGTGAATTTATGCTTTGAGAAAACTGAGGACTCAACTGTTTTTCAACCAAGAATGGGAAAAGTTAAAAAAGGCTCCTCCGTGTTTGTTTTTGACAAAAAAAACTTTGCCCGGTGGTTTAGTGCCAATAGTGTAAAACATAAAAATGAGCTTATTTGGGAAGTAAACGATCATTGCCTGAGATTTGCTATTAATTCGGGGGAGTATCAAATGCACAATCATCCTAATAGTGATGAGGCTTTTATCGTTATTAACAATTCAGTCACTTTGAGGTTAGAATCAGGCGAGATCAGACTAAATGAAATGGATATTTTTGTAATGACTAAAGGCATGAATCACAAACCAATTGCCCAAAATAGAACTGGAATTGTATTTTTTGAATCAAAGAGTTGTGAAACGACAATGAAATAAAAGCCACTCACAAAAAATAAACGCCATTAAGCCAGGTGTTTATTGATAATCAGTGAAGTGTCTCATTTCGACTGAAACATAATACTAACTGCCTTGCACGAAAATCAAGGTCTTGACATATGATAATATTTAGATATAATAATATATTATGGAAAAGAAAATTCTAAAAATTCAAGCATCGGCATTTAATGCCTTGGCGCACCCCCTGCGTCTAAAAATCCTTGAAAAACTGCGAGCTGGACCTTGCTGTGTTTGTGAGATAATTCCGTATGTCGGAGGTGAACAGTCTAATGTATCGCATCATCTGGCAATCCTAAGAGGAGCAGGCATCGTACAGGGCGAGAAAAGAGGTGTGGAGGTCTGGTATGAAATAGTGGATCCGCGAATTTACAAGATTATTGATACTATGGATGAGTGTATCATAGGGAACCTGAACAGGACGCGCGGTCTTCTTCAAACCATTACTGAATCACGAAAATCGAAATCGTAACAGAGCGATATCTTCTGGATGAACAATATGAAGAGCGAATAAAGATGTTCGAAGAACTCGTTGAGAAAAGCGTTGATATTCAGGAGATTGTTGAAAAAAGCTATCATCGAATCGTGAGTCATATTGATATCGTATATGGATAATTTTTTTAAGCCAATTATGAACATATTTACATTTCGTCATATCTACTAAGGAGCCAATAATGAGAGATAGAACAAAGCTGTTGTTGTTCATTATCGTTTTTCTTGTACTCTATTTCATGCCTCTTGAGGGGATAAATCTACAGCGTGCAATCCTCGAAGCATTCTTCATGCTTCAGGAATATGCCCGGGAGCACGTGCTGTTCTGTCTGATCCCGGCTTTCTTTATCGCTGGTGCGATCAGCATTTTCGTATCAAAAGAGGCAGTGATTAAGTACTTTGGCGCCAAGGCAAACAAAGTCCTTTCCTATGGTGTGGCGTCTATTTCCGGTAGCATCCTCGCGGTCTGTTCTTGCACAGTGTTGCCGATGTTTGCTGGTATCTATACGCGGGGCGCGGGTATTGGTCCGGCAACTGCCTTCCTCTATTCGGGCCCGGCGATAAATATCCTGGCGATCATTCTCACGGCACGGGTTCTCGGTCCTGAGTTGGGCATCGCGCGTGCTGTTGGAGCAATTGCCTTCTCAGTCATCATCGGCCTTTTGATGTCGCTTTTCTTTAAAGATAAACAAGGAGTTCATGAGGAACTCATCACACCTGAGCAAGCTGATGGCAAATCACGTTCGCTCGGTCAGAATGCTTTGTATTTTCTTGTCCTCATTTTAATTTTGATCTTTGCGGCCTGGGCAAAACCAAAAGAAGCAGTGGGATTCTGGAATGCAGTCTACAATGTCCACTGGTACCTGACCGGAGCCATGCTCATTATTTTATTCGTTATGCTATTTTCCTGGTTCAGAAAGGATGAGATCAATGATTGGATATTTTCAACCTGGACTTTTGCCAAACAGATTCTGCCTCTGCTATTTGTTGGAGTTTTGATTGCCGGATTTCTGCTTGGTCGGCCAAACACTGACGCGGGGATCATTCCTTCACGCTTTGTGGCGATGTTAGTCGGTGGCAATTCACTCTTCGCCAACTTTTTCGCTTCAATTGCTGGCGCATTCATGTACTTTGCCACACTCACTGAAGTTCCGATACTACAAGGACTTCTGGGGAGTGGTATGGGTAAGGGCCCGGCCCTGGCGTTGCTACTGGCTGGTCCTGCTTTGAGTTTACCCAATATGCTGGTGATCCGCAGCATCATGGGCACGAAAAAGACTGTAGTCTTTGTGGTATTGGTCGTCATGTTGTCAACGGTTGTGGGTTGGTTCTATGGATTGCTATTCTAAAAAAGGGATTCAGACGGATGAAAGCGGGTGGAGACGGATTATGCGTCTGGATTGTGAACCTTATGTGTATTCACATTAATCCGCTCATTTTTTCCTTTCGACGAAAGGAGTGAAGAATGGAGAATGAAAAGAAAACCAGAGGTCTCGGTTTGTGGGAAAAGTATCTTACGCTTTGGGTGTTCTTGTGCATTATTGCAGGGATCGCACTCGGGCGGCTATTTCCGCAATTAAGTGAAGTTCTGAGTCGATTTGAGGTGGCAAAAGTATCCATTCCTATTGCTATCTGTCTGTTCTGGATGATTTATCCGATCATGGTGCAGATCGATTTTCGCCGCGTTGTCATCGCCGGCAAAACACCAAAGCCTATTGCCACAACCCTGATCGCAAACTGGGCCATTAAACCATTTACCATGGCATTTTTCGCTTGGTTATTCCTCAGTGTTGTTTTCAAGAATCTTATACCGCACAATACCGCCTTGGAGTACCGTGCAGGCATGATATTGCTCGGTGTCGCGCCATGCACGGCAATGGTTCTGATGTGGAGCTACCTCGCAAAGGGCAATATGGCACATACCCTGGTCATGTGCGCGGTCAATTCACTGTCAATGGTCGTTCTGTACGCACCGTTAGCTGGATTCCTGCTCGGTGTGTCCGGCATCCCCATACCTTGGGCGACGATCGCTTTTTCTGTTTTGATTTACATCTGTGTTCCGTTGGTTGCGGGATATTTTACCCGGTCCATAAGCATAAGAAATAAAGGGCTTGGTTGGTTCAATGAACGCATAGTCGCGCCCCTTAAAATTGTGTCGGTAATCGCTCTTCTTGTGACACTTATCCTGCTCTTCGCACTCCAGGGATATGTTATCGTCAGCCTACCTAGCGCCATCGGTATGATTACGGTCGGCATTTTCGCGAATATTCTTGTCGTATTCGTACTGACCTATGTGGTAGCCAAGATCATCGGCATTGGTTATGAAGATGCCGCGCCCAGCGCAATCATTGCCGGCAGTAATCATTTTGAGGTTGCGATTGCGGTCGCGACGACACTTTTCGGCGTAAAGTCGGGTGCGGCACTGGCAACAGTCGTGGGCGTGCTGACTGAGGTTCCGATGATGCTCTTTATCGTTTGGTTATGCAAAAAGACGCGGTGGTTTTTCCAATCATAAGGGAGGTCTGACATGCCGTGGTTAACAGGATACCCGAGGGAGAAGATAGACTGGTATCCCGCTGTGGATTCCAGGAAATGTGTTAAGTGCGCGATGTGCATGAATTGTGGTAAGAACGTGTATAATTGGACGAAAGACAGCCCGGTTGTGGCCCGTCCTTATGATTGTGTACCCGGCTGCAACACCTGTGCAATTCTCTGCATGGGTGATGCAATCAGTTTTCCGTCACCTGAATACATACGTGCAATCTACAAAAGAGAAAAGATATGGGGTAAGGTGAAGAAGGTTTTGAAAAATACCGGTAAGATATAGGATTAAGGAGGCGTTAATGGAGAAGAGAGTTTTGAAA
>CP070664.1:2189806-2197293 GCA_020355325.1 Caldifarciminota bacterium
ATCATACTAATTCTTATTTCATTATCCTGGGCTGACCGTTACTCATACTCTCATGATTTTTCTACTGATCCTGGCTGGATAACTAATGATCCATCGTGGTTTTATTGGAACTCAGCCTTAGAAACATATCATCTTACAACTATCTCAAATGGCTCCGCGAAGTATACATACACAAATATTGATTGGTCAGACCAGACCTTCGCATTTAAATACGACATAAAAATAACCCAAGACGGCTATGGAAGTGGCATATGGTTTGGCGTGTATAGCACGGGTATGCGAAATTATCATGATAATCACATCGTCGCTCATCTTGGCCGACACGACGCTGGTCACAATATTTTCTTATTCACATGTGCTAACAACATTCCTGACCAGTCAACCTATGTGGATTATCCTTGGCCGATGAATACCTGGTTCAGAGTTGAAGTATACTACGACGCGCCTACTAATAGTGCGCAAATGATTGTTATGACTAAAGCCACAGGGGATACGCTAGCTGTGCTATCACATACTTTACCCGACACACTAACTTCACTAGTAAAATTCGGCGCATCTAGCAGAGACATAAGTGTATACTACGGCACTTTTCAGGCAGAAATCGATAACGTAGAATTTGCATGGGCTACGTACACCATAGAAGCAACGATTGATATTACTCCTAATGTGTTGAATCTCAAGAGTCATGGTAGGTGGGTGACATGCCACATAGAGTTGCCAGAGGGCTATTCTGTCGAAGATATCGATTTAAATACTGTTGCATTAACTGCGATCGATGGCACACCTATAGACTCGCTATACAGAGAAGGTCCCACGAACATAGGAGACCATAACAATAATGGTATCCCTGATTTGATGGTAAAGTTTAACAGAGGAGACCTTATTGATGTACTGGAAACGATGGTTGAACCACCAGTCTATGTTGAGCTAACAGTAACTGGTGAACTTACTGATGGTCCATTGTTTGAAGGAAGTGATGTCGTCCGGGTTATATGTCCTGGTAGTGGACCGCTGACTACCGACCGCGAATATTCTCCTGGTTTTGCGTTCCGTGTAAACTGTTTAAATGTAGTGAGTGACGAAATCAGATTTAGCGTAGGGCAGAGTGCTCAGTGTATAGAACTAATGATTTATGATATCACTGGACGTTTGGTTAAAAATTATTCAGTTTCCAGTTTGTATTCCCTAGTGCCCAGCGTAATCACGTGGGATGGTCGAGATAATTCTGGCAAAAGTGTTCCCAATGGTGTCTATTTTATAAAATTCAAAGCAGGAGATTATACAGAAATAAGGAAATTACTTTTACTACGATAGAAAATTCCGGAGCAATGGGGTCAGGCTTGACATTCTAGATATTCCTTATGGAATATGATGTCAGTGATTGCCTTGCGGCATCGATTACAGTAATAATCCCATGATTTCAGCGATGAAAAAGAGTGTGTGACGCGTTCGAGGAAGGAAAGGTGGTTGATGTACCGAGTCACATTATATCATTAGAGCTAACCCCCGTCCCCATCGCCTGTCCAAAGCAGTTGTGTGATTGATTATGTGAGCACATTTTGATTTTTGAAGATATAATGTTTCTGCAGAAATAACCCGACAATTGCATTGAAGCTGGACGCTCTTTAGTTCATTTTCATTGAGGAGGTTATTATGAAAATAAAGATATATCT
Organism: Caldifarciminota bacterium; assembly: GCA_020355325.1. Lineage (GTDB taxonomy): Bacteria > Hydrothermota > Tepidihabitantia > SM23-42 > SM23-42. The sequence goes on from CP070664.1 coordinate 2,191,480, forward strand.
ATGCTTGATCTCGTGTTTGGTGATGCTTTCTGGCAGGATCTTGCTAGCCGACACAATACCGACACAGGAGGTATTGAATCAGGAGGTTGAGATGATTGGTCCATATACATTCAACAGTATCAATAATCCTCACGATGAGCTCGCCGAAATCGAAAAGGCCATCAAGGCAAATATTGAGTGGGCCGTGAGGGGCAAGGATACAGTATTGTCGTATTCGAGTGTAGTCAATAATGACGAACTATTCTACTTTTCTACAGATTCAAAGGGCACGATAATAGGGTTCGATGATTTCCGAAATTTGACCGAAAAGTTCTTCATGCGCGATGATTTCAAAGCAATAAAAGTGGATATAAATGATCTACGCATTCACATGTCCCCCTCAATGCGGTCAGCGTGGTGGTCGTGTCTCTTGAATGATTATAACGAATTTAGAGGCAAACCGGCAAATTGGGAGAATGTCCGATGGACCGGTGTGTTGGAGAAAGTCGATGGCAAGTGGCGGATATTTCAGATGCATTTTTCAAAGGCGGAAGACCTCATTGCAGAATGACGATAATGAGAGCTCGGAGCTGCGAACTCGGAATCGTGTCGGTCATGAGGTCAACGTCATGTGGGGTCAAATCCCCGCAACAAAAATTACGGGATCTACGACATCTCGGTAAACTCGATACTTTTTCTCACTGCGTTTCGAAACCTACGGTCAGCTCGACAATGGACAAACACAGAGTAATTAAGGCGCTGTGTAATTATGTCATTGGAATGCCTGTGCCTTGAAACTTAAAAATCTATCGATAATATACTGTAGAAAATATTAATAAGGGGGAAACCATGAATATGAAAGTTGGTTATATTGAAATTCCAGTTTTTGATATGAAAGAGGCTGTGAATTTCTACGAAAAATTATTTGGAACAAAAAAATTGTTAGAATCTGAAAAACTTGTGATATTCGATTGTAACGGTGTTGAAATTGCATTGGTGTGTGACGGAAAAAAGAATGTTGTGAAAGGTATATATTTTGTGGTCGATGATGTTGACCAGGCGTATAGCGAACTCAAAAATAGAAGCGTGGAATTTCTGGGTGAACCTGTTAACGCCTCATGGGGAGGAAGAATTGTTTGTTTTAAAGATCCCGACGGAAACGAATTCTGCATCTATAAAATGCTCGAGAAATGAAAAGGGACATATAGACATATGGGGTCAGGCCCTATCTGAGAGAAGGAGACAAGGAGATGGGGTGACATGGAGAAACAGGAACACATGTAGTGTCAAATCCCTTTGACATACCTCCTTCATTTCTTCGGGATTGGCGTCACGACAGGCTCGAAATTAGAAGCTAATTAGTCATCATTTGGATGCACGGCTGGTTTAAATTTTAGCCTTGACAGCGTAGCTTGTGTCATGTATGATGATATGTAGATTAGCAAATAGTTGATTGGTCGCGTAGCTTAAAAAAAAGAATCTGTATAAGGAGTGGAATTGGCAGACAATGCATTAACTTCGTTCATTTTCAATAGAAAAATAACCCTCAGCTTTGCACAGGTTCCTGCGGAAGAATTTTAGTCTTTACGGCACTCACGAAGGCCCCGATCTGTGTGTAAAGTGGAAAATGTCGACTGTCAAGTCGAAGATCCTCTCGTAGATCCCGATGTACAGAGGGGCTTGTACTGAGTCTAATCGAAGTAACTGAATTGAAGGGACCTGGCACCATATTTTATTTTTGGTACTATTTGTTCAATTTAACTGAGTGCTAAAGGAGGCTAACATGAAATACAAGAAAGCTATCTGGTCATACCTGGTTGTTGTATTTGCATTGAGCTACTTATGGCAGTGGGTCATATATCGGACCGGTGGTGTTGAGTCAAGCCTTTTTCCCCTGATGATGTTGTTTCCAGGGATAGTGGCGGTCGTTTTTCGCCTCACTACAAAAGAAGGGTTTCGGAACGTCGGTTGGGGACTTAGAAGGTGGTGGTATGTAATACCAGTCTTGATTGTTCCCTTAGTAGTCACTATTGGCGTCGCATTTCTACTCACGACATTTGACTGGGCGACGTTATCAGACAAGCATTTCATTTTCAAGGAGGGAATGATTGATATTAGAGGAATTCCAATGATTCTTGGAACTCATACACAACACATTGCCTTCTTTGCTCTAAACCTGTTGCTTTCGCTTCTCGTACAATCTATGATGGGTGGTATCTTTACGCTTGGAGAAGAATTCGGTTGGCGAGGTTACCTACAGGAGAAACTACTAAGAGCGTTTGGATTGAATCGAGGGCTTATTCTCTTGGGCACAATATAGGGCTACTGGCATTTGCCTATCATTCTGATGGGCTACAACTTTCCCAATCAACCAGTCTTGGGAGCTCTTTTGCTGATGCCCATATCTACGATATTCATGGGGATATTTCTGGGTTGGCTCTACCTACGATCAAGAAGTATTTGGATACCAGCTTTGGCTCATGCCACTATGAATCTCTCCGGTACTCTTCTTTTGACGGAAGTAGTTATGCATCAGGATCAACTATTCCGACAGTTAATGTTTATAGCGGCTTGGGGCATTGTAGCGGCGTTGTGCTTGATATCCTTGAATCGAACGAAACCAATACTCTGGCAGATAACGGAGGCAACAACAGATAACAGCCAGTATGCCCAGCGCGACTAGCACGTTGTGTGGTTCTTAGCAGTCAAAAGGAAGGCAGATTGCGACTCCCAGGAGGCAAATGGGGTCAAATCCCTTCGATTCCTCAGGACTTTCAGCATCTCGGCAAGCTCGATACCCACTGCTAAACATTTGACAATTACAGAAATGCGTGTTGGATGTACAGCTGGTTCAGATTTTAGACTTGACAGTGTAGCTTGTGCCATGTATGATGATACGTAGATTGGCAAGTAGTTGATAGTTCGCGTACTCATAAGCGAAAGAACCCTAGCTTTTACGGAACTCATAACTGAGACGATTTATGTGTAAGGAGAGCATCGAATTTCAAGTCGAAGATCGTAAAGAAGTGAAGGGACCTGGCACTATGTTCAATGATGCATTAGAAGTAGTAAGCAGACCGGAGAATAAGATAATAAAAGATAGGGAAAAGCCACATGATATCAATTCGAAACTTATATAGTATTTTTATTCTTATCTACGTTGTTCTATCGTGTCAAAAAGAATTTCAATATACTATTAGAGTCAACAAAATAAGTGATAGGGTAATAACATATGAATGTCTTAATGTGAGAATTACTGCTATTAAAGCAGAAGATGGACTCATAATTGTTGATACACATCGTTGCCCAGCGATCATGTCAGAAATAAAAAAGCTTTTAGAAAAGGATTTTAACAATAGCAATTACTTGTACATTATTAATACACACGGACACTGGGATCACGTTTCTGGTAATCAGGTGTTTCCTGATTCTATATTAGTCGGTCATGAAAATTGTCCTCAGTTCATGTATCGTAATCCTGCAAATCAGATAAAAACATTGTGGTATACACATCACAAATTGTCTGAATTGAAAAAAAATACTGAAGGAACAAAGGAGCTCAAAACCGAGATTGGTATTAGAGAAATAATGCTAGAAGACCTCCGGAAGAATTACAAGATAACACCACCGACCATAACTTTCGCTGATAGTCTTATCCTCAATGCGGGTGATCTAACGATCAAGCTTTTCTTTTGCGGGAATGCACATACGAATAATGACATTATCGTGCATATTCCAGAAGAGAAAGTTGTGCTCACCGGTGATATGTTCAACACGCGGGGTAGTTATTCTTTCTCCATGCATAAACTGACCAACATTCCTCGCATAAAAGTTGTACTAAATAGAATAATAAATGAGAGCAGCGGGATAGAATACATCATCCCCAGCCATACTGATATCATGACTAAGGATGACTTAATAGCTCTAAGAGAACTCTTAGAAAAAGAGTATAAACTGTTTGAAAATAAAAGATCAGCAGCAGTTTTCCTGAAAGAATTGATCATGAAATTTGGAATATCAAAAGCACTACAAGAGTATAAAGAATTCAAAAAGCAGGACAAAAATAATTACTATTTTATGGAAAAAGAATTTAATACACTTGGCAAGCAATTATTCTGGGAGGGAAGAGACGACGCCACTATTAGTGTATTCAAAATAGGGTTATTAGAATTCCCGAAATCTGCATTACTTTACAACAATCTTGCAGATATTTATTTATACCAGGAAGAGTTGGATTCAGCCATCCATTACTATGAGAAATCTTTAGAAATTTTTCCCGAAAATATGAATGCATCAAAGATATTAGAGGGAATCCACAGGGAACGTGTGGAGTGAAATATACCTTTGTTCGAAACTATGGTATACACAGTCTAGACATTCATAAAAGATAGGAATGAGTTTATGGCTTGTGCGTTGAGGGACAATAATAAAGAAGTCCCGGTTCAGCAGACAATCGCGAAATGCATACAACCTTAACCGAGGAGGATGTATATGAGAAATAAACAGTACATGCTAATGAGGCCAGTTGCTGCGTCTCTTCTCGCCATCACAGCCTTTTGGAGTATTGGGTGTGTGGGTCAAAGAAGAGCGGATGTCGTTATCGGTAAAGAGGAGAAGATCTTTTCCCGTGTGCTCAACGAGGAGCGTATTATCATCGTCTCGCTGCCGGGGGGATACGATGCATCGGAGAAGGACTATCCCGTGCTGTACGTTCTCGATGCGGACTTCATGCCGTCGTTCGCCAGGGTTGTCGGAACGGTCGGTCAGCAAAGCCACTTTGCACAGATCCCGGAGATGATCATCGTGGGTATCAAGAATGTGGACCGGGAGAGGGATATGTTTCCCGAGAACGTTGAAAGGTGGCCCACGAGTGGGGGCGCAGATAATTTTTTGAAATTCTTAACGGACGAGCTGATTCCTCATGTCGATCGCACGTATCGGACTGAGAATTTCAAAGTTCTCTACGGAGAGTCGAATGCAGGACTTTTTGTGGTCTATGCCTTACTGAGCCGACCAGAATCGTTCGACGCGTACCTGACCAGCAGTCCGATGGTGGGCTGGTGCTACCAGCTCATTTATGATAAGGCCCGGGCCTTGTTCAAGAACAGAGAGTCGCTCCATGCGTTCCTCTACATGATATGGGGAAAAGGAGATTTGCCTGCGGTAACGCGTGCCGTACCGTATTTTATATCGATAATCGAGCAGGAGGCTCCTGAGGATTTCACGTGGTCATCTCGGGTCGTCGAGGATGAGGGGCATGTCCCGTACGCCAGCCTGTTACACTGCCTCCGATTCCTGTTCAATGAATGGCTCTTCCCCGAATCGCGTTTCGAGACCGCGACTCTGGAAGAGATTCAAGGCTATTATCAGCAGTTATCAGACAAATACGGATTTGAAGTCGCGATCCCGATGTTCGTGTACCTGGAAACGGGCAACAGCCTGCGAGGTCGGGGAAGAGTTGAGGAGGCTCTTGATGTGTTCATATTGAACCTGGAGAAATACCCGACGGACCCCAACGCCCATTTCTATCTCGGGGAGGGGTACTGGGATAACGGTCAGAAAGACTTAGCCATCCAGCATTACAGGAAGGCACTGGAGTTCAACCCGAATTATTCGCCGGCCATCCAGAAATTGAAGGCGATGGAAGAGGGACGGTAACGCGTTTGCAGTTCGTCAGAAAAGATTATATTATTCATTAAACGGCATGTGGGTCAACTCTCGACAATCACGAACATTTCTATTTTTTAGATTATAAGATGAAACAAAAAGGGCCTAAAAAAAGGAAATTCTCTGCACCGGAAATTATTTGGGCAACGCCTCTCTATGAATTTTTGA
>CP070664.1:2197393-2201256 GCA_020355325.1 Caldifarciminota bacterium
ATTCAAAAATCTTCATATACATTTTTTCCTCCTTTCTTTTTACCTCACTCCTCAATACAACGATTTATACAAATGGAGGTATTTTTACATTATTTTCTTTTCATAAATAAGTATATTTTCGTTTATCCATCACCTCCTTTTTTCATGCAATTTTTCATAAATAACCAATCACCACTCCAAAATGTCTAGAATGTCAAGCCTGACCCCATCGACCTCCATGTGTAATAATTCTGTCATCATTCACTTCCTGTATTTATTCTTACTGGTATGAGCCACATTGTTGCTTTGTAGTCTTTTTCTGGATTTACATAGTAGTAAACGCTCGTTTCTACAACCTCGAAATAGAGATTCGCTATTCCATCACCAATTACTTCTATTTGGTTACCAGCAGTAACTATATTCACTCTGGCGGAATCACCAACAGTAACGAAGAACACACAATCAGCTGCACTAACCTGCCCGCCGAGTTGAACTGTTACCGTGAGCAAATCACCATTATCGTACACCAAGAGTGAATCGATCGCCCTAAATCTATCCATAACATGGCCATTATAGTCTGGGTCATAGACTGAGGAGAAGATTGTATCTATGACCCCAGTGCTTCGGGTGAGAATAATCCTATCGATGCTTGGGACATCATCGGCTGCTGTAGGGAAATAGTAGGTACCATATAATACTCGTTTCAGAATCCATTCTCTTGGTTCTACTACGGCCCACACAGTATCACCGGTTTCAGGATCTATTTCCATTTCCCTTATTACATCGAAGAACATCACTCGTCTCCCTTGACCAATAAATGCTCTCTCTGGTGCATAATAGGATTCTATAATAGTATCGACTGTGCCTATCATCCATGACGTGTCGTCTTCAATTATCACCATGCTGTCGTAATGAGCGATGATTTTCACATCTGCATGTGTTAGTGAATAGAAATTAAACATGTCCCTTAGGAAAACTACACAGGTCGTGTCCATTGCATACCATAGGTCCCAATAATGTTCCAACGGTGCATCCATCAACCCCAAACCGCACGAATCAACGTGTTGCTTTATGAGAGGTGAATCAGCTAGAAAGTATAACTCGGACTGAAGAATTTCGATTGCAGCGAGAGCTACTGCATTTAGGCTATCATTGAATACTTCATCTGTTATTAGAAGTTCGGGGTAATCATTGTTTAGTATATCCATTATTGCCGCACTATCTTCTGGTGTTCCTTCGAAAAATCCGTCGTCGGGCGCTTCATGTTCTTTTGCGGATTTACAGGAAATACTCAAAAGAAGAATTGAGAGGATAATTAACCACGTTCCAGGAATACATATTAATTTTTTCATCTCTCCTCCTCGCTAATAGTCCTACGACACTCTACAGGTGCGCCGAGTACACAAATTTACCTAAATATATTTCTTACTGTGACCCGAAATTATAGTAATATATCATCCAGTGTCAAGTAGACCCAACAGCGCCACTCATTTCTATAATTGTCAAATGTAAAGCCGACCGTAGGTCTCGCCGCAGGTATCGAGTTCTTCGAGATGAAAAGCAGTGAGAAAAGGTATCGAGCTTGTCGAGATGCTGAAAGTCCTGAGGAATCGAAGGGATTTGACCCTACAAGTCCCCCCACAAGTCCCAAACGAACGCCTGCCCCCATTGCCCTCCATCATTCCAGATAAGGTTTCAATATCTTCTCTCTCAATTCAGCAATTGCCTTTTCTGCGTCTGGCGTGACCGCGTTCATCATGATCGCAAGAGCGAGGTCCTTATCTCTGAAGATCAATGCAGTGCAATAAAAAGTACCGGCACTTCCGTTATGACGACTCACCTTGTGTCCTTCATGCTCCCTCAAACCCCATCCTATTCCATACTGCGTGGCGGAGTCAATACAGGGATGTAGAAATTCATAAGTTCCCGCCGTGAGGATTGTGTCTTTGCCATTCAATCCAAGGAGATTTACCTGCAAAAATTTGGCATAATCGCGGATAGACATACTGACATCACCCGCTGCATTACATATCTTAGGTAACTGATATTCATCATGTGGGTTATGGGGAAATACCTTCTCACTATCTGTTTCCCAATAATGTCCCCAGGGCTGATTTTCATCTCCGTACGCAGGCCAGCCGATCGTACCGGCAATATCCAAGGGCTCAAAAAGCTCATCCTCCATGAGTTGCTCCCAGGATTTGCCGCTTACCTTCTCGAGCATGGCTGCTACAATGCCGTAGCCTGCATTAGAGTACGTATACCCACGCGTCGTATCAATATCTACTGGCTCTTGCTGCAGAAGCCAGCCAGTGAACGCTCTTCTTTGCTCATTGTAGCTACCTTTGAACTCTGGCAATTGCGCAAATTCCCTGCCTGAAGTGAATGGCAAAATCCTTGCTCGGTGTGATAAAAGATTTTGCAGCGTCTTGTTTTTATAGACATCTCGTGCTGTTTCAAAGAATTCAGGAAACACATCGATTATTCGTGTATCCCAGCCGATTAGGCCTTTCTCCAAAAGCACGCCAGCAACAAATCCGGTCATCGCTTTTGTATTAGAACCGATATGAAATCTGTCATCAATCTGGATCGAATCGGTCTCGCCCAGCTTCCTCAAACCATCAACACCAATATCAAGAATCGACTTACTGGTCAAAACCACGGCCGCAATGCCAGGGATGCCATACTCTTCCCTGTACTCTCTCAAACATTGCTGGAGTGCATCCGTGTTTGCCCCTGTCGGTTTCTCACTGGATTCGCTATACCCCATTAATGGAAGGATTACGAAAAGAGCAAAAATTATCTTGAACTTCCAGTTCACATTAGCCTCCTTGTTTGTCCATCAAGAACCACAATAAACTGATTTTGAATGCCAACGAAAATAACAGACAAACCGATCCAAACGATCGCAACCTTTTCATGTAATAACCCAATGAGTATTATCTATCCTCATCTAATTTCTTACTCCTTCCTGTGAGGACGTGTTCATCTGTGCCTCAGCTGTACCGCGGAAAATTGTGCCCTTCTTGAAAAAACCTTTTCAAACATTATACTCTTTACTGTCGGCATTGTCAACATAAATGACAACTTCTTTTCCATATCAATAGTAATTTATATCAAATATTTTTAACATATGTCTGCCACTAATCCTCCACGAACAAGCCATACACTCATTTCTACCTCCAAGATTTATTTTAATCCAAAAAAAGCTAGTGACCACCAAGAACTGTATAGCCTTCAGCTCTGAGTTTGTCAGCAAGCAATTCTTCAGTAAGAACTGCATCGTCATAGGACATCGGATTATAAGTTTCATACAATTTAGGTAATAATTTAATACCATAGTCCCTAACATATTTACTAGATTTATAACCCTCCTTATGTTTCTTAAAGCGCTCTTCGGGAGTCAACCCTGTTATTCCCACATAAACACAAGGCTTTTTTGGATCACGCTTAGGGTTAGCGGCCATTACTTTTACCTTTTTGGCAACTGCGTCATCTAAAAGAACAACATAAACATTGTGGTGATTCATTTGCACCTCCTTTTTGAGAGAATCAATGTTCAAAGTAGAGATTTGACCCCACGTGCCTTACAATCATCCTCAATACCAAACTGTCCAATGTCCAGTCGAAGATCCTGTCGTCCGTAGGTTTCGAGCGCAGCGAGAAAAGATCCCGATGTACAGAGGGGCTTGTGCTGAGTCTAATCGAAGTAACTGAACTGAAGGGACCTGACCCCCATCCTTCCCTTTAAAACATAACTATCAAAAATACTCAAAACATCCATTTTAGATAATAACTGCCAAAATTCACCGTACTGAGGCGGGTCAGGTTGAAACCGATGTTAGGTGCTGAAAATCACAAATTAATTAAAAACCTTCTGTTCC
>CP070664.1:2201356-2228926 GCA_020355325.1 Caldifarciminota bacterium
AAGGAACGCACTTCCTGCTACATTGTAGTAATTTGCTGATGCGTCGTCTGCCAACGCAGTGTATGCGTACGCCATCGCCGTTGCCTGCGCACCAGGTGGAATCAACAAGAAGGTCGCCCCAGGCCTTTGAGCAGCACTACCGAGTCCAACGAGCATTACAGTCAATAACACAATGTTTCGGTAATTCATACGAATTTATAATCATATATTTTGTAGTGTCAAGTGCCTCTGTAACCTCTGGCTATCTATCTCTCCTCATCTCCCCTGCTCCGTTTCGCACCGATAGGGGATTGACACATATAGATATTTGACTATAATTATTATCTATGATTATAATTAAGGAGGATAATGCCGACTATTAATCAATTAATTCGAAAAGGAAGAAGGAAGGTGTTGACCAAGAGTAAGGCGCCAGCACTACAACGAAATCCACAGCGCCGTGGCGTCTGCACGCGGGTATATACCACAACACCAAAGAAGCCAAACTCAGCCTTGCGTAAGGTCTGTAAGGTGCGACTAACAAATGGATATGAGGTAACCGCATATATTCCAGGTGAAGGTCATAATCTGCAGGAGCACTCGATCGTTCTTGTCAGGGGCGGCCGAGTAAAAGACCTTCCTGGTGTGCGTTATCATATCGTGCGCGGTAAATACGACACTGCTGGTGTCGAGGGCAGGAAGAAAAGTCGTTCACTCTATGGCGTGAAGCGACTAAAAGAAACGCCGATAACATCTCAGGAGGCATAGACGTGGGGAGAAGAAGGAAAGCACAAGTCAGAAAAATTCAGCCGGACCCTAGATACAAGAGCGTACTCGTCAGTAAATTCATTAACAATCTCTTATGGGATGGCAAAAAAAGTGTTGCCCAGAGAATCTTCTACGGAGCATTGAATCATATTGAAAAACTAACCAAAGAAGATGGACTCGCTGTTTTTGAAAAGGCTTTAAATAATGTAAAACCAGTACTCCAGGTGAGACCGCGCAGAGTGGGTGGTGCGACGTATCAAATTCCCATGGAGGTAAAACCAAAGCGTAAAGAAAGTCTCGCAATAAAATGGATCATAACAGCAGCACGCGCACGACCCGAACACCGTATGGAAGAAAAACTGGCACAGGAGATAATTGCAGCGAGTCGTAACGAAGGTGCGGCAATAAAAAAACGAGAAGATGTGCACAAGATGGCTGAGGCGAATAAAGCATTTGCGCACTTCCGCTGGTAACAATCAACCTTGAATTCACAACTAAAAAAAGCAGCCGGTATAGTCGTTAAAAACTGTCTGGGAGTAAAAAAAGGAGAAAAGGTTGTCGTTGTTACTGATAGACTCTGTCGTCCTGTGGGCGTTGTGCTGCGCGATGCACTACGGTCTATTACAGATCCAATCTTCATAGAAATTGAACCACGAAAGATTCACGGCGAAGAACCACCCGAGCTCGTTGCTCATATTCTCAAGCAGTGCGATGTTTTCATAATGCCAACATATTATTCACTCTCACATACAAAGTCTCGCATTGAAGCAAATAGACATGGCGCTCGTGGCGCTACCATGCCGGGAATCACCACTGACGTCATGGTTCGCACTTTGAATGCAGATTATCGAAAGATCGCTCAACGTACGCGTAAAGTAGCTCATCTCTTAACGAAAGCACGGAAGGCCACGATAAGAAACGATAACGGAACTCAGCTGGAACTCACCCTCGAAAGAAGACGAGCACACATCGATACTGGCATTGTGAGAAATCCTGGTGAATGTAGCAATCTTCCAGCGGGTGAGGCATATATCGCTCCTGTTGAGGACAAGAGCAATGGAGTTGCAGTTATCGATGGCTCATTTGCGCCTGTCGGACACATACGTAAAGATGTCATCGTAGGAATAAAAAATGGGAAAATAATCGATATACGAGGGAACAAGACGCTCAAGACAATGTTTAAGAAGTACGGCAAGAGAGAAAAGGTGCTCTGTGAGTTAGGCATCGGCACAAATCCCAAGGCAAAGATTACCGGAAATGTACTCGAGGACGAAAAGGTTTTTGGCAGTATTCATATCGCATTTGGAAACAATGTTGGATTTGGAGGTAGGAACAAGGCGAGGAGTCATCTCGACGCCGTTATTAAAAAACCGAGCGTCTGGCTTGACGAAACACTAATCCTAGAAAAAGGTAACCTTTTGATTTAACTTTTTTTCGCTTGATTTACAGTCTCATCATTATTTTTGTTTTCAATACGCAAATCTTAGACATTGGGTTTGTCGGTAATAAAGCAATCGGCACCAAAGAATTAATCCAAGAAATCATATCAAAGAAGGGCGAAACATATAATGACATGAACCTCACATACGACGCGCAAAAAATAGTAAACCTATACTCGTCTCGCGGTTACTTCAATACTGATGTTTTTTTTACAACAGAAATAATCAATGGAGGAGTAGATATTGTCTTTACCATCACCGAAGGTGAAAGACCAGTTATAAAAGAGATTATCGTCAAAGGCGATGAACAAGAAAATGTAAAAAATCAATGTACAGTAGAGGTTAATGATTTTTTCATCCAAGAAAAAATGAGCGAAACCGAAAAGAAAATTGAAGACTATTACAAGGATCGTGGTTATCCCTTTGCAGAAGTGTCTTCATTACCGCTCCCCGACTCAGGACTGTTAGTCTTGAGTATTGAAAAAGGAGTTCTCCATTATATACGAAACATCGAAATAGGCGGGTTGAAAACGACGAATCCGCAGATCGTGCGCAGGGAGATAGAATTCAAGAGAGGAGATTTATTCAATAAATCGAAACTACGATACAGCCAACGGCGCATATACGGATTAGGATTTTTCAGCACGGTCAATGTGGAAATTGTAAGAGATGAGCCTGATAGCGTTGATTTGGTATTTACGGTAAGAGAATTGAAATCCCGGCTCCTTAACTTCGGTGCAGGGCTCACCATTCCCTTAAGTTTCTTGTTTTCGTTTGGTGATGAGGAATTGAATCTATTGAATACCGGACACCATATGCACATCCGTCCTTCATTTAAGATAAATATCGAAAGCGAATGGGAAATAAAATTAGAAGGAAGGTACACAATTCCCCATCTGACACCTGCTCGACTCACTGTTTCGGTACTGCCTTTCATGTGGTTTGAGGAAAAAGTCGATTTTACGAGACAGACACGGGGAAACGAATTTAGGGTTGCCAAAATATACAATGAAAATCTTCAGTTCAGCATCGCACATCAATATAAATTTGTGGATTTACAACCGAAAACAGTATTACCCGATACTTTTCAAGGAGTCACCAATGGTGTGAAGTTTCAGTTCATGGTAGACTACCGTGAAGAATTCTTTAATCCTAGTGAGGGTGTGTATCTGCTTCCACTCTTCGAATATGCCGGGGGTATATTTCGTGGAGATAATCACTTTGTACGCATGTCAGTCGAAGAGCGACTATACATTCCACTGTTTAAAAATACGTTTGCCCAACGATTAAAATTAGGCTTTATACAACCAACCGACGGACTCGCCCCCTACGAAAAGTATTATCTCGGCGGTCAATACACCTTACGGGGTTATCCTGAACGTTCACTTGGCCCTGATTCAATAGGAGAGGAAAGATACGGAAACATCGTGGCAAACCTTAATTGTGAGTACAGAATAGCATTCCCAAAAAATTTCGGCTTCGTACTATTTTTCGACATCGGTTATGTCGATAATACAATCAACATACATCACACAGATTTCATTAAAGTAGGCACGGGTTTTGGACTGCGCTATTACACACCAATTGGGCCAGTGCGTTGCGATATCGGATTCCCCATCGGAGAGAAGGGAAACGAAATCTATGTGGGCCTTTACCATATCTTTTAAGCAATGAAGAAATATACGTTACCATTCATTATTGGAATTATCATCCTCGCTACTGTGATTATTTTTGCAACAATTAATTTTGGGCCCATCACGATTAACATTCTCGAGCGAACTGCTCATATTGACATAGCGTACGAAGAAATGCAGGGCAATGTCTTTCGGGGATTTAGAATCAAGCGTTATACCGTCAAACTGTCCGATGCTGACAGCATTTATGGCGAAATCGCCGAGATACAATACCAGTTTAATCCATTTACGTTCAGTCTACCGAACGTCTTACACATAAATCTCATTGAACCAACAGTCTGCACGAAGAAGAGAACAGGGACGACCGAAAAAAGAAAATTCACCTTCCCCCGTCTTCATGTCGGTCTGAGAATCAACTTAAAAGATGGTAAGGTGTTCTACAGAGATGAAGACCTATACAGCCTCGAGAAAATATCGGGTTTTGTTTTTATTGATTTCATCGGCACGCGTGTACACATCGGCACGATGGATCTTTCCGCACGATCCGAACAATATCCTGTTGACATTACCGCTGCGAACATCGACGCGACTGTCACCGGTACAGGGGTCGCTATACGGTCGTTCGACATTAAAGGTTCTGGTATCGCACTGAACGGCGAAGGAATGTATACATTCAGCGAAAGCCGGATAGTGTTGGCTATAAAAAAAGCCGTGATTGATTTAGAAAAAACCGGAATTCATGAGGGCACAATACACTTTTTCGGTGATGTTGAGTACCGCAATGGACAGTTCGTGCCCAAAATTCAAGGAACCGCGCATGGACTCTATCCCTTCGATTCACTGGAATTTGAAACGACTTCCTCCCCTGATACGATCTGGGTTAACATTTTTAATGGCGCACTATTTGACGGCAGTCTCTTTGCACAAATCAAAATCATGAATCTCCAAGAAATAGAGTTTGAAACGAACTTTACGGCTACGAATGTGGCTCATTTATTAGGCCACCCAACACCCTTAGTCATCCATGGTTTTTTAGGATACCGAGCCAATACATTCATTGGTTTTGTCACGTCACCACGTGATTATGGAGTCAGTATCGATTCTCTGTGTATCTATGGATCGTACATGGAATCACAAGTGTTCTTAGATTCTCTTTTCGTAAAAGAACGAACGAAGACGCTCGAAATGAATGGAACGTTTTCTCCCACAACTGACCTACATATTACACTCGATAATTTTGATATAGGACGTTTCTCAAAATATTTTCAGACAACTGGACGATTAACGGGTACCTGTCATCTTCGAGGCGATCTTAGAAATCCAGAAACCATGCTGATAACCTCTGCTCTCTCGGGTGACAATCTTGCTGCAGGTGATATCAAAATAAAAAAATGCTCAATGCACAGCAATAATTTCCACATCAACAATGAAATTAAACATCTCGAGCTGGTAGCGAACGGTTTCTCATATAAAAACCGCACAATAGAAAATATCGTAGTGTCTATCAACAAGCATGATTTTAACATATATGCTCGAGATAACGATGACAGTATCACCGTCGTGGGCACGCTCGACGAAAATTGGTGTGGTGTTATTTCATACCTAAACATTGAATACAATAGTGTGGAGACAAGAAATCTAAAGCCGATTGAATTCGATATTATCAATAAGAAGAGTGGCGATATCTGCCTCTCATTTATTGATGGGACACTAACGGGACATATCACACCAATGACCTGGCATTTATCGAACGGCAATCTTGAAAAACTGGGAATGCTTTTCGATATAAAAGAAGAGTTGACAGGAAATTTAGAACTCGCCTTCGACAATGATAGTCTATCGATCGAAGCGAGAAATATCAATTTTATCGGCCTCGAAGATGGTTCAATACACCTTGCAGGTATACACGGAAATAATGGAATTGTGGTCGAGACGCTCACAATACGAGATAAAAAAAATCAAGCTGTACAGGCCAATGGATTTCTCTCGCTTGAAGAATCACGTGTGCATGTTACGTTTGGAAACGTTGGAATTTGGGTATTACACTTCTTAAAAAATTTCATGCGCGAACCGGACGGCTTAATGAGTGGCGAACTGACATTTCATGGTAATCTTGAATCATTCTCATTTTCGGGTGGTGGTATGATTACCAATGGTTCTTTTGAAATAGATGTCATCGCTTCAGAATTTGATTCAGTAATGAGCGAAGTGACGTTTAACGGTAACCGAATTATCTTTCAAGGAGCCGAAGGATACGTATCACCTTCGCGCAATGAAAAATTATCGAATGGCACCACGAGAGAAAAAGTACATGCGACTGGCGTTGTCATATTAGAATCACGATTTACCGTTAAAAATTTCAACTTTGATTTTAAGTTTTCAGATGCGCCGATTCAATTCCCACCACTTGCCTTCGGCGTGGGAAGTGGTAACTTCTCGTTAGGGGCGAAAGATGGCGTAACCTATTATAATGGTAATATCATCGTAAAAGAGGCGGTTATACCAATTGAATTTGGTATGAAGGTTGAATCGGAGAAACGAGGGGGCGATGACAACTGGACAATGAATTTAAAATTGCAGGGAGAGAGGAATGTATGGTTACGTAATCGTGAAGCGAATATCGAATTCGGCGGTGAACTCTATATTGTCAAACAAAACTCACCACTTTATATATCTGGGAGTTTTGAAACCCGTCGTGGAAATTTTTACTGGCTCAACCATATTCTCAGAATAACACGAGGAAAAGTCATGTTTATCCCAGAGGAAGAAATTGACCCAGAACTAGAATTCTGGGCAGAGCTCAATACACGAGAAGCGGTCAAGATAGTCCTTCACTGTTATGGTTCCCTATTAGAACCAGTATTCGAATTTTTTACTGAACCTCCAGGTCTCTACAGTGAACAGGATATCATTACGTATTTGAATCTTAATATTACATGGCAAGAACTCGAGTCATTACGGCGAGATGAATATGTTGGGCAGATTCTACCTCATGGTCTTGTATCCTGGCTCGAGAGTGATATTTCCCGTCGAATACGAACGTATACTGGCCTCGACTATTTCAGAATCGAAACACCCTTTTTTGAATCTGATGAAAAGGTAAAGTTGACTGTGGGAAAATATATTTCGAGAAATTTATTCATCACCTACACCTATGACATAACTACGTTTTCAAATGAATTTAATGTTGAGTACTTCATCGATGACAAGAACGGAATATTCATACGAAAAGATGAAATAGGAGAATACAGTTTACAATATCAATACAGGATAAGGTTTTGATAAATGCCTAAAATATTTTTGGGCATGGTTTATAGTTATACGGATTGGCCACCCGTATCGTTATACGTTGATCGTTGGTCGCCTTTTTTTTATTTTTGACCGTATAACGATGCCGTATCCGCCATATAGTGTGGCGGACGATACGGGCTGCCATGATATATAACGTTTGACGGCTAACTTTTGCCGTATTTGAGTTCTTGACATACAGGGAAACATAACTATAATTTAAATGCTTAATTTGTTAGGAGGTTTTTCATGAGTAAGATCTTCATATCGGTGCTTTTATTGAGCACCGTCCTTGTCGGTGCGCAACGTCCTGGCGCAGTTTTTCTGCTCATATGGCCAGGCGCGCGCGCGACTGCACTGAGTGGTGCATATGCCGCAATTGCAGAAGATGCAACGGCATGTTATTACAATCAAGCTGGACTTGCATTCATTGAGAAAACTACAATCACCCTGCAACATGCGAATTGGTTACCGGGTCTTCATCCCGATATGTATTATGAATACGCAGGGATTACGAAGTCATTTAAAATGGGAACGGTCGGACTCAATGTGATCTATCTCACGCACGGGAAGACGTCTGTCTATAACGAATCGGCCATCTACATCGGAGAATACCGTACGTTTGACCTTGCGGTAGGTATACACTACGGATTTAAGCTAAACCCGAAACTGGGTTTGGGTGCAGGATGGAAATTTATCTACTCGTATCTTGTTCCGGATTGGGTCTTTCAGAGAATGCCCGAGCTCGGCATAGAGAAAGGCGGTACAGGTGTCACGTATGCCTTCGATATTGGTTTACTCTTTAAGCCATTTACATTCCTCACAGTCGGTGGGGGCCTTCAAAATTTAGGACCCAACATTAGTTACACGGAAAGTGGCTCATCAGACCCCCTGCCCTACACTCTCAGAATGGGTGCTCGGTTAACTCCCATAAACTTACAGGCGATACGCGTTGACCTCACCGCCGAGATAACGAAAGTACTTGTCGGAATGTTTGCCCAAGAAGAAAATACATTTTTTGAGAATTTACAATACGAACTGAATGAAGCCTGGAAAGCCGTAGGATTAGAGGCTAGTTACTATAATTTTATTAAACTGGCAGTAGGATATTTCTATGATACAGAGGGAAAAAGGCAAGGATTTACCTTTGGCGGCGGTATAAAGGCTGGAGGTTTTTCCATTGACATAGGCGTTGACCAAGCAATATACGATTTTCCGACAACGAACCGAAAGTTTTCTTTATCGTACCAGTTCTAACCACCATATATTCCTCGATAGTGGAATACATAGTTACAGAACCTTTGGGTAGTCAAAACATTGGAGGTTAGGTTGAACAAAATCTTTGCACTCATTGTGCTTACGAGCTTCGCTCTTGGTGAACGTGTAACACTCGTGAGAAATGCAGCACAACAAATTCCTCGCAATCCGACCAATGAAAATCTTACATTAAACTTGGTTTCAGAGACAGGTACACAGACGATGCCGGTTCAACGATTTCAACAGATGAGATTGTTCAGAGGTTTTGAACCTCTGCAACCAGCACGAGGCAGAGAGGTACTCAATGTCCTTGTTTTAAGGGCCGAGTTTGTTGAAGATGATGAGCCCTCAACGACTGGTAATGGAAAAATGGATTTGGTTGGTTTTGGTGAACCTGCGGATGGGCTATTTTATGACCCGCCGCACACGAAAAGATATTTTAAACGGCAAATGGAATTCTTGAGTAACTACTACAAAGTAAATTCATTTGGTAATTGTATTGTGAATTGGACGGTAAAACCTGACCAGCCGACGCACTCTTACCAACTACCGCATAAGATGCGTTACTACAGTGGATTTGATCGATATGATCCAGAGACTGGTTTTGTGTATTACAATGTATACGCGATGGAGATGGGATTGGTAAGGATCCTCGCCGATGCCATTGCAGCCGCCGATTTAGATGAAACAATTGATTTCTCGAACTACGATGCAGTTCTCATCTTTCATGCTGGGACGCTTTTGCAGTCGAGTCTCAATTTCTTCCGATTCTGTGATATACCATCGGCGACAATTCCTCCTGCAGCATTGGAGTTTTACATAGGTACTCCCTATATTCTTGCAAATGCAGGCACCGATACAATATGGGGTGCTGGAATAAATTCTGAAATGGCAAGGATTGATGAGTATATGGTTGGGAATATCGGAACGGTCGTCCACGAGTTCGGCCACACCCTCGGCCTTCCTGATTTATATGACATCACGGGTTGGTCGAACGGTGTCGGCGCCTGGGACTTGATGGGCACCGGCGGCTGGGTCGGTTCTCCTTTTGCGGGAGCTCCTGAAGGAGCTCTTCCTGCCAATATGGGTGCGTGGACGAGATACGCAAAAGGTTGGGTAGACCCGGGGGTCGTAACCACTGAAACGGTCATCACTATCCGTGCTTCAGAAATTGATACAACACAGTACGCCCTCGCAAATCAAACAATGGTTAAGATTCCTATCTCGGAAGCTGAATTCTTTCTCATCGAAAATCGCCAACAAGACATAAGGCAAAAAGACACCATTATCGTCGATGTCGAGGATGGTGTACCCGTCTATATAGATCACGGTGAGTTCGATTTCTTCTTGCCAGGAAGTGGTATCCTCGTGTGGCACATCGATGATAATATCGTCAACGCATATTGGGAATCCAATACGATGCAGGTAAATCCTCAGCACAAAGGTGTTGATCTAGAAGAAGCAGATGGTATACAACATTTTGATGCATGGTGGTACGGAGACACACTCGAATACTACGGTTCTTACTATGACGCATTCTTCGTTGACAGCGAGGGCAAGGCAAATCACAATTTCGGTCCGCTCACCAATCCGAACTCTGATGCCTACTATGGAAAATCACTCATTACTCTTGATATAACATCAGGGCACGATACCCTGATGAACCTATCGGTCGATTTCGACATGTACCAAGCAGGATTCCCTGTTGTCGTTCATCGTGGTCGACCAATTTATTCGGTCAGCTATGGTGACTTGAACGGCGATGGAGATCGTGAAGTAGTCGCCATAACGAGAAACGGCGATATTCACGCATATAATCATGATGGAACTGAATACGGAACAGCACTCGTTGATACGATTACCACATTTTTAGCGGTTGGCGACATCAATGCTGATGGAACAGATGATATACTCTTTGGCTCTGGTCTTACACTGCAGTGCCTCGACGGGTTAACGCTGACTTCGATGGCGAATTTTCCTTTTACTACAGAAAATGAAATTCTCGGTGCGCCCCTCCTGTTTGACATCAATAATGATGGAAACCTGGAAATCATCTTCGGAAGCAGAGACCGTAAACTGTATTGTCTCGGTGCTACGGGTACAAACATTATTCATTTTCCAGTCTTTCTTTCTACCGAAATAGTCTCGACACCATGCGTATTTAATAAAGATGAAAACCAAATTGGTGTATTAGGTTCAAACGGTGCATTCTATATTGTTGATGAAAGTGGCATTCTGAAAACATTTACCGATTCAGAGCATAACATGATCACCTTTGCCTCTCCCATTGTCGGTGACATTGATCGCGACGGTAATCCAGAAGCAGTTATTATCAACGGATACGGGACTATCTACATTTACGGAAAGGATACACTCGAACAGAAATTTGACATCTTGATCGATACAACGTTCTATATGACGCCAGCACTCGCCGACATCGATGATGATGGCTATCTTGAAATTATTATGCCCAACAGTAGTAGAGCATTGTATGTAGGCAATCGTAATGGAACTTCTGAAAATAACTTCCCAGTATTCTTCGAAAATTATATCTTTTATCCACTGCTCGTTGCCAATCTTGATAACCAAGGAAAAGAAGAAATAATATTCGGCTTAGGAACCTCTGATTCACTCGGCAGTGGCCAATTAAAGATCATTAACAACCGCAATCAAGAGTTTGATTTTTCACCGCTCTTTGGCGAAGGCGGCTTCTCATTTCCTGGTGTCATCTTTAATATCGATAATGACGAACGGCTTGAACTTGCCTGCGGCAGTGACTCCGGCACATTGTACATCTGGGAATTTTGGGGAACACAGGTGTCCTGGAGCGGCTACATGAACTCCCCAAAGAATTGGGGATACTTCGAGGGAGACTTGGTGCAACCACAGGTAGCTCAAGGACTATTGGGATCATTCTATATCTATCCGTCTCCTGTTGAGAGAACGGGGCGAGTAAGATTCTTTTTAAATCAAGCGGCAACAGTAAAAGTCGATATTCTTGATATTGCAGGCCATAAAATTGGTGGGGTTACCATGGCCAATACGACAGCAAATGAGTACAACGAAGTCGCATTCGATTTCACAAAACAAGCAAATGGCGTTTACATTCTGCGTGTCGAGGCAAAGAACGGCTCTCAAAGCGAAGTTAAATTCAAAAAATTTGCGGTGTTGAAATAGAAAGAAATGGCAGGAGAAGGCTTAAAGATGGCTCAGAGAAGGCAATTAAGGGCAACTATCTATATCTTTTGTGCCCTCATAGCCGTTTGCTGCCCTCTGTGAGCCCTCTTATGCCCTATATTTAACGGAGGAATTATGGCTTTAGGAATTTCACTCATTCTCTTTCAGGCAATGAGTCCAATATTTGCCTCGATGGTAATGCCTGGACTCGGTGAGTTAATCCAAGGTGAAAAAGCGAAGGCGCGCGCATTCTTTGTTGTTGAAGGGACATTATGGGCTTCCTATTTTGCCTTTCACTATATCGGCGACAAAATTGACTATTCATCGAGAGCATTTGCGGTTAGACACAGCAGCGCAAACCCAGCACATCAAGATGATAGATATTTCGATGCACTCGAGGATTACAATTCATCAAGCGATTATAACTTATTAGTAGAACGTGACGCAAGCTATTTCTATCCAAATGATCCAGACAGACAACAACAGTATATCGAGAGT
The DNA here is from genome assembly GCA_020355325.1 of Caldifarciminota bacterium. Classification (GTDB taxonomy): domain Bacteria; phylum Hydrothermota; class Tepidihabitantia; order SM23-42; family SM23-42. Next base: position 2,213,397 of record CP070664.1, read on the forward strand.
CATGGCTATTTTGGCGATGACGCTTGGGAGTGGGACGATTTCAGTAACAGGGTTTATTACTGGGAGAGAAGACGAACGGCGCGTGAAAATCATCGTCGTGCTTCCTTTATGCCTGGCTTTGCGATCATTAATCGAATTGTATCTGTGATTGATGTCATCGTATTTTCAAAGGAGGAACGATTCGGTCTCGACACACGACCAGGGAAGATAGGGGTCTTATATAAATTCTGATAGTTCGTCTATCGTATTCGGTTAAAGAGAATCGCAGCCCGTATCGTTGTTCGGCATCGTCAACGTTTGTTTACTCACACAAAAAACTACAAACCACCAACGAAACCAGTTACTATACCTAAAAACCATGAACACGAGACCACCATACATTTATGATTCAAAAAGCAATTGATATCTTAAAGAGTTCAAAATCAGTCTTCGTCCTCACTGGCGCTGGTATTTCTGCGGAAAGTGGGGTCCCTACATTTCGGGATGCCGATGGTTTATGGAAAAACTATTCAGCAACCGATTTAGCCACACCCGAGGCATTTGCAAGAAATCCAGCACTCGTCTGGGAATGGTATCACTGGCGTCAGAGTATCATTTTAAAGGCAGCACCGAACCCGGCACATTATGCACTGGTCGAATTAGAAAAAAAATTTAGCACCTTTCTTCTGCTCACCCAGAATGTCGATAATCTACACCGTCGTGCTGGATCACAGAATGTTTTAGAACTTCACGGAAACATTTTCAGGGCGCGCTGTCTTAGTTGTGGCAATGTGCAAGAGCATACAATCGACCCGGACAACGAAGTAAACAACCTGCCAACCTGTAGTTGTAGTGGATTACTGCGTCCAGATGTTGTCTGGTTTGGTGAACCAATACCCCAAGATGTGTGGCAGCAGTCGTTAACGTTTTTGAATCAGACAGACGTCGCACTTATTAGCGGGACCTCGGGAATTGTGTGGCCTGCTGCGGCAATTCCTGAACTTGCCAAAAAGGGAGGTATAAAGACGATCGAAGTAAATCTCGAATCAACACCAATATCTCCTATCGTAGATATCTCTCTCCAGGGCAAGGCAGGCGAAATCCTACCGCAGATTGTCCAAAAACTCTAAGATAATACATATTTAATCTATTGAGCAAAAACTTTACAAACTCTTACAGGACCTTCGGCAGGACAGTCCTGTTTTGTAAAAAGTTGAATTTTTAATCGGCTATCTTACTTTGACTATTTTTTGCAGTACCTGATTGTCGATTTTTAGAAAATAGACGCCGGGTCGCATCAAATTTTTTGTAACCTGCCTACCGAGGATATCATATATTTTAAACTCTCCCGTACCCGGCAGGCAAAGCGGACCAGAGATGATCCAAGGCATCGATATCTGCATTGATATCGGATCTCGAGGTTTGATTTCCTCGACGCCGACAGTAATGTCCAAATTACCATAGATATCAAGGCCATCATGATATTCTGCCCAAACTATAAGATAATTATCCGCGCTGAACCCAAGACTGAGATCCTGTCTCCAATGCAGTGTATCGTCAGAGATAAGAAACTTGTCGCCCAAGAGCAATCCGTCTGTTGTAACAAATTGACCACAGACATTATGTCCATCTAATCCTTCAAGCCAAATAACCAAATAGTTATAGCCATCGAAGGTAATGGCTACCGAACTCTGAATCTCCGGGCCATCCGCAATCGTAATTCTATCGCCAAGCAACATGCCGTCGGTCGTAATCAATTGTCCAAAGATATCAGGGTCAGTACCTGCTTCACAAAAATCAGGCCAGACAACAAGATAATTGCCACTACCAAACGCTAACTTAGGAATAGTAGAGGTTCCTTGTGTCGTGTCGATGGTTATCTCATCACCCTGAGCCTGGGCAAGACTATCAATGAAACGAGCGCAAACACCATAATACTCCCGAGACCACACAACAAGACAACGTTCATCATCGCACGCGATATCCGGTTCCGCACTCCCGTCTCCGATATAATTACCCAAATTAAGCACGACCCCTTCGGGTGTTATACGCGTCGTATAGATGGTTCGACTACCAAATTGATTATACCACGCAGTGAAATAATTCTCGTGACTAAAACAGACGGCTGGGGCAACCTGCCCTTCATACGTATTACTGATAATCATTGAATTCAGTGTGTCGAGTTGCGGAGTGACACGCACTCCAAAAATGTCTGACATATTTCAGCAACTGTCCTGCAGGACAACGAGGAAGTTTATACCGTCATAAGCTACATCGATCTCTTCTGCATTATCTTTGAACAGAAGCTTACCATCTCGGTCAAGCACAACACCCTCGGGTGTGACGCGCGCCCCAAATATCGAACGTTCAGGATAATATCGATGGTCGACCCAGAACACGTTGTATTGATCATTCGCAAAAATTACAACAGGATCGAACTGATCCTCAAGTGCAGTGTTAATAGAAAAATCAATATTAATAATAAAAAAGATAAGATGTAGTATCGACATATTTATTATTTCATGATTATGAATATTTTAAAAACTCTCTTAATACAGCTTCGGTTTCTTTTGCGGCTGCTTCGTCTATCGGGTTGATAGCGAAACCGGCATGTATCATGACGTAGTCGCCGACTTTGATGTCGGGTACTAAGACGATCGATATCTCACGACGCACCCCCATGATTTCAGCCGTGGCCATGTCGCCATCGATTTTTTCAATCCTACCGACGATGCCTAAACACATATCCTTTTAAATTCCAAATGACAAAACCCAAATTACAAACAAAGCCCGAATCGCAAATGCCAAATGACCAATAGAAAGATATAACAACATTTCAATAAGCATTTCGGCGCCACAACTCTCCATTTGAATTTCGGCATTTAGACCTTGAGATTTCAATTGACATTTGACATTTATAATTTGGCATTAACATCACTTTCAACTTCTTCCTTTCCACTTATTATATTACCTATGATTGCCTGGCCATACGATATGCATCCGTCATTGGTTGGCAGTTTTCGATGAACGTAAACATCGAACCTGGCATCCTCAAATGTACTAATCATTGCATTCAGTAAATAGCGGTTTTGAAATACACCACCAGAAAAACAGACCTTTCTCACGTTGTGTATTTTACTCAATTTCCGTGTTATATCAAGGGAAAACTGCACAATCGTATTATGAAATTTTGCTGATATCACACGTGGGGAGACACCTTTATGTAGATCTGCAGCAACACCAGTCAATATATCTTTTACTTCTATAATCATAGGTTCTGTATTTTGAATATTATATGAGTAGTACGTGGTTATACCTTGCGCCGCTTGATATTCTAAATTAATTGCTGCTTCGGCTTCATACGTTATCGCTCGTATAAGACCGAGCATGGACGCAACACAATCGAAAAGCCGCCCCATACTCGAGGTGTAAACCACACTATCGTCTTGGGCAACCATGTTCATGATTGTTCTCACCTCATGCGAGGCCACCCCCTTCGGTGTATATTTTTCACCTAATAGTTTAAATATGTAGGCAATTGCTATACGATACGGTTTCTTAATACTTGCATCACCACCCGGCAATGGCAAGTATTGAAGATGTCCTACCCTTTTTTGATTGTACAAATTACCTACAAAAAATTCACCACCCCAGATTTTTCCATCACTACCAAATCCTGTTCCATCAAAGGCAATGCCGATCGCGTCATCAACCACCATATTCTCACCAAGGCAAGAGACGATATGAGCAACGTGATGCTGCACACCGATGCGTTGAACGTTAAATGCCGTACGATCGACGAAATCATGGGCTATTTTCGTTGAAAGATAATCTGGATGTAAATCGTGAACAATCAGCTCTGGCTCTATTCTGAACCACCTCTTATACTTCGTTACCATCTCACTGAAAAATCTTAACGTCTCGAGGTTATCTAAATCACCAATATGCGGCGAAACGTAAGCCTCTCTTTTATCAGCCAGGGTAAACGTATTCTTTAAATATGGCCCAACAGCCAGGGTTGGTTTCACGGAAAATGGCAGTTCTATAGGCACCGGAACATAACCTCGGGAACGACGTAAAATCGAAAATCCCTTGTGAGGTATAGATATCCCAACGGAATCGTCACAACGATTTTCAATCGCACGATTGTGGGAGAGATAAAAAGAAACAATGCAACTCAACTTTTCAATGACTTCCCTATCATCTTTAACAATCGGCTCGTCTTGAATGTTAGCGCTCGTCATAACGAGATAGGGTATTTTAGCCAGTAAGAGATAGTGAACCGGTGCATAAGGAACCATAACACCGAGGTAGGGGTTGTTTGGTGCGACCTTGTCACAGATTACTGTTTTTTTCTTTTTCAAGAGCATAATGGGTGCGATAAAAGAATTGATAAGCTCTTTCTCCTCATCGGTAATATGTGCTATTTTTTCTACATCTTCTCTTCTCACCATGATTGCGAATGGTTTTGTAGGACGATTTTTGTAGTATCTTAATCTTTTGACCGCTTTCCTATTTGTAGCATCACATGCAATATGAAAGCCACCGATTCCCTTGATGGCGATGATCTTTCCTCTGCGCAATAACTCGGCTGTTTTCACGATTGGATTGTTTGTCTTCACTTCATTGCCGCCTATTGCATGCAGTGAAAATATGGGGCCACATACCCAACAACAATCTGGCTGGGCATGGAATCTTCGTTCAGCAATTTCACAAAATTCTTCTTCACAATTTGAACACATCTTAAAATCTTTCATCGACGTCCGCTTACGATCATAGGGTGTTCCGATAATAATAGAGTATCGTGGGCCACAGTTTGTACAATTGATAAATGGAAACTTATGGCGTCGATTTGTCGCGTCATTCATCTAGTTAAGACATTCTTCACACGTGGCAATGTCAGGAGAAATCTGGGTGAATCCTTTGGCAATCTTGCTTTCTTTGATAGTGAATTTTTTGTAACCGTTTGGCGCCAACTCTACGACCGACATTGTATCGACCCTCGAAGCCCTTGGCTTTTCGTTCTTTAATCGATTCATGAATTGAACAATACCCTGTTTTTGCCCCTCAACCTCAATATCAACACCATCGGTTGTATTGCGCACGTATCCTGACAGGCCCAGGTCTTTTGCCAATCGATAGACAAACGGACGAAACCCCACCCCCTGAACAATGCCCTTAACTTTTATTCTTTTTCTTATCATTCAATTCTTTTTCCAAAAATGTACAAAAACGAACCAGACCTTTACCGGTTTTTGCTGATACATCAAAAATTATCGCTCTTGGATTTTTGTTTTTGATCCTGTCCTTTGCTTTTTGTAGTTTGAAATCGACATAAGGTAAGAGATCGCATTTATTAATAACCACAACCTTCGCAAGGTGAAAGAGGAGAGGATATTTTAAAGGTTTATCATCACCTTCAGGGGTGGAAAGAATTGCAAGTTTATAATCTTCACCAATTTCAAACTCGGCTGGACAGACAAGATTACCGACGTTCTCAATCAAAACGAGATCGTAGTTCTTTTTAATGCTCGGAAGAGCCTGCGCCGTCATGAAGGCATCGAGATGGCATTCGGTAACGGTATTAATTTGAATAACGTCAACGCCCAGTTTCATGAGGCGACTACTATCAATCTGCCCCTGTATATCACCCTCAATAACGAGGATACGATACTTTTCCTTCAAATGCTCAACAACCTTTTGAATGAAACTCGTCTTACCAGCGCCCGGTGATGAAATTATATTTATGACCAAACTATTCATCTTGTCAAAAATTTTCCGATTTTCACGTGCGCGCTCTTTGTTCGACACAAGCACAGGCTTAAGAACATCAACTTTTTTCATTAAAACTCCTCTCAAAAATAATAACATACATGAGACCGTACACAAATATTTGACACTTGAAATTTTTCATTGTTTATTATTCACCTTCTATTGACTCAACATAGAATTCTCTACCAGACAATAACTCGATGTTCCTTTTACCACAATCGGGACACAATAAGAGGGGTTCATCTATAACATTTTCTTTTCCACAATCCCGACATTTAATACGTATTGGGACCTCATCAAAAATAATTTTGGCTTCACGACACTTTGTGTCTGGTCTCAAATAATCAAAATAGAATTTTATTGCATCGGGTGAAAAACCAGTGAACTTGCCGACCTTGACGTTAATCTTATACACCTTTGTAAAGCCATTGTTATCTGCTTCCTGGTTACAGAGGTCGACGAGCGATTTTGTCACACTGTATTCGTGCATGGAAGCCAATGACAGCCCGCTTCGCGACGCGAGGCCAGGGCTATCAGATTTAACAATTTAAAATTCATCTTACGATTGCAAACTTGTAGACCTTATTACCTCGTGAAGATTTCACAAAGGCAATGTATAAACCACTCCCAACATCCTCTGGAATCTCCCAGACGACCTCACCAAATACGCCATCAACGAGGAGACCCTCAGCAATTAATCTACCAGCAACCGTATAGATATTGACTCGTGAATCTGCCGGAATATTTTTAATCCGTACAGTATTTTTACCAACAACAGGATTTGGATATACTAAGACGTTATCCAACCCGGGTAGCGTGTCAGAGGAAATTTCCAATCTCAATAAGCCTGTTTCTCCACCTATCCAGAAACACCTTCGCAGCGGGTCAAATTCAAATCCCTGTATCTGGATGACTTCGTTTGAGAACGACCAAAATTCAAAATGAACACCGAGTTCAGTAAATGTCCACCCATCGACGACATCAAGCCGAGGATCGTAAAAATAGATACCATCACGCGCCATGATCCATATTCTTCCTTCTGAATCGAGTTCGACATCAAACAACTCTTGCTCGGAAATACCGGTAATACCAAAAAAATTCACGCCATCATAGATTGACAGCCCGACTTCATTTGCAATATAGAGAATATTATTCTTGTCGACGAGACATCCCCATGCATATTTTGAGAGAAGCCCATCAGACACCGAAAACTTGACCACATCATCGTCGCTCCGATTAAAGAGTGTATTCTTCGTATTAATCATGACTAAACCACCTACATCACCAGTCATTGTCCTGTAAATCCTTCCCATTGAATCAAGAGCGATTTCAACATTAAAGCCAGGCGTCCTATCACCCAAAAAGTAAACCATACTCAAGACAGAATCGACTAACCATAATTTGTCGGTTGGACCCCCGAGAGCGAGATACATATTGTTGTGGCGATCAAATTCTAAATCCCAGACTGCCTCTGTGCCTTCCATGCCAAGATATCGGTTTACAATGAACTGCCATTCATCATGTTGCGGGTCGAAAGAAAAAACCATCACAGAAGAATCAGTATTCGAAAACGCATTGACAGCGAACCAGATCTTCCCATCGGGGGCCGTGGTACAGCGATGGATATGATTAGATGGAATCACAGAGCCTCGGGCGTAATGTATCCACTCACCATCATCGGTCAACCAACCTATCCCCCTCGATTCTGACCTTCTTGCTCCACAAGCGATAAACACACCATACTCGTTCGCAGTAATTTCTGAAATATGATTAGAGGGCAACCCCTGATTTTTTATTATTTCCCATCTGTTATTACCAAAATCGAACCTGCCTAATCCCTCACCGTAATAATCCAAAATGTAACGATTACCAAGCCCGGAAAATAAATTGCCATCGATTTGTGCTAATGAAAGAACCTTACACCTGTACGGCAATCCACTTTTGGCAATTGTAAGACTTCCCTCGTGTAAAATACCTATTTGAGAAAGTGTATCCAACGCAAGGACGAATGAATCATCGATGTGAACAATATCATTTACTTCATAACCCTGCAGCATAGTATCAAAGTGGTCATCCCGGAAGACATTTAATCCGCTGTCTGAACCAACATATACAGCGGTATCAATGAAAGCGATTTTATTGACGGAGTTACTCAACAATCCATCAGACCTGTCGTATTGCACGAACGATGAGAAGTCTTTTCTAAATTGGGTAATACCATTATCAGTCCCAACCCAGATCGATGTATCATCAAAAGCGATTGTGCGGACATCGGGCGACGCCAATCCCTGTGTTTCATCAAACAACCGCAATCTCGAATCATCGGCAAAATCATCCGGAGTCCCCTTCGTATCAATAAATAGCAATCCATACGTAGAGCCGATATATATACTATCTGTTAAGCAGGCAATTTCCTGGATGAACGTCGGTACTGAGTATTCACTGGGATAGATTTGAATACGACCGAAATCCGCATCAATCAGTGCGAGACCACGATCGTTGCCTATCCAAACATATCCTGAACTGTCGAGGCCGAGGCATTGCTGCCGACTTAATTGTAATCCGTCTATGTCTCCGAGGACGTAAAAACTGTCATCGACATAGTCATAAGCAACGACCCCACCGTTTGTTGCACAGTATATAATCGAATCCCGGCCGGTAATGTCATAGAGATAGTTCGTGTTTGTATACTGTTCAACCTCGATAGATATATTAATTATAATTAAAAAGAGGTGCATCAAGGAGTACTCCTTTGATTGATTCAGTTGAAATAACGTAGACTAATCTCAGTGCTAAAAAAATCTGCAATAATAATCTCAACGGCAAAAATGGATGATAGTGTTTTACAAAAAATCGATAAAAACCTTTAGAGTGATGCATCGTAGGATGTATATTATCACGACGGATAGTTTCACCACGGAAGTGAATCGCGTAGGCACGTGGCAACCACCATGTCTCCCAGCCATGATTATTCATACGATAGCATATATCAGCATCTTCGAGGTATAAAAAGAATCCCTCATCAAAAAACCCAACATCTTCCAGAGCTTTTCGCCTTATCATCATTACCGAACCCTCAACAAAATCAACCTTCCGAGGCGCTGTACAATCGAGATCGAGATAAAGATACCGATTCGAAAAAGGATTGTTTGGGAACAGTCGCCGCATCAGGGAACGGCGGCCGAAGAGAATGTTCATGTAATTGGGAAAACGTCGGCACGTTGGCTGATAATATCCGAGCGGGCTCATAATCTCACCACCTACTACACCACAGTGATGTTTTTTCTTCATAAATTCAAGCATCTCGTCGAGGGCTTTTGGGAGAAGTATCACATCTGGATTTAACAACAATATGTATTCACCACGAGTCTCTCTTATAACGCGATTTATCGCTCTGGCAAAACCGATATTAGTAGCATTTTCAATATAGAGGATATCTGGGTAAAATGTCTGGGCGTAAGAAATACTATTGTCACTCGATGCGTTATCATAGACAGTAATATTTGTGCACTCTGCACCGTTATTTTTACAAATTGAATCAAGACAATTTTTTAGATGTTGTCCCGAATTGTAATTGATGAGTACGATACTCAATGCCATTTTACTTGAACAGAGAAATCATTCTCAACTTCCAAACCAGCCAGAACGCCTCCCAGATAATTCTTTTTGACATCTTTGATATACCAGCACGCCGTTCCACAAAGATAATCGGAATTTCCTTAATTCCGAGGCCGGCTTTGAATACAGAAAAAACACTCTGGATTTGAAAACCGTAACCATCCACTCTAAATTTTTGCCAGTCAACACTCTGCAGTGCTCTTCTTGAGTAACACTTAAAGCCGCTCGTTAAATCTCTCACCGGAACACCAGTAACGATCCGCGCAAATATACAGGCAGCGTACGAAAGCAGTAGTCTCTTCATTGGCCAGTTTACGACGCTTATGCCATTAACATATCTTGAGCCTATGATGAGATCGTAGCTGTCTAAGAGTTCAACAAATCGTGGTAACTCATTTGGATCATGCGAGAAATCCGCATCCATTTCAAATGCAAAATCGTAATTATTTTTCAGTGCATAGTCAAATCCCAATACATATGCCGTGCCTAATCCCAACTTTTTAGGTCTCTTCATAAGATGGATTCTTTTATTATTAGCAATCAACCGTTCAACAATCGCACCAGTATTATCCGGTGAGTTATCATCGATGACCAAAATGTCCAACTGCTCAGAGATAGACAAAATTTTATTGATAATGTTCTCTATATTAACAGACTCATTGTAGGTCGGAATAATAATTAATCCTCTTTTCATAACAGCAATTATACTTGATAATTTTCTTTTGTCAACGAATGAAAAATGAATGGCGTTCCACAAGTTACTTTTAAAGATGCAAGTAATAATGTGCCATGCAATACCTGAAATGTTTCATCACTGTAATCTTTTTTTATCACTGTAATCAAGGGCTTCTGTCCTGTCAGAAACCCAAAATAAATCGTTGACTTTAGTATCAAAAAGGATATAGTAAAGCATGCATACTTTTATTGGGGATATAGCACGCTACGATGGGAAAAAAGCAACCATTAAGGGGTGGCTGTACAACAAACGCTCGAGCGGTAAGGTCCATTTCCTTCTCGTGCGCGATGGCACAGGGATACTTCAAGCGGTCATTAGCAAGGACGAGACCGATCACACCATTTTCGAAACCGCCGATAAAATCACTCAAGAATCTTCTCTTATCGTTACTGGCATAGTGCGAAAAGATGCGCGGGCTCCTGGTGGCTATGAGATCGTTGCCAAGAAGGTTGAAATTCTACAAATGGCTCAGGATTACCCAATAACGCCAAAGGAACATTCGATAGAATTTTTACTTCCCCAGAGACATCTGTGGATCCGTTCGAGAAAACAGAATGCGATACTACGAATACGTCATGAAATAATAAAGGCGTGCCGGGATTTTTTTGATAATAGAGGATTCATTAATGCAGATACTCCGATTCTAACACCTGCTTCAGTCGAAGGAACCACCACTCTTTTCCCTGTCGAATACTATGGTGATACGGTATATCTTAGCCAGAGTGGACAACTCTATAATGAGGCGACTGCAGCGGCATTGGGAAAAGTGTATTGTTTTGGTCCAACATTCAGGGCGGAAAAATCAAAGACACGCCGCCACCTCACGGAGTTTTGGATGTTAGAACCAGAGGTAGCCTATTTAGACCTTGATGGCGTCATTGATCTTGCCGAAGACATGACGGTGTATATGGTACAGCGTGTCCTCAAGATGAGAAAGGAAGAACTCAAAGTCCTCGAAAGAGACATAACGAAACTAAAAAAGATAAAGAAACCCTTCCCTCGTATTACGTATAAAGAGGCAGTAGATATCATTAGGAAAAAAGAAAAAAACTTCAAATACGGCGATGATTTTGGTGCTCCACATGAGACCATCATTTCTGAGAGTTTTAACAAGCCACTCTTCGTCCACCACTACCCTGCAGCAGTTAAGGCATTCTATATGAAACGAGACCCAAACGACGAATCACTCTCATTGAGCGTCGATATGATCGGCCCAGAAGGTATTGGCGAACTCATAGGTGGTGGTCAACGCGAGGATGACTATGAGATACTTTTGAAGCGAATAAAAGAACGCAACCTTCCAGAAGATGCGTATAAGTGGTATCTTGACCTGAGGAAATTTGGCACCTGCCCTCATGCTGGTTTTGGCTTGGGCATCGAAAGAACCATCGCCTGGATATGCGGGGTTAAGCACATACGAGAAACCATCTCCTTCCCCAGAATGCTCGAACGGATCTACCCATAAGCAATTAAATTCCGAATAACATACAATAACCACATTACACGTATTAACGTGTGCAGGAAGTCGCTCCTTTGACTAGGTGCTGTTTTATTAAGAAAACCTATTAATAGCAGCAAAATAACTATTTTTCGGAGTTTTTTACCTTTTCCCCTTATTTTATCAACCAATATCACAAAATTTAAAATAAAATCAATCATTATTAAAAAAATTGCATTTTACCCCTTGACAAATTAAAATTTTTCATTATAATATAGCATGAATATAAAAATTTTTAATTGTCCATCATGTGGAGAAATGATGGTTATTAGTGAACTCAAATGTCCAAAATGCGATTTACGCATAAAAAAGGACTTTGAGCCGTGCGAATTCTGTCAGCTTTCTGAAGATGATCATGAATTCTTGAAGATATTCTTACGAACCCAGGGCAGGATAACCGATATGGAGAAAATTCTCGGTATATCCTACCCAACGATTAAAACAAAAATCGAGCACCTTTTACAGAACCTGAAACTCTCACCTATAGAAGAGGACCAAAATCCCATCGAAGCACTTGCACAGGGCAAACTCTCTGTGGATGAAGCCATTATCATCCTCAAGCAAAGGGGGAAACGATGAACCATTTTTTCTATAGAATCACCGGCGGTATCTTACTTATTGCGGTTGGATTACTCATCTGGTTCTCCAATCTTGGCGTGCTCAATATCGCCTGGAGAAGAGATTGGCCTGTGATATTGATCATCCTCGGTGCGTTAGGATTAGTAAAAAAGATTTTCAGGAGAAAAAAATGAGGCGTTACCTTAAGGAGGTTTTATGCCCAACCGAATCGAAAAAATTATACGCGAGATAGAACTGGGAGGAATAGACGTTGAATATCCTGAAGTTTTTCTCGCAAATCTTCCGATAGGTCTTCCAAGAAATATATATCGACTGCTGGCGCTGGATGAATTTACTATAAATGTGAGATAAAGCATTCCACGAGCATAACAAGAGCTCAAAGGAGGTTATATGTCGGAAGAGAGAAAGAAAATACTGAACATGGTTGCCGAGGGAAAACTGACTCCTGAAGAGGCAGACCGATTACTGGGGGCTCTGAAAGAATCCCAGGAAAGGGCGCGATCTTTCCATGTGCGAGTATATAACAGAGACAATAACAAACCAAAGATCAAGGTCGACATCCCTATTGGTGTACTAAAACTCGCATCAAAAATTGGTACCGCATTTAAAGGCATGATGCCACAGGGTGTAAAAGTGGACATGCATGGAAAAGAAATATCGTTAGATGAATTCACGCCTGAAATGATCGACGAGATACTTGCCGCGATGAGCGAGCATGGTAAATTTGTTATTGCCGAGGTTACGGATGAAGAAAAAGGTGAGTATGTGGAGGTGTACATTGAATGATGAGCGGCTGAGAATCTTAAAATTACTCGAGGAAGGTAAAATCAATGCTGAAGAGGCAGCGCGCCTCTTAGAGGCTTTATCACATGCTGAAGAGAGGATAAAAAAGAGTCGGTTTTGGAAGGCGATAGAGAGCATACCCGATTACGTGAGTTCGTCTATCTCGAGTTCATTCAAATATTCGACAGAAAAAGAAACACTACAATTTCCAAAAAAGAAGTACATCGAATTCAAAGGCATCAGTGGTGATCTAGAAGTAATTGGCAGTGATACAGACAAGATCGACATTGAAAAGGACGGCATGGCAAAGATACAGGAAAAAGACGATAGACTTGAAATAAAGGCAATCAGCGGCGACATGAAGATAATGGTCCCCAAAACCACTCATTTTGCAATGAAAGGCGTGTCTGGTGACCTACGCATTATGAACGTCAACGGCGAGATTGAAGTTGCATCGGTCTCGGGCGACATCGTAGGCCAAGAATTATCTGGTAGCCTGGATAGTAAATTAGCTTCGGGTGATATAGAGGTAGATTATAAAAAAGTCGAAAAAATTAATATACGAGCAAGAACCGGAGATATTGTACTCAAAATCGATGAAAACGTTGAGGCAGAAATCGAAGCGGAGACAAAAACCGGAGACATTGAATGTGAGTTTGAATTGACCGATAAGGTAGAAAACGAGCACTCTCTTAAAGGAGTAATCAATAAACCAAAGGCGAAAATAGAACTGAAGAATCAGCACGGGAATATTAGGATAGAGAAAAGGAAGTGATAATAGTGATGGGTTAGGTAAAGGATGCTGGACATAAAAAATGTTATCATCGAGCTTCCCAACACCTAACCAATAACTAACTATCAAGGAGGTTGAATGGGGTGTGGCCTGTTTTTTTCAATCATGCTCATCGTGATCGGCGCATGGATATGGGCTTCAAATTATAATATCGTTATATTTTCTTTTTACCGTGATTGGCCAATCCTTATCGTTGTAATTGGCATATACATATTTATAAGACTGAGACGTTGGAGACGCTGGCGCCTCAAGAAACGTAAGGAGTAAGTCACCGACAATGAACACCCTGAATATCTGAGCTCCTGATTTACCGTTGAAATATTAAATTAAAAATTCCAAATGCAAAATCAATGCCAAAGTTCCAATTTTAAAATTTGGCATTCAACCATTAGGATTTCAATTGATATCTGATAAATCCGGGTTCCAGACCCCAACCATAACCCATACTATTTAGCGCTTGACAAATACAAAATTTTAACTATATTTACTAATAGTTGGTGATTGCGCAAGGTATCTGGCTGCCTCAAATACTTCAATCTACCAGGTTGTTATTTAGCGTGTGTACTATTGGTGGTATTGACATTTTCCTAAAAATAGATATAATTAATATTTAGCAAAAATTAAATAGCATGAGTGAAAAGGAGGCTTTTTATGGCAAAGGCAAAGTTTGAGCGGACGAAGCCGCATGTGAACATTGGGACGATTGGTCATGTTGATCACGGCAAGACGGTTTTGACCGCGGCGATGACCAAGGCATTGGAGAAGAAGGGGTTGGCCAAGTTCGTGAGTTATGATGAGGTGGCCAAGGCTTCGGAGTCTCAGGGTCGCCGGGATGAGACGAAGATCTTGACGATTGCCATTGCCCACGTCGAGTATGAGACCGAGAAGCGGCACTATGCGCACATCGATTGTCCGGGTCATGCGGATTACATCAAGAACATGATTACCGGTGCGGCGCAGATGGATGGTGCGATTCTGGTGGTGAGTGCGGTGGATGGTCCGATGCCGCAGACCCGTGAGCATATTCTGTTAGCCCGTCAGGTGAATGTGCCGTCGATTGTTGTCTTTATCAACAAGATTGATGCGGTGACCGATCCGGAGATTTTGGATTTAGTGGAGTTAGAGGTGCGTGAGTTATTGACGAAGTATGAGTTTCCGGGTGATGATATTCCGGTGGTTCGGGGGAGTGCGTTGCAGGCGATGCAGGCGAGTGGTGGTGCGGATGATGCGGCCTTTGAGTGTATTTGGAAGCTTTTGGATGCGGTGGACACCTACATTCCGACGCCGCAGCGTGATGTGGACAAGCCGTTTTTGTTAGCGATTGAGGATATTTTTTCGATTACTGGTCGTGGTACGGTGGTGACGGGTCGTGTTGAGCGGGGCAAGTTGACGCCGGGTGAGGAGGTTGAGATTGTTGGTTTTGGTGAGCGTTTCAAGACGGTGGCGACGTCGTTAGAGATGTTTCGGAAGATTTTAGATGAGGGTGTTGCGGGTGATAACATTGGTATTTTGTTGCGTGGTGTTGCCAAGGATGCGGTGTATCGTGGTATGGTGGTCTCCAAGCCGGAGAGTATCAATCCGCATCATCGGTTCAATGCTGAGGTGTATGTCTTGAAGAAAGAGGAGGGTGGTCGTCATACGCCGTTTTTCAATGGTTATCGGCCCCAGTTTTATGTGCGCACTACGGATGTGACCGGTGTGGTGAAGTTGCCGCAGGGTGTTGAGATGGTGATGCCTGGTGACAATGCGAATTTAGAGGTTGAGTTGATTAC
>CP070664.1:2229026-2242421 GCA_020355325.1 Caldifarciminota bacterium
AATCTGCACAATTTCCGCTATTTTTTTTAACGATAGCGGAGTGTCTGTGGAGATGAGTAATGCCTCAATGATATTTTTCATATAAAGCGATGAGATTGTCTATAATTCTTTTCCAATTAAATCTTGCGTCAACACTTCTCTTTGCGTTCGTGCCCAGCATTTGTCTCAATTTCTCGTTATCTGCGAGCTGCATCATAGCCTCGGCGAGCGCTGAGGCGTCTCCTGACGGTACGAGGAGACCATTCACGCCGTGTTCCACCACATCGGTGATGCCGCCGACATTGGAAGCAATCACCGGTTTGCCGTACGACATGGCCTCGATCATTACGACGCCCAATCCTTCAGTGTCGCCGTGTTTGTCATAGACCGCGGGTAGAACGAAAAAGCTACAGCGCCGATACTGCTCGCTCAATTCGGTATCGGATATCCAACCGGTAAATTTCACGCGTGGGCCGAGCCCCAATCTTTCGGCCAGGTTTTCCCAGACAGTACGTTCTGGACCATCTCCCACTACTATGAGCCTGTGGGGAATCTTTCCATGTACAAGATTGAAAGCGTTGATAAGTACATTGACGCCTTTCCGCTCTACATGCCGACCGACGAAGACAATTTCCTTATGGTCTGCAGTCGAAGTTGTTTGCTCACTGATTGAAGTGCTGAAAGGAATGATTTCAACTCTTTTACGAACGACAGGGATTAATTCGTGGGCAGTGTGGTTGGAAATAGCGGTGATGACGTCCGACTTGTTGATGAGCAGTGCAAAAGGTTTGATCAGATAAGGGAATTTCTTTTTGAGCCAACGGATTTCCAGTCCGTAGAAGGTAGAAAATATCCGGGCGTGACCACATGTTTTACCAGCCAGGCCAAAGATGATGTGCGGGAAAGGCCAGTTGACGTGGATAATGTCGAATTTTTTTGCCCGGACGAGGCGCATCAGGGCAATGGTGCCAGAAACGATATACAGAAAACTCAGGAAGACGTTAAACAGATTTTGTCCGAATCGATCAACCACAGTCTGCTCGTGAGTCAATCGCTCGTATTTGCGAAAAAAGTACCGGAATCGATAAATCGGCACACCGTCGAGCACCTGGTTCTTGAGCCCCATGTACGATGATGTGAAAACCGCAACATCTATCCCTTTCTGACGCAGGCGCTGAATGAGTTGAACCATCCACGGTGTTATGACATCGCCTTTGAACCTTTGATAAGCAGTAGCAATAAAGAGGACCTTCATTTCTTAAACTTCCACTTGATGAGATTCCAAATAGCCTGGATGCCATCTTTGGGTCCGATCTTTTTACCTCTTCTTCTTCCTCTATAGGTAATCGGCACTTCTATTATCCTTTCTCTTCTTTTTAAAATTTTGCACGTGATTTCGGGTTCTATCTCGAACCGTGATGAGATTAGATTCAGCTCTTTGAGCAACTTTGTCTCCACAACTTTGTAGCATGTTTCCATATCTGTTATACGACCATTGAAAAGTAGATTCGTTAACAGCGTCAGAAGCCGATTAGCATAGTAGCTTGCCTGTAAAAATTCTCCTTTGCCCAGAATCCGTGAGCCGTAGACGACTCTCGTTCTTCCTTTGCTGATGGGTTCAAGGAGCTTCGGGAATTCTTCAGGAGAATACTCTAAATCAGCATCCTGAATAATAATACAGTCACCAGAGGCAACATTCAATCCAGAGCGTATAGCGGCTCCTTTGCCCATATTTCTCTCGTGAAATACACATTTTATACCTTCTTTTTTCTTTAAATAGTCCTTTGTGCTATCGGTTGAGCAATCATCCACTGTAATGATTTCCTTTTTGATATCGACATTGTTAACTGCTGCAATGAGGCTATCAATATTATCTTTCTCATTGTAGACCGGTATAATAACTGAAACCAGCATTTATGTAATTATATTAAAATTCGTCTCATTGTAAACCCCATGAGAGACTCGGACAGGGTACGAGATCCTCCTTTCCACACATAAGAAAAGATATTTCACATGATTGACATTTTTAAAAAATAGTGTATACTCATATACGGCGCCATCGTCTAGTTGGTTTAGGACATCGCCCTCTCAAGGCGAAGATCACGGGTTCGAATCCCGTTGGCGCTATTTTTGTTATAGAATGTACAAAGATGTAATATTTAGGTTGACAAATGTACAGTTTTGTATATAATAATGTTAAAACATTACTAACATTTATGAAGTTGTAGGAGGTATAATGGACAAAGAAGGCAAAATTGACAGCGTTATTGGAAGAGATACAGTAATAAATGGCGATTTAAAGGTTAACGGGTCTACCAAAATAGATGGATCTGTGGAAGGTAACGTTATCGCAAAAGAGAGTGCCATAATTGGTAAAGGATCAATCATCAAGGGAAATATAAATTGCAAGTCAGCCATTATCGGCGGGAAAGTCAAAGGAAATATCAATGCGCAGGAAATCATTGAATTGCAGAGTGGTGCAGAAATATTGGGAGATATCACCTGCAAGGGACTGATAATCCAGGAGGGAGTATTTTTTGAAGGAAGTTGTCAGATGTCCCAGAAGACAAAGGAAAAACCATAGATGGTTGTCAAACTTTTAGGCACGAGGGGGTCGGTTCCTGTATCAAATCTGCAAACGAGAAAATATGGTGGCAACACAACATGTTTGTACATCAAGGCGAATTCGGGAGAGACAATCATCGTTGATGCAGGAACAGGAATCAGAGAACTGGGACCATCCTTATTAAGAGATAGAGTGAATACGATGCATCTCATATTCACGCATTACCATTGGGACCACATGCAAGGACTTCCGTTCTTTGCACCAATATTTCAAAGTGACTCGATAATTAACATTTATGGTCCTAAAAAAGAAGTAACTGTAAAAAGGGCACTTTCCTATCAAATGACAAAACCCTACTTCCCCACGGTATCGTGGTCAGATGTGCCATCAAAAATAGTATACAAAACAATTAACAATAAACTCAAAATCGGTAGTATCAAAATTCGAACCATAGTCAACAATCATCCCAATTATACTTTAGGACTGAAATTCATTGAAAACAATAAAAGCATCGCTTTTTTAACTGACAATGAACTTTTTACAAAAGATGGCCCAACGCCGTATAAAAAATTTATCACTTTTGTAAAAAATGCAGACCTTTTAATCCATGATGCACAATACAGTGATCAAGTTTATGAATTCAAATTAGGCTGGGGGCACTCGACACCGAGCCAAGTAATGAAACTCGTCGAAGACGCGGGCATAAGAGAGGTTCTTCTCACGCATCACGACCCCTATCACAGCGATAAATTTATAGATAACACCGTTAAAGAGCTGTCGAAAAAATTTCTAGATGTAAACATTAAGGCAGCTGCGGACGGAAAGACAATCACATTTAAATAAACCACACGTGTGAAGCCAAAAGTTTTAATTATTCGAGCGGCTGGAACCAACTGTGATGTAGAAACAGACTACGCCTTCGAACTGACGGGCGCAGTCTCTGAGCGCGTCTACATAGATGAGGTCAAACATAAGAATATCTTGAATTATCAAATAATTGCCCTGCCTGGAGGGTTCACCTATGGTGATGATATTGCCGCTGGAAAGATACTCGCGAATGAAATTAAATTTAAACTCCGTGATAAATTCATGAAGTTCATAGAAAAAGGAAATCTTATAATCGGCATATGTAATGGATTCCAGGTGTTAGTCAAGTGTGGAATTCTTCCTGCTTTTAATCACTATTTTGAAGATCAGTCGGTAAGTCTTGTCAACAATGATTCCGAACGATTTGAAGACCGCTGGACTTTTTTAAAAGTCTACAGCGAGCGTTCCGTATTTACAAAAGGTATTAATTCAATTATAACGTTACCGGTTGCGCACTCCGAAGGAAAATTCGTAGCAAAAAATGAGGATGTGTTAAAGAAGATAGAAATTCATATTGTCTTTCAGTATGTCGCCAAAAATGGCGAGCACGCTCAATATCCATATAATCCCAATGGCTCGGTCCTGGATATTGCTGGAATAACAGATAGCACCGGCAGAATTCTGGGATTAATGCCTCACCCTGAACGACATATTTCGCGTTGCCAACATCCGAATCATACTCGGGAAGCATTGCACAATAATGGCGATGGCTTAACGATTTTTAAAAATGCAGTTGAGTATTTCGGTTAGTAGTAATAGGTTAAAAGGCACCGCTGCCCGTATCGTGATACGGTATGGTCAAAGGTTACATAAGACGACGCCCGGGAAACGAATAACGATACGAGCCGCAACGACCAACAACGACCAACGATGCCTTCAGTTATGTCTGGTTATTTAATAGAGCATCCTATCTTAGAATTCAAACGAGGGAGAAAGGTTACTTTCTTCTTTGAGGAGCAGAAGCTGGAAGGCTTTGAGGGACAGCCCATTGCTGCTGCTCTCCATGCTGCAGGTATACGTGTCTTACGATATTCAGATAAATATAACCGTCCACGAGGCTTTTTCTGTGCGGTTGGAAAATGTTCATCGTGTCTTATGGAGGTCGATGGAAAACCGAACGTCATGGTCTGCATGGAGCCATTGCAAGCGGGCATGAAAGTGCGACGACAAAAGGGAAAGGAAGATCATAATGACAGATGCTCAATGTCAAATACCAAATAATATTGACATCTGTGTCATCGGCGGTGGCCCTGCTGGGTTAGAGGCAGCAATTGCTGCTCGACAACTGGGAGCGAGTGTAGTAATCGTTGATGATAACCCAAGGCTCGGTGGGCAATTAATCAAACAGACGCATAAATTCTTTGGCTCTAAGGCACACTACTGTGGTGTGCGGGGCTTCAATATAGCGGAAATCTTAACTGCCGCAGTCGATAAATTAAACATACATGCTCTCACAAGTGCTACTGTCGTTGGTTATTATGACAACGATGATCTGGGTATACTCACAGAAGATAGACTATTCTCTCTGAAGGCAAAAAGGTATATCTTCGCAACGGGTGCAAGCGAACATATGCTTGCCTTCGAGAACGCTGATCTCCCTGGCGTCTACGGTGCGGGCGCAGTACAAACAATAATGAATGAGTATGGTGTGGTTCCAGGGAAAAAGGCTCTCGTGATTGGTTCTGGTAATATTGGACTCATCGTTCCCTATCAATTACTGCAGGCAGGTGTTGAGGTCGCCGCAATCGTCGAGATTCTTGATAAGGTCGGCGGTTACTATGTCCATTCTGCAAAGATAAAGCGGGCGGGCGTGCCTCTGTTTCTCAAACATACGATCATCGAAGCAAAAGGTAGTGATTGTGTAGAGGCCGCAGTCATCACGAAGGTGGGAGAAAATTTTGAGTGTCTTTTAGGAACCGAACAGACGATTGAATGTGATATGATTCTCATTGCCATAGGGCTTTCGCCTTTAGGCGAATTGCTCTATCAAACGGGGTGTCGCATCGATTATATTCCTGAGCTCGGTGGCCATGTACCCTATCATGACGACAACATGCTGACCTCAAAATTTCATATTTTCGTGTGTGGTGACCTCGCCTGTATAGAAGAGGCTTCCACGGCAATGCTCGAAGGCAAAATTGCCGGAGCAAAGGCGTATGAAAGCCTCTATGGAGAAAATAAGAAAAGTAAAGAAATTGTAGCTCAGGCAAAAGAAGAACTTAACATCATTCGTTCCTCCCCATTTGAGGAAAGAATTCTTTTCGGGAGAACAAAATTAAAAACATCAACCACCAAATAGGCCCTGCAAATTACTGGCATTAAAACCTCCGCACTCATATTAGTGGTCGAGGGCAGGGTCATACAACATCACAAAGAAGATTCTAATAATTAGAACCTCGTTTTTTTGGGGAATCCCTTTCTCACTTGACTTACTTTAATTTCTAATTAAGATTATTATAATAGAATGATAGGTTATATAAAAAATCGATTACAGCAATACAGCGATCACTGTAATCTTATGTTTCATCACCGTAATCAACGCAACTATGTTGCGAGGAAAGGAGGAACTATTGGCTAAGGATGACAAAGAGAAAGTCTTAAACGTAGCCATCGGTCAAATCGAGAAGCAGTTTGGCAAGGGCGCAGTCATGCGACTCGGTGAGAAGGGTGCAAGGGTTGAGGTTGATGTAATTCCAACTGGTTCTATCGGCCTCGACTTCGCTCTCGGCATTGGAGGCTTACCCAGAGGCCGTGTCGTCGAGATTTATGGTCCTGAGGCGAGTGGGAAGACTACGCTCGGCCTCGAGGCAATCGCCCAGGCTCAAAAAGCTGGAGGAACTGCAATATTTGTCGATGCTGAACACGCCTTTGATCCGACCTATGGGCAGAATTTAGGAATTAATTTAAATGATTTACTCATCTCACAGCCCGATACTGGAGAACAGGCATTAGAGATCGCTGAGATACTCACGCGCTCTGGAGGTGTCGATATCGTCGTCGTAGATTCTGTCGCTGAACTCGTTCCGAAGGCAGAGATCGCCGGTGAAATGGGTGAGATGCAGATCGGCCTCATCGCCCGACTCATGTCTCAGGCCCTCAGAAAGCTTACCGGTGTCATCAGCAAATCAAAGACCTGTGCAGTATTCATCAATCAGATTCGACACAAAATTGGTGTCATGTTTGGCTCGCCAGAGACGACACCGGGCGGTCTCGCACTCAAATTTCATTCCTCGGTCCGTATCGATATTCGGCGGATCGCATCCATTAAAAAGGGTGATACAATCATCGGCGCGCGGACAAAGGTTAAGGTAGTAAAAAACAAAATGGCACCACCATTCAGAATTGCAGAATTCGACATCCTTTATGGCGAAGGAATATCTAAACATGGCGAATTGATAGATTTGGGTGTAGAAAAGAATATTGTACAAAAGGCTGGAACGTGGTATTCATATGGTGATGAACGCATCGGTCAGGGACGAGATGCGGCAATAGAATTTTTGAGGACAAATCAAGACATTGCACAGAAGGTTGAAAAAAGTATACGCGAGGAGCTTTTCGGCAAACCAAAGAAAAGTGAAGATAAGCAAAATCGAACCACAAAAGAGGAATAAAAAACGTTCTTCAATCTACATCGACGGAGAATTTGCATTCGGCCTTTCCAATGAACTGGTTTTGAAATACAATCTCAATGCGGATGATGAAATCAGTGATACGCTGATAAAGGATGTTCTCCTCGAGGAAGAAAAACAGAAAATTAAACAACGAGCCTTCAGACTCCTCCAGTATCGCGATAGATCGATTCAGGAATTAGCAAACAGACTTCTCAGAATTGGCTTTGACAACCGTCTTGTCCAAAGCGTCATTGAAGACTTTAAAGCCGAAGGAACCCTTGATGATGAAAAATTTGCCAATGCCTTTGTCAGCGATTATACGACATTAAACCCTCGTGGAAATCGATTTATCATTCAAGAATTGCAAAAAAGGGGAGTAGCAAAAGAAATTATTTCTAAAGTGGTGCATGAGAGGGACGAAAATTTTTTAATTAAAGACTACATTGAACGTAAGCTGTCGCATTTAAACAGAAACGAGCCAAGAGAGAAACAAAAGATAGTACGTAGACTTTTAATGCGTGGTTTTAGTTCAGGTGCTATCTATGAAGTTCTCAATGAGGAACGATGAAATAATGAAGAGTCACGCGCTGCGCAAAAACTTTTTAGAATTTTTTAAAAACAGAGATCATACGATTGTTTCGTCGATGTCACTCATTCCCAGAGATGATCCTAGCCTTCTCTTTACGAGTGCGGGAATGGTTCAATTCAAACCCTTGTGGACGGGTACGGTGCCACTCTCCTATCGACGGGCAGCGAGTATCCAGAAATGTCTGCGACTCTCTGACCTCGACAACGTTGGCAAAACCCGACGGCATCATACATTCTTTGAAATGTTAGGTAATTTTTCATTTGGTGACTATTTTAAAGAAGAGGCAATTGTCTGGGCATGGGAATATTTGGTAGAGGTTTTAGGAGTCGATAAAAATAAGTTATATGTTTCTGTCTATACGGATGATGACGAAGCATATGATCTCTGGCATAAGAAGATCGGTCTCAACAAAGAACGAATCTTCAGGCTCGGCGAGGAACACAATTTCTGGGGGCCAGCTGGAAATTCTGGACCCTGTGGACCCTGTTCAGAAATCTTTTATGACCTCGGAGAAAATTTTTCCTGTGGTAAAAAGACCTGTGCTCCAGGGTGTGACTGTGACCGATATCCAGAAATCTGGAATCTTGTCTTTCCCCAGTTTAACCAGACTGTTGCGGGTAAGCGCTTGCCGTTAAAGAATCGCGGTGTTGATACTGGGCTGGGATTTGAACGACTCGTCTCGGTGCTTCAACAGAAAGATTCAAATTATCACACCGATCTTTTTTATCCGATGATCGAAGATATTATACGTCTCGCGAAAATCCAGTATGGAGAAAACCCTGCAATCGACATACCGGTAAATGTCATTGCTGACCATGTCAGGGCATTAGTTTTTGCCATCGGCGATGGCATCATTCCTTCGAACGAAGAGCGCGGATATGTATTACGCAGGATACTGAGGAGGGCAGTCCGTCTCTGTCGCGATCTCGGTATACACGATGCCTTTCTCTTTAAGATTGTACCGAGAGTCGTTGAAATGTATCAAGCCGATTATCCCGATTTAACACATCGACGCGAGGAGATCACCCTCGTTGTGAAATCAGAGGAGGAGCGTTTTCTCGCTACACTCGAGCGAGGTCTTGCACAATTTCAAGAAATTTACAAAAAGAAGCGTAGCATATCTGGAAAAGATGCTTTTGTGCTCTATGATACATACGGTTTCCCAATCGAACTAACCCAGGAACTTGCAAAAGAAAAAGGTGTTGACGTCGACGAAAAAGGTTTTTCAGACATGTTAGAAAAGGCTCGAGAAACCTCAAAGGCGAAGGCAAAATTTATTCCAAAAGGAGAATGGAAGATTCTGAAAAAGGGTACTGGTACATTTAGTGGTTATGACAAGAGTGCAGCAGACACCGAAATAATGAGATACAATCAACATAATGGCACATTGGAAATAGTCCTGCATGACTCGCCGTTCTATGCTGAAGCTGGAGGCCAGGTTGGTGACCAAGGAGAGATTACAGGCAAGGGATTCAAACTCGATGTTCTGGATACCTACTGGTATCAAGGCATGATTGTGTGTCATTGCAAACTCGCTTCTGGTAAATTTGTACTAGGCCCTGTTCATGCAACAGTTGACATGGAAAAGCGTAAAGAGAGTGCACGAGCACACACGGCTACACATCTTCTCCATGCTGCATTAAGGCAGACACTCGGTGAGCATGCGCGCCAAGAAGGTTCGTTCGTTGAGCCTGGAAGGTTTCGTTTTGATTTTACGCACTTTAAGCCGCTCAGTAACGATGAGATGATCGCTATAGAAAATCTCGTTAATGAAAAAATTTTAGCTGCAATCCCTGTCGAAAAATTTTTTACGACACTCGATGAGGCGAAAAAGATGGGCGCGATGGCGATTTTCGGAGAAAAATATGGCGACGAGGTTCGCGTTGTCAGAATCGGCGATTTCTCGATCGAGCTCTGCGGCGGTATACATCTCGACAATACAGGAGAGATCGGCATGTGTAAAATCACTTCACAAGAGGCAGCGGCGGCTGGTATACGACGGGTGGAAGCTTTTGTCGGTCTCAAACTATTTGAAGAATTGCGAAAGAACTTGAGTACAGTAAAAGAAATCTCTCAGATTTTCGGCACTGAAAAGGATTTAGTACAGAAGGCATACGATTTTCAAAACAGGCTCAAAGAACTTGAAAGGATGACTCAAGAACGCACAGCACAATTAGTGCGTGTTGAAGCAGGCAAATTATTAAAAAAAATAAGAAAAGAAAAAACGAGAGTCATAGCCGAAAAGTTTGACAACTATGACATGGAGGCCTTGAGGATACTTGCCGATTTACTCAGAGAAGGCGCGGGGGACACTATGGGCATCCTCTATACCGTATCCAAAGGAAAGATGAACTATTTACTCTTTGTGGGAGACAATCTGCTGAAAAATTATCCGGCAAACAAACTCATCAAAGAGGTAAGCAACATCCTCGGTGGTGGTGGTGGTGGTAAGGCCCATATGGCAGAAGGTGGCGGTGGAGATCCACACAAAATCGCTGAGGCGACAGCCTACTTAAAATCTATAATCAAAAAATAACTCTTACTACACACATCACGTAGTGCTCCGTTTCCTGAGTTCCTCAAATATTTTTCAGAGACAGAAATAGTTCTTGCAATTATACAGTATCTGTATACAATATTACACAAAAAGGAGGAAAAAATGAAAAGAATTCTCCTGATTCTCGTGGTTCTGTCTATTGTAACATCCTTAAACGCCAGGGTTGTTAAAAAATCCATGATCGAAATAGCGCCGAGATTAAGCATCTACATAAGTGAAGATAATGCATTCGGCATCGGTTCCGATATTATCTTCAATCCCCTCAAAAATATCGGATTCAGGATCGAGGCGGGCGAATTACTCTTCAACGGTGGCACATATTTCATGCTCAACCATGGCGCGCTTTCCACGTTTCCAAAAATTGATGCGCTCATCTACATACCCATGCGACAGATGAATCCTTATATCCATACTGGTCTCGGTCTCACGACTGGGGAAGGATTCACTCTTTTAGCGATTGGTGGTGGAATGGGTTTTGATTTTGAGATGCGTAGAGGTACGACTCTTTTCATCGAACCGGGGCTCTACATATTGAGCGCTTCAAACGGTGCAAGTGATACTGATGTAGTGTTTCGTCTCACCTTGGGAGCAAAATTTGGACTCTTTCGATGATTGAAGAAACTACAATTTCAAAGGCTATCATTGAGTCGTATCTTAAAGACCTGCTTTCTTCAATCGAGAGCGATGTAATAATAGCCGGCGCAGGACCATCCGGACTCTGCGCCGGCTATTATTTAGCAAAAAATGGTTACAAGACAATACTCTTTGAGCGGGCTCTGAAACTCGGTGGTGGCATGCCTGGTGGTGGTATCATGTTCAACAAGATTGTGGTGCAGGATGAAGGCAAAGTCATTCTCGATGAATTCGGCATTCGGTATGAGACCTATCAATCTGGTTACTACGTTGCAGACTCTCTGGAGGCAACGGCATGTCTCACTGATAAAGCATTAAAAGCAGGGTTAAAAATCTTTAATCTTATAACCATTGAAGACGTGATCGTCCGTGAGCAGTGTGTAAGCGGTGTTGTGATTAACTGGTCGAGTGTAGAGATGGCGAAGCTCCATATCGATCCTATTTCATTCAAGTCGAAGATGGTCATCGATGCGACAGGACACCCGGCAGAGATTGCTACGATCGTGGAACGGAAAAGTAGTGGCACGTTACTCACTCCCTCTGGTAACATTGAGGGAGAAAAATCGATGTGGGCAGACGCGGCAGAGCGATTAACATTGGAGAATACGAAAGAGGTGTACGCAAATCTATTCGTCTGCGGCATGGCTGCAAATGCAGTCTTTGGTGGTCCGCGTATGGGTCCTATATTCGGGGGTATGCTCCTTTCGGGCAAAAAGGTCGCAGAAATTGTCATGGAGAAATTAAGGGGTTAGAGAAGATCGCCTTAAAATCTTACATCACATAAAACTTCCTCCTTAACCGTGTTTATACAATCAGTCCATCAAAAAGCGAAGCGCGCATTCTTTAATTATTTACGTAACCTCACATTGTTTTCCTTCAATGCACGGTTATTTCTCATCGGAACATTCTTTATGGGCATGGGTTTCTCTGGATTCATGCTCCTGTTTAACCTCTACCTTAAGGAGTTGGGTTTTCCCGAAGGAAGAATCGGGAATATTATTACGGCCTTGACGCTTGGGACCGTTATCATGGCACTCCCTGCTTCAGTCATTATCAGAAAGTTTCCAATCAAGCGCATACTCTTAACGGCAACACCAATTGCGGTCTTTGCATACTTTCTTCAAGTTACGGTCGTCCGTTATCACATTATCTTATTGGGTGGATTCATGGCTGGCCTTGCCTCAACATACTTCAGGGTTGCTGCAGCACCATTTTTTATGCGCAACAGCACCCCGAAAGAAAGACCGTATCTCTTCAGCATGCAGTTTGCATGTATGCTCGTTGCTGGTGTAATTGGTAGTATCCTGGGTGGTTTCCTTCCAGGGATTATTGAAAATTTAGGGATCATCCCTTTTCTTGCCTATCGATATACCCTGTATATATTCAGTGGGCTTGTACTTGCGGCTTTAGTCCCTTACCTCATGATACAAGAAAAACCACCTGGGAAGGTAGAAAAAATGCGAATTCACTCGACCCGCCTCATTACAAAACTCTTTTTGCCCAGTTTAGTGGTTGGAATCGGCGCGGGTTTGAGTATTCCGTTTTTAAATTTATATTTTAAAAATATATTTATGACGGCAACGAATTTAATCGGAATTTTTTACAGTCTTCAACAGGTTCTGATGATTACTGGATTACTGATTGCACCGGTTATAGCAGAAAGAATTGGAAAGATCAGAACCGTAGTTTTTTCTCAACTCATCTCCATACCCTTCCTTATCATCCTCGGGCTTACCCAGAATCTTACCTTTGCTGTGGTAGCATTTTTAATCAGGGCGGCAATGATGAACATGGCACAACCCTTATATACAAACTTTGCTATGGAGAAGGTAAAACATGACGAGCAGCCGTTTACCAATGCACTCCTGGTGATTGCCTGGACTGCGGGCTGGGGTGCGAGTGCAAGTTTTGGTGGATTACTTATTGAACGTTTTTCATATTCAATACCATTCTTTACGACAAGTTTTTTGTATTTAATCTCTACGGTTTTGATATTCGCCTTCTTTCAGCACGAATAGTGTGAATGCTACATTTGTTATCACTGAAATCTAGTTGTTTATCACTATCATCAATGTGAACCGAAGGTTCACAAAAAAACCCGGCAGCGACCTACTCTCCCATGCCGTCACCAGCATAGTACCATCGGCCCTGATGGGCTTAACTTCTCTGTTCGGAATGGGAAGAGGTGTTTCCCCATCGGTATTGCCACCGGGAAAAATGAGGTGATTGGTTAATTGGTTCATTACCTAATCTTCAATTAACTAATCACTAATTCATTAAAAAAAGGCGGAAGGAAATCCAAGTCCCACGACTGATTAGTACCACTCGGCTCAATACATTACTGTACTTACACCTGTGGCCTATCAAACCTGTCATCTTCAGGTAGTCTTCAGGCTCTCTCCCGCCCGAGGGCGGGATTGAAACGGGAGATCTTATCTTAGGGTGGGCTTCCCACTTAGATGCTTTCAGCGGTTATCCCTTCCGGACATAGCTACCGAGCACTGCTGCTGGCGCAACAACTCGTAAACCAGAGGTCCGTCCATCCTGGTCCTCTCGTACTAAGGACAGCTCCCTTCAAATCTCCTACGCCCGT
>CP070664.1:2242521-2249210 GCA_020355325.1 Caldifarciminota bacterium
ATCCTTCAGTTTTTTATATATGAGATTATACTTATCCGTTGGAAAAACATGATATCCGATATCGGCATGGTACTGAGAAGAAAAAATAAATTTCATATCGTCTTGAACATATATCGTAGTGAAATTTTTTTATTGGATTGTCGTCATACAATATGATTTTTCCGCATGTGTTTCAAGATTTGCCTTCTATGCCTAAAGACCGAAGATAGGTGTTCTTTAAATACGTGTTCATTCTTCGCAATCGATCACTCAGCAAACGCGTTAGACCCCGGTAGAATTTGTGCCCAATTTCAGCATGTTTCCTAATCAATTCCTCAAAATCATCTCTCTTTATTATGCCAACAGTGGCATTCTTTATACACCGTGCAGATGCAGAGCGAGGCATTGAATCAGTGAATGCAAACTCGCCAAATACATCATATGGTTTTACCGTATAGACGGTTGAATCGGCAAGTTGTGGTGCCATCTTTATCTGTATCTCCACTTCGCCCTTCACGAGAATATACAATTCGGTCGATTCGTCCCCTTCGGAAAAAACGATATCACCTTCTACGTAGTCCTTCTCTATGGTAATCTTCATGAGCTCTTCCAACTGGTGAGACTCTAACTCGGACAGGAGCGGTACATCCTTTAACAAATTCTTCTCTAACATGATTATATTTTATTAAACCGCACCATCATTGTCAACCTTTGATTATCTGTCGCAAAAGATAGAGAATGAGCGTGCCGACTGCTACGAAAAAAAGTATGTAGAGCCAAAGAGTATTGATCCGCCTTGTTTTTCTCTTCTTCTTCTGGGGCTTCTTGATGACTGTTGTAATCGCCCTCTTTTGTTCGACACTCGTTATGAGACTCGTCAAAATATGTTCAGACAGAGCACATTTTTTCCATCCGAGAAATTTTTCTAAATCCTCGAGCATTTGTACTGCTGTATGATATCTCCTCTTCACATTCTTTTTCATTGCCTTGTTAATGATTCTCGACAGTCGTATGCTATGGTGTGGGTCGAGCGTAAAAGGTGATGTATATTTGCCGCGGCTTACTTTAGCAGTTATTGTTTGACTATCATGACCAGAAAAAGGCTTCTTCCCAGTTACCATTTCATACAGCACAATACCCAGGGAGTAGATATCTGATTGAACAGTTAACCGATCACCAGCCGCCTGTTCTGGAGACATGTAGTATGGCGTGCCGATGACTGTCCCTGTTGACGTTAAATCTGGTGAATCGCTGCCCTTCGCAACACCAAAATCCGAAACCCTCACCTGACCATGAGTCGCGATTAATATATTGGTAGGCTTCACATCACGGTGGATAACACTGTTTTGATGGGCGTACGTAAGCGCGCAACATATCTCTCGTGCAATGAGTGCGGCAATTTTCGGATGCAGTGGTGCGGCATCTTCGATAACCTGTGCAAGATTCAAACCCTCGATGTACTGCATGACGAGATACGATGCAGAACCGATGTTAAAGTAGTCGTAGATAGGAACGATATTTTTATGATTCAAGAGGGCACCGAGCAGTGCTTCCTGTTGAAATCGTTTGCGTGATTCACTGCCGACTGCTCGAATCATCTCTTTGATAACAACGACTCTTTTGAGCGGGATATGGATGGCTGTATAAATATTTGCCATACCACCTTTACCGATGATGTCGAGAATCTTGTAGTTACCTATATATTTAGTCTCTTTCTGCATTGTATGTGCTAACGCGATTCCTGCCTTCTCGTTTTGCTCGGTAGAGTGCCCTGTCCGCATTATCAAGAAGTACTTTCAAGGAATTCCCGTGTGCCGGAAATGTAGCTATCCCGACACTGACGGTAACCCGGAAACCCAGGGCATTCCTCGTTTGGCGTGCAATAATTGTACGAATCTCAGAGGCGACTTTAACCGCATCGTAGGTGAGCGTATTCGGTAAGACAACAACGATCTCCTCGCCGCCGTAGCGTGCGACAATGTCGCTTTTCCGACACAGAGAACGAACGAGTTTGGAGACAGTTCTCAACGTCTTATCACCGGTCTTATGCCCGTATGTATCGTTTATTTTTTTAAAACGATCAATATCGATAAAGAGAATGGAGAGCGGTGTCTGTTTATGCTCGGCTCGAGTAAGTTCTTCCTGCGCTTTTTTGTCAAAATAGTGACGGTTGTACAAGCCTGTGAGTTTATCTTCATGCACAAGTGAGGATAACCTCTTTCGGCTTTTCCGAACAACGTGCTCTATGTCTTTAAATTCCGTTTTCAAATTTTTATCTTTGATCTTCTGTTGTAATGACATAAATTTGTCTTCTATGATAGCCGTCTCGCCCCCTCTCGGTGCAACGTGGGTTTCATCGAAGTATGCGGGTTTAACAGAACCGTCATCGAAGATGATGAGAGCATCGCCGATTGCTATCTCGTCCCCTGGTTTCAAAACATGTGTACGAACGACGTTACCATTGATGACGGTACCGTTCGTGCTGTTTAAATCATCGATACGATAGTGCGCTCCAGCAGGATGGACGACCGCGTGGTGACGAGAGACTTCCCTACTACTCAAAACGAGATCTGCATCATGTGCACGACCGATCATACATTTTTTTCTGCTCAATGGAAATTTTTTTACAATGACCTCGCCATCGACTACGAGGAGCGCACATCTACTCTTTTTCATGTCAAAATCGTATCATGAGGTGTACATACGTATGATTATGGAGATTTTTCTTTATCGGAAAGTCACCTTCCATCGCTTCAACGATGTAAAACCAGACATTCTTGTAGCGATACTCCAAACCGAGTATGAAACGCCTATCTTTGAAATCCCTTCCCTGATTATTGGAATAAAATTGCTGCTGTGTGCCAAAGTGCCATATAAAGCGACCGCCTGGATGAAACTCGACATCGATGTAGTATGCATATACATTTCTGTTATACTGAAACACGGAATCGACTCCACTATCAAATACAATAATTGAATCATCCTCGGTCTTATAGTTATAACTCACATAGAGAGTCGGTATCCATTTTTTATTTAATCGATACGTTATCATAGGTTCGGCATAGAGGTCAAAAATATCTTCATTCAAGCTTCTCGTCGTATCAATTTTAAAGAACTCCGACTGTCTTATGTCCACAATACCACCGAGGCGGAGTTTGTTGATGTCCTGCCAAAAGCGAGTGTAGAAATATCTGTGTAGGCCTTTTTCAAGATGATGAGGAGGATAGGTAAATTCTCGTTCTGTTGATTGAAGGTGGTACCGATTCGTTAGTTCAAACTGCATGGTGATGTGTCCTGTCTGCCAGTACGTGTTCAACGTTGATTTTAGTTTTAAAGGAAATCGCTGATACGTTACTTTACCGGGACCATCGGGTGTATGCTTAAAAGAATAATTACGATCAAAATCTTCAACGATAAAAAAAGTCTCGAGATAGTTAAGATAATTTCTACCAAAAAATAGTCCGACACCGATTTCATCTTCACCTTTATAATAATGGGGTGTTATGGTAAAAAATAATCGCTTGTCCTCAGCCAATTGAAAGAACGGTTGAAACCGATGGTCTGACACGTGATATGCATAGTCACCAAAATACTGATTTTGATACCGGAGGCCAAATATTCTTGTGAGGTATACTTCATATTTCGTTTCAAGATTGATGTACCAGTTCAACAAATCAAGACATCCCTGGGACGTGCGCAAGCCACCAGTCATCGAATCGAATTGCATCTCCCAGGCAGGCAAGTAGTGCGCTATCTGCCTATCCATCAGGTATTGGGAATTTGAATCTTCGGGAGCATACATGAAAATAAAAACAACGAGGCAGAGCATATTAAACACCAGGTTGTTAGTACAGTGAATTTATTATCACTGCGAGAGTAAGCAGAGGTATCAACATTTGTTTTTTGGCAACCCCGCCCCTATTGAGGTTTGTCTTACCGTTACGGTTGTCATGCCTTCTCTCCTCGATAGAGATAGATATCACCAAAACATTCGTTCTGTTCCACCCGTGCGTATCGCATCTTTACAATTTCAAGCATACCAAAGAAATAGGCAACGGCAATGCTCACATCATTTTTTTCCTTTAAGAAATGTAAGAAATTGAGCCTGCCGGTGTTCGCCAAAATTTCGCATAGTTCATCAATGATGGTTTCGATAGGTACTTCCTGACGTTCGACGATTAATTTCCTTTCCTCGTGGGGTTGAAGCCGTTTAAAAGCGAGAATGAGACTCGTTACGTCTCCTTCTTCGAGCGGAGGCTCGGTAGTACTCATTCTTGGAAATTGCTTACTGCTCTCTGCCTCCATTAAACTGAATGCCATTGCAATCTGCTTGTACTTTTTATACTCCTCAACGATCTGCATGAGCGTAATTGGCTTTGCAGCCTCCTCATCTTCAGGCGTACGCGGAAGGAGCGAACGCACCTTCAACCTAATAAGGATTGCTGCCATCAGCAGAAAGTCGGCAGCATCCTCGAGATCCTCTCTCTCAATTTTCTGTATATAATCAAGATATTCTTCAGCGATTTGAGCAATCGGAATGTCAAAAATATCTACTTCTCTTCTACGTACGAGGTAGACGAGTAGATCAATTGGTCCGTAGTAGATGCCGATGTCAATCTTCATAATACAGGCTCGATTACATCGATCCCAGCATTTGCACTAGTGTATTCAGGATTCTCAAAGTGTCAAGGGTTCTTTAAGAACCCTTGAGATTACAATGATTAAAAAGAAAGATTACGGTGATGAGAAAAAAAGATATCGGCGATACAGAACGTGGGCTTGACACATACATGACTTTTATTATACTAAAGGAGGTGGTTCGTTAAGACTGGAGAGGAGGTTCTTAGAACATGAAGGTAATTGAGATTGTCAAACTCGTCGTAAGTATTATTGTTTGTCAGGCGGCAGGATTTCTCGGTTCAATTTTTACAACACCAGCAATTCCAACGTGGTATGCATCATTGAAAAAACCGGCCTTCAATCCACCTAATTGGCTATTTGCTCCTGTATGGACAACACTCTATTTACTCATGGGTATAGCGCTATTCCTCATATGGCGTAAGGGTATTGAGGCACACGGTGTAAAGATGGCACTCATTATATTTCTCATTCAACTGGTACTCAACATACTCTGGTCTGTTGCATTTTTTGGACTGAAATCTCCACTCGGTGGGTTAATCGTCATCGTCATCCTGTGGATTGCAATACTATTGACTATTGTATACTTCTATAAGCTATCATCGATAGCTGGAATACTGCTCGTACCGTATATTATCTGGGTCAGTTTTGCAGGGATATTGAACGTTTCGTTGTTTACTCTCAATCGATAAGATACCAAGATGGAAGCACACACCAAACCCATCATCGTCGTCAGCAAATGTCTGGGATTTGCAAAGTGCAGGTACAACGGACTCGTCATTTCAGATGAGTTTGTTAAAAGGCTCGAGCCCTATGTGACATTCAAACCAGTCTGTCCAGAGGTTGAAATTGGCCTCGGGGTGCCGCGTAATCCAGTGCGTGTCGTTTCCTCGGGTGGTGCGCTCAGATTGATGCAACCCGCTACAAACAATGACGTGACTGAAACGATGAATGCATTCTGTAAATCTTTTTTAGAGTCTGTCAGTGAGGTTGACGGATTTATACTCAAATCCCGTTCGCCTTCGTGTGGGATTAAGGACGTAAAGATTTATAAGAGTATTGAGAAAGGCTCAGCCATTGGCAAAGGTGTAGGGTTCTTTGGAGATGCAGTCATATCACGGTTCGGCCTCTTACCAATCGAAGAAGAAGGAAGATTAACAAATCTCAAATTGCGAGAACATTTCTTGATACGGTGCTTTATGCTTGCTCGGTGGCGCGATGTCAAAAAATTAGCAGCCATGAAGGATGTCGTTCGATTCCATACCGAAAACAAACTTCTTCTCATGGCGTACAGTCAAAAAGAGCTCAGAATCATGGGAAGGATCGTTGCAAATCCTCAAAAGAAGTCAGTACGTGAAGTAATCGGAGATTACGAGCAGCATTTGCTTCTCGCCCTTTCTCGAATGCCAAAGTACACGTCATACATAAATGTCATGATGCACGTGCTCGGTTTCTTTTCGAAAGGGCTCTCGCACGATGAGAAGGCATTTTTCCTCGATGCCCTTGAAAAGTATCGAGCAGGGAAGTCGACGTTGACCTCTGATATTATTCTTTTAAAATCATGGATTGTTCGATTTCGCGAGCCTTATTTAATGACGCAAACATTCTTTGACCCCTATCCTGAAGGTCTTTTTGAATTAACCGATTCTGGAAAAGGGAGAAATTTACCACAGTGAGAATTGGTTATCCATGCATAAACCGAACGGTGAGATGTCAAGGAAATCGCACATTCCGTCTAAAATCATACTCACAAAACCGTTTAATCGAAACCATCGGGAATAATTTAGATTGTCTCTTCACCATATTACGGTTCAACATAGAGCATAATTTATATTTTTTTAGAATCACGTCTGACCTTGTTCCATTCGGCTCGCATCCAATCAATACATTCGAGTGGCAGAATTTTTTTAATAAAAGATTCCGGGCACTCGGTGAATTTATTGATTTCCATAAGATACGAGTATCTATGCATCCTGATCAATTTACTCTCATCAATTCTGTCGACAACGAAGTATTCCAGAGAAGTGTCAAGGAACTAAGATATCATGCCGATGTTCTCGACCTCTTGGGCG
>CP070664.1:2249310-2254350 GCA_020355325.1 Caldifarciminota bacterium
AAATCATATCCTTGCCGCCTGGAGTAACATAAGGAGTCGTAAGTGCCTCGGAAGGTGAACGAGTGATGTTTGACTTCAACTGGTTTAGAACCAAGAAGGTGGACTGAGAGTTTGCAATAGGCACAGTCAACTTGGACATGCCTTTCGCAAGAATACGAGCCTTAACAGCCATGGAAGACTGAGGGTTAAAGTCGCCCTCAATATCCGAGATGGCTGGAGTCAGAGCAAGAGAGTCCCAGATAAACAACATACGGTTTTCGTTGTTCGCCAAGAGATCCTCGATAGTTTCCAGAACAAACTCAACTGAGGCTGCCTGAACATAAAGCAGAGTGCTTAGATCGCATCCGGCTCTCTCAAGGAAAGTCGGATCAATCGCAGACTCCGAATCAAAATAAATAACATCAATGCCCATCTTTTGAGCATTTGCAGCGACCTGAGCCGCCATATAAGATTTACCGGTTGCTTCCAATCCAGCAATCTCAACAATCTTTCCAACAGGAATGCCGGAGAGTTGCCCACGACAAATAATAGAATCCAGCCAGCGTGAACCGGTTGGAATCCAGTCAGTAACCTCGGTAGGGTTCTGCTCTGTTAAGTCGTGTGCTACGTTGATGCCCGCCCTCTTATTAATGAGGGCACGCATATCGGACAAACTTAGCTTACCTGCTTTTGTAGTTTTAGCTTTCGCCATTCTCATTTAATCTCCAAAATAAAAGTGAGGCACCTGATAACCCTGTGCCTCCCTGTGGGCGCGGGAATTACGCTCCCATGAGTTCGTTGAAGGCAGCGTCAACAGAGGACACTGTGTCAGTAGAAGGAGGAGGGGTTGTGGTAGTACCAGTATCCTCGCTGGTGCCTTCTTCACCGAGCAGGTAAGCGTCTAGTAGGTCGCCTACTTCTGCTGGCGTCTTACGCTCAAAGAGCGTGTCGAATTCAGGAATGCTTTCAAGCAGTTCCGCGCAGCGATTGTCGCCACCAACTGCCTCATCACATAGAGGAGATGAGCGACGACGGGGTGTAAGCTTCGTCTGTGGGAAACTTGCGCCTGCTGGCTTACCGTAGTGTAGGACGAGATCCGTTCCCGTCTCAGTGTCGGTAATGTCTCCGTACTCTGGGTTTAGAACGAGGTTGAGCAACTGCTCGTAAACCATCTTTCCATAGCCCCAGATGCGAACACCCTTATCTTCTTCACCTCGTACAAGTACGGGTGAGAAAAACCTTTGACGCGCCATAAGTGACTTCGCCATCTTAATGCTTTCTTCGGTGCCCTCGTTGAAGAGCTTGCGAACAAAGTCGTTGAGGGGATCTTCTTCGCCAAAGTTCTTCTTTGGGCTGAGGAAGCCTGGGTTGTTGCCCACGTTGTAGTGGAACCAGAAATCCTTGAAGGGATCGCCATCAGCGGTAGGAACGATACGAATAGTCTGCTCGCCGTCCTGTGGACGCCAGAATGTATCGCGGTTGCCTCCGCTGCCTTTACCTTCGAGCGCTGCCTTGCGCTCTCTCATTTTATCTAGATTAATTCCCATTTGTTTTCTCCTGTTGGGTTATTTGTGGCGGGGTTGCCTAGAGTCAAGGTGATTACTCTCTCACCTTGCTAAACTTAATATAACATACTTGTTTTTGTCTTGCAAGCATTTTATTCAAAAAAATCTGGATTAAGTGGAATGGTGAATACAAAGTTCCATGCTGTTTCACACTGACACCCTTCATTAAGGGCAACGAAGTCTGCTTCATAAATGGCGCATACCATTTCGCATCGTCCGACTTGCTTTCCAAACTCAATTCCATTTTGGTGAACGCGAATGGCTGAAAAAGTACCAATGCCCGAAAGGCTGGCGAGGATCAGCATTCGCTTCCAGTGGCTTCGAAGAAAGCCCAATACTCTACTCATAATATTTCCTAGTTGTTTGTTTTTTCGGTATTCGCGATCAAATACCCGTAGTTCTGCTCATAAGAAGTAGAGTAAACTTGAAACCCAGCGCGAACGTCTTTCTCAACATTATTGTTGATGCTGTCTGTTAAACGCCTTAATAACTTTCCGTCTGTTTCTAAAACTTTTGAGTTGATAGCATAATAGTAACATTTCTCTCGGATGTTTTCAAGTGAAAAAAACAATTTTTCTTCACCCTCGTCAACATTAACAATGCCGAGTGTTGAGATGCGAGTTGTCTCGCTTGTATCAAAAGGAGTGGCGTGGATGGCTGCCTGATGGTTATAAACATTCACCATATGAACGCTGGATACGATCAATTCGTTTAGTCTGTCGTAGTATCCAACAATTGGAACCTCGCCAAGGATCTCCTCGACTCGCTTGTTGTCCACGAGATACATTCTCTTAAAAACACCGGAGCGTGTGTATTCCTGCAAAACATTTCGGACGAGGCGCTCTTGCATAACATTGATCTGCCCCAAAAACTCCATGTCCGGTTTGATATAAAGAATATTAATGTTCTTGCCTTTGAGGCTTTTTAAAACTCGCAGTGTTGCACCTGAAACCAAGCCGGAGCCGGAAAGAACGAAAAGAACATCGTTTGTCGCTTCCTTAAAGAAAGTCTTCATGGAGCGGGTGCTCTTTTCATATTTCTCTGGGTGATCTTGACGTTTGAGAATATAACTTCTTTTATCGTTCTCGTCCAAGCCCTCGGAGTCGATCTTAAAGGTTTTGTACTGAGGGTACTGTGCGAACTTGTCTGCAATAGCACAGCCTGCTTTTCCAAGCCCAACTATTGTGTCCATTCGATCCTCCTCATATCCCCGTAAGACTTTCCAGCGCTAAGGTTAACCTGAAACTTGCCGAGGGGTGTTTGTGAAAAGATACTTAGCAGTTCTTCCACCAGTTCCCTCTCACCATCATCAAAGTCTATAATAATACTATCATGAAGTGTGAAAGAAATAAAAGACTTTTTATCTTTAAGTTTCTCGGCAATTTTAAACGCTCGTGAAAGCACAATATCACTCGTGGTGCTTTGTATTAAGTAGTATAGTGCATGATGTTTGCCCGCTGGAATAACACGATCCATCGGAGTGATGACGACTTGTCCGTTCCAGTATTTTCTTAAAATGCCCTCGCGATCATAAGCACGGCTGGAAGCGAAGTCTTTTGACTGAGGGTTGTAAAGCCAAGAGAAGATGCGCTTCTTTGCCTCGTCTCTTGTCCCGACACCGCTATACACATTGTTTAAGTTCCAAGTGTGAAGGTCTTCTGCGGGCTGTTGTTTGCCGCTAAGTCCAAGCAGCACACGAAGTTCGGCTGCGTTATAGTCAAGTTCGACGAAGTAGTCATTCGTTGGCTTGATAATGGAGCGGTAGTCACTGTCGAGGGTGAGGATAGGAAAATAGTTTTTATAAGTCGTCATACGTCCAGTCTTCGTACCCCACATATTATATTTGACGTAAGGTTTTGTGTACTTGGACTTTTTAAGAAAGTTGCGAACTTTCAATTGATGACTTTCTCGGGCGATCTCTGAGTAGTCAATATTTAACCTTCTCTGACTGATGTCGTAAGTGAACTCCGCCAAGTCTCGAAGGAAGTCGTAGTTCGCAGGTTTCGTGTGTGTTTTGACGATATGATCCGTGATTTTGTTCTTAACCTCGCAGTATTCTAACAGGAAACGTTGAGGAACGAGATCGAAGAAACAGTGGATATCCATGCTTATTTTTGCAGTGGAAAATGACTTGTAAAAGGCGTTCAGTCGGGCGTTAATGCTGTCCCAACGGTGCCGAAGAAAAGACGGACAAACTTCATTTAGTGTTTTACCCCCGACGAACAGGGAGGCGATGAGAGCGTCTTTTTGAGAAAAAGCAGGGTTGTAGTTCCAAGTCGCAGTTACAGCGTCGAAGTCAAATTCTTCGCAGTCGTATATAAGTTTGCCGTCGTGGTAAATGCCGACGCAGTGTCTTTTATCGTCTAAGGTTTGGACTAGCAAGCATCACTCGTTAGTTTGGAAATCTAAATATTTTAAATACGCCATTAATATAACTCTTCGCTGAGTCAATGTCAATGTTTTTATTTATATCTTGTGCGTTTTTTATGACTTTGTTTAAATCGTTGTCGTCAAGAACATTACTTAGTTCATAGTTTAGCATTTGTGCATATGTCGTGATCCAGTAAGTATCATTGTATTTACCAGCCCAGTCGCTCTGTGTTAGTTTATTCCGCTCTATAACTTCTCTGGTAGACTTTTCACAGACAACTCTCAAAGTTGGTGTTGGAATTGCCTGAGTGTTTGTTCTAAAGTTTCTCGTCTGGGCAGAGTATTTGTTCGCAGTGACAGCGCCTCGCTTTTTAATTACAGTCCTCACCGGATAGTCGGTAACGTAGCTATTGTAAAATTGAGAGAGATATACTCTTATAAGGTCATAATCGAATTCGCCTGCTTTATAATAATACGAATCGAAGAGGTTGTCAATTGTAATTCCAAATTCTTCCATATATCCCTGCATGGCTGGTGAACCGATGTCTGCAACGATTCTGCCTGGATAGTCAACATCAGCCATGAAGCCGAACTTCTTGAGAGCTTTCATGTAAAAGTCAAAGTTTGGGCTCTGGTAAATATTTTGAGTCTTTGCTCTGTCGTCAGAATAGTCAATTTTTGGACCGATCTCGATTGCGAGCCCAGTGGTAGAAAGCGGGCAATTCGTAGAAAGAACGAATGAGGAGCGACTAAGCTTAACAAGGTTGCCTCTTGATATAAAAAGATTTTTTGTAGATTTAATAAATTCATCAAAGTCTTTTGGATAAGCATTTTCTACGCCGAAGAAAGCACTTGGGCTCTGTATGTAGTCGTTTATTAAAACAGAATACAGTGTGTCTATATTTGCAGCATACAATTCATGCATGCTTTCCCAACCTCGCACAGGCTCTATAATCTGTAGTGGATCCTCGCTTTTTACAATTCCAGTGGCAGTGCCCTTGATGTAGTATTCTCTAAATTCTGAAAATGCTTTTGCTACAAAGTTTAAGGCGTAGTAAGTTCTGCCTGACTTTTTATTTGGATTTGGTAGAGTGGTTAAATA
This sequence comes from Caldifarciminota bacterium, assembly GCA_020355325.1. Classification (GTDB taxonomy): domain Bacteria; phylum Hydrothermota; class Tepidihabitantia; order SM23-42; family SM23-42. The sequence goes on from CP070664.1 coordinate 2,254,327, forward strand.
TTTTTCAGATGGATAGACAATATC
>CP070664.1:2254450-2277509 GCA_020355325.1 Caldifarciminota bacterium
AGAGAAACTGCTTTTGATAAGGTAATATAGTAAGTAGTCAGTAGATAGTCCCGACAATGAAGTCGGGATGCTCGATTTTTCAACTAAAACAAGTTTTAGGAAAAATCGGCATAGACAGTAGTTAGTCCCGCCCTTTTCGTAAAAAGCGGGTCCGTTGACTCTCGTAGAGTCCGCGTGACTCTACGGAGATGCTCGTTTTTCCAATCAAATTAAAATTTGAGGAAAAATGGCATAGTCAGTTGTTATAGGAAGGGGAGTGACTTTAACATCATTCACCTAGTTTTTCTCTCAGGTAATTCACTACTTAACACCATAAGTCTTCATTTTTAATCTCTACTTACATTTTCTAATTTATGGAAGCCAGAGGAATTTTTCTAAATCAACAGTATCATTTTTCGTGAATTTTATCCCCTCCTTTTTCAATAATTGCTTTTGAAGTTCGTAACCATGACGGCGTCTCAATGATATGCCTCCTTTGCTGTTTATAACTCGATGCCATGGAAGATTCTCTTTTCCCGAAGATGAATGTAGTATGTAGGATACCTGACGCGCAGCGCGCGGATTACCAGCATACGCTGCAATCTGCCCATAGGTAGCAACTTTACCATAAGGTACTTTTTTAATAATATCTATTACTCTTTGATAAAAAGACTTCCTCATCCATTCATATTTTTGTAGTACTTAGTATCTAGTATATCGTGCCTAGTACTTAGTTCCTAGTATCTAGTGCCTACTATTTTCTCTCCCCTATCCCTATTTTCCCAGCCACTTTTAGTAGCTGCAACCGCCAATCTAGTACTGTCTACTGCCTACTCTAAGCCGCTTTCGCCTTAAATACGATACTCGTAAACAATTCAATGAAGAATCCATAGATGATGCCCATAATAATCGTCATGATGAAGACGTAAAAACCCATGGCAAACGTGGCAAATGCCATGGGCAAGCTGAAAACAATACCCATGATGATACCATGAAGCCACCAGCCCATCTTCAAAACACTAATACCAATTGCAAAGCCTATCAGGGTCCGACTGAGTATGATTGAAACGGCCATAAACCACGGCTGTGGCCCGCTGGATGACGCAAATGCCAGGCAGACAAAGCCGGAGATTACACCAAAGATCGTTGCGATAAGCAATCTTTTGGGATTCAACATATTTCCTCCTCTCGTGCTAATGGTATAGAATATTCTTTACTTGTCAATTGATATTCGATCTCTGACTGATTGCCCTCCTTACTCAATTATGGCGCTTCGCATACGTTGAATTCTATGCTGCCTTCAGTTCAGAAGTGCAGTGCGGACACCGCGTTGCCTTGATTGGTATAATCGTGGCGCAATAGGGACACTCTTTGGTCGTCGGCTCAGCTGGTGCTTCCTCTTTTCGCTTGAGTTTATTCATATAACGAACCACGAGAAAAACCGCAAAGGCAACGATAATAAAACTTATTATTGTATTTATAAAAACGCCGTAGTTGAGTGTCACCGCACCTGCAGATTGAGCATCGACAAGCGAAGCGTAGGGTCCTGGCATTGCACCTCCACGTAAAACCACGAACAAATTGGAGAAATCGACATTCCCCAGGAGCAGTCCGATAGGCGGCATAATGATATCGGAAACTATCGACCTGACAATGGTACCGAAAGCCGCACCGATGATAATACCGACCGCCATGTCAACCGCATTGCCGCGCATGGCGAATTCCTTGAAATCTTTCAGCATGGTACTCCTCCTTTCATCATAAAAATATCAAGATGTTTCGCATAGCCAGCTACTATCTATGCAGGACACGCCATAAGAAAAACCATTATTCTCCATAACGTTGTAGTAATGTGTATATTGCGTTGGTTCCAAAATTTAATGCTTCTATCGGAATACGTTCATCAACAGCGTGCAGGGATTCTATAAAATTAAATTCAGCAGGCAGGTTCATTGGTAAAAAGCCATACGTCTGAATCCCTAATTGTGAGAAGAAGCGTGCATCAGTCGCGCCGAAAAATAAAAATGGTACAGGTATTCCGTGTGGGTCGGCCTTGCACAAAATGTCTGCCATGATATTAAATAATCCCATATCCGGTTGAGCAGGACTAGGATCGTATTGGGTGATTTCTAATGCTATTTCTTCACCAATAAGTTGGCGTAGTTCAGCTATTATATCATCGGGAGTATAACCAGGAAGCAACCGGCCATCGAGCTCGAATTTAATTTCGCTGGGAATAACATTAACTTTCTCACCACCATGCATGGTAGTCACATTGACCGTATGGTGTAGCAATGCATCGAACATTAATCCCTGTGGTCCGAGCTGGTCGAGTGTTTTATCTGTCAATTCAGGCTCAAGAAGCTGAGTTAATTTCGACTTCGTGGGTTCAGTAACGGCAATTGTCATAGCATTCAACATTTGGCTAACCACAGGTGTAATGTGTACTGGCAGACGATGTTGTTCCACTTGCTGTAGTAATTTTCCTAATTTTGCAGTCGCACCACCGCGCTTGGGTAAAGATCCGTGTCCGCCAGGGCCAGAGAAGATTGCTTTCATCCAGCAGACCTGCTTTTCCGCAACCTGAATGAGATAAAACCGTTTCTGTTCTATATAGAACGTAAACCCGCCAAATTCTCCAATAGCATAACGGATTCCTTGAAACTGCTCTTTATAATTTTCGACGAGATATTGAGCACCGTAATTGCCTCCGTGCTCTTCATCACTCACAATCGTAAATACAATGTCACCGGCCGGTTTCAGGCCTTCGGCTTGCGCCCGAAGAAAGGCAGCAAGCATCATAGCTACACCACCCTTCATGTCCAAAGCACCCCGGCCCCAGACCCAGTCATCTACGATCTTGCCTTCGAACGGTGGATGTGTCCATTTCTGGCCAGCCGTGGTAACAACATCCACATGCCCGTAGAGCATCAACGCAGGTGCCTTTCCCTCTCCCCGCAGACGGGCAATCAGGTTAGGTCGATTCGGATCTTTCGCAAGTATGGCGGTTTTAAATCCAGCTTTGGCGAGCAGGTCATTTATGTAGTTAACACAATCAGCTTCGTTCCCGGGCGGATTGGTTGTATCAAAACGAATAAGATTCTGCAACAATTCTGCAGGACGCAGATAGATAGATTGCCGAGTCATCTCACTTCCTAAACGTGGGCGCAAGTCCCATCTGCTGCGCTATGCTCACAGCGTCGCGACTCCACCAGGCCTCGGTAATTTTGCCACCAGTGAGACGGAAAATAGTAATCCCACCCCACGAATAATAATTACCAGTTCTCTTTTCTGTACCGCTGACTGTCCAGCGCGCTGCGACCTTGTTCCCATCGGCGATTATGTCTTTGATGTCGACACCGAAGCCAGACATAACAGAGTGGATCGCGGTAACATACTTTTTATAGCTTTCGAGGTCGCGGTACTGGCGATGGGTTATTTCATGATTCAGAAAATTGGTAGCATAAACCTCATCTGCTATAGCCAGGTTCCCTGTGTTCCAGAGTTCCTCTAGACCACGACGAACAATAGCTAGATTTTTCTTTCTGTCACCTGGGGTAGTGGCTACTGTCTCCGCTTCTTTACCCCATGTGTACGCCAAGAGCCAACTCTTTGCAGGAACCCACCAGCCGAGTTGTACAAGTATACTCAGTTTGTCAATGTAATTCCATGTTTCTTTAATTTTGCCAGCAGCGATGCGAGAGATGCTCATTCCTGTTGCAGTCACCTGATTTCCAGTGGGAGAGATCTCAAGGTACCTCCTTTTATGTGTACCACTAAATGTATATCGGATTGCAACACTCTTGCTGTCTACAATCAAATCATCGATTTTGAAATGAGCATCGGGAAAGGCAGTACGGAATGCCGTCACGAATTCTCTGAAATTTTCAAGGCCCTGTATATCCTCAGTAGCTTCGTGCCGAATGCAATCTGCAGCAATGATTTCGTTTGTTACGGTAAAATTACTCTTGTTCCAGATTTCTTCAATTTCTTGTCGAACGATATCTTTAAGTCTTCCTGACTCTGCCACTTTCTGCCTCCCACATTTAGTATTATACAACAATAATAGAATAACCACAATAAATAGAATTAAACGACCTGAGCTTTGTCCGAATTTAGACATTTCTCACCTTTTCAACTGAAATAATTTCCAATTTAATTATTTATTTAAAAAAAATTTTTCAATTCTCTTTCTGCCCTTTGCGCTCTACAATCGCCTCAGCTCTGCTTTAGCATGCCAATCCTCGTCCTTTGCGATTTTTTGCACAAATCTATGATTTGTTTGCAAAAATCAGCATCTCGAGCAAAGTCGAGAGAATATTTTTTGTACTCTCTCTGCACTTTCCGGTCTACAATCGCCTCAGTTCTGCTTTGGCATGCCAATTCTCTTCGTTTATTCGCAGGGTCGCTTTGAGTAACAACCGGTCACCTGAAAATTCAAAATACCGCACCTGATCCGTCCCAACCCAGTTGGGAAACTTACCGCCTTCTATGTGGTGTGTAACTGTTCCTTTTTCTTCATCTATACTGTATGTTCCGCAGTATGCATCAAATTTTCTATAAGCTCCCTCAACTTCTTCTGTTGTTCCGGCTAAAGGATCATCAGAAGCAAATCTTTGTCTGTCAGGATTCATTAATAACGCAGACATATGACCACTGGGCGTATATATCAGCATACCGAATAGATTTTCTCCATAAGGATAAATTACCTCGCCTTTTTCGGTTTCTAACTTCATCGATTCAAATTTCCACGAGCTTATAAATTTTTCTTTATCCATTACTTGTTCCTCCGCAAAAAAGATGAAAATATTTTTGCCACTATATTATTCACTCTAAAAAGCTGACTTAGTCACTAAAAATATATTAGATACTTCACCTTAATCGCACCAATGCGATAGACTGGTTGCAATCTCCCATCTGCGTCCGCTTCGCGATAATCATTGAATGCAATATAAAACCAACTCTTGGGCAAAAAGTTCCATGAAAGAAGTACGCCAATACGATTGGACACAAATTCTGTCTCTGCGAAATCAGTCCCTGGAGTAGCCATTACCAATTCGTTGAAAATACCTAAGGTCAAGTTACTCCTGATCGTAATATCGAGTCTTGGTGTGACCTGCGGCGTCATGGCAATAATGCTATCGCGGGTATCCCACTCTATCCACAGATTAGATGATACAGTAAATGAAATACGCGGAATCGCACTCAATCTGAACCACAACCAGCTTACACCATTGTATGCAATAAAACCACGATAGTAATTATAACTGTATCTATAATGACTACCAAAACCCGCTCCTACCTTAGCACCATCGTTCCACAGTTCAATTCTTCCGCTGCGCCGGAAATAATTTGTATCTGCTTCGTAATAAGGACCAGCCTCAACGTATAACGCAAGTTCCCAGCCGTTACGAAAACTGGGCCACGCACTCGCGAAAACAAGTTTTGACCAATGTACTTTCTCTCCCGGTTCCTGAATAAGATAAATTCCTGGACCCATACTCCAATCTCGAATAAAGCCCTTTGGATACGTTTTCCAATATGCATTCTGAAGTTTTATTCTTTTTCTTCCGCTCCACGGCACATAGCCGATCTCGCCGACATCGAATGAGTCACCAATCACCTCGACGTGACTCAAGAACAATAAATTCTTGAAGTAGATTGAATAACCCGAACCAACAGCCCAGTCACGTTTCGTATTGTTATCACTGAGTGCACCCTGAAGAATAATCTGATTAAAACCGCGACGAAAAACACCATCGAGACCAACAACATAATTGTAATCATCCCTCGTAACCATAGTGCCGCTTGCGAGCACACCGATAGCCGAGGTTTCAAAAATTTTATGTTTCACCCTGAATGCGCCAAACCCACGACGTGGTTCAGTTATTGAGTCATCACCCTCTCCATACCGCAACGAATCAGTATACACGCCGAGAACACCTATATCCCAATCTTCTAATTTACTGATGAGTTTCAAACCACCAAGAATATTTATCGCTTCATTATTAACCGACTTCCCAATTCTGCGTGAATAGAAGATATCGATTGGAGAAAATATACCTGCAGTACCGAGTTCAGACATACGAAAGATTTCTTTACCTTCGAGAAAGAATGATCTGCGTTCCTCAAGCCATATTTCATACCGTGAAAGATTTAAGGTGAACGGGTCGGCTTCAATTTGGGCAAAATCTGGGAATACAGTCGCATTGAAGGTGGTCTGCGGTGTTATATCCCATTTTAAATTAAAACTGCCACTCGGTTTAATTGTAGTATCTTCGTCTGCATACTCATCGTACCGTACAAATACCTCGGGATAGAGTTCAAAATAATAACCAGTGGCCATGGGATTAATTCCTTTTAAACTCCCGTATTTGGAGACCAAATCGCCTTCGGTCAAGAGAACTTCTGTCCAGTAGTCAGTTTCCTGATGATGTGCAATATACCGTTTAAAATTTATGCCCCATTTATATTGTTCTTTTTTATAGTGAATTGATTTAAAAGGTATTTTCATTTCTATTTCGTAGTAGTTTTGATATATCCTTACTCCTCGGTACCAGACACCATCCCAGGAACCATCTTTAATGCGACCGTCATCGAGTGCCATACCATCACTCATATCACCACTGACTGTGACTCTAAAAAAATAGGCAGTTGTTCTACTCCAAAAGGGGTCAATATATAATGTCACATAATCGTCCAGCATATAGGTATATGGAGCTGGTTTATATTTCTGTGCGTAGCAACGGTATGCTACATAGAAATTATTCTTATCCTGTAAAACGTATACTATCGTACGCTCTGTTGGTGCACTTTTTTCATACGGCTTGAACTGCACAAAACCATAGGCTGAATCAGCCTGCTGCCAGACTGCTTCGATATATCCATCAATCTTGGGTGGTGTATGAGTATAGCGCACATACACCACCTTATCCTGTGTTATGAAAAAAACCAGCAATAAGAAATGCACTTCCTTCCCCTCTTTTTCATCGATTCATTATAATACGATACAATAAATATGAAAAATGTCAACCTATAAATTGCAAAGAGTTCCGTTCCGAAAGACTGGACAATGACTTATCGAAGATATCGAGAGAAAAGTAAAATCGAAGATCTCGAATGTAATGAGAGAATGACTAAATGATTAAAAATATATCAGATACTTTACCTTGATCGCGGCTATTCTCTCTTGGAGCTCGAGACGATCACCACTGTTGACTCGATAGTCATTCAATGCAACATAGAACCAACTCTTCGGCATAAAGTTCCAGGCAAAGAGAAAGCCGATGCGGTTTGAAGCAATTTCTGCAGTACGGAGTTTGCCTTCCTCGGTCACGAAAACGAATTCTGAATAAAGCGATAAATCAATATTATGACTGATTTTATATTCAATGCGCGGTGTCCAGATTGGTGTAATCGCTCCGATATGTCCTTCTGGATTCCATTCAATGACGAAGTCACCATATGTTATAAGTGACAATCGTGAGGTAGGCACAAAACTCATCCAGTGCCAAATCCACAATTGGCTGGCGATCCATCTTCGCCAATAATTATAGCAGTGTGCGTAATTGAACCCAAAGTGCAGATTCATGCTCGGACGCAAACCGCTCCAGACTGCTGTTTCAATACTGCGATAAAAGTAATTTGTGTCCGCTTCGTACTGTTGTCCTGCCTCAGCATAAATATTGAATCCCCAAAGGTTACGGAATTGTGACTCGAAAAAGACCGAGCCGAATTTTGACCAATTGTCACTTTCGGGGTACTTCGTCAATACAATGCCGGGTTCAAGATACCATCTGAGTATCGGTCCGGTTTCCGGATATCGAGCCGGTCCAGCTGCAACGTATAAGTCGGTCATACCTTGCCACGGTACGTAACCCATATCCCAGACATCAAAAGAATCATCAACGGAGATGACACTTCCGACCGCGATAAAATTACTCGACCGGTAAACGCCACCGCTCGATACAGCCCAACCACGTTTCTCATTCTTATCGCTGATTGCTGACTGTAATATGAATTGGGACGGCCCAGAGCGATATGCACCATCAAGGCCTATTGCATAATTATAATCGTCCCGGCTCGTTGCAGTACTACTGAAGAGCATGCCAATTTCAGAATTTTCAAATACTGAACGATTCACACGCGCCACAGCAAATCCCCGATTCGGCTCTTCATCAACGCTGTCCGTATAAGCACCAAGCACGCCAAAGTTCCAGTCGCGTTCTTTGTTAATCAATTTAAGACCGCCGAGTATTGGCACGGACCCACCTTCAGGCAGAGGTTTACCAACCCGTCTGGTGTAAAAAACATCGAGTGAAGAGAAAAAAGGAAGGCCCAGATGTGACATTCTGAAAACTTCGTTTCCCTCGATGAAAAATGGCCGGCGTTCTTCTAAACGGATGGGATAACGTGAGAGGTTGAACGTGTACGGGTCGGACTCAATATGTGCAAAATCCGGGTTGATCGTACCGTTGAGCGTCATCTGGGACCTAGGATCCCATTTGAAGTTGAAACTGAGACTAGGTGTGTAATCGGTCGAATCGCCGATCTGGTCATAGCGGAAAAATCCTTCGGGGAAAAGTTCGATATAGTAGCCTTTTGATTTCGGATACACATTTTTCAGTGTTCCAAATTTTGAAATCTGCATTCCTTCTTGCTGCAGGAAGGTTATCCAGTTCGATACTGCATAATCCTTGATGTGCCAGCGTCGGATATTAAGACCCCACTCATCTAAGCCTTTCTTATACCGTATGGATTTGAATGGAATTCTCATCTCTATTTCATATCGTTCATCATATTTTTTTACGCCAAAAAACCACACGTAGTCCCAGGACATATCCTGAACGCGTCCATCTTCCAGCATCATTCCATCATCATAATGCCCACTCAAACAAACGGCGAACATATACGCCTTGTTTTTGCTTTTGAACGTATCCAGGTAGATCCATATATGGTCTTCAAGACCCTTGAATGAAGCAACTGGTTCTCTGCCTGGTGTGTAGCAACGGATTGCAATGTATAAATTTTCATCATCAGCAAGAAAGTAAGCAACAGTAGGCTCATTCGTTGGTACGCCATCATTTGGCTGGTACTGCATAAAATCATACGCAGAATCCGCCTGCTGCCACACTTCTTCAATAGACCCGTCGATGTGAGGTGCTACTTCTGTGTAGTGTAACTCTACAACTTTTTCACTCGTAATAATCAAACACAATAATAAAAGGCTCATCTCACCTCCCGTTTAGAATTATTATAAAAATGTTAGCTATACTATACTTGAAATTAAATCAACTGTCAACGATATCGTGTTAGTAATGAATCGAACAGTTGACATGCGATGTTTAATTAGATAAAATATCATTAGTTGTGTTTACAAAACACGGACTGGTGCCTGTTCCTGAGGTTAAAAGGAGGTGAGGAATGGTAAATCTATCGTCAGGAACCTCGTGCGTAATTATTAAGGTAAACAGGAAAATCCTGGGCACCATCAAAAATCTCATTTTCCTGAAGATTGCAGGAAGATGAAGCAAGGTATAGTACTATCAAAACCATGGGAGGAGACAATGATGATAAGAAGGTTTCAGTCTCCAATAACCTTGATCGTCATAGCAGTCCTTCTAGGATGGGGCAGCGCAGCCGTCAATGATAATGCTTCTACGATGAGCCACACGCAGAACATCGTGGTTCGTGAAGGCCTTCAAGTTGACTGGGCGACTCATGATGTGGGCAATTGTGAGTTGACCGTTACGCGTTACGGCGCGATTGGTTTTATGAGTTCGGCAGGGACTCAAGGTGATGGATTTGTCTATCCGAGTGGAGGCGGTAATCATCTTTTTTACGGTGGCATTACCGTGGGGAACGATTCTAGTTATTGTGTTGACCGTTACTTTGGACCTGTCAACGATGACACCGACTGGGAAACAACAGTCACACCGGACGGCATGGTCCACATGTATGAGCCGGGTCCGAACAATAGAGACGAGTATGCAACAGCGAGTTATGACGATTCAGGTCACCCAACGCCCGAGGGATTAGTTTGTTTTCAATATTCCTGGGCATGGGATGACCCTGGAGCCGAAGATTTCGTGATTATGAAGTTCGCGCTGATCAATGATGGTGCTGAGACGCTCAATGATGTGTACGCAGCAGTCTTTATGGATTGGGATGTTGCTAATTATCTGAATAATCAAGGTTCTTCAGACCCAACGCGAAATCTAACCTGGATGTATGAGACGACGCCCTATGTAGGGGTTGCGATTTTGGATCCACCGAGGACGACTCCAGCAGCAAACTTGGTGCTCATTGACCACACAATCTATGTTTATCCCGCCGGCATGCCCAACGACAGCATCAAGTTTCAATTTATGAATGGAACTATTACCAATCCCTCTTCTACTGGTCCTTATGACTGGTCAACATGTAATTCAGCAGGCCCGTTTACCCTGGGACCTGGTGAGTCGGCAGTCGCTGCATTTGCGATTCTTGGTGGTGATGATTTGAGTGACCTGGAAGCGAATGCGGACACGGCTTATAATCGTTATTGGAATTGGCCTGGCATTGAAGAAGGAAATTCTGATGTTTCAGTATCTGGAATGAAATTATATCCAGCAATATCACGCGGTCGGCCATTTACGGTGCAGTATACTTTTGCTCGCGAGACACCTGTACAGATTAAGGTTTATGATGCAATGGGTCGGTTGGTTGAGAATAAGAACTATGGTGTGTTAAATGGTGTCGGTGAGTTCTCATTGAGTCTAAAGTCTTTGACCGACGGAGTCTACTTCGTAAAGTTTGAGGCGGGAAACCGAACAACCACCACAAAGCTTATCTGGTTGAAATAATCGATAGAGTTCTCGAGTTGAGATGCTGAGATAAAATCTTGAATTCTTGTCCGTAAGGTGTTTTGAGAAAAAGCGCCACTAAAATAACGTCATCCAGACATTGAGAAAGGAAGCCTATCGATAGATAGAGGAGTTCAAGCAGGAATCATCGGATCTTCTAGATTGGTCGAGACGAACACGAATTCGTTGCGAGTGGTGTCTATTTTCTAAAAAACGGGGCAGCAGAGTATATTACTAAACAAAAATTGATATTGATTCGCACCCAGCCCCTTCTTTGAAGGGGCTGGCTCTTATTTAAACTGAGTATTCTACGGTACCAAATAACGATCTTACGTTTTTCCTTTTCAAAAAGTCTTCTTATCACCCTATTCCCCCTTCTCCTCGACTCAGAAGACTCTTTCCGCCGCAACTACCATTCCTCCGCTTCTTCTCGTCTTCTTCGAGAATATAGCTTATCATGTGAGCTCCTTTCGGCATAAACATAACAGCGGCATATTCTTTTCAATGAAAATCCCACGTAATCGAATTTTGAATAAACAACCTTGTTTAGGGAAGATTATTTTTGATTGGAATCGAATAGTTGACATGCGATATTTATTAGATAAAATATCATTAGTTGTATTTACAAAACGCGGATTGGTGCCTGTTCCTGAGGGTGAAAGGAGGTGAGGAATGTACAGTAACTTGCAGGAACCCTACAATAAGTAGATGAGACGCGAATAACTTAGGCACCATTAAATAGTGCCTTCTTGCACCATCTAAGAGAAGGCATAAAAAGGTATCTTAAGATACAACTGTAGGAGGAGGCGATGATGAAAGCATCGAAGTATCTTATCATTATCTTCGTCGTAGCAATGTTTACAGGATGGGCTAGCGTTTTCGCTGTTGAGAATTCGCAACAACCATCACACATAAAAGAAGTAGAGCTCACCCCTGTTTTCTCGCACTCTGCCAGTCCAATTTTTTACCCTATGCGTCCGGAGTATATTGATAGTTTTGAGAGGGATAGCCTCTACCCTTGGACTACCTCGGGTTATACTTGGGGCATTAGAGATACTACTGATACATATGGACCTGATACTGCACTCACAGGATACAGGTATGCGGGAGTTCCGGATACTGATGTCGTACAGTATCTAGGCAACCAAGTGGGTTACTTGATAACACCTGTATATGATATTACTGGCTGGAGTGCTCTCTATATTTCTTGGGATTACTGGTCATCGTTCGAAGGAGCCGCAACCAATTTTGACGGAGGTATTATTGAAATCTCTAATGATGGTGGAGTATCATGGGTACAAGTCGATTCGCTGGCCGAAGGACACCTCAATCCCACGTATGATGAACAATTGGCCGGAACAGGAGCCTTAGGAACTGCCTGGGCTTACTGCTACAGTACTGACCCTGACTGGGTAAGTGTGAGTTCCCAGGATCTCATGGCTTTAGGTTATGTTTCACCTGGCGATCAAGTGCAAATTCGCGCCACCTTTGCCTCGGATCCAATGGCCGCAGGAGAAGGATGGTTCACTGATAATCCCCGCTTTGCCGATACGCCGCCACCTGACCTGCAACCGCCTCTTATCGTCCATACGCCATTACCAGACACAACAGATACACTCAATAATTACACTGTTTCTGCTACAATCACGGATGATGGTTCAGGTGTAGATACTGACTCAGTCTACCTCCATTATCAGATCGAGACAGGACCGGTAATTGACGTACAGATGACAGGTATGGGCTCTGATGTCTATGAGGCAGACATTCCAGCACAGGTCTATCATACAGATGTCTTTTATTACATTACTGCCGCTGATTTAGCTGGTAATGAAGCCACCACTCCTGTATACAATTTTGAGGTGACGAATGCAAGAATCATTATCTACGATGATGGACAGCCCTGGTACACACCAAGTGTTACTGATTCTGGAGATGGATCATTCGTGCAATTCTCATTTAGTGATGTAGGGATCGACAGTGGCCAGTTGCACCAGGTAAAAATTCTCTTTGATAAAGCAGCTGAATTTGATTTATGCATTTATAGAGGGACTGCAGGCAGTCCAGGAGAACTGATAGATTCGATGGCGGGATTGATTTCAACCGGTTACGAGTGGAATACCATAGACATCACTGATCTTAATATTCACATGAGGGATGAGGAACCAGTTGTGGGATTTATAAGTGGCCCCGATACTATCGGTTGCATTAGGGACGCTAATTTAGACTACGGCAGCCGAATGTGGAATTACTCTTCTGGTGCCTGGTCACCCGGTGCGCTCGGTGACCATATGATCAGGCTCAAAGTAATTCCGATTCCCGTTCCGGGTGTGCAGGAAACTTTTGAAAAAGTCCCTGTCTTTTCGCTCAGGCAAATTTCACCCAATCCCACACGAGGAAACGCAGTCATTGAATATCAACTCCCTGCTACCCAAAAGGTTTCATTGAATGTCTACGATGTATCCGGACAACTCATGAAAATATTGATAGATACAGAAGTACAAGCAGGAGCTCATCGGGTCTTCTGGAATGGTCGAGATGAACGGGGACATTCAGTTGCGAGTGGAGTCTACTTTCTGAAATATGAGGCAGGAGAATACACTGCTACACAAAAATTGATATTGATTCAATAGTAGTATCGCACCCAGCCCCTTCTTTGAAGGGGCTGGCTTTTATTTACACTACGTACTGTGTGCTGTATGATACAAAATCACACTCTTACTTTTTTCCTTCTCAAACAATCTCTGTTTCTCTCTGTCTCAAAAAAAACTGTCAGCGCCTTACGTCAATACTCTTGACTATTTTGTATTTCTGCATAAAATCGTGCAGAGGAGGGTATTATGCCAAAATATTTAATCACGCTACCCCCTATGCCGGTGGATAAAGTCACGTCGGCTTGAGCATCCGTGATGGATGCTTCCGGTGGAAGCAATCTCAGAATGGAAAAAGCCTATATCGATGAAGATAAAGGTCAGGCCATCTGTTGCTGGGATGCGCCCGACCGCAAGAGTGTTGAAGATCTATTTTCAAAGGCACAAGTTACGCCAGAATCGATTCGGCAGGTCACCGAATACACCGCATAATTTTTTTAAAAAATCCCGATCCGCCACAGGCGGGTCGGGATGATAATCCATTTTTTCCATTTGCTCAATGTTGACTTTCTCTTGAACAGGAATATAATGAAACGTGTTCTATGTCGTTGCGGTTTTCATTATCTTCGCAGTCGGTATGCAGGTATTCTCGATTCGTAAAATCGAGGAAGTCTACAGAAAAACAAACGGCGTGATACGAACCAGACAAGACCTTCTCGCAGTCAAAGAGCCGATTAATCTCAGCATGAAGCTCGCCATTCTCTATATTGGACTCTTCATTCTGTTCATTATCATACTGGCTCTATCATTCATACACGGAACGCCGCTGAGTCACGTAGCACTGAGTCTCTTCATCTTTGGCATAGTCACATTACCCATTGGTTTAATAGGCAAGCAGCACGAGAAGAAGATTAAATCGATGCAGGTGCAATCCGACGATCCGGAAATTGCGAAAAAATTCGAACAGTATCTCGCCCAGTGGAATGAACCCCGCTTCCAGTTACCAGACTAAGAAAGCTGCATTACGCTTGACTTCCTACGCTATTTCTCCGTTTCGCTGGTTCGCTGTTTCTCCCTTTTACGATTATGTCTAACTACTGCTTCGTGCTTATGTTTAGTAATGAAAACAAGTTGTTTATATAAATATAAGGAGGTAATTTGAAGAGATTAACACTATGTTCAATACTCCTGGCAATTATAGCCGGTGTCAATCTACATGCCGTGACGCTCGAAGAATATATTAACGAAGCACAACAGTACCAAGATGCCTATAATCTCGAACAGGCGATAACCACAATGGAACAGGCAGTGAGAGAATATCCGGATAGTTCAACTGCCTATACGCAATTAGGAATTCTCATCGGTGAAAAAGCGCAGAGAACCAGAGACTTTACTGCAATAATCGCGATGATTTCCAGAGTCTTTGAAATGTGGGACAAAGCGATTGCGCTCGATCCCAATAACGTCGAGGCAAGATTTAATCGAGGTGCATGGGGAGTAAGTATACCAAAATCCTCTGGGCAGTTAGAAAAAGGAATCGATGATCTGGGAATTATCATTAAAGTATTGGAACAGTCTCCTGATGAGGACGTACAAGCACAGCTCGCACCCGCCTACTATTATTTAGGAACTGGCTATCGTAAAAAATGGGAATTTCAAAAGGCAAAGCAGATGTATGAGAAGGTAGTTGAATTAATTCCGGATACAGAAGAGGCACAGAGAGCGCAGTCATATATTAATAAGATTACTCTCTTTGAAACATGGCAATACGAACAGGAGCAAAGCAAAAAACCAGACAGCCCGGAAATTATTGAGTTGAAAGAAAATCTATCAGAGGATCCACAAAACATCGATCTCCTCATAACATTAGGAAAGGCATACTTCGATGCGGAAAAGTATTTAGAAGCTGAGCAGGTATTGGAAAAAGCAATTCGTGTAGACACAATGAATGCTCAAGCCTATAAACTGCTTGCATTGACCCTGAACAATATTTCGGGCGAGTACTACGATCCGAGAATCTCTATAGATACAGATTTTCGCACAGACCTCGTATTTGAAACAATGGCAATGATGGACAAAGCCGTTGCTCTCGCGCCTGATGATATCGAATTGAGGTTGATGAGAGGTACAATGGGAGTAAGCATGCCTTTCTTTGCCGGAACGCTCGATCAAGGAATAGCTGATTTACAAATGATCCTCGAGAGTGATGCCTCGGCTGATGTCGAGAGTGACGCCTTATACTGGCTCGGAAGAGCGCATCAGAAAAAGGCGATGACCTACTGGATCAAAGTCGTATCTGAGTATTCAGAAAGTGCAGCTGCTGATTTTGTATTTAATACGTTAAGCCCTGGAGTAAAGCACATCGAGCTCGGAAAATTACAGACGCCTGTCATGGTGATAGAGTTCGTATTAGGATTCAGGGACGAACTCGCACCGCAAACCGCGGTATGGGTTGAAGACAAAAAAGGCAATTTTGTAAAAACAATCTATGTTTCAGGATTCAGTGGCTATACGAAAAGTACTCAGGTTAATCTTCCTGTATGGGCACAAGCTTCCGAATTCATTGATGCTGATGCGGTGACTGGTGCAAGCATAGATTTAGGGCACCATATCTATACCTGGAATTTAAAAGACGTTTCGGGTAAGAGAATAAAACACGGGGATTATGTCGTCAAGGCAGAAGTCGCCTATTGGCCAAGTATGCAGTATCAGCGTGTCGAGGCTCCTGTTACCTTGGCTCGAAAACCTGAGCGCATCGTTATTGAGGAAGGTAGGTTCATTCCATATTTAGAAATAAAATATTTGCCCTAAAACGGCATAGAGCAAAGGGTAAAGGATTTGCTGTCCAGTATAGCACTTTACCCTATGTTCTATAAAGAACCACGATAATTAGGGACACGAAACTCCTTGACAAACAGAAAAATATTAGTAAAATAAGTAAAGATATATTTACTTAAAATAATTTTCAAATCTCTGGGTTCATAGATCTTTACTCAGAATTGAATTTATGCTTTTAAGTAAATATAAATTAACTTAAAATGGCGAAAAAGTAAGGAGCAATAGATGAATGAACGTGCCGGGAAATTTATCCGTCAACCAGGAGGATACAAGGCATTCATTCCAAAACCATTACCTCCTGACCCATCTCTTCAGTACGACGATGAATTGCAATCCTTGTTATCGGAAGCAGATAGGGCGCTCGCACGACTCGATGGTGTCATAACCGTATTGCCAAATCCCGAACTCTTCATAGCGATGTATGTAAAAAAAGAGGCTCTCCTGAGTTCACAGATCGAAGGAACAGAAGCCTCTCTGGAAGGTATTTTAGAATTTGAGGCAGATTTGACTCCTAAGGAAGATATAAAGCAGGTGAAAGAAGTAATAAATTACATTAATGCGTTAAACTACGGCATGGAACGGCTCGAAGAAATTCCACTCACTTTGCAGCTCCTAAAAGAAATTCATAAGACTTTAATAAAAGGAACACGAGGTAGCCGCAAAACACTGGGAGAATTCAGAAGGTCTCAAAACTGGATTGGACCCGCAGGTGCTCGCCTGGTCGATGCGACATTTATCCCACCCCCTCCTCGAGAGGTTGCTCCTGCTATGCATGCTCTCGAAAAGTTTTTCAATGAATATAAGCATATTCCTCCGCTCGTAAAAATCGCCTTGATTCATGCACAATTTGAGACAATCCACCCTTTTCTGGATGGGAACGGACGCATCGGACGGCTGCTCATAACCTTCTATCTCTTCTGGAAAGATATCCTATCAAAACCAGTTCTCTATTTAAGTTTTTACCTTAAAAAAAACCGGGAGCGGTATTATAACTTACTCATGGAAATTCGTCGCAACGGAGCATGGGAAGACTGGATAAGATTTTTTCTCGAAGGAGTGAGTGAGATTTCCCGGGAAGCTGCAAACACTGCCCGAGATATAATAATGTTAAAACAAGATTTAATAAATGAGCTCTACGAAAACAACATTTCAAGTATTTTTGCAGTAAAACTGATCGACGTGCTCTTTAAAACACCTATAATCGACGTTAAAAGCGCCCGCGAAAAATTAAAAATCTCAAAAGTTGCAATGAATCAATTGTTCAAAAAATTCGAAAGACTTGGTATTATATCAGAATTAACCGGCAAGGAGCGATACAAAAAATATCTGTTCCGCGATTACGTAGACATCATCGCCCGCGGAACACGGGAATAATTCCCTTCACTTCAAACATTACATAACACACAATTCTGTTAGGTTTTTGTGAGGATTTTTTGAGTATCCGACCTATAATAAAATGCGAGGAAAATGGCTATGTTCATTATCGCGCCTGAAGATGTCGAAATAGAGGCCCTCAATCAAGGAATTAATCGCAAAGATCTCGAAGTGCCACACATTGCAATATTAACGTTCAACCGTGCTGTCATAGATGAGTTAATAAACCTCTGCACCTTGAAAGAATGGAACTGGCACGCCGGCAAATTCAGTCCCTACTGCTCCTCGCATAAGAGTTGGAAGGGAACCATCAATACTAACGACGTGGGTGTGTTTTTCCCTCCCATGGGTGCCTCACCAATCGCCGCCTTTTGTGAAGAACTGATACACTATGGTGCACGACAGATCTACCTCCTCTGTGCATCGTGGAGCCTTGGAAAAGATTATCTGAGCAAAGGACAGATTCACCTACCGAGCTTCGCAGCTGGTATGGATGGAACGTCACCATATTACTGCAACAAAGAATTCAAGGTGGATGCCGAGTCGCAGACATTGAAGGCAATCGCTGCGACACTCGATGCAATGGCAATAGACTGGAAACAGGGAGGTGTCGGCACCTGTGAGGCGTTCTACCGCATGACACCGCAACTGGTCGATGAGTACCGTAAGCAGGGCTGCCTCTCGATGGAAAACGGCGAAGTATCCGCACTCTATGCTCTTGCCAGAGCGCATAATATCTGCACTGGCGTTCTCCTGCAGCCCTATATCGACCTCGAAAAAGGATGGAAAATATCTTTTATGGATGATACGTATAAAGAAACGTGTCGTCTGCAGGCTCGTGCAGCAATTCAGGCTGCAAAGACCATTATAGAGAATGAATCATAGCACTTTTTCAAAAATTTCAATTATTTTTATCATTTTCTTATTATCGCCGAACATCCATGCACGGGACAATGTGCCAACAACACCCTATGAAATAACGAAATACGAAATACATGTAACCATACCCGAGACGTATGAGAAGTTTGAAATAGATGCACTCCTCGATATCAAAAACATTGATTCTGATCCTTACGATGAATTAGCAATTATGCTCTGCCGAAATTTCACAGGTATCAAGCCTGTCGATATACAGATTTTTGATGCAGAGCGAAATCCATTGACCTTTACACTCAATGGTGACTCATTACACATTAGCGTAACCAATCACTTTAAAAACAGCACAACCGAAAAGATCGCCATACACTATGATTTGATAAAAGATGAGGAATTTTGTGACACGTATACACCCTTTGCTTGTGAAATGAGTGATACCATCTGTCACATGAATGCGGCAATAACGAGAACTGATAACTGGTATCCGAAAATCGAAGGCACCATGCACAAACGGCTGCCCGAATTTAAACTCTTCACTGATGTGCCCGTGCAATTTGAAGTCATGGCTTCAGGGAAATTAATGACTACCACAATCGAAGGTAACAGAAAAATTTATGAGTGGATAAACTACGATGGAGTATCTGATCGAAGTCTTTGTTTTTTCGCTCAGCAACGAAAACAAATCATCAAACATTATCCTCATGGGTTCAAGGTAATCCTCTATATCCCAGAGCATGCACGAGAAGAAAACATTACCTACATTGCCGATGTCATTTATAAATCATACACGTTTTTTGCAGAAATGTATGGTAACGTGCCAGGCAATGAGTACAAAATAATGGCGTTCGCCCATGGCTATTCTGGTCTATTCAACTCAATGACCGTCCCTTCTTTCCTCTTTACGAACGAAATGCATAATGACGAGATTTTTTATCCGATACGAGCTATAATCCATGAGGTTTCTCACACCTGGTGGGGCAACCTTATATCCAGCGATGCAGAGGAAGACTATTGGCTCTATGAAGGATTCGCAAAATACTCGGAAGCGATAGGCATCAAAGAAGTACTCGGTGCTGATATCGAGATGCTCAGCTTTTCCCACTTAAAGCTTGCCTCAATGCCTTATCTCGATAATGTCCTCGCAATTCGTGATGCAGGAAAAGAGGAAAATCGACACCTGCGGGCAGTAGCCTCCTATTATATAGGCGCAACATACCTCAAAATGCTGGAATTTATTATGGGAAAGAAAAATTTTGATCAGGCGATAAGAGATTATGTCGACATATATCGTGGACAATGTGTATCAACTCTCAATTTTATTGACATAATGAAGAAGCACTGCGATGGAGATATTCATAATTTACTATCCGATTATCTCATGCTTCCAGGTTATGCCAGATACAGCTTAGAGAAAATTGGTACTGTGAATAACGGACGCCATTATGTGCATACCTACCAAATAAAAAATACCGGTGATAGAGACATTTACACTAATCTCAAAGTTCAAAGCGATATGGAAAGCTATACGACAAAACTTTTTATGGCACAAAATGAAAGCTTTTTAGTTGACGTGAAGAGTCAACAGCAGCATGGTTTGGGATTCGTCATGATTGATCCGGATGGAATCTTTCCACTATGTGAAGACGGACTTAAAGGTGCAGGCGGTATGGTGTATGAAGATAATAAAGGTGACGTGGTATTTATTAATGTTATAGATAGCGCCCCTCTCTCAAATGCCGGTATACAAAATAACATGGTTCTGCTCAACATCGATGGAAAAGCACTACCGAGCAAGAATTTGTATGAATTAAACACCTTGTTTTTACAGCACGAGGGTGCCAGACTAAAATTATTAGTAAAAAGTGAGAAGGATGAGCCGTTTGAGGTAGTCACCTCCTTCTAGACACAAGAGGCCCTCCTCCTCCAGCAGCAGTATCATCCTCACCCCCATCACTGCAGATCCCCACCTCTCGTGAGGATGATACTGCACTTTATCTCGACACGAAGTATCGACAGCGTTCCCTTGACAATTACTACAAATTAACTATTATAGAACATAGTTTAGCCTACATTAAGTTAATTAGTGAAAGTCGAGGGGATTTTATGAATCGATTCATAATAAGGGCTGTTAATAATCTCTTTATATCAAACAATACGAACGATCAAAAGGAAAGGAAGGTACTATGAATAAAGATTTTTCAATACGTGAAGCAGTAAAATTTGGCTGGAATACTATGAAATCTAATTTCTGGTTTTTTCTGGGTATATTGATCGTTGCCTGGGTCATTGTTGCTATACCGTCGGGTATCGCAACCCTGCTGCAAAAACAGTCGCCGGGTTTTGTATTTCTTTTTAATATCATCACCTGGGTGGTCCAATTAATTGTTGCAATTGGATTTATAAGAATTGCCCTCAGGTTTGTAGACAATGAAAAAGCGGAGTTCAACGACCTATTCTCATTTCCTCCATATTTCTGGCGGTATCTCGGCGGCTCGATACTCTATTTTCTCATCGTCGCGGGCGGAATGATTTTATTAATCATACCCGGCATTATTTGGGCAATTAAATTCCAATATTATGGCTACGGTATCATCGACCAAAATCTCGATCCTGTTGATGCACTCAAGAAGAGTTCGGCGATTACCAATGGCATAAAATGGGAATTATTTGGCTTCGGTATCGTTCTTGCACTTATAAACATACTCGGAGCCCTCGTATTTTTTGTCGGATTATTCGCAACAGTCCCAACAACACTCGTTGCCTATGCCTTCGTCTACCGTAGACTGCTTCAGCAAACCGAAGCCATTCAAGCGCAAACTCCACAACCAGCAACGTAATGAACAACATAAAATATCACTGTAATCTATTTTTTATCGCTGTAATCATTTCCGACGCAAGGAGGAATCATGGTTGACAAAAAAACACAAGAAGAAATTCTACGAGGTATGGATGAGGCTGCGAAGGAGGCAGCAGAAGAATTTAAAACGCTGCCCGATGAAACGAAAAAGCTTGCCGCAGCCTGGGTGCGAAAATGGTATCTGAAGGCAGGCTATAAAAGATTAGGCCGCTTCTTAGTCTCCTATGCGAAAGAACAAGAGAAAGCCGAATAATTTTACACTGCTAGTGAAGCGATATTGCAAGTTCCGAAGGAGTGATACTACGAGCGCCATTTGTTGCTTCCATACCCCGTTTCTCCCCGTCTCCGTTTCTCCGTGTCTTCGTCTTGACGCTCTTCGCTCTTCTCCTCACATGCGGTGGTTGACAACACACGAGCACAAGGTCTTTGTGCAAAGTAAATCTAAAAATAGTACAGCATATAGAATAACAAATCTTTGCAAAACAACGGAGGAAAAACTATGAATCCTAAAATCTATCTACAACTTTTACTCAGAATAGTCTACCTTACCTGTGCGACCATGTTCTGTTTTGCTGCCGGTGTTTTTGGCTCTGGACTAGTACAAATGTCAACGCTCATCGGATCAGGAACTGGTCTCAATCCGTGGCAGGCATTTGTTCCTGTACTCATCTATTCTCTCACCATAGCCATACTCTTTGCATATATAATTATCCGTTCGCGCTGGTTTGGTCTAAAATTGGCAATAGCAATTTTCATCGTTATGTTTGGTCTCATGACCGTTGTAACACAGCTCGAGTCTCTCTTGTTTCTCGGAAGTCAGATTGCAGGTGGTATACTGTCAAGAATATTTCTTAGTGGATTCATTATGGCCGGTCTCTTTGCACCACTCGCGGTCATCATCATGGGCAGGTTAAAACCAGAATTAGACATAACACCTAATCCGCACCTCATCATGCCAATACCGGAATGGGTATGGAAAGTCGTCGTCATTGGCGCATTATATGTAGTACTCTATGCATTGTTCGGCTACTTCGTGGCATGGAAAAGCCCGGCTATCCAAGAATACTACGGTGGATCTGATCCGGGCAATTTCTTCGTACATATTGCAAATAGATGGCAAGCAACTCCGCACATGTTCTTCTTCCAATTCGGCCGCGGAATCCTCTGGATGCTGTTTGCACTTCCAATCATACGAATGCACAAAGGTGTGAAATGGGAGGTCGGTCTCACCATCGCTCTCCTCTTTGCGATATGGAGTCTACAGCTCCTCATGCCTAATCCCTTCATGCCCCCAGAAGTTGCCAAGGTTCACCTCGTTGAAATCTTTTCGTCAAACTTCATCTTCGGCTGGATTGTAGGATTCCTGCTTGCCTGAGCACAGCATCAGCGTGTCTAGTAGTAACAAAGCCTTACGCTATACACAATACCCCATATGCTCATTCAGCTCTTGACAAACACGTAAATATCAATATACTGCATAGAAATAAATATGACTATGACTAATATTTTGCATATCCAAAATCTTTTTTCTCATCACTGTCCTGCTCTGCGAGGACCATGGCCCTTGGTCGCGATAATTAAGGAACGAAGTAAATGAGCACAATCGCAATCATCGGTGCCGGCATGGGCGGGCTTATAGCTGGCAACCTGCTCGCTAAAAAAGGTCACAAGGTTACTATCTTCGAATCGCACAGTGAACCCGG
>CP070664.1:2277609-2280195 GCA_020355325.1 Caldifarciminota bacterium
ATATTTGTTGCTGCGTAAAATGTTCCTAAAGATAGCCCGATACCAACAACTACTCCTCCTGCTAACCACCAATGATTGTATCTATTTGGCTGGTCAAGAGCCATCTCTCTGTAAGTATTTATCTCGTTATTTTTGATATCCATCAAAAGTTGATGTTTTTCTTCTAACGCATCATAACTTATCTGAAGAGAATCAAGTTGAAGTTGCATTTCACTCCTTGCTTTCGACACTTGATATTCAATCTCTAAATCACACTCTTCGGTGCTAAACTGGCTCTCTGCAATTAACTGAGAGAGCGCTGTGGGGTTAAATAGTGTTCCTGCAAACGGTGCTGTTTCTCCAGCATCGAGATGGGTATACTTTGGCTCTTCCAAACTTTGTGCGAAGATTGGTGCCGGAAATACTAAACCAAAAGTTAGTATCTGTGCAATGATTTTATTTTTCATATTTGAATCCGAACTCTTCTTCTAGGATTTTATTAATACTGTCTGGGTCTGAGTCGTACATTTTTACAAGCTCAAGATAGCGTGAGCGCTTCTCAACGCTGAGTTCTTCTTTGTCTCCGACGTATTCGTCTTCAAGTCTTTTGATATCGTCGTTGTGCTTTTTGATTGCTTCGTCTCGCTTTCGAATCTCTTCTTTGTGAGTATCTTCAAGAACCTCGACTTCTTTCTTGTAGTTCTCAATCGTGGTGTCTAAAACTTTCTTGTACGCTTTGACGTTTTTTCTTGCGATAGCAAATACAATTAAAGTCCAGAGGGCAAGTGCAAGAATCTTCCAGTGATGCTTGCACCAAACCCAAACTTTCTTAGAATGTAAAACAAATGTTAACCAAGTCATGATCCGTGTTTGTAAGTCCTCATAGCGTCAATAGCACCCTGTGTTCCAATATATACCATCGCAATCATACCCCATGTGTCGCTGGAAAGATCGCTCCACAACATTAGTCCTGTTGCGGTGAGAAATGTGAATAATTTTCGAGAGATGACTTTTGCCATCACCTTGTCTAAAACTGCTTGCTTACTCATGCTTTAGCCCTCCTTTGGCTATGCACTAAGTAGTTTTAAACATTCACTTTCGCATATCCATTTTCCTTATCAACGTTAATAACATGATCCACGCAGTCCTTGAGAGCGTCAAGGTGAGAGATCAAGATAACAACCTTGTAGTAGTTCTTAACCATGTCGAGGATACGAACAAAACCATCCATGTTCTCGGCATCGAGGGCGGTTCCAGGCTCATCCATGATAAACACGTTTGGCGAGGGAAGGTTGCTGACGTATGCGAGTGCAAGGCGAATAGCCATGGAAGCAATTGTCTTCTCTGCGCCTGAGCCCATCTCAATTGGACGAGGCTCATGGCTTGGGTGCTTGATGTAAACATTCAGTCGGTTGCCTTCGTTCTCGAAGAAGACTTCGAAGTTTACAATATTCGCAAGCACCTTTGCAATCTCTTCATTGATCGCTGGGAGTTTCTTCTTAATAATATCGTAAGAGATTCCACTGGAATGCATACACCTCATGAACAGATCGTAGGCAGAATATTCTTCACGGAGATCTGCAAGTTCTTGCTTTTGTTCGCTAAGATTTTGGAGTTTCTGCTCATGTGAACCGTGTAGTTTATATAACTCGTTTAGTTCCTCTTTGCAAGTTTCGCAGGCTTTTTGTGCCCTGTTAATAAGAGAAGAATACTCGTTTCGTTTTGCAACAAGTGCTTCGAGGTTTTCGATTGCTTCTTTATTATCCTCGTAAGCCTGAATGTCCTTTTCAATACCAACAATTTCATGCTCGAATACTTGCAGTTTTGATAAATTGGTCTGAATCTCTGCTGTTGCGATTGAGATCTCTTGGTTAACGTCCCGCTGCCTTCCTACAAGTTTATCATATTTCTCAATATAATCTGCTAGTTTATTGGCGTCAAGTTCGTCAATCTGCTCCAAAAGCGTGACGCTTTGTTTGCGTAGTTCGCTAACTTCTACAACCATATCTGGTAGAGCGTCTTTTGCCTTGTGTGCATCGCAGATAAACTTACAAGATGCGAACTGATCACCGCAAGGCACTTCTTCTAATAGTTTAACCTTTTTTCTGTAGTTATCAACATCTTTATTTTTAATTTTTAAGACAGCAAGAAGTTCGTCATATTCGTTTGTCTTGTCGTCAACCTTCTGCTTTTTAGCGCGAAGACTATCAACGTCGTACTGCTGGAGGAAACTTGCAAGTTTTACTGATAACTCTTGGTTATCGGTATTTGACTTTTGTAGTTCCTCGTTCTTTTTTGTGAGCGTGTGAACTTCGTTTCGCTTGCTTTTCAGTTCACTCTTAGCTGTATCGATATCGATTATGTCAAGCGGAATGGAGGTAATTTTATTTTCTATCTCGCTCAAAAGTTTCTTCGTATCGGTGATCGTCTGCTCATACTGTTCGCAACGTGTCTTGTGCTCGTCAATCGAGTCCAGACTTTCTTGCATTTCTGACTGGGCTTCTTCGATGTCTTCATCAAATTCTCTACCCTCAAGGCGCTTAAGAGCCCCACGAAGATCGGAGGCATCGTCCTTAGCCATTTTAAATTTCTTATCGAAGATCTCAA
>CP070664.1:2280295-2321560 GCA_020355325.1 Caldifarciminota bacterium
CTATGTAAAGGATGACTATAATAAGGCTCTTCAAGAATGTCAACAATCCCTGGACCTGAATCCAGAGTCAATAGAGGCGCATTGGATTCAGGGACGAGCTTACGTCCAAAAACAAGCGTTTGATCAAGCCGAGGCCGAGGCACTAACTATTAAATTATTAATAGAAAAAACGAACATCGAGGAGTTGAAAACATATTACTACCATCTCGTTGGTGAGTTATTTTTGCATAAAGGATTGAACGACCAGGCTTTGGAAAATTTCAAGATGGCGACCGAAATCGAGTCTTTAGACAGAACATTTTTTGTAAATGCCTTAGGAGAGGCCTATTTTAAGGTAGAAAAGTTGAATATGGCAGTAGAAAAACTCGAAGCAGTGCTCAAAATCAATCCGAATTATGCACAAACCCATTATCTGCTCGGTCTTGTTTACCAGGCAAAAGGCAGAAACGATAAAGCAAGAGAGCATTTTAAAAAATTTGTAGATATTTGGAAAGATGCTGATGAAAATCTTCCGCAGGTAATAGAAGTTAAGAAACAACTTAAAGAAGTATAACGCTCCTGTCGAGAAGTATTAAGGAGAGGAAAGGAGGTGATTTAAATGCCGAAACTAACACCGGAAGATTGGAGAAAACTCAGAGAAAAACGCGTAGCCTTTACTGGATTGAGTGAACGTATCTTCGAATTACTGTTGGCTAAAATATATGAAGGCGCTAAGGATCCAGATCAAGTCGATGACACAGATGCACTCATGGTCTATCTGGCTCATGCAGAACCACCCATTCCACCAACAGGATAGTGTCGTAGTTACTCTTCAATGAAAGAATTATAAATTAAGACGAAAGCTCTTCTCCATCTGTTATCAAAAATAATGCGTTGATGCACTTGACTTTTGCCTACATTCAAATATAGTTATTTGTAGCATAATTTAAACGCAATAGTTTAAAAAGGATATATATGGATCCTATTACGCTCATCCTCACGATCGTAGGCATTATTGTAGCGATAATCTTCGGCTATCTACAGGTTATCGTTCCATTCACAAAAAAAGAAGTAAAGTTTGCCAAGAGATTTCCCTTTGTCGTAGGTGCAGAAGCGGCCGCTGAAAAAATCAAACCTCGACCAAAACGTGCTGCAGAAGGTTTTCAGAAGTTGAAGTCAATTGTTGTATTACCACTCGAGAATGTTGGCCAACCCGAGGATGAGTACTTCGCCGTCGGTATTACTGAGGAAATCACCAGTCGTCTTGCTTTGGTGAGTGGACTCGGGGTCACTTCTCGCACCAGCGCTAACCAGTACGCGAAGACGAATAAAACAGTCAGACAAATCGGCGATGAACTTGGTGTCCAGTATGTCCTCGAAGGAACCGTACGTTGGGCTCGCGCTCCTAAGGGTACTGACCGAGTGCGGATCACACCGCAGCTTATACGGGTATCTGACGACACCCATCTCTGGGCTCAATCTTATGACCGCGTCCTCGACGATATTTTTGAGATTCAATCCGAGATTGCCCAGAACGTAGTCGACCAGCTGGGAGTCAAAATCTTAGAACCGGAGCGGCGAGCCGTTGATGCCAGGCCAACTGACAATCTTGAGGCTTATCAAGCCTATCTTCGCGCTCGTTACTTTGCGACACGCCCCCATTTTTCAGTGGATAATTGGGAAAAGGCGATAGAGTGTGCACAGCGGGCAGTAGAGCTCGACCCCGATTTTGTACAGGCGTACGTGCAGTTGACTAAAGCGCATTCAGTTTTCTACTACTACTGGTACGATCATTCGGAAGAACGAAAGATAATGGCTAAGCAAGCCGCAGACCAGGCACTTGCTCTGGCACCCGATTCTCCACACGTTCACCTTGCTTTAGCCTATTACCATCTCTGGTGTTACAGAGATCCTAAGTGTGCTCTTCGTGCTCTCAGGGAGTTGGAACGTGCCGAGAAAGGCCTGCCCAATAGCGCAGAATTATTCGAAGCTAAAGCAGACGTCTTTCAACTCCAGGGCTATTGGGATAAGGCCCTGGAGGCATATAAAAAAGCATTCGAACTCAATCCACGTGATGCCTCACTTCCGACCAGCATCGCACAAACCCTGTTGGTCACTCGAAGATATGTTCAGGCTTTGGAAACTTGCGATCAAGCGATTGCCCTTGCGCCGGATCAAGTATGGCCTTATTTTTATAAAACCTTCATATACTGGTGTTGGAATGGTGACCTTAAAAAAGCGAGTGCTGTACTTAAGGGAGCGCCAAAGAAGCATGTCTGGATGCCGTGGGTATGGTATTGGCAAGAAATGTTTCAAGGAAAATACCGCGAGGCGATTGAGCGTCTTTCATTAACAGATGGCGACTGGATTCGAATCAAAATTGGGGCACGACCGAAATCATTGTTCTCAGCGTATGCTTACGAACTTCTGAATGAGCCTCACAATGCCCGCACTAACTATGAAACTGCCAAAACTATGCTCGAAGCCGAAGTCAAGAAACACCCAGATGACCCGCGCTACCATAGCTCACTGGGAATTGCCTATGCTGCCCTCGACCAGAAAACAAAAGCAATCAAAGAAGGAATGCAGGCAGTAAAACTCTTACCCATTTCCAAGGACGCATTTTACGGCATCCCATATGTCCAGGACCTTGCTCGTATCTACACAATCGTGGGAGAATATGATAAAGCCTTGGACCAGCTCGAATATCTGCTCTCGATTCCGTCCTGGCTTTCTGTTTCATGGGTCAAGGTTGACCCACGCTGGAATCCGGTCCGTGAACTACCCAGATTTCAAAAGCTATTGAAAAAATATTCCTAAATCACTGCTTCTTATACAGGCTATACAAAATATAGTTTTTTGTTAGTTGCGCTTGTCTATTAATGAGACTTGACAATACTCGATGAACGGATATAATAGAGTGTATGAATAGAAATAATCCGCTACATATAGTGTTTTATTCCCTCAATATGGGAGAAAGTTCTTAAATGAGCGGCATTGTCGGCATCATTACCAAAAAAGATTGCAAGGAAGATTTGTTCTACGCAACCGACTACCACTCCCATCTCGGCACATCATATGGAGGCATCGCAATATCAGATGGTGCGGTTACAAACAAAAAAATTCACTCGATCGCCCGATCGCAATTTAAAGCACGTTTTATCGAAGATTTTGATTACCTCCATATGCAGGGGAATCGCGGAATCGGCGTCATTAGTGACCGCGATACCCAACCACTAATCATGCGGCTCAGGTTTGGCGAGTATGCGATGTGTGGGGCTGGGTATATCGACAATCAAGATAAACTCGCAAGCCAGCTGATTGATGAAGGTGTCGTATTTTCGGAGATGCCGAATGGTAAGGTCAATCAAATAGAATTAGTAGCAAAATTAATTAACAAGGGGAAGACCTTAAAAGATGGTATCGATTATATGTATACACAGATTGATGGCTCTATGTCTCTCCTTTTACTCGGTAAAGAAGGCATATATGCGGTACGTGATAAATATGGAAGAACTCCGTTAGTACTCGCCCAGAAAAATGGTGATAAAATTGTGGTATCCGAAACATGTTCATATAAAAATCTCGGGTTTGAAACCAAAAAGTATTTGGGACCAGGAGAGATCGTCCTCTTGCACGAAAAGGAGATTCAGCAAATAAAAAAACCGGGGAATGTATTACAGCTCTGTGCCTTTCTCTTTGTGTACGCTGGTTTTCCTGCCTCAGAATATGAAGAAAAAAATGTTGAGGAGTTCAGAGAATTATCCGGAAGAATCATTGCTCAAAAAGACAGCGTCAAGGTTGATTTGGTCGCAGGAATTGCAGATTCAGGGACTGCCTATGCCCATGGATATTCACACGAGTCTGGAATACCAGTAAAAATACCTCTCCTGAAATATACGCCTGGATGGGCGCGCAGCTATGTGCCTCCATCACAAGAAACACGAGATTTAATAGCATTGATGAAACAGATAACAGCAGATGTGCTCATAAAAGGACAGAGAATCTTGATAACAGAAGATTCAATCGTTAGGGGAACGCAGTTAAAAAATTTCTTGCTCGTTAAATTATGGAACGCCGGTGCTAAAGAGCTCCATGTGAGACCCGCTTGTCCCGCGCTCATGTATCCATGCAAGTTTTTGTATTCCACACGAGAATTAGATGAACTCTTTGCACGACGAATACTGAAACAAATGTTTGGCAAACACATTCACGAGATAAACCCTTATCTTGACCCTGATTCAAAGGACTACAACAAGATGATACAGGTGATGGAGAAGGACCTGAACGTCACGACCTTACGATATCAGAGGCTCGAGGATATGCTTTCTGCAACCGGCTTGCCAAAAGAACATCTTTGCACATATTGTTGGACAGGAAAGACAATTTATTGAATGAAATAATGATATTGTAATAAAATAAGGAGGTCGTAACAATGGCGAAATCACTGAAAGGAACAAAAACAGAAAAAAATTTGTTGGCCGCTTTTGCCGGTGAGTCACAGGCCAGAAATAGGTACACCTATTTCGCTTCTGCAGCGAGAAAAGAAGGATTTGAACAGATTGCTGCCATCTTTCTTGAGACAGCCGATAATGAGAAAGAACACGCCAAGGTATTCTTCAAGTACCTTGAAGGTGGCGATGTCGAAATTACTGCTGGTTATCCAGCAGGTGTGATAAAGGACACCAAATCTAATCTTGAAGCGGCTGCCGCAGGTGAAAACATGGAATGGACAACGCTCTACGCCGATTTTGGCAAAATCGCCAAAGACGAAGGTTTTCCAGAAATAGCTCAGTCATTCGAACAGATTGCCAAGGTCGAGAAGTTTCATGAGGCGAGATACAGAAAACTCATCAGCAATATTGCAAATAAAGAAGTATTTAAGAAGAAAAAATCCGTAAAATGGCATTGCAGAAACTGCGGCTATATCTATGAGGGTACTGAGCCGCCAAAGCAGTGCCCAGCCTGCAAGCATCCGCAGTCATTTTATGAGGTGTTGGCTGAGAATTATTAATTACGAACATAAAAGGAGACAGGCGATTTTTTCAGTCGTTTCTCTTTGCTACTCCATAAGTTTTTTTAAATATCTTTATTAGAGTCTTTCAGATAAAAGACTTAACTTATAAAAAGCAGCCTGTCCCCTTTTAATTATTCCCAAGCCTCTGCCTTAGGTTGAATCAGTTTTTTGTCCAGAAGATACTTATAGGCAGAAACAGCTGCCTTTGCTCCCTCACCCGCAGCAACGATGATCTGTTTTTCCGGCACATCAGTACAATCACCAGCAGCAAAGAATCCCGGAATAGAAGTGCTGTTGTCTTTATTTACTGGTATTTCACCACGCTCATTCAACTGAACAAAGTCCTTGACCGCATCGGTGTTCGGCGTCAAACCAATCTCGAGAAAGACGCCATCGACCTGCAAGTCTGTGGTTTCTTTCCCCTCAATAG
This sequence comes from Caldifarciminota bacterium, assembly GCA_020355325.1. Lineage (GTDB taxonomy): Bacteria > Hydrothermota > Tepidihabitantia > SM23-42 > SM23-42. The sequence goes on from CP070664.1 coordinate 2,285,722, forward strand.
CACGAAGCCGAACGCCTGTCAATTTCTCTTCTCCCAAAAATGCTTGGATCACCATGTTCGTGTAGAATTTCACATTTTTCGCCTTCTTGACCTCATCAACTAATGAGGTGTCTGCCTTAAATGAATCCCTTCGATGCACAAGATAAACCTCCGTTGCAAAACCAACGAGGTCGCGCGCCGCAGTAAAGGCAGAATTAGCACCACCCACAACCGCAACTTTTTTACCCTTGTATAAAGGCGCATCACAGGTAGCACAGAATCCAATACCATGACCGATGAATTTATCCTCACCCGGAACACCGAGCCTGCGGTACTCCTTACCCGTACTGAAAATCACTGAGTTGCCTTTGAATTCGGTGTCTTTCTCTGTTTTTACGAAGAATGTAGTACCTTTCTTCTCTACCTGCACCACATTTTCACCGACGCTCTCTGCTATCGCATACTGCTCCATGTGATAGGTAAACTGTTCTACCAGTTCTTTCCCACCAATAGCTGGCAATCCCAGATAGTTATCGACCGAGGCAGTATAGGTTATCTGTCCTCCAAGTTCTTTTGCCATGACGAGCACGTTCATCTCTTTGCGGGCAGCATATACCGCTGCAGACATTGCTGCTGGTCCACCTCCAACAATTATTGTGTCATATATCTGTCCTGGTTCTGGTTTTCGCACGTGACGATGTCCACTCGATTCGCGTATCATCTGCTCGACGCGTTTATATTCCTCAGGGTCAACCGCTTTCAAGACTTCCAGGTAGACTGCCTGAACGGGTTGTGCACCGACAAAGGCGTTTGTTTCATTGATGACCGTTCTGGGTGTTTCATACACACTATACCGTTCAGCCAATTCTGGAAATTCTGCGGCATCGACCATATCCGCCTGAATATTATCATTCACCATAGCGAGTTGCTGGGCAGCGTGTACTGCTTGCGGACAGTAGGGACAGGTCAACGTCACCATCACCTCAATGTGAACCGGTTTCTTTATAGCCTTAATGAAGCTCTCAAAATCGGTATGGAGACCGGATTTTCCTGCTCCTACCATCATGATTGCATGCATGAGCGAGGTGAACTCGTGTCCCGCAGTCAACCCATAGAACCGAAGACCATAATCCTTCTCCCCCATTGCGACTGTTGCTGGCGTCTTATCAATATTGTATTTAGTGACCTGCTCTTTATCCTTTGTGAAGTCATAAACGTGAAGTTTTAAATTCTCAGACAGCACGGTTATCTCTTCAAGGAGTTCCTGCTGTTTTTGACAGAGCTGGCAATCTTTTTTCTGGGTAAAATAAACAAATGTCACTGGATTTGGTAATTTATTCAATATTCCTACTACTTCTTTTTTTGTTTTTTCATCAATTAACTTCGCCATAGATGATTATACCATACATACATACATTGTCAATGTGCGCCTGAACAGGGGCTTGACTTTCATGCCAGTCATATTATACTCTATTATACATTCGTAAGAGAGGAGGAAACAATCGAGAAAAACGATTTAACACACGTTGAAGGAAAGAATAAAGGTTACGTCGTTGCCTACACGTTGAGCACCTGTATATGGTGTAAAAGGATGAAAAAGCTCTTGAACGATCTTGGTATAGATTACTACTACATAGATGTTGACCTTTTGGAAGGATAAAAAAAAGAGCAGGCCAGAAAAGAAGTGTTACACTGGAATCCTGAGGGTTCATACCCTACAATAGTCATCGACAACAAAAAGAGCATCAATGGCTACAAACCAGAGGAGGTCAAAGAGTTATTTGGGAAATAAAAAGTAAATTTCCGAGAGGAAATTTGTAGTAAAAAAATTTAAAATAATTATTTTGAGGAAATAATATGGATATCTTATCTATCACACTCACAATTATTGGCATTATCATCGCAATAATTTTCGGCTATCTACAGGTCGTTGTTCCGTTCATAAAAAGAGAGGTAAGACTTTCAAAACGCTTTCCCTTTGTAGAAACTGCTGAGGCAGTACCAGCAGCAGAACCCCGCAAAAAGCGAAGAAAGAAGAGGCGTAAACGCAGGTCCCTCATCCCCATTTTCGCAATTGGTGTCATTGTACTTATTATCGTTCTCATAAAGGTCTTAGTATTACAGACAACGTCGTTGCCGCCGAGACCAATAGCCGTAATGACCTTTGAGAATCTTACTGGCGAAAGAAGTCTCGACTATCTGTGTAAAGCCATTCCCAATCTTCTCATCACCAATCTTGAGCAGTCCCGGCATCTCAGCGTCATGACCTGGGAGCGTATGCACGACTTATTAGAGGCCGTGGGTAAAGAAGATGTTGAATTGATTGATGAAGATTTAGGCTTTGAGCTCTGTCGTATGGATGGCATAGAAACGATTGTCCTGGGAAGTTTCACCAAGGCTGGCGATATCGTGGTGACTGATGTCAAGGTATTGGACGTCACGACCAAGAAACTGCTCAAGACAACGAGTTCTAAGGGCGAGGGTGTTGCCAGCATATTAAAAGTGCAAATTGACGAATTGAGCAGGGAAATCTCTCGGGGAGTAGGTCTGTCTGAACGTAAGGTTAAGATAACTAAGTTACAGATTGCCGAAGTGACAACCTCCTCGATGGATGCCTACAATTATTTTTTGCGCGGCAGAGAGGAATACCAAAAGCTTTATTATGATGATGCACGTAGGTTTCTCGAGAAAGCAATCGAACTCGATTCGACGTTTGCCTCTGCTTACCTCTTTCTCGCGAGTACATACAGATTCCTAAATGACTACAAAGCAAGTAATAAAACTATCGAAAAAGCCAAGGAATTCTCGGATAAAACAACAGAGAAAGAGAAACTCTATATCGAGGCACTCTATGCGTTCATGATAGAAGACAATCCAGAAAAAAGATTTCGTATCCTCAAACAATTAGCGGCGAAATATCCAAGAGAAAAGCGGGTGCACGACCGCTTGGGATGGTATTACCGAAGTAAAGATTTATTCCATAGAGCGATAGAAGAGTTTAACAAAACGCTGGAGCTTGACCCGAACTACGGAGAAGCCTTAAATGGACTTGCTTATACGTATGCCGATATAGGCGACTATGCTCAGGCAATCGAATATTTTAAACAGTATGCAGCTGTATCGCCTGGTGATGCCAATCCATTCGATTCCATGGGCGAGCTCTATTTTCGAATGGGACAGCTTGATAATGCACTCGCAAAATTCAAAGAAGCAATAGAGGTTAAATCAGACTTTATGTCGAGTCTGAAAATTGCCTACATCTATGCGTTAATAGAAAATTATGATGAGGCAATGAAATGGACCGACCACTATATTACCACGGCACCGTCCTCAGGTATACGAGCAGGTGCTTATTGGCAAAAAGCATTCTATAACTACTTGTTGGGGAAATTTGATCAGGCCTTAAACCGTCTCGACATGGCCGAAGATCTTTCGGAACCAATCGAATGGGAGTTTGGAAGGATGGCTGTAGACTGGTTTAGGGCGTACGTGTACTACGATATGAAAAAATATGCGTTGAGTCGAAACTACTTCAAGGATTCTTATGCCTATGATCCTAACTCACCATTCTATACGGTCAGCTACAATTTCAACATGGGTTTGATAGATTTGAAGCAAGAAAAATTTAATTCGGCAAGGGCATGGCTTGCGTTAATCAAATCTTTACTACCTCACGTAGAAATAGGGGAGGAAGATCTTGCGCTATTCCTTCATGATCTTCTCTATGCGGAAGTATTGCTCGCGCAAGACTCACTTGAAAAAGCCATCTCGGTATTTGAAAAAACATCTAAATTAATAAAGGTAGATCTACCCACTGGGCCTTTTACGTCTGTATACAACGGACTCCCTCATAAGGACGTAGTAGCCAGGGTTTATTATAAAAAAGGCGACATAGACAGAGCTATCCTCGAATACGAGCAGCTGATTGACTCTGATCCAGATAAGAGAGGACGGGCTCTTATTCGTCCTACCTGGCGCTATTCATTAGCCAAATTGTATGAAGAAAAGGGTTTGAAAACAAAAGCAATTGCAGAATACGAAAAATTTCTCGACATTTGGAAAGACGCCGATGCCGACCGACCAGAAAAAATCGACGCCAAGAAACGCCTGGCAAAGTTAAAAGCAAGATAAAAGGGACAGGCTACTTTTATGGTCGTTTTCTCTTATCATTCTACACGTCTTTTAGACACGACTATTAGAGTTCGATTTTCTGAAATCAAAACCGTGGCTCTTAAAAGTAGCCTGTCCCTTTTACAGACAAGGAGGAATATATGAAAACATTAATGACATTTTTATTAACCGTTATTGGATTATCATCGTGTGTATATCCCACGCGGCACATGATGGATTGGCCCCATACGTTTTATGGATTTGGAGGCATTGCTATGTGGATCATTGTGATAGCACTCGTTGCTGTCATCATCTATCTTGCCATTCAAAAAGAAAAGGCGCTCAAAACCGAAGAAAAGGAAACACCACTCGATATACTCAAAAAGAGGTATGCGAAAGGAGAAATAACAAAGAAAGAGTTTGATTCAATGAAAAAAGAGCTGGAGAAGTAGTTAACAGGATATTTGATTGTTTTAAGAAGACTTTTCTGTTTCTATTCCACTAAGGAGGTGTATGAAGTCAATATTCGCGGTGCTTATTTTTTTATGTGCAATCGGTACTGCATTCGCTGAAATACCGTTATCTAATTCACCATTCTGGATTTCGAGTGATACTGACTATTCGACTGGTGGCGCGCTCTATGATGTCACGATGGATGGTTGGATTGATTACTGCACGGGTAACGGCAACGACATGGACTCCAATACCAATGCAGTATATGTTAACCAGGTTGGAACACTGGAGACGAATGCGTCATGGCGTTCGAACGAGAGTGGCTATTTTTCTCATATCTATATTGGAGACGTGGACAACGACGGTTTGCCTGATATGGCTGTCGCGTATCTGGGTGCCGGTGTTTCGAATCAAGGACCCACGAGCATTTATAGAAATGAAGGAAGCGGACTCAATCAGACTGCATGGTGGACATCGATAGATCAGTACAATTCTTTTGACTGTGTGTTTGGCGATATAGACCTCGATGCAGACCTCGACCTCGCGGTCGTAGCAGGTGATGCCTATTCTGGACTTCAGTCACCAACACGGGTCTACCGCAACAACAGTGGGATAATTGAAACATCCCCTTATTGGACATCTGCCGATTCTTCACCGAGCAATGCCTGTCGGTGGGTAGACCTGGATAATGATGGCTACCTCGACCTCGTTGTCGGATACCGGCATAGACTTGCTGTTTTTAAGAATGTAGATGGAACATTAGCCGACACCGCTGACTGGACAACAGATGAACCAGGGTGGATTTTGAGGATTGCAATAGGCGATTACGACAACGATGGATATAAAGATGTTGCGGTTGCCTGTAACGGTCAACTGGGCGATGATTCGAGCCGCATCGAAGTATACAGGAATAATGGAGGTACTCTCGAAACGCCTCCAGCATTCATCATGTTGACCTCAACACTCTACTGCTCATGCGTTGAGTGGGGCGATGTTAATAATGATGGATGGCTTGACCTGGCAGCTGGTGGTTGGTGGGAGCCAGTCGTGGTTTTTGAAAACAACGAAGGCATAATCGACACCATACCAACATGGTCATGGGATGGCGGTTACAATTTGGTCTGTGAGACTGTTATGTGGGGAGATGTAGGAAATAGATTTTTAGATACCGTGAGTGATTTCAAGAGTGGTGATGGCGTGAGAAAACTATTTTATTTTGAGCACCATCCTATTCAATCATTCCAGGAAGTTAGGGTAAATGACACACTCGTGCCGTTATCAGATTTTACTTTTGACCCATTGACTGGATGGATATCATTGAAATATGCACCGCCTGCAGGAACTGGTAATATTGAAATTATTTATACCTACAGCCAGTATCCAGACCTGGGCGTGACAAACTGGACTCCTTTTGCTGGTAATTATCTCTTTAACAATACTACAGTTGGAATAGAAGAACACATCGCTCGATTGCCACTGCCAAACATTCATCTCACCGTATACCCCAACCCATTCTCTGATAAGACAACGATAAAATTCAGCATAAAGCATGGGATAGAATCCGCCTCAGACGCAATAGAGCTCAATATCTATGATGTAACAGGTCGCCTGGTTAAAAGTTTTTCACGCCTTACGCTCTACGCCCAACGCCCTACGCTCATTTCCTGGCATGGTACCGATAACTTCGGTAGACAACTCTCGAATGGGATTTATTTTGTTGAAGCCATAATTTGTAATAATGTTGTTCGAGAAAAAATCGTTATTATACGATAAAAAACAGAAGCTCAGTCCTTTTAAAAAGCTGGGTTGCGGGGTGTTATATGAAAGTAGCAGTTCTTGTTGAGGATTATTATCAAGTGTTAGAGGTGTGGTATCCCTATTTGAGACTGCGCGAAGAGGGGATACAGACAGTCCTCGTAGGAACAGGCAGACAAGAGGAATACAAGAGTAAAGACGGGTATCCTGCAAAGCAGGAGTTGTCGATAAAGAATGCAAAAACAAGTGATTTTGCGGGTGTAGTTATTCCTGGTGGATATGCTCCAGATTTATTACGTAGATATCCAGAGGTCAATAAATTTGTGAGAGACATATATAATGAAGGAAAATGTGTCGCAGCGATATGTCATGCAGGATGGGTACTGATTTCAGCCGGCATACTAAAAGGTAAAAAAGCTACATCGTTTTTCGCTATAAAAGATGATATGATCAGCGCTGGAGCAAAATTTCTTGATAAAGAAGTCGTTGTGGATGGCAATCTCATTACATCACGACATCCATATGATCTGCCAGCTTTTTGTCGGGAGATAATAAAGTTCTTACAAGGGGAGAAATAAATAAGATATAGAAAATTACTTCACTCTTAAAAATAATGTAGAATGGCTGAAAAAAATTGGCAACAGGAAGCCTGGGATTTGATTTATAAACAGAAAGACATCAAAAGAGCTATTGAGTACCTCGATAACGTTATTGAACAGCATCCTCAAAATGACGAGGCTCTCGCCATCAAAGCGAATGCCCTTAATCAGCTTGCCAGTGACACCAAGACATGGGACTTCAGTCGTGAAGCACTGAAATGTGCTGAGAAAGCTATCGAGATTAATCCACGTAATGACACGGCTCTTTTCAACAAAGCGTGGTCTTTGTGCGATTTAGGTAACCCACAAGAAGCTTTGGAATGCACCATTAAGGCACTGGAGGTCAATCCTAAAAATATATACACATGGTATAACAAAGCGTGGGCGCACTACTTACTTCACGAGATTGAAAAAGCACTGGAATGTTGTAATAAAATAATAGAAATTGACCCTCACTTCACTGATTTAGCAGAAGCTTTAAAAAGTCGCATCGAAACCAGGGAATTCCCTGACCATTTAGCGCAATTCAAGAAATGAAGGATACAGCTAAAAACCTGCACCATTTTGTAGCCGATCTTAAAAATTCTCTTGAAACATTAAAAAAAGATGGTGCGGTGATTGGTGTTTCAGGTGGCGTTGATTCAGCTACTGTATTGAAACTTCTTGAACAATGTTTACCCAAAGAAAACATCCTGCCCCTCATCCTTCCCGATAGAGACAGCAATCCAAGATGTATACGCTTAGCAGAGAAGTTGTGCCGGGGATATACATATAAAAAAATATCAATTACTCCTCTTTTGCAAAAACTGGGCGTTTATCGTGAATTCGGTAACTATTTTTTTATTCCACGCAGGGTAAAAGAGAAATATGTCAAAAAGAAATATGAGCACTACGGAAAAAATCTCTATTTACGCTATTTACAGGATGATGTCGATGCTGAGCTCCGTAAGGCAATCGGCTACATCAGAATCAAGAATCGGATTCGTATGGCAATTATGTATCATTATGCCGAGATTAATAATTATGCAGTTATTGGTACAGTCAACAAAACCGAGTACCTGCTCGGTCTCTTCGTGCCATTCGGTGATGGGGCAGCAGATCTCATGCCGCTCTTTAATATCTACAAGACCGAAACATGCGATATTGCACGCGCCTTAGAAATTCCCGATGAAATCTTGGTTCAAGCACCATCACCTGATCTAATTCCGGGATTAACCGACGAAATGATTCTGGGCATGAGTTATGAAAAAGTCGATGAAATTCTCAAAATGCATGTAGAAAAGAAGGGTAAACTTCCTGAAACAGAGGAGACAAAATACGTCATGGACGTATACGAACACGCAAAAAATCTACGTGATTATTTTTTCCAAAAAGGGGACAGGCTACTTTTATAGGACAAATGGCCAAATGGGGTCACTGAGTCATTCTCTCGACTCTGCTCGAGACCCATGGTAGGTCATTAAGTTATTGGGTCACTGGATTATTTACCCAATATGCGTGTACCACTTTTTAACATTTGACATCATAAGTAATTTGATTATACTTACACTTAGGGGTGTAGAAAAAGACACCGCTTTCTGGTAACTCGAAATTATCTGTCGCACTATTTTAAGAAAAATACTTAAGGGAAAGCATTTATAATTATGGTCAGAAAAATCTTATATATTAATAATGAAAAGGAAATAGAATACGGAGCCCATTTCATTAATAGCCTGATAGTCAAAAAATTGAGGACAAATGGGTATATGGTTGATAGCATGTATCCCAAAGAAAGTATTAACTTATTTTCAAAATCACTTAGTGGTATTAGTGATATCTTATTTTATTATTCATTAATTCGCAAAAGAAAACAAATTAACAAATATGACGTTATTCAAGGGACGACATACACACCTTTAGCATTTTTAGATAATGGAGTTCCTGTTGTTTCCCTTTTCGGATCAACAACTCATGGGTTTCTTAAACACGTACCGTCTTTAAAAAAACTTGATAGAGAAAGTAGATATTTAGTCAAAATATTTAATGGATTAAAAAAGTATAACGTCGTCGACAGTCTTGTACCATCGATTAAATCATTAAAAGATATAAGCAAAATTGAAATCTTTGTAGCAAAAAAGAGCGCGGTTGTAATTTCAACTTCAGAAATAGTCAAACGTGAACTGATAAGAAACGGCATCCCAAAAAAGAAAATTACTTTGGTTCATAATGCCATAGAAGATTTTTGGTTTAAGACAAAAAAGGCACGGAAAGTCAAGCCGATTGCGGAACTTGTTTATCTCGGCCGCATGGGCGATGACCCATTTACTGTAAAATTGAAAGGAATTGACAGACTCGGTTATATTCTCAAGGCATTTCCAGGTTTGCGAAAAACCGTTATCGGCATGTGCTCTCGGGTTGATGAGTATCATCTTGTTTTCTCACAATTTCCTGAAGCCATCACCCATTTGAGCGTCAAAAAGAAAAAAATCCCGAAGATTTTACAAAAACATTATGGGGACATCTATATAAATCCGGGGAGGTATGAGGGGTTTTGCCTCAGTCTTATTGAAGCAATGTCTCAGGGGTTGGTGCCGATAACATTTCCGACAGGCGTGGCACCCGAAATAATACAGCATGGGCGTAACGGCTATCTGGTCAACAAAATTACTGAGATGGTTAAAACAATTAACCATCTCATGAGAAAAAAAGCCCTGAGAACACGGATGGCAAAAGAAGCAGTACGCACATCACGGCATTTCAAAGCCGATAAAATTATTAAACAATATATTAACGTATATCAAACCTTAGAAAATAAAGAGAGCCTTCGCAAAAATTAAATACGCTCTAAACCTCCTATCGTATCAGTAACATCTTTTTACTCAAAACTTCGTCGCCGACCTGGAGGCGGTAGATGTAGACGCCTGAACTGACGGGCTGACCGGAATTATCTCGACCATCCCATGAAATGAACGTAGGGCGTTGGGCGTAGAGCGTAAGGCGTGGAAAATTTCTGACCAAGCGTCCTGTTGCGTCATAGATGTTCAACTCTATTCCACCTGAGGCGGACTCTCCCCTATACCCTATGCTGAATTGTATAGTCGTTCTGTCACTGAATGGATTTGGATAGTTCTGCCACAAAAAGCCTTGGCCCGGCCTCGTGTCTTTTGGGGTTTCATCAATCCCTGTCGGCACGTCGAGCAGTAGGGCGCGGTCTGGTCCACCGTAGGCGCCCATGTCATTCCTCAATAGTCCCATCGAAGGCCATTCGGCATATCCTGGATTCACAGGATCTTCGGGGTCGTTGTAGAGTCCGCTCGTATCTCCCGCATCGATACAGGGTGAGCTGTTAGATAAATAGAGGTTAGTCGCTGCGAAGAGCGGATCCGCGTTGATATTTCCTTCGCCTTCCCAAATAGTATCCTGTATGTCGCAATACGTAACCGTGACCGACCCACCAGCACGGAGAATCTGTAATTGTGCATTTCCCCAAATAATATTGTTATGAAGTGTAGCATCAGTTACCCATAATCGTAAACCTCCACCAGTTGCTGAACCACCAGGTGTATTATAAACAATTGTATTGTTTTCGATGAGCTTTGGGTAAGAACCATTTGCGTACGACCAGATTCCACCACCACCACCATACGCACCTTCCGCATCATTTGACGCGATGACATTATTTTTGACGATTGCGCCGGTATAGTTCAAAACAATACCACCACCATAGCGTGCTGAATTATAGGCAATAATATTGTTCTGAATACGAGGATTTCCATCCCCAATACGAATGGCTCCGCCACCGGTGCTTGTTACTCCTGCCGTATTTGTTATATGGTTATCCCGAATAATGTTATATTCGATTCGCGGAGACAGGTATTGAATTAAAATGCCACCGCCTTCTCGATACCAGCCTGCGCCGTGTTCGTCGAACCATCTGGTGCCACCGCCACCACTCAAGGTAAATCCGATGAGTGCTGCAGATGTATCTGCCACAGTACCGGGGTCATCGCTCACAATCAATACACAACTCGCCGTGTCTGGATAAAAGGGATTGCTTCCATCAATAATCGTTGAATCAACATACATAGTGTTGCCATCGAGGATGAAGTGACTGGCAACGACAATTCCTTTTTCACGGAAGTTGATGTTTTCCTGATACGTGCCTTGTGCTACGAGCACGGTATCACCCTCGTTTGCCGCATCGATACCTGCCTGTATCGTTGATTGATTGCCTGGCACTTGAATAATCGTGGCAAAGCCAGGTAGGCAAATCCACATCGTACATAAGAGCATCAAAAAGAGTCGCTTTAATAACATGATATACCTCCTTTTTTTCTCTGCGCTCTTGCGTCTCTGGTCTACACGTGTGCAACAGCACGAAGAATGAAGCACAATATGAAACCTCATCGGTTTATTGAAGAGTACGGGTATCAAATTGCAACGTCCGTGAAAACATTGGCAACATATGCTCTTCAATTCTCTCGCGCACTTTGTTGCTGTGACCGCCCTCAAATGCTATCAATGTATGAGGTATCTCTGCACCATCGAGTAGTTTTCCAAAATAGACACAGCCCTCTGGAATCCACTCATAGTAGTCATTGATACCATAATCAATCATGATGGCTTTGAGTCTCAATAAATTATCATGGTAACGTTTTACCTTGTCGGCAAGACCTCCAAAGCCATTTCTATACTTTTCCCATAGCACACTGTCCAGTACAATATCTGTTCCACTCTGGCGATATGGGTAATCAATGTAAGGCGCTTTTTTATGCGGGTTAGGTGAAAACGCTGCACCATACGCATACTCAAAGGCTCTGTCATCATCACCCTCGACAATAGCAAGGTGAGCCATGAAGGACAGAAAGGCTACTATCGCTTCATCTTCGGTCATCACTTCGAATTCCCTTTCTTTTTTGAGGTATCTTCGTATGGTCGTCCCGGATGCGAACATGATATTCTTCGACAGACCATTCTCATCAAAGAGTCCTGGACACAACGCATACGTTGCACCGAACACGTCGGGATGGAGCATTGCCAGATTGAGTGCACCAAATCCACCCATTGAGTGGCCAGCGATACCACGTGCGCCCGCATGAGGCAGTGTCCTGTAATGGCTGTCGACATAGCCTACAACCTCTTTCACAATGAAGTCTTCCCAATTTCCAGTAACGGATGAATTGACATAAAAACTGCCCATCATGAAGGTGACTCCATTTGGAATAACAACAATCATCTCCTTTATCGCTCCCTCGCGTATCAGCTTGTCCATCGAGTTCTGCAAAAGGAAACCCTGGAACACACCATATCTGGTGAAGTATATAATCGGAGTGCCAAATCCAGGAAGGAAATAAACCACTGGATATTGAGTGTTCGATGTTGTATACGACGGCGGTAGATAAATTACGATTGGCTGCTCTGTCGGAATGCTTACTATATTATTTGCGAGCGAAGGTGCGGGAACATTTATCTCGACGAGCTGACCTTCTGCTGTCTGTGCTCTTAGATGAAATGCTATAGAAGTGAGTACTACAACGTAGAGAAAAAACCTGATTATCTTCATGCTATCTCTCCTCCCATTCTATTCCTCCTGGTCTTTTTTATATAATCTTTCCATGCAGGATTTTTGGCGAGAACAGCACGTGCGGTCTGCTGTGCAGCCTTACGGTTCAGTACTTGTGTCTTTTCAAAAAAAGTTATCATCGTGTTCAGCACTTCGTTGAATGGTCTGATCGTGCCGTCTTCGCGGGCACAGTATTTACAATAAATTTTACTCATATCACCCATTGGAAAGTCCTCTGCAGAATGGAAAATCATTCCACAGCTCTGGCACAGCTTTTTTTCTTCTAATAATCCCTCCTCATGCCTTTCTTCTTTCGGACGAGAAGTGCTGCTAAAGGAAAGCAAGCGTTGAATGAACTTCTCTGATATTTTCTTTTTATCGAACATGTAGTCACCAAAGAATGATAAATAAATGAGTGCACCCTGCCACAGGATGGTTCGGACAAGACCATTATCAGTCCACTTATTAAATGCCTCAACCAAATAGTAATTGATGACCGACAAGAGTGAGAGCACTTCTTGTTTGGTTCTGTCGTTGAATTTCGAAAATCCAGAGAAAAGGGCCTTGAACAATGCCCAATTTGTGCGTACCGCTTCAACGTGTACCGAAAGAAATGCTTCTAAATTATTGGCATTCTTATAAGCCTCATAGAGCGCATCCGTCATTCTCTTGACCAAACGCTTCACCACCGCCAGCACGAGTTCATCACGATTTTTGAAATGAAAGAATATCGTGCCGTGTGCGATCCCTGCCTTTCGTGCAATAGCAAAGGTCGATGCCTTAAAATCGGTGTTCACAAACGTGGCTTCAGCAATATCCAGAAGCCTCTCCCTCGTGGCTAGCTTCGCCTCACTCCGCTTTGTGCTCTTTCTCATAAACCTCCTTTCTGAGTATATACTCATTGAGTATATACTCAATTATAATGAAAATTTGCCATTTGTCAAGGGGTAACTTACACGATCGATGGGTTTTGCCTACATTGTCAAATGTGAAGATTTGACCCCTACGGGGTCATGCATTCTCTGATTTTATGCTGTAATTTTATGTCTTTATACAACTGCAGTGTTCTATCAAAGTATTCTTTTACCGAGTCCTCAGGGTACAGACCCTCTGCTGCCCCTTTTTTCAACATCTTGGCGTACTCTAAATAAGCATCGCCGAGCGATTTTTTAAGGTTGAGTACTTTAACATCTCAATCGCTTTTTTGAAATTCTCCTCGGCTTTTGCCAAAATCCAACGCAGTCGTATATATCTTTCCATAGACAAGATAACACGTTGCCCTGTTTGACTGTGAATCGAGTTCATCAGCGAGTTCCAATGCAACCTAATCTGAAATTTTACGTATTACTTAGTAAAACAGCTCATGGAGAGAGGGATGGGTCACATCGTAACTATCGAGGCGTGGTATGAGATTGTGGCCTTTGTACTGTTATTACCTGTGCGAACGTGGTATTAACATTTTTTGATAAGTTGATGTCCTGTTCCTAAACAGGACAAGTCTGAGATTGAGAACAATTTAAAAGGAGGTAAAATGATGCATGTTTTGACTATGGTCTTCGTGTTAGTACAGATGGGTCCTGCAGCGATTCCTGTGTCTGAACTCGCAATGGCAGGAATCAATTTCTTGTATGAGGAGCAAGAAGAATTCCGCGAAACCTATACGGTTGACCCAGGCACAAGATTAGAGGTCCACAACGCAAACGGAGAAATTACAGTAAGCACATGGAATAAGAATGTAGTCGAGGTCTATGCGTTGAAAAAAACACGATATGGCAAGGACGAGTTGAAGAAGGTGAACATCGACGTTAGCACAGATGATAAGATCACCGTAAGAACAGAATATCTTGAAAAGAATGCCCGCGTATCAGTCGAGTATACAATTCATGTGCCATCAAACGTTGAAATCGATCGACTCGAGACATCAAACGGGGAAATAACGCTCACAGGAACGAAAGGTGACGCACGACTGATAACCTCCAATGGCGAAATTTATGTAAAAGATGTAACGGGTTCAGTAGAGGCAGAGACCTCCAATGGAGAAATAATTATTGAAGGCACGACCGCAGCTGTGAGTGCGGTAACCTCAAATGGAGAAATAACCATTAAGAGAGCAAAGAGCATTGTCGAGGCAGTGACCTCGAATGGGAATATAGAAGCTGAGATTCTACATATCCCAGACAAAGGCAGTACGATTGAAACGAGTAATGGTTCTATAAAACTGTATTTAAAAGATGGCCTGGATGCTGACATGAGACTTACAACATCACTCGGCAGCGTGTCCGTGCATGATATAGACCTATTGGTCAGCAATCAATCAAAAACATATCTAAAGGGTAAAATCGGTAATGGTGGCGCTCTCATAAAAGCCACAACATCACTCGGCGAAATAGATGTGTATCAGATGAAATAAAAAAATTCGCGCGTTACCTTGACACCCCCACAGCTGTGAAACACACTGTGGGGGTTATCATTTCTACGATTCAATAAATAAACTCATTATTTAATAGTGCATCTGTCTCTGCGTTGACAACGAGTCGATTTTGTGTAAAGTTATATATAATTAACAAAGAAATTCCGCCCGCTATAGGCAAATAAACGAAGTACAGTGAGATTTTTCCAGAAGATGATTTATTATCTGGAAGAGATTTCTTAATCAGTAGTAGTTCAAGAGGTATGAATTTTAATAAGGAGGTAAAGAATGGCAGATCTTTCAACGAACTACGTGGGATTACAATTACATAATCCTATAATCGTAGCGAGTTGTAGCTTAGTCAATACCGTCGAAGGAGTCCAACAATGCGCAGATGCCGGTGCGGGCGCTGTTGTGCTCAAGTCTCTCTTTGAAGAACAGCTCGAAGCTGATACCAAAGCGTTACAACAAAACGTCTGGCTTGCCGGGCATGCTGAGGCATTTGATTATGTTCGGAATATGGGCATAGAACTCGGATCACAGGACTATCTAAAATTGGTAGAAGGAGCAAAAAAGAAACTTTCCATTCCTGTTATTGCAAGTCTCAACTGTATAACACCCACGTGGTGGACTGATTACGCAAAGAGAATCGAGCATGCCGGAGCCGATGCCCTGGAGCTCAATATCGCCGTATTACCGAGTAACACGAATCGCACCAGTAACGAAATAGAACATCTGTATTGCGATATTTTAGAGGCAGTAAAACAGAGTGTGAAGATACCCATCGCAGTGAAAATCGGTCCTTATTTCACGTCAATCGCACGGATGGCACACGAGCTCTGCAATCGTGGTGCATCGGCCTTGGTTCTCTTTAATCGTTTCTATCAACTCGACATCAATATCGAGACCCTTGCGCTTGTACCTGGTTACCGATTAAGCTCGCGTGAGGAAATGAGTCTGTCCCTCCGCTGGATTTCATTACTTGCTGGACGGGTGAAGTGCGACCTCGCTGCTACGACTGGGGTTCATGACGGAATCGGCGTCATAAAACAGTTGCTCGCCGGAGCCACGGCTGTGCAGGTCTGTTCTACCCTCTATCTCAATGGTGTAAAGTATATTGAAACGATACTGACCCAACTAGGAGAGTGGATGGATCAGCATACATTCGGTTCTATCAATCAAATAAAGGGCAAGCTCAGTCAAGTGGAGAGCGATCGTCCTGAATTTTATGAACGACTGCAGTACATCAAGGCGCTCGTCGGTATTGAGTAAGCATTAGCTTATGTGCTCTTTACATGGTTAAATCGAACACAGGTGTTGTTGACATTATTTAAAAATATCTTATAATAATTTTGTATGATAAACTACGCGTTGAACAGAAAAGAAAAATATGATCCCGCCCTTTTTTCAGAGAGATTGCGATGTTCTGACCTCGCCACATCGCTTGGCGGGTCGAGAATTCTCGTTCAACAGGACTCAACCCCACACCTTTATTATGGGTGCGGGGTTAGCAAAGGAGTTTATACATGAGACCGGTCGTAAGATTCTTGAGTGATGGATTGGTTGAAAGAATAGTGGAAGAGGCAAGAGAGGTTCTTTGTAAACTCGGTGTACAAATTTACAACGTGAATATTCTTACACGATTGGCAGATTATGGTGCACACGTCGATACAGAGAAAATGCACACACTCCTTACAGACGAAATTATTGATATGGCGTTGTCAACGGTCCCCCGATCGTTCAAGCTCTATAATATTCTTGGTCACGAAACGCACAATTTTTCGGGTTACAATGTGTATTTCACACCGGGTTCTGCTGCGCTGTATATCCTGGACTCCAAGACGAAAAAAACTCGCAAGCCGAAAACAGATGATTACATCATGTATGCGAAGCTTATAAGCCGACTGGAAAACATCGCTTCTCAAAGCACAGCATTTATTCCCGAAGATGTTCACGAAAAAATCTCGGATAGCTACAGGCTTTACCTGAGCCTCCTCTTCTGTGAAAAACCAATTATCACAGGGGCATTTACGGCAGGAGCATTCGCAATCATGAAAGACCTCCAGCTCGCCATTCGTGGTACAAGACAAGAACTCGCCGCAAAACCGCTCACAATATTCTCCTGCTGCCCAACGTCACCGATAAAATGGAGTGATGTGACGTCGCAGAATGTCGTCGATTGTGCTCGTTACTCGATTCCGGTAGAATTCGTTTCTATGCCATTATCAGGATTCATGGCTCCGGTGACCCTTGTTGGCACACTGGTGCAGCACACCGCTGAGACCTTGAGTGGGATTGTCATAAGCCAGCTCACAAATCCAGGAACTCCTGTTCTCTATGGTGGCTCTCCTGCTATATTTGATGTTCGATACGAAACCACCCCCATGGGTGCAGTTGAGACACAAATGCTCGACTGTGCATTTAACGAGATTGGAAAATACATAGGTATTCCAACCCAGGGTTACATTTCACTGAGTGATGCAAAACAACTCGATTCTCAGGCAGGGCTCGAATCGTCGATGGGTGCAACCCTCGCTGCACTTTCTGGCATCAATAACATATCAGGACCAGGAATGCTCGACTTTGAAAACTGTCAGAGTTTTGAAAAGCTCGTTCTCGACAACGAAATCTGTGGAATGGCGCTTCGTATGATAGAGGGAATCGAACCGAAAGAAGACTTCCCTTCGGTACCGCATTTAGAGGAACTCATAAAGGAAAAACACCTTTTGATATCGAACCATACGCGTCGCCATTTCAAGAAAGAATTTTATATCCCAGGGCCTACTATTGATCGAGCAAGTAGAAAACGATGGCAAGAGGAAGGAAGTGTGACGCTTTGGGAGAGGGCACACAGAGAAGTGGAAAAACATGTGCGTGAGTACACGCCGTCGAGAATTCCAGATACTACGAAAAAAGACCTCACAAAATTGATGGAGATAGAAGCCCGTCGTTATGGTATGAACCGTCTTCCTCAAATATCTCCATGAGAGAGATCATCGAAATCCCGCTTGACAAGGTCAAGCCGCACAGGACTGATGTTTTAAGAACACAGGGTGTTACACCAGGCAAAGATACTTCTCATAACGTAGAAAAACCTCTCAGAAAAGCAATAGAATTATTCCTCGAGTATGCTCATCCAGTCGGTGTCCTTGGTGATATACCACTCCCTCAATTTGAAGATGTCTATAAAGGTGATGGAAAAAATGAAACGAGTACGCCACTCGACGAAATCTTCAAGAAAGCAGAAGCCCTGGCGCTCTTTGCAGTCACTATAGGAGAAGAGATAAGTCAGAAGATATCTCAGCTTTTCAAAAAAAATGAACTCGTTCTTGGCAGTATGTTGGACGGCGCTGCCTCGGTCGGAGTTGACAACACAGCCGATTTCATCGAAAACCATTTTTTAACGATGCTCATTAAAAGAGGAGCAGCGACGAGTGCGACAGCAGTGCTACGATATAGTCCAGGTTATTGTGGATGGCATATGAGCGGGCAGAAAAAACTCTTTACCTACCTCAAGCCAGAGGACATCGGCATATCACTCTTGGATAGCTTTCTCATGAGGCCTTTAAAATCCATTTCAGGAGTATTGATTGCTGGACCGAGAGAAATCCACGTGTTCGAGGACTCATATCCGTTCTGCGCTGAATGTAAAACACATTCGTGCCGCGAGCGAATAGAGGCACTCTTCAAAGAATCACGGTACAATAATAGGGTGTAGTATGGATACAGTACACAATATATCGGTGAGTCTGCAATCGGGTGATTATGAAAGAGTTTCTGCTTTCACAAAACAGGCACTTGAAAAAAACATACCACCAAAAGAGATACTCGATAGAGGCTTGATTAGTGGTATGAATATCGTCGGTGAAAAATACAAAACACATGAAATCTTTCTTCCCGATGTGCTTCTTGCCGCGAAGGCGATGTATGCAGGCATGGATATTTTAAAACCATTATTTATTGAAGAGGGAATACCTACAATGAGTACGGTTGTAATAGGTTCGGTTCAAGGCGACTTGCATGACATCGGAAAGAATCTTGTTGGCATCATGCTCAAGGGTGCTGGCTTTGAGGTCATCGACCTCGGCAACAATGTTGCTCCTGAAAAATTTATCGAAACTGCAAAGACTCATCATGCCTCTGTTATTGCGATGTCTGCTCTCCTCACGACGACAATGCCGGTTATGAAAAGAGTTGTTGAACTATTGAGAAGAGAAAGACTCAAGGGAAAGATTAAGACCATCATTGGTGGGGCGCCGGTTACCGAAGCCTTTGCTCGAGAGATCGGTGCAGATGCATATGGGTATGATAGTGCACACGCGGTTGATGCCGTGAAACGACTCGTAGGAAGAACTTGAGAAACGCTGACAGGAAGACAACGAGAAAGGGGTATGTATGAAACACAGTGTCACGGAGACAAGGAAAAGTAAGAAAGGGAGACTTGGAGATACGGAGAAAGGGAGCATCTTTTAAAATAGAAATTTGGTATGAAAAAGTTTCTTGAGCGGATTGAAGATGGTGAGGTGCTCGTCGGTGATGGTGCAATGGGTACCATGCTCATGGAACGTGGTCTGAAACCAGGAGACCCACCGGAGTCTTTCAATCTAACACATCCTGAGATCGTACAGGAGATTGCCAGTCTGTACCTCGATGCAGGAGCAGACATAATCCAGACCAATACGTTTGGAGGCTCGCCGCTCAAGCTTTCATTCTACGGGTTCGAGGGCAAAACAGAAGAAATCAACAGGAACGGTGTTCGCGCAGTACGTGTAGCTATCAACGATCGTGCCTACATCTCAGGGTCCTGCGGACCATCAGGAAAATTTCTGAAACCATATGGTGATATTGAACCCGACGAGATGTACCGCAATTTTGAACGACAGGTCCGCGCGCTCATCGATGCCAGTGTTGACATCATATGCATAGAGACGATGACCGACTTGCATGAAATAACACTCGCTATCGAAGCAACAAAAACCATCTCACCGGACACGCCAGTTATGGCAACGATGACGTTCGATGCAACACCACGAGGTTTTTACACGATAATGGGTGTCAGTATAAAAGACGCATCACGAGGACTCGAGCGGGCTGGCGCCAATATCATAGGTTCAAACTGTGGCAATGGCATCGAGAACATGATAAAGATTGCAAAAGAATTCAAGCAATACACAGATTTGCCAATCGTCATTCAGTCGAATGCTGGAATACCAGAGATACATGGTACGACAACAATATATCCTGAAACTCCTGATTTTACGGCAAAAAAGGCAAGGGATCTCCTCTCCATTGGCGTATCAATCATCGGAGGCTGCTGCGGAACAACACCTGAGCACATTAAGGCACTCAGAGCCATGGTTGATGCCTCTCATACATAGCATGGCCTGACTTCGAGCGATCGTCCTTTCATACCCTCTATCGACAGCTGTTCGTTGACTCTCGCCAGAGTATAAAAATGTATTATTTGCTGGTTGACAATGCCCAATAAATCAATATAATGAAGCTTATGGTAATGCGCTATCAAAAGAGAAAGGAACGAAATCGGGTCGTTGTCCATTTTAAGGACGGGAAGCTGCTCAAAGGACAGACCTCTGACTTTGTACCGGCACAGGAAACATTTCACATTACATCAGAACAGGAGTATGATAAAGGTCGCACGTACGAAATTAAATGTGCTGAACTGAAGGCGATTTTCTTCGTCAAAACACTCGAAGGAAATCACAGTTATGTCGAAAAGAAAAATTTCAGTGAAGTTGATGCCTCTGGTCGTCGAGGTTTGAAAATTAAGGTCGAATTCTCCGACGGCGAGGTAATTCGAGGCATGAGTTTTGATTATAGTAAAAAGTTTAATGGCTTCTTTATCATGCCGATTGATCCTCGGAGTAACAACGGTAAAATTTATGTGATAGCAGACGACCTGCGCAATATAAAAACCGGCATTGCGGCTGAAGATTAGGTACCGTCTCAGTACCACACGAACACAGAGTCAGGAATTACTCGACTCGATTCTTACAAGGTTAGGTACGTTATTACAAAAGCACGCATAACAAAGAAAGGTAAAATACGAGAAGGACCGGCGACTCGCTCACGTATTCCTGCGGAAAATATTATTCCACACGATGCAAAGAAACTTCCTTTTTCTACAGATTCATATGAGTTTTATTTCTATAAAAAGCGGAAGAAAGTAACGCTCTATATCAAAATAAGAGAGTATTATCCTCGCATTTTCGAAATCCCTCTCAGCAAACTTGAAGAGCTGGTAAATTATTTAAAAAGAGATTAACTCATGCAAAGGAGGTATAGTGGATAAACCTTTTTTCTGTCCGTTTAATAATAAAGATTGTCCGGCAATGAACATGAATGTTGATTGGAACTGTCCATTAGCAATGAGACGAACGCCAGAGGCCCAACCGACCTGTTCCTTTTATGAAATAGCTACACAATTTATTCGTCTTAGCGACTATGTCTATGAAATAAATGGTAAATTACAAAGTACGTAGAATATTTCAGCTGCTACACGATCCATGTCATACTCATCCAATAACATTATGAAGACGCATAATCATAGAATCAAGAACGCCTTCACTGAACATTTATTTGAGTACCGCTCAGTACATAGTAAAAAACTTATCCTATCACTTTCGATTACTTTTTTTGTAATGATTCTTGAACTCATCGGTGGATTTCTCACACGCAGTATTGCCTTGATAAGTGACGCCGGTCATATGTTTACACACTGCTTCGCAATCGGTATTAGTCTCGTGGCCATTATGATTGCGAAAAGGCCTCCATGCCATCATCGCACATTTGGCCTGTATCGAGCGGAAATATTAGCTGCACTCATAAATGGTTTGTTCTTGTTGCTCATCGTCGGTGTAATCGTATACGAAGCCATTCAGAGAATTATACATCCGGCTGACGTGCTCACGCTCCATATGCTAATGATTGCACTCATCGGACTGACCGTAAACGTAGCAAGTATTTTTATCCTCCATGGTAGTCATACGAAGAATCTTAATATTAAGGGCGTCTTCTATCATATGGTTGCCGATGCTGCATCATCAGTAGGAATTGTCATAGCGGCGATCATCATATATTACACAGGCCTGAACATTATTGATCCACTCGTCAGTCTTGGCATAGCGGCAGTCATTATCTATTGGGCATGGGGTATATTAAAAGAATCGGCAATAATTCTATTAGAAATGGCACCGACCGGGTTGAATGTCGATACCATCAGTAGTGATCTCAAGTCTCAATTTTCTGAAATAAAAGAACTATATAATGTACACATCTGGACAATAACGGCTGATTTGCTCGTCTTTTCCGCTCATATAAGTCTCGATGATACACGTGCGCTGCCTATCGACCAACACAAACTCATTACTGAAATAAATAATTATCTCCATACAAAATATCATATCATTGAATCCACTATTCAGATAGCGGCTGAAGGAGAAGGTGAGGTTTGTAGGATTTCTTAGAATTGTATATCCGTAGGTATACTCTTTAAAATTTTCTAAAAAACATACGAGGGGACATCAACGAAAAGAATGAAATTTAGCTCTTGACAAATGAATCAAAATATATACACTAATGCGAGCCTTAACCGTAGAGGTTCACTCTTATTATGGGAGTAAGGGTAGTAGTGCTCGAAAGGAGAAATATGGTATACGGTAAAGTAAAGTGGTTCGATGGTAAGAAAGGCTATGGGTTCATTGAGAAAGAAGACGGTTCAGGCGATGTCTTCGTCCACTATTCTGATATAATCGGTGAAGGCTATCGCTCGCTTCATGAAGGCGATAGAGTTAAGTTTGAGATAACCAAATCTCCCAAAGGGGATAAAGCCTCACAAGTCGAACGTGCATAAGAAAAGCCCCCGCACGGGGGCTTTTTCATTACTCAGTATGTTCTCACCTTTTTCGAACTCTGATTGTAACGTCAACAAAAAGTAAGATGTGCAGGGGTATTATTTCGATCTTACCATCGTCGTTTTAACTAAACGTAAATTTTTCTTTATTTTCACATACCCGGACAAAATATAACGATAACTGGTCTTACCAAATTTCTTGGTTATCAAGAGTCTTCGTCTTCCCGAAGACGACACTTGTGCTCCCCGAGAAGACCGTACCGCAACGACGATTTCAGCGAGCGTGGGTTCCGACATGAAAGACCTTTTATCTTCCCGAGAGAAGCCAAATGAAATTTTGCCAGTCTCTTCAACATGGGTGTGATAGGCGCCGAGCCATCTCTTTTTAAAGAGTGAGGCGAGCTGCCTGCCTCTCTTTACGAAATCATCAGGATTATAGGTAATACCGGTGCGCCCCTTTTTCCCTCCTTTATAAAAGACTGCTTTTGTTATTCGTATGTCTTTGTTATGTATGGTGCCAAACAAGAAACCCATCCTTTCCTGTTTGTAGAGCGTCTCATAGCCAATATCTGCTTGGTAACAAAGATAATCTATGACACGTTTTCTGAGTTCGATTTTCATATTTTTATACAATAATCAAAATGAGTAATGGATAAAATGTGCTACAGCAACTCGATGATTATGAGAATGATATCGATAATAAAGAGAACTACAATGGCTGTTTCTAGAATAACCATCCGTTTTGTTTGTGTCCTTTCCCATGATGCGGTGTAGAGTGATTCGATCGTGGCGAGTTTTCCTCGAACGGCTGACTTCCAGTGTTCTAAATAAAACCGTTTTGATGCAGTCGTATATATCTTTGCCAAGTACAAGTCACCGATAAGTTTGAGATAATTTTCGAGCCGGTCAACAATTTCGGAAATATCAAGTTTTATCTGTGATAGTTTTTTCAGGGTTCCAGAAAAAGGGGAAATGCTAAATCTCGCAGGAACGAGCGTATCGTATGCGTCGTCAATGATCGTATCCAAAATATCGTCATAGAGGCGCAATTCGAGCAGCTGAATAACCGCGAATTCTATGACATCGGGTATATCATAGCTTTTCTCAGGATCAAAAATAAATGCTGTGCTCCAGTCAATTAATGTAAGGTCCCCTTCACGATAGGAAAGGGGATTTTTCAACGCCTCATCTATTTCGTTTCGGCTGAGATTCCTATCCGTCCTGAGAAGCTGCGCGAGAGCAGTACTATATTCGTTGAGAAGAACTGCCGCACCGATGTCTGGGTTAAAACCATGAACCATGAAGATAGTGTATTCTTCCCAATCATCCAAGAAATTACTTCTCGGCTCTACAATACTCGATAAAATATCAGACCGAATTTTTTTAAATTCTTTCATGACCTTATC
Source organism: Caldifarciminota bacterium (assembly GCA_020355325.1). GTDB lineage: Bacteria > Hydrothermota > Tepidihabitantia > SM23-42 > SM23-42. The sequence continues at coordinate 2,309,846 of CP070664.1, forward strand.
TCGGAGGGTCTTATTCTCAATCAATGTAAAGTTGAGCGATTGCAGTTGATTCAAACTTCCAGAAATTGGAAAGACAAAACGCACCGTGATGACTCCAAAGTCATAAATTTTAGCGTCAATCGAAACAGTAAATTCCTTGCCATCGATAGACATTCGTTTCTTTCCCAGGCGAATGAGCAGCGGTGGTGTTTTGTATTGAATGTATGGCGGCATGAGCCGAGTAAAGGAAAGAAAAGACTGCTGGGTACGTTTGCCGCGCACCCGTTCTAAACCCGACAGCCGAATCTCGTATCCGACGTCATAACAATAGTAGACCATAGCAGTACCCTCGGTAATGGTCAGTGCTTGCTGTAGAGACACGGCTATTGATTCTTTTTCAATACCCCAGTTCTTAAAATAAATCCTGTATCATTGATATAAATCAAGAATGTGTCTTTGGCTGGATATTGAAAGGCGCCAATCCCATACGCCGCATCGACAAACGGTATGCGTTGGCCATGCTTTAATAAAAACTTCCAAATTGTTTCCTCAGGATATATTTGATACTCGCTGACTGTTTTATCTTGTAGTGTATCCCACCTTCCTCTAAAACGCGTAACTCGATAATAGGCACCAGCCCCGAGCCATCTCACGAGTACACTCCACCGTAAGATGTATCCTTCAACCATCCACTGATCTCCATGAAGATTAAAGAAGTAATCCCTATCTCTTTTTTCATCAAAAAAGTATACACGTATATCTCCATTTGTCTTTTCTGCATATACCTTCCCTATTCGTTCTTCATGCGTATATCTCGAGAAGGTTTGAAGAAACAGCGACAAGAATATGAAAGAGGAACCAAAGCCGATGAGTATCAGAAATAAGAGCAGGGAAAAGATAAATTTTTTAATAGTTATTCTTTTCTTGAATAACTTCACAAGGCTGGATATAAGAATCACGAGTGAGATTATTGCAAGTACTATACCGAGAATTCCTGTGATGAGGATGAATTTATCCATTATGCATTATACAGCGCATGTCAACCAAAGTCAAGATATATCAAACCGGTGATGACAAAGAGATGATGATGATTAATATAATTTTGTACGGAATCGCATCTGAATGGTCCAATTCTCATAGACCGGGAGAAGTGGCAATTTGATATCTTTTCTCCACACCTTCTTCCCTCCGCTAAGCATCCGCTCTACTCTGAAGACATAGATGCCTTCAGCCGTCTCGCAGATTTCATGCCTCCCCTTCTCTGCGCCGAATACTGCCCTGGCAAAGTGATCCATGGCTCGCGGGTATAGAATCTCCTGGTGTGCAAAACGCTTCACCTGTAGAGCCTGTTCCCGTATGGCAGCAGAATCTTCTTCCCACGGTAAAAACGTATAAGAAACCACTCTCCTCGGTGGTTCAATGAGCTCATCACCGAGCGGAAAGACAGCCTTATCCAATGACTGGAACGCAGCTTCATCTTTACGAATCTGCTCTATGAAGTCTTCACGGCTCATATTCATCCTTGCAAGGTCTCGTTCTGGGTTTAAAGACATCGAGAGTAAGAAAGCCGAAAACTCGAGGTCGTCACCCCAGCTAACATATGCTTCACCATCTTCCACCAAACACGGATTCGCCGAATCTGTAAAAACGTTATCTACGACAGAATAACGTGTCGTGTCAATGAGAGTACTGTCAATCGTTCCCTGTACCTTCAATTTTTTTACATCGACCATCGTGTCGATGTTTGTGTAATCAAAGTAGCAGACACCTTGACCCAGTTTCTGATTAACCGCCTCTTCTTGCCAGAACGCCTCGGCCTCCATATGAGGCCAGAGAAAACCTATGCCGAAAACAGCATCGCGCCGGTGTGTGAGTCCGAAGTCCACAAAATCTGTGAAGAGCCTTATGTCCTGGGTATAGGACATCACCACCGGAAAGTCGAGAACCTCTCCCCATCTCCACCACCCCTGAGCAAATCGGTATTGTGCAAGACTCGGATTCGCAAAAACTGCGGCTGAGAGAACACAATTTTTGTTGAGCGCATTCTTTTCGATGCTTCGACGTACATGCTCAACCGTTTGAAAAATCGTCTGTTCCTTCGTTTGATTCAAAAGCGAGTAGTGCCACACCATCCAGCGAAGGTAAAATGAAAGCCGAGGATAGCGCGTGAGGTTGAGCCAGCGCAGTGTATCTGCCTCAAGACCCGCAAAAATCATCGCCTCATCAGTATCTGGAAGTCCCCACAATGTACCCGGGTAGCGGATAAAGTCGAGATGAATTCCATCAACAGGGTATTTTCTCGCTATCTCGCCACAAACACTCGCAAGGTATTCTCGTACCTCGTGTTGATATGGATCGAGAAAAAGTCCTTCGAGTCCGAAGCTTTCCCACTGTTGGTGCGTGTAGTGAGCCATGCGCCTCTTGTGTACGTCTGTTAAAAACCACTCTGGATGCGAATAGAGCACATGACTCATCGAATCTGGTGGTTCATCCAAAGACCATACCAGGAGTGCATTCACCCATGCATGGACGCGTATAGGTTTACTGCGTACGGTCCGAATGAGCGAATCGAGCGGATCATACTCCGGTTCAGAGACACGTGAAAGATACTGACTTCGCGGCAATATATCAGAGTCGTAATATGCGTAGCCTGCAATCACGACCTGGGCATAGATGTCAGTGACACCAAGTTCTGTAGCACGTTCAACTACTTTAAACATCGAGTCGCCATGAGCAATGGATGATGCCCTCACCCAAAGTCCGTGTTGGAATTCATTGAATGCTACGCACGTTAGTAAAAGGCTCACGAACATTTCTTAAATAGTAATCGTTTACCATGAAAAATCAAGAGGTCTTGAAATCAATATCACTCTTTATACATACAACATGGTTTCGACTCTTATGCGAGAAATTGTGAAGATACAAATGTGCAGGGCAATCCGACACTACATCCCATCCTCGTGGTACCAATAATACCTGGTTTTTTAACGTGCTGTACCGTCGATGAATGTGTGGAACACGAATGATTTCTTCCATTGAAGTCTGGTTCGAGTTTTGTCGAAAAGCTACTCTGTTAACAGAGACACAGATCTAGTGCCTAAATTCTTCCACCGAAAAATATCTCAAACCAGTATCGGGTATTATTGTTACAATGACTTCGCCTCTCTTCATTTTTTTTCCTAGTTGCAGCGAAGCAAAAACGTTGGCACCACTCGAAAAGCCGGCCATAATACCTTCTTCTTTCCACAGTCGGCGGGTGGTTGCAATGGCCTCATCATCACTAACCTTGCTAATCTCATGTGCCAATTCAACATCCATAACTTCAGGAATAAATCCTTCACCAATACCCTGAATTTTGTGGTGTCCTGGCTCACAACCTGACATAACCGCTGAACCATATGGTTCGACACATACCCTTCTAATTTCAGGCAATTTTTCCTTGAGTATCCTAGCAACACCGGTAAACGTTCCACCGGTGCCGCACGCTGCTACGAATGCATGAAATCTTCCTTCAGTCTGCTCCAGTATTTCGGTCGCCGTCGTTTCGGCGTGGGCCTTTGGATTATCTTCATTCGTAAATTGGTTTGGTATGAATGAATTTGGATGCATAGTGGCAAGTTCTTCGGCACGTGCTACAACACGTTCCATATCATCTTTGGTTACTCCTTTCTTCATATCTACACATTTAATCAACTCAACTTTACCACCAAGAAGCTCCACAATCATTCTCCGTTCCTTGCTTACGGCTTCAGGCATTACCGCAATCATGGTGTAACCTTTCAACGCGCAGACCAGAGCCAAAGAGATACCGGTATTTCCTGACGTTGGTTCTATAATCACGGCTCCTTTGCTAATTTTATTGCGCTTCTCTGCTTCCTCCAGCATTTTAAGAGCGATTCTGTCTTTCACGCTTCCACTCGGATTGAAAAATTCTAGTTTCCCCCAAATTTCGGCCGGAATATCTCTCGATAGTCGCTTCAGGTTTACCATCGGCGTAGAACCAATGAGTTCCAACACACTCTCAACAGGTCTGTTCATATCTGTACCTCCTCATAGATTTTTCGAGCCCAATGAAAGTCTTGCATAAAATCATTTTTTTTCCACCGTGAACCTTCACGCAGGTACCTGGATCAGTACAAAACTCTTACGCCTTGTAAATAGCACTCCTGCATACGTTGTTCTCATGTCAACAACACACAATATCACTCATTCACCAAACCGGATATGGCAACATACATATTTATTATAATACGCGCATTCACAAAAGTCAAGGAATAAGCGAATTACATTTCATACTGCTCTCATTTCTGACATAAAAATCCGATGATGGCCAGAGAATCAACGGCTAGGACATGCACATGAAACCAGTACCCACGGCAGTACATAACCTCTAAAGAATACCGTTATATTACATGACAAACATTTACATACGTCGAATCTCTGTATTTTATCAATTGTCTAAACGCCGAGATGAGGGAATACTATCGATAAAGGTCCTCAAGCAATGCGAGAAATCTCGTGAGATTTTTAACCGAAAGCTTGGCTCTTGTCTTATAGCCTATAACCACGCAACCAGCACGCTTACCCGCCTGCATATCAGTCAAGGTGTCACCGACGAAGAGTGTGTTGCGCGGTGCGACCTTCAAATGTTGACACGCTCGCACCAGCATATCTGGAGCAGGTTTCGGATTTTCAACGTCATCGGCAGTAATCACGACTTCAAAAAACTTCTCAAGACGTGTGTTCTTCAATATTTTTGTAACGATGTCTCGATGCGAATTTGTGACGCAGCCGAGCTTTAAGCGCATTCTCTTCATTTTTTGCAAAACCTGTCGTGCATATGGGTCTACTTCGAGATATGATATGTACTCGTCAAAGTGCCGAGAGAAATAGTTCTTCACTTCGGCGACAGTTCGTTCGGGCATAAAGATGCGCACGTCTTCTTCTGTACTTTGGCCCCAGTGTTGTCGGAACACTCTTTGAGAGATAGGCTTATGCCCAAAGTGTTTCAACGCGTCATTAAACTGGCGATACCAGGCGTGATAACTATCAATCAACACACCATCGAGGTCAAATAAGACCGCCTGAACATTTTTTTGTCTGGCATCGTTCCTGTACGTCATCGAGTCGAGTATTGTACCTCGCTCCATGCTCTGCGTCAATGAGTTCTTTCATTTTCTCGAGGCGATTCCATATTGACATCGAAGAAGCGAGCTCTATAATAAATTTAATAACATTCGATGGGAATATATTTTGAAATAGATTGTATTATAAACTATAAGGAGGCATCATGACGAGAGTGTTATTCATAAGTCTCATAATCGTATCGCTCGGGCTCGTCTATGGGATTACGTTCTTTGGATCGAGCGATGAGTTGAATCTCAATATCCCGATTGAGAATATGAAAGGAATGACTGGTACGTGCCGTGTTGAAGTGTTAGACCCGGAGGATAATATCGTTGGAACTGCTTATCGCTTTATCTACATATACAAAGACTACTATTCCCTCCCCATGAATGTGCACCTCAAGAAAAAGGTTGAGGATTATGATCTCCTACGCGTCAGGGTAACGTTTAAGAACCTCGAACGTGTATATTCCTTCTATCAACTACAAGACAGAATGGTTGTAAAGATTCTCGGCCAGCGCGAATTTATGCGCGGAACACCGATCACCTATCGCGTCATCCTCCGTAATCAGCGGACAAACGAACCACTCGCGGGAGCCAAAGTAAAAATTACCCTCAAGGCAGATAAAGATACGAAGAAAGTGTTTGAGGGCAGGACTGATGGAACAGGAAGTTGCAATCCGACCTTTCAAATTACCGAGGCAATACATGAAGCCGAGGTTCAATTTGAGGTTACGTCTCACCTTGGTAAGGATAGCTATAGTACACACATAAAAATTGTGAGTGGTAATCTCACCTATCTCGTTACCGACAAGCCGATCTATCAACCAGGACAGACAATCCACATGCGCACACTCTCACTGCGCAAACCAGATCTCGACGCCATCAAAGGAACAGCCTTAACATTTGAAGTGGAAGACAGTAAAGGCAATAAAATATTCAAGAAGGTAATTACAACCGATGACTTTGGTACTGGTTATGCTCAATTACTTCTCGCCGATGAGGTTAATTTTGGAAACTACACCATACGGGCAACGCTCGATGGTGAGAAGATCGAAAAGACCGTAAAGGTCGAACGATATGTGCTCCCTAAGTTCAAGATTGTATTGAAAACAGATAAAGAGTTCTACCTTCCTGGTGAACGTATGGATGGAAATATTGATGTCCAATACTTCTTTGGAAAACCGGTTGTGGATGGTAAGGTTAAAATCACAACCCATAAATACGATATCGGTTTCCAAAAAGAGGCAATGCTTGAGGGGACGACTGATAAAAATGGTATGTATCACTTTGTATACACACTTCCCGATTATTTCGTTGGCGAACCACTCGAAAAGGGCGACGCATTCATCCGACTCGACATCGAGGTCATTGATAAAGCAAACCACAGTGAGAAAGTTTCTTTGAAGAAAAAGATCGTTCAGGATGTTATAACGTTGTCCATAGTCCCTGAGGGAGGTATGCTGAGACCGAATCTCGAGAATCGCATCTACGTCCTCGCACAGTATCCAGATGGTACGCCGTGTGTGGCACAGGTAAAGATCGATATCGATGGTAAGAAGATGTTTTCTGAAACCGATGAGTATGGCGTTGCAGAATTTATTTATACGCCAAAAAATGCAGAGACTGAAATTTCGGTGACGGCAAAAGACAATCGAGGTGAAACAGCGCGTATAACAAAAAATTTCTCGCTCGATATTGAACGCGATCAAATAATCATGAGAATGGCACGCGGCATCTATACCGTCGGGCAATCCATTGATCTACAATTCCTCACCACGAAGCGGAGCGGCAGGGCATACCTCGACATCATCAGAGATAATCAGACCGTGCTCACGAAATCGATTGATATCCAGAATGGCTCGGGTAACTACAGACTGAATCTGACGCCAGATATATCTGGCTCAATCTGGCTTCACGCCTATATCGTAACGCCGGGCAGTAATATCGTTCGAGATACTCGGTTCTGTTATGTCCATGCTGCAAACGACCTGTTTATTGATGTAAAGGGTGACAAGAATGAATATATACCGGGCGAAGATGGAGAAATCATATTTCATGTTACGGACAAAGACGGCAGGCCGAAGGTCGCCGCGCTCTGCGTCGCGATTGTCGATGAGGCAGTCTTTGCTGTTTCTGAATTGCAGCCGGGATTAGAAAAAGTCTATTTTACGCTGGAAAAGGAGATTTTAGAACCGCGTTATGAGATTCATGGGTTTGAGCCGGAAAAGATCGTGCGAAAACCTGGTATCAAACCTCGTGCTGAAAATGTCATGTTTTCGACACTCACGCCAAAAGAGCCATTTCCAGTAGACTATACGACACCACAGGAGGTTCATGAGAAGATACTACGAACATTCATACAACGACTAACACAGACGAGAGACAAAATACAAAGAGCGATCAACACGTACTATACACGACACAAGCAGTATCCAAAGAGCAGAGATGGTCTGGAGACGTTAATCGACGAGGGATTCTTGGATGAAAAGGATTTACGTGATCCATGGGCACGAACATATCGGATTGCTACAACTGATGAATATTTTTACTGGTTCACCATTGTCTCTGCTGGACCCGACGGCGTCTTTGATAACGAAGACGACATCAATGAGCTGGGATGGCGAGTGTTCAAGGGTGAGATTATGGTGGATGAAGCACGCATAGCATTACCGCAGGCTGCAGCTGGAGTCTTAGCACCAGAAAAGGAAGGAGCTCCACGCGATAAGAAGGCGAGACCCGGTGAGGAACCGCGTATCCGTGAATTTTTTCCCGAGACCTTTATCTTCGAGCCAACACTCATAACCGATGTCAGCGGTCGAGCAAAACTATCTGTCGCCATGCCTGATGCAATAACAACCTGGCGTGTTACAACATTTGCATCCTCAAAAAACGGAGAATTGGGATCGACCTTATCACAGATTCGCGTATTTCAAGACTTCTTTGTCGACATAGATTTGCCCATCGCACTAACCGAGGGCGATGAAATATCCATACCGGTTGCAGTATACAATTATCTGCCCAAGGAGCAAGAAATTAAAGTCGTCTTACAAGCAGAGGAATGGTTTGACATTCTTGAAAAGAGCGAAGTCACAAAGCGACTCAAGAAAGATGAGGTATCGGTCGTCTACTTCCCGATAAAAGTGAAAAAGATCGGCTACTACTCAATGCTCGTGAAGGCCTATGGCGAGGTGAAGTCAGATGCAATCAAGCGTATGATCGCAGTACTGCCCGATGGTAAGCGATTCGAGGACGTGATCTCTGATCGACTCGAAGGAACCGTAACAAAGAGTGTAACATTTCCGAAGAATACAATACGAGATGCCAATACACTCATATTGAAGATATTTCCGGGTATCTATTCACAAGTTGTCGAGGGACTCGACAATCTCCTCCGGGTACCATTTGGCTGCTTTGAACAGACGACATCGGTCACCTATCCGAATATACTTATATTGAATTATTTGAGGCAGACAGAACAGGTTAAACCGGAGACCGAGATGACTGCAGAAGAATATATCAGCATTGGGTATCAGCGACTTCTGTCTTATGAGGTTACAGGTGGTGGTTTTTCCTGGTTTGGTGACGCCCCGGCAAATAAAATCCTCACTGCATATGGGTTGATGGAATTTAATGACATGGCAAAAGTGTATGAAATTGACGAGCGCATTATTGAGCGGACCGCACAATGGTTGATCAATCAGCAGAACAATGATGGCTCATGGTCTCCAGACGAGCAGTATTTGCATGCTGAATCCTGGGCTAAAATCCAGAAGAGCGAAATTCTTCCCACTGCCTACATCTGCTGGGCATTAGGTGAAATTGGCGAACGAGGAACGGCTGTCTCAAAGGGGCTCTCATTCCTCGAGAACAACCTCAAAGCAGTAACCGATCCCTATGTACTGGCCCTCGTTGCCAATGCCTTTATCGCAGTCGAACCAAAGGGCGAGACGACCGTGGAAGTTCTCAAGAAACTCGTGAGTATGGCAAAAGAAGAAGACGACGCTATCTATTGGGAATCAGATATTCCATCCATCACGTTCTCGCGGGGCAAGGGTGCAGACATCGAGGCGACAGGGCTTGCTGCCTTCGCCCTCATACAATCTGGTAAATATAGTGATGTTGTTACCAAGACATTGACGTTCCTCATTCGTTCCAAGAGTGCTGGTGGGATGTGGTATACGACACAGGGAACAATTATTGCCTTACGTTCATTCGTTGCAGCACTCGGTGGCGTAGTAGAAGATATTGATGCACGAATTACAATCGTGATGAATAATAAAAGAGTAAAAGAATTGAGTATCAATAAAGAAAATGCAGATTTGATGCATCAGATTGACCTGACCGATTATCTCGGCAAAGATAATACCGTTGAAATCAGTGTGAACGGCCAAGGCAGTTTCCTGTACGAACTCACACGTGCATACTACATACCATGGAGAGACCTGCCAAAACCAGCGCAGCCAATGTTCACCATCGATGTCGATTACGACCGCACGAAGCTCTCAATCAATGATATTGTTAATGTCGGCGTGTCAATCAAACTGAATCGACCCGGGACTGCACAAATGGTGATGGTTGATCTTGGAATACCACCAGGTTTTGAGATTCAAACGCCGACCTTGGATGAGTTGGTTGGTAAAAAGATTCAAAAGTATACTATTACATCACGTCAGCTCATTATCTATTTAGACGAAGTCACTTCTCGTGTGCCGGTTCAATTATCCTACAGTATCAAGGCAAAGTATCCAATAAAGGCGCAGGTTCGCGCATCCAGGGTATACGAATACTACAATACATCAGACGAAGGATTGGAAGAACCCTTTGAAATGCAGGTATCACTGTAGCACACACCTCAATACCTCAAACCCCCTCACTTCTCTTTCTTGAGGGGGTTTTTGATTCTACGTGCTGTTTTCGAAAAGCATAACAGTTTCGTCATAACGACAAACGTCCAACGAAACGGGTTTCGTTACCGAAAAACGTATAACGATGCCTGTATTATCAACCATTGACTTCTCTTACATAATAGATAGACTCTTGCAGTGTTCGGCCTATTACGGAAACGCGGTGTTCTTTTTTTAGGACTCTCTAATACCGTCTCGCAGCTGGGTGATCGCCTCACCTATATGGCGATCGTTACCTTAATTGGCACAATAGCACCGGGCCGCATCTCTGCATTCAGCGAGTTTTCTGCTACCTTTACATTACCCATTATTATTCTCTCCCCTTTTGTCGGCGTCGTCATCGATCACAGCAACAAACAGAGAATCATGCTACGCTGTCACTTAATACAATCATTGTTAATCTTTATAGCACCAACGTTTATTATGCTAACGCGCAGTATGACACCGATATGGATACTCGTCGTTCTCTTTTACTCATTAGAGGTCTTTAATAACACATCACGAAACTGTGTCGTGCCAGATTTGGTAGACTACGGCGACTTAGTTCCAGCCAATTCTATCATCAATACATTATCACGATTTGCTACATTTATCGGAATGGTCGGTGGTGGTTATCTTATTGCAAAAATCGGCTGGCGATATGGATTTTATGTCAATGCTACGACGCATCTCATTGCGGGCACACTCGTACTCGGCATGGGTGCGCGGATTCTCTTTGAACCAGTGAGAAAATTAAAATTTTCTCTCACCAGGGAATTGAGGAAATCATTTAATCTATTTCTGGCCGATTTAAAAGAGTTGGGCATTTTACTGACAAAAGACCGGATGGTTATTTTTGTCATGCTCTCCGTCCTTATTTTGCCCTTTGTTGCCGCGGTTGCTCATACTGTATTAGTTTTTCTTGTACAACAGCAATTCGAACTCGGTACTGCCGGCGTTGGAATCTTCGGTGGCATCATCGGCGTCGGTATGCTCAATGGTGCTGTACTGATGGGTCATATTGGTAAGCGAAGAATAAGTTTGGGCGAACTCCTTATATATACCATTTCAATCGTTGCACTTTTCTTCGTTCAAAACAGGTTTGGATTTGGTAACAGTGTGACAATTAGTATCGTTGCTGCTGCTGTGCTCGTGTGTCGGGTGGTGATGGGATATTTTGGAGAAAGAGTAAGCAGGGGTATGATAATTTTATATAGCGTCGCTATACTCGCGGTGTCGCTTTTTGCTGGTCCATTTTTCGTCACACCCCATTTTATCTATGTTGTCGCCTTTGTTTCGGGTGCCATCTTCTCATTTATCGGTATCTCACAGGATACCATATTGCAGGAAGATGTTATGAAAGACATCAGGGGTCGTATATTCGCAACCAAGGAATTTCTTTTAAACCTAACATTATTGTGTTCTGCAATGCTTGTTGGCATCGCATCACATTTCTTAAAGCCCTATACCATCATACGGTGTGCCGGTGCTGTTCTCTTTGTCGTACTCGCCTTCGCTGTACTCGTGTATAGATCAATCCCTTACGAGATACGCTCTAAATTATGAATCTGGGATCAGGCTTGACAGAGATGACGGTGTTAATATAATAATGTCATCGGGGCGTGGCGCAGTTGGTTTAGCGCGCCAGCTTGGGGTGCTGGAGGTCGTCGGTTCAAATCCGATCGCCCCGATATTTTTTTAAATCCTCAATCCAAAGCTATAAA
>CP070664.1:2321660-2347438 GCA_020355325.1 Caldifarciminota bacterium
CGTGCCTCCTTTAGAAATACCCTGACCAACACCAGAATAACCACGCGCATACTTGATCGCCGACCCACTGACAATTGTCGCAAATAAAGGTTGTGTTACAACCGTGACCGTGTAGTTACCGATCGTACCGTCATAATCCGTGGGATCAACACCTGCCGAAAACGCGCTGTCCACTTTGGCGAGGCCAATTTCTAATCCTCCTTCACAGGCTTCAAATGCAACTTGATATCTCTTTTGTCCACCAGTGATACCCAAACCTTTGACCGCAAGATATATCCCCAACGCGGCGATAATCAGTATGAGTATTAATGTGCCGATGGCAACGAGTAAAGCAATACCCTTTCTCTTTCCTGAAGAATTCAGGTATTTAGAAATTTTATTCATGTCTCCTCCCTACTCTCGTAGATTTCTTGGTTGGACAATGGCCGTGACAATTTCTCGCTTGAAACCTCTGCCTATCACATCCAACGCGTATGTATGGTCTTCGATGTTGATTGTATCAGCAGGATATTGATATCCTGGAATACGTTTTTCACTAAGAACCACAAATGTTGCGCGGATCGCTGTTTTATGCTGATAAAGTAATTGAGGGGAAAAATCAGGAATAACGTTGAGGTCATTAAACCATTCTGAGGTCTCAAACACACCGTTGTCGTTCAAATCAACGCCGTAGGCAAATTGAATGTCCTCAACATTTTCCAAGAAGACGTCATTTGCCCTCATCAACTTCTTGTTATTAATGGTATAGGTTACGCCGTTAAAATAGGTGTTGCGATCAGGACTGAATACGATTGTACCCTGACCCACACTCACCGTTTTGTTAAGTGTTAATGTAAAAGCTGGTATTGTGTCTTCGCCCGCCGTATGTAATACTGTATCAATGCTTGTAATGACGAGGTTTGAATCTATGAGGGTTTTTGCCTGATCAACAATGATAATTGTATCATTGACGTTAAGGTTTGCTGATGAGTCGGCGAACCTGAATACTTCGATTTGATTACTTTGTTGCACTGCTGCAAGAATAGGGCTCCAATTTGCACGTCCTGACTCAAAAGCAAGACCAGCCCCATGAAGTCTAACATTATCCGATGACGTGGGTGTCGCGTTGTTCGTCGATATAATTGATGTATCATTATTTGCGAGACCATATCCAGCCATATAGAGGTCCCAACTGAAGAGCGTGAGTGCAACCTGGGCATCGGTCTGCAAAACTGAGGTGGCTTGAACATCGACTGATTTGGATTGTTGCATGTTTAATATCGAGAATATTGCACCCAAAATGACCATCAAGATCACCAAGGAAACCATAATTTCAATTAAAGTCATACCCTTTGTGAAAATCAAAAGTTTAGGTATTTTGGCATTTAACCATCTTGGATTTTTTGTCATCATTACCTCCATCTTACATAATCGGCATGAATAAGACGCTTGTCTTGTCTGAAAACAAACATTCTTATAGTTTTTAACCCAGCATTGGGATGATCATCTACGATATTCCAGTAAACATTATAGCCAACATGAGTAACCGTCCTTCCCACAATATTGGTGGTGTCTGCTCGGTAGGCTCCGGTGGTGTCGTCAAGGGTTAATGTATCTTTATTAGCAATTAATAAAGGATCTTCAGCATCGAGGATTTTTAATACCTCCATTCCCTCAGCCAATATTTCTCGTGCCTTGGAGCGATCTCTGATTACGCGATTTGTCCTCAACCCCAAAATCGTCATTTGCGATACCGTGAGAATGCCTACGGCAAGTATCATAACGGCGATAAGAATTTCGAGCAAGGTAAAACCGCGAGAAGGAGATAGTAGAAAGGAGATAGTAGACAGTATGTGTCTTTTAGAATTTAACTTATTTTTAATTTTTTTCATCTCTCCTCCCTCTTGTGTTCGATAGCCTTCTTGAAACTTATTTGAACCATATATATGCCTCCTCATCGTTAGTACCAGGTACCATTTTTGTACCTGTAAACTTTTACCTTGCCGAATCGATTCACGCCTATTGCATAGTTATCCCTGTTATCGGTTATGTAGACGACACCCCTGTCTGCACCACCACGATTATCAAATTCACAAATGTCATTTTCAAAATCCACTCCATCGACTGGTGGGCTTCCACTTCCTTCGGGTGGGTACGCGGACATCGCTCCTGTCGTCCCAAAAACGAGATTGCCGCCGGCAACACTGCCCAGTCTGTATGTCTCAGAGCGTAAACTGTCATGAATATTTATGTATGATACCGTGTATTGTCGTTTACCAGCAACATCGAATACTACTGTGTACACGAGCCCCTTCGACAATGCCCTCTCCCTTATTTGCCTGAAATCCTGGGCAACTTGCTGGGCTCCGGCACGCATGCGTGCCTGTTGCTGCATACCCCCAAAGTTAGGTATTGCTAATACAAGAATAATACCAATAATGGCTATCACCACCATTAACTCAATGAGAGTGAACGCAGATGACTGCTTTCTGCGTAATAGAAATACTATTAAAGATTTATATCGCATACTACCTCCTGTCATTCAATTATGCAAAACTCGTGCCTGATTTTCATGGAAAAGGCATTAAATTCCGTTGGTTTTTTTACTAAAAACTAACACAGTCTGGAATATCTCTACATATATGGGTAAAAAATTACCCAATTAATAGTAAAAGGATAAGCGTCCCTTGACGGGGAATTTTTCGTTTCTACTTCTGGAGAAGCAGACCTTGGTCTGCACGATTCACAACAAAGAACGCGCTTCGAATGTACTACATCTCACAATACCAATATCTTCTCCTGTATCGGAGTAGATATATCACGCGAGTCTATCGAGCGCGTAGTGCAGTGTTCTGTTTTGCGTTCATTGACAGATACTGTTCACTGTGTATAATTGAGGCATGGTACTCTTCGTTGCAATGCTCTTTGTTATGCCGCCTAACCCTTTTGTAGATAGAGAAAAACCGATTGCCAAACCTGCATATCCAATCCTCATGAACAGAGGAATAGTGCGAATTCCTCAGCCATTCGGAGAGAAGAAGGTACTAGTAATTGTGGTCGATTTTAGTGATAATGGACACCTTTATCACGCTGAGGAATTTGATTCTTTAATATACGGTGAAAACCAGCATTCACTACGGGATTACTACACCGAGGTCTCTTATGATAGATTTACCGTCAGCACCGAGAGCAAGATTGTTGGTTGGTATCGTGCTCCGTACAATTATTCCTACTATGTTGGTGATTCCTTTGGGTTTTTTAGCCCTTATCCAAATAATGTTCAGCGTTTGGTCGAACACGCATGTAGTCTTGCTGATCCGTCCATTGATTTTTCACAATTTGACGAGGATGCAGATGGGCTCGTGGATGCACTCTTTATTGTCCATGCTGGACCAGGCGCGGAAGAGACAGGAAACAGAAGTGATATTTGGTCACACCAGTGGCAGCTATCAAACACGGGCACTGGCTGTCCCGGAGCATATCAAACAAATGATGGCGTACGCGTTGACCCCTACTCAATGGAACCCGAACGCTTCGCCACGGTAACGGGTCGAATTACGGTTGGGGTCTTTGCGCACGAATTCGGACATATTTTGGGGCTCCCCGATTTATATGACACAGATTACTCTACACACGGCATCGGCATATTTGGTCTTATGGGAGCCGGGTCCTGGGGTCGAGTCGATTCTCTGGATTTACCTGGTTCGTCACCAACACATTTGTGCGTGTGGTCGAAGTACCAACTGGGATGGTTGACGCCAACATCGATCGAGA
Source organism: Caldifarciminota bacterium (assembly GCA_020355325.1). Taxonomy (GTDB): domain Bacteria; phylum Hydrothermota; class Tepidihabitantia; order SM23-42; family SM23-42. The sequence goes on from CP070664.1 coordinate 2,325,414, forward strand.
GAATTGGCGTTTCGAAACGTGAGAATGAGCAGATACCATGTGCTGCGGCAAATCCAGTCGGCTACAGACTACTGGAAGACCCGGGAGGTCCTGATTGGGAATCGTACGGAGGCATTGGCGAGTATTTTCTTGTAGAAAACAGGTTTCGAACCGGATTCGATAGTAGTCTACCTGGAGACGGGCTTTTGATTCTCCACGTTGATGATACACGGACCAACAATAATAACGAAACTCATCCGCTGGTTGGCATAATGCAGGCTGATGGAGATGGTGATTTTCTCTTAGACTACGGCGATGTGGGGAGAGCAGAGGATTTATGGAAGAATAGTACATACGGATTTGGTGATTCATCAACGCCGGCGAGCCTTGACTATGATGACAATCCGACTGGCGCTTGGGTATACGATATCGGTCCTGCGGGTTCTGTCATGACCTCATCATTCTGGGTTACACCGATTCTACTTGGACGCGTTCACTCATTTCCTAATCCATTTCGAATAGATAAAGAACCATCATGGGGAAGAAAAGTTGTCATAACATATGTGCCTTCAGATACCGTCGGTTTGGTTGACCCATTTCCCGATTTTCAGGTAATCATCTACAATATTGCTGGTGAGCGAGTGCGGGTGCTCGATGCAGCCCGAGCCGAAATTGACCCCTATACGAGGAGGGCATTCTGGGATCTGAAGAACGATAAGGGAGAAGATGTCGTCAGTGGAATGTACCTCTATGTAATCGAAACACGCGGTGCACGAACAGAGCGAAGAAAAGGGAGAATGACAATAATCAGATGAAGACATGCCGCATGGTAAAACGTTGATTGGTTGAATTATGAGTGTATTCAGAAATTGGTGTTTTTCTCAATGAGGAGAGACGTATCTTAACATGAAGAGGCGAGGTTCATATCCGAGAAACATCACGATCATTGCTGCGGTCTTCATATTTCTTATCTTATTTCTCGCTTTTATTAATTTATATGTTAGCATTCAGTTTAGAAACCAATATGTTGCCATTGACCATAATAGAATTGCTTCACTCTGTACAACGTGTGCCGACTATCTCGAGCTCTACAGTGATCAGCGCGAGCTGTATACGCTCTTTAAAAGGCTGACCAGTGCCTTCGGTCTTCAGCATCTTGTCGTGAGCGACACACTGCGTAGCAAACTGTATGATTCTCAATTGTTACCGCTCGAACTCAAGCGGCAAGAGGGTAAGGTTGATTATGCGAAGTACTTTGAGCGATTACCGAGCCCTGACGAGTTCATTCAACGTGGTAATAATATAATCTATCTTACTCCCGATTCCTCGTTCTATGTTTACACATTGTTACCACTCTCATATTCGGCCGTATTCGACAGATTCTTCAGATGGCACATTCTCTACGTTACACTCTCGTTACTCTTTATCGGATTCCTGGGGTTCTATTTGATTCGTAATCTTTTCTTGCCGATGCGTTACGTTGCTAATCTTGCTAAAGAATTTGGTATACAGATGAAAAAAGAAGATTTTGTTTCCGAGACGTTTAACGAGATGTTCAAAAAGATGAAATCGAGAGAAGAAACACTTATAGAATTCTCGGCCTACATTGCCCATGAGTTCAGGAATTCGATTGGCGCTATCATTGGTCTTGCGCGTCTGGTTGAGAAGCGCAAAAAACCTGCCGCGGATATAATCAGAGAATGCCGATCCATGGAAGATCTAATTTCACGACTCTTGGAATATTCTAAGCCGCTAAAACCGCTCGTATCACGAATCGATGTAGTGCAACTCATTGAAGATGCGGTAAGGAAAACTTCCATTCCTGAACGAATAAAATTGGAAAAGAGAATAGAGAGCGGTATACCACATGTAAATGGAGATTATGATCTCGTGCTCTTAGCACTTACTAACCTCTTAAAGAACGGGATTGAGGCGATTCAGGGGAGTGGGACAATAACAATTCGAACACATGACGATAGTGATTTTCTTTACATTTCGGTGACTGATGATGGCCCTGGCATGGATGCTCAGGATGTAGACAAAATCTTTAGTCCATTCTATTCTATGAAGGAAGCAGGCCTTGGTTTGGGACTTGCCTATGTAAAGAGGATAATGGAAATACATAGTGGTCGTGTCGACGTGAAGACACAGAAGGGTAGAGGTTCAACATTTATTTTAAAATTTCCAATTGAAACATCATAATTCTTGATTTTTGTAAATTTTTGATTATATTTAGATACAGGAGTGTTAAATGGAAGATTTTTTAATGAGAACAATTGACAATATAAACGACAAGAAAGTCGAGTATGGTGATATACGAGTCGTTGAAATAGAATCTGAAGTCATTGTCGTGAAAAACGGAATTATTGAGGCTATTAGTCACAACACAGATACTGGTTTTGGTGTACGGGTTTTAAAGGATGGAGCATGGGGTTTTTCTTCCTCGAATCTTCTTAAAAAAGGTATTGCCGATCGAGTTACCAAAGATGCCCTCAGTATTGCCCGGGCATCGGCGCGGGTTAAATCAAAAGAAATGAACCTCACACCATTATCTGCACAAAAGGGTACATACGAGACGCGCATCGAAGTTAATCCAATGACCATAAGCCTTAGTGATAAAATCAACCTGCTCATGTCCTGTGATGAAATCATGCGTCGTCAACCTAAAATTAAAGTAAGTACAGCATTTTTGAGATTTAAGAAAACAAAAACGTACTTTGCTTCTACAGATGGTTCTTTTATCAACCAGGAAATGATCTTTTCGGGTGGCGGGTTAAAGGTGCACGCGATCGACAGCGGTGAGGTGCAATCGCGTTCCTACGAAGATTATTGTCAATCAGGATACGAATTCGTCAATGCCTTAGATCTGACGAGAAATGCTGCGAGAATAAGTGAAGAGGCAGTAATGCTCCTCTCGGCAAAATCCTGCCCAGAGATGAAGACGACCATTATACTCGCTGCTGATCAGATGGTGCTCCAGGTTCATGAATCGTGTGGACATCCTACTGAGCTCGACCGAGTACTCGGCACCGAGGCATCGTATGCTGGAACGAGTTTTCTGACGCTCGATAAACTCAATAAACTCCAGTATAGTTCTGAGTTAGTAAATATTGTTGCTGATGCTACAATTCCTGGTGGACTAGGAACTTTTGGTTGGGACGATGAGGGAGTTCCTAGTCAGCACATTTACCTCATCAAGAATGGACTCTTCGTTGGTTATCTCACCTCACGGGAAACAGCGAGTATTGTTAACAGCCAATCGAGTGGCGCGATGCGAGCAGATGGTTGGAATAGAATTCCGTTGATCAGAATGACAAATATCAATCTTGAACCAGGTACGTGGAAATTTGGCGATATGATTGCGGATACGAAAGAGGGTATGTTTATGACAACGAATAGATCGTGGTCAATAGATGACAAACGGCTAAATTTCCAGTTTGGTTGCGAATTAGCAAGAAAAATCGAGAACGGGAAACTGACCGAGGTCTACAAAAATCCAACCTATGCCGGTATTACACCTCAATTCTGGCGCAACTGTGATGCTATTGCTAATGCAGATTCGTGGCATATCTTTGGAGTGCCAAATTGTGGTAAGGGTGAACCGGGGCAGACTGCATTTGTGGGCCATGGCACAGCGCCGGCTCGGTTCAGGAATGTGCAGATTGGGATCGCTCGATAACCTTAAATTTCTAAACTCCGAGCAAATTCGAATACCCGAATTCAAATGTTCAAAATATTATTTTTGCCTCGTCCCGCACTTCGTCCCGAGGCTCAGTGTCGAGGGAAGACTCGGCATCGAGGGAGAATTTCTGTCATCTGATTTTAGAAATTGTTTTGGGATTTAGGATTTTGAAATTAGAATTTCACGCAATTATAAAAAAATGCTCTCAAAGCGACTGAAGAGTACGACAGTTTTTCTGATTATTTTAGTGGCACGCTGTGCTTACTTCAACACATTCTATAATACCCAGAATTATTACCGACAGGCAAAAAAAACTGTAACACATGATACCTTGAGAGTTGATTCTGAATTATTTGAAAAGACGATTGAGAAGGCGACAGCAGTTATTGTAAAGTTCCCTCATTGTCGATGGGTCGATGATGCGCTCCTGATGATGGGTGCATCGTACTACTATAAAGGAGATTATTCACGTGCTTTAGAAAAACTCAATTTTTTATGCCTCAACTACCCTGAGTCAAACTTTTATGATGATGCCTGCTACTATAGAGGACTCGTTCACTATAAGCAAAACAGAGGTAGTGCTGCAATAATTTCCCTCAGGGAAGCAGCAGAGTCAGGGGAGTATAGGAAAAAAGCAATGATTGCTCTCTGCTATGTTTACCGCAAGGAGAGAAACTATAGTGCATTGACTGAAATAGCACAAAAATTATTGGGCGAGTCATTAGGTCGTGGGGAAAAACGTGAAGTATTACATCTTTTAGGAGAAGCACAGTTCGATCAACAACTATACGAAGGTGCACTCGAAACGTATACCCAAGCTCTTTCCATTACGCGGACTCGAGAAGAAGAGCGTGCCTTGAAGCTGAGGATTGCTGCAATATATTTAGAAATGAAAAGATATGAAGAATGTGAGAGTTTTCTCACCGGAGAAAGCGATGCCGAGTTTCGGACACTGCTCGCGGACTTAAACGCTGAATTAGGTAATGTTGATAAAGCAAAAGAGATATATCTCGACGTAGCACACAAGAGCTATGCGGATTTTTCGGCACAGGCATACTACAAGTTAGCTGAGCTCTATGAAAGTGATGATAGTCTCGAGGCTGCGATTGCTTACTATGATTCTTCAATAAGTAAGTCTGCGACGAACGAATACAGTTTGAGCGCAAAGAAAAAGTCAAATGTTCTCAAGCGGATTAAAAGTCTTACAGAAGAGACAGAAAATATTGACCGAGCGCAGTTTCTTCTTGCCGAAATTTACTTTGTCGATCTCAATGAACCGATGCAGGCATTAGAAGAGTACGAAAAGGTTTATCAAGATTTTCCTGCAAGTGAATGGGCACCGAAAGCATTGTATGCTCAATTCTGGATTACCAAGCACTACTTGCAACAAGACAGTTTGGCCTGGTCACTTGCTCAAGACTTATTTACTAAATATCCTAATACTGAATACGCAGTAAGTGTCAGTAAGATGCTAGAACAAGAATGACAATGACATTAAAAATCCAGAAGAAAATCTGGTTAAACAAAAATATTTTTGGTTTAGAACTGTCCTATCCCGGAATCAATCCACTCCCTGGGCAATTTTTTCAGGTACGGGTGAGAGAGAGTCTCGATCCTTTCCTCAACCGACCGATTAGTATTGCCTCGTATCGTCGTAACAGGCTCCTTTTAATTATCAAGGTCGTTGGGAGGGGGACAGAAATGCTCAGTGAAAGAAATACGGGGGAGTCTTTGATACTATTAGGACCCTTTGGTAAAGGGATTAAACCAAAAAAGAAAAAGAGTTTACTGCTGGCAGGCGGTATCGGCGTCGCACCGCTGTTCTTTCTTGCAGAATACCTGAGTAAAATGCGTGTCAGCTTTACATTTCTTTACGGAACAAAAACACCAGATGATTTTGTTTTGAAGAAGAATATTATTATGCTTGCGAAAGAGTCTATTTTCATAACAGAACAAGGGTCGAGAAAAAAGGGAACCGTTGTGTCAGCCCTCCAGGAAATAGACCTCAAGGATTACGATGTAGCGTATGCATGTGGCCCAAAAGAGATGCTCATCGAATTACAGAAGTTGAATATTTCTCTTCCGATCTACGCATTTTGTGAAGATTTTCTTGGTTGTGGATGCGGATTATGTTTGGGCTGCGCTATAATGTACAAGGGTACATATAGGAGGGTCTGCGAGGACGGCCCAGTCTTTGAACTCGGAGAGATAGATTTTGGGAAATAAGAATTTACGTGGTTTACAGTTAAGCTCTAAATCCGAATTTCTAAATTCTAAACAAATTCGAATACCCACATTCAAATGTTCTAAACATTATTTTTGCCTCGTCCCGCACTTCGTCCCGAGGCTCAGTGTCGAGGGAAGACTCGGCATCGAGGGAGAATTTCTGTCATTTGATTTTAGAAATTGTTTAGGATTTAGGGTTTTAAAATTAGAATTTGAAGAAGTTGGAGCGAGGTTATCTTGACGGTAAAACTATTCGGCTTGACATTTAAGAATCCAGTCTTCCTGGCCTCTGGTACTTTTGGCTTCGGCCTGAAATTTAACAAAGTGACCAATAAGGTCGGTGCACTATTTACAAAAGGTATAACACTGAAACCACGAAAAGGTAATCCACCACCAAGAATACATGAAACACCGTGCGGTCTCATTAATTCAGTAGGACTCGAGAATCCAGGCGTGAAGGCATTCTGTACAGATGTTTTACCGGAAATGAAAAGTTTGAAGACAAAAATTTTTGTAAATGTTGCTGGATTTGCAGTTCAGGAATTCGGAGCAATTATTGAAGAGATTGGTAAACGAGTGGATGGGTTCGAATTGAATGTATCATGCCCAAATGTACAAGAAGGGGGCGCACTCTTTGGACAGAATCCAGATGTTGCGGCAGCAGTCGTCGCAGAGGCACGCAAGAAAACGTCTCTGCCATTAATTGTGAAACTGACGCCAAACTTCTGCAATCCGCTCGTTGTTGCAAAAGCGTGTATTGATGCTGGAGCTGATGGTATTTCGCTCATTAATACGCTCTATGCAATATCATATGATATAAGAAAGAAAAAACCATTAATTACTGGAGGACTTTCTGGTCCTGCGATAAAACCATTTGCACTCTATTGTGTACACCATTTACGAGAAGTGGGGGTTCCCATCATTGGTATGGGAGGGATCACATCTGGGAAGGATGCATATGAATTTTTGCTTGCGGGGGCAGCTGCGGTCGCGATTGGTTCTGCAATCTTGCGCGACCCGTACGCACCGCTGCGGATTATTAAAGAGCTGGAAACATTAATGAAAAAAAATGATGATCGATAATTCGGTGGGCGGTTGCGAAAAGCGTTTCGGTTTCGTAAAGGGGTTGCGTTTTTTGTTATGAAGCCGAAACCGTTTACCGTTACACGATTCGCCTTTCGATACCGACAACCGCAACCGAATCATGCAAGGAGGTTTCATGAATGAACGTTTGATTGTCCCCCTCGATCTCAACGATATGGGTCATATCAAAAAAATCGTTGAGCAGTTGAAGGGGTTAGTGATGTTTTATAAGATCGGTTCAGTACCCTTTACCTACTTTGGTCCCGACATCGTTGGGTTCCTTAAGGACGACGGATATAAAGTTATGCTCGATTTGAAATATCACGACATTCCAAGTGTTATTGCCCGAGCATGTGAGGGGGCATTGAAAATGGGTGTTGATCTTTTAACACTGCATACGAGTGGTGGATTTTCCATGCTGGAGGAGTCGGTAAAAGCAGTATTGTCTTCAGGGATGAAAAAAGAGGAGAAGCCGAAATTGTTAGGTGTCACTGTTCTCACTAATATTGATGAGGCATACTATAAGGATATATTTGGTGATATGAAACGGAGTCTTGTTGAACAGGTAAAATTCCTTGCCGTGTTGGCACGAAGTGCAGGACTCGATGGCGTCGTTGCATCTCCCCAAGAGGTCGAATTAATACGCAAGGAATGTGGTAAAGACTTTTTGATTGTCACACCGGGAATACGGCCACGCGATGATCAGGCACGAGTTGATGATCAAGCACGGACAATGACACCAAAAGAGGCGATGAAGGCTGGGGCTGACTATATCGTTGTTGGAAGACCCATCCTAAAGGCTGCAAATCCCCGAGAGGCAGCCGAAAAAATTATAGAGGAGATTGAAGATGGATATCGAGAAGTTACTCAAAGACCATAAAGTTCTTTTAGAGGGACATTTTCTTTTGAATTCTGGTTTACATAGCAAGTACTATTTTGAAAAATTCCGTATACTTGAAAATCCTGACGCGACTTCTACATTATGTAAATTGATTGCGGATAACTTTAAAGATAAGGGTATCGAGTGGGTTATTGGTCCCACAACAGGCGGGATCATCATTGCGTACGAAATAGCACGTCAGTTAGGCGTGCTCTGTGGATTTGCCGAAGAGCGTGCCGGAAAGAGAGTAGTTGGTCGCGGCTTCGATATTTCAAACAAGAACGTGTTAATTGTCGACGATGTTATGACGACCGGCAAGTCGGTGAAGGAAACTATCGATGCAGTGAAGGAAAAAGATGCCGTTCTCGTTGGTGTGGCAGTTTTAATTGACCGATGCGGTGCCTCATTATCCTTTGATTATTTTGCTTCCTATAAAAAGGTTGTAAAAAATTTTAAACCCGAGGAGTGTCCACTCTGCAAGGAGGAAATACCACTGAAGAAATTAGGGGGGCTCTAAATTCCAGGCATCTTAAATTTCTTCTATTCATCAGCCTGGATTCTTTCCTCAATCTTTATTCCCCTCATCGCCCGACGATATACTGATAATCTGTTTCTCATTTCATTAATTCTCGGTTTATATAATGCTATGCTGTTTGTATCGTCAATCATTTTTGGCCGACTCGGCGATGTCGTGGGGAGAAAGAGAATGGTACTCTTCGGATTTCTCGTATCGGCTATCATATTCTGCTGCCACAATTTTATTAATAGTCTTTCTTCATTATTTTTTTTCAGAGGGCTCGCAGGGATCGGGGTGGGAATCATTCCGGGTTCACTTGCGGCACTTGCATGGGGAGGTTCAATTGGATTCTTCACCGCTCTCGGCTCGCTTGGTTTTTCTGTCGGCAATTTTCTGGCGGGTACACTGAGCGAAGACTTTTTCATCTTTTCGGGAGCGTCACTTCTCTGTCTTATCGGTTTTGTTGGAACACTATTTGTTAAAGAAAAACGAAAAAAAATAGCGGTGCCGCTGTTTCCCCATAAAATAGCTGTCAGGAACGTAAATGTTTATCTTCCTTTTTTCATCAGACATAGCGCTGCCCAGGCAATATGGGCGATATTTCCAATATATTTGGCAGGGCTCGGTGCAAGTAAACTATGGATTGGTGTTATTTATGGAATTAATCCGTTGATGCAGTTTGTCTTTATGCTCATCTTGGATCGTTACAGAAGTACGCGGTTGATTGCCTGGGGACTCGTTGCCTCTGCAGTGACATTTTTCGGGTATGGCATATCGCCGAACTGGCAGATAATTCTCTTTTTTCAGATTATCTTAGGTTTTTCGTGGGCAAATCTTTATCTTGGTTCGATGAAGCATCTACTCGAAAAGAATGTCGAGCAGGCAACCGCGACAGGATTTTTGAGTTCCGTTATTGGACTTTCTGGTATCGTGGGTCCACTCATCGGTGGGGTAATTTCATTTCTCGGTATACGGACCTTGCTCTTCTGTTCCTCATTACTCGCCTTTCTTGCCTTTATAATCTCCAAAAGCCCGCGATTGCAAGCACGATGAGAGCAATACCAGCTATAACACCACCAAGCCAACCGAGGAGGCACAGGCTGGTAACAATGACACCGGCAATAAAAACACCGAGAGCGATGACCAAAATTGACTTCTTGAAGTCTAACCCAAATAAAAATGCAATAAGCGCACCAGTCCATGCTCCTGTCATGGGCAGAGGGATTGCGACAAACGCCAAGAGGCCAATCTCTTCATACTTCGCAATAACCTCACTTCCTCTTCTCCTCGTTCTTGCAAACAACCATTGAAAAAATTTTTCAAAAGGTTTTATTTTCGACAATAAATTCACTGCGGGACCAAGTAACCACAGAATAAGCGGCACGGGAATAAGATTGCCTAAAAATGAGAGGAGAAATGCCTTTGGCCAGGCAATGTGAAAGAGGTTGATTGCCAACGGCAGTGCACCCCTCAGTTCAACGATCGGTAGCATTGAGGTTATGAAGACAGCAATTTCTGGGGCCAACCCTCGTGCTACCAGGTCTTGCGGTGTCATATTATTCCTCTTCTCCTTCTCACTATCCAGTCAATTGCCAAGAGCACAAATATGACAAAGTACGTTATCGGAGAATTGAGACGAATAGTCCATGACATATAACTTTCTATCGATTCGGGTAATTGAAATGTCGTTAATTCTTCGACCATAGAAGATTTTCCACTGGTCTTCTCAGCTATAGTCTTCATGAGTTGTGCATTGAATCCCTGTTCAGTTTCTTTTGTTTGCGATCCTACAAATAATTTATAGGTATCGCTCGTGAGGGCTTCATCGTCGAGCCTTCCTGTCGCCTGGAGTTCTAACACTCCTCCCTTTTCGGCGATAAATGTTGCTTCATACATTCCCTCTTTCGTTTCGAAAAAGGGTACTCTTGTTTCATCAAACTCAATATAGAAATCACCGCCTCCTTTGAGTTTGAAATTGCGATCGTAGCTCTGCAGGTTTACCTGAACAACTTCACCAGGAACATAATTGGTCTGGAGCGATGTAAGAACGAGGCGTCTTTTCTGCCCGAGTGGAGATAAAAATCGCACGATATCACCAAGGAGACAGGTTAACACATTTTTTTGTCGAACGCCGACTTGAAGGAATTGCCATAATCCAATATCCATACCGTTTATTTGAAATAGTATACCATTTTCATAATTGCGATAGGCAATGATCGGGAGACGTCCGGTTACGGCGAGAACAACAGCATTCTCTTTTGCTCCGAGAACGCGGTTTATGGTTACGAGTGGCGGATAATCTTCTCCTACGGCGAGACATGAAAATGGTTGCACCATTGTGATACGGTGCTCACCCTTTATCATGTGATGCGTGATGTTTATGGGAAGAATATCGCTCCACTCTGTGGTAAGCCCGTCGATTCTTCCCACGCAGAGGATGCCCTTTCCTTGATTTAAGAATGTTCGTATATCACGCCAGGGCAGCTGCCTCAGATTTACGTTATCTAACAGGAGCACGTCAAAATCGCTTGAATTCGGTAATGTTTGTACCGCACGCTGCTCGATGAGATCAAGAAACCTTCCCTCACGTATCTTCGTAAATGGCGTCAGTTCAATAAGGTTATCTTCGTGGAGTGCTCTCACGACAAATTTGGTATTAAAAGAAAGATGATCAGAGTAGTAGAGGACACGGATCTTCTCGCCGAGGATGTGGAGCGAGACATCGAATTCATTGTTCTCATATGTCTCTTCATCAGACTGCGGCAAACAATAGATATGGATCGATTCTTGTCCGGGCTGGACGGCCCATAGTGTGAAGTCAATTGTATGCTTTGCAACCACATCACTCAACGGAAATGTTCGTTGGAGCGTCGTCTTTCTCGATGGCAATGTCAATTCAATTTTACCCTCGCCGCTCTCAAAACCCTTGGATTGAAGGACCACCTCAATCTTTATTGAATCATCTTTAAACGCGTATGTTGGATAGGAGATGTCAATGATTGCTACATCTTTCTGCAATTCACCACCGACACCGAAACTGTGGATAGGAACATCCACCTCATCGATGATCGAAAGGGGCGATTCACCGTAATTATGATTGCCATCCGAAATCAGTAGTATAGCTTCGGGATGTAATTTCTGAGCGCCAGAGATTGCACTGGTGATATTCGTAAACCTACCATTTTTGACCGCTGCCTGTGATAGACTCTCACTGAAGAAAAGGCGTGTGTGCTGGAACGTAATGCTATCGATATACTGCATGATCGTGGGCAGATGCCTGTTCATGCTTGCGGAGCAATCGACTAATACGATTGGTGGAGTATGCCTCACCTTTGACCGTATTGCGAGTGTGAAGTTTGTTATCAAAAGAAAAAGCATGACGAGCGCGAGAATCCGGAGTAATGTAGAGGCAGGATTTTTAAAATACAGAACGATTGTCAGTACAATCGCAATGATACTAATGAATAATGCTATCAATGTTACGCTCTTCTTCCTTTAGGATAACAATATTATCCTGAGCTACGGACACTTCATTACTGCCCGAGAATTTACCACTCACGACCAGAACCGTGTAGGTGCTTGAATCTCTCACGTCAAATGCAAATTCTCCTTTTTGTACTTCGGCGATACCGAGCACGATATCTTTGCTGATTACCGCTAACCCCGATTGAACCAACGTATCGTTGACCATGGCTTTGCCCCTTAAGCCGAGTGGGCTGTAGATGGTATCGGGCGTTATCGAAGTAATGAAGAGCCCGACAGCATTACCGCTGATATCACGAGCACCTTTGTTTATGTAGAGATAATATGTCGTGTCAAATTGTAATGAGTCGCGAGCCGTTTCAGCGATCAACTGGCAGGTTCGAATATTATGCCATAGTGGGCTGAATTGTTTTTTAGGGAGAACAGCAAATTCAATAAATGACGTGTCCATTGCTTCAGAAAACTGCAAAAGAAAATCACTCTTTTCTGCACCCTCAGAGTAATCAATGAGCCAGGGTGAAATTGTATCACGTTGAGTTGACCCTTTAAATGTTTTTTTGAAACTTCCTTTATTCCCTGCCGTATCAAACACAAATCCAGAGACTTCATACATCTTTTCAGACTGTACATCTGTAATCGCGATTATCTCTGCTGCTGAGAGAGATGGGTAGAGCTCGAAAATTTTCAATGTGTCTGTATCACTCGTTATACTCACATTACCCGGATCGAACATGAGCGTATCGATTTCTTCAGAAAATGTAAATTGTAGCTGACGGTTATTAAGAACTCGTGCCTCGACGAGCTTTGGATGCAGACGGTCCTTTGATAAAGGTGGTGCTTTACGGGCACAGACTATTACCATCAAACTCGTGATTACTACTATACACATCACATTACGCAAGGGAGTCCACTGATTTAATTCTAAGGCGAGATAACAAACGCCGTTCATACCATGGTTGTGCATACAGCCAATTGTATGGCCTTTCATAAAAAAGTCAACACTCGTGCCGCCGACATGTCTGGATGTTATACTATGATGTGATTAATCTTGCAACAATTTTTTTGTCGCTTTGCCTCGTTTTTTTCTTGTGAGAATTTTAAGAATGCTCAATGATAAGGTTTTGTAAATCCTCATTAAATTCTTATTCTTTTTTAACATCTTTACATGTGTTTCGATCACTTCGACGTCACCGCGCTCGAGCGGTCCGCTCAAGGCATTTTCTAATTTGAATTTTTTTACATTGTTCAGTGTTTCCTCGATGAGCGGCACAACTACTTCATAAAAATCTTTTTCGCTCCAGTGTATTTTTTTAGTGAGTGTATACGTTGCAGCCATTAATCCAATCAGTAAATTTGAAGAAAACACGCCGGTGAGATGATACGTTGCTTTATCTGATTTTTGTATCGTTCGTAACGTAAAATATTTTTTCGGGAATATTTTTCGCACAGTCGCGAGAGCGGCGGGGTCTCCCTCCATAAATAGAAAGTAGTTCCTCCGTGCCGGCGGAATCAAAATTCGCGGAAATGTTGCAAAAGGATGTACTGCGCACCGATATACGTGAGGTTGTTGTGAAAAGATGCTCGCCGGTAATAGTCCGCTGAAATGTACGACGTACTTTTTCCCGTACAGAAAAGGCTGCGCTTTCTTAAAAGCATGCACTATTTCGTCATCGGGTGTAGCAAAGAGGAGGATCTCACTCTTCCGACACAGTTCTTTAAATGGAATATTGTGCTTGATACCCAGTAATCTGAGTGCTCTTTTTTCTTTGTGACGTTTGATGTCATACACACCAACAAGGTGATTGCGCCTTTTGATGAGATAACAGAGTGTAGTACCTACTTTACCACATCCAATCAGTCCAATTTTCATACTCAATTATAATCTCGTTGAAGAGGACGTCAAGTAATATATCCTTAGTAGTAGTAGATAGTACTCAGTACTTATTATTTCTATAGTTATGTTAATTGAGTTTTGACTATCTACTGTTTTCTGACTACTCATGCCTAACTACTCTGAATTGAAGGATTGAATTCAGATCGTTATTTGTGTCAAGCTCTGCGGTATATCGACATCAATATGATCTAAAGATACAATTCTTTCTTGTAACGCACGGGACTCTTCAATGTCACCATGGACGAGATAGACCTTTTTCAATACGCCATTTTTGATGTTCTTCACATATTCTACCAAATCGTTACCATCGGCATGGGCCGATAAACCACCCATAAAGTATACCTTTGCGCGCACATCAAATTCGTTATTAAATATAGAAACTTTTTCTGCACCATCTAGAATTTTTCTCCCTAGGGTACCGCGGGCCTGGAATCCTGTCAGGAGGATAATATTGTGAGCGTTCGCAATCGAATGAATGAGGTGGTGCGTAACTCGACCTCCTTCACACATGCCCGAAGCCGACATGATGATCATCGGACCCTTTTTCTCATTGAGACTCTTTGACTCTTCTGTATCCTTGATGTAGTTGAGGCCTGCAAAATTGAATGGATCGCCTTCGGTAAACAGTTGGTATGTTTCCTTGTCAAAGCAGTCGGGATGATTTCTGAATACATCGGTTACATTTGTGGCAAGAGGACTATCGATATAGACCGGGACATCTTTGAGTACGCCCTCTTCATATAGATTCTTAAGCATTGTTATGAGTACCTGGGTTCTCTCGACGGCGAATGCTGGAACGATTATTTTGCTCTTCTTGGCTTTACCTTCTTCAATAATGTCCTTGAGCTCAGCGGTCATTCTATCAAATGATGCATGTGTTCTTCCGCCATAGGTAGACTCGAGGATTATATAGTCGATATTGTGGGGAGTGTAGGGGTCCTTAATGATTGGCATATTTTTTCTGCCTAAATCGCCGCTGAAGAGAATTCTTTTCCCTTCTGCTTCGAGCAGAATGATCGATGAACCGAGAATGTGTCCAGCGTCATAGAGTGTGATGGTTACACCGTCGACTGGAGCAAATGTCTTTTTATACTCGACTGTTGTAAATTGATTGATAACATTTTCCGCATCGCTCATTGTGTAGAGAGGCTCTTTTGGCGGTAGCCCCAACTCCTTCCGTCTCTTATTGAGATATTCAAAATCATATTCCTGGATTTTTGCCGAATCTAAAATTAATAGTGATGCGATATCTTTTGTAGCAGGAGTACAATAGATTGGTCCTGTAAAACCGCGTTTTGAGAGGTTGGGGAGGTTACCCGAATGATCAATATGAGCATGAGAAAGGATAACCGCCTTGATGTCTTTTGGTTTAAACGGAAATGTACTGTTTATTCTTTCTGCATCTTCACGATGACCTTGATAGAGGCCGCACTCAAGCAGAAATTTCTGTTTTTTAAATTCAAAAAGATGAAGTGAGCCGGTGACTGTTTGCGTAGCACCGATGAATGTAATATTCACATTCAATTATAGCCAGTTTTTAATATCGATCAATCACCGGTGCGGCGTCAGGACACCATTTGAATATACTTCCTTATTCACCGTATCGCTGATCGATAATTCGGAGAAATTCTTCGGTCTCTTCGGGTGTTAATTCATAGACCTCTTCATAGGGGTCAATTTCATAGTTGGGTAGTGTTTCCTGCACAGGTTCTTGTGCTTTGGGTTTTAAGAAAAAGTAATAACCGAGAGCAAAAGCGACGAGTGCTGATGCAGCAATAGGGATGACCGTACGGAAGGGGAAAGTAGTTTCTTTCTTTTCGTGTGTTATCTTCTCGTGGATTGATACGACGAACTCGTCCCAATACGATTCGTGAAACTGACACTCGCACGTTTCTGTTTCATCAAATGTACAGGTCTGCAAGCACTCATGCAAGAATCGAAATTCTTCACGGCATAGAGAACACGTATTGATGTGTTCCTGCACCAACACTTTATCGTAGAGCGATAGTTCACCAATGAGGAGATCTATAATCTTTTCTTGCACATCGAAACAGTTCATACTTTGCCTTTCATGTAGTTTCTTAAATTCTTAACAGCGAGATGATGATTTACCTTTATCGTACTGACAGGCTTCTTTAAAATTTCGCTAATTTCCTGATAGGACATATCCTCGAGCGTCCGTAACGTAAATACTGCCCTCTGAACATTGGGAAGCTTTGCCACGTTCTTGTTAATCAGTTCTCTCAGCTTCTTGCTCTTGTATCGCTGCACCGGATCATCTTGCCCAAGACTCGTAATTTCTTCAAAGATCTCCACGGTCGGCTTCTGTTTCTTCAAAAAATTGAGAGAATTGTTAACCGCAATACGATAGAGCCAGGTCGAAAACTTCGATCTTCCGTCGAACTTATTAATCTTCCTGTATGCCTTTATAAACGTTTCTTGAGCAAGGTCCTTGGCATCGTCGTAGTTCCTGACCATTTTATAACAGAGGTCGTGAATCTTGACTTCGTTCCTCCGCACTAATTCATCAAACGGTTCGACCTCTCCAGCCTTTACCAATTTGATGAGCTCCTCGTCGCTTAACTCGCGATATTTAGACAATCTCTCGGGGAAATCGTTTACCCCTTGAGCGATACCTTTCGTCTTTGCTTTCTTGGTATTCTTCAGAGGCATTTCATTTTAATTTTATGTTCCATAAAATTTCTCTTATCGAACCGGATAAACCCTTCAGATAAGCCATTTTTCTTTCTTCAGCTCTCATAGCGGTTGTGCGCCACTCTTTTTCTCAACTAGCCTTGTAAGCTCGGCACGTAATCTTCGTATCGAGATGTTATTTTTTAATGCCATTTTCTTTAAATCCTGGTATTCGAGAGAAAATCTCCTTTTCCTTCCATATGTAACGACTTTGACGCGTATTGTCCCATAAGGAGAAGGGAGTTTGATAATACGTCGCTCTAATGTCAGGCGCTTCATACGTTGCATCCTCAAGCCGAGCGTCGTCGTTTCATTAAAGAGGATATCGGTTATCTTGGTATCGCCCGATTTGCATAATACCGTCAAAAGCGTACCAGGACGAGAGTGTTTCATGATTATCGGAGATAAAAAGACCTCTAATGCTCCTGCCTTGTAGAGACGCTCAAAGAGAATGTCGTAATCCTGTGGATTCATATCATCGATATTTGTTTCGATAACGAGGCACTCATCACCAGATGTTCTTGGAACTTCGCCAACGAAAATACGGAGAAGATTCGGATACCCCTCGATATCCATTGTACCCGCTCCGAGTCCGATTCCATTAATTTTTGACAGAGAAAGGTCGTCCTTGGACTCGGCGATCGTGCTGATGATCGCGGCTCCGGTTGGTGTCGTCAATTCAGCAGAGATGGGCATAAATTCGACAGGATACCCTTTGAGCAGTTCCGCAGTCGCAAAATTGAATGCTGGCATATTGCCCTCAACCGTTTTAATGAATCCTTTCCCAACCTTCATGGGTTTTGAGTAAATCTTGTCGACATTGAGATAGTCAATGGCAACGAGGGTTCCTACGATATCGAGTAGTGTATCGGCATCTGCGAGTTCGTGCAAATGCAATTGGCGGGCACGATGTACCTTCTTCTCGACAGCGAAAATACGGTGTATGATCTTTGTCGCCATCGATTTGATTGTGCTCGGTAGCGTGCTTTTATTAATGAGTGGAATGAACTCTTTCTCTGAAATTTTTGTCCTGATCTTAAACTGTACGTTTCTAGCACTTACACCGTTTTTTGATACCCTGGACACTATAATTTCAAATTTGGGTATGAAGGATAATTTCTTTTTTAAATAATCTTTGCTTATCCCGAGATCGATCAGGGCGGCAAGAATCATGTCACCACTCACGCCGAGTATTGGATCGAAATATAAAGCCTTCATAATTTATTTATGACTGCAGCAATATAGCCAGCACCAAAGCCGTTGTTAATATTCACGACCGCAATGCCTGGAGCACAGGAATTCAGCATGGTGAGGAGTGGTGTTATTCCCTGGAGGTTGAGGCCGTAACCAACACTCGTTGGGACCGCAATAATTGGTTTCGAGAAAAGACCTCCGACGACCGATGGAAGAACGCCATCCATCCCTGCGATGACGACCAAGACGCGTGATACCTCGATCTTTTTACGGAACGCCAGGAGTCTATGGAGTCCGGCAACGCCAACATCATAGATTCTCTGCACCTTGCTGCCCATAATTTCTGCAGTTACCGCAGCCTCTTCTGCCACTGGAATGTCTGCGGTTCCACCAGTCAGGACAGATATTAAGCCGCTCTTCTTCGGCTGAGTGCCGACATAGAAGATTTGTGCATCTTTGTAATATGTGCCATGTGGGTATTTTCTTCTCAGACTCGGTTGAACCGCAGGAGTCACCCGTGTGAGCATGACACGTTTGCTGAATTTGAAAACCCTTGCAGCAATGTTTACTATCTGCTTTTTTGTTTTACCAGCACAGAAAACAACTTCGGGAAAACCTTTTCTCTTTTCGCGGTGTACGTCGATCTTGGCATAACCCAAATCGTCGAAGGGGTCAATAAAAATTTTCTCTTTTTTCATCTCAATCCATGATATGTCTTGTGGATCTTTGGGTAATGAATACCTTTATCAAAAAACCTCTGCAGAGAACCTGTATATTTCTGCGTCCTTGGATTTGTAAGCATTCGAGGATAACCCTGCTTTGTGGCAGGTTTCTTCCAGAAACTCTTCCACACTCCAACCATATTCAGCCGCCACCTGTGGTAGTAATAATCCGCTATTATATCCCTTACGAATCAACAAGCCGTCCCGACCGATAGCAATTTTCTTGAAATCAGTTACGCGCTCCAATGGTGTTAATACAGAAATTTCAATCTCCAGATCTGAGAGTTCATTTTCAGCGACTGGAGGAAAACGTGGGTCTTCCAATGCCGCTGCCTTTGCCATTTGCTCGCAGGAAATATAGAGTGGTTGGTCACCGATTATGCGTCCAATACAACCCCGTAAATTCCCGTGCTTATTAAGGGTAACGAATACACCATACGGTTCTTTCAGTTTTTTGGTTATATTCTTCATCTCGGGCATTTCTTTACGCATTACCGCTGCCTCTACTGATTTACGTGCAATGTCTTTGAGCTTTGCCTTTTCCGCATCGGTGAAACCGAGGTTAACGCCGACCTCCACCTCTTTTCCTTTATAGAATACGGCAGCTAAATATCCGACAACCGCAGCATAATCACCGGATGTGCTGCCACTCGTTGCATACCCAACAGGCTTGGCATTTGTTGCACCTAACTTCTTTGCGGCGAGCATTGTTGTAATAATAGGAGCACCACCACATGCCTCACAACTATCTTGGCTCAATCTTCTGAATAATATTTCAGGATCATAATCTGCTACGGCTTCAATGACTAAATTATCGAGTTTTTCTGCTTCTTTTTGTGGATGATAGTGAGAGAGGTCTGAACTTGCGACAACTAAAATTCTCTTTCCATTGGTTGCTTTCACAATAGCATCACTCAAGATTTCGCATGTTGTGTAGTCGTGACTGCCCATCACGATTTCTACGAGTTTAAACTCCTGTAAGACCATTTGGAGAAACGGTATTTGGATCTCAACCGAATGCTCTTGTATATGGGCATACGGTTCAAAAGAAATATTTTTGTTCTGCTTTATAATTTTGCGTGCCAATTCGACATCAAAATCAACGTTTCCTAAAGGGGTCGTGCGACCAGTCATTGTATCAACCGACGCGCCAATAAATCCATGACGGTGGCTTGGACCAATGACGATGACATCATCGAATTCTTGACCTTCGACTGATTTATAAGCAAATGCCGCAACAGGACCCGAGTATACATAACCGGCATGTGGTGAAATTAATCCATAGATTTCACCGTGCACTCGTGCGCGTGCATTCTTTAAGAAGGCATTAATCATTTCTTTTAATTCCTTTGGTTTACCCGGGTACCAGCTCCCAGCATGAATTGACTCACGGTATTCTCTTTCTTTTCCTTCACAATGTTGTGCCATGATTATTACTCCTATAATCAAAAATTTTAAAAAATTATTCACTAGCACGTAAGATGTAAACAAGCAACCACTTTTTTCGAGTTAGCAATTCGTTTTTTTTCTTGACATGCCTTCTCAGTAGGTAAGATAATTGACTTGATGCCTAATTTTTCCAGATATTCGATAGTCTTTTTCTCAACCTGCATCAAACCCGGTTGGCCTGTGCCAAAGATGACCACCTCAGGCTTGGTATCGATGACCTCGCTGATGTCATCGACCTCTAAATTATGCCCCTGCTTTCGCCACCAGTTTGAATCAATGTGATTGGGGTATATTATGACATCACTTCGATATGATTTTCCGGAAATTTTAATTTCTCCAAACCTATATCCATCAATCATAAATTAGACAGACAATGTTATGCAGAATTGTCGTGTCCTCCCACTCAATTTTACCTGATTTCAGGCAAATGTCAATACGTTGGGTTGACAACAGAGTTCATCTTGAATAGGATTGGTCGTGAAACTATACGAAATCGGCCGTATTGTAAACGGGTCGATTTATGGAAGAAAAGCATACGTGATAAAAAATATCCTGCCGCCGGCCCATGCTGGTAAAAACGACCTCACATTTCTCTTCGATTCCTCGCAAAAGACACGCGCCGGTGCTGTCGTTGCCGAAAAGAGGGTGAAAGGCAAACACGGTATCGTGGTTAAAGACGTCAAGGAAGCGATGTATGTATTGCTGCAAAATTGTGCTGAAAAGAGGCGAAAAGGTGAAATTTCTCCACAATCGTTGATAGCTAAGAATGCATTGCTGCCAAAGACCTGTACTATTGAGCCGTTCGTCGTTATAGCGAAAAATGTTAAGATTGGCACCGGGGCATACATCGGTACGCACTGTTCTATTGATGAGGGCGTGAAGATTGGCAAGCATTGCGAAATCATGGCCAATACCGTTATCTATAAGAAAACAGAGATAGGTGATTTTGTGACGATCGGACCCAATACTGTTATCGGAAAAGAGGGATTTGGGTACATAAAGAAGCGCAGGTACAAGCGGCTCAAACACATTGGTGGTGTTGTCATAGAGAATTTCGTTGATATTGGCGGAAATGTGACCATTGATAGAGGGACTATCGGCAATACGGTTATTGGCGAGGGGACAAAAATTGACAATTTAGTACATATCGCCCACAATGTGGAAATTGGTAAAGATTGTATTCTCATGGGACAGGTCGGAATTGCTGGGTCCACAAAAATTGGCAGTAATGTAATACTGTGTGGTCAGGTGGGAGTGAGTGATCATCTCGAGATTGGTGATGATGTTGTGGTTTATGCAAAGAGCGGTGTTTTTAAGTCGCTGAGCCGCAAGAAGAGATACTCTGGTATCCCTGCACGTGAGCACAACGCTGTGCTGAAAGCGATTGCGCGTCTTTATAGAGAATCATGAACGTTACCATTTCAGGAACTTGTTTGAGTGGTAACCGTAGTAAGCTGGTCATTTCAAAAAATGATACGTTTGCTCTGTACGTACACGATGATTCTCGGGCACCAATACGCGTACCCTTGAATATCCAAAATGTTCTCGTTGAAAACCATCTCGTTTCTCTCGGTACCACACCGAGGGTCGATGTCGTTGAACATCTCTTTTCAGCCCTCTATGGTTTGAATCTCTTTGGTGTCAGAATTGATGTTTTCGGTCATGAAGTTCCATTCTTCGATGGTTCAAGCGGTCCATTTGTCGACATGCTACGTACCATACACGTAAACAGTTCGTATAGTGTATTGAATGTGGACAGAGAAATTTTGATAAGAGAACAAAATTCTTTTATTCGGTATGAACCATCGAGGAGAGAACAGTTGTTTATCGACATGGAGTTATCACATCCGTATATTGAGACTCAAAAAATTATATTAACTATCAATAGAGAAAATTATATAAATGAAATTGCACCAGCCCGAACGTTTGTTTTCACTGATGAAAATGATCCGAGACTGAAGAATTTACCACCGTATGGTATTGGTATTACCAAAAAGAGAATTTATTCGGTAACGCCGTTACGCTTTTGGAATGAACCGGTGAGACATAAACTTTTGGATCTACTCGGCGATATATATATAATAAGGAAGAAACTTGTTGGCAACATCACGTGTAAAAATACTTCACACCGGCTAAATCAGAAATTTATTAAAATATTGAACTCATCACTTAAGTAAAATGAATATCTATTAATATCGCTTGACAGGGTTTAGATTGCAAAT
>CP070664.1:2347538-2391781 GCA_020355325.1 Caldifarciminota bacterium
AATCCGCTGTGTACCAGATATCCTCGATGACACCGTCAATCCTCGGTGCAACCTCTGTGAAGCGCACCTCAACAGTAGGGTTATTGTTTACTGTGAGAAAAAAGAGTAATAAAAGATGCATTTCACCTCCCCATGTAGAAATACTAAATGCCTAAAATTCCAAAATACCTAAACACCCAAATTGCCTTAAATTGCCTCAATTTGCCCTATTTAAAATGTATTACGTTAAAACCTCACAAAAGTTTCGCTCGTGTTGCAAATGATTACGGAGATTTCAAAAAAGATTACAGAGATATTAAAATCTTCTTATCACCGTAATCTATATTTTATCGCTGTCATCATTGTTTTTAATAATGGCCAAGGAGACCGCGGTCCTTGGCAATCTTTTCACATGCCTTAAATAGTAAAAATCCTATTGTTAAATAAAATATTGCGTTCGCAATCAATATAAGTAAATCATAAACAGGCATGCTGTAAATCGGTAGTTCATCAATCATATTTCGGGCAATGAGCTTCGTTCCGAGTGAGAATGGGAGAATCTTTAAAACAGGTAATGTATCCACTGGTGCTACAATGAATCCAACAAAGACAAACTGTAATATTTGGAAAAATGCCTGAATTTTTTTAAAGACGAGACCGAGGCCACCGGTGATAAAACCAATACCATAACCGCCCGCAATAGTGAGTATTAAGAGAGGTATGAGTGTCATGAAATCGAAATGTAAGAATCTGCCAGTGGTGACCATCATTAAAATGAGTACGGGTAAAACCCACACCACACTCCAGATGAAATTAGCAATGACTGTGTATATTGATACAGTTTCGAAACCTAACGGTGTCATGTACAGCTGTTCCAGGGTTCCTGTTCTTGCCTCCTGAATAATACCCCAGGACAGCGTGCTGTACGCGGCGATTGAATAGGTCCAGATAAAGAAACCGACGATGAATCCCTCTGTCGTTCTTGTGAAGGTTGATTGGTTACCACCAACAAACTTATAGCCGAGAAAAAAGAGGAGAAAAAGCATATAAACCGTGACGATGGCCGAAATTGTGTTGAATGGGTACCGTTTGAGTGATATCCATTCCTTGATGAAGATCGCCTTGAAGAGATTCCAGCTCCTATTTTTCATGGCGCACCAGTTTCAAATAAATGTCTTCAAAATCCGGTTCAATATTTTGGATGCTCAGCAGTTTCATGTTTCTCTGTTTCAAGATGTCGAGCACCTCATAGATTTTCATTGAATCCTTAAGGTCGACCGTGATATGCGTTTCTGTTTTGTCTGTGGAGAATTTGACGCCGAGGAATTTCTGTGTAAACTCTTCTTTTATCCCTTGATTAATCTCGCCTTCAACCTCGAACGTGTAGGTATTTACCTGAAAAAATTCTTTGATTTTCGTTATCTCTTCATCGGCGACAATTTTTCCATGATTGATGATGATGACGCGCTGACAGACATCTTCGACGACGCCCATATTGTGCGAACTGAGGAGTATTGTCTTACCCTCGTCAGATATCTTTTGTTTCAACAGATTACGCACTTCATGGGTCATCTCCACATCGAGGCCAAGGGTCGGTTCATCCAGCAAGAGGATGTCGGTGTTCTTAATGAGTGCGCAGGCGATGGCAAGCTTCTGCTGCATGCCACGCGAGAGAAAGCGCGCTTCTGTATTTATTTTGTCGTTTAATCCAAATACACCGATTAATTCATCGATTCTATTCCTTACCTGTTTATAAGAATAGCCCTGAAGCCCGGCGAATAGTTTAAGATTTTCTATCGTGCTCATGCGCCAATAGACATTGCGGTTGCCTTCGAGGACGGCGGCGACCTTTTCAAAGGCGAAGTGTGGATACCGAACAACATCTTTTCCATCAATCATTATCTTTCCTGCGGTTGGATTGATGAGCCTGCACAGACACTTGATTGTCGTGGTCTTTCCTGCACCGTTGGGTCCCAAGAGGCCGACGATTTCGCCCCTGTTGATTTCAAATGAAATACTGTCCACTGCTCGGACTTCTTGCTTTCTATGCTTGTACATCTTGGTTAAATGTTCACAGGACAAAATCTGCATTAGTTTTCATTATACACATATTGAGTAAGACTGCAAGTATGAAGGTATACAACATCTACAATGCTGATTCTCGAAGAAACATGGCTTAACCCTTTCTAATGCGCACTATGCAAATTATCATTTTTACAATTGCTTTCTTTGCCTTGACATCACAGGGTTTCACCTTATAATTATGTAGATGTATGTGTTGTTATTTTTAATTGTCATTCTTGGACAGTACGATTTCACGATTGCACGGTTGAAATATCATGGTGGGGGAGACTGGTATTCGAATCCCTCTTCACTATCAAACTTACTTGCGGCGATCAATGAACGGACGAGTATCAGAGCTGCGCCGCGGGAAGATGTCGTTGAAATCACGGATCCGAAACTGTTCAACTACCCATATCTCTATATGAATGGCCATGGAAAAGTTCGCTTTTCTGATGTGGAGATAAAAATTCTCAGGAATTATTTTGCTGCCGGTGGATTTCTCCATGCCGATGATAACTACGGTATGGACTCATCGTTTCGCCATGAGATCGTAAAAGTCTTTCCTGATTCACCGCTCGTCGAATTGCCGTTTGACTATCCCATATACGGCTCATTTTATGATTTTCCGAACGGATTACCGAAAATTCATGAACATGATGGAAAACCTTCCCAGGGCTTTGGTATCTTCTATGAAAATCGCCTCGTTGTCTTCTATACATATGAATGTGATTTAGGCGATGGCTGGGAAGACCCCGATGTCCATAATGACCCGCCGGAAAAACGGGAGGCGGCGATTCAAATGGGCATTAATATTGTCGTTTATAGCCTCACTCATTGATTATGTCGGCAATCGATAGTATTACGAAAAAAGTAAAGGGATATGCGTATCATCAACAATGGGTTGATTTTACTGCGTATTTCATTTTTACGATAGCAACACTGTTGATTTCTGCGAGCATAGCTCTGTTTTTGTTGAAATCGCCACTCTACGGCCTCATCGGATTGATACCACTCTTGTTCTATCGACCAGTTTCTCTTATTGAACGGGCTCGTGAGTTAGAGAAGAAACTTAACTTAAAAAATGAAGTAGTGAGTAGCATACAACTTTCGCTTATTCCGAGAGATAACAAAGAAAAATATTCTCGAGAACTCATCTCTGCATTCATTGATGATGCGGCGAGGAGAATCGAGGGTATCGATGTTACAAAATTTATTAACTATCGTTCCCTGCACAAATCAGTTCAGTTTCTCTTGATTGTGCTTGTATTCGTGCTCATCCATCCAGCGGTGTTTCCAGCTCATTTCTGGTATTCGCTCAATCACGAGATAGAGTATCGTGTCGAGCCCGGTGATGGTGCATATCCGATGGACCAGGAGATTAATATAGCACTCAATCTTACGGGTGTGTATATGCCAGAAAACGTTGGGCTTATCATTTCGCAAGAGAAAGGATTCGTGACAGAAAAGATCGATGTTGAAAACAGTGTCGCTACAAAAAAAATGAGACTCGTAGAACCAGTGACCTATCGTTTTACGTTTCTCGATCATATAACAGATGAATTTCGACTTATACCCATTGCACCGATTTATATCGAAGAACTTATTTTTCATTTAACATTTCCTCGCTCGACGAACTTGAAGGAGCAGATAAAAACCGGTAAGGAATTGATTGTACCGCGCGGTACGAGGGTGCATATGTACGGAAGGGCATCGACCCTCTTAGATTCTGCTTCTTTCGAGTATGGTGACACGATTACGCTCCCCTGCGAAGGCGATGAGTTTTCCGGTGAGTATATCGTTCGGGAGAGCGGCATAGCACTCCTCCACCTTCATGCGCTGAGCTCACTAAAGGAACAGATACGGATATATGCCATTCCCGATCTCGCACCACTCGTCGATATCTTTTACCCTGGCTATAACATAACCATGCCGAACGATATGAGAGTCACTGTCGGCATACGGTGCAGCGACGACTATGGATTAGATAGAGCCACGTTCTATTACACATTCGATGAGGAACAAAAGCAAATGCTGCAAATAAACAGAGGCGCACTCGAAGATACACTTTTCTTTGAATGGAATCTCTCAGACTTGGGAATGCTTCCCGGCGATGAAGTTTACTATTTCGCTGATGTTGTCGATAACGCCGGCAACACCACGCGTAGCAAGACATACTACATTTATTTTCCCACAATGGAGGAGATTTATGAAGAAGTGAGTCAGAAAGAGGAAAATCTTCTCCAAGACTTTCATGACTTGCACTCGGAGCATACCGATGAGATAGAAGAGGCAATGCGAATTCAACAGAAAATTATGAAAGAAAGAAAAATATCCTGGGCAGAGCAGGAGAAGTTGGCGGAGCTGATAAGAAAAGAAGAGAAAATTCTGGAAAAAATTGAAGAATGGCAGGCAGAGCTTGAAAAGACACTCGAACAATTGAGTGAAGGAATCATTCTTGATCAAAAATCGCTTGAACGGTTGCAAGAGATAATGAAAATCTTGCAAGAAATTGCTCCTGATGAATTGAGGGATGCATTAGAGCAGGTGCAGCTTCAGCTCGATCAGAGACCAGAAGTTATGCAACGATCTCTTCAAGCATTGAAAGATGCGCAAGAAGAATTAGCAAAGGCATTAGAGAGAACATTGGAACTCCTGGAGCGTTATCGACAAGAAGAGCGTTTAAAGGAACTTGCACAGTGGGCAGAGGAGTTGGCGCGAAGTGCTGAGGAACTGGAACAAGTAGTGAAAGAAGATAAAGATGTTGATATCAGTTCCGAAGTTACGGAGTTAAATGAAGACATAATGAGACTCGCCGATGCCATGGAAGAATTGGCCGAATCGAGGGGGCTCGAGCAGGAGATAAAAGATGCATTAGAAAATATGGCGCAAGAGACAACCGAAATTTCATCTGCTGAGCTCGGGGAGAAGAAAGAAGGACTCGATCGGCTCGCCGGTGAATTGCAACAATGGTATGAGTCGGTAACAAAAAGTCGGGCCGCACAGGTGAGGAAAAAATTGCTGGAAATACTCAATCAGTTGATCGATATCTCTAAAACCGAAGAGCGTTTCTCTCAAGACACCATTGGTGTTGATATGGCTGTACAAGATCAGGTTATTACTGCTACAAAAATTGTTGCGGAAAGTCTCTATACCCAGCAAAGAAAGAGCATGTATGTAACACCGCACATGAGTAAGAATCTCGCGAGGGCGATTAAACACATGGAACAAGCGAAGAACATGAGGCAACAGAAGCACATCGGTCAACAGAATTCCCAGGAGGCGATGAGACTCATTAATGTCGTTTGTTATGAGATGTTCAGAAATTTAGAGATCATTACCGGAGGCGGTTCTTCTACTGGCATGGATAAATTTATGCAGGGGCTCTCTGATATTACAAAAGGGCAGATGTCTTTCAATCAGTCGATGTTCAACATGTTACCGCTGCCGATGGGTGGTTTAAGCGGTGAGCAGATGGCACAACTGAGAAGGCTCGCGGGTCGGCAGCGTGCGTTGAGAGAGGCGTTAGAGGCCTTGCGGGCAGATGCAGGGGTCGGTCAATATCAGGAATTGCTCGATGACGTTGTCCAGGACATGAAGGAAACCGAGGAAGAACTCTATCAATATAAGGTAACGAGAGAACTGATTGAGCGACAAAAGAAGGTGCTCTCACGGCTTCTTGATAGTCAGCGGTCAATTAGAAAAGAAGATTTTACAAAAGAACGGAAGAGCAAACCTGGTGAAGATATACTCGAACGACTCAGTCCAAAACCTTTGACTGAACAGTTGGGCAGAGATGAATTACGCGAATTGATTCAACAGGCGCTCCGGGAATCATATCCAAAAGAATATGAACTTTATATCAGAGAGTATTTCAAAACCTTGTTAGAAGAACGATGATACTACTCTGTTTGCTTATTTCCACGATAATCGAATCCACGGTTGATAGCCTCGAAATGGAGTTGACGCGCAATCCACAATTAGAGACAGTTTTGGCGTTGAATATGTGCTATCTTAAAATGGGTGATTATGAGCATGCCATTCAGCTCTTAAAAGAATACGAAACAACGTTTACCGTAATCGAAATTCCTGGTATCCTCAGTGCCCTTGGTGATGATTACTTCTTTTGCGGCAAGATGCTCGAGGCACGAGAAACATATTTGAAATTAGTAGCACGATTTCCACAATCGAATATTGCCAATGATGCACTCGAACGACTTTCCCTCATCGAGCGTGTACGCAAAGATACACTCTCACTCAAGAGGCTTGCCTTGGCAATCTGTCTCTATGAGACAGAACAATTCAACAGTGCGCAAGAGAGCCTGAAACAACTGTTGAAATCAGCAGCGGGTCCTTATGCATACTACTACCTGGCTCTCCTCTATAGAAAAAAAGATGATTTATCATTGGCAGTCAGTGCGCTTGAGGAGTTAGAGCATTTTTTTGCTGAACATGAGGTACATAACGCAACGCTTCTTCGCGCTGAAATTAATGCGCAGTTGAATAAAAAAGAAGAAGCACAAAAAATTTTGGAAGATCTCATCGTGAAAGAGCCAACGTCTATCTACGCGGTCCGTGCCCGCCAGATGTTGGGGTCAGGTCTTGACTTTTGACTGAAGCCTCGAACTGAGTAACAAACTAAACAATCTCATGAGTAGAAAAAACTCACCGTCAAAAACGTATCTCAGTCAAAGTCAAAAATCAAGACCTGACCCCATTGTGTGACAGTCAAGAGTCAAGGCCTGACCGCATTGTGTGAATATCTTCGGGTCCTGTGACTTCATGTATTTGCATGCCTAATTCTTTCGCTGGTGTTAAATCTATAGCGTAGCGGTCACCAACGACAAGACACTCGTTTGTTTCGACATCTAATTCCTCGGCTGCTTTTTTGAAAAATACGGGGTCTGGTTTGAGCAGGTTAAATGTGTTGTAGGTAAAGACTCGGTCAAAGATACCCTTCAGATTGAGTGCCTCGAGGATGCGTTCGGCCTGTATGGTGTTGTTATTCGTGAGAATTGCGAGTCGGTACTGTTTTTTTATATGAATGAGCGTCTCTCTCAGTTTTTGGTCTTCCGTGAGGTAATCGCGTGGATCAAAGAACGCTATGTTCTCTCTATGCCACTCTTCGATAGGGACGCCAAAAGAAAGCAATGTTAATGTATAGGGGACAGCGCTGCCACTTTTTTTCTGTAATTCTTCTCTGCGTTCTTCAATGAGTTTCTGAGCCTTTTCGAGAGAGATATTTTTTAGCTTCGCAATAGTGGTGTAGGCAGCTTCAGCAAATTTTTTGCGTATCGTTTCACTCTTATAGAGCGTTCCGTCGAGGTCGAAGAGGATGGCTTTAATCATGAGGACACAGAGTACACAGATACATAGCACAGATTACACAGATGGAATTCACGGATTCACACGGATAAGAATGCGGATGTAAACAGATGATAATTTTTTAAGTATTAACCTGGTTCCTTCGACTTCTGTACCTCGCTTCTCTTCAGTAATCGGTTCCAGATGAAATCGACTTCTGCTTGGTATTCTTTTATCGGTATATCATCCTTCCACTGGAAGAGGTGTCCGAATCTGCCTTGCACATTGAGAAACTCGGTAATCGGTTTTTTCTCCTTGGGTTTCACCGTAATGTGATATGTACCATCCTGATATTCATAGAGCGGCCAGACGCATGTTTCAACCGCAAGCTTTGAGACCTTAATGGTCTTTTCTGGCGCATATGCCCAGCCGAGTCGACATGGAGAGTACACGTTGATAAATGACGGACCGTCGGCATCCAGTGCTTTGCGCACCTTGGTGACCAGATCATTCCAGTAACCAATCGTCGCTTGAGCAGCATAGGCAGGTTCATGGGCAATCACGATTTCTGTGAGATTCTTTCTCAGTTGGAGCTTTCCTGGTATGACCTTCCCTGCTGGTGATGTTGTAGTATGTGCACCGCGCGGCGTCGCTGATGAACGCTGTATACCCGTGTTCATATATGCCTCGTTGTTGTAACAGATATAGAGCACGCGATGTCTCCGCTCAATCATTCCTGAGAGTGCCTGCAGACCGATATCGTAGGTTCCACCATCACCACCGAAGGCAATGAATCTGAGATCCTTCGTGATTTTTCCTTTCTTCTTGAGTGCCTTATATGCTGCCTCAACGCCAGACATTGTTGCTGCGACATTTTCGAAGGCGTTGTGAATGTACGGAACGTTCCACGCCGAATAGGGAAAGATTGTTGAGATAACTTCTAAACAACCTGTCGCCGCACCGACGACCACGGGTTGCTCTGCTGCAAGCAGCACCTGCCGCGCAACGATTGTCGCACCACACCCTGCACAACCACGATGACCACCGACAAATTTCTCTTCCTGAGCCGCGAGATCTTTTAGTTTAGCCATTACTCACCTCTCACTCCGTAGTATACTATATTTTTGTCAACCTGACCTGATTTCTGTATCGTAAGGAGTTCGTCGTACATCGCCTCGATTTCTTCGATGCTGATATCTCTGCCACCGAGACCATAGATATAGTTTTTCAGCAATGGTCGATTATCGGCATCATAGAGTATTGAACGACATTCGGTATAGAGATGACCGCCGAGTGTCGAGAGGGTGTCTGCTCGGTCCATGATGCCGACTACCTTGACCTTAGTCATTGCCTTGAGCATTGCGGTCTGGGGGAATGGTCGGTAAACTCTGCTCCGTATGAGCCCGACTTTTTTGCCCTGTTCTCTCAGTCGTTCGACTGCAACCTTTGCCGTACCAGCCGTGGAACCCATCGCAAGTATTGCTACATCGGCGTCGTCGAGCTTATACTCCTCAACCGTTGAGTAGTATCTGCCAAATTTGTCGCCATACTCTTTCTGTACCTTTTCGATGGTCGGCAAGACATGATTCATCGCATCAATTTCTGAACGCTTGTGTTCGAAGAAATAGTCCTGGAGATCTAACGGGCCAAGGGTCACAGGATTATCGACGTCGAGCAATGAGTGTTTTACCTTCCGCTCTCCGAGAAATTTTGGAACCGCCTTATCATCGACCAGCTCAACGCGTTCCATACCGTGACTGATAATAAAGGCATCCGTCGTCACCAATGCCGGGAGGAGCGCCTCTTCCGCAATCTTTACTGCTTGAATTGTCGTATCGTATGCCTCTTGGGCATTTTCCGCGTATATCTGTATCCATCCAGCATCGCGCGATGCCAGCGTGTCAGAGTGGTCACAGTGAATATTGATGGGGCTCGAAAGTGAACGATTAACGAGACATATGACGATCGGTGCTCGTAAACCGGCGGCGATGAAGAGTATCTCGTGCATCAAGGCAAGCCCCTGAGATGCAGTCGAGGTCATGACGCGCGCGCCAGCCGCTGCAGCACCTGCACAGGCACTGATTGCCGAGTGTTCACTCTCGGCCGGGACGAATTCCGTGTCGACGAGACCATCGTGAACAAAGCTCGAAAAGAGCTGCACGACCTCGGTTGCCGGTGTAATGGGATATGCAGCGACAACGTCTGGATTTATCTGCCTCATTGCCTCGGCCATTGCTTCGTTACCAGTTCTTGCAACTATCATTTTTCCTCCCTTACCATGGTAATTGCCTTTATTTTTGGCGGACACTCCTCTGCGCAGATTCCACATCCTTTGCAATATCGATAATCAATGCCCTGTACCTTGCCATCTTTCACGATGATCGCCGAATCTGGACAGTATATCCAGCAAATCAGACAGTGGGTGCACTTCTTTTCATCCCAGATTGGTTTCTCACTGCGCCAGTCACCGGTCTCAAATTCTAAACTACTCGCTGGTTCGGTGACCAAACCAATTGGTAATTCCTTCCATCCCTTTTTCTTTTTCTTCATGCCATAACCTCCTCATACGCCCGTTTTATTGCTTTAATATTACCCTCAACCACCTCTGGACGTGTCGGAAATTTGTGCTCTAACCGATGTTTCACTGATTCCAGCATTGCCTTGAAGTCGAGCAGTTTAGAAACCTTTATCAGTGCACCGAGCATTGGCGTATTGGGGAGGTCGCGTTTCAGTATGTCTTTGGAGATCTTGCTTGCATCGACGACGTAGACCGCTTGAGTGGTTAATTTCAGTTGCTTCTTAATATCTGCCGCAGTCTTCTGTGTGTTGACCAGTACGACGCCATCGTCTGGCAATCCTTCGGTGACGTCGACCGTTTCCATGAGTGTTGGGTCGAGGACGACGACGATCTGAGGATTTTTAATTCCGCAGTGTTGCAGAATCGGTTCATTCGAGATACGATTGAACGCAAAAACCGGTGCGCCCATTCGCTCGGGCCCGTACTCGGGAAATGCCTGAATATATTTACCAGTTTCAACGGCAGCATCACCAAAGAGTAGGGCTGCGGTCTTGGCACCCTGACCTCCTCTGCCATGCCACCTTATTTCAAGTAATGCCATTGTTGTACTCCTTTCTCTTAATTTCTTAAATTATCTTGAGCTCGAGAAAACGTGAGCGAACTTATTGAATTGCAATCCGCATGTAAATATTCAGATTTTCGCTAACAGAAAGAAGTATAGCCAAAATTGGCTAAAAGTCAAGTAATGAGCCTGCTTGTACAAAATATTCTTGCTGCTTGACGGACGCCAAAAAATCATTATAATAATTAATGGTAAACGTACAGTATAAAGAAGGACTCACCTTTGATGATATTTTATTAATCCCCCAATATTCGACGATTTTGCCGCGGCAGTGTGCCGTCGAAACAAAATTCTCGCGACACATTAACTTGAATATGCCCTTGGCGAGTGCTGCGATGGATACCGTTACCGAAGAGGCGATGGCGATTGCTCTTGCCCAAGAGGGTGGTATTGGTGTCATTCATAAGAATATGTCAATCGACGAGCAACAGGCGCGGGTTCGGAAGGTAAAGCGTGCGGAGAGTGGAATGATTATTAATCCAATAACCGTGCAGGAAGATACGCCGATTGGATTAGCACAGGAACTGATGGAGAAGTATTCTATTTCTGGAGTTGTGGTTGTCGATAAAGAAAATAGAATCGTCGGTATTCTTACGAACCGCGATATCATATTCGAAAAAAATCTCGCGAAACCCGTCAGAGAAATAATGACCCATGAACGATTGATAACGGCACCAGAAGGAACGACTCTCGAACAGGCACAGAAAATATTAAAGAAGCATCGGATCGAGAAGTTGCCGATTGTGGACAAGTCTAGCCGGCTGAAGGGACTCATAACCATAAAAGATATTATAAAAAAGATGGAACATCCGAATGCGACGATTGATAAGATGGGAAGATTACGTTGTGCTGCGGCAATCGGCTTTGACAATACAACCGTGGAGCGCGCCGAAGCACTCATCGAAGGAGCGGTTGATGCCATCGTCATCGATACTGCACATGCCCACTCGAAGAGTGTAATCGATATAGCGAAGAGAGTGAAGAAGAGATTTCCGGATATTGATCTGGTCGTTGGTAACATCGGTACTGCTGAGGCAGCAAAGGCGTTAATAAAGCTCGATGTTGACGCAATCAAGGTAGGTATTGGTCCAGGTTCAATATGCACGACCCGGGTCATTGCTGGCGTCGGTATTCCACAAGTAACGGCAATCACTGAATGTGCACGCGTAGCACGGCAAGGAAATATACCTATCATTGCGGACGGTGGTATTCGGTACTCTGGAGACATTGTCAAGGCACTCGCCTGTGGAGCGGCCAGTGTTATGGTCGGTAATCTCTTTGCCGGGACCGAGGAGAGTCCCGGCGCGCCAATTCTTCTCGAAGGACGACGGTACAAAGAATACCGGGCAATGGGATCGCTGGGCGCAATGCCGAGAGGATCCGCAGATCGGTATTTTCAGGAAGCGCAGAAAAAATTTGTGCCAGAAGGTGTTGAAGGACGGGTGCCGTATCGTGGATTCGTCAAAGAGGTCATCTTTCAACTCATTGGCGGACTCAAATCGGGTATGGGCTACTGTGGTGCCAAAAATATCAAAGAATTACAACGAAAGGCACGTTTCATAAAGGTCAGTTCGGCCGGTCTCAGAGAGAGTCATCCCCATGACATCACTATTACAAAAGAGGCACCCAACTATGAAATCAGAGGTGTGTAGTCGAGCTTTTACAGATATAGCACCATACTATGATACATTAATGTCGTTTATCAATTACCGAGGATGGGTCGCGTATATTGAGAACATTCTTGCGTTCAATACTATCAGAGGAAAAAAAGTTTTAGATTTGGCCTGTGGAACCGGTGTTTGCGTGCTTTTGTGGTTAGAGAGGGGATATGATGTTATCGGTTTGGATGGATCGCTCCCCATGCTCGAGATATGCAGACAGAAACTTATCCGATCAGCGCCGCGAGTCCACAATAACGTGTATCTCATAAATGGTGACATGAGGAATTTTAGGCTCGCACGAAAGGTACCCATCATGACATGTCTCTATGATAGCCTCAACTATCTCTTGCGTGAGGCCGATCTCGTATCTTGTTTTGAATGTGTGTATGACACGCTCAGCGATGATGGTATATTTATTTTCGACATCAATACGATTCACTGTTTACATGATGAATGGGGGAATCAAACGTTCCATCGTCAGGATGGAGATATTTATTCTACGTGGACGAATACCTTTAATACATCTACTTTTGTCTCATCGTTGGATCTGACACTCGCTATTAAGAAAGATGGGAAAGAAACGATTATAAAAGAGTTTCATCAGGAACGTGCATATCCTTTATCAACAATCCGCGAACTTTTAACCAACGCCGGGTTTGATTGTTCATTCTATCGTCATCTGACGTTTACGCCGGCGCAAGAGCGTGATTTGAGAGTCATGGGAGTCGCGACGAAGAAATGATTGCTGATTTACACATCCATTCGCGCTATTCGCGCGCAACATCGCAGGATATGATTATTCCGAAAATTGCCGAGTATGCACGCATGAAGGGTATTGGTATGGTTGGAACCGGTGATTTCACCCACCCTGAATGGCTCAAAGAACTCAAAAAATATTTACAGTTTGTGGATGGCGTCTATGAGTATCAGGACATAAAATTTGTTCTTACTGCTGAAGTGAGTAATATTTATACTAAAAAAGGTAAACTTCGTCGTATCCATAACATCATCTTTGCGCCAGATTTTGAACATGTTGAGAAGATAAATAACTATTTAGGTCGTTATGGCAAGCTTGAGGCTGACGGAAGACCGATGCTGTCACTCGATACCTACGAAATGTTCAGAGCATTACTCGACATTTCACCCGATGTATTCCTCGTTCCTTCTCATATCTGGACGCCGTGGTTTTCATTATTTGGAGCAAATTCTGGATTCGATTCGATCGAAGAGTGTTTTGCTGATTTACAGGACAAATTTTTTGCTGTCGAAACCGGGCTCTCATCAGATCCTCCAATGAACTGGCGTCTTTCAATTTTAGATAACTATACACTCGTGTCAAATTCTGATGCACATTCGCCGGCACGCCTCGGTCGAGAAGTGAATGTTTTTAAAGATAAGCTGAATTATTTTCAGCTACGGGATGTTCTTAAAAATGGAGACCGTGAGCAGTTCCTCTATACAATTGAATTTTATCCTCAGGAAGGGAAATACCACTTTGATGGCCACCGTAAATGTGGTGTGAGGCTCTCACCGAAGGAGGCGCGGTTTAATAATAATCTCTGCCCAGTCTGTTCGCGTAATCTCACGATCGGCGTTCTGCACCGTGTCGAAACGCTTTCTGATAGAGAAGAAGGATTCACTCCTGAAAATCCAATTCCCTTTAAAAATTTGATTCCCTTAGAAGAAATCATCGCTGAAGGAATGGGTGTTGGTCGTGATACGGTTGGTGTCAAAAATGAATATCGGAGACTGTGTGGCATTTTTGGTAACGAGTTTGAAATTTTACTCAATACACCTATCGATGATTTAAAAAATTCTACGCAAGAAAAAATCGCTATCGGTGTTGAACGAGCCCGACGCGGTGATGTCATTATCAATCCTGGTTTCGATGGAGAATTTGGGGAGATTAGATTGTTTGAGGGAGAGAAGGCTGCCGAGCCGCAGTTAGGACTGTTTTGATTTTTTCACGAACATCATTCCCGGGAGTTGTTTGACGAGGCCCTTCATTTCAAGTCCAAGTAAAATATTGAGAATTGTGCCCGTGGAGATGTTGATCTTCTCTGATAAAACATCGAGATACGTCGGTTCGAAGGAAAGCACCTCCCAAATAAGTTTCTCCTGGTCGGTGAACTCCATTTCCCGCGATGTCTGTTCCAGTTGTGCGTATTCTATATGTAACGATGCTAAAACCTCGTCTGCAGAGGTTACTGGTATTGCTCCATCCTTGATTAAACGATTTGTGCCGCGTGATGCCTTTGAATAGATGTTTCCAGGAATTGCATAAATATCTTTATTCTGTTGTAACGCCCAATTGATGGTATTCATGACACCAGATTTTTCCTTTGCTTCGATTGCAACGATCGCTTTTGACAGTCCAGATATGATTCGATTACGTTTTGGAAAATGCTGTGCCAGGGGTGGTGTGCCAATCGCAAACTCGGAAATGACGGCGCCGCTCTGTATTATATCATTCATCAGTTGTCGATTCTCCGGTGGATAACACCGATCAATACCACAACCGAGGACGGCGATCGTCCTTCCGTTTTGTTTGAGTGCGCTACGATGAGCTGCAGTATCAATCCCTCGTGCCAAGCCACTAACAATAGTGACCCCTGCTTTGACAAATTCAGCCGCGAAATTTTCAGCGATTCCTTTTCCGTACACCGTTGCACCCCTCGTACCAATCACCGCAATCGAGACCTCATCGTCCGGCTTGATACAACCGCGCACGAAAAGGACTGGAGGAAAGTGGTCGATCGATGTAAGCCACTGCGGGTAGTCAGGATCGTAATAAGGGAGTATCGTAATGTTCAATTTTTCAATGAGGTCATACTGTCTTTTTATGCTATCGTCCTTTTTTAGTGAACAGATTTGATGCGCAATGTCTTTGCCAACCAGTGACTCTAAATGGTGTGGCCGTGCTTCTCTTATTGCTTGTGGTGTTTTGAAATGTTCTAATAGACAATAAAGTTTGTTCTCTGTGAGCTTACGAATTGATAAGAGGTCGATGAACTCAAGGTATTCACTCATCGTGCAACGTATTTTTCAGCTCAATGAAAAGGTCAGCATCTTCTCTTTTCACGACATTCAAAATTTTTTCCATCTGTACCTCATCGAGTTCTTTTGCCTGCAGCCGTGCGCAAAATTTATTCGGGTCTGCCTGTGCCAGCTTTACCAACGCCTTTGAGGCCTCGTGGAGGACAGTAGGGTTATTGTCGATCAAGAGGAGCGATACGATTTCATCCAATGCCTTCGTATTACCAATTTCACCCAGCGCAAGACATGCAGCAGCACGTGTATACCAATAGCCTTGAATGCTGAGCTTTTTTAATCTGGGGACGACGCGGCTCCCATATGCAGCCAATTTATAGGCTGCCTTCTCACGGAGCATCCATGAACTATCTTCCAGTATCTTCATTAATATTTTGATTTTGTTTTTTTCAGGGAGTTCATCCAACCTCTCAAAAATTTTCAGCTTTTTGTTGACGTTGGATGTCCGGAGAAGTTTGAGGATCGCCCCCTTTTCTGGTTTAAATTTTATCGTCATGCGTTTATATATCTGGTCAGTTCATCTATGCCGTCACCTGTGAGGGCGGATATATAAAACACCTTTTCCTCTAAGTTGTAGCGAGGAATTTCTGATAGAAGATCAATTTTGTTAAAAACAACGGCACGTGGTTTTTTGAGCAATGTAGCATCGTACTGTTTGAACTCGTTCAAAAGGCAGTCATACTGATGGAGTGGTTGTGGAGCAGAGAGGTCTATGAGTAACAGTAAGAGGTTTGTACGTTCGATGTGTCTCAGAAATTGTAGTCCCAATCCTTTGCCATGGTGTGCTCCCTCGATGATGCCAGGCATGTCAGCGATGATGATGCTCTTGACGGTGCTCCGTAGTACACCTAAATTAGGATTGAGCGTCGTAAAGGGATAAGCCCCAATTTTTGGCCGTGCGCTCGTGATATTCTTGAGGAGGGTCGATTTCCCTACGTTGGGAAGGCCAACAATTCCAATATCGGAGATCAGTTTTAGAATGATTTTCAGACGTTTCTTTTCGCCTACTGTCCCTTCTTCGGCATACCGTGGAGATTGGTTTGAGGGGCCTGCGAATCGGTAATTCCCACGGCCGCCCGTTCCTCCTTTTGCCACAATGAGCTTCTGTTTATCTTCGAGGATTTCACCCACTACAGTTTCTTCTTCTACGACAACGATGCCTAAGGGAACCTGAATGGAAACATCTTTGCCGATTTTTCCATGCATCTTCTTGCCCTTGCCATGAAGACCGCGTCCTGCTTTGTAGTGTGGTCTTACCTTCAGATCGTAGAGTGTGCCGAGTTTCTTATTACCAATGAGGTTTACCGATCCTCCGTCACCTCCGTCACCACCATCGGGTCCACCCTTGGGGACAAATTTTTCACGACGGAATGAGACGCATCCATTACCGCCTCGGCCTGCTTCAACCGATATTTTCGCTTCATCGACAAACTTCATGTATAGGATTATATTAATTATTACAGAAGAGTCAATAATTGACAGGTCGAATTGCTGTAGAAAATATTATGTGAGTTTTTTTCTTAGTATCTCTGCTACACCTTCTGGTACCAGGTGTGAGACATCACCATTGAGTGAAGCAATTTCTTTGGCCAATGATGATGAGATAAAGATATACTGCTCCGAAGGCATTAAGAATATCGTTTCAATTTCCGGAGCAAGTTTACGATTCATGAGTGTTAACTGAAGTTCATAATCAAAATCAGAGACTGCCCTGATACCACGGATGATTGCTGTAGCACCTATTGAGTGAGCGAAATGGACTAATAACGTCGAGAAGCCGATCACTTCGATTTTTGTGTTACGACGAAAGATGTCTTGAATTAATTTAATTCTTTCCTTTTGAGAAAAGAGCGTATTTTTTGGACCGGCGCTCACTCCGATAACTACTTTATCAAATATTTTTACGGCTCTGGAGATGACATCGATATGGCCATACGTAATTGGGTCAAAGGTTCCAGCATATACCGCTTTTTTCATATCACTCCTTCTTGTTGTGGACATTACATCATGTCCTTTATACCATTTTCTGTAATGAATGAAACGACAGTATCGCGATAGTGCTTCTTTTTAATAAAACAAAGAGCGTCAGGTAATGTAAATTCTTCTCGAACGGAGTGCTCAGCCACGATAATGCCGCCTCTCTTGAGCAGTTTACGTTTGTCAATCAACGTCAGTGTTATCTCGATATACTTTTTGTTGTAGGGAGGGTC
This sequence comes from Caldifarciminota bacterium, assembly GCA_020355325.1. Classification (GTDB taxonomy): domain Bacteria; phylum Hydrothermota; class Tepidihabitantia; order SM23-42; family SM23-42. The sequence goes on from CP070664.1 coordinate 2,364,945, forward strand.
GACAAAGATAATGTCAAACTGTGTATTACTCATTCTTTTTAAACCGGACCGAAAATCTGCAGCGATGACTTTTGTTTTATTCACGAGAGAGAAGTTTTTGATATTTTGAAGTAACATGTTTGGTTTTTTTTCTATGAAAACACAATTCTGCGCGCCGCGTGAGACCGCTTCTAAGCCCAGCGCGCCACTTCCTGCAAAGATATCGAGTACGTGGGCATTTTGTAGTCGCTGTGCAATAATATTAAAAATTGCTCCTCTGATTATACCTTTCGTTGGTCGAATTCCCCTTTTCGAGACTTTAATTTTCCTCCCTTTATTCCGACCTCCAATAATTTTCATCGTGTGGTAACCGAAACTGAGAACTTCGGTTTTATGAAGCTAGAAATAAATAATACTGTCTGACTACGTCCTTATTATTGTCGGCGTTATGAAAATAAGAAGTTCGCGATCCTCAAAGGTTGTCGTCGTTTCCCTGAAGAGCGCACCGAGGATTGGAATGCTCTTAAGAATTGGAATGCCGCGCACTGCTTGAGTTTCCTTCCTGCGAATAAAGCCGCCGATAACGACGGTATTGCCGTCTTTTACCAAGACTTTTGTATCGGCTTCGGATGTCGTAATGATCGGCCTGCCAGCAAGGGCTGATGCGCGATCGAGTTCACTAACTTCGGCATGGATGTCCATCGTGATTTCCTCTAGCGAGTTGATGTGTGGTGTTACTTCTAATTTCGTGCCGACCGTATAGAATTGGATCACCGTGTTACCGGCTATATCTCTCGTTGGGATACCGAATCGTTGACCACCGAGAATTGAGGCCTTTCGATTATCCACCGCAGAAACGCGTGGTGCAGATATCGTTTCCCCCTTTCCAGTTTCTTCGAGTATATTAATCGCAGCAGTAACCTGGGCGAGTGAGGGAACGGTTCCGACATTGAATATTCCATAACCAGCGATTGTTGGAACCGGATTCATTGAAACATCGGCTCTGACAATTCGACTCTCCAATCCTCTGAGTGTCCAGTCTATACCTAATCCTTGTGATGCTGAGGCATCGATATCAACGACCTTCGCCATGATTTCAACCTGAGGCGTTGGTGTATCCAGGAGTCTTACTAACTGCTTGATCTTGTCGTGGACTGGTTGGACTTCAGTAACGACGACTGAATTCGTTCGTGTATCGATGTTTGCTTTTCCTTTTGGTGAGAGCATCGCCTGAATTTTACCTAACATCTCGCTTGGATCGGCAAATTCGAGTTTATAGATCTTTGAGCTTACCGGAAGATCGTAATCCTGTTTATCGAGGTTTTCAGCGGTATCGACCCTTATGATGCCCGGGTCCTCGCGATAGGTATACCCCGCTGCCTTTAAGATTATTTCTAGTGCTCGACGCCACGGTACATTATGCAGCCTGACCGTTACGGTTCCGCTCACATCCTTGCCAGCAACAATATTCACGCCAGCATATTCAGAGAGTGCCCTCAAGACGGTCAATATATCTGCATCTTCGAGGTCAAAGGAAATTGGACGGCCGGTCACCGTTACCGCTGGTTTTGGTGTGGGGACTGGTGGAGCAATTTCTTCAGAGACGGGTACAGCTACTTCCACGCTGGTCGCTGCCTGCCACGCGGGAAAAGCAGAAACTAATCCAGTGAGTAAGTTGACTACAAAATTGTTATCCTCGACTGTCGTAAGAAAAGAGTAATCTCGGTCGAGTTTCCCCACAATTCTTATGAAACCGGGTTGTTCTTTGAAGCCCGTGACTGATAATTCTTTGATACCACCCCTATTCACAAGATATGTTTTGCCCACAAGGTCGGTTATAACATCAGAGCAATCTATAACAATTCGTGCCGGGTCTTTCAAAGTAAAAGTATTGGCAACAAATGATGCATCTGCCTTAACGGTGAGTTTTGTATTAGCACCATCTGCCACCAGAATCAAATCTTGAATTTCTGCACCACCAACCAGAGAAATTAATAATGCGAATACAACTATATTTCGCATTTCTTACCTCCTTTCCTTCTCTTGAAGTCTCAATTCATATTTTGTTGTTACACCAGCATGAACTATTTCAAAAACGATACCCTGACGGTCAATATCGAGCACCTTACCACCAGCAACTTTGTCACCTTTCTTCAAAATGTATCCGTTATTCTGACCATCTTTCACTAGACCATAGTAGCCTCTATCGCCCCATAAAATCCCAATCACTCGTAAATTTTCAACGCTCAGCTGGCTTACTGCACTCCCTGCGGTAAGCTCAGTTCCGATGAGCGGTACGAAGGGGTCTCGTCGTCCACCCGTCTTATAATCCCACTTCTCAATAGGGAACATCGAATCGGTTGTTGTTGGCGTTTGGTTGAAAATGACTACGGCACACAGAAGACTACCTACGACGTGGAGCACCACTTGGCACCTCCTTTCCTCTCGCAACAGTATAGGTTATTGCACTCAATTCAGCCTCAATACTTCTATTGCCGCCGGCGGATATCTTAACTTCAGGTACATTCACAATTCTTGAAAGGTTTCCGATGTTAGAGAGGAATCTGCCGAGTTGATGATATCCACTTTGAATCTTAATTTGGACTGGAATTTCTGAATAATTTTGTTTTGGATGCGGACCACTCGGTTTGAAGAGCAGGAAGCTCACGCCTGCTTTTGTGCCAGAATTTGATATTTGTTGAATTAATGAGGGAATTTCTTTTTCTTTTGGCAACATTTCTTTTGCCTTTTCCCACTCGATCTCTAACCGTGCAATCTTTTCCTGAAGTTCTGGTAGACGTGCGCGCGCTGCCTCTGCCTTCTGAACCTCGATGCGAAGCGAATCCTGCGTTGATGTCAGTGTGTCGATTTTATTCTTACTTGAGCTATACGGAAAACGGAAGTACAGTATCAACACGATAATGAGGATAATAAAAAATATAACAGTTTGTTGAATCTTAGGTTCTCTGAGATTCATTGCTGCCTCCCAGCTTCTCCTTCATAGCCAACATTTGAGGTAAGTGTAAACTCCATCATTTCTTGTTTTCCAACCGGTCTTTTTTGTAGTACTGTTAAATCAACATTGTTTATGTATGGCGAATCTTCGAGACGATTCATAAAATCTGCAACCAACAGATTAGAAGAAGTGATGCCCTTTAACCCCATGGTCGATTGATTCACGTTGAGCGATGTGAGCCAGGTAAATTCTGGTACATTTTTTGATATTTCTTCGAGAACGTGAGCGATAAAGAACCGATTTTGGTTAAGTTCTTTGATCGGAGCAATCAGTATTCCAAGCTCTCGTTCTCTCATCTCTAGACTGTCAACCGTCGCTTTGTATATCTTGAGTTCATTGAGCTTCGTGTTGAGCTGTTCTATATTACTGCTGAGACCGCTGATCCTATTCTGCTGCATGAAGAATGTAATCGCAATTACTGCTACAACGACGATTATCCCAATGACGTAGAGAAATGTAGCCTGTACTGATATTTTTATGCCAGGACGAGGTGCCTTAACTGCCTTTGGTTTGGGGGCTCGACCTTTCTTGGTGGGTAGTGCTAAATTTATTTTTATCATTATTCCCCCCTTAATGCTAAGCCAACGGCTTGAGCCAAAATTGGTCCTACTACCTCAACTCCATCAGGTGTGAATATCGTAGGATCATAGGTGATGTTCTTGAATGGGTTGAGAAGCTCAATAGGTACACCAAGCCGTCTCTTTAAATATTCTAAAAGATTTGGTACGAGTGACCCACCACCGGAGAGGTACATGCGACTTACCTTATCTTCTCCGGTGACGCTCGAAAGAAATTGTAGACTTCGTTCAATATGTGTCCCCAGATCGCCGACAAATGACTCAAAAACACCATGCACTGAATCCTCGGATGCGCCAACAGGAACCGTTCCCTTAGCAGCATTTGCGGCATCCTCAAAATTGAAACCGACTTCCTTTTGAAGTTTGCTGATATATGCATTTACCCCATAGTACACATCACGGGCAGATAACGACGACCCTCCTTTAATGACATTCATAACGGTCATTCCAGCTCCGATGTGTATCAAGCAAACAATTTCATCCGGGACCGATGTATAATTATATTCGTAGACGTTTTGTACTGCAAATGCAGTTGTGTCAACAACGATTGGATTCAGGTTGAGTTCTTTCAAGAGAGACACGAGATTATTTATGAGCTCATTTTTTGCGGCCACTAAAATCACTTCTTGTTGATTTTCACCAAAGTGTGGATTTACAACATCAAAATCAAGCGTCACTTCATTGATATCAAAGGGAACATATTGTTCGGCTTCCCATTTAATCTGTTCACGAGTATCAGATTCACTCATGCGGTCCATTGTGATTCTCTTTATGATGACATCACGACCCGCGAGACCAATGACTACATCTTTTGTCGTGAACCCCTTGCCTTCGACCAAAGTCCTTATGCTATCTAAAACGGCTTCCCGATCAATAATTTCTCCTTCAACAATGGCATCAGGTAAGACCTTTGAGATTCCGTAGTTAACTAAACTCTTACTCTTACCTGCGCTAAGTTCCACCATTTTGGTTTGGCTTGAACCAATATCAAGCCCGAGAACCTTTTTCTTTTTTCGAAACATACTCTTCTCCTTTTCACTTCTTAAATTTAAATTATTATATACATAACTATTTATATGTCAAGAGGTAATTTAAAATAACTGTAAAAAGTGATGAGTTTGCGAAAGTTTGAAAAGAATACAAGTACCTCTTTTGTCTAATCTCTGAAGTTGTAGTTCTTCTTAATCCTTTCCGCAAACGTTTTGTACGTGCCTTTCTGTATATGTGCTCTCAGCTGTGCCATGAGGTTAATATAAAAATGTATGTTGTGGTAACTCACTAATCTGCCGGCTAATGGCTCACCGGCATTAAAAAGGTGCCGGAGATAGGCACGGGAGAAGTGACGGCATGTATAACACCTACATTTTTTATCGAGAGGAGCGTTATCAATCACAAATGTGCTGCCTTTAATCACTATTTTCCCTTCAGAAGTAAAGGCCATGCCCGTGCGTCCGTTCCTCGTCGGCAGTACACAGTCAAAGAGGTCAACACCGAGGCCAACGGCTTCTACTATGTCTTCGGGATAGCCACATCCCATGAGATAACGAACTTTTTTGTTGGGAATGATTTGATTAACTTCATAAACCATCTCGTTGGTGAGTGATGAAGGTTCACCAATCATGAGACCGCCAATGCCATACCCATCAAACTTTAAATCGACAATTCTCTGGGAACACTCGGCTCGTAGATTTTTAAAGGTAGCGCCCTGAATTATCCCAAATAACGGAAGTTTTTTTTTACGGCAATACTTCGCTGTGCCCAATTGACAGTACGTTCAACAGCGATTCGTGCCTCTAAAATTTGTGATGGATAGGGCGTAAAGAAATCAAGACACATGGCGATATCAGGGTCTAATTCAGATTGAATGGCAACGGCAATTTCCGGGTTGAGGAGATGCTTTGAACCATCTAAGTGCGAAGAAAATTCGATGCCCTCATCGTCCACTTTGCGTAGTTCACCGAGCGAATATGCTTGAAAACCTCCAGAATCGGTGAGGATAGCTCGGTCCCAACCGATGAATCGGTGTAGTCCGCCAAGTTTCTTTATGACAGATGATGTTGGGCGTAACATTAAGTGGTATGTATTACAGACAATAATTTCCACACCAATTTTTTCTAAATCTGCTGGAGAAAGAGTCTTTACCGTCCCCTGGGTAGCCACAGGCATAAAGTTTGGGGTCTTTACCTCATGGTGTTTTGTCTTGAGCACGCCACAACGCGCATCAGTGTGAGGATCTTTCTTGATTACTTTAAATGAAATCATTTCATCACCTCACGGCGAGAAAAATCCCGTTTGAGTGCAAATTCCGAGATGTCATATGGTGTTTTCCCCTCGACAACATATTCGGCAGCAAGCCACCCAATTTCTGGGCCGAGCATAAAGCCGTGTCCACACATTCCACCAACAATCCAGAATCCTTCGATGTCTGTTTTATCAAGAATTGGACTTCCATCTGGGGTCATTTCATAGCTCCCAGACCACTGGCGGATGATTTTAGTTGTACTCAATTTTGGTATGAGGCGTGCCATGCGCCTGCCCATTTCTTTTGCGAATTCAAATGATGCACCAGCGTCGAGTCCTGGCACATTTGGTATTGGGGTGTAGCATCCAATGATACTACCTTTCCCAATCTTTTGGTTGAAGTAACAACCATCTTCACGGTAGTCAACGATCATCGGATCGAAGAATCGTTCCATCGGTTCTGTAATCAGCGCCTCGTGACGTTCGGGAAATATAGGGATATCGAGACCAACGAGCTCAGATACATTTCTTATAAATGGACCCGCAGCATTGATGATGATTGGCGCATAATACGTCTCACCATCTGCAGTCCCTACAGATATTACCTTATCCGCGTTTACGTTTATTTTTGTAACTTCCTTATACGTTACTACCCTCCCCTTTTTTTCTATTGCTTTCGCATAACCGTGTACGATCAGAAACGGATTTGCCTGACCGTCACTCGTACAGTGGGCACCGCCGAGAAGACCCTCCGTATTGATGCCGGGTACAATTTCTTGAATATCATCGACGCCAACGAATCTGACGTCTAATCCCATCCGCTGTTGCAATTCGATGAGTTGTAAATAGGTTTTCTTCTTTTCTTCACTATGAGCAAGAAAGAGGTAGCCACCTCGGTGAAATTCAACATCCTGACCGAGTTCTTCCTTCATCGTCGCGAATTTCTTCGCCGATTCCATTGCTATTTTGATACTGAGTTCGGTGGAGAATTGCTGGCGTATACCACCGATACATCGACCAGTTGACCCAGCGGTGAGATAGTCTTTTTCAATGAGATACACCGTGAGTCCCTTTTCTGTTAAATAGTATCCAGTAGCAGCGCCGATAATGCCACCGCCGATCACGATTGCATCAGCAGTATTGTTCATCGTTGCACGTTTTTTGTTTTACGGTTACGAGGCCCGCCCTGTTAGATACCGAAAGATGTATGTTTTTGATTTTGTCAACTATTTTATCTATCATTTAATTTCTTACCTTCATTAGGTTTTCTTTATCTAACAGGGCTCGTATCGTCCGCCACACTGTGTGGCGGATACGGCATCGTCATACAGTAAAGAATGACGTAACCAATCAACGATTGACGATACGGGTGGCGAAGCCTTATAACGTTTAACGATTACCATAGGCTGTGCCCATTATAAACCATACATCTGTATGATTTCTTCTTTTTTCTTACCGAGGATTTTGTACTTTTCGCCGATTTTCGTAAAGGCCGTGATTGCCGTGTCGAGATGTTCTTGCTCATGGGCTGCTGAAATCTGTACTCTGATGCGAGCCTGTCCTTTCGGAACAACGGGGAACGAAAATCCAATGACGTAGATACCTTCTCCATACAGGTCGTGCGCCATGTCCTGCGCCAGCTTTGCGTTGTAGAGCATGATCGGCACAATCGGGTGTACACCCTCTTTGATGTCAAAGCCTGCTTGAGTTATTTTCTCTCTGAAGTATTTTGTGTTTGCCTCGAGCTTATCGCGACGGTCAGTTGTTATGGAAATCACATCAAGTACTTTACGTGCTGCCGCGACTATGACTGGTGGAACTGTGTTTGAAAAGAGATACGGTCGTGCTCTCTGACGACAGAGTTCAACAATTTCTCGTCTACCACTGACACATCCGCCAGATGCACCACCGAGTGCCTTACCAAGGGTCGTTGTGATGACATCTATTTTGCCAACAACATTGTAGTACTCATGAGAGCCGCGGCCATGTTTTCCCATAAATCCTGTTGCATGAGAGTCATCAACCAGAATCATGGCTTCATATTTTTCAGCCAGTTCGACAATTTTATCGAGTTTTGCAATATCACCATCCATCGAGAAAACACCATCAGTAATAATCATTCTGAGACGACAGCCCGAGGCCTCCTGAAGTTTTTCCTCCAAGTGTGCCATGTTTGAATGTTTGTAATTGTATAGTTGTGCCTTGCACAATTTTATACCATCAACGATCGAGGCATGAACCAGACGATCTGCAATCATTGCATCATCTTTATCGAGCACCACATCAAAAATCGCGGCATTAGCATCCATGCACGATGCAAATAGTATGGTATCCTCGGTGCCGAGAAATTCGGTGAGTTTCTTCTCAAGTTCGTGGTGAATATCTTGCGTACCACAGATGAAACGCACGGAGGACATTCCATATCCTCTCGTGTCGAGGCCTTTGTGTGCAGCCTCAACAACTTCTGGGTGACTGGAGAGGCCCAGGTAGTTGTTTGCGCAAAAATTGATTACTTCTTTTGGTGCGGCACCGAGTGGATACTCAACTTTTATGTTTGCCGCTTGGGGTGACTGAATATACCGTTCTTCCTTGAACGTGCCACTGGCACGCATTCCCTTTAGCTCGCTGGTGTAAAATTCTTTTGCTTTCGTGCTGTATGCCATTGCTACTCCTTGATAAATTCCTTAAGTAGATTGATAATATTGTTGATGGTATCAAATGCATCTGTGGTTGCTTTTTCATCGGGGATTTTTATCTGGAGTTTTTTCTCAAGGAATGTCTTGAGTGAAACCATTGAGAACGAATCAACGATGCCACTCGATATGAGTGGTGTATTCTCGGTTATCTCCTGGTCTGCATCTTCTTCCAAATATTCTCGTTTCACATAATTTATAATCAACTGCTTTAAATCTTCACCCACGAATCCTCCTTTTCAATCGTTTTCCAATGTTGATGTATCACCTATGTCTTCTCCCCATTCCTGAGCGCGCAAGAGTCTACGCATAATCTTGCCGCTCCGTGTTTTAGGCAAGGAGTCGACAAACTCGATTTCTTGGGGCATCGCTAAGGGAGACAATTTTTTCCGTACGAAATTCATGATGTTGATCATGAGGTCGTCGCTCGGTTCATAGCCTGGCTTGAGTGCAATGAATGCCTTGACGACCTCTAAATTGATAGGGTCGGGCTTACCGACCGCTGCGGATTCGGCAACTGCTTCATGTTCGAGCAGCGCCGATTCAATCTCAAATGGACCGACGAGATGACCAGCCGTGTTGATAACATCATCATCACGGCCAACAAACCAGAAGTATCCTTCGTCATCGATACTCGATCGGTCCCCACATATGTACCAGTCGTTTTTGAACTTGCTGTCATATATTTCTTTGTTGTTCCAGTAGGTTCGAAACATTGAAGGCCAGCCTGGCTTCAAGGCGATGAGACCGACTGAACCAGGTTTTCTGATCGGTTCGAATGTTTGTTGATCGAGAACAGTGGCGATGATTCCAGGGAATGGTTTACCCATTGAGCCGGGTTTGATTTTCATCCCGGGGTAGTTTGTGATCACAATGGAACCGGTCTCGGTCTGCCAGTACGAATCATGGAATGGTTTGCCGAATGCCTGTTCCGACCAGAGGACTGCCTCGGCATTGAGCGGTTCACCGACACTGATGAGGTGTCTGAGCGATGAGAGATCGAATTTCTGTACAAGTTCGGTACCTTCTTTCATCAAGAGCCGAATTGCTGTGGGCGCACTATACCAGACCGTAATCTTGTGTTTCTCGATGAATGCATACCACTTTTGGGCATTGAAGCCGATGTCATATACTGCTTGCGTGATGCCATTCGACCATGGTCCAATGATGCCGTAAGATGTTCCTGTCACCCATCCTGGGTCGGCCGTGCACCAGTAGATATCGTCGGCCGTGAGATCGAGGACCCACTTCGTCGTTATGTACTGGGCGATGATCGATGAGTGGACATGTAAGGCGCCCTTGGGTTTTCCGGTTGTTCCCGACGTATAGTGGAGAACCGATGGTACGTCTCTGTTGGCTTTGAAGATATCGAAGTGGTCAACGTTCGGTACGTTATCCATGTCAAAGGCAATTTCATCGTTCTCAAGCGGCTTATCTCCAGCATCCACGACGATGACCTTAGTGAGTTCGGGAAGTTGCGCTCGAAGTCTCCGTATCTTATGGATGTGTTTTTTCGTCGTGAGGATTGCTCGGGTCTTTGCATCGTCCAGTCTGGTGAGTAGTGCTTCTTCACCGAATGCTGAGAAGAGCGGCTGGGCAATACAACCCATTTTGAGAATGCCGAGAAATGAAATATAGAGTTCAGGAATGCGATCCATGAATATGCATACGCGTTCTTGGGCTCTTACTCCGACCTCTTTCAAAAATGTTGCGAAGCAGTTACTGTAGATTCGTATATCGTTGTAGGTAAATGTCCTTACTTCACCAGTGAATCCTTGCCAGATGAGTGCACGTCTGTTGCCCAGTCCTTTTTCACATATTCGGTCACTACAGTAATAGCCGATGTTGTATATACTATTGTTACCATAGTCGAGTTCTTTCTCGGCTATCGTCCAGTTAAAATTTTTGTACCTTTCGTCATATGAACCGATATGGCTCATGCCGTCACCTCTTACTCATTATTCCACGATGACAAAGGTGATCGCATACTTCTTCGAATGAACACATGAGCGGTGCACTTTTGATACTGATTTCTCTCGCGCGCGTTGTCTCATGAAGCGAAATAATCGAATGTTACAATATCTGTCTACCTCAATATCTCTCCAGAATGAACCATAGTGCAAACCGCAGCCCAATGCTTTGAATAACGCCTCCTTGAGTGAAAAGAGCATTGCTGCCATCGCAACGCTCTGTCTACTGTGTATCACACGGCTCATTTCTTTTTCGGTAAGAACTTGGTCAAGAAACTCACGCTTATTGCTCAGAGTTTGAAATCGTTGTTTCTCAATGATGTCAATACCAACACCTCTAATCATGTTTTAGACGTCTCGTCCTCTGGGTACAGGAGTACTTTACCACAGTTACCACTTCTCATCAACTCCATTCCCTTTTCAAATTCTGCGAGTCGCAGACGGTGTGTCACGATTGGTTCGATGTCGAGACGGCCCGAGCTCAAAAATTGTGTGGTCTTGTACCAGGTTGAAAACATTAAGCGGCCATTAATTCCCTGCACAGTAATATATTTAAAAATGATGGACTTACCAAGGTCTATTTCCATTGGCTTGTCGGGTATGCCCAGAATCGAAAATCGACCGCCAGGCCTCAGCGCATCAAAAGCTTCGCGAATTGCCTGGGGATTACCAGACATTTCAATGACGACATCGACACCCAATCCGTCAGTTTCTTCTAAGACCCGTTGCACAACGTTCTTTTTCCCTGGATTTAAAACAAGATCGGCGCCTATTTTTTTTGCAAGCTGTATCCTATATTCATTAATTTCGGTTGCAATTATCTTTGTAGCACCCGAGAGTCGAGCTATTGCGATGCTCATCAAACCAATCGGACCACACCCGGTAATCAATACGGTGGTACCGACGATTTCGCCCGCCAAAACAGTGTGAACCGCATTACCCAAAGGTTCCATCACCGACGCATAGTCTCTAGGAATTTTTTTGTCCAGAACCCAGGCATTGGTGGCTGGCACGATTGCGTATTCAGCAAAGACACCATGAATATCGACACCAAATATGCTGCCGTTCATACAGATGTGGGCAAGACCAGTACGGCAGAGATAACAGTGACCGCATGCAATGTGGGTTTCTGCGGAAATGATATCACCCTTTTTTATGTTCTTGACATTCCTTCCTAACTCAACAACCTCACCACACAGTTCATGTCCCATTATTTGTGGTAGATTTTTAATGCGCTTTTGTGCCCATTCATTCCACTCATAGATATGTAAATCGGTGCCACAGATTGAGGTTGCTAAAACTTTAACCAGGACCTCGTCGGGTCCTGGTTTGGGAATTTCTACATGGCGGAGTTCAGCCCCGGGTCCGGGTTTTGTTTTCATGACCGCCATCATTGTCGCCATAGCTCAACATTATTATAGCCAGAAAGAGGTGAGAGTCAAGAATATTGAGGGTCGTTCGCGGCGTTTTCTACGGCAATACTATTCCCTAAAAACTTTCTTTGTCAGTGTGGCAATCTTTTGACCGTACTTGATGCATGATTCCGTAACATCTGCATCAGGGGACTCGATTGAAACCGGTCCGTAGTGATAGGCTCCAGATTCACCGAGAATGATCATCCCGTGAATCAGGAATGCCTGGAGAATGCCGATGATTGTTGTTTCAGCGCCGCCTCCGATGCCGCCACATGAGGTAAAGGCGCCACCGATTTTACCGGATAGTTTGCCGTGGTATTTTACACTCTCATCGAGTAAGGTTTTCATCTCTGCAGCCATTTGACCGTAGTACGTTGGTGAACCGAGGATGATTGCATGATAATCTAATAGATCCTCGGTTTTGATGTCTTTAACATTTTTTACATCGACGGTGAGTCCGGCTTTTTTGACGCCTTCGGCAATTGCCTGAGCCATTTTCTCCGTGTTGCCACTTCTCGAATAGTAACCGACTAATGCTTTCATGATGTCTCCTTAAAGAACAGGGCAATGTAAGGCAATTTGAGGTAATGTAAGGTTATAAACAGAGGCAACAAGATAATGTGCGGCGATACAGGTTTTTTTATTTCTCGAATGACCTGTCTGCCTTGTATTGCCATTTTTGTCCTGCATTGCCTTTATATGCCCTCATTTGCCCTATTTTAATAAATATTTTTCCAGAAACAGAGCGCTCGCTGCCCGGTAAAAATCCCAGTTTGATTTCTTCCCAAATCCATGTCCTTCATCTTCGGCAAGGAGATACCAGACATCCACTCCATTTTTTCGCACCGCCGCGATGATTTGTTCTGCTTCGGTGACTGGAACCCTTGGGTCGTGCAATCCCTGGACAATGAACATTGATTTTCTAATGTTGTGCGCATTGGTCAATGGCGAAATTTCATTTAAAAATTTACGCATCTGGGGATCACGTTCGTCACCATATTCTGTTCTGCGTACATCCTGTCGATATTCCCCAGTATTCTTCAAAAAGGTAACAAAATTACTTATTCCCCACTCATCGATACCACATCTCAAGCGATCGCCATAGTGCACCATCGAGGCGAGTACCATATAGCCACCGTACGAGCCACCAGTAATACCAACACGCCCCGCATTCAGTTCTGGCTGTTGTTCAATCCAGTCGAGCAGTGCGCCGATATCTCGAATCGCGTCCTCTCGTTTGTAAAAATCGTCGAGTTTCAAATATTTTTTGCCATAACCTGAAGAACCCCTGAAATTTGGCGCGATATAAGCGATGCCCAATTCGTTCACGATAACCTGAACAGTTGTTGAAAAGTAGGGGTCATATTGTGACGAAGGACCACCGTGGCAGTAAATTAATACGGGATACGGCGGTTTAAATTTAGTCGGTTTGTAATAAAATGCAGGAATCATGCGCGGCTTTCCTTCGATACTGTCGAATGTTGGATAATGAACGAGTTCTGGTTGAACGAACGCGCTCGTATCAAGATTGCCCACCTCACTATAGGTCCAGCGCATCAATGTATTTTTTTGCAGATTAATACTATATACATCACTCGGAGACGTTGGTGTGTTGAGGACAAAGCCTAATTCCTCTTCATGAGGCTTGAACTTCAGATAGTAAATCTGTCCGTTGGGTAAACGCGCTTGAGTAATATTACGTGTTTTCGTGTCCATAAAGTATAACCTGCTCCAGCCGTTTTCGTTGCTGATAAAAGCAATCGTGTTACCAGAAGCAGAGAGTTCAAACTCCTTAATGTCCCAGAGGATCTGTTTTGTTAACACCTCGAATTTTTGCGAGTCGAGGTCATAGTACAGAAGCTGCAGAAAATCACTGAATGCATCAGACGTTATAAAGATTCCTTTACCATCGTGAGACCATCGTGCACTGCCGTAGGAAATCTTCTGCTCGGTCGGATTGATTTGCTTTACATCTTTTGTCGTAATGTTGACAATGTAGTAGTAAGATTCGGTTGAGGAGACATATTTTTCTACGAGCAAACTCTGGTCATCGGGAGAGAAGTCTACTGCGAGCCAATAACCACCTTGCTCGACGATTCGGCGGAAGCTCTTTGTACCGGCCAAAGTGCCTGTGTAAATATCAAAATCCCTGTTGTTGCGCATGGTGCTTGCAAAGGCGAATTTATCTCCGCGATGCGACCACACGAGTGACCTATGTCGAGACACACCGTCGGTTAACAACTGATACTCTTTTGTCCGTAGGTTGTAGTTGTATATTTGCTCGATCTCATTTCCGGCAGAATCTTTGGTGAAAAGAAAAAAGGGTTTCTCCTTGTCGGGGCAGACATACGCATAGTCGACAGGGTCTTCAAAAAATGTCAGTTGCTGACGGGCTCCCTTTGGACTTTCGACCAAATGGATCTGGTTTGTATTGCCAAATCGCGTCCTGATGAGTATGCCTTGATTATCGGGTAACCAATCTCGGAAAAGGGCACTCCGTACATTCCTGTAGAGCATGAGTTTTGTCATAAACGTGTCTGGTATTTCGGGTATATTTTCAATTACTAAATTCCCTCTACGGTATCGATTAACCGTAGAAAAGGCTTGGCTTACAATGATGAGTAGTACAAAAATAAAAGTTTTTTTATTCATGATAGTAATAACACTATTAAGCTTATAACCAAACAATAGATACCGAAAAGATGGAATCTCCTTCGCACCATATCTCGAAGAATTCGCAGGGCAATGAGTCCAAAGATAAAGCTGCACACGAGACCTATAATCATAGTAGTTGGCTTATCAATGGTTGAAATATTCGCCAATTCGACAAGATTGGCACCGAGAATTGCGGGAAGGGATAGGAGAAATGAGAAGGTAAATGATTCTTCAGGACTGACCCCTGAAAAGAGACCCGCAGATATAGTGAGGCCAGAGCGTGAGAGTCCAGGCAATGCGGCAAACATCTGGGCAATACCGATGACCAGTGCACGTAGATAGCTTACCTTCATCTCCTGTTTTCTCATAACGCCAGTCACGAGAAGTACAATACCCGTAACGCCGAGTAAAATGGTTACTAGCGTGAAGTCTGTAAATGATGTTTCGATCCATGATTTGAAGACCAGGGCAAAAATGACTATGGGTATGGAGCCGATGATGATGTTTATGGTATAGGAAATGCTCTCGCGTTTTCCCTTGATCAACCCTCTGATAAGGGAGCTTATTTTTTTAAAGAAAAAGACGATCGTCGCGAGGAGTGTGCCGAGATGCAGAAAAGCGGTAAGAGCCACAGGTTCTGTAATGCCGAAGAATCCCTCGAGGATTGCAAGATGTCCTGAACTCGATATCGGCAAGAATTCGGTTAGCCCTTGGACGACACCGAGAATGATGACGTGCAGTATCATGCGATCATTGCGATGAGGCCAACAACCATGGTGATTTTTATGAGATTACTCAAAGTCCGTAACTCGCCTTTGACGGGTTTCTGGAGTAAACGCAGGATAGTGTAGATAATCATCGGATATGCGATAATGAGGATGATTACTATATAGGAAACATTGAGTGTTTCGAAGATGAATGGCAATGGTAATAGTATACATAAGATGCCTAATGATAAAGCACCGATATGACAGGCGCGCTCGACACCGAATACGATCGGCAGAGAATTCACTCCAACAGCCCTGTCTCCTTCGATATCGATGACATCCTTAATGACCTCGCGTGTATAATGAATACACAGAGAAAAGAGGAAGGGAAAGAAACACGCTGAATTCTTTGCAACGGCTCCTCCGAAGAGAAAACTAAGTCCTGTAAGCAGGGCAACGACAAAATTGCCCCAGAGCGTTTTTTTGAAATACGATGCATAGACAAAGAGTAGCAACATTGTTGCGAGTACAATGATAAATGGGAAACCTCCGAGACGTATGGAGAAACCGAGAGCGATGACAAAGAAAAGTATGGCCATGAGTGAAACGATTTTTTTATCAACGCGACCCGAGGGGAGTGGTCTCGTTGGATTGTTTATTTTGTCGATTTCAATATCTTTGAGATCATTGACAATATTACCAAAGGCGCACCCGACAAAGCCAATCATTGCTGCAATAAGGAATGGTGGTGAAAAAAGAATTTGTCTGCCTATCCAGGTCCCTACAAGTACAGAAAAGAATGCTATCAAGCAATTGACCGGCCGGATAATGGTAAAATAGCCCACACCTTATTTTATTTAAATTAGAATCGAAGTCAATGACAGGTAGTAGAGGCTGTGGTGAGACATGATTTGCCGTTCCTCACGTGGGGTCGGGATGAGCTTTAGGATGGTCATTGAGAGACGTTGGGCGGGTTGCTGTAGTAAAATATTGACATATTCAGATAATTAGTTATAATAATACTTAGACAGACTAGTCGGGGGTAATAATGAGAATTATGGCGCTTGATTACGGCAAAAGCAAGGTTGGTATTGCACTTACCGACCCACTCGGTGTGATTTCTCAGCCCTTTGTAACGCTTAAGGTATCATCTCAAAAAGAGCTTATTAAACGACTTAAGTTTATAATTCGAGAAAATAACGTTGGGCTTGTCCTCATCGGTCACCCCGTTGCGTCGAGTGGTGAGGCCACCATAATGTCTCAGGAAGTTACCCGTTTCATGAAGAAGTTAAAAAAAGCAATTCGTGTGGATGTGAAACTCTGGGACGAGCGATATACAAGCAAGTATGCTGAACAGATACTACGGGACAGGGGACTCAAGGGAAAGAAGTTCAAGCTCGATCAGATTGCGGCATCAATACTGTTGGACGAATACCTCAAATCACAGTCTATGAGTGTCTCATGAAGAGAACACACATTGCACTGCTCGTTTTAGCAATACTGTTTTTGATTTGGTTGCAGCCAATTGATTTTGGTACTGCAGAGATCACCATACAAAAAGGTGCAAATGCTCGGGAGATTGCGGAATACCTCTCTGCCCGTGGAGTGGTGCGTGACAAGAATGAATTTCTCTTTTGGCTGAAGATTTCTGGAAAAGGCAAGCATCTGAGATCAGGTAACTATGAGCTCAGAAGGTATTCCAATCCGCTCTTCTTGATTAACGAGCTCACCTTAGGCGGTACGTCTGATGTTGTGGTTACTATACCAGAAGGTATAACCTTACATGAAACTGCTACAATGCTGGCCAATCATGAACTCGTCACTCAAGAACATTTTGTAGCTCTGTGTAACGATCGCAATTTTATTGCAGAATTCGGGTTGCCAGGTTCATCTTTGGAAGGCTATCTTTTCCCTGATACATACTCGTTCAGCAGTACACAGAGTGATTCTAGCATTGTTAAAACATTTGTTGAAAATTTTAAAAATCATATCATGAAATATGGCATAACCAATCGAGATTCAGTGTATATGATTGTAACCCTTGCTTCACTCGTTGAAAAGGAAGCAAAGTACGAAGACGAACGGCCCATTATTGCTCAGGTATTCATCAATAGGCTAAAAACACGTCGTCCCTTGGAATCATGTGCCACCATTCTGTATGTATTAAAGAACAGAAATATTCATAAAACGAACCTTACCGAGAACGATTTGAAGATAGATTCACCATACAATACATACCTCCATATTGGACTTCCACCAGGACCGATCTGTTCTCCTGGTGAAAGCTCAATCAAAGCCGTCGTCGCACCTGCTGATGTGGATTATCTGTACTTCGTATCGAAAGGAGATGGTCGTCACTATTTTTCAAGAACATACCAAGAACATTGTGCAGCAAAGGAACGGTACAATGCGACGAAGTGAATTTGAAGATATCTTAATTCAAGAAACGCCATTCTATAAGGAACTGCAGAAAGAATATCGTGACACAGCAACATTTAGTCGTTATATTACAGTGCTCAAGACCATTACAAAGAGTGATGGTTTCGTAAAATTATTGGAGCAGCGTGGCGCTAAAGCATTGATTTTTCTAGGTAGAAAAGTTCTTTCACTCCAAGAAGAATTCGTTGTCAACTATCAAAATTTTCTGATTGACGAATCAAGAAGAGATAAGTGGGAAGAATTTTTTGAACGCTACAGTAAGAATCTATTTGAAATTTACGAGAAATTCGTAGATGGAAGTAGTGAGAGAGCGCTTATATTTGAAATTGTGAATCGAAAGTTGCTTCGCGATCTTTTAACGAAACACATTGGAAATGTGCCCCGCGAGAGCAAAATGTTGATCGCAGAACGCTTTGGATTAGTTATTAATCAACTCTTCAATTATTTTAGGAATTCGCTGGCCCGAAGTGTCCATATAGTTGATTCATTGATTATCGATGTCTATAATAAAATCCCTCTCTTGCCGATCTGTAGTCGTAAAGAGACGATGCAACTCCTCAGCAAAAATTTTCTCCAAAACGGTTTGCCCGAACCCCTCTTCACTGCTATGTTCAAGAGCATGGTAGATTTCTTGTACACAGAGGAATGGAATAAAATTGTAGATACAATCAATAGAAAGACAACATTAAGTAAGGATGAAATTCATAATCTCTTTAAATCATACTTCTTTTTTCCCGATGATGACCATCTCTCGGAGATATTAAAATTGCTCAAGAAAAAATCTCGAGAGTTGGTTGGAGCACTCGGAACGAGAAAAAAATTGATTGAAGACAAGATTGTGGAAATTAAGAAAAGAATGAGAATGACGGCACATGACCTCAGCAAAAATCTGATTGACCTGGCAAACGATTTTTCAACAGAAGAACCAATCGATACCATGATAAAAAGACTTCGTCGAGCTTTTTTAAAAGATGCGCATAGTCTCAAGAACTTGAAGCATGATCATCAAGAATGTGTAAGAATAGAAACTGAATTGTATAGTATCATGAAATTTAATGTGGATGATTTGTCAAAATTTGTTGTAAAAAACGAATGGGATCCATATTTAATTCTCATACTCAACGAAAAAACAAAGATTGATGAAGCGCAGTTTCAAACGATTTTGAAAGATGTGATGGCTGAAATCAGAAATGACAAAGAAGCCTCAAGTGTTCTCAATAAGTACCGAACTGGAGGTTTCTTAAAAGAAAAATACGATATTGAAACAATAAATATAAAATTCCATGCGATCATGAAAGGCATAATTGTGTCGCTCCTTAAATCATTTCTTTTAGAAGAATTAATGGAATACTATCCCAAATTGTCTCGTGTCGTGTCTCCAGAAGGTATTCGGTATGTTGCAGAAGAAACCACTGCAGGCAGAGTTTTAATGATCGATAAAGATATCGATGTCATTAAGGAATCTGAAGAAGTAGCAAATATGGATGTATCGCGATTTAAAAATTTAGTATCTGTTCTTATT
This sequence comes from Caldifarciminota bacterium, assembly GCA_020355325.1. GTDB lineage: Bacteria > Hydrothermota > Tepidihabitantia > SM23-42 > SM23-42. The sequence continues at coordinate 2,384,160 of CP070664.1, forward strand.
TATGATATTCGTGGTTCGACATTTATGGGCACTAAGTTGAAGGACGCCAAAAAGGAGAGTGAGATAAGAAATCTCTTCCAGGAATCTATGCTTGCAATTGTCGAAAAACACGGCGGTGTTCCTATAAAAGACACGGGCGATGGTGGTATTGTGTTGTTTACAGAAAATAGCTATGACATAAGGAATCATAAAACAACAAAGATGGAATCAGGGAGTACATTATCAGCAGTACGAAGTGGCATTGAAATGATTCAAGAAACCAAGAATTTCGTACAGGAAAACATCACCAAATATCAAGATTGGTTTCGTGAAGCTGAAGAACGGAAAATAAACTTTGAGGGTGTAACATATGCGAAACTGCCACCTTCTTATCAAGCTATTTTTCAGGTGGGTGTCGGTATTGCTTCGGGGTCTTATCCGAAAGAGGTATATTTAGAGAAAAATGCATTTGGTGAGTATGATCTCGCAGGTATGCTTGTCAGAGAAGCAAATCTTTATTCTAAAGTTAAGGCAAAAGAGAAGTCGACTGTAATATGCGATGATGTCACTGTTTATAATCTCTTATTGAATGTGAATAAATTTTCTTTTCTCGGTGAAGCAGGACTCAAGGTGGATGCGCTGTCAAATGATATTGAGCAGGGCCTCAAGTACTGGATAACCCAGAAAACGACACGTCGAGGTTTTGTATTCGACCTGTATAAAGTGTTTGCGACGCAGTTGGGCCAGGAAGTATCGCATCCTGGAAGTATCAAAATTGTGTTAGGGCTTTTTGATATTTCAATCAATGAAGCAGGTGAAATAAAAGATGAGAAGGGTGGTCGGGGGAAATTTCTCTATGAACTGTCGTCAGAGGCATTGGGATGAATAAATTTTTGATAAACGAAATTCAGCGCTACTGTGAGGAAAATAGTCAATACTGTCAGCTTTTGAAAAAGCGTTATATTAATGAGATAGAGTACGTTCAGAAATTAGCTGCAATCAAACAGGGACTTACGTGCTTAGGAATTTCAAATGATACGATAAAGGCATTTGAGGAAAAGACACATCTCGTTCTCTGGCTAAGCCATATGCCGACGAACTACGAAGGCGATGAACTATTGTTCTACATCGGCCATAAGAAAATGGGAATACCGATATCCGAGTCTTTGGCGATGAAATGTCCCACACAAATTACTTCATTGATTGACCAGGTGTCACGAAAAGAATATATTCATGAGTTCAATAAAGAATTGAAGAAGAACTCATTCTCACTCGATATCTTCTTATATGTCCATAAGAGTTTCATGGAGGCACGGGTCGAAAATCTCTTGCCAAATTTATTCTCTGATATTGAGCGGTCAGGGTTTGCAGACCTACAGGATGTAATAAACAAAATTCCTTCCTTTTATTTAAAATATCTCTCTCCAGCATCGCTTGCAAAATTGGTGAAGAAAGTGTCCCTTCTTTTGCGCGAAGCGAAGAGTCGATTAATGGAAGAACTGAAAAGTATCGATCTCTATTCGCTCCGTGTGAAAGAACAACTTCAAGGGCTCTATCTTGAGACCGATAAAGGTCTAAAGGATATCATGGAAAGAAATGTTGAACAGGGAGATGATATACATGCTATTACTCAAAGGATTTCAAATTTATTCTCCCGGACAGAACGGCTATTTCTCGGCAATATTTATCACCTGAAAGACTATGAAAATAAACGAGCAGAGATAGAGCAGGTTCTCGCACAGGAAGAGGAGTTAAAATATTATGCAGATAAAAGAGTTTTAAATAAAAGAATAAAAATCAGTGATGTTTATGATGACTATATGTTTCTTAATAAATACGGATCATTAACCGGAGACGAGGATAAAATATTTTTAAGGGCATTGACACAAGATTTTGAACAGCTTCACCGAAAGAGGACGAAAGATATCCCCTTGCTGCAAAAATTTGAGACGAGGGGTCTCTTGTCAGTTGGTCTCGATTGTGAGGGCATCAAGGAAGCATACCATTCGTTTATGAAAGCAGTTATTATCCCACAGTATATCGGTCAAAGTCTACTCGATATCGTACCATGCCTTCCTCCTACAAATAAAGAGCCTCAGCGGGTAGTGCGCGACCTGGCGCACTTAAAGATCTTCGCCCTCGATGGTAAAAATGTATTAGGATTGACTGATAGAAAACAAAATTATTCAAAAAATTTGACGAAATATGCAGAAACATATCAAAAATGTATCACAATACTTGTGTATGATATTAGAGGATCTTCGTATATGGGCATCAAATTGCATAATGCTATTAAAGAACAGAGGATCAAGTATAAATTTGCCGCGGAAATGGCGGGTATTGTTAAAAAATACAATGGATTTCTATTGAAAGATACCGGCGACGGTGGCATTGTTTGGTTTGCTGAAAATTCAGGTTCCCTCTATAACCACCTCTATACCGAATCTGTAACGGGTCGAGGGATGAAGCTTCGTTACTCGATATTTTCAGGAGCTGAGTTTGATCTTATCCCTGCAGCTGATGCAACAAAGAGAGCCATTCTCTGCGCACGTGATATGGTTCAAAAAGCAGAAGAGTTTATTAAAGCAAATTTCATGCATTACCGCGAATGGTTTGCTGAAGTTGCTGAACGAACACTCGAACTCGACGGTATTACCTATGCTCTTTTGCCACCAGAATTTAAGAGTCTTTTCAGAATTGGAGTTGGTATTGCATCTGGGATACCAGATAAGGATGTCGTTTTCTCGGCTAACTCATACGGTGATCCGGATTTGGTTGGTCCTATTCTTGCCGATGCACACCTCTATGCCATGAAAAAGCAGCCGGATCGTTCACTCATCGTATGCGATTTACCGAGTCTTGTTAATTTGATTCTCAATATTGAAAATTTCGAGTACGCAATTGATGAGAGTGATTTCCAAAAATATATAGGGATGGCAGAAGATTTGAGAAAAGAAGATTATGGATATACATTAGCAGACCATAAAATTTCAATTGTTCCACGAGGGATTCATTTTCTCGAGGAATTGAATAAAATGAAGGCCCTCGTCGATCTACAACCGTCGCATTTCGTTATCGATGATAATGGAATTGTCTACGATGAACACCATAAGAAGGTAAAATTCATATACGAAGTCCTCAATATCTAATGCAAGCTTTAATCTACGATCCAGATCGTTTAAGACTAGCTACGTTGACACGTAACGTACAAGATCTCGGTTTGCAGTGTACTACATTGATAAAAGTCGATGATATAAAAAAAACAATAAGAAAACAAAAATGCGACTTATTGATTGTCGATCGCACCGCCATTAAAATTCTTGATAAACTCAAAAGATTGGATTCTACATTACCGATCGTCGTCGTCGCTGATCGAAAATCAAAAACTGACTACGAGAAGATTATTTTTGCCGATATAGAAGGATTTATACTCAGACCGTATCGGAACGATTTTTTCAAGAAGGTTATTAAAAAAGCAGTTCAAAAGAGACAAGAGATACTCTCTAATGTTATAACAGTTACGTCATTGAAACAAAAAATTCAAGAACTCCAAACACTCAATGAAGTTGTTCAAGCAATTAATTCATCACTGCGGCCCCAAGAAATTATGCGTGTCATTATGGAAAAAACCGCAGACCTCATAAAAGCTGAGGGATGGTCTGTGTTACTTCTTGACGACAACCGGCGTGATCTCGTGTTTGTGGCTGCGGCTGGTGAGGCAGGTAAAAAAATTATGGGTATGAGGTTAAAAGTAGGACAGGGTGTTGCGGGATGGGTTGCACGGTATGGACAGTCGTTAATTGTTCCCGATGTGACAAAAGATCCACGTTTCTATTCGGGTATCGATAAGAAGAGTAAGTTTATAACAAAATCGGTGCTTTGTGTTCCAATGAAAAGCCGTAATAAGATAATTGGCGTGGTGGAAGTCGTGAACAAAATTGATGGTGAGCCATTTAGCAAAGATGATCTTGAAATATTTGAAAATCTCGTTGCACATATTACGATTGCTTTGGAAAACGCTAATATGTATCGCAAGATGGAGGAGGCGAGTCAGATTGATACGTTGACAAACTTATACAATAGTCACTACTGTAATCAATTTCTTGATAATTTTTTATTAAACCGAAAAAATGTGCGTGGCACGATTTCATTAATATTCCTCGATATCGATTTTTTCAAACTCGTCGATGATAACTTCGGTCATCTTGTGGGGAGTGAAACATTACGGCTGCTCGGCGATCGAATAAAGAATGTCGTACGGAGTGGTGATGTTGTTGCGCGTTACGGCGGTGATGAATATATTGTTATTCTACCAAATACCGATAAAAAGACAGCAGCCGTGATTGCGGAAAGAATACGGAGGGAAATTAATCAAGAACCCTTTTATGCCTTCAAGAATAAAAAATTTAATATCTCGGTTACCCTGGGGGTTGCAACATATCCTGGCGATGCAAAAAACCGTGATGAACTTATCGGCAAGGCGGATAAAGCAATGTATGAAGGTAAACTCTCGGGTCGAGACAAGGTGGTACTAGCCAGTTAAGCGAGCCTCTTGAAAACAACGTAATTTTATATATAATTAAACCATGGACGTTGAAAAATTATCGGTTGCGAGTGTGATGAGCAGAAATGCCCCTACAGTCAGGCCTTCAACAACGTTGTCACAACTAATACGATTGATGCAAAAAACAAACCAGCATATGCTTCCTGTCGTTGACGATGAGAACTATCTTCTCGGAATTGTCAATTATCGCGGCATCTTGAATATCTTTCGGCCATTTTCCAAATCCATGAGTGAGATTGTTGAACGAATGCCGTTTGTTGAGAAAGTGGCTGATGAGGATCTGAACCTTGCTCTTTCTCCAGAAATGGGCACGTTGATTCTCGTCGACGATATTATCAATACAAACTACATTTCCGTTAAAGAAACTGATACCGTTCACGAGGCGCGTCGGCTTATGAGACTCCATAATGTTGAAATGCTACCGGTTGTTTCTGAGAAAAAACTCGTTGGAGTATTATCCTTACTCGATATTCTTGTATACATATTTAAAGAACATGCTATCATCAAAAAGTGAATAGTCTCCTGAGCGCCGGTCTCATTCTTTTGTTAGGATTTATCGGCGCGCGCCTCTTAAGATTTATCCGACTTCCAAACGTTACCGCATTTCTCATTGTTGGTATCATCATCGGTCCCCACGCTTGTAATCTCGTTACTGAAGAGATATTTACCGCATCTGAATTTTTTTCAAATTTGGTCTTGGGTGTTATTGCATTCAGCCTCGGTGAAAGCTTTCGTTTCGATAAACTACGGGAAGGCATGAAACAGGTTATGTGGATTTCTATTATTGCTGCCCTGGGTGCTTGGCTATTGGTTTCGACCGCATTAATTGTTTACTTCATCATTATGAAATTTCCAATCTATCCAGCGATTGTGCTCGGTGCTGCTGCTTCGGCAACGGCGCCGGCTGCTACTGTTTTGGTAATCAGAGAATACCGTGCAGGAGGTTTGCTCACCGAACTACTCTTGAAGGTCGTCGCAATCGATGATGCGTGGTGTCTTATATTCGCTGCTATGGCGATCGCTGTTGCTAATGCCATGCGTGCTGAGACATTTCAAATGTCAATCATTTTCGCGGGGCTCGGAGAGATTTTTGGCGCACTGCTCATTGGCGCGCTCTTGGGCTATCTTTCCTCGCTTTTAAGTAAATTTGTAAAAACGAGAGAAGAACTCTTGATATACACCTTAGGGTTGTTGCTCTTTAATGTTGGACTATCACTTGCTCTCCACATTTCTGTGCTGTTATCCTCGATGATGATGGGACTCGTAATCATCAATGTTGCTCACGAAAATTATAAATTCTTTGAAGTGCTGAGATCTATCGATACTCCGCTGTATCTCATTTTCTTTATATTATCAGGTGCGCATCTGGATTTTGACATCCTCCTTACAATGGGAATAGCTGGTATTCTCTACATTGTATTTCGAACACTCGGAAAGATTTACGGAGCGAAAATAGGAGCCAAAATAAGTAATGCACCAAAAACTGCCGGCGACTGGCTCGGATTGGGCTTGGCGCCACAAGCCGGTGTTGCCCTCGGTATCGGGCTTGTCGCGAAATCGGCATTTCCCGAGTACGGTAACTATATCTTTACGATTATAGCAGCAACCTCGGTTATCTTTGAATTAGCAGGCCCACTATTAACCAAGTACAGCCTCATGAAAGCTGGGGAGATAGCATCAACTGAATAGCATATTAGGCATTGCAGTCATTCTCCTCAGTACCTATGTCGGTGCAAAAGTTCTCCGTAGGATTCATTTTCCTGCAGTTACTTCCTATCTCCTCATCGGCATTCTGATTGGTCCCCGACTCCTCAATCTCATACCCTTAAAAATAATGGGCTCTTCTGATTTTATTTCGAATTTTGTCCTGGGCGTCATTGCGTTTTCACTCGGTGCATATTTTACCATGGGAAACCTGAGGACCGCAGGTAAGCCAGTCATCTGGGTTTCTGTTTTGGAAGCAGGTCTTGCTTGGATGACGGTGACTACTATTATGATTGTCTATTGTATTGGGCGCCATATACCAATACATCCAGCGTTTGTCTTGGGAGCCGCTGCTTCGGCAACTGCACCGGCAGCGACCGTCATGGTTATGAGAGAGTATCGGGCAAGTGGTCCGGTTACAAACATGCTCCTGCGAGTTGTCGCAATCGACGATGCTTGGTGCCTCATCTTTTCGGCGCTGGGAATAACGACAGCGAGTGCATTGGCTATCGGTGATTTTAACCTCACCGTGTTGTTCAAAGCTTTATTCGAAATTTTCGGAGCACTGCTTTTGGGTGGTATCTTGGGACTCGGATTGTATGTGCTTGCGCGTTTCATTAATACTACAGAAGAAGTACTCATTATCACCGTTGGATTCATTCTCTTGGCCGTTGGACTCTCGATGAAACTGAGATTATCTCCACTGTTAACGAACATCGCATTGGGATTGGTTATCGCCAATATTGTAAGCGAGAGCGAATTGTTTTTTGAAACCTTGAGAAATGTTGATATGATATTCTTCTTAGGTTTTTTTGTGCTCGTGGGGGCAAACCTCGAGTTGAATCTTATTCCTAAAGTAGGCATCATAGGGCTGCTCTATATTGTCTTCAGGGTTATTGGCAAGTTTATCGGTGTAAAACTTGGAGCATGGATATCGAAGGCTGATCCCAAAGTCGGGCGATATCTTGCCTGGGGACTGGTTCCGCAGGCCGGCGTTGCCTTGGGTGTTGCGCTCTCTGCTAAGTCACTCTATCCCGTCTATGGTGAAATGATATTTACCACTATTGCCGCGACGACAATTATCTATGAATTAGTCGGACCATTGTGTACAAAGTATGGGCTACAAAAGGCAGGAGAAATATAAATTTATAGCTTTGGATTGAGGATTTAAAAAAAATATCGGGGCGATCGGATTTGAACCGACGACCTCCAGCACCCCAAGCTGGCGCGCTAAACCAACTGCGCCACGCCCCGACAACGTTATTATACCAACACCGTCATCTCTGTCAAGCCTGATCCCAGATTCATAATTTAGAGCGTATCTCGTAAGGGATTGATCTATACACGAGTACAGCGAAGGCGAGTACGACAAAGA
>CP070664.1:2391881-2399467 GCA_020355325.1 Caldifarciminota bacterium
GAGTACCATCCCACGCCATTCCGTCGGTGTTGTTATATGGTGCAGTGAACTGGAAGAGTACCTGACCCGTGTCCAGTAATGTGGTCGTGCTCGGCCCTTCTACTATGAGATCTGGTATCACAGCAGCGCTGGATATTTCGGTTACCAGGAATATTGCAACCAGCGAGATTGTACCGAGATACATCAATCTTGTACACATTATTCCTCACCTCCTTCCGAGTTCTACAATTGCGTTATTATTAATACAAAATTATATGAATGTGCTGCAACTTATTATACGAGCAGATCATTGGATGTCAAGGGGTGGGACTTTAATAATTAAATACACTTCCAGCACGACAACAGCGTGAGGTGAAGTGTGTAGGTGTTATTTCTGAACCTTCGTATAAGTCATAGGCGACCTCATACGCGCTCAGAGATTCATCTGTGAGCTTTATGTGAGAGTGTACAATATAATGACGCAAACTAATTATACGAAGATGATTGGCTATTGTGTTGTCTTAAAGGAGGTATAACCATGGACAAGCAAATAATCTTTTGGGGAGTGCTGATTGTATCACTGATCTTTGTTTCCAGTTGTACATCATCAGCAGTAAAATGTGAGCCGGTCGTGGTCGTTACTGGTGAGGATTATACATCAGATCCTCTAGCTGTGCCCTATCAAGACACTCATGAAGAATTCGCGGAAAATTATTCTGGCGAAGATCTCTCTATTGAGTTGAGAGATGAAATAATTGAACGTATGCGAGAAAAAGCAGGGGAAATTGGAGAAGATCCAGAGGTATTATACCAGTGCATTAAGGCTACGTATTCTGACTGGGATGAGAGACCAATGAGAATTCCAAGTTATGCTGAGAAATGTGTCTACCAAGATGAATCCATCTGGGCAATCGCCTTTAATCGAGCGAACAGCTTCGAGGAATCATCATTAGAGCACTTTGACCTTTTCTTCGTGGCATCCGCGACATACGACACATTGTATCACACTGGATGTTATGGAGGACACTGAGTGGGTCGCAGGGTAACGGAATTATCTATAGAAAAGATAATTGAGAAACCCGCCCTGATGTAACTCTCGAACTTGTTGAGCGAAGGAATCGAAGGAAAAGTGGTACACATGAAAAAGGGAGTGATGTTGATATCACTCCCCTTCCTAACTCATGGATTAAAAATGTGCCTCCCTAAAAACGGTAGACGAAACCCACACCGTATCGCTTTTTATTTAGATCTATTTCGGGCTTAAATTGTAGTCTTTCATTCCATTTGCGGACTGAGCTTGGAACGAATGCCCAATCCACCACTGCAATGACACAGCATACAGTGAAACCAACAGCAAAAACATCTGCACCACGCAAAAATCCAAACAGAGGGTCGCCTGTCTCTCCGTACGTGCCTAATATTTCACTTATTGCTAAAATAGTTGACACTCCAAGTGTAGCAGTGCGAAGACCAGTAAATACGAAACCGGTTGACCATTGTTCGGCATAGAAATGCCCAGCACTTGGTCCGATAGCAAGAATAATCATGAAAGGCATCCATGCCTCGAGTGCGGCCGTTGTCAAACATCCTACAACTGGAACGCCAATGGATAATCCCAATGCTAAAGCCGTAGATTTCTGCTGGGCTTCCAGGAAGTTTGTGCCTGCTGAAAGAAGCACCAGAATAAAAGCTATGACGACTACATTCTTCATGATTCCTCCTCTACACGTTATCTATCTCAAGCTATTATATTTTTCTGCGCGTATTATATTTTCAAATGAGTCGAATGTCAACGGCATATTTATTGCGCAGGTCTTATACGACAAGACCTGTTCATAACTTATCGGTAATGAAGTATTGGAAGTATTATCGTGTTAACATGGATGCAGGGTCGAAAACTGTAGGTAACATCCGCACAAACCGTGTTGACACTCATGTAAATATAATTATACTTCCGCAATGTATTTAATTTCATTAGTAATTTTGTTTAACGCGTATGGTTCAGTCAGCGGATTCGTTGCAGACGCATCAAATGGTGAAAGGCTTGTCTATACAAATATCTATCTAAAAAATTCTACTTTGGGGAGTGCGACGAATGATAAGGGTTATTATATTATCCACAAAATTCCTCAAGGTTCATATGAAATCGTATTTTCATATGTTGGGTATGAAAGTATTACAAGAGAAATCTTTGTCGAGGAGAACAAAAATTTAACGCTGAATGTAGAACTGAAACCGTCGCTCATAGAGGTGGAAGAAGTAACCGTATCGGCTGAGAGAACACGATTCGAACGAACTGTCGAGGTGAGCCATATAATGTTCACCCCGAGAGAGATCACGTCGGTGCCCAGATTGTTTGAAGGCGACTTGATAAAGACTGTACAGCTCATGCCTGGTGTTGTTACAATGCATGATTTGTCGAACAAGCTTCATGTACGTGGAGGTAGTCCCGATGAAAATTTAGTACTGTTAGATGGTATCACTGTTTACAATCCATCGACCCATTTGGGTGGTCTTTTTTCCACGTTTAATCCTGACGCAGTCGGGTATGCAGAACTTTACGCGGGAGGATTCCCTGCTCAATATGGAGATCGTCTGTCTTCTGTCCTTAGTGTCAACACAAAGGAAGGTAATTCGAAAGAATACACCGGTGCAGTAAGTATTGGATTGATCACATCGAGGTTGCTGTTAGAAGGGCCGATACCAAGGGGAAATTTTATCATCAGCGCCCGACGTTCCTACTTCGACGCCCTGGTTTGGCTGTATGACAAATTTAGGAGCGACGATGTATCGTTGCCATATTACTTTTACGATTTTATTGCGAAAGTAAACTTTAATCCATCCCAGGAAAATCGATTTGCAATTGCTGGATTAGCAAGTACAGATATTCTTAGCTTTCAAGAACTCGAAGCGGATGTAGCGGAAGAAAAAATCGACCTTGAATGGGGTAATAGAGGGCTGTCTCTACGCTGGCGACGGGTCTTTACCCCTCAATTCTATGGCGAAATCATTGGCGCCTGGAGCAATTTCTTGACCCATTTGAGGTACGAAGATCTTAGTGATACAGCAGAAAATTTAAACTTATATGAGGACATCATAGATTATACGATAAAATGTGATTTCGACTATTTCTGGGATGAAAATCTTACAATGGAATTTGGCATTGAGGGAAAACATTCACATATTGGTTATAATTGGGATTTCGTCGAGGAGCTGTTTTTTGAAACTGAACATGACATGAATGTTCTGGCTACGTATATCCAGAGCAAACTATATTTAGTGCCGAATATATTATCCATTCAGGTCGGACTGAGGCCGATATTCTATGGTGAGGGCAATAGGTTTGTTCTGGATCCGAGGTTTGGGATAAAATACCTTGTGAAACCGAATACTGCTGTCAATTTTGCGGTCGGCAAATATAGTCAATTTCTGTTGACGATAAATAGTCAAGAATCTTATTTTTCGGTATTCGATTTTTGGCGTCCAGTGGATGCGACGCAAGAAATACCGACCTCATATCATGCAATAGCCGGTTTTGAGCAATGGTTTGATGAAAAAACCAAATTCACAATCGAGCCGTATTACAAGAAGTACTATAACCTTCTCATCCCGACCGAAGACGACATTTTTTTCAGCACGCCGACCGAGAGTCTGCAATTAGGAGAGGGCTATGCAGTAGGCGTCGATCTGTTTCTAAAAAAAACGTTGAAGGATGTATTTGGCTGGATTAGTTATTCGCTGTCTTTTACCAAGAGAAAATTTCAAGGAAATTACTATTCACCACGCTATGATCGCAGACACAATTTGAACATTGTTTTTGGGTTCACTATTCCTCGGTCGATACCTCTTGTCAGAAACGGCACGTTGAGCGCACGCCTGTACTTTGCTACAGGTCTTCCTTATGCTCAAGATCTTGCACGGTATCGGTATTATTTTTGGAATCCTGGTGGGATTGCTACGGATTATGAATGGGCAACTATCAGTGGAGCCCGCGACGCGTATCGGCTTCCTTTATCACACCGCCTCGATATACACCTCGAGAAGAATATGCGGATATTTGGGTTAGAAGGTTCTTGGTATGTTGATGTAATCAATGTCTATAACCGTAAGAATATTGCTTTTTACACGGTGGATTATGATGAAGATCCTCCAGAGATAAGAAGCTATGTACTGTTGCGGTGGCCTATTCCCAGTTTTGGATTTAACTTAAGATTTTAGTATGAAGAAAAATATGATAATGCCATATAGAAACATTGCCATTTATTGCACGGTAACGCTGTTTCTCATCTTCAGCGCGTGCGAGAACAATATTGTTCAAGAATATGAATCACAGCTGAATGTGGTTGCTGTTTTGAACAGTATGAACCAAGTACAGCATGTTCTCGTTGAGCGGGCTTATCTGGTGGATGAACCGTCAGAACCACCAATTGATGACGCGCTCGTCGTCTTATCAGGAAATGGTTTTATCGACACGTTGATATTCACATACGAAAGTTATCGCTATTGGACCGAGCCTTTTGACCTCGCGCCTCTGGCCACATACGAACTCCTGGTAGCAAGGGAAGGGTTCGATACTGTTACTGCAGTAACCACAATACCTGGTTACTTTGTAATACAGTATCCCACTTACAATACTACAATTACTCTTCAGGATACAATGGTTATCACAAGAAGTGCAGATGCAGCTCTGTACGGCTGTCTCTTCCTTGAAAATGTTTCGAATTTGAGCATCTTTTTCTGGTATGAACCTAATCCGTTGGACAGTTTGATACACATACCCATTGGCGAGTATTTGGACTCGCCCCCTCCAGGGTATTATGCGATTACTGTCGTAGCCTGTGACTCCAATGTCTATAATTATTATTTTGCCGCAGATGATAGCATTCGGCAGTGTGGTGTTACGGGCGGCGTCGGCTTGTTTGGTTCTACATGGGCGGCGACCAGTAGCGCATATTTACTCGTAGAATAACTCTTTGTTACGTTCATTGAGTGGTCTTAGATACGAGTGGTATTTCCCTTAGCACCTGCACGTTTTAGTAAAAGATGGCACAAGGTCAGTACAAAATGGCACAAGCCGAAGGTCTTGCTATAGTATCGAGAGAATCGAGATGAAGAATGAGAGAAAAAAAGGGGGAGTGACTATCCAAATCACTACTCCTTGTTGCGGATTGCGAGAAGATTTTTTTATGATCGTGTCATCTGATTAATTATACAAACTCCGCATCAGTTACAAAAATACCACCCCAAAACCCTCCACCTCTCTCACTCCTTAATAAGCAAATGACACTGCCGAAGCCACTTGCTTCTCGCGATCATCAACACAAATGACATCGCCAAAAACACTTGCCTTTCTCGTCCTTCAACAAATAACACCACCAAGCTTCTCCACTCCTCTCAATCATCAGCAACCTTTTTTATCTAACATAATATTCCACCTCTTTTATTTCTAAAATCTTTAATGTTTATGAATGTTGATTACTGGCATACAAAATCTGTTATCGTAATAAATTTTGATATCGCTTATCATATAACTCTTGAGCAATTCCCCAATATTCGCTAACAATGGTCCATAAGTATTTCAATTCTTTTTTATGTTGAAACTTTAAAATATGTTCAATTTCTGAAAAATAAGCTAATATCAAAGTTATGCTGTGGAATGCACAGTCTGAACGAAGTTTTTTAACAATATCTTCGCTCTTATCAGCGTATGTTGGTAAAAAATGTGAACCCATTACAGCAAGACCAGGATAAGTTAAGTGTACAGCTTGCGAGAATTGTTTATAATACCAGTCTTGAAGGTATTGCATAAAATCTTTCAAAACAGACGAATCAACATGCTTTTTCATTTGTCCTGGTGTAGGCCATGAGAGAATGTTCTTTTTTGGATTTGCAGCTTCAGCAGATGTAATACCAAACAAGCCTGTTGTCTCATTTAAGTGTTCCTTGTATTTATTAAACCAAGAAATCCAATTTTTATCTTTTCCATAACAAGCAAGAAATCTGTCATATTCTTCTTTTGTCTCTCGCCATCCTGCTTTGCAATATTGTTTTATCCTTTCTTCTAAATTTTCAGAAATAAAAGCTACGGTGAATACTTCTTCCATGATAACCCGGAGAAGAGGTATTGCAGAGAGTGAATATTCAATTTTTCTAGCCGGGTCTTTTGACACCATATCGCAAAGAAAAAGAATGCTTCTATAAGTATTTTTAGCAACATAAACCAATGTCAATAGTATGACTCTCGACATACCTCTCCAATTTTTATCCTTAATTTGTTTAAAGGGAAACTCACGATCGATCTTATTGACATAAAATTCTATGAGATCATTTACTTTCGGCCCTACAACCTTATGACTTAATGTTTTATCTTCCGGAATTGAATTAAAGCCATCTTTATTCATTTTTTAACCTCAAAAATAACACCCCAAAACCCTCCACCTCTCTCATTCTTCAACAAGCACAATTATGAAATGGATTACTCTAGTCATTTCCTCCTCCTATTTTCTTAGAATATCTACAATAACTATTCTATAATTCGTTATGATACACAACTTGTCTCCCGCTTGATTTGTTTTTAACAGAATTCTCTCCTCACCATTTTTTTTCTGCAAAATATTGAATTTAGAACCGAGTACTTCTTTTTGACTTACAAGGTAAAGCGAATCTTCTTTTAATACCAAAAACTCAGCATTGTTTGTAACAACAGCATGAGAAGGGAAAATTTCTGTGCGTAAAATCTCAGTGCCCGATTCGATATCGTAGAGAATATGAGTTCCCTTTAGAGGAATATGGAAAGATCTATTATTTTGCGAACAAAAAATCGCTCTTCCATCAACCGGATAATCAATTATTTTTTCGAGTTTACCATTCCCATTATACAATTTAATGAAGCCATTCTTGACTGATAAAGCAAATTTGTGTACTTCAGGAAGGGGGAGTAAAAAGTAATTATAGTTAGTGTAACCATAAGAAGCAGAAGGAATTGCGAAACCTTTAATATGACTCTCTACCGTTGTATCATACACACTAACTAGATTCGGAACATCTTTGCTGTTTCTCCATGCTATTATTTTCAAGTTGTTGCCAAAGAAATATTTAGTATCTAATGTTTTATCCAGATAAACTTCTTTGTCAGTCAAAGAGGAATAAAACCAATAATGGACCCAGGGAGTTGTCATAATAATTTCATCTCCATAAGGGGACACCCAGAACCAGTATCCCCAGCACTGATTGGTTTTATGCACAACATTACCTTGTTCACTATATATTTTTACGGAGCCTACAGGCTCAGCTTCTTTTTTTGTAAAACTATCAGGCTCTAAAACTCCCACGAATTCCCCATTTCTTGAGATTCTTGCAGCTGACAATTTCTTTAATCCTTTCGCGAAACTGATTTCACCTTGATCGTTAATAGCGTATATTGCCTTAGCATCATAAAAAGAACCCTCAATTATCCATGTGGGGTACAATTGTTCTCTATCTTTATTAAAACCCACGTCAAAAATCCCCCCATCGAATCTCTTCTCCCAAACTAACTCTAACATTATCTCTGGTTCTGCTTGGGGCGTTTCTTTTTCCTCAGCAACACCGATTAAACCACCTAATCC
>CP070664.1:2399567-2407613 GCA_020355325.1 Caldifarciminota bacterium
AAAAAATCAAGCTTCCGAGCCCGAGGGTTTCAACCATTTGTTACTCTTCTTGTCTGCTTTCCTCATTAACGAAACAAGGAATCCTGATCCGTCCGATAGACATGCAATCAACCATTAACAAACACGAATTACGGATTACGAGTACGACATTGATTTATTGACACGACAACTAATTTGACTACCCTATTATATGATTCTTCTGTTATTTCTCATTGCTTTAGCGCCCTGCCTTTTTTTACTCTGGTATTTCTATAATAGAGATCGGTATGAGCCAGAGCCGAAGCGAAAGATTCTGAAGATATTTCTGCTCGGGGCACTCATGGTACTACCAGCAGGGATTATTGAGATTGTTCTTCTAACTATCGTTGATACGATAACGAGCGGCCTTCTCTACACTTTCATTATAGCATTTATTATTGTTGCACCAACTGAAGAATTACTAAAATTTTATGCTGTGAAGCGTTGGATATATCGCTCGGTCGAATTTGACGAAATCATGGATGGCATCGTTTATACGGTTGCAGCTTCGCTCGGTTTTGCTACGGTAGAAAATATTTTCTATGTAGTATCGCAGGGCATCGGCACGGGTATTGCTCGTGCATTTTTTGCGGTTCCCGGTCATGCCTTTTTTGGTGCGCTGATGGGCTACTATATCGGCCGCGCAAAATTTAGCAAGGAGAAAGAAAAGCAACTCATCATGAAGGGTATACTCTTTGCAATCCTCATGCATGGCCTCTATAATTTCCTCCTTCTCACAAAAACCCCCGCCGCGCTGTTAGTCATCATTTTACTCATTGCACTCGGTTTATTCGTGAGAAAAAATTTAAAAAAGGCTGAGCTTGAAAGTAAGGTGAGATTAACGAAACAACAGCTAAACCATACTGACACTAAGCAGTAATCGCCTCACACTATGAATCGCGAAACCCAATCTGCGCTTATCTGTGTTACTATCTGTGTTTTTCTGTATCCAGAGTCTTGACAAATTTAAAATCGTACATACAATAACACCATGCAAAGAATAAACAAAGCCCTCCTCGGGCTCATCATCGGTGGTGTCTTAGGATTATTATTGGCAACCGTGGGTTTCTGGAGTACGATACTCATTCTTTTTTTAATGGTATTGGGCTATCTCATTGGCGGCTATCTAGAAGCGCAGAAAGAAAAAAAAGAATAGTCCCACCACAAGAGAAGTAAAAACATGCTTCATTAATTACTCAATACATTTTTTGATTTCTACTTTTATTAAAATTGAGAGAACGGTTGGGGGATGAATGTGAGAATAAGTATTATTAACGGCGCGATGGCGTACAGTTTTTCTCTCCTGGTGAGCGGGGTTATTGCATCTTGTATCACCGGGTCTCTGCGTGCAATATAGAACGCCAACAACCCCCACAAGAACCAACCGAGCCAGAGGAACGTTCCCAGAAGTATAATTCCGGCAAACAGAGGAATATAGAGATACTTTCTTTTCTTGAGCCATAAACTATACGCTACATGTCCTCCATCAAGCTGGCCGATTGGGAATAAGTTTATTGAGGTAACGAGCATTCCAACCCATCCGGCAAATGCCATCGGGTGGAGAAAAATATCTGCACCATTTGGTATATTCGGGTGAATGATTTTAGTCAACACATAAAACAGCAATGAATCTCCCATCCGCAAGTAACCAACACCCTCTGGCGCGACTCGTACTTCAGAGAGGATTATGCCGACTATAGCAATCGGCACTGCCACGATAAATCCAGCAATCGGTCCTGACATACCAACCTTCAAGAGCGATTTTCGGGATGGCACCAATGACTTCATCCTGATGACTGCGCCAAATGTGCCGATAAAATGAAAAGGAACGGGAATAAAATACGGAAGAGAAGTGATCATGCCCTCTCCTTTTGATACAAAATAGTGTCCCAATTCGTGGCTTGTCAATATTGCAAGAAGTGAAAACGCGAACACCACACCGCCCGTCAGATCACCAACCCAAAAGTAATAACCAAACGTCGCCGTTACAATTGTTGCCAGAAACAGCACGATATTTAACCAGTATCGTGGTTTATCATCGACCTTTTTGTAGAAACCAAAGTGAATAATGTGCTTACCTTTCTCTTCGCTCAGAACTGGCGTATAATCAGTCGTTCTGAAATATTCCCTTATTTCTTGAACGGTCTTTTTCACTGGTGGATTGAGAGTACCGGTGACTCTCGCTCCCCTGATACCGGTGGTAACATCTTCTATTGTCATTTTATATTTCAGAAATTCAACAACTTCTTTCATTATAACCTCATCACGAATTGACACGAATGAATTCACTAATTTCCACGAATGGTTCATCGTAGTCGTGATTCGTAATTCGTATTCGTTTAATAAAATTTGTCATTTGACATTTGTCATTGAGCATTAATCATCCGCCTTTTTTAATATGTAGCAGTAGCAGTAATATATCTGACGGACTTATGCCTTGAATGCGAGATGCCTGGTCAAGAGTTACTGGTCTGACTTCATTCAATTTGGACTTCGCTTCATTAGAGAGACCCCTTATATTCTCATAGTCAAAATTTTCCGGAATGCGCTCTCGCTCGAGCTCCTTTAACTTCTCGATCGACTCCTCTTCCCGCTTTATGTATCCCTCATATTTCACCTCAATTTCTATACGCGTGCCGATATACTCTGGTAACTCCAGGTTATTCATCCTCGCAATATCGTGATAGTTGATATTCGGCCGTTTGAGAATTTGAAAAAGACTCTGACCACCACGTTCCTGTGGTATCTCGGTTTCTTCCTTTTCCCTGAGAATGGGATTGGCAATCTCTGGTTTTACGACCGTCGCTTTGAGTCGCTCAATCGTTTCATCGATTTCTCTACGCTCATTCGCAAACTTCTGCCCTCTATCTTCATCAACCAAACCGTATTTCACACCGTAGTGCATCAACCGATCTGCCACATTATCAATACGTAGGATTAATCGATGTTCGGCGAGCGATGTAAACATACGATATGGTTCCACGGTATTTTTCGTAATCAAATCATCGATGAGCACACCGATATACGCCTCGTATCGCTTCAGGGTAAACGGTTTTTCATCACGTATTTTTAATGCGGCATTAATACCCGCCATAATGCCCTGAGCAGCAGCCTCCTCATAACCCGATGTACCATTGATCTGACCAGCACAAAAGAGATTTCTCACGACTTTTGTCTCAAGATGTGGGCCGAGCTGAACAGGATAGACAAAATCGTACTCAACCGCATACCCGGGTCTCGTTATTTCAGCCTCCTCTAAGCCTTCAATACTGTGCAACATGTCAACCTGAACGTCACAGGGGAGTGATGTTGCCAATCCATTAAGATAAAACTCACCAGCATCAATACCCTCGGGTTCGATGAAAACAATGTGAGACGTGCGGTCACTGAATCGTACAACCTTTGTCTCGATGGAGGGGCAGTACCGGGGTCCTATACCAATAATTTTCCCGGTATACAGTGGTGAGCGATCGAGATTTTTCTGTATAATTTCATGGGTACGTTCATTCGTATGTGTAATATAACAAGGTAGTTGTTCCTGTGTGATGTACTCGGTACAAAATGAGAAAGGCATTGGACGCTCATCACCATATTGAACCCGCAAGTTTGCTACGTTAACGCCCTCTTTTGCAATCCTCGGTGAAGTCCCGGTCTTCAATCTCCCAAGATTAATACCGAGTTTCTTTAAGGAATCACTCAAGTGCGATGCCTGCGCCTCGGCGAGCCTTCCCCCTGGAAAATTGTTAAGACCGATGTGCATCAATCCATTCAAAAATGTACCGGTCGTCAATACGATTGCCTGAGCGCGATATTCATTTCCAATCTTCGTCCTGATACCAATAGCCTTCCCGTCTTGAATTAGAACCTCACACGCCTCTTCCTGTTTTATGACGATATTATGCTCGTTTTCCAATGCCTTGCGCGCCACTTCTTTATAACGCGCCCTATCGTTCTGTGATCGTGGCGACCAAACTGCTGGCCCCTTCGAGCGATTCAACATTCGATACTGAACCGCTGTTTTGTCGGCAAGAATGCCGATCTCGCCGCCCAAAACATCGACCTCCTTGACGAGATGTCCTTTTGCCAATCCACCAACCGAGGGATTACAGGACATCTGACCAATCGTATCTATGCTCAGGGTCAAAAGCAGAACATCACAACCCATGCGTGCGGGCGCCAAGGCCGCTTCAATGCCTGCATGACCACCGCCGATAACAATGATGTCATATTTCGCGGTCTGCGCCATAGTAAATAATAGTAAAATTTAGATAAAAATCAACCCAGCACTTTGTTTTCGTCGAAGTTTTACTTATGTATATTTTTGTCTGGGATAAACACACTCCTTTTAATTTACGACTGTCCACCCACTCTTTAGTACTCTTTCGTTTTTATTTTTTTAACCATATTCTCGAGAATTTGCATAACAGCCACAATAGTTTCTTCCTTAATCCAATATATTCTTTCTCGAAATTTAACATCATATCTCACCAAATCGAGCTGCCGCAAGGATCGGAAAACATGAGAAATTGTCGGTAGACTCACTCCAAGAATGTGAGCAAGTTCATGTGGTGTTTTCTTTCCTTTCTTAAGAATATTCATGGTTTCGTATGCCGTCGGATTGCCTAAAACGCGACAAATCCTCGAGGCACGGTAACGAATTTCAGGTATTTTTTTCTTAGCCATAATATCATTATATTCTTATTTTCCCATTTCGTCAATTGACAAAATGAGAAAGCATGTACTGTGCTCGTATTCGTGGATGATGTTTGTATAGTATATAAAAATGATTGTTTTGAAACGACACGACGAAGTGGGCCTCGCTCTTGACATTCTCAAGAGTATACGTATAATGAAATCATGGCACTCGCTGATATTCAAGAGAAAACGGCGGATGAGAGGAAGAGAGAAAAGCGGTTGGTTCACTTCACGAATGTCGTAGCGAAAGATTTCTTACACTCTCAATCATTAAAGTCGACAGCCAAATCATATAAGAACAACGCCGATTATGTAACAAAAAGTTTCTTAGATTATGTCTTCTTCGAAGAACACAAGGAAGTCAGAGAAATACAGGACACACACGTGCAGTATTTTATGCTTGAATATGCGCCGAAAAAACTCGCTTTCACCGCTGAAAAAGCACAAGAAGTTTCAGAGATTTTATCTACATTTCTTGAATTTTTAGATACGGAAGGGCATATAAAAAATGGTGCACAACTGAGCACTGTCGTAAAAGAAAACAGCCGTTCGTTTCTCAAATTCATCCCGAAGGAGACAAAAAAAGGCAGAAAAACAACTGCACGAAGAGCATCAACAAAGAAAGCAGCGACAACGACCACTCTACCCGACGTGAAGGTTGGTAGAAATGATCCATGTCCGTGTGGCAGCGGTAAAAAGTATAAAAAGTGCTGCGGTAGATCACCGTAGCGCCGCGCCCGATAACACTTTTTAATTTAATACACAACTCAATCATTCATTCAGACATAGAGTGAATCTGACTGAACTGTGCTGGTTAGATAGACTCGGGCGCTTCCTTTGATGATATGAGCGTAACGACAACGGCACAAATAAATGCTATAATAAACGTCGCAGCCCGAGCAGTAAATATCTGATCCAGTCCACTTGTCATCCATACTACGGTCGTAACAAACCCTGATACGAGCGACGCAACGACACCCCAGGAGTTGAAACGTTTCCAGAAGAATGACAGGATGACTGCTGGAGCAAACGAACAGCCAATACCGGCCCATGCCCAGCCGACAATGGTATAGATTAAACTCTTTGAGGTAAAGGCAAGCACGAGCGCTACAGCACCGACCACCAAGATAGTTATCCGTGAAATCAAAACCAGTGTTCTGTCATCGATTTTCTTACGCAGGGACTTGTGGATGATATCTTCACTGATAGAAGATGTTGCGATGAGCAATTGACTATCGGCAGTTGACATCATAGCAGCGACGGCACCGGCGAGGAGTATACCTGCAAGCCACGCTGGCATGAGCCGCAGCAACATAAATGGTAAAATCTGTTCGGCATCAGCCACCGCATTCGGTCCGTACAGTGTAATGGCTGCTATGCCCAAGGTAATTGCACCCGTATACGCAAGAAGCGTCCAGATAATGGCGATACGTGCACCAATCTTTACATCCCTATCGTCTCTCATCGCCATCCATCTCGCATCGAGTTGAGGCTGACCGCCGAGATAACCGAAAAACCAGGAGAAGTTGTTGAAAATCAATATACCGACTGCGAAACCTACTGCACCGCCGGTCCAGGAATCTAACCCCCCACCGGCAACGGTAAGTGCTTGTGCAATGGACAGATTACTTCGTGCGATAACGACGAGTGCCACAATGGGTGTAACAACGAGCGTTATTATCATTAAAATGGCTTGTATCACATCGGTCCACACCACCGAAAAGAAACCGCCAGCTATTGCGTAGAGAATAACAATGACTGCTGAAATGAGTATGCCCCATGTAACGGGCAGACCAAATGTAATATTCAATGTCTTACCACCACCACTAAATTGTGCTGCAACATAGAGTATAAAGAAAAAAACGATGATGATACTCGAAAACCATCGTATAAATTTCCCACGCCGAGCATATTTTGTTGCAAGATAGTCTGGAAGTGTGAGTGTATCATACGCATCTCGTTCCTTTCTGAATTCATTGGCAAGCCATAACCAGGAGACGACAATTCCCGCAACACAACCCACCGCAATCCAGATTGAAGAAAGACCCGCTGAGAACGCAAAGCCGGTGAGTCCTAAAAGACACCATGCAGACTCCCCGGTTGCACGTTCTGAGAGTGCGAGTGCCCAACCAGGAATTTTTTTTCCTCCCAAGTGGAAATCAGCCTGGCTCATCTTCCTGCGAGCAAAATAGAGACCTATGCCTAACATCACCGCCAGGTACACAATAAATTCAATGATAATGACGGTGTTCATAGTACTATCCTCCCCTCAATATAACGATAAAATACCTTTCTTTCTACCGTACCTGTCCATGAGCATAAAAATGCCCATGCCGAACGTACACCAAACGAGCAAAATGACTGCAAGGCGCACAACGATTGTGCCTAAGTCGAGCGCGAGATGTTCGCCGAGGAGCAGATGTCGTACACCCATGACACCGTACGTCGTCGGCAAGAGTAATGAGATCTTTCTTATAAAGATGGGTAACACGGCGAGCGGATATGCGATCGGCGTAACAACGGTAATCATGGTACTCAATGTCTCTGAAACGACCCACCACTGTTTTAAGCCAATGGTGAGTCCAGCAACTAGAACACCGAGTCCGTAGAGTGCGAGAAGCATCAACGCAACGATAATCAACACCATAAAAATACTCGCCGTTTTAAACGCAATGGCGAAGAATGCAGTAATGACGATAGCTTGTATAAACATGATGAGACCTTGGTGGCAGGTCGAATGTGCTGCCATACCTGCAACATATACCCATCGAGGCACGGGGGCGACAAAAATCGTATCGAGCGTTCCGTACCACTGTTCTTTTCTCAACGATGCACCCATTGCCCAGCACGCAGTGTTTAGGAATCCCATAATCAGATATCCGATAAATGTATAAGCAATCATGTCACCCACACCGGTAAGGCTCCTTAGATGCTCGGAAAAACGTCCACCGAGCAGGGCAACACCGTAGAGAAAGTAAGGTAAGAGGTAAATGAACGGTTCGAAAAATTGTCTGACGAAGTCTGGTTTATATTTTAATTCAATTCTCCATTCTTTTATATTCTCTGCATTGATTGCCCGGAGATAGTGGATTATTCTAGTCATGGTATGATTGTCTAAAGGTTAAGGTTGAGAATCTGGATAGATTCTAGCATCTTAACCCCAACCCAATAACATGCTATCTGTGCTTTCATCATCTGTGTATATAAAAATCTGTGCAATCTGTGTATTAAAATCTGTGCCCATCTGTGTATCAATAGTGCGCCAATGTTCCTCTCTTCTTTGTCCGATGCTCGATGAAAGTAAATATCAAGAGTCCCAACGGTATAACGACG
>CP070664.1:2407713-2418258 GCA_020355325.1 Caldifarciminota bacterium
GTTCCCGATTACAGGGTTCTCACCGAATCAGAAATTGTAGATTTCTTAAAATCAGATGAGTTTGACTCGAACCAAACAGTTGTTCTCGAAAAAGACCCGCAGGTGCCACATCCAGGAGAGAAACTACCAATGATAGAAGCGCACATTCTTCTTTATTCTGCAAATAAGATAATTTGTACAACTGAGACCTCCTATTCTGGATTCTTAGTATTAGCCGATAACTGGCATCCGGATTGGAAAGTTTTTGTTGATGGCGAACAAAGTGAGCTCTATCGTGCCAATCATACATTCAGGGCAGTACATCTATTGCCCGGGGAACATGAAATTGTTTTTGCATACATATCACCATATTTCAATATTGGGAAAATTATTTCAATCATCACACTTATCTTATCGATTTCTTTTTGTGTAATAGTCTTGAAGCCAACACATGCTCTTGAAAAAGCAAAAAATTTCAGTATAATATAAATCAAATATATTAAGTTAAATACAGAGCAGATTAGATATTTAGGAATATTGGTATTTAACTATTTGTTTAGGTAATTTAGGTATTTAGGCGTTTAGGCATTTATCTCTGTGGAGGTGCAATGAAAACGAACAAGGCCTATATTAAATTAATTGAAAAATACAATGCAAATAACTATCTGCCATTGCCCGTTGTTCTCACAAGAGGAAAAGGTGTCTGGGTGTGGGATGTTGAAGGCAAGAAATATATCGATATGCTCAGTTCCTATTCGGCTCTCAACCAGGGCCACTGCCATCCGAAAATCATTAAAGCACTAAAGAGTCAGGCGAGTAGACTAACATTAACATCCAGAGCATTTCATCATGACATGCTCGCTCATTTTACCAAGAAACTGTGTGCGTTAACTGGCTATGAAAAGGCATTACCAATGAATTCTGGTGCCGAAGCAGTAGAAACAGCAATCAAGGTCTCAAGGAAGTGGGGATACCATAAGAAAGGCGTCAAAAAAGATTGTGCCGAGATCATTGTCTGCGAGAATAACTTCCATGGTCGGACAACGACCATTGTGGGGTTTTCTTCAGAAAAGCAATATCGTGATGGTTTCGGTCCTTTTGCTCCTGGTTTTACTATAATACCCTATAATAATCCTGGAGCATTACAGACAGCGATAAATGAAAATACCATCGGTTTTATGGTCGAGCCGATTCAGGGTGAGGGCGGTGTCATTGTCCCGGATAAAGGCTATCTGAAGAGCTGTTATGACATCTGCAAGAAGAATAATGTCTTATTCATTGCCGATGAAATTCAGACTGGCCTCGGTCGTACTGGAAAGCTCTTTGCCTGTGACTACGAAACCGTGCGACCCGACATTGTCATTGTAGGCAAGGCATTGAGTGGCGGTGCGTATCCGGTTTCAGCTATTTTGTGCGATAATCCTATCATCGATGTTCTCCACCCGGGAGATCACGGTTCAACATTTGGTGCCAACCCACTTGCATCAGCCATAGCCATGGCAGCCCTCGACGTCATTGTGCAGGAAAAACTGCCTCAACGTGCCTATACATTGGGGAACTGGTTCAGGGAGAGACTAAGAAAAATTGATAGTTCCGCCATGAAAGAGGTGCGGGGTAAAGGATTACTCATCGGTGTTGAGTTGACGAAAGAAGCGAGACCGTATTGTGAGGCATTGATGAAGCAGGGTATTCTGGCAAAAGAGACCCACAAAATGGTCATCCGCTTTGCACCCCCACTGATAGTCAAAAAGCAAGAACTCCAGTGGGCGCTACCAAGGATTGAAGAGGTGTTAAAAACGCACTAAGAATTCAATTCAGTAATTTTTAGATACTTTCTTGTATAGGGAGGGATGATGGAGATACAAGCAAATAAGAACCCGACTGCGCAGCGTACGTGCGTTCTCATAGTAGTTACTATACTATTGATAGGAGCGTGCGCACCGATTGTCTTTTCACCCCATGCACAGAATGAGCTGATTGCTCCGTACAACCGCGAAGGCGAGGTTCACGAATTTGGGGCCACAGCCGCAGTAAATGCCTGGTTTGTTGAGCGGGAGGAGGGTACACTATATATCAAAACATATCCTTCATTGAGTTCCAGTTTATTTCACAATGCTTACTATACAAAAGGCACGATAGGCGGAATTGCCGGGCTCGAGCTCATTGCTTTTCCAACAACATGGTATGTTCCAGATGCATCTGGCTTTGTTCTCGGTTGTAAACCATACGCTGGATTCCAGTACAGTAGTTCCAATTTCACGCTCCGACTGAACTTATCGCCAATCTCCATTGTTGCAGGATTTAATGGAGGTAAGTGGGATGCAGGTGGTGACTTAAATGAATCTACATTCTATCAAGTAACCGCACTCGTGCATAATCCCCATTCCGCACGAAATATGGCTTGGGGAGGTGCGAGAATCTCAGCCGCAGCGTGGGGACTCGTAGGCGGCTACGAACATGCCCTCACCGCGAAACATTTTCTGAGGGGAGAGTGTAGCATACTCATGAGACCGCCATTCTCCCTTCTTCTTAGTAGAGATAGATTGGAGACGATTAAGGGCGTCGTTTTCTATACAACGTTTGGATTCTTCACGCGCGTGAAGTAAAAGGTTTTTTTCTCGCAGGCTACAGCTTCAGTTTAACGTTGTTTACTGAAAATAGTATACTCCGTCGTATATGTAACTGGCGGGTCCTTCGAGATACACCTTATCTTTCATGGTAATAACCAAATCTCCACCATTCGTCTTACAGGTCACCGGCGACTGAATAATGAACAATTTTGTTGCAATATACGCTGCTGCCAGCACACCGCTCCCACATGAGAGTGTTTCAGCCTCGACACCACGTTCATAAGAACGAACATAGATATAATCTTTTTCTGCTTTAACAAAATTGACGTTTGTTCCCTCAGGTTTGAACGACTTGTGGTTACGAATTGCTCTTCCGAGTTCTACAACATCGATCTTATCGAAAGAATCGACAAAGATAACACAGTGGGGGACACCAATCCGTAAGAAGTGAGCACGATATTTTTTCCGACTCACCGTGAGACTAAAATTGAGTTTTAAATCGACGGGAGGCACAACCTCAATACTTACCATACCATTTTTATTATAGAATCCGACTGGCCCTGACGCGGACATAAACTTCCCTTTATCTTTGACCAATCCGAATCGAAACGCGTAACTGACAACACAGCGTGCTCCATTAAAACAAGCAGCAGCTTCGCTTCCATCCTGGTTGAAGTATCGCATGTTGAATGGAAAATCAGTAGATTCTTCGAGGAAAATTACACCATCTGAGCCAGCCCCCAAATGGCGATCCGATAACTTCTTAACAAACTCTGCAAAATTACTGCCGCCAATAGTCTCGTTGACGAAGCCGGTCCGATTGTCGATGATCAAGAAGTCATTACCAGTACCCTCCATTTTTGTGAAAAATATCGGTTTCATTACGCTCCTTTCAATACCTTAAAGTATCTATGTGTATACAGTATAAATGATCCGATAATCGCCGGGATGCTGAGATACAAAAATATCAGCCCGACCTGTCTCAAGTTCAATGTATATGCAAGAATAATCGCACCGAAAATGATGCCGGTAATCTTGCCGAATAAATTTGAAGTAAGAACGATTGATTTCTGTTTTAATACTATGTAACTACCCACAATGATAAGCACGTCTCGTATAATAATAAGAATAACAATCCAGATAGGTATCGAATTTATTAACAGCAGTGTTATTAAGATGACCGCGAGACAAATCTTATCACATAAGGGGTCGAGCATTTTCCCCAGCTCCGTTTCCTGATTAAACTTCCTGGCGACATACCCATCGATCCCATCCGATAGGAGTGAAATTAACATAATAATGAAGGCAATGGTTCGCTGGTCCTGTAATAAAAAATAGACGATAACGGGAAGCATGACGAGTCTCGAAACAGTAATGATATTTGCGACCGTCAGTTTATTATTCCTTTGCTGTGTTATGACTCTCGTTTCCTGCAATACGTTACCTCTTTTTAATTTTCTTCAGAATTTCTGCAGCGTGTTCCACTGTCTTCTTCGTAATTTCTTTTCCACCAAGCATTCGTGCAATCTCTAATTTTCGGCTTTCTTCGTCTAATTTTTTGACGTACGTAAATGTCTTTTTGCCCTTGATCTCTTTTTGGACGAGCATGTGATAGTCTGCGAACACCGATATTTGAGGGAGATGGGTGATACAAATAATCTGATGTCTCTGGCTTACCGTCGCGAGCAATTCGCCCACTGCTTCAGCAATCCTACCGCCAATCCCGGTATCGACCTCATCAAATATAACGGTTGGAATCTTATCCACGTCAGACAAAAGTGTTTTGAGGCAGAGTGTAATTCTTGAAATCTCGCCACCCGAGGCGATTTTATGTAATGGTTTTAATTCCTCACCAGGATTTGTTGAAATATAAAATTCTATTTCGTCCTTGCCATCTTCGTCGAGGTCTTTTTCTCGGAACGTAATATCAAAATCTGCTTTCTCCATACCCAGTTGTGATACCAGTTCCAAAATTTTCTTCTGGAAAGACGCACTCGTGTTATGACGATGTGTTGACAGCATACCAGCCTGTTCAATCACCTTCTTTTCTACCTCTACAAGACGCGCCTTTATGTCCCGAATTTCCTCATCGCTAGTTTCAATGTGACTCAACTCTTTTTTTATATTCTCAAGGTAATTACTAATCTCCTCAATTGTCTTTCCGTACTTTTTCTTGATTTTATGTATGAGCTCGAGTCGTTCTAAAACAGCGTCGAGTCGCTCCTGCGAGAATTCTATTTTATCATGATAGCTGCTCAACTCTCGGTATATATCGTCAATAGTTGTAATGACTTGATTTATGTTTTCATTTAATCCATGCACACCCCTATCGAGAGACGAGAGTTCTTCAATTATTTTTTTTACCTTGGATACTCTTTCAATGACTGACTCCTCGGCTTCATAGAGTGTGGAAACAATTTCTCCACTCAATGATGAACGTTTCTCACTGCTTAAAAGCAGGTCTTTTTCTATCAATAAATTCTCCTCTTCTCCTTCTTGCAGATGTGCTTTTTCAATCTCATTAATCTGATATTTTAAGTAATCCAGTTTTTCATCTTTTTGTCTCATTGATTCAAGAAGATGCTCGAGTTTATTTTGCAGACGTCTGTATTCATGAAAGTTAACAGCATAATCATTCTTGAGATCACTAATGCCGGCGTATGTATCATACAGTGATAAATGATTTTTCGCATAAAAGAGAGACTGGTTTTCATATTGACCGACAAGATCGATGATTTCTTTTGTGAGTTCTTTAAGCAAATTAAGACTCACAATTTGATCGTTGATATAAGAACTCTGGCGTTTACCTCGCTCAATTTTCCTCCTGATGATTAAATCGCTATTTATCTCGATACCTGATTCACGCAATCTCGCTCTCAAGGATGGTGTGGCATCAAATACGCCCGCCACCTCCGCAAAACTTTTGTCGCTTCGAATTGAGATATCCTCCATGCGCTCACCACAGAGCGTTGCGATTGCCTCAACAATCATCGACTTACCTGCTCCGGTCTCGCCCGTGACAACCGTCAGCCCTTTATCAAAATCAACGGTCAAATCTTCCATCAGGGCAAAGTTTTGCACGCGCAATAGTTTAAGCATGTTCTCGTCCACCCCACTTCATCTTTTCCCGAAGCGTATGGAAAAACGTTACATGGAGTGGTTTTATGAGCTTAACGTAATAATGAGCCCTTTCGAATTTAATAACATGACCAGTTTTTATTAACGTGCTTCGTTGGCCGTCAGCGACCAAAACCGCCTTACCCTTTTTCCCTACCTCTATCTCTATCTTACTCTCTGCCGGCAAAACGAGAGGTCGAACCGAGAGCGTATGTGGAGCAATCGGGGTTAAAATAATCGCCTCAGCACTGGGAAGAAGAATTGGTCCGCCAGTTGCTAACGAATAGGCCGTTGAACCTGTTGGGGTAGCGACAATTACTCCATCGGCAATAAAACGACAGATATATTCATTATTAATGACCGCCGAAAACTCAACGACTCGTCCTGGGACGCGTGTACTCATCGTTATATCATTCAAGGCAAAGAACGTCGTTTTGTTAAATCGTGCCTTTAAAACCATCCGTTTTTCGAATCTAAACTTCTTACTTCTAATTTCCAACAACGTATCTTCCAGTTCGTCGAACATGACATCGGTCAAGAATCCGAGGCCCCCTAAATTGACCCCTAAAATCGGTATACCCTTTTTGCCATAGATATTTGCGGTCGTCAATAATGTACCATCTCCGCCCATTGCGATAATAAAATCGGGACGCTCTGATATCGTAAATCCATTTTGGGTGAGTAACTGCCGCGTCACCTCAAGCGTCTCTTGCGCGCGTGGTTTTCTTTTATTAATAACAATTTTAACTTTTTTCATCTTTCAATGTTCCTAAAAAAAGATAGCGAAAACGCCCAAATAAATCTTTCATAAAAGAAAATGATGTAAATTTGTGTTTATGTAAAATGCCCGTCAATAGTTCAACCTGATCCGCGTCTATCTCAATCGCCATCATCCCGCCAAGATTGAGATACTTGGCTCCCTCAGATAGTAATCTCTTTATAAATTGAACCCCCTGTTCACCGCCATTGAGTGCCACAATCGGCTCAAAGTCACGAACGCTTTTCGGTAACAATTGTAGCCGCGAAGCAGGAATGTATGGTGGGTTGGAGACGATTAAATCAAACTTCGATGAGATATTTTTAAATAGATTACTTTGTCGTAAAGCTATCCGTTCTTTCAAAGAGAATCGCTCGATGTTTTCTGCGGCATTACGTAGTGCCTGGGGTGAAATATCGGTAGCGACAATTTCTGCGTCGGGGAATACCTGCGCGAGTGCAATGGAGAGCGCACCACAGCCCGTACCAATATCGAGTATCGTTTGTGGAGGAGATTGTATCTTCTGCACGATGATTTCAATGAAGTACTCACTCTCTACTCTAGGGATGAAGACCCCAGGATAAATCGTGAGCAGAAAGTCCATAAATTGTACTCGCTTCGTTATATATTCAATCGGAACACCTTTTTTTAACTGTGTGAGCCTAAGCGACAACATCGTTGCCGTATCGCCATCAATCGTGTTATCAGCGTACATCTCAAATCGTGGACGCCCGAGCAGTGTCGCGACAATGAGCTCTGCCTCGTTCCTCGTAATATGGAATTCGTCAGTGACTCTTTTTACTACGTCTTTCATGCTGTTCAAGACTCGCGATGATTTCGTCTAAATCACCCTCAAGGATACTATCTAATTTATACAAACTGAGACCAACCCGGTGGTCGGTTACTCGGTTCTGTGGATAATTATAGGTTCGTATCTTCTCACTCCGCTCACCAGTTCCCACCTGCTGCTTCCGCTGTGCGTGTATCTCTGCCTCTTTTTTTTCCTGCTCTGCTGCTGCTAATCGCGCACGTAAAATTTTCATCGCTTTTTCTCGATTCTTATACTGCGATCGTTCATCCTGACACGTAACAACCATCCCTGATGGTATGTGCGTGAGCCTCACTGCCGATGATACTTTATTTACATTTTGACCACCGTGTCCGCTTGCCCGGAACGTATCCATTTTCAAATCATTCGAATTTATCTCGAATTGTGTGTCTTCAATCTCAGGGAGAACAGCAACCGTAACGGTTGACGTATGTATCCTCCCACCCGTCTCGGTCACGGGGATGCGTTGAACCCTATGGACACCACTCTCAAAGTGAAATAATTTAAAGGCAGATTCACCTGAGACGAGAAATATATTTTCTTTAAATCCTCCAATATCACTGGGATGCGTGGAGAGGACTTCGTACTTTAATCCTTTTTTTTCTATAAATTTTGCATACATTCTGAAAAGATCAGCTGCGAAGAGTGAGGCTTCATCACCGCCAGCCCCTGCCCTAATTTCAACGATGCAATTCTTTTTATACTCTTCATAGTAGGGATTCGATAAATCTTCAAGTTCATTCGTTACCTCTTCCAGCTGTTTTTCTAGATCTTCGAGTTCAGCAGTCACGATCTCTTTTAATTCACCATCATCGCTTTCAAGCATTTCTCGCGCATCGCCGATTTCTTTTATGATTCTGTCCTGCTCTTGATATTTCTGTATAATCTGTTCCAATTTTTTGTACTCTCTTGTCAATGTAGCATATTCCTTTGGATTCTTCACAATCTCTGGCGAAATGAGTAGTTGACTCAGTTCTTTAAACCTTGTCTCTTGTTCTTTACGCGCTTGCATAGGGATGCTCCTGTTTTGGATACGATCTAAATATGGTTAAAGTTTTTCAAACTTTTCTTTCAAGGCGATGTACCTGAGATAATCATCTAAGTCTTCAACCCCTTTGATGATCATACTATCGTCCTGTATTTTAACGAGATTTGCCTGCTCCAATTTTTTAACATAGTCTTTAACCTTTTCCTCTCTAATCCCCGTGATCTGTGCGAGGTTTTCAAGAGAAAAAGGCGTTATTTTTATACCTTCATCGACCTGTTCGCCCGTCTCCTTTGCTTTCGTGGTAATATATGCAATGATTCTTCGTTCTTCGCTCTTTATCGTCAGCAATTTAATCTGCTCATCGGTTGTTCGTAATCGCCTCGTCAGTGTCTCGAGGGTATATTCAATGAGTGGATTTTCTTTAAGTTTTGACTTAAATGTTTCTTTATCGATGACCAAAAGTGATGTCGGCGTTACTGCAATCGCAGATGCTGACCTTGGCGAACCGTCAATAATTGCCATTTCACCAAAGAAATCTCCCTCCTTCAATATTGCCAGCACCTTCTCGTCTTCGCCTTGCCCTTTTGTTATCTTTATTTTACCCTCGCGAATGAGGTACATGACGTCTCCTTTGTCGCCTTCGTCAAACAAGACTTCACCCGCTTCAAGCTTCCTTTCCATTCCTTCGACCATGCTGCCTCCTTCTTATTTATATTGTATTGAAAAATTGAGCAAAGTCAACCGCGGAATTCATTGAGGTCATGCTCTGTTCATCAATAAGCGCTTTATTGTAGTGCCGTAAAAATGGTAAAAATGATTCATTCGTCAGACTGGTCTTAACGCGAGGCTGGGGCTTAAAATTGCCCTATCCTGAAGATGTACGTGTTAAGAGAGGCTTCATCTACCCTGTTGACATAATTCAAAAGTTGGATATACTGACTGACTGGTCAGTCAGTGTAAACTATTTTCCTGTTTCCAATGTCTAATTGATAATTATGAAAAGACAGAGTCGAAATTTGAGAAAGAAGATAATTAAGGCAGCACAAGGGGTGTTTGCCGAGAAAGGTTTCTTTAAAACAGCGATGAGTGATATTGCCGGCGAGTCTGGTATTGCCAAGGGTACGGTCTATCTCTATTTTAAAGACAAATCAGACCTCTATGTTTCGAGTCTCGATGACCACTTTGGCAATGCAGTACAAATCCTTACCGAAGTCGAGCAGGAAAATATCTCGGCGAAAGAGAAATTACAGAAAATAACATCCCTCTTACTGAGCTATATGAATCGTTTTAAGACGTTCCCGCTGTTTGGCTTTGATAACCTTAACGACGCAGACAAAGTTACGAAAGGCTTAAAATCAATGATGAGAACCAGGTTAAAACAGATGATACAATTAATCGCCAAGATCATAGACGATGGCATTAAAAATGGCGAATTCAGTTCAGTTGATCCAGAGAAGACTTCTGTATATTTTCTCAATACAATTCGTGCTGTTCTTTTCGCAAAATTCTTTATTCCCGGTATGACCGTGGATAAGAGTGTAGGCCTTGAACTATTTTTTAACGGATTAAAGAAAAGGAGGTAGGATGGTTCACACATTTTTGTCAAGTGTATTGGTACTGACATCGTTAGTCCAGTGGGGTGAAAACATACAATTATCGGCTGGTCCTCATTACTCTTATTATCTATTATATCAAGACGACCAAGAGGCGCAAGGGAAATGGGGTATCGGAGGTGAAATTGCCGTGGCTAATGTCGTACCCAATATCGGTTTAAAGTTAAGAGGCACCAGGTTGAGGTATCAAGACGCTGAAAATTCCTATGTATACGAATATACTCCATTCAGCCTCTGCACGAGTTTCAATATTTTGCCCTTCTTGAAACTAGACTGGATGAGGTTATCAGTAGAAACGGGATTCGGTCTCTACTTCTGGAGAGGCTTGTATAACGATGAAGTGATTGTCCTTCCGACAGGTGAAGAGATGGATGAGAGAGACCTCGGCTTTGTCGCAGGACTCACCCTTCAGCTGAAGCCAGTGAGGTACATTGGTATCGAATACTCGACCCAATATAACTACATCGCAAGCGCAGACATATACAAATACGGTTTCTTAGACAAAGACGATAAGATATGGGAACACGGCTTGGGTTTGAAGATAATATGGCCGTAGTGGGGCAGAGGAGGAAGCTATGATACTTTTATTAACATTTCTATTAAGTATAGCAACGAGTGATACTTTATATTTTTCACTTGACGATGCAATTGACTATGCGCTGGAAAATAATCCAGAGATTGCACAACTGACG
>CP070664.1:2418358-2430239 GCA_020355325.1 Caldifarciminota bacterium
ATCTTTTAATTTGCAATCATTCAGTCGAGAGCAAATGAAAAACTGGGTAGATCGAAATTTAAACCACCAAAATAAATATGGATATGGGTTATTTTCAGTGATTCTAAAATTTAATCAAGAATTAATTGGTGATTGTGGTTTAGAACATACTAAATTTGAAGAGAAACCTTGTGTTGAGATTGGATATGATTTTTTGAGTAAATATTGGAATCAAGGTTATGCTACAGAAGCTGCAAAAGCTGTAAAAGATTATGCTATAGAAAAATTAAATATTGATTCAAAATCTATATGTAGTTTTATACGTAAAAACAATAAAGCATCACAACGTGTATCTGAAAAAATTGGTATGCAAAAAATAAAAGAATATAAAGCGAATGATATTGATTACTATCTGTATGCATTCTCAAAGGAATATTTTAAATAAAAATTGTATGGCGTACAACAGCGAGTATTGAGGAGTGAAAGGGGAGCGACTAAGATCGTTTCAGATGATTCCGATCAAATGACCAAAACATAGATATAAATTATCGCACCCGTCAACAGTCAATAAAGAGTCCCGACGACGTCGGGACTCTTACTGTCTACTGACTACTATCTACTGTCTACTGTATTAAATTGCTTTCGCCTCTGTTTCTTCTTCTTCTAATATAATATTCTGGAATTTTGATAAACCTGTGCCAGCGGGAATGATTCGTCCAACAATGACATTTTCCTTAAGCCCTTCGAGCCGATCTAATTTACCTTCAACAGCAGCATCGGCGAGGACCTTTGTTGTTTCTTGGAAACTCGAAGCCGAGAAGAATGATTCCGTAGAGAGTGCTGCTTTGGTTATACCCAATAAAATAGGCCGGTATGTCGCTGGTTTCTTGCCTTCTACGAGTGCTTGTTGATTAACTTCAATGACTCGCCTTTTGTCAACGATTTCACCACCGACAAACGGTGTGTTGCCAGGCTCTTCTATCTTGACCTTTTGGAGCATCTGGCGGACAATCACCTCAATATGTTTATCATCAATTTTAACATCTTGGATTCGATACACTTCGAGTATTTCATTCACCAAGAATCGCTGCGTTTCCATAGGTCCTTTAATCCTGAGAATGTCATGTGGATCGATTGCGCCTTCACACAGCGGATCTCCAGCACGGACAAATTCACCCGAATGAATTTTAAGATACCGTGTTGTGGGAATCTTATAAGTCCGTACATCACCAACGTCTGGTGTCACTGAGACTTTCCAGAAGCCTTTTTCTTCCTCAACATCACATACACCATCAATTTCTGTGACGACCGCAGGATTCTTGACAAACTTTGCTTCAAAGAGTTCTTCAACACGGGGCAAACCACCTGTGATATCTTTACTCTTGCCAATCTCCTTTGGTATTCTTGCAACGAGTGTACCTGGTGCTATTTTGTCACCATCTTTAACCAATAAGTAGGCTCCAGCCGGGATAGAAAAACTCTTGACGACTTTTTCTTTCTTAATATCCACAAGGTGGACTTTTGGATGATGGTGCCTTACGCGGTCCTCAACGATCACTAATTGCTTACCACCGGATCTCTCGTCAACCCAGTTTTCTTGCAGCGTAACACCAGGAATGATGTCATGATATTTAATGGTACCACTCGTCGGAGAAACAATGGGTATGGAATATGGATCCCACTCAAAGAGAATGTCGCCTTCTTGCACGCTCGATTTCTTCTTCGGAAAAATAATAGCACCGATTGGAATATTGTAACTGATTTTCCTGCTATTGCTTTTGATGATCATACGGCCCTTGTCATTCAAGCTTACGAGCAAACCGTCTGGCCTCTGTGCTGCGGATAGGTTCTCGAAACTGACTTCGCCTGAGAATTCTGCATTTCGCGATGTACTCTCAGCGATCCTCAACGCCGCACCACCACCGTGGAATGTCCTCAAGGTGAGTTGTGTTCCTGGTTCGCCGATGGATTGCGCAGCAACAATGCCTACTGCTTCACCGATTTCAACCATTTTTCCTGTCGCGAGATTTCGGCCATAGCACTTTGCGCAGAGTCCCACTGCTGCTTCGCAGGTTAAGATAGACCGTACTTTGATTTTCTCAACGCCGCTCTTTTCAATCTTCAATGCTTGTTCGTTTGATATTTCGGAGCCGCCTTTCACAATAGTTTCGTCGGTTACTGGGTCGATAACATCAACGAGGGCGACACGGCCAGCAATCCGTTCACTCAATGGTTCAACTATTTTCTCACCCTCTTTGAGTGCTCCTATTTCTTGCCCCATGATTGTACCACAATCTTCTTGTGTAATAGTAACATTCTGAGCGACATCGACGAGACGCC
Organism: Caldifarciminota bacterium; assembly: GCA_020355325.1. Classification (GTDB taxonomy): domain Bacteria; phylum Hydrothermota; class Tepidihabitantia; order SM23-42; family SM23-42. The sequence goes on from CP070664.1 coordinate 2,420,678, forward strand.
GCGTGAGGTAGCCCGCATCTGCTGTCTTTAATGCGGTGTCGGCCAATCCTTTTCGTGCACCGTGCGTTGAAATAAAATACTCGAGGACTGTGAGTCCCTCTTTACACGATGATTTTATTGGCGTTTCGATGATTTGAACTGCTGTGACCTTTCGTTGGGGCTTCGACATTAACCCCCGCAAGCCACAGATCTGGCATGCCTGATTTCTCGAGCCTCGAGCCCCTGAATCGACCATCATGTAAAGTGGGTTAAATCCTTCTTGGTCTCTTTCTAATTCATCAATGAGGGTTTCCTCAATTTCCATTGATACTCTTGTCCATGTGTCGATGACCTTATTGTACCGTTCGGTTTCGGATATGAGACCATTCTGATGCGCACGATTAATATCCATAACTTCCTTCGTGCCTTTTGACCAAATCTTGTCTTTATATTTGAGACTGATCATATCATCGATGCCAATTGTCAGACCTGATTTCGTTGCATATTCGAAACCAGTTTTTTTCATGTTGTCCAAGAGTTCGATTGTCTTTTCTGTTCCAAAAATGTTGAGGCATTCGTCAACGATCGTCGAAAGCGCCTTCCTATTGATAACGATGTTTCTAAATCTCATCTCCTCGGGTAACAGTTCATTGAATATCACCCTACCGGGCGTTGTATCGATGACTTTATCCTTGAACTTATACTTTATTGACTGATGGAGAGAAATGAAGTTGTGCGTTAGTGCTATAGTAATCTCATCGATAGAGCTAAAGAGCTTGATTGTTTTCACATTCGTCGGCTTTTCCTTTGTCAGAAAGTGTAATCCAATAACCATGTCTTGGGTTGGGGCAACAACGGCACGACCGTCGGCAGGTTTACGAATATTGTGGATGGAAAGCATCAATAAGTATGATTCTAATATTGCCTCGGGAGAAAGTGGTATATGGACACTCATTGTATCACCATCGAAGTCAGCATTATAGGCAACACAGACGAGAGGATGGATGGTAATTGCTCTCCCTTCTCTCAAAACAGGTAAGAATGCTTGGATTGATATACGGTGCAAGGTGGGTGCTCTGTTGAGCAGTACCGGATAGTCTTTTGTTATTTGTTCAAGTATTTCATACACCTCAGTCGAACGCGCCCGTACGAGTCTTCGTGCGCTTCTCTCTGAATCGACAACACCTCGTTCCTCTAACTTTCGTACGATCATCGGTTTAAAGAGTTCGAGTGCCATTTCCTTTGGTATGCCGCACTCATATAGTTTCAATGAAGGGTCAACGACAATGACTGACCGGCCAGAATAATCTACCCTCTTTCCTAAGAGGTTTCTTCTGAATCTTCCCTGTTTTCCTTTCAAAGCATCGGCGAGAGATCTCAAAGGTCTATTGCCACGTCCTTTTATAGGACGACTCCTCCTCGAGTTGTCAAGCAAGGCATCGACTGAATCTTGAAGCATTCTTTTTTCATTGCGGATAATGACTTCAGGAGTTTTAATACCAGAGGTTATAGATTTTACACGGTTGTTACGTGTAATGACTCGTTTGTAGAGGTCGTTCAGATCGCTCGTTGCATACCGACCACCCTCGAGGGCAACGAGAGGTCTGAGATCAGGGGGGATAACTGGAATCCGAACGAGAACCATCCATTCGGGTCGGTTGCCAGAAAGTCTGAATGCCTCCACGAGTTTCAATTTTTTCAATAGTTGCAAGCGTCGAGGTTGTAATGTTTCCTTCTCTAATCGTATGCGAAGGTCAGAGGAGTAATTCTCTAAATCAATTTCTTTCAGTAAATCATAGATTGGCTGTCCTCCCATGTCTGCTTTGAACCCCTCATATTTCTCTTTAGCCTCTTGATATTCCTCTTCAACGAGCACTTCACTCTTGCGATAGGGTGAATCACCCGATTCTAAAACAATGTATGCCTCATAATTGAGTATTGCCTCGAGCTGGCTTATTGATAGGTCTAAAAGGAGGCCAATTTTGCTCGGAGGAATCTTGTAGTAAAAAAGGTGTGCCACTGGCACGGCTAAATCGACGTGTCCCATCCGTTCTCGTCGTACCGATGCAGATGCAACTTCAACGCCGCATCGATCACACACCGTGCCCCGGTATTTAGCCTTCTTATATTTACCACACGAGCATTCGAAATCTTTTACAGGACCAAAGATACGTTCACAAAAGAGTCCATCTTTTTCGGGTCTTTGCGTTCGATAATTGATTGTATCTGCCCTCGTAACCTCGCCTCGTGACCACGATGCTATTGTTTCAGGCGAAGCAAGGCTCAATCTTATGCCGTCGTATTCGATGAGGTCCAAACTCTGGTACATCTTACTTCTCATGAGGTTCCTCCTTTTTCTCGAGAGTTACACTAAAACAGAGTCCCTGAAGTTCTTTGAGGAGGACGTTAAACGATGCAGGGGCCTTTGGTCGTGGTGGATTCTTACCACGAATCAAAGCCTCATACATTGCTGCTCTACCCTCAACATCATCCGATTTGACGGTTAACATTTCTTGAAGCGTATACGCAGCACCATACGCCTCGAGTGCCCAAACTTCCATCTCACCGAGACGTTGACCACCAAATTGTGCCTTTCCACCGAGCGGTTGTTGGGTAATGAGTGAGTAGGGGCCAGTTGATCGTGCATGGATTTTTTCGTCTACCATATGAATGAGTTTTAACATATACATATGGCCAACTGTAACTTCTGAGTCAAACGGTATACCTGTTCTCCCATCGCGGAGCGTAATCTGACCATCCTCTGGTAGGGCTGCTTCCACGAGTTTCTCTTTTATTTCTGAAACCGTGGCGCCATTAAAGATCGGTGAAATTGCGAAAAATTTCAATTTTTCTGCTGCCCAGCCGAGATGGGTCTCGAGAATCTGTCCGACATTCATTCGAGAAGGAACACCGAGTGGGTTAAGAACGATATCGACGGGTGTTCCATCTGGTAGGAAAGGCATGTCCTCGTCTGGCATTATTTTGGCGACGACACCTTTATTTCCGTGTCTCCCTGCCATCTTATCGCCCACCGCGATTTTTCGTTTTTGGGCAATGAACACTTTAACAATTTTTAAAACGCCATGAGGTAATTCATCACCTCTGAGCAATTTATCTTCTTCCATCTTCTTGTCTGCTGTAATTTGGAGCAATTTCTCCTCACCTTCAACAATAATTTTCTGGATCTTCTCATTGCTCTTAGGATCTTTGATGAAATTATCGTCGGCAACAATTTTCATGACATTTAAATCATCAAAAAATTCAACACCGAATGTGCTGCCTCTTCTCAGGAGTATCTTTCCTTTTTCATTTCTGATTGTAGATGCTGCACTCTGTCCTGAAAGTATGTGTTTGAGAAGATTGTTGCGTGCGACTAAAGCCTCTTTATAGAGCGAGGAGAAATCTTCGTTAATTTTTTTTCTACGTTCGTCCTCGACTAACTTCGCGAGCGGATCGGTCGTCCTGCGTGTCAGTATCTTACGGTCGATGACAACACCCTCGACGCCCGGTTCTACGCGTAATGATGTGTCCCTGACATTCGTCGCTTTTTCAGCGAAGACGGCACGCATGAGTCTTTCTTCAGGAGTCAATTCGGTTTCTCCTTTCGGTGTTATTTTTCCAACGAGAATGTCATCGGGGCCCACCTCAGCACCAACGCGCACGATACCATATTCATCCAAATCTTTGAGGAGAAAATCAGATACACCAGGAATATCTCTGGTGACTTCCTCGGGACCAAGTTTTGTCTCTCGCACCTCGCAATCAAATTCTAGGATATGGATTGATGTAAATGTATCGTTCTTGAGTAACCGTTCGCTGACCACGACCGCATCCTCGAAGTTGAACCCCAAAAAGGGCATAAAAGCAACGAGCACACTTTTCCCTAGCGTAAGGATTCCCTCTTTTGTGGCGTAGCCATCTGCTAGTACATCACCTCTTTTTACCTTTTGGTCAATCTTCACTAAAGGCTTTTGGTGAATACACGTATTCTGATTAGACCTCATGAACTTTGCTAATTGGTAACGCGTTTTTACACCCTTGTTCGTCTTGATGATGACCTTTGTCGCGTCGACATAGTCAACCACACCATCTTCTTCCGCCATGAGGAGAATACCAGAGTTTTTCGCGATTCGCTCTTCCATGCCGGTTCCAACGGCGGGTATATCTGGACTAATCAATGGAACAGCTTGCCGCTGCATATTGGAACCCATGAGGGCACGGTCTGCATCATTATGCTCCAAGAATGGAATGAGTGAAGCGGTCGGACTAAAGACCTGTTCTGGAGAGACATCCATCAAATCTACTTCGTCGGGCGTTACCATTGGAAAATCACCTTTGCTCCGACACAAAACTTGTTCAGTCAGGATTTTACCATTCTTTCCAATGGGTGTATTTGCCTGCGCAATCGTGTAGCGGTCTTCATCATCGGCGCGCAGATACACCACCTCATTTTTGACGGTACCATTTTTCACCACCCAGTAGGGAGCAAGGATGAAGCCATATTTATCAATTTTCGCAAAATTTGCAAGACTTGAAATGAGTCCGATGTTCGGTCCTTCAGGTGTTTCTATTGGGCAGATCCGTGAGTAGTGAGAATAGTGTACATCACGAACTTCGAACCCCGCAGTTTGGCGCGTTAAACCACCGAGACCGAGCGAAGAAATTCGTCGCTTGTGTGTCATTTCGGTAATCGGATTTGTTTGTTCCATAAATTGAGATAATTGCGACGTTGTAAAGAACTTATTAATGATATTGGAAACGAGCCGAGGATTTATGAGATCCTGGGGCGATAATCCTGATTCATCCATGAGCGAAGCTCGTTCCTTAATATTTTGAATGAGCTGTGTTATTGCCAATCTAAATTGTGCTTCGAGGAGCTCACCAACACGACGAACACGACGATTACCGAGATGGTCTATATCGTCGGGGACAATTTCGCCGTTCGCGAATTTAAACAGTTGACGGAATACTTCAAAAAGATCTGCAACAGTCAGCGCTGTTTGTTTCGCGCGATCATCGATACCGAGTCTCATATTCAGCTTGAAACGGCCCACGTCGCCCAGATCAAGATGTCCTGGATCAAAAATGAGATTATTGATATAGGCAACAGCGATGTCGAGCGTAGGCGGTGCCATCGAGCGGAGCAATGTATATATTTTCTTCGCCGCTTCATCCTTTGTATGGGTTCGGTCTTTTTTGAGTGTGTTCGTCAAAATTGTAACACCCGGCTCATGTGAGTCGATAATGGTTACGCGTTTTATTTTTTTGTGTGTCAAGAATTCAACAGTTGGACCGTCAAAAAGTTCACCAGCGGGGAGCAGAAGCGTTTCACCCTCATAGATACTCTCTGCACAGAAGTAATTCGTGGCGTCCTTGAGGAGAACATTTTTAACGGGGTAGAACAACTTTATGATCTCTTCATTCGTTTCAAATCCCAAACTTCGAATAAACATTGTGCCGAGGAGTTTTCTTCGTCTATCGAGAATTGCATGAAACGTATCCATTTTATCGACAAGAAACTCGAGCCACTGGCCACGGTAAGGAATGACCATGACCGAGAAGGTAGTATCGCCTTCGCTGAAATAGACTCCGGGAGAGCGGTGAATCTGGTTAACGACGACCCGCTCCACGCCGTTGATAACGAATGTTCCTCGAAGAGTCATTAATGGTAGGTCGCAGAGATAAATTTCTTGTTCGGTAATATCATGCAATTCACCGTTCTCCTCCTTACTCACTAATCTAAAGCTTACCTTTAAAGGGGCGCCATAGGTTGCGCCTTTTTCGATTGCCTCATTTACTGAATACTTCGCGGCTCCAAAGCGATGTGAATTATAGACGAGTTGATAGCGATTGTGTATGTCTGAAACCGGAAAATCTTGCTCAAAGACTTTCTTCATCGTCTTGTTAATAAATTGATCGTAAGACTCGAGTTGTACCTCGAGTAAATGAGGCATATCAAACGCTGTTTTGCGTTTTGAGAAATCAATTATATTCCTCATATGCTCCTTACAGTGAAAGGGTTAAAAGGATGGAAAAGGGCTCTTTTCACTTAACCTCGATTGTTGCACCAACCTCCTCAAGTTTACTTTTCATATTTTGTGCTTCTTCTTTCGTAACGCCTTCTTTAAGGGCTTTTGGCAGATTGTCGATCATCTCCTTTGCCTCTTTCAAGCCGAGACCTGTTAGTTCCCGCAGTACTTTTAAAACTTGGATTTTTTTCTCGCCGCAAGAGGTCATCGTTACGGTAAATTCCGTTTTCTCCTCAGCAGCCGCTTCTGCAGCTTGACTGGCCTGTTGAGCCACTACCTGGACTGGCGCTGCAGCGCTGACACCAAATTTTTCTTGCAATGCCTGGACTAATTCAGAAAGTTCAAGGACTGTTAGATTACCAATTTCCTCGACCAGGGCCTCGACCCCTTTTTTTGCCTTCGCTGTCATTTTACCTCCTTCTTTTTCATCGCTTCCAGCGTATAGACTAAGTTTCTAAGCAAACTTTCTAAGACATTCAAAAAATTCCCAACCATGTTGAGTGAGCCAGCGAGAGTGCTGAGTAAAACATCTCTCGATGGTATTTTAGAAAATCGTATTACTTGTTGTGTATCAAAAAATGATCCCTCGACGATACCGCCTTTAATTTTTAAATTTTTTGTGTTCGTTAAAATTTTTGCTAAGACAAGAGGGTCATCAAATGCAATGACAATTCCCGTTGGCCCAACAAAGAGTTGATGAAATGCAGTATCATCGAAACCTAAATCCTTTACTGCGATAAATCCGAGTGTGTTCTTAAGAACCAGGTACATTCCGTTGTTTGCTTTGAGTTCCTTGCGTAATTTTTCGAGCGCATGTACGTTCATGCCGGTAAAATCGGTAAAATAGAACGCTTTTCCCGACTTCAATCGCTCCTTCGTTTTCTCGACGTACTCGATATTTTTCTGTGAAGGCATTATATTCCTCCTTTACGCATAGTACCCAAGATGTCCTTTTCATCTATTTTTATACCCGGTCCGATTGTTGACGAGAGCGTTAATGATTTGAATAATTGCCCTTTTATCCCTTGAGGTTTTGCAGCAATTAAATCTTCTAAAAATGTCATAATGTTTTCGCGCAGCTTCTGTGATTCAAAAGAGACTCTGCCGATTGACGTATGCATACACCCGGTTTTATCTGTCTTGAATTCAATCTTCCCCTTTTTGAGAGCCTTTACCTGATTGCCCACATCGAAGGTCACGGTGCCGCTCTTTGGTGATGGCATCAGTCCTTTCGGTCCGAGGAGTTTACCTAATTTCCCCACATCAGACATCACATCTGGTGTTGCAATGACAATATCGACATCACTCCAGCCACTCTTTATCTTATCGATGTACTCATCAAAACCAACGTAGTCGGCACCTGACTCTTTTGCCTCTTGCTCCTTTTCTCCCTTCGTCAATACTAAAATTTTCTTCGTTTTACCTGTTCCGTGTGGTAGATTTGAAATTCCTCGAAGCATTTGATCAGTCTTTTTCGAATCTATATTGAGTTTGATGGATAGATCAACAGATTCATCATACTTCGCTGTAGCAAATTTTTTGACTATTTCAATCGCCTCATCGAGTGCGTACTTCTTCGGTTCAATGTTATTTTTTGCTTCTCTGTATCGTTTTGAATGTTTCATTACTCCTCCACAGTAATGCCCATGCTTCGCGCTGTTCCCTCTACAATTTTCATCGCTGCTTCGATCGAATCACAGTTCAAGTCCTTTATCTTCCGCTGAGCAATATCTCTAATTTGTTCCTTCGTAACGTTGCCAACCTTGTCACGATTTGGAATTGGCGAACCCTTTGCGATCCCTGCAGCTTGCTTCAAGAGTATTGATGCGGGAGGGCTTTTCAGTATGAAGGTGAACGTACGGTCATTATAAATTGTTATGACAGCAGGAATAATGAGTCCGCTAAGATTTGCAGTCTGGGCATTGAAGGCCTTGCAGAATTCCATAATATTGACGCCGTGCTGTCCGAGCGCTGGACCGACCGGAGGTGCAGGTGTTGCACTACCAGCGGGTAGTTGTAATTTCACTATTGCAATTTCTTTTTTTGCCATTGTAACTCCTTATAACGCCTTCAGTTGATGAAATCCCAATTCAATGGGAGTCGTTCGTCCAAATATGACAACCAAGACTTTAACTTTTTCACGCTCAGGATATACCTCCTCTACCGTACCAATAAAATCGCTGAATGGACCATCTATTACTGTCACTCGTTCGCCTTTCGTAAAGGGGATTTTCGTTACTACCTTATCCTTGGATTCTTTAACTTGCACCAAGAGCGCCTCAATTTCCTCTTGTGATAGTGGTGTAGGTTTTCTTCTCGAGCCCAGGAAGTGTGTCACACCAGATATTGAATTGACGAGTCGAAGCGTCTCATCATTTCCATCCATCTCGATGACAAGGTAGCCAGGGTATAATCTTCTCTCTTCCACGACCCGTTTACCCTTGCGTATCCGAACAAGATTCTCAACCGGTATGATAATCCTTCCAAATGAGTTCTCTAATTGCCGTTCCTTTATGAGCTTTTGAAGTATCTTCTTCACCTTTTGTTCATGACCAGTGAGTGTATGTACGACGAACCACTGCATTGTTATATTACCTTCATATTTTTTATTGCTATCTAATAATGAAAGTGAGTCCATTTGCAAAAATTGTGTCGAGAACGAAGATTATAACCGCAACAATTACAGAAATGACGATAACGACAATCGTTGAGTTCATCAATTCATTACGCGTTGGCCACGTGACCTTGCGCATCTCGGTATACACCTTTTTTATGTAATCGAATATTCTTGTTATCACGTCAAACTCTCTGAACAGGCCTGGAGGGATTTGAACCCCCAACCCCCCGGTTTGGAGCCGGGTGCTCTCCCGTTAGAGCTACAGGCCTACTTTACCTCCTTATGGACGGTATGTTGTCGACAAAAACGACAATACTTTTTAAGTTCGAGTCGCTGTTGGCTTTTTTTATTTTTCGTTGTGGTATAATTTCTTCGCTTACAGTGCTGACAAGCGAGACTTATAATCACCCTCATTATTCGAGAATTTTTGTAACAACACCGGCGCCGACGGTCTTGCCACCTTCGCGAATCGCGAAGCGCAACCCCTGCTCAATCGCGACCGGCGTAATCAACTCAACCTCTAAATTCGCATTGTCACCAGGCATCACCATCTCAACACCCTGCGGCAACTTCACCACACCGGTCACATCCGTAGTGCGCACATAAAACTGGGGCCGATAACCATTGAAAAACGGCGTATGACGTCCTCCTTCTTCCTTGGTCAGCACGTAAACCTCGCCCTTAAATTTGGTATGCGGCGTTATGCTGCCCGGCGCCGCAATCACCTGACCCCGCTGCAACTCCTCCTTATCTACGCCTCGCAACAATATCCCTACATTATCGCCAGCCTGACCCTCATCCAATAACTTGCGAAACATCTCAACCCCGGTACATACAGTCTTCCGCTTGGTGCCTAAGCCAACTATCTCTATCTCTTCGCCAACCTTGACCTTACCCCGCTCCACTCGTCCAGTTCCAATAGTACCACGTCCCGTAA
>CP070664.1:2430339-2445500 GCA_020355325.1 Caldifarciminota bacterium
ACGAAATGATTCGTTCACTGCATTTGTAGCACGTTCATCAAGGCCAACCTTTACTGTCTTATTCTCAAAAATCTTTATGTGGATTGTTTGAATATAACTGGGTAGTAGGGAACGTGTTGAATAACCGCAGCAGCTAATAAGTGAGAAGTAGAAAATGAGAAGTAAGAAGTTAAGAAGACGTATTCGTAATTCGTGTTTCGTGCTCGTATCTGACATTTTTACTCCATTTTCTCCAAACGTTTTTGTGCTTCAGCACCCCACGTATCACCGAGCCCTCGTGTATTGATTAACTGTTTATAAATCTTTTTCGATTCATCAAATTGATCCATGAATTCAAGAACAATACCAGATTTATATTGAGCAGTTGGCGTCCACATCTCATCATGCGGAAATTGATGTACAATTTTTTGATACTGATAGAGAGAGCGTATGAAATCGGCTTTCGAAAGATATGCTTCGGCGAGCCAATAGAGATGTTCAGGAGTTGAAACTGACTCCACTGCTCTCTTCAGATGTTTGATAGCTTCTCCTCCCTTGCCGTCGCGTAAATACGCATAGCCCAGTTCAAAGCGAATTTCTGCTTCCTCCTCAATGGAAATGAGGGGTAAGATATCCCAAGCTGCGTTGATTGCCCTTTGCCAGTTCTGACTTTTTTTATAACAAATGATTTGATTCCTCAATGCATCACGTTGCAGACGATTGTCTTTACTGGCTAAGCCATAATAGTATCCAGCAGAATCGAATTCCTGTCTTGAATAGTGTATCGTAGCGATTTTAAAAAGCGCGTTGTGATAGTTTTGTTCGTTTTTATAATTTCTAACATAAGAACGCAACCTCAGGAGCGCCGTGTCGACGTCTCCTTTTAGAAAGGCCACAAAAGCCCAATTGTAGTATATTTTTTCGTTTGGATGTAGGTATGCCTGAACAATTGAATCGTAATGGCTTTTTGCTTCTCTATAGTATTTATTTTCTATGAGGTATTCACCGTAGTAGTTCGTTAGTTAATCGTCGGTCTGTGCAAAATATTGGTTGAAAATCGAATCTGCTTTTTTTATCATACCGGTTCGAGCAAGGCTGTACATGTACTTTTTGATCAACGACGTGTCTCCCATGAAATGTTCAGGATCCTGTCTGCTGACATCGAGATAGTCGCCATGTTCAAACTTCGTAGAAATAAATGCTTTGCGCGCTCGAAAAACGAGTGAAGAATCCGCACTCGATGCCATGATTTCTTCATACAAGTGAGTAGCATCCCTCCCGAGATAGGTGAGACAGTTTGCCATTACGAGTTTCATCTCAGGCGCGCGGTTATGTGAAAGGATAATATCAGTCGCTGTCCGCTCGTAGTTACGCTCTTCGTAATACTTCAGCGCCCTTATCGTTCGTGCATAATGTATAGTATTGCAGAATGTAAAATATTGTTCAATAACGGCAAAAGCTTCAGCGACTCTATTTTGTGCGAGGAGAAATTCGCAGTAGATTGAATCTACGTTAAAGTAATCATTGATTTCGGCCCTCAATTCAAGCATTCTATCTTCAGTTAATAACTCTGGTTCAGTTACGTGGAGGTCGACACTATCAGGTAGAGCACGCACTACGGTATCTTGATTTAGATACTCAATGAATAAGGCACACTCTTCTTCGTCCTCAGGTGTAACAAGTTCACTAATGTGTCCACATTGGGATGCCTCGAGTAATATTGCTTTATTTCGAAAGGTTGACATAGTGCGTAATTGTTGTGTTGCTGTCCTGAATTTTAGTTGATCAAAAAAGCGACTTATTTTCGCATAGCGATACAAAATATCGCTGAAGATTTCTTGGTCATCAATGGTGCTGTAGATTTCATAGGCACTGAGCGTATCGCCAATTTCAAGGAGATATTCGATGTAATAAATGCTGCCCTTAGGTCCGGGAATACTTTCATAGATTTTTTGTTTCTGTGCCGGTTCGGTGAGTAGTTGCGCACGGAGAATTTTAATTGTATCGGTTTGAGGACAGAGTGATAAGACATAATCGGCAAGCATACCTCTTTTCTGTTTCAATAATCCATAACCAATGTTTTCTAGAATTGAATGATCCGTTATCAGGTAATCATACTCTTTAATGTACTCGAGAACAAGAGAGAACGCTTCGTATTTTGAAAGCCGTTCTATGAGCACGTTGAATATCTCTGGACAACGTGAGTCAAACGTGTGATGTGCTAAGAAATGATGTACTGACGAAACGAAATTGGGGAGATCGTTTTTACGATCATAAATCTTTATGAGATAATACTCTGCGTCTGGAATATGTACATCGTATGGCTGCTCTTCTAAAAAATTTTTCAGATAGACTTCCGCAGTCGTGTACTGCCCCTGCTCATATGCAGAGCGTGCTTGCTCAAAATCACCAGGTAGTGCCCATGTACATGCTGAAAAGCATAATAGTAATAGAGAAACGATATATTTCATATATTTACGTCATAGACCATCGTGACACCGTGTCTGGAATTTGAGTATATCCTCGAGTTTTTGTGCCGCATTGTCCCAGGAGAATTGACTCGCCCATTCTCTCGCAGCCGTCGAAAAACTTTGCCACATTTCTTGATTATCGAGTAGTTCTATGATGCACGAGACGAGCTTTTCTTTGTTACCATATGGATAGAGATATCCAGTCTTACCGTGAATGATTGCCTCACGCAGACCCGGTGAATCAGCACAGACGACCGGTGTGCCGAAAGACTGTGCCTCGATGGCGGTGAGACCGAAGCCTTCTTTTATAGATGGCTGGACCACGACACGTGCCTTTGAATATATTTGGTATTTGCGTTCTTCATCGACAAATCCTGTAAATGTAATCCCAACATTCAATTGACGTGCTAATGACATGAGGTATGGTTTTGCATCACCGTCTCCAACAATCATCGCCTGAATGTTCCTTTTTTTCTTAATGTGTGCCACGGCTTCTACGAAATGCTCTATCGATTTATATTTCTTTAATCGACCAACATACACAATTAAATTTTTTTCTCTCTGTTCTTTTGTTTCTCTATGAACGTGTGGTATGCCGTTATAGACAACGTGAATTGGTTTTTTAATGCCCATACTTTTCAAATCGGCAGCCGTACCCTGTGAGACAGCAACGAATGGTGTTTGACGATAAAACAGACGAATTAAGTTCTCTGCGAGGAATACATAGCTCGCAAATAAAAAATTCGTTTCTCGAAATATTGCAAAAAGAAAAAGATGGTGCATGAGTCCAAGTACTTTTTTTCTCGTAAAAAGAGGAGAATAGAATGGTATTTTATTTAAATCGTCTATAATTATATCAATTGGCTGATGTCTTAAGAGAGCACGGAGAGCGCAAGGAACAAAAAAATTAAAATTTTGACGTTTTCCAACACGGTAGATTTCAAACCCATCAAGTATTTCATAACGGTTCTGCTCACGTGCTTTGCTACACAAAAGGACAACTCTATGTCCTCGTACTATGAGACGTGAAAAAATTTCATAGAGGTTGAGTTCTGCTCCACCAGCGAGTGGATTTTTCCAATCCTGCCAGTTGATTACTAATATATTCATTTTAATAAAGCGGAAGTAAGAATGGAAAATGAGGCGTTTTCAGACGATTTAATTACAAATGTCAAATGCCAAATACCAATTGAAATCCCAATGTTGGAATGCCAAATTCTAAAATTGGAACTTTGGCATTGATTTGACATTGAGTATTTCTCATTTGTCATTATTTTCCTCTGTGTAATCTGTGTCTTATATTTTTGCGCGCCAATAGTTGAGAATATCTTCAATGGTTTTTGTAAAGGGTGTTTTGGGTTTCCATTTCGTGAGCCGAGAAAATTTACGTCCATTTCCGATTAACAAATCTATGTCATCTTTACGTATTTTTGAAGGATCAATCTTTATTTCGAAATCTTTCTTAGACAATTTTTTGAAAATAGCTAAGGCCGCTGCAACACTGTGACCTTTATTCGATGATATGTTATAGATCTCCTCTGGTTTGCATTTTTCAATTGCCAGGGTATAGGCATTAATGACGTCCTGAACGTTCATAAACTCCCTCTCGACCTCGATATTACCGAGTTCAATTAATGGCGGTCTTTTGCCTTTTTCAATTTCGGCGATTTGTTTGGCTATCGTTGGCATAACGAAATGCTCGGCTTGTCCAGGCCCGGTGTGGTTAAACGGCCTCAGGATAACGCAATCAATATCTGCTTGATAATCTTGACATATCAATTCGGCTGCATATTTACTAACGGCATAAGGGCTTTTGAGTGTGATATTATTGGTTTCGCGTATCTTGTCGCCACCATCACCGTAAACTTCACACGTTGAAACAAAAACAAATCGCACGCGCTTATTCAGGAGTCGCGCTGCCTCTAATAGATTCACTGTTCCCGTAATATTGGTGCTGTATGTTAGTGGTCGGTCACGAAGAGACTTCGATACAGAACTGAGAGCCGCGAGGTGAAAGACGATATCGGGATTGTGGGTCTTTAATACTTCTTGGGTCATCTCTGCGTTGATGATGTCTAAAGGAATGTGTGTTTCTTTACTCGGGAGCAGGAGAGGGTGGCTTGTCGGTACAACTTCGTAATCTTCCTCGAGTGCTTCTATGAGATACGACCCGACAAATCCCTCGCTGCCAGTAGCAAGAATAGTTTTCATGCTATTTTTTCTCGCCAGTAATCGAGCAAGTCTTTTAATGTTTGCTCAATCGGTATCTCTGGCTGCCAGCCCGAGATTTTCTGGAACTTTTCCGGTGAGCCAATGAGAAGCTCAACATCTGATGGGCGGAGACGCTCTGGGTCTTCTTCGATGGTTAAGTCAATGCCAGATAATTCAAGCAGTTTGTCGAGCAACTCTTTTATTTTGAGACCTTTACCAGAGGCTATGTTGTAGACCTCACCGGGCACTCCTTTTTGGAGCGCGAGTGAATATGCGCGGACAACATCGCGCACATCTGTAAAATCACGAACAGCGTTTAAATTACCAACATATATTTTGGGCTTCCGTTTTCCCTTCTCAATCTCTATGAGCTGTTTGGCAAAAGTTGACGTAACAAATACTTCGGGGCGTCGTGGACCTGTATGATTGAATGCTCGTGTTCTGATGATCTTCAGACCATAGCTTTTGAAGTATTGGTGGCCGAGAAGGTCTTGCGCTACTTTACTAACGGCATACGGACTCAATGGCCGCAGTGGATTTGTTTCTGTGATTGGTATTTCCTCGGGATGGACTAAACCATATTCTTCACTCGAACCAGCTATGTGGATTAATGGTTCAAGCTTCAACTCCCTGACTGCTTCAAAGAGATTGACTTCACCGATTATATTGGTCGTGAGTGTTTCCTGCGGTGCCCGCCACGAAAAGGGGACGTAGCTCTGGGCTGCGAGGTGGAATATATAATCTGGTTTAATTGCCGAAAGCACGGTTTTCATTGCGAAAGCATCTTTAATGTCACATTCATACAATTTTAATTTCTCTTTAAAATGGATGATATTCTCAGGATTTGATCGCCACTTGATGGTACCAAATACTTCATGTTTTTCTTGTTTTAAATAGTATTCAGCGAGATGGCTTCCTACAAATCCAGAGATACCAGTGATGAGTACTCTCATAACTACTCCTTATATGTCAACAAAAAGGGGAAGTATCCCATGGGGTCAACTGGCTTATTACGAAACCGTACCTCATAGTGAAGGTGGGGCGACGTTGATTTTCCCGACGACCCAATCGTACCAATAACTTCACCTCCCGTTACTTTGCGGTTCCTATCAACAATGGTAGAATTGAGGTGACCATAAAAGGTAGAATAATTGCGACTATGTTCAATGATGACGTAATTTCCATATAATGAATCCCATCCGGTAGTTCGGACGATACCAGAGGCTGCCGCGACGACCGGTGAAAAATGAGGCGCGGCAATATCAATGCCTGTATGAGCGGGCGTGTAATTTCTCGAAATTTTTCCCATCGTTGGTAGTAGTGAAGGAATGTTCATATCTTTTTCGATATACATATTGAATTTGGTAGTATAGTTTGCATTGTGTTCATCTATGACAGGTTCAGCAATTGCTGGTGTTTTTTCGACGCCGAGTGCAATTCGCAATTTTTTATTGTTCATTTCGGCAATTTCGAGATTCCTTTTAATTTCCGCAATCTTTGCAAATTCTTGTTCTATTTCGGTATTGCGGCGTTTGAGCATTTCTGCTTCTGCTGCCCGATAGTAGACTGTCGCATATGTGCTGGTAGCAACAATGATAATAATGAGTATTGCGATAATCAAAGACATGATAACGATTAACCACGTCCTGGACAGAAAAATGCTTTTGGAACTGCCAGAATCGGTCGATGTTATTAAAATGGAATAGCCTTTTTTCATATGTATTCTATTTCAGTAAATTGTTTGACCCGATTTCTTTAAGTAAGGAAGCTCGCACGTGTAGCTCTTGTTCAGTCCTTTCTATTAATTCCTTCATAGTATTCAACATAATGAAATTATATCTATTACCTTTTGGTTGTCAATAATACGTATTGACTTAACTGTGATTGTTTGTACAATTTATTTGGAGGTATTTATGGTATATTTTGTGGTTCTCGCACTTTGTAGTTTTATATTTGAAGATGGTGATAGTTTGATAGTGGATAACGATAGTCTTATTATCTGTGGCAATCATGTGTATAATTACGAAGTACGTGTGAGAAATGCTGGAAAACTAAAGGTTCGGCAGTGGGGTTACCTAGATACACTCGGATGGCTTGTATTGAATGCACCCCTCATTGTCATCGAAGACTCCTCATCAATCATTGGCTCTGGGTGTGGTTTCTGGGGTGGTAGTACTACACACCCTGACGGCTTTGGCCCTGGATATGGGGGCTCAGGTCCGCAGGGTGGAGGCGGTGGCGGAGGCTATGGCGGTGAAGGAGGAGACGGTGGTGATGATAATTCGGGAAGCGGCGGTAGCTCATACGGTGATTCTGCAGATACACTGATCAATATTGGTTCTGGTGGCGGTGCTGGTCGTTTGAGTGTGGTTGATGGTTTTGGAGGGGCTGGTGGTGCCGAGGTCTCGCTACGTGGAAACGAAATTATTTTCGACTCATCATTTATTGAGACAAAGGGCCAAAAGGGTGAAGATGGCGCTCTTGAGGCTGGCGGCGGTGGTTCTGGTGGTGGTATTATGATTCGTGCTGATATTGCTTCAATCCATTATACTTCAATGAATGCTGACGGTGGAAGCGGTGGTAATCAATCATTCGGTGGTGGTGGTGGTGGCGCTGGTGGTGGTCGAATAAAGATTTTCTATGTGGCTAACCTCGATACGTCCCATCTAGACTTGTCAGTAGAGGCCGGAGCCGGTGGCTCAAGTGGGTATGGCATTGCTGAATCTGAATCCGGTATGCCCGGTTCGATATATATTGCGCAAATCACCGGTATTGAAGAGGTTGTGCAAGCAACACCTCTACAGCATGGAGTTAAAACCTCCTTAGCGCGCAACAGCATTGGGATAACGATTCAACATACACCAACAACACTGATGATTTACGACGTTTCGGGCAGGCTGGTAAAAACATTCAGGCTCACAAATAATACAGAAATCATTGATCTGCACGATTTGAAACAGGGTGTATACTTTTTGAAGTTTGCTGGAGTGAATAAGACGCTCGGGAAGATTGTCCTGCTCAAATAATCGCTCACCGTGATTTTTTGAAGGTCAATTTCATGCTCGTCATAAAGTGTGCAAAATGTAAAGCGAAAATTTTTAAATATCAAAAGATTGGTAAAGGAAGGGTTTTACACTGCTGGAAAAATAGAATAGTTAAAGATTACAGTGTTCATCATAATAATAAGATTGAATGTCAGTGTGGTAACGTTATTGGTGTGGACGCAGGCAGGTCTATTAAAATGCGTCGTACATCCTTTACGCATACCGGTACGAAGATCGCAAAATAAAAAACACCGTTATTTTAGTATAGGCAATTATCATTCAGGACGATAACGTTTGATAATCAAGAATATCGATTAAGGAGGGCTTCTGGTACATTCTATTAAATTCTACTTGCATTTTCCGTAAAAACAAATATAATAACTCTTACAAGTAGATCAAAGAACAGGGATAAGTCAGGTTAAAATCGAAATTTTTAGGAATCTAAAGGATTGGCATTTAATGCGTTAAGGAGGTTATAGAAATGGACAATAAGACGATTGATTTTCTCAAGCAACGATTAGGCGGTGAAGGTTTGAATAAGCTTAAGAAGATCGATAATCCTCATCTCCATCAATTTATTGCAAAATATATAGAACATTGCAATCCGGATAAGGTTTTTGTCTGTGCAGACACGCCTGAAGACGTTGCCTATATCAGGGATGCAGCCGTACGAAATGGGGAGGAGGCTGAGCTGGCAACGAATGGTCATACGATTCATTTTGACAATTACTATGACCAGGCGAGAGATAAGGAACATACGCTCATTCTCGTTCCTACGGGTGTTGATCTTGGTCCCACGATAAAGACGGGCGACAGAGACGAGTGTCTGAAAGAAATTCATGAGATTATGAAGGATATCATGAAGGGGCGTGAGTTGTATATGCGATTCTTCTGTCTCGGTCCGACAAATTCTGTATTTTCCATACCGGTTGTCCAACTCACCGATTCGGCATATGTTGCACATAGTGAAGACTTACTCTATCGTCATGGGTATGAAGAGTTTATTCGTCAGGGGCCGAATGCGCGCTTCTTCAAGATGGTGCACTCTGCTGGCGAACTCGATGAACGCAAGACAAGCATGAATTTAGACAAGCGTCGTATATATATCGACCTCGAAGGCGATACTGTCTACAGTGCGAATACTCAGTATGGTGGTAATACAATCGGACTCAAGAAATTATCCATGCGTCTCGCAATAAATCATGGTTCACAAGAAGGATGGTTGACCGAGCATATGTTGGTCATGGGTATTCATGGTCCAAAGGGTCGGGTGAGCTACTTTACCGGCGCTTTCCCGTCGCTGTGTGGTAAAACCTCGACGGCCATGCTCGATGGTGAAACAATCGTGGGAGATGACATTGCATATTTGAGAGAAAAAGATGGTGAGGTCCGCGCAGTTAATGTGGAGAAGGGTATGTTCGGCATTATCATGGGTATCAATTCAAAAGATGATCCTATACAATGGAAGGCACTCCACACGCCAAATGAACTCATTGTTTCGAATGTCCTGGTCACTCCAGAAAAGGGAGTTCACTGGATTGGTAAGGATGGTGATGTTCCTCCATCCGGTCATAATCACTCGGGTGAATGGCACATTGGCAAAAAAGACAAGGATGGAAAGGAGATTCCACCCTCGCATCCGAATGCCCGCTTCACACTTTCGTTAGAGACGTTAGAGAACTTAGATTCAGCACTCCACGACCCTAAGGGCGTTGTGGTTGCTGGCATGGTCTATGGTGGAAGAGATTCAGATACGTGGGTCCCTGTTGAGGAATCATACGATTGGGCACATGGTATTATTACAAAGGGTGCGTCTCTGGAATCAGAAACGACTGCCGCAACACTCGGCAAAACAGGGGTCAGGAAGTTTAATCTTATGTCCAATCTCGATTTTCTTTCTATTCCGATAGGTCAATACATCCAGAACAATTTGGATTTTGCTAATGACTTAAAAAAGACACCACTCATCTTCTCGGTGAACTATTTTTTGAAGGACAAAGATGGTAATTTTTTGAATGAGAAAACCGATAAAAAAGTTTGGTACAAGTGGATGGAGCTCCGGGCGCACGGTGATGTCGATGCCGTTGATACACCAACTGGTCGCATACCAAAATATGAAGATCTCAAGCGTCTCTTCAAAGAAGTTCTCAGCAAGGATTACTCCGATGATGATTATAAAAAACAATTTATGATTCGCATTCCAGAAAGTCTGGCGAAGATTGACCGGATTAAAAAAATTTATGAGACACAGGTGAATGATACACCAAAGATTGTCTTCGACGTGCTAGAGACGCAGCGTCATAGACTCCTCGATGCACAGAAAAAATACGGCGATTATATAACACCTGATAAACTCAGATAACTCGTTCAATAGAGGAAAGGCTTAGCCACTGTTGATGTGTGGCTAAGCCTTTTTTGTTGTCCATGGGATTCGACCGATTGACAGGTATACAAATTACCATATAATGTGTTACAGAGTGAACGAGTCGCACGATGGAGAGGAGGTTGAGCAGAAGAACTTTCACTACATGAGAGGAATTTAAAAGGAGTGAAAAATGAAAACATCGAAAGCTCGAGGATTTAATACTGCACGAGATTGGTATCATGAATGTGTGTTATTGCACGTTCTGAAATCTCTGGAAAAGAGAAATTTTGCAGCATCCTACTTTCAGACTATCGATGCCATGAATAAAAATCTCTTGAAAATCATACCTCGGTCCGCGACCGTCGGCGTTGGTGGTTCTGTAACGATTCGTGAACTCGGGATCCTGGAGAAATTGGAGAAGCGGGGAAACACCGTATTTCATCATTGGAAAAAGGGATTGACCGAGACAACAGACCGCGAAATGAGGATACAAGAAGGTCAAGCTGACTACTATTTGACGAGTGCGAATGCCATAACGCTCGATGGAGATATAATCAATATCGATGGTATTGGTAATCGCGTGGCGGCAATGATTTATGGCCCTCAGAATGTCATCATCACGGTAGGATACAATAAAATTGTCAGTTCGATTGATGACGGGATGAGACGGAGCAAAGATATTGCGGCGGTGATGAACGCAAAGCGGATTGACGCTAAAACACCCTGTGCTACAACGGGTATCTGTGTTGATTGCAATGCAAAGCACAGAATCTGCCGTGTAACCACCATTATTCAATATAGGCCTTGGCAGACCAACATTTCTGTAATGCTGGTAAACAAAGAATTGGGGTTTTAATGCATGCTTCTTTGAAGGTTGGTTTTGTGCAATTCAGTCCTTTTTTTGGCGATAAACACAAAAATTTCGACACGGTTGATAAATTGCTGATCGATATCACTGCTGATGTGATTGTCGTGCCTGAGCTGTTTAATACGGGATACCTCTTCTTGAGTAAAGAAGAATTAGCATCGCTTGCCGAGACGGCAAAAGGTGAAACGTTCGATTTTATGCACTCGTTAGCCAAAGAGAAAAAGTGCGCCTTTGCCTACGGCTTTGCCGAGAAAGATAATGACTCCTATTATAACTCCATGGCGTTTATTTCACCCGATGGCCTTGTCGCCTTGTATCGCAAGTCTCACCTGTTTTTTGAAGAGAAAAAGTTTTTTCACCCTGGTGATACCGGCTTTCAAGTTTTCAGGTATAAAGATGTTACGTGGGGAATGCTCATATGTATCGATTGGATTTTTCCTGAGGCAATGAGAACCCTTGCCGTGAAGGGTGCCCAGGTCGTTCTTCACCCAGCGAATTTGATAATGCCGTATTGTCCAGATGCAATGGTTACACGTGCACTCGAGAATCGTGTTTTTGTCGTACTGGCTGACCGCACCGGTGTTGATAGACGGAATGAAAAGGAACTTCGTTTCATCGGCAGGAGCGAAATTGTAGCACCAAACGGTGATATTTTAATCAGGGCAGGAGATGAGGAGTGTGTCAAGGTCGTTGAGATCGATCCTGACTTGTCATTGAACAAAAAGATTAACGAATATAATGACATCTTTGTTGACCGCAGAGAGGACCTCTACTTCAAGTAAATTTTTCACGCTGCTATTCCTCAAAGAGTGAAATGAATTGATTTTTCATAGGCTTGACAATTTGTGAAAAATGCCTATACTTGCATAAATATGTTTTTACTTCTGTTACTCTTTTTGGATTACAATCCGCAGACGCTCGCTGTCCCACCGTTTAAACATACATTCGGATTCTATCGAGCGTCGAAATACTATTTACAATTATTTTTGGGACCCAGATACGATTATAATGATCCGCAAGGTATTGCCGCATTAAAACTGAAAGAGTTGGACAATCCGAATACAAAAAAAGACGATGATGAGCTGAGCGTTTTTGCGGTTAATTCTGGTGTCGGACAGATCGTATACAATACAGGACTCACGGCGGTGAAGGTGTATGGAAGTCATGAATTGTTCTCAAGCCCAAAAGGTATTGCAGTAAATGAAGATGGATTAATTGCGTTGGCAGACTACGGCAATAGGCGAGTCGTGAAGCTCCAATATTCAAAGGGTGTAATTACACAGGTAGGAGAAATTTTATTACCGGGTCGGCCCTTTGATGTCTGCTTCGATTCCGAGAATAATCTCTATATTACAGATTTTGATAGTTCGCATATTTACGTTTACTCTCCTCAGGATTCGCTGATTGTGCAGTTCGGAACGATTGGTCGGGCTGTTGGTGAGATATATCATCCTATGGGCATTGAAGTGATCGATGCCGATGCCCGCTACAACCACTACAAAGATGATTTTATTGTAATCACCGATAATGATGGTCGCAGGATTTCAAAATTTTCAAAGCATGGTAGTTTCCAAGGGTGCGTGTATAGTTTTGAGCTGGGTCTTGTTGAAGCAAGCTTCGCGTATGTAGCCATCGATTACTACGGAAGCATTTACGTGACTGATCAGGCGAACAATCAGGTCCATAAGTTCGACCATGACCTACAGTATGTTATCTCGGTTGGGAGGCCCGGAACCGGTCAGGGTGAATTCATATCGCCACGCGGTATATCAATATGGCGCAGATATGGCCAGGTTTTTATAGCCGAGAGAGAAGGAGGTCAGTATTTGTGGATCGCGACGGATGGTTTTGTCGTTGGATGTTTTCCAGATAGATTTTCTCATGCTCGTCCTGGTACAACGCTGGCGATTTATATAACTGAACGTTCGAAGATTACTATTACAATCCACAATCATTTAGGAGAAAAGGTGCGCGATTTAATTGAAAACATCAGGAGATCTCCCGGTGAGTTTCTTGTCGTATGGGATGGTCTCAATAACAACAGTGAATTAGTGCCGCCTGGTGATTATGAGTTTCATATTGCATTGAAGTCACTGCATGGTCATTCCAGGAGGCTTAATAAAGTGATAAAAGCAGGTGTGCAATGTGTCGTATTATAAAATTTTTGTTTATTCCTGTAGTGCTCCTGGGAACAAAATACGCAGGTGAATTCCAGGAACTGGGAGTAGGGGGGAGGGCTTTGGCCATGGGTGGAACCGGAGTCGCACAGTCTGTCGAACCTTCGGCCATCTACTTCAACCCAGCGGGTTCGTTTTTCGTCCCTCGAGGTGTGCTTATAATGCATGCCGAAAACTTTGCTGGTATTGTCAAAAATGAATTCGGTTCGGTTGTTTTGTCAAAAGGAAATATGGCGCTCGGGTTCGGTGTGCAGTATGTTTCCGTGAGTGGTATTAAGCTTACCACATTACCAGATACAACATCCTCACCGGGTAATGATAATCAGCCGATTCCCTATGATACAGTCGGCACGAGTGATATGATTCTCTACATTAATGGTGCACGCGGAAATGAAAAGATTGCATATGGCGCGAACATCAAGGTATTTTATCGGAATCTGTCGGTGATGAGTGGATTTGGCGGTGGGTTAGATGTGGGACTAAGATATAATTTAGAGTATCTGAAAATCGGTCTCGCTGTTCGCGACTTTATTCTTTCGCCCATTATGTGGGATAATGGTTCCAGAGAAACGATACTGCCGAAATTATTATTCGGTTGTGCAACGGTCATACCATTGAGAAAGATCAATTCAGTCGTTACATTGGAGTGCGATTTCGTAAAAGCGTTGGATATATCGGGGTTTGATTTCAATGCGGGTCTTGAGTATGCGTTCAAGAATCTCATCTTCGGACGGATTGGTATTGATAGAGGTAACTTTACTCTGGGTATTGGTTTATTTTATAAACGGTTCCGATTCGATTATGCGTTCGTAACACATTCATGGCTCGATAACTCAAATAAATTCTCGGCGGGGTTACAATTTTAATAAAGGCAGAGGTTTTCAGGAAGTTACTCAATTTATGGTCAATTTTCATACCAGCAGTTTACTATTTAGTACCCGAAAAATCAGGACGTTTACTGCTCTCCATGGTTACGGTCTCGATTGTCATTATCGACTTTATGAGACTTCACATCAATGGCGTGAAAGAAGGTTTTATCCTCTTCTTTGGTTCATTCTTGCGGAGGCATGAATTTACGCGGCTCAGTGGCGCAACCTATCTCCTGTTGGGGTGTTTGATAACCTCTTTTTTGTACAGAAAACCGGTCGTTATACCGGCCTGTGCCTTTGTCATCGTTGGCGATACTTTTGCAGCAGTACTGGGAGCAAATATCAAAGGGCCAAGAATATTCAGAAAAAAGAGTTTACTCGGGAGCGTCGGCTTCTTGGTTTCTTCTATGGCCGTGGTGTGGATACTTGCCAACCTTCCAGGCTCATTACCTCTTCAGTCTCTTATCATTGGTGCAGTTGCAGGAACGGTAATTGAAGCGCTCCCACTTCCGTGGGATGATAATTTTTCAATTCCGATCATTACTGGCGCAATCATGAGCCTCGTGTGAGGAAATCATAAATTCTAATATCTAAATCCTAAACAAATTCAAAACCCAAATGTTCAAAATATTTTGAATTTAGAATTTACGCTATTCGGTATTGTCCCGCAAAACGAGGGCCCTCGTATCCCAATTTTCAGAAACGGGATTTAGAATTTAGTGCTTAGTATTTTTGTGTCAATTGTTGAGGATTGCGAGAGGTGGGGGATTGTGATCGTGTCAGATGGTCCCGATCAAATGACCAAAACATAGATATAAATTTTCATACTCGTCAATACTTGACCCGCCAGAAATTTTAGTTACAGTTTACTATGATGAATGAAGGTTTAGGAAAAACTAAACTGTCAGAACACAATATGTCTATACCACTAAATTGGAAGGATATTTGCAATGCATATATGAACGAGGTGTGCGCCATACATTTTTTAACAATATCTGAGGTAGGATTTTAAAGTAATGATTGAGACAGATAGATTAATTTTAAGATTGATGAATGAAAATGACATTGATGATATGTTAAAGATTTTCACTGATAAGAATGTAATGAAGTCTTTTAATATGCAATCATTTAGTCGAGAACAAATGAAAAACTGGGTAGATCGAAATTTAAACCACCA
>CP070664.1:2445600-2488541 GCA_020355325.1 Caldifarciminota bacterium
GCGCGTAAAATTTCAAGCCCTCATCAACAATGGTATTGATGAACTGCCGATTTTAGGAATCGGTATAGATATTGGAAAAGAACCAACAGTATTCGAAACTGCAAAGGCAATTGTCAAAGGTAGGTACCTGCATAACGAAGAAGACATACTTATCGGCACAGATTTAGCACGAGATATGGATTTAGACGTTGGTTCATTTTTAACAATCATCACGCGGGATCGCCATGGAACCTATAATGCCTATGATTTTATCGTCTCCGGTCTTATCAACACGGGGCATCCTCTTCTTGACCGAAATGTAGCATTAATGTCAATTACAGTAACGCAAAAGCTACTGGCCATTGCCAACGGTGTCACGGAGTTGAGTGTAAAGATTCAAGACGATACAAAGTTAGTACACATGAGAGAAGAAATCGTAAATACTGTGGGTGAAGAATTTGAGGTTTATACATGGAAAGAACTGTATGCAAGTATATTTGAAATATCAGGGTTTAAGCGAACAGGACAATTCATCGTTGCACTCGTCGTGGTCGTCATTGCAGCGGTGGGGATAATCAATACCATGCTCATGGCGGTGATGGAACGCATACCAGAGATTGGTACACTCAAGGCAATGGGATTCAGTAATTATAACATTGTGAAAATGTTTATGTATGAAGGCGGCATTATCGGTGTTTTCGGAAGTCTCCTCGGCTGCTTGCTCGGTCTGGTGCTGTCATTGTATATCACATACCACGGAATCGACATGAGCAGCAGTTTTGAAAACATCGATGTTGTTTATCCGATGACATTTATTATCAAGGGTGAAATCGATTTACTGATGATTTTCTATGTATTTCTATTCGGCGTTATTGTATCCCTGCTCGTTACGCTCTGGCCAGTACGAAAGGCTACAAAACTTGAACCAGTTGAAGCATTGAGGCACGTATGATGCTATTGAAACTCGCATACAGAAATTTTTTTAGAAATACGAGGCGCAGTATTATATCGGGCATCAGTGTTGCGATTGCCATCACCGCGATAATATTCGCCAGAAGTTACATAAGTGGTGTGTTAGTAAACATAAGTGGTAACGTTGTCAAATTAATTTCTGGGCATGTAAGAATCACAACACAGGAGTATGAACGGCGTGAGCGACTGCTTCCACTATCAGAGGCAATAGACCTGACACCCGAATTTTATGAAGCACTCGATAATGAGGAGATTGTAGTGTCGTCACCGCGCATTAAATTTGGCGTGCTCCTCGGTGAGGAAGAGCTGAGCACACCCGCTTTGGGCTATGCTATCGATCCAGAGAAGGAGCGCACCATAGCGGGATTAGATAAAAGAATCACAAAGGGTTCATACATCGTTTCCGGAGAACATGCGGCTCTTCTTGGAACCGGCCTGGCAGAACGTCTGAATGTCGAGGTCGGCGACACATTGACCATCATTACGAGAACTGCATACGACTCACCAACTGGTATAAATCTTATGGTCAAGGGTACATTCGAGATCGGAATCGGAGGCATGGATCGTAGTATTTTTTATATCCCCCTCGATGTCGGTCAGTGGTTACTCGACCTCGAAGGGAGGGCGACTGAATTTGTCATACTCATCAAGAACCCGAGTAACGCAGCAAACATTGCACGCGAGATACGTTCACGTCTCGATTATTCTGTTGTTTCATTTCAATATAATCCTCTGCTCCGTTACGTCAATGCCGCAACGTTTATCTTTTCGATCTTCTATTTCATTATTTTACTTGTCGCGTGCTCAACCATTGCCAATACGATGATCATGGTCGTTTTTGAACGAACAAAGGAAATTGGCATGTTGAAGGCAATGGGGCTGAATAATCTATCGATCACCGGACTCCTCACCATTGAAGCCGGCATCATCGGTATTGTTGGTAGTTCTTTGGGGGCAATCATTGGCGCTGCCTTGAGTTACTGGTTAAAATATCAAGGAATTGATATATCGATGGTTTCGTCGACGTCGTCCGCCGACATGCCATTTGGCCCTATCATCTATCTTTCACCAACACCTTGGGTCGTACTGGGGGCGTTTCTGTTCGGATTATTAGCAACAGTCATCGTTGCCCTGTTGCCGATAAGCAGGGTAACAAAATTAGAGCCGGCAACGGCATTGAAGACAGTATGAAGACAAGAAGAAGGGAATCAGGAGATCAGGGTATCAGGAAATTGTAAATGATAGAGATTCATAAATCTTTAATAGCACTCTTTATTCTAAGCGCTATGCCCTTTGCACAGACTGGTCGAGAGATTGTCGAAAACGTTGACAACAACATGGTAGTAGAAACATCCAGCTTTCGTGCGACAATGTTGATTAGTCTCGGTGGAACCATACGAGCAAAAGAATTCTTCGGCTACACTCAGGGAAAAGAACGTGCCTACATGGAGTTTACATCGCCTGCTCGTGACAGGGGAACGAGATTTTTAAAAATTGGCCATGAAATGTGGATGTATTTACCACAGGTTGAAAAATCAACAAAAATTGCGGGCCACATGCTCAGGCAGAGTATGATGGGGAGCGATTTCTCGTATGATGATGTGATTGAGAACGAACGCTTGCAAAATTTGTATACGATTGAACTCACCGGTACGGACACTATTTCTAAAAGCGAATGTTATGTATTAGAATTAACGGCCAAAGTTCCTGAAGTCAATTACTACTTTAGAAAGATGTGGGTAGCAAAAGACTCGTATATACCGATCAAAGTAGAACTGTATTCAAAGAGTGGTAAATTAATGAAAGAAATTACCATTGGTGAATTTAAGAAAATCGGCACATATAACTATCCCACCAAGATCAGAATGGTAAATAAACTGCGCAAAGACACCTATACAGAATTAATCTTGGAAGATGTAAAACTAGACATCGAAATTCCTTCACGAATTTTTACGAAATCTTATCTCGAAAGAAAATAGTTATTTCAAGCATCCTAACCCATACCCCTCAACCATATTTAGGTATTGACAACAATAGATGTTATAACTATACTTAAGTATGGGAATGCGCAGCGCTCAAACGTTTTGGGATATTGAAAAGCAAAAGACCTGGCGAATCTATAGCCTCTACACATTTCTTGTCCTCTTCTATTTCATTTCGGTGTTTCTCCTCTGGTCAATAATTAAATTTCTCATATATATAAGAATTTCTGTACAAACCAGGGGGGCATTATTTAATATATTTGGTTATGATACCTTAATTGTTTTAATCATCGCTGGCATTGTAGCGACGGTGCATTGGTATTACTCAAACATCAATGTTGTGAGGAAAATTCTGCAATTACTCGGCGCACAATATCCTGATAAGCGTGACAAATATCACTACGTCTTTCAGAATGTGGTGGATGAGATCGAACTATCGGTAGGAGGCTTACGGGTTGAGCGGTATATATTACCCACGGGCGCAATGAACGCCTTTGCGCTGGCGGATCTAAAAGGAAGAATGGTTATCGGTATTACTGAAGGGCTGCTTTCCCGTCTCACACGTCATGAAGTCCAATCGGTTGTGGCGCATGAGATGGCACATATCGTTTCCAATGATTGCTTACAGTCGACACTAGCATGCTCTCTCTTTGGCATTTATGGAGAAGCACTTGCACATTTGAATCTTGCATTCAAGAAGGCAGAATCAAGTTTCCCGAGCCATGATAAGACAGCACACCAGAATGCAGCTGCCTTAGGCTTGCTCTATTTTCCTGCTCTCGCCACACTCCTCGTAACAGATATTTTGAGTGACTTACTACACATGTTCATTTCGCGAGAAAAGGAATATCGTGCAGATGCATCGGCAGTAAAATATACACGAAATCCCATTAGTCTTGCAAGTGCCCTCTATAAAATAGGAACACACTGGCGTGGGACAGGCCTCACTGGAGATCGACTCGCTCCGATATTTATTCTCAATCCAAAATTTAGCTCACTCGACGAGAAAGAAGGTTTCTTACCGACACTCTTTTCGACACATCCTCCCTTCATTAAACGACTCCAGATAATTCTTGACCTTGCTCATGCCGACCTCAATCAGGTTGCAGAGGAACTACAAAAAAAGAGCGATGTAAAGACCGAAGCGGAACAAAAGGAACCACAGCCAGCCTTTTTAGCAGAACACAACAATAAGTGGTTCGGTCCATTCACGCTCCTCCAGCTTCAAACAATTGATTGGCTCATACCCGAGACAAGACTGCGCCTGAGCGGCGGGGATGAAGTTTTGAGCGCAGATGAAGTTCCTGCTCTCCAGTACTACTTCCAAAAGTGTTCAGAACCAATATGGAAGATTCGGCGCCTCTGTCCTGTCTGCAGAGAATGGTTGATTCCACAGGCGTATGAAGGATTATATGTATGGCGGTGCGCATTTTGTAACGGAATACTGACTGAACAGGATAAGCTGCCGAGAATTTTCGTGCGTAAAGAAAAAGGGTTCACCGCACGCATTCAACGCATTGCCACATTCATGATGCAAGACACGAAGAAGAAAAACCCTCGCTTTAGGCTTTTACTCAACATGGCCCATCCACAGCACTGTCCTCGATGTGGAAAAGGTATGTCACATAAGTTCTATAGTTATGCCTACCATGTTGAAATTGACGAGTGTCAAGGCTGTCGGCTCATCTGGTTTGATGCAGAGGAGTTAGAAATCCTCCAGTGTCTGATTGAAATGGGCGAAGCCGATTAACTTTTTAATCCAACGGCTCCAAAAAATACATTACCCATATACAACGCTTCCAATTTCAAAGCGTATTTATTAAATATTTCTTTAATATCAGATTCATCAAAATATCTTTTATAGATGGTAAATGTGCGTCCGTCGTTTAATGTTCTCTCTTGTATACCCTCCTTATTCCGATAGTGCGCTCGTTCATGACTCCAGCAAGAGTCGATAATCATGAACTGTCCATGAGGTCTTAGAAACTTGTTCACCTTTAAAAAAAATCGCTCTTCCTGCTGAGGAGATAAATGACATATGAAAAATCCAACGAGTGTACTATCAAACGAGCGTTCTCCAAACGTGTATTCAAAAAAATCTCCTCGGACAAAACTACACTTATCCTCTAAACATAAATCATCCACCCTCTTTTTGCACACAGCAAGCATCTTTTCTGAGTAATCAAATAATGTTATCCGTGAACAGTTTCGTGCATAATAACGAAGCCAGAAACCAGTACCACATGCTATATCGATCACGTGTCCCCTGCCAAATGATTTCACCATCTCGCCAATTTTTTCTACATCTCTCGTATAGCTTTCTGGCCGCGGTATTGCCGGACTTTTCCCTATATAAAACTCATCATATTCTTGTGCCCGAGCTTCATAATATGACGACATGTCTCGGTAGATTTTATCCCAATCGTGATTCATAGACTCGCTTTAAAACTCTCAACGCAATGAGCGTTATCCATTTACTCGGTTTACCCTTTGCCTCTAAGTTGACGTGCATTCTACCGGTCGGTGCTGCTTCCAGAATCCATTTCCCATCGTGCCT
Organism: Caldifarciminota bacterium; assembly: GCA_020355325.1. Classification (GTDB taxonomy): domain Bacteria; phylum Hydrothermota; class Tepidihabitantia; order SM23-42; family SM23-42. The sequence continues at coordinate 2,451,091 of CP070664.1, forward strand.
GCGCTTTTGCATCAAGACCGCTACTGCGTCACCTAAACGTTTATCGCCAGCATAACCCAATTTTGTCAAAACATCCAATCCCCGTAAAATGTTGTATCTATAAAACCATGGAAATCCCAGTTGCAACCATGATTTGTTGATCACTTGATAATTATGGTGATCCGCCCTGAAAAGATGATGCATGAGGAGAAATGCCGCCCCTTTTTTTATCGTCTTTTCCATTCCACTTGTTAGATTTTTTCGGGGAACTTCACTAAAGGCCTCTAAAGGACAGATCGTACCGTAAAAGCATCCATGTTTATCTTTAATATGTGCCGGCCAGTAAGGACAGAGCCAGCCACCATCGTCATTCTGGACCTTCATCAGCCATACGAGTGCCTTTTTCACGCGCGAATCATTATGGTAGCCGAGTCTCATGAGCGCTGCTGCCATGTTACCGGTCAGACACGAATACTGATGTTCAAAAATCAATTGGGATACCCATTTTTTCTTCGGAGACAATTTCTTTCCTCTCGCACGGTATGACTCATATTCTTGCAATGCTCGCTTATAAGTATAACTCGAAAAACTTCCTTCATCCAGTTGAAATTGAAATATGTATTCACAGGCTTTTTTAATGTGCGCATCTCTTCGATCAATCCCCAACTGTCCAAGTGTCATAATTGTCCAGTAAGAGGATTTATACTTGGGGTGATACGGATTCCATGGCTCTTCCCAGTATCCCTTACTCTCTTGTGCCGCGAATATTTTTCTTATTATCTTTGACTCTGGAATCGAGACCTCAGTCGCTTGTACTTCGGGATCTCTTTCTTCTCTCCCCAGCATATCTCTCAGAGTGAAATAGCGGACCGACGGATTTTCACGCTCTAACAACCATTGAAGGAGTGCTTCGCTCACTGTGCTGTCTGTCTCCATACGATCTAACGTAAACAATAACTCACCGCACTCTCAACATGAATCCTCGTCGTATTCAAAAAAGGAATGCCGAATTCATCTTTTGTAAGAATGAGAGGCAACTCTGTACAACCAAGAATCACACCCTGTATTGAGGCGCTATCGATCATTCTCTTAACAATCTTGAGTAATTCCTGTCGAGTTTCTTCAACAATTTTATTGAATATAATTTCGGTCCAAAGTTTTTTCTGGATATATTTTTGTTCTTGCTCATTAGGCACCACAATTGAAATATTATGCTTAGTAAAGACTTTTTGATAGAAATCCGAACTCATTGTAAACTTCGTTCCCAACAGACCAAGTTTTTTCAACCCCAGGTTCTCAACCTTCTTACATGTCTCCTCAACAATGCTTAGCATTGGAATCGGGGATAGTGCCTTCACCTCATCGAAAACAAAATGCGGTGTGTTCGATGCAATAATAGCAAAATCAGCTCCGGCGTTCTGTAATGACTTTACAGCCTTGCTCAACCAGTTGATTATTTCATCTCGTTCTTTATTCTTTAAGATATCAAAAAAATCTTTCATATTCAAACTGTATATAATTATCTCAGGGAAATTCTCATTCCGTTTTTTTCTATACGACTCAATGATATTACGATAGTAATCTATCGTTGCTTCGGGGCCAAGCCCACCGATGATCCCTATTTTTTTCATTACGATCCTCCCGTATTATACGAAAGGCACAATCTTTCCACCACATATGACCGGTATGACATCGTAGTAGTTTAGTCGTGCCGCATGTTTAACATCATCCATGAGATGGTGTTGCACGAGGTATTTCCCGCTCCAAGATTCAAGTAAAAGTTCTTCTATTTTCTCACGCGAGCCATTGAATGCCGATTCACATACTTCGGCTTCTGGACTTTTAAGTAATGTCATAGAGGACATAATGGCACCACATCCAAGGTAGTCCTCTACGGCAAATATGCGGCGCGATCTTTTCTTAACATATACTATTTTCTCTCCCGTATCAATTGCCTGTTGTTCACCGGCTGCAATCACCGTCACATTCTGCTTGCTGTTTTTTGCTGCTTTGCTTACCTGCTCACCGACAGCCTTTGCATTGAGCAAACAGCCGATATAGGCTGTATTATTTTCCTTCACAAGTTCGGCACAGGCCGCACCGTTTGGTGAGTATAATACTACTTTCTTGTTATCAGCGTGAAATGTATTGAGATAACTTAACGGTGAAAGGGAGTAACGCGCCTCACCCGGTTTTCCGGATATCTCCGCATTTATTGAGGCGGCGAACTTTGCCCCTTTTTTCTGATCAGAGGTAGGATAGATCGTAAAGCCATGAGCAACTGCAGTAACCACGGCAGAGCTGAAACGTAATGTGTCAACGATAACGACGATGTGATTATTCTTGAGCGCGCTGTTTAGTCCTTCAGTGAACCAATCCAGAGAGATGAATGACTCATTGTTCATACGTCTGAATGTTTTCTTTTGCTAAAGTAAACGACGTCTGAGTGCCGTTTATAACCGATTCGTTGAAAAACCTCCATTGATACACTATTCCAATCTTCGACCAAACAGGCTATTATCTCAATACCCATTGCGTCTAAACGTTTCTCCACCTCTTTAACTAATTGTGCTGCAATACCCTGCCGACGGTAGGATGGTGAAACTGCGAGCCTGTTTATCCACCCTCTTCTACCATCATGGGTACCAAATATTGATCCAACCAATTTCCCATCTTTTTCAGCAACGAGGAAAACAGCGCTGGGCTGTTGCAATTCACGTTCAATGTTATCGCGTCGGTCCCGTCCTTTCGGCCTGTGCAGAAGTTTCGCCTCGGTCCACAGTTCTATGAGCGCATCATAATCTTCTATACGCAACTCTCTCAGTATTATGTTCGGTAGCCATACATGTTCTGATTTCATACTCGTGTTATTATATTTTGTAAAACGCAGAAATCAAGACTTGCTATAGTCTTTTTTGTAACGAACATGCTGACGTTGATGATAGAGTGACACTGCACAGAAAATATTCACGCCGGTCGTAACGTATTCATGAACATCGAGACACCAAAATAGACAACGAAACCTCCCAACACCAAAAGTATCAGTCGAAAAGTTTTAGTTTTCATACGGCCAAGTGAAGATACCCCTGCGATAAGACTCAGCCAGGCATAGTCGAGCCACACATGAAAGATATAGAAAAGCCCGACACCCACGTATCCTGCCTTCCCTACACCTTCTGAAATAAGCGGTGTCCCGACGCCAATCCACCAGACAATAAAATATGGATTGAGTGCGGATAGGGCAACTCCAGTGAGAAAAGGTGAAGGCACTCTATATCTACGATTATCATCGTGTTGCTTCTGCTGCAGTGCTTCTCTGATAGTAGCGAAACCGAAGAAAAAAAGAAATGCACTTCCAAAAAATCCGACAAGGAAATGCGCGCGTGGGTTGTTGAAAAATGTGGATACGCCAAGTGAAAGGAGTATGACGAGTGGCAATTCCACAACAGTATGACCAAGACTTGCTTGTAGACCAGCCTTCCACCCTCTTTTCAAACCCGCCGCAGCAGTCGCAGCAGTCAGTGGTCCTGGTGCCAAAGCACCAGATGCACTTATGATGACAACTCTCAACAAAAAATCTGCCACGTTCAATCGTTTCTAATTTTTCTTACTCGATATTCTCACTGAGCCTTTCATTATTTTAAATTGAACGGCGGGTTTATGTTTCATCGTATTCTGGTTCGACATGAATGGTAACTTCCGAATCCCGAATCTCTTTTTTTATTGCCCGCTCTACTTCTGAGGCCTTTTGGTGCGCGTCCTCAAGATGCGTGTCGCCCCTCAGTCTCATATGAACGGTTATTTCAATCTTTCTGCCATAATCATGAACATGAATGTGATGCACATCGCTGATACCTCCACAATTTAAGGCACACTCTCTGATCTTTTTCTCGAGCGCTGACGATGGTGCCTCGCCCAAGAGAAAACTCGCCGATTCCCTGATGATTGAAATTCCGGTATACACTATCAGGACAGACACCGCCATGCCAAAAAACCCATCTAACCCGAATAATCCATATCTGAATGCTATAAAACCGATAACCACAAGAATAGTTGAAATGGCATCTGTCCTGTGATGCCAGGCATCTGCTTTTAGACTCGCAGATTCAATTTTTGTCCCAAGATTATATGCGACACGGAAAAGAAATTCTTTCAAAAAAATTGAAAGAATGAGCAATATAATAATAAGCAGGTTGGACCGAATTGGAATTGGCTGCTGAAATCTGTGAAATCCATTGAGAAAAAATTCAAAACCGACAACGATGAGCATACAGGAAATGACAATCGAAACAATCCGCTCTGCTCTCCCATGACCAAAGGGATGTTCTACATCGGGCGGTTTTGTAGAAATTCTAAAACCAAAGATGACGAGTACAGATGTTACAAGATCGGAAAGTGAGTGTACTGCATCTGCCAGAAGCGATACGCTATTTAACAGAGTACCGAAAATAAACTTTATGAGAAAGAGTATTATATTCACCACAATACTCAAAATACCTTCAAAATATCCATAATTTTTCTCTCTATCTCCTCTATCGAGGTGAAAAAGAGCAATAAATTTTTCAATAGTCTTATCGTCCATTAGGGTATTACTATTTGCATCTTCACTTTCTTCACGATTCAGCCTTTAATTCTTTCGCCCATAGATGCACATACTTGAGCCCACTTGCTGTATTAAAGAGGACGACAGTCTCGTTGTCCTTAATCCAATCGAGTTCACGGAGGCGTCTGAACGCAGCAAGTGTTGCGGCTCCTTCAGGACAAACAAAGACACCCTGTGTGCGGCTTATCAATGTAATTGCATCCATTATTTCATCATCGGACACAGCCACGGCTGTACCATGACTTTCACGCAATGCTTGTAATATAAGAAAATCACCTATAGCAGAGGGTACGCGCAGACCATCGGCAATAGTTGTGGCTTCGTGCCATGGTTCAGCAAAATCCTTACCTTCTTTGAATGCTTTAACGATTGGTGCACAGCCTTCCGCCTGGACGGTCACCATACGCGGTCGCTTTGGCCCGATCCAGCCTAACTTCTCCATCTCTTCAAATGCCTTCCACATACCAATAAGACCGGTACCACCACCAGTGGGATATATAATGATGTCGGGCAATTTCCATCTCATCTGCTCAGCGATTTCAAAACCCATCGTCTTCTTCCCTTCTATCCGATAGGGTTCGTTCAGCGTCGAAACATCAAAACGACCAAAGCGATAGGCATCCAGCGATGCTTTTTGACTACAATCCGTAATGAGTCCATCTATAAGCTGGACTTGCGCGCCCATGGCGATGCATTCAATCACAAAAACCTTGGGCACATCGCGTGGCATATAAACGAACGCCTTCAGACCACCGAGAGCAGCGTATGCACTCAACGCCGCTGCTGCATTACCCGCTGATGGGATGGAAACCTGTTTGACACCCAATTCACGTGCACGTGAAATTGCGACTGACAAACCACGAGCCTTGAAAGAACCCGTTGGATTCTGCCCCTCATCCTTGATGTACAGTCTGCGAAATCCCAATGTATGACCCAAAGACGCAGCATGTAGCAAAGGTGTAAAACCTTCTCCCAAACTGAGTATGTTATCGGAGTCTTGGACTGGCAGGAGCTCCCGATAACGCCAGATATCAGGCGGACGCCGCGCAATGTCTTTCTGTGTCACCGCTTTACGTATCCTGTTGAGGTCATAGAGTACAATCAACGGTTTCCCACAAAAACGACAGCGATTCCAAAGATGATTGGAATCAACCCTTTTTCCGCACATTGAGCACTGTAAGTAACGCACGTATTTCATGACCGATACCTCTTTTCTTCACCTCCCTTTTCTCATCTCTCTGTGATTTTCTAAAAAGAACCCAAAATAATTTATTTTCCTTCGATTTCCTTCAACAACTCAACTGCATCTGGTTTATCATCAAGAATGTAGTCGGCTTCATACGTTGGATTCTCTATTGCTAAAACCTTATTCAAGTACCAACGCGCCTTTTCATAATCCTTCTTCTTTATGTACACTTTTCCCATATCGACATAGAGAAGCGCATAATTGGAATCGAACGCGATTGCCTTATTTAATGCCTCCATGGATTTATTTAAATTACCACCTAATAAACCCGGCAGTTCATAGTAGAGCATTGCTTTCACATCGAGTGCTCCAGTATGTGTCGAATCGATTTCGAGAATCTTATCGATTTCCTTCTTAATTTCGGGAACAGAACCCAGTGAATGTAATACACCCTTTGTCTGTCCTATTCTGCCAAGATTGACCACATACCAAAAATGTGCATCAGCGGAGTTGTCATCAAGTTTCTTTGCCTTCTTACTATACTCTTTTCCCGTATTATAGAGCTTGAGCTTTTCTTCTTTTTTTTCGGCTTCATCACCCAGTTGATAGTACACCTTTGAAAGTTCATAAAGTGCACGAACATTGTCTGGCTCGCTGTCTAATACGTTTTGGAGAATATCTCTGCTTTTTTCAAGATTTTCTGGATCCACGTGCCTCGTCTCGAATAACTCATTCGCTGCGTTGATCAATGAATCGCTATTCTGAGCACTGGTGACTGAAAATATTAGTACTAAACCTCCAACCACATACTTGAACATGGTACCTCCTTCCTTACAATATAGTCGTTCGGCTGGGGTTGAGAAGCTGGATTATATATAAGAGCCTCCAAATCCTATTCCGAAACTATCGATTTCCAGCATCCAAACCCATCACCCATGAACTATCTTCTTCTGTTCAGCATCGTTGCGATGGTAAAGTAATTGATAACGGTTTGCTGACATCGTAAATAATTGTATGCGTATTTCGGCTTCTCGAAAATCTTTATACCAAAACTTAAAGCATTATCAGTAATATAGAGTGCCTCTTTTTTCAACTGAAGGTTACTACTACCATCGCCGCCAAAACCAAATGTGTAACCTGCCCGAGAAGCGGCCTGTATGACATGAGCGTTCACCCTATTGAATGGATATGACACACAATAACACTTACCGATTTTTTCTTCAATAATCCTTTTTGATTCGAATAGTTCGTATGCCAGTTCTTCTTTATTGAGTTTTGTGAGATTACGATGCTTCATCGTATGTGAACCGATTTGAAAACCATAATCTTTCATCTCGAGAACTTCATCCCACGTCAAATGTTGAACATGTTTGCCAGTCAGTGTAATATCCCAAACATTTCTCTTGCCAACATAATCGACGATGAGAAACACAACTGCCTTGATCCCAAATTTTTTTAGCAGCGGAAAGGCATAATCATAAATACTCTTCTCTCCATCATCAAAGGTAACGATGATACCGTCGTCATCGCCCGGGAGCACCGTTTTTATTTCGTTCGTACGAATGAAGTTCAGAAATCGCTCAAATTGCTCTGGTCTATTCCACGTACCGCAGAACTGAACCTTAGATGCTATTCTGTGAAACTGTAGCGTTTTTACCACGTGCCAATATAAACCAGCCCACAATGGCTAAAGATGCAACAAAGATACCAAAGATGATAAACAGGTACATTTTCTCAGTGACCGTCGATAAGAAACCCACGATCAAGGCACCGAGCGCCATCGTTCCATTTAATGCCCAATCCCTGAGGGAAAATATCCTACCCCTAATAAATTCGTCGGCATAGTGGTGAATGATGGTATCTTGGCCAATAAATACCGGTGAAATTGCTGCACCACATCCTAAGCAAACAATAGCAAAAACCAAGAAGTGATTTAAAAATGGAAAAATGATTAATGCACCACCGATGAGGATAAAGCAGATAAGCATTAAAATCTTCAAATCAAAGTGATGACCCCAGGAACCAGTAAGATATGCACCAAACAAAAGTCCTATTGCACCGATTCCGGCCAAAACACCAACGCCCCTCGTTCCCCATGCCATCTCTTGTTGAATCGTCGGAATTACTAATACATAGATAACGCTACCAGCCATGATTATCAACAAAATTGTCGCCATTGCGAAAGCAAGATTTTTTTCTTCGAATATCATCGTGACAGCATATTTCAATTCATACCACATCTTGAGTAAACCATTACGGAGCATGAGAAAGAGCCCTCGCGGTTCAAGATGATGTTCTACTGTTTTTGGTCGCTCTGCTATTTTCACCTTCATGATAGAAAGCATAACAGCGGAAACAGCAAACGTAATCGCATCGATAATGAATGCTGCAGTCCAACCAGCAATACCGATAGCCTGCTGCCAGAACTTCCAGTCAACGATGAGACCACCCAAGAACATTCCGAGAAAGGTAGCTCCTCGACCAACAAAATTTATAACAGAGTTTGCGGTTAGTATTCGTGACTTTGTGACCAAATTTGGAATGATAGCGCTTCGGGCAGTATTAAAAAACAAACCCAGGAGAAACATAAAAAATACAACGGTAAAGACAGGATAGATATTTGCTGTGGTCAAGAAAACAACCGGAATTAAAAGAGCACATAATGTCCTCAGTAAATCACATATGACCATAACCCTTTTTTTGTGCCACCGGTCTACCAGAACCCCGACGATTGGGCCAAACAGGACTACGGGAAGTGTAATGAAAATAAGGAGTTGAGATAGTAAAAACGGTGCACGTCCTCTTGGGAACAAACCGATAATGCCAATGAGCGCGATATAATCTAATTTATCACCAAATTGACTTACTGTCTGCGAAAAAACAAAAATAGAAAAATCTTGAACTTTTAATATGTTCCAGAAACTAGCCTTTTTAATACAGCACCCCCGATGACATATTATAAGAGCCAGCCAATTCTATAAGAAAAAGACGCCCAGAATATTGGCTACGCATCATAGTTTCTGAGTGTTTTATACAAACGCTCCACCTCCTCGGCTACTTTTGCCCAAGAATATGTGAGTGCTTTATTCCTTCCTGCTTTACCCATCCGCTCTCCTAATTTCTGATCTTTCAGGATTGTAACGATTGCTTCTGCCAGTTCTTTATCATCCTTAGGGGGGAAGAATAAACCATCTTTTCCATGCTCGAGCACATGTCTGAATCCATCAATGTGTGAAGCGACCACTGGTTTCGCACAAGCCATTGCCTCCAAAAGTACTATACCGAAACTCTCATGACCGATAGAAGGTGCGCAGAATATATCACAAGTTCTGTAGTACGAAGCCCTTAATGAAACTGGCCTTCCCGGAATTTTGCCAACAAACACGACATTATCTGATATGGTATCATCAACCATATTCTTGTAGTACTTACCAAATGGTCCAGAACCCGCCACTATCAGCAGAACATCTGGTATATCTTTCTTTATGTGATATAGAGCTTTCAAAAGGTGTGGCAATCCCTTTTTGGGTTCGAGTCGGTTCATATACAGAATTTTTTTTCGGTTACTCACAAACTGTTTAACCAATTCGCCTTTTGGGTTGAAACCATCCGTATCGACACCATTAGGAATTATTTTATAATCTCCTCTGAAATACTTGCTCATCGCGAGTTCGGCAGTCTTGGATACAGCAATGAGTCCATCTAATTTTCTGAAATAAGGCATGAGCAGTGGTCGAAAAATCATATAACCCGTCGATTTTCTATGGCCGGCGTGAAACGTGGCAACATTTTTTGCCTTTGAGTGGCGAAGAGCAAGGATCGGTAACATCGGTGCAAGGGAACCATGGACGTGAATTATATCAGGCTGATAATCCATAAAAAATCTCTTCACCCTATTTGAGGGTCGCCAGCCGAGAGTGAGTCGCGCAAAAGATTTATTAGCCCGAATCGGTATCCCCCGTCCAATTCTTACAATATCTTTATCGTCCCTTTTATGATCCCGACCGAATCGAGCAGTTAAGATTTTTACTGAGTGCCCGCGTTTCCGCAACTCGTCGGTGAGATGAGCGATATGATCTGGTATACCACCAATCAAAGGATAGTAGGTTTCGGCAACCATCAAAATCTTCATTATCGCTGCTCCAATACTTTTCTACGAAACTTGTATACAACAAATGATTTCAAAATCCTCACTTTCCAGTATGACCAAAGCCGCCATTTTGCCGTTTGGTTCTTTCAAGGTTTTCAACCAGTTTAAAAGACGCGCGCTCAATTTTATTGAATACCAATTGAGCGATGCGATCTCTGTTTTTGATCCTGAAGGGTTTCTTCCCAAAGTTAAATAATATTACCTTTATCTCGCCTCGGTAATCTGCATCAATTGTTCCTGGTGTATTCAAAATACCAATGCCGTAATTTGTAGCAAGCCCGCTTCTTGGCCTCACCTGGGCTTCGTAGCCGTCGGGAATTTCCACCCTTATACCCGTCGGTATGGTATAATATTCCTGGGGTCGTATTACAACATCCTTATCTATAAAAGCACACAGATCACAACCCGCTGCCTGTTCACTTTGATATTGGGGTATAAATTTACCTTTAATCTTCACTTTAATTTTAGGTATTTTAGTTTTCATGTATTGATGTCCTTCCATCATTCTATCCATTTTGGCTGAAATACAAACCACTGATCGGGATAGCGCCGTATGATTTCCTCGAATTTATTAACCATCAATTGATTAAATTCGTTCTCATCGCCTTCGAATATAATGGGCGGTTCTATAATTCCAAGATAACGTCGCTTATGCGATGGATTCAATACCATGTACCCAAATAAGACGGGAAGTTTTTTTCTGACGATTATCGTAGCTAATCCGCTCGGTATTTTCCTCCTTCCTGAAAAAAAACCGATGGGGGTGCCGTTTCCAACGATGTCACGGTCTGCGAGAATTGCCAAGATACGATTGTTCTTTATAGTATCCACAAACGCGTATGCTGCTCTCGGGAGGGGGAATGTTTTCATTCCTGTACGCTCACGATGCCTCGTATATAAAGCAAGAATATCAGGATCGGTTTCTTCAACGAGTGCACTCATCGGTTGGCCGATTGCAGCTAAATAGGCACCAGCATAGTCCCAGTTGCCAAGATGCATCGTAATCAATACGCATCCTCTCTTGTGACTCAATACATTCAAAGCACCTTCAGCAATGTCAGCCTCAACATCAAAATCTTCTTTCTTCGACATTGAACCGAGTCGAAAAAAATCAACCATGATACGTGCATAATTTACAAACGTGGCCTTAACAATACGATTAAAATGCTCACGCTCAATGTTCTTACCAGAAAAGATGTAGTATAAGTTTTTTTCGATAGTGTGCCTCCTCCCCACTAATACATGACTCGACAACGAACCGAGCAGCACCGCTGTCTTATCCGCAACCTTGAAGGGAACAAACCGTGCAAGAAAAACACCACATTTTAGCAACTGTATGGACAGCCTCATTTAACAAGAATCTTCTATCCTTTGTATCTCTCCAATGCTACTCGTAAAACCTCAACTGCCTTCCGTAAATCTTTTTCCTGTAATACATAGGCAATACGGATTTCATCGACACCTTTTTTGACGGAAGAATAGAAACCGTTTGCTGGTGCGAGCATTACCGTTTTGTTGTTATGATTGAAATCTGTCAAAAGCCACTGGCAGAAGGTATCGGCATTGGCTACGGGTAATCTCAAAACCGTATAGAAAGCACCTTCTGGTTTATGACCATAAACCCCGGATATACCTGCCAGCAGCTCAAAAAGCACATTCCGACGATGTTGGTACTCATCGATCATCGGTTTAATATATTTATCGATATTCGTGTAAGCAGCTACTGCACCGACCTGCTCCAGGGTCGGTGGACACAACCGTGCCTGACCGAATTTCAATACCGTCTCCATGATTTTTTTGTTACGACTGATGATACTGCCAACCCGCGCGCCACATGCGGAAAATCGTTTAGAGATTGAATCCATGACGATTATGCGGTCTTCAATATCGGGCAGAGAGAGAGCGCTTATCTGGCGTTTTCCATCATAGACAAATTCGCGATACACCTCATCAGAGAGTAGAAAGAGATTATATTTTTTACAGAGCTTGTGGATAATAAACATTTCTTCTTCAGTGAGGACAGTTCCGGTTGGGTTATTCGGTGTATTAATGAGAATCGCCTTAGTATGAGAAGTAATCTTTTTCTCAATCGCATTGATGGAGGGAAGATGAAAGCCATCCTCAACCTTCGTGGTAATGGGTACGAGCTTTACCTGAGACATGATAGCAAATCCATTATAATTCGTATAAAAGGGCTCGAAGACGATGATCTCATCACCCGGGTCACTCACCGACATCATCGCGAAGATAATGGCCTCGCTGCCACCAGTCGTTATCCATACATTATCTAAATCAATGTTAAATCCAAGATTTCTGTGGTACTTCACAACCGCTAATCTGAGATCAAGAAGTCCACCCGAGGGACCGTAGCGCAACACCTTTTCACGATAGTGTACAATCGCCTCAAAGATCTCTACCGGCGTTTCTATATCCGGCTGTCCTATGTTGAGGTGTAAAACCTCCACTCCCCTTTTTTTTGCTTCATCAGCGAACGAAGCCAACTTCCGAATCGGCGAATAGGGCATGTCGTCTGCTCGTCTCGAGAGCTGTACACCTTTCTGACCTCGCTTGCCTGAAGCCTTCATTTTCCTCATCAAAAATTATATCTATCTGACTATAAAAGTCAACTATAACGACCGCTTTGTCTGTAATGACAACGAGATTGACTTTCGGTACGTTTGGGGTATACTAAGCCATGAAGATAAACGTGCTTAACCAATCAATTACCGATTTCGACGGCGATCTTGCCATTGTCAACTTGTTTGAAGGAGTAAAGACTCCAGGTGGAGCAACGGGCGCGGTTGATAGAGCACTCGGAGGTATGCTTTCGCAACTTATAAAAGATGGCGAGATAACTGGCAAGCTCGGTGAAATTGTGACGGTCCATACATTTGACAAAATACATCCTGACAGAGTCATGGTCGTTGGCCTCGGTAAATCAGACAACTTTGGACTCGAGGCAATTCGTCAGGCAGCTGGCGAGGCAGCAAAAAAGGCCAGAAAAACAAAGGCGAAAAAAGTGGGATCGATTATTCATGGTGCAGGCATTGGTGGCGTCGAACCCGCTATGGCAGCACAGGCATTGGTAGAAGGCACAGTACTCGCCCTCTATGAATTTCAGGAATATAAGAAATCCGAAGATGGCAAAATATTAGAATTTTTTCTCGTGGAAACAGACAAAGCAAAGATAAAGAACGTGCAGCGAGGGAGCGAACAGGGAGCAATACTTGCACAATCTCAGAATACTGCACGCGACTTAATCAATGAACCTGCGAACATTCTCACACCAAAGATCCTGTCGCAAAGGATCAAGAAAATTCTAAAACAGACTGGACTGGCTGAGCACATTGAATACCATTACCTCGATAAAACAGAACTTAAAAAGATAGGTGCGGGTGCTTTACTCGCAGTAGCCCAAGGAAGTACGAACGAACCACAATTTATTATTCTGAGACTCAAAAACCCAGGGAAACCGCTCATAGCTCTCATTGGGAAAACCGTCACCTTTGATTCGGGTGGAATATCATTAAAACCATCTACTAAGATGGAATTAATGAAGGCAGATATGGCAGGAGGTGCAGTAGTATTAGGCACCCTCTTGGCACTCGCGAAGGCGCAATCCAAGGCAAACATAATGGTTATCATCCCTGCTGTCGAGAACCTTCCATCAGGCACAGCAGCGAGGCCCGGAGACGTTGTAAAGGCAATGAATGGTATGACGATTGAAATCATCTCAACCGATGCTGAGGGAAGACTGACTCTGGCTGACGCGATCTGCTACGCCGAACGGGCAAAGGCAAAGGTAATCATCGATATTGCAACCTTGACGGGTGGCTGTGTTGTTGCGCTCGGAGACATCACCGCGGCAGTCATGGGAAATGACCAAAGGCTCATTGATACGGCACTCGATGTCTCAAAACATACGGGTGAACGGCTCTGGCAATTGCCATTGTTTGATGAATATAAAGAACAGATAAAGAGTGACATAGCAGATCTGAAAAATTCTGGAGGAAGAAAGGCATCGACAATCACCGCGGGGATATTCCTTCAGTCCTTTGTCGATAAAGCCAAGTGGATGCATATCGATGTCGCTGGCAAAGAGATTACCGATACAGAAAAATTTTACAGACTCAAGGGCGGCACAGCATTTGGTGTGCGCACCCTCTTCGAACTTGTGCAGAGGCTGAGCTAAACACTCTTTTCTTATTATTTTGCCAACCGATGTAGTGGTCAAAGAGTCATCAGCACAATTATTGACAAAAACTTAAATGACATTACAATAGCATTATATGGCACAAAAACTCTCGGAAATCGTTATTTGTGACAACTGTGGACATAAGAATACAAAAACGAGTACACATTGTATAAATTGTGGTAAACAATTATATCCTGATTACTACAAAGGGTTATGGTTCAGAAATATCATCATTACGCTCGTTCTCTTTTTACTGCCATTTATTATTCTCTTCTACATCATAAATTCTGAAGTTACCATCCACTTTGAGAATCAGGTGAAACAGGGACTCAATTATTCTGTCGATGTTAATGCACAGGCAACACAATCTTTCCTCGATGAACGAAAAAGAGATCTATTATCGATTTCTAAATTAGATATTGTGAATCTCGATGAGGTTCACACGAAGGCAGGTTTTTTTAAAAGAATCGTCGAAGAAAAACCCTGGTTTGATTTTATCGCGGTTGCATCACCGAATGGCAACATCGTCTTTGCCACCAATAACATTAAGGAATCTGTCAAAGATCGCAACTATTTCCAAAAGTCCTTGAAGGGTAAATTCTATAATAGCGGCATCTTCTATTCACATGTCCTCGATACAACTGCAATGATACTATCATCTCCTCTCTATAATCAGTATGACAATATTATCGGTGTCATCCTCGCCTCAATTTCTCTTAAAACATTTTATGACTTACTACTTGACCTGCGTATCGGTAAAACGAGTGAAATTTTTCTTGTGAATGATAAAGGTATTTTTCTTTCACCATCCCGACTCGGTGGCAAGGTATTAGAAGAATACGGGCACTATGCAGACGACCCCAATCCTCATACTGGCGCGGGTGGTATTCTCATCCATCGTGACTATCGTGGCGAAAAGGTTATTTGCGCCTACAGAAAATTTGGTGAGTTTCAAGGCTATCTTGTTTCAGAAATGGACATGAACGAGGCACTTGCTCCGGCACACAAACTCAAAAATGTAATGTTCTATATTTTCCTCATCTTCGGTTGTGTTCTGCTCGCTTCTTCGATTTTTTTCTCGAGGCAGATCACCGCGCTCCTCAAAAATCTTACCGGTACCTTAAAATCGGCGCTCGATGACATACGCCGCAAAAAAGATACTATCGATACGATTAATGTGGAGTTACGAAAACGTTTGCGCGACTGTGAATCACTGAGTAAACAACTCCGCGTATCTGAAGAATACATACGAAATATTATCAATAGTATTTCAAGCGGACTCGTTGCGTTTGACAGTGAATTTAGAATAACATACTGCAATGATTTTGTCAGTAACTTTTCCGGTGAAGAAGAGGTAAAAATGTATGACAATCTCTATAAGACATTTCCTGTTTTACAAGATAAAGAAATTAAAAATCGTGTCGATAACATCTTTTTAGACAAAAAATCTTTCCGAATCAGGAAGATCCCGGTCACCCTCAATGGCAACAACGTCATTCTAAGTATTGCTGGTTTCCCCATTAAAGGCATTCACGATATCACCGGAGCAACACTCTTAATAAGTGATATAACCGAACAGGAACAAATGCATGTTCAGATGGCAGATTATGAAAAACTCTCTGCCTTGAGTCAACTGGCATTAGGAGCTGCCCATGAGATAAATAATCCACTCTTGGGAATCACCTCATACATCGAGCTTCTCCTCGAAGATGAGAAGGACGTCGAAAAGAAGGCCAGGGCAAAAGAAGTTCTCGACAGTGCATATAGAATTTCTGAAACGGTTCGGGGACTCCTCAATTATGCACGGCCAACGCCTCCGAAGTTTACAAAGATTAGTCTCAATAAATTAATCTCAGAAACACTCTCATTTCTGCAGCATCAGCCACTCTTCAGGAAAATTAAAATCCGCAAACTGCTCTCTGATGCAGTACCCCAGATTACCGCTGATGCAAATCAAATAAGACAGGTTCTCATTAATATCGTTATCAATGCGGCACAAGCAATGTCTAACGGAGGAACGCTGACAGTAATAACCGATAAAGTGAAGTTTGAAGAGTTTGTGGAAATAAAGATTGGCGATACAGGTATCGGCATTTCCGAGGAGAATCTTAAAAAGGTTTTTGATCCATTCTTCACGACCAAAAAAGGTGAGGGAACCGGCCTCGGGCTCAGCATCAGTTATAGCTACATAAAGAATCACAACGGCGAGATTGCAATTGCGAGTGAACCGAATAAAGGAACCGAGGTGCTGATACTATTACCAATCAGACAGAGCGGCAAGATTCAGTCCGAGGTTATTGAATAATGGCCGAGTCTATTTTGATTATCGACGACGAAGTACTCACCCTGAATAATCTTAAGCGAGCCCTTGAAAAAGAGGGCTACGAAATACTTCTCGCCGATTCTGGTGAAACCGGTCTCGAAGTCTTCAAAAAACACCGTCCTAATCTCGTGCTCGTTGATTTAATGCTGCCTGGAATTGATGGCACAGAAGTTCTCAAACAGATAAAAGAGATCGATGCAAACACGGCAGTCATCATGATCACCGCCTATGAAATACTCGAAAAGGCAGTGCAGTCAATGAAATTAGGTGCCTATGATTATCTGCTCAAGCCGTTTAAAATCAGTGAACTAAAGGCAGGCGTTGCACACGCCCTCGAGCTTCAGTCGCTGCGCGTGCGTTTCTCTGAAACAGTCGAGACTGAAAAGGGAAAATACTATTTCGATAAAATAGTTGCAAAGAATAAAAAGATGATCGATGTATTAGAAACTGCCCGTAAAGTTGCGTCGTTGGAAAAAACGACGGTTCTCATCAAGGGTGAGAGCGGTGTGGGCAAAGAGCTCATAGCCCGAGCAATTCACTACAATAGCCCACGTGCCGATAAGCAATTTATAGAAATCAACTGTGCGGCAATTCCTGAAAATCTTTTAGAGAGCGAACTTTTCGGATACGAAGCTGGCGCGTTCACCGATGCTCGACGTCGAAAAATTGGATTATTTGAAAAGGCTGACCATGGCACAATATTTTTGGACGAAATAGCTGATATGTCATTGCCGCTCCAATCGAAAGTGCTTAAAGTCCTCGAGGAACAATCATTTACACGCCTCGGTGGTACAAATCCAATCAAGATTGATGTGAGAATTATTACCGCAACCAACAGAGACCTGAAAAAGGCAATCAAGGATGGCGATTTCAGGGAAGATCTATTCTACCGACTCAACGTTGTACCAATAACGATACCTCCACTGAGAGAACGAAAAGAGGACATTATTTCGCTCGTACTCTCATTTGTACAGGTGTTCAATCAAGAATTACACAGATCATACAAGGGCATATCCGAAGACGCGGCTAAGGTGCTCATAGAGTACGACTGGCCAGGCAATGTTCGTGAATTGAGGAATATCATCGAACGAATCATGGCTCTCAATCAAGCAGAGGAAATTCTCCTCGAGCATCTACCTGCAGAAATTAAATCACGAAAAGCCGCGCCCGAAACCGAAGTAATAACGGAAATCGTTGAAAAACAAAAATTCCCCAGCCTTGACGAATTAGAGAAAAACTATATCAAAGAGGTCTTAAAATATACGAGAGGAAACAAATCCAAGGCTGCAAAAATTTTGGGAATTCATCTCACCTCTCTGTTCAGAAAGTTGAAAACTCTCAAGTAAAACAAAGCACCCTCAAATTACAATAGTGCATTTTGATATAAAATATTGCAAAATGCCATACTTCCCGGAAAAATCCACTGAAATTTCAATATATAAACTTGGCACGAATCTTGCTTCCTCTATTCTACAGATGGAGGTCAACATGGTGAAAATTAATCATACTAAACTTAAAGATAGGAAATACGACCCTTTCATCGAAGCAACGTATCAGTATGAAAGGGCAGCGAGTAGTCTTGATCTGGAACCATGGATTTATAATCGTCTGAAATATCCAGAGAAGGAGCTGACCGTCCACATGACTATTAGCAGAGACGATGGCAAGGTAGAAACATATACAGGTTATCGAGTACAACACTCGACCATACGGGGGCCAGGCAAGGGAGGAATTCGTTATAGCCCTGATGCATCACTCAGTGAATGTAAGGCATTGGCAGCCTGGATGACATGGAAGTGTGCAGTCTTAGACCTACCTCTTGGTGGCGCCAAGGGCGCGGTTATTTGCAACCCTCCGGAAATGTCCGAGAGTGAGCTTGAAAAACTGACAAAGGAGTACACTTATGCTATCAAGGAAATCATTGGACCGCAAAAAGATATTCCCGCACCTGATGTCTGGACCAATGCACAAACCATGGCCTGGATATGCGACGCCTACAGTCGATACGTCGGGCACTTTGAACCTGCGGTTGTCACTGGAAAACCACTGGCGATTGGCGGTTCGCAGGGCAGATCAGGAGCTACAGGGCTTGGAATGTACTACACCCTGCTTGAAACATCGAAACATCTGGAATACCCACTCGAAGGAAAAAAGGTTACGATTATAGGATACGGCAATGTCGGTGCATCAATTGCCCGCCTGCTCTATGACTATGGGTGTAAGATAATAGCCATCACCGACATTTACGGTGGTATCTTCAACAAGAACGGCATCAAGATACCAGAACTCGATGCGTACGTATCAAAAACGAAGACCGTCAAAGGGTTTAAGAACTTTGATTCGATCACGAACGATGAAGTGATCGATCTCAAGTGTAATATTCTCCTGCCCTGTGCAGTCGAGGGAATGATCCATAGCAAGAATGCCAATAACATAAAAGCTAAAATAATTTGTGAAGGAGCCAACGGCCCAACGACAACCGAAGCTAATGAAATATTATATAGTAAGGACATTTTCGTCATTCCCGACATTCTCGCCAATGCAGGCGGTGTAACAGTATCGTATCTCGAGTGGGTACAGGATGTACAGAGGCTCTTCTTTACCGAGGACGAAGTAAAGGATAAGTGCTGGCACATGATGCAGAGGGCCTTCTGGGATGTTGTTCGTACAGCAGATAAGCATAAAACAGATATGCGCCACGGTGCGTACATACTGGCAGTGCAGCGTGTCGCCGATTCCGTGCGCATGTTTGGCAAAGTCGGCAGAAATTAAAACACACACTGTAGCAAGAGGCTGGGCCCTTCCCAGCCTCTTTTGTTATTTTCATGCTATGCAACTCTGACATCCATGTGAATCATTAATCTCCATGACATGTAGTCAGAGACTATAGTATTTTGCTATATAGAAATATACAATTTTAATATTGACTGAAGCCCAAAAATAGCTATAATAGAGCTGGCAGAAAGGAGCTGCATGAAAATTAATATTAAAAACGCATCCACAATCATCGATAAATACAGAGGAAAAAAATCAGCATTACTTGCTGTTCTCCAAGACATACAGGAAGAGTATAACTGGCTACCTCCCGAAGTACTGACAATGGTGTCCGAAAAATTATGTGTGCCGATGATCGATGTCTATGGTGTTGCCACATTCTACCGCGCCTTCAGCTTAACGCCACGCGGCAAACATCTCGTCACCGTGTGTCTCGGCACTGCCTGCCACGTGCGCGGCGCGCCACTCGTGCTTGATCGCGTGCAGGAACAATTAGGTATTTCGCCAGGTTGTACGACCAAAGATAATCAGTTCACATTGGAATCGGTTAATTGCCTCGGTGCCTGCGCGTTAGCACCGATTGTAGTCATAGATGGTAATTATCATGGCCAGACTACAACAAAAAAAGTTGATGCGATGTTAGCAAAATATAAAAAGAAAAGAAAACCCACGAGAAAATCCAAAAAGAAAAAGTGACCCTTCATAAAATACAAGAACTTCTCAATGCAGATTTAATAACTGACTCCACTCATTCAAATTTTGACATAACATTTGCAAAGGCATCAGATTTAATGAGCGATGTCCTGGCATTCTCGCAGCCTTTTTCAAAACCCGACACCATACTCTTGACCGGGCTTACGAATAAGCACGTCGTCAGAACATGTGACATTGCCGGTGTGTGCGCAATTGTCTTTGTTCGAGGTAAAAATCCACCCAGCGAGACAATCGATCTTGCTCAAACATGCGAAATTCCTCTTTTCGTAACGAAACTAAAATTATTTGAAGCCTGCGGCATCCTCTATGCTCATGGTATTAGGCCACCATCTGCGAACCAAAAATGAGTGGGACAGAGTAATGAGATCTGAAATACTCTTTCAGCAAAAATTCAAGATTCACGGCGGAGATTTCGTTAATGCCGGAGAATCATCAATTAAGATACGAAATATTCTCAAAGAGATCGGCATCGATACAGACATTATCCGTCGCATTGCGATCGCGGCATATGAAGCAGAAATGAATGTGGTCATGTTTGCACAACACGGCACAATGCATCTGCTCGTTTATTCCAATAAGATTTTATTGAAGGTTGCAGATGAAGGACAAGGTATTGAGAATATTGAGTTAGCAATGCAGCCGGGGTTTTCCACGGCGACCGAAGAGATGCGGGAAATGGGATTTGGTGCGGGGATGGGCCTCCCCAATATAAAAAAGAATGCAGACGTTTTGAATATAACATCTACAGTGGGAAAAGGAACCAGGCTTGAAATCAACATCAATTTGAATAGTAAAAATGACTGAAGTAAGTACGCTTCATTCTGTTAAGATTGATAAAAAGACATGCATCGGTTGTGTAACATGTATGAAGGCATGCCCAACAAAGGCAATACGGGTACGGAATCGAAAAGCACAAATCAACTATGAGCGCTGTATAGATTGTGGCGAGTGTCTCCGAGTCTGCCCATATAATGCAGTAGTACCAATTACAACATCGCCTGCTGATCTCGGCAGATTTAAATACAAGATTGGCCTTCCCTCGCCAGTCTTGTATTCTCAGTTTGGAGATAACATCATGCCTCATGAAATCCTCACGGTCCTGAAGGAACTCGGATTTGATCACGTCTATGATGAAGCGTTAGTGTGTGAAATGACGGGCTTGGCGATTGAAGAATATCTTGATAAAAACAAAGGATTGAGGCCAATAATTTCATCGACGTGCCCGGTTGTCGTACGACTCATCCAGCGGTTATTTCCGAGCATCTGTAAACTCATTGTTCCAATTGAACCACCGCGAGAGATTGCCGCGAAAAACCTACGCGAAGAAATTTCCAAAGAAAAGAACATTTCGAAAGAAGAAATTGGCATTATACATATAACTCCGTGCGCAGCAAAAATGGTTTCTATCAATCATCCGGAAACAATGAAAAGATCATTCCTCGATGGTGCCATCGCTATCCGTGAAATATATAATGCGATCATGATGAGGCTCCAAAAAGCTTCGCAACCACTATGGCTCCATGCGCAAAGTCCAATCAGTGGCATTGGCATAGGATGGGCTATTCCTGGTGGTGAAACACGAGGCATGAAATTCTATAATTATATTTCGGTATCCGGTGTCTATGATACGATTAGAATTCTTGAAGACGTAGAATCAGGTAAGCTCAAGGCCATCGAATACCTAGAATGTTTCATTTGTCCTGACGGTTGTGTTGGTGGACCACTGACCGTTGAAAACAGATTCATCGCAAAAAGTAATATTCTCCGTCTCATCCGAGTTTTTGGAGATAAACAGAGAGTGAGTAGTTCTCTGGTCAAACGGCTCTATAATGAGAAATTCTTTTCATTCGAACACGCGGTTGCGCCAAAACCATTTGCACCATTAGACAAAAATAGAGCCGAGGCAATAAAAAAATTGAAATTGCGAGAAAAAATTTTAAAAAAACTTCCAGGAACAAACTGCGGTGTATGTGGTGCGCCTGATTGCATTACATTCGCCGAAGACATTGTCCTCGGTAAGGCAATATTACAAGACTGTATATATGTCAGCACAAAAAGACATAACAGGAAGGAACGTCATGGCGAAGAAAAAAATTAGACTTTCAGACATTATAAAGTGCTTTAGTCTCCACATAGAATGTGGACAGGGTCTCTTGGACAGAGAAGTTGAGGGTGGCTACGTGAGTGACCTATTGAGCGATGTTATGGCTCATAGCAAAATGGGAGATGTCTGGATTACGCTCCAGGGCCATCCAAATATTGTAGCAGTTGCTCGATTAAAAGAAATTGCTGGAATTATCCTGATCAATGGCAGAAAACCAGAAGAGGAAACTATCAAGAAGGCAGAGGCTGAAGGAGTGCCAATTTTGAGCAGCGACCTTCCTGCCTTTGAACTTGTTGGAAAGTTATATGAAATGGGTGTATCTGGAAAACGATGAAAGAAATGGAATGAGGAAGTTAAAGGACTCTGAAGTTCAGAACTTCGTAACCTCTAAGATTCTGAATGGAGAGTGATAGCGAGGCGGAGTTGCGATGTTACAGTGCCGACCTTCATATCCATTCATGTCTCTCACCGTGTGCGGATTTAACCATGTCGCCTGCACGAATAGTAAAGAAGGCAAGAGTGAGGAAGCTGGATATGATTGCAATTTGTGACCATAATTCTGCCGAGAATGTTGCGGCTACAAAAAAAATAGGAGAAAAAGAGAATATTAAAGTATTCCCTGGAATGGAAGTCACGAGTAGTGAAGAAGTTCATATTATAGCGCTCTTCGATGACATCGACGGTGTTATAAAGCTGCAGGAAATTGTCTATGAACACCTCACTCCCGGAGAGAATAAAGAGGAGCTTTTTGGTGAACAGATCATTGTTAATGAATTTGATGAAGTGGATGGTTATTGTAACCGACTATTGATTGGTGCAACCACATTATCTTTAGAAACCGTAGTCGATGAAATTCACGACCTCGGTGGTCTGGCAATCGCCTCCCATATTGATCGTGAGAGTTATAGCATTATTGGTCAGTTGGGTTTTGTCCCCGAAAATCTCAGGCTCGATGCTATGGAAATTTCACAACATATGAACAAAACTCAAATAATAGAACGATTTCCAGAAATCAAAAAATTCCCGTTGGTCTGTGCATCTGATGCGCATTTTTTAGATGACATCGGGAAAGCAACAACACAATTCCTGCTCGAAAAGCCAACTATAGTCGAGATTCGGAAAGCCTTCAATAATGAAGAAGGCCGAACAATTGTCATGGAAGCAGGGACATGAATCAAAAGGAACGGCTAGGTTATTTGTTTTACGGCATAGCGGCGCGTATCGTCATAAGGCATCGTTGTACGGTAAAAAATTTAAAAACAACAAACGTTAAACGACTGACGATACAGGCGGCGATGCCCAATAACGATCAACAATACCGAGCGTAGCGAGGTTCATATGCAGGATCTTTCTCTTCACATTCTCGATATCGTGGAAAATTCTATAGAGGCTGGGGCGAAAAAGATTAAAATTATAATAAATGAGAATACCAAAAAAAATATACTCACGCTACAGATCAAAGATAATGGTAAGGGCATGAGTAAAAAGACCCTGACGAAAGTGCTCGATCCCTTCTACACGACAAAGAAAACACGGCGCGTCGGCCTCGGACTTTCAATGCTTGCCCAGGCAACAAAGGAGGCGGAAGGAAAATTTGCTATTAAATCCAAAATCGGTAAAGGAACTACTGTCGCCGCAACATTTGTTTATAGCCACATCGATCGTAAACCAATAGGCAATATGGCAGAAACGATTATTGGTCTCGTCGCTGCCAGAGGTTTAGATGTTGTTTTTATTTATACGCACAACAAGAACGGTAACGGATTTACCTTTGACACAAGGTATATAAAGAAAGAATTGAACAATATATCAATAACCCATCCCGACGTTTTAAATTATCTAAAGAAAGAAATTCAAAAACAATTAAAGAGTATCGGAGTTAGCACATGAATCAGAATTTACAAAAGACTAAACTTTACAGGAAATCCGTGTCTACCCTGTTAAATATGAAACTCCTAAACGTGTTAAAACTAAAGGTTCAAGAATGGACACGATCTATATGGTATTGACATCAAGATTAGTATTATTTAACAAGATCCATCCGCGTGTTATCCGCGGAAATCTATGTGTTCAACTTCAGGCTGAATACGAAAGGTAGGAAAAAATGAAAAAACTGAAAATCGGTGATTTGGAAAAAATTAGAGAAAAAGTGAGAAGAACGGCAACCTTGCGACTCGGTAAGGCACGGGCAAAAGTTACGGTACACATGGGTACCTGTGGCATTGCTGCTGGCGCACGTGAAGTCTTGTCGGCATTGCTCAAGGAGATAGGAAAAGCGAAACTAAAGGATGTTATAGTTACAACCTCGGGTTGTGCCGGGCTTTGTAGTCGCGAGCCAATGGCAACAGTGGAAATTACAGGTAAGCCACCGGTTAAGTACGGCGATCTCACCGCGACGAAAATCAAAAAAATTTTGCA
The DNA here is from genome assembly GCA_020355325.1 of Caldifarciminota bacterium. Taxonomy (GTDB): domain Bacteria; phylum Hydrothermota; class Tepidihabitantia; order SM23-42; family SM23-42. Next base: position 2,475,538 of record CP070664.1, read on the forward strand.
TGACCATATCGTGAAAGGAAATATTGTCAATGATTACGCCCTCGCGATTGGCAGTGAGAGAACACACTGAACTAAATGCCGAGACACCTAAATGCCTAAAAAGATTGAAAAAAAATATAGTATAAGCGATGAATTGAAAGAAAGAGCATACAGGTTTGCATTAGCCATTTTAGAGTTGGCTTCAATGTTACCTGATACCGAAGAAGGCAGGGTAATAAAACGCCAGCTATGTAAATCTGGAACATCCGTTGGTTCTAATCTCGAAGAAGCCGACGGTTCCTTAACATTGAATGATTTTGTTTACAAAATAGATATTGCTTTCAAGGAAGCTAAAGAGACAAGGTATTGGTTGCGGATCATAATCGATCGAAAGTTGTTGAAGAAAGAAATAGTTATCCACCATCGCGAGGAAGCTCTCGAACTTATAAAAATCCTCTCAACTATAATTTATAAATGTCTCAAATAATGTTTAGGTATTTAGGCATTTTGGACATTTAGGTATTTGCTATGTAAGGAGGTTACATTGAAACGGATTCGAATGCACCTGCTTGTTTGTGCTGGCACTGGATGTGTAGCAGGGGGATCTTTTGAAATTAAGAAATTATTAGAAGAGGAAATCGCCAAAACAAAATTACAGGATGAAGTAGCAGTCATCTCAACGGGCTGTAATGGTTTTTGTGAACGCGGTCCCATTGTCGTTGTCCAACCCGACGGCATCTTTTACCAACGATTAAGGAAAGAAGACATTCCATTCCTCGTGCAAGAGCACTTCTTGAAAGGGCGACCAGTACAAAAACTGATGTACATACCACCCGCCGAAGAAAAACCCATACCGAAGATGATGGACATCGGCTTCTTTAAACATCAACGGTTGATCGTCTTGAGGAATCGAGGTCGGATTGATCCCGAAAACATCGATGAGTATATTGCATTTGACGGATATCGCGCCCTTGAAAAGGCATTGAGCACCATGAAACCAGGAGAGATTATCGACGAGATCAAAAGGAGTGGTCTCAGGGGTCGTGGCGGTGCCGGTTTTCCCACTAGTCTCAAGTGGGAACGATGTCGAGCTGCAAAGGGCGATGTGAAATACATCGTCTGTAACGCTGACGAGGGAGACCCTGGTGCCTTTATGGACCGAAGTGTTTTAGAAGCTGACCCTCACGCTGTCATTGAGGGAATGACGATTGGTGCACGAGCGATCGGGGCATACAAGGGATTTATTTATGTTCGAACCGAATACCCTCTGGCAGTAAAAAGAATAAAGATTGCACTAGAGCAGGCTGAAAAGTATGGATTGCTCGGCGATGACATATTAGGGACTGGATTCAATTTTTCTATCGATGTCGTGCGCGGTGCTGGTGCTTTTGTCTCTGGAGAAGAAACATCATTGCTCGCGGCAATTGAAGGAAGAATCGGTGTGCCGAAGCAACGGCCGCCGTATCCAGTGCAGAAAGGTCTTTGGCGAAAACCTACGAATATCAATAATGTTGAGACCTGGGCAAATGTACCACAAATAATCCTACGTGGTGCCCAATGGTATGCAGAAATCGGAACCGAAGGAAGTAAAGGAACAAAAATTTTCTCGCTCGTTGGCAAGATTAATAACACGGGCCTGGTTGAAGTTCCTATGGGAATTAGTCTGAAGGAGATCATTTACGATATCGGCGGTGGTACACAGAAGTCTAAGAAATTCAAGGCGGTTCAGACCGGTGGTCCATCTGGTGGATGTATTCCCCAACAACTCCTCGAACTCACTATCGATTATGAAAGTTTAACCGAAGCTGGTTCAATGATGGGTTCGGGCGGCATGATCGTCATGGATGAGGATACGTGCATGGTTGATGTAGCAAAATACTTCATGAACTTCTTGCGGAACGAATCATGTGGGAAATGTCTCTCGTGCCGTGAAGGGACACAGCGCATGTGGGAAATCCTCGATAAAATCACAAAGGGCGAGGGTACAATGGAGGATCTCCAGGTGCTGGAAGAACTCGCACAAGCAGTAAAAGACGCCTCGATGTGCGGGTTAGGCCAAACTGCAGCAAATCCAGTCTTGAGTACCATGAGATATTTTAAAGATGAGTATATAGCACATATCAAATATAAGAAATGTCCAGCCGTCGTATGCAAACAGATCATCTCTTCTCCATGTCAACACACCTGTCCGATTGATACCGAAGCCCCTCAGTATATCGCCTACATTGCGCGGGGCGAATTTAAAAAAGCATACGATATTATTCTTAAAGACAATCCGCTCTTGGGCGTCTGTTCGCGTGTATGCCATCATCCATGCGAAGCAAAATGTCGCGCAGGTCAGGGTGGCGATCCTATTGCAATCCGTGCCTTGAAGCGCTTTGCAATCGAGTATGGCAACGGTAGAAAAAAGAAACACGCAAAGAAAAGGCCAACCGGGAAGAAAGTTGCTATCATCGGTTCGGGTCCATCCGGATTAATGGCTGCCTATCACCTTGCTCACCGAGGCTATTCGCCAACAATCTTCGAGGCTCTACCAGTCATTGGTGGCATGCTCAGGGTTGGTATTCCTGAATATCGCTTACCGAGAGATGTTTTGGAAGAAGATATTGCACGAGTTATCAATGCCGGTGTTGAGATTAAAGCAAATAAAAAATTCGGCAAGGATGTTACTGTCAAAGATTTATTTGATACTGAGTATAAAGCACTCTATATTTCTATCGGCGCACACAAGAGTATTAAGCTCGCAATACCGCATGAAGATGCAGCGGGCGTTATTCCTTCAATGGAATTTCTCACCCAGATTCATTGTGGTCGCAAGGTGAGTATTGGTAAGCGCGTCGGAGTCATCGGTGGTGGTAATTCCGCTGTAGATGCCGCACGCGTCGCACACCGTCTACCAGGAGTCGAGAAGGTAACGATCATCTACCGAAGAACTCGTGGCGAGATGCCTGCGTACAAGGAAGAAGTAGACGCTGCCATCGAAGAGGGAATCGGGATTCATTTCTTGGCTGCTCCAACGAGGGTCATCACAAAAGACGACAGAGTCATCGGCATCGAATGTATCAGAATGGAACTCGGCGATGTGGACAAGAGTGGCAGAAGACGACCGATTCCCATTAAGGAATCAGAATTTACTATAGACCTTGATACGCTCATACCGGCAATCAGTGAACAACCTGATATTTCATGTTTAGAAGAAGACCATGAATTTGAACTCACGGGATGGAACACATTTGTCGTCGATACCGAATCCTTTGCGACAAATATCCCGGGTGTTTTCGCAGGCGGCGACGCAATCCGTGGTCCGAGTACTGTTGTCGAGGCAATGGCAGATGGAAAACGGGCTGCCGAAGCCATCGACAAGTATATCAAAGGTGAAGAAATCAAATTTGACTATTTCGTAACAAGACCTTCAACATATGTCGAGCCTGTTCAATTAACTGTCGAGGAAGCACTGGAAACCTTGAGGCAAGAAACAAAGAAAATCGTATCTGAGAAACGGGAAAAGAATTTCAAGGAAGTGGATTTGGGCTTCGATAAAAAGTCAGCAACGAGAGAGGCGAAGCGATGCTTGAGATGCGATTTAGAGGTTCGCCCCGCCAAGGAGGAGGTCAAAGACCACGACGCAAAAAAATGTGTGAGTGTATTGAGTGGGGCAGATAAAGAAGAAGAAAAGGAGCTCCGATGATAACATTTACCTTAAATGGTCTTGACGTTCAGGTTCAAGAAGGTACAACAGTCTTGGAGGCGTGTAAGTTCTACGGGCTTGAGATTCCAACATTGTGCTACAACGATGGACTACAGCCATACGGTGGCTGTCGTTTATGCCTGGTCGAAATTGGGAAAAAAGAAAGAGCCAAACTCGTCAGTTCATGCACGTATCCGGTCGAGGAAGGACTCATCGTACGGACGAACACGAAGCGGGTCATCAACGCGCGAAAGATGATGATTGAATTACTCCTCTCGATCTGTCCTTCGTCAAAGACGATTCAGGACCTGGCGTCGAAGTTCAACGTGAGAAAAGTTCGCTTTCCTGTACGGCATGATGACTGTATACTCTGTGGTTTATGCGTTCGGATGTGCAAAGAGCAGATGCAATCCGGTGCCATTGGTTTTACTGAACGCGGCTACAAAAAGAAGATCATGACTCCGTTTAACATCAAATCTGATGAGTGTCGACTCTGTGGTGGGTGTATCTACCTCTGTCCTGCCTGCCAACTCCGCTGTCAGGGACCAGACGCTCCAACCGATATCTGCAATGCCTGTCTATCACTCGAACCGACGTGCATCGAGGCCCACGACGACTATCAATGCTGGATGGGAACGACGGGTGACTGTGGCACATGCGAGGGACGACCAGATCAAATAAAGAAAAAAGATGAGAGATGACAGATAGCGGATAACAGATGGGAGATTAATTATGAGAGAAAAAGAAGGATATAAGAAATTAAGAATATATCAAAAAGCTCACAAACTTGCTATAAAGGTTCACAAAATGACTCTTCATCTACCGAAATTTGAACTGTATGAAGAAGGTAGCCAAATACGTAGGTCGTCGAAATCAGTTTCAAGCAACCTCGTTGAGGGCTATTCATTGAGAAGATACAAAAATGAATATCTTCGGTATCTTTCTCAATCTTACGCATCGAGTCAAGAGACTATTGAACATTTAGATTACTTATATGAAACTAATTCATTAAAAGATAAAATCTTATATGAAGAATTGAACAAGGCATACAACGAATTGTGTGGCATGCTATTTAATTTTACCCAATCAGTTTGGGAAAAGCACGAAACAAAATTGTTTCGAAATAAAATCAATGATTGATACCAGAAGAAAACACAAAAATACATTGATGAAAGAAAAATTTATGAAATTAACTCATATCTGGTATCTCATATCTGCTATCTGAAAAAGAAAGGAGAGCAAATGGGTTCTTTATCAAAAATAAATGCATCGGCAGCAACACTTACAAAAAATAGAACCGAAGAATCTATTGTTCCGCTCAGCGGAATGTGCGTTACGTGTGTAGACGGTTGTATCGGTATGTGTGAGATTGGTAAGTCTGCGTATCGTGGCCATGAAGTCATCTACCCACAGCCCTTTGGTATTCTCACCGCTGCATCTGAAAAGAATTATCCGGTCGACTATTCTCATTTTAATATAATGGGAACAGCGGTTGGTGCAGTGGGTATCGAAGCAGATCCTGATAAGGCAATTTTTCCCAATGTGAATGTAGAACAGAAACTCGGCGCGAACGATGGTATCAAAGTCAAGTTTCCAATGGTTATTCCGGGATTGGGATCTACGAATGTAGCAAAGAATAACTGGGAAGGATTAGCGATTGGTGCAGCCTTATCTGGCATCATGCTCACGATTGGAGAAAATGTTGTGGCAATGGACATGACGAGTGAAATCAAAAATGGACACGTTGTAAGGGCTCCGGACCTGGAAAATCGTGTGAAACTCTATAAAGACTGGCAGCGAGACGGCTATGGCATGATCATTGTTCAGGCAAATGTTGAAGATACGAGATTAGGTGTTCAGGAATTCACGATTCAGAAACTCGGGGTTGAAGCAGTCGAGCTCAACTGGGGTCAGGGTGCAAAGGATATCGGTGGCGAGGTAAAGATTAAAGACCTCAAAAAGGCACAAACCTTAAGAAAACGCGGTTATGTTGTGATACCAGATCCACTCGACCCTGATGTGATTAAGGCCTTTGAACACAGGTCATTCACTGAATTCGAACGCCATTCCAGAATCGGTATGGTAGATGAAGAGTCGTTCATTAAGAGAGTCGAAGAACTACGCCAGGCTGGAGCAAAGTATGTCTTCTTGAAGACCGGTGCCTATAGACCCGCTGACCTTGCCCGTGCTGTGAAGTACTCATCTGAGGCAAAAATAGACCTTTTAACGGTTGATGGTGCTGGTGGTGGAACCGGTATGAGTCCGTGGCATATGATGAACGAGTGGGGTATGCCTCCTGTTGAAATCCACTCACTCACCTACTTCTACGCAGACAAACTCGCCAAAAAAGGAAAATACTTAACAGCGCTTGCCTTTGCCGGTGGCATTGCCTTTGAGGATCAGATCTTCAAGGCACTCGCACTCGGAGCGCCGTACACAAAATTAGTCGGCATGGCGCGTGCTCCATTGTGTGCAGCAATGGTTGGAAAAACAATCGGCAAGAAAATTGATGAAGAGGAAGTGCCTGTATTCGTTGAGCGCTTCGGAACGAGAAAAGAAGATATATTTGTTGCTGCATCGGAATTGAAAAAAGAGCTTGGCAAGGATTTTGAACGCGTTCCGACTGGTGCACTCGGTGTGTATACTTTTGTCGAGAGACTCGCCCAAGGGCTCAGACAGCTGATGACTGGAAACCGAAAATTCGCACTCGAGCACATTACACGAGATGATATTGCCTCGCTCACCAAAGATGCAGCGAACATCTCCGGCATTCCCTATGTCATGGATGTTGATAAAGAGGAAGTCGAAAAAATTCTTAACGGGTAACAGATAACAGAAACCTTTTAATTTCTCACCCTCTTAGTGTGGGTATAAATCTATGTGTTTTTCCGAAACCCTGCCATCGTATGGCGTGGTTCGGAAAGAGTTTTAACAAAATCAGTACATAAAGAAAAATGAAGGATAATATTGAGCTCTCTTAATCTTAATAGAGACAACAATTGATCATTACCCATCAACCGTTCGAAATCATCGGCCGGCTAATCCTAAAATCCTTTTCTATATTGTATTATAAGGAAGAAAACATGCAAATAATATCCCAAAACCCTCAGTTTCTCTCACTCCTCAACATTCTTGCATCAGTATCAATGTGCGCCCCGACAAAATCCACGGATCAATACCATTTTAATCGTTGTCTTAATTCAGACCATGTGACGGTCGGATTACGGCATACAAATATCTCCTGGTTAACTTCCCAGGTTGCGGCGTAAGGATGAATATGGGTATCAAAAAGTTTTACGTCGTGAAAATATTGCAGTAGAAAATTCTTATCGATACCGATCGCGACTGCCGCTTTCAGTTGCTGATTACCAGGCACCCAGAACCTATAATTATTATGTCCGCTTATCGCTTCAGGCAAGCCATAGTCGCCTCTGTAGTAGTTTATTGCACCTGCCTTACTGAAGTTGTTCGTGATGATTATACACTCAAGCCTTTCCTCGGGTGAAAGGGTTTCAAAAGCTCTGGCAACGTTTTCCACCATTTCTCTCCACCCGAATTTCAGTGCGAAATGCACCGGCAAATCGATCCTATCACCCCTGTGTATCTGAACGTGTCTCACGAGACCTATTGCCTTTGAATAGGGAATGAAATATTCGATCGGTACTACTGGTAGCCCGAAGGGAAGTAGTATAAGTCCGGTAAAGACAATGGTTGCTATTGCAGCTGCTTTTACCCATGTTCTTTTTATTCTTTCGCAATACCGTTCAAAAACAATCGCCCCTCCTGCAAGCAGCAAGGGTATGACAGGAAAGACATAATAGACCTTGGAGCGCTGTAAAATATAAGTCAGCAGAAAAACCAGTGATAGAATGCCCAGTGCTCGAAACTTTTTTCCTTCTTTCCCAAAAAGTAAATACAGCACCCCTCCCATCCATAGAGGGAACACAACGGGATTGAGTGCGAGGATGATCTGCCACAAGAATCCAAAAGCGGATTGAGGGTAGATACTATACTGCTGGGTTAGGCGAATAAATTCCAGCGTCGGCCAACCGTGTACTACCTGCCAGATAATATTTGGCAAGAATATTAGCCCTGCGATAACACCACCAGCAAAAGGCCATATGGATGTCATTATAAAGCGGCGTCGAGTCACCACAAGTCCTACGAGTAGTGCAAAAGCAAACACGAGCATTGTCAGCTTGTTCTGAAGGCCCAAACCAGCGATCACGCCAAAGACAAGCCACAACTGGGCAGGGCCACCCATCATTATCTCTATCAAGACGATGGTGGCAAGGGCAATGATAACGATGTCCAACGCGTTCATGGAATAGAAGCTGAAGATGGCCCAGAATCCGGGTGCTGCTACCATTGCAAGCGCTGTTATGGTTTGGGCGAATCGGCCGCCGCCCAGCTTTTTGGTAATTCGCGATGCAAGGAGTATCGATAACGCCCCGGCCAATGCAGAAACTGCTCTCAGCCAAATATACGAATCGCCGAACAAATTCCGCACAATGAGGACTATTAATGCTACTAACGGAGGATGATCCACATAGCCGAAATCCAGGTTCTTACTACAATCTATGTAATAGAATTCATCACCGAACGGACCGTAACTCCACGCCGTGGCAAGCAGCAGCGCTGCCATCAGGATAGCACATATGAGCGGGGGACTGATAAATACTTTACCACACATGGGTCATGGAATCATATCGTAACATGCTGCAAAAATTCTGCACTGCACTTTCCTTCACCAATATATTATATTGCATGACAAATGTAAGTCAACGAAAAATTGCGTCACATCATTTTGGATGAGATTCCATAACGGATAGGAGATGACAGAAATCAGATAGTAGAGTTCATTAAAAAATTAAAGGGGCAAACTATGAAAAATGAGAAAATTGGTGATTTAATTAACAGTCAAATGGCTTAGAAGGTTTTTAATCTCATCCGAATAAGGAATTATCTTAGAAATCTTCCGCAATATCTCGATACCGCGTCCTCGGTCACCGTGCACTAAACAAGATTCGGCGAATTTTATTGCCTCGTTTTCTAATTGACCAAGGATCATATATCGCATATCCTCTGACCAATTATCATACACCCTCTTGAATGGCGCGTCACGAAATAATGAAAAAGCATATCGGTACTCGGTCTTAGCAAATGCCCGCTCACCAGCACGCATAAGTGCCTTTGCCTGCGCAAGATGCTCCAGCTATTCACCATAGTCGGTTATAAAATGGCAATCAAAAGATAGCCTATTTTCTTTTATATAAAGAATATGGGAAGGAAGCCGGAGCGCCTTTCTTATCCTTACCAGAAGATGCGCAAGGTTTCTTGAAGGATGATCACTTCTCGGCCAGAAATTTTTGTGTATTTTGTCAAGTGAAATATGCCTGCTTTTTGAGGCCGCAAGATAAATTAAGAATGCAGTAGCCTTTGATGTTAGTTTCACTCTCAGATATTTTTGATTCTTATGAACAATCAGGTTGCCAAGAAATTTCACCGAATAAACCGGAATTTCCTTCTTGAATACAGGCAGATTAAGCATCGTCCTTGGAAGTCCACTCGGTCTTCCTTTTTCAAGGAGATCAGTAATCAATTCCGGGAAGAAAAAGATATACCGGTGAAGCAAACCCATAATACCCTTTTCCTCCGCATATCTCAATGCCCTCGCATACTGCCCATTCTTCAGAAGAAGTGCAAGTTTAATAATGGGTAAGGATCGTTCATATAACAGCATAGAATTTGTGGTGGCTGGTGTTTGAGAAACAAGAATTTCGATGATAGTTTTCACATCTTCCAGTCGGTTCTTTACAAAAAATGGAAGGATTCTTTTAAGTGTACGTCTTGCCTTGGTTTTTTCTCCAAGACTACAATATGCACTCGCAATCGTAAAATAACAACCAAACATATTTCTTATCACTTCTTCTTTCTTTAACAAAGTAAGTGCCTTTGTAGCAAGTGATATCGCTTTATGGGGCATCCCTTTAACGAGTGACCAAACATATTGAATACGAATCCCTTTGAAATAACTCCCCCAATAATCTAGCTGCTCATCTTTCCATACTGAGAGTGCCTTTTTATATTCTCCCTTAACAACGAATATGTCAGCGAGCAAAGATTTGGCTATCTTTTCTTCCTCTCCATCTAATCTATCCAGTGATTTTAAATACCAGTACTCTGCTTCTCTATAATCTTCTAACTGGGTATATAATTGACCCAGATGTCGCATAAAAAGAGGAGATACGCGTTTCCGTTTTCTCAATAATGTACGGCATGTCTTGGCTATAGCAAGTGCCTCTTTTATTTTCAAAAGTTCTGTATACGCAAAGCCTTCTGAAATAAGGAGCGAAAGCCGTGGGGCAAAGAGTAAATAAGAAAAATAATTTTTGTTCTTTTTGAGCATACCTCTTAATTCCTCTACTCTTTGTAACATCTTCCGTGGTTCTTCACTCCATGATAATGCCATAGTTTCAAGTAAACCCACTATCAAGGCTGAATAATACAGATTTCTGCTACTACACTCATCATACAAAATCTTTAATCTTTCCAGATAAGTACGCACGGGAATCTTCCCAAATAACAGGCCTATTCTCTCTACCTGTCTTCTTATATTTAACAGAGAATCAGGAATCTGAGGGAGAAGTTCATTTTTGGGTAGAGCAGGAATAGAATTCAACACCTCTGCCGATTTCGCGATAACCCCACGATCAAATAACTCTTTTGCTCTATCAAACTTTATTGTTGCTTCTTTGGTCCATGGACAATCAGTGAAATTACTCGTCATATTTTTCTGACTAAATCCAGCGTAGCCATACCTTTTCCAGATCCCCCATATTCCCTTAATTGAAATCCTGATACCTTCTTTTTCAAGCTTCACTTTTGCCTGTCTCACGGTCAAGCCAGGCTCACTCTCCTTCATGAGCGCTATCTTTTCTTCTACATCTGGTTCTGCTCTGTTCCAGGGTCTTTTATAGGTGGGTAAAAGCCTTCCTTCGCCCTGTTCTTTATATAATTTAACCCACTTAAAGATAGTCCGGTAGGCGATATGAAACTTTAAGGCGGTTTGTCTGAACGACACGCCATTTTTAAGATAGTATTGTACAACCTCAACTCGCATGTTTCGCTGCCTGTTGTTCATATGTGGAAACATTTTATTAAGACACAAACCTATGTCAAGAGAAAAAATATATCCACATAACCTTCAGAAAAACAAAGGGTTTCAGCCACCTATTCATAAAATTAAACACAATTCATCTTATAATATATTAAGCATCCACAAGATACGAAAGGAGGTGATGGGATAAATAAACACCGGATTCATAGAGATAGAAAGGAAGTCAATAGTACAGACATATCGCTAGCAATAGTAAATTAACATTGAGCAGGGGAAAAAGATGAAGAATATATTGGCGAGCGAAACCAAAGGTGAAAAAAGACCTGACAATCTTTTTTCTCAAAAACCGTAGTAGGTCAGGGAAAGAAGGAGGTTATTATGTTGAAAAAGTTATGTGCTATATTGTGTTTGATCTATAGCACAGCTTTATTTGCCCAGGTCGATACGGCTTGGGTACGCACATATAACGGACCGGGAAATGGTGGGGACTATGCCCGTGCAATGGCAGTGGATACCGCGGGTAATGTCTATGTTACGGGTAATAGCGCAACTAACCCAAACTGGCCATATGACCATGATTATGTAACGATAAAATATAATTCAGCCGGAGTTGAACTATGGGTAAGCAGGTATATTGGACCGGGAGATCCAGGAAATAATGATGACTATGCTCTTGCAATAGCACTAGATGGCGAGGGAAATGTCTATGTTACGGGTCATAGCCCTGGTCCTGGCGCATACGATGACATTGCGACAATAAAATACTATCCTGATGGCGATACGGCCTGGGTGAGAAGATATAACGGACCGGCAAATGATGTTGACGCTGGTTATGCAATAGCAGTGGATGCCGAGGGTAATGTCTATGTTACAGGTCATAGTTATGATCCTGCCGTAAGTGATGACTATGTGACAATAAAATATAATTCAGATGGAGATGAATTGTGGGTAACCAGATATAATGGAGCTGGAGATGGTGGAGACTATGCTCGTGCAATAGCACTGGACGAGGCGGGTAATGTCTATATTACGGGTTGGACCTTTGGTGGCTGGCCGCCAGCAGGCATGGAAGATTATACGACAATAAAATATACTCAACAACCTGGAGTCGCAGAGAACGACCCACAGAACATTCCTGCCCGTGCATTCCTCAGCCAGAATTTTCCCAATCCATTCAAAGACCTTACGCAGATCAACTATGGTGTGCCGCACAAAACGGCAGTTAATATCTCGATTTACAATGCAGCTGGTCAATGTATGAAGACACTGGTTGATGATGTTAAGGCACCGGGTTTTTATAAGGTCAGTTGGAATGGCACCGACAACATGGGCCGATCTCTTGCTATGGGCATATACTTCTTGCGCATGACAACGGACGAATCGATTGAGATCACAAAATTGATACAGATTAGATAGGCACAATGGAAAAAGGATAACAGATTACAGAAAGGAGATAACAGATAAGAGATAACGGATGACAGACTACAGATAGAAGAAATCAGATAGTAGAATTCATAAAAAATTAAAGGGCACACAACGTGTGTGCCCTTTTTAAAATTATCGCTTATCAGTATCAGAACACGTCGATCATTCTTGCCAGCACTGCCTTGCCGCGATATTCAGGGAAAAGAATTGGCGCTCGTCGCTCGGTTTTTATGCTGGCTTCCTTGAGCATTGCTACATATTTTTTCACATGCGCTAATGTCAATTTGCCATTACTGCCTTTGTAGGACTTAAGATAATCGGCAACCGAAATACCCGACCGCCTGCCAAAGACCATGCAGTCAAGTGTCGAGTTTCCCATGAGCCTGTTCTTGCCGTGCACACCACCAGAAACTTCTCCTGCAACCCAGAGACCTTCAATATTTGTCTTCCCCCATGGGTCAGTTTCAACGCCACCATTTTGATAGTGAAGCGTGGGAAACACCAGTACAGGGTCTTTTCGTATATCAATATCAAAACGGTTAAACATTCTGAGCATCCCGGGGAATGATTTTTCTATGGTCCCTGCGCCATTTTTAACCTCGATGAGTGGTGTGTCGAGCCATACACCACGCATACCAGTCGGTGTCACGACACCCTTCTCATTTTGATAGCATTCCCTAATAAAACTCGACGCCTCAACGTCACGTGGTTCGAGTGGATAAACAAATGCCTCGCCATCTTTATTGACCGGCTGCGCGCCCATACTTCTCAACTTCTCGGTGAGCAGAAGAC
>CP070664.1:2488641-2493071 GCA_020355325.1 Caldifarciminota bacterium
GCTCCTCCGATAATAACATCTATGCCCTGGATGGGACTGTACCAGGTGTAGAAGAGAATGTATCCATTCCACAATCCTTCTTTGCGACTCACAATTATCCTAATCCGTTTAGGACGACAACCGCGATTGAATATAGCATTCCTCAAGACGTTCATGTCAATATCACCATCTACAATCTCGCCGGGCAAAAAATAGTAACACTCGTAAATGAACGTATACAGGCAGGTCACCATAGTGTTAGGTGGGATGCACGAGATGAGGTTGGACGAGAAGTCTCGAGCGGTGTCTATTTCTTAAAATTCGCTGTAAGTCCCGTAGGAACCACTGGTTCTGGAGGGGAGACAGGAGATTGCAACGAAACCAGAAAATTACTGTTGATAAGGTAATTCGAGGAGTAGATAGGAGAAAGTAGTTAGTAGATAGTAACAAGTAGTGAGGAGACAGCTGTTAAAGAGGGTTGACTGAGCCCTTTATAAGGACCTGGGTCAACCCCTTTTTCCTCATGTTTTAGTCGAACATCTACGGGTCGATAATTTCTCTGCCTTGACATCCAACTCTCGTACACTATAATTTATTGAGGGAATGCATGAAAAAGTATATATGCGAGTTTTACATAAGCTTCCTCATCATTCTACCCACAATCAGCCTTGGTCAGGGATGGGTTACAAGGTATAACGGGCCGGGTAATGCCGATGATATAGCATATGCACTGACCATTGATGATGCGGGTAATGTCTACGTCACAGGATGGAGTTGGGGTTCAACCGGCGGCTATGCATATGCGACAATAAAGTACGACTCATCAGGGACTGAGCAGTGGGTCGCACGATATAGTGGCCCCGCAGCCGAAGGCAATAACTGGGATTATGCATATGCACTTACGGTTGATAACGCAGGGAATGTCTATGTCACAGGGTGGAGTGAAGGTCCAGGCTCTGGCGATGACTATGCGACGGTAAAATATGATTCCTTAGGGACCGAGCAGTGGGTAGCACGGTATAACGGTCCGGTAAATGGTGATGATGGAGCATATGCACTTGCTATTGATGACGCAGGGAATGTCTATGTCACAGGACAGAGCCGGGGTTCAGGCACTACATGGGACTTTGCGACGGTGAAGTACGATTCCTCAGGGACTGAGCAGTGGGTAGCACGATATGATGGCCCAACGAGTAGCTGGGATCAGGCATACGCAATCGCTGTTGATGATGCGGGTAATGTCTATGTCACAGGATGGAGCGAGGGTTCAGGCACGGGTTATGATTATGCAACTGTGAAGTATGACTCGTTAGGTGTCGAGCAGTGGGTAGCACGGTACGATGGCTCAGCGAGCGGCGTGGATTGGGCATGTGCACTCACTGTTGATGGTGCAGTTAATGTTTATGTCACCGGATGGAGTTGGGGCTCGGGTTCGGGTGATGACTATGCAACCGTAATGTATGATTCTCTGGGCGATGAACAATGGAGCACGCGCTATTATGGCCTCGGCAATGACATGGATAGGGCACGCGCAATTGCCGTTGATAACGCAGGCAATGTCTATGTCACAGGAGAGAGTTGGGGTGCAGGCACTGAGTATGACTATGCGACCGTGCGCTATATCTTTACTGGAGCTGAACGTTGGGTAGCGCGGTATGATGGCCCGGACAGTGGTTGGGATTACGCACATGCACTTGCCGTCGATGACGTCGGCAATGTCTATGTCACAGGAGAGAGTTGGGGTGCAGGCACTGGCCTGGACTATGCGACCGTACAGTATGACTCTTCCGGTGTTGAGCAGTGGGTGGCACGGTATGATGGCCCGGACAATGACGATGATGTAGCATATGCACTCGCTATTGATAACGGAGGTAATGTCTATGTCACAGGACGGAGTGACGGTATAGGCACAGGCAAAGACTATGCAACCATCAAATATTCATCTGTGGGAATAGAGGAAGATGCAGGATTCGTGATACATGATACACGATATCACCTGAGGATTTATCCAAATCCGTTCCGACACAACACCACCATAAGATACACGATACAAGATGCAGGATACACGATAGAAGAAATAACTCTTAGTATCTACGACGCCACAGGACGGTTGGTAAAAGATTTGCGCCCTACGCCCTACTCCCTACGGCCTACGCAGATTAGCTGGGATGGTACAGACCAGGCTAATCGTCAACTGCCGAATGGTGTTTATTTCCTGAGATTCGCTGTAAGTCCCGTAGGAACCACTGGTTCTGGAGGGGAAGCAGGAGATTACAAAGAAACAAAGAAGTTATTGTTAATAAGATAATAGTGTAAGAAGATAGTAGAAAGTCCCGACAATGAAGTCGGGATACTCGATTTTTCGACTGAAACAAGTTTCAGGAAAAATTGGTATAGACAGTAGTTAGTAGACACGAAGGAATTTGGGGTCAGCCTTCCAAATTTTAATGACGTACATTGCAAATTGGGTGCTGACCCCCCTATTTTTTAGCGTGCTTGTATGGTTATATCTCCATTCACAACAGTAATCGTAATAGTCGCCTCGCCAGTGCCGATTGTTCCAGCCTTATGATCGGGTTCGTTTATCGTGTACGTGACCGCGCTAAACCCCGTAACCGTGACCGAACCATCAACAGTCGATGCATCAAATGACGCAGAAACATCCGACGGCAGAGAAAGAGTAACATCGCCGTTCGTCAACGCCAGAATTGCCAACTCGGCAGCTGTGAGTGCGGCCATGTCACAGTCGATTGTTCCATTCACGATTAAACCATTAATACCGCCCCGAAGGTTCTGTGTTGTAATCGTGCCATTGACAATACGAATCATGGCTCCAGCAATCATATCTTCCACTGAAATATTACCATTAACCGTACTGAGGTCGAGATATATGGATTGTGGCGACGTCATATCGAAATCTGCCTGGTAGTCACGATCTCCATCATCAGGCATCTCAGCCTGTAATGTCAACTCTCCAGCTTCAACAGTATCAGTTACTACAATGCTATCAATATGTTCCTCAGCGTCGACTGAATCCTCGGCGGTACACTTCCTCGTAATCTCTGCCGTGATTAAATTTCCAGTCGTGGTAGATACCAATATATTGCCGTTCTCAGTGGCCGCAGTAATCTGTGTGATTCCCGCTGCCGACCACGTGCGTGTCTCGGTTCTTTCTAATTCGTATTCGTCAGTTGTGGTGGTACACGCCACGATGAGAACGATCACAGAAAAAAATAAACCCAACTTTCTTATCATCATTCCTCCTTCATGTGCCATTATATCCAATATCGTAAATATGTCAACTCACATCCGCATTTTCTCATATGTACAGTATTGTTACGACAATGAACGAGAGCGGTGAGTTACAACGAGTATTGTTTATGTACGCTATTTATTTTAAAAAAACTATTTTTTGCGTTTTGCTAAAATCACCAGCGTTAAACTGTACAAAGTAAACACCTTCGGCAAGTTCTTTACCCGATTTATCGACACCGTGACAACTGATGTGGTCTAACAGCCCCATCATCGTATGGTCAAATTGTCGAACCAATCTTCCACTCACGTCAAAAATCTTTATATTGACTACTGGCATTTGAGTACCGCCTGCTCTATCGAGTCGATATTTAATGTTGATTCTTCCTCGACAGGGATTTGGAAATACGTCAAACATAACATGACTCACTTCAGAATAGCTCTTCTGTTCAGCAACGCCGGTGCTTATGTTAAAGAAGTGCATTATCGAGTCCAGTAATGCTGCGCGTGTCGAAGGCGGAACACCATCGTCGAGAAGACCCAACTCGAATGACGTCCCTACCGTACGGTAGGCACCTTGATCACGTGCTACGCCGCAATGATATCCATCGTTACCATCGTGGAAAATGAGAAAGGCACCAGCACCTGATGGACTTATATGGTCTATAAAATTATTTTCACCGCTATAGGAGAAATTCATACCTGCGGTAAAAGCATTATTTTCACCAACTACCGGCCCCAGGTCACTCGAACCATCACCTTCCGGATTAATCCCGAAAAGAGGACAGAAATCATAACCGGCTGGCGGGTCGTAATACCACACATCACCGCCTTCAAGATACATACGCCCTCCATGATTTTCGAGAAAATCAACCAAGGCATCTGCTTCTGGGCTGCCTGCTCCGATGACATAATTGTTTGACCACACACCAACGCACACGAATACTGATTGATAGAGCTGTAAATCTTGTGTCAGTGTTGTGCCGTAATCGCCACTGTAACCTAAATTGCTTAAGATCGTATGCATGTTTTCACCAGGCGCAGGTGTTTCATCAGGGTTCCAGATGTAATAGGCTTTCTTACCAATAACCAATGAAAATGGTATTGTGTCGACATAATAACCAGCAGTGACCGCCACCTGGAAATCGATTATTGTTCCTTGTGGAGTGTTTTCGTTAGAAAAAACTATAAATGGATCA
>CP070664.1:2493171-2520794 GCA_020355325.1 Caldifarciminota bacterium
GGTAATTTCCTTTTATGGTCACTCTGCTCCATCATCGACTTGAGTTTCTGCGCAACATCACCTTCAATCTGACCTTTCTCAATCTCTCTGAGTACCCTATCCATATCATCATAAGAACAACCGATTTCTCCCTCATCGGTCTGTCCTTCCCATAATCCGGCGCTCGGAACTTTCTCGATAATTTTCTGGGGAATACCGAGTGTCCGTGCTAATACTCGCACCTCATGCTTATAGAGGTCGCCGAGCGGTAAGACATCGCACGCACCATCACCGTACTTTGTGAAATAGCCGAGCGAGAACTCGGTCTTATTACCGGTACCACAGACGAGATAGTTGTTTAAATTTGCATAGTAGTATATCACAACCATTCGTAAACGCGCCTTTACATTCCCCTTGGCGACGAAATTGTTACCGGGTAAAAATTTCACTAAGTGTTGATACACTGGGGTTAAATCAATATATTCTGTTCTTAAATTAATGAGTGACGCTATTTCTGAGGCATCGTCGATATCTCTCACATCCGATTCGATCGGTAAAATTAAGCCAAGACAATTTTCGGTTGCCTTTTTCAACAGTGCGGCGCAGACCGATGAGTCGAGGCCGCCGCTTATCCCAATAACAAACCCCTCTGTCTTTGTAGCAACCAATTCGTCTTTCAGCCACTGAACGATTTTATCGACAGTATTATTGGCCATAGATACGTACATTATACTGAATATCCTTCAAAAATCAAGAGATTTTGGATACAAAAACGTCTGGGTTTCGATGATTTCTACACAGAGTCTTTCAACACTCCCTCCTATCCCGTATGATCCAACCGATTACTTGACTTTCAAACTATTCTAAAGATAATTTTCTTGATGAAGAATAAAGAGCTGGCAAGAATCTTCAATCGAATTGCGGACGCTTTAGAATACAAGGGAGAAAATGTTTTCCGTGTCGTTGCCTACCGCAAAGCAGCGCGCGTTCTCGATGACCTCGTTGAAGACGTTGAGACACTCAACAAAGAGGGCAGGCTCGATGAGTTGCCTGGTATCGGTGAAGGTATCGCAAAAAAAATTGATGAGTATCTTCGAACGGGAAAAATGAAGAAATATGAAGAAGTGATAAAACGAATCCCTCATACACTACTCGACATGCTCGACATTCAAAACCTGGGACCCAAAACATTGGCTCTGGCACATAAAAAACTTGGCGTAAAAAATCTTCGGGACTTAAAGCACGTCATCGTGAATGGCCGCCTTGCGAAGTTGCCACAGATGGGTGAAAAAAAGGTCGAAAATATCAGGAAGGGCATCGAACTCTTTGAAAGAGCCCATGAACGACTCTCGATCGCGGTCGCCCAAAAGGTTGCGTCTGAAATTGTCGAGTATCTGAATGAGAATGCCGACATCGAACATATTTCACCAGCAGGGTCATTGCGACGTTGGAAAGAGACAATCGGTGATATCGATATTCTCACCACGGGGAAAGATGGAGCAGGTATCATAAACACATTCACAAAATTTCCGCAGACCGAACGTATACTCGCAGCAGGCGAGACAAAGGGATCAATCATTGTCGAGGGTGGTGTTCAGGTCGACCTGAGAATTGTTGCACCAAAATCGTACGGCGCGGCGCTCCAATACTTTACAGGGTCAAAGGCACACAACATCAGGCTCCGTAATATTGCAAAATCGAAGGGATTGAAATTGAGTGAGTATGGAGTATTCAAGGGGAAGAGAGTCGTTGCTGGCAAAACCGAACAAGACATCTATAAGATTCTTGGGCTTTCCTATGTTCCGCCAGAGCTGCGCGAAGACCGTGGCGAAGTCGAGGCTGCACAAAAAAAGAAACTTCCAGAACTCGTTGACATTAAAGATATTAAAGGTGATCTCCAGATGCATTCTACCTATTCAGATTCTACTGCAACGATGAGAGAATTAGCAGATTTTGCTGAAAAGATCGGCTATGAATACATTCTCATCTCTGACCATTCACAATCAGCAAAGTATGCGCATGGTCTTGAGCCGAAGCGATTATATAAACAGTGGCGTGAGATTGATCAACTCAATAAAAAATTGAAAAAATTGCTGCTGTTAAAAGGAACTGAGGTTGACATCTTAAAAGACGGCAGACTCGACTACTCAGATACTATTTTAAAGAAATGTGATCTCGTTGTTGCATCAATCCACCAGGGGTTTACAAAAAATGTGACCGAAAGAATCTCTGCGGCGATGGACAACCCTCATGTCGACATCATAGCCCATCCAACGGGCAGACTCATCTCTTCACGCGAGGGTTATAGTATAGATATTCATAGAGTAATGGAAAAGGCAGCCGAAACCGGAACCTGGCTCGAACTCAACGCCTATTGGGATCGATTAGATCTCAATGATGTTAACCTCAAGATGGCAAAAGAGATGGGTATCAAAATATCAATCGGCACCGATGCCCATAGCACTGAGGGACTCTTGTGGATGAAGTTTGGGGTCGCGACGGCACGTCGGGGCTGGCTTGAATGTAACGATATAATCAATACATTCCCTGTCGAAAAAATTATTTCGATGAGAAAGATAAATAGAGGAAAGAAACGTTAGGACTCTTCGTTCTTGACCCCGTTCTTGATTTTCTCGAGAATCTCTTTTGCAGCACCGGCAATAAACTGATCCTTCGTGCTTGCAGCATCTTGGAGTACCTTGGTTGCTTTTTCGCCACCAATCGCAGCAAGCGCATTGACGGCCGTTCTCTTTGTTACGTTGAGCAATTCACCCTTAAAGAGTGCTTTCTCATTCAATACATCGACCAATGCATCAACCACTGAATCATCGCCAAACTTTCCGAGGAGGCTAATGATCTTACACCTGAATGCCTCCTCACCCTCATCGGGAATACTCTTGCGGTGCTTTAGCCAGTCTGCAATCTCTGGAATCTTGAGTTGCACATCTTCTTTTGATAAACCAGACATCGCCGCCACCGCTACCCTCAGATATTTACTATTTAACGCCTTCTTGAGATACACCTTCCCCATCGGGTCACCAATTTTATTGAGACTTTCGACTACCTCAAATTGCACCTGTTCTTTTTCGTCGTCGATTAACTTGCCGATTTCGTGAACCGCGGCCTTTGCCTTGATCTCACCGAGTAAGTATACACCGTTCCTGCGTATGTACCACTCGGACGCGGACAACAATTTTATCAGTTCAGGTATTGCCCCTTGTCCAACCCTGCTCAATACGTCAAGAATCTTCATGCGCACTGAACGGTCCTCTGTATCCTTGAGTGTACCAATGAGTACTGGTATAGAATATTCGCTCAGCGATACGAGTGCCTGTCGCGCCTCGACAAAACTGCCGGGGTCCCAGAGTAGAGAAACAAGTTCAGGGACGTATTCCTGATCCTTTAAATCATTTATTGCCCTAATAATAACACGTTTCTTTTCTAAATAAGCTTCTCCCTTACGGACTAAGTGCTTACCAAATTTTTTAGAGACAAATCGAACAATGTCATTTTTTTCTAATTCACTCGCCGTGAGATATATTTTTTTCATTGCATCGACAACCTTCGAAAAGGTTCT
This sequence comes from Caldifarciminota bacterium, assembly GCA_020355325.1. Lineage (GTDB taxonomy): Bacteria > Hydrothermota > Tepidihabitantia > SM23-42 > SM23-42. The sequence continues at coordinate 2,496,728 of CP070664.1, forward strand.
CATTTCTGTTTCGGCGTCAGACATAGCATCGAAACGGTCAATTAATAATCGTATCAAATCATAATTTTTTGCTTCAAAGAGCCGGTCGACAAAGGTGATGAGATCATCGATCGCCCTGTTCCGTTCTTCGTGAGACACATCGCGCAAGCGCGGAAAGTATTGTCGCATTTCAGCTTCTAAATTTCTGTCTTGAATTTTTCCGGCTTCCCTCGTTCCTTTTGTTTTCTCTAATTCTTTCATCAATCGAGCGGCAATCTGTTCAAAATTGAGTTCAGGGACAGTAACCCGCAGGGTCGATAAAAGATCGGGCAACTTCGAACCGGAAACGTTTTTTAGAATATCGACGACTTCATCTTCAGTGGTCGGTGTCTTTTGCTGAGCCTTCGTCGCTATGAGGTCTACAATATCTTCATCAGAAATAGTGGGAATCAAACTCCTAAAGAGAACCGCAAGTTTCTTATTTTCTGTCTTATACTTATTGACGTTCTTTTTAATGGTTGGCGATAGAGCAGCAAGCATACGCGAAAAAACGAGGGAGTATTCGTCCCACCGCTCTTCTCCATAGCGATCAGCAATTAACAGCGCCATATTTTCGAGTCCGGCGATAATTTTACCCGTCTGTTCTTCTACAGGTTCATGACCAGCAACACCAACGCCCGCTAGAAAACTACCCAACTCCTTAATCTTCTGTTCCTCAGTCATCTCTGACCCGGTGATGAAGAGTGATTCAAGAAAATTCTCCCACTTTATCTCTTTAACTTCCTCATCGGTGGAAATAACACCGACGCGGTATTTATTTACTTTAATACCAGTAATACCCAAAGACTTCGTCAGCGCAACAATATCACCATAATCGGCGATTTCTGCTGGTGTTGCTGCCATTGCTGCAAAGTATTCCTTCAAGTCATCATCTGCTACATCAACGTTAAATGTAACACTCTTGACGCCGAGCGTGTTAAATCGTTCCACGAGACTCTTGACGATAGGCAACCGTTTAGAATCAAATCGATTTTCTTCGATCATGATAACATCTTCGATAACAACGAATGAAATAGATTCCTGTTCGATTGGTACCTCTTTCAGTAAGACCTTCAATCGTTGTATCACAGGTAAGAGCGATGGATGTCCTTTGGGATAGGTTCGAGCAATGTTGACGCCTAACCCCACCTGTTTGATGAGATCAGCATGAATATCGAGTGATTGTTCAGTCATTATGTCTTTAATTTAAGTTTATATTCATACGCTTTCACTGATAAATCGTGTTCAAGAAATTCGCCCACTTCACGGTATTCGAAAAATGCTTTCGTTGCCTGATACAAACACTCACCAACCAGTATTGTATTATTCTCAGCATTCTTCTGTAAAATCTGACTCTTCTTGAATCCCAGCGTAATAATCATCGCATTATGTAAACTGCTCTGCACGCTCTCCCCTACATTAAATATCGATGCATATTCGGTCTCAACACCTATTTTTAATCCGATAGGATTCTTCAAATACTCCTTCTTGTTACATTCAAATAATCTATGAAACATCTCTTCGGCTGCGAAGATCGCCATATGGGGAGCAAACGTTGATCCTTTCGGTAGACCAAAAATACTTACTATCTCATCGCCGATAATTTGATAAATAGTACCCTTGTTACGTTCAATGATTTTTGAAAAGAAACCGAAAACCTCATTCAAGAATGCCATCACATCTTCGGCAATCATCGTTTCACTCATCTCAGTAAATCCCGAAAGGTCCGCTCTCAAAAATGTCAAATTCATGTCCTCAAATGGTATCGATTTCTGATCTCCACAGAACATGCCACACCAGGGGCAAAAGTGAACTAACCGTTCAATTTCTTCACCACACCGTGAACACTTCATAGTTAGAGCTCCAATAATTTTGTATACTCAGGTTTTTGAACATAAAATTTCTGGGCGTCATTCGATAATTTTGATTTTATATCATCATAGAGCAACAAAGCCTTTTTGCCATAGTAACGTGCATTTTCATCATCATTCTTACGAATGTATATTTGCATCAGGCCATAGAGTATCGAAGCAATCAAAGGAGGGAATCTTATCATCTCCGCAATACTGAGAGCGCGCTCGGCGTAGTCTAAGGATGCCTCCTCATCGATGAGCGACAAGAGATTATAACACTGGCATTCAATTTCTCGCTGATTAAATCGCTGCGCAATTTCGAGAGCGCTCGAAACAAAATCTTTTGCTTTTTCAAGATTATACTCCTCGTAGTACAACTGTGCCTTTTTAAGATCCATCTCCGCCAGAAGACTTTCTCGTATAAAAAATGAACGCTTCTCGTCGGCAAACTCTCGATAGTGCTGTGCTTCATTCATGTTGCCAGCATGTGCATTGAGTAATGCAAGATCGAGTGCAGATTTAACGTATATCTCGGTACTACCGACAGAATCGGCCACTGAAAACGTTTCAGCGAGAATACGTTGTGCGTCTTTTCTATTCCCTATCTGATTATTAATCTCAGCAACTCCATATTTAAACTGTAGTGTCCTTCGCAGGTCATCCGGAGATAAAAGATCATCTAACCCATACTTTAGATAATACAGTGCCTGCTCATAATTACCGAGATTTTTGTGGAGTTTTGAGAGATTGAGAGAACATACGATCTCGCCTTCTTTAATTTCGTTAGAGCGCGCTGTACTCCAGCTTAAATTGTAATGGAGAATGCTTTTCTCATATTCATATTTACTTGCATAGAGGGCGCCTAAATCAGAATACAAGATCGTCAAAATATTTACCACGTTTCTCTTGCACTTTTGCACGCCAGAAAGGAATAACTCTTCTGCTTTATCGAATTGACTCAACAAAAACAGTGCATAGCCGCTGCGTTCCGTAAACATGAGTTCACATTCGGTATCTTTGTCTTTACGCGCTTCATGGAGTCCTTGATCAGCGATTTTCTCCATCTTTTGAATGTCACCGGTTATTTCGAAGAGATCGGTCAACTGCAATAAGATATCTCGCACCAACGGCGCGGGGACTTGATCATCCATTTCTTTTTTTATGTCGAGAACTCTATTGTAAAAATAGAATGCCTGTTCCAGTGCGTACAGATTCTTGGCCTTATCACCGGCCAGTTTAAAGTAGTTTGCTGCCTTTTTGTAATGCTCGCATGATAGAAAGTGATGGCCGACGTCTTCATAAAAATCTGATAGTTGATCAGGATAGAGATTCTCGAAGAGACTGGCAACTTGTAAGTGGATTTCTTTTCGCTTTTTCAATGGCAACACGGTATAGGCCCCATCTTTCAATAAATTATGTCGGAATATATATATTGGATCCTGCCCGTCTTTAGATAACATAATGTATCCTTCAGCCATGAGACAATCTAATTGCTCCCTGAGACCCGGATTCTCAAACAATCCTTCGAGTATGCGAAAACTAAAACTGTAGCCTATGACTGAGGCATAATCAATGATGAGTCGATAATCTGATGAGAGCGAATCAAGTGCCGACATGATAACGCCATATAAATCATCAAGAAATTGTAGCCGCTGTTCTTTTTGCACACACCATCGTCCAGCGATTTCCTTTATGACACCTGTCCGACGTGTATTTCTAATCGTCTCAATGGTGAATAGAGGATTGCCACCAGCCGCGTGGTAGATAAAATCAACCAATTTATCATCGACATTGACAAGTATGAATTGCACGAGTTTAGCAGTCGCGTCCCGCGATAGTGGAGTAAGATTGATTTCTTCGGCCTCGATTGCGAGGTTGGTCATAAAATCACTCGAAACATTGATCATGAGAAACATTAAAGGTTCGTTGCGCAATTCGGCAGTAAGATAGGCAACCAAATCACGAGAGACTGCATCTGCTTTATTAAACTCCTCAAAGATGAGTACTAAAGGATTTCTTTGACATTCGTGTTTGATGAGAGCTTTGACCGACGTAAAAATCTCTTCGCTCATCGCGCGCAGCTCATCGCCTTTAAGCCTGCGCAAATTAGTCAGAAAGAGATATTTTATTCCCTTCACATCGGTCGGTGTCAATCCTCTCTCTGTCAATATTTCTTCAATTCTATTCGACATCTCTTCCATACCCGCTAATTCAGGTATGTTAAAATACTTTTTGAGTAAAAACTTAAAGGGGAAATATGGTGATTGGCTTTCGTTTGAACAGTGTGTTTCGAAGAATTTGACAGATGTATCGACGAGCTGATTTTCGAATTCCTCTTTGAGCCTCGTCTTGCCAATGCCCATCTGGCCACCAACAGTACAAAATGCGGCCTTGTTATTTCTTAGGTTTTGCGCAATAGACACCAGTCGTTGTAGTTCTGGTTCGCGACCAAATATTGGAAACTGCTGAGATACCATACGCCGTGATTCTTCTTTGATAGCCTTGAGGAGATACACACTCACCTTTTCGCGTTTTCCTTTTATACTTCGCTCGCCTATGTGCTCAGCATCAACACATTCCCTGACCGCATCATAGGTGTTCTTGCTAATGAGAATCTCGTTCGGTGGGGATATTTCGGTCAACCGCGCAGCAGTATTTACTGTATCGCCAATGACGGTAAGAAAGAGAGATTCTTCTAACACATATCCAAAAAATGCACGACCGGTGTTTACACCAATCGTTATATCGACATCATAGAGAAGTTTCTTACTCTTTTTCTTCTCAAGCCACCAGTTTTTAATTTGATAGCTGCAGCGAACAGCCCTCAGGGAATCCTCATGATGCGCTTTCGGTGCCCCAAAGATCCCCAACACACGAGAGTCGGGGATGATACGCTTTGAGGTTCCACCGAATCGTCTTATAATATCCTCAACTTCTTTAAGGAATTCCCTCAAATAGATCATCGTATCCGCAGTCGATTGCTTCTTTATGAAATCTTCGAAACCTAAAAAATTTACAAAGACAGCGGTCAATAACCTCGACTCACCGCCCCAGAATTTGAGACGGTCGGTTATTACTGTTTTCTTAGGTTCAGTCGTGAGGGGATTACCGCAGTTGGTGCAAAATAGTGCACTGTCATCGATTTTGTCATAGTTGCAAAATGCACAGTGTGCCATAGGTTCCCTAACTTTAAAAATTGCGCGTTATCGTTATTCGATATAATTTAATGAAAAGCAACATTTAAGCCTCTTCGTTTGTGTAATTATAATCAAAATTGAAATCATGTCAAGACTACAAGGTAAAAGACGAGGTTAAGGATAAACCATTTTCATCTCTTTTTAAGAATGAATTTACACACAATATTATACATCTCCATTTGGAATCATAGGTTGACATGTAAACATTTTTAGATATAATAGCCAATGGAACTTTCGGTTAATGTCGACCACATAGCAACATTGCGAGAAGCGCGCAAAGAGGAATTTCCAGATCCACTGTATGCAGCAGTAGAGGCAGAACTCGGTGGTGCAGATGGCATTACCGTTCACCTCCGCGGGGATAGGCGCCATATTAAAGAACGTGACTTGAAATTACTGCGTGGAGTTGTGAAGACAGTATTGAATCTCGAAATGGCTTCAACCCATGAAATGGCAGAGATTGCAGTCGATGTAAAGCCCGATCGCATAACCCTCGTGCCAGAATCGCCCGGAGAAGTAACCACCCAGGGCGGTCTCAATCTTTTAAATTTAAAAGAAGATTTAAAAGTATTCATTTCAAATCTCAAGGAAAAAGGAATGAAAGTTGGTATCTTCCTCGATCCAGACATTGAACAGATAAAAGAAGCGGCGAGAATTGGTGCGCAGTATATCGAAATAAATACAAACGAATATTCACGGCTCAAAGTGTACAAAGACGAATTAATTCGAATCGCGCGCGTTGCCAAAGCTGCACGGCGCGAGGGCCTCGTTGTTCACGCAGGTCACGGTATCAACTACCGAAACGCTATTCCTCTTTTAACGGTGACTGAGATCACGAGTTATTCAATCGGATTCGCCATTATTGCACGAGCAGTATTTGTAGGATTACGGCAGGCAACACAAGAGATGGTGGCAATCATCAGAGGAAGACGATGAGAAATATTGGCTTCCGGGTAGGAATTGTTATATTCGCAATTCTCCTTGGTATCTATGCCATCTACCCAACGATCAGACTCTACACAACAGCAGACCTATCGCAACAAGAAGAGCTCACGTTGTCAAAGCGGGCAATACACCTTGGCTTAGACCTGAAGGGTGGTATGCACCTTATGCTCGAGGTGGACACGGTTGGCATAGGAGAAAGTCCACAAGACTTACGGGACCGCGCCTTTGAAATTATTCAAAACCGTATTGATCAGTTCGGTGTCTACGAACCAGTTATTGAGAAGCAATCTGCGGGACGAATACTCGTCCAACTCCCTGGTGTTGATAGAGAGAGAGCAATAAGTTTGATAAGGAAAGTGGCGCACTTGGAATTTAAAATTGCCACTGATGAACGCATTAATGATGTTGTAACCAAAATTGATAACTTTTTAGAGGGTGAAGATACCCTTGCCTTTGAGGAACCATTTGCCTCATACCTCATGCGTGTCGGCGGAGACATCGGCATTGATGCAAGAGACGAAGATTCTATTGTTGTCTTACTCACACAAGCACATGAAGTAATACCTGAAGATGTACAATTTCTCTTTGGTCCAAAAGAAGAATATCAAGGCCGTGAAGTAAAGAGATTGTATCTCCTCAAGAAAGAAGCAGAGTTAACTGGTGAGGCGATACGCGATGCCCGTCATCGACCATACACCGGTCAAGACTTACAATTAACCGGGACATGGATGATTGATTTAGAATTCAAGAGAGAATCTGCACGTAAATTTGCCTCTATTACAGGAAGAAATATTAACAAACGATTAGCAATCGTACTCGATGATGTGGTCCAGTCTGCACCAGTCATCATAGAGAGAATTCCCCAGGGGAAATCAGCGATTACCGGTCAGTTCGCGGCTGAGGCAGCACGGGATTTAGCCATTGTACTCAGAGCTGGTGCACTGCCAGCACCGCTAAAAATCGTCGAGGAGAGGAGCGTCGGCCCAAGTCTCGGTCGTGATTCAATAGAAAGCGGCCTTCGAGCAGTACTCATTGCTGGCACACTGGTGATTATCTTCATGCTTATCTACTACTCACTATCCGGATTCGTTGCCGACATAACACTCTTTTTAAATCTCTTCTTCCTCATCGCCATATTGAGTGCATTCCGGGGCAGCTTGACCATGCCCGGCATTGCTGGTGTTGCCCTCACCATAGGTATGGCTGTTGATGCTAACGTTCTGATTTTTGAAAGAATACGCGAGGAGTTAAAAATAGGTAAGACAACGAGGACCGCGATAAACCAAGGTTTTGCGCGTGCGTGGATCACCATCTTCGATTCTAATATCACGACAATCATCATCGGCATCATACTCTTCATCTTCGGTAGCGGACCGATTAAAGGGTTTGCTCTCACCCTCACGATTGGGCTCATTAGTAATCTGTTCTGCGCGGTTTTTGTCGGTAAGGTCATCTTCAACTATTTCACCTACAGATTTGATGTACGCGCATTAAAAATTTAACATGATTGAGATCATTAAAAATCCTAATATCGATTTTATAAGCAAGAGAAAATATGGTTTTGTTTTTTCTGGAGCAATAATTATTATATCCATGCTCCTCATTTTCATTCAGGGACCAAATTTTGGTATCGACTTCACCGGCGGTACACTGCTTCAGATAAGATTTTCCGAACCGATAACAACCGAAGATTTGAGAAACTCACTCGCCACGATAGGAAAGGAACAGGCATCGATTCAAACCCTCGGCAATGAAAAAAGGGAATACATTATTAGAGCCGCCGAGGAAAACCCGGTAGAATTCGTGAAGGCGGTAAAGGATATTTTGTCAACCGATTTTCCTAAAAACAATCAGGACATTCTACGCGAGGAGACGGTTGAGCCCAAAATCGGTAAAGAACTACTTACGAAGACATTATGGGCAATAATCATTGCTCTGGTTTTAATACTCATTTACGTCTCGTTACGATTCGATTATCGCTTTGGGACTGCGGCAGTGATCGCTCTATTCCACGATGCAGTCTTCACGGTCGGTGTGCTCGTACTAACACAGCGTGCCTTCTCGATTGTCGTCGTTGGCGCACTCTTAACAGTTATTGGCTATTCGATAAATGACTCGATTGTTATTTCAGACAGAATTCGCGAGAAATACAAAAAGATGCGCAAGGAACCATATAACATCGTCTTGAACACAGGCCTGAACGAAACGCTCTCCCGAACCATACTCATTGTCGGCACGACACTCTTGGCTGTCCTTGCACTCTTAATCTTCGGTGGTTCGGTGATTGCCGATTTTGCCTTTACCTTACTCATTGGTTTTGTTATCGGTACCTATTCATCAATATTTATCGTCGCCAGTATCGTTTCGGTCTGGGAAGAAAAGTTTCCGAAGAGGAAAAAATAAGTATCGTCAAAAAGATTCTTGCGACTGGACTCTTTCTCGGTTACCTTCCAGTTGCACCAGCCACATTTTCATGTATTATTAGTATTATCATCTGGTATTACCTCGCATCATATAGAGTCCTCTATATAGCTCTCGTTGTAGTACTCTTCGCAGTAGGCGTCGTGCTATCGAGGGAATTCACCGCTCCATGGGGCAAAGACCCACGACAGATCGTCATCGATGAATATGCCACACTACTCATACCACTCTATTTCACACCACGACGCATCGTACCCCTGGTTATTACGTTCGTCGTTTTTAGACTCCTCGATATTATAAAACCACCCCCGCTCAGAAGTCTAGAGCGCATGCCCGGTGGCTGGGGCATCATGCTCGACGACCTCGGGGCTGCGGTGTACACGACCATTCTGGTATTGATTATCACTGCGCTCGGTGTTCAACTGTAGTCCGTGTCGATGAATAAACTATCACGTCAGATCGGAACAATATTAACCGACAAAAAGCTGACCATCAGCACGTGTGAATCGTGCACCGGTGGGATGCTCGGCAGTATTATTACAAAAACGCCAGGCAGCTCGACATATTTTCTAGGTGGTATTACCGCCTATTCAAATGATGTAAAACAGAGAATCGTCGGTGTACAGGCTCACACGTTAAAGAAATACGGTGCAGTGAGTGCAGCGGTTGCAGAAGAGATGTCGAGCCGTGTGCGAAGAAGACTGAAAACCGATATCGGCCTGAGTATAACAGGCATTGCTGGTCCGACCGGTGGGACCAAGAAAAAACCCGTCGGTTTAGTGTTCGTTAGCATAGCCGATAAAAAAAATGTTATCACAAAGCGGTTCGTCTTCAAAGGCACCCGAGAGCATATTAGAAGAAGAGCGTGTAGAGAGGCACTCCTGTTACTACGGCGCTCTCTATGAAATCACTACGGCAATTCACAATAAAGACGCTGCGGTGCTTTTATCAATTATTATTACTCTCATCCTTATGATTGCCTTCTCTATTATTCAGAGCATAGCCATCAATAGTATCTTACACCCTGAGACATAATATGCCGGGCACCGATAGTTTGATTGTCCTCGCCGTTGTCGCAGGCGCCATGGTGCTCTTTGTAACAGAAAAACTCCGCGTCGATTTGGTAGCACTGTGTGTATTATTGGGACTCCTTCTCCTTGGATTGATTAGACCCGAACAGGCACTCTATGGTTTTGCCAGTCCGGCGACGGCAACCGTCGCAGCTATGTTTGTCTTGAGTGCGGGACTGGTACGTACCGGCCTAGTCGAGTGGATCGGTAGGCGTATTGATGCAATCGCCGGCAGAACGCAAACGCAGCTCGTATTAATTCTGTGTTTAACAATTGCTGCGCTCTCGGCCTTTGTCGTGAACACGGCTACAGTTGCGATCTTTATCCCCGTGGCGATCGCTCTCGCAAAGGCAAGAAAAATTTCTCCGTCGCGTGTATTGATACCACTCTCCTTTGCGAGCCAGTTCGGTGGTGTCTGCACATTGATTGGAACGTCGACGAATATTTTAGTCAACTCAATCGCCATCTCAAACGGACTCGTTGGCTTTCACCTCTTTGAATTTGCCCCACTCGGACTCGTTATGTCTGGTGTCGGTATTGTCTATCTCCTCTCGGTTGCCGGTTGGCTCTTACCCAAGCGGAAAGGAGAATATCAGCAGATCGATAAATACCGGCTCGTTGATTACCTCGCCGAATTTCGGGTGAAAAAAATGTCGCCCCTCGTCAATACAGCATGGGAGAAAGATAGGCCAAAAGACTTAGCCGATATCGACCTCATCAAAATAATTCGAGGCAACAAGGCAACGTGGAGTGCTTCGGCGACAACAATCAAGGAGGGTGATATACTCTTGGTACATGGTAATGCTGATAAACTCATGAAGATGAAAGACAATTATAAACTCGAGACAAAAGGTGATGAGGCTATGCACGATCAGAAACTGAGTTCAGATGAGGTGAAGCTCATTGAGGCTCTTATTCCACCCCGATCGAATATAGTAGGACGCACGCTCCGAAGCTCTGATTTTAAAAGACGCTTTAGATGTGTCGTGCTGGCAATTCAGCGGCGTGGCAAAATACTACGGGATCGCTTGGTAGATATTCGTTTTGATGGGGGCGACACCTTGTTACTACAATGCGACAAGGAAGAAGTAAATCGAATTATGCGGTCTGGTGATTTAATAGTGACCAACGAACTTACCGAACTGCATCTCCGCAAAAATCGTGCTGCTCTCGCATTGGGACTTGTCGGTTTGGTTGTTGCGCTGGCGGCACTCAACGTTGTGCCAATCTTAATCGCCGCACTCATTGGAGCAGTCGGTATGGTACTCGGTCGTTGTCTTACCTTGGAAGAGGCCTACCAGGCAATCGACTGGAAAGTCATCGTCCTTCTCGGTGGTATACTCCCACTCGGACTTGCCCTCCAACAGACAGGAACTGCTGCCTGGTTAGCAAACAGTGTACTCGAACCACTCGTGGCCATGGGTCCGCTTGTGGTTCTTGCTGCCCTCTATATATTCACTGCCGTACTCACCGAGACGATGTCCAACAATACTGCCGCGATACTCCTGGCGCCGATTGCACTCTCTTTAGCCGTCGCACTCGGGGTCAATCCTCGTCCGTTTCTCATTGCGATTACTTTCGCCGCCTCAACGAGCTTTGCAACACCGATCGGCTACCAAACGAACACGATGATATATGCACCAGGTGGTTACCGATTCTTTGATTATACAAAAGTCGGAGCACCGCTGAATATTCTGTTCTGGATAACCGCAATCTTGTTGGTACCAGTACTCTGGCCATTCTAACATGAACACGATAAGAATTGTATCCTGGAATGTTAATGGTCTGCGGGCAGTATATAAAAAGGGATTTTTAGATTGGTTACGCGATGAAACACCAGATATTATGTGTATACAAGAGACAAAGGCACATGAAGACCAAATTCCTGATACTATCAAGCGCATCGAAGGCTATCACACTTATTTTTCATCGGCAGTGAAAAAAGGGTACAGTGGTGTAGGTTTATTCACAAAACAGAAGCCGCGGAGCGTGCAACAAGGATTTGGCATCAAGAAATTTGATCGAGAAGGGAGGATCATTATTGCCGATTACGATAAATTTCTATTATTTAATATTTACTTCCCCAATGGCAAGATTTAAAAGGAGAGATTAAGATATAAATTAGCATTCTATGACATATTTTTAGACTATATAGATAAACTCAAGAAAAAAGGCAAAAAATTGGTTGTCTGCGGCGACGTCAATACCGCACACAAGGAAATTGATTTGGCACGGCCAAAAGAGAATCAAAAAATTTCTGGATTTCTTCCTGAAGAGCGAGCATGGATAGACAAATTCATAACACGGGGCTACATCGACACCTTTCGAGTTTTCAATAAAGAGGGAGGTAACTACACGTGGTGGGATCAAAAAACTCGCGCACGGGAACGGAATGTTGGCTGGAGAATCGATTATTTCTTCATAAGTAAAAATTTAAAGAAAAATCTAAAATCCGCTTTTATCATGCATGAGGTCACAGGTTCTGACCACTGCCCCATCGGCATAGATATTGTTTTGTAGAACTTATTGGATGTTATATTGAACCCCTTTTATTTATAGCGGAATTGCCCAGTTACCACTAACAATGTTATATATTATTCAAAACTTTGCATTATAAAAAACATTCCGTCATTCCGAGAATTACCGGAATGACGGAATATGAATGAATGTTGACATTTATTAAATAACGACTACAATTGTGTGGTAAAGATGAGAACATTTTTGGCCGTTGAGATTCCTCAACATATACGCAAAAAGATCGATACATTTATACAAGAAGAAACAGGAAAAAATTTACCAGTTAAATGGGTGAAATTTGAAAATTTGCATATTACCTTAAAATTCTTGGGTGAGATTGATGATAAAAAGAAGAAAGAGATTACTCCAGCAATACAAGAGGTCGCAAAAAAGTATCCCTCATTCAACATGAGTCTCGAGAGTGTCGGATGTTTTCCGAGCCCACGAAATCCAAGGGTTCTGTGGATTGGTGCAAAAGAAGGAAGTGAACAACTCTGTGCAATTGCCCAGGAATTAGAAGAAAAACTCGCACCATTCGGCTTCGAGGAGGAAAAACGATTCCATGCTCATCTCACCATTGGGAGAATAAAAAAATTCTGTAAGGTCGACGATATACTCGATAAAGAGATCAAAACCAATTCTTTCCCAATTACCTCAATCACCCTCTTCAAATCTACCTTGAAACCAGAGGGGCCAATCTACGAAGAATTGGCGAGATTCAATTTAGGATAGAAAGTTAAAAGTTTGAAGTTGGGACGAGGATCTTCTGCCCGAGCGACGCAGTCCTCGTGGGAACGAGAGTTCCTGCGAAAGAATCCTCGTTTTACGAGAAAATCGGAACGAATACGAATATGTTTTTTACTTATTTGGGAATTGAGACATTTACAGGTGCGGCATATACGAATTCTTTATATGAAATATACTCCGAAAAACATTTTTGTAGACATCGGGGTTTTCTTTTTGAATTCTGTTCAAGAATCGTCTTACCACCTCACGTTTTGATTCTTTATAGTAGGGGCAGATATTATGTCGACGAGGTATACCGTAGATGCGAGCAATATTCTCGATCATCTTCTTGTCGAGGTAGTAGAGTGGTCGAATAAAAAAGAATCTCCCTTGAATAATCGACTGTTTCGGAACGAGGGTGGAAATCTCGCCATTGTATATCATATTTAAAAAAATGGTTTCTGCCGCGTCTTGCTTATGGTGTGCGAGCGCGATTTGGAAAACACCAAGCTTATCAGCAATTTCTAAAAGCTTTCTTCTTCGCTCTCTCGCGCATAGATAACATTTATTTGATATTTTTTTAATCTTTTTTGATATGTCAGTTTTTACAATGGTGTAAGGAATATTTCTTTTAATTAAAAACTTCTTCAGTCTATCGGCATTCCATCTGGGAAAACCTGGATGTATATGACATGCATGAATTTCCCATTTCTGCGTAAAACGCTCATTATATTCTACAAGGAGTAAAAGTAAAAGGAGGCTGTCGACGCCTCCAGATATTCCAACAAGAACACGTGAATTTTTTTCTAGAAAACCGTATCGCTTAATCACCCGCCTCATAAGAGAGAGGCTGGTGTGAACCACGTTTCGGCCTTCTCCTCTGACAAGTGGCAATTATCGTAGCACTATCAATTGTCTGATTGCAACACCCCTTCTTGATTCAAGACGATAGAAATAGACACCATTCGGGACCAGATTACCCTGCTCATCATCCGCATGCCATAAAACGCGGTGCGTCCCTCTCGTGTAGTAGCCCCTCGCGACAGCCTTGACCGGTTCTCCGATGAGATTATAAACGGTAATCGTCAAATCAAGTGGTTGATTAATTGTAAATTCGATTTCTGTATAATTATCAACCGGGTTCGGGTGATTTTTATTCAGAACAATGACATCGCCCTTCTCTTCTTTGCCGACCTCGGAGATAATCTTCAATGCCTGCGTCATGTCGTTAAAGAGAACTAAATTATTACGAGCAGGATTTACCAAGAGTCGTGAGCCAGATGGAACGAAATCAATAGCAATCTTACTTTTATACTCTCCATTGTCTCTCAATACGACAATAGAATCAGAAAAGAGAACGTAGACATTGCCTCTTTGGTCTACCGAGATATCAAGAATGCTCCCCGAAGAACTGTACAATAATTTGTATCGGTAATCGTTTGCTTTTATGACAGTTCCACCCGTCCACGAATAGATCTGATTATTCACAAGCGTGAAAAGCGGTGTCTGTGTATCACCGTAGTCACCCAACGGTACCGTGCTAAATCGGTCGGCTTTCGTTACAACTACTCCACGGATGTTTTCTTCCACAGCAAAGAGTAACTGGTTCGGTTCAAGAACAACCAGTGTCGCTTCACCATCTACGACGGCAGTACTGAGTTGCGTGGGAGTATTGAAAAAGAGATTCGTCAGCTGGACAACATCTCCCTCATCGAGCTCCACAATCAGGAGACGATTACTATTGTCCAGGATGTATGCCTTTCCATCGATGACTGAAAACATTCTCGCGTCCGCAACTCGTTGAATCAAAATAGGATTATTTGATGTTGCGTCTAACTTTAGTATCGTTGCCGAGGAGAGAATCCATATCTCTCCAGAATTATCTATTGTCAGGTCATCAACCTGAATGGTCTTTGGCAGTAAGATATCGCCACTCTGTTGCCACGCGCCAAAGATAAAACAAATAGGAACAAGCACCACCATTAATTTTTTCATAGACCTCCTTGTTGATTTCCCTTATTTCCTTCACCTATAATTATACAGGTAATGATAAAAATGTCAATAGGTAAAGCGCACTCCAATAGCCCAGAGATCCATAATCAACAACACCTTTTTCTGTCAGTCAATTAGACGCCCCGAGCACAGAAATGGCATAAACAGAGTTTCGGAAGAGTATTCACCGTTCTTAAGGTTTCTGGCCTTTTCCAAAAATTTCATAAAAACTATTTGACAATCATCCGCTCTGAAATATAATA
This sequence comes from Caldifarciminota bacterium, assembly GCA_020355325.1. Classification (GTDB taxonomy): domain Bacteria; phylum Hydrothermota; class Tepidihabitantia; order SM23-42; family SM23-42. The sequence continues at coordinate 2,511,730 of CP070664.1, forward strand.
AATCCTATGAAGTCAACAACGATTCTTGGCTTAAAGCATAAAGGAATGGTTGCTATTGGCTGTGATGGCCAGGTGACGACGGGTGAGACCATAATGAAGCATACAGCACGTAAAATTCGCAAGATGTATAACAATAAGATCCTCACAGGCTTTGCTGGTTCAACGGCTGATGCTCTTACTCTGTTTGAGCGATTTGAAACGAAGCTCGAGGAGTTCAGGGGTAATCTTCCCCGAAGCGTTGTCGAGCTCGCAAAGGATTGGCGCCAGGACAAGGTGTTGCGCCGTCTCGAGGCGCTCTTGGCAATATTAGATAAAGACCATGCCTATCTCATTTCAGGCTCTGGCGATATCATTGAACCCGATGACGGCATCGTCGCAATCGGCTCGGGTGGACCCTATGCGCTCACTGCCTGTCGAGCTCTCGTCAAATATTCAAATCTCTCTGTACGAGAAATTGTCGAAGAATCGATAAGGATTGCGGCTGGAGTTTGTATATATACAAACACGGAAATTTTTATCGAAGAGTTATAAATCTACTTATTTCCTACGGCTCAAAAGGATAATTTTTAGCTTCCGTAACGCATTTTCTTTGATCTGCCGTACGCGCTCGCGCGTTATATTCATCAAGCGACTAATTTCTTCGAGACTCTGAACCTCATATTCACCCAATCCGAAATTCCTTTTTAAAATCTCCTGTTCTCGTGATTCGAGTTTACTCAATGCTGACAGAAGTTTTTCCTTTTGAACTTTTTTCTTAAAAATCTCATCTGGAGGAGGAGATATAAGATTATCTGCACCCTGGATATCGAGTCGTAAAGATTCAATGTACTGACTATCTGAGTCTTCAAATGTCTCATCGAGTGAATAGGGTGGGATTAATTCAGTGAGTGCTAAGGAAACGGCACTCGCGTCAGTATTTAAGGTTTTTGCCAATTCTTGAACCGTCGGCTCCCTCCCATGTTTCTGTATATGTTTCAACGTTATGACTTGAATTCGCTTTGCGAGAAAACTTTTTGGAACGATACCGCGTTCAGCATTAATTGCATCGTAAATTGCGCGTTTTATCCACCATACAGAATATGTATTGAATCGATATCCCTTTCGTTCATCAAATTTATCGACTGCACGCATGAGGCCTGCGTTGCCGGCGTTTATTAATTCACTCAGCCCCAATCCCTGGTTTCGGAATTTTTTCGCAATAAACACTACAATTCTCAGGTTTGAGATGATAAGTTTTTCCTTAGCTTCTTCATCTTTTTTCTCTCTAAACCTTTTTGCAAAGGTAAATTCTTCTTCTTTCGTGAGGATCGAGAATTGGCTAATTTCTTCTAAATACTGCCTGAGTCTCCTGTCACTGATAATACGATACATTAGCTCGTTAACTCGTACGTCTGAACAGTACAGTCAATCATTTTGACACTTGCAAGCAATTATGGTGAAACTGCCACGTAACGTTTCCGTTCGCCTCGTTGTAATTGCAAAATAACCGATTTGTCTTTCTCTAATTTTGATATGGCTCGATTATAATCAGTAAGGTTCTTAACCTCCTGCTTTCCAATTGAAATGATGACATCACCAACGGCAATCCCTGCTTGCTCGGCTGGAGAATCTCGTTTTACAGCCACAACAACAACACCGCTTATTACGTTCAAGTCAAACCGCTGTGCCCGCGGATCAGCCACGTCGATCACGGTCAAACCCAACTCGCTCTCTTCCTCGCGTTCTGGCGTAACGGCGCTCAATTCTTCTGGTAACTCACCCATTGTCACATTGAGTTCTTTTTCTTTTCCGTCTCGGAAAATCGTCATTTTTACTTTTCGGCCAACCGGCGTCGATGCAACTTGAATTCTGAAAGACTGCATATCCTTAACCTTCTTGCCATCGAATTCACGAACGACGTCTCCACTCTTGAGGCCTGCTCTATCGGCTGGCGTATCTTTCACGACTTCGCTAATAAGCACTCCATCGAGCGAAGGCAGATTAAGCCCCTCTTTCAAGTCCTCGGTAATGTCTTGCAAGTACACACCAAGATATCCTCGTGTAACTTTACCCGTACTCCTCAACTCATTGATAACCGTTGAGGCGAGATTAGCCGGAATCGCAAACCCGATACCGACATTTCCACCGCTTGGGGAGGTAATGGCTGTATTGATACCAATAACTTCGCCACGAATATTCAATAAGGGACCACCTGAATTACCCGGGTTGATTGCCGCATCAGTCTGCAAAAAACTCTGAAAATCGGGTCCTTCAGGCAGCGGTATATTGGCTCGTCCTTTTGCTGAGATCACGCCAACGGTAACTGTTCCCTCAAGGTGGAAAGGATTGCCTACAGCAATTGCCCAATCACCAACTTTTACCTTATCTGAATCACCAAATTTTAAAAAGGGTAGTTTCTCCTTACTCTCTATCTTCAGTAACGCAATATCTGTCCGCGGATCAGCACCAATAAGTTTCACCGCTTCACCCTTGTATTCCTTTTTACTGACCAGCGTTATGACAATATTTGAAGCCCCAGAAACGACGTGATGGTTAGTCACGATATAACCATCCTCGGATATTATAGACCCCGAACCCAGTGTCTGCGTCTTACCTTCGAATCGGGGGAAACCCCTAAAAAAGTCTCTAAAAAGGTCCTCAAATGGCCCTTCATAATACCAGTCGAAACCAGGAACACCCCGGCTCACTCTCTTCTCTGCCGATATATTGACAACTGCTGGTGACACAACTTGTGCTACTGCTACGAATGGACTTTCACCTTTTTCAGTTACAAGGGGTATATGTGTAGTCTGTTCGATGCTCGCTTCGCTCCGATTTGCAATAGCAGGAAGACTCACAGTAATGATAATACCAAAGAGAAACGCAAAAACCGCTGCTGCGCCTGCGATAATCCCTGCCGTTCGCAATGTTATCTTGCCTTGCATATTAAACCTCCTTATAAATGTTTCGAGGCTCTATTAGACGCTACAGTAGATGAAAACAGGAAGGAGAAATGATACTTTAATCCGCCGTTATTTAATTTCAACTTCAATCTCTTTTGGCTTCGTAGACTCTGGTTTAGGCAGCGTTACCGTGAGAATTCCATCTTTGTAGGTCGCTTTTACCTTCTCGGCATCTATCTCAGATGGCAAGCTAATAGTTCGCTTGAATCTTCCGTATGATCGTTCAACACGATGAAACGTCTTATTTTTCGTTTCACTCTCCTGCTTACGTTCGCCCGAAAGTGAAAGCGCGTTGCCTCGTACAGAAATTTTTATCTCTTCTTTTTTTATACCTGGAACTTCGGCCCTTACATAGTAGCTGTCGTTATCCTCTTCGATATCAATAACCGGTGCCCAAAAACCCTCCACTTCTTCGAGGGGCCCACCGAAAAAAGATCTGAACAGACGATCCATGTCATCACGCAAACTTACTAATTCGCGAAATGGTTCCCACCTGCGCATTTTTTTATCAGCCACGAACATCACCCCCTGGTTTATTACTTAGCCTTTAGCTTCTTCCCGATTCTTTTGTATTCTGATTCTTTTATTTTTATCTGTCTTTGCAACACCCTTATTTTTTTAACGATAGCCTTTATTTTAAGATTCTTATCCCAATTTTCTTGTTTTTTTACGAAGACATGGTTATAGACCAATCGACCAAGTTCACTAAAGTTTTCTCCCAATTTACGGTTAAGCTCAAAGAGCTGCACTTTCAACTGTCCCTTAAGAGTAAGATCTCCGGCTTCTTTACCGACGACCTTGGATGCATCCTCTAACCACTGAACAATATCATCCCATATATTCTTAGGCATTTCTCCTCCTTTCTATATTTAGACAAATAGTCTCAATGAATGGTTTAGCACTACGTTTCTCTAATTTCCTTTATTTTCTTTCCTAACACCTCATCAACTTTTTCGATATAGTTATCAGTAATTTTCTGTATGCGCTCCTGGGCCTTAAATGATTCGTCTTCTGAGATTTTCTTCTGTTTTTCTTCTTTTTTTATCTCATTATTTGCATCTCGTCGTATATTCCTCATTGCTACTTTAGCCTCTTCACCCATTTTTTGTGTCAATTTAATAAGCTCTTCACGCCGTTCTGTTGTTAACGGCGGGATTGATAACCGAATGACACTGCCATCATTATTCGGTGTTAAACCAATGGCTGATTTATAGATTGCCTTCTCTATTTCACCAAGGGCTGTTTTATCCCATGGTTGAATAACAATCAACCGTGGTTCAGGTATACTTATCGTTGCCACCTGATTAAGCGGCAAGGCACTACCATAATATTCGACTTTGAGTCCCTCTACAATCGCTGACGACGCACGACCGGTTCTCAATTTTGATAACTCTTGAGCGAGAAGATTCACCGACTTTTCCATTTTATCACCGGCGTTCTCAGCAATTTTATCAATCATATTTTCCTCCATTTGTTATGAGTGTCCCAACGTCCTCTCCTCGAATGATACTGCTCAAAGGATACTTCATAAAATTATACACACAGATTGGGATGCTCGCCTCTTTACATATAGTAAATGCAGTCGAGTCCATCACTGCCAAATTTTTCTCTATTGCCTCATCAAATTGTAATGTTCGATAGAGTGTCGCCTTACGATTCTTTTTCGGGTCTGCTGAATAGACGCCCTCAACCTTGGTTCCTTTGATTACAATATCACTATCCAACTCAACAGCTCTGAGTGCAGCAGCGGTATCCGTCGTGAACAAAGGGTTACCAGTACCTCCCACAAATATAAGAACACCACCAGAATTAAAAAATGCTACATCTTCAAATTTATTACAACGCCGCACAATGCCATCGAGTTCGATGCCGCTGCCGAGTTTGTTAACCACCTTGTTCTTACGTAACTGTGAGCCAAGTACAATGCCATTTATCATCGTTGCTATCATGCCACATAAATCGGCATCGATTTTATTCAGCCAACGCATCTCACGGCCCCGTACAATGTTACCCCCGCCAATGACCACACCCAATTTGGTTCCTAAAGAGTGCACGAGCGCAATCTGTTTTGTAATATAATCAATAGCCTTTGGGTCGAGTAACTGATTTCCTTTTCCCAAAATTTCACCAGAGATTTTTAATATAACTCTCTGATATTTCACATGTCTGGTTTTTTTATTGGACACATGAGGGAATCTTCTGCTCTGCTGCTGATACGGATCTACTGTCATTCACCAAGGCGAAAACGTACGAAACGGCGAACCACTATGTTTTCACCAAATTTTGCAATCTGTTCTTTAATATACTCTCCCACTGTTTTTTCAGGAATTTTTACAAAAGGTTGTTCCAGGAGGCACACGTCGGTATAAAATTTTTCTAACTTGCCAGCCACGATTTTCTCAACAATCTCGGCCGGCTTTTTAAGGTCTTGAACAAGACTTCTATAAATCTCTTTTTCGCGTTCGATGACGTCAGAAGGGAGCTCCTCGCGGTTCACCACCATCGGTTCACTCGCCGCAATCTGGAGTGCAATATCACGCACAAAACGCTTGAACTCCTGTGTTCGTGCGACAAAATCGGTCTCACAGTTAACTTCCAGTAACACACCCAACCTATCCCCAGGGTGAATATAGGCGTCAATAATACCTTCCTTCGTAATCCGACCAACCTTTTTGGCTGCCAGTGCTAAGCCCTTTTTTCTCAAAATATTGACTGCCTTATCTAAATCACCATCGGCTTCTGTTAGAGCATTCTTACACTCAACAATACCGGCTCCAGTTCGCTCTCTCAGCTCCCTAATTTTCTCCAGATCCATATGCCTCCTTCTCCTCTGTCTCGAAACCTTTCCTCCCTTCCATAACTGCGTCGGTGACAATTTTTGTGATTAAACTGATTGATCTGATAGAATCGTCATTTGCTGGAATCGGATAGGTAATGTTGGTTGGGTCTACATTGGTATCAACAATTGCGATGACAGGAATTTCCATGCGTTGTGCCTCCCTGAGCGCGGTATCATCTTTATTGATATCAACAATGTATACTAATCCTGGCAAACGATCCATATCTTTAATGCCTTCAAAGTATTTTGATAGTCTGGTGTACCGTCGTCCTAATCGTGAGAGCTCTTTCTTCGGGAGTAGTGCCCATCTGCCATCTTCTTTCATCTGCTCAAACTCCCTGAGCCTGCCAGTGCGTTGACTGAGCACATCAAAATTAGTGAGAAGTCCGCCGAGCCATCGTTCCGTAATGTAAAATATATTTCCTCGATTCGCTTCCTCCTTGATAATATCCTTAGACTGCTTTTTTGTTCCAACATAGAGAATACCTTTTCCCTGCTCAGCAATATGTACTACTGCTTCATACGCTCGTCTCAATGCCTCCTGCGTTTGTCGTAGATCAATAATGTGCACCCTGTTTTTTTTACTGAAGATATACTTTGCCATCTTGGGATTCCAACGTTTCGTTCGATGTCCGAAATGAACACCAGCGTGTATTAATTTTTCGATACTCACGAGTTCCACGTTAACTCCTTATCGTTTAGAAAACTGAAATCGTTTTCTCCGTTTTGCCAATCCATATTTCATCCTTTCTTTCTCTCTCGGATCACGTTTTAACAACCCTGCGCTCTTGAGTGTTGGTCTCAATTCGGGATTGTATTTTACCAATGCTCTCGCAATACCATGACACACTGCGCCAGCCTGACCCGCCATGCCACCGCCAGCAACCTGCACCTTCACATCAACGCTCCCCATCACCCCAGCTGTCGTCAACGGAAGATGAACCATGCTGACCAAATCTTGTCTTCCGAAGTATTCCACTGGCTTGCGACTGTTGATTTTAATCACTCCGCTTCCCTCGGCTAATCTTACCTTTGCCCGTGCCCTCTTACGAGAACCCGTTACAATTTCAATCATTTATTTTCCTCCTCATCATTCTAACAATCACTTTTCTCATAATTCAATTTTTTCGGGCGACTGTGCTGTATGAGGATGGTCGGGAGAGGTATAAATTTTCAATCGCTTTAATCGTCGTGCCCTCAATTTATTCTTCGGTAACATACCACTCACCGCATGCAAAACGATCCTCTCAGGATGTTTTTTCAACATCAGTTCAAGATTTATTGCCTTGAGTCCACCCGGATGAAATGAATGTGAATAGTAAATCTTATCCTTCATTTTTTTGCCCGTCACGCGAAACTTATCGGCATTCACAACCACGACAAAATCACCACAATCCACATGGGGCGTGTAGCGTCGTTTATGCTTGCCAGTCAATATTCCAGCAATTCGTGAAGCGAGTCTGCCTAAAATTTGATTCGTGGCATCCACCACATACCATTTTCGCGTCACGTCTTTTTCCTTTAAAACTTTTGTTTTCATAGACCACTATTATAAGTATATTTTAAAAAATGTCAACCCAAAAGTATGCACGATAGAACCTCCCTGATGCCTTTGTAGATACGTTTAAAGCTCTTGCCCGATCGAAAAGGCCCTACCAAGAAAGGAACCAACACCATGGTAAGCACGACACTCTGGAGCATAGAGCATCGGCCTCAGCTTTCCTATATCAATGATGCCTTTCTCATCCAAAACGGCCGTATCGACTTTTATATCCAGAATGTTGCCAATAAACTGCGTGTGGAGCCCAATTTCGATGCGTTGAAGCAGTTTGCATTCTAATATAAAAGGAAATTCCTGTATATACGGGGCATCGACGAGTCCGCTCTTTATAGGAGTCAGCCCGGTCTTAGAGAATTTATCTTCATCTCTTCCAGAAGTGATACCAAAATAATCGATTTCTCTGACAAACCTCTCGGACGGGATATTTACCGTAAAGGCCTTTCGCTCAACGATATTACCATACGTGTAAGTAGCCTTTCTCAGAGCGACGGCGACACAAGGAGGACTCGAACAGCATATTCCTCCCCACGCAACAGTCATAACGTTCGGCTTTCCTCTCTCATCATATGTCCCAACAACAAGAATCGGTGTTGGGTAAACAATGGATTTTGCCCCTAACGATTTCTTCATACTAAAATTCCTCTTCTTTTGTGGATGGTTACACGATTGCTTACATACTATTGATTGATAATCAATACTGTGGCGTTACAATCAATGTGCCTCATCCCAATTGTCACCAATACCGATGGAGACTTCAAGCGGTACGTTCAGCTTAATCACTGTCTCCATACATTCTTTGATGATCTCGCGTGCTTCATTGATTCGCTCATCTTCAATTTCAAAGAGGAGTTCGTCGTGTATAGATAACTGGAGTCCGCTTTTGAATTTTTTCTCCACGAGTTTTTTTTCTACATGAATCATCGCGAGTTTAATAAGATCCGCCGCGGTTCCTTGAATAGGAGTGTTTATTGCTGCCCGCTTAGAGAATTCTCTCAATGTGTAGTTTTTTGATTGCAGATCAGGGAGCGGTCTCCGTCTGCCGAACATCGTTTCGGTGTATCCTTTCTCCTCGGCGAGGGAGATTGCCTGATTGCGCCACTGCTCGACGTCGGCATAGAGGGTGTAGTAGTCTTGAATAAATTGCACCGCTTCTTCCTGTGGTATATCGAGACCCTGTGCAAGTCCGTAATCACTCATGCCATAGATGAGACCATAGTTAACAACCTTTGCCATTCTTCTCTGATGTTCATCGACGTTGTCTTCAGTAACATTGAAGACTAATGAAGCAGTATGACGGTGAATGTCCTTACCTTGTTTAAACGCTTGGATAAGATTTTTATCATTCGTCATATGGGCGAGGAGTCTCAGTTCGACCTGTGAATAGTCGGCGGAGATAAGTTTGTAACCATGTTCGGCAATAAATCCCTTTCTGAGACGCCTGCCAAGTTCACTTCGTATTGGTATATTTTGCATATTAGGATTCGATGAAGAGAGACGTCCTGTTGCAGTTCCAGTTTGATGAAATGTCGTGTGAATACGGCCATCCTTTGCCAAGAGCATGAGCGGTTGTATGTACGTCGATTGGATTTTTGAGAACTCACGGTATTTAAGAATTTCACTCGGGAGGCGATGCGAACGACTCAGTTGCTGGAGGACCTCAACATCGGTTGAATAGTGAACCTTGCCGCGCTTCAGTGGTTTTAATTTCAACTTGTCAAAGAGA
>CP070664.1:2520894-2524536 GCA_020355325.1 Caldifarciminota bacterium
ACATCAAAATGGAGGGAAATGAAGTTTTTAAACTCGCAGTGCGCGCAATGGCCGAGGCGGCAGTCGAAACCCTCAAGCGTGCAAACATTGTACGAAATGAGGTAGATCTCTTGATCCCCCATCAGGCCAACATACGAATCATCGAGGCCACAGCAAAGCGATTAAACATGCCGATGGACAAGGTCGCTCTTAACCTCGATAAATATGGTAACACGTCGGCTGCATCTATACCCCTTGCGCTCGAAGAGGCAGTACAAAACGGTAGAATAAAAAAAGGCGATCTTATTTTGATGGTTGCTTTCGGCGCCGGTTTTACCTGGGGTGGCGTGTTAATGCGTTGGTAAACCAAGCACCAACCCCTCATTCTTACAATTCTCTCCATTTTATTCCAAGGTTCATAATAAAGAGAGAGATGAATACATTTTTAGCGCTCTCTTGATTATGTAGACGCAAGAAAGGTAATCCCAATTTATCATTATTGGATATACACATAGAAGAAATCGTGGTCCGCAGACTCTCGTAGAGTCCACGCGACTCTGCGGAGATCCCGCCGAGCGGGACAGTGATATATCAAGCTCTTGAATCGCTGTTATCTATTCGTTTAATCACAGTAATCAGAGATTTCCAAAAATCTCATAAAAAAGACTTGACAATTAATTGATTTTAACTATTATATTGATAGAGAAAAATAGAAGACAAGAATTTTCACAAATTTAAAGGAGGGAGGTCCAATAAGACACCTCCTATGCTTATAACCCCCCTTTTGGACCCCCCTCCCCACACCATTAATGACCGAGCGAATATGTTTATTGACATTCGCCAAAATTTGCGTATACTAAATAATGGGTGATTGCGATCTCTCTGGAATGAGAAACAAGAGACATATTTAAATTGTATTTGAAAAATCGTAAAGACTTAAGACTACAGAAAGAGAGGGAGGCTGACGGTCTGTAGTGAAAAAGAGAATTGAATCTATTTTTTAAGTTGTTTTAAATGAATCAGGTAATCTATAGTAAAATGACGAAAAAAACGAAAAGGAGGCTCATGAATAAAAATGAATTTTTAATAATAGTATGTGCCGTGTTTTTTATCGTGTTTTCTGTTGCACAGGCTCGCTGGATACCGTTCGATGAGATAAACCTCCAGCGCACAACAGAAATCAACGTTCATTCTGCGGGTGAATTTCACGTAGATATTACCGTTAACGCACATGGATTTCGATTAGAAGAAATTGATACAAAACAGATTACCGATGTAGGAACTGAGGTTTTTGCCCTCTTGTCAATCGATGAATACGCATACACAGGTGACATAGGAAAACCAAAATTGCCGATGGTAACGACAGTCTTAGATGTTCCGCATCAAGCGCGCATCACCGTTGAAGTTCTGGATTATGATGTAACTGAAATCGATTTAGCTGCAATTGGCATCGATAAAAGAATCATGCCAGCACTTGCAAGCGTGCCGAAGATACCAAATGCGAGAGTACAATTCGTCATCGATGAAAAGCTGTATTCAACCGACAACTATTTTCCAGACAATATTGCTACTCTCGAGGAACACGAAGGTTACGCGCGGGGACACAGACTCGCCACACTGCAGGTGTTTCCGATTCACTATAATCCTGTAAAAAATACGATACGGTGTTATTCTAACATACGCATGAGAGTGAACTTCATCGGAGGCAATGTAGCACAAACGCAGCGCATGATCGCGAAGGACTATTCTGTCATCTGGGAAGATTTTATCGAAAAGATGGTTATCAATTATCCAAACTACCTACGGGGTGTTGCTCCACTACCCATCTATTATGATATTTTTTACCACGGTGCCTTTGCCGAGGCTGCAGAAAGTCTTGCTCACTGGAAAGCGAAAAAAGGATTCAAGGTAAGAATGTGGAATGCTGCAGGCTGGAGTGCCGGTGCGATCGATGATACAATTGAAGCACAAACCCCAATTGCTACCTATCTCGTGATTATCGGTGACCCGAATTCATCGACGCCATTACCACCATGGGGCAATGGGTCTTCAACGTATGACCAGACCGATTTATACTATGCAGAAACAGACGGGTCGGGCTATCTCCCTGATTTATTCAATGCCCGGATAGCGGTTCTCAATGCGAGTGAGGCACACACAGCCATTCAAAAGGCATTGCGCTACGAACATGCAAATTTTGGTTCAGCGGGAACCGACTGGTTAAAAAAGGCTTGTTTTATTGCCGGGTATGATTCATATTGGCAATCATTTGGTATGGCGACAAACTGGTATTGTCGTGATCTCCTGGTTCCGCATGGGTATACTGTCGATACCCTTGTCTATGCCTATGGTGAACAAGAGGCTCGGGTTGTTGCTCAAATAAACGCTGGTCGTGCCTGGTGTGTTTACACCGCACACGGTGGTCAAACCGAGTGGTGGGTTGGTTATTCGAGTGATTTTAATGTTTCAGAGTTAACAACCCTCACCAATAATCTCGATATGTATCCAATGCCAGTCGGCCATTGCTGTCTGAGTGGCGATTACCAATATTCGACCAGTTGTTTTGGTGAAGTCTGGGACCGTCTTAGTGGTAAGGGCGGCATATGCTATTTTGGCAGTGTTCCATCAACCTTCTGGTATGAAGATGATTGGCTACAGAGAAGATATTTTGATGCGATCTATGCCGACAGTGTACCGGGCAATCTCTATGAGACAGGCCGTTTCACCCAGTGGGGCCTCTACTGGATAGAAAATAATACATCAACGAGCAGTAAACGATACTACTTTGAGGCATACCATCTCTTCAATGATCCTTCACTCGATTTCTGGACTGATATTCCGGACAATATGATTGTTACCCATAATACTACAGTTCTGCCAGGAACCGGTAATTTTACGGTCACGATAAAAGATGATGACGGTATTACACCTCTTGAGGATGCACTGGTCTGCTGCTGGATACCGAACCAATCACCCGAGATGCACGTATCAGATTACACCGATGCATCGGGAACAGTTAACCTCACCATCTCGCCAACAACACCGAGTGATACGATGTACGTAACGGTTACGAAACATAACTATATCCCGTATGAAGGATACGCACTGGTCACTGTTGTATCAGGCCCATATGTCACCATAGGCTCTACAATAGTAGATGACGGAGGTGGTAATGGTCAGGCAAATCCAGGCGAGGTAATTGACCTCGGTGTTTGGGCTAAGAATATAGGCGTGACAACTGCTTATGGCGTGTACGGGTTACTCTCTGAGTCTGACCCTAATGTTACTATCACCACTGATTCGAGTTGGTACGGCGATATTACACCCGACGACTCGTCGATTTCAGATCCATATTATAGCTTCACGATTGCCGATAACTGCCCAAACAATCACGGGATCAGTTTCACCTTGATATTCCATGACGCTAACGACAGTACCTGGACCTCCTATCCTACGGTCATAGTCTATGCTCCGGTTTTGACCTATGAGGATGTGAGTGTGGTGAACGACAACAACGGCAACGGTATTTTGGACCCGGGTGAGACCGCAGACCTGGTGGTGACGATCGAGAATGAAGGTGGTGCAGTCGCAGAAAATGTGACGTCTCACTTGATGACATCGTCAGCCTATGTGACGATTAATGACGATGCGGGGAACTTCGGT
>CP070664.1:2524636-2530787 GCA_020355325.1 Caldifarciminota bacterium
GGGTCTGCGTCCCACGGTAACGAGTATCTTATCGTGCATTTCCCGGATTTCACCTTCGGGTTTTTTAACCGTCACTTCGAGTCGATTATATTTTTTCTCGTAGCCAGTTACCTGCGAATCAAGATAAATTTCAATTCCCGATTTCTTGAGTATTTTATAGAGATGGTCACACAATTCGTGCTCCATCCCAGGCAAAATCTGTTCCATGATTTCAACCACGGTCACGCTACTTCCCAAGCGTGCATAGATTGTTGCCATTTCCAAACCAGATGCACCAGCGCCAACAACGAGTAAATGCTTTGGAATCTCTCGTAACTCCAGCGCGTCATCGGTATTGATTATGTAATTACCGTCAAAATTGAGGCCAGGCAAGGGTATGACCTCGGTTCCTGTAGCGATAATAATATTTTCTCCCTCGAAAACTTCTTTGCTACCTGCATTCTCCACCTCCACCCTATTTGGTGATACTATTGTTGCATAACCCTGCTTCCACTCGATACCAACGGATTTAAAGAGAAATTCTATGCCACTCCGTAGCCTTTTGACAACTCCCTCTTTCCAGTTTCTCAGTACATCGATATCCAGACCACTGGATTCGATTTTAAAACCCATCCGCTGCGCTTTCTTGAAGTTATCGGTCATTTCAGCAGCAAAGCTCAGTGCCTTCGTTGGGATACAGCCCCAATTCAAACACAATCCACCGAGGAACTTCGCCTCGATGACTAAAACTCTTTTCTTGAGTTGACCGAGCCTGATAGCACATGGATATCCACCAGGTCCTGCACCGATTACGATGACGTCGTATCGTGTGCTCATGGAGTCAGTATACAGAAAAGAGATGGAAAGTCAACCAGCGGGAGAACATATCGTAAGGCGTAAGTTGTAAGGCGTATGTCGTTTCTTTAATGAGATACTAAGAACTAGACACGAGGTACTAGAAACTGTTTTATATGTAGTGTTTAAGGCGACTGCTCTTCTGGAAAGCCGAGGAGCGAGCCGAAGCTCTTCATGCAGAAAAATATTAAATTTGAATGAAAATCAAAGTTAATACGGGGAACGAGTAATTGTACCCAGAACCTGTTTTTCTTTACGAAATTAAAAAGCCTCTCGATATCTCCGTCGCTCAGTTGCGACGCAAATTTTCTGAGATGTTTACCGATATCGAGTTCAGAGATTAAGGCACTCCGCCACGCCAGTTCATAATCGCGCAAACTGGCGCCATTTTTCAGGGTCTTGCTCAGTTTGTCGACTGCGATCTCCGAACACAGGAGGCCATAAAAGATACCGCCACCGGTTGTCGTTTTTACCTGACCAGCAGCCTCACCGACAGCCAGAATATTCCCTTTGACGCTTCGTTTACTTGGGCCATATGCAATCGGTTTTACTTTCAGCTCATCACTGTTCAATTTCGAGACTGAAAATCTCAATCTCTTTTCGAGCATACGCTGGAGCCACTTCTTGCCCCTTCGTCTCACGATGACACCGACCTTTGAGGCGTTCTTGCCTGCGGGAATGACCCAGCCAAATGAACCAGGTGCAAACGTCTTGCCTATGTGTATTTCAATTCTCGATGGTGCGAATGATAGTGGCATTTCGATCTGAGAGCCATAGAGGAAACTCTGTGTTCTGCCTATCCCCACTCTTTTATGTAGCGCATAATCAACACCGGTGGCAAGCACCACTGCCTTGCTCCGAAATCGTTTGTTTCTACTCACAACGATATACTGTTTCGATGATTCTCGAATGCTCGTCACGCGCTGCTTTAAATAGACATCGACCCCGCATTTCTGTGCCAGCGTGATGAGACCCTTGTCAAAGACTTCTCGATCGACGACATAGGCGAGCACATCTTTTGGTTTATATTCTAACCGTTGACCGTACGGAGAAATGAATGAAACCGAATCGATTCTCGATACGATAGACTCACTCGGCAAATCGTATCGCTTGAATGCCTCTTTGCCGAGCACACCAGCACAGATAACGTTTTTACCAATTTCACTCTTTTCGTCGAACAGGCAGACACTAAATCCCTTATCTGCCAATAGATATGCAGTATACGAACCAACGGGCCCTCCACCCACAACAACGAGGTCGTATGGTTTTTTCATGCAGTTAGTTTTTCTTTAAAAATTCTAATTTTATACCACGGTTTTCCCACTTACCAATGAAGGTCACTAAGAATGATAATACAATAAGTTGTATGTCCACGAGAAAATTTGATTTTCTGATGTATAAAAGGTCATATTTAAACTTGTACCTTCTGGGCAGATCACGTGGTGCATAAACCTGGGCTATGCCAGTGAGTCCTGGCCGCATTCTGATTCTCTCACTATATCCTGGAATATGCTCTATGTGTATAGAATCATTGCCATTCAACTCGACTTCGCGCGGCAAGAGCGGCCGTGGACCAACAAAGCTCATCTCACCAGTGAAAATGCTCAACAGTTGAGGTAATTCATCAAAAGCAGTTTTTCTCAGTATCCTCCCTACCCACGTTATTCTCGGGTCATCTTCCTCGGCCTGTACATTCACCCTTTCATTGAGTGATGATTTAACCATTGAACGGAATTTCAAGGAGGTGAAGAGTTTTCCATCCTTACCAATGCGTTGCTGTTTTATTAAGACAGGATATCCATCCTCGACAAGGATTGCAATCCAGATACACGCCCACAACCATGAAGAGAGCAATAGCCCTACTCCTGCAAGAACGATGTCAAATGGTCTTTTTAAGAATGGTTCTTTCATTCTCCTTGTTAGCGAACGCTGTAGCTCATCAATAATAGATTGTTGTACGCCCTGTCTCATATACAGCTGTCTATCAATACGGTTCTTTGATAATTTCTCTATTAATTGCATAAAAACCTCCCTCATCATCAAAGCCCGCATTGGAGCTTCGTACCTCCTCAGTTAAATAATACACAGAATTTTATATGTGTCAAGTGCCTTATGCCATTTAGCCCCAAGAAACCCCTTGACAAAGAATGGTTTAGAAGTATAATTTGAAGTAGAATGGAAGAGGGATGAGAGTATGTGGGTGATAGCGTTTTTTCTCCTTGCGGAGCTGAGTAGAACTTCGGGATTTATTGACATCCCGACTGTTCCATGCTATGACATGCCCGGTACAGCTGGGCTCGGCGTAAAATATGCACTCCCGCTCTACGGCGAAAGCACGGACCCGAATGACTTTGACATGGTATTCAAATACTGCTTCGGACGTGCTGAAATTGCCCTTTCTATGTTCACGACGAACACCTATGTCGCATCTGTGAAATATGTCCTGTTACAAGAGAAAAACAACTGGCCAGCAATCTATGCAGGTATTGATGACATCTCATACAGCACACACATCTCAACTGTTGGAAGGGGCGATACCATCGGCTTTCTGGAAGAGAAAAACTACTTCCTCTATTCTGGTGGCAGACCCGTGGAACTCATGTCGGCATATGTTGCCATGCAAAAAGCAATAGCGCCCTATATTAATCTGGTATTCGGACTGGGTCGTGGTCGATTTGTCGGCTATGGCTCAAGAAGTCATGTCTTCAATACTGATTTGTTAGTACTCGGAGATGAATATACCGAAGAGGAACATTCGGCATGGGCTTTTGGTTTATTCTTTGGCGGTTCAATAAAATTTCCCTTTGGATTGGAACTGATGGCGGAAATGGACGGTCGAGATGCTAATGTGGGAATGCGGTACAATCATAAATATTTCACCGCAACTCTTGCAATGGCGAAGGTAGAGCAAATGGGAGATGTTCGACCGTTCTCGCCGCGAATAACATTTGGTGTAGAACTACATCGCAGCTTTAGACCGATGGCTCCGCGCTTCGGCTCGATCGAATGTGTGATTCGCGATTTGACATCGGATGATGTGGTGGCAAATGCACTGGTTGAGATTCAAGAAAAGAATATACGATATAATGCCACTGACGGCACGTTTTCTCTTAGCCTTCCCGCAGGTAATTATACAGTCGTCGTATCAAAATCAGACTATGTTACCAATAGTGCCCAGGTCACGGTGAAACCAGATATAAAGAGTACCTATATCTTTAATTTGAGGAAAACAGATGAAGCACTACGGAGAGAGGCAATATCAAAGGCAAACGCTGCTACACGAGAGAAAGCGCGCACGATTGAAGAATATCTTGAGCAGGGTAAGAAGTATTACGAACAGGACAATTTAAATCAGGCAGCTGCATCGTTTGAAGTAGTACTCGCCCTCGACGCATACAACGAAGAGGCACACGTATACTTAGCAAATATTGAAGCGCGACGCGCAGCACTGGAACTGATTGCCCAATATTCATATGAGGCGCGCTCACGAACACGGGGAAATGAATATAGCAAGGCAATTGAAGCGTGGGAAAAAGTTCTTGCGCTCGATCCTAATAATGCAGAAGCAAAGGCTGAGATTTTGGCTTTGCAAACAAAGATTGCTGCAGCCACAAAAAAACCACCCAAGCAAACTCCTCCTCCAAAACCGAAGGTGTCCAAAGAGGCAATTGATGCACTCTACAAGCAGGGAGTAAACCTCTTTCTTGAGGAGCGATACAATGATGCGTTAACTGTCTTTAAAGAAGTTCTTCTACTCGAACCGAATCATGAAGGAGCAAAAAACTACAAACATCGCACCGAAGTATGGTTAGAAGCAATACGCGGAGGTTAGCTGCAAAGCAGCTAATAGTAGACACTATTTACTAGATACTAGGCACTAAATACCAGATACAAGATACTAAAAACTAGATACTAGGTACTAAGTACTCAAAACGAAAATCACAACATAAAAAGTAATTATTTTTTTCTAATTTTCATTTCAAATCTATCCGGTTTTTCTACCATTCCAAAAAGCATGCGATTTACCTCATCATAGCTCTCAATAAAGTAATCACTTTTTTCTTTAGCCATATAGCCACAGTTCAAAGAGAAATTAAGCCACACCTGTGTCTCTCCAGCTTCGCCAGCTGCGTCAATTATTTTGCTTATGAATGTCTTTGGATACAACCTTTTCTGCCATGCCTCAGCTATATTAGCAGTAATACTTCGTGATGATCTTCTGATTTGATCGGTTAGCGAATATTTTTCTTCCTTAGGAAAAGACTTCGTAATTTCAAAAATCTCCATTGCTAACTTATAGGCTAGTTGATAAACTTTTAAATCCCGATAACCTCTGTATTCTCTTTTCTCCACCCTTTCTCCTTTCTCTCTGACCAACAGTTCCTAGTTCTTAGTACTTAGTTCCTAGTTTCTAATAAGGCAACGCCTTACGCCCTACGCATAAATCAGTTTCTAGTTTAAGTATCGCCTTACGCCCTACGACCTACGCATTACGCACTTCCAAATTTCTTCGAGAGCTGTACTCCTCCAACTGCCCAGTTCTCCTTCGGTTCCTCACGAATGATAATGTGCACGGCTTCTTTTGGGCAATCTACCACCTCAGTCACAACGTCGGTGACCTTTGCCACAAGAACTTCTTTCTTCTTCGGGTCAAAACCCTTCCATAGATCGATTTCCAAAAACGGCATCTTTCCTCCTTTCAACTAACTATAGCGTAATAACTGCATGCTGTCCAGTTCCTAGTTCTTAAAAAGCTCGCCATACGATCTACGCCTTACGACTTACGGTCTACGCTCCTCTCCCCCATTGCCCTGGTTTGACTTCAAAAAAAACCCGCACGACGTGCGGGGACTTAATTTTAATAAAATTGTTTTTCTATTCTCTTTAAATTTTCTTTGAACAACCGGATGCAATTTCAAATTTCAAGTCGAAGATATCGAGTATACCGCGATGTTTAATGCATAGAGTGTATCGAGATGACCTGACCCCATGTTGTTAGTCTTTCTGGTTTAGATACCAACTAATGGTTTTGCGCAGGCCTTCTTTAAATTTCGCCTTCGCCTTAAACCCAAATTCTCGTTCTGCTCTACTTGTATCCAGCATTCTTCTTGGCTGTCCGTCGGGTTTGGTAGTATCCCATTTAATCTCGCCCTTAAACTTCATTAATTTCGCTATGAGATTTACCAGGTCTTTAATTGAAATTTCGAAAGCAGCGCCGATATTTACCGGGTCGGGTTTATTATAATTTTCAGTTGCAAGGACAATTGCCTCTGCACAATCTTCGACATAAAGAAATTCACGGGTGGCTTTACCAGTA
>CP070664.1:2530887-2539842 GCA_020355325.1 Caldifarciminota bacterium
AGTCTTCTGGCATAAATTTTCGTATGTTGGTATATTTGGTTTTATGTACACGTTTCCACTTTTTATCAATTCTGTGATACTGGAAAAATTGGGCACGAGAATTAAAATTTTATTTGGCACTTTGACATTAATCTGTTTCGGATTTATCCTTTTTACCGATTTAATAATCCGTAATCGAACAATATACTACGCAGGCTTGCTGCAGTCAAGCGCAGGTACACTGTATCCTTTCTTTATTATACTTCTTATGGTCATTACCATCTATTTTTATACGAAGATAATAACGGTCTCGAAGAAAGATATAACGGGGTCGATTAATTATACACCCTTAATTTTTGGCCTCGGCATTGGCATCGGCTTGGGTATTTTAGATTTTGTGGGCCTTATATTGGAAAAGCCAGTGATTTCATTTATACGAAACCCATTTGTATTTGGTGTCTTTATCATGTCCGTATTATTTGTGTGGACATTTCTCTCCCAATACTCGTGGACGTTAAGTAACTTAACGAGATCCAAAGAAATGATCAAAAAACTTGTCGCAAAATCGAATAGAAGCTATGTAGAATTTGTCGAGCTCATTGCCAAAACCGTAGATGCTAAAGACCATTACACTGCTGGACACTCGCTTCGTGTCATGGATTATGCGGTCAGAATTGCTAAAACATTGAATATGTCCAGGGCCGAGATCGAACTATTGAGACATGCATGCCTGCTCCATGATATTGGCAAGATAAGCATTCCTGATGGTATTCTGAATAAACCTGGCCCACTGACAGAAGAGGAGCGCGAGCATATATTCAAACATCCGGTTGTTGGCATGCAAATATTGAGTACGGTGAGTGACTTTCAAGAGATTCTCGATATCATTTACGCGCACCATGAGCGAGTCGATGGAAAAGGTTATCCGAATGGCCTCACAAAAGATGAAATACCACTGATGGCGAGGATCATGGCGGTTGCTGATACTTATGATGCGATGCGTTCAGAGAGACCGTATCGAAAGGCGAGGACAAAAGAGGAGGCAGTAGCTGAACTCAAGAGAGTAAAGGGCTCTCAATTAGACAAAAAGATCGTTGATAGGTTTCTCGATGTTATCGTAGCTGAAGCATAATATTTTGTTTATTCACAAGAAAAGTTTTAATTCATTCAAAAAATATAAAAAGAAACTCCTGACTGACGCAAGATCTTTCGGCGAAGAACCAAAGGTTTTAGAAAGACGGGATCCGAACAAGCTTTAGACTTTTGCTCGCCTCATCACTTTGGAGTATAGAAAAATAGATACCAGGAGAACAATTCCTTCCACTATCATCTTTTCCATCCCAAATAACACGGTTAGACAATTGAACGAGTAAATGGTTAAACGATTTTACTAGTTTCCCGGTCACATCATAAATTTTTATAGTGGCCATTGGCTTTTGTTCCCGACCAAAGATCGAGGTCCGTAGACTCCATGAGAGTTTACGAGACGCTTGCGGAGATTCTCGCAGAGTGGAACTACTGTTTACTCCGTCTGCTAGCCCATATCTAATTTCGATTGTCCGTTTAAATGGATTCGGGAATGCCGCTAACTCAATACTCGGCTGCATTTCAAGACTGATTTCTTCAATACCAGTAACAAGTCGATTAGTCTTATAGTAAATTTCTTCCTGACCAGTGCCATCTCGCTCATCCCACCAGAAAAGATGAACATAATCATCAGGGTCGAGACAGATTTGAGGATCAAGCCGTATATTAGGATAATTGAAGGTCAACTGGACATTTGGTTCCCATTGTCCAGTTTGAGAATCGTAGTGTTTATACATAATTTCTATGTGTCCATTTATTGATTCATGGAAGGTTAGATGTACATCAGAATCAAGAGAACTTACTGCTATGTCGACATGTGGTAATCCCATCTGAGAAGGGAATTTTGTTTCTGGTCCCCAGGTCTGAGTGGAAGAATCCCAGATAAGATAGTGGATTTTTTCACTCAGTGATGTGCCACCGCCATAGACGAGGTGTATATTACTGAGAGTATCGGCAGCCAAACGCGGATACGCACTCGCAAATCCATTCGTTGTTACAGCAACAGAAGGTGACCAAGAACCATTTTCATAGTATCGGTGGTAGAGTTCAGATACGCCACTTCGGTAGTCCTGCCAAATGCAATGAATTTTATTGTCAGGTGCAGCCGCAACTCCAAAGTAGCCATTTGGAGAATCATTTGCATCAGTTACAGCCAGTTTCGAGCTCCAACCCGTGCCATCATTTGTTACATACCATATTGTTATTGGTACATCGTTTTCATTTAGCCAGATTGCATAGACTACGTCGTTTGTGTCACATAAAATCTTGGGTCGTCCAGCATAGCCTGTTGAGTCGTAATAGGTCAACCGCTCCTCGGGTTCCCAGGCAGAAAGTGAATCATTATATTTTCTGTAACCTATATCGAAATAGGTCCAAATATCGTTACGAATCCTTCGTAAAAAAACGACATGGGCATTGTTCTTCTTATCAATGGTTATCCACGGCGAATTGTGCACAGTATCAAGATTTGAGATTGCACAGAGGGTATCCCATATAGTATCAATCCTCACTCGATAGTCTATCTGATCATAGCCACCTAGTCTGCGATTATCCTTCCAGACAACATGAATCCTGCCCAAGGCATCAGAGACGCCTCGTGGATTGATAGACTCATTGGCATCATTCAGGCTCAGCCGCTCATCATCCCGCCAGCCAGCGGGTGTGTCTGGTGGACAAGTGGTTGTAAACATCTCAGGAATTGTATATTCATTGGTACTCCCGAACTCATCTACATCTCCCAATACTATAATTGGGATTATGAATATAAAGAAAGGCGTCAAATTATTCATAAAATCCCCCTTCTGACAAAAGCAAATTTCTACTACAATTCAACTGAACAGCGTAACATACTACTACTCAATATTACACCATATTTTTTAATCTGTCAAATAAAGCATACCTCTAGTTTAGGTTCTTAAATCGAGTGCCCTACTCTTCAATAGCCTTCAGCGCCTCTTCAAATTTCTTGAGTTGCGTGTTGAAAAACTCATTATCGGGTTCGATTTCCAAAGCTTTCTTTTCCCAGTAAACTGCCTGCTCATAATTTCGGGCTGCATAATAAGCCTCTGCAAGTGTATCCATAATATTTGCATCATCGGGCGCGAGCTCATGTGCACGTTGTGCTGCCTTAAGGGTCTTTTCTGGATATTTCTTCTTGAGGGCAAATTCCCAGGCGAGGCTATTGTACACTTCCGGACTTTCAATTTCACTTTCCAAAGCCTTCACAAGGAGGGCATAGGCTTTTTTAAGAAGCATTTCTTCTTTATCTTTTTCCTCTAAGGCAAGACGGAGATACGCCGGGCTAAGAAAATTATACTGCCACATCTCATACTGGCGGCGCAGTTCCTGAACAGGCTCTGCGTTATCAACGACCTTCAAATCGACGAGTCTATCATCAACACCCTGATAACCTCCACGCTTTCTTACTACAATCAGCGAAGCCGATTGCTTTCCTCTGCTATCACCACCTGCCGCTTCACCTGCCTCGAGTGCTGAGAGTAATCGCTCGGCGAGCACACCTTTGGTTCTCTGAAAAACAGCAAGCATGCTATCGACGACTTCAGGGCCAGTCAGAATGTTGCCCTGCACTGCCACGTATGGCGCAATTCTGTGGCCAGCCCATGCATTTGTGCTTTGACCAGTGTGTGAGACGGATCTTCCCTCGGTATCGACAATACCAACTTGCCTCTCTTCTGGCATTGTGTCTCTTTCGAGGATTATCTTTAAGGCTTCCTCGGCAGATTTTCCCTGCGCGAGTTCTTCCAATGCCCATGGCCCAAGATAGGGATTAGAATATGCCTGGCTTGCTACTGCACCGACCTCTGCTTTGAGCCACGGTACGATATATCCAACATCCAAAACTCTCGATGCAACCGCGACACCCCATTCGTTTGTTTCTGGGTCCATGGCAACAATAGAAAACGTGCCAGATGGAATATAGGCCAATAGAATAAGAATTGTTAACATACAACCTCCTCGTATAATAGTATATGTAATTGGGGGTCAAGTCAATGAGTTAGTCCGCCTTAGGCCGATTAAAATACCTAAAAATATAATCAATAGGTTGGGGTTGGGATGCTGGAAAAAGCCTCGCTCCTAAATACCTAAAAATAGATTTTGTTACGTCCTTACCTTGCTGTCCCTAAATTGCCCTGAATTGCCTTAATTTGCCTTATTTTTTAAAAATATATCAGGTATTTTGCCTTGATTGCACCGATG
This sequence comes from Caldifarciminota bacterium, assembly GCA_020355325.1. GTDB lineage: Bacteria > Hydrothermota > Tepidihabitantia > SM23-42 > SM23-42. The sequence continues at coordinate 2,535,172 of CP070664.1, forward strand.
CGGTATTGAGGCTGTAACTCGCCATCTTCCTGTTCACGGTAGTCATTGAGCGCTATGTAGAGCCAGGATTTGGGCATGAAGTTCCAGGAGAAGAGGAGACCGAGTCGATTTGAAAGCAATTCCATGTCGCCGAAATCAGTACCAGGTGTTTCCATGACCATTTCGTTAAATATGGTGAGACTCATATCGGCATTGAACCTGAACTCGATTTTCGGCTTAAAGCGCGGTGTCATTGCGATGATGGTGTTGGTCGTATCCCACTCAATCCATAGATCGGACTCGAAACCGATGCGCATCTGTGGTATGATTGAGTAGTCGTACGATAATTCGTTTGAACCTCGGTACGCCAGAAAATCCCGCCAGTAGTTATATGTATAGGCATAGTGACATGAAAGATTGAACTGATTGCCAAAAAGAGGACCCCAAATCGATAGATCTACGCCGTGATAAAGGTAATTTGTATCTGCTTCATAATAAGGGCCTACAATGATTGAAAAATCTGAACCCCATCTGTTGCGAAAGCCAGGATTGATTTCTAAAGCGCCGAGTGTAGACCAGTTTGTATTACCCGGTTCCTGGATTACGAAGATGCCAGGAGCAATAAATAAATATTGTAAAAATCCCGTTGGATATTGCTTGAAGGGACCGGTCGCCAACAACAATTGTTTTTGTCCTGCCCATGGAACGAATCCGATATCGCTGACATCAAAGGAGTCGCTGAAAACTTCGAATGAACCTATTGTCCCGAAACTGCCAAGAAAACCGAAAAAGCCTGACTTGAGTGCCCAGCCTCTCTTTTCATTGTGGTCACTCACTGCACCCTGAACAATAAACTGGTTCGCTCCCCGACGATAAGCACCATCAAGACCGACTGCATAATTGTAATCATTTTCATCAACCATTGTGCCAGTCACGAGCATACCAACATCCGAATTTCCTAATACCCTGTGCTTTCCTCTCAATGCGCCAAACCACCGATGAGGTTCTTCGATCGCATTCGCGGTATCAGTATATTCATCTGTATAGGCACCCAGGGCTCCCACATCCCAGTCCTCGGATTTATTGGTCAGTTTCAGACCTCCAATAATTGGCACGGCATCGCCATCCATTGACTTACCAATTCTTCGGGAGTAGAAGATTTCTAAAGGGTCAAAGAAACCTTTACCTTCGCCAAAATCGAACATACGGAAAATGTCTTTTCCTTCGAGAAAAAACGGTCTGCGTTCATCCAGATAGACGGGAAAGCGGTCGAGGTTTAGTGTAAAGGGGTCGGATTCGATTTGGGCGAAGTCCGGATAAGTGGTTGCGTTGAGGGTCATCTGAGGAGTCACATCCCACTTGAAATTGAGACTGATACTCGGTTTGAATTCGGTCGTATCTGGTCTGTAATTCCTGTCGAGTCGTAGATATCCTTCGGGGTAAAGCTCGAAGTAGTACCCTGTGGCTTGAGGATTTATACTGGTCAATGGTCCCCACTTCGAAACCATATCGTCTTCTTTCTGTAATACCTCAGTCCAGTAATCACTCTCACGATTGGCAGCAATGTACCTCCTCAATTGTACACCCCACTGACTGAGTCCCTTTTTATATCGTATCGACTTGAAGGGAATCTTTATTTCTACTTCCAGGCGGTCATCGTACAATGCCACACCTCGATACCACACTCCTTCCCAGGAATCATCTTCGGTACGGCCATCATCGAGTATCCAACCGTCCCAAAATAATCTGCTTGCGAACACGGTAAAATAGTAGCCATGCGTCTTGCTACCAAAGGGGTCAATTTTAACCGTCACATAATCCTCGTCTTTCGTGAAACATGCAATTGGCTGGTGATTTTGTGCATAACAGCGGAATGCAAAATAGAGATTTTCTTTATCCTGTAACACATAGACCACAGTTTTTTCTGTAGGGCTTGCATTTTCATATGGTTCGCTTTGGACAAAATTGTATGCCGAATCTGCCATCTGCCAGATTTCTTCGATCACACCGTCGATCTTTGGTGCAGTTTCGGTGAAGCGCACCTCGACAGATTTGTCATTGTTGGTGTTGATTATCAATAAAAACATCAAGAATGGATTCATTGAAACCTCCCATAATATAAAATACCTAAACACCTAAATGCCTAAAGAAAAATAAATTTTATTACATCTTTAACTACCTTTTATTAAATAATACGTGGAAGATAGAGAAAAGTTTCACCCCGCACTCTTGTAAAAGTGCGGGGTGTTTGCATCCGCATTAATCTGTTTGAATCTTCTAAAAATAAATCAGATACTTCGCCTTGATAGCACCGATGCGATAGAACGGGTCTACATCCCAGGTCCATGGTTCTGAAGGACCCTCTAAATCCACTCGGTGATCATTCAATGCGATGTACAGCCAGGACTTGGGCATGAAGTTCCAGGAGAAGAGTAAGCCAAAGCGATTAGATAATAAGTCTACTTCACCAAAATCTGTCCCGGGTGTTTGCGAGACCATTTCATTGAAAATGGTGAGCATCATGTCGGCATTAAATCGTACATCAACCCTCGGCCTGAACATTGGCCATATTGCGACAATAGTATTGTCTGGATCCCACTCGATCCATAGGTATGAAGCCAGGCTAATGCCTATTTGTGGAATTATTGAATAGGTATACGAGAGCCAGTTTTCACCTTGATATGCAAGGAATCTGCGCTGATAGTTGTATGTGTATCTGTAATCGCAGCCAAGATCCAAGTGATTGCCGAAGAGCCTGCCCCAGGTAGAGAGGTTTATGCGTCGATAAAAATAGTTAGTATCTGCCTCATAATAGGATCCAGCAGCAACGTTAAAGTCAAATCCCCAGTCGTTACGGAAATCTGTGTTGATTTCTGTCCTACCAACGATTGACCAATTCGAATCGCCTGGTTCCTGAATAATTTCGATTCCTGGTGCTATAAAGAAATCGCGAACAAATCCTTTCTGAAATTGTTTATAAGGACCAGTTTGAAGGAATAGTTTCTTTTGCCCAGCCCAGGGAACAAAACCGACATCGGTGACATCAAAGGAATCACTTATCGCCTGAGCAGAAGCGAACGTGATAAAATTTTTGATGTAACCAAAATAACCGGCATTGAATGCCCAACCTCTCTTTTCGTTCCTGTCACTCACAGCGCCTTGTAGTACAAATTGATTGGCGCCGCTGCGATATGCGCCATCAATGCCGAGCGCGTAATTAAACGTGTTACTGTTTACCATTGATCCGCTGAAGAGTATGCCGATGTCTGAGTTCTCAAATAGACTGCGCCTTGCCCGCACGACACCGAACCAGCGTCTTGGTTCCTCGATGAGCCTGAGAGAATCCACAAATTCATCAGTATAGGCACCCAAAACACCGACGTTCCACTCCTTTGTTTGATTGGTCAATTTGAGACCACCTATGATCGGTACTGCGTCGTCGTTCACCGACTTTCCGATTCTTCGGGAATAGAAGATTTCTAAGGGATCGAAAAATCCCCAGCCACCAAAGTCTGCCATGCGGAAGATATCTTTACCCTCGAGGAAGAATGGTCTCCGTTCATCTAAATAGGTTGGATAACGCGACAGATTGAGCTCGAATGGATCAGATTCGATCTGGGCAAAGTCTGGGAATACGGTAGCATTAATGGTTGCCTGTGGCGTGACGTCCCACTTGAAATTCAAACTCAGGCTCAGCCTTGTGTCGGCGGTATCATTCAGCCAATCCCAATCACGTCTCACATATCCCTCAGGATAAAGCTCAAAATAGTACCCCGTGGTTTGTGGATTTATGCCGGTAAGCGAACCGTATTTAGAAATCAAGACATCCTCTTGTTGTAAGAATTCGCCGGACAGATCATATTCTCTATTGAAAGCAATGTAACGGGCAAAAACGACACCCCATTCACTGAGCCCTTTCTTGTACCGTATCGATTTGAATGGAATTTTTATTTCCACTTCGAAACGGTCATCATAGATCATGACGGCTCGATACCATACTCCTTCCCAGGAGTCATCGAAGGTTCGGCCATCATCCAGTATCCAGCCGTCATGAAATATCCCACTCGCAAATACCTGGAAATAGTAGGCAGTGGTCTTACTGCCAAACGTGTCGAGACCTATCCTCACATCATCCTCATCTGCGGTTAAGACGGCAGTTGGTTTATGTTTTTCTGCATAACAGCGGAATGCGACATAGAGATTTGCCTCATCCTGCAAAACATATACAACGGTTCGCTCTGTTGGTTCTGCCTTTTCATAGGGCATAAACTGAACGAACTTATATACTGAATCCGCTGTGTACCAGATATCCTCGATGACACCGTCAATCCTCGGTGCAACCTCTGTGAAGCGCACCTCAACAGTAGGGTTATTGTTTACTGTGAGAAAAAAGAGTAATAAAAGATGCATTTCACCTCCCCATAGTAAAAAATACCAAAATACCTAAACTGCCTAAATACCTAAAGGTCCAAAATACTAAAATGCCGTAATTTGCCCTATTTAAAATGTATTACGTTGAAAACTCACAAAAGTTTCGCTCGCGTCCCTAATAATGGCCAAGGAGACCGCGGTCCTTGGCAATCTTTTCACATGCTTTAAATAGTAAAAATCCTATTGTTAAATAAAATATTGCGTTCGCAATCAATATAAGTAAATCATAAACAGGCATGCTGTAAATCGGTAGTTCATCAA
>CP070664.1:2539942-2543476 GCA_020355325.1 Caldifarciminota bacterium
AAGAGTCCAATGATCGGAACTACCACCAGAGTGACTACCATAAGAATCGCCTGTATGACATCTGTCCACACGACTGATAGAAAACCACCTGCCATACAATATACGATAACAACGATGGCAGTTATTATCATCCCCGGCAATACCGGAATATTGAAAGTACGGGCAAGGATTTTGCCGCCGCCTGCGAACTGCGCAGAGACATAGGCTATGAAGAATATAAAACAAATTATTGCACCTACTATTCGTATAGCCTTTTGTCCCTCTATATGCTTCTTCGATAGATAATCAACAACAGTCACCGCGTCGTATTTTACTCTTGCTTCCCTGAGTTTTTTGGAATAGAATACCCATTGTATTACTGAGCCGTTGAAACAACCAAAGGGCACCCATAATGCTGATACACCCAACGTGTATGCGAGGGCTGGAACACTCAGCATCAACCAGGCAGACATATCAGTGGAGCGTTCTGAGAGCGCGAGCGCCCAACCGGGTAATTTCTCCCCTCCGATATAGTAATCCTTATGCGTCTTTGTGTAGCGAACGACGTATATACCGATGCCTAAGACAACTGCCAAGTATATGATAAAGGCCGTCAGCATTTCAGAGAATATTCCTCGTTATATTTTTAGATCACAGCATTTATTTACGTTTTTTCATGTCTGCTTTAATGAGATTCATCCATTCGTCGCTGATTGTTGTTGCCGGTCCCTCATCAGCATATCTACAGGCTAGGTATCTGAATAAATTACGGGCAGCAGCTTCGGCTTCGAGCGCACATCCACTGCTATACTTGGTCAAGAAATCCTGAGCGAGCGCTGGGTCTTTTTTATACAAATCAAGCGCCATTTTTTCAATATTAGGTTGCATGGTGAATTGTTTCTCTTCTATGCTGCCAAATGCTGTCTGTATCTCTTCAATTATGTCTTTATATCTCAGACATGAGAAGGTTTCCAGGACCTGAAAGAGCCAGTAGGCAGAGTTTTCTGAATACTCATTAAAATTACCCTGTTTCCAGGCTGCTGGTACATCCGTAATACCCACATAGAATGGTACATAACATGTAGTGCTTGGACAGTCTAACCCATACCATACGCATCCTCCTATCCAGTTCGGAAGCCTTGACCTTGCCTGTGCGACCCAGCTATAAGCAGTATTTCTTGAACAGATAGTACGCTCGCCGATGACTGGCAACCAACCCTTCTCTTCCGAAAGACCTTCAATGTAAGGTGTTTCTGGGCAACCAAACGGACCTGCAACAATACCTTTTGTTCTGTCGTATGGTGTGCCTTGCAGGTAATCTCTCCAGACAGTATCAAGCCACCACTCAACAGATATTTTCTTATCGGGCTTGACTGAAAATGGAAATTCCACCGCATCGGGGTCCCAATCTTTGGAAGGGCAGAGAAGGCTGAACATTCTCCACTCACGTATTGTATTTGCTCTATCGATATCTCCACTGTAAACTTTCCAAAAATTAAACGGACCATCTTTTTCAGGGTCATAAAGACCTTTCTCAATAGCGAGATTAATGAGGTTCGGTGAAGCCATAAACCAGTCTGGTTTATTAAGATCTATTGTTCCTATCTTGAATCTCATTGTGTGTGGACAAACGTGGTCATCTGGCACTCTTTGCGCAACCCATTGTCTTGAGTACCCGGGTATCTCCATTATCCAGGCTTCATTAGGGTCTATAATCGTGTAGGCCTCTCCAGTGCCATCGAGTCCATACTCTTCGATGAGTTTACCTAATTTTTTAATAAACTCTCGAGCGGTCTTGGCACGCTGTAAACCGAGTGCTGGTGCATGCGTCCAATCTAATAAGGCCTCTTCTTCTGTCAATTCGTAGGCTTCTTCACGGGTTTCACATGTATTTTCACCAAAGAAAACCTGGTATTCATTTGCAAAAGGTACTTCATTATGAAAATAAGAATAAGTTTCTTCTACCTGTGGTATCTCTCCAAAGGATGTATGCTCATAGCCACCGGGAATGCCAGGATAATACATGCGATATACATCACCGGGCTCATGTTTCCCACCAGGTACTACCGTTAAGGTGAAATCACATCTACCGTCACACGTGTGTCCTGCCATTGTATATTTTCCAACAGTAGCATTTTTCCCAGCACTGAAAGAAGAACAGCCACTCATGGGTAAGCATTCTTTACAGTCATTCGAAGAAGCAAACCCATGGTTCACAATAATCATGCTGAGGCACAATATTGCGAACACAGAGAATAAGGGTCTCTTGTTCATTTCTCCTCCCTTCTCTCTACCCTAGGGTCTTCCCTAGAAGTATTATTTTTTTACAAACTTACCTGAAAATAATTATATAATTGGATAAAATTATAGTAATATATGACCGAGTGTCAAGTATATGCTAAAAATGTGATTTCAAACCGAAGATATTGGATGTACTGAAATGGTTTGACGACATGACTTTTCACAAATCTCCAGAATTTCAAATCTACCTGTCCTCGTACTTTGTGCGGGACTCTCACTATCAAACGACTAGCTCTCGCTGCAGGCGGAGACCTGACTCTGTGATTACTCCCTCAGTATCTTGGACATGAAGCTTGAGTTGTGGATAAAGAAACCGTTCTTCACGAAAAAATCGCGTGCAGGCTTATTTTTTGCGAAAACTTCTAAATGAATTGCCTTGAATCCTCTTCTATTTAATTGTCTTTCGATTAGTGTTAGAATAGTAGAACCAATACCTTTTCTCTGATACTCAGGTACAACATATATTTCATCAAGAACACAATCGCGACCTACATACTCTAGGCTGTAGCCATATGTAATGCAAATGTATCCGATTACATGACCATGAACAAGTATCACGTCAACGAGTCCATATTCGTCATTGGATAGAAGACCAAGCAGTGCTTTTTTCGAGTCGCGTTTTTTAAATCCTAAGCCTTCGTAAGAATAATAATTGCTCATTAACTTTAAAATTTCTTCAACATCTTTTGTTGTTGCTTTCCTGAGTTTGATATCGATATTCACTGCTCGCATAAGTACATACTTATTCAACCCTTCATCAGTAATGGTGAATGTGAGGCTGACTGCACATTCTGTTGACCACGCCCGTAACTTTCTCGGCTATCTTCTGTTATCATATTATATAATCATTATAGCACTGAATGACATAGAGGTCAACATTGAGAAATATTCCACGCGCGAATATATGAAGAACCAATCAGAAGGCAGGTAATCCCATGTGTCTCACCACATTTGTTACAAATCACCAGCATGTTACGTTCGCTCTCATTGTCAAACGGCCAGCTCTTACGGCAATTGGAGAGTCTAACCCATGCTATCATGAGAACATTGACAGCACAGGCCGTAGAGAATATAATCATAGGCGAAATTAGAAATCTAATGAATCGAAGAAATTTTTTGAAAATATTAATCACTGGTGGAACGAGTGTTTTGCTTAATCGCTCTTTTGGCCAGAAGTTGCCTTTTTTGCTGACGCAATCCCGAACTTTACCAGACCCCCAGGTTAACACCTTCTCATCCGAAATCATTCTGAAT
>CP070664.1:2543576-2553961 GCA_020355325.1 Caldifarciminota bacterium
GACCTTGCTCCAGATTCAATGGTGACCATAGTATTTGCAGTACTTTTTGCTGATTGGAGAACCCCTGTCGGAGGGTACATTTACCTTACGCCCGATAGTGCGCTCGCCCTGGTTGATAAATGGGCAGAGGAATACTATGACATGTACTGGTTCCTGTATGCGCCGGGTGTAGAAGAAAATTGTTCTTCAGCGAAGCCTCATGTACAATTAGTGATTAAGCCAAATCCAGTGTTTGGCAGTGCTACAGTTTCATTCGCTTTATCACCTGCAACGTGGGTCTCATTGAAGTTATATAATACAGTGGGTCAGTTAGTTGGTGAAATCATGCAAGGACAGAGAAATGGAGGTACTCATATTATTAATTTGGATACAAGCCGATTTGCCCAGGGTACATATTTTTTGGTGCTTGAGACACCCCGAGGGAAGACGTCGCGTTCGCTTGTAATACTACGCTGAACTAAGAAGTAATCGGTTAATTAGTTTAATAATATTTTTAAAAAGCAGACTGTCCCCTTTAAGGTTTATATCTTAACGAATGGCATGCCTGCTTCTTTGAGCATCCCGATTGCTAACTCATCAGGATATTCTTTTTTGAATACAATTTTGGATACGTGGGCATTGATGAGCATTTTTGTGCAGATAAAACAGGGCTGATGTGTTGTGTAAATTATTCCACCAGTGATGTTGACACCAAATGTAGCAGCTTGAATAATCGCATTCTGTTCAGCATGAATGCCACGACATATTTCATGCCGCTCACCTGCAGGAATTTTTAACGTTTCTCTTAAACAACCCACTTCATCACAATGGACGATGCCACTCGGTGCACCATTGTAACCCGTTGCTAAAATTCTCTTGTCCTTTACAATCACTGCCCCTACATTGCGACGGAGACAGGTTGAACGTTCTGCAACCAGTTCGGCAATTGACATAAAATATTCATCCCAGGATTTCCTCATATAAACTATTTGTTAGTTGGTATACGACTCCGCAAGAGCGAAGAGTCCTCGCAAAGCGGGACAGCTGCGCCCGTAACGTTTAGTGTTAAACGTTAATAGGTTAATAAACGAACAACAAAACCGTCTGACGAAACGGGCTTCCTTCTCGTCTCGAGGCTCGAAACCGAGAGGGTTGGCGTAAAACGAACAACGATTTTTCAAACGTGCGCCTTTATGCAGGCTATAGAGACAACTGCGTCATCTTTTGCCAATGTTATGATTTTTACTCCCTTTGCCTGACGGCTGAGGACTTTTATTCTGCTCACGGGTGTTCTTATTCCTTTTCCAGCTTTCGTCATGACAATTAAATCATCATCATCGCGGACGCTCGTTACGCCAGCAATCTTACCTGTTTTTGCGTCGACCGTCATTGCTTTCATGCCCCTGCCTGCCCTCCCCTTTTCGTGAATTGTGCTAAATTTTACTCTCTTCCCAATACCTTTCTGACCGATAATAAGCATGTCTTCATCAGCACGCGCAATGTTGAAACCGACGACTTCATTACCTTTTGTGAGTTTTACGCCTCGTACACCGGCTGCGTTTCTGCCCATTGACCGTATCAGCTTTTCTGGAAATCGTAGCGTTAAGCCTTCTCGTGTTGTCAGGAGGATCGAATCTTTACCATTGGTGAGGTGGGCGTCGATCAAGCGATCCCCGGAGCTGAGGTTTATTGCAATAATACCTTTTTTCCTGATATTTTCAAATTCAGCAAGATTTGTTTTCTTCACCTTGCCAAGTTTTGTTGCCATAAAAATAAACTGTTTCGAAGAAAAATCTTTGATTGCGAGACAGGTTGTAACTGCTTCACCAGTTGACATCTCGATGAGATTGGCGAGTGAGCGTCCCTTTGAAAATGGTCCTGCCTCCGGAATTTCGTAGACCTTGCGTGCATAAACCTTACCTTTGTCCGAAAAAAAGAGCAGGGTGTCGGTTGTCTTTGAAATTAAAAGTTGGTTTGCAAAGTCTTCTTCTCCAATCTCAAGTAATCTTCTTCCCTGGCCACCGCGTGTCTGCTTTCGATATGCAGTGATCGGCTGCCGTTTGACGTACCCACGCTGTGTGAGGGTAATGACCATATCCTCTTCTCCGATGAGATCTTCGATCGTGAGCTCTTCAGGTTCAGCATCAATAATGACGGTTCGTCTCGGCTCCCGATATTGCTGATTTAATTTGTCCAACTCGTCTTTTATTATCTGATAGATACCCTTTCGTGATTTGAGAACTGCTTTCAATCGAGCGATTTCTTTTATCAATCCCAAATACTCATTATCCAATGATTCTTTTTCGAGGTTCGTTAATCGCGCTAATCGCATATCTAAAATTGCCTGAGCCTGAATCTCGGTGAGTGAGAATTTTTTCATTAGTCGTTGTTTTGCCATTTTGGTGTCTTTAGATTTCTTAATAATGTTGACAACCGCATCAATATTTTCAATCGCGATTTTTAATCCCTCGAGGATATGGGCTCTCTTTTCTGCTTCACCTAACTCATATTTCGTTCTGCGGGTTATTGCCTGGCGACGAAAATCTAAGAAAAATTGAAGTGCTTCTTTTAATGAAAGAATTTTTGGTGTTTCCGAGACGAGCGCCAAAAGCTGAATACCGTAGGTGGTTTGTAGTGGCGTATATTTGTAAAGATTATTGAGGATTATTTCGGGATTTGTATCTCTCTTCAGCTCAATAACAATTCTAATGCCATCTTTATCCGATTCATCGCGTAGTTCGGTAATATCTTCGATCTTCTTTTCGCGTGCCAGATGAGCAATTTTTTCCAGGAGTGTGCTCTTATTAACCTGATAGGGAACTTCTGTTATGACAATTGCCTGTTTACCACTCCTTATATCCTGCACCCTTACTTTTCCTCGTACGGTAATTCTTCCCTTGCCGGTTTTGTATGCCTGCTCAATGCCTCTTTTCCCGATAATCATGCCCCCGGTAGGGAAATCTGGTCCAGGCACTAATTTGAGTAAATTTTTATCTTTTGTGTCGGGTTCATCGATGAGTGCCTTCAAGGCACTGATTAATTCACTCAGATTATGAGGCGGAATATTTGTTGCCATACCTACTGCAATGCCAGAAGACCCATTGCATAAGAGATTGGGAAAACTTGCTGGCAGGACTAAAGGCTCCTTTAATCTACCGTCAAAATTAGGGACGAAATCGATAGTATCCTTGTCCAAATCCTTTAAAATCTCCTCGGCGAGCGGGGTGAGTCGTGCCTCGGTATAGCGGTATGCGGCTGGGGCGTCTCCATCGACCGAACCAAAATTGCCTTGGCCATCTACCAGGAGATAGCGCATCGAAAAGCCTTGTGCCATACGAACGAGTGCATCATAGATTGCCAGGTCGCCATGGGGATGGTACTTACCGAGGACATCGCCGATGACAGTCGCCGATTTTTTATAGGGGCGATTTGATAATAGTCCCGCCTCATTCATCGCATAGAGAATGCGGCGTTGTACTGGTTTGAGACCATCGCGCGCGTCTGGGAGAGCACGACCCACGATGACGCTCATTGCATAATCCAAATACGAGGACTTGATCTCGTCTTCGATGTAAACCGGCGTTATACGCTCTTGCATGGTAGTATTATATATAGATTTTGGGCAAAGTCAATAATTCGATATTGGCGAAATCATGACACATTATCTCTCGATGAGAAGTGTCATCATTGAATTTTGCTTTTCGTTTATCGTTATACGGCGACACTACCCGCCCCGTTAGATACAAGACATTGTATTTTACACCAAATCAATCTTCTTGTTGAGCACGTTTCTTTGCATATCAGATGTCTTCTGTATTATCTAACGGGTCCCGTATCGTTGTTCGTTTGTCGGTTTGGTACTTTTTTTGACCACATAACAATGCCTTATCCGCCATACTGTGTGGCGGACGATACTGGCTATGTTAAATAACACAAATTAAATGCCAATATTGACAAAAGCATTATTCAACAAATCGCTGGCCTCATGCCAGACGCTCAATGAAAAATGACAATTGAAATCACATGCTTGAAATGTTAAATGTAATGCTTGGATGTTTGACATCGATTTGATATTTGGATTCTGTTATTTAGAATTTTCTAAACGTTTATATTCTTATCTCTATCGGTTTTCTCTTATCGAACCCATATACTGTTTCAAATCCGAACGACTTTGCATAATGAGTCGCTTCCATAATCCCTTTGCCGAGATCTGCCACCTTGTGACAGTCAGAACCGATTGTAATACGCTCTAAACCTTGCTCTCGTGCACACTTCATTATCGTCGGTGATGGATAGAATTCGTTTATATGACGAAGGCCTGCTGTGTTGATTTCCAAGGCAATATCATATTCTGACATGAGTTTAAAAACTTTTTGCAGAGCTTCTTGTGAAGGATTTTGTATCTGATCGCCATAGAATTCAAGGCCGTACTTCTTATAGACATCGATATGCCCTATCGCGTCGAAGAATTTACTTTTAATCAACTTTTCAATTGCTATAAAGTAGTTTCCCAGCAGTCCCGGAACAGTATGATTTGAAAAGTATAATGCATGTTCTCTAGAACTATCAATGCATACATGATTAAGACAGTGAATACTGCCGAGGATAAAATCAAAGTCGATATCATGTGTGATTTCTTCTAACTGGGATTCGATGCCGTCGTAATAGCCGACTTCAAGCCCAAATTTTACGGTAAGCCCGGATTTTTTATATACTTCTTTAGCTTCGATTATTTCGTTCTCTAATCGCTTTAAGCCCAATCTCGTCATGGGGTGTTTTTTGCCGTCAAATCTTATCCAAGAATCATCTCTTGATGGATCTAATTCACAATGATTGGTAATACAGATTTCATCTAAATCAAGTCTCACTGCTCTATCACAGTAATCTTTGATAGTTCCCTCTGCATCTATGGAGTGATAGGTATGGATATGGTAGTCAATCATTGCTACGGAACACGTCAGGTGAGGATGACATTCTCGCTCAGTGGCTCAAATCTATCCGCCTTTTCTTTTAGATCGTAGGCGGTATTCTCAGGAAAGGCAAATATTTCGACGCGCTTATTTTTTGACTTGATAAAATCAACGAGCGGCACGAAATCACCATCTCCTGATGCCAAGACAATGGTATCCACAGCGTCTAACATACCTAAAATATCCAATGCAATTCCCATATCCCAGTTAGCCTTTGCAGAACCATTGGCTCGGGTGCGCACATCTTTGGTTTTTACTATGTATCCGATGTGCTCGAGGCTCGTTGCAAACGGTCGTACATCACCTTCCGGTGGTTGAACGATGTATGCATAGGCTTTAACAAGATTTCGATTTCCGGTAATTAATCTGAGAAGTTTTTCATAGTTAACCTTTGCTGCATAGCCCATGCGGGCAGAATAGTATAAGTTTTGGGAGTCAACAAATAAAGCGATCTTCTCTTTTTTTATGAAGGTTGATGATTCAATAAGTTCTCTTAGTGAACGAATTTCCGAGTATATTTTCGTATAATCGTCATGATTTTTTTCAAGAAATGATTTAATATCATCTCTTATTGTTTGTAAAACTTGTTGTAGTTGCGGTGTAATATTTGCTGATTTAAAAGTTTCATTGGAATCCATAGGATTTCCTCCTTAAACATATTAATGCTATATAAAAAGATATTCATTGTACAAGTTCCTGTTTTGATTCAGGAAGATACTTAAACAATGTTGGCTGCGATTGTTCAGTTTCGGCATTTGTCCAAACCAACGTATACTCGTTTGTACCGTGAATATCAACAAAAATGAATTGAAAACCGTTATAATACTGCCAGTGTTCATAGGGTCTCGCTTCTGTATAATCTATCGGCTTACCTCTGTCAATATCATCTGGTTTGCCGAATTTTATATAGACTCTTCCCCGGTCAGTTTTGCTCCCCAATTTGCTGCCCTGCGTATAGTGTTCATCTGCATATTGAAATCTTTCTGCGGTTTCAAAATAATTGTATATACTCCAGAATCTCTTTAGATAATTTAATTTGCCTTCTTGAGGTAAGCTTTTAAAGAACTTATACTGGTCTGGAGTGAGAAAATATTGAATCTCATCATAATAAGGCATCCCGACAAATGTTACTTCTTTTTGAATTGCTTTTGTGATCTCAAATGCAGTTTCTTTCTCCGTTATGACGCGTGCATTTTCATCTTTTATCGTAATACTCAGATAATAAAGACCGGGGTCGAAATCGTTTATATTAAAACCAAGGTTGATAGCTTGTGATTCATACTTTTTTGCAACGCGACGTGGAATTTGACGAATTACCTTTCCGGTAGTATCCTTTATCGTGTAGATTACATCGAGATGTGCTGAATCAGGTTTTATATCGTATAATTCATAATAGACGTAAATCTTGTTGTAGCGTTCATTAAAAATTTTAGAAGGATGGGGGGTAACGCGCAAATTGCCTTTTCTTAAGTAAACGCTCAGAGTATCAAATGCAATGTCGCTTGCGACCAGTATATCACTCATTTTATAATCTTCTTTTTTGATTTTGACTGTTCCTTCTCTGATGCCTTTTTTAGAACCCGATAAGATTTCGATTGTGTATTTAAATTCTCCTTCAGGAATATACATACCGAATTGCACAATATATGACATCTGTTGTCGTGCTGCTTCAGAGAAAGATGGGATCGTGAACTGACGATACAGTGTATCAGTTAAAAATTCAGAGCCTTTTAGATTGACGAGTTTAAATGGTATAATTGTTCTACTAGAAATAATGCTGTCAGTTTCTTCATAGAAAAGTTTCTGATAAGGAATATTGCAGTTAAATTCTATATAATAGATATTCTCGGTGTGCGAAACGTGTGTGACAGTATCCACTATCTCGATACTCGATCGATAGATGATTGGATCAGCATAAAAATCTATTGCTGCGGCAGATAATAGAAAGCAGGATATGAGTATCATATGCTCGACCCTGTAGGATTGAGGACAATATAGCGTCCGAAGCCAAAACGATCAATGAAGATAAATTTGCGATTGATGCTATAATAATACCATTCCAGGTAGGGATAAGATGATAATTCATAAGGTCTTGACAGAATCTCATCAGGTGGTCCGTATGTCATATAGATTCTCGCTCGGTCGCTTCGCCATCCTGTATCGCCATGAGAAAAATTTTCCTCACAATATTGTATCCTTACGAAATATTCTACTTCTTTTTCATTATATTCGGTGTTGGGTGTTGGGTCATGTTGCTTCCAGAAATACCGCCAGAGCGAGTCTCTTTCTTCTGCACCGGCGCGTTCTAATACACCTCTTTCAGACGCGGAAGCTATATATTCAAGTTGAGCGACTTTCAGAGACCAAAGAGCATCATCAAGGTAAAATGGTCTTGAGATTCTAATTGGAAGCGCTATTTCATCGAGCTTCTGGGATTCGGAAAATACCTCAAATTTCAAAGTGTATGTATCGATGGCAAGATCAGCGATTGAAAACTCCACGGTGTCACCGTATAAGCCAGCTCGTGCTGGGATATTTTTTTCTATCGCATTGATTGAGGTTCTGATGCGGTATGCATCTTCCTTGGTATTGATCACCATAAATGACACGCGTAGTGTATCATTGGCAATGAGCCATTTAATATTTGCTAAATAGTTTATCGGAATAATTTTCTCGCTGACGTTGAATATCTCACTGCCATGGAGATCTACTATCTTGAGATCGAAGTAGCTACTCGATTTTGGGATGAGGAGTTTTATAGAATCGCTGATGACGAGTGTATCTTCTGGCCTCTTTATCTGCCAATAGTCCCCAGCAACTTGATTATTCTCACTATCAAAGACTTTTAGCTGACTTTCATAGTTTGCATAAAAGAGAGAATCTTCTGCAATAAATTTTAGCTTATTGCCTGGAATGGTAAAATAGATCACTAATTCTTGCAGGTCAGCATTGTAGGGTTTATTGATGGCCTGCCACTCTATTTGTAAAAATAAAACGAATATCATTTTTTCCTCTTTTTACGCTCATTACGAAATACGGCATTGAGCGCCTGGTCGATTTTCGAAACATATGTAAAAGATAATCCGGCCCGTACATGTTTAGGAATTTCCTTTAAGTCTTTTTTATTTTCCTGTGGTAGAATAACTCTTTTAATCCCTGCTCGTTTTGCTGCAATAACTTTTTCCTTAATGCCTCCAACCGGCAAAATTCTACCGGTGAGGGTAATTTCTCCCGAGAAGGCGTTTTTAGGGTTAATTGGCTCGTTTCGTAATAGGGATGCTAAAGATAGAACAACTGCCAAACCAGCAGACGGCCCATCTTTTGGGATTGCTCCGGATGGGATATGGATGTGGACATCGTAACTATCGAGTGTGGCTTCAGACATCCTCCAGGAACTGAGTTTTGTCTTGAGATACGATAAGGCTGCCTGACAGGATTCTTTCATGACATCGCCTAAAAGTCCTGTGAGGATCAATCCCCTCTTACCTTTCATCTTTATTGATTCGATAAAAAGTATCTCGCCACCAAACGGTGTCCACGCGAGTCCGGTTGCGACTCCAACTTCTCCTTTCCGCGCAGCAACTTCTGCAAATGTTTTAGGTGGTCCTAAAAATTCAGAAAGATTCTTTGGGGTAATTTTAATAATTTGTCGCTTTCCTTCCGCAACGCGTTTTGCAACCTTGCGACAGATTGAGCCGATTTCGCGCTCGAGATTCCTGACCCCTGCTTCTTTTGTGTAATTACCGCTGATGCGCTTTAATACCTGGTCAGTGAATACGAGATTACTCAGTTTGAGACCATTCTCAGTTAGCTGGCGAGGAATGAGATATTTCTTTGCAATTTCGAGCTTCTCTTCAAGAATGTAACCAGGCAATTCGATGATTTCCATTCGGTCTTTGAGTGCTGGGATTATTGGGTCAACAACGTTACCAGTAGCAATGAACATCACCTTCGAGAGGTCATAGGGTACTTCAAGATAATGATCAGAGAATGCATTATTCTGTTCAGGGTCTAACACCTCCAAAAGTGCGGAAGAGGGGTCTCCCCGAAAATCAGCGCCCACCTTATCAATCTCGTCGAGCATAAAAACAGGGTTGTTGGTACCACAGGTTTTAATCGACTGAATGATTCGTCCAGGCAGTGCACCAACATAGGTTCTGCGATGGCCCCGTATTTCCGCTTCATCTCGAATCCCACCGAGTGATATTCGGATAAACTTCCTCCCCAATGCACGTGCGATTGACTTACCGAGCGATGTTTTACCGACTCCAGGAGGTCCGATAAAGCATAGTATTGTTCCTTTTGAATCCGGTTTCAATTTTTTGACTGCGAGATATTCGAGGATCCTTTGCTTGACTCTTTCTAAATCATAGTGATCTTCATCGAGAATTTTTTGCGCTCTTTTTATATCCAGATTGTCTTTTGTTGAAATTGACCATGGGATAGATATGAGCCAATCAATGTATGTTCTTGAGACCGTATACTCTGCGGCTTGTGGAGGCATTTTCGCAAGACGATCAAGTTCCTTGAGAGCAACTTTCGTCGTCTCTTTGGGCATCTTTGCTTCCAAAATTTTTTTCTTGAGTTGCTCGATCTCGCGGGTATGTTCATCTGTTTCGCCTAACTCTTTCTGAATTGCCTTAAGCTGTTCTCGCAGATAATATTCTCGTTGCCCTTTATCGAGCTCGTCCTTAACCTGTGAACGGATTTTAGCACCCAGTTCTAAAATGCTTATTTCCTTCTGCAGGAGAGGTATGAGTTTTGAAAAACGCTCTTTTGGATCGACAATCTCAAGAAGGAGCTGCTTTTCTGTATAATCAAAATTTGTATAACTAGTGACAAAATCTGCAAGACGATCGGGATCTTCGATATTCAAAACAAGAGCAGCGAATTCATCGGGTAAATAAGGGGCTAATGAGACGAGATGTTGAAACATTGAGACGACATTACGCATTAGTGCCTCGAGTGCCATGGTTTTTTTATATGCCCTGGATATTATGTTTATCTTCGCCTTTAAATAAGGTTCTGTTTGAACAAACTCTGTAATTTTAAAGCGTTTGAGACCCTTTACGAGAAGCCGTATGGTTCCATCTGGAAAACGGAGCATTTTGGTTATTTGAATAACGCAACCGAAGTGATAAACCTCGTCCGGCTTTGGTTCTTCAATTTCAGGACTTCTTTGCGTGAGGGCGCCGGCGAGCTTATTCGTCGTTAAAATTTCATCAATCAATTTAGCGAGCTTCTGTGTATGAATGATTAGTGGTACTGTTTGATCCGGAAATATGACACCACCTTTGATAGGGATAATGCCTAATTCTCCTGGAATGTGTACCGATTTTTCTTCCAAATACGACCTCACCTTGCTCGCTAAATTACAATATCGAAAACCTAAATCCTGAACAATACCAAAATTCAAAATATAGTTTAGACCATTTA
>CP070664.1:2554061-2557036 GCA_020355325.1 Caldifarciminota bacterium
TTTAAAGTAGTCACTCATGTAGATAACTTTGCCCTGTTCAAATGTAAATATTGTTACACCCTCATTTCGGTAAGGCTTACCCTGCTTGTCAGTCCCTGCATTTTCCCAAATAGAGGCAACTCGATTTTTTTGGATAATGATGTCATTCACTCGGAATTTCAAATGAGGATATCTTCGATAGATAATCTGTAACAGTTGTTTTACTTTTTTTGACCCTTTGAGTGGCTGTGTTCCGGGGAAGTGGAAGACGACATGAGGGGAGAGGTAACTCTCTATGGTTTCAAATTCTTTATCATTGAGCTTTTCAAAGAAATTATTTATAAGCTTTTCTATTTCAGTAGAGTTCATAATCTATTGCCTCTGCAAGCGTAATAACCGCATAATGCTTTGGAAACGGACCGGGATTGATTATTATTGTATTACCAATTTTATCACTACCCCTTGCCTCATGAATGTGACCGCAAACTACCAAGTCGGGTTGAAATGTTTCAATGAAGTTGCGGATTGTCCTGCTTCCTACGTGGAGTCCTAAAAAAATTTTGTCTGCTTTGGTCTTATATGGGGGCGCGTGGCTGACGAGAATGTGAAAACGGGTATTCTCTTTTTTATTAAAACGATGTAAGAGTTCCTCAATTTCAGATTCGCTATATTCCTGAGGAGTATGAAAAGGCGTTTTACTACAGCCCCCAACGCCACAGAATGTAATGTTTTCAATTATTTTTATTTCTCCATGAAGATTAGAACCCTCCCTCGTCAGGACATCATTGACGCTGAGCAGGTCGCAGTTACCGGGGACAACGAAAATTTTCTTATTCAATGCTACAAAATTCTCAAGGATTGACTGTGCCTCTTTTTCATCTCCGAAATTAGTAATGTCGCCAGCAATAATTACCAGATCAGCACTCGTTATAATCTGTGCAACTTTCTTATCAAAATTTGTACGTCCGTGAACGTCAGCGATTGCGAGAATTTTCATAGTTACTCTTATGCCCTCATTCAAATACGACATCTCACCAGAGGTTGTAAAAGGCGCTCAGCGTGCCTCATGAGAGAATTTTACTTATGATACTACAATTTTCTTCTACTGCGGTTTTATTAATAAGAGACATTGTTTTGAGACGAATCAATGATGATTACGCTCGCATTATTTCTTTCAATAAGTTGAGGTAGTCTAATAAGAGTCTTGTAATGAGGAAATTTTTCTTGACGAAGTCATGCCCTCTTTCCCCCAGGCTTTCTCCCAATTTGGGATCTTTTAAAATCGCTCCGATTCTCTCAGCGAACTTGTTGTTGTCCTGGGGGTCGACTAAAAATCCCGATTCACCATCCTTAATCTGTAGACGTATTCCTCCCACATCTGAAGCCACAACAGGTTTCTTCTTCCAGAGTGCCTCGGTTACTGACAATCCAAATCCCTCTCGTATTGATTTTTGTACGATGACTGCTGAACTACGTTGTATGACATTCACGAGAATGTTATTATCACTGGTTATCAGGATAACATCGTTATTTCTTATAAAATTGTTAATTCTCCTCTTCACGCGTGTAAACATTTGATGGCTTTCGGGGTCGTCAATTGCTGAACTACCACAGAGTACGAGTCGGCAGTCCACCTTTTCTTTAACCATTTTGAATGTTTCGATAACACCCACGGGGTCTTTCCACTTGTCAAACCGTGATACTTGACTGATGATTGGCTTATCGGTTGGTATGTTGAATTTTTTCAGATATTTTAAAATCGTTTTACCATTGATGTCTTTATTCTTCACCGAGAGTGGGTCAATAGCAGGAGGGATAATTCTCTGCTCGACCGGTAAATCTTTTCTCCTATATTCCTTGCTCGAAAGAATCACGTTGTCGTACTTTAAAATGAATTCCTTGAGGAAATCCCAGAGCTCTTCGTTAGGACTGGAAAGGTCGATGTGAATACGCCAAATCCATGGCTGGGTTTTTGTGTAAAATTTTATGAGTGGCAATGGCTGTGGGTCATGGATAATGACGCAATCCTGATCTATTTGACAATAGGAAGCAAAATCGATCATCGTCTGAATGTACACCCTCCGCTTCATGTCGGTGAGATTGATTGGGCCTCCTTGTAAGGCATTGTGGAATTTCTTCGTCATGTTAAAGAAATCGGGGCTTCCTCGCAACATTCTCCAGTCTGCCGCGATTCCGACATCATTCATTAAGGGGACGAGCGCACTCAAAATTTCTGCAACGCCTCCACCATAAAATGTTGAATTGATGTGCAATATTTTTCTTTTGTAAAATCCGCTCGCCTGTTTATATATATCACTGATGATTGTATCACCGACAATTTTTCTATAGTGGTCTAAACTCAGTCTCATAGCTTCTATCCTTTTATTTTATTACCCTGGTTATCGAAAAGATGAATTCTTTCTAAATGGATATCCAAAGTAACTATATCACCTTCCTTAAAACATTTATCCTGTGATACTGTAACTAAAATTTCTTGATTGTCAAGCTGGAAATGAAGGAGGAGTTCGTTGCCGAGATGTTCGATGAATCTTATTTTCATATTATTGCCTTTGGGCTTCATCGTTGTGACGTCAATATCTTCCGGTCTTATACCAAGCGTGAAACTTTTATCCTGTAATGCTCGGACCGACGTTAGCATTTCTTGCGGTACTGCTAATTCCATGTCGCCCGTTACGAGAAAAGTCATTTTGCCCTTTTTGAGTACGCGCGCGTGTAAGAGGTTCATTGGTGGTGTTCCCAGAAAACCGGCAACAAAGGTGTTTCTGGGATCATTGTAGATCTCGAGCGGCCGAGCAACCTGCTGTACTTCACCGTCTTTGAGGACAGCAATTCTATCGCCCAAGGTCATCGCCTCTACCTGATCGTGGGTGACGTAGACTGTTGTGACGCCTAATGTTTTTTGTAATTTGTTGAGTGCCCACCTCAGCTACCGTATGAGTTTTGAAGAAAGATTCGAAAGGGGATCAGCGAGCAAA
>CP070664.1:2557136-2576784 GCA_020355325.1 Caldifarciminota bacterium
TCAAATGGGGTATGGTCAATATGGAAACGATACGGACTGGTCGGCCTACCAAAAACAGTGAGCAGCATGGATTTACCCAATCTATTTTTTTCGCACACCGATGTTGTTTCACCACTCATTATCGAGGCTAACGAACTCTCAAAGGATTTCGGGAAAATTCCATTTTCAGAATATATAAAAAAAGCGCGCCGACTGAGAAAGCAATTAGAGAAAGAAAACCTATACTACTATGCCCTGCGTGTCGGTATAACCGAAGCAATCACCCTTTCATGGACTGCAAATCCTGAAAAACAACTCGCTCTGATCGATCATCTCAAACAGTGGGCTCCAAAGCGTGGAGATTTGTATTTGAAATACTTGCTTTTAATTGGCGAAAGCATTGCTTATGCCCAGACACTACAAAATGAAAAAGCAATCAACTGTGCTAAGATCTGTCGAAAGGTCTTACAACATGTAGATCATATCCCAAGTCTCTGGCGCGAACTTGCTAATCTCTATGAACATGTTGGAAAATATCGCGAATCACTCCGCATCATAGAAAAAATTCTTTCTGGCAAATTTGGAACATATACACAAGACGAGAAAGAAATTTTATATGCAAACCTTGCAGACCTCCTTGCAGTATCTGGAAAATATCACGAGTGTCTCAACTCGCTGCAACAAATTGATAAACAAAAAATGATGCTCCGTGCGCTGGTATCGATACTTCGTGCTCAATGTATGCTCGGCCAGGGCAAGATTTATGAAGCACAGGAATATGCGAGACGCGCGCTTGAACTCTCAAGGAGGGATGAAATCATCGGTCTGCTCCATGTCGCCTCACTCATCTTTGCAAGCTCCGCCGCTGCACTAGGAGAAAAAAGTAAAGCGAATAATATGATTTCAAGATTAAATCCTCTATTCAAAAAATCCACAATGAAAAAGGATGTATTCATCAGAGAACTCATCACATCGTCAAAATGGAGCAGGCTCGACATGGGAAACATTCCACATGGAGCCATTTCCCACTCAGTCTGCCAATTGCTCGTACGCATGGCATATGCTTCAAAAACGTTAGCATTAACCGATTATCGACGTGCATACAATTTTGCTCTCAACCACAACATGCTCGGATTGTTTCACCGCTTTTTAGTATTCTTTTCAGAATCCGTCATCAACATCCATAAAAAAGGAAAGTCCGCTGGTTTGCTAAGACGGTATGTACAGTTACCAGTATATAAAAAAGATGTCCCTGTCTACCGAGTAAATTTTCTTGGACCCTTGCAGATTTATCGGCGTCAGCGGTTACGAATTTCCTTACCACTCAAAGACAAGGCTTTCTTAATCTACATTGCACATGCAAAAAAAAGGAGATTAGAACTGTATGAAATCTACAATACATTTTGGCCACACAGTAACAAGCCCGCAAGAAATCTTTCTCACCTTTTAGTTCGCGTAAGAAAATCGCTCAAACTACCATCTCAGTATCTTTACATGAAACCAGATAATCTCTGCTGCGATTGTCAGTTTATGACTGATTACAACGAATTTGAAAACTACATTGCCCAGGCAAAGGCTTTGCAGCGAATTGGTAATTGGAAAATGGCCGAGAAAGAATATTGCAGCGCATTTTTGCTTTTCAGAGAAAGACCATTTACTGGCATGTATGATAATTTTTCAGAAAGCAGGCGCATAGAGGTTATTTTCAAATTTGAGGAGAGTGCCCGTCATTTTATTGAAGAGCTTTCAAAACAGTATAACAAAGATAATACGCATGACAAAAAAGTCCTGTCCCCCACTGTTAAAAGAACATTGCATAGAATAGGCACGATTGTACCCGACCTGCGGGGTTGCATTTTTAGTGAGTTTCATCTATAATGTTATGTGATAATGAAGACGCTGATTGAAAAGGTTAAGACTACCATCGAGACAAACGACATGCTCCAGGGCGTGAATAAAGTAATCATCGCTTTTTCATCTGGACCTGATTCGGTTTGCCTCTTGGACATACTCCATAGACTCTATACAGATAAAATCAGATTTCATCTCGTGTACATAAACCATGGTCTCAGACCAAAAAAGTATCTTAACAACGAAGAAAAATTAACCAAAACATATGCAACAAGGTATCATGTGGACTATAGCATTATTAGAGTAAATGTTAAAAAATCTAAAATTGGAATCGAAGCGGCAGCACGGCAGATGCGCTATAAAACCCTGTTAAACCATATGAAAGAGATCAGTGCCCAGCGCATCGCCCTCGGCCACAATCTCGATGATGTCGTAGAGACGTTTTTGATGAATCTCTTGAGAGGAAGCGGCGCTCGGGGTTTACTGTCAATACCACCGGTGCGTGTACCTTTTATAAGGCCGCTCATGAACCTGAAAAAAAAAGAAATCCTTCTCTTTTTGAGCAGCAAAAACTTACACTATTCATCTGATGAAACAAACATACATTTGAATTACCGCCGCAATCTGTTACGAAGCAAAATTATCCCTCAATTGTTAAAAATGAATCCAGATCTTCATGAAACTAGTCGGCGCGAGATTGAAATCTTAAAGCAGGATGACGAATACCTTGAAGAACGTGTGGAAAAGGTTTACGAACGCCTCACAAAGAGAGGAACGCATTACATTTCCCTTGACTTAAAGAGCATTCTGCGTTATAATTCAGCAGTAATAAAGAGGGTGTTCATGAGGGCAATAAAAGAGCTCCGTGGCAGCCTGGACAGTTACGAAAGTAAACATTTTGACTCGATTATAGGTCTAAAGCTTAAGGAAAGCGGTAAGGTAATTGATTTGCCGAAAGGACTGTACGCCCGAAGAGAGTACGGAGATGTGGTTATTGGGTTTAAAAGATCCGCGAAGCTCATAAAGGTACCAGTTGAAACAGAGGGCGATGTAGTGCGGTATGGGAATGATATCATCAAAACTCGGACTGTTCTACGATGTGACCTGAAAAGACTGCAGCCTAACCGTGAAGTTTTTGATATGGATGAACTCAAAGCACCCCTGTTTATTAGAAATAGGAGGACGAGAGATTTTATCCAAACAAAAGTTGGTAAGAAAAAGATGAAAAAAATTTATAGTGAATTTAAAATACCGATGCACAAACGGGATGACATTCTCATGCTTTGTGACCAGAAAGGTATTCTGTGGATATTAGGAATTGTGCGTGCCTTCAGAGGGTTTATCACGAAGAAAACGAAAAGGGTATTGGTGGTGGAATTTGAACGTATTGATTAAAGAAAAAAATATCTTACGCAAAGTAAAAGAGTTAGGTAAAAAGATTAACCGAGACTATAAGGATAAAAATCCTATCATAGTCGGAGTTTTAAAAGGAGCATTTATCTTCATGGCTGATCTTTTAAGGGAAATAGATATTCCTGTTGAGGTGGATTTTCTTTCAATCCACAGTTACAATGGAAAAGAATCAAGTGGTGTAGTACGGATCACGCACGACCTCTCGCTCAACATTCAAGACCGCCATGTTATTGTCGTCGAAGATATTATCGACACTGGTCGTACCATCAATTACATTATTGAAAATCTGAAGACTCGTAGACCAAAAAGCCTCGTCGTTTGTGCCTTGCTCAATAAAAAAGAGAATAGGATCGTCGAAATTCCTCTGACCTATGTTGGTTTTGAAATCCCACGTTTTTTTGTTGTTGGCTATGGTCTCGATTATTCAAATAAGTATCGTAATTTAAGATATATTGGAGTAGCAGATGGTCAATAAACAGCCGCAAAGAAGTCGTGCCATAAGAACAGCAATTATCTGGTCTATAATCTTGGCACTCGCTTGGTTTGGAATACAAGCGTTTATAACTCGCGGAGCACGAGCAGTTGACATACCATATTCTCAGTTCCAGGAAGAATTGGAACGGAACAATATTGACAAAGTTACTATAACCGAAAAATCAATAAAAGGGTTTTTTGTCAGACCAATCACCATCGAAGGAAAAGGAACATTCTCTGAATTTAAAACGCTCATTCCATTCGAAGACCCGAAACTTGCTGATAAGCTGGTCGAGTATAAAGTTGAGCTTGTTGCGAAACAGAAATCGGGTATCGGTGAAATTTTAATAAGTATACTACCATGGTTATTACTCATTGGCGTCTGGATCTTCTTTATACGACAGATGCAGTCGGGTCAGAATAGGGCATTGGGTTTTGGACGCAGCCGGGCAAAAATTATTCTGGAGAGCAAACTCGCAACTACGTTTAAAGACGTTGCAGGCGTCGAAGAAGCGAAGGAAGAACTTCAAGAAGTTATTGAATTCTTGAAGGAACCAAGAAAATTTACACGACTCGGTGGAAGAATTCCAAAAGGTGTGTTACTCCTCGGTCCGCCAGGAACAGGTAAGACGTTAATGGCACGGGCAGTGGCAGGCGAGGCAAAAGTTCCGTTTATGTCCATCAGCGGCTCTGATTTCGTTGAAATGTTCGTGGGTGTTGGTGCTTCACGCGTGCGTGATCTCTTTGACCAGGCTAAGAGAAATTCCCCCTGTATCATCTTTATTGATGAGATTGATGCGGTTGGCAGATTGCGAGGAGCAGGTCTCGGTGGAGGGCACGATGAGAGAGAACAAACACTCAATCAATTATTAGTCGAGATGGACGGTTTCGAGGTAAATGAGGGAATTATCTTGATGGCTGCCACAAACCGTCCCGACATCCTTGATCCTGCTCTGTTGAGACCAGGAAGATTCGACCGCGTTGTCGTGCTCGACAGACCAGACGTGCGCGGAAGGCTCGGAATTCTCAAAGTCCATACGCGGAAAACACCGCTCGATGATGATGTCAATCTCGATGTATTGGCACGTGGAACGCCTGGATTTTCTGGCGCTGACCTCTCAAACATGGTTAATGAAGCAGCACTCCTTGCAGCACGGCGAAATAAGTTTAAAATAGCTATGATTGAGTTTGAAGATGCCAAAGATAAAATCTTGATGGGTGTTGAGCGCAAGAGCCTGCTCATCTCTGATAACGAAAAGAAACTCACTGCCTATCATGAGTGTGGCCATGTTTTAGTTTCAAAATCACTTCCCGGCATGGACCCAATCCACAAGGTAACAATAATACCGCGCGGCATGGCGCTTGGATTGACCCAGGCATTGCCCATCGATGAGCGTAGAACGTATTCCAAGGCATACTGTCTCAACCAATTGGCATTTATGCTCGGTGGCAGAGCCGCAGAGAAAATCGTACTCGGTGACCTCTCAACGGGGGCGGGCAATGATATTGAAAAGGCGACAAAGCTTGCACGAAAGATGGTCTGTGAATGGGGTATGAGTGAGAAATTAGGTCCACTCACCTACGGAGAAAAACAGGAAGAAATCTTTCTTGGTCGCGAGATCGGTATGCATCGCGATTATTCAGAGGAGACTGCACGGGATATTGATGAGGAGGTCAAAAAAATCGTTGGAAAAGCAGAAATCCTTGCCGAGGGTATCGTCAAGAAAAACATTGCTCAACTCAAGAAATTGGCACAGACACTGTTAGAAAAAGAAATTTTAAATGGCGAAGAGATCGATCAAATATTGAAGGGTGATACTAAAAAAGATGTACAAAAAAGAAAAAAACAAAAAGCAAATAAACAACAAAAAAATTGAAAAGGCAGTAGAGGATATACTCGAGGCGATTGGCGAAAACAAAGGTCGCGATGGACTCAAAGACACACCTCGACGCGTTGCCAAGATGTATGAAGAAATATTTGCAGGCGTGAATCACGACCCAAAGCGCGAGCTTAAGACCTACAAAACAAAGAACGAAGATGAGATGATTATTGTCAAAAATATTCCGTTCTACTCAGTGTGCGAACATCATCTTTTACCATTCTATGGCAAAGCACACGTTGTCTATATCCCAAAAGAAAATAAGATAACGGGATTTTCCAGCCTTGTGAGGGTGATTGATGTCATGGCGAAACGGCCTCTACTGCAAGAACGACTGACACATGAAATCGCCGATTTTTTAATGGCGAATCTCAAGCCAATGGGTGTGTTGGTCGTCATCGAGGCAGAACAACTCTGTCTTTCAATGACGGGAGTAAAAAAACCAGGTACCCTCACGGTAACCTCGGCAATCAGAGGGGTCATGAAATCGGCCGCGACCCGCGCCGAGGCATTTTCACTCATTACAAGTAAATAATTTTAAAAGATTATAAATACCCGGTTTGATCTGTATTCCACTTTTCGAAAAATTGCAAAGTCTATCTTTTGCTTGACAATCAAGAGTTGTAAATTATAATTAACTGAGTGAAGTAACAAACATGGCACTGTGCCATGGAAGGGTAAAATGATAAGACACTCTAAAAACGTAATAACTCTGTGCATTGTAATATTACTCTATGCGGTAAACACACTCTTATTCGCACAGGCTCCGGATACGATCTGGACGAAAAACTATGGGGGAACACATTGGGAATGGGGTCTTTCGGTTCTTCAAACGTTCGATGGTGGATACGTCATATTAGGAATAACAGATTCATATGGTGGTGATCTGGATGCGTATCTCATAAAAACTAATTCACAGGGTGATTCACTGTGGGCACAGGTTCATGGAGGAAATGATTACGATGATGGTGAAACAATCTGTCAGACCTCAGACAGCGGATTTATCTTTCTGGGAGCGACAGATTCAAAGGGTGCGGGAGATGCGGATTTTTGGCTCGTAAAGACCGATGCTCATGGCAATATCCTTTGGGACACGACCTATGGCGGGGTCGATGCCGATTACGGATATTCAATAGACATCGCTTCTGACGATGGCTACATTCTTTTAGGGAGCACACAATCCTATGCTGTGGGAGACCGTGATTTTTGGATTATAAAAACCACCACAAACGGTGACACTCTCTGGACAAGAACATATGGGGGAACCTCCTTAGACATAGGCTATTCAGTACAGCAAACTGCTGATGGTGGTTATATCTGTGCTGGTGAGACATCTTCGTTCGGATCGGGGCCTTCTGACTTTTTGGTTCTAAAAACTAATGTAGATGGTGATATACTCTGGGACAGGACGTACGGAGGCACGGGTGGTGAATGTTGCTGGGAGGTTCAGCAAACCTTCGATGGGGGCTATATTCTGGCTGGTGTAACAACATCATACGGTGCTGGAAATATCGACGTTTGGCTCGTAAAAACCAATATTAATGGTGATACTCTCTGGACTAAAACATACGGAGGGTCGGGCAACGACTATGCTTATTCAGTTCAGCAAACTGTTGATGGTGGGTATATTGTTATCGGCTGTACGACATCATTCGGTGCACTCGGTGAGGATGTGTGGCTTGTGAAAACCGATTCAATCGGCAATACATTGTGGACACAGAGATGGGGCGGCGAAGATCATCAGTGTGGTTTTTCTGTTCGAGAGACTACTGATCATGGTTATGTTATTGCTGGATATACATTACTCCCTGATAAATTTTTTGATGTGTGGCTCCTAAAAACTGAACCCGAAGTCGGTATTGAAGAATATAAACCATCGCGGCCTCATACTTCTGTCTTAGAGATAACGCCGAATCCATTCAGCAACAGAACAAAAATACGATACATGATACAGGCCCGCCCCGCATCGCAGGGCGAGACCGAGGATGCTGGATACACGACAGAAGAAATAACTATAAGTATCTATGATGCAGCAGGAAGGGTGGTCCGACAATACAAGCAATTAACTAATCACCAATTACTAATTAACCAAATCACCTGGCATGGTGATGACGACTTTGGTCATCCTGTTCCAACAGGTATCTATTTCTTAACTTTTACGGCAGGGAATTATACTGAAACAAAAAAACTGCTGTTGATACGTTAAAATTGTTATCCTACCTTGACAATGATAAATTCTGTATTATAATGCAGTGATGAAGAGTTTTCTGTCTCATACGAAATATCTTGTAACAATAGTAGTATGCATCGTTGTTGCTTGTTCCGAGCATCTCATGTATCCTATTGATGAACTATTGGCTGCTCCAGAACAGATTGAAATTGACGGCAGAGAATATATTCTCCAGACGTACTTATGGCGCGACTTCATGCCAGGAACTGGTACATCATCAGTGGGAAGTCCACTCTACGCCGTGATTTATGTATTTGCAATCGACTCACTGCCGTTTCCATCATCACTCGATGCAGATTTTCTGTGGGTAATCAATGAGGAAGAAGCATGGGAGACAGAATTAATAGATGCTAATACAGAACCTCAGTATGAATACAAACTGAAAAAACAAACAAAAGAAGGCGGACCTAAATGGGGTAGTTATAGACCTCCTTTCACATTGGTAGATGTAGTCGTAAGAATTGTACATGACGATGAAAGCACGTATCTACTGCGCGCAGCAGACCAGGTTATTCACCCTGTTTATTAATATCAATTCGTAAAATAAGCATAAATAAGACCTCGAGTTACCTCAGCTTGAGGGGCAGGCGTTAACTTTTTAACCCGTAACTTTTATCTCCCGCTCAAGTTTCACTTCGAATAATACCCCTTCCCCTTCTCCCCTATCCAACCGAAAAATTTACACTACGTCATTACAAGAATTGTCGAAGTGTCGTCGTGAGCTTAAAATAGTGAAATTCAGGCTTGGCTTCGATGGAGATTGTTTCGCTCCCTGCGGTCGCTCGCAATGACAAGGGAAACTACTAAAGACAAGCTCTGTCTCAGGACCACAATCAACAATAACTGTAAGCGTTAAAAACCCTTGACAAAGGTTTGATATCAAAGTATAATGGAGGGATGAAGACGGATCATGTTATTGCCTTGATTGCCAGAGTTCGGGATAAGGCGTATGAATTTATCATTAGAGAATTGAATAAGAAGAAGATAACCGGTCTGGTTCCGTCACATGGAGGGATCATGAGCACTCTGTTTAAAAAGGACAAGGTACCCATGAAAGAGCTGGCAGAAAGAATCGGAAGAGATAAATCGACTGTTACTGCACTCGTGAACAAACTGATGCGTGCCGGGTATGTAGCAAAAGAAAAAGACCCTGACGATAACAGAATCACGTATCTCTGTCTGACCGCGAAAGGAAGGTCATTGGAGGGCGATTTTGACGAGATATCCGAGAAGTTGATCGCCACGACCTTCCGTGGATTCTCACAAAAGGAACGAGAGGATATTGTAAAGGGTATCGTGAAGATGTTGAATAATTTTTAGATAAGATAAAATTTTTTAGGTTAATAGTTTGATATCAAACCAAAAGGAGATATAATGCATCTACCAATATGGCTTTCTTTTATCGGCGCATCCTTCGTTTTCGGACTGATTCCCGGACCTTCTGTTTGTTTTACCATTGCCCATGCCCTTAAACATGGAGCACGGAGAACCCTGCCTACGATACTGGGGCAACTCGTGGCCAATTGTTGCCAAATTATCGTCGTGCTCTTCGGTATAGCCAGACTTCTTGAGCAGTCTGTCCTTTTTTTCCACGCATTAAAAATGATCGGAGCAGTGTACCTCATATACTTGGGCTATCGGCAATGGACTGCAAGTAAACCGCACGTGCATATGCAGAAAGGGGTGGATTCAAAGACTGTGCGTAGGGCATTCGTCGATGGTTTTGTTGTTTGTGGAACGAATCCCAAGGCGATTCTTTATTATGCTGCATTGCTTCCCCAATTTGTTCTTCCAACCTTTGATGAAAATACTCAACTCATCATTCTCGCTACTACCAGTGTCATTATCGCTGCGCTGGTCCTGGGTTTCTACACCATACTTGCTCATAAAGTCAAGCATTGGTTCAACAGCAAGAACTATTGGAAGACACAAAATCGATTAACCGGCATACTGATGATAGGTGCTGGCATTGCGTTATCAATGGCCTCATAGAAATTGCTTTACTGGGGGCAGGCGTTAACTTTTTAACTTTTGACTTATGTTCAAGTTTCACTTCGAATAATCCATTTTCTCTCGTATTCAATTAGAAAATCAATGTTTTCTCGTTTGCTCGAGAAAACGAGAAAAGTGACGAAAATTTACACTGCTTATTACAAGAATTGTCGAAGTGTTGTAGTGAGTTGTAAAACAATGTCTTAAGACGGCTTCAATGGAGATTGCTTCGCTCCCTACCGTCGCTCGCAATGACAGAAGATATTACTCGATATTACTCGGGGCAGGCGAGGGCATCTCATTTCATTTATCTCACTGTGCTCCTCTCATTTCATTCGAAATTTACAGCGATACAGGCGAAACAAAAGGCAGTTCTTCTCTGTTCTCTCACTTTTTTTTCGAGGCCTTCGGCGAAGTCTACGACAAGTATGACAGATTCGTGTCAAACGTTATAACAACGTACAGAATTTCAATCCCCATTGCTATACTTGACATCCAGGATGTTTTGATTAAGATCAATCGATAAGTTATTTTTGGGAATTTAGATTACGGCTCTAAAAAAAGAGGAGGCAAAAATGCACAAAAAAAATGTGGCTAAAAGCCTCAGGAATATCACTCTGATAGGTTTCGTATTTCTCTTTTCTACCGTTTCTCTATCTTTTGCTCAGTGGGAACCTGATGTAAGGCTTACCGATGATGGCAACAGCTCTTATACCTCTTACAACAATGCATGGTGTATCGCCGCGAGCGGAGATACTCTACATGTGGTATGGCATGACGATCGTGATACAAACGACGAGATTTACTATAAACGTTCTACTGATGCTGGTACAACCTGGGAGACAGATACCAGGCTCACCGATGAGCCTAACTGGTCGAATGTCCCTTCGGTAGCTGTCTTGGGTGAAAAAGTCCATGTTGTATGGGAAGACGAACGTGACGGAAACCTTGAGGTTTACTATAAGCGCTCAACGGATGGAGGGACCAGCTGGGAAACAGATTTCCGACTCACCGATAACATTGAACCTCAAGGCCAACCTTCGATAGCGGTTTCAGGCTCATACGTTCATGTCGTATGGGGGGATTTTCTAATGGGGGGCTCTGGGATTTACTATAGGCGCTCTACTGATGAAGGAGCAACTTGGGAAACAGAGGTCCAGATTTGTAATGCACCTGGTTTTTCGTTTGGTTCATCTGTAGCTGTTTCGGGCAGTAATGTCCATGTCGTGTGGGGTGACAGTCGTCATGGATTCACGAACAATGAGATTTACTATAGGCGCTCTACTGATGGAGGAGTAAATTGGGGACCCGAGACCAGGCTCACCGATGACGATAACTTTTCGGATGGTCCATCTGTTGCGGTTTCGGGAGATAATGTTCATGTTGCATGGCAAGATAACCGTGACGCAAACGAGGAGATTTACTATAAGCGCTCTATTGATGGCGGTACAAACTGGGGGACAGATACCCGACTCACGGATGACCCTAACGGTTCGTGGTTTCCTTCTGTTGCGGTTGCAGGCACAAATGTCCATGTCGTATGGCAAGAGGATCGAGATGGAAACGAAGAGATTTACTATAAGCGCTCTACTGATGGAGGCACAACCTGGGAAACAGATACCCGGCTCACCGATGACCCTAATGGTTCACAGTATCCTTCTACAGCGGTTGCAGGCACAAATGTCCATGTCGTATGGCAAGACGACCGTGATGGAAACTGGGAAATTTACTATAAGCGCAATCCTACAGGAAATCCAGGCATTGAAGAGTCTTTTTCTGTAGTCCCCGGGATAAATGGATATTTAAAGGCTTATCCAAATCCAATGAGGGGAAGTGGAGTAATAAAATACGAGATGCCAGATAAAAGGGACGTTAGTCTCAGGATTTGCGATGTCTCAGGCCGAATAGTCAAGACATTCTTTGAAGGCGAAAGACTGCCTGGTACCTATTCTGTTAGATGGGATGGTGGAGACGATTATGGTCGGCTGCTGCCATCGGGCATCTATATCTGTATGCTCGAATCAGATGGAGATAGAAAAACAGAAAAGATACTTCTCGTGCGGTAAGGATTGGAAATACTGTTATTACTATTGTAAAATTGTAACGTCGAAATTATTGGGGGCAGGCGTTACTTTTTAACTTTTGTCTTTCGCCAAACGAGCGTTCGAAACCGCTGCGGCTGGTGGAACAACATCCCGGTGTTGTATTGACTTTCACTGAGAACCGCCTATAATGAATAACATGAGTATGTAACAGTCAACGAATTTCTCGTAAACAGTGTATAGAGGAGAAGGTGAATGACACCACCAACAATCTTTGGTGGTATAGCCTTATTGTCTTAATCAGAAATAACTAAAAGGAGGAATCACGGAAGAGGAAAAGGAAAAGAAAGTCAAATATTGGTGGGGACATGACCGACTCGATGCTATTAGGATGAGCACTATTTTTTTTGGTTGAGCTGTTCTTTACAAAATTTGATGTGGCATTTGATTTATATGCAAAGACCATGATACCCTACACTCGGTTCGTTTTATACATGCTTAAACACATGCGCATCTTGTGACGCAGGAAAAGGACTGACTCGTGTTAGCTAAGTATCGTTATCTCTTCTCAAATAGTATAATAATAATATTACTCCTTGCACTCATGAAACTGCTTATTCACATGTTCTCAACTGAGTACGGTTATCACAGAGATGAACTCCTCTACATAACAATCAGTGACAATTTGAGTTTCGGCAATCTCTCTATGCTTCCATTGGCGCCTGCAATCCTTGCAGTTATACGTTCTTTTGCAGGAAGTTCATTAAAAGCGATACATTTCTTCCCTGCATTCTGTGGTGCCTTCGTTGTATTACTAACGGGTCTCATGACGCGTGAACTCGGCGGAGAAAAGCGAGCCGTTGCGCTTGCTAGTCTGGCTGCAATTATACCGATGGGATATCTTGGGATCGATTCTCTGTTTACCTATGATGTCATAGACAAACTCTTTTGGGTAGCAAATTTATACATCCTTATTTTGATTCTAAAAAGAAGAGAGCTCCGATTATGGTTATTATTTGGATTGGTTGGTGGTCTGGGAGTATTGAATAAAATCTCGATACTTTTTCTTTGCGTTGCTGTTTTTGCTGCCTTTTGCATATCACCGGAACGTAAGTATATCTTCAATAAATGGTTCTGGATGGGGAGGGTGATTGTCGTCGTCTGCCTCATACCATTCCTCTACTGGCAACACACACACGGGTGGCCTATAGTATCATTTGCGAAATACTACGCTGGAAGTAAAACCTATCAAGTTTCGTTATTAGAATTTATCTGGTTTCAGATATTTATCATGCATCCATTGACCTTACCCATATGGATAAGCGGTCTCTACTTTTCATTCTTCTCCTCTAACGGAAGGCAGTATCGTGTCATTGGATGGATATATGTAATACTGTTCGTCGTGTTCGCTCTTCTTAAAGCCAAATTCTATTTTCTGATTCCCGTTTATCCGTTTCTGTTTGCATCAGGAGCAGTTTTAATAGATAACTATTTCAGAAGAAGAAACTGGAAACTCATACCGGCAATAGTTTTTCCAGTGATGATTGTCGCGGGAATTATTACCGCCCCAGTTGCAATGCCTCTCCTCCCGGTGGAAACATTCACGAAAGTGTACGGATTTCTTAGTGGTGATGCAGGCATTAAGCAAGAGAGCCATGAGATCAGTAATTTGCCCCAGCATTTCGCAGACCGTTTCGGTTGGCAAGAGATGGCGATGACGATAGCGAGTGTGTATGCTGATTTGCCCGAAGATGAGAAGTCGAAAGCCTGTATCCTTACGGGTAATTACGGTGAAGCAGGAGCCGTTTACTTTTTTGGAAAGAAGTATGGACTGCCAGACCCGATAAGCGGCCATGGTTGGCATTACTACGAAGGCACAAAGAACAACACCAGTGATGTGGTTATCTCTATCAACATTTCAAAGGAATACTTACAGGCTCGATTTGATGATGTGACCCAAGCTACCGTGTTTCAATGCAGGTATTGCATGCCCTATGAAAACAATCAGCCGGTCTATGTTTCCAGGGAGCCAAACCGTTCAATAGAAGAGATATTGGAGGAGATAAAGCATTTTGATTGAAGTCGAGCAACCGAATGTGCTTGATTTTTATGTTTTTATGAGTATTATTGTTCATTGCCAATCCCATGAGGATCGGCGCACATAATCCTGGAAAAAGGCATATTTGATAGTGAGTGGCCACGCTTGATGACGTGTCGTTTGCATGTTAAGAGATGGCGGTCAGGAGACTGTCAGAATAATCAACAGAGTTTGGAGGAATATTGATGCACAAGGATAATGACGACAATTTTCGGAAGGTTTTGAATGAATCTTTGAAGATTTTTTTTAAAGATGCCCTGCGCATAAGCGTCAAGAGACCATCGCAAGCATATTTCTTCTATCAGACAATAAGATGGCAACAAAAAGCTGCTCGCAGAAGATTACAGTGGGAAGAAAACGGTGTTCACGTCCCACCGATTATGATATTCAGTGTTACTCAAAGATGTAACTTGCATTGCAAGGGGTGTTATGCACAGGCGATCAATCGATCTTCTAGTGAGGAAATGAGTGAAGCAAAGATTCGAAAGGTTATTCAAGAAGCGCGGGATCTTGGAATTTCATTCATGGTGATCGCCGGCGGTGAGCCTTTTGTGCGTAAAGAAATTGTAGATATCATGAAAGATTTTCCCGAAATCATTTTCTTAGTGTTTACCAATGGTTTGTTGATCGATGATGAGCTTTTAATGAAGTTACGGAAACAGAAAAACGTGGTCCCTCTCATTAGTCTAGAAGGATATGCTGATGCTACTAATGAGCGCAGAGGTCAAGGAGTATATGAGCGCCTGCAAAGGATAATAACCAAGGTGAAGAACAAAGGTATTTTCTTTGGCACTTCTTTAACCATAACACGACCGACCTTCGATATTCTCACCAGCCGTGATTTCATACATGATTTAGTTAATGTTGGATGCAAATTTTTCCTTTTTATCGAATATACCCCGGTTAAAGAAGGAACCGAAGACTGGTTGCTTACGGATGGACAGCGCGATCGAATCATGCAACTGATGCATTCGTTTCGTACAAAGTGGCCAGCCCTCTTCATCGCGGTTCCCGGTGATGAAGAAGAAATCGGAGGCTGTCTTTCCGCAGGACGCGGTTTTATACATGTCAGTGCTGATGGTGACGTTGAACCGTGCCCATTTGCTCCATACTCTGATGTTAATCTCAAGCATGTATCACTCAGGGAGGCACTACAATCGGAGTTTCTTAAGGCAATACGCGACAATCAAGGTGAGATTCATGAAACAGAAGGTGGCTGTGCGCTGTGGGTAAAGCGGAAATGGGTACAGTCCTTGTTGCATAAAACCGTGACACGCGCACCAAAGCAAAACGTAGTTCTGTGTGAGTAGTATTCCACGATTGAA
The DNA here is from genome assembly GCA_020355325.1 of Caldifarciminota bacterium. Classification (GTDB taxonomy): domain Bacteria; phylum Hydrothermota; class Tepidihabitantia; order SM23-42; family SM23-42. Next base: position 2,572,421 of record CP070664.1, read on the forward strand.
AAAAAGTCCATGTTCCATAAAGCAAGTCATACACGCAAGTCCTTTTTCTTGCTATCGCATTAGACGATAGTCTCTGAGTGAAGCGATTTTCTTCTAAACTCACGGCGTACTTCTGGTTGGCGCGGTTAAACCGTACGGTAATGGTCGCGGTTGTCACCGGTGCTGCTGCTTTTGTAGCGGGCGCAGGAGTTCTACGTTCTTTGTGGATGACATTGGCTGGATGGTGTCTGGCAACAGGCGGTTTCTCAATGGATTTTTATGCTGATCGCAACATGGACAGTGCGATGAGACACCGGATACATCATAACCCACTAGCCGATGGGTCTCTCTCTCCTACCACTGGACTCGTTTTCTCACTGACTTTCATCGCGGTCAGTTTTGTAATAACAGTGCTCAGTGCTCCTCGGGCTCTGGTGCCTTGGAGTATCGTTCTGCTAATCATAATCGGACTGGCTCTTCATCTCTTCGAGACACCTGTGGCTCGTGCTCTGACACTCGGGTTATTGCAGGCACTCTATCTTTTCATGGGTGGCGCAGCAGGCACTTTGAGTCGAGGGCTCTATCTTCTGGCCGGAACATTGTTCTTTGCCATGTTGGGCGGCAGGGGCATGGTCGATATACGGGATTTCTTGGAGGATACTGTGACCGACGTGCAGACCATGCCGAAGCGTTTCGGCATGAAACGTACAGTGATTTTCATCACTATCTGCCTTCACATCGCCTATCTTTTGAGTCTTGCAGCGTATTTCACTGGTGAGTTCACCATTGTCTATCTCTACTTTATCATGGCGCTCATTATCATAGGACTGATTTCCACGTGGCTGTTCGCGACGCGGCCAAGTCCTACACTCGCATACTTCCTGACTCCTGTTTTTATGATGCTTCAAGGAACCCTGCTCGTTCTGGGAATGGTTCTCGGGAGTTTGTAGATAGCGACGTAGTATGGTGAAAGGAATTACCAAAAGTGAAGACATGGGAGCCGCGAAGTTAAGATTTATTCTCTCGACAATAGTGTTCATAGCTCTTTCGTTTTTTGTTGGTCATGTGGTCTTGGTCAATTTATATAACCTGGGTAGGTTGCCAACGATCGTTATGGCTGTACTTTTAACAATTGCGATTGTATTAATGTTTGCGTGGCCACAGAAACATAGATTTTTCCCTCTTGTCACAGGACTTTTGCTCTGGTCTGTTTTGGGAGAAATCACCGAGCATCTCGGATATGGAGATATTGTGAGCTTCAAAAACGTATTTTTGTTGATTTCTATATTGATTTTTGTCTATTCCCTTGTTCGCAAAAAACTCCTGTCTGAATTTCTGACTATTGTCATCGTATTTTTCGTAACAATATGGTCATTCCATTTCGTACTGATAAATGTGTTTGAAGGATTAGGCAGAACGCATGTCATCACGTACGCTTCGTCATTGATATTTCTCATAATCATGGTTTTTGCCATATTAAAGGCTCTCAGGTCTTATAATCGCCTCGTGCTCACGTTACAGGTTATCTTCATAAGTTGTAGTGCCTGGGCGATAGTGGAGTATCTATGGGCGTGGAATCTTGTTCCAAAACCATGGTAATGATACAGGAAGAAAGACTGAAATCGAAGCAGTTATTGACATCTCCCTCACACTCAGTATACTCGTAGCATGCTATCGAAGGTGTTGTCATGTGCTACATATGGTATTGAGGGGTATTGAGTAGACGTTGAGGTAGACCTGTCAGGCGGCTTACCAGGATTCACAACTGTCGGTCTACCCGACAACGCAGTCAAGGAATCGAAGGACAGGGTCTTTGCTGCTATCAAGAATGCCGGGTTCAGATTTCCCGCAAAGAAGATTACCGTAAACCTCGCACCGGCCGACATTAAAAAAGAGGGATCGAGTTTTGACCTGCCGATTGCGACAGGCATTCTTGCTGCTTCTCAGACCGTGCGCGGCATGAGTCTCAATCGCTATGCGATTCTCGGTGAACTATCCCTTGACGGCTCTCTACGTGAGATTAAGGGTGCAATTTCAATCTCCCTTGCAGCAAAAGAGAATGGTTTGGAAGGAATCATCGTTCCAAAAATGAATGCACGTGAAGCAGCAATCGTCGAAGGTGTCAATGTATATGGTGTCGAAAACCTCATCGAGGTCGTCGCGTTTTTGAATGGTGAGATTGACATTCAACCGACAGCGGTCAATCGTGAAGAGATATTCGATGCAGTTTCACACTACACCGTAGACTTCTCCGAGGTCAAGGGTCAACACCATGCAAAGCGTGCGCTCGAAATCGCTGCGGCAGGAGGACATAACCTCCTGATGCTTGGGCCTCCTGGTCCTGGTAAAACTATGCTCGCGCGCAGAGTGGTAACGGTTCTGCCTAACATGACCCTGGACGAGGCATTAGAGACGACCAAGATCCATTCGGTTGCCGGTATTTTATCTGCCACCGATTCACTGGTTGGAACTCGTCCATTTCGTTCACCTCACCATACGATTTCCGATGCCGGAATCATCGGTGGTGGTCATATTCCCAAACCAGGAGAGGTATCGCTCGCACACAACGGCGTGCTCTTTTTAGATGAGTTACCCGAATTTCACAAAAATGTCCTGGAGGTATTACGCCAGCCCCTCGAAGATGGTTCAGTAACCATCGGCAGGGCAAAAATAACCCTCACCTATCCTGCACGGTTCATGCTCGCCGCGGCAATGAATCCGTGTCCGTGTGGCTACTTCACCGACCCTTATCATGAGTGTCGCTGCACACCCGTGCAAATTCAACGCTACCACGCAAAGATCTCGGGTCCACTCCTCGACCGCATCGATATTCACATCGAAGTACCATCGCTCAAGTATGATGAACTAAAATCAGCGACCCCAGGAGAATCATCCGAAGAAATCAGGAAACGGGTGAACCATGCACGTGAACGACAACTCGAACGCTTTTCCAAGAAGCGCAAAATCTTTTGCAATGCACATATGGAATCGAAGAACATTAGAAAGTATTGTCCGATTGACGATGCATCACAGTCGTTGCTCAAGGCCGCGATCGAAAAATTTGGACTTTCTGCCCGCGCCTATGATAAGGTTCTGAAAGTAGCACGCACCATTGCCGATTTAGAAAATGCAGAAAATATCAAGGTCGAGCACGTCGCCGAGGCAATACAGTATCGCAGTCTGGATAAAAACGTCTGGCAGAGGCTGTAAGTCGCTTTGATTACGGTAGTAAAAATACGTAACAAAGACAAATTGTAAAATGTTTAGATTTCCTCATAATAGTGTATTGCAGCGGTGTCCAGCAATCTAAAAGTTTAAAAGTTTACACCTGTCTTGTTTTCTTGGTTGCTCACAAGAACTTATTGGGTTTCCTGGAAATTATATATTTGGATATAGGATACTGGGGCGTTCATTGGGTTTTTCTGGGTAGGTTGTGGTCAATAGTATCCTGGCGTCGTGGACTTGGTCGTTGAATATGAGGCTTACTGTCCTCGGAGGAAAGCCTCCAAGGGTTCGTGTTGAGATATTATTGACACAAGTTGGGCTGTAGTTATAATTGAAAAAATGGTGTTAGAGTAGAAAGGAGGTACCGATGAAAAAGCTAATCACGGCAGCCGGGCTTTGGTCAATTGTGTTGGTGCCTTTGTTAGCCGGAATACAAGAACCAGTAAAGAAGAAGATTGAGAGTATTGATGACCTCCCGCGCTATACATATGCAGTAGAGGGAAAAGTGAGTAAGCTCTATGCTGATAAAGAGGCTTTCCGTGAATTCGCCAGATTGGTATGCGCGGACATCGAAAAGGATCTTAAAACATATGACATCCAAGATAACAAAACCTTGCGCAGCTATTATAGTACGCTCCTTGCTCTTGATATGATGACGGGCGATTATGAAGCGGCATTACATAGAGTTTTCAGGATACGCGAGTTGCACGATAATGTGGCAAACCGGCTCACGAGCGGGATAGTGGACGAGGCGATAATCAAGTCTTATCGTGAAGCCGGGCCTAATTGCAAACCTGACAGAGATGTTTTCATGCGGCATTTATCGCAGGCGGTTGACACCTTGCCCTGGGAGATTGTTCAAGAGAAAATTGAGGAATTGAAGGGTCAAATGGTTATCCTCAGCGAAAATTTTATGCTCGGCCTCGTGGAAGGGCAGTTCGATCCGGTTGTCGAAAAAACAGGACAAATCAGTAATGATATTGCCGCACGCTTGATTTCGATGCGGTACGTTGTCGATTTTCAGCTACCATTGATAGAGCAGATCATCGCGGTGTTTGAGAAATATATCGAGGAAAATAGATTTGAGAAGAAAGACATTTGGCAAGAGCGCGACGTTGCCCTAACTGAAGTAGAAGGCTTGCATACTGTATTGGTTGCCA
>CP070664.1:2576884-2579412 GCA_020355325.1 Caldifarciminota bacterium
GGAACAGTAACCAAGACAATAACGTTTGCGCGAGAAGACTTGACCATTACGAAAGTGAATGAATATGATATTGTGGAATTGAACGGCTATTCCGCTCTCATTAAGCCAGGCGAACCGAGGCTGCCTCGCGCTATGCAGCGTGTTATCATCCCGGCTGGTGCGCTTCCGACGCGTGTCGAAATAGTCGCGAGTGATTGGATCGATATACCGGGTACATACCACGTAGTACCTGCCCAGCCAGATGTCCCGTTGCCAATGCCAGGAAAAACGTTTATTCCAGAGGAATACCCACCCGATCCTCGAGTCTATTCTTCGGAGAACTTATATCCTGAGCTTGAGATAAGAATGAGTGGCACCGGTAACATGAACGGTTATCGGATAGCACATGTTGAGTTATTTCCTGTTCGCTATATACCGGCTCAAGGTATCTTGCGGTTCGCTACGAGTATAACCTTCAGATTAGAGTATTCGGAGCATCGGGTTCCTGATGTAATAGCAACTGCTCGTCAGAAAGAGATTTTTGGTAGAGCAGTTCATGCAATGGTGGTAAACCCCGAGGACGTCATCTCGTTCGCGCCACGAATAGCCAAACCCGTAGCCCCCTCTCGTGTTCCATCTGGTTATTATGAATACGTCATTATAAGCGAATCGCCCATGGATACAGTATTTCAGCGCCTTGCGGATTGGAAAACGAAGAAAGGCATACCGGCAACAGTAGTCACCGTTTCTTGGATAAACGCTAATTATTCGGGTTATGACCTTCAAGAGCGGATTAGAAATTTTATCATCGATGCACAGGCGAACTGGGGTACTATCTATATACTCTTGGGAGGTTCAGCCGACCAGAGGACGAGTGGTCAGAATATCGTACCCGCGCGTCGGGCATTTTATACCGTATCCGGTGTAGGAATTTATCCTGACGAAGATACCATTCCATCGGATCTCTATTACTCTGACCTCGACGGTACCTGGGATCTCGACGGCGACCATATCTGGGGTGAATACGTTGACGATGTCGATATGTATGCTGACGTGTATGTTGGACGCGCCTCGGTGTATACAGTGTCAATGGCGCAGAATTTTGTGTATAAGGTGCTCACCTATGAAAAGAATCCACCAACCACATACATCAAGAAGATGCTGCTCCCCGCTGCCATACTCTGGTCATCCTATAATGAAAGACCGATGCAGGACTCCATTGCCCGTATGACCCCGGCTGGATGGTTTGATGCCAAGTTGTATCAGAGAGAAGGTAACTTATCGAGACAGGGAATGATCGATTCCATGAATGTTGGGTATGGTATGGGTCACTGGGTAGGCCATGGCGACGAGGACGGAATCTATATGGGCTCACCGTATTTAACCTCGGGCGATGCCGACGTTCTCATTAATGGTGATAAACAGGGTATTGCAAATTCTATTGGCTGTATGTGCGGTGCCTGGGATTACGTTCCAGGTGGTGATTGTTTTGCCGAACACTTAGTCAATCGCGAAGGTGGCGGACTCGTTGCAGCATTGATGAATTCACGATACGGTTGGGGAGCCTACGTGAGCGGCTACGTACCTGGTCCATCAGAACGTATCGATACGACCTTTTATGCAAACATATTCAATATCGATATGTTTCATCTTGGTGCAGTTCATGCCGTCGCAAAGGATGCCTGGGTTTTTTATGCAGATTCTGGTGCGCAATATAATTTTACACGATGGTGTATCTATGAATTGAACCTATTCGGTGATCCTGCGTTGCCCCTCTGGACTGATGTGCCGGCAACACTTACGGTTGATTTTCCGTCGGCTATTCCTATTGGTAATCAAGATGTATACGTCACCGTGACGAGCAGTGAAAGCCCATTGAGTAATGCATTGGTCTGCCTGCAGAAAGGAACAGAGACCTATGCAAAAGGTTACACAAACGCTTCTGGATTAGCAATCCTGAGTATCGAACCAACTTCTCCAGGGCAAATGTCTGTAACCGTGACAGCAAAAAATCACTATCCATTTGAGGACTCGCTCATTGTCCAGGCAAGCAATTATGCCTATGTTACCTATTTGAAGTGTTCAATTAGTGATCCATTACCAGGTGGTAATAATAATGGTGAGCTTAATCCTGGTGAATCAGTAGAAATACCACTCTGGGTCAGAAACTGGGGACAGAGTCAAGGAAATAATGTTACTGGAATACTGAGTGCCACAGATGTCTATGCTACGTTATCTGATACAATAAAAAATTTCGGAAATATTCCGGCAGATGATTCGGCTTACACCGGGTCTGACGGCTATAATGTAGATATTTCACCAACGTGTCCCAATGAGCATTCCATCCTTTTTACACTGACCTGTAAAGATGACGCTGATTCAACGTGGACTTCACAATTCAGTCTCCTGGTCTATGCTCCGATTTTGACCTTTGAGAATGTGACCGTGGTCAATGATGATAATAGCAATGGCATCTTGGATCCGGGTGAGACCGCGGATCTAGTCGTAACGCTCGGGAATGAAGGCGGTGCAGCAGCAGAAGATATCAC
>CP070664.1:2579512-2582849 GCA_020355325.1 Caldifarciminota bacterium
GAACCCTGGAATAAAAAGGGAAGAATTGTAAGAATGAGGGGTTGGTGCTTGGTTTACCAACGCATTAACACGCCACCCCAGGTAAAACCGGCACCGAAAGCAACCATCAAAATAAGATCGCCTTTTTTTATTCTACCGTTTTGTACTGCCTCTTCGAGCGCAAGGGGTATCGATGCAGCCGACGTGTTTCCGTATTTATCGAGGTTAAGGGCGACTTTTTCCATCGGCATGTTTAACCGCTTTGCCGTAGCTTCGATGATTCTTATGTTGGCCTGATGGGGGATCAAAAGATCTACCTCATTTCGTACAATGTTTGCACGCTTGAGGGTTTCGACTGCCGCCTCGGCCATTGCGCGCACTGCGAGTTTAAAAACTTCATTTCCCTCCATTTTGATGTAGTGGAGTCGGTTTTCAACCGATTCGTGAGAAGCAGGGATCTTTGAACCTCCTGCTGGCTGGTAGAGAAGATTCCAGCTATTACCATCAGCAGCAAAATATGAAGAAAGGATACCGCTTTCATCATTGGTTTTCTTCACGACAGCAGCGCCGGCGCCGTCCCCGAAGAGAACACAGGTGGCGCGGTCAGTAAAATCCGTGATTTTTGACAGAGACTCAGCACCGATGACTAAAACATTATCAAATCCATTTTTAATGAATGAATCAGCGATGGCAAGTGCGTAAAGGAAGCCAGTACATCCCGCTGAGATATCGAATGAAATGATTTGTTGAGCGCCAATCTTCGATTGGACCAAACAGGCGGTCGATGGGAAGAGCATATCCGGTGTTGCTGTTCCCAAAATTATTGCCTCGATCTCTTTTGGCGTCAGCCCGGCTGACTTCATTGCCTTTTTTGCTGCATGAGCTGCGAGATCACTCGTTGCTGTAGCGTCGGCCGCAATTCTCCGCTCTCGTATTCCTGACCTCGTTCTAATCCATTCATCAGAGGTGTCAACTATTTTTTCCAAATCAAAATTTGTCAGGATTTTATCTGGCACATATGTACCAATACCGGAAATACAGGCTCTCATGTCCTTACCTTCTTTCTGATTTCATCGACAATATTGAATTCTGCACAACTTTTGGCAAGTTTGATTGCATTCTTGAGTGCCTGGGGCGATGAATTACCATGGCAGACGATAACAATTCCTTCGACACCTAACAGTATGCCTCCTCCGTACTCTTCATAATTAAATTTTGCTTTTAAATCTTCTACTGCAGGTCTTACAAGATACTGTCCAAATCTGCGCCGCGCGACGGCATCGACGGTCTCGGTGAGCATTTTCCACAAGGTGTCAATCATTCCTTCTGAAAATTTTAAGATAACATTGCCAGTAAAGCCATCGCAGACGATGACATCGGCAAATCCCTTCATGATATCGTTTCCCTCGATGTTGCCGATAAAGTTGAGATTACTCTCTTTGAGGTTCTGGTATGCCTTTTGTCGTATCTCATCACCCTTAACGCTCTCGCTGCCAATATTGAGAATTGCCACCCGTGGATTACTTTTTCTGAACACAATCTCAGCGAAGATCGAACCCATGAGACCGTAATTAAAATAGTCAACGGCTCTGGGATGTATATTGGCTCCCACATCAATCATGACTGAATAACCCGATGCAGTGGGTACGGTGATCGCGAGTCCGGCTTTTGACAGGGCTTCAATTTTCCCTAACTCGATCATGCTAAAACCCAAAATTGCTCCTGTATTTCCGGCGCTGACGATTGCGTTGATTTTTTTGTTCTTCAATAACTGTATTAAAATTCCAAGAGAAGAATTTTTTTTCTGACGTACGGCGACGGCTGGGATTTCATGCATGCCCACCACCTCGTCGGCAAGGCGAAAATCAAAGCCGAGATCTATGACTTCGTGTTCATAATCGGCTCTGCCGATGACTAACAGATCGCAGATTGGTTCTTCTTTCAGGAGCGCGAGTGTTTTCAGTTCATTTTCTGGGGCTGTATCAGAGCCCATTAAATCAAAACCAATCTTCAACCTCGCTCCTTTTTCTCTTTGGGTGGTCGCACTAATGTATCTTTATAATTACCACAGTGAGGACATACCCGATGGGGTAATTTTGGACTGTGGCATTTTGGGCATTCCACATAATTGATGGGTTTCATCTTGTAGTGTGCTCGTCTCTTATTTTTTCGAGCATGTGAATGCCTTCGTTTTGGAACTGCCATTTAACCTCCTTCCTTGAAACGGTTTCGTGTTTCGGTTCGCGGTTTCGACATGCGATTCGTTGGTCGGTTATCGTCGGTCTGCATCATAAAACCTCAAACTAAAAACTGAGCCGACTACGAACGTTTCTTCCAATACAATACAATCGCTTTTCGAACTCGACAAACATTTTACGATTTACTTTGTCCCGGGTACATATTCATGGAAGCAAACCACTTGTTGAGCATCTCCATTCGCTTTCGCTTATCATCGGGTAAGCTGAAGGGTCTGCCACGACAGTCGATAATAAGACCAACCACTCCACCGGTTACTGTCGTCTCTACTGGCTTACCCCGGCCTTCTCCGACATCAAATCCCTTTTCTGGCTGTAGCACGATCGTGGCTGTTTCATCTTTAGCGAGTGGCAACAGTACAATGTCTCCGTACGTAACGATTCCTTCTTCTTTTTTACCGTTTTTATATTCGAGATGAAACCTGAGCACATTCGCACCCTCTTTGCCTTGTCCGGCCGGTGCAACACACGGACCCAGATGAATAAGACAGTCTTTATTGAATACCTCGGTCGCCGATTGTTCGTGGACAGTGGAGAGTACGCCCAGGTGCGGCATCATGAAGATCGAATCGACAGCGAGGCGCGTTATGCCTTCTGGTAAGAAGGCATCGATCATCATCAGTGCCGACTGGTTCCTTCGTGGAGCATGGGAAAGTGTGCCTCCAGAACCAATAATCAAGTTCAGGGCCATTAAGTCGATGAGACTTTCACCGGTCATTGTCTGGGCAAAGGCATCCGATATCGTTCTTTCCTGTTGAACGCCCTTGAGGCCAACAGCCATTGATTTATGCTGTTCAAATGCCAGTCGGAGTGCCTCACGACCGATTCCCTGTTCAATCTTTAAATCTTCGAGCGTGTGTGGGATTGTTGTCGGACGAATCATCTTATTTCTAATCCTGTTTCGCAGGTCCCGTTCATCAATCTCCATGGGAAGCCAACGTATAATATTTTCTATACCGGTTTCTGCCAGAACATTGCTGACCGAATAGGACATGCCGAGGTTGGCACTGACTGTTCGGTTGAATATTTCCTGAAACACCGAAAAGACATCGGTGGTCGCCCCACCAATGTCGACACCAATAGCGGCGATCTTCTCCTTCTTC
>CP070664.1:2582949-2657741 GCA_020355325.1 Caldifarciminota bacterium
AGAAATCTTCACGATAATATTTTATTTTTAGGCCAAAGGGATGATGTAGCAGAACTTCTCAGCAATAGTGATGTGTATGTATCATCATCCGAATGGGAGGGTTTTGGGCTTTCAATTGTCGAAGCTATGGCAGCAGGAAAACCAATAATAGCAACAAAAGTAGGTGCAGTGCCTGAATTGGTGTATGATAAAATCAACGGTTTGCTCGTTGAAAACAAAGATGTCAAGGCGCTTACTTCGGCTATTTTGCAGTTGGCAGACAACCCTACATTGATTAAAAAAATGGGCAAAGAAAATAGAATACGGGCCTGTAAGAGATTTGATATTGTAAATACAGCAAAGAAATATGAGGAGCTTTATTTAAAATTACACCAAAAAAATCTTAATAAAAAAGATTTAGCACTATAGAAATAGTATTGTAATATTTGAACAGCAACACCTTGGCAGAGTAGAGTATTAGTTCAATATATAATTAAATATCGCTTTTCTTATATACTATCTTGACTTTTTTAAAATAATACTTATAATAATAATAATATGACAGAAGGGCTCAATATATTCGAAGAAGATTTTTGGGCTATCACTGATGCACTCAATCGGCTGCTACAAGGTACAAATGCTCGAACAATCCTTTTAATCGATAAGGCAGGCCAGCTGATTACGTCTGTGGGTGACACTGCGAGACTCGATACATCATCTTTCGCAACACTCTCTGCTGCAGATTTTGCGGCGACGAGTCAACTTGCTTCACTCATTGGCGAGAGTAAATTTTCAACGCTCTTCCATCAAGGAGAACGAGAGAATCTGTACGTCTGTCTTATCGCTGATCGCGTAATCCTCGCTGTAATATTTGATCAGCGGACTACCCTCGGTTTGGTGCGGGTAAAGGCAAAGAACACGGCTGCCGAGCTGGAACGAATTTTCAGCGATATATTCAGTAAACTTCAGAAGGAGACCGTCGCCAAACATATTGATACTAGTTTCACGAAAGCGGCTGAAGACGAACTCGATCGACTTTTTGGGCCTTAGAATGCATAGAACACACAGATTCAGAACAGAGACAATACAGAAAGAAAAATTACAAAACCGAGATTTTGGCTGGTCTCTTTAGTTATGGCACTAATCAATTATGCGTCGAGAGAAATCAATTCAAAGATTGTATACTATGGTCCTGGTTTAGGTGGGAAGACCACTAATATTAAATATATCTACACAAAATTGAACCCTTCAATCAAGGGGAAACTCATAAGTCTTGCAACAGAGCTCGATCGAACACTTTTTTTTGATTTCTTGCCTGTAGACCTTGGAACGATACGAGGTTTCAAGACACGCTTTCACCTCTATACGGTCCCTGGTCAGGTTTTTTATAATGCTTCGCGAAAGCTGATTCTTAAAGGAGTGGATGGAATTGTATTTGTCGCAGATTCACAGATTGAGCGATACGATGAGAACATTTTATCAAACGAGAATATGAAAGAGAACTTAGAGGCTCACAACTTAGTGCTCGAAAAGATTCCCCTCGTCTTGCAGTACAATAAGAGGGATTTGCCCAATATCACCTCGGTCGAGGAGTTACAGAAGATATTAAATTCATCGAATAAATATGCCTTTTTTGAATCTGTTGCAACTCAAGGTATTGGTGTTTTTGAAACACTAAAGGAAATTTGCAAACTGGTACTTAAAACATTGGCATAGAATGTATTTACTACACGTACCCTAGTCGCGATCATGTCTTCGCAGCATTGTGATCGGTGTAACAAGGTAATTAATCCTGGTGATCTGTTTTACCGGTTGACGATAAAAGTATTTGCTGATTTTGATGGAATAATTAATGTCAAAGACACAAAAATGGATTTAAACAAGGAATTCGAAAAAGTAAAATCCTATCCTGAAGAACTGGTTGAGGAGGAAGTATATAAAGAATTCGATTTTATTCTCTGCCCACGGTGTAAGGAGATATACTGTGCTAACCCACTTCATTTACCGTTAAATAATGTGGAAATGAGAGATAATGCTTCATAACAAGCAAGGAAAATCAAGGGTAATAAAGGGAGAACAAGGGTTATCAAGAGCCCTTCTGATTCCTGACCCGAATTCCCCTTTATCGCCCCTGATAAACCCTGCTAACGTTTACTAGATCAAATGCCATTTGTTCATCTTCATAATCACACAGAATACTCATTGCTCGATGGCGCGATGCGGATCGATCGACTTACCGAGATTGCAGCAAGATATAATATGCCGGCCCTCGCGATAACTGACCACGGTAATATGTTCGGAGCGATAAAATTTTATAAAAGCGCACAGCGACGCGGCGTAAAGCCAATAATTGGGATTGAAACGTATATTGCACCCAAGTCGCGGTTTGATCAATCCAAAAATATGCGGATTCCCGAATCATCGTTCCACTTGACGCTGTTATGTGAAAACGAGACAGGGTATAGGAATCTAATTAAATTGTCCTCGTTGGCCTATCTCGAGGGGTTTTATTACAAACCGAGAATAGATAAAGAGCTTTTAGCAGAGTATCATCAGGGATTAATCGGTCTGTCGAGCTGTTTAAAGGGCGAGATTCCCTACAGAATTGCCTTGGGTGACTATGCAGGAGCCAAAAAAGCCCTTAAGGAATACCAAGAAATTTTAGGTTCAGAAAATTTTTACCTCGAAATAATGAGACTCGGAATGAAGAGAGAAACTGATATTAACAGAGAATTAATTAATCTTGCGAATGAATTCGATGTTCCGTTTGTGGCTACCAATGATTGCCATTATTTTTATCCTGATGATTATAAGGCGCATGACGTGCTTTTGTGTATAGGTACGAAAAAGACGCTGACCGATAAAGAACGCCTCAAGTTCGAAACCCATCAGGCATATTTCCGTTCGCCAGAAGAGATGGCTCAATTATTTGAGGATTTACCCGAGGCGATTAGTAATACAGGATTACTCGCCGAACGCTGCAATTTGTTGATCGATACTACAGGAAAAGATGTGAAACTTCCGAGTTTTCCGCGGCCCCAGGGGTTTGAGGCTGATTTTGATTACCTTAAATATTTGACCTTCGATGGTGTGAAAAGTAGATTTTTGAGAACAACACCAGGCATTGAGGAGCGATTGAACTACGAACTGAATATCATTAAGAAAATGGGTCTATCAGGATACTTCCTGATCGTGCGGGAGATTGTTCAATTTGCACGGGAAAAAGAGATTCCTGTAGGACCTGGTCGAGGGTCTGCTGTGGGAAGTCTGGTGCTCTATGCGCTCGGCATTACCGATATTGATCCGCTCCAATACAACCTTATCTTTGAGCGATTTCTCAATCCGGAACGCGTGAGTCTCCCAGATATCGATGCAGATTTTGGAGATAAGCGGCGTGACGAGGTGATAGACTTCATTAAAAAGAGATACGGAGAAAAGAATGTTACACAGGTAATAACGTTTGGAACGATGCAGGCACGAGCCGTTGTGAGAGACGTTGGAAGAGTTATGGGTATTTCCTATAATGAAATTGACCGACTTGCAAAGCTCATTCCGTTTCACTCGAGTATTGATGAAGCAGTGAGTAATGTAAGAGAATTGAGCAATCTCATTGAATCAAAGGATGAATATAACGAGTTAATTTCGATTTCGAAAAAATTAGAAGGATTAGCTCGTCATCCAGCAACACATGCTGCTGGCGTTGTTATTACACCGAGAGAGTTAATTGAATATGTCCCTCTATTCAAGAGTCCAGAGAGAGGCGAGGTGTGTACCCAATACGCAAAAAACTCATTAGAGGATATTGGAATCCTAAAGATGGACATACTCGGACTCCGAACCTTGACCGTCATCAGTGAGACACTGAAGATGATCAACAAACAGGTCACAGATATTCCAATCTTTGATAAAGAGACCTATGATATGCTGAAACGGGGTGAAACCGTTGGTGTGTTTCAACTCGAAAGTCAGGGTATGCAGGAAATGCTTAAGAGCTTTCAACCCGAGAAATTTGAAGACCTAATAGCAGTCATCGCATTATATCGACCAGGCCCTATGGCGAATGTCAATTTACAAAAAATGATAGAAAACAAGCAAAATCCTGAAAAGATTGAATATCTCCATCCTCTTTTAGAACCGATACTCAGAGAGACATACGGTATGATTGTATACCAAGAACAGGTAATACAGATTGCCGCTCGGATTGCTGGATTTTCGTTGGCTGAGGCGGATAACCTGCGGAGGGCTATGGGTAAAAAGATTCCTGAATTGATGGCAGAAATCAGGGAGGAATTTATATCTGGCGCTAAAGAAAAAAGCATTCCTACGAATCTTGCAGAAACAATTTTTACCAAAGTTGCACCATTTGCTGGCTATGGGTTTAATAAATCTCATGCTGCAGCATATGCAGCCCTCGCTAATCAGACAGCATATCTGAAATGTCACTATCCACAAGAGTTTATGGTGTCATCGTTGAATAGCGAAATAAGTGATACGAATAGATTGTGGGTGTTGATACGGGAAGCACGGAGGCTCGGATCGGAGGTTTTACCACCGGATATTAACATGAGTGAGTACGAATTTAAAAAAGAAGATGCGAAGATACGATATGGACTCGGTGCCTTAAAAAATCTTGGAAAGCCTATTGTTGAAACAATCCTCAGGGAAAGGCAGCGGGGAATATTTAAGTCATTTTTTGATTTCCAGTCACGCATGAAGAATTTAAACAAGAAATCTTTAGAATCAATAATAAAATCCGGGGCATTTTATCAATTTGAGCTCGATGTGAATAAATTATTAAACATGATGAAGAAAGAAGAAGAATCTCCTGGAAAGCAGAAGAGCCTCTTTGAAAGTGATGATGAGCATGAAGATGCTGGTACAAACAATGCTGTTGCTCAAGATAAAATTACCATTGAAAAAGAGGCATTTGGTTTCTATTTTTCTGAACATCCATTAGAAAGGTTTCAGGAAGAATTTGTGAGTTTAGGATTATTGCCGATCAGCAATTTAAATGAAGTGCGAGATGGTGAATTGATAACAATCGGTGGTATCGTCGGTTCGCGAAAGGTGAAGAGAGATAAAAAAGGACGCAGTTACGCCATTATCAACTTAGAAGATTTCGAAGGGACTATTGATGTTTTCGTCTTTTCAGAACATTTTGAACAGTATTCGCATATACTTAAAAAAGATACGCCGATAGTTATTAAAGGACGAATTTCAGGAGAAGAAGATCGAAGAAGTATACGGGCTGAAGGGATTGTATTATTTAAAGAAGCGAGAAATTACTATAAAAAGGTTTTTATAAATGTTAATAGCAGTGAACTACCTGAAGATAAATTAAAACAACTCCATGATTTAGTTAATAATAATAAGGGAGAATGTGAGGTCTGGTTTAAAGTGAATGGTGAGAATAATGAATGCTGGAAAATTCGATCACGCACAATGAAAGTAAAACCAGAACCAGATGTGCTCAGTAAAATTAGGAATATTGTGGGTACCAATGCGATTAAAATCTATGGAAGAATCTGATAACGAAGGGGGTTAAATGGTAGTGCTCCTCTTTTTGTGTAGTCTCTATTTTATAGATCAACCCTCCAGCCATGTGCCTGGACATGCAGTATATGATGTAAAGCTTCGTCTCGGCCCGGAAGGAGCAGTTCTCGGATTTTTTCATGTTGGCATATGGGACAGGTTGAGTTTAGGAGTCAGTTATGGTGCATCCAATCTCATAGGAGCCGGAGACCCAGAATTTTATACGAAACCAGGTATTCAGATAAGAATTTTGGCTATTGAGGAGGGATTTGTGTATCCTTCTCTCATTTTTGGATTTGATAATCAGGGTTATGGTCCGTATGATGAAGGCAGATATGAAATCATGTCAAAAGGATTATACTGTCAAACAGGAAAGACATTTGGCACTCCTGGTATAGAATTTATGCCAAGCATTGGGTTTAACTACTCTTTTGAAGAAAATGGAAGATTCGACATGTTTTTAGGCGTAATGACTCAGTTTGGTACGAGTGCAGCTCTTCTGATCGACTACTCTCCTAATTTTAATGATAATTTAGATCAGAACAGAGGATATATGAATCTGGCACTTAAACTTATCTTTTATGAAGAACTGTTTTTTGAATTTGCCTTGAGGGACCTTCTTGATAATAGTGTCGGTGAACAACAGTTGAATCGCTTGATAAAAATTGGCTATGAACAGGTCTTTTAAGCATGTTTCACGTGAAACATGGGTTAAAAAGAGGTTTTAGAGATATCTGCACTCCCCATTCGAAATCTATGAGGGAAGGCGGATAGGTGAGGAGGAAGTCATGACCCGAGAACTTACTGATAACAACTTCCATCAGGAAGTAGAAAAATCTGAAATTCCTTACTTGGTTGATTTCTGGGCCATATGGTGTCCACCATGTGCAATGCTTGCGCCAGTCTTAGAAGAACTCTCTGAAAAATTTGAAGGGAAGATAAAGGTAGGTAAAGTTAATGTCGATAATGAAATTAAAACAGCGAATGAATTCGTGATACAAAATATTCCTACCCTCATCATATTCAAAAATGCCAAGGAGGTTGAACGAATAGTAGGTGCGGTGCCCAAAGAACACATTGAAAAAAAAATCAAGATACATATTGAAAATAAATAATGTAAAGGAGATAAAATGAAAAAATCGACAATCATCCTTCTTCTTTTCTTATTATCCACAACATGCGGCACCAGGAAACCAGAACAAGAGGGGTCTATGAGTGCTGCCGATTTTACTCTTTCTGCGCTTGATGGCGAGACCATCACACTTTCAGAGCTTAAGGGCAAAGTTGTACTCGTTGATTTTTGGGCGACGTGGTGTCCACCCTGCAAAAACTCGATACCTCACTTGATCGAGCTCTATGAAAAATATAAAGATAGAGGGTTTATCGTTCTTGGAATAAGTCTCGAGGATCGAGAAAAATTGGAGAAATTCGTGGCGGAGTATAACATTACATATCCAATCCTTCTTGGAACGCGCGATATTGCACAAACATATGGAGTTCAGGCAATTCCGAAGAGCATATTTATTGATAGAAAAGGTACGATACGAAAGGTTCAGACCGGCTTCAGTCCTGAATTAGCTCCTGTTTTTGAATCGCTCGTTGACTCGCTCTTAAAAGAATGAACAGATTTTTTGACATACAAGGGTTCTGTATATAAGGAGCTCTTACAATGGTGAAACTCGTTTGGCAAAAAGGGCTTCAATTTTTAGTCCAGGATGGTCGTAATCATACAATCGTAGTCGATACCGAAAAGGAATTTGGTGGTCTTGACGAGGGCTTTCGACCAATGGATTTACTATTGGTTTCTCTTGCCGGATGTATGGGGATGGATATAGTTGGTATTCTTAAGAAAAAGGGAGGCAAAATAGACACTTTTGAGATCGTGGTGAATGGTGAAAGGGCTCCTGACCATCCAAGAAGGTATACAAAGATTTCGATTGCGTTCAAATGTGAAGGTGATTATAAACGAGAAGATCTACTGCGATCTTTTGAGCTTTCGCGGGATAAGTATTGCTCAGTCGTTGCAACGCTCAAAGACGCACCTAAACTCGAGTTTGTGATTTAAAGATTATTCTGCTTTTACGATCTTTTTTGCAAAAATATCTGTTCCGGATTTTAAAACACAAAAATAGGTTCCCGCAGGCAATTTATTATTGAAATTATCGTCACCGTGCCAGGTAATTTGGTTGGATAGTCTTATAGCTCCGCCTGATTGGGCGTGAGTGTCTGTATACGGCATCGTATAGTCAAATTGTCTAACTAATCTACCCAAAATGTCATAGATTTCTAATGCTATGCCCTTTGTCCTATGCTCGTTGCCATACTGAATCGCGGTTTCTTCAATGAATGGATTTGGTGTGATGTTCAAGGAGATTGACTGGTAGTTGTTCTTCGACTCTTTCATTCCGATCGGATAGCCAAAGTCAGCCAGATAAATACTATATGGAGGGTTCTCTCCTTGTGTCCACACGAGATATGCACCACAACAATTTGGGTATCTAACTGGTTCCTGGATAGTGAAAAGTTCGCGTAATGAGCCACTTGCATACCATCCGGCTGCATATTCATAATAGAGATGGTAGTAAATATCATCGTAGCCTAAAGAGTCTTCTTGCCAGAAAAGATAACTCCATGTTGTCCCCACTGTGGAAATCACTGGATATCGTGAACGTCCTTGAGTAGCATAACCACCACCATTTCCTCCATAAAAAGTCGCTTCTAAGTTACCTGAAGTGCTGTCTTCCCAGCAGGCAGACAATGATTCTACTCCATGAGAAAAATCTAGTGCAGGATTGCGTAGTACATGCGAATCTGCAGCTAGAGGAGTTGTACTGGACCATGTAGTTCCTTCTTTGTATCGTAACATTATGTGAAATGGTGTATACGCGCTCGTATCAACACAACACCACAGGACATAAATACGGTAATTGGGTTGAAATATACTGATTGATGAGTGTGAATGGGTGGCTTGTGCTGAGCCATATTCACTGATGCGAACTGTATCTGTGAGCATACCGAGCTCGCAGGATCGGTAGTAGATATGATTGTAATAATTTACCTGCTCTGTCCAGGTTATATGAACAACAAGATTTGAATCGACAACGAGATCAGGTAAGATAGAATTTCCTGATGACTCACTCACATTTATTGGTGGAGCCCAGTCGTCGAGACAATCATAATAGATGTCAAAATTACTACCAACGGTATCGAAATACTGCCACACCATATGACGAAATCCATCTCTGTCTATATCGAAAGCAGGATTCGTACCGGGATGCAATGCAAGCGGGGTTTGCCAGGATGGCCCTCCATCAGTTGTGCAGGTATAGTATATACTGTCTGAAGAATGGTAAACTACATGGATGGTATCATTAGGCCCCTCACCATAGTGGGTAACGACCTTACGACTGTTATTAAATGCTGTTGCATCATAGGAATTGGATGTGGTAACGAAGTAATGATATTGCTGTGCGCCTGCAATTGCCAATAAGATTATAAGACACAACACACATTTTTGTTGAGTAAACATGTTCGCCTCCTCTTAATTATAGAGCTCTCTTTTTCTTTGTCAAGCAAAACCCGGAATTTTCTAACACGTATGATTATTATGAAAAAGTTGTTATGTTTATTTCTTCAGGAGTATAGTGTGGATCTTTTTACTATTACAACCGAAAGGGAATACTGTCAGACAAATTCCCTTGACCTGCCTTTTTCAGTAAATCTCTGGCATAAAAAAATTGTTTTAACAATTGATTGACGTCTGCCACAGTAGTACCACTTCCTGCGGCAATTCTTCTCTTCCTTGCACCATCGATGATATCTGGTTTGCGTCGTTCCCGTTTGGTCATTGATTGTATGATCGCCTCAACTCTTTTAAACTCTTTTTCATCGATATCGCTCTCCTTAACTCCCGGAATCATACTCGCAAGTTTTCTGATTGGTCCTAACCCTTTAACTGCTCTCAATTGTGTGAGGAAATCCTCGAGGTCTAACTCGCCCTTCATCACTTTTTTTCTTAAATTCTCATGATCGATTTTTTCTTCAATACCTTTTACCTTTTCCACGAGACTCGCAACATCACCCATTCCTAAAATTCTCTGTGCCATGCGGTCCGGATAAAATACTTCGATGCCATCCAGCTGTTCACTCGTACATATAAAAAATATTGGCACATCAGTAGCTCTTACTATTGACAGTGCAGCACCGCCACGTGCATCTCCATCCATTTTTGTGAGAATAGCGCCTTGTAAGCCGACCTTATCTTTAAACATCTCTGCTTGTTTAACGGCATCTTGACCAGTCATGCCGTCGGCCACTAACAGACGATAGGTGGTTTGTACACTGCGGTCAATTTCTACGAGCTCCCGAACTAAATCTGCATCGATATGCAATCTGCCTGCTGTGTCAATAATAATGAGACCGTATGATTTCTTGTGTGCGTATTCTTTGGCTTCTTTAACGGTCTCACGTGCACTATTATCCTGAAGTGGAAAGAATGGTATATGAACTCTTTCTGCCAGAATCTTGAGCTGCTGTACAGCGGCTGGCCTTTTGGCATCAGCTGGAACAAGGAGTGGATTCTTCGATTTATACCGAACAGCAAGTTTTGCCGCAGTCGTTGTTTTTCCTACTCCCTGGAGCCCGATTAAACTTATGACTGATATGTCATCCTTTGTGAACTGGATATGATGAGGATTTGTACCTAAAATCGAAATAAGTTCCTCATATACTGCCTTTATAACAAGTTCACCAGGCTTAAGACTTTTCGAGAGATCAATTTTTAGACATTTCGTACGGACACCTTCAATAAACTCTTTTACGACTTTGTAATTTACATCTGCTTCAAGAAGTGAAATTCTTATATCTCTGAGCACACCATCGAGCTCGCTCGTCGTGATGCGGCCATAGCCCAGTGCTTTTCTCTTGATGAGCTGAAACTGTTCGATTAGACCTTCGAACATCTTAAATCCTCTATTGCTTTTTTATAATTATCACTTCTGAACACTGCTGCGCCAGCGACGATAATATCGGCCCCAGCCCTTTTCAGCACACATGCATTTTCCCCATTTATTCCACCATCGACCTGGATTAAACAGCTCAAATTTTTTTTGACAATCCAGTTTTTTGCCTCCTCAATCTTCTTTACGTTTTCAGGCATGAATTTTTGACCGTAAAAACCTGGATGGACACTCATAATGAGTAGAAAATTGAGGTGCTCTACATAACGCGTCACATTTTGAAATGGTGTTGGTGGGGAAATTGCGAGCCCTACTTTTTTCTTATGGTTTTTGATAACGGTGATGCATTTTTCGGGGTTATCTGTCGCCTCGGCATGGAACGATATCCAATCGGCGCCAGCATCGATAAAAGCCTTGAGATACTTTTCTGGTTTAATAATCATGAGGTGGGCATCGAGTTCGAGATCAGATATCGCATCGATTGCTTGAACGATCATGGGTCCAAACGTTATGTTCGGTACAAAGACCCCGTCCATGATATCGAGATGGAGAAGATCGGCACCGGCCTTCTCGACTTCTTTTATTGCGCGTTGAAAATCCGAAAAATCTGCTGCAATAACTGATGGAGCAACAATCACTTTATAACCATAACATTGACAGTGTCGCCAACGCTGACAACCTGTTCTGGTTCAGGGTGTTGAATAATAATATTTCCCTTCGTGCCACTTGCCTCAACTACTCGTATTTCTCCAAGAGTCAGACCCATATTTTTCAAGACGCCCCTCGCCTCGTTGAGGTTCAATCCTAATAAATCAGGCATCCTGAGAATAAATCCTCTACTTACCACGACGCGTAGTGCATCGCCTTTTTTCACCTCAGACTCAACATCAGGAACGGTTTTTATTATCTTCCCGAGAGGGAGTGAATCAGAAAAGGCAGAATCAACCGATTCGATTACGAGTCCGAGATTTCTGATAATCATCTTTCCTTTTTCGAGGTCTAAACCAATGAGATAGGGAATTTTAACTGTTTCTGCTCCGAGGCTGATGCTCAGGTTTATAATCCGACCAATCTTGACTTGCTCACCAGGAAGTGGATTCTGAACTATTACATGTCCTTCATCAATGATGTGGTCATATCGTCTTTCAGTGACGACCCCATCGAGGTTGTGTTTTCTTAGTTCTGTAAGAGCGTCTTCGAAGGCGAGGTTACAAATGTTCGGGACTGTTACTTCTTCGCCGAGGTGCACCACAGATGGCATTATTACAAAATTAGTAATGATCACACCGATGATGAAAAATATTATGATAGTAATTACGTAAATATAGACCTTTTTCACTCGAGTACAGTTGCGACAACGAGGTCGATCCTTGAACCTTTTTTGGCCTGTCGTCCAGCGGTCGGATGCTGCTGCATTATTATACCAACATTATATTCTGTGCTTATCTCATACGAAACGTTGCCTACTACAAAACCTGCTTCTTGTATCATCCTTTTTGCTGTTGATAAAGATCTGCCAATTAATCGTGGCACGGTGAGAACTTCGGTGCCGCGGCTGAGAATAACAGTAACACCATCATCTCTTTGAAGTTCGGCTCCAGCTTGTGGAAGTGTGGATATAATTTTATCTTTTTCAATTTCATCATTCTCTTCACTTTTTACTTCGCCAATTTTGAGCCCCAATTCAGAGAGGGCTATAGTTGCTTCACTGAGGCCTTTGCCACGTAAATCTGGTAGTTTAATGAGACCCGATCCTTTTGAGATAAATACTGTGACGGCAGATTTTCTCGCCACGAAAGAACCAGGAAGTGGCGTTTGACGACAGACGACATTTGCCGGTACTTTATCATTTTCTTCTTCGCCGCCGACAACGAGTAACAGACCTCGCGATTCTGCTATTGTACGTGCTTGCTCAGTCGTAGAACCCGATAAATCAGGCACCAAAACGTCTGTTGATCTCATGCGAGGGAGCACAAAGAAAAAGATCGCACAAACAATAATTGAGGTAAATAATGATACTAAAAAAGATACGAGAAAAACTCGTGTTCCATTATAATACATATATCTCCTTTCAGCGTAGATGCCTCGTTACTTCCCACTTCTCATTTGTTATCCGGAGAGGGCGGGATTTGAACCCGCGTTTCACCTCTCGGTGAAAACACGATTTCCAGTCGTGCTCCTTCGGCCGCTCGGACACCTCTCCAAACTACGGTTCTTTCTCTGTCTTAGCCTTGTCTGTTTTTGTTTCCTCTTCTGGGTTTTCTATCTCTTTGAGGCCTTTTCTAAATTCTTTGATGCCTTTACCTAAACTTTTCGCTAAATCAGGAATTTTCTTGGCCCCGAAGAGCAGCAAGGCAATAAGTAGAATGAGTAAAATCTCTTGCCAACCAATGTTCATTCTTCCTCCTGGCAGATTATAATAAAAATTTATAGAATGTCAATGATTCATTGCCTCAAATTGCACTCGTATAGTAAAGATTAAGATAATTATAAATATTACTGTCATTCATTCATCGATTGTGTAACCAGAAATCCTTATACAAAACCTATTGACATGACACCTATTATGACTATAATCATGAGTAAAAAAGGAGGTGAAGTGACTAATTTACATTTCAATTACAAAGATGTTTTTCGAGCCGGTAGACTCGGCTTCAGTGCCAAGAAAATATGGGTTGCTTTTCTTGGCTTTTTGATTGCCTTCGTTGGCTACGGTATATTGTCCTACATAGCTTTTATTGTCGGCGGTATTGAGATTAGCGAAATTTGGGAGGCATACCGTCTTGTGCCGATATATCCAATCGGACTGCCGTGGTATTCCTGGATAATATGGGTTATTGGGTTGTTGTGGTGGATATGTGTCGCTTTACTTTCTGGCGTAGCGATTTCTAAGATTACCTATGAACAGCTCAAAGGCGACGAGTTTTATGAAGTAAAGGAGGCGATAAAATTCGCCTTAAAGAGTGGCAAATCAGCAATACTCGCACCATTCGTTCTTATTCTCTTTATCATTGCCTTACTTGTCATGGGCATTATTCTTGCACTCATTACCTGGATTCCTTACGTTGGCCAACTCTTCTTCATGGTGATGGCGATACCGGCGTTTGCTGTCTGCCTTTTCATTATTTATCTTGCAATTGTCACCTTCGTTTGTTTTTATATCGGCCCCTCAATTGTCGGTGAGACTGCTAACGATACATTTGATACACTCTTTGAGTCATTTTCAGTGATTAATGATCAGCCATGGCGATTCATAACCTATGGCATTCTGCTACTCATAGTTGTTGCAATAGGCGTTGGATTACTAGGATTCTTTTCGGCAAAGGCAATCTTTTTGGCACAGGATGTGCTCGGGATAATTGTGCCAGCAGATAAATTAGAAAACATTTTGAGCAATGCTGCTTACTACGTAAAAATAACTATTCCACCTCTGTGTCCAGATAATGTTTATAACCTCGTGACTAGTTATATAGAATCGATTGGCATGCCGAATCTACTCTGGCCGCCTGATTACATCGATGCATATCAGGGTTGGGCTGGTAGGATTTCTTCATTCGGGTTAGGTATGATCTATTACCTTATCATTCTCTTTGTGATGTCTCTCGGAGGATCAATATTCTGGGCTGGGAATACTCTAATCTTCACGGTGCTCGTGAAAAAGAAAGATGATAAGAACCTCCTTGAAATGAAAGAAGAGGTCTTTGAGGAAACGAAAGAGGAAGCGAAACCTGAAGAGAAAAAGGAAGAGAAGGCTCAACGGGCAAAGAAAAAGGAAACAGAGAAGAAAAAATAGAAAAAATGAGAGGGTGTTCCTCGCCCCTCATTATATGTGAGTTTCATTTGAAGTCCGCCAGGCCACCTGGCGGACTTCGTTTACTATGAAATCAGGCTATATTTCAATAATAGGTAAGCCAAATGTTGGAAAATCAACACTCCTCAATCGTCTCTTGGCAGTAAAACTCGCTATCGTTAGTTCTAAACCACAGACAACGAGAAATCGTATTTTGGGGATTCTTACTGAAGGCGATCATCAATGCTACTTTCTTGATACACCGGGTATCATACAACCGAGTTATGAACTACAAATGCTTATGGTGAGTCAGATTAAAAGAGCAGTACAAGATGCCGATATAATAGTTTGGATGGTTGATCCATGGTTTCAGACAGAAGATTTCAATCAAGAAGTTTTTCATTACATTAAACGACAGCCAATAATCTGTGTTATCAATAAAATTGACCTCATCCCAAAATCGGAGTTGCTTCCGATCATCGAGGCCATAAAAAATCAGGGTGTGAGAGAAATTATTCCGATTTCTGCACTAACTGGAGATGGTATTGAAGATCTTAAAAAAACTATTTTCCACTATCTGCCAGAGAGTCCATTTTTATACTCACCCGAAGATCTCTCAGATAGTCCAGAAAGGTTTTTTGTTGCTGAGTTGGTGCGCGAGCGGGTATTCGATTATTTCAAGAAAGAAATCCCTTATGCTACTGCAGTTATCATTGATGAGTTTAAGGAACGAGAAAAGGGAAAGGATTATATACGAGCTATAATATACGTTGAAAGAAAATCACAGAAAGCTATTCTCATCGGAAAAAATGGCGAGGCATTGAAGAAGGTGGGTGAGGCGGCGCGAAAAGAGATAGAAGATTTTTTGGGGCGTGAGATCTATCTGGACTTATGGGTAAAGGTCAGGGAAAAATGGAGGAAAGACAAGAAATTTTTAAAGGAACTTGGGTATTGAGTTAGTGAATTGTTGTTTAGTCATTGGTTAATTAAGAGATTAATTAGACTTTTAAATGTGGAATCGGGCTTCCGCCCGCGGTGTAAAAAAGGAGCCAATATGGATATAAAGATGATCAAAATTGAACCACCCGAAGGAGTAAATATGATATGTGGTCAAACCCATTTTATAAAAACTGCCGAGGACTTGTTTGAAGCACTGATGAATGCCTCTGCAGGGATAAAATTTGGTTTGGCATTTTGTGAGGCATCGGGTCCCTGCTTAGTACGCTACGAAGGGAATGACGGTGAGTTGACCAATCTTGCAAAGGCCACTGCATATAAAATTGGGGCCGGGCACTTCTTCATTGTTTTTATTAAAGATGCATTTCCTATTAATGTGCTCGATAGGGTCAAAGCCTGTCCAGAAATTCTCAACATCTTCTGTGCAACTGCTAATCCTGTTGAAGTTTTATACGTTGAAAGTGAACAGGGACGTGGAGTCGTTGGCGTCATTGATGGCTACTCCGTAAAGGGTATTGAAGACGATAAGGCAAAAAAAGAACGCCATGAGTTCTTAAGAAAAATAGGGTATAAGTTATAAAATAATATTTTCTTTATGAAAATGCTGCTGTATGCTGAAACCAAGTATGCTGAAACCAGGCGTCCACTTTTGTCTACTTTTCAATTTTTTTCATTACCTCTTGCTGGCTTCGCAGCGCGTTGATTACCGTCATCGGTGATATCCTAAATATCCGAGCAACGCGACGATATGACAGACCATAGTCATTGACCAAGATGTGAAATACCTGGTGACGAGCATACTTCTCAACCCTACCTACAGGATCTAATACTATTCTCTCATCAATGCCTAAGCGCTTACTAATCTTCTTGATTAAATCAGCAAAATCTTTATTCTTTAAATCCTCTGCCTCGACCACTTCTTTTTTGTGCGTATGTTCAAACCGTTTGATAAAAGCTCTGTTGCCAACAACCTCTCCTGATTGCGATTTAGCCCAATTTACAGGACCATCTTCGATACCTAAAACAAAAGATTCATAATATCTAAAAATCTTCTGCCCAGAACCGAATTGTTCCCAAATCAACTCTGGTCGCAAAAAACCTGCAGGTGCTAAACCGATATATGCCCGATAACTCGTCCAGGGATAATCCCGTGGATTTGCCACAAGCCCTGCTTCTACTGCCTGACGGTGGATATACCTGGTTAACCACAAACCATAGTTATTTGCCTGCACGATTCTGTTGTTAAACCGCTCACCAAATACGTGACCAATCCGCTTTGTATCTTTATTAAAAAACCTCGCATACTCGCCATGGAGATTATTCATGAACTCAGAAAGCTTTCCATATTTATCATAGATAAATAAGTGAATATGCCATTCCATGAGTGCATAAGCAATGGCAGCAATATCATATCGTAGACTAAATAATTCTAGGTAAGCAAGATATTTTTCATAATGTGACTCGCCTTTGAAAATTGGATGGCGGTCATTACCCCAGGCATAGATATGATGGTATAATCTATCTCCCTTCAGGCGTGGTTTCTTCGGCATGCGTTATTATAAAAATAATAACGCAGATGTCAATATTAAAAGTATACAAAAGTGGACGCCTGCCCCCCTAAGTCTGTTTTAGTATTATCGAGGGTGTAAAATTGATTTTCTAAAGAGCGGGCATAGTTTGTGCCCGCTCCATTCGATAGGTACAGGTATAATCTTTTTCACTCAAGGACATGTATGTTTCGTTTGGAACAAATGTCTTTGAGGGCCCTGGGCCACACTGTGACACTAACCTCACCAAGATGAGCAGTTCTCAGGAGATACATGTATGTTCGGGACTGTCCAATACCGCCACCGATGCTTAAGGGGATTTCATCATTCATAATTTTTTTATGATACGGTAGGTTTAGACTTTCCATCTGACCAGCCATCTCGAGTTGTTTTACCAGAGTTTCCTTGTTGACACGGATACCCATAGATGTCAACTCATGGCGCCGACGGGTAATTGGATTCCATACGAGGATGTCGCCGTTAAGACCGTGTGTTTGCTTGCCAGTCGCTTTCGAAGTGTCAGTGATCCAGTCATCATAGTCAGCCGCGCGCATCTCATGTGGGTAACCGTCCTTGAGTGGCCAGCCTATGCCGATGATAAAAATGGCTGGATACCGCTGCAATACTTCTGTCTCGCGCTGTTTTCTAGGTAGGTCAGGATACATTTCCAAGATATCCTCCGCATGCAGGAAGGTAAGCTCCTCGGGGATTTCGGGATACTTATCAGTCTTGAGTTCTGGGAATTTTTCTTGTGCGAGTTTTCCAGCGCCATAGATAACCTTCCAAATCTTTTTTACCACATCCTTGAGATAGTCTAAATTGCGCTGGTTTTCGGTTATTACCTGTTCCCAATCCCATTGGTCTACATAGGAACTGTGGTCATGGTCTAAAAAATAATCTTTACGTACTGCACGCATGTCTGTGCAGATACCTTCACCAACTCTGCAGTCAAATAGTCTCAGAGCCGGTCTTTTCCATTTGGTCGCAGCCTGTACAACCTGCACATTAAGCGGGTTTTTAAGACCCAGTCCGCAGGGAAATTCAATGGGTGTGCGTGAACCATCGCGGTCGAGCATGTCATTAATCCCACTCTCACGTTCAACTATTAAAGGAACCTGAACCATCTGAAGATTCAATTCTTTACACAAATTCTTTTCAATATAATCTTTGATCAAGAAAAGAGCTTTCATCCGAACCATTGGTGTCTGTAAAGGTTTGTAGTCACGGGGGAGTATTTTTTCTACTTCCTCATAGGTGCTTATACCCGGTCCAGCAAGGTCTGCTTTCTTATCGTACTTCTTGTTCGCCATTGTTTTTTCCTCCTTCTTAACTTTTAAGTGATAATAACCTTTGAAACAGAATGCCATTTGAACCAAAAAACGCATTTGCCATACATACGCACATTATTATCTTCATAAATATCTAAAAGTCAAGACGAAACGTGCCGTTTCTGATTACAGCGATAAATGGTATGAAATGAAATCATCGTAATTTCATACGAGCGCAGTGATTACCTCCATAATTGACAAACCTTCACAACAAGCTATAATACGGAAATGAAGGTTTTGATTACTGGTGCTCATGGAGCATTAGGGAGGGAGATGCAAGACCTTCTGCGTAAAGAGAAGGTTAATTTTCTCCCTACTGATTTAAATCAGCTTGACGTTACAGATTTTAAAAAAACAAATGAAGTGGTACTCAAATATCACCCCGATGTTATTCTCCATTTTGCTGCAATCAGTGATGTCGATACGTGTGAGGAGAATTGCGAAATGGCTTTCAGTGTGAACGCGTCGGGTAGCTTGGGGTTGGCAATTATTGCAAAAAAAATTGGAGCCAAGATTCTCTATACAGGTACAAACTTTGTTTTTGATGGTAATAGCGAAGCACCCTATTTTGAATACAGTGAACCTAATCCCATCAATGAGTACGGCAGAACCAAATTACTGGGTGAACAGTATATACGAGAAATTTGTGATCACTATTTTATTGTACGAACATCATGGCTCTTTGGGAAAAATTCTAAAAATTTTATACCGAAATTCGTTCTTTCTGAACACAAACCACAGTCGATCGATGCCATATGTGATCTTTTTGCTTCATTTACGTATATACCTGATTTAGCCGAGACGATTTTTCTCTTAATGAAGTCAGAGAACTATGGTATCTTCCATATCGTGAATAGAGGAATTGGTTCTTGGCTCGATTTTGCTTTGAAGGCGAAAGGGTTGATGAAATTGAAAACCGAGATTAGACCGATAAAGGTGGAAGAATTACACCTGCGAGCTCGGCGTCCTCGATTTACACCGCTTGCTTCAAAGAACTTTGAGTTTCTATTCGATAAAAATATGCGTACCTGGGAGAGTGCACTCAGTGAGTTTATTAAATCGATATCCAGTAAATAAGGCATGTATCATCGAATCTTGACTTTCGATATAATATCCTTATAATCCATTAAAAATGAGAGGATTAATACTATCAGGTGGATTTGGCACACGCTTGAGACCGCTCACCTATACTGGAGCAAAGCAGCTTATTCCTGTTGCCAACAAACCGATTATCTTTTACGGCATTGAAGCCTTAGTCGATGCTGGAATAAAAGAAATCGGTATCGTGATCGGCGATACTGCTGAGGAAGTAAAGAATACAGTTGGTAATGGTGAGCGGTGGAATATTACGATTACGTATATTCCTCAAGAGGCGCCTTTAGGCCTTGCACATGCAATAAAAATATCAAAAAATTTTCTCAAAGATGAACCATTTATAATGTATCTTGGTGATAATTTGTTAAAACAGGGTGTGTATGATCTCGTGAAGTTATTTAAAAACAAAAAACCGAATGCATTAATACTGCTCACCGAAGTAGCGAATCCTCAAGAATTTGGTGTGGCTGTCGTTGACGAAAAAGGCATTGTAAAAAAATTGATAGAAAAACCAAAAGAACCTCCATCCAACTTTGCCCTCGTCGGAGTCTACCTTTTTGACGAAGTAATATTTCAGGCAGTCGAGCACTTAAAACCGTCATGGCGTAATGAATTAGAAATTACTGATGCAATTCAGTGGTTGTTGGATAACGGCTTCAATGTTGAGTCTCAAATCGTGAAGGGATGGTGGAAGGATACTGGTAAACCAGATGATATTATTGATGCAAATTTATTGGTTCTCGAAGATATTAAGTCTTCGAACAAGGGCACGTTGATAGATTCAACGATTCATGGTCGTGTAGAAATCGCAGAGGGTGCAATAATAGAAAAAAGTATTATTCGGGGACCGGCAATTATCGGAATGAACGCCAAAGTAAGTCATGCATACATTGGTCCATTCTCGTCAATTGGTGACAATGTCGTGATAGAAAATTCTGAAATTGAATGTAGTGTCATAATGGAGGGAGCCAAAATTAATAATCTCGAAAAGAGAATCGACCGCTCAATAGTTGGAAAAAATGTCGTTATCAATCAAACCGACCATTCACCAAGGACACATAAATTTATTTTAGGTGACCAGAGTTATGTGCAAATCATAAAATGATTGACGGCGTGACGGTTAAACAGTTAAGGTTGATTCCCGATGAGCGCGGCAGACTCATGGAATTAGTGAGGGCTGATGATAAAGATTTTACCAAATTTGGTCAGGTTTACATGACCACTGCGTATCCATGCGTCGTTAAAGCATGGCACTACCATAAGCTTCAAGACGATCGTATGACGGTACTGAAGGGAATGGCAAAGGTTGTGCTCTACGATGATCGTGAGGGTAGCCCAACGCGGGGCGAAATAAATGAATTCTTTGTAGGAGATCACAACCATATATTGATACTTATCCCAAAATTAGTATGGCACGGCTTTAAATGTATTAGCGAGGATGAAGCGATTATTGTTAATATCGTGAGCGAATGCTACAATTATGAACAGCCCGACGAGTATCGCAAACCTCCACATGGTTCAGATATTCCCTATGACTGGTCACGTACGGACGGCTAATCGACAGTTATTCGTGTAATGAAAGTTCTCATCACTGGTGGATGCGGATTTATCGGTTCAAATTTCATCAGATACTTCAACACAAAGCATCCTTATTATAAAATCTTAAATGTCGATAAACTTACTTATGCTGGTAATCTCGAAAACTTAAAAGGTATTGAACGAAAAAGAAATTATCGATTCATAAAAGCCGATATCAGTAATACGAAGGTAATGAAGAACTGTTTTGAGAAATTCCGTCCAGATGCAGTCATTAACTTTGCTGCAGAAACACATGTCGACCGTAGTATTGTTGGTCCTTCCCCATTTATCAAGACAAATTTCTTGGGTGTTGGTGTCTTGCTCAATCTTGCCCTCAGATTTCAAATTAAGAAATTTCTTCAGATCTCAACAGATGAAGTATATGGTTCGATTCTTCGGGGAAGCTTCACCGAGCATAGTCCTCTTAATCCGTCGAGTCCCTATGCCGCGAGTAAGGCCGCGGCCGATGCCTTGGTTATGGCTTATTATAGAACACACGGATTGCCGGTGCTTATAACCCGGTCGTCAAACAACTATGGGCCATACCAGTTTCCTGAGAAACTTATTCCGCTGACAATCATTAACGCCCTCAACAACAAGAAAATTCCACTGTATGGAGATGGTAAGAACGTTAGGGACTGGCTCAGTGTTGAAGATAATTGTGAGGCGATCGACATTGTTTTCCAGAAGGGGTCTATTGGCGAGACATATAACGTCGGTGGAGAAAATGAACTAACGAATATTTATATTGTAAGAAAAATATTAAAGATTCTCAATAAGAGTGAGTCTCTTATTACCTTTGTGAAAGACCGTCCTGGCCACGACCGTAGATACTCATTATCATTGAGTAAAATAAGAAGACAACTTGACTGGCATCCGACAACATCTTTCAGAAAAGGGATGGATAAAACGATCGACTGGTACCGTAAGCATCAGAAATGGCTGAGGAATTGCCAGACTGGTGAATATCGCACATTCTACAGAAAGCACTATTCAAAATTAGGTTTACAGGAATTTTGAAACGCCAGACCGCGAGGTAGTTCTACAGATAACAAATAAATATTCCTCATTGCTCAAATAAGTATAGTTGTTGACACCACTGGAATTGTCGGTATAATATGGTGAGGGTCGTTAGCTCAGTTGGTAGAGCATCGGATTTTTAATCCGGTGGCCGCAGGTTCGAATCCTGCACGACCCATCTATGTTGTTTGGCAAATTTATAATGATCATAAGTATGCTTGAAGTATTTCGAAAAAATAGAACTTTAATCTTGGATGTCCTGAAATTTAAAGCACTAAATTCTAAATCCCAAATAAATTCAAAATTCAAATTTATAAATACAAAACGTTAATCAGCAATGATAGTAAATTTTATTCTAACATTCATTTTTTTCGCTCAAACATCAAATATTGTCATGCATTTTTTCTACTCCCCTGACTGTGGACATTGCATGGATATACTTCTTGAAGATATACCGAAATTACAGAAGCAGTACTCGTTTCAATTTAAAAAATACGACATCGATATTTTAGCAAATTACGAGCTTCTTGAGCGAATGGAAGAAAACGTAAAAGATATTGGAGAAGACCTCCCCGTCATTTTTGTTGGTGATTCGGTTTTTTATGGCCCGGAAGAGGCTCGAGAGAAATTAGGACGCACCCTCGGAGCACTCTCTGCGCAGTACAGGCAAATAATGAGAGATACCTCCTCTATCATTACTGATTCAATCGTCTCTGCACGTGGCGAAATACATCTTTACTATTTTTATCAAACTGGCTGCCAAGAGTGTAGTCGACCGGAGATTTTGTTGGCTGCGCTTCAAAAGGAGTATACCGAATTAAAGATTCATAGATTCAATATTCTCGATGATTCGAGTAAAATTATCTTCGAGGCTTTGGCCGAGAGGAATAATATTCCCCAAAAAGAACGATTCATTGTTCCGGCGATCGTTATTGGTGATGATTATGTAATAAAAGAGGAAATTACGCTCAAGACTATTAACGCATTATTAAAGAAATATGAAGAAGGCAGTCCTGCAATTGATATAGAAAATGAGAGGGCAGCCGAGCAGAGTATTCTGCAGAGATTTTCTCGATTCTCTATCGTGGGCATTATCGTCGCTGGGCTATTGGATGGCGTGAATCCTTGTGCGTTTGCTACCTTAATCTTTTTTGTGAGCTATTTACTGTTTATTGGTAGACGCCGCAAAGATATCTTTCTCATGGCACTCTTTTTTATCCTCGCGGTATTCCTTACATATTTTGCAATAGGCATTGGTGCCTATAATTTATTGAAATATTTATCAGGATTCGAAATCATCGCCAAGGTCATTTTTCTAGGATTTGGGGGCATCGCTTTCGTTTTAGGGGTATTGAGCCTGCGTGATTACGCACTCGCGCGACGTGGCGATTATAACAAAATGATTTTACAACTTCCGCTGGGCATTAAACAACGAATTCATAGAAACGTGAAGGCAAAATCTGCGGTGGGTGGCATCATATTCGGTTCTCTCTTGGCCGGCTTTATAATTTCCTTTTTAGAATTTGGGTGTACTGGACAGGTTTACTTGCCAACAATAACTTTTATAATTTCGAAGGCTGGATTTACGCTGAGACCACTTCTCGCACTCATTGTCTATAATATTATGTTTATCACGCCGCTGGTCGGGATTGCTGTACTGGCAACACTTTTTTCAACACAAACCGTCGGAAAATCATTAGAGGCAAAAATTCCTTCGATTAAGCTATTTACAGCCTTACTCTTTTTTGCACTCGGCATTTTGTTGATTCTGTCCGCATGAAGAAAATTGCGTTGATCATCATTGGTGTTGTTATCGTGATTATGATAATGAGACTTATGCCAAGTGAAAAAGATCGTCTTAAGCGGAACATCTATTCTTTACGAGATGCTGTGGAACGAGAAGAAAAGACCCTGGTTTTACAGTATATTGATGAAGCCTATCTGGATCGGTATAATACTGTGTACGAAGAATTGATAGTGAGTATCGACGATTTCTTTAAAGCATTCGATTCAATCAGGGTTGTGATGAGTGGCTTAAATGTGAAGATTGATTCAACCGATGCCCAGAAGACCATTTTTGCAAGCTGCAGTTTAGGGTTGAAAGTTTTTGCACGTTATGAGGGCGAGAGGGCACTCGTCTTTGGTGGTATAATAAAACCAGACCCGGTACGTGCCTATTTTAAAAAATCAGGAGAACACTACAGAATCTACGCTGCTGAATATTAACCATAACTCAGTATATTCATTTCTCAATTTCAGAGGGTGGTATTCCATAAAAAATGGCTCTCAACAAAATTTTGCACGTCTGGTCATGTGAGGGCGGGAAAAAGGGTAACGATTGTATAGTAATTGTAAACGTAATCATCAATTCATTGACAAGAAGAGAAAATGTGGTATAATACAGACATGATTTTTAAAGTAGTTCCGAAAAAGTTGAGTTTTCCTGAAATTGAACATACAATACTTGAATTCTGGGAAAAGAATAATACTTTTGAGAAATATAAGACAAAAAATAAAGGCAATAAGAAGTGGTCGTTTCAGGACGGACCAATCACCGCAAATAATCCTATGGGTGTACACCACGCATGGGGCCGCATCTATAAGGATATCTTCCAGCGCTACAAGACAATGAAGGGATTCGAGCAGCGCTATCAAAATGGATTTGATTGTCAGGGTCTATGGGTCGAGGTTGAGGTGGAACGGGAGCTTGGTTTTAAATCTAAGAAAGATATTGAGGATTATGGTATCGATCGTTTTGTCGAGAAGTGCAAAGAACGCGTCCATAAATATTCAATGGTTCAAACCGAGTCATCAATCAGGATCGGTATGTGGATGGATTGGGGCGACTGGAAGACGTCTATGGATGATAAAAATTGGATGCAGAAGAGTCATTCATACTACACGATGAGCGAGGTGAATAATTACACGATCTGGCATTTCTTGAAGAAATGCCATGAGCGTGGATTTATTTATGAAGGTGTCGATGTTATGCCCTGGTGTGCCCGCTGTGGTACGGCAATCAGTGATATGGAGATTGCGACCGAGGGGTATCAGGAGCTGACGCACAAGGCAGTCATCGTGCGCTTTAAAATCAGTGGCAGAGAAAATGAATATCTGCTTGTTTGGACAACGACCCCATGGACACTCACCTCGAATACCGGTGTCGCTGTCCATCCTGATATGACGTATGCAAAGGTAGAGAATGATGGAAAAATCTATTATCTTGCCAAGAATCTATTATATATTTTAAAAGGAAAGCATACCATACTACAGGAACTGACTGGGAAAGAACTCTTAGGGCTGACGTATGAAGGGCCTTTTGATAATCTCCCGGCACAAAAAGGTGTTACCCATAAGGTAATCCCTTGGGATGACGTCAGTGAGAAAGAGGGGACCGGATTGGTTCATATTGCGCCCGGATGTGGTCGGGAAGATTTCCTCTTAGGTAAGGAATTTGATTTGGCAACCATTGCTCCGCTCGATGAACTGGGATTTTATATTGAAGGTTTTGATTGGCTCACGGGTAAAGATGTTCAGGATGTAGCTCAGCCGATAATTGAAGATTTAGAAAAACGAGGCATCTTGTACCATGTCGGAGATTATACTCACCGGTATCCGGTGTGTTGGCGTTGTGATAGCGAACTCATCTTCAGATTAGTCGATGAATGGTTCATCTCTATGGATACGCTAAGATATGAAATTATGGAGGTGGCAAAAAAGGTTGAGCGCTGGATTCCAGAATTTGGACTGGCACGGGAACTGGATTGGCTGCAAAACATGGCCGACTGGTGCATTTCAAAGAAGCGTTACTGGGGACTCGCATTACCCATCTGGAAGTGTCAATGTGGACATTTCATGGTTATCGGTTCCAGAGATGAATTGAAGGAGAAAACAGTCGACGGTTGGGATGAATTTCTAAGTCATACGACTCATCGTCCTTGGATTGACAAACTAAAGATAAAATGTGAGAAATGCGGCGCCCTGGTATCGCGCATACCAGACGTTGGAAATCCCTGGCTCGATGCGGGTATTGTTCCATATTCGACCCTGAGACCACCCGATGATATGCATACCATCGACAGTGGCTATCCTTATGATACATCATACTGGAAGGAGTGGTTCCCGGCTGACTTTATTACCGAATCATTTCCCGGGCAATTCAGAAACTGGTTCTATGCAATCTTAACAATGAGCACGGTTCTTGAGAACAGACCACCCTTCAAGGTCCTTTTGGGCTTCGCCTCACTCCGCGATGAGCATGGCGAGGAGATGCATAAAAGCAAGGGTAATGCGATCTGGTCAGATGAGGCAGCAGAGAAGATGGGTGCTGGCGTCATGCGCTGGATGTTTGCCAAACATAATCCATTCCAGAATAAAAATTTTGGATATGGTTCTGGATTGGAAATCAAGAGGATTTTATTGACACTGTGGAATGTTTATACCTTTTTTGTTACCTATGCGAATATAGATAAATTTAGTCCAATCGGTAAGAAAATTAATGAGAAGAATCTCACAGTACTCGATCGATGGATACGATCACGTCTGAACTCCTTGATTTCAGATTGTGACAGATTATATGAGCAGTATGATTTGTCTTCGGTCGTAAAAGAAGTAGAGAAATTTTTTGACGACGTTTCGAATTGGTATGTACGGCGGAGTCGAAGACGGTTCTGGAAATCGGAGAACGATTTAGACAAAGAGACGGCGTATTTAATTCTCTATGAATGTTTGTTGAAATTAATAAAATTGATCGCGCCGATTATGCCGTTCTTCACCGAGTACATGTATCAAAATCTTGTTGTGAGTGTTGACAAAGAGGCACTCGAGAGTATTCACCTGTGCGATTTTCCTGAGGTTGATGAAGCAAACATCGATGAGCAGTTGGAAAACGACATTGCAATAACGAGGACAATCGTATCCCTGGGTCGAGCCGCTCGCAATAAGGTGAATATAAAAGTTCGCCAGCCGCTGAGCGAAATGATCATCAGTCTTCCGGAAAAGCGTCATGGATTGAGTGAAGATGATCAGACGATTATTCTCGAGGAACTGAATATTAGGCGGATTACGTCATGTGGACTCAACGTGCTCGACGATTTTATAACCTATAGCGCTTCACCACATTTTGAAAAACTGGGACCGAAATTTGGTAAATTATCGCAAAAAGTAGCACAGAGAATAAAATCACTGTCACCCGATGAAATTCAGCAGTTGATAGAGTCTGGATTTTTGAAAAAAGAAGTGGCTGGTGAGGTGTTTGAGATTAGCAAGGATGATGTAGACATACAACAAAAAGATAAGCAGGGATGGTCAGTGGTAACCGAAGATGAGTT
This sequence comes from Caldifarciminota bacterium, assembly GCA_020355325.1. GTDB lineage: Bacteria > Hydrothermota > Tepidihabitantia > SM23-42 > SM23-42. Next base: position 2,610,064 of record CP070664.1, read on the forward strand.
CGGTGTTGGCGTTAATACGGTTTTAACCAAAGAGTTAGAACACGAGGGACTCATTCGAGAACTCATTCATAAAATTCAGCTCATGCGTAAAGAGGCCGATTTTAATCTCGCGGATCGGATTAAAATTTATTACCAGACAGTTCCTCAATTAAAAGAAGCAATTGTAGAAAATTTGGACTATTTAAAGAATGAAACGCTCGCTCTCGAAATATCGGAAGGGACCGCCAAAGCCGATATATACTCCATTTTGGATGTAAACGGGATAGAGGCAGAGATTTTCCTACAGAGAGTAAAGAAATCCTAGTTACTTTACACTAATAGGCACGGAGTTGACTTAGGCAATTTTTGAAGTATAATGGGAGTTGGTCATTATTATGAAAACAGTACACGAATATGGCATTGACGTCGGTTCGGTGAGTCTCAAACTCGCTCAATTCAGTAATGAAAGAATCGAACGAGTGTTTTATCTGCCGCACTATGGAAGACCCTACAACCTCCTCTTAGAGATACTCAAAGACCTCGGTACGATTGACAGGCTCATACTGACTGGTGGTTTTGCACGGCCATTGTGCGACATTCTGGGTGCAGTACCTGTCAATGAAGTTGATGCAACCGCACACGGCGTGTTGCATTTTCATCCGGACGTGAAATCAATAATTGAAATCGGTGGCGAGGACTCAAAACTAATAAGTCTCGATAGGGGAATAAAAGATTTTGCATCAAATACGATATGTGCCGCAGGAACAGGGATTTTTCTTGATCAGCAGGCGCGGCGTCTCAATTTTAATATTGAGGAGTTCGGCGATAGAGCACTGGAGTCGCACAGTCCAACACAAATTGCGGGGCGCTGCTCGGTATTTGCCAAGAGTGACATGATACATCTTCAGCAGATTGGTGCAAAGCCAGAGGATTTAATTGCTGGCCTCTGTCTTTCTCTGGCAAGAAATTTTAAGAGTGTGATTGCGAAAGGGAAAGAGATATCCACTCCTGTAGCGTTCGTTGGTGGTGTTGCCGCAAACAAAGGAATGGTGAGGGCCTTTGAGCGCGTGTTGAGTATGACCCAGGAACATTTAGTAATTCCACAATACTATAACTGTATAGGAGCAATTGGTGCAATCCTGAAAGCGCGGGAGATAGGTGAAGAGGTGGACTACAAGGGTATTGAAGAATTTGAAAACTGGTTATCTATTCCCAAAACAATTAACCGCTTGCCGCCTCTCAATGGTCATAAAAAATGGCGTCCAGCAATCCACTCGGTGCGCCCTCAGACAAAAACGGAAGCCTACCTCGGTGTCGATGTCGGCTCAATATCTACGAATCTGGTTCTCATTGATAGGTTCGCTCATGTCCTCGCCCGACGCTACCTTTGGACAAAGGGTCGGCCTATTGAGGTTGTGCTGCAGGGCTTACGTGAACTAGAAGAGGAGGTCGGCGATCGCGTTAAAATTGTCGGAGCAGGAACGACCGGTTCTGGGCGTTACTTGATTGGTGAATTCATTGGCGCGGATATTATAAAGAATGAAATTTCTGCACAGGCACGCGCAGCGATTGAAATTGATCCAGATGTCGATACGATCTTCGAGATTGGTGGTCAGGACTCTAAGTTTATAAGTTTGCGCAACAAGGCAATCATTGATTTCGAAATGAATAAGGTATGCGCTGCGGGAACTGGTTCATTCTTGGAAGAACAGGCTCAGGTACTGGGCGTCGAGTTAAACGAATTCGGTGACTTGGCTCTCAAGGCACGTGCACCCATCAACCTTGGAGAACGGTGTACCGTCTTTATTGGCTCGGAAGTAATCCATCACCAGCAAGATTCGGCAGAACGTGAAAACCTTCTTGCCGGGCTCGGTTATTCAATCGTCTTCAATTACCTCAACCGGGTTGTCAGCGGAAAGAAAATTGGCGACAAAATATTCCTTCAAGGAGGGGTCGCTGCCAATAAGGCAGTCATAGCAGCATTCGAGGAGGTACTCGGCAAAAAAGTAGAGGTCCCGGTAAATTATGATGTGACGGGTGCTATTGGTATTGCCCTCCTCGTTCGTGATAGAGAAATTAAAAAAACCACGTTTAAAGGTTTTAACCTTGCCTCTAAATCTTATACGTCTGAATCGTTTGTGTGTCAGCATTGTAGCAATGAATGTGAGGTAAATAAGATAACGATTGACGGTGAACAATCTATTTACTATGGTGGTCGGTGTGAGCGATACGAGGAGAAAGAAAAGAGGATACAGAACAATCTACCAGATCTCTTTACGCTGCGGAATGATATTTTCTTCAAGACTGAAGAGACGGATGGCATTGAAATCGGTATCCCCAGAAGTCTTGTCTTTTTTGAACTGTTTCCATTTTTCTATCGTTTTTTAACAGAACTCGGATTTAAACCAATTCTTTCTGAATCAACAAACCGCAAAATCATTGAACTCGGTGCAGAAATTTCAATTACAGACACCTGTTTACCCGTCAAGATTGCCCTCGGGCACATTCATAGTCTCATCAGTAGAGGAACAAAGAAATTTTTCATACCGAGTGTTATCACGATGCCTGCCAAAGAAGAAAGTTTTTCGCGGTGTTTCATGTGCCCCTATGTACAGGCTATTCCTCATATGGCCAGGGCAGTATTCGGTAAGGATATTACAGTATACTCACCGCCCCTGTATTTTGACCGGGGTAAAGCTGGAGTCGAAGAGGGAATCTATGAATTTGCGAGGCATTTTGGTAAGTCAGAGAGAGATATAAGAAGAGCACTCGATAAAGCAATAGCGTATCAAACCGAAGTCGAGCGAAAAATTGTCGACGTCGGTAAAGATGTATTGAATGAGATTGAAGATTTTGCTTTTGTCATCTGTTCGCGGCCATACAATGGATACGATTTAGGGATGAATTTAAACTTACCGAAAAAAATCAGAGATTTAGGCGTATTATCAATACCAGTAGATTTTATACCACTCGACTACAAAGCCATCAAGGAAGATTTCTACAACATGTACTGGCACTACGGTCAAAAAATATTGGCTGCGGCAGAGACGATTCGCACAGATGAAAAACTATTTGCCGTCTATCTTTCGAATTTCGCATGCGGTCCTGATTCATTCGTTACTCGTTTCTTCAAAGAAAAACTGGCCGAAAAACCATTTCTACTGATCGAACTCGACGAGCACTCGGGTGATGCTGGCTTCATTACTCGTTGTGAGGCATTCTACGACAGCATTAAGCGAGGAGAGAGAATCGGTCGATCGAGGAGAATAAGAGCAGAGAGCGGCATACGGAAAGAGAAAAAAATTTATATTCCAGATATGTGCGACGGCGCTCGCGTCTTGGCGAGCGCGATGCGGTATACGGGTATTGATGCAGAAGTCTTACCACCTCCTGATGAAGAATCAATCACGATCGGTCGGCAGTTCACTTCGGGACGCGAATGCTTGCCGGCAATTATTACTGCTGGAGACATGGTCAAGAAATTACGTTCGGCCGATTTTGATCCTCAACGCAGCGCCTTTTTTATGGCCCAGGGATCGGGTCCTTGCCGCTTCGGACAATATTACAAGCTCCATAGAATCATACTCGATGATCTTGGGTACTCAAGTATTCCGGTTTATGCACCGAATCAGGGACCGAGCCTCTTTGACGATCTCGGACCATTAGGCATACGATTTCTCCTTTTGGCTTGGGATGGCATCTGTGCAGTTGATGGGATTGAGGCAAAAAGTCGTATGATCAGGCCGTATGAAAAAAATCGCGGAGTAACAGATGTTGTATATGCGAATGCACTCAATGATATAAGTAGCCTCATTGAACAGGGCAAGAGTATTACAGGGTTTTTGAAGAAGGTAAGAAAAGATTTTGAGCAGATTAGTATCGAGAAGAATTGCAGAAAACCAAGAATCGGCATCGTCGGTGAGATCTATGTTCGTTCACAGAAATTTAGTAATAATTTTTTGATCAACAAGCTCGAGGAATTGGGGTGTGAGGTTGCAATGCCCTCGATCGCCGAGTGGTTTTTCTATACAAATTTTACTCGAGTGAAGAATTGCAGATGGTTTCGTCAGCATCGACGAGCATTGGTGACCAAAATATTTGATAAATACATGCAATGGCGTCAATACCGAATCTATAAACTGTTAGGGTTAGTTCCTGAAAATAAAGTGACGGCGTTGTTAGATTATGCGCGTTCATATCTGGACCCATCATTTGAGGGAGAAGCGATCGTTACTATCGGTAAAACTATTGAGTTTATCAAAGAACATTTTTGCGGTGTCGTCAATGTCATGCCCTTTACCTGTATGCCGAGCAATATTGCGTCGACAATCTATAGGCGTCTCAAGGATGATTACCCTGACGTTCCTCTCTTTGTGCTCTCATTAGATGGCCTTAACCACGCAATTGACGCAATGCGTCTCGAGACCTTTATCAGCCAGGCACGGCAGAGACTGAAAGAGGAATTTACTTGACAGCATCGTTGATGCTAAATATAATTATATCGTGATTGCGAAGGAGGCATAATGCGTTATTTTAAACTGGCAACATTACTGTTTTTAATTTTTGTTGTTTTCGCGGGTTGTCCGAAGAAACAAGAGGTGAAACCTGCTGAAGAGATTACTGTAGAAGAAATACCCTATGAAGAGGTGAAAATCCCCGAAGAATTCCCCATAGAACCAGAGAGACCAGAACTCGTGTTAAACCGTATTTTTTTCGATTTTGACAAATCGGACATACGAGTAGATGCGTCAGAAACATTAAAGCGGAACGCGGACATGCTCAAGTTGTATCCTGATGTGAAGGTTATTATTGAAGGACATTGCTGTGAAATTGGGACTGCAGAGTATAATCTTGCCTTGGGCGAACGTCGTGCCGCTGCGGCGCGTGATTACCTCGTGATGTTGGGGATTAGTCCTGACCGTCTCGCAACGGTGAGTTATGGTGAAGAGAAACCGCTCGACCCAACGGATTTACCAAGAAACCGACGATGTGAATTTCTCATTCGGTAGAGAAAAGTCCCGAGCGATAATTAAACTCCATTGTTGAAGATAAACGTCAATTCAAAAATAACGACAATCATCGTCGTTATAGTTATTATAACCGCTACAGGATGTTTCAATCGTCGGAGGTTCAGTAACTTCAACTGGCAATTGGATAGTCTACGGTACTACACTACAAAATTTGATAGCATGCTCGCGAGTCAGAATAAAGAGATAGCCGAATTGCGTATCGATCTGTATACAAAATCCAATGAATTGAGCGAGAAACTCGAAATGCTCAATTCACGACTCAGTGATACCGAATCACAATTGACACATATTTCTGCAAAACTCGGTCCGCGGCAGGGTCCTGCTGTTGATACATTGGACATTTCCCAAATAAGTCCTGAGGCACGACTTATTTATGAATCGGCATATCTCAATTATGTCAAGGGCAATTACACTGAGGCAATCGACGGTTTCAATAACTATCTTAATATCTCACCAGATTCTCCTCTCTCTGACAATGCCCTTTACTGGATTGGAGAATCATACGCTGCAATGGGTAAACGACAGGATGCGGTCAATACATTTCAAGCGCTGGTGAAACGTTATCCACAGAGCAGCAAGAGGCCGAGTGCACTCTATAAGATGGGTATTATATATGAAGAAGCAGGAGATAATCAGGCTGCACAGTATTATTATAACCAGGTAATCGATAATTTCCCGAACTCACCAGAAGCAACACTCGCCAGGGATAAACTGCAATAATGGCTGTGTTATTTGTTTGCATCAACGTTACGAAGTAACGTATGAATATTCTAAGAATCTTCCTCGAATCAAGTATCGCTGCTCAGATCATCATGGCTATCCTCGTTATCTTTTCTGTATGGTCATGGGGGATATTTCTCAAGAAGTTGTTTGATTTTGCTAAGGTGCGGAGAAAAAGTAGTACATTCTTCTCAAAATTCCGTTTTCAGACGGGTGTCAAGGACTTAGAGAGTTTAGGCGAGCAGTTGCAGGATAATCCATACGGTAGAATTCTGGGAAGTGGTCTCGAAGAATTTAAAAAACTGAGTCTTACAAAACAGATGTTCTCTGGTAAGCAGAATTATCAGAAGGGGAGTAATGAATGGATGAGCGAGCTCTCTGATAATATTCGCCTTGCAATGGAGAGGGCGAAGATTACTGAAATAAGAAACTTAGAAAGCGCGCTTCCAACGCTCAGTACGTTTGTAAGTGTTAGTCCTTTTCTTGGGCTGCTGGGTACTGTATGGGGAATCATGGTTGCATTTCTGGAGATTCGCGCCCGCGGTTCTGCTCATATTACCATCGTGGCTCCTGGTATTTCCGATGCCCTCATTACAACGGTGTATGGACTCCTCGTGGCGATACCCGCGCTCATATTCCATAATATCTTTCGAAGTCGTGTCAATAATTTTGATGCTGAAATGGATAAATTTATGAGCGAAGTCTTTGCACGACTTCGTAAAGACTTGACGCTCACGTGACCATGAAGAACAAAGGATTAATTTCGGAAATCAATATCACCTCTTTAGCAGATGTAAGCATCACGCTTTTGGTGATATTCATCATTACTGCTCCCATGATGACTCCGGGCATCGATGTTGCTTTGCCGAGAACAGACGCCTCGTTACCGCACGATGAAGAAGGGATAACGGTTTCGATAAATAAAGGTGGCGAGGTATTCATCGAGAATGATAAAGTAGACATCAATAATTTTGAAAAACAACTCGAAACAATTCTCCGAAAGAAACCGCCGGGAATAATTGTTTATCTACGGGCGGATAAAGAAGTCGACTACGGATACGTCGTTGAAATTATTGGAAGGATGAGAAAATCGGGTGTAAAGGAGTTGGGACTCGTTGCTGAGATACCATACGAGTGATGCGGTTCTATACGATTTCAATTCTGTTTCATGTTGCACTCTTTTCTGCACTCCTCTATATAAGCCGCGGAACTCTTAAAATAGTACCAACCGCTGAGGTCTATAGAGTGAGTATTGCTCCATTACCTCAGCCGAGAATTAAGGTTGAAGAGCCCGAAGAACCCGAAAAACAAGAGAAGGAAGAGGAAAAAAAAGTAGTAGAGATAGAAAAAGCCCCACCCGAAAAGAAAACTACACCACCTGTGAAAAAAACCGTACAAGAAAAATCCACGGAAACGATTAGAAAAGGATTACCCGATGTTTCCCCAAAGGTATATACTGGCAGCGGCAGGGGATTTACGTATTCATACTATTTAAATATTCTGTTAAAAAAGATCCGTGAAAACTGGCAGAATCCTTTTAAGGGTCAGGATGTTATACTGAAGAGCATTGTCTATTTTGAGGTTGATAAATCAGGAACTATCTATAGTGTGAGACTCGAAGAGAGTTCAGGAAACGAGGTCTATAATGAAACAACAATGCGCGCTGTCACATTAACAAGAAAATTACCCCCTCTCCCGCAGGAATTTTCAGATGATTATCTGAAGATACATCTGGAATTTCTGACCGCACAGTGAATCTAAAGATAAAGGGATTCAAAAATCGGATATCGGTTACGAAAGGCGAAACGGTTTCGTGATAACGATCAACAATTTTCGACAAACGAATAACTTAAATCTTGATGGAATATATTAAAAGAACAGCAATACTTGTCTTAGCGTTAAGTTTCTCTCTTATTTCTAAACCGCTCTTTGCCCAAGATGTCTATCTTAGATTGACCGATTATGGCGGGGGTAAAACAAATATTGTTATTGAACCATTTTTTGTATCGAGACTTTCAGATGAGTTAATAACGAAAGTTAGAAACATCGAACATATTGTAAAAAATGACTTGGAGTATTCACTGTATTTTGAAATTTATTCTGACACTATCTTTTTAATACAGTCGGACAGTCAGGGAATTGTTCTAAAGGGCAGTGTGGATAATGAACGATTGTCGATTGTACTGGAAGACTTCCTATCGCGCGAGACAATAGCACGCAGGGACTACAAACTGAGTACGGATATCCGTAAACTCAGCCATACCATCTCCGACGATGTGGTTGAGATTTTAACTGGGGAGAAAGGGATTGCGTCAACAAAAATTGTCTTCTCATATAAAACGGCCACCGGCAAGGAATTAGCAATGATTGACTACGACGGCTTTACCTTCACGCCATTAACGAAAAACGAAAACTTCAACCTATTTCCCGCGTGGGCTCCGGATGGCAAGAGAGTTTTGTTTTCGACCTATCTGAGGGGTCGTTTAAATCTCTATGTATTTGATTTAGAAAGGCGGGTTATAGAATCACTCTCATCGTTTCAGGGACTAAATTTTGCGCCGTGTTGGTCTCCAGATGGCACGAAAATTTGTCTAAGTTTAACTAAAGATGGCAATGCGGAAATCTATCTTTTAGATCTCGAGACGAAAAAGCTCAATCGTCTCACAAATAATCGAGCGATCGATGTCTCTCCAGCATTCTCTCCTAACAGTCGAGAGATTGCCTTCGTGTCAGACCGTAGTGGTAACCCACAAATATATGTTATGGATATTTATGGTGGTAATGTGAGGCGCCTCACCTACCACGGTAGTTATAATACATCACCAGCATGGTCTCCGCGTGGGGATATCATAGCCTATGTTTCACGGGAGGATGATAATTCGCAACAAATCTATATTACAGATCCCTATGACTTCAGTCCCATCCGTCTCACCTATGACGGTAATAATGAGGAGCCATCGTGGTCTCCAGATGGTTTACATATCGTCTTCGCCTCAAATCGGCATGGCAGATATGAGCTCTGTACCATGAATTGGGATGGCTCGAGACAGCGAAGACTTACCAATAGTATTACTGCCAATGGGCCAGACTGGTCTCCCGTACCTCGATTGAGTATTAACTAAGTAGGAAGTAAATAGTCTCGACACAGAAATCGGAGGATGTTCGTTTCTCCTGCCAAATCTAAATTTTGGGGAAAACGGCATAGTACGTAGTTAGTAGACAGTAACTATGCCCTCCTTGCAGAGTAGATATTTACATTACTGAAACCTTATATACATTCTTGTAGTTTTCGGGTTTACTCCAAATACTTATTTGCCTATACTCTCAATCTTCTTCTCCAAGTCTTCAATTTTTGCCTTCAACTTCTCTTTTTCTGCCCTTGAAATTTTTACACGTACGCGAACCAGGAGGTAGATTACGATAATAATCATTATTATCTGAGCAATTACTACTGCTTGAGATTCGTGGATGATTCCAAAGATTAAAGTAATAAATCCCAGTACTAAAACACTGATCAACCCTTCTACCATTTCACCTCCCTACATAGGTCAAATGCCTAAATACCTAAAATCATAAATTATCTAAACATCTAAGGATCAATGTATCTAAGCGAAAGAAATTTCCTGCACTGTAGAAATCATTAGTCTTTGACGAGATTACTATAAAACTATCCAACCATCTAACCACTTTACTTTCCTCGCACAATTTCCTTAACCCTCATCAGTCGGGTTAAATCTCCTCTCTCAATTTCAGATAGTTTCAGATTGATAAATTTAATGGTTTCGTCAATTGAAGGAATGAGAATATATTCCAATGCATTAACTCTTCTTCTTGTCTTTTCGATTTCTGTTGCGAGCAGTTCCAGCGTTTTTTCTAATTCTGCAAGGTCGAGCAATTGAGATATGAGCTGGTCGATTTTGAGGAGAGCAAGATCCAAGTCACCCGAAGTCGATAAAAACCCGTAGCTAATTAACCGTCCCGAAATGCTCTTAGAAAATCGTGGGATTTGCAAATTTAACACACGTTCGGTTGTGTAACTAATTTCAATTATCTTCGTAGTTGCCAACAGTGCCTCATCAGTAGCTTTTGGTATCTGTTTGCTCGAGGCGAAATAGAAATATCCAAAAGCCTTCCGCAAATCATCCTCTATCTTCAGTCGTGTTTCTCTTATTTTATTTACCAGTTCAAGAATTTTTCTCATGAGTTCGTCCTGCTTATCTTTAAGGAGTTTATGACCGCGTCGTGCAATAGCGCCGCGGCGCTTCAGTCGGAGCAATTGCATCCTGGTTGGTGGTATATCGAGCTTCATCTCTTAACACCTTTCGCAACGATAATAGTATATCGTTCTAGTAATTTTATACCCCACATTATAGAGATCAATTGAATGTCGCAGGGCCAATGAAGTAATTGGATATTAGTTTTTGAATATTTATTAGTCATTTGTAATTTGACATTTGTGATTAACTTTTTGTTTCCTTGCCTGTCTTCTCTTGTTTTTTCGTAGGAGTCTTTTTATTCTTTTGCGTGGTTTTTTTCTTTTCTTTTCGTGCTTCCTCTTCTTTTTTTTCGTGTAAAGTCTCAACAGCCTTTCCTGCGCGATCGTAGTATTTCTTTAAATACTCCTCCCTTACCCTTTTCATCTCTGCGCGTGGTACTTGTTTCAGTAGTTCCCAACCTAAATCTAACGTTTCATCTATTGTCCTATCTTCTGATTCTCCTTGAGAGATGTACCGCGCTTCAAAATCTTCAGAAAACTTGAGGTAAATTTTATCCAAATCTGAGAGTGCTGCTTCTCCTAAGATGACTGACAGTTCTGCTGCTTCTTTGCCTCGTGCATAACATGCAATGAGTTGATTAAACAAATCAGCGTGATCCTCTCTTGTTTTTCCTTTACCGATGCCCTTGTCCTTGAGTCGCGAGAGAGACTGTTGGACATCAACTGGTGGCGCAACTTTTTTTCGATACAACGAGCGTGAAAGAATGATTTGTCCTTCCGTTATGTAACCAGTCAAATCTGGTATGGGATGCGTTTTATCGTCTTCAGGCATAGTCAGAATTGGTATTAACGTTATTGACCCTTTTTTTTCTTTGATTCGACCCGACCGCTCATAAACAGAAGCCAGATCTGTATACAGGTAGCCAGGATACCCTCGTCTTCCAGGAATCTCTTTTCGTGCAGCAGAAATTTCCCTGAGTGCCTCTGCATAATTTGTCATGTCAGAGAGCACGACGAGTATGTGTAACCCTTTTTGAAAAGCAAGGTACTCAGCAACCGTGAAGGCGACCCTGGGGGTCGAAACACGTTCAATTGCTGGGTCATCGGCGAGGTTCAGAAATAGGACAACCCGCTCGAGCGCTCCCGATTCGGTAAAATCTTGAATAAAAAAGTTTGCTTCTTCAAATGTGATACCCATTGCTCCAAAGACGACAGCAAACGCCTCTTCTTTGCCTAAAACTTTTGCCTGGCGTGCAATCTGCGCAGCAACGCGGTTATGTGGCAATCCAGAACCCGAGAAGATGGGAAGTTTCTGCCCTCGCACCAGTGTATTGATTCCATCGATTGAGGAAATTCCAGTCTGGATAAATTCATTTGGATAGTCACGGGCAGTTGGATTTATCGGTGCGCCGTTTATGTCAAGCATTGTCTCGGGTATAATTGATGGACCACCGTCTTGTGGTCGGCCAAGCCCGTCGAATACTCTCCCGAGCATATCAGCGGAAACTCCAATATGGAGCGTACGCCCCAGAAAACGAACTTGACAGTTTTGGACATCGATGCCGGTTGAACCCTCAAAGATCTGAACGAGTGCTCTGTCTTTGTCAACTTCTAGAACTCTTCCTCTCTTTTTCTCGCCGGTTCCAGTATAGATTTCAACTAATTCTTCGTATTTTGCTCCATCAACACCTTCAACAAGCAATAGAGGACCCGAGACACTTGTAATACTACTATATTCCTTGATCACGTTTCCTCCTCTTTCTTTTCTTTCTCAGCCATTTTCTCTTCAACCTTCTCATCTGCTTCTTCGGCTTCGGTTTCTTCATCCTCACCTTCTCTCTTAATTTCACCTGCTATGAGTTTCTCAAATATCTTTTCAACGCGCTCTTTTAGTACACCTATCTTTTTCTCACTTTCTGATTCTGCTAGATATTTCATGCGGGCAATCTGATCTCTTATGCCCATGTTTACTATATCTGAAAATGCTACACCCTTTGCTAATGCTTCTTTTGCTTTATTGTAGTAAAACATACAGAGCGCAAGCATGTTGTACTGTTTCCTGAGTGAAGCATATGTATCAATTTCATGAAATGCATTTTGGTGCAGGAAATCTTCCCTTACGGAACGTGCGCCTTCAAGGATTAAACGGTCTTCTGGAGAGAGTGCATCAACACCGATGAGCCGCACAATTTCTTGCAATTCTGCTTCCTGTTCTAAGAGTCGCATTGCTTCTTTGGATAGATCAGTAAAATCTTTTGCGACAAGTTTATTTAAATCGGCACTCACATCATCGAGGTAGAGGGAATAAGAATTTAACCAGGATATTGCTGGAAAATGTCGTTGATAGGCAAGCCTATCTTCGAGACTCCAGAATACCTTGACGACGCGTAGCGTTGCTTGCACAACAGGATCTGATAAATCACCTCCAGGCGGTGACACTGCGCCGATAACGCTTAATGCACCTTGCCGGTCTGGTTTACCCAATGTTTTTACGCGTCCTGCTCGTTCATAGAATGCACTCACCTTCGCACCGAGATACGCAGGATAACCCTCTTCACCGGGCATCTCTTCTAATCGTCCTGAGATTTCTCGCATTGCCTCAGCCCACCGTGAGGTGGAATCCGCCATGACTGCAACCGAAAAACCCATATCCCGAAAGTATTCAGCGATTGTAATACCAGTATATACCGAAGCCTCCCGTGCTGCTACAGGCATGTTTGATGTATTTGCAATGAGTACAGTGCGCTTCATGAGTGGTTCTCCAGACCGCGGGTCTTTCAGTTCAGGAAATTCTAACAGCACATCGGTCATCTCATTTCCACGTTCACCGCAACCGATATATACGATGATTTCGGCATCAGCCCATTTTGCTAGTTGATGTTGAATAACTGTTTTGCCCGATCCGAATGGACCTGGACAACAGGCAGTACCGCCCTTTGCAATCGGGAAGAACGTATCAATGACCCTCTGCCCAGTTGCGAGGGGAACAGTCGGAGCGAGCCTTTCTCTATATGGTCTGGGAATTCGTACGGGCCAGCGTTGTAGCATCGTGAGTTCAACCTTACCATTTTCTCCTTCTAACTCACATACCACATCAGTTACTAAAAATTCACCTCCTGCAATGTTCTTGACCTTACCCTTGACATTGGGAGGTATCATAACCTTATGGGTTATCAAAATCGTCTCTTTAACCTCGCCAATTACATCTCCGGGACCCACGGCATCACCCTTCTTCACCAGAGGTTTGAACTGCCACTTTTTGTCCCGTTCGAGTGCTGGAACTTCTATACCTCGTTTAATATTATCACCAGTTTGATCCCTAATAATATCTAACGGTCTTTGAATACCATCAAATATTGATTCGATGAGTCCAGGACCGAGCTCGACATACAATGGTTGATCAGTCATGTATACCGGTTCTCCGGGGCCAATGCCTGATGTATCCTCGTACACCTGAATCGATGCGAGGTCTCCAGAGAGTCCGATGATCTCTCCGACCAACCGCTCTTCGCTTACGCGTACCACATCGTACATCTTACTTCCGGTCATTCCTTTTGCGATAACTAATGGTCCCGAAACTTTAACTATTTCGCCTTTTCTCATTTTTCCTCCAAAAAGACATCAGCGCCAACTGCTTTTTTTATCACACCTCGTATTCGCTCTATCGCGAGTTTTGTCTTCCCTCTGCCGGTGGGGATTGGGATTAGACAAGGAAATGTTTCAGTTCGATACTTCGCGAGAACCTCATGCAATTCGTTAATAAATTCTTCAGTGAAGAAGATAATTTTCACACCTTCTTTAATCAAATCTTCCACAGCCTTAACACTTTCTCCCTTTTTTACATAGACCACTTTTGCACCAGTGGCAAGAAACGGCATTATTGTTTCTTTCTCTCCGATGATTGCCAGAGCACTACCAGACATCGGGTATACTCTCCTTCAGATCTTCATTGGGTACTTCATTGAATTTTCCCCAATATACCTGCCGAAGCTTTTTAATTTCACTCATCTTAAAATGAAAGTATCCGTAAAGTGGCTCTATGCCAAATGTCATTCTTCGAGCCTGCAATAAAAATTCTAATTTCATTTCTTCACACATTCTTTCTAATCTAAGGAAGGAATGACGCTCCTCAATAAATGCACTCCCCCTATCCATGATTTTTGCGTATTGAGTAGTAAAAAAAATTTTGGTGAAAAGGTCATGATGAGCTGCGAGATTTTCTGTGAAGATTTTTTTTTCAAGAGAGCCATACGGTATGTAGACTTGTTGAAAGATTTCATGGCTGTTCTCAAACTGACGCGCTCTAAAAAAATTGCGGATATTTTCTAGGTCAAAAAAATATTCATAATACATGCTGAAGAATGGAGAAAATTGTGCTGTTTCATAAAGATGTTTACACAAAATCTTGTCAAGATTTGTCGAGAGCAGGAAGGGCTCTTTTTCTAGAGCGAATCGTTCTATTTCTTCAATAACCTCGGGCCAATGCTCGACCTCGGACTGTTCGTGTGGATACAGCAAATGGTCGTCTCCCCTCTTTAATTTGACCTTGAGATTGTGCATCTGTTCAGGCCAATCGATTAACTGATTGACGGCCGGCGTTTGGCAAAACTGATTGAAGAATGCCCGTACCGCACTTTCTTCTGTCTCGAGACTCGTGTCGATATCTTTCTGGACCACATAGGGTGTATCAGATAAGAGTGTCGGAAAACTCGGCAATTCAGATGCGATGAGCCGATCAAATTGGCCTCTCGTAAGCAGCCTCGCTTCTCGCGCCCTGATGATTCCATTTACATATGCGTATCGTGTGTCTTCTGTTCCCTGTATCATCTCGATTGAGTTATTTTTATTATGTTCCCTTGTTCATTGAGCGTGACCGTTAAAATTCGCTCTAAAGAAACTTTATCTTCCGTTTTAATAGTTTTCCTAAATTGTAAGCGGTATACGCGTCTGAACTCTTTTGCAACGCCGAGCGAAAGTCTACGATAAATATCTTTTTGAGGCGCAATCTTCTTTTCTATTATCGTGGGCTCTATTCCTTTGAATTCGGGGAATTCTTTGGAAATTTTTTTCTTTATGGTATTAACCCTCTTGCGATCAATCATATGCTTCTCTTAATGTTCGGTATTCTCTTCTTAAATCTCATTGTTGGGTCACCATAGAGGACGAACTGGAGAAGTGTTTTCTGGTCGTCATCGTCCAGAAAACCGTGTCGTCTGAGTGCCTTACGGGCAAAGTCAATTTTTGCGTTCTTGAAACTTTCGCCGATCGTGAGTCCTTGTTTTATATACTCGAAGAAGTACTTTACTAATAAATCGGCCTCACTCGAGGGCGGACTTATAGGACCATAGGAAATTGTCGTTGAACCGCAGAAACCGTAAACGTTGTCCTGACTCAGAAATTTCAGGGAAATTGCATCCTTATGAGATTTATCCAGAATGTATGCACCATAACACGACTCAGATGTTGCGATGCCCGAAGCATGAATGATGTTTTCAGGACTTAATGCCACTGGATATTGGCCACCATCCTGACCATACCAATTTGGTGAAACCTTACTGCCATGGAGATTAAAATAGAGGAAATCCTTATTCTGTAGCCATTGAAGTTTGAATCTATCACTGGTGACAGGAGGGGATACTTTTAAATCCTTTATGTTTCCAATCCGTCGATAGACATTCTTTGATGCCTCTTTCCATATCTTCGCGGTAATTCCGAAAGATTTCTTCGTGTTCTTGAACCCTTTTTTGAATTGCTGACCGATAAAATGAGCATTTTTGTTATCGGGAATGCGGGCACATACCCTCTCAGGAATCAAAAAATTATCGTCCTGTGATGCATAGGGATTATCTGACAGAACGCTCATATCGCTGTCTTCACAAGGGTTTTCAAGGCGAAAGAATGGAACGATGTTATCTCCACCCACAAGCAATAAAAAATCGATAGTGCCCCACCTCTTTTCGATTTTGTTCACAAATGCTCGTATTGATTGTGCTCTCTTTTTCACGGGCCGTATCTTAAACTTATTTGGCTTGTCATAATACAAAAATTCAATGGTATAATCCTTTTTTTCTTTGATAAAAAAAGCTATTGCCTGCTCACATGGTGAAATATCTCGAATTTCCTTCTGGAGTGCTTTTTTTCCACTTATTATAAGCATCCGCATTGCTGATTATAACCAAAAAACGTGCAATGTCAAGAAACCCCCAGCATTTTGAAAGAAGTTGGTAGAGGTCAAAGAGTTGACATGACGAATTTCCTATATATAATTGGCTAAACGGGGCGTGGCGCAGTGGCTGAGCGCGCATGGTTTGGGACCATGAGGTCGTGGGTTCAAATCCCACCGCCCCGACCATTAGACAAGCGGAAATCAAATGGTTTTTGTGTATGGAAGGGGGTCTAGTCGTGGGTTTCCCGTTTCTTTCATTAGGATAATATGACAAGGAAACGGGATCCTCGTGCCAGAAAGGCACGGGACAAATCCCATCCCCCTGATTGGGTCTTGACAAACTTATGAATATGTATACAATACTTAAGTATGGAGGCAAAAATGGACAAAAAGGTCAATAGGAGACGGAAATTTATAATTCATAATTTACAAATAACATTGATCGTAACGCTCGTGGGATTAATCGTCGGCGTTTCTCTTGTTTTGGTCATTACGTTGTTTTTATCTATCAAAAATAGTATCACAGAGTTGCCCATTTCACCAGAAATGATAGATCAATTATTGTCCGATTCATTGCGGACCATCGTGATTGTTGCTGTTATACTATATTTCGCAAGCCTGTGGGCATTGATCATGGTAACACATAAGATATATGGACCGTTGTATCGGTTTACGCTCTACATCAAAAAATTGAGCGAGGGGCACAAGACTACGGATCTTGTTTTTCGCAGGGGTGATGCGATCGTCGGTCTGCGAGAAATTTATAATGAGCTGCGTCGAAGTTTAGAGAGAGCCTTGTATTATGACTATCGAGAAATGGTTAAGATCTTCAGTCAACTTGAGGATATCTTGGATAAGTTGTACGGCAAACAGATTGAACACGAAGAATTATACGATTCACTCGAAAACCTCTGTCAAAGGATTGCAAAGGCATTAGACGTAACCTCGGGGGTAATAGAAACTCCAAAAAAATAAATGTGTCAGACCGCGCGCTTCACGAGGTCTGCAACCTCAGCAGGCGTATCACCAACCTTAATACTACACTCTTTAAAAATTTTAACTTTTTCCGCTGCAGTTCCCGATGTTCCTGAGATAATTGCTCCTGCATGGCCCATGCGTTTATCGGGTGGTGCTGTTTTTCCCGCAACAAAACCAAAGACCGGTTTCTTGAAATTTTCTTTAATATAATACGCAGTATCTTGTTCGTCACGACCACCAATCTCACCAACGATGACGACTGCCTCGGTGTCATTATCGTTTGCGAAGAGCTCTAAACAGTCAATAAACTTTGTCCCTATGATGGGATCACCACCGATGCCGATACAGGTCGATTGACCGAGTCCTACTTTTGTAATGTGGTCGACAATTTCATAGGTGAGGGTGCCACTCCTTGAAATGACACCAACCGCTCCCTTTTTAAAGATATGACCGGGTAAAATGCCGACCTTGGCCTGACCAGGCGACACGACACCGGGTGAGTTGGGACCAACCAGTCGACAATCTTTATGTTTCAAGTAGGCAGTAATCTTCACCATTTCAATCGTTGGAATGCCTTCGGAAATACATACGATCAATGTAATGCCAGCATCGATTGCTTCGTAGATCGCGCTCACAGCAAATTTGGAAGGCACAAAAATGACTGAGGTATTTGCGTTGGTCTTTTCTACTGCCTCGGCGACTGTATTAAAGACCGGAATTCCCTCTATATCTATACCGCCTTTGCCCGGTGTAACACCAGCGACAACCTTGGTACCATAGTTGAGCATCTGACGGGTATGAAAACTTCCATCTCGACCGGTTATTCCTTGAACAACAAGTTTTGTATCGTTGTTAACCAAAATGCTCATCGTGCTCCTTTCATTGTAATAGTTCTATTGCCTTTTTCGCGCCATCATCCATTGTCGCGGCAAAGATGAGTCCTGCTTCTTTCAAGATTTCCATTGCCTTGTCTTCGTTTGTCCCGGTTAATCGCGCAACGATTGGCTGTTTGATGTTCAAGCTCTTTTTTGCCTGTAGTATACCGTGTGCAACGTCATCGCATCGAGTAATACCACCAAAGATATTGAAGAAAATGACCTTCACATTTTTGTCTTTTAAGAGAATCTCTAGCGCGTTCATGACCTTCTCTGGTGAAGAAGAACCACCAATATCCAGGAAGTTCGCCGGCTCACCGCCGAAGTGTTTGACCAAGTCCATTGTCGCCATTGCCAGACCTGCACCATTCACGACACACCCGATGTTGCCTGTCAATCGCACATACGATAAATCTCGCTCACGCGCGAGCAGCTCGTTTTCATCCTGGCTCTCTCGGTCACGCATCGCTTCGATATCTGGATGTCGGTATAGACCATTGTCATCGAAGTTTATTTTCGCATCCAAAGCAATGAGCCTGCCAGATTTATCTACGACTAAAGGATTTATCTCGGCGAGTGATGAATCGAGTTCAATAAAGAGTTTATATAATTTTAATGTTATAGCGGCACATTCGAACGCTACCTTTGGGTTTTCATACAAAAATAAACCAATCTCGCGTGCTTTGTGATCAAGAAGTCCGACCAAGGGGTCTGCATAGACCTTATAGATGGCCTCGGGCTTTTGTCGTGCCACTTCTTCAATTTCGACGCCGCCTTCTTTACATGCCATCACCACCGTCTTCTTTTCAGTACGGTCATTGATGATACCGAGATATGACTCACTGGCGATTGCAACTGCTTCCGATACGAGAACTTTTCGTACTGGAATACCCTTGATCTCCATGCCGAGTATCGCGGCCGCATAGTCTTTGATTTCGACATCGGTTTTGGCAATTTTTATGCCGCCTGCCTTGCCTCGTCCACCGACCATCACCTGCGCCTTGATGACGCAAGGGAGGCCGATTTCCTGTGAGGCAGCGACTACCTCATCGACCGTGCGACATACCGTTTCATTTGGTATAGAAATGCTGTACTTTTTAAAAATATCCTTTGCCTGATATTCGTGGATTTTCAATGCTTCCTCCTCTCGTAGACCTCATAGAATACCTAAAATTTGCTTAAAGTCAATACTATGGGAGAATTTACGGTGTGTCTTTTAAATCATCGGTCCATTCAGGAACGATAATTCTGAATATGGTATCGATAGTCTGTTTAAATCCTGAATCGAGGCCAACGTTTCTTAACTCGTCCAGGGCCTGGCGATATTCCTGTGTTGTGATACGCCGATCGATATCAGGGTATTGATGTGCCTTGAACGTCGGGTAGTATTGCGCCATAACATTGACCGCGGTATTTTGTGAGAGCTCGTTACTGATAAATTCAAAACATTGTTTGCTTCCGGCAATGTTATGAGGCAGAACGAGATGCCGAATCAAGAGTCCCTGTTTTGCGATGCCGTTTTGGACGATCAGATCACCAACCTGACGATACATCTCTCTCAGGGCGGGCCGTACCACATCCCAGTAATGCGGAGCATGGGAGTATTTCTCCGCATGACTATTATCTGCATATTTAATATCAGGCATATAAATGTCTACGATGCCATCTAATAATTTTAGTGTTTCAACAGATTCATACCCACCACAGTTATACACGATGGGTGCGGTCAACCCATGTTCTTGTGCAATGCTTAATGCCCGGACAATTTGCGGAACCCAGGGAGTCGGTGTGACGAAATTTATATTATGACAGCCTAAGTCCTGTAGGTCGAGCATCATCTGCCAAAGTTCTTCGAGGGTTGTCTTCCTGCCCTGGCCGAGCTGACTGATGTCATAGTTCTGACAATAGACACAGTGCAGGTTACAATGGGTAAGAAAGATTGTACCTGAGCCATGCCTGCCAACCAAGGGAGGCTCCTCGCCAAAGTGTTGGTGGTATGATGAGACCTCGACCTCGAGACCTGCCTTGCAGTT
Source organism: Caldifarciminota bacterium (assembly GCA_020355325.1). Classification (GTDB taxonomy): domain Bacteria; phylum Hydrothermota; class Tepidihabitantia; order SM23-42; family SM23-42. The sequence goes on from CP070664.1 coordinate 2,630,061, forward strand.
TCCAATCTCACCCTTTAATCTATCGACCTCACATGCCCGCGGGCAGACCCGACAGGGTGAGAGAAGCTTATAAAACTCATCAACCAACTCCTTGGTAATCTTTTTCATCTTTAACCTCTTCTGCCCTCTTTTAGTCTTTTTCTGCCTTCTTAACCCTTCTCTTATAATCCCCATACTTATAATACGCTGCGCATGCTCCCTCAGATGAAACCATGCAGGGACCAACTGATGAAAGTGGTGTACATTTATTTCCAAAAAGACCACACTCATCGGGTGTATTGAGACCGAGCAATACCTTACCACAGATGCATCCGCGAGGTTCGATCGACTTTGGCACGCGAATATCAAATTTTGACCGCACATCATATTTTTTATATTTATTTTTTAATTGTAAGCCCGAATTTTTTATGACACCAATACCACGCCAGCGTGCATCGGTTGGCTCAAAGACCTTATTGAGTATCTGCACTGCCTTCTTATTACCCTCGGGTTTCACAACCCGTTTATATTCAATATCAATTCGTGCTTCTCCACGTGTTATTTGCTGTACAAGATTGAGTATACCCTTTAGTATATCGATCGGTTCGAAACCGGTAATGCATCCAGGCATGCGGTATTTTTGAGCGAGAAATTGATATGGCCCAGATCCGATGATTGTCGATACGTGCCCCGGCAGTATGAAGCCGTGAATATTAATTTTCGGTGCCTGTGCAATATACTCGAGTGCCGGCGGAATGAGTTTAAATGCGGTCAGCAGGTAAAAATTTTGTACCTTCATCGTATTGGCGGCAAGTAGTGTGGCTGCAATCGTCGGTGAGGTTGTTTCAAATCCAACACCAATGAATATAACTTTTTTTGTTGGATTTTCTTTGGCAATCATCAGTGCATCGAGCGCTGAATAGACAATTTTCGGTGAAAATGGTTCTAAACTGGATTCTGTGCCAGGAACTCGGATCATGTCGCCAAAGGTTGTGATGATAACATCTTTCTGTTTGGCGAGCGCGATCGCATAGTCTATCGTCTCTTGAGGAGTGACGCATACTGGACACCCGGGGCCAGAAAGGAGTCTCAAATTCTTTGGAAACATACTCCTCATACCCGACTGGGCAACTGCCATAGTATGGGTACCGCAGACTTCCATTAAGTTAATTCTTTGAAATTTAGCTTTTTCAATAGCGCAGAGTATCTTTTGTGCTGTAGTATCTTTCAAGTTATAGAGAGGATGGATTATATTTTCTCAATTTGACGGTGATATACGCAAACAGTGTTCCTGCCAGCCCCCTTTGCCTCATAGAGTGCATTATCGGCTGATTTGATCAACTCAGCCACACCCGTACCATCCTCTGGATAGGAGGAGACGCCAGCCGAAAAGGTTACTTTAACTTCTTTCTGACCGCCAATAAAGTCGTACATTCCAAGATCTCGGAGAAGATTGCCAACGACTCGTGCAGCCTCTTGTTTCTTCGTCTCAGGGCACATGACAATAAACTCATCACCACCATATCGAGCGATGGTATCAGTCTTATCAAAGTGTTTGGTGAATATTTGTGCTAACTGAATTAACAAACGATCGCCAGTCTGATGTCCATAGGTATCATTATAGGTTTTGAAATTATCTAGATCAATAATCGCTACAGAAAGAGTATGTCGGAATCTCCTGGCACGATTAAGCTCTTCCTCCAGGCGTCCTCTGAAGTAACCAATATTGTACAGTTTTGTCAAAGGATCGGTATGGGCAGTGTACGTAATGTCCTCAAAGCTGCGTGTATTATTAAACGCAACGCCGGCAATCGCCGAGACGACGCCGAGTAAACTTCTTTCACGCACATCCAGTTCTTCTTTACGGGTTATGGCAATGACACCGAATTTTTTATTCTGAAAAAACAGAGGATAACATATGTCAGGATAGAATACCTCGTAGGGTTCGCGAATCCCGGCTACTGCAAATTCGCGATGTCCAATAGGAAGTTTCTTTTCAAAACAGAGTCCAATTTTACCTTGTCTCTCTTTATCTTGTATCTCATAGACGAGTTTAGGAATCCAGTCTTCATTTAAGCCTCGTTGATCTACAATTGTTAATCTCTTCTCTGCGACATCTGAGAGTAAAACAGCGACTTCGCGCGTGTCCAAAAAATTAGCAACGAGTCCAGTAATTTCCTTTGCAATATCTTCTGTTTTTAACCTTGATGTAAGTCGGAGCACCGAAGCAAAGAAGATGTTGTCCATCGAAGTGATGCGTTTCAATTCCTGCTTCAGGTGAGCATTATCTTTACGCTGTCTATCCAGTTCGTCGGCAAGTATTTCAACTTGACTCACAGTCTTTTTCCTTGCAGTCGATATCGTGAGGACATTAATAATAATAACAGTAGCTATAATAGAGCCAATACCGATTAATACAATCGTTAGCGTGTTCATACACTTAATTGTATACATTTTTAAAAACTTGTCAATACCTTGACAATGGGATGCTCGAGGATATAATTCTCCATGCCAGCTCGTCTCAATGCCTTTATCTCCTTTGATTTCGAAGGAATGAGCGCTGTCTCATCATGGCGAGAGATCAAAAAGGATTCATCATCACTACAAAGGCTCCAAATGCTCGCAACCGACGAAGTGAATGCCACTATCAGAGGCATTAAACGAGCGCATAAACATGTTGGCGACATCACGGTGTGTGATTCTCATGCAGCAGGAGAGAATCTCCTCATTGAGCGTCTCGAGAAGGGTGTTTATCTTACGAAGGGTTCTCCGCGTAATTACTATATGGTTGAGGGTATTAATGAAAACTACGATATCCTCTTCTTTATTGGCTACCACGCTATGGTCGGAACAAAAAGAGCTTTAATGGATCACTCCTATTCCTCTTCATCGATTTATAATATCAAGGTAAATGGGAAATATGTTGGTGAGACTGAAATTAATGCCGCCGTGGCTGGACATCACGGCGTACCATTAGGTCTTGTCTCAGGCGATGATCAGTTGATAAAAGAAGTGAAGAAATTCTTCGGGGCATACGTTGAGACCGTGATTACAAAATACGGTATATCGCGACATGCAGCGAAATGCCGGCATCCAGCTGATGTTCAGGAAGAGCTCGAGAATAAGGCTTTCAAGGCAGTAAAGAAGGTAAAAAAGTTGAAGCCTTTTACGTTCAAACGTCCAATAAAGGCGGAACTTGAGGTGGTTCAGTCCTTGATCGGTGATGTCGTAGAGCTCATACCAGGATTGAAGAGGGTTGAGACCCGCAGATTCAGTTTCACCACGAAGGATACACTCGAGTTTTATCGTGTACTGAGGCTTATTTGTAATCTTGGTATGCACGCTACAACCAACCTGACCTAACCGCTTCGTCAACAAAACTTTATTCTGTACGAATACTCAGATTTCATGTGATATGACACATGCAGTACCGAGAAGAATCTACATGTTTGTTCCTTGACTTTTTGATTGTTTTCATTATGCTAATTGTGTAATGATTCAGGTAAATGAATCGAAAAGTGAGCGGGAACGAATGGTGGAAAAACAGATTACGGCACGCGGTGTTAAGGATAAGCGAGTCATTGAAGCAATGTTACACGTACCACGCCACGTCTTCGTGGAAAGCGTATACCGACACCAGGCCTATAATGATTATCCTCTACCGGTTGGTCATGGGCAGACAATTTCGCAGCCCTACATGGTTGCGGTGATGACTGAGCTATTAGAATTAAAGGGGGATGAAGTAGTACTTGAAATTGGAACAGGCTCTGGCTATCAAACCGCAATCTTAGCGTTCCTCTGTTCAAAGGTCTACACAATTGAGAGAATTGCTGAATTGACAAAACAGGCTCGCTCACGCCTTGAAAATTTAGGATTTCGGAATGTTAGCTTTATGGTCGGTGATGGTAGTATTGGTTGGAGTGAATACGCTCCATACAATGGTATCATGATCACGGCGGGAGCACCAGATGTTCCGAATTCATTGATCGAACAACTCGCTGAGAATGGCAGGCTGGTAATCCCAATCGGTAGCGAATACTACCAGGTGCTCAATGTGGTGAAGAAACATAAGGGACGCATATACCGAAAAGAACTGTTTGAATGCACGTTTGTACCCCTATTGGGTAGAGAAGGATGGAAAGAATAGCGGGGCGTGGCGCAGTGGTTTAGCGCGCATGGTTCGGGACCATGAGGTCGTGGGTTCAAATCCCACCGCCCCGATCATTAGACAAACGGAAATCAAATGGATTTTGTGTATGGAAGTGGATCTAGTCGTGGGTTTCCCGTTTCTTTCATTATGAAAGTGTTAATATTGCAAGGAAACGGGATCCTCGTGCCGGAAAGGCACGGGACAAATCCCACCGCCCCGATAGATAGGGGGACAGGATACAGGGGACAGGGATGAGAAGGAAGATTATTGCGGTCATTGGTGGTTCAGAACCAGATCAGAAAAGTTTAAAGATCGCTCAAGAGGTCGGTGCTTCAGTTGCTCAAAGAGGGGCGATTTTAATCACCGGTGGTCTTGGTGGCGTTATGCAGGCTGCATCGCAGGGTGCAAAAGAGGCGGATGGATTGGTGATCGGTATTTTGCCAACCGGTGATAAGCAGAGTGCTAATCGTTATGTTGATATTCCAATCGTCACCGGAATGGGTGAGGCGCGAAATATCATCATTGCCCGAACATGTGACTGCGCAATTGCCATCGATGGAAAATACGGTACCCTTTCTGAAATCGCCTACTGTTTGATGTTCGATGTTCCCGTTATAGGTATCAATACCTGGGAATTAGATGCGCCGATCATTAGGGCAAAAACCGCTCAAGAGGCAGTTGACCTCGCCTTTCAAAAAACTGCACAATGATGGCGCATATTATTATCCGGGGGCTTGTTCAAGGCGTCGGATACAGATTTTTTGTGATCAGAAAGGCGGAAGAGTATCATATCAAAGGATATGTGCGTAATCTTCCTGATCATAATGTAGAAGTTGTCGCTCAAGGAGAAAAAGGTCTGGTGCATGGCTTTATAGAACAGTTAAAGATTGGCCCTGCTTCAGCACATGTTACTGGCGTTGATGTCGAGTGGAGCGAACAAGAGCCAGAGTTCATAGATTTTGATGTTAAATTTTAGAAAACACGAATATACACAAAAAAAAGCGCGAATTGACACGAATTTTAGGTATTTAGGCATTTTGGATTTTTAGGTATTTGTCATGTGAAGGAGGTCTCATGGACTTGAAACAATACATTCGCAATATCCCAGATTTTCCGCAGAAGGGTGTAATGTTCAGGGATATTACTCCTATTTTAAAGGAACCAGCCCCATTTAAATATGTCATCGATACGATGGTCGACAAATATAAAAATAACAAGATAGACAAAGTAATATCGGTTGAGGCACGCGGTTATATTTTCGGCGGAGTTCTTTCATATCACCTCGAGTGCGGTTTTGTACCGGTGCGCAAACCTGGAAAACTACCAGCAGAAACCGTTTCTATGGAATATACTCTCGAGTATGGGAAAAATATTATCGAGATTCATAAAGATGCGATTATGAAAGGAGAACGGGTATTGGTTTTTGATGACTTGCTTGCGACCGGTGGTACAGTCCTGGCAACTTGTAAACTTGTGGAAAAGTTAGGTGGCAATGTTATTGGTTGTGCCTTTGTTATTAATTTAGCCTATTTACATGGGATGGACAAATTGAAAGATTACGATGTATTTTACTTAGTTGAGTATTAAAGACATTGTAGTAAAACAAAATACAATCTATACGCTTGGTACTGGTACACGAACCATCGGTGAATTTTTAGATATAATAAAATGTAAGGCCGTTGACGTAATCGTTGATGTACGACGTTTTCCGACGAGTAAATTTCTACACTTTAAAAAAGAGAATTTTGCTCAGGCCTGCGTAAGCCATCATGTAGCCTATGTGTATTTAGGGAACGAGTTGGGTGGTTACCGGAAAGGTGGCTATGAGGAATACTCCAAAACCGAGGAATTTCAGGCGGGAATCGAAAAGCTAAAGCTAATGGCCGAAAAGAAGGTGATATGTATCGTATGTGCTGAGACTTTACCCTGGCGATGTCACCGTCGATTTATTGGTCATCATCTATCAGCTCAAGGTTATGAGGTAATACATATCATCGATGAAAAACATGATTGGAAAACAAGATGATTAAAGTTGGGTGTTGTGGGTTTCCAGTTGGTAAAGAAAAATACTTCAAAAAGTTTTCGGTGATTGAGATTCAGTCAACATTTTATGATTTTGTAAGGGAAACAACGATTAGAAAATGGCGAGCAGAGGCACCAAAGGATTTCGAGTTTGTGATTAAAGTACCACAATTTATCACTCATCCTACAACGTCTCCTACATACAGGAAAGTGAAAAAATTGGAAGGAATGGACCCCGCTCATTTAGGAAATTTTCAACCGACCGAAGAAGTTTTTTATTGTTATAATAAAACAGTCGAGTACGCTACAATCTTGAGAACAAAGTTGCTCGTTTTTCAATCACCACCACGTTTTAGCCCAGATAAACAGAACGTAAAAAATATGGAGAAGTTTTTCAGGAAGATCGAGCGGAAAGGTCTTATTCTGGCATGGGAATCAAGGGGAATATGGCAGCCCGAGCAGGTAAAAAATATTTGCGCTAAACTCGATTTAATCGATGTTGTTGACCCCTTTGTTCGTGACTCGGTACACCCCGTTAGAAAACCCTGGTCTCAGGGTGTGGCCGGAAAAAGTGAATTTACGACGACAAAAACCCCTTCTGAGTTTTCTAACGGGGTACACGGTAAGATTTTCTATTATCGCCTTCACGGTGGCAATGAGTATCACAAAAAATTTGAGAAGAAAGAATTAGTTAGTTTATATAAAGAAATAAAAAACAAAAGCGGCTATGTGATGTTCAACAATATCTCGATGTTCCAAGACGCACAGAAGCTGCGCAACTTGATTGCAGAAATTAAAAAAAGATAATGCAAGTTTTTATATCTTTGCATAAATGTAGAAGAAGGTTTTCACCATTCCTGCATTTTTTGTTTTAGAGGAACAGCGCTTGTGTTACGTCATCGATTCTTCAGCGTTGACAGAGAAGCCCGATAGTGATATTATTGAATATGAAAACGGGTATTGCGGAAATGCCTCTGCACTATGGTCGAGCACCGCGATGGCTCTTTGAAAAGATGGTCAAGCTTTCAAAAGCGATTATTGAGGTTATCGTCGTTGAGCAGGGTCAGGATGAATTCCTGCGCAGAATTTCTGACCCCTTCTGGTTTCAGGCATTTGGTTCAGTTTTAGGATTTGATTGGCACTCGTCCGGCGTGACCACAACGGTATGCGGGGCGATGAAGGAGGGATTGAAAGATATATCTCATGACCTTGGAATTTACCTGTGTGGTGGTAAGGGCGGAACATCCCGTAAAACGCCAGCGCAGATAGAAAAAATTTCTGAAAAACTTTCGATTAATCCAGCGAAATTAATATATGCCTCAAAAATGTCGGCAAAGGTTGATAATACGTGTGTTCAGGATGGATACAATCTGTATCACCATGTATTTGTTTTTACGAGAGATGGAAAGTGGAGCGTTATCCAGCAAGGAATGAATACAGAAAATCGTCTTGCCCGACGCTACCACTGGCTCTCACTAAGCTTGAAATCGTATGTGAATGAACCGCATACTGCAGTATGTTGCGATGTCAACACAAAGGCATTGAACATGGTTGCCGAAGAGGGTGAGGCATCACGTAATATTGTCACAACTCTTTCACGAGAGCATCCCGATAAGTTAATAAAAGAAACAAAAAAAATATTGAAAATGCCTTCACACCATCCAGTTCTTAGATTAGACATCAATCCAAAATACTTTCACAAAATTCTCTTAAAGACCTATGAGCAAATACCAAAAAGTTTTGAGAACCTCATTGCTATTGGGGGAGTGGGACCAAAGACCGTGAGAGCATTAGTATTGATCGGTGAGTTGCTCTATGGTGCTACACCGTCATTTCGGGACCCGGCGCGATATTCATTCGCCCATGGTGGTAAGGATGGGTTTCCCTATCCAGTACATCGAGAAACATATAATCAGTCAATCAGTTTTTTGGAGTCAGCAATTAAAAAAGCAAAAATTGGAGAAACCGATAAACTAAAAGCCTTGAAAAAACTTATTCATATCTGATTTTCGATGTGGACTGTGAGGACGGTGTATCTCAATGAATTCGATATCTCCGACTTGACATTTGTCATTTTTATATTGGTTCCATTGGAGTGTATAAAATGTGCTGAAATGCTAAATTCTTACTCTTTGCGTAGTTTCTTTCTATGCAGGAGATGTCAAAATGTCAAGCACCATCCACTATTTTATTACTACTTCAATCTTTGAGTATTTTGGTTGTAATCCCGGGATAAATCTTGGCGCGGTTTTTATTGCCTCTTCGGGCAGTACTGTTCTTTTAGTGATTTCTGCCATTATGATCTCACCCCGTGATTTTGCCAGTGGTTCGGATTCTGCATATGAGTAGATAACGACTTCTTTTTTAAATTCTTCTTTTATTATATTTGAAATTTCATCGAGATATGATACTGCCTCAACAGATAAATAATTAGATTTTTCTTTAAAAAGAACACCGGCAGCAACCGCCACAATTTTACTGTCCTGTTCATCATAGGTTATACCGTTGAATCTATATGAACGACCAGTAATTCTCGTTGGGTTGCCAACGGCATCAAATGCAGTAAAAACATAATTATATACCTCCCCCATATTACATATCTCACCTTTGTCTGTTCGACCATCCCAGAATATTGAGGGCGGCGGTAGACCCCGCTCCGCGTATCTCCTGACAGTCTCACCATTGGCATCAGTAATAATGAGTTCCCATGATGAAAGCGTCTTCTCAAATCTTGGGATGAATAATGCAATATTGCCGTACATTAATCTCGTCACCAATGGAATACGTAAATATTCACTATGTAGATACAATATTGGTGTATTTAGCTCATCGATGGTTGCGTATAGTTTTTCATCAAATATATAGCGGTCACTAAAGATTATAGAATCCAGTGGAGTAAATAGCTTAAACTCTGGGTAAAGATATATTTTTCGGTCCTCTATCTTTAATGCTGCTTCACCCTTTATTATCTCCTCGCCGATAATGTGTTCGTCTTTTTTTGCTTCCTGTGTAAAAAGAAAGAATGCAATTAATAATTCCATAAATCCCTACTGTTTCTTAGCCGCATACAAACCTAAATGTAATGATTCCCCACTGTGTTTCCTGAACAACATTAGAAGGTAATGGAGCAAATCTCCACACTTTTAGCGCTTTAATAACTTCCTGGTCTAGATCTGGGTAACCAGAAGAGACCTCAATTAAGGTACCTTCCCTAACCATACCGGACGGCTCAACCCATATTCTTATCCTTACAACTCCTGAAATTCCCTGACTCAAACACCATGCAGGATATTTCGGTAATACCTTATTCAATATATTACGGCTGGCAATAGGTCCAGCAAGTGATATCTGAGTTTTACCCTTTTCAACCTTTAATTTTTGTTCAACCTTCTCCTCAACCTTTTTACCAATCTCGCTTGTCTTCGGTGGCGGTGGTTTCCGGTCAATCTTAATTGCTGGAACATCTGCCTTGCGACCAATGCCCCCTGAAGTCCCTACACCTCCTTCACTACCTGCACCTCTGGGTAGATTCTTGGCAAGTGATATTGGTTTTTCAGCGAGTATCTCTTCGGTGCTTTTCATTGTGCCATTATTCTTGCTACCGATCCTCACTACATCATTAATGTCATTATTGGTCATATAACGGTCCAAATTTATCTCTGCCTGGCTCCTATCGAGTTTCGCATTAAGATCTATAGTCGGCGTGACAATCTCTCCACCATATGAGGATGGTTCTGGTGCAGAATACGTCTCTTTCATTTCATTCCAGACTGATCCCTTGGGAACTACCTTGGCGACCTCGGGGCGGTATGATTGGTCAATAAGTGTTACTTCTCTTATGTCTTCGTAATTGATTAACGAGGACTTACCAGATCCGGATAGAAGAATGAAAAGGAGAATATGAACAATAATTGAAATTAATATCCCCAAATCTAAACGTTTGTCCTTAAACATTATTTATTCTTCGCTTTTTTTTGTGGCGCAAGCAATACGCTTTGCCCCACACTTTTTCACATTTGCAAGAATTTCAAGAACATCTCTGTGGAGAACGCCTTTATCTGCCCTGATAACAACCAATTGGTATGGATCTTTTTCTAATTCGCTACTGACTGCACTCATTAGTTGTTCTGGCGAAATTTCAACATCATTCACTAAGAGACGACTATCTATAGTATATGTCACAGTTATATTCTCTTCGGTTTTTGTTTCGGCGGTGTGTGCTCTGGGAACATCAACTGGTGTTTGTGTATGAGTCATTAATAATGGTGCAATTACCATCATCATTAGTACCAACATAAGCCCTACACAGGCCATTGGTAAAATATTTATATTTTGCATTCGCTTCATTTTCTGATTCTCAAAAGCGCTAATTCTCCAGCCCCATACTGTTTTGCTAAATCGAGTATATTAATGACACGTTGATACTGGACATTAGATTCGGTTGAAATTATTACTTTGCGCTCAATACTTCGCGCTAAGAGTTTAGGCAGTAGTTCATTTAATTTTTCATAGGTCACAAATTCTTCATTTAGTAGTATCCCACCATCATCAAGTAGATGAATATTCACCTTTATGTCACTCACATCACTCGCTCCACCTTCCGCTACGCTGGGAGCATTTACAAATATTCCCGATTCAAAAAAGAGCGGTATTGAGACAATGAAACCAATAACCAAAGCCAGTGCAATATCAACAAGAGAATTTAAGATGAGACCGTCTGGCTGGCTATAAAATCTTAAACGCCTGCGTCTGCGCATTTTAGAACTTCCAGGACTTATCTTCTGGCGGTTTATATTGCGGACTGGGAGCTGGTTCGATTGATGGTGGGTTGGCTGATTTCTTTTTTAGATTGTCAAATAGAACAATAATGCGGTCGCTCACTCCATCTAGACCCATTGCCAATTCATTGCTCTTTTTTGTAAAATAGTTGTAGAAGAAAAGTGTAGGAATACCAATAAATAAACCGAACGCTGTAGTCAAAAGTGCTTCAGCAATACCACCGGAAACAACTGCTGGGCCACCAGAGCCAGTGATCGCTATATTATGAAAAGATTTCATTAATCCCATTACAGTTCCCAGCAGTCCGAGTAATGTAGCTCCATTTGCTAGGGTACCCATACCCCCTAAGTAGCGGTCAAATTTCATCTTCTCTTCAATAATAAAACTCGAAAGAATTTCAAATAGATTATCAGAACCGAGATGCCGATTCTGTAATGCAACTGCGAAAAGACCATTTAATGTATTTCCTTTTTGTTGCGCGAAAGACAGAGCAGCGTTTGGTCCTTGGCCTCTTAGTATCTGGCTAAATCTTAGATAGCCTTTGCGCGTATCAAAACCATTTCTGCTAAAATAGAGAAATCTCTCAATAATTAGTGCCAGGGCAACTATGGAGCAGACAAGAAGTATGGACATGACCAGACTTCCTTTAAAAATTTCAATAATTGATTGTCCCAAAATCATTGGACCTCCTTTTTTAAATACACTGATTTTTGCGGATAATGACACTGAATAACGCGGTGCATCATTTCTCGCTCTTTAGACTGTCTGCCTTTATTGGTTCTAAAGCAGGTGTGCTTCCTTCTTCGCCCAATAATTTTTTGCAGATTTCAAGATTATGACCAGCATTTTCGATATATGGTGAATCCGGGAAAGAATCGAGAACGGCCCGAAAATTAGTGAATGCCTCTCTATATTCTTTCAAGTTATAATAAACTGTGCCGAGATTAAAATATACACCATCACGTTGTTTCCCTTTTGGGAAATAGGCTAAATAGCGTTTATACAACTCTGAGGCCTGTTCCCAATTTTCGAGATTGACCACCGATTCAGCAGCTAAGAGTAAGGCATCTGGTGCATATGAAGAATTTGGGAAATTCACCACTACTTTTAGGAATTCATCAAATGCCATCTCATAATTTTTCTCATCAAAATACTTGTGGGCAATTTGGTACTGGCCATCAGCAGCTAGTTCACTATGCGGAAATTTTTCAACAAAGAGGCGCATCTCTTCAGTATTGTCAATTCCTTTTCGATAATAACACATTTCCATACTTTTTCGTGCGCTCGGTGCCTCCGTTGAGGTTGGGAAGAGGTCTAAAAACTTTAGGAATTCCCTGATTGCATCATCAAAACTTTGTTCGTTATAATAACTCTGGCCAAGTGCCAATTGAGCAGAACGGGCATATTCATTAACTGGATGATTTTCGACTACCCATCTGAATAATGCGCGTGCCTTTTTATATTCCAATGCCTTAAAATAAGTATCCCCAGCACGAAACCCAGCCTCTGCTGATTTTTCAGAGGCCGGATAGGTGCTGACGAGTTTTTCCCACGATTCAATTGCCTGGGCATAATATTCGAGATTATAGTAACACATACCAGCATAAAAGAGTACGGGGATCGCACATCTCTCATCTGTTGGAAATGTGTTGTATATTCCTTCCAAGACATCTAACGCCTTAAGATATTCAGCCATGTTGTATTGTGTATAACCTAATCCAAGGTAGGCAGCAATGACAACCGAAGAATCATCGAGAGGTAATTGAATCATAGTATTAAAAATTTCAAATGCCTCTTTCTGTCGATCCTGATTATATATGGAATAGGCGAGCCCTAACTTTGCGTAGGGGGTAACCTCAATGCCCAAAAAGTTCTTTGTTACTTCAAGATACTTTTTCTCTGCCTCGTGGAAATTATCCTTATGATAATATGCCTCAGCGAGGAAATATATTGTTCTACCACGCCACGGGTTCTGTTTCCCGGGAAAATCTTTAATATATTTGCTGCCAAATGTAACGGCATGGTCGACTTGTATTTAGTTATTTAATGAATATAGCAATATTGCTGCTGCCGGTTCACGTAGAGATGAATTTGGATAATACTGTATGAGCGATTTAAAGGTCTCTGCAGCGTCATAATAATCTCCTCTTTGAAAGTATATCATGCCTGTAAGATATTCTCCGACACTTGATAAAGCACCAGACGCAAACATTGTTGCTAATTGAGCAGCCGAAACCAATGCCTGCATGGTATCAGCAAAAGTCAAAAATGCATTGGTGAGTTGGAGGTTTGCATAAGAGGCAATTTGAGTATTGGGGTAGTTTGCCCTTACCCTCTGGAAAGAACTTACCGTCTTTGAACTATCACCTAAATTCATTTTGCATACACCAAGGAAATAATTGCTATGGGCAGCGAGTAAATTATCTTGATGTCGTGTTAATGGGATTAGGTACTCTGAGGCTGCAGCATAATTAGCAGAATGTATTAATGAAGTAGCCAGGAAATAATGCGCGTAATCGATAAGCGGAGACTGTGGATACTTCAATGTAAAATCTCGGAATTTAATTTTTGCACCGTCAAAATCACCATTGAAAAAAAGTGCCTCGGCCCTTGAAAATTCAGCAAGTACAGCAATCGGTGTATTTGGTGCTTCATCGAGTATTTCTTTAAACACACCAATGGCCATGAGCGGAAAACCGAGTCGGGAAAGTGATTTTCCATAATAAAATTTTGCTTCTAATAAGTCTATACCTGCCAATTTCTCTTTCGCCTCTTCATAACTGCCCTGAAAATAATAAAGTACGCCGAGCACAAAATTTGCCCTTGCCTCCTGTCGATAGGCAGGATTTTTCAAGAGTTGTTGTAGTGCCTCTCCTGCTTCCTTAAAATTGCCTTGCAGTATATCAATTAAACCGACTGCGTAAAGACATTCTGGTTTTAAATAGGACCCCCCCTTTTTTCTGAAAATAATTTCAAAGTTTTTTTTAGCATTTTTATAATCATTGAGGTTGAAGTAACATTCAGCAAGACGAAATCTGATTTCATCTTCAAATTCACTCCCTGAATATTTGGCAACCATTGCCTTGAAGTATTTTGCAGCATTTTGGAAATCTTCTTGGAGGAATAATTGATGAGCGATCTCATAACTAGTTATTGGTTGCTCGTAATCTATATTAAACAGGAAACTGAGCAATAGTATCATGGGATATACCATAAACTCCTGTTAAATTTATTTATGTTAAGAAACAAATTGCCTGAAGGGCAAATGCTAAGCCGATGTACTACCGGTTCATTCGGCATTTGAAATTGGTAATTTCTCATTCTTTTAATAATCCTGTGGCAGGAATTCTATTTCGCCTTCAGGGCCTAAAGTTACAATGCTGGTCAGAAAATCGCTGCAACTAATCGTCTCGCCAACTTCATCAATTATTACAATTTCATAATAGTATTTTCCATCGGTCACAACCCTGCCAATATCATCAAGGCCATCCCAGGTAAGTCTTAAAGGTGGGGCATCCCAACCGGAATATGTCCTTACGACTTCACCATATTGATTTTTTATCAAGAGTTGCCAGCGCTTGATATCTCGCTTTGTATTGTAGTGCACATCAAGCCATGTAACATTGTCCTTACGACCCGGGGTAGGGGAGAATTGTTTCGGTGTTGCATCAATCCAAGTTCTAAAACCTCCAAAATCGACAAATATGCCTATCTTATGACGGTATTCTAATAGATAACTCGATGCATGGTGTAATTCTACAGAATAATCAATGCCGGCGGTGAATTTATCCTCAATTCTTTTTATACCCACCCCAATATTCAAAAAATTCTTGTCGAAGCCACCACGCAAAGTTAGGATTGGGAATACAGGCACAAATTCAATACCAACATGAGGTTCAATCGATGTATACTCAAGAACACTCTTTACTACATCAACAACAATAGTTAACCTTTCTTGATATAATTTTAATGCCACTCCGCCTCTAAATGTTACGGGGATTTCATCGGTTCTTTCATAATGGGTAAGTTTTGGTCCTAATATATTCTGACAGACTATTCCAAGACTGAGGATGCCGCGCGGGAATAGAAATATGCCGATATCACTACCAATCCCCAAAGCACCGTATTGCGCAACTTTACTCGTCATAAGTTTCAGATTTGTACCAAGACCAACCGGTTTCACTGGTTGAAAGGCATAAGAAAAGATAAAACAGGTCTGCGTAAAATTGAAGCTGTTGTAAGAGCCCATAAATTGGTCTCTCGAATCAATATCGCGCGAAGTGAAATAGATGGCACTCAAAGCAAATGATCCTAATTTTCTTGTCGGTAATGCATAACCCACATAACCAAGTTGACTACCATAGAGTGACAGGTATGATGCCTTCACAGTTTGTGTGAGTAATTGTGTAAGGCCTGCAGGATTGTAGTATACCGCTTCCTGGTCATCTGCGAGTCCGGTAAATGCCTTACCCAAAGCAATTGTGCGTGGACTCATACCGTAATTCAACAGAGCGCCAGGCACTCCACCTTCCTGAGCAAAACAAAAAGTTAGAAGTAAAAAGTTAAAAATAAAAATTAATGGTGCTGTATTCCTTGAATTTTTAAGTTCTACCATACTACTCCTACCCTTATCTTCTTGTGAACATATGTTGAGGTATGTGTATAACATTTGATAATCACATAATAGAGACCACTGCTTACTCTCATTCCTTTATCATTACGTCCGTTCCATTCCAATGTATTGATGCCACTCTGTGCACCTGTGCTATTAGTTGATATATGTTCTTGATGTACTTCATTACCAAATGGGTCATAGATCGCAAAAATTACATTACAGGGGTGTGGTAAATAATACATAAAGCGCATCGTTTGTCCTTCAATACCCATGGGATTTGGATAGGCAAGAATCTCCCCTTCCATAATGGAAGAATCCGCCACCATTACGTAACAGGTTGCTAAAAATGTTGTATCATCGGCAGTAACACCAATTGTATCCAATTCATTAAAATATATGTTTGCACAAACAAAATAAGCAGTAGCAATTCCCAACGAGTTTGTGTATGGGTTATCCTCAACTATATAACCATTACCGCCACCAAGAACTGTGAAATTTACTTTTTTATCTTCTATGGGTTGGCCGGCGCGGTCGTATACGGTGGCGGTTATTAGGGCATTTGTGCCAGCATTAATTGTATCAGGGTCAACGACTACTCCTATATGTGTTGTCTTTGCTTCAATATCCAAATAATTTTCATAGGACTGTATTGAACCATTTTCTGCTTTTAGCATCGTATTGTCTTCGGCTTGGAAAAAGTAAACCGAAAACTGTGCTTCACCATTGGAAAGATATTGTGTTAACGGATTTGTATCGAGTGGAGGAAAGTTTGATCGAAGCGTAACTGTATTACCAGAAGTAGAAGTTTTATTCCACATCGAATCCGCAGCATAAACAATAACAGGAAAGGTCTCCAAAACATACTGGTTATCCGGTTCTCCAGATTTCCCCGGGGTTTCAGGCTCATAATTGGTCGTATCACCGGGTAGGTGTGTTTCACCTGGGAGAAGAACGAGTAGATTGGTGTATTCACCCGGGTAAACAGTGATTAAGGAACAACTGTCTTCGTCTATTGCAGGATTTGTCACATCGTTAAAGTACACCCGTTGCGGTCCTGCCGTTCTGAAGGCAAAAGGTAAACTGAAAGTGCCATTAACGAGCTGTATTTGAGAACCTTGAACAAATTGGTCAGTCTGGTTGTACCTGATAATATGATTGGTTGTATCTACAATATTGTACCACGCATCGGTAAGATAGATATCAATAGTAAATTCTACACCAGCAGTCTGTCCCTCAACCGGACCATATTTCCCGTTTTCTGTTCCAGGGTCATAAATTTCGTTGGGTACGATTGACAGGAGTTTAGCAGGTGCACTTGCTAAAATATCAAAATCGTTTGACTGACCGGTGTGACCATCATAATCATTGCAGATAAGCGCCATATTAGCCGCCAGGGTTACCATAACATTATTAGTACAAATACCATTTATAAATGATACTTGTTTAATACAGTAGGCAGGATTTATTGATGAGTAAACCCAGGGTTGGCCATTATAATCTGAAACTATCTGATTATTAATATCATAGGCATAGATAGTAATCTGAAATGAATCTCCCACAACCTGAGGTGAAGAAATGGGTGCGAATCCAAAATGGTCAAGTTGACTCAAGATTAAAATTGTAATTAAATTATACAACTTACCTCCTTACTTTAATTTTTAGGACTATTTCCCAAATAGATTTAAGTCTTACGAAAACCATGAATTCAAGTATATCCATAAATTTTATTTTGTCAATAGTAAATTATGCACTTTATGATGCCAAATTCCTTTCATCATATTTGTTTATCATAGTTTTCTAATGCAAAATATGTGCCAAAAATAATGAATATAAATTTAGAGAATCAAGAACAATCGGGGAAAAAATATTTCTACACTGCACATTTGTATAATTTATTATCTGTATAGACAATGTTGATAACAGCCAGCAGTTTATTAATATGCTCGTCAATACTTGAAAAGAAACAAAAACTTTGGTATACTACTAATGGTTATTTTTTATGTTAGAGGAGGAATGATGAAAATCAAAAAATTCAATGATTATTATGTTCTGCGACTTCAGAAGGGCGAAGAGATTATGAGTACCTTAAAAGCGGCGGCACAAAATAAAAAAATCAAAGGAGCGTTCTTTTTCGGACTCGGCGTTGGAAAAGATTTAGTTCTGGGTTATTTTGATGCTCACAAGCAGTCGTATGTTAAAAAGGCATTTCAGGGAGAATATGAGTTCACCAGTTTGTTGGGCAATATCACGAAGCTGGAATATGATACTGTTGTTCACTGTCATGCTACAGTAACCGACGAGAACTTTCAAGCCTATGGTGGGCACCTTTTTCAGGGAATTGTTCCAGCAACGTGCGAGATCATGGTCTTTCCCTTCAGAAAGATTTTGAGACGGAAAAAAGATAAAGAGACCGGGTTAAATTTGATAAGCGTATAAAATTAGCTACGTACATCGGTTTCGAAATGCGATACGGCTTCGTCCTTCGGTTTCATAACCATTACCTCACACTGAGATTATTGACATAAGTATGATTACTATTATAATAGAATGATGGACCTTTTCTTCGAGCGGGTTATATCGCGCAGAAATTTCTTGAAAAAATGCTGCTTGGCTGCAGTCGGTGGAGCACTCGTGCCCAAGCTCGTAAAGTTTGGAGAGGCGCAGGATGCAAAATTCGGCTTTATCAAGCGTAAAAAAGCTTTGTATTACGAAAAATTGCCTAAAGAAAAGGTTAAATGTCTGCTCTGTCCACGAGGATGCGTTGTCCCTGAGGGGAATAGAGGATTTTGTCGTGTCCGAGAAAATTCTCATGGTGAGTACTACACCTTAACTCATTCAAATCCTTGTGCTGTGCATAATGATCCGATTGAGAAAAAACCGTTATTCCATTTTCTACCGAAAACGACTGCACTCTCAATAGCTACTGCCGGGTGTAATTTTACCTGCAAGAATTGTCAGAACTGGAGCATCTCACAGGCAAACCCTGAGCAGACTGTTAATTATGAGGTTTCGCCAGACCTGCTCGTGGATTTAGCGCTGGAATATAAGATTCCTACTATTGCCTATACCTATACTGAACCGACGATATTTTTCGAGTACATGCTTGAGTCAGCCAAGATTGCAAAAAAGAAGGGTGTACTCAACATGTATCACTCGAATGGTTATATCAACCACGAACCACTCTATGCACTGATTCCTTATCTCGATGGTGCAAATGTCGACCTGAAGGGGTTCAGCAATGAATTTTATCTGGATATTACAGGAGGCACACTCCACCCCGTGCTCGAAACTCTAAAGACTTTAAAGAAGGAGGGTGTGTGGCTCGAGATTACCAATCTCGTCATTCCAACGAGGAACGATTCCGAGCCGATGCTAAAAGAACTCTGCCAATGGATTAAAAACGAATTGGGTGTAGATACACCGGTTCATTTTTCGCGATTTTATCCTCAGTATAAGTTGCAGAATTTACCATCTACACCGATTAAAACGCTACAGAAAACCGCTGAAATTGCTCATACCATCGGACTTCACTACATATATATTGGGAACGTTCCGGGTATGCCGGAGGAGAATACCTATTGTCCAGCGTGTGGTAAGGTCATTATTGAACGGAGAGGGTATTCTATTGGTGCAATTAATTTACAAAATGGCACCTGTAAATTCTGTAAGAATAAAATTCCTGGAAGGTGGAAGTAACATAGTGCATTCTATACATTACTAAAATAGTTGTAGTGTTATCTGTAAACCTCGAGTAGATTTACTACTTGACAGAAATTGTTATTTATATAAAATGGTACTATGAATGACCGCGAGCTGCGTGAACAACTCAGGGATGGTCGAGTGCATAATCAATATCTCTTAATCGGTACCGAACCATTGCTTATCGAGAATGCAGTAAAAGCAATAAAAGACACACTGACGGTAGATGAGTCATTTGATTATGATTCGTTTTCAATTTCTGAAGCATCAGTTGACGATATCGTTTCTAAACTTTATCTTTCACCATTTGCTTCAACGAGAAGACTTGTAGTCATTAAAAATCTGGAGGAATTGGATGCGAAAGAGTTGAGTGCATTTGCCGATGCGATCAATGGTGTCAAAACGAACAATTGTGCAATTTTGGTATACATCACGAGTAAGGAATATCAGAGGTATAATAACTATAAACGGATAGCGAACAAATTTCCGCATGCGAAAGAGATAACCTTCATTCCGGATAAAAAACTTATTCACCGATGGATAGTCGCAAAAATAAAGAAAGATAACTTGAACCTCTCGACATCAATGATTCATTACCTGCAAGAAGAATTCGGCAACGATATCACCGGATTGAAGAATGAATTTGACAAGATTGAAAACTATTTGCATGAAGCGAAGTCATTGAATCCCGACAACATGAAAGACCTTGCTCGAGGATTGTGTGATTTTAATAAGTATCATCTGGTTGATACGTTTTTGAATGGTAAACCAGAGACACTCGCGTGTTTTGAGGAGTTGAGTCCATATTTACGGTCTTATGCCGAAATTGTCGATGCACTGACCAGAGGCATAATATACCACATTCAAAGGAAAGAGCATGTAAATGAGGCTGTTCATGCATCGGTTAAAGATATTTTAGATGAGGTTATTAATATTGATAGGAAGGTAAAGACGAGTTCATTTTTTGTTCATCTGCTGCTTGAGCTCCTTTTACTGCAGAGGTTGCGTCTATTTGGAAAGGGAGCAATTCATGGCTCATAATTTAAACGAACTACAAAATATTCAGGCACAGCGACAAGATTTAATCACGAAGCTGGAAAAGATAGAGGCGAGAAAAGCGACCGTTAGTACCAAGGTTTATGAAAAGGTAAAGCGTGAATATGAAGATAAGTTGAAAAAGCTGGACGAACGATTAGCAGAAAATACTGATTTAATGAAGGCAGAACTCGAACATTTAAATCAAGAGCAAGAAAAGATTGAGCAAGAAGAGAAAGAGGTGAGACTCGACGGCGAAGAGATTGAATTACGATATACCATTGGTGAATATGATGAAGCATCTTACAAAAAAGCAGAGACCGAACATAACGAAAAGTTGAATGCTATAGCGGCAAAGTTACAGAAAATACACGAGCGCATGAGTTGGATCCAGAACTTTCTCACACCAAAAGTCGAAGCAGCGGTTGAACCTAAAAAACCAGTGGAGGAGGTTGTGAAAACGACTGAAGAGATCGTGGAAGACAAGCTTGTTCCTGAAGAAATGGAAGCGGTTGATGATAGCATATTAGAAGAAATTAAACCAGATGCGAGCCTTACCATTGATGAACACATACTCGAGGAGAAACTAACACCCGAAGAGATGAAGCTCGATGAGCTACTCGTCGAGGAGGAAGCAGTAAAACCTGAAACGGTCGAAGAGAAAGAGCGAGAGACAAAACCCGAGGTTGTGGAGGAGAAGGAGACAGCGGAGGAACCGTCGAAAAAGACGCAGGAAGGTATCACCTGTCCGAAATGTGGGCATGTGAATACGCCAGACTCATGGTACTGTCAAAAATGCGGTGCGGAAATTTTCGGATTTCCAGCATCGTAGTATACAGATAGACCGAGGAAAGCAGAAACTATGAAATACGACCATGCCACAGTAGAAAAAAAATGGCAAAACTACTGGAGTGAGAATAATCTATTTACGACACATGAGAAGCCGAAAAAGAAATTTTATAACCTCGTCATGTATGCTTACCCGTCTGGTGATATTCATATGGGGCACAGCAAAAACTACGTTATCGGGGATGTTTATGCGCGATTTAAAATGAGGCAAGGATATGACGTGCTTCATCCATTTGGATGGGACGCATTTGGCTTACCTGCGGAGAATCAGGCAATTAAGGTTGGTATTCCCCCTGAGAAATGGACGCTTGATAATATTCGTATTTCTGATGAATCGCTAAAACTTTTGGGGATCAGTTATGACTGGAGCCGAGAGGTTATTACCTGTTTACCTGATTACTACAAATGGACGCAATGGATGTTCCTCTTGCTGTACAAACGAGGACTCGCATATAAAAAAGAGGCATATGTCAATTGGTGTCCCGGATGTCAAACTGTTTTGGCAAACGAGCAAGTCATTGATGGAAGGTGCTATCGATCAAATTGCAAATCTGTGATTGAAAAGAGGAAATTAAATCAATGGTTTTTTAAAATTACTGATTATGCAGAAAGGCTGCTCGACGGTTTGAATAAACTATCAGGATGGCCGGAGAACGTGAAAACGATGCAACGAAATTGGATCGGTAAAAGTGACGGGTGTGACATTGTCTTTAAGGTTGTCGATAGCGATATGAACTTTACCGTCTTTACCACGAGGCCCGATACAATATATGGTGTTACTTTTATGTCCTTAGCACCCGAACATCCGGTCGTCGAAGATTTGGTTAAAGGGAGTGAACATGAAACGGCAGTACGGCAGTACATACAAGAGGCAACAAAAAGGACTGAGATAGAGCGAATCGAGAAAGAAAAGGACGGTGTGTTCACTGGATGTTACGCAATAAACCCAGCAAATCATGAAAAAGTGCCAATTTTTGTTGCCGACTATGTACTTCTAGAATATGGAAGTGGCGTTGTTATGGGTGTGCCAGCGCATGATTCGCGTGATTTTCAGTTTGCCAAAAAATATAATCTGCCGATAAGAGTCGTTATCAATCCTCCGGATTCTGAACTGATATCAGAGTCAATGACGGATGCATATGAGGACTTCGGTGTTATGGTGAATTCAGGAACATTTACTGGATTGTCTTCGGAGGCGGGCATTAAAGCCGTTACAGAATTTTTAGCAGCCAAAAAACTCGGTGGGCCGAGCATCAACTACCGACTCAAAGATTGGCTGATATCGCGGCAACGATACTGGGGAGCTCCGATTCCAATCATTTATTGCGATAAATGTGGCATTGTTCCTGTGCCTGATGCGCAGTTGCCGGTTCTCTTACCGGAAGACATAAAAGACTACATACCGAAAGGTAAATCACCACTTGCTGCAGTAGAGAGTTATATCAACACAACGTGCCCTCAATGTGGTGGTAGCGCAAAACGTGATGCGGACACGATGGACACCTTTGTTTGTTCATCCTGGTATTTCCTACGCTATTTGGATCCGAAAAATGAAAATGAATTTTGTTCAAAAACGGAGGCCGATACGTGGCTTCCTATCGATCAATATATAGGTGGTGGGAGTGAACACGCTACAGGGCACTTAATATATTTTCGATTTTTCACCAAGGTTCTTTGTGATACAGATTATATTTCTGTCGATGAACCAGCAATGAAACTGTTTAATCTCGGCATGGTATTAAAAGATGGTGAAGTAATGTCGAAATCAAAGGGGAATACTGTACCTGCTGGTCAATTTATTCGGAAACATGGCGCCGATGTCGCGCGTCTTACCATTCTCTTTGCCGCACCACCAGAACGGGAGATGGAGTGGAGCGATGAAGGGGTGACAGGCTCGGAGCGGTTTATTAATCGCATCTACCGTCTCGTAATAGAACACAAGTCTTCTATCGTCAAGGATGTCCCAACGAACATTGCCCAGGATGATGAAAATCTCTTTATTAAGATTAATCAGACCATAGCAAAGGTAACGGATGATGTAGAATCATTCAAATTCAATACTGCGATAGCGGCACTGTGGGAATTGCTGAATGAACTGTATCTTTCTAAGAAACAAGGCGATGTCTTTGGCTACGGCTTGTTCACAATTATCCACCTGCTTTCGCCATTCGCTCCACATTTCGCTGATGAACTATGGTCGCTCATAGGAGGCGAAGGCAGTCTCGTGGAGCAGGAATGGCCCGGTTACGATGTGAAGTATATCAAGAGTAAAACCGCAATTATTGTGGTTCAAATTAATGGAAAGGTTAGGTCTCATATTGAAGTTGCTGGCGCTATTGCAGAGGAGGAGGTGAAAAAGATTGCCTTTGGTGATCACAGGGTTCAACGCCATCTCGAAGGCAAAACGATAAAGAAAACAATATATGTGCCAGAGAAAATACTTAACATTGTGGTACAGTAATGTAAATTGGTAGCTTTATTGCAACCAATGTGAAAAAAGGAGGAAAAATGAAGAAGAGGAAGAAAATGAAGAAAAAAAGGAGAATGAAGAAAGCAAAAAAGGCGAAGAAGAAAAAGAAAAAGCCTTCAATTAGGGAACTAACAATTGATATCCTCAAGAGAAGTAAAACCCCACTGCACTATCGTGACATCACGAAACGACTGAAGAAACGGGGATATAGATTTCATCGAAAAGACCCAGAGCGTTCTGTATATATCATTATTAATCGTTACCCGAAGATCTTTAAGCGAGTCAAACCTGCAACGTATCGTTTAAAGTAATGTAAAAAGGGGGCTTCGAGCCCCCTTTTTACATTGAGCTACGTTATTCGTTTTAAGGCGACGAAGCCGGTATCGTTTAAAGGTTTCGTTTATGGTAAGAATTTAAAATTACGATGGGCAGTGAACGAATGACGATACGGGCAGCGATGCCGTACACCGTATAACGAGAACTTCAATAATTTATTTTCCCTTCACGAAGCCTTTCATCTTCGCTGCGTATTCGCTGAGCTTCTTATCGACGAGGTCGTTTATACTCTTCTTTTCAAATCCTGTTTTCGTTTTCCTCCCCGCTTTAACACCGGTGAGTATTTCAATCCCTTCATCTATGTTCTTTATGGCATAGACATTAAACTTCTTCTTCTTTACGGCGTCGACAATCTCTTGTTTCAACATTAAATCACCAACGTTGCCATCGGGAATAATAACTCCTTGCTTACCAGTAAATCCTTTTGCCTTACATACCTCGTAGAATCCTTCTATCTTCTCATTCACGCCACCGATCGGCTGGATTTCTCCATTTTGATTTACCGACCCGGTTACTGCAATTCCTTGTCGTAACGGCACTCCAGACAGTGATGAAAGAAGAGCATAGACCTCGGCACTCGAAGCAGAGTCACCATCAACCTCACTATAGGTCTGTTCAAAACCCAAGGTAGCATCGATTGCCATTGGTTGATTCTGTGCATAGCGAGATCGCAAGAAACCACTGAGAATGAGTACCCCTTTATTATAGGTTCGGCCTCCAAGATTTGCCTCGCGTTCGATGTTGATTATACCGGCCCTGCCTAAAGATGTCTTTGCTGTTATTTTTGTCGGCCGTCCAAAGGCATAACTTCCTACTTGGTAGACTGAAAGACCATTAACTTGGCCAACAACATTTCCTTTTGTGCTAATCATGAGGAGATTATTTTCAATCATCTCTTGAATTTTATCTTCAAACATGTTGACTCTTCTGCGCCAACCTTGAATAGCCTTTTCAACGTCTGCAGGACCTATCTCTTTCTTGTTTGCCTGTCTTGCCCAGTAATCGGCCTCCCGGATGGTATCAGCAATAATGTGGAATCGTGTGGAAAGTTTACCTTGACGGCCGGCAATCCGCACGCTATATTCAATAATTTCGGCGATCGCTGTTTTGTTGAAAGGTAAGAGTGTTTCCACATCACAAATCGACTTGATAAATGTAGCATATTGATTAACATTTTCAGGAGTCTTATCCATTACTGTGTCAAAATCTGCCTTAACTTTGAAGATCTTTTTGAAATCCTCATCCCGATAGAACAGAAGATAGTATAACCACTGGCTTCCAATCATGATAATCTTTACATCGGTGGAGATGGGTTCTGGCTTGAGCGCAGACGTCGTGAAAATGTAAAATGGATCGAATGCTTGAATATCGATGACACCATTACGGAGCGTTCTCTTGAGTGTCTGCCAGACCCATGGTTCAACGAGTGCGTCGAGCGCATTAATAATCAAATATCCACCATTCGCGCGTAAGAACGAGCCGGCCTTAATATTGAGAAAATCACTCCGTATGATACCGGGTCCGACCGCTTGCCGTTCAATGGTGCCAAACAGATTTTTGTATGAAGGACTCGTTTCAAAAATTATGGGAATAACCTCGGTTTCGGAATTGTCGACGAGCACATTTACTTGAAATTCTCTAAACTCATCTTCCTTTGTCTCCTTCTTCAAGAATCTGTCGAGATCGTCCATTATCGCATTCAACACGTCTTTCAAATAGCCTTCGATCTTCTCTCCCGTGAACTTTTTCTTGATTTCATCAATCATATGAGAAACAACAGGTTTCACCATCCATTCATTCAACTTCGCAAGTTCCTCATTTGCTTTGTCCTGAATCTCCCGTGCCTTGGTATAGATCGCTGCCATTCCGCTTTCCAGTTCTCGAATCTTCTCCTTGGTAATATTGTACTCTTCTTCGGTTATTTTACCCGATTGCACGAGTGCTTCATACTCATCTAAATTGATTGGTTTACCATCAACGATTGGCAGGATTGCTGGACGCACAAAGGGACCCATCTGAATCTGAACGACCTTAAATCCCTGCTCTTCAACTTTTTTTTCAAATTCTTTTAATAGTGCACGATGTTTTTCTTCATATTTATTAAGGGCTTTCTGTCTTCGTGCTTGGTATTCTTCACTGCCGAAAACTTGCGGGATGTTTTTCTTGAGGTCGTTAATTAAATTCCGCATCGTATGCCTGAATGCTTTACCTTGGCCAGCAGGGAGTTCTATAAGTTTTGGCATATCCGGATTTTTGAAGTGATTCACATACAGGAGATCCTTCAGTTGCTCCTTTCTTTCCTTCAACTCTTCCAAGAGCTTTGTTATTGCGGTCGTCCTTCCAGTGCCCACTGGGCCGGTGATAAATATGTTATAGCCTGGGTACTTGACATTAATGCCGAGCTTAATTGCATCGATAGCCCTCGGTTGACCAATAATTCCCTCACATGCGCTTACATCTTTCATGCTTTTAAACTTGAGTAATTTCGCATCACATTGCCAGCGAAGTTCAGACGGTTTTAATGTGCGAAATTTTTTCATATGTCCTCCTTAAAGAATAAACACCTAAATGCTCTAGATCTTAAATGACTAAAATCCTCGATACTCGGATCAAAAACTCTAGTGTGAACATAAGTATAATAAAAAATGAGAATATGTCAACAAACCATGTTCTCCATACATTCTTTATTACTCCACTGATTGACACTCAAAGATTTTTCAGTATAATAGGGAGTGATTATTGAGAGGAGGAAAAATGGAAAAAATTACAATTAGTGTAATTAAAGCTGATATCGGTGGTTATGTCGGCCATTCGAGCATGCATCCCAATATTATGACCCGGGCAATGCAGTTACTTGAGGCTCAGAAAAAGAAAGGAACGATTGTGGATTTTCATGTGACTCATTGCGGTGATGACCTCGAGCTCATCATGACCCATCGCCTGGGCAATGATGCCGAGGATATACACAAGATGGCATGGGATATATTTGTTGAGTGTACGAATCTTGCTAAAGAGATGAAATTATACGGCGCTGGTCAGGACTTGCTCTCTGATGCATTTTCCGGTAACGTCAAGGGAATGGGGCCGGGGGTTGCTGAGATGACATTTGAGGAGCGCAAGAGTGAGCCGGTCATCGTCTTCGCTGCTGACAAAACCTCTCCTGGTTCATGGAATATGCCGCTCTATAAGATGTTCGCCGACCCCTTCAATACAATCGGATTAGTAATCGACCCATCAATGCATCAAGGATTTACCTTTGAGGTCCTGGATATCTTCGAAGATAAGACTGTAAAATTGAATAGTCCTGAAGACATATATGACCTCCTGTGTTTGATTGGTGCCTCAGAGCATTATATCCTAAATGGGGTATATAAGAAAACCGGTGAGATTGCAGCGGTGACATCGACTCAGAAGGTTAATCTGATGGCTGGACGATACGTTGGCAAAGACGATCCGGTCATGGTCGTTCGGTGTCAGAGTGGACTCCCCGCAGTTGGCGAGGTTTTAGAGCCGTTTTCAATGCCCTATATGGTCACCGGTTGGATGCGCGGTTCACACTGGGGTCCATTCATGCCGGTCTCGGTCAATGATGCAAACCCGACACGCTTTGACGGTCCGCCACGCGTCATCGCGCTCGGTTTTCAGATAACCAACGGCACATTCATTGGACCACGAGATTTGTTTGCTGACCCGAGCTACGACCTCGCGCGGCAGCAGGCAAATGAGGTTGCCAATTACATTCGCCGC
>CP070664.1:2657841-2662695 GCA_020355325.1 Caldifarciminota bacterium
CAGATGAGCACAGATTATATAATTGTCGTTTATTATCAGTATCTTTAGGCATTTAGGTATTTTGGAATTTAGGTGTTTATCTCAACAGTACTGCTTTCTCGATCTGCTTATAATCGCCGGCCTCAAATTGCACAAAGTAAACTCCAGCTGAGACTCTGCGACCAGCATCGTCGTCACCGTGCCATGTTATTTGGTTAATGAGTGACTGGTAATGATTTCCGCCCGATGCGGCGAGACTGCTCGCATACGGCATTAAACCGTTGAATTGTTTAACCAATCTCCCTGCAACATCATAAATCTTCAATGAAATGTATTGCGACTCCTCGCTATCTGCAATCTGATACCTTATTACTATTTTCTGACAGAATGGGTTTGGATAAAGGTTACTCATTGATGTTCGGTTTGGAACATTAACGAGCTCATCATATTCTTCAATTCCTGGATAATGAGGTGGATATGTCGTGTATTTCAAGGCAAATGAATCAGTCACGGGTACTGCCCATTCATGATAAGTACCATCAAAATAGTACTGGATACCAACCGTCTCGGTATGATCCTCGATGCCAAGCGTGCTGTACGGCTCCTGCATCTGCACCAAATACTGAACCACAATCTCACCATCACCGGTCGGTGTTGGATAATACAGAGGGTCATAGAGTATCACCTGAAATGTCTCATAATTACCCGGTCCGCCCCAGTGATCGACCTGGTAGAATTCGACTATCCAGCGATGCCCTTCACTATCATAGTACTGATATATATCCCCAGCCTCTGATGGGTCAAGATCATCCCAGAACGGAGCGATCATTGCCCTCGGTCCATCAGGGCTCGGTATCCCAGTATTATCACCAAACCGATAGGTCGATGACCCGAGCTCCAAAAACCCATTTGAGCATACACCGATTGTTCCGTAATCTTCACCATAGTATATAAAGGTGAACGGCAGAGTAAGTGTGACCGTATCAGCATCCTCATTTGTAATGTCGGCGATAATACTACCAGGACCTGGTGGTGCAATCTCGAACCACTCAAAGACTGGAGACTGGACGTGAGGACCACCCGAGTAATAAACATAATAGTAACCAGTATCTGAAGGAACTAATTCACCGATTACCAAGGTGAAGTCTAATGTATCGATATATAGACCAGCCTCAACAATGAGAGAACAATCAACCTCGGTGCCGTAAGGAGCAGAACTACTGGCAGAAACGGTATAGGGATCCGCAGAATTGTTTGCTGTATCACCAACAGCAACGTCTCCAAAATCTCCTGATCCGTCAATCACGGTCACGAGGGGCGAGAAGCTCTGGAGCGTGGAAATAACGCTCACCGCATCTGCTGCGCCTTCATTCATTAATGTAACAACGAGATCCGCAGTTTCACCAGGGTCAAGAATACCATTTCCATCAATGACAATATAATGCTGATAGACAAGATTGGGGAGAGGATTAATATAGACCTGAAATGAATAATTCCAGTCACCATTACTACACGCAAGGTCAATGCTACAATCCACAAGGTGCCCCAGTGGTGTGGAACTTGCAGCAGAAACTCGAAACGATGCTTCAGCAGTATCCAAAGGCGGTATGATTCCCACATGACAACTGTCCTCTATAACCGTAACATAGGGATCTGCTGTACTGATTAAGGCATAGGTATTTTCAGCCATACCAACTCCTGCATTATAAATCTGAACAACGAGGTCAACTTCCTCACCACTCTCCCACATGCCATTGCCATTACCTCCTGGCGCTGAATCGATTACCCAGTGAGAGAACAATGTTAAATAAACATCTTCAACCACACTCGCCATTACCGATAACGCAGCAACCTGCGCCTTAATCGCCTCTGTACAGAAATCATTGTTATTGTATCCAGCACCAATCGTATCACCTGGAGTATGATAATAGGGATTGTTCAAACCATAATCTTCGATATTACAAAGTGCAGCATATCCATAGTCCAGAAATGACTGATTATCAGATGGTATCCAACTGTTAGTCATATGCTTTCTGGTCAGGAGTGTCGTATACGAGTCGGCACACGCGATGAAGAAATCGGCAAGTGGCTCGCACGGAGGATTCGATATTTTAGCAACCACATCTAAACTTTCCGGAAGGGCATTCGCATAGGCAATCATATCCGCGTTGAAAACGCCAAGGATACTATCACCCTGAGAACGGGCCAATGACGCGTAATGCTCGCTTCCATAAAGACCAAATTCCTCTCCTGAAAAAGCTATATACCTCACCGAATATTCAAAAAGGTAGTCCCTCATAACGCGGGCAGCTTCGATGACACTCGCAGTACCACTGGCATTATCATCAGCACCCGGTGCGATCTGCGGAGCCTGATATGAGGTCGCATCAAAATGACCACAGACAACAGCATAAATGCTGTCGGGGTAATTAATCCCTCGCTTTATCCCGATCACATTAGGAGCATGCCCACCTGTGTGGTATTGTAAGAAGACTGAATCGCATCCATAGTCATAGAATTTATTTAAAACATAATCTGCTGCGGCAAAACAGGAATCATGAGTGGAATACCTCGTCACAAAATCTTGTAACCTTTGCACAAAACTGAGAACACTGTCTGGATCGACGCGATCAACAATTTATTGAACAATTGGGCTATACAAAAATCGAGGC
This sequence comes from Caldifarciminota bacterium, assembly GCA_020355325.1. GTDB lineage: Bacteria > Hydrothermota > Tepidihabitantia > SM23-42 > SM23-42. Next base: position 2,660,493 of record CP070664.1, read on the forward strand.
AATGGGGCTTCGCTTTTAATAATTGGCACGAACATCAGTCGTTTAACCATGACCTTCTGTTTTATTAACTCTTCAAGCATTTCTTCTTCTATTTTTAAAAGATAATCTATGCCATCTGAAGTAAGAACCTCACCAAATCGATTTAAATCAATCGTAGTATCCACGAGGCGTACAAGATAGTATCGACCTTCCTCAGGATCGGTATCGAGTATTGTGTAAGAAAAGTTTGAAATTTTATCAAGGTCACCAGTATCGACAAGAAGGATTGCCCAATCTTCGAGTTCTGCTATAACCTTCAAACCTCTATCGAAAAGAGGATTCAACCTTTCGTGTGTCAATTCGATCCTGACGACCTGTTCAGCGGCAAAACATATTCCTAGTGTAATCATGAAATTTACAATTATTTTCCCAGTCATTTTCACACTCCTATCTTAATAATACTGCCTTCTCAATTCTCCTGTAATCCCCTGCTTTCAGTTGAACAAAGTAAATACCAGCTGGAACCTTTCGATCGAGTTGGTCTGTACCATCCCATTCAATCGAAGTAGGCAATAGTCCGCCATACTGTGTGGCGGAGTAGTTAGTAGACAGCAAAAAATCCTTAATCAATTTTCCTGAAATATCAAAAATTTTTAACTCTATGTCCCGTCTGAAAGACGAGGATTCTTGTCCCTTTGGGACGGAACCCTTTGCACTTTGCCCTATGCCATAGTTAATCTTTGTCTTCTCAGTAAATGGATTTGGATAAACCATCAGACGATATCCTGTATCAAGTATCGTGAATCTTGCATCTTCTCCAATCCCTGTTTGCGTAAAGAATTGTACAGCTTCCAGATCAAAACCAGCATACTGACCCGATGAAGAACTGCCGTCGTCTACAATTCGAAGATATCGCGCTTCACCTAAACCAGTCGCTGCTAAATCAAAACTAGCTGTTCCTGTAGCACTGCCACAGCTGTTCCATGGACCATCCCAATTATTTGAGGCATATACAGTATATCCTTCAGCAGTTCCGTCGTTTCCTTCATAAACAGTAAAATCACTGCCTGTAATATCAGTAATAGGAGTATGTGGTCCCATATCCAGAACAACATACCCACTTCGTCCAAGTGAAAAAAATCTGCCGTCTTCCTGCCCAAGGGCAAATCGAGGTTGAGTCTTGTTTACGTGTATATCCTGGTCTGCAAAACGGCACAGAACAGGCCGAAATGCATAGAGGTACGATGATTCTGGTGCCAGAAGAATATCGTCGAGAAAAATACTACCCGTGTCTGGAGCAACAACAGTACTGATTATTTTTGGCGCATAGCCATTGGTTGAAACTCGTATATCGTATGTCCCCGGTTCTATCATCTTGTGAAAATCACCAAGATATGGGTCAGTATAAATATCAATTCTCTCCGAATTGAGAAATTCAATTCGCGCAAACAACGGTGCATCTGTAACAGAATCTTTTACAACACCCTCGATTCCCCATCCCGCACGCTCACACACATCCATCAGAGCATCGCGATTTTCATAGCAGATCTGATCGATCGCTGAGGAACCTCCTGGTTCATCAGTCTCGATTGTCCATGCAAGAGCACCGCTAATGCCAACAGTGTAGTCCTGTAGCGAGCCGCAGACCTGATACCAGTCATAGCCATTTATAGCTACCAAATTTGCCGAATCAGCATAAATTTCTGAAAGTGTAATGATATAATCACTATCCGGCGGGTCGGACTGATGATAATCCCACGGATAATTAACGTAGAATGCCAATGAATGGTAGTTATACTCTAAGGTGATGTTGTTCTCCTCAAGGTGTTGCGCCATCACCTGGTTTTCGATTTGTGACAGAGGAGCAGGGCTACCGCCCCAGCCATCCCAGAAATAGCCATAATCTCGATTTAAATCTACCCAGTTTGCATTGCTCCTCGTATTGGCCACTTTTCCGTCAGGATTAATTGATGGTAATACCCAAACCTCTCTATTGTTAATCAAATTCTGGACCTGTGGATCTAAACCATAATTTGTTAACAACTGTCTTAAGAAATAGAGAGTAATCTCAGTACCGATGTGCTCATCTCCGTGCACATTTCCGAGTAGTCTGATCTCTGCTTCGTTCTCTTCGATGAGTGGATTATCAGTAACTCGCATTGCCCAGATTGGCCTGCCCTGAACACTATAACCAATGGTATCGAGCCGGCAAATGTCTGGGTAC
>CP070664.1:2662795-2665931 GCA_020355325.1 Caldifarciminota bacterium
ACATTCAATGAATCGATATCCACCCCTGCCTGTTTATATAACATACTCTATTCTATTCATTATCAAAAAAAATTCAAGAATGGAATCACTGTAATCAATTTATCCCATCACCGTAATCAAAGAGCTTATTCTATGGGCTCTCTTGACAGCATAATCAGTTTTGTTATACTCATTTGTGCACAGAGTTCAATCATCGTGTATCATTATAAAAATACAAATGAGCGAGGTGATTTATGAAGACTGATTTAAAAATTGCCCAGGAGGCCACGCTCATTCCAATTATGGATTTGGCTGCGGGTTTGGGCATTGATGAAGATTTTATTCTTCCCTGCGGACAATTCAAGGCGAAGATATCGCTCCATTTTTTTGAAAAACTACACGAAACTAAAGAAGGCAAATTGATATTGGTCACGGCCATGACACCAACGCCGTATGGTGAAGGGAAAACAACCGTCTCCATTGGTCTCAGTATGGCGTTGAACAAAATCCATAAGAACTCAATTGTGGCGTTGCGCGAACCATCCCTGGGACCGGTTTTCGGAATCAAGGGTGGTGCAGCCGGTGGTGGTTATGTACAGGTTCTCCCAATGGAAGATATCAATCTTCATTTTACTGGCGATATACACGCAATTAGTGCAGCACATAACCTCTTGGCAGCGGTGCTCGACAACCACATGCATTTCGGTAATAAACTGAACGTCGATGAAACCGAGATTTTCTTCAAGAGAGCGATGGACATGAATGACCGAAGTCTACGAGATATTGTCGTCGGACTCGGAGGTAAACCAAATGGACCAGCCCGTGAAGACGGTTTCATCATAACTGCGGCGAGTGAGGTGATGGCGATTCTTGCGTTATCAAATTCGCTCGTTGAACTGAAAGAGAGACTGGGAAAAATCCTCGTCGCTTTCGCGATGAATGGTAATCCGATATATGCAAAAGACTTTGGTGTTCATGGCGCTATGGCGGCTCTCCTCAAGGATGCCCTGAAACCAAATCTTGCCCAGACGATTGACCACACACCAGCATTCATTCACTGCGGACCGTTCGCGAACATAGCTCATGGCACGTGTAGTATCGTCGCAATAAAAATGGCACAAAAATTATGCGACTATACAGTCGTCGAGGCAGGTTTCGGTTCGGATTTGGGTGCTGAGAAGTTTATCGACATCGTTACGCGCGTCGGTCAATTTAATGTAGATACCGCCGTGCTCGTAGCCACGATACGGGCATGTAAATTACACGGTGGTGCTCCACCAAAAGATTTAAAATCAGGAACAATCGAACATCTCAAGAAAGGATTCCTGAATTTAGAAAAGCACATTGAGAATATGAGAAAGTTTAAAATACCAACTGTTGTAGCATTAAATATCTTTGAAGGCGATACCGAAGATGAAATTAAGGCAGTGAATGAATTCTGCCAGTCCAAAAATGTACGAAGTGCTGAAGTGAGAGCATTCCAGCAGGGTGCTGATGGCGCGGTGGAACTTGCTCACGTGGTGAGCGAAACGTGCGAGAAAGAGCCATCCCACATGCAGCCGTTGTATGATTTAGAAGACCCGCTCGAAAAGAAGATCGAAAAAGTAGCGCATGAAATCTATGGCGCCGCACGTGTCGTCTATATACCAAGGGCAGAGAAGGATATGAAACGTATAGAAAAGCTTGGACTACAACAATTACCGGTGTGCATTGCCAAAACGAATCGTTCGCTCTCAGACGACCCAAAACTCCTCGGCCGGCCCGAGAACTTTAAAATCACGATCAGCGGCATTAATATCTCTGCGGGAGCAGGATTTCTGGTTCCCCTTACTGGCGAGGTGATGTTGATGCCGGGTCTTTCAAAAATACCAAATGCACTGCAGATCGATGTGGATGAAATAGGAAGGATAATAGGCTTATCATAGAGAAAGGATTACAGTGATAGTTTGTAGATAGCGGAGATATTTTAGTATCACCGTAATCGATATTGACCTAAAGGTCAATATATGTAGAATAACAAAATGAAGAGTTTCGTCGGAACATCGGGCTGGTACTATGATTGGAATAAAGACCATACACTCGATTGGTACATTGAACATTCGGGGCTCAATGCAATAGAATTGAACGCATCGTTTTATCGATTTCCCTTTCCCAACCAGGTGAAGTCATGGACGAAAAAAGGAAAACCACTCCATTGGGTGATAAAGGTAAACCGTTTAATAACTCACCGAATGAGGTTTTCTGAAAAGGCGTATGCCACGTGGCAGAAATTTCTCCATCTCTTTGCGAGCATGGATAACTATATTGACTACTTTCTATTTCAATTGCCACCAAGCACAACGCCAAAAGTTCAGGATACGATAACCGGCTTTTTAAAAAAAGCAAAGATAGTAAAGAAATGCGCCTTTGAACCGAGAAATGAAAAATGGTTCACGAAAGAGATGATACAGTGGGCTGAAGCCTTAGGCATCACGTGGGTTTCAATTGATGCACCAGAATTTACCCGCGATATCTTCAAGACAACGAAAAATGTGTACGTGAGGGTACACGGCAGAACCGCTTGGTATCACCACAACTACAACAAACGCGAATTAAAAGACATTGCTCGCCGCATTGTTGCTGTTAAACCCGAGCGAATCTATGTATTCTTCAACAACAACCATAGCATGCTCAAGAACGCACAAGCAATGCAAGAAATTTTACATGCCGGAGGAGCATAGTAACCATGCCAGCAAATTTACCCCCTCAGTATTTTGAAGTCGAGAAGAAATATCGAGAGGCAAAAGTTCCACAAGAGAAGTTGGTCTATCTCCAGGAGCTCCTTTCCATTATCCCGAAACATAAAGGCACAGAAAAACTCCAAGCAGAATTAAAGACGAAAATCTCGAAGCTGAAAGACGCAATCAGTAAACAGAAAAAGTCAAAGGGTGCAGGAGGTACGTGGTATCAAGTAGAAAAGCAGGGCGCAGGTCAAGTTGTATTTGTTGGACTACCAAATACTGGTAAATCATCGCTTCTCAATGCACTTACCAATGCCCATGTCGACGTTGCCCTCTATCCATTTACGACCAATCTCCCACAGGTAGGAATGATGGAATTTGGAGATATTAAAATTCAAATCGTCGATACGCCACCGCTTCACGATGACGCACCACCG
>CP070664.1:2666031-2669032 GCA_020355325.1 Caldifarciminota bacterium
ACCGAAGTTCCCCGCATCGTCATTAATCGTCACATAGGCTGACGATGTCATCAAGTGAGACGTCACATTTTCTGCGACTGCACCACCTTCATTCTCGATCGTCACCACCAGGTCTGCGGTCTCACCCGGGTCCAAAATACCATTGCCGTTGTTGTCGTTCACCACACTCACATCTTCATAAATCAATACCGGAGCATAGACCATGACCGTGGGGTAGGAGGTCCAGGTACTGTCATTAGCATCATGGAAAACGAGGGTGAAACTAATTTCGTGATTATTAGGACAGTTGTCATCCACGGTAAAGCTGTAATAGGGACTCGAGAGCGATGAATCATTCGGTGCGATCGAACCATACCAGCTCGAATCAGTCGTAATATTGACATAGGGATCAGACTCAGAGAGCAGTCCATAGACGTTATAGGCGGTCGCTACACCAACGTTCTTTGCCCAGACACCGAGGTCAACAGCCTCACCAGGATTTACCTGACCATTACCGCCACCATCATTTAATATCATGGATCCCATCGCCACATATGGACCAGAAGCAACAATCACCAGTGCATGACCCTCGTACGGTGTATAGTTGTATTGTGTCACGGTCACATACATTGTGTCGCCAGGAGTTGTCGGAGAGATATTCAAGGTTGCTACGCCTGAAGCATTCGTATAATCAGAGACATGCATTTCCGGCGATTGATTTGGTATCCAACAACATACCAATGCATTCTCGAGCGGTGTCACGCCGTCATCATCTTTTACGGTAACAGAAAAACTGCCCGGTACTGGTTGAACAACCGTGTTATGGGTCACAATCATATTATCTGGTGTATTTGTCCTGAGCTGGAGCGAGGCATCGCCGAAAATGGTCCAGGTTTGTGCCATATCAACAGCTTCCACGGCACCACTATAATATTCAATCATGTAGCAAGCGCCATTGAAGAATATTCCTCCAGCCGTGTTCTTCTCGTCGTGGGTTAATAAGTTGACTGCCCCTTCTTGGCCGATGCATGGTTCTACCCATCGTTGATTGATCGAGGAACCCCAGTGCACGACAAATCCATCGGGCTCGTTGACTTCTCCGGCAGTAACCGAGTTTTCACAGTAGCAGTCAGCGCCATTGAAATTGCCAACCACACAGGCAACAGATATGACAAAGGGCAATAGCCAAGGATTATCTAAAGCATTAATATTAGAGTTTGAAAAACCACCACCATTTCCCCAGCCGGTTGTACTGCCGTGGCCAATGTAATTGATGATGCTTGTGCCATCCTCGATAAATCCCTCTATTAATGCACTCGTTCCCCATGGATCGTAGCTCTTATTCACTTCGGTATAATGATACAACAGGAGTGAGTCCCTGAGCCAATTCGTGCGTGTCGAGTCGGCAACGCCTGTACCGCCTGTTTGATTGCTCGCAACACCGAGACCGACGTGATACCAATCAGCTTCTGGCATCGGGTTTCGTTCGTAGCCAATTGAACGCGTGACCTGTTTGTCGATGTTCACAGCATTTCCACTACGAGAACTGAACCGTGAGATAAACAGGTCTGGATAGTAATCACTCCCATCTGTATAGGCATAGACCGGGTCTGCATCTTCACCGGCTGCCCAGCCAACGGTTCCAGTTCCTGGCACAACCTCATTACCATCTCCAACAAATAAAACCCACACCAAATCAGTGGAATCATACTCTGCCTGTATACGATTTTTTATTGCGGTTTCGTTGTTGCCGATGCTTGAAACATTGAGCATCTTGGTATAAATACCCTTTCTCATTTTCCAGTCAATAAACGGCTGCATGTTGGCGTTGTAGGCATCGGCTGTAATAATGAGCATTCTGCCTGCCTGTTCTGAAATCGAATCATACCGTGCCTCGCTGAAATTCAAGAAGATGCTCTCGTAGATATTAACGAATTCTCGGTTAATAGTATCTCTTTTCTTCGTTATTATATTCTTCCCACCCTTACCGGTTTCATAGACCTCGACAACGACTCGGGTTATAATCTTCAATTCACCTTTTGCCGGATTATACTGAAACGGATTGAAGCGAATGGTGATTCCGCGGTAATCCCTGAGTATGAATGGTTCATTCAATTCAATTGTGTTTGTCGGCCACCACCTATCGGTTTCGTACACGTTATCAAAGGTGTAAGGAATTGTATTTGGATCAACACTCCTGGATATACTTCCTTTTGACGGAAGAATAGTTCCGACTTCTCTGGTTTCGTATTCAATGTCAATGATGCGAGCGCTCATTACAGCGTCGTCCGGAATAATAATGTTTCTCGCAATCGTTGGCAATTCGGGAAATCCCTTTTCGAGAAAGGTAACCTGTCCTGGTAGTGTGATTCGCCAACATGGAATGCCATCGGCATCGACAGATTCAATTTCATAGCCCTGGAGCTCAAATTCAATCGTTGTGCTTGAAGGGCGGTCTTGGAGCACTGTTATTTCTGGAAGTGCAGCGCTCGCTGCATAACTGCTGCTCAAGGCTCCGAGAACTATGAGTGTCAGGACCCTCATCATGTTTCTCATCATACCTCCTTGTTCAGCCTAAGGCTGAATACACAAAATGACACGAAATTTAACATATCGTTAGTAGGTTGGGGTTGAGATGCTGGATTTTTATATTTTCTTTTCTGGCGTCCTAACCCCCAACCCGATTACCATCATCTAAGCAGTATCGCTTTCTCAACCTGCTGATACGTATCAGTCTCAAAGTGGACAAAGTAGATGCCAGCCGGGACTGCACGACCCCTGTCATCTCTGGCATCCCACACGACATGGTCGAAAACCGCACCCGAAGCGGATACATGAGTAAATTGTTTCACCAATCGTCCCGTAACATCAAAAATCTTTAATGCAATAGACCCATTCCTGTCTACCTCTGCAATCTGATAGCTGATTGTTATCTTTCCGTGAAATGGATTCGGATACAGGAGCCCTAATGCGGTCTGCAGCGGTACGCTGCTCAGCTCTTCATCTTCCTCAATGCCGACAT
>CP070664.1:2669132-2672340 GCA_020355325.1 Caldifarciminota bacterium
AGTTTCTGTCCCAGCATCTGCATCGACATCAGAGATGACAACCTGCGCCCCTTCTTGTATAAATCGTCCTGCTATCGCCGCACCAATACCGCGTGCTGCACCAGTAATGAGCGCGACTTTTTTATCCAAAAGCATTTGAAATTGTACCCAATTTTAGTTTCATGTCAAGTCTAGCTTCGAGGCGTGCAGCGCTGACCAGATAATGCTTCAGAGAAAACGCTATACTACTGACTGAGACTGAAGCAAAAACAGCAGAAGAGATGATCTAATTGGTCTAATTCGTCTACTGGTACCCCTGCCATCTCTTCTCTAAATTGGGATCAGCAATCGTCTCCAATATGTAATCACAGAATGCCCTGCCCGTTGCTCCAGTTGAACGGCCGGTCATGACGAGTTTCTTTTCATATTGGCCACAGATATCCAACGCCATTTCGAGTTTCTTCCCTAATTCTTGATATCCGATATGATTCAAGAGCATGGCACCGGCTCTAATAACGCTGGAGGGATCTGCATACTGGGTTCGTCCTTCTTTCACCATGCGCGGCGCGCTTCCGTGAATCGCCTCGAACATCGCATAGCGTTTGCCGATGTTAGCACTCCCAGCGGTTCCGACACCGCCCTGGAACTCTGCTGCTTCGTCCGTGAGAATATCTCCATAGAGGTTAGGTAACACCATAACTCTAAACTGCGTTCGTCTCTTGAGATCAACTAATTTAGCAGTCATGATGTCGATGAACCAGTCGTCGGCCTCAATATCTGGATATTCCTTTGCTACTTCGTAAAAGGTCTTCAAGAACAGACCGTCAGTAGTCTTGACAACGTTTGCCTTCGTGACCGCCGTTACTCGATTGATGTTGTTCTTCTTTGCATAATCAAAGGCGAGCCGAATAATCCTCTCGCATCCCTGTTTTGTCGCAACCGTAAAATCCATTGCCAGATCTCCGGTTACCTCGACGCCAAAGGGACCCAGGGCATATGATCCTTCAGTATTCTCTCGGAAAAACATCCAATCAAGGCCCTGCGATGGTACACGTACAGGTCTCACATTTGCAAAGAGATCGAGCTCCTTTCGTATCGCAACGTTTGCACTCTCGATATTTGGCCAGGGATCGCCTTTCTTCGGTGTCGTGGTTGGACCCTTGAGGAGGATGTGGCATTTTTTTACCTCGGCTAAGACATCGGGAGGAACTGGCTTCATGATTTCTGACCGTCGTTCTATGGTAAGCCCCTCGATCGTACGAAATTTTACTTTGCCTTTTGCGACTTCGTCTTTCAGCAGATGCTCAAGAACACGTTGTGCTTCTGCGGTAATATGTGGTCCAATTCCATCACCGCCAATGACACCGATAATGATTGGCTTGAGTGTTTTGTAATCAATCCAATCAGCAGCCTTTTTCATCGCCACGACTCTCTTGAGCTGAGCCTGAATGAGCCTTCCGAAGTGTTTTTCTGCACGGACGACTGGCATAGCAGCCGTTCGTTTCTTTGTTTTTTTAATCTTCTTTGCCCTGGTTAATTTTTTCATTCTCTTTATTTTTTTAGGTTTCTTCATTTTTTTCGGTCTCTTTGGTTTCTTTGTCTTCTTACCTTTTTTCATTTTCTTGCTCTTTTTTTTCTTCATTTAGATCTCCTTTTCGTTAGTTAATTAGAGAGTAGTTAATTAAAGATTGGTTAATTTATTAATTTTATTTCCGCGGGGATTTAATATAAGCATTAATTTCTTTAGTCAATTCTTCGTAAGATTCATCAATTTTTTTAAATGTACCTTCATCTATATACCCTCGACCCACTGCCACTCGAAGATGACTTCTCGTTTCTTCAAGCTCACCACGCGAGTTATAAAGAACGCGTACCTTATCAGCAAAATAATATCTACCATGCGCTTCTACAATATTAGAAATAACAGAATTACCAGAATTTCTCAATTGGAATTTGAGATTATATTTTTCTTCTGCTGGAAAATTTTCAGTTATGTCGTAGATTTCCATAAGTAAACGATAACCAAATTGCCAGATTCTTAATTCGTAAAATGGTTTTGCCATTATCAATTAACCAATTAACTCATTAACCAATCACTGTTTAATCCAACTTAAAATCTCCGTGTTTTTCGATATGTGCTACGAGACCTCCATCATTCAGAATATTGAGCATCGCCTGGGGCAGCGGCCGTGCCTTCAGTTCAATCTTTTTTGTCTTATCTCTGATAACCCCCTGAGCTAAGTCAACGTCGAGTTCATCTCCCTGGTCGATCTCATCTGTATCACATTCAACGAGCGGTAATCCAACGTTGATTGCATTGCGATAGAAGATGCGAGCAAAAGATTTCGCAAGCACGGCAGAAACACCAGCAAGTTTTATAATCGTCGGAGCGTGTTCCCGTGAACTACCGAGTCCAAAGTTATTTCCCGCCACCACAAAATCGCCCTGCGCCATCTTTGAGGCGAATTCAGGATCTGCATCTTCGAGCACATGTTTAGCGAGTTCAGGAAGATTGGAACGGAGATGAAAATATCGTCCCGGACAGATTAAGTCAGTCGAAATACTATCACCGAATTTCCAAACCTTGCCGGTCAGCATCATCTATTCCTCCTTATGAAATCAGTTATCTGCTATCAGTTATCTCTTATCCTCAATTTATCCTTTAGCGACTGCCTGCCTCATCCATTCAGTGGTCACCGATTTTGGCCTCTCAATTGCCTCGCCCAAAGCACGGCTGACAATGAGTTGCGAGCACATACCCATCGCCCGTGAGACACCGAAGAGAACAGTGTAGTATTCAAACTCGGTTAGACCAAAATGATACAGGAGACAACCGGATATAGCATCCACATTGGGCCAGGGGTCTTTCGCCTTACCGTGTTCTCTCAAGACATCAGGAACAACCCTATATACCTTATCGACGATCTGAAAGAGCGTATCATCAGAGCATACCTTGGTTCCAAATGCATGGAATGCTGTATATCGGGGATCGGTAACACGTAGCACAGCATGACCATAGCCAGGAATAACCTGTCCAGCATTCAACGTGTCCCAAGCAAACTGCCGTAATTGATCATCAGATGGCACGCCGCCAAATTTCTCTTTAACCATAATAACCCAGCGTAAACATTCCTGATTTGCAAGGCCATGTAACGGACCAGCCAATCCATTGAGCCCTGCGGATACCGCATAGTAAGCATCAGAGAGTGCCGAACCGACACAATGACAG
>CP070664.1:2672440-2679482 GCA_020355325.1 Caldifarciminota bacterium
AAAAAATTGTACATCAATTTCCGCATGATGAGATGTGGACGCCAACTGCTCAATATAAATCTGGTATTGTTCTTGAATTCATGGATCAATTTGATGAAGCGAAAAAGATTTATAAACAGTTAATCAATAAACGAGGGCTCGGTGATACATGGGGTGCTGAAGCACAAAAACGTTTGGAGAAAATGGAATGAAAATTTCAAATGAAAAATGCCAAATTACAAATGAATATATAAATCCAAATTTCAAAACAATTTTACTGTTTGTGAACGAAATTTTTACAACGAAGTGTTGGTCATTTGTCATTCATTTGATATTTGTAATTGGATATTTGACATTATTGAAAATGTCCTGTTGCGGTTATTCAACACGTTCCCTACTACCCAGTTATATTCAAACAATCCACATAAAGATTTTTGAGAATAAGACAGTAAAGGTTGGCCTTGATGAACGTGCTACAAATGCAGTGAACGAATCATTTCGTAGTGGTTCAAACCTGCGTATCGTCGATGAGGACAGGGCGGATATCGTCATCGAGGGAAAAGTATCGGGGTATTCAAAAGATCCATACACCTATACAGCCGATCAAACAATCCTGCAATACAAAATTACTATTAAATTCACTATCCGCGCGGTTGACCGACAGCGCAATGAGGTATTCTGGGAAGGCGCTGTCTCAGACTGGGCGACGTACGATAAAGATGAAGAAGAAGGCATAGACGAGGCATTACACAAGACGGCTGAAAAACTGGTAACGACCATTCTTACCAATTGGTAGATGAACATGAAATATTTCGCTACGTTACATTTACCAGATTATCGCGACATCGCCTTTGAAAACTTTTTAAGTCGAGGAATTGATTTTGAAACAAATCGTATCATCGAGCAAGACGTGAGCGATGAATTAGGGAGAAACAAAACTGCATCTCAACGCTATGCTGATATTGGTAACGACAAATATTTTTGTGGTTTTTATGAATCAGCACTCAAGTATTATGCCCTGGCATTGAGAAAAAATCAAAATGAGATCGATGCGTGGGTAGGGCAAATTAGAGTGCTCATAGATTGCGGTAGATTCACAGAGGCGCTTTTTTGGGCTGAGAAAGGCTGTATGCGTCTATCAGGTTCTGAAAACATGGAGCTTGCAGAGGCCCTTGCACTTGCTCATGCAGGAAAAATCCAACAGGCAAGAGCCTTGGTTAACAAACCTGTTAAAAAAAACGAAAGCCCAATACGGTGGCTCTTTCGTGGTGAGGTAATGATTAAACTGACCGTTGGGTTCTTCCAGAAAATCATAAAACCTTATAAACGTATTAATAAGATTGGAGCTTTTTTCTGTTTTATAAAGGCACTCGAATCAAACCCGCGCGATGGATTCTTAAATCAAAGAATAGGTATTGCATATCTTCACGCACATGACTTCGATCGTGCGTATGCACACCTAAAAACTGCGCTTATCACTGCACCCCAAAATCCGCTCACACTTTACTGTCTTGCTGATTATTATCGTAGGCGGCACGATTATCGAAATGCATTATATTACACCAAAAAGGCAATCGCGTTTAATCCACAGCTCGATGCGGCAATCGAACTCCTCCAATGGCTGTATAGTCCCTACGGAAAATTTATGCGTCGAGTACGAACTTTATTATAAAAGGAGTAATCATGAAAAGGAAAACAGTCGATATTCCGGATCTGTACAAAATGAGATTCCTGAGGGAGATTGCACTATCTCCAGACGGAAAAAAAGTAGCATATATCGTCGAGTGGATGGATAAGAAACAGAATAAATACTTCTCAAACCTCTATGTCGTGACCGACGATGGTAAACGGCATCACTTTATCAGAGGCAACAAGGATGTAAAAAATCCACACTGGTCACCAAATGGCAGATACATATCATTTATTTTAAATGAAAAAGACAAGCAGAATATATGGATGATTCCAGCAGATGGCGGAGAAGCATATGCGGTCACTGATGCAAAAGGCTTTTTTGGACAATACCGATGGACCCCGGACAGTAAGTACATTATCTGTGAATTCCTCGAGAAAAAGGAGGACAAGGAACGAGTTCCTGAAAAGGACAAGCCACCACTCTATTATCATATTAAGAATCTGTGGTACAAACTCGATGGCAAGGGTATGCTCCCCGAAGAGAAAAACCATATATGGAAAGTCAACGTAAAGTCTGGAAAAATGACACAGTTGACCTTTGGCAAGAATGGAGATGTATCACCGGCTGTATCACCCGATGGTAAGACAATAGCGTTCTTCTCAAATCGTAATGAAAATTTCGAAGAAAAATTTCTTTACATCGATCTTTTTGTTATCGACATTGACGGCAAACGAGAGCGAAAAATTAAAACACCGGCTGGGCCAAAAGATATTCCCGTTTTTTCTCCTGATGGGAAGTATATTGCCTATATCGGTCGGGAATATCCCGAAGAATTTGTTGGTTGGCGCAATGAGTATCTTTGGCTCGTGCCACGCGCTGGTGGCAAGGCAGTCAATCTTACAAAATCGTTTGACCGAACATTTTTTTCACTGGTACTCGATGATTTAGGCAATTACGCTCGACTCTGTCCGCTGTTCTCAAAAGATGGCAGGTCTCTCTATTTTCCTCTCGGAGACCATGGAAAAGCAAATTTATATCGGATAGATACAAAGAAGAAGAAAGTGGAGAAGGTTTTCGATGGTAACCATGTCGTTTACGCCTTTGACTACGATGGTGACAACACATTTGCCTTAGCCATAAGTGATGCGCGCGATACGGGCAATCTCTACCTGTATAAAAATGTCGTACATAAATTGACTAACATCAACAGAGACTATGTAAAAACACACAGAATATCAACACCGGAAGAATTTTGGTTCAAAGGGTACAGGGGTCACAAAATTCAGGGGTGGATATTAAAACCACCGAACTTCAACGAGAAGAAAAAATATCCATTCATTGTCCAGATTCATGGCGGACCCCATGCTGCCTACGGCAACTCTTTTTTCCACGAATTTCAGACACTCGCTGCGCATGGATACATCGTCTTCTATTCGAATCCGCACGGAAGCACAACCTACGGTGAGCCGTTTGCCAAAACACTCCATAATCAGTGGGGGATCCCTGATATGCAGGATATTCTCAAGGGAGTGAAGATTTTAACCCGGCGTTCGTATATCGACAAAAAACGAATGGGGGTGATGGGTGGTAGCTATGGTGGATTCATGACCAACTGGATAATTGGACACACAAATATCTTCAAGGTGGCAGTTACGATGAGGAGCGTCGTTAATATGCTCTCATTCTTTAGCTCTGATTTTGGATTTTCACTGCCGAAAGAGTTTAAGGGAAACTGGTGGAACAAGAAGGCCTTCCAGTTCTATTGGAACATGTCACCAATCAAATATATTAAAAACATAAAAACGCCCTTGCTCATTATCCACAGTGAGCAAGACCACCGCTGTCCAATTAGCCAAGCAGAAGAGCTCTTCGTTGCATTGAAATTGCGGAAACAGGATGTTGAGATGGTGCGTTTTCCGTTAGAGCCCCATGGCTTATCGAGGCACGGCTCGCCTCGACGCAGGGAAAAGCGGCTGAAGTTCATATTGAATTGGATAGACCGTTATCTGAAGAAATAGTAGTGCTCCAGTCTTACACCAATCGATGGAAATTTTAGTAATTCTCGCAATCGTATTTGCCGTCTGGCTTGTCTGGAAATACTGGACCCTATCACTCGGTGCCGGGTTTGACCCCACACCAATGAATAAAGTCTATAAGATGCTCAATTTAGCACGTGTCAGTAAAGACGATATCCTCTATGATTTAGGCAGTGGTGATGGACGGATCGTTATAACCGCAGCAAAGCGATGTGGGGCACATGCCGTCGGCATCGAGGCCGATCCGTTTAGATTCTTTTTTTCATGGTTTCTTGTGCTTCTCTTAGGAGAGTCAAAAAAAATAAAAATGAGGTTCGGTAATTTTTTCAAAAAAAAGATTAATGATGCCACTGTCGTCACGGTATTTCTCTATGGTCCGACAAATAATAAATTAAAAAGTAAATTTCAAAAAGAATTAAAACCAGGCACGCGTGTCGTATCATACATCTGGACATTCGACGACTGGGAATTAGAAGACTGCATCCCTGAGGATAACATATACCTCTACGTCATCAAATAGGGCAATTTGAGACAGTCAAAGGCAATTCAAGGCAATTGACGGTATGATAAAAAAGACATGGGAGGGCAATGATACCTATGGGGGTATGACAATCTGGGTGGAATAATGTCAAATGACAAATACCAAATTACAGACGAATATTCAAATCCCAATATCAAAAAAAACGAATACAAATACGAAACGCGAATAGCCCAATCGGCTTGACTTTATAGTAAAAAAGCCTATAATTTTTTAGAATGAAGTATGATATTTCTGTAATAATCGTTAACTACAACGTTCGGGCATTCCTTGAGCAGTGCCTCATGGCAATTGAACGCGCACAACATAATCTCAAGATAGAAATATTTGTTGTTGATAACGCTTCGGTAGATGGTAGTCAAGCAATGGTAAAGCGAAAATTTCCTCATGTTCATCTCATTGAGAATCATGAAAATGTAGGCTTTTCAAAAGGAAATAATCAGGCATTGAAATTAGTAAAGGGAAACTATGTTCTCATCCTCAATCCCGACACACTCATTCAAGAAGATACCATAATAACCTTGAAGAATTTTCTTGATGAACATCCAGAGACAGGCGCTGTTGGCTGCAAATTGATAAACCCCGATGGTTCGTTTCAAGTGGCAAGCCGCCGAAGTCTTCCCACACCGTGGGTCGCCTTTACCAGAGTTGTTGGTCTCAGTAAAATCTTCCCAAAAAATCGACTATTCGGTCAGTATAATATGACCTATCTCGATCCGGATATCGAGAGTGAGGTTGATGTCTTATCAGGAACGCTCATGTTTATACGAAAAAAAATTCTTGATACAGTTGGCTATTTTGACGAAGACTATTTCATGTATGGAGAAGACATCGATCTATGTTACAGAATCAAAAAGTCGGGTTGGAAAATTCACTACACATCGAAAACGCAAGCAATCCACTATAAAGGCGAGAGCACAAAGAGAGGTGAATTTTCGGTTATCTCAAGATTTTATTCCGCAATGCTCATCTTTGCGCATAAACACTTTAGAGACCGTTATTCAATTTTTTTACAAATAATTTTAACCATTGGTATATACACGCGGGCATTCCTTGCTTACCTCTGGCGTTTGTTAAAAAACCTCCTCCCACCACTATTCGATTTAGTACTCATTATTCTGAGTTTTTTCTTAGCAATAAAAATCTGGCTCCCTCTCTATCCACTCGAGCGATTCCGTACCGTATTACCCATCTACACTATTGTTTGGTTAATGAGTGTCTATTTATTTGGCTCCTATCACATAAAACTCAGGTATCACCTTAAACCGATTCTTTGGAGCAGCATTACTGGATTATTGGTCAACTCAACATTTACTTATTTCTTCAAGCAATTTGCCTATTCCCGGGTTGTGGTTCTCATTTCTTTTGTGCTCATTACTTTGTCTCTCAGTATGTGGCGTTTTTTGTTTCGACTCATGAGTCCAGTTCCCTCTGCTGGTCCATTATCGAAACTACGTCGCGCTATCATCATCGGTGCTGGGAAGGAAGGAAAAAGAATATTAAAACAATTGCAGGCACGGCCTGATAAACAATATGAAGTGTGCGGTTTTGTTGATTTTGAAAGTAGTAGCGTCGGTAAGCAAATAGACGGCACGGAAGTTCTCGCAGCAATTGACAACATCAAAGATGTGATTAGAGTTGAAAAAATTGATGATGTTATTTTCTCGTCTGACCGATTGACCAATGCACAAATTCTTGAAACCATTGTGCGTGCCCAGGGTAGTGGTGTCAACTTTCGAATCGTGCCACGCGAACTTGAATATATTGTGGCAAAATCTTCGGTCGATGAAATAGACTCGATACCCCTGTTGGATATTGCAGGTGTCGCCGACCCACTCGATTTGATGGTCAAACGTACGTTCGATGCTGTTGCCTCAGCACTTATCATTATTGTTACTGCACCCTTGACGTTAATCAACCTCCTCGTGGGTGCCAGGTTTGTCAAAAAGAAAATTTTAGGAAGTGTTGGTCAACCATTACACGTATGGGCTTTTGACGGAGGAATATATTTTCTGAAACACATCCCCATTTACTATTCTGTTTTTAGTGGTAAGTTAAGCATCGTTGGTTCGCAAATAATAGAATATGAGACGCGTGAATATCATCCTACCTATAAGCCTGGACTCACTGGTCTTGTGCAAATAAAATTAAAGGAAAAGAAAAAGGCACTCACAAAACATGAAAAAGATTACTATAATCTTTACTACATAAAGAACCAATCGATTATCACAGACCTTCAGATCATCTTAAAGTCCATTTTCTAAACAACAAATCTCATGAAAAAGGATAATTCGAAAATGAAGAACGTACTACTTAATGTGTGAAATCCTAAATTCTAAGCACGGCTCGACCGAGCTCGCCGAAGTCTAAATTCTAAACAATTTCAAAATTTAAACAACAAAATACAAAATATTGTTTAGTATTGAGAATTTGGTATTTAGAGCTTACTCGAAGTTTAAAAAACTTCGAGAGGGTCTACATCGATGTCTAATGTACAATTCTTGAGTCTCAGTGAATTCAAAAATTTCAATCTCCTGTGTTGAAAATCTTTCGCGGTTTTGAGAAGAATGAAGACACGATATATCTTTCTCACTTTATAATAGAATGACCGATTTGGACCGAATACTCTTATATTTCTTCTTTTTTTAACAATATCAAAAATTTTCTTTGCCTCATTCCATACGATCGCTTCATTTTCACCCTTCACCCTTAAAAGGATTAATTTAGAAAAAGGGGGAAATTGAAGTTCCTTACGGAGTTTCATTTCTCGAGCATAAAATTGTGGATAGTCCTGCAATTGACTGTACAAAATTGAATACTGTTCAGGATGATAAGTCTGCATCAACACCTTACCCG
>CP070664.1:2679582-2682155 GCA_020355325.1 Caldifarciminota bacterium
ATAACGACTGGAATCATCACTTCAGGAATAACTTTTATTCCTTGTTTTGTGACCTCGCATGCGGCCTCAAAGATAGCCCGCGCTTGCATCTCAGTAATTTCTGGATACGTAATGCCCAGTCGGCAACCACGGTGTCCGAGCATGGGATTTGCTTCGTGAAGTGATACTACAATCTTCTTAAGTTCGCCAGGAGCGATACTCATCTGCTGTGCGAGTTCACCGATCGCCTCGTCATCTTTAGGAAGAAACTCATGAAGTGGTGGATCGAGTGTACGGATGATGACAGGAAGACCATCCATCTCCTTAAAGATGCCAATAAAATCTTCTCGCTGCATTGGAAGCAATTTTTCTAGCGCCTTTCTTCGACCTGTTTCATCACGGGCAATAATCATTTCTCGCATTGCGGCAACTCTATCGGGTGCAAAAAACATATGTTCAGTTCGACACAATCCGATTCCCTCAGCACCGTAATTTCTTGCTACGCGCGCATCCTTTGGTCTGTCCGCATTCGTTCTCACGCCGAGTCTTCTGTAATTATCCGCCCAATTCAATAATTGTGTCACTGCTTTCGTCATCTCAGGTTTTATCAATTTTGCCTCGCCTACAATGACCCTTCCTTCGGTACCGTCAATGCTGATGATGTCTCCTTGTTTGATGGTCGTCTCACCTGCCGTGAACGTTTTTGCATTCATATCAATATGAATCTGTTCGCAGCCGACGATACAAGGTTTACCCATACCGCGTGCCACAACTGCTGCATGAGACGTCATACCGCCACGTGCGGTCAAAAACCCCTTCGCCGCCTCCATACCGTGAATATCATCGGCCGAGGTCTCTAATCGCACGAGAATAACACTCTTGCCATTTTTTGCCTCAGTCACCGCATTATCGGGGTCAAAGATGACTTCACCTACTGCTGCGCCCGGTGATGCGGGTAGGCCCTTTGCCAGTGTTTCGTATTTCTGAGTCGGATCAATCATGGGGTGCAGCACCTGGTCTAATTCATCTGGCGTAACGCGTAAGACTGCTTCTTCCCTCTTTATGAGTTTTTCTGTCGCCATGTCGACGGCAATTTTAATATTGGCGAGTGCAGTTCTTTTTCCAGCTCGAGTTTGTAGTATCCACAACGTACCCTGCTCAACCGTAAACTCCACGTCCTGTAGCTCGCGGTAGTGTTTTTCAAGCTTTTTGAGTATGGTCACTAACTTCTTATAGGCAGTGGCTAATATGTTCTTTAATTCGGTTACCCTTTTTGGCGTTCTGATGCCGGCGACAACGTCTTCGCCTTGGGCGTTTTGCAAAAATTCACCGTAGACTTTGTCATCTCCGGTTGCGGGATTACGTGTAAACACAACACCAGTTGCTGATTGCTTGCCCATGTTACCAAAAACCATCGCCTGTATATTCACCGCAGTACCCCAGTCTTCAGGAATCTTGTAGATGCGGCGGTATTCCCGAGCCCTCGGATTATTCCATGAATTAAATACGGCACCAATCGCTCCCCATAGCTGTTCGCGGGGATTATCAGGAAAAGCTTTACCCGTTTTCTGTACAATGAAGGTTTTCGATTTATTGACAATCTCTTCCCAATCATCACCACTCAACTCTATGTCATACTTGAGCCGTTTTTTCTTTTTTACCTCATCAATGAATTCCTCGAAGTTCTCTCGTGGTACACCGAGTACAATATCTGAATACATCTGGATAAATCTCCGATAACAGTCATATGCAAATCGTTTGTCGTTTGTCTTTTTAATTAATCCCTTGATCGTTGTGTCGTTGAGGCCGAGATTGAGAATAGTGTCCATCATGCCTGGCATCGAGGCACGTGCACCAGAACGAATTGAGACGAGTAATGGATTGTTCTTATCGCCGAATCGTTTTCCCATGAGTTTCTCTATCCGCTTTATGGCATTTTCTACTTGTTTTTTTAAAACCGGCGGATATTTTTTCTTTTTTAAGTATGTGATGCAGAGTTCTGAAGATATTGTAAATCCTGGAGGTACTGGAATGCCGATATTGGTCATCTCAGCGAGATTCGCTCCTTTTCCTCCTAATATGTTCTTTAGTTTTGCAGAACCTTGGGCTTTTTTGCCACCGAAGTTGTAGACTAATCTTTTTGGCATCTTTCTCCTTTCATTTTTAAAACAATTGATTCCGACGGATTCAAGCGGATTGAGACGGATAGTTATCTGTCTGTATCCGCACTTATTCGTTTAAATCCTCAGATACTTCTTCAATAGTATCTCAAGTTTTGAACCAGCTTTCTCTTTCAACTCATAGTTTACTTTTGCTGCTGGTTTGTTCAGCCTCAGAAATTTTCTGAGGTCAACTGGTGTAGCGATGACGATTGCATCTGCTGGAGTGCTGTTGATACTCTTTTGCAGTTCCCGTATTTGCTTCTGACCATACCCCAATGCTGGTATAATATCACCAATCTGTGGATATTTTGCATAAGATGTCTTGATGGAGCCAACAGCGTAAGGTCTTGGGTCAACGATCTTTTTCGCCCTGAGTTTCTTGGCAGCAACAACACCTGCGCCGAATGCCATACCACCGTGAGTTAATGTCGG
>CP070664.1:2682255-2686185 GCA_020355325.1 Caldifarciminota bacterium
CTGCTCAAAACGGACGCTTCAGGCGCTACGTTATGGACACGCACCTACGGCGGCGAGAATTCAGACGGCTCCTGGTGTATCCATGAGACAAGCGAGGGAGGTTACATCATTGCCGGGATCACAGAATCCTTCGGCGCAGGCAATTACGACGTATGGCTACTAAAAACCGATGAAGAGGGTGACATTGTCTGGACAAGAACATATGGAGGATCACTTTTGGGCGGGGGAAAATCAGTACAACAGACATCAGATGGTGGATACATTATTGTAGGACACACATATTCATTTGCTTCACCTGATCGCTGGTGGAGTATATATTTTATAAAAACTGATTCACTTGGTGAGGCAGAATGGACAAAAGTATATGAACTCGGCATGGATGAGTGCGGTGGCAATTCGGTCCAGCAATTATCAGATGGGAGTTATATCATCATAGGAAGTTTTAACTACCCCTGGTTTCCTTTCCTGATGAAAACCGATTCTTTGGGTAACATGCTCTGGTACAGATATTATGATGTAGGACATCATGCTCGAGCGTTAGATGGGCATGAAACTTCTGATCACGGATTTATCATAATTGCAAGGTGGTGGTTAATGGATTCACGTCAATACCACGGTGCGTTAATAAAAACCGATATGAATGGTAACGAACTCTGGACTAAGCTATATGATACATATATTAGATCAGGACAACAGACCACAGATGGTGGGTATATCGTTGCGGGAGCGTACGGATCTGCATGGCTCATGAAGACCGATTCCTTAGGAGACAGCCTTTGGGCAAAAATATACGATACTGTACCCGGAGTCATTTCAATGCAACAGACTTCGGATGAAGGATACATTCTTTCAGGCAACATATCGGTTTCTGGTCATGGCTCTGACATTTACCTCCTGAAAACCGATGTTAATGGTGATATGCTCTGGACAAAAGTGTATGGAGGAATAGATAATGATTATAGCAGCAGAGTGCGACAAACAACGGATAGTGGATACATTATCGCTGGATATACTGAGTTTTGGCCCTATGGCGCAGAGGTGTATCTTGTAAAAACAGGACCCGATGTTGGGGTTGAAGAATTCGAACTTACTCAGAATATATTCACTCATCTAAAGATAAGTCCGAATCCGTTCCGTAACAACGTAAATATTAGTTATAGCATAGGCCAAGGCGTTCTGTCCCCAAGGGACGAGAATCCACGTCTTTTAGACGGAACAAAGGGAATAGACCTAAAAATCTACAATGCCATGGGATGTTTAGTGAAGCGATTTGTACTTCCTCCTTAGTATTTTTCTCTGCCCGCTTCAGTGGTGTGGGACGGTGTTGATGGCTTTGGTCTCCCTGTGCCAAGCGGTGTCTACTTTTTAAAATTTTCAATAGGGGATTATACTGAAACACGAAAATTATTGCTGATTAAATAATAGAGTTTGTAATAAGATGATAAAAGTTAAAAAATGAAGAAATTCATAGCAGTGAGTATTATCCTATTCATATGTTGGGTACGATGTGGTGATGATAGACCCGAAGTTCAAATAATTCATCCTGCAGATGGCTCGACAGTAAGCGGAACAGTCGATATCACTGTCGAGGCGTTCGACGAGGATGGCATTGAGAAAATTGAGTTTTATATTGATGACTCACTTGAATATACAGTAATATCTGAACCATATATATATGAGTGGATGACCACGATCCTTCCAGACAGTTCAGAACACACAATCTATGCAAAGGCTTACGATACGAGAGAAAACGAAAAAAGGTCCGTGTCAATTTCGGTAATCGTTTTTAATAATATAGGCGGCTTAGAATGGCGGTATGAGACCAGCGGTTATGTATTTTCATCACCGGCGATTGGTTCTGATGGCACGATTTATGTAGGCTCTTACGATGGTTATCTCTACGCGCTAAATTCAGATGGTACGTTAAAATGGCGCTATCAAATCGGCAGTTATGTATACTCATCACCGGCAATCGGTTCTGATGGGACTATTTATGTGGGCGCAGACGATGATTATCTCCATGCGATAAATCCGGATGGCACCTTGAAATGGCGGTATCAAACCAGCGGCAATGTCTATTCATCACCCGCGATAGGTTCAGACGGCACTGTTTACGTTGGTTCGGACGATAATTATCTCCATGCGATAAATCCAGATGGTACCCTGAAGTGGTTAAAGGTTATTTATTATGTGATACGTTCATCACCGGCAATAGGTTCTGAGGGTACCATTTATTTCGGATATATGTATTATGGTCTCTATGCGATAAATCCAGATGGTACAGTAAAATGGCATTATAGTACTAACGGTACTGTCGATTCATCACCAGCGATCGGTTCTGATGGCACGATTTATGTAGGCTCGGACGATGATTATCTCCATGCAATAAATCCGGATGGTACCTTAAAATGGCGCTACAAAACCGGCGGTAATGTATTTTCATCACCGGCAATAGGTTCTGACGGCACGATTTACGTCGGTTCGAATGATGATTATCTCTATGCAATAAATCCAGATGGTACACTAAAATGGCAGTATCAAACTGGCGGCATGGTGCGTTCGTCACCTGTAATTGATTCTGACGGAACTATTTATGTTGGTTCGGATGATGATTATCTTTATGCGATAAATCCGGATGGCTCCGTAAGATGGCGGTATCAAACTGGCGGTGATCTACACTCATCACCAGCGCTCGGTCCTGATGGTACTATTTATATAGGCTGTCGGGATCGCTCTTTATATGCAATACAAGGCTCAGGACAACTCGCTAATACATCATGGCCGATGTTTCATCATGATGTGAAACACACTGGAAACGTAGAAAGTGGATTCTAAAATAACTAGCTATGAAGTAGTGCAAGGGAATCAAGCAATAATACCCGCCTGATTCCCTGATAAACTGATATCCTAATTACCTAATCTGTACGCAACGTGTGCCAAAATCATTGAATTGCTCTTGACATTCGAGTATGCTTCGTTATAATTACTTAGTCATTATACACACGAGAGGGCAGGAATAATGAAAAAACTGAGTATAATTTTAATTCTTACACTCATTGGAGTAATGAATGCCCAATGGTTAGAAACAACAATATATGTTCCAGATTCCCTTTGTGGCCTCGAAAATCCTCAAGCTTTTGTATATAATGAAACGAACAACAAAATATATGTGGGAGGTACATACGACTACTGGGTAATCGTGGTTGATGGTGCAACCGACAATAAAATTGCTCGTATTCCTGTGGGTTCAGATGTCCGTGCTATTTGCTGGAACTCGATTAATAACAAAATCTACTGTGCCAACTATGCCAGCAGTAGTGTAACAGTGATTGATGGAGCTCTTGACAGCGTCATCAGTACAATATCGGTAGGAAATCATCCCTTGGATTTAGTATATAATCCAATCAATAATAAAATTTATTGTGTTAATCACTATGCTAATAGTGTTATGGTGATTGATGGGGCAACTGATAGTATTATCACTACACTTCTTGTAGAAGACGGGTCTCAGGCTTTAGTCTATAATTCCAATGATAATAAGGTGTATTGTGCCAATGGAGCGAGCGATAATGTCACCGTGATTGATGGAGTTGCTGACACAGTGATCACCACGATTCCAGCAGAAGACGGACCCTGTGCTTTGGTCTACAATCCAACCAATAATAAAGTATATTGTGGTAATGAGAGGAGCGACAATGTCACGGTGATTGATGGAATGAGCAACGACGTGATCACTACAATCCCAACAGGAGATGGTCCTTGTGCCTTAATCTATAATCCAAACGATAATAAGGTGTATTGCACTAATGGAGCAAGCGATAATGTCACGGTCATTGATGGAGCAACTAATAGTGTGATGACCACAATTCCAACAGGAGATGGTCCTTGTGCCTTAATCTATAATCCAAACGATAATAAGGTGTATTGCAC
>CP070664.1:2686285-2690306 GCA_020355325.1 Caldifarciminota bacterium
AATTTCTGCCGTTAAGGGATTTTACCGCTATCTTCTATTCATGAAGGTGCTCAGTAATAATCCTGCATTTGAATTGGAACTATTAAAGGTAGGGAGAAAATTACCGTCGACACTCTCGGTAGAAGAAGTTTCGGCAATCATTGAGTCGGCCGATGAAAAGACGCCGCTCGGATTACGAGACAGGGTATGCCTCGAATTATTGTATGCATCGGGACTGCGTATATCAGAATTACTTAATCTCAAACTTATTGATGTCGCAATGGATACGTGGTTACTGAGTGTTATCGGCAATGGTAATAAACAGCGTTTTGTGCCATTCGGTAAAAAAGCGGGACAAGCAATTGATGAATATCTTAATCATGGAAGACCACTGATTTTGAAAAATAGATCGACATCGTTCTTTATTGTGAATGTGCGGGGCAAAAAACTCTCGCGTGTCGGGTTTTGGAAGGTCATGAGAAAATACCGTATCAAGGCAGGGATCAAGAAACGGGTGACACCACATACATTTCGTCATTCATTCGCAACACATCTCTTGGAAGGTGGGGCAGACCTGCGCGCGGTTCAGGAATTACTCGGTCACGCAGATATTTCTACGACGCAAATCTACACGCACGTAGATCGTGAATATTTAAAAGAGATTCATAAATTATATCATCCGAGGGGTTGAGTACTTCGGATTCACAGATTACTATAAACCTGCCTCAGACAAATAGAGACTTACATAGATTACTTTTGGCCTATTGCCTTGCTCCCGACGAAAATAAAGCCGATCCCAAAGAGTGCAATAAAAAGACCCACAATGTATGGATAGAGAGCAGTGGGAAAGAATATCAGACCAATGCCTGTAACCACGAGTGCGAGACCGAGTAAAACGAGAAAATAGCCAGCGATTGAGGAAGGTAATGTTACCTCAGTCGGTTCTGATTTTATTTTGACAAAAGACATGGCAATGAAACCGACGCCTAGCCCGATGAGGACGCCGACCCCGGCCTGGCCAAATGCCAGACCAATACCAAGTCCAAGAAACAAACATGCCGGTATGAATAATCCCGAGCTTCCGTACTGCTTTTCTTCTGCCATTTATCCTCCTCGTTCGAAAGTATATGTAGACAATAAGAAAAATCAATAGAATCTCAGTGGTCACAGCGACTCCGCTCTTTCACAGGAAGAGCAGGGGAAGTTCCGACCCGCCACATCGCTTGACGGGTCGAGAATCCTCGGGACAATTTCCTCATGACTCAATTACTCAATGGCTCTTAACCTAGAGACGATTTGTCCATTGACATTTAAACATTTCGGAATATACTTTTAATGACTTGCGGGAGTAGCTCAGTGGTGGAGCATCACCTTGCCAAGGTGAGGGTCGCGGGTTCAAATCCCGTCTCCCGCTTTGTAAGGCAGATTCTACGGGTTAGATTTTGCTTTAATCGCTTATAATAAATGTAAGGAGAAAATTACACTAACCACTAGTATTAAATCACTAGTATCTGCAGTGTACGGCGGTATAGCCAAGTAGCTAAGGCGGCGGTCTGCAAAACCGCTATTCGCCGGTGCAAATCCGGCTGCCGCCTTTTTTTATTTGGCAGCCAATGTACTGTATCTACGAGTACGTTGGAAAAAATGAGGTAGTATGATAATCTTCTTCTCGCGTAGTCATTTTTAAGAAGGAGTGCCAGTCATGCTGAAAGCAATTACCTTTGATTTGTGGAATACGGTTTTCGACGTGATTGACTATACTGAGGAACGTATCGATTTTCTGACTCAGTTTTTAAAAAAGGGTGGTTTGTCTTATGACAAAGAATTGATCAGAGAAGCATATCTGTCAGCACTGAAGTTCTTTACCGATACATGGATACGTGAGCAAAGACATATTTCAGCAGAACGGAGGACAGAATATACGTTAGGGGCTCTCGGTATTGACCTGCCAGATACTTCAAAAAAGGTAATCGTTAAGAAATTTGAAGAGATTGTGCTCAATAATCCACCACAGCTTATCGATGGTGCTGCGAGTGTCATAAAAGTACTTCATGAGAATTATAAACTCGGTTTAATATGTGATTCTGGCATGTCGCCTGGAAGGATATTAAGAGCTATTTTAAGAGATCATAAAATTCTAAAATATTTTTCTTGTACTATTTTCTCAGATGAAGTAGGTGATACAAAGCCTCATCCAGTACTATTTAAAAAGGCTCTCGAAAAATTAAATGTTGAGCCCACTGAGGCAATACACGTCGGTGATTTGCTCAGGACCGACATTGCTGGTGCAAAGGCAGTAGGAATGCAGGCCGTCTGGTTCAACTGGAAAAACGAGCAGAGGAGTAAACAAGACATCGTACCGGATTATGAGATCCATACGCTATCCGAGTTATTAAAAATCCTGAAGAGTGTTTGATTCTAGTGATACATTTATTGATCCTGAAGATTTTTCATCACTGTAATCTATACTAAATCACTGTAATCATTCCCAAAAAAATATTTGACAAAATAGGTTTTATATAGATAATACACATCATGCATTGGTTTGAAGACGAATTTATCAGTGAAGAAGAGGACGTCAAGACGACGAGGAGTAACTGGCGTATTTTTAAGAGATTAGTGCCCTATTTTAGAAAATATGTAAAGACGCTGCTCATCGCTGCTGTACTGCTGCTTTCTTCAACACTCCTCACGTTGCTTGGTCCAATATTGATAAAGCGCGCAATTGATGTGGAGGTGCCTCAAAAGAGTATTCAAGGATTGCTCATCATTGTTCTTCTCTATGTCGTCATACAGATTTTCATCATTGTGGTTCGCTACTTTCAACAGATTGAGATCATGAGCGTCGGGGAGAGGGCGATTGCCGATTTAAAGTCGAATGTGTTTCAACGACTACTCAACATACCGGTAGCGTACTTCGATAAAAATCCAGTCGGCAGATTAATTTCTCGGGTTGAGAGTGATACAGAAACATTAAAATTTTTATTTTCATCGACGGCCGTTGTGCTCATTCAAAGTCTTGCCCTCATACTTGGTATGTCAGTAGTCATGCTTATTGTCAACGCACGCCTCTACCTTTTAATCCTTATACTGCTTCCTATATTTCTCTTTATGTTTCTGTGGTTTGAACGTCATGTTCGTCCGGTCTATGTAGCGTTGAGAAAAAAGATTGCCGAGCTAAACGCTTTCATCGTCGAGACGCTTAAGAATCTGAGTATTGTGCAGGCATTCAGACAAGAACAGAATTTTGTACTCAAAATTGAAAAACTCGGGAAGGAGAAGTATAACAACGAGATGAAGGCTCTCTCGTATTGGTATCGAACATGGGGATTCGTCGAACTGGGCGAGGTTATCGGCATCATTCTTGTGCTCGGCGTTGGTGGAATTTGGGCACTTCAAGGTTTGATTACCATTGGCTCACTCTATCTATTCTTGAGTTATATCATACGAATCTTTGAACCGCTTCGTGGTCTGTCTGAGCAAATTAATGTTATCGAACGATCCTTCGCGTCTGCCGAGCGAGTATTTCATATCCTCTCTACGAGGGTCGAGCAGACAGAAGAAGAAACAGAAACGCTTGAGAGTTTTCAACGTGAGATCGAGTTTAAAAATCTTGGATTCTTTTATGAAGAGAAGAGTTGGGTATTGAAGGATTTAAATTTCAGCATCAACAAAGGAGAGCGTATTGCATTGGTCGGTGAAACTGGTGGCGGGAAAACATCAATTGTGTCTCTCCTCTTAAAATTCTATACTCCCAAGGCGGGTGAAATCTTTATTGATAATTGTAGAATCGCTCGTCTTGATCGCGGGTCGCTCCGCTCAAAAATAGGCTTTGTTCCGCAGGATGTCATTTTGTTTCCTGGTTCTGTGTTAGACAACCTACGGCTTTTTGATGAACGGATTCCTGCGCAGAGAGTATACGAGGCTGCGAAGCGGGCAAAGATTCATGGTCGTATTTGTGGATTGCCCAAGGGCTATGAGACCAACATAGTCGAACAGGGTATTAATCTCTCGTTTGGAGAAAAACAGTTGCTCTCATACG
>CP070664.1:2690406-2693278 GCA_020355325.1 Caldifarciminota bacterium
ATCAAAGCTCAAACTACCCGAACCATACGCCTCGACGCCTATAGCGATAGTGAATGGACTACCAATCAGATTTCCATTGCCCGAGACAAACTGCCCCATAAAATAATATGGGTACTCTGTCCACACAATAAGAAAATTGGTTCCATCATAGGCGACAGAAATTCTGCACGGCTCGCCGACCATGTCAGCGATCTTGACGGTGTCGCCGAGTGTGCCATCACAATTCACAAATCTCCCGCTAATACCAAACTGCGCTGCATAATTCAACCACACAACAAAGAATCTCGTGCCGGTGAAGACAATTGATGGGTCAAATTGCTGTATCTCCGTTTCCTGCTTTATTAAGATTCCATCAGGATCAAGAACCATACCAGCAGGTGTTACACGTGCACCATAAATATTCATGCGATTAGGGATTCGCATATCTGACCACACAACCATGTAATTGTCGTTACCAAAAGCCACATCAGGCATGCTCTGAACATCGTTTGCCGATGATATGTTAACCGAGTTTATGGAATCACAATCAGGAGTGACACGCACTCCGAAGATATTGCCCGCAGATCAACAGCTGTCCCGGAAAACGACCAGGAAATTCGTGCCATCGTAAGCCGCGCATGGGGTGGCTGCGGCCATTCTTTTGAACAATAACTTACCATCAGGATCGATCACCGTCCCATCTTGACCTACACGCGCACCAAAAATAGCATGCGTGCTTTCCGCGACAAAGTAACGATTATCTGCCCAGAACACATAGTATTGGTTGTTTGCGAATATAGCGCAAGGATACTGTTGCGCATCGTCCGCCGTACAAATGGGAAAATCGGCGTTAAAAATGAATATCGACATAACCATCGTCAAAATCATATTACCTCCATCTTACTAACATCAACTGATTGACCTTTAGCAACAATTGGTCGAATAATATGCCCACCGATATCTTCATCCTCCTGTTAGTATTATATACCGGGAGGTCACATAATACTCACAGAAATGCTTACTCATCACGAGATATCCTCATTCTTCCCTAGGATATTAAGAACAGAGCGATTCAGGGCCATTGAAGGCTGACCCCTCACCCTTACTCTCTCCCACGAGGGGAGAGGGACTAACGACCCTAAAAACATAGACGCAGTCGTGGATCCCGCAAAGCGAGACAGAAAGATGTCATATTTTTAAATCACTGTTATCTATTTGCTTAATCACTGTAATCGAAGATTTCTAATTCTTATCGGAAATCTTATTGACAAGACGCAGAAAAGAATTAGTATAAAATACGAGGAAGTAAGAATGGGAACAAAAATCTATAAGGAACCAGATTTAAAAAATCCGGTCCTGCTCTGTGGATGGCCTGGTATCGGGAATATAGGACTAACGGCGATCGATTCGCTGAAGCGGGCACTCGATGCTGAGGAATTGGGCGAAATTGAGCCATGGGACTTCTTCTATCCCCACAAGGTCGTCATCGAGAATGGCCTGTTAAAGGACTTAGAATTTCCTAAAAGTAAATTTTATTTCAAAAAATTAGAAAAGTCGAACCTCTTATTCTTTATCGCAGACGAACAACCTGCTCATGAGAAAGGAGGTTATGCGACAGGCGAAAAAGCCTATGATATTGCAAATCTGGTATTGGATGTTGCGCTCAAATTTGGTTGTCAAAGGGTCTATACTTCAGGCGCAGCAGTGGCAACAGTTCATCACACTGCGAAACCACGAGTCTGGGCCGTTCCCAATTCTGATGAATTAATCGATGAATTACGGAACTACAACAATACCTTTCTCATGTCCGAGATCGAAGGACGGCGTGGTCAGGGAACGATAAGTGGTTTAAACGGATTAATGCTGGGCATTGCCCGGAAAAGAGGACTCGAGGCAATCTGCATAATGGGCGAGATACCATACTACCTTCAATGGATTCCATTTCCCTATCCAAGGGCTTCGCAGTCGGTTTTGGAAGTCCTGACACGTATATTGAATATCGACGTTGATTTTACACTATTTAACCAGTATGTCAAAAAAATGGAAAAGAGTATCGAGGACCTCATCAGCATGTTTCTCAAATCGTTGCCAGAAAATATTCGCGAAAAACTCGAAGCGGGTATCGAAGACCTTAAAGGGAAACCCGCACAATTAGGTCCGATCACGGATCAAGAGGTAAACTGGTTCAAAGAGCACGGTGACAGATTCCTCAAAGAATTCCTGAAAAAAGAAGACAAAGAAAATGAAAGACCTCTTTAGATTTACCGCTCAACCAGAGCTTGAAAATGCATCATTGATCGTAGGCTGGGAAAGAGATGCTGGTGGTGTAGCAACGAGGGTCATCGATTACATCATGCAATCCATTAACGCAAAAAGTTTCTGTGAAATTGAACCGGTCGATTTTTTCCAATTAGCAGGCGTCGAGATCAGTGATGATGTAGCACATTTTGCGAGAAATAGATTTTTCGCTGGCGAGATGAAGGATGTCTTACTCTTTCTGGGAAACGAGCCACAATTTAACCACTACAGATTTCTCAATGTACTTCTCGATGTTGCTCAATATCATTGTCATATAAAAGAACTGTATACGATCAGTACCACTATTTCATCGATCCCATTTGATAGTTCTCGTAGAATATTCGCCGTCTACAATACTCAGCAGTTTCAAGATAGCCTCCGACCATATGAACTCTCGGATATGACCTGGCAGGGCCCGCCAGCACTAAACAGCTTTCTTTTATTTACGGCAAAAATGAGGCGCATCCCTGGTGTGAGCCTGTGGCCTGAAATTCCATTCTATGTCGCGACGGTTGATGATTACCGGGCGCAAAAGCCGGTGCTTGAATTTTTCAAAAAAAGGTTCAACCTGAACATCGATCTTGAGACACTCGAT
>CP070664.1:2693378-2701727 GCA_020355325.1 Caldifarciminota bacterium
GTTGATTGTTCTTTGTTATCATTATCTTTATTACAGGAAGAAGTGAATAAGAAAATAATTATTGTACTTAAAAGTAAATTAACAAAATGATTTTTCATATTTTTCTCCTCAATTTAAACTATTCACAATAGCAAAAACGATTGTCACGATTGCAATCGCTAGTGCTGCCACTCGGCCGATTATCAAACTGAAGTTCTTGTTCATGGCATTCTCCTTTATAAAAGTATTGTACGCCCAACATAAGTTTATGTGTACTAATACAAATAGCAAATGTTCCAATCAAAGCCGTATAAACTGATTCCATTATATCGATATAACCTCCTGTACATCAATAATTTATAAATATAATACCTCCTTTTTAAATTGACAAAATATGGCAGGTCGGTTTTCTATTAAAAACACACGAAGTTGATGCATCGCCTGGCAATACCACCTCCTTATACAGATTCTTTTTTTAAGCTACGCAAACTATCAACTACTTGCTTATCTACATATCATCATATACGGCACAAACAACGCTGTCAAGACCAAAATTTGAACCAGCTGTACATCCATACCGATACACTATTATCATTCATGAATATCCAGAATGTCAAGTTTGACCCCACGTGCCTCCCCAGCAGGTCAGTTAGGCGGTTTAGTCTTTTCATTTATTTGATAATTATTCCAACCTCGTTAGATTTGACTTGGCCAGACCAGTAATGCGGTAATGAATCTCCGATGTTTATTGGTGAAATATAGAGTATGTGAAACGTATACTCTCCTTTATCCGGTGGGCCAGTCCATGAACATTTCTCGCCATAAAAATAACCCGGTGCTAATTCAATTGTATTATGCTCATCGAAATAGCCCATCGCTAATATAACATATTTCCACGGAATCGCCCGGCCGTCGGATCCTATCATTTTCGGAATGTAGTGTTTATCGATATTTTTCGGTATCCTCAAAATGTCACTGCTTATATTTTCTATGCGGATTTCGTAAATCCATTTTTCCTGAATGTTATAAGTGTGTTTGATTGGTGTTATAGTAACTACCAGTGGTGCTTTTTCACTACTTTCATCTTGCCCGTAGAATAAGCAAACAATCAACACTATAACAAAAAATTTCATTTGACGGTTAATTTTCATAATTCACCTTTAATCTAAAAATACCAATACTGCTTGTATCATAATATTTTAGTCTTCCATCACTGTAATCTGCTGTAATATCACAGACATCATATTCCGTAAGGAATGTCTAGAATGTCAAGCCTGACCCCACATGCCTCCCAGCCTTCTCACCTCATTGCTCCACGCTTCTTAGTTTTCTTGCTTTTTTAATCGCGGTTAAGGCTTTCTCCTTAGCGACAGCATACCCGGCAAGCGATCCTGTTATTAGACCAACGCCTGTAGCGGCGGTAATTATAAGCCACTCATCACCTTCAGATTCAAAATGATCTGACATTGCTGCAAGAAAACCTCTAAACAAAACTACAGAAGCAGAAGATAGTAATCCTATGAGACAACCCCCTACGCCGCAACCAACAATAAAACTGTATCGCATGGTACGATTTATTTCTTCTATGGTAATTGGAAGACCAAGATCATCGTAGTCCTTTATTCGCCATTTCTTTTCAAAGTATTTTTTTGTGACTACTATTTCCTCAAATCGATCAATGTAATCTCTTAAAATATTTAAGCTGTTGGGATCACGATTGACTGCAATAAGTTTTTCATACTCAGTGATTATCTCTACCTCATATCCACCACCTTCGATTTCATAAAATGCGGCGGCTTCAAAATTTGCTATTTCTAGGAATAAATCAAAATACTCTCGCTCCTCACGATCGATCGTTTCACCAACCCGTGTGCTAATCATAATTGGTTTTTTCCTCTCATAGTCTTGATAATGGGGTAATGTATACGAACAATTGACCAGTAAGGCTACTAATATTATAAAAGCTATTATTCTTTTCGTATTTATCCTATCTATAAATCTACACTAATTGACTCTAGACAAAATCTACCGGAAGTCAACTGGAAGACATCTTACGCTCTAATCTTTTATATCTAATAGATGTCGCAATGTTATGTAGTGCCCTATTTTCAGCAAACCAGACAGACCAAAAGGACTAAAAGAACCAGAAAAACTGAAATACCTAGATTGCCAGAATTTCAAACTTGACCCCATTCCAACTAATAAACTTTAAAATATCAAAGTTCGAATGATGTTTGAAAATCCATATTTTTCGATTAAAAAAAGAAAAATAAAAACAGCGAATATTAAAGTAAAAATACCTGGAATAATATAAATTTTAGGTGAATTTTTAAAACCAAAAAGATCTATCAAGCTGTAATGTGTAATGCCATTTTCGACTAATTTCACAAAGATATTTGGGAATAATGTGAAGGCTCCGCCAACACTAATTGTAACAATAAATAGCAATAATCCTTTTGATATCTCACTGCAAACGCCGCAATGTCTATGACCTTTAAGAATTATATAAGCGCTTAACATCCACGTAAGAATAATATAAGATATAAATTTTATAATCAAATTTTTTGAGATTATTTTTTTCCTCGAATGACTATTCTTCATAGGAAATAATGTGTCAGGTTTTGACATTCGACATTTTTTCCTTACACACAGATCGCGGCCTTCGTGAGTGCTGTAAAAACTAAAATTCTTCCGCAGAAACTTGTGCAAAGCTGTAGAGAGTTGTTTCTATTGAAAATGTATGAAGTCACAGAATCGTCCGACAATTCAAACTCCTTATACAGATTCGTTTTTTTAAGCTACGCGAACTATCAACTACTTGCTAATCTACGTATCATCATATACGGCACAAACTACGCTGTCAAGACTAAAACTTAAACCAGCCGTGCATCCAAACCGCTAATCGATTACCACTCAAGAATATCTAGAATGTCAAGTTTACTCTCGCTGCAAGCGGAGAGCCTGACACCATATGACCCTATATCACGTGCTGCTACCTTTCGGGTTTGCGAGCTATCATAACACCATCTCCATTTGGCAGAAAACCGCGTTCTATTTGTACAAAACCTGCTTCCATCAACCAATTACTATATTCTCCCTCTGTGTAAGAACCAGGAATATCATAGAAATTGATATTTACAATACTATACCACACCTCTTCTATCGGCGTGGTTCTTGAGTCATCTAGAATGTGACCAAGTATATATATTATTCCTCCTGGATTTATGATTTTGTATGTATTCCTAAGTACTTTAATCGCATCATCTTGCGATAAAATCTGAATAAGTGCTCTTAAAACTGCAACATCAAATGAACCTTCCAACGAATCATGAATTAAATTGGCAGCTATAACCCGTACCCGATCTGCAGCCTGTGCTTCATCAACGAAATGTTGTGTAATTGGTGTAATCTTAGGTAGCTCTATCACCGTAGCCTTAATATGAGGATAAATCTCAGTTATGGCAATAGCAAGTCCACCAACTCCACCTCCAACATCCGCGAGTGTATGACAAGATGAAAAATTATATTTTGTTGCAAGCTCACGCCCTGCCCTGAGTGCAATAGGATGTGTAGTACAAAAGCCCATTGCTAACTCATCTTCCGATAGTGCAGAAAAGTCATAGTCAATCTGTGGTTTTCCTGTTTTGATAGACTCTGAGAGCTTAACCCCTGCACTCATCCACCAGGACATTATGTGTGGATGAACATTATAATGTACGTGATCACACATGTAAGACGGACTCTCTGGAATTAGAAACTGACTGGCTTCACTTGTATTGGAAAAAAGTTCTCCTTTTTCTACAGCTAGCAGTTTCGCAATAACAAGTGCATAAAGAAGCGATTTCAATTTTATTGGGTTAGCACCAATTGCATCAGCAATCTGCTCGACTTTCATGGGTTTATCTTTGAGCACTGCAAACACACCAAGCTGTACCCCTGCCATCAGTGCAAAAAATGGAAAAGGCGCACTTAATATCTTACAAATGTTTTTTGCTTCACATGGATAGTTTTTCATATTTCACCCCCAACCCCATTTGCGTTATCATTTACTTAACTCGTCTAAGTTCAAGAGTAATACCCTTAGGATCTGGGCAGTGAATCGTAGCAACACCTTCTTCCTTTTCCCAGGGGAAATTACCGCCAAAGCGCAGCGCACTCACATAGGGAGCACTAGCATTCCAGGCGCCCAAGCACATTCCCGCAGGGGTCGTATGTTCCACAATAAACTCTTGCCCAACTGTGTGATGATCACCCTGACATACACCGTTTATAATTGTGATCTTTATCGTCATTGTTTTATATCTCCTTTCATTCATGTTATTTCAATACATTTTTTATTCAAGTTTCAAAGAACCAATTTTCTCATGGGTGATACGTCCATTGTCGAGCCGAAGATCCATTGTAGATTCCAACGTAATGAGCGGAGGAATCGAATGGATTTGACCTGATATGCCTCATATTAATTTGTTTCTTGTAAGGTAAATGAACCTACAATTCGGCAGATAGGCCACCACCCCAGCCGAAACGATTATTATAGCCGCCAGTTAATGCAATGAACTTATTAATGGTTATTTCCAACGCCACATTCCAACTGTGCTCCTGGGCCCATTTCTCATCAGCGGCTAAATCCTGGGTTATACCGAAATCATTCTCCCATTCCCATTCCCCTGAGATCGCCACTCGCGGGAATAAAAGAAGCTCTGTACCAAGCCCCAATTGGGGACGTATTTTGTGATCAACACTCAAATCCGCATTAATGAAGAAAGGCAACAAATATCTCACTCCTACACGCCCAACAACTTGGAGGTTGCTCAATTCATTTTCTTCTTCGTTTTCAAGGTCAGCTCCGCCATATAACCGAAAGAAGTCTCCCAGATAACGTTCATAGCTTAGAGTGGCTTCCAGATTCTTGTTCCACCCATATTCAAAATCCAGGCTCACTTGATTTCTTGTGTTGCTGGACACCACGTCAATCCCCACCATATTACTTGCTAATTCTACTTCCCCCCAAACGAACATATGCCTATCTTCATATAAGAGTGTCTTTATCGAATGTTCCCTCATTCGAGTATCTCGCGCATCGCCATAGCTGAATACCCTTGCCATACCAGACATCATATGGTAAAGAATATGACAGTGGAAGAACCAATCGCCATATTCGTTTGCTTCAAACTCAAGTGTTATGCTCTCCATCGGTGGCACGTCTACTGTGTGTTTCAGTGGCGAGTATGCACCGTTCTGATTTAACACTCTGAAAAAATGTCCATGTAAGTGCATTGGGTGGTGCATCATTGTTTTGTTGACCAAAGTTACACGAACAATCTCGCCTCTCTTTATCAATATTTTATCCACTTCGGAAAGTACTTTCCCGTCCATACTCCATACGTATCGCCACATGTTGCCTGTCAAATTGAGTGTCATTTGTTTGACAGGAAATTCTTCTGGAAATTCGGTTGCCTTGGACGATTTCAGAATATCATAACTAAAACCGGTGACCATCTGCATATTTCCATGTTCCATGTTGCTCTTCTCGTGCATCTTCTGATCATGTGGCATGCTTTCAGAACCATGCTCTCCCTTCATGGTTTTGGGCATTTTCACTTCGTCCTTCTCCTCATGCATGCTGTTCATATCCATATCCGCCATGTTTTTCATCATCTCTATTAAATCGGGTTTGGGAACTTCCATCGCTTCAGCGATTTCTCCCTCGCCAAGAATAGCCTTCACATATCCGGACCCATCTTGTGCAGTGGCTCTTACCTCCACTGCCTTGTCTTCTGGTATGGTGACAATGAAATCGTATGTCTCGCCTATGGCATGTAGCACTTTGTTCGCTTGTACTGGCATGACATCCAAACCATCAGCAGAGACCAATTGAGCCGCTCCGCCGCCAAACGTTAACCAGAAATACGTGGAAGCTGCGGCATTGATTATTCGAAGCCTTACCTTCTCATGAGCATTGAATTGAGGATATTCCTGTAGGGGCTTTCCATTAATGAGGAATGCCTCATAATAGACATCTGAAATATCCATACCCGGCATACGCTTTGCCCACATCTTGAGTTGAGCACCAAATGCTCCTTTAGCAATTACTCTATCAAGGCTCTGAACGTTTCCTTTTTTAATAGCGTACCATTCACTCCCTCGTTTGAGAGTGCGTAAAACTTCATCTGGGTTTTCATCTGTCCAATCAGATAGCACCAAAACGAGGTCGTGATCGTATTCTAGTTTCTCGTCCTTTGGCTCGATAA
Organism: Caldifarciminota bacterium; assembly: GCA_020355325.1. Taxonomy (GTDB): domain Bacteria; phylum Hydrothermota; class Tepidihabitantia; order SM23-42; family SM23-42. The sequence continues at coordinate 2,699,609 of CP070664.1, forward strand.
TGATAGAACCATAAATACCTCTTTGCTCCTGTAGCCCTGTGTGAGCATGATACCAGTATGTCCCTGAATGTTTGAGAGGGAATTCGAACCGATGGATTGTACCGGGCATGATTGGCGGAGAATTTAGGTAGGGGACTCCATCCTGGAAATTTGGTAGTAAGATACCATGCCAATGGATTGAGGTCTCAACATCCATATTGTTTTTTACATATATAATCGCGAATTGACCTTCCTTAAATCGCAAGGTTGGTCCTGGAATCACACTATTAATGGCCATAGCCTTTCGTTTCCTTCCTGAAAAATTGACAGCAATTTCATCAATCGATAATTCGTACCTTATGGTATCACCGATGATTGAAGGAACCAATTGAGCTTCTGAATCACTGAATGTTATAAAAACCACAATGAGAAAACTCAAATGACACATTGTATACCCCCTTTCATGTCTTGTTTACCTTCATTCTCGCCTCTATACAACCAGGTCTTGCTAATCTATATAACCAATTGTATTGAAACCACTGGTTTTTTTATACTATATTATACATCTTCTGACGCACTAAAGTCAAGCGCTTTTGCGTTCTTCTCCTAACATTTCTATTGTATTTATCACTGTAATCATATTCTTTTCATCGCTGTAATCAGTCACGCTAGTGAATTTATAATAGGTCAATTGCTGAATTAGTTAATGACTCACTAACTTATACCATCTTTTTTGTCAAACCATAGCAGGGCGGTTTCTGTTCTAATCAAATCGAGGATCATCATAATTCAATAAAAACCACCTGGTCAGCCTCTTTCACAGGCAGAAGCGCAAGATATAGCTTCTTTATATTAAACTTCTTTTTGTAGTATTTATAGTAATCTTTGTACTCATCGATTTCTTCTTCATTTTTATAAAATTTGGACGTCATACCAGAACCATCCGGGAAGAGAAAAGGTATTGGCAGTGAATCTACGCGTTGATGTTTATACAGAATCGGATAATCAGCGGTAGCGAAATCGACGCCGGCGAGCAGCATTTCAACACCAATTGCATTTGTATACGTCATTTCAGTCAGCGCGTCATTATAGAAAAAGTCGGGACCAAAGTAATGATGCACATTTTGTACAGCTTTTTCTAAGCACTTTTTCGTATTCCTCGGTTTTGTCGGTTTGGCAAAACACACATCGCGGATTAACTTTTTTGGCACTGGTAATTCCACTGGTTCTACAAGCACGCCTTTTTCATGACTGAAACTCATCACCGCCCCTTTCTCTATCTCAAGCGAGATCATATATACTACAGCCTGCCGCTTGTGTACTTTTTTTATGTCCTTAACAGCCTTTATTTCCATCACGTGCTCATCAACTGCTTTCTTTGTCGCCCAGAATGGATTTATGACAAAATCAGCGCGCCCTGAGCCAACGGTGTAACCCTTATACATGAGCTCAAAGTTTCTCTGCCTTTCATACCGAATACCGCGGATACGCATTTCATGACACAATGCCTCTTCATAAACAGCTTCCTTATATTCTATATTCCCGAGGCCTTTCATCACCTCTTCCGCTGCATCCACTACATCCTGCAGCCATTTTTCATATTTGGGCATCGTTCCTCCTCTGCATTCTAGTAATACTCATATTCTAATTCATCCAATTGATAAGGTTCTACTTTAACATCTCTGCAATCGCAGAAATAATAAGTGTATATGGTTGAAATTACATAGTCGTATCTATTGTATTTTGACTCAGTCACATGAACCAGTTGAGGATAGTATTCCCTTGATCTTAGAAGATTACCTTGTTCGTCGCGTTCATAGATTACGTAACCATGGCTGGTATGGTCACTCTTTATAAATTCGGTCTTAATTTTTCGTCCTTTCTGGTCATAAGTATACAACGACCTATTGTCCAACTTGCCTCCCTTTGAATAACATGATTCTTCAATAAGATTACCGTTCTTGTCGTACTTATATTCGTAGCGCAATGGACCGGTTAGGGTTGAATCTGAGTCAGTAGCGATATTCCTACCTTTATCATCATAGTAATAGCGCCACTTCGAGACATCTTCTATTGCATAGTTATTACTTAACCATTCGACTTTACGTCCTTGCTCATTATATTTGTAGAAATTCTCCCA
>CP070664.1:2701827-2723173 GCA_020355325.1 Caldifarciminota bacterium
CGACTGCCGTTCAATTCGGCAATTTTTGACCTCGTCGTCTGTACCCTCACACTCACTCATATTTCAAAAATGGCAAATACAATAAAAGAGTTTCATCGTGTCTTGAAAAAAGAAGGGCACCTTCTCGTTACTGATTTTCATCCGGATGGTGTTGCACAGGGGTGGCGTACACTATGTACTGTTGATGGAATAACGTACCTATTGCCGAATATGAATTATACTCGTACAGATTACACTTCGTCTATAAAAAATGCGGGATTTGATCTATTACAGTTAATTGATGTTCCCATTCGTGAAGTGCCAATAGGATATCTACCTGATGATTTACTTAATAATTATAGTAGTGTGAATTTATGTCTCATCATTTTAGCAAAGAAGCTGTAGCAGTGGAGATTTGTATTTATTTCATTAAAAGATTATGCTCATAGATTCATCGAGGAAAAGATGAAGAAATTTGACTACAATAGGACAGACATACACATACGGTACGACCAGGCTCGGCGACTTCCTGAAAAGACGATGCAACTTTGGCTTGAATCGATTTCTCAACACATTCCAAAAGACGAAGTGAAAACCATTATCGATGTGGGGTGTGGTACTGGACGATTTTCGAAGGCACTTGCTGATCACTTCTCAGCAAAGGTCTATGGCATAGACCCCTCGTATAAGATGTTGAAAAAGGCAAAAAGTAGCATACTATCCCCATTGGTCGACTTCATTCAGTGTCAAGCAGCGAATATTCCGTTATGCGATAAAAGAACTGACATGCTTTTCCTATCCCAGGTTTTCCACCATATCCATAACAAAGATAACGCTGCCCTCGAATTCAAAAGAGTCTTGAAGCGAGATGGTTTTCTCTGTATACGAAATTCCACCACAGACAGTCTGGATTGCTATATCTACCTTCGCTTTTTTCCTTCGGCACGGAAGATCGATCTCGCAAAGCTTCCATCAAGGAGAGAACTCAAGAATTTTTTGCATGGCCATGGCTTTAAACTTTGCACGCACACTATTGTACATCAGGTATTTGCTGATAACTTTGATGAATACCTTAGAAAAATAAGTATGAGAGCACTATCAGACCTCGACGCAATCACAGACGAGGAATTTCAAGAAGGTCTCACCCGGTTAAAAAAGTACTGCCAAGAACAAAAATCTCAAGAACCTATTTTTGAAGATCTCGATTTATTCATTTTTCGCTTAACATAATCATGAGTTTCGGTGATGTCTGTTATTACATTTCCTCGGCTCGAAACTGAATTCGTCACCTTGACTAGGCACTATTAACAGGTAGAATGAGGAGTAATATGAAGATACACGTGCGAGAGTTCAGAGAATCTGATATACCGAGGCTCGTCCAAATCCTCACGTTAAACGATCAATACAAGCATCCAGCAATCGAGGGACCAGAATCGATGAAGCGAGTGGCAATGTGCGATGCAGCAGTTTTCATGATCGCTGAAACAGACAAACAAATATGCGGATTTATTAAAGCTGTGTATGACGGCTCTCGAGCACTCATTCATCTCCTTTCCGTACATCCTGATTACCAGCATTCTGGTGTGGGGACTGCACTCGTCGACGCGGTCGCCGCAGAATTCATCCGTCGCGGTGCGCCAACCGTGAGCGTGACTGCTACGGAACAGAGTGTCGGTTTCTGGGAGAAAATAGGGTTCAGACGTGTTCCCGTCTTGCTCATGCTCAAGGAATTAAAATAATAGGTGGAGAAAATGATGAATGGAAACAAACGAAAAGTTGCACTTTTCATTGGTCTCACCTTTGGTTTTTGTTGGCTCATGGCAATTATGTTTTATGTTTTTGGCGGGAGGTGGAATACCACCGGTTCATATATTATATGAATCATTTACATGTTTATTCCGATGGTGATGGTGATCGTCGTCCAGAAATTGATCTATAAAGAACCATTAAAGGAACCATTAGGAATTTCTTTTAAGTTGAATCCCTGGTTTTTCGTGGCATGGCTGCTCCCCCCTCTCGTAGCTTTTGCTACGCTTGGTGTCAGCTTGCTTTTTCCAAATGTTACGTACTCTGCGGAAATGGCAGGATTATTTGAACGTTTCGAATCGATCATGACACCAGAGCAAATAGAACAGATGCGCATGCAGGCTGAAGCATCACCGATTCACCCCATCTGGTTTGGGTTAATACAAGGTCTTATTGCTGGCATCACAATCAATGCAGTTGCTGGTTTTGGAGAAGAACTGGGCTGGCGGGGATTCTTGCAAAAAGAATTCGCCTCCATGGGTTTCTGGAAGTCGTCACTCCTTATCGGTTTCATCTGGGGCGTTTGGCATACACCCATCATTCTTCAAGGCCATAATTACCCAGAGCACCCTTTTGCAGGCGTATTGATGATGATCATCTGGTGTCTACTCCTCTCCCCAATCTTCAGTTATATCAGAATCAAGGCGAAATCAGTCATCGCTGCTGCTATCATGCATGGTTCACTCAACGCAACAGCGGGGCTTGCTATTACAGTAGTCAAGGGCGGCAGTGATTTGCTCGTTGGTGTTACTGGATTGGCAGGGTTTATCGTGTTAGGCTTCACAAACATTTTAATCGTTATCTATGAGCGTTCCTCTGGAAGACACCTATTTAGTTGATATGATGAAGGAGGTGATTACATGTTCCACAACATACCAAAAGCAATTCAAGAAAGAATGCGCTATTTAGAGTCTATTAATAAAAGAGACAGAGTGAATGGAACACCGGACCAGCGGCGGCTTCGCCAAATTCCGCCTGAAACGGGCAAGTTCATAGCGCTCCTTGCCGGGGCCGCACCAGAAGGAACCTATCTCGAAATCGGTACGAGTGCTGGCTATTCCACGCTCTGGCTCGCTTTAGCATGTAAAGAAATAGGAAGAAGAATCGTGACGTTTGAGATAGACAAAGAAAAGTGCGATTTAGCAAGGGAAACATTTCGCAGAACAGGTATCAAAAAAACTGTAGAACTTGTAATCGGAGACGCGAGAGAATACTTGCAAAACTACAAAAATATTTCGTTCTGTTTTCTCGATGCAGAGAAAGATGCTTACTATGATTGCTATGAAAAACTTATCCCACGTATGATGCGAGGCGGGTTACTCGTCGCCGATAATGCAATAAGTCACAAGGAAATATTAAAGCCGATGCTCGCACGAGCATTGGCTGACAAACGTGTCGATGCCTTGGTCGTACCGATTGGAAGTGGTGAATTAGTGTGTCGAAAATTATAAATGTATTGTCTATCTTCTCGTGGAGCAAATTGCTGAAAAAGCTACTGTTGCATAGCCTTGCTTAATTTGTTAATCAGCGAATCTGCAATGGGCGATGATACGCATGCCCTGATTCTTGTGACCTCTTCAACAAAGAATTCATTAAAGTCTTCTTCCGCCTCAAAACGGATCGATGAATCTGGATATCTATTGATAATATCAAAAAATAGAATGATTTGAGCCGGATACTCTGTCCAAAATCTCTCCCAAACGGCAGCTGTTTTGTTGAGCACAATCTGTTTGATGTAGTCGTTTATTTTTACATCGAGACAACCTCTCGTCGAGTTTATGAACCTTTTATAGAGATTATATAAATCTTTAACCTTCTCTTCATCATACGTCTGTGCAATTTCTTGTTGAACGGCAATGACTTCATTAAACCAAACTGTTAGATCAATACGCATTTCTTTCAGTTCAAACTCAACAGGAAGTGTTACCCACAATTGTGTTGGTTCTCCATCGATTATTGCAGGCGAAAACACAAAATTCTTTGCGGTATGCACTGCCGCAGAATCAAGCATCGATATACCCGATGTTCGCGCAATCATGGCGTTACGCACCCTCCCGCCCTCATCAACAAGAACCTTGACTAAAACCATGCCTTCATACCCTCGATTTCTTGCCTCGAGCGGATATAATATTTCATATTCCACGAGAGTCGGTGCTACCACCTCCCTTTTTGCGCGGCAGGATATGAAAACTGAAAACAAAAGAATAAGTAAAGGCAGTTTTCTCATACCATTTATTATATCGACTTTTGGTTCAATGTCAATAATCTGGAAATAGAGGCTTATATCGAGGTCGCATCGCGGATATAGTTGACTTAACAGTAGTGGTGCATACAATAGGACAGTGATCGGCAAATCGCATGAACGAATGCGCGAAGAGATACTCAATGGCAGCATTGAGAAAACATTACTGAAACTCGCCTATCCCCTAATCTTTTTCAATCTTGTCTACATCGTGTATAACCTCACCGATACATTCTGGCTCGGGAAATTAGGAAGGCAAGCAGTTTCTGCTCCTACAGTTTCCTTCCCCTTTATCTGGACAATGATGAGTCTCGGCATGGGTTTTGCAATAGCCGGGTTCGCTCTTGTCTCTCAGTATGCAGGAGCAGGTCAGTGGGATAAAGTAAAACACAACATCACAAATTTATTAACGCTTATGTTCATCTCTTCGTTCATACTGGGAATTGCAGGGTTTTTCACGACCCCCTGGCTCTTAAGGGCCCTCGGCGTTCCTGCCGATGCATTCGATAATGCAGTCATCTATTTACGAGTTATGTTTGTCGGAATGCCTTTTTCATTTGAAGGATTCGCCTTTTCCTTCGCCTTGAGAGCACTCGGAGACACTAAAACACCAACCAAGATCAACTCTTTTGCTGTCCTCTTAAATGTCATTCTTGATCCCCTTTTCATTTTTGGCATTGGACCCATTCCTCGAATGGAAGTCTTGGGTGCTGCTCTTGCGACGATTATTGCCTATTTCACAGCGTCCGTTCTGAGTATCTATCTCATCTTCAGTGGAAAAGTAGGTATTAAATTCTATATACATGAGTTTAAACCAGATTTTCATCTCTTTAAAAGAATGGTCAGTATCGGGTTACCAGCAGGTATTGGTCAATCCTTAAATGCCTTTGGATTTGTTGCGCTAATGGGAGTCGTGTCGCATTTTGGGAGTGTTGCTATCGCAGCCTATGGCATTGGTCAACGAATTATTAGCTTAGTCTTCACCATCTCTAACGGAATCAGTCAAGCTATGTCGACAATGGTTGGCCAGAATCTTGGGGCATTAAACTTTGACCGCACGCGAAAAATTGTAAACAAAACAATAGTAATAAATGCGATATTCATTTCCATTCCTGCACTCCTCATTTTCCTATTTCGCACACAAATCATTCACATTTTCATTAATGATCTTTTGGTAATCAATGAGGGATCCATTTTCTTTTTGTATTTTCTCATTGCTATGCCATTCTTTGGTATTTTTTTTATTGCGTCGAGTGTGGTCAGGACTGCTGGTCGAACCACAGAATCGATGGTACTCGGTCTCATCAGACTGTGGGCACTGAGACTACCCCTCGCCTATTTTTTGAGCATACTCCTGGAAAGCAAGGGTATTTGGATTGGCATGTCTCTGAGTAACATACTGGGTGCTGCATTGGCGTACCTCTGGTATCGTAGAGAGACATGGAAAGAGACAGTAACAAAAGAAGAAGTCATACCACAATATCAGCCGTAATGTTCTCATAATATTTTGCTCCAGTTAAGAATGTAAGTCGTTATCGACCGAATACCCCGCTTGACTCGGCTGCCAGTTTGTGTAAACTTAGTTCCTTATCATGCGTAAAACGAACAAGAAAGAAACGACGCGGGAAAGTGGAGAGGATGTCGCAAAAAGATGGATTGCCGCAGTCATGAAAGGACTGCAAAAATTCACAGACAAAGATCAACAAATAAAAATATTGGAGTTATGCGGACACAATTGTGCTCAATACGATCTCAAGATATTAAAAAAACTCAAAAAGAACGCCGAGAACCACCTTGAGCTTCTGGACCTCATGAACAAACACATACCTTGGTGTGGACGATGGACATGGGAAAAAGATTATATTCATTCAATTTGCAAATCATGTGGATGCCCTCTCGTACATGGTCACTACGCACCATTGAATCCCACTTTCTGTTTGTGTTCACGCGGTTACATTAAAACAATATTTTCAGAGGCATTCGGGCGAGAAGTAAATGTAACAGTATCGAAAGCGATAGGCCGAGGTGATACGTATTGTGAATTTTTTGTATATTTAAAATAAAGAAAATTAGTAGCTGTTAGGAGGTATCTGATGCTAAAAAATAGAGTGTTCGGGTGTATTATACAATTATCGAGAGTCATGAAACATGCACCTTTCTTAGTAGTACTGGTAATCAATATGACATGGCTCGGCAGTGCTTTTGCAAAAACCTATAGCCAACTCCATGGAGAAAGGGCTGTGCTGTCTGCCGAGATTGACGTTGAACCGTTTTTCTCCGAAGGCACCTATGACCCAGGTATTCCAAAGCCTGAAGGCGTTCTCGGCTATCCGTTAGGCTCAACACCTGTTCATTACGATGAAGTTATTACTTACATCACAACGCTGTCTGAGGCGAGTCAACGCGTACAGCTGAGGCCCTATGGTGAAACCTATGAGGGACGTGTTCTTTACTACATGATCATAACCTCTGAAGAAAATATGGCGCGAATCGATGAAATAAAAACCTCTATCGCACGGCTTGCAGATCCCCGCAAGCTACGTGGTGAAAGAGAAACGTCATCGCTCATAGCCCAGACTCCTGCTGTTGCCTGGCTTGGCTACTGTATTCATGGGAATGAACTTTCATCCACCGATGCAGCCTTGCAGCTTGCATATCAGCTTGCCGCAGGCACTGATTCGCTCACAGAGAGGCTAAGAGATGAGTTAGTAATCATCATCGATCCCCTACAGAATCCAGATGGAAGGGAACGCTCTGTTTCCCAGATGGAACAATTAGCCGGCGTCATGCCCAACCTTGATCATCAGAGTCTACAACATGGTGGATTTTGGCCCTGGGGACGTGGTAATCACTACCTCTTCGACCTCAACCGTGATTGGTTTTCGGTCGTGCATCCTGAAACACGTGGCAGAGTCAAAGCTATCCTTGAATGGAATCCTCAACTCTTCATTGATGCCCATGAGATGGGTTCGTTTAACACCTACCTCTTTGCACCACCCAACGAACCGCACAACCCGAATATAACCTCAACGACGATGAAATGGTGGGACATATTTGCACGTGATCAGGCACATGCTTTTGACAAGTATGGTTGGAGTTACTATACGCGTGCGTGGTATGAAGGATGGTATCCGGGATTTGGAAGCCACTGGGCCCTCTATATTGGCGCTATCGGCATTCTCTATGAGCAAGCGGGTGTGAACGGCTCTCTGATCAAGCGACCGGAGGGAACGATTCTCACGTTTCGAGAAACAGTGCATCACCACTTCGTCAGCTCAATGGCTAACTTAACCACGGCAGCAGCTCGACGAGAGGAACTTCTCCAGGACTTCTACCGTGAGAAGAAGAAAGCAATGCAATGGCAGACATCATATTCCGTACGTGCCTTCGTATTTCAACCAGGAAAGAATGCTGCGAGAGCTCATCGTTTTATTGAAACATTACTTCTCCAAGGCATCGAAGTCCAGGTTGCTGAACAGGACTTCGTGGCCAATGACCTCCACGATTACTGGGGCAGAGTTCTCAAAGAAAAGCGATTCCCCAGAGGTACGTTTATCGTCTCACTCAATCAACCTATGCGTCCGCTCATTCAGACCATACTCGAGTTCGACCCCAGAACGCCTGACTCATTGCTTGTCGAGGAACTGCGTGAGTTGGAAAAAAATAGGCACTCTCGGTTCTATGAAGTCACTGCCTGGTCTATACCCATGGCCTATAATATCGATGCATATTGGACTGGAAAAGAAATAGCCACCAAGACACAGTCAATCACAACGACCGAAATACCTGATGGAACAGTCATTCGACCGAATCCTCGCTACGGCTACGTTTTCGACTATTCAAGCGATAACGCTACACGTTCGCTCATCCTCTTTCTGCAAAATGACTACAAAGTACGAATCGCACAGCAGTCATTTGAAATTGAGGGTCAGGCATTTCCGCGGGGAAGTGTCTTGCTGAGAAAAAAAGAAAATCCCAAAGAACTGAATGACTTTGTCTCCGATGTTGCTGACAAGACCGGTATAACCATCTACGGTGTCAATACTGCACTCAGCGATAAAGGACCCGATCTCGGTGGCGAAGCATTTGGATTGATTGAGTTGCCCCGGATCGGAATTTTTGCAGGAACTCCAACAGATTTCGCAAGCTACGGAGCACTGTGGTATCTCCTGGACTACGAGTACCGACTCGACTTCTCATCACTGGACATCACATCAATTCCCTGGATAGATCTCGATAGATACAGTATACTGGTACTTCCTCAAGTCTGGGGAGGTGTAGAAGCATATAAAAGGATCCTGGGAAACTTTGGAACAGCAAAACTGAGGACATGGATTGAGCAGGGTGGGACACTCATTGCTATTGGAACGGCTGCTGCATTTGCCGCTGATACATCGGTTGGTCTCAGCAGCGTGCGGCTTCGACGTCAAGTCCTCGATAAACTCGATGAATACAGAGAAGCAGTTGAACGTGAGCGAGCCGCAATCAAACCTGTTATAGATAGCAAAGCGGTGTGGGGCGTTCCAACAATAAAGAAAAAGCCGCCCGAGGAAGAGAGGAAGTATAAGACAGAAGAAGATGCCGACAATGACGAAAGGGCTCGTTTATTTATGCCACGCGGTTGCATTCTCCGTGCAGACCTTGATGGAGAGCACTGGCTCACGAGTGGCATGAACAGTAAGGTACCGGTTATCCTTTACACCGACATTGCTCTTATGTCAAAGGTCCCGGTTCAGACCGCAGCACGTTTAGCAGATGAAGAAAATATTCGGCTGAGCGGTTTACTCTGGCCTGAGGCACGGAATCGTTGGGCACAAACAGCATATTGTACACGCGAAAGCATGGGTAAGGGACAGATCATTCTCTTCGCAGATGACCCATTCTTCAGGGGTTATTTTCATGGTTCAAAGCGGCTCTTTACAAATGCACTACTACTAGGACCCGGTCTCGGTACAAGGCGTACTACGCCGTGGTAAATTAAATTCATTCTTAAAAAATATCCCCACACACACTATATGTGTGGGGATATGAGATACTTATATCTACTGCACCCTTAGGTTTTAAAGAATACGCAAAAGTAATATAGGAAGCAGTTGATATGGTGTTCGAAATATTACCTTACGAACTACATATCCTGTGCCATTATCGTCTTGCGATTGTTCTTCTTTGCTCTTTCGCCCGCCTCCTTTAGAACTTCCTTAACCTTCTCATCAGCTGCAGTTATTGCATCTGCGCTGATCCTTAGACCGAGTTCTTTCGCTAGTTGTTGGATTTTTGATTTATGTATATAGTTCACTGCCATAAAAACCTCCTCTCTAGTTTCCTAGTGTAAATTCACTATATATCATAAGTTTAGCATAAAATTTATTGATTGTCAAGAATAATTTCATAGAATACCGTCGTAATAGAAATGCAATGCTCCTACTCGACTCTCGATAGTAGATACGTCGATTGGTTTGTAATTTCAATACTTTTAGGTGTTCGATACATAACACTGTTTATAAAGAACAAGAGTGGCAGAGTGGAAATAGACGATTTTACACGACAGACTATTCAAAAAAACGTAAATACCGCAAGAACCCATGAGCAAAACCTATACACGCTTGACAACAGAGCATGCATGGGTAAACTGTATATTACATTACAAAGTCATGAGGTTTCAACAATTTTCAGAGAGAAGAAGAATACAATGATTAAGAACTATTTATTTTTTCAGATCTCTCTGTTCGTAATTTCTACCCTGCGTGTCAGAGTGAAGGTGGATAAAATGCCGTTTCTGGTATTTTCTCGATAATATAAAAGTAGAATATGAAAACGCTGAGATTCTCTAAAGAACCCTTCAAGGAATTGAGCACATAAGAGCAAGGAGATGCAATGAAGAGAAAAATACGGTGTGGCTGGGTAGGTGACGACCCGTTAATGCGTGCATATCACGACCGTGAGTGGGGTACTCCGGTACATGAGGATCGCACATTGTTTGAATTTCTCATACTCGAGGGTGCGCAGGCGGGGCTGAGCTGGAAAACTGTTCTGGACAAGAGAGAGAATTTTAGAACGGCTTTTGATCATTTCGACCCCAAGAAGATTGCTCACTATACAAAACGTGATATGAAGCGATTACTCGCCAATCCAGGCATTATTCGCAATCGTTTGAAGATTAAGGCTACCATAAACAATGCTCAGAAATTTTTAGAAGCGCAGAAAGAATTCGGTTCCTTCGACAGGTATATATGGCGTTTTGTCGATCATAGACCGATACAGCACAAATTTAAGTCGCTCTCAGAATTGCCGACCAGAACCGTGGAGTCTGATATGATGAGCAAGGACCTTAAGAAGAGGGGGTTTAAATTTGTTGGTTCGACAATATGTTATGCATTTATGCAGGCCGTGGGTATGGTTAATGACCATACGATAAATTGCTTTCGATATAATCAACTTCGACGCAAAAAATGAATGATGCGTTAAAAGACGATAGAGAGGAGGAATATTCTCTATGAAGACAAATAAGATGCCTTCCCATCACGGAGTAAAGGAATCGCGTGATGGCACATATCCTAATCATACGTTGAAACTACTCATTGAGCGTGCCAGTTGCCGAGCATTTTCTGATAAAAAAATTTCACAGGACACCTTACAACTTATCTTTGAGGCGGCAATTCATGCACCAACCGGAGGAAATTTACAACCCTATTCTATTATCAAAATAGAGGCTGATAAACCGAAACAAAAACTCGCAGAAATGTGTGCACAAAATTTCATTGCCGATGCTCCAATTGACCTGCTCTTCTGCATTGATTGGCATCGTCTCCAGCGTTGGGCACAGCTCGAGGTTGCACCTTTTTCCGCTACGAGCTCTTTCCGACACTTCTGGATCTCATTCCAGGATACAATCATTGCCGCACAAAATATCTGCACTGCAGCGGATTCATTGGGATTGGGTTCGGTGTATGTTGGTACTGTCCTTGAATTTTTTAGGAAACTCCGCGATATGTTCAATCTTCCCAAGGGTGTATTGCCGGTCGTACTGCTTTGTCTCGGCTATCCAAAAACAAAACCACGACCAAGGAAAAAATTGGGGATTGATGTCATCGTCCATAGCGACAAGTATACCCAAAGCAAAGATGATGACCTGAAAAAGGCATTCGACGAAAAATATCCTAACCTAAAGATTGAAATAACTGAAGAGCGACTCAAGAGAATTGCCGAAGTATGTCAAAAAGTGCACGGCAAAGGATTTGCCAAACAGTGCATCGAGACTATTAAAAAGAAGGGATATATAAACCCGGTACAACGATATTTTGGACTTCACTATGAAGCCGATGTCATGCCTGATGGCAATGAAGAATTCCTCACCATTATAGAGGAGTTCGGATTCAACTGGTTTAGGAAATACCATCCATTCGCATAACGCGCTCTGTTTATCAATATTCTTGAAATCAGCTCTTGACACAAAGAGAATTATACATAAACTTAAGTATCAACAATAGAAAGGAGGTCATATGCATAAAAATATGCCCCCCATAGGTCTTGTTTTGATGCTTATCATCCCAGCTTTTGTATGTGCTGATGAGTATACAACTATGAAGGATGTAATAATCGAAATGGCTGGCTATGTTGCTTATCTCGAGGACAGCCTCGACCAGGAAATAGTCCATATGCAGGCAGATATTATTACAGAAGATGGAACTACTTTTACACGAACACTCCATGAGGGTTGGACATATGGTGTTACTGCATATGGTGACTGGAGAATTCGCGATTTAGATATTAACGTGTACAAGGATGTAGATGGTGAATGGATCAAGATCGTCGGCGATGAGGCAAGTGACAATCATCCGACGGTGACCGTAAAACCGACGAATACCGGCACATATTTGATCGAACTCAAGGTTTACGAATTTGATGGCGATTATAGTGCTGCACACTATGGAATGTTAATATATCATGAGCTCCGTTAGGAGACTATCAGAAAGATAATTTTCAGTTTCTAAAACCACATTATTTTATTTATTGCCCTTGGTCAAAGACCTTGAGCGTGTGTATCTTGTCTTGCTTTTGTATTGAAAACACAATAGTCAGATCTCTCTCTAAATCATAGTCAGAAAATTCTCGAGCGTCGGTATATCTTTCAACTCTTGTTCTCGATGTTCTACTTGATATTTTAACGTTAATCTGTATAATGTACCTGGGACATTTCTCAATTAATAGAGAAACGTTCATCGAGGAGGTTATGTTATGTTTGGACGATCCATACGAATTTTCACACTCTTTGGGTTCGAAGTAAAGATTGACCTTAGTTGGGTAATACTCGCACTTCTCATTACCTGGTCACTTGCCCAGGGCCTTTTCCCCCACTATTTCAAAGGTCTCACAACCGCGACCTACTGGTGGATGGGTATTTTTGGCGCGTTGGGCCTCTTTTTCTCCATTGTATTCCATGAGCTGTGTCATTCGCTCGTGGCACGAAAATATGGCCTTCCCATCAAAGGCATTACGCTCTTCATCTTTGGCGGAGTCGCCAGTATGGAGGAAGAACCACCGAGTGCAAAAGCAGAATTTTTGATGGCAATTGCAGGCCCTGCCTCCAGTATTGTGCTCGGCCTCATATTTTTCATCATTCGCACTGTCGGCATCGAAACCGATTGGTCGGTACCACTGACAGGGATCTTTACGTATCTGTCGTTTATCAATTGGGTCCTTGCAGGTTTTAATTTAATACCCGCCTTCCCTCTTGATGGAGGCCGTGTGCTCCGATCAGCGCTCTGGAAATGGAAGAACGATATCCGATGGTCTACACGAATAGCCTCACGCGTTGGCGCGGTATTTGGGCTCGTACTCATTTTCTTAGGCGTCATCCAATTCTTTTCAGGAAATTTCATCGGAGGAATATGGTGGTTTATGATCGGTATATTTTTACAGAACGCTGCACGCATGTCATACCAACAGCTCATAACACGTCAAGCCCTTGAAGGTGAAAATGTACGGGACTTCATGAAGCCTGACCCGGTGACAGTAACACCGTCAATCACCGTCGAGCAGTTGGTAGAGGATTTTATATACAAATATCACTTTAAGATGTTTCCGGTTGTTGAGGGAGAAAAACTCATTGGCTGCATTACGACCAGACATATTAAAGGAATTCCCAAGGCTCAATGGAGTTCGAGAACCGTCGCAGAGATCGCGAAAACGTGTTCATCTGCAAATACAATCGACCCAGAGACCGACGCCATTAAGGCATTATCAATCATGAATCGGACTGGTAATAGCCGACTCATGGTCGTAGAGGGTAATAAACTGGTCGGCATCCTGGCATTGAAGGACATCATGAAATTTCTCTCTATTAAATTGGACCTCGAGGGGTATGTAGAAAAAGACACAAAGTGAAATAACGGTTAATCAGTCAATCGCATTATGAAAAGGAGGACATGTTGGTTGCCTATATGATCTGCGCAGGAATCTGGCTTGCTATTCTCTTCTTGTGGATCATTCCAGTCATCAGGAAGCGTATGTTTTATGAGATTTATATGGCATGTGGTCTCGGTATCTACTTTTCACTCATCGTATTGGGTGATATGTTATGGAAGAGCGGTAATATTCTTCTGCTTAGATATATAGGCTATATCTTCTTCATCCCTGGAGCGATATTCGTTGTCTTTGCGTTCATAGGTCTGAAACATAAAGGCAAACCAACGTCCGGGTGGGAGCCTACGACTAAACTCGTTGCGTGTGGTATATTTCGAGTAGTGCGACACCCACTCTATCTGGGAAGTGCCCTCTTTACAGTCGGAGTGATATTAGTCATTCAATCAATTCCTTCCACCCTATTAGGTTGCATAGCAATTTTCTTTTTTTGGATGGCATCGAAGGGAGAAGACAAATTCAACGTACAGAAATTTGGTGATGCGTACAGAGAATACATGGAGCGAATCCCTCTGTGGAATTTCCTCTCAGGTTTATACAGATTGAGAAGGAGGTAGTATAGAATTGCCGCTCCTGGGTAATGTACCAATGGCAATGACTATTTAAGCAATGCGAATAGTAAAAAATATAACAAGGAGGTATCATGGCTTTAAATAGACGATATGTCGTAGTTGGGCTCGTTATACTCGTTGCCTTTCTATTCTTAAACTGTGCTCCAGGCAATGAGCGTTGGAATCAAGAAATTAATCCGGGCCACCTGGCAGGCTTTTGGGCAGGAATATGGCATGGATTAATTATCATTATCACGTTTATTGTCAGCCTATTCACACGTGAAGTAGGTGTATACGAACTGAGCAATAACGGATGGCCGTATAATCTCGGTTTTCTCATCGGACTCTGTTTTTCGTTCTTGGCGCCCTGGAGATGGAAGCCGTGGAGATGGGGTCGGAAATGGCATCCCAAAAAACACGAGTGGGAGGAGATCGGTGCTAAGGTTGAGGAGACCGTACGTGCAGGACTCAAGGCCTGGGTAGATGAAACGAAAAAAGAAGAAAAGGAAAAAGAGTGGGAGGAAATAGCAGAAAAGATTGAAAAAAAGATAAAGAAAGCACTCAAAGAATGGGCCGAAAAGTAATTAACCCACCACGATACTTACTATGAGACATTCAAGGAGGAGGCATAATGGTTAAAAACCAGCTTGTCGGTGAAAAAACTCTCATAGCATTTGCGACGAAGGGTGGTGTGACCGAGGAAGCAGCATGTGTCATTGCGAGTGTTCTACGAGAAAAACAAGGCTTCGAGGTCGATGTCGTTAATCTCAGAGAAAATCCATCGCCGGATCTCACGCAATACAAGAATATCGTCCTCGGGAGTGGAGTCAGAATGGGAAAATGGTACAAACAGTCGCTCAAATTTCTGGAAAACAATTTCCAGAATAAAAACGTCGTCTTATTTCTTTCGTCCTGCACAGCAGGGGATTCCGAAACGCATGATGAGGCAATCACCAAGTATATTGATGACGTACTGGCAAAGTACCCACACATAAAACCCGTTGCCGCCGAGGCCTTTGGAGGCAGGATGAAAATGCTCGGCAAGGTGGTAAAAGATAACTGTGATATAGATAAGATTCGGGTATGGGCAGAGGAGGTCGGTAAAAAACTGACATAAAATACAGTCAGTTTGCAATACGCACCATTAAAGAAAGGAGAAATCATGACAACGCATAAACGGCTCTTAGCATTTGGCCTTATATTAGCTGTAGCCCTTGTATTCATAAACTGTGCGCCCGGTAATTATCGGTGGGACCAGGAGATCAACCCTGGTCATCAAGCCGGATTTTGGGCAGGACTATGGCATGGATTGATAATCATTATTACGTTTATTGTCAGCTTATTCACACGCGAAGTAGGTATATATGAGATTAATAATACTGGTTGGCCGTATAATCTCGGTTTTCTCATCGGACTCTGTTTTTCGTTCTTGGCACCATGGAGAACGAAACCATGGAAATGGGGAAAGAAACGGTGTCAAAAAAGTTGAATAAGAGAATGTAGCCGACAAAAACGATGAAAAGATTCATGAGACTTGAACGAATCGACTGAGGAGGACAGAGGCTCAAAAAATTACATTTATATGAGCGAATGCATGAAGAATCTAACTTCCGCAGTTTTTGATTCTCACACGATCGTACATATGTCAGTCGAGAAAAATTATCTTCTTTACTGAGGTAGCATTATCAATTCGTACGACAATAAAATAGACACCACCTGGTAACGCGCGTAATGGTAGACAATGACGTCCCGCAGCGAGAATACCCTGATATATTTTCTGAACCAATCTACCCGAAATATCATACACCCTTATCGAAACCTTCTCTGACTCATCCATCTTAATCTCAAACTCAGCCTGTCCCCTCTTTATAATGCTCGGCATACACAGAGATTTGGCAATGCGTGAATCATCACTATCTTCTTCAATATATACTAACGGTTTGGATGAGAGCTCATGAAGATATAAAATGTTGCGTATTTCATTGAACAGCTCGTGTGATTCATCTATCCACTCGGGCGGACTGCCAATCGTATAAACCGTATTGACCAGATTCATGAGTGAATCATTAACCCGTGTCCAGGGGCACATACCTTTGCCTCCATACTGCACTGCTGTTCCGCTATCAATGAGAGCTATAGCATGACGATTATCGGTGATATGCACGTTATGATCAACCTCAGTCTGCATACGTAGGTAGTAGACATCAACTGCTTTCATAAACAATCCAGCCTCACGTTCAATCCAAAAGCTCTCTGAATCTACTGGAACAGGAACATGCCCACCAGAATCCTGGGAGGTCTGATAACGATCTGATGGTCCTTCCCAATCCAGGAGGAATTTTACGTATGGATCGTTCCCATGCCGAGAGAGCATTCCTGAAGCCATAGTAACTCCATAACCTTCAGAAAAAATACCAATATTTAAGGAATCCACATAGGAATACCCATGAAGATATTTGATGATTTCCCAGAGTCCATCCTGCTGGATATATCCACAATAATCTTCAGTTGTATAGACTCCGTGGTTTGTGCTCTCTCCTCTGCCATCCGGGTCAAAATGGACGAGGATAAAACCATCATCAGCAATGTGGTCGGCACGCTCGTTTGAGTCGTATTGTGATCCATCATCACTGTAGTCTGGAACCATGATGACACCTGGAAACCGATTTGTCATTGAGGCGTCAACAGGACGGTGAATATGTGTATATAGCGTACAACCTGAAGCAGGATTGTAAATCAAGATAGTATCGACGACTACCGGCGTCGTTTCCGGGTATTGCCAAACAATAGCACCTAATGAATCAACTTCCATTATTTTACGCTCACCAGGGTTTATATTAGAAATTAAAGTATTGCCACTCCCCAAACGGTCGGCTTCATACGGATTATTAAGGAGGTTGTAACTCCAAACAATCGTTCCATCGGGTGTGATCTCGATCACTCGATGATTGTGAGTATCTGTTATCAAGGTATTCCCGTTTGCCAGACGGTCTGCATCGCGCGGCCAGTTTAAACCAGTTCCGTAAGACCAGACAGTATTACCGAGAGAGTCAACTTCAATAATTTCGTTATCGGTTGAATTGCAAACTATTGTATTTCCATTTGCCAGACGATCTGCGTTGTGTGGATGATTGAGCAGTATATATGACCAGACGATTGTGCCATCGGGGGTTACTTCAATGACTCGATTACTATCGCGGTCGGTAATTAAAGTATTGTTATTAGCGAGTCGGTTTGCGTCATTCGGATGATATAAGCCAGATGAATAAAACCAGACAATATTGCCATCCCTGTCGACTTCGATCACCTCGTTATGACGGGTATCTGCTATAAGAACATTGTCGTTTGCAAGCTTTTCGGCATGATGGGAATTCAACAAATCACCCTTTATATATGCCCAGATCAGGCTTCCTCTTTGGTCTACCTCAATTATTTTGCTGACAAATTGAGTTACCTCTCCACCTCCATCAGCCATCAAGGTATTCCCGTTGTCGAGCCGTTCGACTGAGAAGGGTATTCGTAACGTGACGCTCGCCTCAAGACATACCAGAGAAATTAAAATGATGAGTAAAAGTTTCATGTCACCTCCTGTTCGATACTAATCGAAATACAGCTGCTCTTTTTCCTATTTTTAAAATTGGACAAGTTAACAAAAATTTCGTGACCCACAGATATGAAAAATGAACGACCCGTCATTATAGGTATTTCCGGAACAAAAGTCAAGATATGAAGTTTACACAGTTAGTGATGTGTTCTCTTTACTATCCTGGAGATTCTGAGACCTGTCTTGACATTCAACGATTTTAGGATACACTCGTAATATGAAAAATAATAACCAATCACTTCTTAAGGGAATCCTGGGTGAAATGTAAAGATACAACCACATTTATTCTTGGTGAGCCTAACAGAAAAAGCAGGTATCAGGCAATTATATTCGATTTAGGAAATGTTATTATTAACATTTCGTTTGATAAAATATTTGAGTATTGGGCGCAGGTAAGCGACTGCGAGGTAAAAAAAATTAAGCAGAGATTCGAATTTGATGATGTGTATGCACAATTTGAACGAGGTACTATTACACCCGATACATACCGAAAATATATATCGCAAAAGTTAGAATTACAACTGAGTGACGATGAATTCGATAACGGCTGGAATAATCTTTACCTCGACGCAGCGCCCGGCATTGCGCAACTGCTGAAGGATTTGAAACCTCGGTTTAGATTGGTCGCCTTGACGAACACAAACGCAATACATGTACAACGATGGAAGAAGAAGTATGCAGCACTGCTCAGTCATTTCGAAAAAGTATTTTGCTCGAGTGAAACAGGGGCACGAAAACCAGAGAAGAAGGTATACGAAATTGTACTACAGTACCTTGAGGTAGACCCACCGCGTGTCATATTTTTTGACGACAGTCCAAAAAATGTTGAAGTTGCCTCGGCAATTGGTATTAAAGGGATAGTTGTGAAATCGCCTCAAGAATTGGTTGATGAATTAACAAAATTGGGTATACTAAAATCATGAGTGACGAGATATATGAGCAATTAGCAGATGCCCTCGATAAACTGCCGAATGCTTTCCCGAGAACACCGTCGAACGTCGAGATACGGCTGCTGAAAAAAATTTTTTCACCCGACGAGGCACGACTCGCAGGTCATTTGCGAAATGATCGAGAACCCGCTGCGATAATCGCCGAGCGTGTTGGGCAACCTGTCAAAGAAGTCGAAAAGAAACTGATACAAATGGCAAAACGCGGCCTCGTATGGCTCAAAAAGCAGGATGGGCAGCTGTGGTTTAGACTCGCTCCATTTGTCATCGGAATCTATGAATCGCAATTAGAAAACATGGACCATGAGTTTGCACATCTACTCGAGGAGTATATGGATAATGGAGGAGCAGCAGGGATTATGAAACCCCTTCCTGCGCTCCACCGTGTTATCCCAGCGCACGGTGCAGTGAAGACCGAGTGGATACTCCCTTACGACGATGTCCGATCAATTCTTCTTGCTGCTAAAGTCTTCCGTGTACGCGACTGCATCTGTCGAGTGCAGCAGGACCTTCTTGGTCATCGTCGGTGCATGTTTCCTTTAAAAAATTGTCTCAGTTTCTCATCGGTCGAGCGTCCTCCTCGACCCGATGATATTTCAAAAGCAGAGGCGCTTGACATACTCGATAGGACAGAAGAAATTGGCCTCGTTCATACTGTCAGCAACATAGCAGAAGGTATCGGCTATGTCTGTAACTGTTGTGGTTGCTGCTGTATGATACTTCGGGGAATTACTGATTGGGGTATTGAGAACTCGGTAGCTGCTGCGAACTACTACGCGGTCATTGATCCTGATGAGTGTACAGGATGCGGAACATGTACAGAACGATGTCAGATGCACGCAATCTCTGAAAAAGATGGTGTATCGGTCGTTGACCAAAAACGATGCATCGGCTGTGGTCTCTGCGTCACCGGATGTCCTGATGGTGCAGTAACACTGCGTAGAAAACCTGAGTCCGAAATTGTACACCCACCAGCAGATTTCGCAACCTGGGAACGCGAGCGTCTGAAAAACCGTGGGCTGATCATGTAGTTTTCACGAGGCTATTTTTAGTACATGCATCTCTAATCACCCGTTATTCTCCCCCTTGACAATTCACTGTAACTGATTATGCTAATATATGTCGAAACGAAAACGAAATTTAAAAATTCGACATAAAAAAATACAGGCTCGGACAACAACGATCGTATTCACACTCTTTGGCGCCTTCATTACGCCACGCGGAGGCAGGATGTCAGTCACTGGTTTAATAAGACTCATCAAACCGCTCGGCCTCTCCGAAAATGCAATACGCCTCGTGCTCTCGCGTATGTCTAAACGCGGGTGGCTCCAGAGCCATAAGCTAGGTCGCGAGAGCTATTATTCACTCAGCAAAGAAGGAAACAAAGAAATGTTAGCGGGCAAGCGTTGGGCTTTAGACAAAGAGCGAAAAGAGTGGGATGGAAAATGGCGACTTGTCTCCTACAATGTACCCGAACATGTACGTCACCTACGGGACTGGATGCGACAAGAGCTCTTCTGCTTAGGATACGGAAGTCTGGGTGGTTCGCTCTGGATTTCACCGTATGACCATCACCAAGAGCTCATGAAATTTTTTAACAAGATAAGGGCAAACGAATATGTAGAAACGTTTGAGGCACACTATGCTGGACCACATGCGAACCAAAAATTGGCACAAAAAGCATGGGATATACATGGACTCGAGAAACGTTATCAGAAATTTGTAAAAGAGTATTCGAAACTGCTCTCAGCATGCAAGAATGCAATCAGGAAAAGAGTAGAAATAGATCCAAAAGAATGTTTTGCCCTCCGCTTTCGTGTGACTGCGGAATTTATTAATATTGCAATCGATGAGCCTATGTTACCTTTGGAATTACTGCCCACTCACTGGACAGGTTTAAGAGCAAAAGAAATTTATCTCGAGTTTTGGAAAATCCTGACGCCCGAGGCAGATAAATTTGTCGACTCGGTTTTTGAGGCAGAAAAATAACAAAAATAAAGAGGAGACTGGAATGAAAAAGTTCATAAAGAATCTGCGAAGACCAATGAGACGTTTACTCATTTGTTTTGCGCTGATACTGATTACTCATTGCAGGGACATACAGCCGGCTGACATAGCGATTTATACAGACCATGGAGCGGATGATGACTGTATCCAGGCCACGACAAATATGTTTGAATGGATGGGATATACGGTTACAGCGATCGATGCAGACTACATCAATAACGACGACCTCAATAAATTCAAGATTATATGCTTCCCCGGTGGTGACATGTATCAATATTCAATGGATATTTCTTCGGCAGGCAAGCAAAAGATCAGAGAATTTATAAGCGATGGTGCTGCGTATATCGGAATTTGTGGCGGTGCTTATTTTACGGGTGAGCGAGTTTTCTGGCAGGGACAGGAGCTTCCGATGACACCCTTAGCAATTTTCCCTGGTATTACCCAGGGACCAATTGACACAATCGCTCCGTATCCGCACTGCACGATGTGCAAGATAACTATAACTGACCACACCCATCCTATCACGGCGTCAGAGCCAGATTCTGCATGGATCATGTATTGCTACGGTCCAATGTTATTAGCGAACGCTGGTGCTGATGTAGACGTCTTAGGAGAATACGATTTGGTGCAGGTACCGGCGATGATTGCATTCGAGTACGGAGATGGGAGAGTGTTTATTATTGGCACTCATCCTGAATTCGAGGAGGATAGTAACCGAGACGGCGTAGAATTCGGGGATTCATTCGATGACAGGGGTTCGGATTGGGACCTCATGCGAAATGCCGCTCTC
>CP070664.1:2723273-2730010 GCA_020355325.1 Caldifarciminota bacterium
AAAAAGAGAAAAACTTAAAAAAATATTAAAGAACCGAAAACTGGTTTGAAAGAAATACGTGTTAGGGCGCCAGGTACGATAGCCAATCTTGGCCCGGGATTCGATATCTTTGCGATTGCGTTAGAGAAGCCCTATCTTGAACTAACAATGCAATTGACCGATACGAATTCGATCGCAATAAAAAATGCTTGTAGAGAATGTGTGCCAACACGTGTCGAGAATAATACCGGTGGTCTTGCAATTCGTGATTTGCTCGAAAGAGTAGACTCTCACACTGGAGTTAGTTTCGAAGTACAGAAGAACATGTGCATTGGAGCCGGGTTAGGTTCATCGGGTGCATGTGCTTCTGCCTGTGTATATGGATTGAATGAACTGATGGAACTGGACCTCAACTACAACGAGATGATTGAAATAGCAAGTAGGGGAGAGGTTGCTACAGGAAATGTTGCTCATGCCGATAATGTTGCAGGGGCTATGCTCGGCGGATTTGTCATAATTAAAAACTCTCATCCGATTGATGTGGCGAAAATTGATGTGCCAGAAATACCGATCGTGATTGGGGTTCTAAAAAAGGCACAACAGACAACACGACCACTCATTCCCAAAAGTCTTCGTTTAGAGGAGGTAAAAGAGCAACTTTCTTATTGTGCTCGTGTTGTGCACTCAATCTTGACCAACGACCTCAAAGAGTTTGGACAGTCGATAAATACGGATTACATATCAGAACCAACGAGGTCGAAGTCTATACCCGGATACTCTGACATCAAGAAAAAATTGTTGGCCGAAGGAGCATACGGCTGTAATATATGTGGGGGAGGTTCGTCTCTATTTGTAGTATGTGATAAAGAACGTGTGCATGATCTTGCTCTTGTTATGAGAAAGCAATTCGCTGCGTACGAACTCGGAGATGACATTATTATTACTCAGGCAAGCAATGAGGGAACTAAAGTAATATTCTATGATTAAAAATATGGAAAAAGTGAAGGAGGAAAAATGGCATATAAATTAGCGTTCATTGGGTTCGGAGTTGTTGGACAAGGATTGGCAATGCTCCTTGAAGAAAAGAAAAAATTGCTCAAAAATCAGTTTGGAATCCTGTTTACGGTTGAAGCAATCTCCGACCCGGTAAAAGGATCTGTTTGTCAGAAAGGAGGTTTAGATTTAAAGAAAATCCTATCGATTGTGGAGAAAGAGGGTACCATTGCGAACTACGAAAAAGGAGAGAAAGGGTGGGATAGTTTAAAAACAATAAAGGAAAGTAATGCGAATGTGATTATTGAAGTGAGTCCTACGAATATCGAAACCGGTGAGCCAGGTGTTTCACATATACGAGAGGCACTTAAACGAAAACAGCATGTCCTTACGACGAATAAAGGCCCGATTGCACTTTTTTATAAAGAACTTTCAGAACTTGCCAAACAGAATAATGTGATTCTAAAGTTCGAGGGAACAGTTCTGAGTGGTACACCGGCACTTAACTTCTCGTTTGATACCCTCACCGGTGCAGATATCCAGGAGATCAGAGGGATCATGAATGGAACAACAAATTACATTCTCACAAAGATGGCTGAGGGTCAGGACTATAATACGGTACTGAAGGAGGCGCAGCGGCTCGGGTATGCTGAGACGAAGCCGGATGCGGATGTTAAAGGATGGGATGCCCTAGCGAAAATTGTGATTCTCGCGAATGTGGTCATGGGTGGAAATATAAAACCAAAGGATGTGCCAACCCAGGGAATCACAGATATTACTCTGGACGATATCAACGCAGCAAAGAAGGAAGAGAAAAAGTATAAACTCATCGGAAGAGCTTGGAAAGAGGGCGGTACTGTTAAGGCTAAGGTGTCACCTGAAAAGATTGCGCGTGAAGATTTTCTCTATCATGTGAATGGAGTCACCAATGCCCTAACGTTTTCCACAGATGTGCTCGGTAATGTGACGGTTGTCGGACCGGGGGCTGGTAAGAAAGAGACCGGCTTTTCATTACTCACGGATTTCATCAGCATGCACCACGCTATTACATCTTGATTGATGCTACCGCGAGACGAGTGATATGCTCGATCTGAAAAGATTGACGAGGAAATAAAAGTATGTTATATACAGGGAGGAGCTATGAATAACGAAAGAGAAAGGTGGACATCAAGATCAAGTTTTATCATTGCCTCAATAGGGGCAGCCATTGGGCTGGGTAATGTCTGGAGGTTTCCATATATATGCTACGAAAATGGTGGTGGTGCTTTTCTCATTCCTTATTTTGTTGCATTGCTTACTGCTGGCATTCCTCTTATGATAGTAGAATTCGGACTCGGGAGAAGAATGCAAGCAGGTGCACCAACTGCATTTGCCAAGGTTCGTAAAGGGACAGAGTGGGTAGGATGGCTTGCACTCATGGTAGTAATGCTCATATTCCTTTACTATCCTGTAATCATGGCTTGGTGTGTTGATTATGTAACATACGCTTTCAATTTAGGTTGGGGAACAGATGCGAAAACATTTTTTGAATCAGAGTTTCTGCAACTGAGTGGGGGCCCAGGCTTTTTAGCTGGTATAAGGTGGCCGATTGTGATAGGACTCGCTGTCGTATGGGCAGCTATTTATCTCTGTCTGTTCAAGGGTATAAAGGCTCTCAGTAAGATTGTTTTCTATACGGTAATTATCCCATGGGTAATCCTGGTCATTATGGTAATCAGAGGTTTGACATTGCCCGGGGCATTGGAAGGACTCAAGTTTTACCTCACGCCTAATTTTTCTGCGCTCGTGAATCCGCGTGTGTGGTTAGCTGCGTATGGACAAATATTCTTTACGCTGTCTTTAGCAATGGGAACAATGATTGTTTATTCGAGTTATCTCAAAAGGCGTAGCGATATAGCGAACAATTCATTTATTGTATCACTTGCTAATTGTGGAACAAGTTTCTTCGCTGGATTTGCAGTATTTTCGATCCTTGGCTATCTCGCTCAAGCTATGGGAGTTGGTGTTCCAGAGGTTACCAAATCTGGCTTCGGCCTTGCTTTCATAACCTATCCAACAGCAATACGATTACTTCCATTCATACCAGCATTCTTCGGTGTTATTTTCTTTATTCTTCTCTTAACCCTGGGTATAGATTCGGCATTTTCTCAGATTGAGCCATTCGTTGCTGGGTTTACTGATAAATGGAAATTTAATAAGAACTGGGTCTTACCTATTGTATGCATCGTAGGATTTCTTATCGGCATAATATTTACGACACGAGGCGGGTTTTACTGGCTCGATATAGTCGATTATTTTGCTAACACGTTTGGACTCACCCTCGTTGGACTCTTAGAATGTATCGTGATCGGTTATATATATAAAGCCCATAAGATGCGTGAGTATGTGAATGAGGTTTCTGAGTTCCAGATTGGAAAATGGTGGGATGTTTGTATTACAATTATTACTCCGATTATTCTTGGGATATCGTTTGTCTTGAGTGTCGTGACCTTAATTCAGAAGGGTTATGGAGACTATCCAGCGTGGGCGACTCTTATTGGAGTATGTATTGCTATTGGTATCATCGTGCTTTCGTTTGTGCTCATGTCAATGAGAGCGAAGAAATTAGCTGAATCGGAACCTGAGAGTAGTGAGAGTGCGTAGTGAAAAACCCCTTGACTTTTAGTGAATAATATATAGAATTGCTAGTGGGAGGAAACCCATGCCTGTTTCAGCAATAATAATGTTAATCATTGGATGTGTTGTACTCTATGGAGGATTAGCATATTGTCTTTCAAAAGCAGTTCGTAAAAGAGAGCAAAAAGCGAAGGGAGGTGATTAGATAGTTAAAGGATACGTATCCATGATGAAGAGAGGAGGTGAACTATGCAGAGGAGTATGAGCCTCTTACTCCTGGGGCTGTTGTTTGCTTTCACTGTAGGAACAGTGGAGGCAGAGGAAGTAAATCTATGGGAGCTCTATACGAATGTATTTTATAAATGTAAGTATGTCGACCTCACCCACGCTTTCAATCCTACACAAGCGGTGTGGCCAGGATTCGGCCTGGCAAGATTTGAGCCGGCCAAAGCCGGTGCCGATCTTGGTGATTATGCGAGCACGGGCGATGTATTTACCTATAAAGATCATGGATTTGTAGCAACGGCATATTCGATTCCGACCGACCAATACGGAACACAATTGGACCCGCCCTCACACTGGGATGAATATGGTGCTACGATCAGTGATCTTCCAGCAACGTACTGCATCAGACCACTCGTTGTAATCAACATAAGTGATAAAGTAGCGAAAAATCCAGGCTATCACTGTGGGATAGATGACATCAAAGCATGGGAGAAAAAGTATGGGACAATTCCTGCCGGTGCTGTTGTGATGGTGCGTTCAGATTGGTATAAAGGATGGGACAAAGTTACAGGCTTCAATACCAAACCATTCCCCGGTGTGCATATTGACGCGATAAAATTCTTACACAAAGAGCGAGATATATTGTTCCACGGACACGAAGCACTCGATACAGATACGACGCCTACTCTTGAAGGTGAATATTGGCTTATGCACAATCACTTTTGCCAGGCAGAGGGTGTTGCACATCTGGACAAGGTGCCAGAAGCAGGCGCACTCATAGCAATCGGCTTTGCAAAGCCACTCGGTGGAACCGGTGGTTATGCACGCTACATTGCTATCTGCCCGCCCGGTTGGAAATACGGCAAATCGGTAGCAGAAGCGCCGGGTGCGCCGTTACCGAAACAGCCATACCCTCTTAAGAGGGATGAACATGGCGTAATGAGAGCCACAAAACCGTAGTTTAAATAGGGAGGTAAACATGCATAACAAACTATTATGTCTAACAGTGGCCTTACTGTTTATCGGTTCTGTAACATTTGCAGAAGGCCCAGAGGTAACACATCACGGTACATTCTATATATACAGCTTTTTCTGGCAGAACGCTGACTTCGATGCCGATCTTCCCACTGAAGATATTTCTGACGGCGATCAGTTCTTCTATATGCATGCAGACATAGGTGTTCTTGTAGACTTTGGTCAAGGAGTTTCTTCGAAGGTCACTATTGGCGGATGGGGAACGTTTGGCAAACATCCGATCACCTATGAAGGAATCGAGGGTGGTACAGAAGGCCAGAACGCCGGCGTGAGAGAGGCGTATATCCATTTTGCCAACATCTTTGATACGCCTATTTCTTTCAAAGCAGGTAAAATGTGGGTCCTGTATGGAGACCAGGTATTTGATGGCGGTGAAGATGGTGCAATGGGTGCAAAATTCCTGGTCAATACCGATATGGTTGACTTCGATCTCGCCTGGTACAGATTAGTAGAAGGTGGTGGATGCCGGTGTGTCGGTCTCGATCCAGGTCCGATTGACGATGACCTCGATCTGTTTGCTGGCTGGTTGACCTTGAAGCTCATGGAAGGTGCGGTTAATCTTGCTCCCTATGGTTTTTACAGGACTCGGAGTTTTTATGTAGATGGTGTTACAATTACTGACGCCCCTATGTGGGTTGGTGGAAGACTCGATGCAACACCCATACCAGGACTGAGTTTTGCTGGAGAGTTCACGATGATGATGGGAAGTTATACAGAGGATGAAGACTATGAGCTGGATTACGCGGGTATGCACTATATGGGAAGACTCTCATATATGCCTCCAGGAATTCCGATATCATTTGGTGGCGCCTATATGAGTTTTTCCGGTGACGATGGAGAGACCGACGATGAGTGGGAACTTTACGAGTCTCCTATCTGGGGACCCTACACCTTTAACTTCTACAAGTGGTGGCCTGGGCTTGGAACAGTGCATACATTGAGAAGCGCTTTTGGGTTTGCGATGATGATGCCGCCTTATGTCGCAGGCGTTACTGACGAAGATATATTTGTTGTAAACCTCAACGTTATCAATGGTCACCTTGCATTCCACCAAGGTCCATTGATGTTACGGGGTGACGTCTTCATGTACTCGAAACATTGGGTGCCAGATGGTGATGAGAGCGATATGGGTATGGAATTCGACCTTCTCGCAACCTACACCTACAGGAAAACCATTACGGTCGGTGCAACGGTTGGCTACTGGACACCCGGCGACTACTTCGGTGAAGACCTCGATCCTATGCTCGGTGGTTATCTCTTTACCTTCATAACATTCTAACAACACGAACTCCAAAAGGGGGGCGGGGATTTCCCCGCCCCCCTTTTTTATTATTAATAAAAATTAAAAATAGTAAGAGACAAAATATCGAAACCAAGTACATTATTCATGTAAGCTAATTAATAAATTAACTAATGAAACTATCACTTTGATAAAAGGCGCTTTATTTTTTTATACAGTACAATTTTTGGTTCAGGGTAATACCAGGTATAGAAAAGATTGTTGTGATAAAGTGGGTCGCTATCTTCATCGAAATCAGTTTTTTTAAATTCTTTAGTATGAGGAATGGGTGAGAATTCGCATAGATGGGGGTGCACTCCAAGATCGTGACACAAGTTGATTGAGTCGATTATCTCTTCGTACTGTTGTTCAGGCATACCATATAATATATAAGTATGAATTACTTCGTGTGGAAATCCTACTTTAATTAAGATACTGACTGCATTGATAAATTCCTCTGTTTTCACCTTGCCACCGGTTGCCTCTTGAACCCGAGGATTTGTCGTCTCGAGGCTCAAATACATCGTCCGAAACTTTGCATCGAACATTAACTTCGCAATACTTTCATCGATATACCTGCAATGCAGTCCATTCGAGGTGTGAAAATTTA
>CP070664.1:2730110-2735616 GCA_020355325.1 Caldifarciminota bacterium
CATGGCTATTCTATCTTATGTGTTATAACAAAATAATAAACAACTTTTGAACGTGAGTTATAAACGACGTAAAATTGCACTATTAACCTCGCGAGACCCACGAGATAGACGCACATGGTCCGGCACATATTACTACATGGCTAAGGCCATTGAGAAACACTGCGGTGATATCTATTACCTGGGTCCTATAGAATCAAACTTTAAAATTATAGGAAGAGCTTGTAATAAGATATCACAGTTATTTTTTAAACGAAAATATAATTACACACATAGCCTAATGCTTGCCAAAAGCTATGCAAGGACATTTAACAACAAAATTAGAAACCATTATTATGATTTAATTTTTGCGCCGGCAGCGGCTACAGAAATAGCCCTTTTACAAACCAAAATTCCAATCGTATACTCATCCGATATAACTTTTGCTTTGATGAATAATTATTACCCTGAATTTACAGGTCTTCTAAATATTTCAGCCCGCGAGGGGAATATTATTGAAGAACTAGCCATTAAGAAAGCCGCCTTGATATTTTATCCAACAAAATGGGTTGCGCGCTCTGCTATTAAACACTATCACGCGGATAAAACTAAAATATTCATAATTCCTTTTGGGGCTAATCTTGATGAAATCCCATCGAAAGAAGAAATTTTTAAGAAGAAAAAATCGGGTCGGTGCAGATTGTTTTTTCTGGGAGTAGATTGGAAGAGAAAAGGGGGGGAAATCGCTTTCGAAACGTTCTTAAAGCTAGAAGACCTCGGGATCCAATCAGAATTGATTGTCTGTGGATGTACCCCTCCAAAGGAATTTAGGCATCATAGTATGACTGTCATACCTTTCCTCAATAAAAATGATGAAAGACAACGTAAAAAATTGAATACATTATTTTACTTTTCAGATTTTTTCCTTTTGCCCACAAGTAGTGAATGTTCTCCCATTGTTTTCTGCGAAGCGAATGCTTTTGGTTTACCAGTAATAACAACAGATACTGGAGGTGTTACTGGAATAATTAAAAAAGGTGAAAATGGTTTTGCATTACCTATTAGTGCAAGAGGAACTGACTATGCTAAAATTATCTGCCACATTTATAAGGACGATCGGTACTATGCAAAACTAGTAAGAGCAAGTAGGCAGGTTTTTGAGGATAAGCTGACTTGGGATACATGGGGAGTAACTGTCAAGAAATTAGTAACCGAAATACTTTGACCAAAGGAACAGTGGTTTTCTTTACCACATCTAAATATTCTGCTAACCACATTCATTTTCACAATCGTTATTATATTAAAAGATAAATTTTCAAGGATTATCACCGCAATAAATTCTTAAAATCCCTTTTTCTATTGCGGAATCAATTTTATTCTGTATTACTGCTATCAGGTACCCGAAAATAATAAAGTGTGTGGTAAGCATTATATATTTGTGAGAGAATCATAGTTTTCAATATCAGTTTCATAGAGTATAGATTTACTCGAATTATCACATATATTTAACAATGTACGTGGTTCAATCGTCCAACTTTAAATCGAGATTGTTGTAGTCATTGTATTCAACTATACAGCAAACTAGCAATCCTGTTAAAAAATATTTTAGCGATAACTTAGAAGTCTCGTGGCCTTTTCTTTGTATAACCAAAATAATATAACAGATATTTATGAATTCTTCGAGCAGCTTTGCCGTCACCGAATGGGTTATTTTTTTGCACCAATTTTCTGTATTCGAATGCGGACGACAGTAGTTTCTGAGTCTCAATAATGATTCTGGATGTATTAGTACCCACGAGCCTTGCTGTTCTAAACTCGATGGCTTCAGGCCGCTCCGTTTTTTTTCTTAAGATCAGGACCGGCTTACCAAATGTTGGTGCCTCTTCCTGAATTCCCCCTGAATCAGTCAGTATAATGTCTGATCTCATCATCATCTTAAGAAATGTAGCGTAGTCTAAGGGCTTCAGTAAATGTATGTTTTTTACACCTCTCAGTTCGCGGTTAGCAATTCGTGCTACATTTGGATTGGGGTGAACAGGATATGCAACTTCAACAAAATTATTGTCAGACAATATTCTCTTTATAGCATTAAAAATGTCGCTGAGCGGAGCACCAAAATTTTCTCGCCGATGAACCGTTAGGAGAATTACTTTGTTGTTGTCACAAAATGTCATTGGCAATTTTGCTTTTTTAGTTTTAACTATTATATGAAGCGCATCGACCACGGTATTACCAGTGATAAAAATTTCACCCGGGATATTTTCTTTTATGAGATACTGCTTCGACTTTTGTGTCGGTGCAAAGTTAATATCAACTATATGACTTATCAATCTTCTATTAATTTCTTCGGGGAAGGGCTGATATTTGTCATAACTACGTAAACCTGCTTCCACATGTGCAATTTTAATTTTTTTATAAAAAGCTGAAAGAACAGCGATAAAGGAAGTTGTCGTATCTCCTTGAACAATTAGAAGATTAGGGTCCTCATATTCCAAAACTCTTTTCATGCCTTTGAGAACTTTTTGGCTGACATCAAATAAGGTCTGTCTCTCAGCCATTATATTCAGATCGTGATCAGGTACAATTTTAAATATACCCAATACTTGATCGAGCATCTCACGGTGTTGTGCCGTAACACAAATTTTTATATCAAAGCGCTTATCTTTCTTTAATAAAGTTATTACTGGTGCTAATTTAATTGCTTCAGGCCTTGTCCCAAAGCAGAATAAAACTTTAACTCTTTTCACTGCAATACCTCCTTCCTCTCATTACCAACCAGGTATTCAATTTTGAGATATTATACTGTAAAGGCAGAGCGAGAATATGGTTGCCATTAAGGCCTGAGTGCCATCCAACCCACGATTTTTCAAAATTGTGTCGAGGCCGTGACTCATCTGGTGCTTGGCATTGCTGGCAGGCCGTGAATAACCTGCAATTCCCATTACGATAACCGAGAGGATGAGTCCTTCAGAAAGGTCTTGGATAAGCACCACATCTTAATTCTATTAATTTTTATCAATATGTCAACAAAATTGCATTGTAGAGAAGTATAGTCATAATGTGGCCTTGATTACGTTGTCTTGTCGCATATAATGTAATAAAGGCCAAGAAATGTTAAAACCACTAAAGCACTGCAGCAGATGCATTCTACCTGAGACCGCGCCAAACATTGCATTCGATGAGAAAGGTGTATGCAATTATTGTCGGTCTTATCAAAACTTTGAATACCGCGGTGAAAATGCACTCGCAAGAATTCTGAATCGTCATAGAAACCCTCAAAAAAAATATGAATGTATTGTTAACATAAGCGGCGGTCGAGATAGCGCATACGCATTATTGAAAGTGAAAAAAGACTATAACATGAAGCTTCTTGCTGTAAATTACGAAAATCCTTTTACTGATACGCAAGCAAAGAAAAATATCAAAAATATGGTAAAAACGTTGGATATAGATCTTGTTAAGTTTAAACTCAATAGTCAAATCCATGAAACTTGTTTTAGGAATAACCTAATCGCATGGTTTAAAAATCCATCACCAGCGATGGTCCCCATGATGTGCATTGGGTGCAAAATAATCTGGAAGAACATTTTACAAATTGCTAAGAGGTATGACATTTCGTTGATTATTAATGGAGGAAATCCTTATGAATACACCTCTTTTAAGAAAGAATTGCTCAATGTGTCACGTGAGGCAGATTTAAAATCTACATATCTAAAAAATTTAACGGGCCTCGTTAAAGAATCATTAAAAAATTATTTATACCTTATGCCTCAATATTTGCCTGTTTTATTTAAGGGTTATTTGTTTTCTAATCAGTATTCAATTGGCTCAAGATTATACAGCCGCAATATTGAGAGAATCGATTTGTTTCATTTCATTAGGTGGGACGAAAAAGACATTGTTTCACGAATCACCAAGGAATTAAAGTGGGATTATCCTCGGAAATTAAAATCAACCTGGAGATTTGACTGCAAAATTGGACATCTAAAAGATTATATGTATATAAAAACCTTAGGTATGACTGAAAAAGACGATTTTTATGCAAAAATGGTTCGTGAAGGATTAATGACCCGCGAAGAAACGCTCAGTAGACTTGAACGAGAAAATGAAATTCATTTAGATATCATTAAGGAAATTTTTACTCAATTAGGGCTGTCAACAAAGCTTATTTCGACATGATAGTCAAGGATCAAGTGCCATAAACCTCGTCATAAACTTCTGAGAGTAATTTTCTATCTTTTCCTTTAATATCAAGTATGGTGAATCTTCCGGTGCGTGTAGTTGGTGCAATCTTGACCGCCTCGAGAAACATATCTTTTGATTCCTCTATTCACCTCGGGAGTGGATGTAAAAACAAACTATTCTCCATAACAAATATAAGACCACACCCGAGGTGGACAAGGGTCAGTCAAAAATAAAGCGTTTTATCTTGGTTAATTCTCGCTGATAAGAAATAAGATCCAACACAAATTCCTGGTACGAATTCGGCTCGATATCTAAAATTCCATCAAATTTACTAATTCTTTCACTATCATTGACCTGCGATATAAATTCTTTGAAAGAAGATGCTAACCATTTGTCTGGTTTATCTGTTAGATATGCAGTCACAGGATTCAAATGCACATATCTTGTAAGATGTAATAACTGTTCATCAGTTTCAACCAGAACACTTTTAAATCTTCCCTCCCACAAAGGGCCTTTTCTATTATGTTTTATGTTAAAGTAACGCGTATAACTATCAAGAAGATTCCTCATATAATTTGATATACCATTCTCCTTTAACTGTTTTAGAATGAAGTGTAGGTGTGTGGGCATAAGACAATACGCTATAATTTGAACCATTTTTTCTTTATCAGAATAATCTTTTTGAATATTTGATGATTGAATAAACCGAGAAAACCTAATCGGTGGTTTTTCTA
Source organism: Caldifarciminota bacterium (assembly GCA_020355325.1). Taxonomy (GTDB): domain Bacteria; phylum Hydrothermota; class Tepidihabitantia; order SM23-42; family SM23-42. Next base: position 2,735,006 of record CP070664.1, read on the forward strand.
TCTGATAATAACGAAGTGTCGCGGTCATTCTTGAAAATTCAGACTCATTATTGAAAATTTTAAATCCAGCAATACTTTTACTGAAAATATGATAAACTTCTCCAACCACTAATAAATTTTCTCTTCCTGGCATAAATCACCAACCCTCTATTCCTATTCACCTCGGGAGTGAATATAAAAACGTCGTTTTTTCATTCTAAATATGAGTCCACTCCCGAGGTGAATAGGAGGTTTTATTTGTAAACATTATCGTAAACATCTGAGAGTAATTTTCTATCTTTTCCTTTAATATCAAGTATAGTGAATCGTCCGGTCCGTGTTGAGGGTGCAATCTTGACTGCCTCGAGAAATATATCTTTAGACACACCAATATCCTCTGGTTTTTGTGGAAGGTTGAGTTTTTTATAGAAATCTTTTATATCTCTCCATCCATCTGACCCACGCAGACCGAGCGAAAATATAGTTGCGATGCCAGACTGAACGCCGTGTAGCCCACGATTCTTCAAGATTGTATCGAGACCATGACTTATCAGATGCTCGGCGCCACTCGCCGGCCGTGAATTGCCTGCAATACCCATCGCAATTCCTGAGAGGATGAGTCCCTCAGAGAG
>CP070664.1:2735716-2739470 GCA_020355325.1 Caldifarciminota bacterium
GCAAAGAGATTACGCGCACGCGAAGTATTGATGTTATCGAAATTGACGGCGCATCAAATCGCGGTATTGATGAGATAAGAAATTTACGCGATGGCGTGAAGTATTCGCCCCTTCACAGCCGTTATAAGATCTACATTATTGACGAAGTTCATATGCTGACACAAGAAGCATTCAATGCGCTGCTCAAAACACTCGAAGAACCACCTCCACGAGTAGTGTTTATCTTTGCAACGACTAACCCGACGAAAGTTCCTGCAACAATTCTTTCACGCTGTCAGCGGTTTATGTTCAAGAGACTTTCTCTAAAGGAAATTAAAGAGAGATTGTGTATCATTACTGAAAGAGAAAAAATAGAAATAACCGATGGCGCCTTACACTATCTTACCATTAGGGCGGACGGTAGTATTCGGGATGGAGAAAGCATCCTTGAGCAATTAACATCATTCGTAGAGGGTGAGATTACTGAAGAGGATGTTTTTGAATTGATTGGATTTTTAGGAAATGATTTTTATTTTGATTTGTTGAAAAAAATTGCTGCGAAAAATTTAGCACAGACGATCGTAAGTCTCAATAAAGGAATAGATGACGGCGCGGATCCAATTGAAATTTACCGGGGTTTAACGAATCATCTTCGAGCGATGCTTCTGATTAAGACAGGGCTCTCTCGAGATTTCCTTGAATTGAACAGTGACGAGATTGAGATATTAAAGGAAATACCATTAACTAAAGAGCACATTATCGATATGCTCGATCTGAGTTTAAAATTCGAAGAAACGATTAAAAGATCCGTTAATGTAAGAGTAGCAGTTGAACTGCTGTTGAGCCGGGTAATTCTCAACCTTACGGAGCGGCCGAGCCAACAGACAGGTCCTATTCCGAACACGAAACAGAACACGAATGATACGAAAAAGTTACTCTCCTCGATTTTAGAAAAAAATAACCCTAAATTGGCGGGTATCATCCATAAAGCAGAGATAGAAGAAGATAAGAATAATATAATTATCTTAGTCGAAAATGAATTTTCTCAAAGAGAACTATTAAATAATCGCGAGACATTGACATCGATTGTAAGGAAGACATTGAATGCCGACTACGATGTAACTATTCGACTCTGCCAGAACACCAAGAAGGAAAATAGTCTCATCAATACAATAAAGGTAATGTTTGATGGCGAGGAAGTACGGTGAGCTCAGCCCCTCCCATGAGTAGCTAGATGAAGGATTTTCTTAAAGAAGCACAGAAGTTACAGACAAAATTTTTAGAACAACTACGAGCAATACGAGTTGAAGGCACCGCTGGAGGTGGCATGGTAAGAATAGAAATGGATGGGCAACACAATGTACTTTCGGTAAAAATCGAACCACAGATTTTAGACGAAAAAGACATTTCTATGCTCGAAGACCTTGTCACCGCGGCATTCAGTGATGCGAAAAAAAAGATAACAGAAAAAACACAGGAAAGTTTTCAATCAATCACCGGCTTTCCCTTGCCGATGTAACCTCACATCGTTCAATAAGCCCTAAATTCAGATAACTAAATACACAACACTGTTTTGTAAATGTGGATTTAGACAATAGAATTTGTCCAGTAACGAAGATCCTTCTTTCCGAAACTGCAGAAACAGAATTTAGGATTTGGTTATTTTATATAGAGTATTTTCCCTGTTTTTGTTTCTCCATCCGTCGTAACACGATAAAAATATGCTCCCTGTGCTAGTTCATAATTATTATCATCATGAAAATCCCATGTCATACTATACGCACCTGATAATAATTCATTGTTATAGAAAACTTTTAACCGCTGCCCAAGGACATTGTAGATTTCAATTCTCAGATTAGTTCGTTGGCCAAGATTTATCAGAAACATTAATTCTTTTTTAACAGGATTCGGAAAGACCGAGAACTCACGAATGAATGGTATATCGGAGACATTTTCTTCCAAACCCGTCACACCGATCTCGAATGAGTAGATATGTGCAGGCACATCCATCGGTGAAGTACGCCGTATGTTATCGATATTCTTTGCCAGGATGTAATAATGTACTGTATCACCCGAAAGTTGGGCAGGTATGTAGCCGGCATATACACCCGGCGTATCAATGACTGCTGATAATGGTGTCGTGTTGAACGACCCACTGTTTATTTTGTAAAAAATAATTGTTGAATCAACGAGGAGGGTACTCGAAGTGATAATGCGTGCCCTGACCCGATAAGGATTTAGTGTATCATCTGTGTTTCCCACGGGATAATGTTTCACGTGAAGAAATTTGCTGCTTGGAACCTGCATGGTGATACAGTGAATCGCGCCGCCAGACCCGGCCATAGCTGAGCAATTGATACCGATAATCTCATGATCAGGGAGAGCTTGTTGATAGATAAAAAGTGCCGTATCATCCTCGGGCTCGTTCCAGAGTGGAACAAGGACTTTATCATTGACGAAGACCGAGTTGAGATAAGAAGGAGGAGCACTCGACATTGACCATGGCATGGGTATGCGCACCACACGATAGGGATATCCTTCGCGATTCCTACAGCTCCTTATGGAATCTGCATTCTGGTTAAGGAAATCATGATTAGGGTGTCCTGGAGCATATTCACCAACCATGACGAGCGTATCATTTAAAATCTTTGTCCACAGATCAATATGACCCGTATATTCGATATTTATTCTCGGTAGAACAATGAACTGTTCAAGACCATTGTACGCTAACATCAATGAGTCTATCTGTTCTGCTGTAAATAAAGGATTTTCTTGATAAATTAATGTACTCGCAAAGCCGGTACCTAACCCATCGACCATAAAATTACCACCTGCATGTTCTAATGGTGATCCGTAAACTGGAATACCCCATTCATTACCAATACGCCATGGAATTGTATCGTCGAGAGGTCGTGGTCGATTATATATGAAATCGACTATCCCCTCGGTATTGTCTTCTTTACGCATAAACCATGGACCATAGTCACGTATCCATACTGTGTTATTGGGATATATCATAAATTCAACGCTGTCAAGCAGAACACCACCACTACTTAAATAACCAGTAACAGAATCTTGCTCAGTGCTGTTTCTGACGATTATGAATGCCTTAGAGACCTCAACTACCTCACGCACGATTTCTCTAAAAATCACATCCCAGCTTGACCCGTATCCATATCGCCAGGTTACAAAAACACCCTTTAAGTACTCGAATTCACTGGGTGTTTCAGCCCACATACCAGGCGGAGCTGTAATAATATGTCCCTTCCCAATTTCACCAATCCTCAGGCTTTCCTCTGGAGTCATGTACCGCGGAAGCATGACATCGGTGGACTGGGTTATGAAGAATGTTAAGCAAAAAATAGAAACCATCATCCTCCTTAAAAATCAAAAGAATATAAAAGATAGGAGATTTAATGATAAATTCCAAAACTCAAATGACAATTGTTCCGTCCTCAAGGGACGAGAATCCTCGTCTTTCAGACGGGAAATTTCCAATGCTTAAATACCAAATTGTGACATTCTCCGAGCCGTTCAATATCAGAATCACTTAGCATTCGTTTGGCATTTGGACTTTTTCATTGGACATTATTTTCTTACCGGACTAGATCTCTATTATCCTCTCGGGCTACTCTAATTCCTTCTTTAGCCTTGTTCCCACCTTTTTTATTTAATCTCCTCTAATTTATCAAAAAAAAGTTTTTGAATTTCCTCGAGCCTTTTTTCAGACGCTGCCTCAAATCGTAAGACCAAAACAGGTTGCGTATTCGATGGC
>CP070664.1:2739570-2742531 GCA_020355325.1 Caldifarciminota bacterium
GCAGGGTCCCGGTATTTTCCAGATAGGGCTGGAAAGGAATCGTATCTCCTGCGTACACGTCGATGATAATGACACTGTTTGCCTCAGTGCTTCCATACGCACTGATCCAGTGAACTTCATAGTCGCTACCACGGTATGCCCAGGTTGTCGGGAATACCACGGGCGCGACCAAAGTATCTGGATAAGCGCCAGTCACCTCGATGCGGTCGAAGATTGAAATGTTCGATGGAATCTCCGGACGATTGAAGACTGCACTGATACTCAAGCCGTTTCGCGTTCCGAAGTCAAAGAATGTCTCGTCACCTTCGCCGAGTGTCACACTTACTCCACTCAAGGAATCATCGTCTGCATCGAATAAAACTACAGAATACTGCGGATTGCCATCATCGTACACAATCGGACCGAAATCAAGGTAGAACGGATCAACGGTCATCTGCAGTGGATGCGTTATAGCCGCATTGACATTCGACGTGGCAAGAATCGGATTACCTCTCAGCGCCACACTCGTGTATGACCCAGGTATATAATCTGCCGGATCACGACGCGGTACTGCTGAAACGCCCACCTTGCCACCCTCAAACCAGACCGGTCTCCAGGTAGTATCAGTCTCTTTTACTCGATTCCAATCGTACGCAGTGACTGCGTAATAGTATGTAAATCCATTCCGTACATCGGTATCTACGAAGTAGTGTGTAATACCAGTGTTCGTAGCATAGATACCTGTTTCAGGATCGTCAAACACAATGTCATTATACAAATCATAACGCTGTAGCAGTTCCCACTCCAGTCCATTGAGGCTCTTCCACACACCATATCCCTCAAAATCGTATTGAAGGTAAAACGTATCCTGCAGATTCGGATCTGTTGCAAAGTGCACGACATCATAATAGGGATCAGCTCCGAGCACAAAATCAAATGCGGTAGATGTTGGATCTGCCACACTCTCCCATATGAGTGTGACTCGAGCATCACCGGGAATACAGGTCAATGCCGGAGGAGGTGGAGGACCAGGCAAAAGCCAGTTCATGTCATAGATGAATTGAGCAGTATTATCAACTCGAGCAAGTGCAGAGTCCGGCAGATGGTAGATATATCCGCCATCAGGAGTTCTCCAATCAGCGAGTACAATGCCAACGAGTACAGTCACTGATGAATCAGGTTCGAGCACGAATGGACCACTGCACTGTACAAACCGCTGGTCATCAGGGTCAGGAAACACCGTGTCATAGGGTTCATATTGCCCGGTCACAAAATTATAGCCAGCCATAGTCATATACCGCTCAGCATCTCGGCCCGGTTCAAGATCTAACGTAAAACGCTTGAACGACTTCAAGCCCATCTGGGGAATCTGAGACGGGTCGCGCCAGTCCGGTGTACCATCGAGGTCAACATCCCACTGCGATTGAGGCACGTTGTTCCAATAATAAGCACTGTCTCTTTCATACTGGTCGAGAATGCCATCATTGTCTTTATCCGCACCTTCCACTAAATCATAAGGGCTCTGCAGATAGTCAAACCCGATAACACCTGGGTACGGAGGATCCCAACCAGGTTCATCATCCCACTGCCACTGATAACCAAGATCATTCACCAGCAATGTATCACCATCGAGAATATAGATCTGCTCAATAATGCAAGAGCATACATCATTGGCTAGTTCTCCGGCCTCATTCCCAACGTCGTTGTCAGTACAGACACCAAACCAACAATCAGTGAGTGTAACCGGTCCGGTAGGGTAGTATTCTGAAAGTTCACCAGTAACGTTTTTCACTTCGAACTTTATGAAGATAATATCCGCCGTCGTGCTCAGGTTCCATGCATAGACCGTCTGATAGACCTCAAGCCCGATCGGTCGGGTGTCGCCAGCCATATGATATTGTATATCACCATCGTTATACACGCACCACGAATCCTGATGAGAGAGTGTTTTTGCCGGAAATACGTCTGCTAACCTATCTGGAGGGACCGAGGGCCATGTTTCAGGATACAGAAAGATTATACCATCAGGGTCACCCACAGACCAACCTATAAGACCTGGTGCAAATTCATGCTGACCACCACTTGGTCCATATCCAATCGTCACGAGCGAATCACCATTAATGATCGTACCAAACCAACTCCCAGCACCAAAAATATAATCTCGACCAGTACCTTTAGGCCACCACAAGCCTTGGTCGGTCCCGTTTTCATGCTGTCCAAAAGTGCCATAGTTCGTGATTACCATCTCGATATTGTTAATATCATGTCTCGCAGTCTCAAACAGCCGTCCTGTCAACCCACCGATCTTCGTGTTTGCAACGAGGCAAACCACCAATCCCAATAAGAGTACGTATCTTTTCATAGTACCTCCTTTCTCTGTCTCATTATAGTAAGAGGCCGTGAATTATTTGTGAAAAATTTGTGAAATGAGGACCTGAAAATACAGACTACCGTCTATTTTTCAGTGGTCTTGGCGGATTTTCAACGATTTCTGCGTAATTATTTTATAATGGATTTATAAAGGTCCACGGTTTTCTCTTGAGGTTGAACACCCAGTTCTTTCTTCAATACTTTTTTAAGTTGCTCAAAGGCTTTCACTATTTCTTTGTATCTCCCCATTTGAGAGTATGCTTTCATTAATTTACGATGATACTCCTCGTTATAGAAATCTACTGAGAGGAGTTTCCTATACCAAACAATCGCATCTTTAAGTTTGTTGTTGGCTACACAAAGACTGGCAATCATTCCAAGGCAATCCTCATAGAGACCCTGAAAATGGCGCCGAAAATCATCTGTCCATGTATCATACCAACCCACAGCAAAACCTTCTTTATATAACAGTATCGCTTTTTTCAAATACTGTTCGTATCGCGCGCCCTTTTCTTTCGATCCCTTTGCCTGAATAACGAGATTCTCGAACTCTTCAGTATCGAGACTGATGTACATCCTTGGCGACAATTGATAACAACCTTTACTCAACAA
>CP070664.1:2742631-2755966 GCA_020355325.1 Caldifarciminota bacterium
ACTCTTGAACGAATTAAAAAAGAATCGGGTAAAACGCTCGCATCAATACTGTTAGCTAATCTCCTCGTCAATATTGCTGCCTCGTCAGTCGGTGCCATTATTCTTATTCAGATTATAACAACGCATGCACTCAATGTAACCGCATCGTTTGTTATTGAATTCTTCATTATGACCTCACTCCTTTTGATCATTGGTGAAATTACACCAAAAACGATCGCGATTGGTAATGCAGAATTTTTCGCATTGAAATTCGGTAAGGCGATTGCATTTCTCTCGAAGATTGTTGGTCCTCTATCGTCACTACTCGAATTATTTGTACAGCGCATAGGGACGCATCAGATTGGAAAAGGACAGAGATCTGTTTCGGATAAAGAAATAAAGCTTATGTTGAGCGAGGCGAAGAAATTTAAAGTTTTAGACGAGGGAGAGGAGAAATTTGGCTATCAAATTCTTAAATTCGGAAAGATGATAGTTAGCGAAATCATGACGCCCAGACAAAAAGTTGTTGGTGTTGACATCGATTCCTCAATTGATACAGCAAGAAATGTAATCACATCGTCGAAACATTCTCGGATTTGCGTTTTTGATCGAGATGGAAACGTCGCAGGCATACTCTATGCGAAGGACATGTTTATCAGGCAGCATGGCGTGATAATAAAAGAATTAATGCGCGATCCCTACATTGTTCCCGAAACAAAACAAATTGATAATCTCCTTCGGGAGTTGAGAAAAAACGGTATTCATATCAGTGTTGTCGTCGATGAATTTGGCAACTTTAGCGGGATTGTAACACTTGAAGATATCTTGGAATCCATTTTCGGCGAGATTATTGATGAATACGATGAACTCGCCGATCTTCCATATAAAAAGCTTTCTCCAGATACCTTCATGGTTGAGGGAGATATCACGATCAGCGAAATTTCGCGCATTTTGAATATCGAACCATTCGCGAAAGAGGGCGAACGGCTCTCGGGTTTTATTCTTAGCCATTTTGGTAAAATTCCAAAAGAAAAAGAGACGTTTACTGTCGCCGATATCGAGATTACTGTCGAGGAAATTCATGATCGAATTATCGAAAAGGTGCGTATAAAAAAGGTTTCTCGATGAGGGCGTGATATGATTTATTTCTTTGTACCACTCCTGTTAATCATATTCGAGGGACTGTTCACTGCAAGCGAGACCGGACTCATAAGTATCGAAAAAGTGAGGGTTTTAAAAGCAAGGCGAGAAAAGAGAGTATGGGCACTACGGATGAGTAATTTCCTTAAAGCACCGGAGCGGTTTTTTTCAACGATTCTCGTATCCGAGAATTTTTTAATCGTTATTGCTTCAACACTGTTCGCCAAATTTTTCATTGATTCCTTTGGCGATAACGGAGTAATTTTATCGACCATTTTTCTCTCACTATTTTCACTTATCGTCGGTCAATTTATTCCAAAATCAATTGCACTTACAAATCCTGAAGAGACAATGGTTTTCCTGAGCAGCGCGATATACTACGTCGAGATTATAACTTATCCAATCGTCTTCTTTTACGCGCAACTATCGAAGAGAATAGCACGACTTTTTAAAAGTGGTACAGAGACAGATTTAATGAGGCGACTCGACATTGTGTATGCAATGAGTGAGTATGAAAAAGAGGCGAGTACTCTTGCCTCACGGCTGTTTAATTTTTCGAGAAGGATTGTAACCGAGGTAATGATACCATTGAATGCAGCATTTTTATGTAGAAAGGGTTCTGAGCTCGAGACGATTACCACATCGACGAAACGGATTTACACAAGAATACCTGTCTATGAGGAGCGATATGATAACATCATCGGTATTTTTAATATAAAAGACTATTTTTACACAGACAAGGTTGTATTAAGGAAACCATTTTTCATACATGCTCATGAGCGCTGTATGTCAATATTTTTGGTCATGAAACAGAGGGGTGAACATATGGCAATTGTTCGCGACGAAAAGAACCAGACTCTTGGCATTGTGACACTGGAAGATTTGATTGAGGAATTAGTTGGCGAGATAAGGGATGAGAAGTAAAATTCCTAAACTTATTTCTTTAATTATTTAGATTGTATATGATAATGTAGTATTAATTATTACTTCAAGTAATTTCTTTCAGTCTTTTTTCTGCCTGTTGTGTGTTTATTTTACCGCTCTCCAGGTCTCTAATAATTTTTTTTCTTTTATCTCTTTTTGTTAAATGTAATAGATTTACGATACCGAGAAATATTAAAATGAGCGGCCAGTCCCTCGATAACACTAAAACATGGAGGTTTGTGAGCCAGAAAAAGACTCCGATGACAATAAGGATTATGATCCAGGACACTACTTATGAAATAATTCTTTTAGTTTCGTTGGTAATGAAAAATCATTAAAATCGAATGACTTCAATTCATTTATGAATATTTGTTCCTTGGCCTCATTTGAGAGTCGCTTATTTATTATAAAATACGCTTTGTCTCTCAATCGACAATAGCCACCGTGTCCAAAAAATCTATCGTATCTAACGTCGATTGAGAGTTTATGACACAAATCCTCAAGCATGGAAAGTGTCATTGTTTTTTTCACGTCTCGCCCCCAAAAAATTGAGAGAAAAACCCTTTTTTCTTCTGTTTCCCTTTTAGTCTCTCAATACCTCTCTTCGCTAGTTCATTCTTATTATCCCAGTCGAGTGCCTCATAATACGCCTGAAGTGCTTCGACCTTGTTTCCCTCGAATTCATGTGCCAGGCCAAGATTTACATATAACATGGGATTGAACATTAATTGTTTGATTGCTTCTTTTAACTTTTCAAACCCTTCTCTCCTGTATTGTCGGGTGTAAACAAGGGAGAGTCCCAGGTATGAAAGGTATATTGGTTGGGGATGATATCGGACGGCGATACGAAGCAAATTGACCGCACGCCATGGGTCATTCTGTTTCAAGAACGCAAGTGCTCTCGTAAATGCATTCTTTGCCTGCGTCTCTTTTGCCTCCTCTCGGGGTTTGACGCCCTTGGCGAGAGACTGATCGTAGTCTGCTTTGAGTTTTGCATCGGACAGTGTTCGATAGGCAGCAGTGATTTTTGAAAATTGATCGTGTGCACGTTGTTTTTCTTCTTCATTTAAAAAACGATCAGGATGATACCGTTGGGCAAGCCTTATATATGCCCTCTTAATTTCATTTGGTGTTGCATTTGGGGAAATTCCCAGTATTGAATAGTAGTTTTCCATTTATAATGTAATGATAGTTAAAATTCGCAATTTGTCAATAATTATTTTCCTTTCGCCCTCAGGTTTGTGAAACGAATCTTGCCACAGTTACGACATATCCATTTTTTCTTTTTGTGATGGGTTCCTCTCATTTCTTTCATTCGATGACCGCAACGCGGACACATCATTTTACCTTCTCGGCATCTTTCTTAATTTCATTGAGACGGATTTCCGCATTACAAAAATTTCCATCGAGGCACAGTGTCTTTTCATACATCTTGATTGCCTCTGGCATTCTCTTCGCACCTTCGTACGCCAACCCTAAATAGTAATAAATCTCAGGGTCGTGAGGGTTGATTTTTAATGCTTCACTAAATTTACCAATCGCCTTTTCATATTGTTTATTTAAAAGGTAAGATTGGCCAACCTCGAGTAAAACTTCAATTTCTCCTTGTTCCATGCTCCTTTCCTTTACACTAATGTATGCGAATAACAACGAATATCATGAATGTAAAGTAATTTCCGATATTCTGTTATCCTCGTATTTTGGTATTTGTTATTTGTCACCTTGAGCCCTTTTCACCCTTATTTACCCTTTTCAAGTACCGTATCCTTCAAGAATCTCATATTTTTCTTAAGATGTTCACGAATGTAGTGAAGTCCCCTTGACTCCTTACGCATTAATGCTGATTTAACAATCATCTCGGCGACGTCGGTTACATTGCGTGACTCAGCATTGATGAGGTGAATGCCTTTGTCGAATTGGCATGAAAAACTTTCGATGACGGCTTGCATACGAGTTAGACTATCTTCATTCCTGACGACACCGACATGTTCATTCATCAGTTCTTTAATTGCTAACTTGAAATCAGGCCCGGCCTTCGCCTTCGTTACCGTTATTCTTTTTTTGATTTTGCTATCCTTAATGCGTTTGATTCGTTCTGCTGCTCTCGTAGCAAAGACAAGTGCTTCGAGTAATGAGTTTGATGCTAAACGATTTGCACCGTGCACACCAGTACACGCACACTCACCGAGTGCGAATAATCGTGGTATCGATGATTCTGCCCAGGTGTTGACCAAGATGCCACCGCACAGGTAATGGGCAGCAGGTACTACAGGAATGGGTTCGCGTGTGATGTCAATACCCCAGCGAAGGCACGTTTCATAGATAGTTGGAAAGCGATTTTTAATAAAATCAGCCTTGCGGTGTGAAATATCGAGTAACACATACTTTGAATGGTTCTTGAGCATTTCCGATACGCATGCCCGTGCGACAATATCTCGTGGTGCAAGATTACCATTTTCACTATATTTCTTCATGAATGACTTGCCCGCGACAGTTTTTAATACGCCACCTTCGCCTCTGACTGCCTCTGAGATGAGAAATGAGCGGCCGTCGATCTTTATGTTGTAAACAGCTGTCGGGTGAAATTGGACAAATTCCATGTTAGCAATCTTGGCGCCTGCGCGATAAGCCATTGCAATGCCATCGCCTGTGGCTATCGGTGGATTCGTCGTGTGTAAATACACTTGACCAGCTCCGCCAGTAGCGAGTATAATGGCATTTGCAAAAAAAATATCGATTTTTTGTGTATCTGCATCGAAGTAGTATATCCCTACACATTCGCCTTCGTTGATAATCAAATCGAGGACGATTTCGTTTTCGCTTATGACGACACCATATCGCTTCGCTTCTTCAAGCAGTACTCGTTCAATCTCCCATCCAGTGAAGTCCTTGGCATGAACAATGCGGCGTCTCGAATGACCGCCCTCTTTGCCGAGTTCGAATTTTCCATTCGATTTGGTTGAAAAACGGCAGCCCATATCATAGAGTTCGCGAACTAATGTCGGCCCATTTTTCACCATGATTTCAACCGCATCTCTATGACATAATCCTTCACCGGTGTTCAGTGTGTCCTCAATATGGCATTCAAAGGAGTCGTTGTCACCGAATACTCCGGCAATACCACCTTGAGCGTAGTTTGTATTTGTGTCGGCTTTTCTCTTCTTGGTCAAGATTACTACTTCACCATATTTGCATGCCTTGGTGGCAAAGGTTAAACCAGCAATGCCTGAACCGACAACCAGGAAGTCGACCTTTTTAGGCATCGCTCAATTGTATATAAATCTCTCTAAATGTCAAGATTTTAGTCGTGTTAGGGGTATGAATGTGAATAACGCGCGAGCAGAAAAGGTAAAAATTGAGCCGCTGCACCCTCGTTGATGCGTGTGAACGCTTGCACGTATTGACTACTAGAGGGAGGTATGTATAATAATTTTGTGAATAGTAAGCAAGCAAAACAGGAGATCGCGCGACTCAGAAAGAAGATAAACTATCACAATTACCGATACTATGTTCTCGATGAGCCTGTTATTTCTGACCTTGAATACGATAAGCTGTACAAAAAATTAGAAGAGTTAGAGCAACGGTTTCCTCGGCTCATCACGCCAGATTCACCAACACAGCGCGTGGGCGGAGAACCTCTCAAAGAGTTTAAGACAATCGAGCACAAAATCAAAATGTTGAGTCTGGACAATACGTATTCTGAAGATGAAGTGCGTGAATTTGATAGCCGTGTGAAAAAGGGCCTGGGCAAGGCGGTTAACTACGAGGTGACGTTAAAAGTCGACGGGGTAGCCGTCGCCCTGCATTATAGGGGGGGTAAATTCGTTCTTGGAGCGAGCCGGGGTGATGGTGTATACGGTGATGATATTACCCAGAATCTTCGGACAATCAAGGCGATTCCACTGCGTCTTATGACCGATGACAAAGAACTCATGAACATTGAGGTGAGGGGAGAGGTGTTTTTACCAAAAAAATCGTTTGAGAAGTTGAATCGCGAGCGCGAAAAGAAGGGAGAACCTATCTTCGCAAATCCGCGCAATGCTGCTGCTGGTACGCTGAAACTGCTCGATTCAACGGAGGTGGCACGCAGGGGCTTGGATATTTTTATGCATACGGTTCCAGAGATCCCTGGGCCTCATTACCAATCTCACTACGAGACGCTAAAGAAATTGCGTGATAGTGGTTTTAAGGTCATACCTCATATAAAGCTCTGTTCTACAATTGATGAGGTGTTAGAGTACATAAAACAATGGGAGGAAAAGAGAGAAGCGCTCGAGTACGAGGTTGATGGACTCGTTATCAAGGTTGATGCTTTCAGGGATCGCAAGGCACTCGGGTTTACTATCAAGAGTCCACGTTGGGCCATTGCCTATAAGTATCCTGCGAGACAGGCGATTACACAACTGCAGGATATTCAGCTCCAAGTTGGTCGAACAGGTCGTATAACACCCGTGGCAATCTTGGATCCAGTACTACTCTCAGGAACCACGATTTCTCGCGCGACTTTACACAACGAGGATGAAATAAAGAGAAGAGATATCAAAATTGGTGATTATGTGATAATCGAAAAGGGGGGAGAGGTAATACCGAAGGTTGTAAATGTGGTGAAGGAGAGGCGTTCTGGAAAAGAGAGGATCTTTCATTTTCCAAAAATCTGCCCTGTATGTAAAGAGAAGATCTATCGATTACCTGGTGAGGCAGATTGGCGCTGTGTCAATTCATCCTGTCCTGCGCAGATCAAAGGGGCTATTCTTCACTTTGCGTCGAGACAGGCAATGGACATAGAAGGCCTCGGTTACGTAATAGTGGACAAGCTCGTGTGTATGGGTCTTATAAAGAGTTTCGATGATATCTATAAATTAGACGGCGAAACGCTTGCGAACATAGAGCGAATGGGTAAAAAATCTGCGCAAAATCTAATCGACGCCATTAACGAGAGTAAAAATAATGAATTCGTTAAGGTATTGTATGCGCTCGGCATACCCAACATTGGTATTAATGCGTCAAATCTTTTGGTGAACGCGTTTGGCTCAGTCGATAAGATTATTAAAGCGAATATTGAAGATTTGTCTCAAATTCAAGGAATTGGTAATATTGTCGCACAAAGTATCAAAAATTACTTTAACACGAAAAAAAATATTCGACTCATTGAAAATCTTAAAAAAATCGGCCTGAAGTTTAGTGCTGAGAAGAAGATACGCAAAAAAACACCTCTGGCAGGTAAGACGTTTGTCTTTACTGGTGAGCTGTCATCCATGAGTCGTGAAGAGGCTCAGGCCCTGGTGCGTACACTGGGTGGTCATCCATCCTCGAGCGTGAGTAAAAAGACCGACTATGTTGTGGTTGGAGGCAACCCAGGCTCAAAGTACGAGAGGGCAAAAAAATTGGGTGTAAAAACCCTTGCTGAAAAAGAATTTTTGAAATTAGTTAAGAACATATAGGAAAACCGACCTGCCATACTTTATTGAATTTTATAACACAAAGTTTCTTATATTTCATTAGATATTTTTACAGAGGTTTATAATTTTCAATTTATGTTGATTTTTATCGCCAATAATGAAACTAACAAAAAGTAAAAACAGGACTGTCCTGCCGAAGGTCCTGTCGTAGATCCTGCAAGGGTAAGTATTTTGTAAACGCCGTTAGAAAAGTGTTCTCTTCAAGGAACATAAACTTACTGTATGTTTGGAGTATTAGATATTTCTAACGGGGTAAAGTTTTGATCTTGGAACTAAACCGACGGAAAGAAAAACCGTCCCATTGTGTAAAATTTTAAGAATGGATATAATCATACACCTATGCGCGATTGAAAAACTACTTTTTCCTAATTACAATGAAATCATATCCGAGACCTTATAAGTGCGTGGCAGTGCATTAATTCATTAATTAATTAATGAATCAATTAATAATCTTTTTTAATTCTTTTGGTGGTTCGGATGACTAATTTTTCGCTTGCATCTAAAAAGTCTTTTACTTCCTCAGGATATTTGATCCAATAATAGGTTTTTGGCCAACGTTTTTCGTATCGGACAATGTTGGCTATTTTCAACTTTTTTAAATGCAATGATACACCAGGTTTAGATATTTTCACCCTTCGTACAATCTCATCCAATTCCATAGGTCCATGTTCGAGAAGTAACTTCACAATTGCATAGGTTATTGGATAACCAAGAATGCGGCACATCACTGAGCCACGATATTTCTTTTCGGTGATTTTCATTTTAGCTACGTTCCTTGAATACCGTCACTATGTTATGTGAGAAAATCGCTCTCAATGATTGCCTTTACCCTTTCTATTTCTGGTGTGAGGGGGCGGTCAGTCGTGATGAAAGGCACGACCCTTCGAATGCTCTTTTTTATTTTTTCCAGTGGGGGAGAGGTTTTCAAGGGTTTGAGTAAATCTAATGCCTGGCACGCACAGAGCAGTTCGATCGCCAATACATACTTCGTGTTTTCCAAGACCTCGAGCGCCTTGAGTCCAGCATTCATCGACATGCTGACATGGTCTTCCTGGTTTGCCGACGTCGGGATCGAATCTACGGAAGCAGGATGGCATAAAATTTTATTTTGAGAAACGAGTGCAGCAGCAGTAACTTGCGCCATCATGAAGCCGGAATGGAGTCCAGGCTGAGTCGTGAGAAAGGCACTGAGCCCGGAAAGTTTACTATCGAGCAGTCTAAAAACCCTGCGTTCGGCAATTGAAGCGAGTTCGGCGAGTCCCAGTGCCATCGTATCAAGAGCAAAGGCGATTGGTTCGGCGTGGAAGTTGCCTCCGCTGAGTATTGCCTTCTCATGAGGGAAGACAATCGGATTATCAGTTACAGAGTTCATCTCGATTTCAATCATGTTTCTGGCGAATCGAAAAATGTCCCGCACCGCGCCGTGAACATGCGCCATACAACGAAGAGAGTAGGGATCTTGTACCTTCGGACAGTCTCTATGTGATTTCAGTATATGACTTCCTCTGATTACATTTCTTATATTTTGTGCGGATTGTTGTGCACCGGGGTGGGGCCGGAGTCTCATGAGCCTACGGCTAAACGGCACAACACTTCCCTTCAGAGCATCGAGACTCATTGCACCACACGTGTCCGCGACATCACACAACGTTGTCCCGACGGCATTAATCACACTAGCGATCCCAGTGGAAAACTGCGTCCCGTTAATGAGTGATAAGCCTTCTTTTGGTTTTAATGTGAGCGGTTTCAAACCAGCTCGGCGAAGCGCCGTTCGTGCTGGTATTCTTTTCCCCTGATAGATAACCTCGCCTTTTCCCAAGACCACCGAGCCGATTGCCGCCAGCGGAGCCAAATCACCCGATGCTCCTACTGAACCCTGCCGAGGAACGACCGGTATGATATTTTTATTGAGCAGTGTCACTAAGTTTTTGACGAGTTGTTCTGATACACCACAGTAGCCACTCACGAGGGTGTTAATACGCAGCGCAAGGGCTGCACGCACCAATTCAGGAGCACAAGGTTCACCAACGCCGGCATTATGACTGAGCAAGATATTATGTTGAATTTTTATTACATCTCGTTCTGCAATCCGTGCCTGGGATAAGGCACCCAATCCTGTGTTGATACCGTAGATAGCCTTCTTTTGCGTACTACATTTATTGACGAATGTGCTGGCCGCTCGAATTTTTGACCACTGATTCTTTTTAACCTCTACCTTCTCATACTTGTATGCAATGTTGAAGAGTTTATGTATTGTTAAATTTTTTCCATCGAGCGTTACCATTTCCATTTCATTGAAATACTCACTTTATCGACATCGGCATCAACATCAAAACCATACATCTTTGCTCCTACATATGCATCGGCGAGGGAGAAGCCAAAAACAAAGAGCCCCCACCAGAGAAGCGAGTTTCGTTTCTCAAAATTTTCTTCGCTGTGATATTTATAGGCATAATACCCGAGTGCTATTTCTGTAGCACCGATGATGATACCAGGTACGTATCGCTCAGTATAAAATTGTCCACCACCAGGAATAAGGCAGAGGAGCATCGCCACATTTGCATTTTTTTCCTGTGCCTGCAAGAGACTCGTGCATACGAACACCATAATAAGAAGGTATTTCATAGAAAACGTACATTGGCGTTTGAGTGTCATTTAATAAATTTATAATCAAATCGTTCTACAGAATCGATGACGACAATACATGATAAATTTTTATATGATATTTTCTGCTCGGCAAGAAATCTTAAAACATCTTCTGCCCGCGTCAGCGCGCGAGGTGCAGAGATGTAGAGTTCTATACCTCTGTGCTGTATGTCAAACCGTCTCAAAATCTCAACCTCTGCGTAGGGAGTGAGCTTATCGTCCTTAAAAAATCTCTCAGGCGCAAAACGTTGGCGGTCACTGCTTATTCCCTTTTCTCCTTTGAGTACATTCTCCCACATAGCAATCTCGTCTTCGAGTCTGCCAACCTCTTGTTTCAGTGGTAGATAATAGGTGTTATAGACGTAGTATACGGCACCAATTAAGAGTATGCTCATTATCCATCCTACATACTTCATAGTTTCTCTATAGCTTTGACGATACCTTCCCTCTTCTTCAGAAAATTCTCGAGGCGTTCATTTTCTCTATTCTTGATTTCATCGCCGGCTTGACTCATGTACTGGGGATTGTTCAATCGGTACTTGATTTCATCAATTCTCTGGGAAAGGAATTGAATCTCCTTTGCCAAACGCCGTTTTTCTTTGTCGACATCAATACCGGACAATTTAACGTAGCACTGTATGTCAGGCATGATAATACTGGCGACTGATCCTGTTACTGGCTTGTTGAATTCGATACGTTCAATACGTGCAAGTTTCTGTAAAAGAGCGCCGTTGTCTTTCAGAAAGCCCTCGTGGTCGTCGGTGCTCGTGTTTATGAGAACATTTAGTTTTTCCTTCGATTTGATATTGAACATACCACGAATATTTCTGATTTCCTCTATCAGTTTTTTAATCGCGTTGATCTGTTTGATGTCATGTTTAATATCGATTTTTTCAGGCCACTGTTCTTGCATGATACTTTCTTTTGCGAAATGAAATTTGTGATAAATTTCTTCGGTTATAAACGGCATGAATGGATTGAGTATGATGAGAATCTGTTTTAACAGGTACTTTGGTGTGTCATGCGTTGGTACAATTTTAATAAATTCTAAATACCAATCGCAGAATGTATGCCAAACATACGCATACATCTCTTTCGCGATGGCATTTAACTCAAAGTTTGCATAATGATTTTTGACACTATCGAGCAGGACATTGAACTCATGAAGAATCCAAGAGTCATACATTGATACGTTCTCTAACAGCGACTCGTTGTCATCTTTGTGATGCATCCATATGAGTCGTGACGCATTCCATAGTTTATTGCAGAATTTTCTGCCGACCTCAATCGATTTCTCCGAAAAGAGTACATCCTGCTCCTTCGGGGTGATAAGCTGAAGTCCAAATCTCAACGCATCGGCTCCATAGTTGTCAACGAGGTCCATTGGATCGGGTGAATTGCCCAGACTCTTTGACATTTTCCTGCCTTTTTCATCTCGAACCATGGGGTGGAATAAGACGTTATTAAATGGTATCTGATCTGTAAATTCTAAACCAGCCATAATCATCCGCGCAACCCACAGGTAGATGATGTCCCATCCGGTAACGAGTGTCTGAGTGGGATAGAAGCGTCGAAAGTCTTCGGTGTCGGACGGCCAGCCAAGGGTCGCGAAGGGCCAGAGCCACGAAGAAAACCACGTATCCAGGACATCTTCATCCTGGTAGACATCAGTCGAACCGCATGTTGGGCATTTTTCAGGCTTTGTTGCTGATACAATAATTCCCTTTTTCGATTCAGTATCATCCGGATTAAAACACTGTTTACAGTAATATGCCGGTATCCTGTGACCCCACCACAATTGTCTTGAAATACACCAATCATGGACATTCTCGAGCCAATGGCTATAGAGATTCGTCCAGCGCTTTGGATACAGTTTGACCGTGCCGTTTTGGACGACCTCGAGGGCGGGTCCGGCGAGTGGCTTCATTTTTACAAACCACTGTTTTGATATACGTGGCTCAGTCGCAGTTTTGCATCGTTCGCATTTCGAGAGTGGCAGTTTATAATTCTCAATTTTTTTGAGTAGTTTAAGATTCTTTAACTGTTCGATAACTTCTTTTCTCGCAGTATAGCGATCCACTGTATTGAATCTTTTTGTATTTTCATTTAACGTAGCATCAGGATTCATGATATTGATAAATTCCAGGTTGTGTTTTTTAGCGAGTTCAAAATCGAATGGGTCATGCGCCGGGGTAACCTTGAGAGCACCAGTACCAAAATCAGGGTCAACATAATCATCGGCAATGATCGGTATTTCTCTCTCCATGATAGGCAAGAGTGCTTTTTTACCAATGATTGTCTTGTACCGTTTATCTTTCGGATTGACGCATACACCCGTATCGCCGAGCATCGTTTCTGGTCTTGTCGTTGCAACAGTTATAAATGTTTTTGTCCCAACGATTGGATACTTAATATAGTAGAGCTTGCCCATCTCTTCTTCCGTTTCTACTTGTTCATCAGAAAGGGCGGTGAGGCAACGTGGGCACCAGTTAATGATATATTCGCCCCGATAGATGAGTCCTTTATTATACAACTCTATGAAGACCTTGATGACTCTTTTTGAATACTCCTCAGATAGAGTAAAACACTCTCGCGACCAGTCGAGAGCACAACCGAGGCGTTGTAACTGTGTACGTATGATATTCGCATATTCTTCCTTCCATTGCCAGACTGCTGCGACAAATTTTTCTCTGCCGAGTTCCTTTCGTCTGATTCCCTGTTCCAACAATTTTTCTTCAACCACAACCTGCGTTGCGATACCGGCATGATCCATTCCTGACATCCAGAGCGTTTCATAGTTTGAAAATTTCTTGTATCTGATGAGGATGTCCTGATCCGAATTGTTGAGCACATGACCAAGGGTGAGTCGTCCTGTCACGTTCGGGAGAGGAATCATAATCGTGTATGGAGGCTTATTCGATTTCATATCTGGTGTAAAGTACTTCTTTTCTATCCAGAATGCATACCACTTATCCTCGATACCCTTCGGGTCGTATGTGCTTGAGAACTCGTTCATAACCTTACTATATGCATGTATCTCTCTCTGTCAATATTGCAACAGATGTCATTTTTCTCAGTAAAATGGGGTTTAAAAATTTTAGATGTTTCATTATTTCTGGCATTGTGGACAATAGCGTGTGCTACGATTGCCGATTTTTTTTAGCATAATTGGCGTACCACAGTGACG
>CP070664.1:2756066-2760462 GCA_020355325.1 Caldifarciminota bacterium
TATAACGATACAGCCGCCCCAGGCACTGTTGACTATACCACAACTCCACAAATTGTATCAGGTACAGAAAATATCTTAATGTACAGCAGACCTACTTCTTTTGGTCCTCCTTGTCAAGTTGCTGCGACAACAGTCGATCAGAACGGCTACGGCGGCGGAGCGCTCCAGGGATACAATGCACCGTTTACGCCTCCTTACTATGATGGTGCTGCTTGGGTTGATTTAGAATATAATCCAAGAAGTGCAAGCCCAACTATCGATGAGGTGTTGAGCGAGATCACTTCTTCCTACTTGCGATACAGTACAGACTGGAAAACTGATGCCTCTGATCCATCCGGCTCACAGCAAGGAACAAATATTAACAACAATGCAGTTCAGATCTCTGCGTCTGTAAACCTCTTTGGAAAAACTGATGGACTCAAACAACTTAATAGATATGAGGGGTTTGACTCCACTGGTGACGGTCAATGGGTCATTCAGACAAAATTTGAAACCCCAATTCTTAACTTTATCGATGCTAATGTTGGTGCAACAGCTATTACAGATAGTTGGCCATGTTCCGGTGGTGCCGAGACACGCCCATTCGGTATGTGGCATCAATATGGACGCGAGCCAAGCGGTTCCGAAGGTGTCAGCTTAGAAGTTTCTGACCATCCGTCAAGAGCATTTAAGTCTCTTGCAGATGCTGTTGGTTTCTCTAAAACCAGCGAGAACCTTGGAAAAGTCGCTTCTTCAAAAACCATTCGTGAGGCGGTTGTTGCAGTTCCTTTTGTTGAAGATAACACAACGAGCGCGAGAGAGTTCTTTGCGATTGACAGACGGCAAATTGATACAGCACTAAACGGATTTGAATCAGGTCCGCAAGCAAACACATCCGAGGCTCCAGTAACAGCCGGAGACTCTATTAGGGAAATGGTTGATGCAATGGGTCGCTATATTTTCCCACCAAGCATGGACTTTATAAACAACCCAGATCAAGTTGATCCATTCGCGATGTATATTTTTGAGTTCGAACACACATTAAACAAGCAAGATCTAATTGACATTTGGCAGAACTTGCCTCCTCGTATTGGACGAGCATTTAGTGAAGACTCCAATTTAGAAACAAGCGAGATTAAACAAACAAAACAAATTACACATGATCTCGGCAGAACAGATGAATTACTAAATGGACCTTTGTCTCCTCGCTTGCAATGGATGGTGTTTAAGGTAAAACAAAAAGCGAATACAAACTATTATCGTAAAGTTGTTACAACTAACCCCGCGACAACTTTGCCAACCGTTGCAGAACAAGCTACCAGTTTTGATCCATCAGGTATTATCGCACCCCAAGCCACAAAGACAGTAAGAGGTACTGTTGCCGAAGCAGTTGAGAGATCACCAAACGGCGTGTTTGACTTTATAGCGGAAGGCGCAGGCTCAGGTGCTGTTGTGAAGGGAGAAGACTTTAAGACATCCTACAACTGGCCATATGACTTCTTCTCACTTGTCGAGTTAGTCAAGATCGATCAGGAAGTTGAGTTTGAAACTGGAGAAGAGTTTACTGCTCAACCAATAGAACAAATTCAGTTTGTCACAAGCACAGAAGCGGCAGAAGATATTCTCTTTAGCTTCGGTCCAAATGCTGCACAGGATTCGTTCCGACAGCAGGTAGACACTGTTATGATCGACAAATTTAAGATAGGTGTAGAGTCTTTATCTGTCACCCAAGAGGTATCAAGCTTCCTTGGAGAGGTAGATTCAGAATATGTAAAACCCCCAGCGACAAGCGACGGCACTTTGCCAGTAGAAGTGTTCAGAAAAACATTCTCAGATCCAGTGGTTTCAGGCGTTAGTTACAACGTCGAAGTACGGGTTACAGAATTTCAAGAGGGCTCAGCCACAATTTCTAAAGTAATATCAGCACAAAACTAATTAAGACATGGAATTTTTTGATAAAAAAGAAGAAGTCATTGACTTGCAACTTACTCAATACGGAAAGTATCTTCTTTCCTTGGGCAAGCTCAAGCCCGTGTATTATGCTTTTTATGATGACGGAGTTGTTTACGACTCAGAATATGCAGGATTCACCGAGGACCAGAACGCTGCTGAGGGACGTATTCAAAACGATACTCCAAACACAAAAGTCATTCATAATTTTCACAGCATTGAAGATGACTTGTCCCGTGCAGTTGAGACAAAAAATTCTGGTGATGAAGCCCTCGCACAATTAATGTTGCAGCAAACACCTGATAAATCTCAGGTACTTATCAACCCTCTTGCAAACTCAGACTTGGGCACAGACAAAGCTCCTGCCTGGAGCGTTTCTTTGCTTAGTGGTAAAATTTTAACAGGCTCAACTACTTCAACTTTGACACTTAGTAGTTCTGCAACTGTTTTAAACATTCCACAAGTCGAAGTAGAAATAGCCTATAGACCAGAAATAAAAGATTCAAATACACTAACAGAAGCAGAACTACGAGAGTTACAAGTTCAGGCTTCCGGCAACCTTCCTGTCTCGCTCGTTGCGGGTGGTGCAGTGTTGGACGCAGAAAATGTTATAGACTTTTTTGATATCCGCGTGTTTGACGATGGAACATATTTTACAATTGACAAAGACGATCTTATTTTTCAAATCATTGAAGAGAATGTTCCGCAAGGCAATGACAACTTTGAGATCGAAATTTTTGAGATAGAAGATGTTGATGGCAATGGAAAGATACAGAATACAACATTTGTAACAGAGTTAAAACAACTTAGGCTTTTAGTAGAACCTGAGTTATTAGTAAATGATATCTTGATGGATGAGGCAGAGGGAAATATGCTTCCCACTTCGGAAATAGACAGTAGTTTTGCGGATTACTATTTTGATATTGAAGCAGACGATGAAATTGATGCTTCGATTATTTGTAAACTAATTAAGTACGGCGATGAAGACTTATATAAATTTGCAAGAAAAGACTTCGAGTGCCCAGAACAAGAACCAGGCTATCAGGTTGATAGCCCTTATTCACAAAAAGAAGATTCAGAAATCTGCGAGGATAATTCATAATGGCTAATACTTGTGGTTTATTCGGCAACCTTGTTCCAAACATTTTTATTGACAAAGTGTTTTTGGAAGAAGCTTTAGTAGATACAAATAACGATGGAACATTTGACCTCCAGACACCTAAAGTTAGCATTAACTTAAAGGTTATCGACTCTCTTAGCAGCGGCGGAACATTTTCTATTATAGGTGATGCATTAGAAATACAAAATGGAAACCAAAACATTGACTTTAAGAAGTATTTTAAAGTCTGGCTGGTATTGTCAGATACACAAGAGTTAACTGATAAGTTTCAGACATTTTTTGAGTCAGGTGGATATGGTGGCAGTTTTACGTGGACACAGGAAAATATAGAAACCGGACAGTTTGACGGTAGCAAAACGTTAGTAGATTTTACGGATCAATATGTAAATGCTGATGGTGACACAGAAATTCTCAGTTCTTATACATTTGATATTGACGAAAATAATAAATTAGAGCACTTAACCGTCTTTGCTTATATTCAACTTGACACAAATACATTGGAAAGCGACTTCGATATAGAACTACCCCTGTCATTAAAAGGCATAGTGGGAGAGTTTCAGTCACAAATAACAATACAAAATTCAGCAGTTGTTGCCGATAACGTACAGGACTTCCGTATTCGTGACGAAATTGACGCCTATATTGCTCAACTGGATTTAACGCAGGCAGTGCAACAAACCTTCCCTGAGCAAAGAGATATATTAAACCAGGCTCTTTCTAAAAACTCGTATTTCTCAGAAATACTTGTAACTAAAGATACTGCAAGAAATGCACGTTTTTATTTTGCCTTTGATTATGGAAAATACGTTTTAGAAAATACAAAATTTTCTGGTCTTGTATCAAAAATGAGCGAGGAAGCAAAAACACAAATTATTAACAACTCGCAAATAGTCAAGTTTATTTTGCGACGAGGGCAAGTTAAGCAACAAGCAGCAAAGAATGTACTTGGCTCGCCTGTGCAGAACGCAGTGTTTTCTGACGAAACAATACAAGAGCCAGTTATTCTATCGCTTGATGACTCAAATTTAACTGAAATTGGTCTAATTTTGTCCGAGCAACCAGAGGTTTCTGATTCGCTTATTAGGCACTTCACTGGTATCGACTCTGATTTAGGCGATATAGAGAATGGTTTTTATCAATACTCAATTGATATTGAAATAGTTGACGGGTTTATCCCAGTTATGAGACAGGTTGTTGCGGAACTATCTAATGCAATTGCAAGTTATGAAAAGTATGTGGCTTTAACAAACATTCCAAACATATATGATGTAAAAAGCAGAAAGTTCACCCCAGATGGGCATGTCATCATGGGTACATTTGGTGATAATAATCTTGTAAATATTATAA
>CP070664.1:2760562-2763542 GCA_020355325.1 Caldifarciminota bacterium
AACCCGAAAGTATGGTTCTATTTGTAACCTTGACACTCCAGCCAGGTCAGCACCTGCATACGAACACCAATTACAGCAAAATATGATTATCTTCGGCTTGAAATTATCCATCTCTACTCCTTCAATACTTCAACCATGTGCATAATCTGTCTCTTCGTAAATCCATACTGGTCCATCGCGCCTGAAGGACACGCAGCTACACACGTACCGCAACCTTTACACAAAGCTTCATTCACCTTAGATCTGCGTTTACCATCCTCGGTAACAATCTCAATTGCTTCGTATGGGCATAGATTACTACAGAGGCCGCAACCAACACAGAGATCCTCATTGACGAATGATACTGTTGCCTCTGCATAGTACTTTTTATTTGCTAAAATTGTCGCCGCACGCGCTGCTGCAGCTTCCGCCTGACCTATTGATTCACTGATAAACTTTGGACTATGAGCGAGCCCAGCGACAAATATCCCCTCGGTCGCAAAGTCGACTGGTCGCAACTTCACGTGTGCCTCGAGAAAATAGCCATCGCTATTGAGTGGAACTTTCAACATCTTTGCTATGAGCTCATTATCTCTGTTTGGCGCAATTCCTGTCGAGAGCACAACAAGATTCGGCTCGATTTCAATATTTGCCTCGAGCACGGGCTCAAATAGTGAAACTTTGAGCGTACCATTATTATTTTCGAGGAACGGCTTCTTGCTGTTCTCATACCGTATAAACATGACACCCGCTTCCCTCGCCTTGGTATAGAAATCTTCTTTGAAACCGTAGGTACGGACATCACGATACAAAACATATATTTTCGTTTTTGGGTTTAACTCGAGCAACTTCAATGAATTTTTTATAGCCTGGGAACAACATCTTCTGCTGCAATACAGATGATTATCATCGCGCGATCCGATACACTGAATCATAACAACTGTCTCATAGTCGGATGGTTTTATGTTCTGATGGTCAGATAGTCTTTCCTCCAATTCACGCTGCGTGATTATCCTTGGGTCTTTGCCGTATAAATATTCAGTCGGTCGGTATTCCAGGGCACCGGTCGCAACAAGAGCAACACCATGTTTAAATTTCTTTCGTGTACCATCTTCGAGACGAATGTCGGTTATGTAGTTACCGATAAATCCCGAGACTGATTCGATGTCTGCTCTCGTGTATACATGAATGAGTTTATTTTCATTCACCCTCTGTACCAGTGTTTTCAGAAACTGCTGCACATCGTCTCCCTCGATCGTGTAGTAAATGTGTCGTACATTACCACCGAGCTCATTTTCCTTTTCAACCAAGTAAACCTCAAATCCCTGTCGAGCGAGGGAGAGACTCGCGCTCATGCCAGCGATACCACCACCAATGACGAGTGCCTTCTGTTCGACATCGATTGCAACGCGCTTCAGTGGATGGAGGAATGCTGCCTTTGCAACCGCCATCCTTACCAGATCCTTTGCCTTTTCAGTCGCCTCTTTCGGTGTACGCATGTGGATCCAAGAGCACTGGTCACGAATGTTTGCCATCTCAAACAGGTAAGGATTGAGGCCTGCGTCTCGTATTGTCTCTCGAAAAAGCGGTTCATGGGTTCTGGGTGTACACGAGGCAACAACAACACGATTCAATCTCTGCTCTTTAATCATCTCGATAATACGCCGTTGACTGTCCTGGGAACATGTATAGAGATTATCCTCCACATATGCTACATTCGGCAAACTTTTTACGTATTCGATAACCTGCGGTACATCGACATAGCCTCCGATGTTAATACCACAATGACAAACGAAGACACCGATGCGAGGTTCCTGATTCGAAACATCTGCCTCAGGGGGATACTCTCTTTTGGTTATTAAGCTGTTTCTCACATCAGCCAATAACTCCATCGTTTTGGCTGCAGCTGCTGATGATTGGGTTACCGTTTCTGGAATATCTTTTGGTTCGGTGCATGGACCACATACAAATACACCTATTCTGCTCGACTCGATGGGAGTAAAGGTATCGGTTTGGAAGAACCGACGTTCATTTAATCTGACACCAACCTTTTGCGCAAGTTCACCTATCTGCCGCACTGGTTGTAAACCGCACGACAGAACCACCATATCAAATTCTTCGGCGTCGATTTTGCCATTTTCATCAGAATATTTAATGATTAAATTCTTTGATTCTCTTACTTCCTCGATCGATGAAGGACGACACCGAATATATCGTACGCCACTTGCCCTTGCCTTTTCGTAGTAATCATCAAAGCCCTTACCAAAGGCCCTCAAATCCATATAGAATATTGCACACTCAAGGCCTGGTGAGTGTTCCATCGCTATGATAGCCTCCTTCGTCGCATGCATGCAGCATACTGATGAACAGTATGTATGTTCATCGTCCCGAGAGCCAACACATTGAATAAAAGCAACTTTTTTGGGCTCTCTATGGTCACCCGGTCTCTGGATATGACCCTGAAACGGACCAGAGGCCGAGAGAATTCTTTCAAATTCTATAGAAGTAACAACATTTTCATATCTTCCATGACCATACTCGCGTCTCTTCTTACCATCGTAAACCTCGAAACCACACGAGAGAATGACCGAGCCGACATGCAGGTCGAGAACTTCTTCTTTTTGGTCAAAATCTATTGCCTTGGCTTCACAGAGATCCTGACAGATCTTACACGTATCACTGAGAAAGTGAACACAATGCTCCTGATCGACAATTGCCGCATTCGGCACTGCCTGAGGGAATGGAATGTGAATCACCGACCGCTGCCGTAACCCTTGATCAAATTCGTCGAGCAACGGCCGCGCCGACTTTGAACTCACCTTTTTCAAACGCTCTGAAGCCGTAGGACACACAGAAAAACAGGCACCACACACCATACACCGCGGCGACTCGACATCAAACGGCGGCGACACCTGCCGTCTATCACCACGCATTTTAAACCCGAGAACACTCTGCCCCATACGCTCACAACACATCCTCACACAAAGCCCACAGAGAATGC
>CP070664.1:2763642-2769584 GCA_020355325.1 Caldifarciminota bacterium
ACTGGCTTGGACCTACATTTGAGAAAGAGGTGGCATCTGTTGCTTCGGGAGATTCTTTTGGTGTTATCTTGGGGCTCGACAATGACTCAGCCACCAACGCCAATGCTGCCGACTTCCGATTCGGATTCCAAGCAGCACAAACTCCTTGGATTATTTCCCAAGACCTTCAGTCTTCTTTCTCCGGCTTTAATCCAGAGAATATGACCAAGCTCTTCCGCTTCCATACACTTGATGCAGGCGAGGACGAGCAAAAGAAAGTTAAAGTTTCTATTGTTGACGTTAAGGCTTCCACCACTGACGCAGACCCATACGGCTCCTTCAGTGTTGAAGTCCGCGATGCACGCGATAGCGACAATGCTCCAGTAGTTATCGAGCGCTACAGTTCAGTAACTCTCAACCCCAACTCACCTCAGTACATTGCACGAGTTATCGGTGATCAGTTCATCGAGTGGGACGACACCGAGCGCCGTTATCGTGTTTACGGAAACTACGCAAACGCTTCTTCACTTATCCGCGTTGAGATGAACGAAGATGTTGATGCTGGTGCAACCGACGCAAGACTACTTCCATTCGGTTCATTCGGTCCAGTCCGTTACAAGAGTTGGAGTTTCCTCTCAGGTGGTGCTGAGCCATCAGACCGCTGGGTCAACGGTGCCCAGGGTATTGCAAATGCTTATGATGCAGGTGTAGCATTCATGGATGTTGACAATGCAACAGGACAAGCATTTACTGGTTCACTAGTTTATCCAAGTATCCCACTACGAGTTAGTGCTTCCGATGGAGACATTCCAGATCCATTAGACGCATACTTTGGTATCGATACGACTCAGGCAAGCAACAACCGCTTTGAAGACAGTTACATTGATCTTGTAAGAGTTCTTCCAAGTGCACTTGACTCATTTACTACAACAACTTCAACTGAGTTCTCTTACGTATTCACCCTCGATGATCTAAGTTCATCATCCGGTGGAGCAGCAGGAGAGGTTGCAGTTTACGTCTCTGGCTCTCGTGCCGCAGGAACTTCTTTCACCGCAGTAAGCGGAACTTACGAGCAAGTTCTCGATCTTGGCTACAACCGCTTTACTGTTCCAATGAACGGCGGATTCGATGGTCTCGACATTACCGAGAAAGATCCTTTCAATAATACTCGAATGGGCTCTTCCGATGCAGCAAGTTACACTTACTACAGTGCTCGCCGCGCAATCAATACAGTAGTAAATCCAGAAGAGGTAGAATATAACTTAATGGCTATGCCCGGTATCTACAAAGAGTCTATCACAGACCACATGATTGAGGTTTGCGAGAACAGAGGTGATGCACTCGCTGTTATCGACCTCGACACAGGCTACCGTGCTCAGACCGAGAACACCCAAACAGTTCAGCAGAACCTTGGCTCTGTCTCAACCGCAATCAGCAACCTACAGAATCGTAGAATTAACTCAAGTTACGGTTGCGCTTACTACCCATGGGTCCAAATCCGCGACACCATTAGCGATAGCCTACTATTCGTTCCACCTTCAATTGTTGCTCTTGGAACTTTCTCCAGCGCACAACGAAATTCAGAACTATGGTTCGCTCCCGCAGGTTTCACCCGTGGCGGACTTACCGAAGGATCAGCAGGAGTTCCAGTCATTCAGACACGCGAGCGCCTAACTTCCAAGAATCGTGACGATCTTTACGAAGCAAACGTTAACCCAATTGCAACTTTCCCATCCGAGGGAATCGTAATCTTCGGTCAAAAGACCCTACAGGTTACCCCATCTGCACTTGATAGAATTAATGTTCGCCGCCTTATGATCTTCCTCAAGAAGGAGATCTCAAGAATCTCAGCAACAATTCTATTCGACCAGAACGTTCCAGCAACTTGGAACCGCTTCTTGTCCCAGGTTGACCCCTTCCTACGAAGCGTCCAGTCCAGACTTGGATTGACTGACTACAGAGTTGTACTCGATGAGAGCACAACAACCCCAGAGTTGATTGACAGGAATATCATGTATGCCAAGATCTTCCTTAAACCAGCCCGAGCTATTGAATTCATCGCACTTGACTTTGTTATTACAAATACAGGCGCAGGGTTCGAGGATTAATGATAAGATACTATATAGTACAAACAGGAGACTTATAAATAATGGCAAAATCAAACTTTTGGCTAAACCCAGAATTCGAACCCAAAAGACAATTTAGATTCTTAATTGAACTTACAATTGGAGGACAGAACTTGCAATTCCTCGCACGCTCTATTGATCGTCCTTCTTATACTATTAGTGAAAATCCTCACCAGTTCTTTAACCACACCTTTTACTACCCAGGTCGTATCACTTGGAATACTATTTCCTTGACTCTTGTTGATCCTGTTAACCCAAATGGTGCCGAGGTTCTTTATGAGTATCTTTCCAGCATTGGTATTCAGAAGCCTACCAGCAACGTAACCGCAACCGGAACCACTATCACAAAAGAGTCTGCTACATCTGCTCTCGGTAACTTGGTTATTAAAGAGATGGGAACCAACCCAGGCTCAGCAGACACCGTTGTTAAGGGCAACTGGCAGTTGCTAAACGCTTTCCTCACTGATGTTAACTTTGGTTCACACTCATACGACTCCGAGGAAATGATCGATATCACCATGACTGTGCGTTATGACTGGGCAGAGTACCAGCAAGGCGATGTACAGGCTCGCGGCACCTGATAAATATTTTTGTAGAAACTATTTAAAATACGACACAGATACGTTATACTGTGTATAGACTATTTTAAAGAGGTGTAAATGTCTAGAAATAAGCAGCGTACCACGGCTGCTGCGTCTGCTCCAACTCCCGCTATGGAAGCAGCACCGGCACAGCCAGCAACGCTTTCATATGTAACTCCAACCGAGTTTGTTGAACTTCCTTCGCGCGGGCAGTTTTATTCCCCAGAACATCCACTACATAACAAAGAAGTGGTTGAGATGCGGTATATGACTGCAAGAGATGAGGATATTTTGACTTCTCGCTCTTTGCTCAAGAACGGACTCGCTATTGAGCGCCTATTGGAAAACCTTATTGTTGACAGTGAGGTTCAGCCAAACAACCTTTTGATCGGTGATAAGAATGCACTTCTTGTTGCAGCACGAGTATCAGGTTATGGCGAGAACTACAATGTAACCATTAAGTGCCCTTCTTGCAATACCAATGTCGCTCATGACTTCGATCTTTCTGCACTCTCCGTTAACCACGGTGTCCAACCTGATGAAGACAATGCCAGCGGTGTACACAAGACAGACAGAGGTACATTTATCGCTGAGCTTCCAAGAACTAAGTTTTCTGTAGAGTTTAGGCTTCTAACCGGAGAAGACGAAATTTATCTTTCTAAAGCATCAGCACAGTTGGCAAAACTAAACCTACCTGATGCTGGAGCAACAAACCTTCTTAAGCGACTTGTTGTAGAGGTTAACGGAGTAAATACTCCTTCCGAGATTCATAACTTTATTGACAACATGCCTGCACAGGATGCTCGTCATCTTCGTGCTTGCGTTCAGGTTGTTACTCCTAACTTGGATATGACACAAAGTATTGAGTGTTCGTCTTGCGGTGCGGTAACTGAAATGGAGGTGCCGTTTACTTCGGAGTTTTTTTGGCCTAAGCAATGAATACATGGAGAATGTTTATGAGCAGTTCTTCTATTTAAAATTGCATGGCGGCTGGAGTTTTATCGAGGCATATAACTTGCCAGTACAGTTAAGAAACTGGTTTGTTAGGCGCTTGACGAAGCACTTCGAAGACGAGAAAGCGGCAATCGAAAAAGTCAGAAAGAAAACAAGATAATAAAAACGGGCATTTATTGCCCGTTTCTTTTTATACAAAACTATTTATAAGAGATAAATATACTTGGAGGTCCGTATAATGAATAAACCAAACGATTTGGTTCCTATTGAGATTAACTTAAACCCCAGCGAAGCAGACCTACTAAACGAAAGTTTCCTCGCTATGATGGGTGGAGCAATTCAGACAATCCTAACCGGAATGTTTGGCGGTAACACCATTCCTGTAAGAATTGCTGGAACTCGCCAACAAGTAGATTCATTCAAAAAGGCTTTGGGCAACGAGGCACGATACCTCAAGTCAATGAAGCGATACGGACTAGACAAGCCAGAGACCTTAAAGACTAAGGCTCAGTTAGATAGGGCAGTCAAGAATTTTGAGCGAGAGACAGGCATTAAGTGGCCATTTAAATAGGAGAAAATAAATGGCGATAGATCCTGATAAGCTTAGACGAGCCCTCGAAACACTTTCAGACCAAGAGGACATTCTTGCTAGCCTAGACAAAAAAACATCTGCTTATCTCAAGCAAAAAGAAAAGGTAATCCAGGCTGAGATTCGCTTGGCTGAGGTTCGCGGAGAAAGCACCGTAGCTCAAGAACAACAACTTGAAACCTTGCAGCGAGCCATCAAAGCTGCTGGAAGTTTTGATTCTGCCCTTCAAAATACCATTAAAACACTCACAGGTGTTGAGGATGCATCGAACACACTAATTGGCTCTTTTACTAGCTTAATGAGTGAAACCGATGGCGCAGAAAAAGTAGCCAACCAACTTGCGGAAACGCTCGATAAAACATTTACCTCTCTTAATGTTGGTACATCAATTGCAAGAAAGTTTGCTGAAGCCACAGTTATTATGGCTAAAGAGATTGACGCAGGAACAGCCGCGTTTAATCGGGCAACAGGCGCTGGCGGTCTTTATAACAAACAAATTCAAGCAGCAGAAAGAACAAATCGTCAATTCGGATTATCATTCGAAGAGAATGCGGCTGCCAGACAAGACTTAATGGATGGTCTTGCTGGCTTTGGCGCAATGCAGGCAGAAGAACAATCACGTCTCACAATCTTATCAGCACAATACTACCGCCTCGGAGTATCATTCGCAGACTTTACTGGTATCCTCCAAACAGGAACAAGGGCTCTTGGAATGACAACAGGGCAAATGGAAGGCGCAATTGAACAGACACGCCTCCTTGCTCAAGGGCTCGGCATAAGTGTTCCACAGGCAATATCCGATCTCAACGCCACATTGCCTCAGTTGGTTGCTTTTGGTGATGAGGCAATTGATATTTTCGCAGAACTTACAAAAACATCGCAAGAAACAGGAATTGCTGTTGGAGAGTTGGTTAGTATCTCCGAAGGCTTTATGACCTTTGATGATGCAGCCACCGCAGCAGGAAACTTAAATGCAGTTCTTGGGACACAAATGTTTGACACCATGGGACTTCTCGAAGCACAACTGCAAGGACCAGATGCGTTTATCAATTTATTAAGAACACAACTTCAGGGGTCAATAGGCGACTTCGAAGAGCTTAACATGTTCCAGAAACAGGCAATCGCAAATGCGGCTGGTTTAAGTGTTGAACAGATAGCGATGCTTATGAACTCGCAAGACGCATCAGAAGAAAACACACAACTACAAACAGACTTTAACGAGGCTCTACAAGCAGGTATTGGTTTGATGGAGCAAATGGCTATATTTGGAAAGCAGATGGCCATTGCTGTACAACCAGTTGTCGAAGGTTTGACCACTATTTTCAGCCACTTAAATGAGGCAATAGCAGAAGCCGGTAACCTTATAAAAATTACATTCAGTGTTGCCTCAATAGGACTCGCTGTCGGCGCCGTGAGTAAACTGACGGGAGCACTATTTGGCTTAGCTGGGGCAGGAAGAGCGGCTGGATTGGCGGGTACTATTGGCAGACTTGGCTTAGGCGCTGCTGGTCTCGCAGGCGGAGGCTTACTACTGGCAGGCGGAGTATACGGTATTGGCAAACTTGCCGGTGCTTTCGCAGACGGAACAGACTCCACACCCGAAGGTCCAATTCTGGTAGGCGAGAGAGGACCAGAAATTATTATGCAAGGTGGAGGAAATGCTGTACTTTCGAATGAAGCCCTTCAGTCTGCTGCAAGATCAGCAATGGGCGG
>CP070664.1:2769684-2776268 GCA_020355325.1 Caldifarciminota bacterium
AACTCACGGTATTTAAGAATTTCACTCGGGAGGCGATGCGAACGACTCAGTTGCTGGAGGACCTCAACATCGGTTGAATAGTGAACCTTGCCGCGCTTCAGTGGTTTTAATTTCAACTTGTCAAAGAGAATGTATGAGAGTTGTTTTGGTGAATTTATGTTAAATTGCTGGCCAGCACGCTTATAAATTTTCTTTTCTACCTCCCCAATTTCTTTTTTTACTTCATTACCGAGATGTTCAAAATATTCGAGATCAATTTTGATACCACGCTGTTCCATATGCGATAAAACAAATATCAGTGGCTCTTCGATAGCCTGATACAATTCCCATCCTCCCTGGTTTTTCAGTTTTTTATAAAGAATCGGATAGAGCTGAAATGAAACATCGGCGACACTCGCCGCTGTTATCTCTGCATAGATGTGCAAATTTTGAAGCACAATATCCTCGAGACTGTGGGATTTTCTGTTCGGGTCAAGCAGCCAAGAAACAATCGTTATATCAAATACTGGAGGTGTAATATGGATCTTCTTCGCTACGTCTTTAAAATTATTGCCAACCTTTACAATACCTTTGTCGGTCAACAGTCGCCCAGCAGTTTTTACTGGAGCAGAGTATACGACGTTTGCATCATTGCAAAAATAGAATTTATCGTTATCATCTATGGAAATGCTAACCATATCTCCCAATTTTACTTCAGAGATACTTTTTATGTTTTCTACTTCGATCTCTCGCCGATATTTTTTCCCAAACTCTTTGATGTACGAGTGAAATTCAAGGTCAAGTAAAATTGGCATGAGTTTATCGAAATCGGGATTTGTCGCCATCAAATCATTCGCCTTAATATCTATGGGAACATTACACTCGAGTACAACTAAACTTTTGGAAAACAAAACTTTATCTTTATGAGGTATGAGTCTTTTGTCTTTCTCGATCGCCTCTTCAAAACTTGCGTAGCTGTTCACTATCTCGACTGCCCTCTTTGGCCCAATCCCAGGAACACCAGGAACGTTATCGATCGTATCACCGGTGAGCGCAAGAAGTTCTGCGATTTTTTCTGGAGGCACACCAAATTTCTCAATAACCTTGTCTCGGTCATAAATTTCATCGCGATAGGCATCGTAGATATAGGTATTATCCCTCACTAACTGAAAGAGATCCTTATCTGAAGAAACAATATAGACATCGCCACTTTTCTTCAACTTCGTCGCGAATGTCGCTAAAACATCATCTGCCTCATACCCCTCAGCCTCAAAGCTGGGAATACCGAGATATCGAGAGATTTCTTTTACCTTTGAAACTTGAAACGGTATGTCTGCCGGCGCTGGTGGACGCGTCGCCTTATACTCTTCGAATATCTCATCCCGAAATGTCTTGCCAGGAGCATCGAATGCAAGACAGATATACTCTGAAGAGAGTCGTTTTTTAATCTTTTCCAACGTGTTGAGGAAACCGAATATGCCAGAGGTATTTTCACCCTTTGAGTTTTTCAAGGGGTTTTTAATGAAGGCAAAGTAGGAACGGAAAATGATTGAGTGTGCATCGATTAAGATAAACTTCCTCAGCATAATCAATTATACGCAATATTGTGTGATAGGCAAGGCTTGATTCCTCAACCATTTTAGCTATAATCGCTGTATCGGGCAACAATTGATAACACTTGAATTGTCGTTCCGAGAAACGATAATTCGTTGATTTACAAACGGGCACAATCTTTCTTTACTTTCTATTGACATAAACTTATTTTTCCTGTATGATTAACAAATGAATATCATTATTCCAGTCGCAGGCGAGGGAACGAGGCTGAGACCCCACACCCATATCATCCCAAAGAGTCTCCTCTATGTGGCTGGCAAACCAATTTTAGCACACATCTTAGATGGTTTTCAAGAATTGAATATTTCTCAAATTGTAATCGTGCTCGGAGCTATGGGTGAGGCAATTATCGATTTCTGTGAAAAATATCCTTATGACTTCAAATTTGTACTTCAGGAAGAACGGCTCGGTCTCGGACACGCCATCTACACGGGAGCACGCGGACTCACCGGTGCAACAATGGTATTACTCGGTGACACAATCATCGATTACAATTTCAAGACTTTTTGCAGGGGAACAACAAACGTGCTTGCCGTTAAAGAGGTAGCTGACCCAAAACGTTTCGGTATCGTCGAGGTCGATAAAAATAATGTTACTAATCTTGTTGAAAAACCCAGAGTCCCAAAATCAAATCTTGCCATCATAGGATTGTATTACTTTCAACAAATAGCGAAGGTGTATAATGCTGTCGACTATCTAATGAAAAAAGGTATCAAGACAAGAGGTGAGTATCAACTTACGGATGCCTTAAAGTATCTCTTGAAAAAGGGGGAAAAATTTAGAGCAGTAAAAGTAGACAAGTGGTATGACTGTGGAACGGCAGCCGCATTGATTAAAACAAATCATCATTTATTGCAAAAGACACACCACTTTAAAAAAAGAAAAAATACCATTGTCGTACCTCCTGTTTATATCGATGATTCTGCCGACATAATAGGTTCGATCATCGGACCGAATGTTTCAATTGGTGAGGACGTAATAATAAAAAATTCCATAATAAAGGATTCGATTGTAAACAGGAACGCAAAGGTTGAAAACGCCCTGCTTTCAGAGTCAATCATTGGTGAAAAAGCCGTGGTTAAAGGTGGATTTAAAAAACTCAGTGTGAGCGATTCGTCGGTCATCGAATTTCCATGATTCAATCTCTCCTGACTACTGCCTGTTTTCTAATGTCTACTGTTTCGGACCTCAATCCACCAGAGGTTCAAGTATTGATTCAATCCGGTCTCGAATTAGCCTACGTTGAAGCATTTGATAGTGCCCAAATTTATATTGATGAAATCATCGAAGCCTATCCTGAAAATCCTGCTGGATATTTTTTCAGAGCCGCTCTCGTGCAGTTATACATGATGGATGCATGTGAATATTCGAAAGAAAAGGAATATCTGTCACTCATAAAAGAGACGACGAAGCGTGCCGAAGAAATCCTGAAGGCGGAAGAAAATCTATGGGCTGAATTTTATTTGGCAAGCACATATGCGTATCGTGCTGTGTTTGAGGGATATAAAAAAAATTATTTTGAAACGTTTCGACTCGGTGTAAAGGGTGGCACAATGCTACAAGGAATCGTAAGAAAAGACTCAACATTTTATGATGCATATTTAGGCGCTGGAACATATGAATATTTTTGGGCGCGTGCCGCACGCTATCTCCCCATCCTGAAACTTATGGGAGGTGACATCAATGAGGCAATCAGAAAGCTACATGTGGCAGCCGACAAAAGTATTTATGCAGCACCAACTGCTCGAAACTCTCTCGCCTTTATCTACGGTGAGGAAGGTGAGTATGATACGGCTATAGATATCATTGACAGCCTCTTGTCAGAGTATCCCGAGTCAAAGACATTTTTATGGAATAAGGCATTCCTAGAATTTAATAGAGAAAATTATCTTCTTGCAGCTGACCTGTATGCTCAGCTCTACGCGAGATACGATGCCGAGAATAAAAAAAACTATTCAAATCTCGCGCAGTGTAAGCTTTTTGTAGGTAAGTGTCTTCTTGAATTAAAAGAAAAAGAGCAGGCGAGGAGTGCGTTAAAGGAAGTAATCGGTTTTAAAAAATATAGTGATACATACCCGCAGATTAAAGATTACTGCCGTGAGGCTTATGGAATGCTCAGTCGTATCCTGTAGCATATCCTCGAGCACCAAAACTATAAAAGTATACGGCTGCCCCCGATGAAAAAGTTATTAATGATAAGCTATTACTGGCCGCCGCTTGGTGGTCCTGGGGCGTTGAGACCTGTAAAATTTGCTAAGTACCTTCCAAAATTTGGTATTGAACCAATAATTCTCACCCGTAAAAATATTGCCTACCACAGTCTTGATGAAGAATTACAGAATGACGTAGCCGATGTCAAAGTCATTAAGACCGAATCCTTTGATCCAGCACGTCTCCTTTACGAATGTGGAATGAGAACATATCGTCCGAGGCGATGGCACAAAACGATAAAGGAGGCAATCAATTTCCCAGATAACAAATTACCGTGGTTTCCTTTTGCGTATGATGCAGGCATAAAGAGTGATTTTGATTTTATTTTCGTTACTGCACCACCGTTCAGTTCATTTATTACGGGGTATATGCTTGCAAAAAGAACATACAGACCATTGATCTTAGATTTCCGCGATGCCTGGCTCGAATTTCCATTTATGCCATACCGAGGCAAGGCAAAAAGAACGTTTGTATCATACTGGGAAGCCAAGATAACAAATATTGCATCACTCATTATTGTCGTCGATGAGAATATAAAAAAATCTTTAACAAAGAAATATCCACACATTGCGAAGAAGATTTATGTCATTCCCAATGGATATGACCCGGATGATTTTGTTACAACTGCAAAACCCAATATTTTCACTGTCTCATATCTTGGTACAGTCAGAGAAGAGAGAAACCCCGAAAATTTTTTAAGCGCCGTAAACGCGCTCATAGAACGAAAAGAAATTAACGAAAAAGATATGAAAGTAGTATTCATCGGCCACATCGAAGACCGCTACCTAAAGAAAGTCAAAAAATACCCGTTCGTTAACATATCAGGACATCTCCCTTATGGCAAAGCGATAAAAGAATTTTCCTCATCTCATTGTGCCCTCATGATAACCACTGGAAGCGAATATTTCTTCCCGAGCCGACAAAATGAATACCTTGC
This sequence comes from Caldifarciminota bacterium, assembly GCA_020355325.1. Taxonomy (GTDB): domain Bacteria; phylum Hydrothermota; class Tepidihabitantia; order SM23-42; family SM23-42. The sequence goes on from CP070664.1 coordinate 2,774,426, forward strand.
ATCTGGCTTACCTATTATTGTCTGCGGAAAATCTAAAGCCATCCATCTCTTAGAAGATGCATTCAAGCACGACTATCCAGGATGGATTTATGATTATAACGATACTGAGGGAATGAAAAATAAAATTTTTGAGATTTATCAAAACGTTAAAAATGGCAAGATTTTAAGGGGACACACACCCTACAAAGAGTATACTAGAAAAAATCTCACAAAAAAACTGGCCGCATTGATTGAGAAAATGTAAAAGACGATAAACGGCGTACGTTTGCGTTGGGCGAAATGCGAAACGGTTGCGTTTGTTGGTTTCGTAGCCTATCATACGATTAACGAATCGTGTTTCGCATTTGGATGAGATCCCTCGCCCGCCGAGAAACGTGGCGGACTCGGGATGCTCAATTTTTCAACTCGAAGATCCCGTCGCAGACCCCGAAGTACTGAGGGGAAGTATTGAGGGACAAATCATAGATGTGGTAAACAGTTAGTGTGGAATCCCTCGTCAAGCTCGGGATGCCGAAATTTACAACCAAATCACAGATTTGGGTAAACTTCGCATGGGCAGCGCCCCCAGAACATTAGCAAAAAAGGTGACGTAGACTCAACGGTGCATAGAAAACACAACGGTGTTAACACGGCATACACGTAATCGACTGTCGTTGTAGACCTACGGGCACGGGGGGATGGGAGGTCTCCAAAAAGTATTGCCGTTTTTGCAAACTTTTTGGATGAAATCCCTCGCCCGCCGAGAAACATGGCGGACTCGGGATGCTCAATTTTTCAACCAAATTGAAATTTGGGAAAAATTGGCATGGGCAGGGAAGGATTCGAACCTCCGAAGGCTTACGCCAGCAGATTTACAGTCTGCCCCCGTTGACCGCTTGGGTACCTGCCCGTACCGATCGTCTAAGGTTATACGGTATCGCGGCCCGTATCGTTATTCGTAAAAAGTTCAACGTCTCATGAGTTTTTCAACCGAATGACCATGCCTTATTACGAAACGGGCATCGTTACCGTAAAACAAATAAACGATCATTACAAGCCGGGAAAGGGATTCGAACCCCCGACCTGAGGTTTACAAAACCCCTGCTCTACCACTGAGCTATCCCGGCATAAACCTCACTATGCCGGACTCTCCACGTGACACAAACGCATGAGCCATCCCGGCATTCTAATGTCACCCTCACCCGATTCTTCTCCCATCTTCTCGATATTGAGTCTCGAGACGAGATGCAAGGAGAAGAAACGTTGGTTAATAATATTCAATTGCGTGAAAAAGTCAAGGAACTCCTGCGAGTTTCTTCGATTACATTGATAAAAATATTGGTTACAATGATATATATTTTATAATTAAAAAACGATCTTTTGACTCTCTGTCTTCGCTTCTTCCCGTCACCGTGTCCCTATTTCTCCCTGTCTCCGTTTCTCCCCGTCACCGTGTCTATTTTAAAAGTACTGCTTTCTCGATCTGCTTATAATCGCCGACCTCAAATTGCACAAAGTAAACTCCAGCTGAGACTCTGCGACCAGCATCGTCGTCACCGTGCCATGTTACTTGGTTAATGAGTGATTGGTGATGATTTCCGCCCGATGCGGCGAGACTGCTCACATACGGCATTAAATGGTTGAATTGTTTAACCAATCTCCCTGCAACATCATAAATCTTCAATGAAATGTATTGCGTCTTCTCTCTATCTGCAATTTGATACCTTATTACTGTTTTCTGATAGAATGGGTTGGGATAAAGATTACTCATTGTTGTTCGGTTTGGAACATTAACGAGCTCATCATATTCTTCAATTCCTGGATAATGAGGTGGATATGTCGTGTATTTCAAGGCAAATGAATC
>CP070664.1:2776368-2781307 GCA_020355325.1 Caldifarciminota bacterium
ATCGCCGGTGAATTCAAGAAAGCCAGCGCGATAAAAGCGGATATGGAAAAGGGAGAGGTCGTCTTTACGTAAACCTATACATTAAATAGTCCACAAAAAAAGTAGTATTTTTCCTAGACTAGTAAAAGGTTCGTGGCGTGATAGTTTCGTATCACGAGACCATATTCATGGCATTATACGATTCGAGCATTGTTTGTTTGCCCGCGATATTATTAAACGTGGAATAAAAGAACTGAACAAGACCAGGATGGGAAATTTCTGTGAGTCTTGTAACGCGTCTGCATATATTCGTGAGGGAATAGAATTCTTTCTTTAGATTAAAATAGCCTTCAGCCAGTTCTGTTCCTGTCATATTTCTTGGACGGAATACAACACTCGAGTGATTATACCGATTCCAGTCTTCTGAGATGAGTCTCTCCTCCTGTTTTAGACGATGATACAATTTTGTTCCAGGATAGGGGGTGAGGATATTAAATGTTGCCGTGGTTATTTTGTTTTTGTAGAGAAATTCCAATGTGTCATCAAAAATTGCCGTCGTATCATCATCAAAACCAAAAACAAAAGAAGGGTGAAAAAGAATACCTGCATCCTGAATCTTTTTGATCGCATCCTCGTTTTCTCTTATTGATTTAAATGTCTTTTGCATCCTGCTCATAGAGGCTGTTGAAACTGATTCTACACCGATGAAAAGACCTCGACAGCCAGACTGCTGACACAGGTTCAGTAATTCCTTATCCTTTGCAATTGTAATGGTACTTTGACCACCCCATTCAATCCCCAGTGGAGCCAGTGCCTGGAATAGATTCTTTGCATATCGTGGATTGGCTGCTACATTATCATCAAGCATGAGAAAAATTTTCGAATCGGCATTTTCGATATCTTTTACGACGAGTGGTATTGGTAGGTGTCTGATTTTGCTACCATAGACATCGCTCACCGAACAGAATTCGCATCGATAAGGACAGCCTCTGGTCGTATATATTCCAGGCCATTTATAGCCCAGGATACTTCTATCAACTCCGATGTGCCTTCTTGGCAGAGGGGCATTTAGAAGATTGAATGGTACAGGTTTATAAAATTTCTTTAAAGAGTTATTTTTAAAATCATCAATAATATCTGACCAGATTCCTTCAGCCTCACCAATGCACACCGAATCGCCGTATTTGATTGCCTCTTCAGGCATGACCGACGCATGAATGCCGCCAAATATTACTGTACTCTCTTTTTCTTTGAATTTCTGCGCTATATTGTAGCCCCTTTTTGCAGTTGCTGTCATTATCGATATGCCAATCAGATCATAATCTTTTGAGAAGTCGATATCGCTGATCTGTTCATCAAGCACTGTTGTATCCACGTCCGGTGGTGTAAGAGCAGCAAGAATATGCAGGGCAAGTTGTGGGATCTTAAAACCCACTGGTGATTTTTTCTCTGATGAACGCGGCGAAATCAAAAGAAGTTTCATTATTCAAAAATGAGTGATAAAATTTTTAAGCTCCTACGACAATTATACGCTATTTTATGAGTACGTCAATGATGATATTATTTCGCTCTCTATATTGTGCAGAGAGAATACACCTTCAGATTCGTGATTTAATGCTGGATTAAGCGAACACTTATTTCATTAAAATTAACTTGTAGGTGTCGACTTTATCCTCCGCCTCTAATCTGAGGAAGTAAATACCGTTGGGTACTATACGATGATTCTCGCCCTTTCCATTCCAGTATACAGTTTTCGTGCCAGCTGACTGATAAGTGTTAACCAGTGTTTTAATCAATCTACCAATGCTGTCGTAAATCTTGAGCAATACGTTGCCGGGCTTAGTTAGTGTATAAGAAATTGGAGCACAGCCCCTTGCTGGATTCGGCATGTTTGTCATGAATCCGAATACTGATGGCTCGTTGACTTTTGGTATTTCATTAACACCTTCCAACCTTCTCAAATAGATACCAATAATGCAATCCGGGTTACCTTGAACCAATGCAAAGAGGACATCCAACCACCCGGCATACATATCATGGTAACAAAGGCCACCAGCGATACCGCTGGTCGTTATCGTTGGTTTATAGCCGAAGTTGAGGCCGGTGAATTCCATGGTGATTGCATCCATTTGCTCAATCTGACAACTAAACCCAGTGCCTGGGTCATCTTGACTATGCCACCAAACCCAATCCTCTGTAGGGTCGGTATCATAGGCAGCACCGTATATTACCCAGGTATTGTCAACACCTTGGATATGAGGATTTGTCCTGCTGAATTTATAACATGTATCATCCCAATTTGCGGTAAAAAACCAGGCACTATCAGGCTTACAACCCAAAGCTCTGTTCGGATTCTCTGGCCCAGGAAATGAACCATAGTAATCGAGTGTTCCGTTTAATAAATCGATGCCGAATTTATCGACATTGTTATTACAACTAGCATAAAGTGTATCAATGCGACCATACCAAGCATCAGCACCATCCCAAGCGAGGTCGCGCCAGCCCAATAGAGTGGAGTGAACAGGCTGGGCTATTGTCCATATCAAATTGCCGAGTGTATCGAGCACATATAAATAATTGGGGTCCGCTCCTGAATTACCACCCGTAACGTAGAAATAATTGCCATCATATTCGACTCCGAGACATTGGTTGTCGCCCGTAGGTGTCTCGACATCCATTTCAAATATTATGTCGCCGAAAAATAAGACAGTCCTTGAATACACCGATGAAGTATCATTTGAGGGATCTTCATCGCCAATAAGTTGCGTCAAGATTTCTGTGTAGTAAAAATTAAACTGTTCAAAGGTCACCATACCAAAGTTTATCAGAGAATCACCACCAATCGGGAAATCGGTAAGGGTAATGGTTTGCGCAAATATCTCGGTCCATCCACTGCTGGTCGAATCATAAACCCTTGCAATAGCATCAAAAGTTTCAATAGTGTTTCCATAGTTCTGAATGCGACCGATGACATCGTAATCTCCAGGTTCTACATAACCTTCTGGTGGACTGGCTATTGAAATACATCCGACATCGTGAACTTCTGGAACAGCATAGAGTTCTACATTATCTATACCAAACGCCCATGCCCAGGCACCAGTCGAATCTTCGTAGGTAAATTGAACCTGGATGGAATCGGCAGGGAGGTATGGACCGAGGTTGAAGGTATCCACCGCTGCGCTGTCGACATGATATATTGCTAATTGATACCAATTACTCCATGAAATGCCACCATAAAATCGTGCCCATGTTGCACCAAAAGGAATATCATAAGATCGGAACCCCCAACTATATGAGAACATAAGAACAGCAATACCTTCACAACCGACTGCCGGTGAGATGAGATATTCGGTGCCTATGGGTGCTATAGAACTGGCATCGTCGTCTGAATAATAGGCGTAGGCTGTCTCATAATCAGGGGGTGTGTAGGTGAGAAGGTCAGGTGTGGTTCCTGTTGTCCATGTAACTCCATCACTATTTCCATCGATAACTGTCCAATCTAAAGGCATGCCCGATTCGAAGTTTTCAAAGAGAAGTATACTGTCAAGATATGTATCAAGTTGGAGATTTTCAACTGGGACTTCGATTTCATTCTCCGCGTTCGGCGTTCGTTTCTCAACCGAATGAACAAAGTCTGTCTTCTGTGTCGCATATAACGCTATGAAGAGAGTTATTAACAGAACCATTAATTTTTTCATGTGATTTATCGAATGAATATTACTTTGCGAATATCAGTTTTATCCTCCGCCTCTAATCTGAGGAAGTAAATACCGTTGGGTACTATACGATGATTCTCGCCCTTTCCATTCCAGTATACAGTTTTCGTGCCGGCTGACTGATACGTATTCACGAGTGTTTTGATTAATCGACCTGCGCAATCATAAATCGTGAGTGATACGTTCCCGGCGGTGGTTGTTGTATACGATAGTGTAGCATGATTCTTTATTGGATTTGGCATATCTGGTGCAAAGCCGAATACAGACGCAGTTTCAGTTGTCGGCAAGTCCTCGACACTCGGTGATATATGCGGTCTCATGTAGATGCCAACAATACAATCCGGGTCACCTTGGACGATTGCAAAGAGGACATCTGCGTTTCTAAATCCCTCATGGAAGCAGAGACCGCCAGCCATACCCGTAGCAGTGAGTGTGGGAACGTAGCCGAAATATAATCCAGTGAACGAAATTTCGATTGGGTCGAACTGTTCAATCTGTAAATCAAATCCAGTCCATGGATCATCCTGACTGTGCAACCAGACCCAACCACCCTCGGCGGTGTCAGTATCATAGGCCGCACCATATGTGTTCCACGGTGTGTTAGTACTTTGGTGAAGAGCTGGATGAGCCTCACCAAATCTGTAGATCGAATCTCCACCTGCAGTAAAGAACCATAGACTCTCAGGCATATATGCGAGAGCACGACCAGATATTCCAGGAACAGGAATTGAGCCGTAATAGTTTAGAATACCAGAATTGAGATCGATGCCAAATTTTTCGAGAGACGAAGAGTAGAAGGAATAAAGGGTATCGACACGGTCAGGCCCTGCGTAAGCACCATCCCAGCAGAGATTACGCCATCCCCAACCAGTGGCATGTGCTGGTTGGTCTATTGTCCATATCAGGTTGCCCACGGTATCGATGACATATATCTTATTCGGCTCCGTTCCTGAATTACCACCAGTGATATAGAAATAAGTACCGTCGAATTCAACACCGAGGCATTGATTGTCGCTGGTTGGTGTCTCAACATCCAACTCGAATAGTACATCATAAATTACAATTGGATGACTCGTGGCAGTATCATTGCTCGGGTCGACATCACCTATGAGTTGCGTGAAGATTTCGGTGTAGCAGTTCTCTGGTTCGAGAGATACTGTGCCGAAGTTAACGAGTGAATCATGCGTGGCTGGAACATCGGTGAGCAGAAGCGTTTGCGTAAATATGAGGGTCCAAACACCACC
>CP070664.1:2781407-2784724 GCA_020355325.1 Caldifarciminota bacterium
AGATCCAGTCCCTTACGCTGGCTTGGTTGAGGGTAAGAGACTGATCATTGAGAAGGTTTATTACAAGAAACCACAGGCAAGGTTGAGATTTTACGGCTACTACGGTGGGCTAAATACTGTAGGTAACTTGGATAACTACGGACAATATTCCGATGACTCAACTTTCCAGTTGGTTCCAGTTTGGCAAAACAAGGCACAGGCAATGGAGTTCGAGGACGCGATCTACACAAGAAACTCTCACTACTCTTTTGAGTTGGATAATAATCAGCTCAGAATTTTCCCAAATGCTGTGAGCCCAGGTGGCGTAACACCAGGAAACTATCATTTTGATTTTAGGATTGTTGAAGATGCTTGGGCGGAGACATCTGGTTCTGTTTCAGGCGTTGACGGTATCAATAATATGAATACTCTTCCATTTGCTAATATTCCATATGATAACATCAACTCAATTGGAAAGCAATGGATTCGTCGTTTTGCTCTTGCATTATCGAAAGAAACTCTCGGACAGGTTCGCTCAAAGTATGCGACCGTTCCAATTCCAGGCGAGTCAGTGACTCTTAACGGTCCAGCACTTATTTCCGAGGGCAGAGAAGAGCAGTCAAATCTTCGCGATGAATTGAAAGATACACTAGATCAGTTGACTTATCAGGCACTTGCTGCTAAGGATTCAGATATTAGTGATAACATTAATAACCTAAACAAGAACATCCCAGCGGGTGTGTTTGTTGGGTAGGGGGCTATTAAATGTCAGACGACGATAAATGGAAACAACCCGCTCAGCCGCCACCCCCGCTATTCTTGGGTGAGAAAGAGCGAAACCTTGTAAAGCAGGTTAATGACGAACTTATTGAGCGAGTCATTGGACAGCAGATTGTTTACTATCCTATCGACGACTCAATCACCCAGTACAACAGCCTTTATGGCGAGGCAGTAGAAAAATCATTCCTGCCTCCAGTTCGCGTGTATGCTCTCGTTGACTATCAGAGCCGAGACACAAAAGCCGATACCCGTGCCGGTTTGGACAAAGAAAACACAATTACAATTTACTTTCACAAAAGAAGATTGATTGAGGATCAGGATCTTTATGTTCGTGAAGGTGACTTTGTTTTGTATGGCGATTATTTTTATGAAATTGTAAGCACACAATGGGCAAGACAATTGTTCGGGCAAATTGAGCATACATTTGAGATCGTAGCAACAGGCTACTATTCACGAGAGGGACTATTCGATGCCACCTGATAACCCAAGAGAACAAGAACTTGCACCACTCAAAGAGTTGGAGATCCAGCCCTCAACTATTGAGACTATTGATCGCGCCCTCTTCGAATACATTGACGAGGAACTTGATATCTTCTGCACCACAAACAAGGGCTTTAAGAAAGTACCTTTTATCTGGGCAGGAGCCGAACGCGCTTTTCAGATCAAGCACAATAGAGAACTCCGAGACGTTAACGGTTTCTTGATTTACCCCATCATGTCTCTTGAGCGTAAAGGCATTACAAAAGATCTTGCAAAGCGTGGTGCTTATTATGCAGCAGCACAAAACGTTGGTGATACCAAAGGTGGTTCAATGACTGTTGCGAGAACAATTAAACAAGACAAGACAGCTAATTTTGCAAACGCCGACTCCAAGCGCTTGATTTTGAACACTGTCGGTAACGGACAAAACAACTTCCCAAAGAAAAACGAGAAAGTTGTTTACGAGACAATCACAGTTCCCATCCCAGTTTATCTGGAGGTCACTTATACCCTAACTGTAATGACTGAATACCAACAACAAATTAATGAAATTATCACACCTTTCATGACTAAGACAGGTGCTGTAAATTATTTTATTGCAGAGAAAGACAATCATCGTTTTGAGGTTTTTATCGAGTCAGATTATGCACTAAATAACAACGCAGCATCCTTGCTCGATGATGCCCGAGGTTATGAAACACAGATCAACTTTAGAGTTATCGGATACATCATCGGAGCCGACAAAAACCAAGAGCAACCTAAGATTGTTCGAAGAGAAAATGCAGTTGAAGTAAAGAACCCAAGAGAGCACGTAATCTTTGGTGATATCCCTGAAAACCTGCACGTTAGCGGCAACGTTCCTTTTTATCGTCCATAAGGTTATATTTAGGACTTTCGTCAATTTATCAACTATTTATTAACGATAATAAGAATATTTTTATTCGTAAGATATTGAAGAGCGACAAGGAGACACTTCATAATGTCAGTTAAATCTTTTAAGTTTATTTCACCAGGCATTTTCATCAATGAAATCGACAACTCACAACTACCTGCTGTTCCAGGCGAAATTGGTCCAGTAGTTATTGGTAGAACAGAGCGAGGACCAGCAATGCGCCCCGTTCAGGTTAATTCTTTTTCAGAATTTGTTAATGTTTTCGGTAACCCAATTCCAGGCGGTCAAGGTGGCGATGTCTGGCGTGATGGTAATTACACCGCCCCTACCTATGCCGCATATGCTGCACAAGCATACTTGCGTAACAGTAATGCACTAACAGTCGTTCGTCTCCTCGGTGCTCAAAAGGATGGGCTTTCCAGCACATCTGCTGGTCGTGCAGGTTGGGAAACCTCTGGCTCTAATACTACGGTTGCCGCCACAAATGGTGGTGCTTATGGGCTTTTCATCTTCCCATCAGGTTCAGCCACAACAGCGCTAACTGGTACACTCGCAGCAGTTTGGTATCTCGACAAGGGAACAATCGAACTTTCTGGTACAATTCGTGGAACCTCCACCCAGGCAGAAGGCGCAGCAGTTCTTATGCAAGATGCAGCAAAAGCTGGTGTTATTGCGGGTGCAGGAACAAATGAGTACAAAGTTGTCATCAAAGATGAGGGTGGCAATACTGAACACGAGACTTCATTTAACTTTACTCGCTCAAGCTCTAAGTACATACGTAAGGTATTCAACACAAACCCAACACTTGTTAACGATGCTATTACAAGAACAGCACAGCAAGAAACTTACTGGCTTGGACCTACATTTGAGAAAGAGGTGGCATCTGTTGCTTCGGGAGATTCTTTTGGTGTTATCTTGGGGCTCGACAATGACTCAGCCACCAACGCCAATGCTGCCGACTTCCGCTTCGGATTCCAAGCAGCACAGACTCCTTGGATTATTTCTCAAGACCTTCAGTCTTCTTTCTCCGGTTTCAATCCAGAGAATATGACTAAGTTATTCAAGTTCCACACACTTGATGCAGGCGAGGACGAGCAAAAGAAAGTTAAAGTTTCTATTGTTGACGTTAAGGCTTCCACCACTGACGCAGATCCATACGGCTCCTTCAGTGTTGAAGTCCGCGATG
>CP070664.1:2784824-2792411 GCA_020355325.1 Caldifarciminota bacterium
AATGCGTAGGCAACGAATATGATGACTCTGTTGAAAGGAATGTGGTTCATAGTCGTGATCCTCCTTTTTCTTAGGCCTTGGTTGCGATGGCAGACACTGGTCGGCATCGCATATAGGACAAAGCTGTTGAAATTCATTAAAGTAGAGAGTATGACCCAATATATACCATTATACTACTCAACATCACTCTTGTCAATTCTTTCTTTCCTAATTTTCTCTAATGCCTCAACTAGTTTAGGCAACAAAGGGAAATGTGGGGTCGGGTTCTATCTGAGAGAAGGAGATAAGGAAATGGGGTGACATGGAGAAACAGGAACACATGTGGTGTCAAATTCCTTCGACACACCTCCTTCATTTCTTCAGGATCGGCGTCACGACAGGCTCGAAATTAGAAGCTAATTAGTCATCATTTGGATGTACAGCTGGTTCAAATTTAGTCTTGACAGCGTAGTTTGTGCCATGTATGATGAGACGTAGATTAGCAAATTATTGATAGTTCAGGTAGCTTGAAAAAACGAATCTGTATCAGGGGGGTGAATTGCCGAACGATCCAGTGACTTCATACATTTTCAATAAAGACAACATTCTGCAGGTTTGCACAAGCATCTGTGGAAGAATATTAGTCTTTACTTAACTCATGTAAGGAGGCGATCTGTGTGTAAAAGGAAAATTCCGAATGTCAAGTCGAAGATCCTATCGTAGATCCCAATGTACTGAGGGGCTTGTGCTGAGTCTAATCGAAGTAACTGAATTGAAGAGACCTGGCACCATTACCCCAAAAGCCAAAGTGGATCGTGATTGACTAGTGTGTTCTGTTTCACGGAACAGTAATTGACTCTATCCTAAGATAGTGAGGAACCCTGAAATTATCGAGGGTGCATATTTCTATTTTTGAGCGTTCTTTGAGCGTTCTGTGAGATTTTTCAATAAACTAAAGGAGATGAAGTACGATTTGGTTCAGGTTCAATGATTTTTAGTTTTCAAAAATAATTATGGAACCGTTAGTGAAGAAGGAAACATGAGGACATTCATTTTAATGTTTATTATCTTCGTTATGTGTTGGATCGGGTGTCATGAGAGCGAACTGGAAGTTCATATAATTTACCCTGAAGATGGCTCGATAGTGAGCGGAACAGTGAATATATCCGTTGAGGCAACAGACGCGGATTGCATAGAGAGAGTCGAATTCTGTATCGACGATTCACTTGAGTACATAGTCACAGCAAAGCCATATATTTATGCGTGGGCGACCTCTGCTCTGCCAGATAACTCACAGCATACCATTTATGTGAAGGTATACGATACCCAAGGTGATGAGATCGTTTCGCCAATAATTTCTGTCACAGTCTACCGTGAGGGCAGACTAAAATGGCAATACCAGACCGTCGATCATGTTTCAACCGGCCCAGCGATTGGTCCAGACGGCACCATTTATGTCGGTGATTGGTATGCTTATTTTTACGCGCTGAGTCCTGATGGCAGATTGAAATGGCGTTACAGAACGAGTATCAGCATATCATCTTCTCCGGCGATTGACAAAAGAGGTACTATCTATTTCGGGTCGTTTGATGATTATCTCTACGCACTGAACCCTGACGGCACGCTGAAGTGGCGCTACAAGACTTCCGCGGACATACGTTCGTCTCCCGCATTTGGCGCGGATGGCACGATATATTTTGGATCATCTGATGCTTATGTATATGCACTCAATCCTAATGGAACACTGAAGTGGCGCTACCAAACCGGTATGGCTGTATCGTCTTCTCCTGTTATTGCTACAGACGGTACTATTTATGTCGGCTCTCATGATGACTATCTCTACTCATTGAATCCGGACGGCACACTGAAATGGCGTTACCAGACCGGTTACGCTATTTCGTCTTCTCCTGCTATCGATGCCGACGGTACCATCTATTTCGGATCATTAGATGATTATTTCTACGCACTCAATCCTGACGGCACATTAAGATGGCGATATCAGATCGGCGCCGATGTGTATTCCTCCGCGGCGATTGGTCCAGATGGCACCATCTACGTTGGGTCTTGGGATGATTACATCTACGCGCTTAATCCCGATGGAACATTGAAATGGCACTACCAGACCGGCGGTCATGTGTCTTCGTCTCCAGCGATCAGTGCGGATGGCACCATCTACAGTGGATCCGGTGATACTTACCTCTATGCGCTTAACCCGAGCGGCACGCTTAAATGGTGTTATCAAGCAGGTAACAGCATATCTTCTTCTCCAGCCATTAGTATAGATGGTGTCATCTATGTTGGATGTGTGGATGCGTCTGTTTACGCGTTTTATGGTTCCGGACCCCTCGCAGACACTCCATGGCCAATGTTCCACCACGACTTGAAACATACTGGTAGAGTGGGAGGAGGAAATTAGAACAGCACAAGTAGTTATAATAGTAGCGTAAAGACCATGAATACTCAATCATTCCCCCTCATTTTAGGAACACACAAACCACCCTGCTATAGTTAATTACTAAGGGCAAAAAAGGACTGTCCTGTTTTGAGGGGTCGCATGGGGTCAAATCCCTTCGATTCAGTTACTTCGATTAGACTCAGTACAAGCCCCCTCAGTATATCGGGATCTACGACAGGACTTTCAGCATCTCGACAAGCTCGATACCCACTGCTAAACATTTGGCAATTACAGAAATGACTGCGTGGATTTACAGCCGCTTAAGATTTCGTTCTTGACAGCGTAGCTTGTGTCGTGTATGATGATACGTAGATTAATAAGCAGCAGATTGGTCGTGTAGCTTAAAAAATGTGTACAAAGAGGTGGAATTGCCAGACAATTCATTAATTTCATGCATTTTCAAAAGAAGAAGCACTCGAGATTCACACATTAGGCGGCACATTCAAAGAAAACTAAAAAGATGGTGATGAGTGTATGGCTTGTTCCTTAAGGCCAGTAGTAAAATTATTAGAGAAGTTTACTGACTATAGTAAACAGGTAGACTCCATTCCATTGTCCGCATGTTATTTTGCTGCGCGCTATGCCTTTTGGGAGTTTTGTGGGATAGAACATAATCGTTGGAGGTAAGTGATGAATAAAACTATTTCATTTCTTGTTCTGTTCGTCATCACATTGGGATTTTTATCATTCACATTAAATTGTGCTGTGTCTTCCGAAGATAAATATGAGATTGAAATCAAAGATGGTGTTAAATGCTTTGGCGAGGGGCATGTTAGATATAGGGAAGGAATTCCGTTTATTTATTTGAAAGGCAATTCTTACGAGATTGGCTTACAGTACGGGGTACTGCTGAAGGATGAGATGAAACACTTCTTCGTTCATATGGATAGCTTTGAAAATGCCATGATGGCCAATGTATACAAGGAATCACCGTGGTACCAGGACATTCTGATATGGATATCGACCCCTTTTGTTATCAAGAAGAAGATGGACTCTTTCAGAAAAAGGGTTCCGAAAGATTACCTAGAGCAACTCAGGGGTATTTCCGAGGGTTCAGGCATTCCGCTAAATGATATACTCAAAGTGACGTTCGGTTCTGATTGGTTATCTTGCTCTTCCTTTATCATAATCGTTAATGGCAGAATTATCCACGGTCGAAACGCCGATCATGGTGTAATCGATTTCTTCAGTAGATATCCTCTGATAGCCCACTATAACAAAGATGGTAAGTACAGCTACATAGACATCGGAATCATCGGCACTCCCTTCGCAGTGACCGGGATAAACGAACACGGACTAACACTTTCCTGGAGTCAGGCGACGACATCAACATCCAAGCCATTCGAGGGTAAAGGTACCATGTTGATGTTCAACAGGATACTGGAAGAGTGCAGCAACCTGAGCGATGTCGACGAAATATCCAAGAATGTCGATAGATTTGTCACGATGATAGGCAGTTTGGAGGATCTTTCAGGAGCGGTCTACGACATCGTGGACCAAAAAGTCGTCAAAACTGATTTAAGGAATAGCTACATATATACAACCAATAGATGCGTATCCCAATCCATGAGGCAGGAATACAATTCTGTGTTTGATATGGATTGGTTTAACAGCGCCAGGGCGTATACGTACGAGAAATCATTGTCCAACAGCAGGCGATTCACCATCGATGATGCGATACGCTTATTATCCAATACCGATTTCTATGATTACAAGGGAAGGGTGCCCCTGTATGAGGGTGGTAACATCAATAATCGCGGCACAGGATCATCCGTGGTAATCGATCCCCAAAACACTATGGTCTACTTCGCTTATGGCGCCCCGTATGCTGCTTTCTCCAGGTGGATAAGATACAATTACGAAACGGATGAGGTTTCTGTCTATAGGAACGAGGACGAGAGATTACACGATCCGGATGTAGTTGAATATATTGAGCTCGAGAAGCGTTGGAAAGACGTCGATTGGGATAACAATGAAGAACTGCTGCAAATGGCACACGAGATCGAACAAACGTCAGCAGAGAATTTCTGGACGTTGCATAATTCATGCTGGGCTTGGTATAACTTAGGTGACTCTGTAAAGGCCAAAGCGATCATCAACAGGCAAATCGAGAAGTATCCGGATTTCCTGACTTCGTACACAAACATGGGATTTTTCTATATGTATCAGAAACGACACGATGAAGCAATAGAGTATTACAAAAAGGCTCTTGATGTGCGGATCACCAACGAGAGAAAACAGATGTACTGTTACGAGCAGCTCGCCGCTATTTATGCTGAAATCGGCGATGAGGCGAAATCCAGGGACTGCTATTCCAGGGTCTTGGAGTTCTACAAGAGATATTGGATACCTAAGCAATCGATGAAAGAAGTGAATAGGATAGAAGCTTTACAAAAAATTGAATGAAGACCCTGTGCGTAAAACCGACTAATACGATTCCTGCATCAAGTCATTGCCGAGTGTCAAGCTCATATGCACCACAGGTTTCGGCGGGTTGGCATTTTAGTTATGCCGTAGGAACTTCACCATTACCATATCTAAAAATTGAGCCCACTGCTTATTGAAATGTACAGCATTAGGATGCCTATAAAAAGGAGAAAATACCTTGTTCAGAAGTAACAATTTTTTCTCATCATTAATGATTACAGTTATCTTAATATGCAGTTGTAGCATAGAGAGTAGAAATAAAATATTTACTAAGCAGGAAGCGGAAAGCTTTATGTCATCCTACGTGAGCACTTTGAAATCCGGTGATATCGAAGCAATTAAGGAATATTGGTCGAATACATCGCTCAACCGTAAAGGATTTGATGTAATGCACATATGGATTGGAGCGTCAATACATATAAAAGACTGGAAGAGTTTCCTCGAGAGCACACAATATACTTACCAAATCAATGAGCTGTTGAAAGAGGATGGATACTATGTTATTGATGGTGAGTGGAAAAAACCGAATGACAATTCTCGTGCGCCTGAATCCCATCCAATGCCATTCTATTTAGTTTGGGAAAATAACAGCTGTTTGCTCATTAATCCGATTGATATTTTAACAAAAAATTGGGATCGATACGAAACCGATAATATGATATTTATTTATCCCAAAGAAATCAATATAGATGAGCATCTACAAGAAATTAAATTATTGGATGAAGAATATCAATCGATGTGCAAGGCAATGAAATTTTCTTTTGATCACAAGATTGAATACTACAAAGCGTCATCTCCTGAGGAATGCGGCAGACTCCTCACACAACCTCCATTTAACGGTTTGGCTGCTGTAACTTATCAGGATTCCATACCGTGGTTTCAGATTGCTGTATCGACAACATTTTATAATCCGCACGAGGTAATGCATATTATTTCGTTATCATCCGGCATTCCTTACGGTAATTTATTTTTTAGTGAGGGACTGGCAGTTGCTTATGGCGGAACAACATTTCAGACTGCAGAGTATGCGCACAATTATTCAAAAAATGTATTAGATGACACGAACTATATCCCCATCAAGAGATTAATGACAATGGACAAGAGAGACTTTGTCCGGTTAAATTACATAACATACCAGGAATCAGGATCCTTCGTTCGCTATTTAGTGGATGTATATGGAATAGATAAGTTAAAAGATTTTATTTCCAATTTTGACGTAAGCGGAGATCTGGATGCTCAATCGATGCGCGTATTTAACTCATCACTCGACGATTTGGAAAAGAGATGGAAAGAATATCTCAGCGACATAGACTTGCCCGAGATCGGATTCTCCATTTCTGATAAAGCAGAATTAGTATTCAGCATGAATGATCCTAAAAATGATGATGAGGGCGATGGAGATTATAAATATCCCTCTAATGAGAGGTATGTGAAGGGATGTTTTGATCTCACAAAATTTGAAGTGTTCAAAGATAAATACCGTGTATATTTTAGAGTAGGATTGCAAAAACTAATTGAGCCGGTTTTGCATAGACCCACAGGTGCAAAGTTTATTCCGGCAATTGTAATTGCAATAAATAAAGGAAATAAACATGAGAGGCAACTCTATAAATATACTAACGCGGTTGAATTAGCAAACGGTTACGATTTAAAGATTAACGTTGGTTTCGGGATTAATATTTCAAACAATATGGGAAAAATTTTTGTATCAACTAATGATTTTTACCATGAAATAGCTAATCTAAAATCAAACAATTTGATTTTCTCTCTTCCGATCGAAATCATTGGCGAACCTGAGGAAGGCTGGAGGTATTTTGTTGGAGTAGGACTTACTAATGAACCAACATTCAATTTTTCCGGTCTTGCTCCGGTATTTAAAAATGTTCCGCGATTAATAAGCGGCGGAAATTACGATTATTCGAATCCTGCTTTTATTGATATACTACTCCCGGAAAATATAGATCAATCGGGCGTGTTGTCCAATTACGATTCAAAAAAAGGAAAATTTGCTACTATAAAAATGGTTACTAAAGCTAGGGAAGGTTTTTAAAAGTGGGCAATGCATGACACAGGGGAACAAAACCGCCCTGCTATAGTCTGACAAAAAAGATGTTATTAGGTTACTGAGTCATTAAGTAATTCAGCAATTGACATGTTATAAATTGTAAACCCCGTTAGAAACAATAGAAAAAATATGAATTAAACTAGCGAGGCAGTTCACCTTGTATATTTCTCGTCATAATGTTTAGTACGCAGAAAGAAGTGTGACAGTTTCAAACGAGGTAAACTTTTAGACCTGAAAAGTTATGATATTATGTGAGTTATTTTATAGAAGCAGAATTTTGCATAAATCGTGTAAACTTTTGCTTGATCGAGGGAAATTGTGGTGTATCATTGGTGTCGGCACGAAAAACCGATTTACGATGAGATGTATTATGAATATAGTTGAAGCACACAAGTTTAGCTCCAAGCATCGTGGTGCCATATTAAAGAGCGAAATCTGTGGTTGTTTTTATTGTCTTGAGCTTTTTCCTCCTGATGAAATAACCGATTGGATAGATGAAGACGATGGAGGTATTGGACAAACTGCATTATGTCCTAAATGTAGTGTTGACTCAGTAGTTGGGAGTGACGACATAAAGGACCTTAACAAAGATTTTCTTCGAAAAATGCATGAGCACTGGTTCTCGAAGTAATTAGACTGTTTCTGTGGCTTCGCTGGGGGT
>CP070664.1:2792511-2798853 GCA_020355325.1 Caldifarciminota bacterium
CAAACCTGGTGAGGGCCTGGTCGTAGTTAAAAATGTTGACCTCAATTTGGTCTGCCTTAGATTCTTTCATAGCCAAATGAACAATTTTTTTAGCTTCTTTTCTCCCAATCATATCGTTTATTGTATCCATAAAAGTCTTAAAGTCAACATCTATCACTGAGGCCCAATCTTGCTATCACACATTCCTCCTGATGGGATCAGGTTTTCTTTGAAAAGTGTCGCCTCAATCTTGACTGATAATAATATCTTACTATAATGAATTAACAGTGAGGGATGATGGCACAAAGGTTTTTTGCAGACAAGGTTTCGCGCCGGGATTTTTTAAAAAAAGGAGGTATTTTTTTAATGAGTATTGGCTTAGGAAAGGGCCTCTTTAATTTATTCAGTGGTGAAAAGAATCAAAAGTATAACACAGAGTCTATGCGTGAAGCAATGTTTTATAAAAAGCTCGACAGAGGTGTGGTTCAGTGTGAGATATGCTTTCGTGGCTGTGCACTTCAAGAAGGCCAGAGGAGTTTCTGTCGCAACAGGGTAAATATACATGGAAAACTCTATAATCTCGTTCACTCAAAACCATCAGCCATTCAAATAGACCCGATTGAGAAGGAACCTGCCTACCACATGTATCCAGGAACTGAAATTCTCTGTTTCGGCACTGCTGGATGTAATTTTCGCTGCAAATTTTGTCAGAATTGGCATCTCTCCCAGAGGCCGATCGAAGAGATGAATTATGTCTATGAGCTTCCACCCGAACAGGCTATTGAAATCGCGCAAAAGTGGAAAATCCCCACGCTTTCATTCAC
This sequence comes from Caldifarciminota bacterium, assembly GCA_020355325.1. Classification (GTDB taxonomy): domain Bacteria; phylum Hydrothermota; class Tepidihabitantia; order SM23-42; family SM23-42. The sequence continues at coordinate 2,793,315 of CP070664.1, forward strand.
CTATAATGAACCCACATCATTTTATGAATATGTCTATGACATAGCCAAACTCGCAAAGAAACGAGGGCTCAACATACTCTTTCATTCAAATGGCTCGATGAGCCCCGAGCCCTTAAAAGAATTACTCAAGTATACCGATGCGGTGACCATCGATTTAAAGGGATTTACCCAAGAATTTTATGGGAATACCTCTTCTGCTCAATTAGCGCCAGTACAGAGAACCTTGAAGAACATAAAGGAAGAAAAAAAATGGCTTGAGATCGTCAATCTTCTCATCCCAACATTGAATGATAACCCCGATGATATAAAGAGAATGTGTCTCTGGATAAAAGAAGAGCTGGGTGATGATGTACCGCTACATTTTTCACGATTCTTTCCAAATTATAAACTCACAAACATTGACGCAACACCAATAAAGAGTCTGGAAAAGGCGCACCGGATTGCGCGAGATGCAGGCTTAAAGTATGTTACGATCGGTAATGCGCCCGGCCACGAGTTTAACTCCACGTTCTGTCCGAATTGCGAGAAACGCATAATCCATCGTGTCCACTTTCAGGTTTTGGAAAATAATGTAAAGAACGGAAAGTGCAAATTCTGCGGCTATCAGATTTCTGGGATTTGGAAAACATAATATTGAAACGGTATCGTTGTACGTATTTCGGCGTGGCCCGCATCGTCCGCCACACTGTATGGCGGATACGGCATAGTTATACGGTCAAAAAACCGGTGAACGACCAACGATTAACGAAACCAGCGGCGATACCGTACATCCTCTAACGATAAACTAGACTATGTTTGCAGTTAATCAGTCTATAACAGTACTTGCATCCTTTCTATGACCACAAAAACCCGTATTACACTAGCTATAATCATAATGGGCTTCAGTGGTATTGTTGCCCAGATCCTGTTGTTGAGAGAATTATTGATAACGTTTTATGGTAATGAGTTATCAATCGGCATTATTCTCGCAAACTGGCTCATTCTGGAGGCACTGGGTGCTTTTTTCCTCGGTAAGTTAATCGCACACACAAATCGTAAGATAGAGTTGTACGTCAGCGTTCAACTGATTTTTTCTCTCGTCTTTCCTATAGCAATATACCTGAGCAGAACGCTCAAAGAAATCATCGGGGTGAGCGTTGCCGAGGCATTGGGCATAGTGCCGATGCTCGTTTCATCTTTTTTTATACTTCTCCTCGTCAGCCTCACGCATGGTGCACTCTTCACGTTTAGCTGTTCGATATACAGCTCCGTTGCGAAGAATGCAGAAGGTGCAACAGCTGTTGGTAAGGTCTACATTTTTGAAACCATTGGTACACTCCTCGGCGGCATCAGTTTTACCTATCTCCTTATACCCTATTTTCAATCTCTACAAGTTGGCTTAGCAATTGCCGCACTCAATATCTTCATGTGTATTTTTCTATTAGGACAATTCTGGCGGCGTACAGAAACGATAACTACAATTATAGGCTCTTTGTCCGCGGCACTTTTCGTCATATCGTGCATTGTACTATTGACCAATAGCACGAATGCCATACATAGATTGTCGATAGAAAGACAGTGGAAAGGACAAAATATCATCCATTATGAGAATTCTATTTATGGAAATGTTGTTGTCACACAGAGAGAAGAGCAGTATACGTTCTTTTCTGATGGCATACCAATCATCACGACACCGACCCCGGATATCATGTTTATCGAAGAATTTGTGGACCTGCCCATGCTCTATCACCCCAAACCACAAGAAATACTGATCATCAGTGGCGGAGCCGGAGGAGTCATCAATGAAATCTTAAAATACCCAGTGAAAAGGGTGGACTATGTTGAGCTGGACCCCTTGTTATTGAAATTAGTAAAGGAATATTCTACACCACTGACCGATGCCGAATTCACTTCACCGGTAGTAAAAATACATTACCTCGATGGCAGATATTTCATGAATACAACTCAGAATACATACGACATTATTCTGATTGGCTTATCCAATCCGCAAGACCTGCAGGTGAATCGTCTCTTTACAGAAGAATTCTTTTCACTCGCAAAAGGTAAATTGAAACAAGGCGGTATAGTCGTAGTTACTATGCCCGGGTCTCTTACCTACATTGGTGAAGAATTGAAAAATCTCAATCGGTGCATCCTCAATTCACTCAATGATGTTTTTCCCTTTGTCAAAATAATTCCTGGAGATGCGACAAATCTATTCCTCGCCTCACAATCAGAACAGATCATATCAACAGATAATGGAGTCCTTACGAATCGATTAGAGATGAGAGGTATACGAGTCAGCCTTTTAACACCTTTCTACATCGAATACAAACTTCATCCCCGTTGGCTCAATTGGTTCATGCAATCGATCGAACATGGTACTGAGAGAATCAACAAGGATTTTCAACCGCTCGGTGTGTACTATAGTCTTATATACTGGAATGCGCTCTTTTCACCCTACATGCGTGGTCTATTCCGATTTTTTGAAGGAATTCGCCTGCACCAATTTCTCATTTTGGTTATAGGATTCACACTCCTGATTTTAGCGCTGCGACTAACGTTTAAAGGCATATCAAAGGCGAGCATTCCTCTGTGCATAATAACGACTGGTTTTGCCGGAATGATTTTCGACCTCGTTCTCATCTTTGCCTTTCAGACGCTGTATGGCTATGTTTTCTATTGGGTTGGCATATTGGTTTCAGTACTCATGGTAGGAGTCGCCTTAGGAGGCTACGTAGCAACATCTCTCTTAGAGCGTATAAAAAAACATATTACATTCTTTGCAGGAACAGAAGTAGCCGTTATTGTCTTTTCTCTTATTCTTCCTCTCATCTTTATCAAAACCCGTTTTTCTTTTGTTTCACCAATCTTATTCCTCCCGCTCTCTATTATTTCGGGATTATTGATTGGGCTCGAGTTTCCTATTGCTAATAAGCTTTACTTAGGCATACGGGGCAAGCCCGAATTGAGCGGTACTGCCGGTCTCCTCTATAGTGCCGATTTGATCGGTGGATGGTTTGGTGGAATTCTCGGCGGCGTTGTCCTCTTACCAGTGCTCGGCCTTTTGGGCACCTGCCTCGTGGTGTGTATGTTTAAACTGAGCGCGTTGATCTTCCTCAGCAGTTCATTCTCTCTATTAAAAAAATGATTCGGTAGAAATTTAGCGATTCGAGACAGGATGCAAATGGGCTTTCTACACCTTCTCCAGCTCTTCTTCCATGAGCTGGTGCTGATAGAGTTTCCAGTAGAGCCTTCCTTGTTTGAGCAGTTCATCATGGGTTCCCTGCTCAACAATCTCACCTTTATCTAAAACATAAATATAATCACAGTTTGAAAGAATTGAGAGCCGGTGTGATATTATGACCACAGTACTGTCCATAGTTTCTGACAATTGATTTATAAATTCCTTTTCAGTCTCTGCGTCAAGATTTGATGTGGCATCATCGAGGATAAGAATCTTTGGTCTATCCAAGAGCGCCCGAGCAATAGCAATCCTCTGCTTCTCTCCACCTGATAATTTTAGTCCGCGCTCTCCAATGAGCTCGTCCAAACCCATTGGTTGAGCCCTAACAAAATCCTCGAGCTGTGCAAGTTTGATTATTTCATCCAATCGCTGAGCGTCACACTCTCTTCCAAAAGTAATATTATTGTATATCGATTCTGAAAAGAGCGAGGGCTCTTGCGGTACATAGCCGAACAGAGACCTCGACTCAGAAAGTGGCATGTCGCGTAAATTACGGTCCCCGATTCTAATTTCACCTATAGTTGGCTCGACAATTCTTAAAAGTAGTTTAAGCAGTGTTGACTTTCCTGAACCAACTGTTCCTGCGATGCCGATTTTCTTGCCAAAAGAAATAGTTGTGTTAATATCTCTTAAGGCAGGTGATGAATCTTTATCATAAGCAAATGTAACATTAGTCACCAGGATGCTATCGCCCTGGACAGCAGAAATCCTTCCTTCGTCTCTCACATCCACTGGATATTCTTTTATCTCCTCGAGACGCTCACCCTGAACATCTGCACGCCTTTTCGTGACGAAGAAGTGTCCGATTCTTATCATGGGACCAAGAAGTAATATGATGTACGCATTGAATGCAATAAATTCACCAATGGTCAATCCACCTCTGATGATGAAAATGCCACCAACGAGCAACACAAAGATAATGCCGATCTCTTCGATTGAGGTGAACAGCGTATCCACGAGTGCCTCATTTTTTATGACCTTAATCGCTGCTTTGATCCTTTTGTGAAGTAATTCATTAAATTGACGATGATTCTCATCCTCCATCGTATAGGACTTGACGAGCTTTATTCCTGAGAAACTCGCTTGAAGATAATCATTGGTGTCGGATATCGTCTTTCGCCATGCATAGTAATATTTATAGAGACGCGGACTAACTCTCATCCAGACAAAAATCGCCAGGGTCATTGGCGCCACCGCGACAATAGTGAGCCAGAGATTAATTTTTATAAGAAAAAAGAGCGCAACCAAAATGATAAAAATTCCCTCAATCGGTCTAAAAACTCCAGAGCAGGCAAACCAAGAGTATTCATTCAGGTCATGGTCGACCCTCTGGAGTACATCACCGACTCCGAAACGGTTGGCAAATGAATAGCCTTTATGCAGAATCTTAGCGAAGATGTTTGTCCTTTCTTGGAGTAAAAACATCTCGTTTGTTCGACCGCGACAAAGTGGCAGAGCTGCATTAAAGAAGGCACGGAGCAAGCCGAGACTTCCGAGAATGAGGACATAGCCGAGCAGATCCTTTCGAGCAAAATTGACCTCGATGCCATCGATAATATCCTTTAATATATATGGGAAAATTAATGCTATTACGGTGTTTATAAAAGTAAAGGTAATCAAAAAAGTCAGCCACCATTTTTCCCTTTTCCAGTACTGAAGTATCGCCTTCATAATGGTTCTCCCAAGTACTGAAGATTGTAGAGCTGATAGTAATAGCCCCTTTTCGAGAGCAGATCCTCGTGTGTACCCTGCTCGACGAGTCGGCCTCTATGAACCACCAAGACTCGATCTGCCAGCCGCGTTGTCGTCAATCTATGTGCAATAATGATAGCGGTACGGTCCCTGAGAAGCTCTCTCATTCCCTCCTGCACTAATCGTTCACTTCCTGGATCAACCGACGAGGTCGCTTCATCAAGAATGAGTATCTCTGGGTCAAAGACCAGTGCCCGCGCGTATGAGAGCAACTGTTTTTCTCCAAACGAGAGATTAATACCCTGTTCGACTATGTTGGTCTCATAGCCCTTGGGCAATCCACAAATACGACCATGAATCTTTGCCCGCTTCGCAGCCTCGTATACTTTCTGCGCAGGAATCCGTTCATCAAAAAGCCGTAGGTTGTCTAACACAGAACCAGGAAACAAAATGACATCCTGCGGCACAAAGCCTATTTTTGAGCGGAGCGAACCGCGATCAAGACGAGCGATTCTACAATTATCAATAAAGATTTCACCCGCCTTGGGAGTATAGAATTTTAAGAGGAGAGACACAATTGATGTTTTCCCGCCACCAGTTTCACCGACCAATGCAATACGC
>CP070664.1:2798953-2807547 GCA_020355325.1 Caldifarciminota bacterium
GAAGGTAAAAATAAAATGGGTCTCAATGAAATAAAACTCGGTGTCCCAGTACCATATCTTGCCGATTGTATACTCAGACAAATAGTTGGTTATCGAAATGCACGTGAGATAATGGACACAGGCGAGTTCTATGAACCCGAGAACCTATTACAACTGGGCATCGTCGATATGGTTTTATCGGTAGAACAGGTTCTTGCGCAGTCGATTGAGAAAGCTAAACTGTTGGGATCTATGCCGCACAATGCTTTTGCAATGATTAAATGTAATCGTGTTGAAATGGTTAAATTAGAGGCTCTTTCGAAACTACAAGAGAAAGAACAGTTCTTCTTAGAGTGCTGGTATTCCGAGGAAACTCGTAAACGATTACGCGAAGCAATTGCGAAATTTTAAAATCGACATGATTCAATATGGTTAGCGCACAAGATTATTGGGATTCCTGCTTTCAAGGAATAGATGAAGAGACCAATGATTTTTCTAAAAGCAAACCTGCTGCTGCACTCTTCAACTTTTGTGATAACTATTTAATGAAAGGTGTCTCTGTCCTTGATCTCGGTTGTGGTGGAGGTCGTAATGCTCACTATTTAGCTCAGCGCGGCTACAGAGTTTATGGTGTAGATATCTCAGCAGCAGCAGTTGAATTCTGCCAGAAAAGATTCGCGCGATTTAATTTACCTGGCACCTTTAAACAGGGAACCTTTAATCAAATTCCTTTTCCGAATAACTACTTTGCAGGGGTAATGTGTATAGCTGCTTTAGATCACGTCACCCTAGAGACTGCCAGGGCATCGATTATTGAAATCCGTCGTGTATTGGTGCCAGATGGACTAATGTTGCTGACCTTTGATCCCCCACACACAGACGAAGATATACTTCATGAGGCCGAAGTTTTACCTGATGGAACTCTAAAATTCGTATGCGGATACAGAAATTAAATCGATTGTAGGAGAAAATAACATCGTTACATTCAAGACGTCCAAGAAGGACACAAGAGCGGTGATATGTCGGTAAAGGAATTTTTTTATATTTTATGAAAATTACAATGACTTGATTGATTGAACTCATGGTATGGAGATTAAATACCTAAAAGATTATAAAGAGTGGATACCGACAATTGCCAAATGGTTTTATGATGAATGGGGTCATCTGTACCCTGAACTCGATATTGATAAAATTATCCTTCGCTTACATAAAAGAACTAATGTAGATATAATTCCTCTAGCTCTCGTGGCATTAGAAAATAGAGCAGTTATTGGAACAGCGAGTCTCAAGAAATTTGATATGGATACAAGAATGCAGTATTCACCGTGGTTAGCCTCTGTCTATGTTAGCGAAAAATGGAGAGGAAAGGGAATCGGCACAAGCCTTGTGCGCGCAATAGAAGAAAAGGCAAAAGAGATAGGTGTAAAAATCTTGTATTTGTATACGCCTGATGCACAGAATTTTTATGCAAAGCTTGGTTGGCGTGAATTAGAGAGCACAGAATATCGAGGACAAGATGTAACAATAATGATAAAAAATCTGTAAAATTGGTAATGAAATCGAGTCGCTGTCTGGGTTTCTACAATAACAGGGGAATTAACATGAGTCCTTGTCACACCGAAGTGAGTATGTACCGTGCACTTCCGAACTGAAAGATTTAAAAAGGAGGATATAAATTATGCCATGGATTCGTATTATCGATGAGAATGAAGCTGCAGAAGACTTAAAAAAAAGTTATCAGAAAGTAATGGAAAGTCGCGGAAAAATTTCAAATATCATGAAAATTCATAGTCTCAATCCACGAGCAATGGAGGCGCACATGGAGCTGTACCTCGCGCTCATGTTTGGTCCTTCGGGGTTAGAGCGTGAAGAGCGCGAGCTCATCGGTGTTGTTGTTTCTTCTGCAAACAGCTGCCAGTACTGCGTAAAGCACCATGCGGAGGCGTTAAATCATTACTGGAAAGATAATAAAAAAATTCAGGAAGTTATACAGAATTTTAAATCTCCTGAATTACAGGAAAGACTTCGCCACATGCTTGAGTATGTTGTAAAATTGACAAAAACTCCTCATGCAATAAATCAAACAGATATTAGCGCATTACATAAATCTGGCTTTTCTGATGAGAATATTCTGAATATCAATCTTATTACGAGCTATTTTTGTTTTGTGAACCGCATTGTCCTCGGCCTCGGAGTAGAATTCACACCCGATGAAGTCAAAGGCTATAAATATTGAAAATGGATATCCAGTTAAAAGAATTATTACTGAAAACGTTGACACAAGTTCATAACCATGTACAATACGCTGTATAATTATTTTTATACATACAATTTATGAAAGAAAATTTTATTGGTGAACAAATAAAACCAATTAAGGGAACCTTTGACACCCACGCAATGGCGAAAGGCGAACCAGGGTTACCGAAGAGATTCATCTGGCGCGACAAAGAGTATGAAGTGCAAACATTATTAGAAAAATGGAAGGAAGCTTCTGGACGTAAAAAAGGAGGGGAACTATACGTGCGTAAACATTGGTACAGGGTCGAAACGAGAAACGGGTATATTATGAAGATTTATTTTGAGCGAAAAGCAAAATCAAAAACCCAATGGAAGGCACGGTGGTGGTTATATTCAATCAAACAAGGAGGTTTCAATGTTAGATAATATACTCTTATACATTGGTTCAGCAGTAATCACGTTATGGGGTATTTCCCACATCGTCCCAACAAAATCTATTGTGACAGGTTTTGGCGAAATATCGCAAGATAACAAACGAATCATAACAATGGAGTGGATTGCAGAAGGTCTTACTCTTTGTTTCATAGGTTTACTTGTACTGTTTGTTACTATTTTAGGTGGGAGATATACTCCTGTTTCTATTATTGTGTATAGAATATCCGCAATGATGCTTATTGTTTTAGCAGTATTGAGTCTCTTCACTGGTGCACAAACATCGATTATACCGATCAAGATCTGTCCGATTGTCAAGACTGTTGTCGCAATACTATTCTTCCTGGGAAGCATGTAAGGTCTGGTTATTTTACTTTATGCTGCCTCATTCCATAAAGCTGGTACTGTTCGATCTAGTCGGAACAATAGTCAAAGATTGTTCAGAGGGACCATCAATTATTGTACAGTCGATGACAGATGCATTTGCTGCAAATGGTATAAACGTCAGTGCGAAATATGTAAAAGAGCAGAGAGGGAAAGAGAAGCGTAAAGCAATCGAGGAAATATTACGTGGTCATGTTAAACCTGATACTGCACATTTTAAAAAATTAACCGCGAATGTCTATGAGCGATTTCTCACTGCTTTGCGGACTCGGGTCAACGATTTCACACCAATGGAAAAAGTAACCGATGTTTTCCGTTTTCTTAAAAAAAGAGGTATCTACGTAGGTGTAGGAAGCGGTCTTCCAGTTGAGATTCTCGACATGCTTGTTGTCCATTTAGGATGGAAAAAAGCACATCTTATCGATTATGTACAGAGTGCTGAGACAATTGGAACGGGACGGCCTGACCCCAAAATGATTCATGATATGATGGCAGAGTTCGGGGTCGTTGATCCACGTAACGTCGTAAAGGTTGGCGATACAATGGTAGACATATTAGAAGGCAAGAACGCCCACGTCTGGACAGTGGCAGTTTTGAGCGGAACGCAATCCGAAGATGAGTTAAAATCAGTAAAACCTGACTTCATGGTGGCAAAAGTTCATGACCTTCCTCAGCTGTTCTCGGAGTAGGTAAACTATGGACGTCCAAAAAAATGTACTCTTAGAGAAAATTAAATCACTGAAACCAAACAATGAATGACAAAAAATCTGTGAAGACGACATTGTCTTTGTCTTCGCTACAAAATAAGGAAATATTATGAATAAAATCTTGTATCACACGATACAGTTACACTGTGCCACAGAGCACGCCTTTAAAATGTTCACCGAAAATGAACATGTACAAAAATGGCTTACGGAGGTTGCAGACATCGAACCGAAGGTTGGCGGGAAGTATGAACTTTTCTGGAATCCTGAAGATAGAGAAAATGATAGTACAATTGGGTGTACGATAACCGCAATCGAGCCGAACAAGTTTCTTGCTTTTGAATGGAAAGGCCCTCAGCACTATAAACACTTCATGAATGATGCCGACCCCCTTACGCATGTTGTCGTCTTCTTTATTTCCTCCAGGGAAAACAAACGTTCAGAGACCGCCACCGAGGTGCATCTCATCCATTCTGGTTGGCGCAGTTCACCCGAATGGGAAGAAGCCCGATTGTACTTTGAAAAAGCATGGAATGATGCATTTGATAGGCTCAGAATTTATATTAATAAATCGCATTAATGAAACGAAGGCGTAGTGCGATACCATAGAGACTAAGGGAGTAAGACATGAAAATCTCAAAGAAAAAATCAGCACCACGATATGCACGAGAAGGAATTACCTCATATCTATTAGTCTCGCCACGCACAAGCGGCGCAACTTATCTCACGACCTCGGTAGTGGAAATAGAACCAGGGGGAGAACAGAAAATTCATCACCATACTCCTGAGCAGATCTACTACATACTCGAAGGCAGCGGTCGCATGACGGTCGAGGACGAAACGGCTCGGGTTGGACCTGGGGACTGTATTTTCATCCCATCAACTACACCACACGGGCTCAAAAATGATGGTAATGTTCTCCTGAAATATTTTAGTGCTGCGGCTCCTTCGTTTGACCGAGAGCAATTAGAAAAATTGTGGCCACTCAGGAGTGAAACAGAGAGAGAAAGGAGGATATGATACTATGAAGGCACTAAAAATAACATTGATCGTCATAGGTAGTATTATCGTCGTACTGGTCGTCGTTTTCGGTATTTATCTGTTCATGAATAGGCAACGTGTAATCGAACCATTTGCGGTAGGGAGCGTTGAAACTGAGCACAAAGTCTTGATAGCCAGTCAGGGAAGTGATTTTAAGAATGCTCTTGTCGAGAGTCTCACAACACACCTACAAGAGAGACAGGTCTATATTAGGATCATCGATGTTACCTCATTGCAAGAAGTTAATGAACAAGAGTGGGACGGCCTGGTTCTTATACACACGACTGAAAATTGGAAATTACAACCAGCCGTAAAAGCGTATCTCGACAGGGCAAAAGATTTGGACAAAATTGTTGTAGTAACAACATCTGGTTCGGGCGAGTGGAAAACCGAAGATTATGATGTTGATGTCCTGACATCGGCGTCAAAGACTAAAGAACTACCTGCACTGATAACAAATATTCTCTTTCGATTAGATGCCATACTGAAAACAGAAACGCCAAAATAATAATATTGTGGCATATTCGAATGTAGTTGTGCGCGACAATCTCCTCGATTTTCTCGACGATATCGAAGGAGGCGTTTAACCGCATCATCCCTAAAAGCAATGCAGTGAACAGACTACTCATCCCAAAACCAGTTTCAGGAGGGGTTTTTCTATCATACAAATGCGCCAGTAGGTGTAAACACTGCATGTATGCTTGCTCTCCTCGCTGGCGCGGAGATTGGCTCTCTGAGGAGGATGCTGAAAAAATCTTCACACAACTAACTGGTAAGATTCAGGCTAGTCCTCATGAAACACATGGAATTGGCATAAACTTTGGCCTTCATGTTACAGGAGGCGAGCCATTCTTAAATTATGACCTTTTGCTCAAGGTCAGCAAAATAGCAAAAAAATTAAAAATTCCATCTACTTTTGTGGAAACAAACTGTTTCTGGTGTACAGATGACAAAATCACCAGGGAAAAACTAATGCAGTTAAAAGATGCAGGGCTGGACGGTATATTAATCAGTGTCAATCCTTTCATACTCGAAGAGGTCCCATTTGAGAGAACAGAAAGGGCTGCTCGCATAAGCACTGAAGTTTTTCATCATAATGTCATCGTATATCAAGAATTATTTTACCACCTGTTTAATCAGCTCCATATTAAAAACACGTTATCCCTTGAGGAATACCTGCAGAAAACGCCTCATAGCTTACGTTTCGTGGAATTGCTTCCGATGGGCAGGACAGCATATGCATTAGGATACCTCTTTAAAAAATATACTGCGGAAACATTCTTCGGTATTTCGTGCAAAGAAGAATTGACACGGGAATGGCATATTCATATTGATAACTACGGCAACTACATGCCCGGATATTGTGGGGGTATTTCTCTAGGCAATGCCATGGACCTGAATTCTTTGCTTCAGGGAATCGATCTGACTCAGCGGCCAATCCTCAATGCCGTGGTCACTGATTTAAAGAAACTGTACCAAATCGGAGCGGAAAAATTTGGCTACAATGAATTAAGAGGTGGATATATTTCGAAATGTCATTTGTGTATCGACATACGAAAACATATTGTTCAACAATCCGATGAATTCGAAGAACTGAGGCCAAGAGAGTTTTATTATCACATAGAAGATTGAATCGTCTATTTCTCTCTCTCAATGACATCCATCTGGTTGACATCGTAATTGACACAGATACAATCGCGAGGAGGAATTAATGCAGGTTGTTGATTTAACAGATAAATATTTCCATTTTGTTTCACTCTGTACGCATATAGACGACCCAAATGAGGAAAGAGACAGCATAGTCTCGATAAGAGAATCGTGGTTACGAGAAGCTATGACGAAAGGTCTCACCGTGAAAGTCGCTATAGATGAACAAGGTAACCCCGTGGGTTTTGCGCATTGCCTGCCCATTGAACTCGGTGCGTGGGGAATGTCAGGCAAGGATTTAATGACTGTACCCTGCTTAACACGCTGCTATAAGCACGTTTATAATTGTGAACATGGCAGTGGCATAGGCAAGGCACTCATGGAGGCTGTCGAGACAGAAGCAAAAAGTAACAAAAAAGGCGTAGCAGTATTGGCATATGACCAAGATTTCTGGTTTATGCACTATCGTTTCTTTAAGAAACTTGGATACAAAGAGGTAGCACGACAAGGTCATGCCGTCATAATGCTGAAAGCATTTGAACGTGTCGACCCTCCAGTGATGCATAGATCGAAATACGCGCTTCGGCCTGTTCCTGGTAAGATTGTTGTCGATGCCTTTTGGAACCCAATGTGTCTGACATCCGTACTGGAGATGAAACGTGTCAGAGAAGCGTGCGCTCAATACCCCGATAAAGTGATACTCAATGAATATAACACGTGGAATAAGGACATACTCGATAAATACGAAATCAACAGAGCTTTATTTATAAACGGAGAATACAAATGCTGGGGCTACGCGGCTCCGCAAGACGAATTGAAAGAAGAGATAGATAAAGCCCTGGAAAAAGTTACTCAGCAGGAGGTTTAACATGTCTAACATCTTCAATTGGATCGAAATAAGGACGAGGGATCTCGAGAAGGCCAAGAAGTTTTATGAATCCGTATTCGGCTGGGAAATAACTGGAAAGGAGAACAAAGATTACGCGTATTGGACGATCAGTAGCGGTTCAAAGATCGGCAGTGGTATCTGGCGAATGCCTGTCAATGAGCCTCTTGGTGTTTATGTTTATATCGTGGTGGATGATATCGAGACGACCTTAAAGCGAGTAGAAGAACTCGGTGGAAAAATTTCTCAACCAAAAACACCCTCAGTAGATGGTTGCTTCATGGCGTTCCTTACTGACCCTGAGGGCAACGCGTTTGGGTTATGGGAAGAACACAGGAAATGAGGTAGTCGGTCGAACAAACTCAAGATTTTTCGTGCTCTACAGGATGGTAAGCAATATATATCGAGGAGTTAATCGTAAGCAGAGGCATCATACGAGAGAGTATGACCGACCCCATACCTTAGCTTTTGGTAAATTATCGATTCCACCCTTAGAAACTTTCTGGGGAACTGGTCTTTGGTGGATTGACATTATCCTGCACGTGGATAAACTTTAACAATAAAGGAAGTATGATGAAACATACATGTCTTTCTCTCATCTTGCTTTTGTTTGTCTCTGCGACACAACTTCAAGGTGAGATATCAATAGAAAAAATTCGAGAAATGTATTCAGCAATACGGAATTTGTCATTAGATCCCACTCGTGTATTGCACGTAGATTCATGCGTACTGCAAAAAGATGTTGCCGAGTTTACCTTTACATCCGGTACACTCTATTTCTTTGAACCTATCAATGACAGGGTAGTCGCTGCCTTTTTTCAGGGAAAAGGCATTCTTCGACTATCAACAGACGATGAGATAGAACGATACCAAATCAAGAGGTTTACCGATAAAGACGCGGTCGAACAAGAGTTTCAACAGGCCCTCTTCGTATTTAGTGATAGCACCTACGAAGAAATAGCAGCACATCAAAAAATAGTGCACCAAATTATTAACGACACAGTTACTGAGGAAGCTACGAAATTTCGGGAAACAATCCGAGAGCGGTTTACATGGAATGTCGATGCACGTATACTCAGGGACCTCATCAGTGTACAGCCTGCCCATTTCTTTCAGGCATACCTTGATTGTCCTGATGAGATGCATGTGCTTTTTATTGTCGATCCAATGGATGAAGAGGAGGTCAGTCTTTTACGATATGAACAGGTGCAGTTTTTCAGACGCGCCAACTTTGAAACGTGGTATTCTGGACGTATGCAGGACCATCCCTCTTTGCACAAACC
>CP070664.1:2807647-2811381 GCA_020355325.1 Caldifarciminota bacterium
AAAAGGCCCTCTATCAGGATCATCCACAGATAGAAAATTCACATAGCAAAGTCCATGTGGCTTCAACACCCTTTGTATTTCACTCATGGTAACTGCAATGTCCGGTTTAGTCATGAAATCAATGGCATTATAAGAGTAGACAAAACTGAATGACTTATTCTTAAAAGGAATATAGCGCATATCTCCCTGAATAATGTTCAATGGCATATCATTCTTTTCACAGAACCTATTGGCATAAGCCAGTGCTCTCTTGTCAAGTTCAATGCCATAGGTTTCATACCCATATTGGTAGAATAGACATAGTGGGGGAGATCCGCCCTTGTGTGTTCCGGCGCCACAATCCAGAATTGTTTTCTTAAGTCGGGTGATGTTACATTGCCTTAAAAATTCATAGAGAGGCGTTGCCCAAATAATATCCGGTGCAGACAATTCTCTTTTCTTGAACTTCTTTTGTTTCATCTAATAGTCAAAAAATAGAAATGCTCATACTTATGGGAATTTGCTCTGTGTCGAAGAAATCTTCTTTGCATCTACTGTAATGTGTTGGATGTATTTTCATTATTACCCTGTCAGATTATCCTGAATTTTGTGATAATGTCAAGCTGGCGGCATCGAGCTCACTGGAATATCGCCCATCTCGCAAGGAGGGCTTCCAGGGACGGGGATAACATTTTAACACTTATGACTGCGATGGTTGCATCATTGTAATCTTGTCTTTTATCGTAGCAATCTATTCCGCCGAAGGCTGAAAGCCCCTTAGAAACGATTCGTTTCTTCGGGACTAACAGCCTCTCGAGAACACATGGTTCTCTTATCTCGCTGAACTCGATACCTTCGGCGAGACCTGCGGCCAGCGAGGTGAAAGTGCCGAACGTAGTGAGGTGCAGAATCGAACTGCTGACCTGTCATTGATCTCGGTGAAATCACCGATTTGGGAGAGGCGGTTTGCGAAACCGATTTTATGGTTTTTCGAGAACTTCCGTAATTGCATCACAAACAGCACAGATGTAATACAGATAACGCTTTTATCATTTCTGGCCATTGCTGGTCCCGTGAATTTTTGCATCTCTGGATGCAATTCAATTCACGTGGATACCGCTTCTCGTTTTGATTGCAATAATGAAGAAACGGGAGAAGTTTGATTTGTGCTGTGCCATTTGGTATAGACTTGGCACACTATAGTCCCGTTTCATTTATCGGAGGATATTAACATATTAGTGCCGGAAATCTGGCACTGGGAATGGGACTGGTGAAAGCTGATCCCCTACTAAGAAAAGGTTATTGTTCACATCATCAGGATGTTATAGACAACAAACAGGCAATAAGGTGATGAGGGTGGTGTTTAAGGTCAGACAGATAATCGCGTAAAAGAAACAGGTCAGCGTACACTAACCTCTATTATAGTGAAAGGTCTATCACATTGCCTCCAGTACATTTCTGAGTATAATCTTTTGAGAAGGTGAATATCGTACTTGAGAAACGTGATAAATTCCACTCGCTCAACAGACTAGCGAAGATAATTATCGCCCGCAAAGAAGATATAGAAATGAGGTTCTATAATGAATTCAAATGAGCAAAATGTCTATTGTTTGGATATTGAATCGAGAAAAATGCTCGATGTAATAAAAAATATCAAGGCCTTTCATCTAAAAACAGACCTTGATGAATGTGCTAGTCTATTGAGTAGGGATTCCAATCTCCCAACAGAGGATGTAAGAAGTTTCTTATTATCAATCAACGCCAACAAAAACACAATAGCTCACTATATCCTTAAGGACTCCAACAAAATTGTAGCCCATGGTGCAGTAGTAAAAAGCCAGTCGGATCCGACCAAAGGAATGCTTAACGCTATTCATGCAACAGGAAATTCTTATCTAAAGACTTTAGTAGACGCACTCAGCATCTGTTGCAAAAATAGTGGAATAAAAACATTGTACATAATTTTCAGCCATTTAGATAATGATTCACCTCTAATTGAACCATATAAGAAATTAGGGTTCATTTATACAGGGAAATATCTCTGAATTCCCAAACGGGCTATTTTCAGCCAGTCCACCTCGCCAGGAGGTTATGGACAATAAACAGGCACAAACGTGGCGCAACGAGGCAATAGCACAAATGGGGTTGGCGTAATCCTGTTCTTGTCAGCAGAGGAAGGCGGCCCCTTGTTTTTTCAAAATAGCGGATAACATCTTCAGCAGTGCAACTGCCCCTTGACATCTCACTGGATTGGGTTTTAATATATAGAATCAAGGCGCATTTGTTAATCTGCCTGGAAAGGAGGTTACTTCATGAAGGTCAAGAAGGTTGCAATAATCATGATGTCATGCCTCAGGCGGATTTGCTGTTGAAAAACCCTTTGTAGCTTTCATTCAGCGGCCGCCCGAGAGGCGGCCTTTTTTGTCAATTCCGCCGATATGATTCATTGATTCAACCTAAGATCTTTAGATTCTTTGGCTTTTAGGCATCTATTGTGCTAAGGAGGTGTTGTATGCTGAAAAAAATTGATTCGGATACCTATTCTAGAAGTATTGGTAAGAAATGTTGGCTAATGAACCAAGAAGGAGAAAAAAATGAATTTAAATTTGTTAGATATAGGCTGGAGTAACTTCTTCAAGGAGCACTTCGAAGTGTTCGCAAAACATGGATTCCTTCCTGCACTGGTCGCTTGTGAAAGGAAGCATGTTTATACTGTATATATAGAAAATGGAGAGCTTGATGCAGAAGTATCAGGTAAATTCCGCTTTGATGCACGGGCACCAAGTGATTTTCCTGCAATAGGCGATTGGGTGGCGATAAGCGTACGTGAAGAAGAAAACAGAGCAATAATTCATGGTATATTGCCGAGAAAGACATGTTTTTCACGTAAGGTGGCATGGACGAGAACAGCAGAACAGGTCCTTGCCGCGAATATTGATATTGTCTTTCTCGTAAGCGGGATGGATAGAGAGTTCAATGTGCGACGGATCGAACGTTACCTCACCCTTTGTTACGATAGTGATTATGAACCGATCATCGTGCTCAACAAATCAGATTTACTTACAGATGTTAAAGAGAAAATAAGAGAGGTTGAGTCGATTGCTTTTGAAGTACCAATCCATCCTATGAGTGCTCTCAGAAATACTAATGTCGAAATGCTACGTACATATCTCACCGTTGGCAAGACAGCCGCATTTTTTGGCTCTTCTGGTGTTGGCAAATCGACGATTATCAATCGATTGCTTGGCGAGGAGCGACAAATCGTCAAGTCAACAAGCGCAAGTACTGGCAAAGGTAAACATGTTACTGTGCAGCGAGAGCTTGTTCCCATTCCTACGGGTGGTCTCCTTATTGACACACCAGGGATACGTGAATTACAGCTATGGGGTGATGAAGATGACGTCAAGGCAAGCTTCACGGACATTGAAGCCCTTGCTCAACACTGCCGATTTCGAGACTGTCGACATGAGAGCGAACCAGGGTGCGCGGTCAAGAAAGCAGTACGGGAAGATGTTCTTGACGTCAAGCGTTACAATAATTATCTCAAGCTGAAAAAAGAACTTCGATTCGTTGCTACACGTCGCAAAGAAAGGCAATATCGTTCTAAACAAGAAACACGTAATAGGATTACTGAAAAACGTAAAGGTCTATTCAAATAGTGTCTATAGCTAATGAAGGGAGGCGACCTGGTCAGACGCCTTCGATTTCTCACTTCGGCTTCACGCAGGACAGGCTGGAAACTAGAAATTCATACC
>CP070664.1:2811481-2815312 GCA_020355325.1 Caldifarciminota bacterium
GCAGGGAGAATGCTTCCAATTGGAACATCGACAAGTCTTCCTGCGCAATCGTAGATCCTTAATGAGATCATGGCTTCTTGCGGCAGGGCGACAACAAAAGTTGCCTTGCTCCTGACCGGATTGCCTTTTAGTTCCAATGCAAAGGTTTGAGGCATCACATTCAGCTCTTCTATTCCAGTGCAATTGGCAATGAACCAGTAATGACTCGATGGCGCACCAGCAGGATCTACGGCCACGTTGCCTGGCTGTGCTGCATCGACTGCTTCGACATAGTACCGGACTGTATCATATGGATTTGTCACCGCTGGTATTGAATCCAAAAACCAGTTTGGCGAACCGCTAACGGTCATTGTCGTAGAGAGCCAGCTGGGGTCTTCGTCTCGCTTATAGTACAAGATTACCGAGTCTATCCCTGCCAGATTGTCAGTGACCATTGTGCGGATTTCAAAGGGACCAACTGAAGAAGTGTCATTCCAGACTGAAGTCGATTCAACAAACGGAGCAGTGATATCAACGCCAAAGCTATCCGCTTCAGAATAAGGACCATCGTTGCCTGCCAGGTCATATGCCTTAACGCGCCAGTAATACCGATTTTCGGAATGACTTATGGTTATCCCCGTGGTATCCAGAGTATCTATGATAAGGGGAGCAGTGAAGTTAACCAAAGTATCAACCTGTAGTACATAACGGACGGCAGAGCGTAAGATATCTTTATTCTGGGTTGGTTTATCCGTTGTTTGTCTTGTTCCATATGCATTTGCCAGGTCCAAACACGAGACCGTGCTCCACTCATAGGTGATAAGCGTATCGCTAATAAATATACCATCCACCGGTGCATTCAATACGGGTGCAACTGGTATGTCAGTGTCGATCTCAAATTGCCATGTTGATGAGAACGCTCCTTCGTTGCTTGCCAGATCTATTGCTTTTACACGCCAGTAATAGACAGTATCAGCCAGTACGGTGGTAAATGTCGTGTCGGTCGAAGTAGTTTCAACCAAACCCTGGGTAAAGCCGTCATCCAATGCATACTGAATTGTGTAACAATCGGTGCCGCTCAGATTATCATTTGCCGCATGCCAGACAAAATTGACTGTACTGCTGTTGAGATAAGTACTGTTGACCGGAGAAACGAGGTTGACCACCGGAGGAGGTGTCATATCAACACCAAAGCTATCCGGCAGTGTATAAGTACCCTGGTTACCCGCAAGGTCATACGCCCTTACCCGCCAGTAGTGGAAATCCTCGCTCAGTACGATAGTGGTCGCAGTTGCGGTCAGCGTATCGACAACGAGTGGTGAAGTGAACACTGTGGTTGAATCTACTTGAAGAATATAACGTATCGGTGCGTCTACACTGGGTGGTCGTGCTAGATCGCTCGAATATGAATCCTTCATTTCTTCCTTTGAGGATGAGGATTTTGAAGTTTTGTTGCCATCTATATCCGTTAGTTCTGTAACAGTTGTCCATTCAAAATCGACTTGTGTATCGGTCAACCATGTACCGCCAATTGGAGAGACCAGCGCAGGTACTGATGGCGACGAAGTGTCAATCTCGAATTGCCATGTCGGTGAGAATACGCCTTCATTATTTGCGGTATCTACTGCTTTTACACGCCAGTAATAAGTAGTATCACTGAGAACTGTTGTAAATGCCGTGTCAATTATGTTGGTGTCGACCAACCCTTGTGTGAAACCGTTATCAAGGGCATATTCGAGCACATAATGATCTACCCCGCTGATATTGTCACTCGCTGCATGCCAGATGAAATTGGCTGTGCTGGTAGTCAGGTAACTACTATTGGACGGCGAGATCAAGGTTACAGTGGAAGGAGCGGTTGTATCGATGACAACTGTCCATGTTTCATTCGATTGTCTTGAGTTGTTAGCACTATCATAGGCGACCACGTACCAGTCGCTGTAACCTTCGCCCAGGTCATAATCGACGGTCCAATTGGTGTCAGGACCAGTATGTCGTAGTACGTCTTCTATGTATATGCTATATTCCTTAATTCCACTTCCTGTATCAATCGTTGATTCCCAGACAAAGGTCGGCCGCAATATGGAAAAGACGGTAGAATCTGAAGGAGAGATGAGGCTGAATGGCTCCGGCGGCACGGTCTCGATACCCGTGGTATTGCCGATCTCCCAGTGGAGTAACGCGGGGTCATTAGGTGAATCGGTGAATTTGCGGTAAAAAAGTCCGACCAGACGCAATGTATTATACGTTAGTGTGTCCAAAGCGGAAAGATCAACACTACCAGTCACCAAGGTGGTATAGAAACCCGTAGAATTCCCTGGCAGCACACCGTCGGGTACCAATTGCCATGCGCTGGTATAATATTCGACCTGCAGGCCGATTGAGTCCTGCGCGCTTGCTTTGTTCCATACCGCATAGCCCCAGTGCGGACGCACATAGGTTGTAGACAGATCGCCATAATTCGCTGCGACTCCTGTCAACGTGCCTTCATCGGTTGCTAAAGAAGACGAAGAGGTCAAAATGATATTATCACAAGCGCAAGCCCATCCCCAGTGTGAACTCGTGGATTCATCATGATACATCCACTGAAACTGAACAGAATCAGCGGGTAGGTATCCGGTCAAATCGATTGCAGCAGTACCGCTAACGCTTGATGTATAAGTGGCAACAGTGTTCCAACCACTCCAAGTACCATTGAAGAACCGTGTTTTCACTTCGTATGTCTCGCCAATCTCGTAGACCTGAAAACCGTAGCCGTAAGCTATCTCGAGACTCTCAGCATTAACAGGAATGTGAAGTGAAGGAGAGACCAATGCTTCGTTGTAGTTGATGGCGCCGCTACCTGCAGCATCGTCGTCATAATATGCGTAGTATGAGCCATAGCTTGGCGGCGGATACGAACCAAGCGCACCGGTTGTGCCGACACCCCAATCGATACCATCTCCATTGCCGTCGATTACGGTCCACCCCGATGGGATTCCACCCGACTCAAAATTCTCTTGAAGTAATGTGTCGACGATTTGCTGACCACCCGAGGGATTGAGGACTACGCTGTCTCCCTGAATAGTTGTGCCATTGAGTTCATTAAAACCGAATTGTGCAGATGTGGTCTGATACCACGAGCATGTATTTGATGGTAGGGACGTGCCGATTGTGAGTGATCGTTTTACGGTGTAGTCTGTCCATGTCCCCGAGCCAGCAGGGTCAGTGCATTTGACCTTCCACCAGTATGTTGTTGAGTCTTGAAGTGGCGAGGGGAATGTGAAATTTGCCGTGCTGCCGCTTGCGTAGGTTGATGTCGTTGAACTGTCAGGATTTGCGAAATTCGGGTCTGTATCCCAGAAAATTCTGTACTGGATATTGTCATTCTGCGGGTCGTTTGAATAGAAAGTGAGGACGGGTTGTGTGTCAGGCAGGCGCGCAAAGTCGAGCGGCTTGACGATCGAAGGTACATCCGGCATACCTGCTTCTGTTGTGACCGCGAATCCTTCGTATGGGCAGTGATTCTGGGCTGTAACCGTGACCCACATTGTGTCATTGGGAATGCTTGCGGTAACTGTTATGTTCGCGATGCCTGAGGAATTGGTATATCCTCTGCCGTATAGACCGGTGTCGGTTTTCCCCATGAGGCAAACCAATGCATTCTGTATGGGCGTTACGTTATCATTTTCCCTGACCGTAACGGTGAAAGCACTTGTACCGGTGCTGACTGTCGTGTTGTGGGTTACTGCCATTGAGTTCGGGTCATCGGTCCACAAAGGCATCTCAGGGTCGCCAAAAAGGTTGTATTCAAACAAACACCACCGCCAGACCCAGGTTCCTATCGACCCCGCCCTTTGATCCTTTGCTGCC
>CP070664.1:2815412-2819221 GCA_020355325.1 Caldifarciminota bacterium
GTGTTGAGAACATTGTAATCATGGAGCGCCTTGCGATTCGTAGCAACAACTTTCATTCGTTCATTATAGCGACAATTCTCAATAATGTCAAGAATATCTGAATCTGTAGCTGAGCCACTTCTCATCGAGGCTCGACCTCTTCTATCACATTCATGCAATGTTTGATGAGCCTGTGACTATTGACTGAAGGTACATTTTATGATAGAATAATTTATAAAAATTGTTAAGGAGGGTCGTATGATTTTTTTCTTCATATTGCATATTGCTACCCAAATCATTCCGGATTTTCAGGTAAACTGTGAAGATTATCCCTCCGCATCTCCTCAGCTCTTTCCGGCAGTCGCATTATATGATTCTGGAGGAATAGCAGTGTGGTATGATATGAGAATGCCAGCAAACGGTATGAGGGTATTTGGCGTGCTATTAGATGTTTTCGGTGATACAATCGGAGGGAATTTCAGAATCAGTGATGATACCACGACTGGTTGTCTTTTCAACCCTGATGTAAGTTGTGACTGTCAGGGGAATTTCACCACAGTCTGGGTTCAACATTCCAATACCATGTGCAGAAGATTTTATACTAATGGAATACCTCTTGGACCTGCATTTGCCGTGAACAATGTTCAAACATCCTGCTTCAGTCCAAGCGTCGATGTCGATTCTGCGGGACGCACGGTTATTGCATGGTCAGACAACCGTGAGGGTTTATATCGTATCTATTGCCAGATCTATGATGAGATCGGCAATCCTGTTGGTACGAATATTCCGGTCAGCGATTCACTGCAATATATGTCGATGTCGTGTGATCTCTCTTTCTCGAACAATAAAGGATATATTGTTGTCTGGCAGTACAATTATGATATCTGGTGCCAACGATTTGATTCCTTAGGCAATAGAATTGGTGAGAATTTCCAAATTTGGGATGATACCTTAAACATTGATGAAAATCACCCGGCTATAGAGTGTGCACAGAATGGAACATTTATGGCGACCTGGTCAACTCACATCCGTTGTGATGTCTTTTGCCGCCTCTTCGACTCTGCGGCATCACCAATAACCGATGTTATAACATTGAATGAGCCATCACTCACTCAATCCTGGCGACCAAAAGTCACGAATGTCAATGATTCTCTATGGTTTTGCGTGTGGGATGATAGTCCTCTTAACATATATATGCAAAGAATTTCTGCCACCGGAACATTGATTGGCACGAACATGCAAATCAATGAACCTCTCGGTACACAGAATCGTAACCCCTGCATCGGTGCTATAAATGAAAATATTTTTATCGCATGGACACGAAGATTAGCAATGTTTGGCTATGACATCTGCGCACAGCGTGTCTCTTCAGAAGGCACTCTTATCGGACAAACCTTCGTCATAACCGATGATAAAGGTGGAAGTCCCCAATACAGGCCTAAAGTTGTTGTCGATACAACAGGGGATTTCTTTATCGTTTGGGATGACTATAGAAATCTAGCTTCCGGGTTTCCCGACCAGTACGGTAGACGATTTGATCTTCAGGGAAATCCATACGTCGATGATTTTCAAGTGAATACCTACAACGATGCAACCAATTCATCAATTGCGCTGAATGAACTTGGTCTCTATGTGACCGTTTGGGCAAGAACCTATCCTGATTCGACACGGCAAATTTACGGACAGCGATTCGATCGCAATGGTATGGCGTTGGGTCCAAACTTCCAAATCAGTCTTGCCTCGGGCAACACAGGCCTTGATTTTCCAAAAATCGCATCACTTTCAAATAACTACTTTGTTGTTGTTTGGGATGAATATCGATTCAATTACCTATATGTATACGGCCGCCTGCTCGACCCCATAGGTATTCCCTTCGGCAATGAATTTATTGCCTGCATCGACTCGACTGCACACACTCGGGAAGGCGGAATAGTCGATGAAGGAAATAGTAGATTTATCCTTGGCATGTCTTGCGATAAAGAATCGATCGGTGTAGCAATCCAGGAATTCGATTATGAAGCACACGCACTTTCGCCACCAGTAGTTCTCAATGAAATACCAACGACCTATGTAATCCTCTCGGGCGCAAAAGGAATAAATAGATACTTATTTGTCTGGGCAGACTTCGAGGGTGACATTAACATTTATGGTCAATTCTTAGACGACAGCCTGCAAAAGATCGGTAATAATTTCTTGGTGAGTGATGATACGGTTAACTACAAAGGAAATCCTTCTGTCGTTTCAAACAATAGGGGCGAATTCTTTGTTGTCTGGGATGACGGAAGAAGCGGTTATGGTGATATTTATGGCCAGTTCTTCGACTCCACAGGCATGAAAATAGGTGACAATTTTAGGGTCGATAATGATACGACCAATAGCCCTCAATGGTTGCCAGCCTGTTATTCAGAAAACAATCTCATCTACATCGTCTGGGCCGATGCACGAAATCCCGCACACTGGTTTGATATCTATTGTAAAGTCATTGAATGGCTACAACCATTTGTCTCGGAAAATAAAGAGACACATATCCAAAATTTCATAATCTTATCACCAAACCCATTCCGTAACGAAATAAATATTAGATATCGGCCCGCCCCACTTCGCGGAAGGAGGCCGGAGATAACAGATAACAGCGTTATTGAATTACGAATATATGATATATCTGGAAGTTTGGTCAAAGATTTTTCAAGACAGTCATCGGTACTCGCTCATCGGTTATCCGTGAAGTGGGATGGTAAAGACAACAATGGAAACCTTCTTCCTGCCGGTGTTTATTTTGTGAGATTAACCACTCAATCAAGCCATGAAATAAAGAAGGTTGTACAAATAAAATAATACACGCACATATCTACACAGCACGACTGATTAGTTAATCACATAATATCAAAACAACTTCATTACTTTTTGATTCGGTGACTCATCGAAGATTTCGAGTTTATCGAGAAAATGATTTCATAATGTGACATAATTGTTGACAGAATAAGAATTCTGGTTATGATTATTTTAATGATCACGTTCAATCGTGTTGATAAGGTTTATCAGAAGGACTGGCTAGCACTCCATGACATAACATTCAATATTGATAAAGGTGAATTCGTTTTCATTTGCGGTCCAACTGGTGCCGGTAAAAGCACGATTCTTAAATTAATCTACAAGGATGAAGAACCCACACGGGGAACGGTTAAGGTA
The DNA here is from genome assembly GCA_020355325.1 of Caldifarciminota bacterium. Taxonomy (GTDB): domain Bacteria; phylum Hydrothermota; class Tepidihabitantia; order SM23-42; family SM23-42. Next base: position 2,818,581 of record CP070664.1, read on the forward strand.
TTTGAACAAGATTTACATTCGCTCAAGAAGAATGGAATTCCAAAACTACGCAGGAAAATAGGTGTCATCTTCCAGGATTTCAAATTACTACAGGACCGCACACTCGAAGAGAATGTAGCGTTTGCACTCGAAGTCACTGACACACCTCCACGGGACCTTCGCAAAAAATTAATGGAAACCTTAACCTACTTACGTCTCAGCCATAAGAAATTTTCCTTTCCCTATCAATTGTCCGGTGGTGAACAACAAAAGGTTGCTATTGCACGCGCGCTCGTGCGAGACCCCTACATCCTTTTAGCCGATGAGCCAACCGGTAACCTCGATGCAAGAAGCTCACAGGATATCATTGATATTCTCCTCGACATAAACTACAAAGGAACCACGGTCGTCATGGCTACTCACAACCTCGGCCTCGTGAAGAAAGTAAAAAAGAGGATGCTGAGACTGGTCAACGGTAAGCTCGTTACGGAGACATAGATGTCATTACGTATTGGTGTCAGAGAAGGAATGAGAACGATCAACCGCAACAGTTCGCTCTTCTTTCTTTCTCTATTTGTTGTAGCGATATCTCTCTTTTTATTATCACTCTTTGCGTTAGTAACAGCGAATCTTTATTCTTTTGTTAACATTATTAACGACAA
>CP070664.1:2819321-2828472 GCA_020355325.1 Caldifarciminota bacterium
TGCGCCTGTAGCTCAACCGGATAGAGCGACGGACTTCGAATCCGTAGGTTGGGGGTTCAATTCCCTCCAGGCGCGGTTTAGGAAGTAGGAATTAGGGAGTAGGAAGTAGTAGTTTTTTAAGAGAAAATACATAACTTTCATTTATAGAAAAAGAACATAAAAGAAAGGGGACCGGAGTATGGTTGATAAAATTAGAGACTATAAGGATCTTAAAGTATGGCAAAAAGCATTGGAAGTGGCATGCGATGTGTTGGAACTTGTCGACATGCTACCGGCTGGGCCAGCACGGGATATAATTGGTAAACAGATTATCGGTTCTTCCACATCAGTATGTGCGAATATTGCTGAGGGGCACAGTAGCGGTAGTAGTCGGGAATATCACCGTATATTAAAAATAGCATTTCGGGAAGCAAAAGAGACCGACAATTGGCTGCAGGTTATCAAGGTCAGCAGAAAGTTTGCCAGACCTAAAATCGTCGATTTCGCGAAGAAAATTGAGGATAAAAATACTGAAGTACTTAAAATGCTAAGTTCACTCAGGACGAGCATAAAGAATCAAATTATGACGAAAAATCGTAACTGATTTGTAATTTATATCCATTTTTTAGCCCAGCATCCTACTTCCTAATTCCTGTTTCCCTCACTTTACCCCTTGACAATTTCGATTTTTTCATTATAATATAGCAGACTAGTTTGCAATATAGACTAGTATGTGAATAAGGAGGTTGATAATGGAACAACAGATAGACCTGAAAAAAATCGAACGCAAGGTCTGGACATCTTTTTACGAGGATGGCCTATGGGACATATACCTGGGTATAATGCTCATGGCAATGGCAGTTGGAGCACTACTCTGGGACATTGGAACTCGGAGTGAAGTAACGTTAGTTGTGATTTATATGTGTTTAGTAGGAGCGGCTTTTGTTTTCCTCTGGTTTGGTAAACGCTTCATAACCATTCCACGTATTGGGCGTGTGAATTTTGGACCGAAGGGGAGAGCAAGAAAAAAGAGGACGAGCATTGTCTTTGCTCTATCTGTTCTTGTAGGGTTGGTGCTTTTTATTATTATCACAATCAACATCAAAAATACATTGTCCAGAGTACTCTCATTGGATATATTCGTCCCGGCAGTATGGGTCGCCAATATGCTTATTGTTTTCAGTCTGGCTGCGTACTTCCTGCATTTTAACCGACTTTATTTGATCGGTGTGATGTTTGCCATAGGTCTTCCACTTGATATCGTCTTGAGAGAACTGACCCACCAGGACCTGACTTTCTTTGCGTTTGGCATACCGGCGATGGTTATTCTGATTATGGGAGGTGTTGTGCTCGCCCGCTTCATACGCAAATATCCTGTGCTGGAAGGAGAGAATTAATGAAACCAACGATTGACATTGGAGATATAGAGCGGAAGATGCGACACCTGTATTTTCAGGATGGACTCATGGATATTCTTCTGGGTGTTCATCTCTTGCTCGTCTACTTTGTGATACAGTACCGCCTGTTGGTTAATGTGCCATTGATCGTGATCGGTCCAGTGATCATTGAGGCAATCAGAAAGCGCACGACCTATCCGCGTATTGGCTACATGCGCATGGCTAACCAGGGAGCTACAGCAGTTCGAATGATATTAGTATGCTTGGTTGGTATAGCTCTTCTCTCCGTGATAACGGTGTTGATCTTCCTATTGCTAGGGATACCAGTTCAGAATAATTGGGGTAATGTCCTCAAGTTCGCTGCAGTACTGTTTATTCCTGTGATTTTCGGATTGCTTGCTTACGAACACAAGGTATATCGGTGGCTTGTGTACGGAGTGGCTATCGGTTTAGGCGGATTATCTGTCATGTCGATAGTACCACACGCGATAAAGATGTACTTCGTTATTCTTGGTAGTGTCGTTACGTTCATCGGCCTTACGATATTTGTCGATTTCTTGAAAAAAAATCCACGACAGACTGAGGAGGCCTTATGATGGATCCAGTAGTCGTAAAAGAAGTCGAGAAAAGAGCTCGAAGAGCACTAAGGCAAGATGGACTAGCTATCATTATTGCAGGTGTTGCCTTTGCAATCATTGCGCCATTTTTCCTTGATGAACGGTTAGGTTTTTTGCTCATCCTTGGAACTGGGCTTTATGTTTTTCTGCCGGAAATCCTGAGAAAACGGTTTGTTTATCCACGAATTGGTTATGTTAAATTCAAGGAGAAAAAGGCAAAACCCTGGAAGTTGCATATCTCGACAATACTTCTCGTGCTGTTTGTGATTGTTCTCAAGCTTAACGCATATAACTGGTTGTTGCCTCTTTATCTTGGTGTAGTATTCGGTGTGATAGCATTTGCGATTGGATACTGGTATAAGACAGTCATCGAATACATCATATCTGCGTTCATGCTTTTGAGCGGCGTGATCGGAATTATTGCTACTACATACGGTAATGACCCCGGGATAGTTACTGCAGTACAGTTTTGGGGTCTTGCCGCAATCTTGATACCCATTGGTTTATTCAGATTGACTCGATTCCTACGCATATACCCAATCCCGAGTGAAGATGTGTCGAGTAGCGAGGTGTCAAATGTCCCAACCCATTAATATTCAGGAAGTCAAGCAAAAAGCGTTTCGCGCCATGTCTCAGGATGGTGTAGAAAAGATTCTTGTTGGCATTGTGCTTATTCTTTTCCCTCTGATTTTGATCAACATGATTTTTTTAGCGGTACTTGTGATTATAGCCATTCTGAGTCTGATTTTAAAAGGGATATTAAGAAAAAAGTTTATCTATAGTCGCATAGGTTATGCGAAGTTCTCTATGCATTCTGATAAAAAAGAAATACTGTTTACTCTTCTCTATCTTCTTATATTCCTATCACTCTTTTTCACCGTAAGCGTTTTGGAACTCAAGACACTCACGCCACTTATCAATGTTATCATTCCTGCTGGTGTGTTCTTCACAATTACCCACTTTCGAACCAAAATTAAAATTGATTATGTTCTATCTCTTCTTATATTACTGAGTGGCATCATCGGACTAATTTTTACAGCACGCGGGTATAATCCGGGCACGGTTTCAGTTTTTCAATGGAGTGGATTGGGTGTAGTATTCTTCACAGTTGGTGTTGTTCAATTGATTCGTTTCCTGCGTAAATACCCGAAGCAGACTGTGGAGGCATCCAATGGCTGCTGAAGAAAAAGGAACAAAAAACTTAACAGCTATCACTGATATTGACCGCGTAATACATGAACCAGCGCGACTCTTGATTCTTTCTTATCTCTATGTCGTCGAGAGTGCAGATTTTCTCTTTCTACTGAGGCAAACGAATCTGACAAAGGGAAATCTTTCATCTCACTTGATGAAGTTGGAGAAGGCCGGTTATGTTAATATTAAAAAGAAGTTTGTTGAAAAGATTCCCCGCACGCTCCTCAGTTTGACAAAGGAAGGCAGAAAGGCTTTTCATGAATATAGTCAGCGGATGAAGAAGATATTCAAGGAGCTACCCGGGTAGAGGTTTGCAACCTCTTTGATTACGGAGATAAAAGATAGATTACAATGATTGTCTTACGCCCTCGATTGCAGTGATTGGCTTACGCCATCGATTACAGTGATAAAAGACAGATTACGGTGATGTTATCGAGAACGGGAAGAGTCTGAGATTGCTTCATCCTCCTCGACGGGCTCGGAGTCCTCGCAATGACATTTAACAAAATGTTTCCTGTATCCTGTATTCTGTTCCCTAAAATGGGGGTGAACCCCGTAGAATACTACGTCTTATAGATCTAGTTAAATTCGAAATCTAACAGATATATCATAAATATATTGCTAGCTCAAATAGTGGTTATTCAACGGGGTGAACCCGCACCCTACATTTCCACAAATAGCGGTGGGTTTATAGCGTAGGATGCGGGATTATAATTTATTCTTTTATTATTTGATTCTTGCCAGTAGGTTTTGGTTTATTTTTCTTCATCCGTTCGAATAGTGTGTAGAGCACTGGAATGAAGACGAGCGTGAGGAATGTTGAGACCATAAGGCCACCGATCACTGAACGAGCCATGGGTGCACGTAACTCGTTACCCGCACCTATGCCCAGAGCCATCGGAATGAGTCCGAAACTCGTGGTGAATGCTGTCATCAAGATTGGCCGGAGACGGACTCTGCCCGCCTCAACAACTGCGTCAAGGCAAGCCTTACCCTGCTGACGGCGTAGCTGATTAGTGTACGTGATATAGACGATCCCGTTATTTACCACAATACCACCAAGTAGCAGCACACCCAATAGACTCTGCATGTTGATGGTTGTACCAGTAAAGAAGAGCATCCACAAAACTCCGATAATGGCAAGGGGAATGGTGAACATGATAATGAACGGTTCCTTGAATGATTCAAACTGGCCGACCATGATCATATATACGAGCACAACAGCGAGGATGATAACGAAGAACAGATCTCTGAAGGTTTCCATCTGCTCTTCAAATCCACCACCCATTTCGAACTCGAAGTCAGCCGGTATCTGCATTGAATTGATGATTCGTCGCACTTCGGCACCCGCGCTTCCTGCGTCTCTTCCTTCGACGTCGGCTGTGATCGTGACCAGACGTTCCGCGTCTTCATGTTCAATTTCGACTGGACCAACCGCAATCGTGTCTTTGACAAAGTTCTGAATAGGGACATCGCCGAGTGGTGTGGTAATGGTCATCGACGTAATCTTTTTAAGGTCATCACGATTTGCCTCATCGAGCATGATTCGCATATTGTACTCATTCCCCTCTTTACGGTATTGGCTGGCAATAATTCCTTCAATTCGTGAGCGGAGCACGGTACCTATCTGGTAGGGCGTCAACCCGAAATTCGCTGCTTTCCTCCGATCGACAATCAGACGAAGTTCTGGTTTACCTTCACTGACACTCGATTCGAGGTCGACGAGCCCCTCGACATTCTGCATCATGTCCATGAGTTCTTCAGAGATTTGTTGTGCTTTGCCGAGGTCGTACCCGATTATTTTAACTTCAATTGCTGAACCTCCACCGAACATGTGGAATTCGCTTCCACCGTAGGTTACTTTGAGACCGGGGAGGACATTCATTATTTTCGGTCGCAGGTCTTTCTGAATTTGACTTACCGAACGGCTTCTTTCCTCACGATGGACGAGTTCCAGCCAGATTTGCGCCGCATGTGGTCCAGATGTGGCTGCGAACAGACTCGTGAAGCCACCCTCACCAGCACCGATTGAAGTAGATAATATTTCTATTTCTGGAACTTCATCGATGATAATTGCTTCCAGTTTCTTGACGACTGAATCAGTGACCCATAGATTGGTTCCCACGGGCATTTCGGCATTGATGATGATTTCTCCTTGATCCATTTCAGGGCTTAATTCAGTACCTATAAAAGGAATGAGAACGAGACTCACAACAAAAAAAGCGACCGTTCCAAAAATGACTGTTTTCCGGTGACCGAGTGCCCAACGTATGAGCCGTGTATATGTATTCTCAACTCGCTCGTAGAAGCTACCGAGCTTCCCACTGAAACCGGTTCGTTCTTCTCTGCGTTTCACCGCGCCGAAACGCACGGTCAGCATGGGTATGATGGTGAGTGCAACAACGAGGGATGAGACCAAGGCAAACGTCACGGTGAGGGCGAGTGGTCTGAAGAATATCGAAGCAAAACCGCTGACGAGGAGTAGCGGTAAAAAGACTGCAACAGTCGTAAGAGTGGAGGCAGTTATTGCCGGGCCCACTTCAGCTGCACCCTGGCAAGCAGCCTGTACAGGTTCAACGCCTTCCTCCTTCTTCCGGAATATTGATTCGAATACCACAATCGCCGAATCGAGTACCATACCAATGGCAACGGTGAGACCGCCGAGAGATATGATATTGAGACTCATGTCGAAGAAGTACATTAAGAAGAGCGCAAAGAATACGGCAACCGGAATCGCTATCGCCATATATATTGTTGAACGAAAACTACCGAGAAAGAGAAAAAGGATGATAATCGCAAGAATGGCGCCCAAAATCAGGGTCTGAGCAGTACTTTGTACAGAACGGATAATGAAATCGGCCTGGTTGAATATTACATCTATCTGAATCCCTGGAGGGAGATCTTTTTTGATTTTTTCTAGTTCGCCGACCACCGCGGAGCCTACGTTTGCGGCATTTGCGTCTGTTCTCTTCTGCGCCATGCCCCATATTGAGGGGACGCCGTTTGTGCGAGAGATCGATGTTTGTTCTGAGGCTTGGAATTTGACATCAGCTACTTGAGAAAGAGGTATCGGTACGCCATTATGACTGCCAACGACAGTATTGCGTATTCCATCGAGATCTTCGTATTGTCCAATGGTTCGTAGAATATACGTTCGCTTGCCAGTAACGACGCTTCCCAATGGATAATTCACGTTCTGCGCCTGCAGGGCACCGATGATCTGGTCTGGTGTTATACCGGTTCCTTTTAACCGGATTGGGTCGAGCATTATTTGAATTTCTCGAAACGTACCGCTCATCGCATATGATGCAGCAACACCACCGACGCGTTGTACTCTATCCGCAATATCCTCCGCAATCTCGTCGAGCTCCAAGGGGTCGATGGCGCCGCCAATCGTGTACATTACGACTGGTTGTTGTGAGACATCGAACTTGAAGATCATGGGATAATCAGCATCATCCGGCATGTAGGGAATCAAGAGGCCAAGCCGGTCTCGGACGTCATTTGATGCGGCATCGAGATCGGTTCCCCAATCAAATTGCAGAATTATGGTTGAGGTATTTTCCGATGTGGTCGACGTTATCTTGTCTAGATTATTTACCGTACCGAGTGTTTGTTCCAGAGGATCAGTAATGGTTGTTTCGATTTCCTCTGGGCCAGCGCCGGGATAACCCGTTAAAACGATCATAATAGGAAATGAAACATCAGGGAAGAGGGCAACCGGTAGGTTGGTGACCGAGATGAAACCGAAGAGAATGACTCCTAAGAAAACCATGGTGACAGAAAGTGGTCTTTTTATTGATACTTCAGTTATCTTCATTACTCACCTCTGAATATAGGATTGACCTTTTCGTCACCGGCGAGTCTTTGTTGACCAACAACGATTACATTCTCGCCCTCGGCCAAGCCTTCAATTATCTCTACGTAATCGTCACCGACTAATCCGACTGTAACATCACGACGTTCAGCCGTGCTGTCCGTGACCACGAAAAGATAGCTATCCAGCAGGGCGTCGATCGGGATACGGAGTGCATCGGTTTTCTCGCCAAGATTGATTTGCACTCGTGCGGTCATTCCAGGTTTCAGTAACTTCTTTGGATTCAGCGCCTCGGCTTTGACCGCGGCGGTACGCGTCATAGGATCAATGACCGGACTTATTTCGGAAATACGTGCGCTGAAGTTCTGATCGATACCGTCGACAACTATGTCTACCCTTTGATTGCCTTTAACACAGCCCATATTGACCTCGGCAACGTGGAACTCGATCTTCACGCGGGAATAATCGACGATCAGTGCTACGGGCGCTTGCGGTGAGACCATGGAACCAACATCAACCATCATTTTACCTATGTTACCGTCGATCGGTGATTTTATAAAACCTTCTTCGTATTCAAAGCCCACGGTTTCGTTACGCATTGCCATTATGTTCGCATCTTTGTTAACGTACGCACCCTCCTTGACAAGCACGCGCATGATTCTTCCCATTGTCTCGGGAAACACCTGTGCTGTTTTATCAGCCATGATCGTTCCCAGGACCTCACACGTGCTCAGCACCCTTCCCTTGGTCGCTGGGACTACTTCGACAGGAATAACAGTCGTCACTTCTTCACTCTGTCCTCTGCGTTGGTTTGCGCCCATGCGGAGCATGAAAGCAGCAATCAGGACCACGATGACAATTATTATTATTAACCACTTACGCATTTATTCCTCCTTACCAATTGATTTGTAGATCTCGGCCATCGATGTATTATAATTTTTGAGCGCCGAGAGATAATTTGTTTTTGCCTGCATGAAGGCAAGCTGGGCATCCATGAATTCGAGGTTTGTTGCTAAACCATTTTTGTATCGTGTATCCATGATCTCAAAAGCCTTTTCTGCTTGCCCCACATTTTCCTGAGCAGTCACGAGTGCCTCTTTTGCGGCGAGAAGGCTCAAGTATGCAGCCTTGACTTCGAGGATGATAGCCTTCTCGAGATTATCGTATGCTAACTGTGCTTCCTTTAAGAGCAAAGAGGCCTCTCGATACTGGTAGAAATTATTGAATCCACTAAAAAGCGGAAACTGAAAACCGATATTTAAAGTGATGTTTGAACCCCACTCATCGCCGGTAAAACTGAATGGTTTTCTTCTTTCATACGTCGCACCCGCAACAATGCTCGGCAGATTGGCACGACGGGCGATTGCCTTGGTGAGTTTTGCGATCGATTCTAATTTTTTTACATTTGTTAATTCAGCGCGTTGTTCGAGTGCAGTCGCGGTCAATTGCTCAAGATCGAAATCTTCTTCGATCATCTGTAACTCGCCAGAGATTTCAAAATCATGCTCTATTGGCATACCTAATAACATTTTGAAAGCCTCACGTGCGAGATTTAATCCATTTTGACCCCCAATGACTTTTGGCTTGAGATTTGCTACTTGTACTCGAGCACGGAGTAAGTCAAACTGCGATACGAGGCCTGCCTTGTATCTCGATTCGACTGCCTCCTCATGCCGTTTGAGTTGCGCAAGACTTTCCTCTGAAAGTTTCACGAGTTCTTCGAGTACCAAAAGACCATAGAATGAATTGGTTGTGGAGTAACGTATTTCCTGTCGCTTTCTGAGCAGATTTAACCGAGCGATTTCATGGTTCATATCAGAAATTTTGTAGGCATTGTAGATTTTCCCCCAGGAAAAGATTACCTGTTGCAGAGATACCTGAATATTGTAGTTCTCGTGGGTTCCAAAAGGTATTGGTACGCTGTCGAATTCGATGACCGGGACATCGGTAACATAGGCATAGTATCCAGTCGCCGATATATTCGGATAAAAAGCAGATAGTGCCTGCCCAACCTGTGCACTCGATTTTTCAGAGTCGATCGTCAGTTGTGCAATCTCTGGATTATTTTCCAGCGCATAGTCAATTGCATCGTCAAGTGAAAAATATAAAGTATCACTCGTTGCTATACTTAATAGAAATGTTAATAA
>CP070664.1:2828572-2832753 GCA_020355325.1 Caldifarciminota bacterium
TCGAACACGAGATGTATAAATTCGAGATTAATAAGAAATTGTATGCATTGAGACCGGAAGGAACTGCATCAGTGCTGAGGGCAGTTATCGAGAATAAACTCTCTCTCCCTGCTCGGTACCTATACATTTGGCACATGTACAGAAGAGAAAGACCGCAAAAAGGAAGATACCGCGAGTTTTTACAGATCGGTATTGAGCTGCTCGGCGAGGGGGGGCCATTCTATGACGCCGAGATTATTGACCTTGGAAATAGATTCTTGCATATAGTGGGAGCGAGAGACTTCACAATCGAGATCAATTCAATTGGTTGTCCGAAAGATCGTGCGCTGTATAGAAAAAAGCTGAAAGCGTATCTTCAGCCTTCATTCAATAAATTGTGTCCTGACTGTCAAAGGAGATTCAAATCGAATTTTTTGCGTATCTTCGATTGTAAAAAAACAAGTTGTCAGAAAATATTAGATAAAGCACCTAAAATTTCTGAACATCTCTGTTCAGAATGTTCACAGCATTATGCGACGGTGAAGAATTTTCTCAAGACGCTTGGCATTCCATATACTGAGAATAAAAAATTGGTGCGCGGCCTCGATTATTATACGAGAACTGTTTTTGAATTCAAGCATAAACTAGTTGGTGCACAGGATACGATTCTCGCCGGAGGCAGATACGACCTCTTGATGAAAGAATTGGGAGGTGTTGATACACCCTGTACGGGTTGGGCAATGGGGGTAGATAGACTACTGCTCAGCTTGCCTCCAGATGTACCGAAAATCGAGCACGCAAAAATATTCTACATCGCGACAATAGGGGAGAGGTTTGTCGACGAAATGGCAAAGCTGCGTAATGCAGTACACGAACATAACTTTATCTGTCTCATGGGTAACCCGTCAGAGTCGATTAAGCGTCAGCTCAAGAACGCAAATCGTCAGAATGCAGATTATGTCTTCATCTATGGCGAAGACGAGGCGAAGGAGTGTGTTTATACGGTGCGAGATATGAAATCGGGTGAGCAGAAAAAATTACCAATCAAAGATAGTTTATCACTCTTAAAAAGTATTAGTATGGAAAGTAGTGCTTAGTTTGTTTATCTTCAGGGGTGGCTGTGTCACCCCTTTTGTTCTATCGTATAACTAAAATCTTCGTCATTTTCTGCACATCACCGGTATCTATTTCAACGAAATATACCCCACTCGCGAGATTCAAGTTTTCTTCAATTCTATGAGTACCATCTGACATCTGCTTATCAAGAATGCTATACACGACCCTGCCAGTAAGATCATAAATTCTTCCGCGCACTGTTCTCGGTGAGTTCAGCACGAGCTCAAACCGTAGTTTATCTTTTACGATGGAACCATAGAATGTAATTCCTGTTTGTGACACTCGTACGCTATTATTTTCTACAATGCCGGGAACGCTATCAATGACATCGCCAGTAATTACATACGCAAAGGTTTGCGGACCGCAAGGTATATTGTACCCCGTAATGGTGATGGACCAAAAACCCGGTTCTGGACTGTCGATGCGACAACATTCTTCAACATTGCGATTGTCATAGATCACTGGATTTGGAATAGACTGGCCATCACTATATATATTCCCATGATACTGTGTACCACTCGGTGCAGTGAGCGTAACATTAATATCATTGACAAGCGTAGGATTGGCATTCGGTGCTGCAGCAGTATCGGTCCATGCTACACAAACGCGGAGCGGAATTGCAGAATTGACCATGAAGTAATCAGTAATCGACTGCTCAGTTGTAAGGCCACTACTATCGTCTCTAATGATTAACGTTCGCGTGTCACCACTGAAATAGAGAACACTATCGACGTCGATCCTTCCCCAGCCAATATTACTATCGGGGACGAACCACGAGTCGACATTTGGATCACACGAGACAATCGCCATCGCTCTGAGCAAGGCTGCACTCTGATAGGTAATCGAATCCGCAGGATTTTCTGCGCCAGACGGATAGTATCCGGCAAGGAGATATTGACGGATTAAACCGACGGCGCCATTTGCAGCCGGGGTCGCCATACTGGTACCATACTTCTGTATGTAGCCCTGATTTGTTGCTCCATCTGCTGACCAGAGACCCGTAAGCATAGTCAACCCATCGCCTGGAGCCATGATTGTAGGTTTGAATCTACGGTCCTGAGTCAGACCCCGACTCGAAAACTGTGCAATCGAATTTGCACTCGTACCATCGAGTGTTGCACCAACGGTCAATACATTCTTTGCAATTCCCGGATTACGCACCGACATTGCAGAACCTTCATTCCCCGCTGCATAGAGGTTAAGAAAATCCGGATGTTCCCAGACATACGCATCGGTAGAAGCATCTTGAATGAGATAACAGCCGGTTGAATTATACCAACCCCAGCTTCCTGAATGCTGTAATATATTATATCCGAGTCCAAGACCCAAATAGAGTGTATCGTACATCGGTGTAAGATTGTCTGGACAAACGAGATAACCCGAAGACGTAGCGATGTCAAGAAAATAGAGCTTCGCGTGTTTTGCCATACCATCATACAAACTCGTACCGATAAGTGTATCATTGCCTGCTACTGTACAGTTCACATGTGAACCGTGGTATGATATATCTTCACCGAAATCGGCTCCTGCAAACAATTTATAGGCGACAATCTTACGATGGTCTGGGTACAGACCCGGCGCTGTAATGTCATACAATGCATCGTAATACTGATCGTGTCGTGTGTTAATACCAGTATCGGTAGTACTCAGAACGAGACCATCACCAAGCAATCCTTCATGCCAGATCCGCCGAGCTCCAGGATCAGGCGGCACTGAAGCACGCCATCCTGTTTGTACAGTCCATTGGCAATCTTCGTTGCACAAGAAGGGCTCTGTGTGGAGCTGGATCCACTGAACTCCAGGAATCCTGGCAATTTCATCAATATATTTGAGATCACCGACCGCCTCGACCGTCTTTGCTATCTCATGGTCTATGACACTGACAACATCAAAGTTTCCTTTGTCTATTGCTTCTCCAATCTGATGAGCATCCTCTCGAGGGAAGAGTAATACGCTCACTCGACCAATCCCGCGCGCAGTCAGTAAATCTTTTTGTATTTTATAAGCTGGCTGGAAAATACCTATCCACCGTACAAACGGTTTTGATGCAACGGCGTTGACATCTTCCTCTGCACCAAAAACAATGAGTGCATAGTGTGGAATGTAGCCAAAAATCTGTAACCCACAGGACTTCAGTTCGTCGATCCAAGCCCGATACACCGGGCCTTTCACTTGAACCAGATAGTACCCATCAGCATCATAGTGTGACCGTGAGAGACCTTGCGGCAGTACTGGCTCTCCATCCTGTGTGTCAAAAACGATTCCATTCGACAGAGAAATAATTGTTGTATTCGCATCTGGCACAGTAGACAATGACGAAATATCTCTGTGCATCTGATGAGTGACCGCACCGAGCATAGCCACTACTCCGAACAAAGATAAAAGCTTCATTACACCCCCTTTAAAGTATAGATATAATACCTCAAAATTTCGCCAAGTCAAGAAAGCGATAGTATTCGTGCTTCGTATTTCGTATTTTGATCACTATGATCCTGTTTCCCTCTTTCACCGAGTTTCAAATAGAGTGGGGCAGAGGCATATAGGAGCAATCTAAATACCTAAATACCTAAATACCTAAAATTTTGAATAACAGAACTAGTTGAAAAAATAGATTAAAATAATATGTTTTATGAATGGAAAATAGTGATAATATGGACATTCATAAACCATTAATTTAATATTTAAAACGATAAAATCGAACATAATTTACAATATCTTAATAGACAAAAAACGCTGTGCTCAATTACGGAATCTCTTGACAAAAGGCCTGAATTACGTATAATTGACCTGAGAGTCGATAGATCATGTATTGCCCTCAGTGTAAAGCAGAATACCGGCAAGGCATCACTGTATGTGCTGATTGTGGTGTATCGCTCGTATATGAACTACCCAAGGAAGAACCCAAAAAAAAGCATAAAATAAGCCCTGATGCTCGATTTGTAGAACTCCTGGCAACGTATAATCGTGCTGATGTGGCTATAATACAATCCATCCTGGACGATGCGGGGATAACGTACTTTTTTAAAGGCGAGCGTTTTATTCCGAGACCTTTTGCAGAACCAGTACGATTAATGGTCAAGAAAGAA
>CP070664.1:2832853-2846334 GCA_020355325.1 Caldifarciminota bacterium
GACCGATGAGGGAGAAATCGGTTGTTCTTATGATGATATGGATAGGGTACTCAGAGAGATTGAGAAAGGTCAGATTGAAGGTGATGTTGCGCAGAAACTCAAGTCGATGATGGAGCAGAGTGACCATAAAAGGAAATTACCGAAGATCTGTTACCTTAAAAAATAATGCCAAATAGCAAATGACAAAATTCAGATTTCAAATTTTACAGGTACACTATATGATATTATCTGTGCCAGTCTGCGTCTCTATCTGTGCCCATCTGAGTTTAGAAGAGAGGTGATATGCATCCGCTGTTCTGGATAGCACCCGCTGGTTCAATTTTATCACTGCTGTTCGCCTTTTATTTATCAAGAACAACAAAGAGATTTGATGAAGGTACTGACGTCATGCGGCAGATTGCCCAGGCAATACGAGAAGGCGCACGCGCCTACCTCAAGCGGCAATACAGAGTCGTAACAATTATTTTTGCCGTTGTGTTTGTCATCCTCCTCGTTCTTGCGTTGAGTAACATGCTCCCAATCTTTGTACCGTTCATATTTGTCAGTGGTGGGTTCTTTTCTGCACTGTCTGGTTTTATTGGAATGACCCAGGCAACGAATTCTTCGGCGAGGACTACCAATGCAGCACGCACGAGTCTTAACAGTGCACTGAGAGTAGCATTTGGTGCGGGTGGCGTCATGGGATTTGTCGTTGTCGGGCTGAGCCTTTTGGATTTGAGTTTTTGGTTTTTTATTTTAAATTGGGTGTACCGCGCCCTGTCCATGAATGAACGCTTGCTCGTTGTTACGCAAACCATCGTCTGCTACGGCATGGGCGCATCGTTTCAGGCACTCTTTGCCCGTGTCGGCGGCGGCATTTTTACGAAGGCAGCAGATGTCGGGGCTGATCTGGTGGGGAAGGTCGAGGCAGATATTCCCGAAGATGACCCGCGCAACCCAGCGACCATCGCAGATAATGTTGGTGATAATGTCGGTGATGTTGCCGGCATGGGTGCAGATTTATATGAATCATACGTCGGGTCAATCGTTGCAACAATGGCCTTGGCATACGCAGCAGGGCTTGGCATGATGGGTGTGCTACTACCCCTTATCCTGGCAGCAATCGGTGTCTTTTCTTCAATCATCGGAACATTTTTAGTTCAGACCAGGGAAGAGGCGAGTCAGCGTGTACTCCTGTTTGCGATTCGCAAAGGTATATGGTCGGCAAGCATATGTATGGCAATTCTGTCTGCGCTTGCAATACGATTTATCTTTCCATCCCACTTCAACTTCTACTGGCCTATTCTCGTTGGTCTTGCGTGTGGAGTCTTTATTGGCTTTTCAACCGAGTTTTTTACGTCTGATACCTACACACCAACACGAGGTATTGCAGCGGCGGCGAAAACCGGGCCTGCTACGGTCGTATTAGAAGGACTGAGTGTTGGCATGAAAGCCACAATACCACCGGTCGTCGTTGTCGCGTTGGCGATCATTGCAGGATACTACCTTCCCGGTGGTGTGACACGTCCAGCTTATGGTTTATTCGGTGTAGCAATCGCTGCGGTCGGCATGTTGTCGACGTTGTGTATTACCCTGGCGACCGATGCGTATGGTCCTGTTGCCGACAACGCTGGTGGTAATGCCGAGATGTCACATCTACCCAAAGAGGTTCGCACACGTACCGATGCACTCGACGCAATCGGTAACACCACTGCCGCAACGGGAAAAGGTTTTGCCATCGGTTCTGCGGCACTCACGGTATTGGCGCTCATTGCTGCATATCGAAGTCAAATACTCATCCTTGCAGAAAAAATTGATTTGAGAATCACCAATCCTTTTGTTATCATTGGATTATTCATCGGTGCAATGATGCCGTACGCCTTCTGCTCCCAGACGATCAAGGCGGTCGGACGGGCAGCCGGACTGATCGTTTTTGAGGTACGCAGACAATTTAAAGAAATAGAAGGGCTATTAGAAGAAAAGGCAAAACCTGACTATGCACAGGCAGTCGATATCTGTACGGTGGCCGCACAAAAAGAGATGATAATCCCTTCGCTCATGGCGATTATCGTTCCCATTCTCATCGGCATACTGCTGGGCCCGAATGGGGTCATTGGTTTACTCGTCGGTGCAATGATTTCTGGATTCGTTGTCGCGCTCATGATGGCGAATACCGGTGGGGCCTGGGATAATGCCAAAAAATATATTGAAAAGGGCGAGCTCGGTGGCAAGGGTTCTCCCGAACACAAGGCGGCGGTGGTTGGTGATACGGTTGGTGATCCCTTCAAGGATACTGCAGGGCCCTCGTTGAATATTCTCATTAAGCTCATGTCCACGGTCTCCATCGTATTTGCCGGTTTCATTCTGCGGTTCACGCTCTTCAAGTAATGAAGATTAAGGAGTGGCCAGCAGACGATAGGCCACGCGAAAAGTTTCTCCAGAAGGGAAATTACGGGTTAACCGACACCGAGCTATTAGCGATCATTATCGGCAAGGGAGTGAAAAATAAATCGGCTGTTGATCTTGCAAAAGAGATCTTAAATAAAATTGGGAATTTAAAGAACTTGAGTCAAAAGTCGGTGAGTGAGATCGAGCGGCTGGAGATCAATGGTCTCGGGAGGGCGAAAATTATATCAATACTTGCCGCGTTAGAGATGGGAAGGCGTTCGCTCTCCAAGAAGCACGAGAAGAATGTTTTATTTAAAAATCCACAGGATGTGTATGAATACTACTATCCGTTGATTGCTGGATTGAAGCATGAACTCTTCAAGGTCGCTGCGGTCGATGGAAAGAATGCCTTTATGAAAGACACGACAATATCCAAGGGTCTTCTCGATGCAAGCCTCGTGCATCCGCGTGAGGTCTTCAAATTTGCCCTTAACGAAAATGCCGGTGGTCTCTTTCTGATCCATAACCATCCGAGTGGAAACCTCAAACCATCAGAAGATGATTTACAAATCACCGAACGTTTACGAAACGCTGGAGAATTGATGGGCATTCGCATCATCGACCACATTATCATCGCAGACCACGGCTACTACTCATTCTCCGAGCATAATCTCATTTAAAGAAACACAACTTCGTTGAGCCGATAAACCTCCTCATTTCTCCTTCACCTTAGGCTGATTGAATTCTGCAGAGGGTGGAAGTTACGAAGTTAAGAGGTTACGAAATTACTGACTGCTATCTACTTCCTCCTTTATTATATGTTACGCTGACAGAATTTCTATTATTTTTACAATACTGAGATCAACCTTTTTTTTCTTTGTATACGTTTCTTGAAATGGTGTATATATGATTTTTTTATCGACTTCACCAACCATACAGCCGAATATATTCTTTCCGATGGCATCGATCGCGGCACAACCCAACTTAGACGCAAGAATTCTGTCGTTTGCAGTTGGCGCACCGCCTCGCTGGATATAACTAAGGACAGTTAACCGGTAGTTTTCTTTCGTGATTGCCTTCACCTTTTCTGCAATGGTGAAGGCGTTTCCTGCCTCATTACCCTCGGAGACAATGATGATGTTGGCCCGTTTGCCTTTCTTGGTGTTGTCTCGAATCTTTTGCGCGAGTGCTTCTATATCGGTGGGTTTCTCAGGAATGAGGATATCCTCTGCTCCGCCGGCCAGTCCAACCGCGAGACCAATATATCCGGCACATCGTCCCATGACTTCGATAAAGAACAGCCGTTCTAATGATGCCGCTGTGTCTCGTATTCGATCGACCGCGTCTAAGGCGCTGTTGATTGCCGTATCAAACCCAATGGTGAAGTCCGTGCCATATATGTCGTTGTCGATGGTTCCTGGTAAGCCGATGATCTTCACGCCATATTTTTCTGAGAATTCTTGTGCTCCTCGGAAGGTGCCATCACCGCCAATGACGATGAGTAAATCCATGGTGTGTTTATTCACAACCTTTTTCGCCTGTTCCATGCCTCGTTCTGTTTCAAAATCATCCGAACGCGAGGTGCCAAGTATGGTGCCACCACGCTGGATAATGTTCGCGACGGATCGTCTATCCATTTCCGTCAGGTCGCCATCCACTAACCCTTGATACCCATCTCTGATACCATATACTGTGTATCCCGTATGAATGCCGCATCGTACAAGGGCTCTGATCGCAGCGTTCATACCCGGCGCATCACCACCGCTCGTCAATATTCCGATTCTCATGTTCAATGATTATAGTCAATTGCGTTCGGATGTCAATGAATGCTACGTATCTTGGTCTATGGCGATGATCTATGGTCGGGGTTGTTCAAAGCATTGTAAATACGTAATTTGATGCTTGACAAATGTGATAATACAGATATAATTGCAGCGTCTACATGAAAGGAGGTGAGTGGGTATGACAAAAGCAGAACTGATTGAAAAAATGGCGGCACGAGCGAAGATTTCAAAGAGAGCAGCAAATATCGCACTTGATACATTTGTGGAAGCAGTTACGAACGCTCTCAAAAGGGGTGATCGTGTAGCATTAGTAGGATTTGGAACATTCACCGTTGCCAAGAGGAAGGCAAGGACGGCACGGAATCCGCGTACTGGTGAGACCGTTCAGGTGCCGGCAAAGAGAGCACCGAAGTTTAAACCAGGACGCGAGCTGAAGACGGCACTAAAATAATTTTTAAATGATTAAACGGGGGGATGACTTTTATCCCCCCGATTTTATTTTAAATAGAGGACTTTTTGACTTCGAGAATGGTGTGGGTCGTCTATAACAATAAAGTATACACCAGATGCTACTTTGTGAGGAATCCACGTTGTAATATTATTTGCATCAGAAAATAATTCCTGTACCAGTGCTCCATAGACATCGAAGATTTTAACTCTTTGGTGTGGATATCGAGTCGTTATTTTAAGATTTTGTGAAAATAAGGTTGATGATACACGAAAATTCTCGTTTTCATGTATTCTATAGTTGTTTTTGTCTTCGAGGATTCCAATTTCTGGTCTATGTGAGACCATAATTTCCCAGTTACCTGTAGCATAGCTCTGCCATGTTACCCACAATCGATTTGACTCGCTCCATGTGATGCATGGGTTTATGTCGGCACCTGCGACATCGGTAACAATTTCTGGCTGACTCCAGGTTGAGTCAACACAATGTGCAGTATATATATTCCAATCCCCATCTGCATATGATTGATACACAAGCCACACTACACCGCTATCATTACTGACCACATCCGGGAAGAGATCACACTCAGGACTGCTCGTGATTTGAATTGAAGGCGACCACGTAGCACCAGTGAAATAACTTGCATAGATATCGGGATTACTACCATCGGTTGATTGCCAGACTGCCCATAGCGTACCATCTTCATCAACAGCACCAGTTGGATGATATGCATGTTGCTGATTTCCGGATACAGGACCCGACGAGATCCATTGAGAACCAGTATAGTAACTTCCCCAGATCTCAGACCGGTCATCGTATTTTCTTTCATACAAAACCCATAGACGACCGAGACTATCAATAATCGTATGAGGGGTCGTTTCGTCTGCTCCATTCGTTGTCACCTGTTCTGGAGATGACCATGATGAGCCATCGAACCATGATGTATATATGTCCGCGTTTACATTACGCCTCGATTCCCAAAATACCCAGATTCGACCGAGACTATCTTGAACCATGGCGGGTTTGATATCATATGCCGGATCTGAATTTGTGACCAGTTGTCGTGAGGACCAAGCGTCATTGTAGATTGAGTAGTAGAGATCATATTGACCATTATCATAGCCTGCCCAGACCACAACTGGACGCCCTGCGCTTTCGATGCCAATAACCGGATTATAATCCCAGTACTCGTGTGGTCCAACATTCATGGCACTTGACCAGCCGGTTTCATCACGATATGCACTATAAATCTCTGACCGTCCGTTTGTATAAGAACGGCCCGATTCCCAGACAAGCCATTTTTTCCCGTCTGTATTGGTCGTGATTGTAGGAAAACCATCTGATTCTGAGTCTGTTGCAACAATTTCTGGCGATGACCATTCAGTCATTGCATAACAAGATATGTAGTTCTCGCGCGTTAATGCCTTATCAGTCTGCTGCAGAGGTTTTAGTGTTGGGTCGCCGAGTATATTCATGCCATAGAACCAAAACCAGCTCGTCTCTCCCCATAAGGTGAACCAGTATTTGAATGCTTCGCCAATGCACATATTTTGTTGACCAATCGGACCGTAAAAATCCTCAAACCATAGCATACTACCGGTTTTGGTACTTCCAACGACTAACAGACCATAGGGATCACTAAAAAGATACCACCCCGCTGAATTATTTTCCTCTGTGAATCGTGTTCCAGAACAAGCAAAAAGGTTATAGAAGAGTGCATGCGGCTCGAAAGTAAATATTTCATAGTTGAATACGGTTCCCTTGTAACCACTCTCATATCCATTTCTGAAGGTGTGTCCCCAGGGTGATGAGTGTGCACAGATATGTATCCATTCATATCCCTGCGTTAATTCGGTTCGATAATGAGATGCAAATGTTTGTGCACTGTCATTCATCACGACGACATTTGAGTAGATTAAATCGAGATAACATGTTTCAAAATAATCCCAGTCATCGTCGACAAAGGAGAGTGCTCGTTGTGGGAGTGAACTGCCTGCTGTGCGATACTCGTGATTTTTATGGAAATAGTTTTTCAAGAGTCGTACTTCGTTGTCCCAGGTGAGGTTTCTTGCATAGACTCTTCCGACCCAAATCTCGGGGGCAACGTTGCCTGTATGGTCGTCATACACACCATCGACATCAGCATCGATATAAATTCCATCGAGGTCGCAGAAGTATAGATCGTGAGGGAATTCTTCACCCTCGTGTTCAAACCAGGCAACTGGCAGTTCTCCGACAAATAGTGCACCCACACAATTCACAAGGTTCGCCAAGTGCATGCGGAGCGCCGTATGCGACATGCCGGTTGTTGTATCGAGTCGAACCGAATAACCTGCTGCTACCAAATCATTCGTGAGGGTATCAATTTCAGGAGCAATGTCAGAATAAATACGTGCATTGACGATAATATTCACCACATTCTGCCTGTCTGCCCTGAGCCGTTCATATACTCTGCCAATGTGTGTGGGGTGCGTTCTATCGAGGTGTTTCGCACTCCACGCTCGGTATGATGTTGACTGCCTGCCAAGCGGGTCAATCCACTCTAATCTTTTTATTCCTGTAATGCTTGAAAATGAGAAGGCTGAACATAATAAAAAAATTACGAGGGTTTCTTTCACGGTTGCCTCGAGAAATTATATATGACCGAGAAAGGTATGTCAATGCTTTGTATTGCTATAAACAAATCAGAATGTGTTATAATCATTAACCTTGAGCAAGGGTTGGATATGTTATTCCAAAACGTTTCTTATAGTACAGCCGCATACCCACGAACAGCACGATTAAAACGAGAAAATATGGTGGATATAACAGTGCTGTTATGAGTGTAAGGAGCAAGCCGGGTAGTCTAAACGAGGCGATTGTGAAACTTCTATTGATTTTTTTCTTTATAAATCGATAGACTGCAACGTAGAGAAAGAATGGTAGTGAGATGAGGGCGGGAATCAAGCAAACGAGATCTTTCGAAACAAATGCTACAATGACTGCACATGCTACGAGTACTGTAGAAATTGCAGATGAGATATCTTCACCGAGAACGACCGCTGTCGTCAATTCTTGTGCTCTCTTATCTCCCTCGATGTCTACTATTGTCGTGTTAATAAATACTGCACAGATGTACAGTGCATAGGGTAAGAATTGGTGGAACATCGACCATTCAAATGGCCGAACAAGGAGCCAGCCGACGCTGAAATTTATTACGCCATAGCCAATTCCATTGCTCAGTGTGTCCACTATTGGTTTGCCTTTCAGTTTTATTGGAGGGAGAGAATAGAGTATTCCTAAAAGAAGAGAGAGAAAGATGAATATCAAAAAAATGATACCGAATCTATAGGATAAAATGATTGCTGTAACCCATAACAATACCATTTCGACGTATGCCCATGTAACGGGGATATAGCCTTCAGACAAGAGAAACAATTTCTTATTTATTCGGTCGGTCTCAATATCCATGATTTGATTGAGGATGTATATGCCACCCATGACACACGTATAGAGAATAAACCCAAGTACAATGTTTTGGGTAAGCCCTGTTTTTCCGCGCGCCAAATAACTCCCGATGAGGAGAAAATTCCAACTGGGAATGAGAATGAGTGGTCTTAAGATAAAGAAATAATCAAAGGGATTGAACTTTACATTCATGCATACAAGCTATGCTTTTGTTGCCCTACCTGAACGTAGACATCTGGTACACACAAGAATTTTTTTGGTCTTTTTATCCACTTTCACTCTTACCCTTTGTAAATTTACCTTAAATCTCCGTTTCGTTATTTTCTGTGAATGGCTAACACTCGATCCACTCTGTGCACCTCTACCACATATCGCACACACTCTTGCCATGGTACTCCTTTCACGCCATTATAGTAAATTATACTTCAATGTCAACTATATTATGCCGCGCAGTAGTTCGTGATCGGACTCGAGTCGACAGAATGGAGTGATGATATTTTGAGTCGATTGACATACTTCGTTTCATCCGTATAATTGCACTATGTCGATCAAGGAAAATATCGCACGTGTGATGGAACGAGTGAGGAAGACAGCAGAACAGACTGGCCGCGACCCTGATGAGATAACGATTGTTGCGGTCGCAAAAATGGTTCCTCCAGAAAAAATAGAAGAAGCAATTTTATATGGCATCAAGATTATTGGTGAGAATCGCGTACAAGAGGCGAAGGCGAAATTTGGTGTTCTCGGCGACAGGGTAACATGGCATATGGTAGGACATCTTCAAACAAACAAGGTGAAGGATGCCATCAAAATATTCTCCATGATACAGAGTCTCGACTCTCTACGACTCGCCAGCGAAATTGAGAAACGCATAGAACCTGCAATCGATTGCTTGGTCGAGGTGAATACGTCGAAAGAACAGTCGAAGTATGGTATCAGTCCACACGAGGCGTTCGATTTTTTTGAGAGTTTGAAACAATTTAAAAAGATAAATGTTGTAGGATTAATGACCATCGGTCCTGGTTGGGCAATCCAAGACCCCGAAGCATCGCGTCCGTGTTTTCGTCTGTTATGTGATATCAGGGATGAACTTGCTCAGGAATTTGATAGACCGCTCCCCATTCTCTCAATGGGTATGACATCAGATTTCGAGGTAGCAATTGAAGAGGGAGCAAATGTGATTCGCGTCGGGAGGGCAATATTTGGGCCCCGAGAATACTGATGTTCGAAAACGATGCGCGAGGTATCGAAGACTTACATAAACTGAATGCATGGCGTCGGTATCAATCGACGCTATCATTTATCCTCTATGTAGCAGCAAGGAGATTGTTTCCCGAAAACAAACTCAGGATAGAACACTCCATGAGTCGGGGGTTTTATTGTTTGTTATATAGAGGACTTACATTGACCGATATAAAAAAGCTCGAGTCCGAGATGCGATCCATTATCAAGGAAGATGTAGCCATAGAAAGGGCTTTCTATTCCCGACGAAAGGCGAAGACCTTGTTCAAGAAGGCTCGATTACTCGATAAAGTTAGGTTTTTAGAGAATGTCCGCACGCAGAGAGTGGCTGTCTATACATTGGATTATCTCATTGATATGTATGCAGTGCCTCCTTTTGAGTCTACTGGGACAGTACCATTCTTTTATCTTGAGGAATTTCGGCCGGGGTTTGTTATGGTATTTCCTCTGTGGCAGGACTTAACAGCACTCCCTAAATTTATCGCTCAGCCGAAGCTTGCTCGTATTTTTAATGAGCACGTTGAATGGGCAAAAATCTTGGGTATTAGAGATGTCGGTGGACTCAATCATGCTATAGAACGCGGCGAAGGGCCGGAGATCGTTAAAGTGAGTGAGGCTCTTCATGAAAAGAAGATTGTCTACATCGCCGACCGCATTGTGAAAGAAAAACAGAAAGTAATCCTCATTGCCGGTCCGAGTAGTGCGGGGAAAACGACTTTTACGAAACGCTTAGCAATCCAGCTCATTGTGAATGGCATTAGGCCTGTAATAATCGCAACCGATGATTATTTCCTGCCCCATAACAAGACTCCGAAGGATGAATTTGGGAGGTTGGATTTTGAGTCGATAAAGGCAGTCGACGTTTCACTGTTAAATCAGCACCTTATTAAAATCATTCAGGGTAAAGAAGTTATACTTCCCAAGTTTAACTTTTTAACGGGTCGGAGGAATAAAGGTGAAAAGGTATCTTTACCGAAGACAGGAGGAGTTGTTTTACTCGAGGGAATACATTGTCTCAATGAGGAACTCACCTTGAAGGTGCCGAAATCGATAAAATTCAAAATTTATATTAGCGCGTTGACACAGCTCAATATCGATGACCACAACCGAATTTCAACTACTGATACGAGAATGATACGGCGTATTGTTCGTGATACTCATTTTCGTGGCTATAAGGTTCAGGAAATTTTGAGGCACTGGAGCAGGGTCAGGAGGGGTGAGGAGCGGAACATCTACCCGTTTCAGGAAGAAGCGGATGAGATGTTTAATTCGGCACTCATCTATGAGCCAGCAGTACTAACGAAATTTTGTGTATCGCTTCTCACCCGCATCAAGAAAAAACATCCGGAATACGAAGAAGCGAAGAGGTTGCTAGATTTTTTTAGTCTTTTTTCTGATTTAAACGAACGAGACGTCCCTTCAAATTCAATCTTGAGAGAATTTATCGGCGGTAGTTCGTTTATCTATTAGATTTTTACTGATAGAGCATTGGGCGCCTATGACTTAATAATAATAAGAAGTCAAATTTTAAGAACTTTTAGACTCTGGTTTTAATGCCAGAGGTTTTGTGTTATTCTTGACTTTGTGTAAAAACTGGGTATAATACATCTGTATTTCTCGCACACAATTTCGAATTTTTCACTGAATTGGAGGAAAAAATGGGAAAAACTTTAGCAGAAAAAATTTTGTCGGCAAAGAGCGGACAGGACGCCTATGCTGGGGATATTGTGATTGCCAGAGTCGACGTGGCAGCATTTCAAGATGGTACCGGGCCACTCGGTGTGCGGCAGCTCCAAAAGATGAATCTAGAGCAGGTACGAGCGCCGAAGTCGATTCTCTTCATTGACCATGCGGCGCCCTCTCCCCGAAAGGAGCTCTCAAACGACCATATCTTACTTCGCGAGTTTTCGAGGAAGACTGGAGCAATATTATCCGAGGTGGGTGATGGTGTCATCCATCAAAGACTGGTGGAAGATTTCGCGAAGCCAGGAGATGTCGTTATTGGTGCCGATTCCCATTCTTGTACCTCTGGTGCACTCGGGGCTTTTGCCACTGGTATGGGTTCAACCGATGTTGCGATTGGTATGGCGATGGGCAAGACCTGGTTTAAGGTACCTGAGACGTTCAGGATTGAGGTGAAGGGAACATTTCAGTCTGGTGTCTATTCTAAAGACCTCATTCTGTATCTGATTGGAATGCTCGGCGCTGATGGCGCAACATATAAAGCCCTGGAATTTGGTGGTCCGGCCATTGATCGGCTCTCTATGGAATCGCGGTTTGTTCTGTCAAATATGGCAGTAGAAGCAGGAGCAAAGACTGGTCTGATCGCCTCTGACAAGGTGACCAAAACATATTTCAAATCCCGTGGTCGGCTGAAAGACTGGAAGCCATTATTCCCTGACAGAGATGCCCAATATGAACGGGTCATTGATGTCGATGCGGGAAAAATCGAACCCCAGATCGCATTTCCTCATACCGTTGATAACACGAGACCCGTCAGTAAGGCGAGAGGAATTAAAATCGATCAGGTATTTATTGGCACCTGTACGAATGGTCGTATCGAAGACCTCAAGGTTGCTGCAAAAATACTGAAGGGAAAGAGACGTGCAGCACATACAAGGTTAATTGTTTGCCCGGCGTCACGCGATGTTTATCTGGCGTCCATGAAACTGGGACTGCTCGAAACGTTTGTTCATGCCGGTGCCTCGATCATGGGTCCTGGATGTGGTCCATGTGTGGGTGTACACGAAGGTATTCTCGGCGATGGTGAAATCTGTCTTTCAACTGCAAACCGCAACTTCAAAGGACGCATGGGTAATCCAGAAGGTTTTGTCTACCTCGCATCTCCGGCAACTGCTGCTTATTCAGCTGTGAGAGGTGAGATAAGTGATCCGAGGGATGCTATGAAAAAGGAGAAAAAAAGGAGAATAAGAGTAAAGAAAAGTAAAAAACGGAGAAAAAAATAGACGGGTTAATGTATCCTCGGTACGCATTACAAAAAATTTTATTCATAAAAAATGACGTATTTAAATAGTTGTGTTGATTCGTGAATAATTGTTTGTGATAATGAGTGTAAAGAAAGGAGTAAAATTATGGGGAAACTCAAGGAAAAATTAGCGAAGAAAGTACCAGCACTGCGGGATGAGATTAAAGCATTTGTAAAAGAACATGCTACTCAGCAGATATCCGAAGTTACCGTAGCCCAGGCATACGGTGGTATGCGCGGTGTCAAGGCACTCGTCTGTGATACCTCAGTCGTTCCACCTGACAAAGGTCTGATTATTCGAGGCAAACCTATTGCTGAGCTGACGGATAAATTTCCTGAGGCCGTATTCTATCTTCTCGTTACTGGTGAAATGCCCGATGATGCGGCTTTAGATGATTTGAAAAAAGAATTGAAAAGCCGCGCCCGGGTTCCTGATTACGTATGGAAAACACTCGAGGCATTGCCGAAAGATTCTCACCCGATGGTGATGTTCAGTCTTGGCATATTATCAATGGAAAAAGAATCAGTATTCAGAGAGCAGTATACTGCGGGTATTAAGAAGACCGAATACTGGGATCCTACACTCGAAGATTGTCTCAATCTGCTCGCAAAATTGCCAACGCTCGCTGCTGGTATTTATCGTATGAGGTTCAACAAGGGTGCGCGTATTGATCCCGAACCAAAACTTGATTGGGCTGGTGATTATGCCCGAATGCTGGGCGTCAAAGATCCTAAAGGTGATTTTGCCGATCTGATGCGTCTTTATATGGTGTTACACTCTGACCACGAGGGCGGTAATGTCAGCGCGCATACCTGTCATTGTGTCGGTTCGGCACTCTCTGATGCTTACTATGCGGTATCCGCAGGGCTCAATGGATTGGCTGGTCCGTTACATGGCCTTGCAAATCAGGAATGTTTACGCTGGGTTATTATGGTTAAAGATAAATTTGGCGGCGTGCCATCTGATGAGCAATTACGGCAGTTTGCCTGGGACACGTTGAATGCTGGACAGGTCATTCCTGGCTATGGTCATGCTGTTTTACGTGTTACCGATCCCCGATATACAGCAGTCCATGCATTTGGAACCAAGGTATGCTCTGATGATACTCTCTTTCAGATTGTCGATAAGGTATATAGGGTTGTTCCTGATGTCTTGAGAGAACACGGTAAGTCGAAAGACCCCTGGCCCAATGTGGATGCTATATCA